>OY970210.1:0-4084008 GCA_963713895.1 uncultured Solirubrobacterales bacterium | reverse complement strand
ATACCCGCTGCAGCGGTGAGCCCGCCCCAGGCGACGACTTCTTCTCGGTGGCCATGTCAGCTCATCTCCTTACCGCTCGGTTCTCGCGTGACCGCCGGCAGGAGCTGTGTCTCGCTGTGCCTGCCGGCCCTTGCTCGCTCGCCTCCCGCTTACCCCTGAAGCCAAGCTCATATCCTGCCCGCGCTAGCTCGCGACCTGTCCTGCACGCTCGAGCACAGCGCGCGCCCGGGCGGCGATGTTCTCGGCGCTGAAGCCCAGCTCGGCCAGCACGCGCTGGCCCGGCGCGGATGCCCCAAAGCGATCGAGCCCGAGCACGTCGCCGCGATCGCCCACCCAGCGCCACCAGCTCATGCTCGCTCCCGGCTCGACCGCGAGGCGGGCCGTTCCGGGCGGGAGCACCTCGTCGCGATACTCGGGTGACTGCGCTTCGAACAGCTCCATGCACGGCATCGACACCACCCGCGTGCGCGTACCCTCACCCGCCAGCGTGCGCGCGGCCTCGAGCGTCGGCGCCACCTCGGTGCCGGTCGAGATCAGGACCAGGTCGGGCTCATCGCCGCCCGCTCCCGCGTCCCACAGCACGTAGCCGCCGCGCTCGAGCTCGCTGGCGTCCGCCAGACGATCGCCGGGGCGATCGAACACCGGCGTGGTCTGCCTGGAGAACAGCAGGGCCACCGGGCCGCCCTCGCGTTCGAGCGCGACCCGCCAAGCCTGCATCGTCTCATTGGCGTCGGCCGGGCGGATCACCCACAGGTTCGGGATCGCACGCAGCGCCGCGTAGTGCTCCACCGGCTGGTGCGTCGGGCCATCCTCACCGAGCCCGATCGAGTCGTGCGTCCATACCCACACGACCCCAAGCCCCATCAGCGCCGACAGCCGCACGCTGCCGCGCATGTAGTCGGAGAACACCAAGAAGGTCGAGCCGTAGGGCTTGACGATCCCGCCGTGTGCGGCCGCGCCGTTGACGATCGCGCCCATCGCGTGCTCGCGGATCCCGAACGGGACGTTGCGCCCGGAGTGGACGCTCGAGAACTCGCCGGCGCCCTCGAACAGCGTCTTGGTTGACTCGACCAGGTCGGCCGCTCCGCCGAGCGTGCTCGGCGCGTATTGCGAGAACGCCGCCATCGTCTTCTGCCCGGCTGAGCGCGTAGCGATCTGCGTGCCCGCTGCGAAGCTCGGCAGCGCATCGCGCCAGCCGTCGCGCAGCTCGCCGCGCCACGCGCGATCCCAGTCGGCTGCCAGCCCCGGGAAGCGCTCGCGCCAGGGCGCGAGCTTCTGCTCGGCCCACGCCTGGCGCGTCGCGGCGCCGCGCTCGCGCAGCGACATGTGCTCGTAGACGCGCTCGTCTACCCAGAAGTGGCGATCGGGGTCGAAGCCCATGACCTCCTTGGTGGCACGCACCTCCTGCTCGCCGAGTGCCGATCCGTGCGCCTTGGCGGTGTCGATCGCGTGCGGCGCCGGATAGGCGATGTGCGAGCGAATCGAGATGAACGACGGGCGCTCGCGTTCGTCGCGGGCGAGGCTGATCGCCGCGGTGATCGCCGCGAGATCCTCGGAGTCCTCGACGCGCTGGATGTGCCAGCCGTCGGCCGCGAGTCGCGCGCTGTGGTCCTCGGCGTCGAACGACAGCGCGGTGGTGCCGTCGATCGTGATGCGGTTGTCGTCGTAGCAGACGATCAGCTTCGACAGCGCGAAGTTGCCCGCGATCGACGCTGCTTCCTGGCTGATTCCCTCCATCATGTCGCCGTCCGAGCAGATCACGTAGGTGTGGTGATCGACCAGCTCGCTGCCCGGCCGGTTGAAGCGCTCGGCCAGGAACCGCTCGGTGAGCGCCATCCCGACGGCGTTGGCGAAGCCTTGGCCGAGCGGCCCGGTCGTGAGCTCGATGCCGGGAGTACGCCCGCGCTCCGGGTGCCCCGGCGTGCGCGAGGCCCACTGACGGAACTGGCGGAGGTCCTCGAGGGTGAGATCGTAGCCGCACAGGTGCAGCAGCGAGTACTGCAGCACGCAGGCGTGCCCTGCGCTCAGCACGAAGCGGTCGCGCGCGGGCCAGTGCGGCTCCTGCGGATCGGCCCGCAGGAAGCGCTCGAACAGCACGTATCCCAGCGGAGCCAGCGCCATCGCGGTCCCCGGATGGCCGGAATCGGCCTTCTGGACCGCGTCCATCGCGAGCCCGCGAATGGTGTCGATCGACAGTCCCTCTATGTCCTGCGCGGGCACGCTTCGATCCTAGAGACTGCGCGCGCGCGCTGCCTGCCCGCGAGCGGGGAGCCCCACCTCCCCCGCTCGCGTCCGCGATCCGACCCTGGGGTCGTGAGACCCTAGCCCACCTGTGGTCGTCGTCGCCGAGCCGGCAGGCAGCCCAACGGGTGCCGGCGCGCGCTCACGCAGAGCGTCCTACGTGGGCGGATCTGCAGCAGCCAGTGAAGGTCGTGTCTGCAGTGCGAACGGCGGTACGGCCAACGTCCGTGCAGGGAGCGCAGCATGCGCTCCTGCACACAGAACTGGAACCTCATCTGTTTACCCTCCCTGCTTACGACCCGGGCCCAGAGCGCCACGCGGACGCTCCGGACCGGATCGACCCCGACTACCAACAATCGCGCGACAGGCACAGACAAGCGACGGCAATGCCGTGTCGCATCTTCACCCTCCTCTACCGCGTCTTCTTCGGTCGGTCCCTCGCGAGGCTCGGTCGACTTCCGCGTGGCGACCCGCAGCGCGTGTCACCTGGCCCCGAGCCGCGCCCCCGCGCGAAACCCTGCACCTGAGTGTGCTATTCCCGTACTGACATATAAATCACACATTACTCAGCATGTCAATACCAACCACCGAAGCTTTGTCAACTGGCCGCGTCGGTCATTGACAAATGGTACGTGGCGGACCGTGGGCAGAGCGGTCCGTTGTACGAAATGGAGCACGCGAGCGCGGGCACCGAGCTCGCGCGCGGCCGCAAACGGCGCGAGCCTCGCATCGCGACGCGGCGCGAGGGTGATCAGTGCGCCCGGCGGGAATCGAACCCGCGGCCTGCGGCTTGAAAGACCGCTGCTCTTTGGCTCCCCGAAGAGAACCGTTGACCACTGAGCTACGGGCGCGTGCTGCCCATCTATGGGTTTGTCGCTGAGTGCGGCCGCCTGAATCTAAGCACGACTGGGCCGCGGCTGCGAGTCGGGATCGATCACGTGCGCGGGGTTCGGGCGCTGCGCAGCCGGCGCCTGACCGTAGTCTGCGAACGGACCGTCGCGCGCAGCGACCGCCGCGGGCACGCCCTCGCGCTCGGCCTGCTCGACGAAGCGACGGCCATCCGCGGTGTTTCGCATCAGGCCATCGAGAATCGAGCCGAGCGTTTGGGTCGCGGCCAGGCCCATGTTCTCGTAGGCCTGGTTGACGACCAGCTTCATCGCCGCGAGCTGCGACAGCGGGATCTCGGCGAGCCGCTGCGCCTGCGCCTGCACCTCCTGCTCGAGCGAGTCAAACGGGACGGCCGCGTTGATCAGGCCCACCGCCGCCGCCTGCGCCCCGGACAGCGGCTTGCCCGTGAGCGCGTACTCCTTGGCCCTTGTGAGCCCGAGCCTGTAGATCCACATGCCGCTGAGGTAGCAGCCCCACACGCGCGAGTAGGGCGTGCCGATGCGAGCATCCTCGCTCGCTATCACGAGGTCCGCACACAGCGCCATGTCGCTGCCGCCACCGACGCACCACCCGTGCACCTGGGCGATCACCGGCTTGGGCGAGCGCCACAGGCTCATGAACCGGGGCACCGCACCGGTCGTCGAGCTGGTGGTCATCATGAAGTCCTTGCCGGGGTCCCACGCTCCGTCGGTCGTGAGGCCCTCGTCCCACTGGTGAAAGCCGCCCGAGAAGTCAAAGCCCGCGCAGAACGCGCGTCCGGCGCCGCGCAGGACGATCACCTTGACCTCGTTGTCGCGGATCGCCCGGTGAACCGCGTGCTGGAGCTCATCGCTCATCGCCGGCACGATCGCGTTGAGCTGGTCCGGGCGATTCAGCGTGATCGTGGCGATCGCGCCGTCGGCCGTGTAGAGCAGCGTCTCGTAGCTCATGTTCGTCTCCTCCTCCGGGCGCCTTACGCGCATCGCCCAGACCGAGCAACGCGGTCAGACGGTGGCGCTCGCACGCGGATTGGCCAGCGGGGTCAACGTTCGTTCGAGGCGCTCGCGCAGCTGCTCGTATTGCGGCGGCAGGCGCAGCTGCTCGCCGAGATGCTGGGGGTCCTCATCGATGGCGAAGCCCGGGCTGGGCGTGGCCAGCTCGAACAGCACCCCGCGTGGCTCGCGGAAGTAGATGCTCAAAAAGTATTGGCGGTCGATGATCGCCGTGGCGCCGGCGCCGGCGGCGGTCAGGCGCTCGCGCCAGCGCTCGTGATCGTCATCGCGATCGCACCAGGCGATGTGGTGCACGGTGCCTGCGCCCTGCAGGCCACCCGCCGGTGGCGGCTCGTCGTAGCGGTAGCTCGCACGGCGCCGCCCGCCTGCCAGCGCGTAGTCCCCGGGGCCCGCCATCGTGAACCCCATCGTCTCGGTCAACAGCCGGTGCTCACGATCGCGCTCCAGTCCGTAGACGCGGACGCCGTCGAAGCCGAGCAGCGCATGCTCGGCCGGGATGTCCCGGGCCTGCGCCGCCAGGGGCGGGTCGCCGCTCTCGTCGATCGCCAGCTCGAGCCCGAGGCCCTCGGGGTCGCGCAGGCGCAGCGCGCCTTGCTCGGCGCCGGACACGAGCTCGACGCCCTCGCGGGCCATGCGCTCGCGCCAGAACTCGAGCGACTGCTCGGACGCCAGGCGCCAGCGCAAGGTGTGGATCATCCCCGCCCCCGCCCGGCCCGGTGCCGCGCCCGGAAACTCGAAGAACGTCAGGATCGATCCCGGCGCGCCGGTCTCGTCGCCGTAATAGAGGTGGTAGACGTCGGGGGCGTCGAAGTTGACGGTCTTCTTGACGAGCCGCAGGCCAAGCACGCGCGCGTAGAAGTCGACGTTCTGCTGAGCGTCGGCGGTGATGCACGTGATGTGGTGAATGCCGTCGAGCTTCCTCGGAACGTCAGACTGCGTCGTGTCCTCGAGCTGCACCTGGGTCGCCTCCTGATCGCTTCGCCGGCGGGCTCGCCGCCGTCACACCGCCTCCGGATTGCTTCGCCGCCGTCACCTCTACACCTTGACGATGCTGTCAAGACCGGGGCGGGTCGAGCCGCTGCCTCATTCGCCGGGCGGCGGCGTGCAGTGGCGCGCGCGCGCGACGCCGCCGAAGCGCTGCACGCGGTTGTTGTCGGTGTCGGCGACCAGCAGCGCGCCGTCGCAGCCGATCGACATGCCCGCCGGGCCGCTGAGCTCGCCGGGCTGGGCGCCGGGTGCGCCCCACTGGCGCAGGAAGCGTCCGTGCGCGTTGAACTCCTGGATGCGATCGTTGCCGGTGTCGGACACGAACACGTGTCCGGGCTCATCGACGGCGATGCCTTCGGGCCCACGAAACTGGCCCGGGGCCTGTCCCGGCGCTCCCCACATGCCCAGGAAACGGCCGGTGGCCGTGAACTTCTCGATGCGATCGTTGCCGCGGTCGGCCACGTATACGTCGCCCCCGCGCGCGGCCGCGAGCGCGATCGGGCCGTGAAACAGGCCGGGAGCCGAGCCCTCTCCTCCCCAGAAGCCGAGCGGGACGCCGCCGCGGGAGTAGCGCTCGACGTGGTCCGCGCCGGTGTCCGCCACGTAGATGTCGCCGCCGCGCCCGATCGCGACGCCGCCCGGGTCGCGCAGGCTGCCGGGGGCGCCGGCAGGGCCGGCGCCGAGCGTCCCGAGCAGTTCGCCGTCGGGGCCCAGGTGGCGCAGGAGGTTGTTTTCCTGGTCGGTCACCCACAGCGAGCCGTCGGCAGCGCGCGCGAGCGCGACCGGCTTGAACAGGTGCTTGCCGATGACCCCCCCACCGCCGCGGAAGCTCCCGCGATAGCCGAAGGGGGCGTCGCTGAAGGGGCCGTTGAAGATCTGGATGCGCCCGCCGAGCGTGTCGGCCACGAGCGCGTCGCCCGTCGGCCCCACGGCCACGTCGCGCGGCAGCATGAACTGGCCGTAGGCGCGCCCCGAGATGCCCCAGGTGGCAAACAGCTGGCCGTTGCCGCCGAACACGAAGATGCGGTTGCCGGCCGCCTCGGCGACGTAGATGGCGTCTCCCGGCGCCACGACCAGCGCCCTCGGATAGCTGACCTGCTCGCTGCCGAGGTTGGGGTGCAGTCCGGCGCTTTCGGCCTGTGCCGCCTCCAGTTCGAGCGAGTTCACGTAATGCAGCCGCGCCGTGAGCTGGACCACGCGATGGTTGTTGTCGTCCGCGACGTAGACGTGGCCGCGCGGGCCGACGGCGACGTCGAACGGGTCGGCGAACTGGCCTGGCCCGGCGCCGAACGTGCCCTCCTGCCGGATGAAGCGGCCGTTGACGTCGAACTCCTCGATGCGGTTGTCGCCGTCGTCGGCCACGTACAGCGCCCGGCCGCGTGCCGCCAGGCCCCTGGGGTCCTCGAGCTGGCCCGGGCCGTGACCGCGCCTGCCCCACGCGAGCGGTTCGGTGCCCTGGAGCGTGAAACGCTCGATGCGGTCGTTGCCCGTGTCGGACACGAACACGTGGCTGCCGGCCACGGCGATCGCGCCCCCCGGTGGGACGCCCAGCCCGCCCGGCCCGAAGTCGAACTGCCCGAGGCCGGATCCGGGGCTGCCCCAAGCACGCACGAAGCGGCCTTCCGGGGTGAGCTCCTCCACGCGATCGTGTTCTGCATCGACGAGATAGACGTCGCCGGCGGGGCTCACGGCGAGCGAGCTGACCGCCCCGAACTGCCCCGGGCCCGCGCCGTGGGAGCCCCACTGACCGAGGAAGCGTCCGTGGGCGGTGAACCGCTGCACCACATAGCTGTACTGGTCGGCTACGTACACGTCGCCTTGCGGAGCGAGCGCGAGCGCCTCGGGAAAGCGCAGCACGCCTTCCCCGCGCGCCCCGATGATCGACACCGAGCGGTACGGGCAAGGATCGGCGCCGGGACAGCCGCTCGCGAGCGCGGCGCTCGTGCGGCCCGCCGGCAGGCCGCCGGCGCGATCGTTGCCAGCGCCACAGCCGCCCAGCGCCAGCACGGCCGCGAGCGCGATGCAGGGCGCCGGCGCGGCGCAGGCTATGGGCATGAAACGTCGCAGGCGGGACATTGTGCATGCGGGCCCGACGGAGGAAGGCCTCGCTCGCGGCCACCACTATCGCGCGCCCACCGGCCGCTCGCGCCGTCAGGCCGGCCCGGCACGCCGCACGGTGCCGACCGAGGGGCTGGCTATGCTGTCGCGTCCTGAACGCGCCGGGGCTGACGCCCCGGTTACCTAAGTCTCAAGGAAAGGACACTCGTATGTCGCGTCGGCAAAGCCGTCTTCCGCTCTTGGGCGCGTTGGTCGCCGCGGCCCTGGCGGCAAGCGGCTTCGCGTCCGCGGGCGCCGCCCAGGCCGCGTCGCTGCCCACCATCTCGATCGCGGTCACACCGACCACGGCGACCGTGACCGGGCCGCTCGAATCGGGTGGCGCCAACGTCGTCTCGTCGGCCACCGGCGTCAAGGAAGGGTCGCTGATCCTGTTCCTGCTGAAGCCGGGCGTCAGCGTCGCCGAAGCCGAAGCCTATCTCCGCGAAGGGAAGGGCAAGGGCGATCCGAACAACTCGGCCGCGCTCGGCTCGATCGTGTTCGACGCCGAAGTCGCCTCCGGGCAGCGGGGCGAAACGCAGACCAACCTGGCAGCGGGACAGTATCTGGTGCTGCTCGGGATCGGCGAAGGGGAACCGAAGCTGGCCACGTCCTTCAAGGTGACCGCCGCGAAGGCTCCGGCGTCGCTCCCGGCTCCGGAAGCGACGATCCGCTCGATCGAGTTCGGATTCCGCGGCCCGAGCACGCTCCACGACGGCGAGCTGGTGCGCTTCGAAAACGAAGGCTTCCTGGTGCACATGGACTTCGCCGCGCCGGTCAAGAACATGAAGGCCGCCCAGCAGGCCGTCAAGTACCTGCTGGCTGGCAAGGAAAAGGCATTCGAAAAGCTGATCAGCGGACCGCCCGCGGCCTTCGCCGGGCCGCTGTCGCACGGCGCCTACCAGCAGGAGACGATCACCGCCAAACCGGGCACCTACGTCCAGTTGTGCTTCATGCAGACCCAGGACGGTCGTGACCACACGCGGCTCGGCATGGAGCGGATCATCAAGATCACCAAGTAGCGAACGGCCTGCCCTATTCCCGCTCCCGCCGGCAACCTGATGACGGCGGGAGCGGCTCGTTCGCAACGCACCGCTCGTTTACCGCCGTCGCGTCGCCGGCGTTTTACAACCGCCGGGATCCTCAGGTCGCGCAGCGGTCGCCGATCGTCAGGAGACACCTGCTCGCGTTCACCATCTGGTTACGCCTGCCCAACAGTTCGGTCACGCCAGCGGCCCGCGGCCCGATCTAGGCTCGCGCCGCGGGTGTCTCTTGTTTACAGATCGAGTAAAGGAGCGTGCGATGGGAGTGTGGTGGGCATCTTCGAAGAAGGTCGCACTGGCGTGCTGTGCGGCCCTGTCTGTGGGCGGATTCGCGGCGATACCGCCAGGCTCCGCCTCGGCCGCGCCGGCGTCAAGCTGCGCGCTCGGGCCGAACGGGCACGTCAAGCACGTGATCATCGTCCAGTTCGACAACGTCCACCTCAGGCGCGACAACCCGAACGTGGCATCGGACATCGAACAGATCCCGGCCCTGGACAACTTCATGAAGGACAACGGGACGCTGCTCAGCAACGACCACACGGTGCTGATCTCGCACACGGCAGATGGGATCGTCAGCACTGAGACCGGGCTGTACCCCTCTGAGAACGGCCTCGGGGTCGCCAACACCTACCCGTACCTGGACTCCGAACAGACCGGCACTCATAACAGCGCCAGCTACGCCGACGTGCCCGGAACCAGCGACAGCTCGGCGTTCAAGTACTGGACCGACCCGACCAGCAGCGAGGATCCGCTGTACACGCTGATCAATCAGCCACCGAGCGAATCGAACCCGGACGGCGTCAACACGCCGGCTCCGTGGGTCGCGTTCACCCGCGTGGGCTGCGACTTCGCGGGCGTCGGCTCGGCCGACATGGAGTTCGAGAACGACACGTCGGACATCAGCAACGTGTACGGCGCGTCCTCGTCGCAGTACGAATTCGGCAACTGGTCCTACAACACGGCCTACGAACAGTACAACGAAGCCGGCTCCGGTCTCGGAGAAGCCGACTTCGAGGGACTCGCGATCCACTGCTCGCAGGCCGAAAGTGAAACGGGGGGACGGTGCTCCTCGGCCAATGGCGGCGAGCCGGACGCGCTGCCCGACGAGCCGAACGGCTACACCGGCTATAACGCGCTGTTTGGGGCGGTCAATGTGAACCCGCTGTTGACCGGTAAACCCGACCAGTCGGAGCCCGAAAGCTTCACGCCGCCAGGCGACACGCCGCCGCCGGAAGGCAACTGGCTTGCGCCGCCGGTGTACGACGTGTTCGCCCCGAATGCGACCAACAACGGGCGGCACCCCGCGCCCGATCCGGGCAACGTGGGCGCCGAGACGACGCCGCCACCGAGCACCTACACGCCCGGCACGACGCCGACCACCGAGATCCTCGATGAAAAGCTCAATCCGGGCTTTCCGGGCTTCGACGGCATGGAGGCGAACAACGCGCTCGGCTACACGGCAGCCATCCAGGAAGCCGGCGTTCCGGTGACCTATACCTACATCTCTGACGTTCACGACGACCAGTACTACGTAAACCACGGCAATGCCTTCGGCCCCGGCGAGGCCGGCCACGAGGCGCAGCTGCGTGAGTACAACGCGGCCTTTGAAGCCTTCTTCCACCGCCTCAAACAACACGGGATCACCAAGCGAAACACGGTGTTCCTGTTCACGGTCGACGAGGGCGATCACTACGACGGCGGTCCGCCGCTGAACGAAGGTTGTAACGGCGTCACCGAACCGTGCCAGTACGACACCGAAGAGGCCGGCGGCGCGAAATACGGGACATCGGAATTCAAACGCAACGAGGGCGAGGTCGACCTCGGCCTGCCCTCGCTGGTCGAATCCACGAACGGCATCAAAACCAAATTCGGTTTCGACGACGACGACGCCCCGGCGATCGTCGTGCCCAACCAGACGAGCCCGTCCGGTACTCGTCCGGGCCCGGACGAACCGTCGGTGCGCGCGCTGGAGCGGGCGATCAGCGGTGCAAGCGCATTCGACCCGATCCACAACGAAAGTGAACCGATCTCGGTCAACGTCGCGGATGAGACCGAGGAGCACATCCTGCACATGGTCAACTCCGACCCGAACCGGGAACCGACGTTCACGCTGTTCGGAAACCCCGCGTTCTACTTCGAGGGCAAGTGCACCAAGGTGGGCAGCGCAGAGGGTCGCACACCGGCCTACGGTGAAGGTCCCGGGTGCCCCGTGCAGGAAGAAGCGTACGCGTGGAACCACGGCGACGTCCAGCCTGAAATCGCCAACACGTGGCAGGGCTGGGTCGGGTCGGGAATCAGGAAGCTGGGCGAAAACTCGACGATCTGGACCGACCACACCGACGCGCGTCCGACGTTGATGACGCTGCTCGGCCTCGATGATGACTACGACTGGGACGGCCGCGCGATCATCCCGATCCTGCGGAAGTCGGCGCTCCCCTCGACGCTGCGCACAGGTGCGGAGCGCGCTGCGTTCGAAGAGCTCGCCGTAGCGCTCAAGCAGTTGGACGCGCCGTTCGGCGAATTCGGGATGAACACGCTGAACGCAGACACGAGCGCGATCAAGAGCGAAACCCCCGATGAAGCTGGGTATGAGGAAATGGACTCACAGCTTCAGACCTGCGCCAATGAACGCTCGGCGCTCGTCTCGCGGGCGCTTTCGATCCTGCAGGAAGCCGAGACCGGCAAGGCCGCGGTATCGCCATCCGAAGCGAAAGCGCTCACCGCCAAGGCGGACGCGTTGATCGAAGACTCGAAGAAGCTGGCGTCAGAACCGACGCCACCAAGCGAACTCTGCAAGTAGCGGCAGCGCACAGCGACCGGCGGCGCGGACCGAGGTCTGCGCCGCCGCTCGCCGGCGTCACGTCGTCATGTAGCACGCTCTACCCTCAGCCGGACATGTCTGGCTCCTCTACCCGGGCGACCGGCCATGAGCGGCCGCTCGGCGCGGCGGGCGGCGGCGGCCGCGAGCAGGCGTTCAACCGGCTGGTCGAGCCAACAGCTTGACCGACTCGGACCGCCAGGCCTACCGCGCACGCGCGAACGCGGCGACCCGCCACCAGCTGGCGAAGTTCGGACGGCGCGTGGCCGTGCTCGGCTCGATCGCGCTCGCATTGCTGCTGCTCGGCGCGCTCGGGCTGGCGCTCAGCGAAGGCGTCGGCTTCTGGTACGCGTTTCGCTGGGCGCTCGACACGGCCGCGACGGTCGGGGGCTTTCCGCAGCCGCAGAGCACGTTCGGCCAGATCGTGCAGGTGGGGCTGATCGTGCTGGGAGTCGGCACGCTCTTCTACGCTCTGGCGACCGTCGCCGAGCTGTTCGTCGCGGGCCACCTCGCGGACCTGCTGGCGCTGCGGCGCAGGCAGAAAGTGATCGACTCACTGCACGACCACCACATCATCTGCGGCTTCGGCCGCGTCGGGCGCCAGGTGGCGCGCGACCTGCGCGCCGCGCGCGCGGCCTGCGTGGTCGTGGACCCCGACTCCGAGAACCGGCTGCTGGCGGAGGGCCTGGACATCTCGTTCATCGCAGGGGACGCCGCCGAGGACGGCGTGCTCGAGGCGGCCGGCATCGAGCACGCGCGCGCGATCATCGTGTGCGCCGACTCGGACGCCAACAACGTGTTCATCACGCTGACCGCACGCGAGCTGAGAGCCGACATCACGATCGTCGCCAGAGCCGGGCTCGAGGACACCGAGAAGAAGCTCAAGCGCGCCGGCGCCGACCGCGTGATCTCGCCGTACAAGGCGAGCGGCACCGAGATGGCCCGGCTCGCGCTGCATCGCCAGCTGAGCGGCGTGGTGGATGTCGACTTGCAGTACCGCCTGGAGGAGATCGAGGTCGCCGAGACCTGCGACGGGGTGGGCAAGACGGTCGCCGACATCCGCGGCGGCTTGATCATCGTCGGATTGCGTCGTGGAGCGCAGTTCGAGCCGCAGCCACCGGGCGAGACCGGTTTGCTGGCGGGCGACGTGCTGATCGCGGCCGGGCCGCCGGTGGCGCTCGAGCGCCTCGAGACGCTGCTGGAAGAGCGGCGCTCATGAGCCCGGCGCACGCCTGAGTCCCGGCGCACGACCCTGGGCGCCCGCGCCGACCGTCTAGTCTGAGTTCTCCAGATGTCCCTCTGCTGCTGCTCCACGAGGCTCTGATCAGATGCCCGGGCTGATGACTCGCATCCTCTCCAGCTCGCAGCTCGCGCTGCTTCGCGAGCACGGCGAGGAGCGCAGCGCCGAGGTCGGCGATGTGCTGTTTCAGATCGGCGACGAGAGCTATCCGTTCATCGCGATCCTCGAGGGCGAGGCGGCCGTGCTCGACGGCGGCGGGGGCGAGATCGTGCGCCACGGCGCTTCGGGCTTTCTCGGCGAGGTGAACCTGCTGTCCGGGCAGACGGTGTTCCTCACCGCCGTCGCCACCAAGCCGATGCGCTACATCGCTGTCGATCGCGAAGTGCTGCGCCAGCTGCTGTTCGAGGACGCCGCGCTGTCGGAGCTGCTCCTGACCGCGTTCGTGGAGCGCCGCGAGCTGCTCCAGCAGCGCGAAGGGATCGGCTTTCAGATCGTTGGCGCGCGCGCAAATCCGGACACGCGGAGGCTGCTCGAGTTCGCGCGCACGCAGCGGCTTCCCCATACCTGGATCGATCCCGCGGACGAGGACGGGCCGGGCGGCGCCGGCAACGGGAGCGCGAGCGATCACCGACCGGGCGGCGCCGGCAACGGGACCGCCGGCGGCGTGTCCACGCCCGACCCGGCGCAGCTGCCGCTCGTGCGTCTGCCGGGCGGCGCCGAGCTGCGCAACCCGAGCAACGGCGAGCTCTGGCGCGCGCTCGGAGTCGGGCTCGAGCTCGCGCCGCGCGAGGAGGTCGACCTGTTGATCGTCGGGGGCGGGCCCGCCGGGCTGGGTGCCGCCGTGTACGGTGCCTCGGAGGGGCTCGACACGTTGGTGGTCGAGAGCACGGTGCTGGGCGGCCAGGCCGGGACGTCGCGCCGGATCGAGAACTATCTCGGCTTCCCGGCGGGTATCAGCGGCACCGAACTGGCCAGCCGCGCGATCACGCAGGCGCGTAAGTTTCGCGCCCGTATCGCCACCCCCTACCGCGCCCAGTCACTCGAGCCGGGGGTCGCGCGCCACCTCGTCAGGCTCGAGGACGGCAACGAGGTGATCGCGAGCGCGGTGCTGCTCGCGACGGGCGCCCAGTACCGGCGTCTGCCGGTCGCCGGCCTCGAACGTTACGAGGGCACGAGCGTCTTCTACGCCGCCGGTCCGCTCGAGGGACAGCTGTGCGCGGCGCGCCGGGTCGCGGTGGTCGGCGGAGGAAACTCGGCCGGTCAGGCCGCCGTGTGGCTGGCGCGCGGAGGCGCGTTGGTGACGCTGCTGCACCGGCGCGCGGACCTGCACGAGACGATGTCGCAGTACCTGATCGACGAGCTCGATCGCTACGGGGTCGCCGTGCGCGACCGCAGCGAAATCGTCGAGCTGCACGGCAGCGAGGGTGAGGGACAGCTCGATGCCGTCACGCTCACCGACGGGACCAGGCTCCGGTTCTCGGTCCTGTTCCTGTTTCTGGGCGCGGCGCCGTGCACCGACTGGCTGGGTGAGGTGGTCGCGCGCGACTCCCACGGGTTCATCCTCGCCGGTGCGGACGCGGGCGCCGCGGGCCTGCTCGAGACCAGCGTGCGCGGCGTGTACGCGGCCGGCGACGTGCGCGCGGGCTCGGTCAAGCGCTGCGCGACCGCCGTGGCCGAGGGCGCCACGGTCGTGCGCCTCGTCCACGAGCGCCTGGCTGCGACGGCTGTCGGCGTCAGATGAAGAGCTAGCGAAGGGATCCGAAATGGATGGCGAGCAGACGGTGCTGGTGACGGGAGGCTCGGGCTTTCTCGGCGGATGGTGTCTGGTGGAGCTGTTGGGACGCGGCTACCGCGCGCGCACCACGGTCCGTGACCTCGCGCGCGCGGACGAGGTGCGTGAGAACGTGGGGTCGCAGGTCCACGGCGGCGACCGGCTGTCCGTGGTCGCGGCCGACCTGACGGACGATCGCGGGTGGGCCGAGGCGGTCGAGGGCTGCGATTACGTTCTGCACGTGGCCTCGCCGTTCCCGCCCGCGCAGCCGAAGAACCCGGATGAGCTGATCGTGCCCGCGCGTGACGGCACGCTGCGCGTGCTGCGGGCGAGCCTCGCAGCCGGGGTCAAGCGGATCGTGGTGACATCGTCGGTTGCCGCCGTGCGCAACGGGGACGCGCGCGCGAGCGCCGAGGGCCGCGAGTTCACCGAGGCGGACTGGAGCGATCCCGACGACACGCACCTGACCCCCTATACGAGATCGAAGACGATCGCCGAGCTGGCGGCATGGGATTACATGCGATCGCAGGGGGCCGAGAGCCGACTCGTGACGGTGCAGCCGGGGGCGATCATCGGGCCGGTGCTCGGCAAGGACCGCTCCTATTCCCTGCAGGCGATCGACCGCCTGATCTCGGGGCAGATGCCAGGGCTGCCGCGCCTGGGGTTCAGCTTCATCGACGTGCGCGATGTGGCCGCGCTCGAGGTCGACGCGATGAGCGCCGAGGATGCGGCCGGCCAGCGGCTGCTGGCGGCCGGGCCGTTCCTGTGGTTCTCGGATGTGGCCGCGATCCTGCGCGAGCAGCTGGGCCCGGAAGCGCGCAAGGTGCCGCGCCGCAAAGTCCCGGACGTGATGGTGCGCGCGATGGCCCTGTTCGACCCGGGTGTGCGCTCGGTGGTCGGGGATCTGGGCAGGAAGACGACGTATTCGCTCGAGAACGCGAGGCGGCGTGTCGGCTGGACGCCACGCCCGATCGAGCAGACGATCGTCGAATGCGCGCGCAGCCTGCTGGGCCAGCCCGTGTCCGCGACGACCGCAAGCCCGGCGTAGGCGAGCGAGCTAGTAGTAGTCCTCGACCGTCATCGACCAGCGCGCCGAGTCGCGCCCGCCGGAGACGACCAGGTTGTAAAGGCCGGGGCCGCTGTCGAAGGTGTGTGTCTGCGAGCGGCCTTCTTCCAGTTCGAAGTTGCCGAAGGACGAGCCGGTGGTCAGATCGACCGCTTCGGCGCTCGGGCCTTCGCAGACCACGATCAGCAGGCAGAGTCCCTGAAAGGTCATGTCGTAACTGACCCGCCACCGAGCTCCGAGGGTCCGAAAGGCGACCGACCTGCCGGCGTTGACGCCCGAGAACGTCGTCAGCGACCGCCAGCGCGGGGTCTCCGCGACCGACAGCGCCACGGTCGAGCCGCGCGGCACGGTTGCAGCCGGGCTGGGAGTCTGCCGCATCACGACATCAGCACTCGTCCCAGGCGCCGCCACTTCGCTTACGCGGTAGCGCAGACCGGCGTTCGCGAGCCGGCTCTCAGCGGATTCGGCGGGTTCGCCGACGACGCCAGGCACGGGGATCGGAGGAGGGCCGGCGCTCAGGATGACGCGCACCGCTGAGCCATCAGTGACGTGCGCCCCCGGCGCCGGGTCCTGGGCGATTGCGATCCCCGTGCCGGCATCGGAGTAGCGCCGCGAGAAGACGGGTGCCAGGTGCAGGCGCTTGGCGCGCGCCACCACGCCGCCGCGCGGTAGCTGCCGCAGGTAGGGCACCGTCGTGGTCGCGCCCTGGGCGGTGAGCAGGCGCACTGCCAGCGCGCCGATCGCCAGCACCAGCAGGCCCGCGAGCACTGGCAGCGCGCGGCGCCGTCCGGATGGCGTGTCGGGCCCGCGACCGTGTCGTGCCAAACGCAGCTCCGGCGCGCCCACGAGCACGCGGGTGTGAGTGCCGGCAAGCTTACGCTGCTTTGCTCCTCCGAGATCGATCGTGCGCGGCTCAGACCGGGTGGCACCGGTCCCCGCGCGCGGGCGCGGCGCGAGCGCGAGCGCCGAACCAGCCCCGCGCGGCGCGGCGCGGCGCGGCGCGAGTGACTCGGCAGCGCCGCTTGAATCGCGCAGCGCCTCGGCCATCGCGTCGCAGTCGGGATAGCGCTTGGCGGGATTCTTCGCAAGCGCCCGCTCGACCGTGCGGCGCAGCCCACGCGGCACCCGCGACGGCAGCGGCGGTGGCGGATCTTGGAGGTGGCGCAGGCCGAGCTCCACGGCCGAGCCATCCACGAAGGGCGGTTTACCGGCGAGCATCTCGTAGAGCACGACGCCGGTGCTGTAGACGTCGGTGGCTGCCGTCGTGGTCCGCCCGCGGGCCTGCTCCGGGGACATGTAGCGCGGGGTGCCGGCCACCGTCATCGACGGCGCCTGCGAGGTTCCCTCGGCCAGACGCGCTACGCCGAAGTCGCCGACCTTGACGTTGCCGTCGGCGCCCAGCAGGACGTTGGCGGGCTTGACGTCGCAGTGCACGACCCCCTGCCTGTGCGCACAGGCGAGCGCGCGGCACAGCTGCTCGGCGACTGCACGCGCCTCCTCGACCGGCAGCGGCCCGCGGCAGAGCCGGCTGGCCAGGCTTTCGCCCGGCACGAGCTCGGCGACGTAGTAGGGACCCTCCTCGGCGTCGCCGATGTCGAACACCTGCACGATGCCGGGGTCGTTGACGCGCGCCAGCATCTGCGCCTCGCGCTCGAAGCGCTCGACCCAGGCGCTGTCCTCGGCCCACCACGGCTTGATCACCTTGACCGCGACCGCACGTCCGAGGCGCTTGTCGAGCCCGCGGTAGACGCGCCCAAAGGCGCCCTCGCCGATCATCTCATGGAGCTCGTAACGGTCATCGAGCACGCGTCCGGCGAGATTCGGAGCCCGCGACATAGACGTTCCAGTATCCCGGGCCTGCGAGCCGCGAGCGCCGGCAGCGAGCGCTCGGGCCACGAGGAATTGCGACGACGCTAGCCAGCCTGAGCGGAGGCGAGCTGGGCCTGCATGGCCTCCGCCAGCGCGCGGGCGCCTGAGAGCGGACGCACCATCACGACGAGCTCGTCGATCTGGCCGTTCTCGTCGAGGTGGATGAAGTCGCAGCCCTCGATCTGCTTGTCGCCGACGCGAGCCTCGAACACGAGCGCATGATCGCGCGCGTCGGGGGCGCCGATTTCACGCAGGTAGGAGAAGTCCTCGAACACCTGGACGACGGCGGCGAGCAGCGTGCTCACCGCGGCGCGGCCCTGGTAGGCCTTGAACACGATCGGACTCCGGAACACGACGTCATCGGAGAGCAGCGCGGCAACGGCGTCCAGGTCTTGCGCTTCGACGGCGGTGCGAAATGGGTGCACGACAGACCTCTCTTTCGGTCAATCAGTTGAGCGCTCGTCTCGGCGGGGCACTCCTGCGGGAGGTCAACCGTACCCGACGCGAGCGGGCCGCCGCGCGCCGATACGGGAGCCGCTGCGAGGGGCCCAACGTGGTGGAATTTTCACGACGAGTACGACGGCGCGGCGTAAGCTGGTGACGGTGCACCTCTTCGCGGGCGTGCGTGTGCGGGAGTTCCAGGCGGCCCGACCGTGGTACGAGCGGCTGCTGGGCCAGCCGACCTTCTTCCCGCACGCCACCGAGGCGGTGTGGACGCTTGCCGAGGATCGGTCGGTCTACGTCGTCGAGCACCCTGACGGCGCGGGCAAGTCCGTGGTGACGATCTTCCTGGACGATCTCGATGCCCACGTGAGCGCGATCACTGCCCGTGGCCTCGAGCCCGACGAGCGCGAGACCTACGCGAACGGCGTACGCAAGGTGCTCTACCGCGATCCCGACGGAAACGAGCTGGGGTTCGGCGGCCCGCCGGCCGACGCCGCTTGATCGACGCGGCGGCAAAGCGGCAGTCGGTGGGTGTCACCCGGACGCGAAGCCGACGGACCGCGTGATGCGTTGATGCGATAGCATCAACCGGTGCGCACGACACTCGACATCGACGACGACGTGGTTGCTGCTGCTCGCGAGCTCGCCGCTGGTGAACGCCGCTCGCTTGGCTCCGTCATATCTGCCCTGGCGCGGCAGGGCCTGACGCCCGCGCGCGTCGAGGCGGACGACGGCTTGCCAGTGATCCGTGTGCCGGCCGGCACGCCGCCGATCACCCCAGAGATGGTGAGGCGCGCGCTCGACGAGGATTGACGCGCTCTCGTGGCGCTGCTGGATGTCAACGCGCTGGTCGCGCTCGCGTGGGACTCGCACGTGCACCACGCGAGGATACGCGCGTGGTTCGCGGAGAACAGCTCGAGCGGATGGGCGACCTGCCCGCTCACCGAGAGCGGCTTTGTGCGGGTGTCATCCAACCCCCACGTGCTGCCGGCGGCAATCGGCATCGATGCAGCGCGCGCGGTGCTCTCGGAGCTGCGCGCACTCGATACCCACCGATTTCTCACCGACGACGTGTCGCTCAGCGACAGCGACGTTCCGAAGATCACGGGACATCGCCAGGTGACAGATGCACATCTACTGACACTCGCTCGGCGTCGCGGCGTCCGCCTCGTGACCTTCGATGCAGGACTGCTTACTTTGAGCAAGGGGGCAGATGTGGAGCTGCTGACCGCGCTCTGAGCCCTCGGCTTGTTGCCTAGGCGCTGGCCTGAGAGGCTGTGGTCTGAGCGCCCCGGGGAGTCTCCAGCGCTGGCCGCTGTGTGGTCGCGTTGATCTCCTTCTCGCCGAGGGATGTGGAGGGAAAGCTGACTTCGACTGTCAGCCCGCCGCCCGGGCGCGGTTGGGCGGTTAGCGTGGCGCGATGGGCGGCGGCGATCGCGTTGACGATCGCGAGGCCGAGCCCGTTCCCGTTACCGTGGGTGGTGCGGGTGCCGTCAAGGCGTTGGAATGGCTGCAACAGGCGCGGCAGCTCCTCGGCGGGGATCGCCGGGCCGCTGTTGGTGACCCTCAGAAATGCGTGCTGGTGATCGGTGCCGGTGGTGATCTCGACGTGTCCCTCAGGGATGTTGTGGCGGATGGCGTTGTCCAGCAGGTTGGCGATCAGGCGCTCCATGAGCCGGGGATCGCCAGCCGTTGGTGCTGGGATGAGCGCCGCGCGGACGTCGAGGCCGCGAGCGGCGGCTTCTGGCTCGCACGCGAGCAAAGCCTTGGAGGCGATCGCCGCGAGGTCGAGGTGCTCACGCCGCTCCAAGCCCGCTTGGCCGCGCGTGAGCGTAAGCAGCCCATCGATCATCTGCTCCAGCTGTCGCTCGGAGGCGAGCACGCGCTCGTGGGCGGTGCGCAAAGAGCCGAGGTTCGCGTCGGGGTCGGCGAGCGCGACCTGGATCAGGGCGCGCTGGCGGGTCAGCGGCGCGCGCAGCTCATGCGAGGCGTTGGCGACGAACTGGCGCTGCGCTTCGAACGCGGCGTCGAGCCGCCCAAACAGGTCATCGAGGGTGTCCCCGAGCTCCTTGAGCTCGTCCTGTGGGCCATCGAGCGCCAGGCGCTCGTGCAGGCTGGTCGAGGAGATCCTCCGGGCCGTGCGGGTGATGGTCCGGATCGGCCGCAGCATCCTGCCCGCAACGAGCCAGCCGGCCAGGAGGGCGAGCACCGCCACGATCGCCAGAGCGATTCCCGAGTTGACCAGAAGCTCGTGCGAGTCGGCAGCGCGCTGGGCTGCTTGGACAGACCCGAGCTGTGCCAGCTGATGCACTGCGCCTGCCAGCTGATGCTGATCCTGTGTCAGCTGATGCTGGTCCTGGGTCAGCTGATGCTGGGCCTGTGTTACCTGATGCTGTACCCGCGCGAGCTGAGTCGGCACACCCACTATCAGCCGCGGCCGAGCCTGCGCCAGCTCGTGCTGTGCCTGCCCCAGCTCGTACTGGGCTTCTGCCAGTTGACGCGGACGCGGAACAAGCTGGACGGACTGGCCCTGAGGCAGACCCTTTGTGGGCAGAACTGGAAGCTTGAGATCCTGGAGGGCGGGAGTGTGAGGGATCTTCGGTAGGTGTGGCGCTTTGTATTCGGTCGCTCGCTCGAAAAGGGCGTAGGTGATCGCGACCAGCGCGACTCCGGAGAGGAGGAACAGGCCACCATAGAGAGCGGTGAGCCGCAGCCGGGCGGTGCGGCGGGGCAGTCGCAGCCAGGAGCGTGGTGCGAGCCGGGGATGCGCGACGCCCGTCACTGGCCTCCAATGCGGTAGCCGGCCTTCGCGACGGTCTCGATCATGGGGGGATCGCCGAGCTTGGCGCGCAGGCGGCTCACCGTGATCCTCACGGCGCCTGTGAACGGGTCGGCGTTCTCGTCCCACACGCGCGCGAGCAGCTCCTCGGCTGAGACGACCCGGCCCTGGGCGCCGAGCAGCAGCTCCAGCGCCCCGAACTCCTTGGGCGTCAGTTCCAGATCGCGGCCAGAGCGCTGCGCGCATCGCCTGGCCGCGTCGAGGACGACGTCGCCGTGCTCCAGCACCGGCGGGATGCTCGGCTGTGTTCGGCGAGCCAGCGCGCCGATGCGTGCGATCAGCACCGCGAAGTCGAACGGCTTTCCCAGGTAGTCGTCCGCGCCCAGCCCGAGCCCGTCGACCAAATCGTCATTCGCAGCCGCGCCGGTCAGCATCAGCACCCGGCTGCGCCCGCCGGCGGCGACCAGCTTGGCGCACACCTCGTCGCCGTGGAGCGCGGGAAGGTCGCGGTCGAGCACGATCACGTCGTAATCATTGACCAGCGCGCGCAGCAAACCGGCCTGGCCGTCGAACGCGACATCGACCGCCATCCGCGCGTAGCGCAGGCCGGCGGCGACCGTCTCGGCCAGCTCCTCGTCGTCCTCGATCACAAGCACGCGCATCCGTAGCTCCTTGCGGTCAAGGTAGCGCCGCGGTGTTTCAACGCTGTTTCGCGCGAGCCCCCGGCAGTCGTTGATCGCCTACGCCAAGTGCATGCGCGCAAGCGGCGTGCCCAACTTTCCAGACCCGAACGGCAGTGGCAGGCTCCGCCCGCATGTTGGGAGGGACGACTCACTGCCCGGTTCGCGTCGCGGTGGCTGTGATCCGGGCGAGCGAAACATGGACGAAACAGCCCACCACGTAGAACCCATCCGGGAGAGGACGCGGGTCCCGTAAAGCACACCACGCAGCAGAACCGAATGCCGCACTGGATCCACACCACGAAGGAGAACCGAATGCCGCACGGCATCCATGCCAAGAGGCTCACCCCGCCGCGAGTTCACCTGCTCACCGCCGCAGCGCTCCTGAGCGGGGTCCTGGTGGCAGGATGCGGGGGAAGCTCAAAAAACCCGACGGGCGGCGCGAGCACCTCGGCGTCCGCGACGAGTGCCGTCGCATCTGGGGTCGCGTTCTCCAGGTGCATCCGCTCGCACGGGCTGCCGAACTTCCCCGACCCGAAAGTCAGTGGCCAAACGGTCCGGATGGGCTCGCCGAGAACCATACAGTCGCCCGCGTTCCAGTCCGCCGTGCACTCCTGTCAGCGCCTGCTGCCGAAGGGTCCTCCGAGCTCCGGACCCCCGTCCACGCAGGCGCAGGCGCGAATGCTCAACGTGTCCGCGTGCATGCGCCAGCACGGCATCTTGGGCTTCCCCGATCCGGCCAGCTCGCCTCCATCGAACGCGGCCGGCAACAGCGCGATCATCGGCAGCGGCGGGTACTACCTTGCGATCCCGAAGTCGATCGACACGAGCTCACCGGCGTTCGAGCGGGCTGCGGCCGCGTGCAACTTCGGGCCGGGGCGGTGAGCCGCCGAAGCACCACGCGGCGAGTGCGCTCGATCGCCGCTGCAGCCCTCCTTAGCGTCGCTGTGGCCGTCGCCGGCTGCGGGGGCTCCTCGAGCCCCAGCGTCGCGCACCTCTCCACCGGCAAGGGCCCCTCGTCGGCGAGCCCCGAAGGCGGTGGCGCCTCGCCCGAAAGCCCCGCGCGCCTCGAGGGGGCGATGATCGCCTTCGCCAAGTGCATGCGCGCAAGCGGCGTGCCCAACTTCCCGGACCCGAACTCGAGCGGCGGTTTCTCCGTGCGCGGCATTGATCCCGGATCGCCGTCGGTGACCGCGGCGCGAGCAAAGTGCCGGCGCTTCATGCCTCCCGGCCCGGGCTCTGGACCCCCGCCGTCCCCGCGGACGCTGGCCAGGTTCCTGAACATTGCGAGGTGCATGCGCCAGCACGGCGTCCACGACTTCCCCGACCCTCGGACCTCGGCCCCGCCCAACGCGTTCGCCTCCGGCGTCCGCGAGCTGAGCGACATCGAAGGAGTGATCCTCCTATTCCCCAGCACGATCGACCAGCAGTCGCCGGAGTTCACGCGCGCGGCGGCCGCGTGCGCATTCCCGCTGCACAACCACTGACGGAAAACCCTGGCACGCATGAACGGCTAAAGGTCAAGCACGGACCGGGAAGCTCACCTCGATCTCCAGGCCTCCGCCAACTCGAGCGCGGACGGCGAGGGTGGCGTCGTGGGCGCGGACGATGGCCTGGACGATCGACAGGCCGAGACCAAGGCCGTCGTGTTCGCCGGTTCGTTCCCGGCTCATGCGCTGGAAGGGCTGGAGCAGTCGCTCGACCTCCTCGGGCGGCACGAGCGGGCCCGTGTTTGTGACCGCCAGCGTCGCATGACCATCGTCGCTTGCCACGGCCACCCGCACGCTCCCTTGCGCGACGTTGTGGCGAAACGCGTTCTCCACGAGGTTCGACACCAGCCGTTCGATCAGGCGCCGATCCCCCGAGATCCAGGCCGGCTGCAGCGAGTGCTCCAGGCCCAGGCCACGGCCGGCTGCGTGCGCCTCGTGCGCGTGGAGCACATCGGCCGTCACCCGCGCCAGGTCGACAGGCTCGCGCCGCTCGAGGCCGCGCTGGCTGCGGGCGAGCAGCAGCAGCGAGTCGATGAGCTGCTCCTGCTGCTCACCCTCCTCCAGTACCTGCTTGCACGTCGCCCGAAATGACTCGACCGTCGCGTTTGGGTCCTCGATGCTCATTTCGAGCAGCGCGCGGGACACCGTCAACGGCGTGCGCAGCTCGTGGGAGGCGTTCGCCACGAAGCGCCGCTGGGCGTCGAAGGAGTCCTGCAGGCGCCCGAGCAGACCGTCGATCGTGTCGCCGAGCTCCTTGAGCTCGTCGCGCGGGCCTTCCACGGCGAGCCGGCGGTCGAGGCGCTCGGCGGAGATCTGCTGGGCGGCTGCGGTCACGATCCGCAGCGGCCGCAGGACCCGCCCGGCGACGAGCCAGCCGAGCACGAGCGCCAGGCCGGCCATGAGCGCAAGCGCGAGGCCCGAGGCGACCAACTGCGCGTTGAGATCCACGAGGCGCTGGTGTTCGACGACCGCCGCCGCCGGGCCCGAGCTTGGGCCGCCGGGAACCGGACCCGATCCAGGGGCCTGAAAGGGGGCCGCTGCGGCCACCTTCACCGAGCCTGTGCGCGCCACCTGCGCATATGTGACCGCGAGCAGCAGGGCGCCCGAGACGAACAGCACGGCGCCGATCAGCAGCATCAGGCGTCCCCGTACCGTGCCGCGCGGGTGGCGAAGCGTCGCCGCGAGCTCCCCGAGTTCCGCTCGAAGCCTGCTGCTCACGGCCCCCCGATCCGGTAGCCGGCGGAGGCGATCGTCTCTATCACCGGTGGGTCGCCGAGCTTGGAGCGCAGTCTGCTCACGGTCATCCTGACCGTGTTGGTGAACGGGTCGGTCGCCTCGTCCCAGACCCGCTCGAGTATCTGCTCGCTCGAGACCACCGTGCCCTGGGCGCTCAGCAAGAGCTGCAGAACGCCAAACTCCTTCGGGCTGAGCGCGATCGGCTGTCCGGCTCTCTTCACGAGCCGGTGCGATGAGTCGAGCTCCAGGTCTCCGTGGACGAGCGTCGGCGGCAGCGCGCGACGCCCGCGCCGCGCAAGCGCCCGGATGCGCGCGACGAGCTCCGCGAGCGCGAACGGCTTTGACAGGTAGTCGTCGGCGCCAAGACCAAGGCCCTCCACGCGCTCCTCGATCGCGGCCGCCGCGGTCAGCATCAGCACCGCGCTCGGGCAGCCCTCTGCAACAAGCGAGCGGCAGACCTCGTCGCCGTTGACAGACGGCAGGTCGCGATCGAGAAGGATCACGTCATAGGTGCTGAGCGCGGTCCGCGCCAGCGCCTCGCGCCCGTCGAATGCGATGTTGACCGCCATCCCCTCACGGCGCAGAACCGTGGCCACGGTCGTGGCGAGCCGCGCATGGTCCTCCACCACGAGCACCCTCATACGCCCAGGATGCCTCAACCCGCATAACAGCCACATAACAGCGTTACGGCGGTGTTAGATGCGGGCCCGTACAAACACACGACACACACCCCGAACAAGGAGAGCCATGACATGAGGACCATCTGGTTGAGCGGACCCGTGGTGCTCGCACTGACAGCCGCCGGGTGCGGAGGCGGCTCCCCGACCGGGGATGTCGCTCACCTCGGGACGGGCAGGTCCACCACCAACGCCGCAGGCGCGTCAAGCGACGGCGCGAGCCCGGGCGCCGGGCAGGGCGCGTCCGCCGCCGGTGCGCCCGGCTCGGGCAGTGGCAGCGCGTCAGCGCTTTCAGACCAGGCCGTGGCGTACGCACGCTGTATGCACTCGCACGGTGTGCCCAACTTCCCCGAGCCGCAGGTCTCGACGCACGCATCCAGCAACGGCAACGGCAACGAAGTCAGCGTGAAGGTCGCGGCCCCGGCAGGTGCCGTCAACGGCAACCCCCACTTCCACTCGGCGCAGCAGGCCTGCCGCAACCTGCTTCCCGGCGGTGGGCCCGGCGAACAACACGTCAGCCCGCAGGAACAGGCGCAATTCCTGCGGTTGGCAGCCTGCATTCGCTCACACGGAGTGCCCAACTTCCCGGACCCGACGTTCTCCGGGGGAGGTGTGCATCTGCCGCAGGGATCGGTGAACCCGCGCTCGCCGCAGGTCCGGGCGGCCGAGCAGGCGTGCAGGTCGCTGATCCCCGCATCCGCGCGTGGTGGAGGATGAGCACGGCCGCCAGGCGGGCTTGCCGATGACTTCCCGGTGATGGAACCCGAGTCGGACGCGGGCGGCCAACCGCAGCGGTCGGACGCGGGCGGCCAACCGCAGCGAGGACGCTTGACAGGTCATAGCGATTCCCCTAAAGTGCTATGAAGCTATTTATATAGGGGAATGATCTATGATCGAGTTCCACCTCAACTCTCGCTCCGGCGTTTCGCCGTACATGCAGATCGTCCAGCAGGTGCGCCACGCCCTGCGGCTCGGCCTACTGCGCGAAGGCGACCAGCTGCCGACGGTCAAGGCGGTCGTCGCGCGGCTCGCGATCAACCCGAACACGGTGCTGAAGGCCTACCGCGAGCTCGAGCACGCGGGGCTCGTCGTCGCGCGGCCCGGCGCCGGCACGTTCGTCACCGGCTCGCTCGCCGATCCCGCGATCGCCGCGAACAGGCCGCTGCGCCGCGAGCTGCGCGGCTGGATCGTCAAGGCGCGTCGCGCCGGCCTCGACGAGGAGTCGATCGAGGCGCTGTTTCGCGACGCTGTTCGCTCCGCCCGCATCGAGGGGGTAGCGTGAGCGTCGCGCTGGCCACGCGCGGCCTCGGCAAGCGCTACGGGCGCCGCTGGGCGCTGTCGGGCTGCACGCTGCAGGTCCCCGCCGGCCACGTCGCCGGCCTCGTCGGGCCGAACGGCGCCGGCAAGACGACGCTGCTGCACCTCGCCGTCGGCCTGATCGAGCCGAGCGCGGGGTCGATCGCCGTCCTCGGCGAGGAGCTCGCCGCAACGCCCGCGCAGCTCGCGCGCGTCGGCTTCGTCGCACAGGACACTCCGCTTTACCCGTCCCTGTCGATCGCCGACCACCTGCGCCTCGGCGCCGCGCTCAACCCCGGCTGGGACGCGGCGCTCGCGCAGGCGCGGATCGCGCGGCTCGGGCTCGACCGCGCGCAGCGCGCCGGCACGCTCTCCGCCGGCCAGCGCGCGCAGCTCGCGCTGACGCTCGCGATCGCCAAGCGGCCCGAGCTGCTCGTGCTCGACGAGCCCGTCGCCAGCCTCGACCCGCTCGCGCGCCGCGAGTTCCTCCAGGGCCTGATGGAGTTCACCGCTGAGCACACGGTGAGCGTCGTGCTCTCCTCGCACCTGATCGCCGACCTCGAGCGCGTCTGCGACTACCTGATCCTGGTTGCCGAGGGTCGCGTCCAGCTCGCCGGCGAGATGGACGAGCTGCTCGCCACCCACCGGCGGCTGAGCGGGCCGCGCCGCGACGGCGCGCGGCTGCCGCCAAGCCAGCAGGTGATCGAGGAGACCCACACCGACCGTCAGAGCACGCTGCTCGTGCACACCGAGGAGCCGATCATCGACCCGGCCTGGAGTGTCGAGGAGGTCGGCCTCGAGGACATCGTGCTCGCGTACATGAGCCCGCCAGGGGGCGGGCGTCCGATCGACCACGCCGCGCCGGCGAGGATCGGCCGATGATCTGGGTGGCGTGGCGCCAGTTCCGCGCGCAGGCGCTCGTCACGCTCGGCTTGCTCGCCGCGTTCGCCGTGCTCGTGCTCGTGACGGGCCTGCACCTGCGCGACGCCTACAGCTCGGTCGGCGGCGCGCACTGCCAGGCGCGCAACGATTGCCCGCCCGTGGACGGCCTCGACGGCGCGCTGGCGGACCTGCTCGGGCCTGCGCTGATCGCGATCCCGGCGCTGCTCGGGATGTTCTGGGGCGCGCCGCTCCTCGCGCGCGAGCTCGAGAGCGGCACCTACCGCCTCGCGTGGACGCAGAGCGTCACGCGCCGGCGCTGGCTGTCGGTCCGGGTCGCGCTCGTCGGCGCGGCCGCGCTCGCCGTCGCGGGCCTCGCGAGCTGGCTCGTCAGCTGGTGGTTCGCGCCCCTCGACGCGGTCAATGCAAACCGCTTCGACCCGAGCGTCTTCACCGCACGAGGGGTCGTCGCGATCGGCTATGCGGGCTGCGCGTTCGCGCTCGGCGTCGCGGCCGGCGCGGTGCACGCTGCCGGCGATGGCCGCGACACTGCTCGGCTTCATCGCGGCGCGGATCGCGTTCACATTCTGGGTCCGCCCGCACCTCCTCCAGGCCAAGGAAGTCCTGTTCGGACTGACGCTGGGACAGTCCGTCGGCTTCAGCGAGAGCGCGTCGGGCGTCAACCTCTTCGCGGCCTTGCCGACGATCCCGAACGCCTGGCCGATATCGACGGCGCTCCTCGATCGCGCCCACCACGTCCTAAGCACCGCGGAACTGCACGGTCTGCTCGTCCGCACCTGCCCGACGCTCGCGGCGGGCTTGCCGCAGAACCCCGGCGCTGGCACCACCAAGGGCCCGGGGGGCCTGGTGGGCGGCGCCTTCCTACCCTGCCTGCACGCGCTCTCGCATCACTTGCAGCAGCTCGTCGCCTACCAGCCACCGAACCACTACTGGCCGCTGCAGGCACTCGAGACCGCGATCTTCCTCGCCGCCGCGTTCGCGCTGATCGGCGCCACCATCTGGCGCGTCGGCCGCCGTCCCGCGCGTAGGCCGGCAGCCGGCGAGCCCGGTGAGCGGACCGCGAACCCGCCCGCGCTGGAGGCCGTGGCGGAGATCGGCGTGCCACCCGTGCACCTGCCGGAAGACGGCGAGAAGACCACCTACGCGACCGTCGCCGCCCGAGCCCGAACCGGCTGCGGCCCGGGACCCGACGTGGCTTTCCCCGCTCGCGACTGAAAGGAACCGAACATCATGCCTTGCCGCCGTTCCCTCATCCTCATCACTGTCGTTGCGGCTTCCGCGACGCTCGTCGCCGGCTGCGGTGGCGGCTCATCGAGCCCGGGGGTCGCGCATCTCTCGACCAGCACGTCCGCCGGCTCTGCCGCGGACGGCGGTGGTACGTCTTCGACGCCCGAAAGCAGCGCGAGCACCCAGCAGAAGATCGTCGCCTACTCGCAGTGCATGCGCAGCCACGGAGTGCCGAACTTCCCGGACCCCACCAGCGGCGAAGGGATCCGTGACAAGCCCGCCGTTGTTGGCGCGCTAAAGGAGGTCGGCAAGTCCCAGGCCGAGGCCGCCCAGACAGCCTGCCTGCACCTGCAGCCGAACGGCGGCGAGCCCACCCAGGCCGAACTCGCGCAGCACCTCAGCGACCTGCTCGCCTTCGCCCGCTGTATGCGCACGCGCGGCATCACGAACTTCCCCGATCCGACGAGCAGCGGCCAGGTGACCCACGAGATGCTCGCCAAAGCGGGGGTGGACGTGCATCAGCCGGCGGTGCTGCAGGCCGCCGACGCGTGCGTCAGCCTCACCCACGGGGTCCTCACCAAGGCCGCCGTGGCCCGCTTCGCCGAAGGACATTAGATCGTGGCCGCGGAGCGAAACAAAGACGAAACAACCCACCGCGTAGAACTGATCCGGCACGAGGACGCAACTCCCGGCGCATGCCCTGAATGAGACCGATGCCGTACAGCACCCATCCGAGCCGAGACCGTCGATTTCGCGCACGCGACGAGCGATCCCGTGCCCGGTGAGGCGGCGTCCGTGCCCCAGGCGGGTGGCGCGGCCGGATCCTCTGGGGAGCGCTCCGGGGCTGACCCGCCGCGCGCTCGCGCCCGCCGCAGGGTGCTCGCGATCGCGGGGCTGGCGCTCGTCGTGGCTGTCGTGGTGGTGATCGCCACGGACCCATTTGGCGGCCCGGGGAAATCCGCCGGCGGTGTCGTTGACAACGCCAGCGCGACCTCAGTGACGACGGTGAAGCGGCAGTCGCTCTCGCAGCAGACGCAGGTGAGCGGCACGCTCGGCTACGCCGGCTCCGCGAGCATCCGCGTGCCGTCGGGGACCGCGCCCTCCGCCGTCCAGCAGGCCAGCCAGCAGCTCACGAGCGCCGAAACGATGCTGGCGACTGCCCAGGCGACGCTGGCCTCCGACACGCAGGCGCTCGCGGGCCACCAGGCGACGCTGGCGGCGGCGCGCGCCAAGGAGCAGGTCGATTGCGCGGGCGAGGGCGCCGCCGAAGCCGCCTCCGCGAGCTCCTCGCCCGCAAGCGAAAACGGCGCCTCGCCGGGTGCCGGCGGGGGCTCGAGCTCGTGCGCGAGCGACGTGCAGGCCGTCGCTTCGGCCCAGCTGAACGTGACCAGCGCCGCCGCCAAGGTCGACGGCGACCACGCGCAGGTCTCCTCGGCGGAAAAACAGCTCGCGAGCGCGCGCTCCGGTCTGTCCACGGCGCGCTCCTCGGCCGCGCTCTACGGTCAGGGCTCGACGTTCACCGCGCTGCCCTCGGCCGGCCAGATCATCCGGCGCGGGCAGAGCCTGTATGAGATCGGCGGCCAGCCGGTGCTGCTGCTGTACGGCTCGGTGCAGCCGACGCGGGCCTTCATCGCGGGGATGTCCGCGGGGCCCGACGTCGCCGAGCTGAACGCGAACCTGCAGGCGCTCGGCTACGGCGGGGAGGGGCTCCCCGCCGGCGACGAATTCACCGCCGCCACCGCCGCCGCGATTCGCGCGCTGCAGTCCGCGCACGGCGCCTCGGTCACCGGCGAGCTGCTGCTGGGGTCGGTCGCGTTCCACCCCGGGGCGGTGCGCGTCACGAGCGTGACGCCCACGGTCGGCGCGACCGTAATGCCGGGGCCGGTGCTCGCGATCACCTCGACCGCCCGGCAGGTCAAGCTGGCGCTCGACGCCTCCGAGCAGGGGAGCGTCAAGGTCGGCGACGTGGTCGCGATCACGCTGCCGGACAACCAGAGCACGCCGGGGACGATCACCTACGTCTCCAGTGTCGCCACGACGCCGTCGAGCGCCGGGTCTGGCCACGGCGGCGAAGAAGAAAGCGCCCCGACGGTCGAAGTCGACGCGACCCCCTCGAACCCGGCGGCGACGGGCCACCTCGACCAGGCGCCCGTGAACGTCGAGATCACCACCGAACGCGTCGAAAACGTGCTGGCGGTGCCGGTTGACGCGCTGCTCGCGCTCGCCGGCGGCGGCTACGCGGTGGAGGTCGCCGAACGCCGCGTGCATCGTCTCGTGGCAGTCACCGTCGGCCTGTTCGACGACGCCGAAGGTGTCGTGCAGGTGAGCGGCCGGGGCCTATCCGCCGGCCAGCTCGTGGTGGTGCCGGAGACATCATGAGCGAACAGCCGACCAGCGTCGCCTACGCGGACGGCGGCCAGGCTCCGGCGGTGCTCGAGCTGAGCGCAGTCAGCAAGGTCTACGGCGCCGGGGCGGGCGGGGCTCCCATCAACGCGCTGCGGGAAGTGAGCTTCGCGGTGCGAGAGGGCGAGCTCGTGGCGATCGTGGGTCCGTCGGGCTCGGGCAAGACGACGTTGCTGCACGTGATGGGCACGCTCGAGCGCCCGAGCTCGGGGGTGGTTTCGATCACGGGCCTGGACGCGGCGGGGCTCGCTGACCGTGAGCTCGCCACGTTGCGTGCCACGCGTATCGGGTTCGTCTTTCAGCAGTTCTTTCTGGCGGAGCACTCGAGCGCCCTGGAGAACGTCGCCGAAGGCCTGCTGTACGCCGGCGTCGCCGTCTCCGAGCGCCGTCAGCGCGCGGCCCAGACGCTCGCCCGGGTGGGGCTCGCCGATCGTGCCCACTTCCATCCGAGCAAGCTCTCCGGCGGCGAGCGCCAGCGCGTCGCGATCGCGCGTGCGCTGGTGGGCCGCCCCGCGATCGTGCTGGCCGATGAGCCCACGGGAAACCTCGACAGCGCGTCCGGTGAAGCGCTCCTCGTGCTCCTCGAAGAGCTGAATGCCGATGGCGCGACGATCCTCGTGATCACCCACGACCACGACCTCGCCGCCCGCCTGCCGCGACAGGTGCAGGTGCTCGACGGGCGCATCGTGAACGACACCGGCGCGGCATGAGCAGAGCGCCGATGGCAGCGATGACGCGGTTGCTCCGGCGTGCTCGCTGGATCAGGGTCGCGCTGATCGTGGCCGCCGGTTTGGGCAGCGCTCTCACTGGCACGCTGATGGGCGCTTCGGCGTTTGCCGCGGGCGCAACCGGGGGATCGCCCGGCGAAACCGGAACGCCCGGCGAAACCGGAACGTCGCCGACCGGCACCGGGACGTCGAGTTGTCCGTCGTCCAATCCGCCGAACCAGATGACGCTCGTCGCCGGCACGCCGCAGACGGCGATACTCGGGAGCGCTTTTGCGACCGGCCTGCAGGTGGCGCTCAGCAACAGCGATGGCTGCCCCGTCACGAGCGCCGCCGCGGGGATCCCCGTCACGTTCAGCGCACCCGCCGGTGGCCCGAGCGGGCTGTTCTCCGCCAGCGGCTCTGACACCGTCATCGTCGGCGCCGATGCCGCGGGTACGGTCGCCGCGCCGGCGTTCACCGCCAATATGGTCGCGGGCAGCTACACCGTCACCGCCAGCTCGCAGTACGGCTCGGTCTCCTTCGCGCTGACCAACACCGCCGCGGGCATTCCGGCGAGGATCGTCGCGATCGCGCCGAAGAGCAGATCGGCGAGCGTCTCCAGGCGCTATTCCCAGGCGCTGCAGGTCAGGGTGCTGGACTCAGCCGGCAGACCGGTTGCCGGCACTGCGGTCACGTTCACGCTCGGCTCCGGCGCCTCGAGCGCATGCGCCACGGGCAGCTCCTCGAGCGCCGGCGCGAGCTTCACCGGCGGGGGCACCCAGGCGAGCACGACGACCGGGGCCGGCGGCGTGGCGAGCTCGCCGCTGCTCACCGCGAACGGCACGGCCGGGTCGTTCACCGCGACGGCCGCTCTCTCGGGCAAAGAACCCTCCGCAACGTCAAGCTCTGGGGCATCCGGCGGCGGCGCGCCGACACCGGTGAGCTTCTCGCTCGAGAACCACGCCGGCAAACCCGCCAAGCTCACCCCCGGCGTCGGCTCCACGCAATCCACCCCAGCGGGAGCTCCCTTCCCGATCCGGCTCGCCGTCACCGCCACCGACGCCCAGAGGAACCCGGTCCCCGGCGCGCGCATCGCCTTCTCGGCGCCCCTCGCCGGCGCAAGCGGACGCTTCACGGTTCACTCCCGCGGCCCCCACCATCGTGCCCGCGTCTCCTACGCCGACACGGTCGAGGTCAAGACCAATGCCTGCGGGATCGCCGTTGCGCCGGCCTTCACCGCCAACGACACGCACGGCGGATACATCGTCAGGGCGGCCGTCGGTCATGCAAGGCCGGCGGCGTTCGCGCTCGTCAACGAAGCACCCGGACAGGCGTCATGACCGCGGCCGGGAAGCTCGCTTCCAATCGGGTAAACCCAGCCCCTCAGAAGCTGCGCCTGGCCCCCCAGAAGCTGCGCCCGTCCGATCTCGCGCGCGTCGCGAGCGTCGGGCTTCGCACGCGGCGCATGCGTGCCGGGCTCTCCGCCTTGGGGATCGCGATCGGCGTGGCCGCGATCGTGGCGGTGCTGGGGCTGTCCTCCTCGAGCCAGGCCGGGCTGCTGGCAGAGATCGAACGCCTCGGGACGAACCTGCTGATCGTCACCAACGGTCAGAGCTTCGCCGGCAAGACAGCGGAGCTGCCGCTCGTCGCGCCCGCGATGATCGCACGTGTTGACCCGGTCGAAACCGTCGCCGAGACGGGGAAGGTCAACGGCAGCGTCTACCGCTCTCCGCTGATCCCGACCGTCGAAACCAATGCGCTGGAAATCCAGGCGGCGAGCCTCGGCCTGCTGCACACGCTGGGCATCGATGTCGTGCAGGGTCGCTACCTGAACGCGGCCACCGCGCAGGAGCCAGTCGCGGTGCTCGGCTCCGCGGCCGCGCAACGACTCGGGATCGACCACATCTACCCCGGTGAGCGGATCTGGGCCGCAAACCAATGGCTCTACCTCGTCGGGATCCTCGGTCCTTCGGTGCTGGCGTCCGGAATCGAAAGCTCGGTGCTCGTCGGCTTCAAGGCCGCCGAACGCTACATGCAGTTCAACGGTCACCCCAATACCGTCTACCTGCGCGCCCAGAACAGCCAGGTCGCGGCCGTCCAGTCGGTGCTGGCCGCGACCGCGGACCCTGAAGCGCCCAACGAAGTTGACGTCAGCCAGCCCTCGGCCACGCTGACAGCGCGCGCCGACGCCCAAGGCGCCTTCAACGGCCTGTTCCTCGGACTCGGCGCCGTGGCCCTGCTGGTAGGCGCGATCGGCGTCGCGAACATCATGGTCATCTCCGTGCTGGAACGCCGCTCGGAGATCGGGCTGCGCCGCGCGCTCGGCGCGACCCGCGGACAGATCCGCACCCAGTTCCTGTCCGAGGCGATCCTGCTCGCGCTCGCCGGCGGCGCCATCGGCGTCGCCACCGGAGCGCTCGCGACCGCGATCTACGCCACCACCAAGGGCTGGACGATCGTCATCCCCACCCTCGCGTGGGCGGGCGGGTTCGGCGCGGCGATGTTGATCGGCGCGGTCGCCGGCCTGCTGCCCGCGCTGCGCGCCGCACGCCTGTCACCCACCGAAGCGCTGCGGACGGTGTGAACGCCTCACCACGAAGCCTCTACTACTGATGGCAACCGGAGTCGATGCGGCCAACCCCACGGGTAGCCCCCGAGGCCTCCCGTTCCAGAAAAGTTGCAGCGGACGGACAGTCACGTATTTGTTCGGTGCAATTAGCTTGGCGTCAGCCGCACATTTTGGTCAGGCTCGGCTATCCCCCCGCGATCGTCTTCAAGGGCGATCGCCGCCGCTACCTGGCCGCACTCCAGAGCGCCGACCGGGGTGACCATGGGCCGCTCGGAGAGCTGCTCGCGCGCGCCATCCTCGACAACCTCCACAAGTTCGTCGTCCCCGCCGTCGCCGGTCCATCGCGCTTGGTCCCGTTGCCCGCTCTGGCTTCCGAGCGGATCTCCGCAAACGCGCTGCGCGTGGCCGCGACGCGGGGCCGCCTCGAGGCCACCAGGGCCGCCGACGGCACGTGGCGCAGCACGCGCATGTGGGTTGACGAATACCTGACCGGGCGCTACGAGCGCGGGCCTCGCAACAGAATGACATTCGCGCGCGGCGGTTGAGCGCTCGAGCCGTCGAGTGCGGCTCGGTCAGACACATACGCTGTAGTGGAGGTGAACGACGCCGTTTCGGAACCTGCGCTCATCGAGAAGTTCGAGTTGCGCGCGGACGTTGTCTGGCAGGGCGCGCTTGCCGGCACCCACGACGATCGGGCACAAGAACAGATGGCACTCGTTGACCAGCCCCGCGCCGATTGCGTGGCCAGCGAGCTCGGCACCCCCGACTGTGATGTCGGCCCCGGAGGACTGCTTGAGCCGCCGGACGGCGCCTCGATCGAACTCGCGCTCGATCCGCGTCCTCGCGCTGGATACCGTCTGAAGCGCCCGGGAGTACACGATCTTCTCAGCTGCCCGCCAGATCCCGGCATAGTCCCAGAACACCGCCGGCTCATCGGCCTCGGTGCCCACGGTCTCCCAGAACACCATCGTCTCGTACATCCGGCGCCCGTATAGGTAGGTGCCGATCGGCCGCTCGAGATCGTTGACGAAGGCATGCACCTCGTCATCCGGCGCCGCCCAGCCGAACTTTCCCTGAGAGTCCTCGACGTATCCGTCAAGCGATGCGATCGCCGAGTAGATCAGCTTGGCCATCTGACCTCCGTGCTCATGGAGCTCCGCGGGCTCCCAACAGAAGCCGATGGTAGCGTCGTGCGAGGTGGCGCTTGAGGCGGCGGATCGCCTCTGCGCAAACGCCGGCGCCTCAGAGGATCTTATCGCCGATGCGCAGCTCGCGGCGATCGCGGTCGTGTTTAGAGATGCGACGTAATGGGCAGCATCTCTAGCGTTCCAGGATCGCGGAGGGGCAGCGCGAATGCCGAGACGGGGCGGGGGAAGCAAACGAGCAGGCGCGGCGGCACTGGCGCTGATCGCGATCGCGGTCGCGCTCCTGGCCCCGCAGGCACGAGCGCTGAGCGCGGCGAAGAGAAGGGTTGCCGACAGCGTGACCGGGATCCCCGGCCTGCCGACCGGCGTGCCGGCGGCCGCGACGGCGCCGGAACCGGCGCTGCCCGAGCCCGCGAGCGCGGAATGGCCGTTCCCGAGCGACTTCTCTCACACCTCCGGCACCGGGACGCTCGCGGATGGGGCGAGCCTGTGGACGGACTTCGTCTATGACGACCACGGGCCGCTGGGCAGCCCGGTGGGCATCGCCGACAACGCGAAAGTCTCCTCGCTCGCGGAGGTGCACGGCGGCTTCGAATACCCGGAAGGCCCGGCTGACAAAGACGGCGCGGACATCTTCACCGCGGGCGTCGGGTACACGCCCGAAGCGACCTACTGGCGGGTTGACTGGAACACGCTGGCGAACGCGGACGTCCCGATTGCCGAGTGGACGTTCGCCACGAGCTCGGCGGCACCGGCGAGCGGCGAAGAATGGCCGGCCAACGCAAAGCTGAAGTCGGCGGGCATCCAGTATGCGCTGGTGGTCTCAGCCCAGCACGCACAGCTGCTCGAAGTCGCAACGGGCAGGCCGATCGCCGGCGCGGAACTGCACACCGAAGTGAACATGGCGGCCCGCTCGTTCATCGTGCGTGTGCCCACAAGCGTGCTGCCGGTGAGCGGCAGCTGGCAGGCGCGCCTGGCGGCGGGGCTGGCCAACCCCGAAGGCACCGAATTCGCCACCGTGCCACCGCAGGACGGCGGCATACCCGGGGGAACGAACGTCTACAACGTGACCTACCGCAGCTACCAGCAGGAGAGCCCGCTGGTGTGCCCCACCGAAGCCCTCCCTGACTCCTCCGGGCTGGCCTCGGCGCTGGAAGGCGAACTGGGGGTGGAAGGCGAACGCGACCACGTGCCGGTGGTCGAGTGCGGGAACTTCTGGATGGAAAACGACCAGGCCAACACATTGGCCACCGGCGACGTCTCGAAGTACGCGCTGGCCGTCGACTGGGCGCAGCTGGCGGCCAAGCGGTTGACACCCGAACCAGAGCCCACCGGCTACTCAGACCGCTGGTACGTCACGCCGCTGGCGCTCGGCGAAGGCGTGGTGGAAGCAGAAGGGGCGAACACGTACACCGGGCCCACCTACCTCGGCCGCGTCCAGCCCTACGCGGTGTACGTGCCCAGCACCTACAACCCCAAGAAGCCCACGCCGCTGACGTGGATCCTGCACTCGCTGGGTGTGAACCTCAACCAGTACGGCGCCCTCGCCCCCACGCAGCTCGAAGAAGAGTGCCAGGACCGCGGCAGCATCTGCGCCACGACCGAGGGCTTCGGCGACGGTCAGTGGTACTACGGCCCCGCCCAGGTGGACTTCTGGGACGTCTGGCACCAGCTCGCTGGCGACTACGACCTGAATCCCGACGCGACGGTCATGTCCGGCTACTCGATGGGCGGCTTTGCCTCCTACAAGCTCGTCTTCGAATACCCCGACCTGTTCGCTCAGGCGATGCCGCTGGAGGGCCCGGTCATCTGCGGTGACCGCTTCGTCGCGGGCGTCGAAACCGCGGCGGGCTCGGGCGGGCAGTGCGAAACCGACGGCAACACCACACCGCTGATCGTCAACGCCAAGTGGATCCCCTACGTGATGACATACGGCGCCCTGGACGAGCTCGTGCCTTTCACCGGCGGTCTCGAACAGATCGAAGCCTTCGACCAGCTCGGCTACCGCTACTACGCCGTGCTCTACCCGGCCGAGGACCACCTCGTGTTCGCGACCCAGAACGACTTCGCCCCCGCCACCTCGCAGCTCGGGGACTCCGAACGCGCGCAGGACCCGGGCTCGTTCACCTTCAGCTGGTACCCCGACCTGGTGTCCAGCTCCCTCGGCATCGGCCCCAGCGGGGACTACTGGATCAGCGGCCTGCAGGCCCGCTCGAGCAACCCCGGCGAACTGGCGAGCGTCGAGGCCTCCTCGGCCGCCATCGAGCAAGCGACCGAGACGGTGGAACACCACACCGGCACGGCCGACGGCCCCACGCCGGCGGTGACCGACTCGCTCACGTGGACACCCGGCGCCGCTCCCCGAAAGCGCCAGGCGCTCCAGCTGAGCCTCACCAATGTGGCGGCGCTGGCGGTGAACACCGCGGCCGCCAAGCTCAAGTGCGCGACCATCACCGCCTCGAGCGACGGCGCGAGCACGCTCACGCTGCTCGCGTTGCGCCCTGAAAGCGCCGTGACCGAGAACGGGGCGAGCGTCGCCGTCGCCTCCGCCGGCGGCAGCGCCGCCGTCGAGCTCTCGGCAGGCAGCACCGTGCTGCGGGCGTGTTCGGCCCGCGGGCACGGGTAGCAGCGCGCACGTGGATCGGGTCCCGATCCACGAGGCTCCGCCGTGGCACGGGGCGTTGACGGCGGGGCTCGTCAGTGGCAGCGAACGCCGCCTGATCCGCGCAATGGCGGATCGAGAGTCGCCCAGGCGCTTATGAGGAGGCGCCGTCCCGAGCCGCCACGTCGTCGGCGTCCACCGCACCGTCCATCTCGCTTCGCGCCGCTATCCGGCTCTCGGCGGCTTCCTGGTCGCGTTGAATGGCTTCTGCTGCCGCGAGCACATCGCGCTCCGGCCGCGGTCCGTCCCAGTCGAGATACCAGTGCCTGGTCACGCTCGCCAGCCAGGAATCGGCCGCAGGGAAAACACCGAAGCGAGTGATCGTCCGCTGCAGGCCAACCTGGTCGGAGTAGAGCAGCTCTATCGAGAACGGCTGGCGCGCATCGATCGCCTCCGCGATAGCGGCGCGCACGGGATCATCTGGGCTCCGCAGGGCCCCCTGCCACATGCCGATGTCGCCGGCCGGGACATACAGGTCGCGCGTCTGGACGCGAAACTCCTCCTGCGGAGCATGTGTCGGCATGTCTCGCGGCGAGCCGACCCCCGGCCGGGCCACCCACCGCTGACAGACCCCGATTCCGCTGCCGACGTTCCTCAGGCTGATCGCGAGATACACGTTGCCGTCGGCGTGCTCGGCGGCAGCGCGACCACCGGACGCGCTGAGCCAACGCCCGTCTACGAACATGAGCTTCTGCACCGGGTCCTCGAGGCGGGAGGGAGACAGCACGGGCCGGCGTTGCTCCTGTAGCGCCGCCTCGGCGATGCGCGCCGAGCGGTTCGACGACCGCACCGACGCGAACGTGGCGATCGCGAGCACGAGAGTCCCAACGCCCGTGACGAACGCTGAGATTGTCGCCCAATCGGTGGCGAGCGGAAGCATCGCACCAGTTTGTCACCGGATCTTCAACATGTATGGCCCGCCGCCCGCGGGCCGCCGAGGGCCCGCGCCCAGCCTGCTCGGGGCATGTGATCTCGTAGCAGGGGTAAGCCAGGGCCGCTGTGTCAAGCATCTGATTGAATAAGTTGCGATGCAATCGGCGAGGCCAGACCAGCGTCGGGAGCTGGGCCTGCGAACGCGCGCGCGACTGATGGATGCCGCGCTCGACCTGCTGGCGGAACGCGGCGAGGACGGCGTGACCCTCCGGGAGCTGACGGACGCCGCGGACGCGAACGTCGCGGCGGTGAGCTACCACTTCGGCTCGCTCAAGTCGCTGTGTGACGCGGCGATCGAGCATGCGCTGGGGCGCTACCTCGACGCCCAAGACGAGGCGGTGAGCGCGCTCGATCCCGACTCCACGCTCGAGGCATTGGCGGCAGCTTTTGCGCGCCCGTTGATCGGCTCGCTGGTCGCGGGAGGTCGCGATCTCGCCGTGATGCGAATCGTGGCGCGAGCCGGGATCGACCCTCCCGCGGGATCGGGTCGGCTCGATGTCAGGTTCGAGCAGATTCGTGGCGCGGTCCTGCGGGTGCTCAAGGCCAACCTTCATGGTGCGAAGGATCAGGAGTTGATCTTCCGCACCCGCTGCGTGGCTGGATTGATCAACTGGCTGGTGCTGGCGCCGGTGGGGGACGAGCTCAGGAACAAGTCCCAGAAGCAGATCGAGCGACTGCTGGTACCGATACTCGCCGGAGCATTTCGCGCCGCAGGCCCCGGCTGACTGGCGGAGCGGCCAGATTCGCCAGCTCAGCAAACAATTCAAGCGGCCGCTTGACAAGACCCGCCTGCTCCCGTAAGCTCAATCAAGCGATTGATCGGACGGCTGGGCGCCGCGGCGTCAGGGCTGGCCGGCACGGGTTGGCCCCGGCGGCGCAGCAGTCGCGGCTCTCCGGGCCTTGATGGAGAGAATCAGCGAGCTACGACAGGAGGCCGTTCAGCTATGAAAGTGGCACTCACCGGGGCAACAGGGTTTGTCGGATCTCACGTTCTGACGGAGCTGCAGGCGCACGGTCACTCGGTGAGGGCGCTCGTTCGCGATGCGCCCCAGGCCGATACGGTCGCTGAGCGCGGCGCCACGACGACCGTGGTCGACCTCTACGACCGAGCGGCGGTCGTCGGCATCCTGCGCGATGCGGACGCGGCGATCCACACGGCGAGTCCCGGCGACGCGACGAGCGCAGACCTGGATTCCGCGGTGGTCGACGCGGCGATAGAGGCGTTCGCCGGCACCGGCAAGCCCTACCTGCAGATCAGCGGGTCGTGGATCTACGGGAACAACCCCTCGGTCAACGAGCAGTCGCCAATCGATTCGCCTCCGCTGGTGGCGTGGAAGGAGCCGATCGAGCGACGGGTGCTCGCCGCCCCGGACATGCGTAGCGTCGTGATCGTCTCCGGCGCTGCCTACGGCGACGGCGGCGGAGGGATTCCGGGACTGCTGCTCGGATCACCCCGAGACGACGCCGGCAATCTGATCATGCTCGGCAGCGGACAGCAGCGTTGGTTGACGGTGCACGTCGCGGATCTGGCGAATTTCTTTCGTCTCGTTCTGGAGCAGGGCTCGGCACGCGGCCGTTACGTCATCGGCGACGGACAGAACCCGACCGTGGCAGAGCTGACGGAGGCGGCCGCTGTTGCGGCGGGCGCTCCGGGAGCGGTGCCCGGCTCCGATGATGAGGCCAAGGCACGCCTGGGCGACTATTTCGCCGAAGTCCTCCTGCTCGACCAGGGAACCGTCGCGGCCAAGGCCCGCGCCGAGCTCGGCTGGGCTCCGTCGCATCCAGGGCTCCCCCAGGAATTTCGCGACGGGAGCTACCGCGAGGCGACGGCCGGTTGAGGGACCCGCGTGGCTCGGGTCGGCTCGCGCACGTCGGCGAGCAGGCGCCGAGCGGTCGCGGCGGGTGATACTGGGCGCATGTCCGCAGAACTGCCGCCCACGCGCTGGCCAGGCCCGCCAACCGCCTACCTGCCGATCGCCGAGCACGGGCTCATCGGCGACCTGCACACCGCCGCCATGGTCGGGAGCGACGGCACGATCGACTGGTTCTGCCCGCAGCGGTTCGACGGGCCGAGCGTCTTCGCAGCGCTGCTGGACCGCGAGCACGGTGGGTTCTACCGGATCGCGCCCGCGGACCCGCTCGCGCGCACGAAGCAGCTGTATCTACCCGACACGAATGTGCTGGTCACCCGCTTTCTGTCTCCCCACGGCGTGAGCGAGATTCAGGACTTCATGCCAATCGGCGAGGGCCCGCAGCGGCTCGTCCGAAGCGTGGTTGGAGTGCGCGGCGCGTTGCGTTTTCGCCTGCAGGTCGAGCCGCGCTTCGGCTACGGCCTGCACGAGCCGCGGGTCACGATCGAGCCGACCGGCGCCGTGTTTCGCGCCGAGGGCGACGCTCTTGCACTCGGCTCGCCGCTCGCGCTCGAGGCGACCTCCGCCGGAGCCACGGCAGAGTTCGAGCTCGCGGCGGGAGAGCGGATGACGTTCGTCCTTCAGGCTGGCGATCGGGCGGTGCCGCTCGGCGCGCGGGAGGCGGAGCAGCTGGGCGACGAAACCGTCAGGTTCTGGCGCGAGTGGCTTCGGCAGTCCTCATACCACGGCCGCTGGCGCGAGATAGTGGATCGCTCAGCACTGACGCTCAAGCTGCTCTCGTACGAGCCGAGCGGCGCGATCATGGCCGCCGCGACCGCGAGCCTGCCCGAGCGAATCGGCGGGACACGAAACTGGGACTACCGCTACGCGTGGTTGCGCGACTTCGCGTTCTCCGTATACGCGCTGTCCCGGCTTGGATTCGTCGCGGAGGCGGTCGCGTTCAACGGCTTCCGCCGCAAGATCTCGAGCACGGCCGGGGCGACGGCGGGTGGCAGCCCACTCGATGTCATGTACCGGATCGACGGTGTGCGTTGCTTGACCGAGCGCGAGCTCGGGCACCTCGAGGGCTACCGCGGCTCGCGCCCGGTGCGGATCGGCAACGAAGCGGCGACCCAGCTGCAGCTCGACGTGTACGGCGAGCTGTTCGACTCGATCTACCTTGCCGAGCGGCAGGCGCTGCTGGGTCGCGGCGAGCTGATCGCGTACGACGACTGGATGAACCTGGTGCCGCTCATCGACTGGGTCTGCGAGCACTGGCAGGAGCCAGACGACGGCATCTGGGAGACCCGCGGCGGGCGCAAGCGCTTCACCCACTCGCGTCTGATGTGCTGGGTCGCGATCGACCGCGCGATGAGAATCGCGACGAACCGCGGGCTGCCTGCGGCAATCCTGCGCTGGGCGCGGGCACGCGACGACATCTTTGCCTGGATCATGGCGCGCGGGTGGAGCGAGCGCAGGCAGGCGTTCGTCCAGGCCGAGGGCTCCGACGTGCTCGACGCGTCGCTCCTGCTGATGCCCCTCGTTCACTTCATCGCACCCACCGACCCGCGCTGGCTCTCGACGCTCCGCGCGATCGGCAGCGAGCTGGTCTCCGACAGCCTCGTCCACCGCTACGACCCTGCGGCAGCCCCGGACGGGCTCGAGGGCGACGAGGGGACGTTCTCGATGTGCAGCTTCTGGTACGTCGAGTGCCTCGCGCGGGCCGGCTACCTCGAGGAGGCGCAGCTGGCGTTCGAGAAGATGCTCACCTACGCAAACCACCTCGGACTCTACTCGGAGCAGATCGGGTCGAGCGGCGAGCTGCTCGGCAACTTCCCGCAAGCCTTCACGCACCTCGCGCTGATCAGTGCCGCGATCAGGCTCGACCGCGAACTCCAAACGTAGCGCCCCTCCCAAGCCAAACCACGCGCGACCTGGCCGCAGACGTCCCATCGCACCCCAGGGCCACGAGCAAGCGGCGCAGCCGGTGTCGACGGTCCACGGCGTCAAGGCACAGGCCCACGATCATCGCTGGCCGCGCACGACACATCCCGGCGCGTGCTACACGGCAGTGACTGCCGACTCCTGGACGGCGGTCGCGAGCTTGCGGATCGCGTCGAGCACGACGTCGGGGTGCGAGAGCATCGCGACGTGGCTGCTCTCGACTTCGTACGTGGTGGCGCCCATGCGCTTGGCGGAGAACCGCTCCAGCTCTGGATGGACGCTGTGGTCCTGCGCGGCCACGATGTAGGCGCTGGGCTTCGTCCTCCAAGCGGCGCCTGGGATCTTTTCGTTGAACAGGTTCGCGGCGGGCGGCGTCGCGGTCGCCCACACGATCTGCTTCTCCTCCTCGGACAGGTCCCCCGCGAAGGACTCGATGCCTTCCGGGATCATCCAGATGCGCCCGTCCGCGACCTCGATCTGTCCGAACACGTCGGTGGTCGGGAACTTGTCCTGCTGGCCCTGTGGGGTCTCGGTCTCATCCGGCGCGAGCGCGGAGATGTAGACGAGTCCGGCGACGCGGTCGTCGGTTCCAGCGGCTGTAATGACGGCGCCGCCGTAGGAATGGCCGACGAGGATGGAAGGGCTGGAGACCCGTCCGAGCGTGCGAATCACGCTGTTGACGTCGCTCTGGCATGAGTCGAGGTTGTATTGGCAGGCGATCACCTGGTACCCCTCGGCCCGCAGTGGGGGGATCAGCTTGCTGAAGCACGAACCGTCGGCCCAGATGCCGTGGCAAAACACGATGCTGAGTTTGCTCTCGGTGGACATGGCCATCCTTTCGGGTAGTAGCGGTGTAATCGAGCAGGAGCCTGACTCGTAGCGTCAGTGTTCTCTTGAGTCATGCGACTGCTTCTCGCGGGGTGATCAGGCGGCTGCGGTCGAGGCGAGCAGTGCCAGTGGCACCTCGAGGCGGAGCGCCTCCAGGAGCGCCGCGAGCTTTCTGTCGAGCTCGACCCCGACCGCTGAGACCGCGGGGATTCCGAAGCTGCCGAACTGCGTGCTCGGCTGGTCGACGGTGAACCACGGGCGTTCGTGTGCGTCTTCCCATATGACCGTCCGCAGCGGCGCGTAGAGCATGGCGCGGGGATCGTGGCGGAACATCTGCTCGGCGATGGTGACGTTGCCCATGAGATACGCGACGCAGTCGTTGTCGTCGCCAGCGAGCTCCATCACGCCATGCACGTCGTTGCGCCAGTAGATGAGGAATCCGTGTGGGGCCCACTCGGCGTGCGCATCTATCACCTCGGCCCAGCTCGCTTCGCGCCGCACGAGCCCAGCGATCTCCTCCAGCGGATTCGCGGGCACCGCCTGCTCGTAGAGCCGCTGGAACTCGCGGACGCCCGGGACCTCGACGGTCAGGCGTCTGACGGTGTAGGTCTCGTGGCTCGTTGCCACCGGGGTAGCGTAGGTCTGCCCAGCGCCCGTCGCTTCAGTCATGCGACTGCTTCTGCTTATCCTCGGCATATGACGGTCTCGAGCCCGCCGGATGCGACCAGCGAGCTGATCGGGCGCGATGACGAGGTTGCGCGGGTCGACGCGCTGCTGGACCGCGTCCGCGACCGCGGCGGAGCGCTGGTGATTCGCGGGGAGCCCGGGATCGGAAAGTCGGCGTTGCTGGACCGCGCGCGCGGGCGTGCCGGCTCCTTGGGTGCTCGCACGCTCGCGACCGTGGGCGTCGAGTCTGAGTCCGAGCTCGCCTTTGCGGGACTGCACCAGCTGCTTGGGCCGATTGGCGGCCGCATCGAGACGCTTCCGGATCCCCAGCGGCAAGCGCTCGACACAGCGTTCGGCGTCGCCGACGTGGTGGAGGCCGATCCGTTCCGGGTCGCCCTTGCCGCCTACCGTCTCCTCTCGGACGCGGCGGACTCGAGCCCACTGTTGTTGATTGCGGACGACGCTCAGTGGCTCGACCGTTCGAGCCTTGACGTGCTGAGCTTCATCGCGCGGCGGCTGGACAACGAGCCGGTCGTGTTCATCGCCGGCCTTCGCGACGGGTTCTCGACAGCGCTCGAGGAGGCCGGCTTGCCGAGCCTGCAGCTGGTCCGCCTGTCCGCATCCGACTCCGAGAAGTTGCTCGACCGCGTCGCGCCGGGGCTGTCCCCGGACGTGCGTGGTCGTGTGCTGGCCGACGCCGCCGGCAACCCGCTCGGACTCGTGGAGCTGGCGCGGACCATGCCGGAGTCCGGCGACCCCGTCGAGCTGCTGTCGCCAACGCCGGCCGCGCTGACCGCGCGCCTGGAGCGCGCGTTCGGGGCGCGCCTCGACGGGCTCGGCGAGGACACGCGCCTCGTTTTGCTTGCCGCGGCGCTGGACGGCAGAGCCTCGATCGCGGAGCTCCTGTCGGCTGCCACGCGCGTCTCCGGGAACGAGGTGGCGCTTTCTGCTCTGGATGGCGCCGCCGAACGCGGCCTGGCCCAGGCGCACGGATCCGAGGTGCGCTTTGCACATCCGCTGATCCGCTCGGCGGTGCAGAGCACGACCACGCCGGCGCAGCGGCTCGCGATGTACGCGGCTTTGGCAGAGGTCGTGCGCGACCCGGAGCGCCGGCTGTGGCACCGCGCCGCGTGCACGGTGGGCCATGACGACGAGGTCGCCTCGGCGTTGGACGAGCAGGCGCAGATCGCGCGCCGGCGCGGCGCGGTCATGGTCGCCGCGGCCGCACTCGAGCGCGCCGCCATGCTCACGGCCGATCCGCACCGGAAGGGCGAACGCCTCGTGCGCGCAGCCGAGCTCGTGTATGACCTCGGGCGCGTCGAGGTCGTCAGCCGGCTGCTGAGGGAGGCGGAGTCACTCGAGCTGGGCCCGCTCGAGGCCGCCCGCCTGGCCTGGTTGCAGCAGATGATCAGTGGAGAGGTCTGGTTCGAGAAGGGCGCCGCCAAGAGGTTCGTCACGATCGCGGAACGGCTGCTCGCCGGCGGCGATCCGGATGCGGCATTGCGCTCGCTCGTGCCGATCGCACATCGCTGTTGGTGGACGCGGTCCCGCGCCCGGACGCGGCAGTATGTGGTCGACGCGGCCGAGCGCATCGGCTTTCCCGGCGAGGATCCGCGACTGCTGGTCGTCATCGCGCTCGCAGATCCGGAGTTGACGGCGCCGTCGGTGCGGCGCCAGGTGGCACACGTGCGGCTGCAGGAGATGACCGATCCGGTCGCTGCGATGTATGTGGGCATCGCGGCCGAGAAGGCGGGCGACTTCGCGGCAGGCTCGCGCTTGCTCGCGCGTGCGGTTGAGCGGCTGCGCGGTCAGAGCAGGCTCGGCATGCTCACACAGGCGCTCGCCCACTACGCGTGGGCCGCCACCTATGCGGGCGATTGGGAGGCCGCCGAGCGAGCGGGCACCGAGGCGGCGAGTCTCGCGCGCGAGACTCGCCAGCCTCAGTTCGGACTCACCGGGCAGCTCGTAAGCGCCCTGGCCGCTGCGCTGCGCGGTAGCGAGAGCGACCTCGATGCGATGCTCACGGGGCCTGAACGAGCCCTGACGGCGATAAACGGCGGTCCGCTGCTCGCCCCCGCGCACCTCGCTCGGGGCGCAGCGGCGCTCGGCGAGGGACGCCACCAGGACGCATTCCGCGCGCTGTGGCCGGTGTTCGACGAAGACGACCCGGCGTATCACCGCTTCATGCGCTGGCCGGCCGTGCTGGACCTCGTGGAGGCCGGCGCCCGCGGTGAGCACGCCGCCAGGGTCGCGCAGGTCACGAGCGAGCTCGAACAGATCGCGAAGCGCAGCGAGCCGCCGATCTTGCGCGCCGGTCTGGCCTGCGCCCGACCGCTGCTGAGCGACGACGATCACGCCGAGGCGCACTTCGTGGCGGCGCTTGCCGCAGAGTCGCGGAGCTATCCGTTCCTGCGTGCGCGGACGCTGTTCTCGTTCGGCCGCTGGCTGCGTCGCCAGCGCAGAAGCGCGGACTCGCGTGTACCTCTACGCGACGCGACCAACCTGTTCGATGCTTTGGGAGCGGCGCGCTGGAGCGAACGCGCGCGCCAGGAGCTGCGAGCCACCGGCGAGAAGATCGGGCCGCGCATGCCGGAGGCTCGCGACCGGCTCACCGCCCAGGAGCTGCAGATCGCCCAGCTGGCGGCAGCGGGTCTGTCGAATCGCGAGATCGGCGAGCGGCTGTTCCTCTCGCACCGCACGATCGGATCGCACCTGTACCGGATCTTTCCAAAGCTCGCGATCACCGCCAGGTCGCAGCTGCGCGCGGCCCTCGAGCCTCGCCGCGAGCAAACGAGGAGCGCCGAGTCCCGGGGCGGATGACGGCCTTGCCGCGTTGTGGCGGAGCTTGACCGGGTTAGTCGGTCCGAATCAGACGATGTGGACGTGAGTCGCGCGCGTGGAGCTCCGGGCCTGGCAGCTTGCGGCTTGCCCGCGCTCGTGCTCACGACGAGCGCTCGCGGACTACTTCGTTCGGATCCTTGTCGTCGCGCAGGCCGAGGAAGCGCGCCTGGCGCAGGCGACCGTCGCTTGTCCACTCGGCGAAGCCAATCTGGGCGACGAGCTCCGGGTGGGTCCAGTGCGTGGCGCGCGGGATCGGTCGCGCGTCGAGGAACGGCGACTCAGGCGTCTCCAGCGCGCGCAGCCTGGCACCGAGATCGTGGAGCGTCGCCGCGCTGTAGCCGGTGCCAACCTTGCCGGCGTAGCGAAGCCGGCCGTCCTCGTGGTAGCCGACGAGCAGCGCACCGAAGTCGGTGCGGCTGCCGGTCGGGTCGGTGAAGCCTCCGATCACGAGCTCCTGCTCCCATACGCACTTCAGCTTCAGCCAGTCCTTCGAGCGACCCCTCGCATACGGAGCGTTCGCCCGCTTGGCGATGAGCCCCTCCCAGCCGGACCGGCACGCCTCCGCGAATCTTCGCTGTGAGTCCCCGCGCCACGCCTCGATCAGCTGCAGCGCGCCGCTCGAGCGAATCGCTTCGGTCAGCCGCGCGCGGCGCTGCAGCAGCGGTTGGGCCGTGAGATCCTCGCCGTCGAGCTCGAGGATGTCGAACACGCAGTAGACGACCGGATATGAGCCCACCAGCTGTGGGGAGGGCTTGGCGACTCCGAGCCGCTGCTGCAGACGGCTGAAGGAAGTCTGCTCGCCGTCGTATGCGACCAGCTCGCCATCGAGCAGCATCCGCGGCGCGGCCTGCGCCGCGACGGCGGCCCGGACCTCGGGGTAGGTGCCCGTGAGGTCTTTCCCGGTGCGCGACTGCAGCCGCACATCGGCGCCGTCCTTGCGCGCGACGCAGCGCTCGCCGTCGAGCTTTCGCTCCAGCAGCCAGTCCTCGCCGAAGTCGCGGCGGTCGGTCAGGGTTGCCAGCATCAGCGGGATGGACATGCCGGTAGGTCAGGCGCGGCTCTGTTGCACTCGTCGAGTCTAGGCGCGGATCACGGCCTTGCCGTGGAGGCCACCGTGGCGGAGCTTGTCGAGAATCTGCCCAGCATCGTCCAGTTGAGTAGTGGAGCCGATGCGCGCAGTGATCGTGCCGTCAGCGAGCATGCGCGCAACCTCGCTCAGTCCTCGAGGCGACAAGAGCGGGTTGTTGCTCGAGGCATGGTTGTGGGCTGTGATCTTGTGCTTGGCGAACCACGCGCTGTCTGCCGCGAAGATCGTCGAGACGAGCGTGCTCCCGGGCTTGAGAATCTCGGCGTCGCGGCGTATCGCCTGTGGACCGTTGACCAGATCGAGGACCGCGTTGACACCGTCCGGGTAGGACTTTCGCAGCGCGTCGATGACGTCGCCGGTGTTGGTGTCGTAGACATCCTCAGCGCCGAGCCGGCGGGCCTCGTCGACGTCGCCGCGAACGGTCGCGATGACATGCGCACCACGAGACAGCGCCATTTGCACCGCGTAGCCGCCGACCCCGCCGGTCGCGCCCATCACGACGAGGAGCTGGTCCGCGCTGACGCCCAGAACATCGAGCGACCTGAGTGCCGTTACCGCCGAGGTGGGTAGTGCGGCTGCCTGATCGTCGCTCACGCCGTCGGGGATGCGCGCCACCGGCTCAGCCTTCATGCCCGGCGCGACGGCAGTGTACTCCGCATAGGAGCCGTGGGTGTGTGCCATGCCGAAGATTCGCTCGCCGGCTTTGAGATCGCTCTCTCGCGCCGGAACGCGCTCGACTAGGCCCGCGAAGTCGAGACCCAGGACGAAGGGATAAGTTGAGGTGACAGTCAGCCGTTCGAGCAGTCTGGCGTCGAGCGGATTCACACCTGCGTAGCTCACGCGTACTAGTAATACGTCCTCCGCGTTGGGAATCGGCAGGTCATGGATCGCCGGGGCCTCGCCGAAACTCTGGACGGCAAATGCGCGCATATCTAGCTCCTCATCGCTCGTGCTTATCAGGGACCCAGTCGATCGGAACCTCGTTCACAAGACCTATGCCGCCGCAGGATTTTCAAGCACGAGCGCTACGCCTTGACCGGAGCCGACGCAGACGGCGAGCACGCCGTAACGGGCCTTGCGCTGCGCAAGCTCGATCGAGAGCGTCAGAACATAGCGTGTTCCGGAGGAGCCAAATGGATGGCCGATCGCGACGGCCCCGCCATTGTGGTTCAGCCGCCCGTCGGGGACCTCGAAGCCGTCGAGCTGGTTCGGCAGCTCGCGCAGCACGCCGAGCGCCTGTGCCGCGAACGCTTCGTGGATTTCCCAGACGTCGATCTGCTGGGGTGAGAGCGCGGCGCGCTTCAGCGCTTTGGCGATCGCGAACGCAGGCGATATACCCATGTACAGCGGGTCGAGCGCGTGGGTCGCGGACGCCACGACGCGCGCGAGCGGCTCGACGCCGAGCTCCTTCGCGGCGGCGGCGCTCGCGAGCACGACCGCACTGGCTCCGTCGTTGAGTGGCGAGGAGTTGCCGGCGGTCATCTGCGTTGTGTTTGGTTGCGCACGAAGCGCGGCGAGGCCCGCGGCGGTCGTGTCGTCGCGAATGCTCTCGTCGTGCTCGAAGCGCCACGCGGGCTGCTTGCGAGTGGCCGGGATCTCGACGGGTTCGATCTCCAGCGCCAAGCGCCCCGAGTCGCGTGCAGCGGCGGCGCGCTGGTGGGAGCGCAGCGCGAAGGCGTCGATCTCCTCACGGGTCAGCCCGTAGCGGTCGGCGACGTTCTGGGCCGTGCGGATCATCTCGATGTAGGCGTCGCGGGCGAGGAGCGTCGGGTTGGGCGGCCCCCCGGCCCCGGCCCACATCGTGTCGAGCATGAACACGGGGCCGCGCGGGCTGAACGGCGCGTCGCCCTTCATCAGTGCCCAGCCGGAGCGCGACATCGACTCGACGCCGCCGGCGAGGCCGATCGCCAGCTCGTCGCTACGGATCGCGTGCGCGGTCTGGATCGTCGCGGTGAGCGATGAGGCGCAGAAGCGATTGACGGTGACCGCCGGAACGGAGTCTGGAAAGCCGGCGGCGAGCGCGGCCCAGCGTGCGACGTCACCCATGCCCTCGTGCGCCGGGTTCACGCAACCAGCGACGATGTCTTCGATCCGGTCAGGCTCGACTCCGACGCGTCGGCACGCCGCGAGCATTGTCCGGCCGAGCAGATCATCGGTGCGGATATGGGAGAGCGCTCCACCGTAGCGACCGATTGGCGTCCGTATTCCCCCAAGGATGAAGGCGTCGCTCATGTTGTCTCCCGTCGTGTAGTTGGGCCAGTCGCTCGCAGGAGGATCGCACGAGGCCAGTGAGCTCGCCGGCACGACCAGCCGGACGATTGTGGCGTACCGTGGATGCCGTCAATGGCGAGTAGCGAGCGTATCGGGATCCCACCGGTGACGGCCGCGGCGGGCGCCGCATCCGGGGAGCATCGTTGGTCGGTCCTCGCCCTGCTCGGTGTGGCGCAGCTGATGGTGGTGCTCGATGCGACGATCGTGACGATCGCGCTGCCCTCGGCGCAGCAGTCGCTGGGCTTCTCCACCGATAGCCGGCAATGGGTCATCACCGCATACGCGCTGGCGTTCGGCAGCCTTTTGCTGCTGGGAGGAAAGCTCGGTGATCTGTTCGGGCGCAAGTGGACGTTCATCGCCGGCTTGATCGGCTTCGCGGCGGCCTCTGCGATCGGAGGGTTGGCGCAATCCTTCGGAATGCTCGTGGCCGCGCGGGCGCTGCAGGGTGCCTTCGGCGCGCTGCTCGCGCCCTCCGCGCTAGGGCTGTTGACGGTCAACTTCGCCGGCTCGCCGGATCGGGCCAAGGCGTTTGGCATCTTCGGGGCGATCGCCGGCGGTGGCGCGTCGGTCGGGCTGCTCCTCGGCGGGGTGCTCACGCAGGTGCTGTCCTGGCGGTGGTGTTTGTACGTCAACGTGCTGATCGCGATACCGACTGTGTTCGTGGCGCTGAGGCTCTTGCAGAACCATCCCCCCGAGAGCCGCCCGCGGATCGACATCCCAGGCGTGCTGCTCGCCTGCGGAGGCCTGTTCGCGCTGGTCTACGGCTTCTCCAACGCCGAGACGCATTCGTGGACGACGCCGCTGACGATCGTCGCGCTCGCTGCCAGCGTCGTGCTGCTGGTCGCGTTCGTGGCAGTCGAGCGCCGCAGGACCGATCCGCTGCTCCCCCTGCACATCGTCACCGACCGCGCCCGTGGCGGCGCCTACCTGTCGATCCTGCTGGCGGGCGCCGCGGTCTTCGCCGTGTTCCTGTTCTTGACCTACTACATGCAGGCGGATCTCGGCTTCTCTCCGATCAAGACCGGCCTGTCGTTCCTGCCGTTGACCGCCGCGATCGTCGTCACCTCCACGACGGTGCAGACCAAGCTGCTCTACCGCACAGGCGTAAAGCCGCTGATTGCCGCCGGGATGACGCTCGGTTTGATCGCGATGTTGATGCTGACGCGCCTCTCACCGGGCGCCGGCTACGCAAGCCACGTGCTGCCCCCACTGGTCATCACCGGCCTCGGAATGGGCTGTATCTTCGCGCCCGCCTTCAGCACCGCGACGCTGGGAATCGACGCCTCCGAGGCGGGCGTCGCCTCTGCGATGGTCAACACCTCCCAGCAGGTAGGCGGCTCTGTCGGCACCGCGCTGTTGAGCACGATCTTCGCCAGCGCAACCGCCGCTTACGCCGCCAGCCACGCCAGGACGCCCGGAGTCGAGAGCGCGGCGGCAATCCACGGCTACACCGTCGCGTTCGCCTGGGCCGCAGGAATCTTTGCCCTGGGGCTGCTGCTCGCGCTGCTGATCCTTCCATCCAAGGGCAAGAGCAGTGCCTCGGCACGAGCGAAGGCCGTGGATGACCGAACGACAGCCGCGCCGAGAGCCGCGGTCTCGGTGACCGCCATCCTCGTCACCGGACCCTGCTGTCACTTCGGGGTGACAGTGCACAAGAAGCGCATCACGCGCGCTTAGGGACGATGAGTACAGGTCGTTGCGCGTGCCCCGAGAGTGCATGCGAGACGCTGCCGAGTAGGGTGCTGCGGATTGCGCCGCGTCCACGCTGGCCGCAGACGATCAGTCCAGCGTCGATTTCTCGAGCGATCTCGCCAATCGTCCCGGCGACTGAGATGTCGGCTTGCGCGATTCGTGCCGACGCGCTGTAGCCGCGCTCGCGCGCGCCCGCGGCACCCTCCTCGGCGATTCGTTTCGCAACGGCGGCCTCCTGCTCGTCTATCTCACCCTCGTTAGGTACGGCGGTCAGAAACGAGCCTGCTCGAACCAGGCTGACCACTGCCGGCATCCACACGGTCAGCACCACGGCATCGGCAGGGTGGGTTATGAGCTCGCCGGCGGCCGACAGCGCCGACCTGGACCCGTCTGAGCCGTCATAGCAGAACAACACCGGTTTATTCATGACAAATCCTCATCGTCGTCCAATCAGACACAATCTCCAGCCGGCGGCCAAATAGCTGAGCATGTGATCGGGCCTAACCGCTCGGCGCGCGCTCGGCGGCCACTTGCTCCTTCGGCAGTCGCCGCGTCTGCTTGTCCGGGAGCGCTGACATCAGCCGCAGCAGCCCGCGGGCGAGCCGCAGAGGGCCCTCGAACTCGATCCGGCCGTCGGCCAGGCGGCCGAGTGCGGCGCGGCCCGTCGCGTTCGTGGGGCGCGGCAGCCCACCGGTCAGCGGCGAGACGAGCAGCGCAGCGAAGTCGTGGAAGGCGCCCTCGAGGACCAGGTCGTGCGCGCGGTCGGCGTCGCGGGCGTCGGCGACCAGGATCTCGTCGCCGCGGAAGTTGACCTCGACGCCCTGGTAGTCCTCGCTGAAGCGCAGCAGCACGCTGCCGCGTAGCTCGTGCGCATGCTGGGGACGCAGGATCGCGCCGCGCTCGACGAAAGCGAAGACGGCTGCCGAAATCGACCCGCCGCCGGTTTGCCCGAGGCGCACCTTCGGCTGCTTGGATTCCCGAACGATGGGCACGGCGCTCCACGATACCCGCCGGCCGGAAGGGTCTTGCCCGCCGCGGCTGTCGGTTTCGCGCAAATTACGGCGGGCCTGTGGGCCTCTCGCGGCACCGATGCGCCCGCGCCGGGGCTGGCGCTCGGGCTCACGTGCTCGCGCCTTCGGCCGACGGGCTGGCCTGCGCATGCGTCTTGTCCTGCGCGTGGGCGTCGCCATGGATGCCCGCCGTCGCACGGCCGGGTTCGACGGCCGCGAGCACGACGACGAGCGCGCAGCCCACGATCGCCGCGGCGACCCAGAACGCGAGGTGGTAGCCCGAGGTCAGCGCTGACGCCAGCGAATGGCCGCTCGCTTTCAAGGCGTTGCTGCGCGACGTCGACAGTGTCGCGAGCACCGCAAGCCCGAGCGCGCCGCCGACCTGCGCCGTGGTGTTGACGAGGCCCGACGCGAGGCCCGCGTCCTGCGGCGTCGCGCCCGACATCGCGAGGTTCATCAGCGCCGGGAACGCGGTGCCCGCGCCGAGACCCAGCAGCAGCATCGACGGCGCCACCTGCGTGGCGTAGTCCGCGTGCACCGGCGCGAGCGCGAACACCACGAGGCCCGCGAGCACGAGCGTCAGGCCCACGAGCAGCGCGCGGCGGGCGCCCAGCGCCATGAAGATGCGCTCTGAATACCGGATCGAGAGCGTCCCCATGGCGATCGTCACGGGCAGGAACGCGAGGCCGATCTGAAGCGCGTCGTAGCCCAGCACGCGCCGCAGGTACAGCGCCCCCAGGAAGAACATCCCGAACATCCCGGCGACCGACAAGATCTGGATGGCGTTCGCGGCCGCGACAGGCCGCGAACGGAAGATCCGCAGTGGCATCAGCGGGCTCGCCGCATGCGTCTCGCGCGTGAGGAACCCGGCGAGCAGTGCGATCGAGCCCGCGCCGAGCAGTAGCGTGCTCGCCGATCCCCAGCCATGTTCCGCCGCTGGGCCGACGATCGCATAAACGCCGAGCATCAGCGCGCTCGTGATCAGTACCGCTCCTGGGACGTCCGCGCCCTCGCGCAGGCCAAGGCCTGGCTCGTCGGCGACCAGCCGCCGTGCCGCGAGCGCCGTCGCGATGCCGATCGGCAGGTTGACGAAGAAGATCCAGTGCCAGTTGATCGACTGCGTGAGCACGCCGCCCGCGAGCAGGCCCAGCGAGCCGCCCGCCGAGGCGACGAACGCGAATACGCCGATCGCCTTCGCTTGCTCGCGAGCATCTCCGAACATCGTCACGATCATCCCGAGGATCACCGCCGAGGTCATCGCGCCGCCGACGCCCTGGACGAAGCGCGCGGCCACGAGCCACCACGCGGCCTGAGCGAGGCCGCACAGCACCGACGCGCTCGTGAACAGCGCGACGCCCGCGAGGAAGACTCGACGGCGGCCGATCAGGTCGCCGAGGCGGCCGGCCAGCAGCAGCAGGCCTCCGAACGCGATCAGGTACGCGTTGACCACCCACGCCAGGCTCGATGTCGAGAAGTGCAGGTCTTCCTGGATCGAGGGCAGCGCGACGTTTACGATCGTCACGTCGAGGACGATCATGAGCATGCCCAAGCACAGCACGTAGAGGGCAAGCCAGCGAGAGCGGTCGCCGACCCCGTCCATCGATGCGCCCCGCACGAGCGCCTGCGGGGTGTTCTGCGTCCTCTCGGTCGTGTCAGCCCCGGCGCTCATGCCCTTGCAGCCTCCTGGGCGAGCGCCTCCCCGAGCTTGTCGAGCAGCTCCTTCGTCCCGTGCTCGCGCGCCTGCGGCGTGTCCTCGCCGTCGAGGAACACGCCCTGCTCGGTATAGCGCAGCTGCGTCCCCGCGCCGTTCGCGAGCAGCTCCACGGTGCTCACCGAAACCGACATCCGCACGCCGTCGCGGTGCATGTTGTACGTGTAGACGATCCGCTCGTTCTGGACGATGTCTTCGTAGAGGGCGTCGTAGGAGAAGACGGCGCTTGCGGCCGTCACCTCGAAGTGCTCGCGGCCGCCCTCACGGAAGTCGAGCTCGTGCTCGTGCTCGCCGCGCGGGCCGAACCACTGGCTCTTCGCATTCAGATCCGCCCACGCCGCGAACACGCGCGCGGGGGATGCGGGGTAGTTGCGCTCGATCACGAACGTCGAGTGTGTCGCCGATCTGTTGCTCACGTCGTTCTCCTTTTCGATCTCGTCTTGTGTGACTGCGTGGAGGGGTCTGGCTGATCGGGGTCGCTTGCGAGAAACTCGCCGAGCCGATCGAGCCGCGCCTCCCAGGCCGCACGCCGATCGCTGATCCAGCGCTCGGCCGCGTTCAGCGCGAGCTGCTCGATCTCGCATGTGCGCACGCGCCCCACCTTGTGCGAGCTCACGACGCCGCTCGCTTCGAGCACGTGCAGGTGCTGGACGACCGCTGGCAGAGATATCGCCAGCGGCAGCGCGAGCTCGCTCACCGACGCTGGGCCGTCGAGCAGGCGGTCGATCATCGCACGCCTGTTCGCGTCCGAGAGCGCGTGGAAGACCGCGTCGACCGGGGGCTCGCCGGGCGCCGGCTGGGTGGCCGAATACTGAAGCACTCGCTTAAGTGTTGCACATCTGCGGATGAAGCGCCAGCCGCCGGCAATAGCTTGTTCATGAGAGAGTCATGCATGTCGAGCTCTCAACGTTCTTCGTTGACCGCTCGAGGTGAGGATGAGCCGGCCATTGAGCATCGCGACACACGCCTTGCACGCAGATGCGATCGCTTTGCTCTGCCAACGGTGCGAGGTCGACGTGTGTGAGCGACCGCCGTCGCAGGAGGCGTTGGCGGCACGGGCGGCCCGCGCCAGCGCGCTGCTCGTGTTCATGCCCGACCGCGTAGAGGCGCCGCTGCTCGACGCCTGCGCCGGGCTTCGGCTGCCGTTTGTCCTACACGGATCCGGTGGTGCCCGAGGCCGAGGGCCTCAGCGCACGCTCGCTCGAGGAGCTGCTGCGCGTGAGCCGCATCGTGGTGCTCGCTGTCCCGCTTACGAGCCCGACACGCGCGTTGATCAATGCCGAGCGGCTGGCCCTGATGCCACCTGGCGCGGTGCTTGTGAACGTGGGACGCGGCTCGACGGTCGACGAGCAGGCGCTCGCTGCGGCGCTCGACTGCGGACGCCTCGCCGGTTATGGCGCCGACGTCTTTGCCATCGAGGACTTCTCGCGCGAGCAGGCGCCCGCAGCGATAGCGCCGGAGCTCCTCGATCACCCGCGCAGCGTCTTTACGCCTCACCTCGGGTCAGCCGTGGCGGAGGTCCGACGGGCCATCGAGCTGCGAGCCGTCGAGAGCATTCTCCAAGCGCTCGACGGTCAATGCCCAGACGGTGCGATCAACGACCCGTCACTCAACGCTCGGTGACGGTCGGGCCGGCGCGGGATGAGGAGTTCAGCCTATGCGGATTGCAATCGTCTCTGACGTCCACGGCAACCTGACCGCCTTCGACGCGGTCCTAGCCGACCTCCGGCGGCGAGGGCCCGATCTTGTGCTGCATGGCGGTGACCTTGCTCTGATGGGCGCGCGGCCCGCCGAGGTCATCGATCGCGTGCGCGAGCTGGGCTGGCCGGGCGTCGTGGGCAACACCGATGAGGTCCTCTGGCGACCCCAAGAGCAACGACGACAGGAACAGCTGGCTCCGAAGCTCGCGCCTCTTTTGAGCCTGATCTTTCAGGAGTACGCGCCGGCGACATTGGAGTTGCTGGGCGAGGAGCGGGTCGCCTGGCTGCGGGGGCTTCCCGGCAGCCAGCGCCTCGAGCGCCTCGTGCTCGTGCATGCGGCCCCGAAGGATTTGTGGCGCGCGCCGTCGTCCGAGGCCGGAGACGCGGAGCTATCGTCCGTGTATGGGCCGCTCGATACGGCGATCGCGGTCTACGGTCACATCCATCAGCCGTACGCCCGCGCGCTTGGCCATCTGACAGTCGCAAACAGCGGCAGCGTGGGCATGCCATGGGATGGCGATCCGCGCGCCTCCTACCTACTCATCGAGGATGGCCGGCCCCGGGTCGTGCGAGTGCGATACGACGTCGAGCGGGAGGCAGCCCTGCTGCTGGGTAGCGGCTATCCGGACGCGTCACGACTAGCCGAGATGCGTCGCCGCGGGGCGTTTGTCAAGCCCGGCGGGACGCTGCCGAGATGAGACGCGGATTTGACATCGACACTAGATGAGCGTACGCTGGGAACCATTCGATCCGCACTATCCGGGAGGAAGGTCATGTCCGCCACCGCCCAGGCACCGCCCACCAACGCACCGCCCGCCCCCACTCCGAGCGGCACTGGGTCAACGGACCTGCTGGAGCAGCTCACGAGCGGCCTGCAAGGGTTCTCCGAGCGCTGGCTTGCGCGCGCCGGCGAGCTGGACGCCCACCTCGCCCGCTGGGAGACGGCGTGGAACACCCACGATCTCGATGGGCTCGCCGCACTCGTCACCGAGGACATCGTCTGTGAGGATCCGGCCATGTTCGGCGAGACGGTCCACGGCCGTCGCGAGTTCAGGGCGTTCGCCGAGATGTTCTTCCGTGCATTCCCCGACGTCCGCCTCGAAGGCACCGGCGCGCTCTACCCCGCGCTGCACGGGACCGGGCTCGCGCTGCCGTGGCGGATGACCGGGACGTTCACGGGAGAGCTGGCTTTCTGGGGGGAGCGCTATGGCTCGAGGCCACCGACATGGGCGCCCACCGGACGGCCGATCGATCTCGAGGGCATCGACTTGTACGAGTTCCGCGACGGTCTGATCTGTCGCCAGACGCTGATCTATGACCTCTACGACTTCTCGCAGCAGATCGGGTTGCTGCCCTCACGAGACCGCCGCGTACCCAAGCTCATGCTGCTCGCGCAGCGGCTGATCGCTTCCCGCTCCAGACGGCGCGCACGCGCCTAGGCCTCGAATCGTCACCGCGCCAAAGATGAGCGTGTTCAACCCCCACCCCGACCTGCGCGCCTCCGACGCCGAGCGTGAGCGCGCCGTGGACATCCTCGGCCACGCGGCGACAGAGGGCCGGCTGAGCGTGGACGAGCTCGACGGCCGCATCCAGTCGGCTTACGCAACGCGGACAGTGGGCGAGCTCGATCGGCTGCTCGCCGACGTGAGCCTGGATGGGCTCCTTGCCGGACACACCGTCGCGAGCTCGAGGGCAAGCGATCGCATCTCGGTGCGCGAGGGTCCGGGCGGCGCCCGCCGCGTGGTTTCGATCATGGGCGGCAATCATCGCCGGGGGCATTGGCGAATCGCCAGACGCTGTACCGTGGTGAATGTCATGGGCGGCGGCGAGATCGACCTGTGCGACGTCGAGCTCTCGCACCCGGTGACCCAGCTGAACGTCTACTCGGTGATGGGCGGCGCCGAGATACGGGTTCCTGACGGCGCGCGTGTCCAAGTCTCGAAGCTGGCGTTGATGGGCGGTAACGACGTGCGACTCGGCGATCGGCCACCCCGACTCGAGGGGCCGCTCATCCGCATACGCCTGGTGTCGATCATGGGCGGCGCCAAGGTGCGCGCAGGGCGCAGGCTCAGCCGCTCAGAGCGCCTGCGGGCGCGGGAGCTCCGCCTATCCGAGCAGAGCCGCGAACTCCCCGCATAGTGCGCCCCGCCGTTGCTTGGCCTGGCGATGCTCTTGCTCACGTCATCGAGGGCGTGGACTTCCTCGCGGGGCCAAGCGACACGCCCGACAGCTGGCGCTGCGAGCGCGCAAGTGCGATCATCAGAGCCGGACACCGAGAAAGGAGCTCCCAACCGTGGAATCCTCCGAGACCCCCATTCGAGTACTTGTCGTGGCCCACAAGACCGCCGCCACGCAACCCCTGCTCGACGCGGTGCGAGAGCGGGCGAGGCGCGGGCCCTGCACGTTCACGCTGCTGGTCCCAAACGCAACCCACGGCCTGCACAAGATCGTCGACCCCGAGGACCAGGACGCCGGCCAGGCCAACGCAGTCATAGATCAGGCCCTGCCCCTGCTGAGCGAGGCCGCCGGGAGCGCCGTCGAGGGAATCGTGGGAGCCCCCGACCCGGTCGTGGCGGTGCATGATGCGATCAACCGGTACGGGTTCGATGAGGTGATCATCTCAACGCTGCCCACACGACTGTCGCGATGGTTGAAGCTCGACCTTCCGAGCAAGGTGTCGGGCACGGGTCTGCCCGTGACCACCGTGACCCCCTCAGAGGTGCCGGCAGCATAGGCCCCACGTCTGTTGCCAGAACGCGACGTCGTTTCTATCCCGGGCCCTGCGCGGCCAAGCTCGGGGCAGTCGGCTGTTGCACGCAGAGGCGAGCACGGGTCGTCCGGTGAGGCGCTGAACTGCAAGACTGCTATCTGGGATGCATGACTGGAACCTCAAACAACTTGCGTGGACGCCGCATAACCCGGAGATCCTCTCCTCGACCGAGGAGGGACGCGCGATCGTGCTCGACCTCCCGGCCGGCGGGACGCTCCAAGACCACCAAGTCCACGAGGGAGCCTGGATCACCGTCATCTACGGCGAGGCAAGGATCACCGGCCATGCCGGCGAGACGATCGATGCCCAGCCGGGGACCCTGGTGCAGTTCGCACCCCAAGAGCGACACGAAGTCAAGGCCCTCGCCGACTCGCGCGTCCTGCTGCTGCTCACCCCTTGGCCCGGGCCGGGCCATCCGGGTGCGATGACGCTCGATGAAAAGATCGAGGTACGCGACCGAGCAGCCGAGCGGGCGGGCTGAGCGGGCTGGCTGAGCGGGCTGGCTGGCGCCGGGCTGGCTGGCGCAGTACCGCTCCGCGGGACAGTCACGGCCGATCCTCGAGGGTCGGGCGCTCACGCGACGGGACCGCGGCTTGCATCGTCGCCGGCGCCGTCCTCGTAAGGGCGACGACCCCGATGGACATCACGGCGAACGCGAGCAGGCTGGCGGCGATCGCCGCCGGGCCGCCACTGTAGTGCTCCTGAAACAGCCACACGCTGAGGATGATGCTCGCACAGGGGTCCACGATCGCGAGCAATGGCTGGGACACGCTCAGAGGACCGACGTGGAGCGCGGCCTGCACGAACACGACGCCTGCGATTCCGCCTGCGGCCAGCGCGTATACCGGCCAGTGGCTGAACACCGCGGCGACCCCCGATTCTGTGAGCATGACGCTGGACGTCTTGATGAACGTGGCGACGAGCGCCCAGACCAGGGCCGCCGCCGACGCGTAGAGGGCGGCGCGACGTCGCGATGACCCACGGCGTGCCGCCAGCACCATCAGGATCACCGCTCCGCCGAACACGGCGAGCACGCCCGCCCATGCCTTGCCGGTCGGCATCGGTGTGCCGCCCCGCGGTTGGTGAAGGAAGACGAAGCCCGCGAGGCCGCAACAGGTGAGCGCCGCCGAGCCCCATGCCGCCAGCCGGATGGTCTGGTGTATCCAGAACTTGCGCAGCACGAGACCGAAGACGAGCTCCGTCACCAGCAGTGACTGCACGACCGAGAGCTGCCCCTTGTTCAGGGCGGCCGCCTGAAAGACGAATGCCCCGAGGGCGACGGCCCAGCCGAGCAGCCACAGGGGGCTGCGGGCGAGATACAGGAGCAGGCGCAGGCCCGACGCCTCGCGCCGGCGGCCGCTCGTGCTGGCGATGTGCTGGGTGGCGACGTACAGCGCGTTTGAGAAAGCTGCACAGAGGGCGAAGATCGCGCTCACCGCGCTGCGCCCCGGCTCTGATCGCGCCTAGAATCGCCCGCGGTGCCTGGCAAGCGAATGGGAGGGTTTGAATGACCACCAAGCAAGACTTCACGCCACCCGAGTGGGAGCAGATCCTGGAGGGACCGCCGAGCGCAGGCATGATGGTTATCACGGCGGCGCACGGCGGAATGTTCCGCGAGACCGTTTCGATGGCCAAGGCCTACGCCGAGGCGCGCGAGCACCACGGTCAAAGCGAGCTGCTCGACGAGATCGTCGCCGCCAAGCCGAAGATCGACCATACCCGCTATGGCTCACCCGAGGAGCTCGAGCAGAAGCTCGTTGCTCACCTGCGAGACGCCGCGTCGTTGCTCGAAACCAAGGCCACACCCCAGGAGTGCCAGGAGTACAAGAGCTTCATCGTCAAGCTCGCAGAAAGGGTCGCAAGCGCGCACAAGGAGAGCGGCGCCGGCGCCGGCTCAATCAGCGATCCAGAGCGAGCAGCGATCGACTCGATCGCCCAGGCTCTCGGCTGACGGGCGATCAAGCCGAGGCCGCCGAACTGCCGGAGCCCGAGGTTCAATGACGAAGTGGCGTCGCGTGCAGCGCCTGGACCGTCGGCTGATGAGGCGCTCGTTCGGAGCTCGCTCGCCGGCACTGGATCACACGCTCGTGGCCATCACGCGGGCGGCGAACTACTCGCGACTGTGGCTTGTCCTCGCGGGTGCGCTCGCGCTCTTCGGCGGACGACGAGGGCAGCGGGCGGCCGGGCGCGGGCTCACCGCGATCGCGATCGCCGCGGCCGTGGCCAACGGCCCGGCCAAGCTGCTCGTGCGCCGGCGGCGGCCGTTCTCGCGCTCGCGCCCGGCGCTGATCCGCGTGCCGCGGTCGACGTCGTTTCCATCCGGTCACACTGCCGCAGCGCTCGCGTTCGCGACCGGCGCCAGCGCCGAGCTGCCGGTGCTGGCGCCGGTGCTGGTTCCGCTGGCGGGCGCCGTTGCCTATTCGCGTGTGCACACCGGCGTCCATTACCCGAGCGATGTCGCGGCCGGCGCAGGGATCGGGATCGGCTCAGGCCTGTTGGGCCGCAGGTTCATGGTGGCGTGTTCACGCGCGAGATCGTGTCGCCGTGCAGCGTGGCTAGCCGCCCCAGCGCGGCGCGAGCGAACGGCGCGGCGCACTACATCGAAACGACCCTGAAAGCGTTTGGCACACGGCGGCCAGTTCGACCCGGAGCCGTGGATCTTGCTGAACCTGATCTTCTCCGGCGTCGCGTTCTACACCGGTGCGCTGGTGATCATCGCCCAGAAGGCACAGACGAGGACTGACAAGGCAAACGAGGAAGCCTCGGCGAAGCACAGAGACGAGCTGGCACAGTTTCAGGCCGACTTGCTCATGAAGAACACGGATCTCACCGAACAGATCCATACGTTGAGCCAGGAGATGAGCTCGCTCACCGAAGAGGTTCATCAGGCCACGTGCCGGGGAAGCGCTTCTCCTAGCTGATGCTGACGATCACAAACGCGGCCGCGGGCCTTTGGTCGGGGTCGGCAACGTAATCCTGCGTCGGGCGATGACCTAGTACGATGGCCGTCCGGGACGTTGCTCGCAGACGCGAGCCCAACTATGCGAGGGGATTTACGTGAATAAAACGGGGACGATCGTGCTGGGCGGAATCACCGTGGTCGCGATGGCGCTGCCGGCCGCGGCCGGCGCCGCGACGCCCGACCTGCCCGCACCACTGCCGCCGGCACTGGCACCCGCGCCGCTGGTGGCGGGCATGCAGGCGGAACAGCAGGGAAGCTACAACTGGTCCGGATACGCGCTCACCGGCGGCACGTTCCGCGGTGTGGTCGACACTTGGAAAGTGCCGACGGTCAACACGGCCCTGTCCGGCGACCAGTACTCCTCGGACTGGGTCGGAATCGGCGGCGTCGACGACGGTACCCTGGTCCAGGCCGGCACCGAAGCCGACAACTTCGGCGGGAAAGCCTCCTACGGTGCGTGGACCGAGATCCTGCCCGCGTCCGAGGACCCGCTGTCGCTGGCGATCCACCCCGGCGACACGATCACGACGACCGTCCAGGAAATCCGCAGGGACGTTTGGCAGATGACGGTCGACGACGAAACGACCAAACAGTCGCAGGGCCGGACGGTTGGATACAGCGGGTCGAGCCACGCGAGCGTCGAGGCGATTCACGAGCGCCCGTGCATCGCCGATGGCTGCGAAAGCGTTGACGACCTCGCGACCCTGACCGACACCACGAACGTGACGTTCGATCCGGGCGACTACAGCACCAAAGTGGGAAAGGCGAAGCCGAAGAAGGCTCTGCTCAAGCCAAAGAAGCACGAGTCACTGCTCCAATTGTTCATGGTGAACAATGCCGACTCCGAAGTGATAGCGTCTCCGTCGTCGCCGAATTCCGCACTGGACGGCTTCACCGTGGCGTACGGGCCGACCTCACCTCCGCCGCCAAGCTGATCAGCCGGCGTTGTCCCCACCGCAGCGCGGCTGCTCAGCCGCCTCGGTGGGGCGGCGCACGGCGGAGATGTTCAGGCGCACGTAGTGAAGCGGTAGACGGACACCCGCGACGACCGCGGCGACGAACCGCGCCCGGCGCTCCTCCGACAGGCGCGCAAGGCGCGCGGCGAGAATCGACGTGGGGGCGCCGAGTGCTGCCCCTGCGGAGCCGATGCGCCCGCGCGCGGGTGGCGTGCGCGCTAGTGGGCGGCGGCCAGCGGATCCCCCAACTGGATCGCGTTCTCGAGCTCGGCGAGGTCCTGCTCGTCGAGCTCGACGTCCGCCGCGGCCATGTTCTCCTCGAGGTGCTCGACCGAGCTCGTGCCGGGAATCAGGAGCATCCGCGCGTAGCGGGACAGCAGCCAGGCGAGCGCGACCTGGGTGACGGTGATCCCATGCCGCTGCGCGACCCCGGCGATCACGGGATCGCGCGCCAGTTGCTTGGGGCCGGCGCTGAAGGCAGAGCCGAGCGGGAAGTAGGGCACGAACGCCATGTCTCGCTCCATGCACAGCTCGAGCACGTCCTCACCTGATCGATTCACGACGCTGTAGGAGTTCTGCACCTCCGCGATGTCGAGCAGCTCGAGCGCGCGGCCTACGATGTCGGGACCCGCCTCGCTGATGCCGATCAGGTCTAGCTTGCCTTCGCTGCGCAGATCCGCGAGCGCGCCGAGCTGCTCGGCCAGCAGATCGCCGGAGGCTTCGGAGCCGATCAGACGGAGGTTGACGAGGTCCATCCGCTCCACCTGCAGAGAGCGGAGGTTGTCCTCGACACCGGCGCGCAGCTCGCCGGGACTCTGGGCGGGCAGCCACGCGCCCCGGTCATCGCGGCGGCCGCCGACCTTCGTCACGAGCTTCAGGTTCTTTGGATAGGGATGCAGGGTCTGGCGGATCAGGTCGTTTACGACGTCGGGGCCGTAGTACTGAGCGGTGTCGATGTGGTTGACGCCAAGCTCGATCGCGCGGCGCAGCACAGCGCGGACGGCGTCCGGATCGCGCGGCGGGCCAAACACTCCGGGACCGGCCAGCTGCATGGCGCCGAGGCCGATGCGGTTGACGGGCTTGTCGCCCATGAAGGATGTCGTGTTCATGCCGATAGCTTGCACTTCAGATCGCGGCTGCACAAGAAGTCTGGCGATCCCGGGTCTGAGCCCACCAGCCTGGGGGCCCCGGCTGGCGATGATCGCATCGGGCCGACCCTGCGTAGCGGCAGATCGTGCTGAGCGCAGTCGCGCATCGATCGCGTTCCAAGCTCGGTCTCCCAACCGGATCGGATCGCTGAACAGCTGCTCGAGATGCTCGCCTGCGCGAGCACTGCGTGTGCGGTGCTACCTGAGGGGCCCGCCTGTCCCGGAGGTACGACCGACGCCCCGCCCTCATACCAGGACGACAACCGTGTAGCACCCTGATAGATCCTGCTCAGACTCTTTCTTAGTCGCCTCTCAGCAGTTTCGTAGGCAAGCCTCAGCTTGCCATCCGATCCTTTCCTGGAGCGGTCCCGAGGGTGGACCGCGACAAACCAGGAAGGGAGCACAATGAAGAGACCGACTCTCATGCGGACCGCCGCGGTCGGCGCCACGTGCGCGCTCGTGGGCGGCGCCGCAGGTATCGCCGGCAGCTCGGCGTCCACGAATCACACCGCCAAGGAGCGCGTGGCGCACGCCGCCGCCCGGGCCGGGGCGATCAGGTCTGGAATGGCCATCGGCCCCGGGTTTGCGATCGGCATCCCGGGCGATGGTGCCGGCCCGCCGGTGCACTCCGAATCGGTCGTGCCGAACGAAAAAGGCGGCTTCGACGCGGTGACGATGGACCGCGGCACGTTCTCCTCGCTGTCCGGGGAACAGCTCACGATCACCGAGGGCACCAAGAGCGCGACGTATAAGACCGTCACGCTCACGATCCCCAGCGACGCGACCGTGTACCGCAACGGCGAAAAGGCCGCGCTGTCCGACATCAAATCAGGCGACACCGTGACCGTCATGCAGAGCCCGTCGGGCACGATGGTCAACGCCTTCGACGCCGAACACGAACCGAAGCTCCAGATCCACAAGGGCGGCGAAGGCTCGGGGCCGGCCATCAGGCAGGCGGGCGAAGGACCGCCCCCGCCCGGCGCTCCCGAAGGCCCCATGGGCGAAGGCTCCGCTGTCTCGGAAAGCGCGCAAAGCAACCCGTCGAGCTAGACCCAGCAGCTCCGCCGCTGGATTCACCGCGCCCCGGCGTGACCGGGGCGCGGTGTCGTGGAAACCGCGGCTGGGCGCACGCGGCACCGTCGCGCTCGCGGCGCCGAGCTCAGTCGTTCCACCGCACGTCGTCTGTTTCGGCGAGCGCCTGCTCGATCTGCTCGAACGTGATGTCTGTGCGGCGGTCGTTGACCATCGCTTGCAGCGCCTCAATGATCGTCGGCGCCCAAACGCGACGCGCCACCGCGACGCGCCCGGGCTCCTCGTCGAACTGCTTCCATTCGAGCTCCACGAGCGGCGCCCGTGCACGCGGCGCATCGACGGGCACCGGCGCATCCCATCCGTACCGCGTGATCTGGGCCTGCCAGCCGTGCGGACAAAGCTCGCCCATCACTGCGAGCGCCCCCCACTGGTCGGCGACCGGCTTCGGGCGGCGATGCTCGCGCTTGAGAACGATCGAGATCACGACGCATGCGCCGAAAAGTGCGGCGATCACGAGAGCGATGAGTACCGTTTCGTAGCCGGACGCGTGCTCGTGACAGCCTTGCCAGCCACCGCGAGCTAGACACCCCGCAACGCTCACGGCAGCCTCACCGTCGCGTAGGCTCCATCATCGCGAAGCAGGCCCCTACTGCTCTCATCGATGCTCACAATACCCGGCTGCCGCGGCACTGCGCCGGCTACCGCGGCACTGCGCCGGCTGCCTCGCGCCCACCAGCTTGGCTGGCGAGCCCGGCCTGACGGACCGGGGCCGTCGGTCCGAGCTGCCCACGAGCGACGCGCGGCCGCGCAAAGAGGCGGGGCCACGATCGACGCGGCCCCGCCTGGGGTGCCCTGGTGATCCCGAAAGCTGTTGGCTATTCGGTCGGTATGCCGCTCGACGGCGGTGACGGCTGCGTGCCGCTGTACGTCGTGATCGACGTGCCGCTCGTCGGTTCGGTCCTCAGCTTCGGACCGAACAGGACGATCTTGCCCCCTTCCACGCGGCCCATCTGGACGCCGGAGTAGCCCCCGTGCTCGGTCGTCGAGTAGCGGAACGGCACAAGCCCGGGACCGCTCCACGTCGCGCCGTGTTCGTTGACCGCCTTGACGAGGTCTTCGCGCGTGAGGTTCTTGCCGGCGGCCTGCAGCGCCTGTACGAGCGTGTACGCGTTGGCCATGCCATAGAGCACGTTCCCATCGAACGGAACGCTCGGGTCGTACTGTTCCTTGATCTTCTTGAAGAACGCGACCCACGGGTTCGACGTGTCAGCGACCGACGGCAGATAGCCGTTGGTGTAAGCGCCTTCGATCAGCGCCGTGCCGCTCGCCTTGCCCTTCGAGACGGTCTTGAGCAGCCCGGCGACCGTCGTCGGGTCGATTCCGACGTTCGACACGAACAGCTGCGGTTTGTAGCCGAGCGTGAACGACGTCAGCTGGCCGATCGCCGTGTAGATCGGGACCGTGAAGTAAACGACCACTTCCGCGCCCGCAGACTTGATCGCCGTTATCTGCGGCGCGAGCGTTTCGGTTCCGGACTGGTAGGGCTGCGCGGACACGATCGCGCTCGCCGGGAGCTCGTCCTTGATGCCCGCGAGGCCGCCCTGGCCGAAGTCGTCGTCCTGGTAGAGCACGCCGACTTTCTTGCCGGCGAAGTGTTGTGCGATGTACTGGCCCATGATCTTGCCTTCGATCGTGTAGTTCGGCTGCCAGCCGAACGTCCACGGGTGTTCCGAGCCGTTGTCCCAGCACGGGCAGCCTGAGGCCACGAACATGTCGGGGACCTTGGAGGAGTTCAGGAATCCAACGACCTTGGTGTGCGTTGGCGTACCGAGACCCTCGAAGATGCCAAACACTTTTTCCTGCAGCACGAGCTGATGGACGACGTTGACCGTGTTCGTCGGGTTGTATTCGTCGTTCTTGATGGTCAGGTGGATCTTGCGTCCGTACACGCCTCCGTGGGCGTTGACGTAATCGAAGTAAGCCTGCGAGGCCGGGGCGATCTCGCTGTATCCGGGCGCAGCCGGGCCGGTGAGCGGCTGATGCGTGCCGAAGGTGATGCTTGATGAGGTCACCCCCACGGTGCTGTTGCTCGAAGACGAGCCGCAGCCTGCCATGACGAGCGCAAGCGCCGCGGCCGCGACGACCCACGCCATCGGCCTGCTCTTCGTTACTTTCATCGTCCCTCCTGTTGCTCGGTCATCGAATTTCAAGACCCGGATGCACTGCGCGCTCGAACCGCGCGACGCAGGAAGCCTGCGAACGCGACAACTCCGCCCTGGATCCCACTCGGCCAGACGAGCATCGCAACAATCAGCATAAACCCGTAGACGGCGAGCGGGAGATTCGCACCGACCTTGTCGGGGAGCGAGAACGACTGCGCGAGGTCATTCGTCCAGTTCGGTAGGAACACGAGAATCGCCGCGCCCCACGCCGCGCCGAGCAGCGAGCCCAATCCGCCGATCACGACCGCAGCGAGCAGGTAGAACGAGAGCACGAGCGGGAACGCGCCGGGGTTCGCGAGCTGGAGCACGACCGCGAGCAGTCCGCCGCCGAGGCCGGCACACGCGGCGCTCAGGATGAACGCGAGCGTCTGCAAGCGCGAGACGCGCAGTCCAGACACGGTCGCCGCGATCTCGTCGTCGCGAACGGCGCGCCACGAGCGCCCGACGCCGCTGTGGATGACGTTGTACAGCGCGAACGCGACGAGCACGGCGCCGGCGCACGCGATCCACGCCTCCCAGCGCTCGAGCGGGAAGCTCGTGCCGAGCGCCGACGGGACCGCGGGCGGATTCGTAGCGATCCCGTTCGCCCCGCCGAACGTGCCGGAGTACTGGTACGCCAGACCCGGCAGGCCGACCGCGAACGCGAGCGTGGCGCCCGCGAGATACGGCCCGCGCAGCCGCGACGCAGCCGCGCCGACAGCGATCCCGACGGTCGCGGTAACGAGCACCGATGCGATCAGCGCCGGAACGATCGGCCACTGCTCGTTCGCGATCAGCAGCGCGACCGTGTACGCGCCGACGGCCATGAGCGCGCCGTGCCCGAGCGAGATCTGCCCGCTCAGCCCGATCAGCACGGTCAGGCCCGCGAGAACCGTGAAGTAGTAGGCGGCGTCAGCGAGCTGAAGGTCGCGGTATTCGCTCAGGACCTCGCTCAGGAGCACGAGCACGAGCGCGGTCCCGACGAGCAGTGCGAGCGAGCGCACGAGCGTGTGCCGGCGCCACCACCGCGGTGTGCGCGGCCAGCGGCCGCGTGCGAGCGACGGCACGCCCGAAGGCGCCGGCCGACCCAGCTCCTCACCTGCCTGGACGCCGCTCACACCCGCCGCTCCCGTGCGGAGGAGAACAGGCCGCTCGGGCGGATCATGAGCGTCGCGACGAGCACGACCAGCGCGGCGAGCGGCGCGAGCGCAGAGCCTTCGTAGCCCGACACGTACGAGAGCACCAGACCGAGGATCAGCCCGCCCACGATCGCGCCGAGCGGACTGTCGAGGCCCCCGAGCACGGCCGCCACGAACGCGTAGATGAGGATCGAGTCGAACTGGTTCGGCCCGACGAACACCGACGGGGCGACGAGCACGCCCGCGAGCGATCCGACGAGCGCGGCGAGCGCCCAGCCGATCGTGAACATGCGCCCGACCCGCACGCCCTGCAGCCGGGCGACCTCGGGTGCGAACGCAGCCGCGCGCATCCGCAGGCCGAGCGTGGTCATGCGGAAGAGCAGCGCGAGCCCGCCCGCGACGGCGAGCACGACGAGCACGATGAAGAGGTCGTTCGGCGAGAACAGCAGGCGCGTGCCACCGACCTTGAAGCCCTGGATCGAGAAGGCCGCGGGGAACGCGCGTGGAGTGTTGCCCCAGATCATCCCCGCCGCGGCCTCGAGCAGGACGAGCAGGCCGAGCGTGACTATGACCGCGTTCAGCGGCGGTGCCGACTCCACCCGGCGGACGAGCACGCGCTCGACCACCGCCCCGAGCACGAGGCCGCTCGCGAGCGCCACGACCAGGCCCACCCAGTACGGATTGCCTGCTTCGATCACGACCGACGCAAGGAACGTGGTGAACATCAGCATCGCGCCCTGGGCGAAGTTCACGATCCTCGTGGCGCGCCAGATGAGCACGAGCGCGAGCGCCACCGCCGCATATATCGCGCCGGTCGAGATGCCACTGAGAGTGAGGTTGATGAACTGCGTCATCGAGCGCCTCAGAAGCCCAGGTACGCGTGTCGCAGATCGGCGTCGTCGGCGAGGCGCTCGGGGTCCTCGGTGGCGACCACGCGGCCGAGATCGAGCACGACGCCGGTGTCGGCTATCGAGAGCGCGCTGCGGGCGTTCTGCTCCACCAGCAGCACCGCCAGTCCGCGCTCGTCGCAGAGCTTGCGCACGAGCGCCATGATCTGCGCCGTGATCCGCGGCGCGAGGCCCAAGGAGGGCTCGTCGAGCAGGAGTGCCCGCGGACGGCCCATGAGCGCCCGCGCGAGCGAGAGCATCTGTCGCTCGCCGCCCGAGAGCGTCGCCGCCGGCTTGCTCCGGCGTTCGCGCAGAGCTCCGAACAGGTCGTACATGTCCTGCAGCGAAGCGCTCTCCCGGCGACGCCAGAGCCCGCCCAGGCGAAGGTTCTCCTCGACGGTCAGCTCGGCGATCACGCCGCGGCCCTCCGGCACGTGCGCGAGACCACGGCGCACGATGTCCTCGACCGCGGTGTGCGTGATGTCCTCGCCGGCCAGCGACACCCGCCCGGAGCTCGCTCGCTCGAGCCCCGAGATCGTGCGCAGCAGCGACGTCTTGCCCGCGCCGTTCGCGCCGAGCACGGCCGTGACCTTTCCTTCGTCGACGCGGAGCGAGACGCCATCCACGGCCCGCACCGGGCCGTAGTCGGTGACGAGCTTCTCGACCTCAAGCATCGCGTCCGGCGCGCCCCACCGCTGCCTCGTCGCCGAGGTACGCCTCGAGCACGCGCGAATCCGAGCGCACGACCTCCGGCGGTCCCGTGCAGATGACGCGACCGAAGTCGAGCACAGCGACCCGGTCGCAGATGGACATGACGAAGTCCATGTGGTGCTCCACGACCATCACGCTCATCGTCCCGCGGATCCTGCGGATCAACGCCGCGAGCTGCTTAAGCTCGGCGGCGTCGAGACCGCTCGCAGGCTCGTCGAGCATGAGCAGCGCAGGCTCCGTCGCGAGTGCGCGCGCGAGCGCGACGCGCTTCTGGGTGGCGAACGGAAGCGAGTCGGGACGACGCTCGGCGACGTCCTCGCACCCAACCGCGCTCAGCGCCCTCATCGCCCTCGCACGCAGTGCCCGCTCGTCGCGCTCGGCGCGCGGCAGCGCAACGAGCGCGCTCAGCAGGCCCGTGTGCCGAAAGCGCTGCGCACCCACCATCACGTTCTCCGCGACCGTCAGGCCGGAGAAAAGGCCGACGCCCTGGAGCGTGCGCGCGATCCCCTCGCCGGCGCGGCGATCGGGGCGCATGCGCTCGAGTCGTTCGCCGCGCCAGGAGATCGTCCCCGATTGCGGCCGCACGAAGCCTGAGATGCAGTTGAACAGCGTCGTCTTGCCCGCGCCGTTGGGGCCGATCACGCCGAGCACCTCCCCGCCCGCGACGTCGAGCGAGACGCGCTCGAGCGCCGTGATGCCACCAAAGCGCACGGTCACCCCCTGCACCGCGAGCGCAGCCGAACCCGTGAGGCTCTCCGTCGAGACCTCCACAAAAGCCATGCTACCCTCGCGCGCGCCGCTAATGCGCATTCGCACGACCTCTCGCGTTTCCCAGCGGTGTCCTCACGACCAGCTTTGATCGGCTCGTCGTGCGCGATAGGCCAAAGTTACGCGGCGAGCCCCGAATCCGCAGCTTCTGGAAACCTCGCAAAACCGACGCTGCTCGCGCTCGCAGAGGCGCGCGAAGCGACCGCGGCCGCGAACCTAGTGGAGGTGCTGGACGGCGGCGAAGTCACGTGGACGTCGGTCAAGGACGAGGGTAAACTGACCTCGCCCGCGACTGAGGGTGCGGGTTGATTTGGGCCGACCCTTAGCGGCCTCAGAACGCGCGATAGGAGTTTTTCGTGATCGTAAAGCCGTGATGTGAGCGGTTGGCGCACGTAACGGCCCTCGCGCGGATCGTGCAGGTTACCTTGATGGGGCCGCCCCTCCATTTGGCCCCGCTTTTGAGCACGACCGGGCGTGTGCCGACGAAGGAGTCCTGGCTGAGTCGAGCGAGTGACGGCTGTCCGACAGAGCTGAGAAAGACAAAGCCCGGATCGCCAAAGCCGGTCTTCGGAGCCGGCACCGCTGTGGCGGCACAGAGCACTTCAACGGGAGGCGTGTTGGGCGGGTGGATCGCGATGCCACACGTGACCGCGCGTCCGAGCGCCGTCCACAGCACTGTGCTTGACGTCGAAGCGAGCGCGCATGCGGACGCCGACGCGGCCACACCGAGCACACCGACGGGGATCAGAAGCCGCAGGCGATGCACATGCTGATCTTCGCACGATACCGATCGCCCATGGCGCGGCGTATCATCAAGCGTGAGGATCTGACATGACCGCGCTCGGCATAGCGCTCCTGCTCATAGGTGCAGTGCTGTTGGTCGCCGAGGCCCACGCGCCCGGCGGGGTGCTGGGCGCCGGCGCCGTCGCCACGCTCATCGGCGGTGGGGTCATCCTTATCGCCTCACTCGGCGGGGGCGCGGCCATTGCGGTGCCCGTCGGCGTCGGGCTGGGGCTGGTGGCCGGCGGATGGGCGGTCGTGGCGACGCACAAGGCCGCGGGCGCGCGCCGCCTGCGCGTTAAGGCGGGGGTCGAGTCGCTGTGCGGCCGTATCGGCGTGGTGCGCCGCTGGAGCGACTCCGTCGGGCAGGTGTTCGTTGACGGGACGCTGTGGCGTGCCCGCCACCAAGACCACGAGGATGGGGCGGAGGCCCTCCACGAGGGCGACTCCGTCGTCGTCGAGCATGTCAATGGGCTGACGTTGTCGGTTCGCCGTGCCGAGGAGTGGGAGCTGATCGCTTGATCACCGCCATCGTCCTCGTGCTCGTCTTCCTCGCGCTCACAGCGGTCGTGGTCGTGGCGAGCTCGGTGCGCGTGCTGCGCGAGTACGAGCGTGCGGTCGTGTTCCGCCTCGGTCGCGTCACGAGCCAGCGTGGCCCGGGGCTGATCTTCCTGACGCCCGTCCTCGATCGTATGGTGCGCGTGAGCCTGCGCACCGTCACCCTCGAGATCCCCCCGCAGGAGATCATCACGCGCGACAACGTGCCCGCCCGCGTGACCGCAGTCGCTTACTACCGCGTGATCGACTCGACGAAATCGGTGGTGGAGATCGAGAACGTGCAGGCCGCAACCCTCCAGATCGCCCAGACGACGCTGCGCTCGGTGCTCGGCAAGGCGGAGCTGGACGCGCTGCTCGCAGACCGCGAGCAGCTGAACGAGCACCTGCAACAGATCGTCGACGATCAGACCGAGCCTTGGGGCGTAAAGGTCACGGCGGTCGAGATCAAGGACGTCGAGATCCCCGAGCGGATGCAGCACGCGATGGCGCGCCAGGCAGAGGCCGAGCGGGAGCGGCGCGCAAAGATCATCAACGCGGAGGGCGAATTCCAAGCCGCGGCGCGCCTTACTGACGCCGCCGAGGTGATCAGTCGCAACCCGGTCACGATCCAACTGCGCTATCTGCAGACGCTCGCCGAGGTCAGCCACAGTCAAAGCTCCACGATCGTGTTTCCCCTTCCGATCGACGTGATCCAGCCGCTGCTCGCCTCGGTGCAGAGGCAGGGCGCGTCCCCGGATGGCGAGCAGGCGCGCCTCGAGGATGGCCGCTCCCCTACCGACGAAGCGCTCCTGGCCGCCGGCGGGGAGCCCGCGTCGGTCGAGCCCGCTCCGCTCGATCCTGCCTCGCCCGAGCCTGTGGGTGCCGCCGAAAACCCGATCATGCCGCAATCCGGTACTCGTCGATGAGGCCGCCGAGCCGGTCCTGGGGCGGCGCCCGCGACATCGGGTTCTCGGAAGCCCGTTATTCATCGAAAGCAAGCGCGCCGTGCCCGGACAACGAGGCGCTCGGATCTCGTCCAGCTCAGCATTCTGCGCCGAGGTCGTGGGGACGCTCGGAGGCGCGGGTAAGCAGAAGTCGCGCCGGGCAAGGAGTCTGCTCGCCTTGGCCGCCGCGCTCCGGCGGCATGCCGTGGCATGCGGCGGTGTTAGCTCATCAAGAACTGCTGGTAGAGCAGGAAAACGTTGAGCAGGCTGATCACGCCGGCGCACCCCCAGGCGAGGATGGTCGTGAGGCGGCGGTTGACGTGGACGCCCATGACGTCTCGGCGACCGGTGAGCATGACGAGTGGCACCAGAGCGAATGGGATGCCGAAGGACAGCACGACCTGGCTCAGGACGAGGACCTGGGTGGGGTTCATGCCGACTGCCAGGACGACGATGGCGGGGATCATCGTGACCGCGCGGCGCAGCATCAGTGGGATGCGGATGTTGATAAAGCCTTGCATGACGACCTGGCCGGCGTAGGTGCCGACGCTGGAGGAGGAGGCGCCGGAGGCGAGCAGCGCAACCGCGAACGCGAGCGCCGCGGTGCCGCCGACGAGGTGGCCGAACTGCGCGTGGGCTTCAGGGATTGAGCTCAGACCCGAGAGGGCGGGGGTGTGGAAGAGCTTGGCGGCGACGGCGAGCATCGCCATGTTCACCAGGCCGGCGAGACCGAGCGCGATGATCACGTCCAGGCGCTCGAAGCGCAGCACGCGGCCGCGCTCGCGGTCGTTGCGGCAGGGCATGCGGCCCTTGGTGAGCGCCGAGTGCAGGTAGATGACGTGCGGCATCACGGTCGCGCCGATGATGCCGACCGCGAGGTAGAGCGAGGTGTCGCCGTGCAGGCTCGGCAGAAGGCCGCGCAGCGAGCCGTGGGTGGAGGGGCCGATGCGCAGCGTCTCATACAGAAAGCCCAAGAAGATGATTCCCAACAGGCCAGTAATCGCCAGCTCGAAGCGGCGGAAGCCGTGGGTCTGTAGCTCGAGGATCGCGAATGCGATCACGCCGGTCATCAGGCCGGCGGGGAGCAGCGGCACGCCGAAGAGCAGGTTCAGTCCAAGCGCGGCACCGAGGAACTCGGCGACGTCGGTTGACATCGCCATGATCTCGGCCTGCACCCACATGCCCCACGTAAACGGGCGCGGGAAACGCTCACGCACGACCTCGGGATAGTTGCGGTCGGTGACGATGCCCAGCTTGGCCGAGAGATACTGGATGAGCATCGCCATCACGTTCGCCAGCAGCACGACCCACAGCAGTAGATAGCCGAACTGCGCGCCGCCTTCGATGTTCGTAGCGAAGTTACCCGGATCGACGTACGCGATCGAGGCGACAAAGGCCGGGCCCAGCATCATGAGCGTCGCGCGCACGCGACCTTTTCTCAGAAGCTGCTCGAGCGCGCTCGGGCCCGCGAGCGCCCCGCCGAGCTCCCCGGGTAGCGCTACGGAGGCGCCCTCGACGGCGCCCTGGAGCGCGGGCGCCGGATCGGGGCGCAGCGGTGTTATTCCTGACCCTCCTCAGCTTCGATGCGCATAGCCCGTGCGAGCGCGCCGCCGATCGGGTGTTCGCGTTCGCCGAAGCGGACGAACACGGGTCCGCCGAACGGTTGACGATCAACGACCTCCAGGCGCTCGCCGATCGTGATGCCGTGCTCGGCCAGGTAGCGCAGCATCTCCGGGTCGGAGTCAGAGACGCGCACGAAGCGCCCGGAGACGCCGGCCGCCAGCTCGTCCAGACTGTGGGTTTGGCGCTCCTCGATCCCGAACTCCGGGGTGGGGATCGGATCCCCATGGGGATCGACGGTTGGGTCGCCTAGCCGCGCGGCGATGAGCTCCTCCAGGTCCTCGGAGAGCACGTGCTCGAGCACCTCGGCCTCGGCGTGCACGCGATCCCAGGGCATCCCAAGCTCCTCGGCCAGGAACAGCTCCAGCAGCCGGTGGTGGCGCAACACCTCTAGCGCGACCCGGCGACCCTGGCTGGTGAGCCTCACGCCGTGGTAGGGCTCGTGCTCGACGAGCCCTACCTCAGACAGCTTGCGCACCATCGCCGAAACCGAGCCCGGCGTAACGCCCAGCCGCTCCGCCAGCTCAGTGGTCGATACCGCCGCACCCTTGCGGGCCTCCAGCGCATAGACCGCCTTCGCATAGTCTTGAACAGACGCAGAAATTGAGTCAGGCATAGGCACACGAGTATTTAGCCATGCCAAAGTCTGTTTGTCAAGAGGCTATAACTCGAACGTTCGTTGATCCGCCGCTGCCAACCTCGTCGCAACGTGCGTTAGTCTGAGCGCGTGGCCGACGACCGTTGCGATCTGCTGTGTCTGGACCTGCCGCGCGCTGAGGCGATCCGCCAGCGCTTGGATCTCGAGCTCGCGGCAGGGGGATCCGCTCGCGCGAAGGCGCTCGCCGACCCGACGCGGTTTCTGATCGCGCTCGCCCTGCGCGACGGCGAGGAGCTGTGCGTCTGCGACCTCGCCTGGATCACCGCGCGAGCCGAGAACCTCGTCGGCCACCACCTGCGCACGCTGCGCAGCGCCGGCCTGGCAGGCTCACGGCGCGAGCACAAGGTCGCCTTCTACACACTCACCCATGCCGGCCGCCAGCTGCTCGACGCGCACCTCCAACTCGCCGAGTTGACGCTATGAGTGCCCCGTCGCTCGAGCTGCCTGTCGTCGCCGAGGCGCACGCCTCGCAGCATCAGGGCGGACTCGAGCTGGCCGAGCGTGACCGCCTGATCCGCCGCGCGAAGGCTCTGTCCTGGCTGAGCCTCGCCTACATGAGCGCCGAGGGCGCGATAGCGATCACCGCGGCGATCCTGGCCAGCTCGGTCGCGCTGCTCGGCTTTGGCCTTGACTCCGCGATCGAGGCGCTCGCCTCGATCATCGTCATCTGGCGCTTCACCGGCACCCGCCGACTCTCCGAGCACGCCGAGCAACGCGCCCAGCGGCTCGTCGCGATCACATTTTTCCTGCTGGCCCCCTACATCACCCAGGACGCCATCCGCACACTCATCAACGGCGAGCACCCCGGCACCAGCTGGCTCGGGATCGGCCTGTCGATCTCAAGCATCATCGTCATGCCGATTCTCGGCAAAGCCAAGCGAGGGATAGGCCAGCGCCTTGGCTCGCGTGCGACCGCCGGCGAGGGCACCCAGAATATGCTCTGCGCCTACCTCGCCGCGGGCGTCCTCACCGGCCTCGCGCTCAACGCCGCCTTCGGCCTATGGTGGGTCGACCCCGCCGTCGCGCTCGGCATCGGCGCGCTCGCGCTCCGCGAGGGCCGCCAGACCTGGCGCGGGAAGGGCTGTTGCGCAGCGTCGCCACTCTCCCACGAAACGCTGGACGCCTGCCACGAGGACTGCTGCTGTTGAAGGCGAGCGCGCGCGCATAGAGTAAGCAGATGGCTGTTTGAGACGAGGAGGAGGTGCCGCGCCCAAGCGTGGTCGCGCGGCTCTCGCTTCGGGATGCGAGCAGGGCTACCTGACTACACGTCGAGCCAAGGGGAGCTGATCTTGGGGTCTATCCTCGTCACGTGGCCCAGCGAACCGCCGCGGACGGACATCACCGAGGCGTTTCTCATCGAGCGTGGATACAAGGTATCTGAGCACGAGCCCAACCTTGGCATCGGCGTGCGCATCGAGTTCAAGGCCGAGAGCGGCGACGACGGCTGCCTGCTGGAGGTCAAGGAAATCGACCCGCAGACGGCACCCCTGAGAGACGCACGTGTCAAAGCCTCGTGGTCACAGACGGAGATGCTCAAACCGATACGCGGGCAGATTCATCAAGGCGCGCGAAAGCTCCGCGAGGCTAAAGACCTGGGGCTCCCGCTCGTGGCCTCTGGCTTATAGCGCGCTGCGCACGCGGGCAGCGCTTCAAGGCAGGAGTCCTCGTGTGCACCACCGGCCAGACCACACCGCTAGGCGACCGCCTCTGGGCCGTACCGGTCGCAGCTCTATGGGCATGACTACCACAGCCTGAAATTCGGGGCGCTGAAAGACAGCGGATGCGAACACATCAGTCCCAACGGGACCACCCGTGGGGTGCACGGTGAGAGCGCGTAGAAGCCGTCTGCGGCGCTGCGTGAGCCCTAGCCAGCCCACCAGTCTCGCTGACCCCGCACATCTTCGCGCGGATTCTCGCCGAGGTTGGGCGCACCGAAGACGAGGAGCTCGAGGCCCTCCGGCCCGCCCTCGTAGCCTCGCCACGTGCCGGGCGGGACGCGCACCACGTCCCACTCCTTGAGCTCGACGATCTCGTCGTCGAGCTTCATCCGCCCGCTCCCCCGCACGACCACGTACACCTCCTCCTGCTCGTTATGCGTGTGACCGTACGGGAAGCGATAGTCGGGCGGGACGCGCTGATAGCTAAGGCCGCACTGCTCGAGCTCGAGCGCCCTGCTCGCGTGGCGGAACTCGAGGTCCGGCACGCCGTCGAAGTTGGACCCCAGATCCTCCAGATCCTCCTTGAGGTTCCTCAGGTTGAACGGCACGGCGCGATCCTACTGTTCAACCGGCTGGCCCAGCTTGCCAAGCATCGCGCGCGTAGCCTCCAGCTGTCGCATCGACGAGTCGCCACAGACTCGTGCCCGACCGCGACCAGGCCGTCAGCGAAGCCGATCTGCTCGCGCGCGTGGAAAAGCCGCTCGCCCCTCTGCTGTCACGATGACGCAACTGCTTCCCGGATCTCAGAATGCGGTCAGCCGCGGACCGATCAGTCTCGCCGCTCCCGCGGGTCGGTGCTACCAGACATCGAGAAAGGACAGCGATGACCGAGCCGAAGACCCAAACCCTGGAACTGCCCGGCGCCACGCTTACCTACGACGTCCGAGAGGCGGCCCCCGAGAGCGCCGAGCCGGTCCTGCTGATGATCGGATCACCGATGGACGCGAGCGGGTTTACAACGCTGGCCGGCCGCTTCCCGGACCGCATGGTCGTGACCTACGACCCGCAAGGGGTCGGACGCAGCCCGCGCGCCGACGGCGTCACCGCGGCGACGCCGGACGAGCACGCGGAGGACCTGGGCCGGCTGATCCGCGAGCTCGAGACCGGGCCCGTGGACATCTTCGCGAGCAGCGGGGGAGCCGTGAACGCGCTCGCGCTGGTGACCCGGAATCCGGCAAGCGTCCGCACGCTCGTCGCCCACGAGCCACCCCTCGCGACGGTGCTTCCCGATCGGAAGGAGGCGCTGGCGGTGACCGAAGACATCCACAGGACCTATGAGCGCGATGGTTTCGGTCCCGCGATGGCGAAGTTCATCGCCTTCACGAGCGTCAGAGGACCGACTCCGCCCGACTTGCCAAACCACGCTCGGAATCCCGCCGACGTCGGTCTCCCGACTGAGGACGACGGCAGCCGGGACCATCCGCTGCTGGGCCCGCACATGGTCTACGCCCCCCGCTACGAGCCCGACTTCGACTCCTTGCGCGGGGCTTCCACGCGGATCGTCGTCGCGGCCGGCGCCGAGTCACAGGGCACGTTCCCCTACCGCGCCGCACTGGCGGTGGCGGACCGACTTGGGAGCGAGGCGGTGATCTTCCCGAGCCACCACGGCGGGTTCGGCCCGCAGGGCGATCCGGACGCGTTCGCCGCCGCCCTTCGCCGGGTCCTTACGGACGTTGGCTGACCGACCGGCGCAGGCCTTCCGTCCCTACTGGCCGCGCGAAGCGGGGCAGTTAGTGGCTGCGTCGAGATGCTCTCGCGGGCGGGAAAGAGGGGCCGGCTCGCGGTGCCTGCGAGCCGCGACGCTCTCGAGCAGCGCCGACGTTGATTGATCAGGGAGGCGGCATCGGGCGCACTTGATCGGGTCCTGTTGGGAGATGTCGTCAGCTTGGTGAGACCTCCGAATTCGCCGGGAGGCGAAAGCGTGGGATCGGTCAGCCAACGAAGGCCGCCGTGCTCCAGGATGGCTGTCGGTCCTCCGACGAGCTGGATCCCGAGTTGCGGTTGCGCTCCAGCCAGGCGCGATCAGCGGCGCCGCTCGCCATCGAGACACCATGACACGCAGATCTGCGCCGGTCGCCACGGCGACGTGTTCCGCGGTGTGCCGCGGCCCGTCGATCTTGCCGCCAATTCCCGGACTGCGCGAGCTCTCCGCGGGAGTATTTCGGGGCCCGATGGGCAGCGGGCCTCCGCGGGCATATCCTGCGGGAGCGGCTCGTGACGAAGTTCAGCGGAATTCGATTGGAGGCCCATTATGCGCGGCGACATTGAGGTCGGGGCACGCCTTCCCGACTATGAACTGCCCGACCAGGACGGCGTCCTGCGCCGTCTGTCGGACCTGCAGGGCTCAAACCCGATGGTGCTCCACCTCTCACGCGGCGGGTTTGACCCGAAGGAGCACCGTTTCCTTCACTATCTGGTCGAGGCATACGTTGACTTCCGGGTCGGGTATACGCGCGTGGCCCTGATCTCGACGGACAACCAGCTCGAGATCAATGAGTTCCGCGATAGCGTCGGCGCGCAGTTCCCGTTCCTGTCTGACCCGGAGCGTACCGTGCGGAACGATCTCGACATCGTCGAGTACACGGACCCCGTCCACGACCCGATGGTCCCGCACACGTTCGTGCTCGCCCCTGGGCTCGAGATCTCCGCGATCTACAACGGCTACTGGTACTGGGGGCGCCCGACGGTCGAAGAGCTGCACCGCGACTTGCGCGAGGTCATGCGCAACCTGCGCACCGACTTCGATCTGGGCGCACCAGGGCTGCGCGAGGCCTGGGATCGCGGCGAGCGCGAGCAGTTCCTGGTGAGTCCAGTCGAAGGAGAGGCGATTCGCTACACCGAGGGGACTGCGGTGGGAGTGAAGCGATGAGCGATGGTCGGCGTCGTCAACCCCATCCGGGCGAAGGGCCCGACGCACAGGCGCCCCCGGCGAGGGTCATCGAGCGAATCACGCCTTACCGGTCAATGGCCGTGCCTCTGTAGGGCCGACTACGAGGTCGTGAACGTCGCCGCCCACCTCGAGCCGACCGGACTGTTGGAGCCCGCCGGCCTTCACCGGCTCGAAGCCGGCGGTTCGGATCAACCGCTCGACTTCCGCGCCGGCACGGTCGTCGTCGGTCACGTAGAAGAGGACCGCCGGCTCCGGTGAGCGTTTGCTAGAGGACTCGAAGATATCGGCCGACAGGGTGCCAAACGCCATCGCCAAACGCGCCCCCGCCGGCAACCACCCGGCTACAACCTCGCCCGAGGCTTGCCCTTTCGGCAGGAGACGTGAGACGTTGCCTTGTGCGTCGATGCCGAGCGGGTTGCTCGGAACGACCACGAGCTTATCGGTTAGCCGGTCGGCGATCTCGTCTATCACGCCCTTCAGCGCGGTAAACCGTAGCGCGAGGACGACGGCATCGGCGCCGTGCAACGCGTCGCGGTTGTCGCCGGCAACGACCGCAGCTGGACCGATCTCTGCAGCCAGCGTTCGTGCCGACCTATTGTCGGCGCTCGAGAGTCGCAGGGTCTCACCGCCTGAGCCCAGCAGACGTCCGATGACCGATCCGAGCGCTCCAGTGCCGATGAGCGCAGTGGTCATGACCGAAATCTCCGCGTGCGGACCGTGCCGGCGTGGCCCGGCAAGGAACAGTCGGGGAACACGCCGCCTGGTGTGATCTCAGAACGCATAGGATGACCTCTCTTTAGGTGGCGTCGTCGGAAATGACTGGTAGGGCCTCACTGGCCGGGTGCCTGGTCAGCGTCGATGTGAGGGATTTTGCCGGTGATCGCGGCATTCAGACGGACTCCTCGGCGGGCGTGCTCGATAGCCAGTGCGCGGGCGCCCAGTCTCCCTCTGGGTCAGTGGTTTGCCCCACCTCGATCAGATGGCCGTCGGGATCGCGGATGTAGCAGCGGATCTCGTACTGGTGCTGCTTGGGCGGCGTCAGGAATTGAGCACCCCTAGCGCTCCACTCGGCATACACGGTCGCGATGTCTTTGACCCGGATATTGAGGAAGCTGCTGACCCGGTCGGGCTCGCGTGGAGTCTCCAGGGTGACCGCCGGCTTGTCGTCGGTCGGGCCTCCCCCGACGTTGATGATGATCCAGCTGTTGGATAGTGCGACATAGGTTGGCTCCCCGGGGAAGACCACCCTGCCGCCAAGCACTTCGGTGTAAAAGCGGCGGGAACGCTCGACATCATCTGAAACGATGAAGTGGGCCAAGACCACCTGCTCGTCGATGTTGCTCATGCTGACCTCCGGTATTGGAATTTGACACTCCGGTCACGCGTTGCACGTACGGTGGGAACGACTCGGCGTTCACCCCTTCGATCCGGGCGAGCCCGAGCAACTCTAGCTCTACCTCCTCACTGCCGAGATTGACGCGACGCTCCGGCGCCTGCAATAGGAGTCGGGGCGATGGTCAGCCGGTAGGCAGGGGCTCCGGCCGCGGCGTGCCGAGAGCGTCGGATTGCTCGACATCCTGATCAGCAACACCGGACGGTCCCTGCCCGATGACCTGAGCAGTCGGGCCGCGTTTGAGCGGCACTTCGACGTCAACTCTTCGATGGCGTGGAGAATGAGGATGAGGAGATCTTCCCCGACGCGTTCTCGGAGATGCAGGCCGAGAGTTGGCGTGTGGGCGCCGCCAAGGAGCTCGAGCGCCAGAACGCCGCGCTCGTACCCGCCGAGCCCATCGCTGCCTGAGCGCCGCCACAGAGCTGGCCCGCTGCCGTTCCCAGGTCGCGGGCCAGCACGGCCGTCGCGCGGGTGACGTCGAGGTCGCGATCGCAGCGCACACGCCCACCCACCTATCAAACGAGAGGAGGCCCCATGTCCGAGACACCCACTCAGTACAACGCCAAGATCATCGGCGGGTCGCGCGCAACTAGCCGGCGCACGCGGGCCACGCTGAGCCGCTCAGCGGCGCAGTCGGTACGGTGGGCGCGTACCAGCCCTCGACCGCGCACTCCTTGGACGCAGTCGAGCGCACAGAGCGCGTCCACCTTGGGACGCTGCGCCGATTGGATCCCAACCCATGTCCGGATCACCCCCCGTGCTGCGATGCCTGATCGAGGCCCCAATCGGAGTCCCAACCAACTGACCACCCAGCCTCTCACGGGCGATCAACTAGCGAATCGAGGCGCAATGAACCACGAACCGAACAAGCTCAGGCCGACGGAAGCCGATGTGCCCGACCCAGTGGAGCGTCCCGTCGTGGTCGATCGGGACACGTTTCAAGCCGAGCTCGATGCGCTCCGCGTCCGCGAGAAGGCGCACACTCGCGAGGGCGACGCGATCGCCGCGGCGCGTCGCCGGCTCCCGATGGTCGAGATGGACCCGAGCCTCCCGCTGATCGGGCCGCGCGGCCCAGTGACGTTGCTGGACGCGTTTGAGGGCCGCCGGCAGCTCATCGCCTACTACTTCATGTGGTACGCCGGGGGAACCGCGGCCGAGCAATGCGAGGGGTGCACCCACTACACCACGCAGGTGGGGGAGCTCTCCTACCTGCATTCGCGCGACGTCACCTACGCCACGTTCTGCCAAGGACCATACGAGGAGAGCATCCGCTACCGCGACTTCATGGGCTGGAAGATGCCCTGGTATTCGGCCGAAGAGTCCCGCGACGCTCTGCTGACCGGGCGCCGCGTAGGCAAAATGCACGTGGTCTGCTACCTGCGCAACGGCGACCGAGTCTTCGAGACCTACTGGACCACCCTCCGCGGCGTCGAGGCGATGGACTACAGCTACGGGCTGCTCGACCTAACCGTCTACGGGCGGCAGGAGACCTGGGAGGACTCGCCCGCCGGCTGGCCGCAGTCCCCCGTGATGGCCCATCTACGCACCAACGGACGTCCCACCGCCCAGTGGTCCCGCCTGGAAACCGGACGAGCCGACGACCTTGGCACCACCGGCCCCCGACCCGGATCCGCCGGCACGAACGAGTACGACGGTTTCGCCGGCTGACAGTCAGCTCAATGCACCTCGCCCCGCGAGGAGGTGCGTGTCGCGCTGGCATCCGCCTCACCGGCCCAGGCCGTGAACAATTCCGCCTCTTCCGCCTGCTCGAGAATGGTCACTGGACAGCGGAGGTGTGCCCAGCCTTTGTCCCAAGCAAACTCCCAGCTAGCTCTAACGTCCTGCGCACGCCTGTGCTGTGTGATAGTGGCAAGCCCCGCATGGTGGCGCTCGCTAACAAGGAAAGGACGCACGATGGTCAAGCTGTCTGGAAGCCCGAGCAGGAAACGAATGGCCCTCCTCGTCCTGGGCACAGGCTTGGCGCTCGTCGTCGTGGTGTTCCTTGTGGTCTATTTCGTGATCTTCCCAACCTCCTCGCCGAAGCCGTTCAAGCTCGCCACATCGACCGCCACCGCACCCGCCGCCAGCAGCTCCGCTGCCGGCTCGAGCTCGAGCGCTGGCGGACGCTGGAGCGTGACCACCGGCTCTCAGGCAGGCTACCGCGTGCGCGAGAAGCTCGCCTTCCTGCCCGCGGAGAGCGACGCGGTAGGACGCACCTCATCGATCACCGGAACAGCCATGCTCAGTCAGTCCAAAGACACGATCACGATCACCTCCGCCTCCTTCGACGTCGCCGTCAACACGCTCAAAAGCGACCGTTCGATGCGGGATGAAAAAATCCACGAAATCGGCTTGGAAAGCAACCGCTATCCGACCGCCACGTTCGCGCTGTCGAGTCCCGTGACGCTCTCCGAGAGCGCAGTTACCGGTCGCGTCACGCTTGTGCCGGTGACAGGCGTGTTCAACATTCACGGGACTGCCAAGCGTGAGACCGTGCCGGTCGAATTCAGCCTCACGGGATCCACGCTCGAGGCGGCGGGCTCGCTCACCTTCCCTTGGAGTGAATTCGGCATGACGGCTCCAAGCGTAGGCGGCTTTGTCAACGTGACCGAAAAAGCGACCATGGAATTCGACCTGCGCCTCCAGCGAGCGTAGGAGGTCGATGCGTCGCGGAGGACCGATGCGGACCTCGATCTTAGGGCACTCGACGTCGAGCTCGAGCGAGCGCCAGCGACGCACCTCGAGCCCGGCGCGCCGGCTGCCGAAAGCTTGCCGATCGGTCGAGGCCAGGACCCTCGGCGGCAAGCGACCCTGAGAACCGCCCGATTTGAAGGACACTCGGTACGACGCTCGAGAGCAGGCCCGGGTTGCCCTGAGGCCAGACCAAGGTTCTGGCAGCCTTCGCGAAGCTGTGACCGCGACGCCCAACGACGGTGCTTCTCGTTCCGAGAGGATCTCTGAATAACCTATGCCCTATGGGCTATACGACCGCCGAGGCAAGGCAGCAACTACTCGACACGGTTGCCGCGGCAACCGAGGACATCGCGTTCGCTCTCGCCGCCCTGGGTGAGGCCTACGAGCTTCTCGACGAGCACAACGCTGAAAATCTCGAACGAGACCTCTTCAGGCCGGTTCAATTGGCGTACGGACGAGCACAACGCACGTACCTAGTGTAGTGTCTCAGTTTTGATTTGCTAGTTGGTTGAGGGTGGCGCGTCCGCGCTGTACCTTGGTGAGGATCTGCTCGGCGGTGGCGGTCCAAACGAACGGCTCGGGGTTCTCGTTGTTGGCCTGAAGGTAGGCTGCGATCGCGTTGATGAGTTCGGGTACTGAGTGGAAGACTCCGCGGCGGACGGTCTTTTCGGTGAGCTTGCCGAACCACCGCTCGACGAGATTCAGCCAGGAGCTCGAGGTCGGGGTGAAGTGCAGATGAAAGCGCGGGTGTTTGGCGAGCCACTTCTTGACGTTTTCGTGCTTGTGGGTTGAGTAGTTATCGAGGATCAGGTGGACCTGTAGGCTCTTGGGGACCTCGCGGTCGATCGTGCGCAGGAACTTCAGGAACTCGTTGTGACGGTGACGGGGTAGACATTCACCGATCACCGTGCCGGTAAGAACGTCCAGGGCGGCGAACAGGGTGGTGGTGCCGTGGCGCTTGTAGTCGTGGGTCATCGTGCCGGAGCGGCCAGGCTTCATCGGCAGCGAGGGCTGTGTGCGGTCCAACGCCTGGATCTGGCTCTTTTCGTCCATGGACAGGACAATCGCCTTCTCCGGCGGGTTCAGATACAGGCCGACGACATCGATGAGCTTCTCCTCGAAACGCTTGTCGTTTGACAGCTTGAACGTCCTTGTGCGGTGTGGCTGGATGTTGCGCGCGGACCAGATCCGCTGCACTGTCGCCGGGCTGACGCCCTGCGCCTTGGCCATCGAGCGACACGACCAGTGAGTCTCCCCTGCGGGCGGCTTCTCGTGCAGCGTCGCGTGCACGATCGCCTGCACCTTCTCCTGAGAGATCGACGGCTTGCGGCCACGTCCCGGTCGGATCACTCCGAGGCCGGCCAGCCCACTCTCCGCGAACCGCGAACGCCAACAACGCACGGTCACCGCCGTCACCCCCAAACGCTCAGCGATACGCGTGTTCGCCTCACCGGCCGCAGCCAGCAGCAGTGCCTGCGCGCGACGCACCTGCTGATGCGGCGCGCTAGACGATCTCGCCAACACCCCCAACATCGCTCGCTGAGCATCCGTCAACTCCAAAGCAGCCGCAGGACGATTCACCCAACGATCATACCACAAGCAGATAGCTAAATACGAGACACTACACTAGAGTTCGCCGAGCGCCAGGGATTCGCGAGCCGCACGTTTCAGCCGGCGTCACCAGGTGCGCCGTCAAGGGGCGTGAAGGGCTTTCTCGACAGCGCCGTGGAGGCGGTTGCAAGGGCGGACAGCGCGCTTGCAACGCTTCAAGATTCGATGCTGCCAGTCGAGGTCGGCGACGCGGAGCTGCGAGCCGGTCTTCAGCAGGTTCGCGAGCTCCTCGGCGGGCTGAGCGGCCGAGCCCGTGAGCTTGTGCGCACTCTGGGACGCTAGATCCGAGGCGTTCAGTGCGCCCGTGGGGTGTCCAGTCCACTCGAGAATGCAGTTCCGGCCGTTTCAGTCAGCGGCAGGGTCAGCGTGCTCGTCGTCGTCCCGCCGCGCGGCTTGGGTGACCATTTGTGCTTCACGGCTCCGAACATCGGCACGCTCGGCCCGGTCAGGGCCGGGGGGGATCGTGCCCGTTGAGCCGGGCCGGTACACGCACGCAATGGACCCGAATTCAGTGATCGCGTACAGTTCGTGCCGATGACCAAACCCCAACGATACCTAAGAGCTCTAAACGCTGGCACGGGGCCTGGGACAGCTCATCGAGAGCAACTGGAAGCGTGGTAGGTCGAATCATTGTGGAGACTCAGTAAAATCGTGGCCATTGCGCGCCGCAGCCTGGCGCGTCGTGTCACCGTCGTGGCCGTCGTGTCGGTGGCGGGTGCTCTTGCATGCCCGTCTGGCGCATTTGGTAGGCCGCTAGAATCCTGGATTACGGCCGGACGCGACGGCAGCCTTTGGTTCATCCAGGAGCTCCACAGTAGGATCGGACGGATTACCCCGACCGGCGAAATCCTACAGTTCCCGATCCCAACGCCGAACAGCATGCCGCTGTCGATCACGTCCGGGCCCAATGGGAACCTCTGGTTCACCCAGGTCGGGCTCAACGAATCAGTCGGCGACGAGATCGGCGAGATCACCTCGAGCGGCAAGCTCACCGAGTTCCCGATCCCCACCGCGAACAGTCAGCCGGCTGGGATCACGGCGGGGTCGGACGGCAACGTGTGGTTCACCGAGTCCCGATCTAACCAGGTCGGCCGGATCACACCGAGCGGCAAGATCACCGAGTTCCCGATCCCCACCGCGAACAGTCAGCCGGCTGGGATCACGGCGGGTCCCGATGGGAACCTCTGGTTCACCGAGCAGTTCGGCAACAAGATCGGCCGGATCACCCCGAGCGGTGAAATCACCGAGTTCCCGATCCCGACCACCGACAGTCGGCCTGCGGGGATCACGACAGGACCGGACGGCGATCTCTGGTTCACCGAGGAGGCCGGCGGCAAGGTTGGACGGATCACGCCCGCAGGGGTCATTACCGAGTTCCCGATCCCGCCCACCAGCACGCCCGGCTCGCCCACCGGGGTGCCGGAAAACATCACCGCGGGCCCGGACGGCGACCTATGGTTCACACAGATCGAAGGGAACAAGATCGGACGGATCACTACTGACAGGAAAATAGCGCCAGATGTCCGCAAATTGCGCATTTTCATCAGCCCGTGCGGGCCCGCAGCGCGGGCACGGGAACTAGCGGCAAGATCACCGAGTTCCCGGTCCCCATCGTAAACAGCGAACCGACCGGGATCGTGGCGGGACCCGACGGCAACCTCTGGTTCACGGAGCCCAACGACGGCAACAACATTGGACGGATCACCACGAGCGGCGGGATCGCCGAGTTCCCGATCCCCGAAGCGACCGCGTGCGTGGTTCCCCAGCTGAAAGGCAAGACGCTCGCGGGGGCGAAGAGAGCCCTGGTTCGCGCTCATTGCGCGCTCGGCATGGTAACTAGACCGAGGAGCAGTCGGCGTCGAGCTGTTGTCGTCGGGCAAAGGCCTGACGCCGGCCGTAGCGTGCCCGTTCACGCGAAGGTTGCGGTAGTGTTTGGATAATCGCGCCAAACCGCTATTGCGCTGCCACGTGGGCGCCGGGGGCGCGTCGGTCGTGGTCCGCGCGCTTAGCATCGGCGGGCGCAATGTTCAGGTGACCTCGCGCTACTGCTTCGGCTGAAGGGAGCGCTCGGTTGGCCGCTACGCTGGCTCAGGGACTCTCGCCCTCGGCATCTCATCCCACGTCCGGCCGTCGAGAAGGCGACCACCTGACTTGGGTCGCCTACCGCCCCATTGCTTGAAGAAGTAGGCGACGTTCTCCGCAACGCACCGATCCCGCAGTTCGCGCAACCACTCGATATGGATGGGCCGGTGTTTGGGTCCCGACTCGCCCCCGGCAATCAGCCAGTCGATGCTGGCTAGATCGAGCGAGTTGAGGGCTCCTAGCAGTGGCTCCGCGGAGATAAACCTCGCAGCTGCATCGACCTCGCGTAGATAGTCGGCCCGGTGCACAAAGCGCCGATTCTCGATCGAGACACCGATCCATATATTCGGGTGCCAAGTCAGCTCGCCGGCGAGCTCTGCAAGTCGCTCGTGGCGCTTGGTGAGGATCTGGAACGTGTGCCGTGGGGCTTGACCCATGACGTCAAATACTTCCTCGATATATCCGAGCGGGATCCCCTCGTGAAAGAGGTCGCACATCGAGTTGACGAAGATCATGCGCGGGCGCGTCCATCGCAGCAGTTGTGTGAGACGCTCGGGCCAGAGCTTGAGGTCGAAGCCTTGCTCATAGGGGTGGCCAACTACGCCCCGCCACCGCTCGGCGAATGCCTTTGCGTAGCAGTGTGCGCATCCCGGCGAGACCTGATGGCAGCCGGTCACCGGGTTCCAGGTGGCCTCGGTCCACTCGATTGTGCTGTTGTCAGCCATGTGATCCGTGGTTCCGCGTCAGTCGCGTAGCTCCTCCGTACGATGCCACGAACATATGTTCGCACTGGTGCCGGCGGAGCTCTGCGGGATGTACCGGTCTCGCGCTCACCCCTTGCGCGGTGCGATCATCCCACGAAGCGCAGCTTCGCACCCTTGAAGCCGGAACTACCTGGCCGATCCACTTCCAAAACGCCGCCTCGCTCAGCAGGTTGCAAGGTTCGCTGGCGTAGCTGTCCGATCCGAAATGGCGTGTCCAGGAGCGTACAGTCCTCTGCTTGCTCGATCGTGAACCAGCTAGAGCCGAACCTCGAGCGAAACTCGGCGAGCAACGGCGCCGTATCCACCGTCTCGGCTGGCCCGAACAGAACCTCCTGTCCGGACTTAGTGGTGGCGACGTAAGATGTGCCGTTGACCGGGTCCACCGCCCACATCGCGTCCTTCGCGATCTCGAGGCCCTTGCGGTGCCCGAGACCGAACACGAGACGATAGTCATTCCCGTCCTGTGTCTGCAGCTTGAAGGAGCGAACGTACTCGACTCCTCCGCTCGCACCGAGACGATTTTCGAACAGCTCGAGAAGATAGGCGCGACGGGCGTCCCCGGCGAGGCCTATCGCGCTTCGCCACTCGTCAGTGCCGAACAGAGACGTGAGCGCTGCCTCCTGTCCGTCGCGCCCGACAAACCGATGCACGAACGAGAGTGGCAAGAAGAACAGAACCTCGCAACGGCGAAAGGCAAGCAGCTTGCCCGTAAGCGACATCGAGGCGCTGGAATAGCCGAACGGATCGATGAAGGCAAAGGTCGGCACCAGGATCTTGCCGCAGCCGGTCGCCTGGTCAACCAGCGAACCGAACGTCTGCTCAAACTCCCCGTGTTCTATGTGAACCCTGACGTTGCTCGGCAACGCCCCGAGCGCGGCGACCTCAGAGCGCAAGTGCTGGACTCGGCGGCGTCATGCTCGATGAAGAGGAAGATGAACGTCACGCCGGCCAGCCGGGCGAACGCCTTGTGCGACAGCAGCGCGTCCAACATGATCAAAGGCGACCCAGCCTCGCCGCTGGCGTATCGCCCGGGCCCCGCGAACCCGTCCACCAGCAATAGGCGCGGGGCGTCGTCGGCAAAGCCGCGCACCGCCAGAGCCTGATAGCCCATCACCGGCAGCCACGCATCCAGATACGCCCGAAGCACTCGGTGCTTGGCTGCCGTATGCGGCTCCATATTCCATAGAGCGGGATCCATCGCCTATATCATCGGCCATCGCGCGAGTTGGTTGAGGGCAGAAAGCCAGATCTTGAGCAAAAAGACAGGTAGTGAGTTACCCGGGTAGAAGGCCGGTGCTCCCGGCATTACACAATTAGCGGAACGGTGTGGCGCCCGGGCGAAGGTCCCATCGGAGCTCGATCGCGCGCTCGGAATAGTTCCTCGTGGAGGTGAGTATCTGTGCAAATGGGCTGGCGGCCATGAGCGCGCGAATGCCCCGACGATGCCGAGCGTCGTCGAAGAGGTGGGTGTAGACGTCCAGGGTGATCGTGGCGCTGGCGTGGCCGAGGATGCGGCTGACCTGAGCGACATCGAGCCCGAGGTCCAAGCTGAGATGGCTGGCGAAGGTGTGCCGCAGGTCGTGAAACCGCAACGGAGGCCACTCGCCCGTGTTCAGTCCGGCGCGATCGGCGGCGGTCCCAGCCCGCGGCGCGCAATGTTGCGCTGCGCGTGTGGACTCAGACACTTCTGGCGATGAGTGCCTGGGCGACCCTCGGGCGGATTCCTGGCATCGCGTTTGACCTCACGCGAACCGCTGCTACGGTTCCCGGCATGACCAAGACCGAGCTGCACGAGCTGGTGGATGCCCTGCCCGATGAGTCGCTGCCGGCAGCCGCGATCCTGCTTCGTCGTGCTCAGGACCCGGTCATCGCCAAGCTCGACGCGGCGCCATACGACGACGAGGAGTTCAGCGACGAGGACCTGCGGGCCGTTCGGCAAGCGCGGAGCGAACCGGGCGTCCCTTGGTCTGAGGCCGAGGCGGAGCTGAACGCTGGCTGACCGCGCGGATGGGGGATCGAGATCCGCCCGGCCGCCTTGAAGTCCCTGCGCCGGCTTGGCCGCCGGGACCGGGAGCGGATCAGCGCGGCGATCGGGGCGCTGCACGAGGGAGACATCAAGCTGTTGCGTGGGCCCGAGCGCCTTTGGCGGTTGCGCGTGGGTGAGTGGCGCGTGATCTTCGACCGCCGAGATGCCGAGCGTCTAATCGATGTTCTCGCGGTAAGACCGCGTGGCCGCGCCTACCGCCGATAGTCCTGTCGCTCGACTCGGGCGTCTGGCTGGCTATGCGAGGCGCAACTCCTTTCCGCGCTTCCCGGGTCTCCGCGCGGATTCGGCACGAATACCCTCGCGGAGCGAAGCACGGGGTTCGCCTCGTGCCCCCGTGGATAGCCTTGCAGCGGCGTGGGAGCGGCGCCCCCATTAAGCGGCCGCGCTCGCATTCGGGGACGAAGCAGTAGCGGAGTGCCGCCGGGCGCTGCCGCAGCTCGTCCAACTCAGGCGTCTGGTTGGCTACGCTGGGGCGCCTGCTTTCCGCGGTGGCTGTCGGGAAAACGCGGTATATCGCCACTGCCTCGCGAGCGATCGGACAGCCGTCGGCTTCCCGGTGCCCGGCGCACCGTGCCGGAGCAGGAGTCGGTCGCCGCGCGGCGGGACGGCTCTCCACGACATCAGCGGTTCAAGCGACTCAAGGGTGCGTTGGGAGTAGTTGGCCGTGAGGTCTTCCCATCGAGGGGCCGGCATCATGCGCGCCATCTCCTGCGCAACATTCGGCTGCCACCACCAGAACCGCACCGGGACGCTCAGTTCTGCCCCTTCGTCCTCGGGAAGCGCGCCTCTGATCTGTGCGAGGGCTGCGGTGCACGCGATCGCCATCGAGCAACTCGGCGCGCGGCGCTGCCGCCAGCCCGCAGACAGGCTCAGTGCCGACTGAGCTGCCGTGGTGCCTAGGCTTCCGAACGAGGGCGTCTATTCGGACGACGCGAGACCCGCAGCGAGCGATGCGGCCGAGTGCGCGCGCACGACAATGACTGCCGGGCTGCTGTGGCGTCACCTGGGCGCGTCACGCGCTCGGCGCCTACCGCCGAGTCGATTTCACGGGTCGTCAGTCCTGCTCGCTCGACGGACAGGAGGAGCCGGCGGCGGACGATATGGCGGTCAGCGCCGCGCAGGCGACACAGGAGCCTCATCACGCCCTCAGCCTCGCGCAAGGGGAGGTCCGTTTCCAGGACGAAGCGCGCGTGCCAACGGGCGGCGGCCGCCTGGAAGCGTTCGTCCTCCGATGTGTTCGCCCTGGCGGATGGACAACATGCGCGCGCTCTTGTTCTCGTGGCCGCCGGTGATGATTCCCGCCGGATCAGGGACGATGGCGCCGTCGTAGAGAAACACGTTGAGGTGGTCCTTCGCCGCCAACAGCGCGCAGATGTTGCCCTGCAGTACGAAGTACGGACGGTTGGTGCGTTTGATCGTTTCGGCAACCTCGTGGTCGGCCGCGTGGACGAGATCGCGAACCTCGCGGCAGATGGCTTGCTGCCAATCGGGCAGGGCATCGATGTAGGCGTCAACACGCGGGTCGGCAGCGTAGGTCACGCCGGATCCACCGTAACTTGATGACGTCGTTCAGACCACCGAGCGCGCACGTACGCCAGCAGAGCATGTGGCGGCAACCAGCACACCGCCACATGCTCTGGGCGAACGGACTCCGGGGGTCAGTGTTCGACCGCTGGAATGGCGAGGGGCGCTGGCTCGGCCTGCGGCGTCGGCTCGCTGTCGACACCGGTGGCGATGGGCGGAACGGTCTCCGGCCGCTCGCCGCTTCGTGCGACGTCGAGGGCGATCAGGCCGAGGTTCGCACCGGCAGCTGCTCCGAGGATCGTGGTGATGACCGCCATGAGCCCGGCTGTTGCGTTGAACCCCAGCAGCGCGCCGACGAGGGCGCCCGTCAGTGCGACCCCGAACCCGATCCTCGTGGCCCTGGCCGGCCGGTCGCGGTTGACCCAGGCCAAGTAGGTGCCGAGGCCGATCGGTGTGCCGATGAAGAGAACAGCCATGAGCTCGCTGTTGAGGGGGACTGTCGGCAAAGCCACGAGCACGATGATCAGGCCGATGAACCATCCGCCGAGGCCGAGTACCAGCAGGTAGACGGAGCGCAGGATCGCGCTCGCCTTGCGCCCGAAGCCGCCGCGCTTGTGCTTCCGGCGCCACATCAGTAGCAGCGACAGGATCGTGAGGAGTCCGAAGCCGATCATCGCGCCGGCGATGGCCTTGGCGGGTCCGGTTTGTGTGGAGTCGGGCGTGAGTTTAACCTTTTGAGGTTTGTACAGCGACTCGTCGACCTTGCCTGTGTCGAAGTAGGTGTTAATCAGGTGCGTGCTCGCCTTGGTCTGTTCGGTCCAGAAGGAGGTTGTGTGGCCGAAGTTTGCGAGGATGACCTGGTGGCCGTTGGGCAGGTAGGGGAGGAGCTCCTTGGTCGCGTTCTGGGGCGGGGTGGCGAAGTCGAGACTGCCGCCGATCAGCAGCGTCTGCACGTTGGATGTCTGGACATGGGTGTATTCGTTGTCGGCAGGGTTGGCCGGCCATGCGTGCAGGAGGCCTCCGCCGCCGAAGAGGAATTCCGTTCCGGGGTTGCCGATAATCGAGGGGCGGTCGTGTTCGCTTGACGAGTAGTAACGCTCGGCAGCTTGGTTGTCAGCCATTCCGACAGCTGCGACGTCGCCCCAGACAAACGCTTCCGGGAAAGCGATCTGGGCGAGGAGCGACTCGAACCAGAGCCCGCTCGAGTCACCGTGGGCGGCCGAGAGCCAGGCGTCCAGGGTCATCGGGCCGGAGAGCGGCGAGGCATTTTCCGTCGTCTCCATGAGTCCGAAGAAGCTGGCGATCCGTGCGTTGCCCTTCTTGATCGGAAAGAACAACCAGCGGTTCGGCATGTGTGCGACGGTCCGTTCCAGCGTCGCGGCGAGATCGCTGGTGCGCTTGTGGCACGTCGCGTCTTGCGCACAGAGGCGGGCGTAGCGGTCGATCTGTTCGTCCGTCGTCTTCGGGTACCAGATGAAGTTGCCGGGTGGGTTGACGCCGATCATTACCGAACGGTGGATGGCGGTCGGGTAGCGCCAGGAGTAGATCATCGCGGTGCGGGTGCCCGCGCTTTCGCTCAACAGGTCGATCTGGTGGTAGCCGAGGGCTTTCCGTGCCGCCTCGAGGTCGTCGACCCGTTCCGGGAGTGTGTAGCCGGCGAGATCGACGCCGTTTGCCTGGAGCCGCTTCGCGCACGAGCGGAGCGCGTTCGAGTAGGCATCGAGGGACTTCTGGCCGAGGAAGTCGGCGGAGTGCTCGAGGGCCGATTCGACCTCCGGGCAGTCGAGCCGGACGGAGCCGTCGACGCCGCGGTAGCCGACGAGGACGACGTCGTGGTTGGCGGTGAACCGACTGGCGTCCGCGAACTTCATGTTCGTGACGCCGGGGCCGCCTTCCAGGCGGAAGATCGGGGCGCCCGGGTGTGCCGAATGCGCACGGATCCGGATGACCGGCAGCGCGATCAGCCGCGAGTGCGGGTCGGCGCGGTTTTCGCGCACCACGAGCGTTCCGCAGTCGGCGGCGTAGGCGCCCTTCTCGGTGTTGTAGGTACAGTTTTTGAGCGTCAGTTGGCCTGCATGCGCGCCGGCAGGCACGGAGACGGCCGTAGAACTGCCGGCGAAGGCTAGGTAGCCGAGCCCGAGCGTGAGGACGGCGATCAGGGTCAGGCCGGTGATCCGGGCGCGACTGAAGCGTCTGGTCGAGGGATGCATGGTTCGTTCTTTCCTGCCGGGCTCGTGCGCGGTGCTCGTGGTGCTGCTCGCGGTCCTAGCGGTCTTGGTGGTCATGCTGCATCCTCCTTCGGGCTGGACTTCGGACATGACGACAGGCTCTCCGTTCAGCGACCGAGAAACCAGGGGGCCTGGCAGGCGTCTGTGACGTCGGGTAGCGGCCCGGGATACGTCGGTTTGCCGCCAGCTCCGGGCGGCCAGCCGTATGGAAGCAATCGCGGCGCTGCGCGACAATCAGGCCATGAGAAAGACTGTCCTGATCGTGGATGATCACCCCAGCTTCCGCGCCAGCGCGAGGCGCATGCTCGAAGCCGACGGCTACGACGTCGTTGGGGAGCTCGACAACGGTGACGGCGCGGTGGCTGCCGTGGAGAAGCTGAACCCAGAGGTTGTGCTACTCGACGTGCGCCTACCCGACATCGACGGCTTCGAGGTTACGCGGCGACTACTCGATGCGAACGGCGCTAGCCTGCAGATAGTGCTTGTCTCGAGCCATGACTTCACCGACCTTGACGAGGCGGTAGGCGCCAGCGGCGCGCGCGGGTTCGTCGCCAAGAGCGAGCTGAGCGCGGAGGCGATCTCTTTAGTCATCCGATGACCGCACCGCGACGCACCCTGATCGGTGTCGCCGGCTTGGCGTTCCTGATGGGCATCGCCGCTTTCGTGGTCATGCTAAACGGCGAGCACAACGTTCACCGGGGCGCGTTTGCCGGCTTGTTCCTGGCCACCGGCTGGGGGTTCGTGGGAGTCGGGCTATGGGTTTGGAAGCAGCGGCCGGCCGGCAACATCGGTCCGCTGATGGTCGCGGTCGGCCTCAGCGGCTTGCTGAAGGGGTTGGTCTTTTCCAACGACAGCGTCGTGTTCGCGATCGCCTCGGTCGGGGAGGTGCTGATCTACGCGGTGCTCATCCAGCTGCTGCTTTCCTTTCCCTCGGGGAGGCTCGAAACCCGGCTGGACCGTCTCCTGGTCACCATCGCCTACGTCAACACGACGGTGGTGCAGCTTGGAGTGTTCCTGTTCACCGACTCAAAGGCGGGCTGCACCCGCTGTCCCAGTAACCCCCTGCTGATCGGACACTCCGAGGCTGCCAAGGTACTCGAAGCGGCGCAACTAGACATCTCGATCGCGTTGCTGGGTGCCGTGGTCGCGGTCCTCTATCGACGCTGGCGAAGCGGCACCCCAGGGCGAGCGAGGGTGTTCGCCCCGATCGTCGCCGTCGGCGGGCTCACGTTTCTGCTGCTGATGGCCGCCCTCGTCGTCGAACAGGCCGGCCTGTCGAGCGACATTTCCGACGCGCAGACGTTGGCTTTGTTCACGTCCATCGCCTGCCTACCGTTTGCCTTCTTGGTGGGCCTCCTGCGATCCCGGTTCAGCGAAGCCGACGCGATCAGCGAGCTCTTGGCCCAGCTCGGTGAGGGTGGTGGCCGCGGAGCGTTGCGCGATGCGCTCGCGGACGCGCTTGGAGACCCGACCTTGGAGCTCGCCTATTGGGTACCGGACCAGAACGCCTACGTGGACGCCGACGGTCAGGCGGTTCGGGTCGATCCCGCGCCGGCGGGCAAGGTCTCCACCACCATCGAGCACGAGGGCGAACGAATCGCTGCGATCGTGCACAGCCCGGGCCTCGCGGAGGAACGCGAACTGGTGCAGACAGCGGGCGCCGCCGCCGGGCTGACGCTCAGAAACGAACGGTTGGACGCCGAACTACGGGCGAAGGTTGCCGAGCTTCAGGCCTCACGCTCACGCATCGTGCAGGCCGGCTATGAGCAAAGGCGCCGACTCGAGCGGGACCTCCACGACGGCGCCCAGCAGCGACTCATGGCCCTCGGCATCGACCTACGAATGGTAAGAGAACGTATCGAGCACGACCCACAAGGGGCGGCGGAGCTCCTCGACGAATCACTCGACGAGTTGAACGAGGCGACCGCCGAGCTGCGCGAGCTCGCACGAGGGATCCACCCGGCCGTGCTCACAAATCGCGGCCTGCACGCAGCACTCAAAGGCCTCGCCAGCCGCTCCCCGGTTCCTGTCGAACTGCTCCAGACGCCGGCCGACAGGCTCCCGCCGTCGATCGAGTCGGCGGTCTACTTCGTCGTCGCCGAGGCCCTTACGAACGCGGCCCGCTACTCGCGCGCGCAAACGGTAACGGTGGGGGTCGTCCGCGACAACGGCCACGTCGACGTCGAGGTGCGCGACGACGGCGTCGGGGGCGCCGACGCCGGCCAGGGCTCGGGGCTGCGAGGGCTTCAAGATCGGGTCGCGGCGCTCGACGGCCGCCTCGAGCTGACGAGTCCGCAGGGGTTGGGCACCATCCTCAGGGCAACGATCCCGTGCGCGTGATCGTCGCAGAGGATTCCTTGCTGCTGCGGGAAGGCATGGTGCGGCTGCTCGAGGAGGCCAAGTTCGAGGTAGTCGGTAAGGCCGGGGATGCCGAGGAGCTGCTGCGAAAGGCCAGGGCGCACAAGCCCGACATCGCAATCATCGACATCCGCATGCCGCCCACCCACACAGACGAGGGGCTGCGTGCGGCGCGCGTGATCCGGGAAGAGATGCCGGACACTGGTGTGCTGGTGCTCTCGCAGTACGTCGAGGAGGCCTACGCGCTGGAGCTACTGGGAGACGACGCCGCCGGCGTCGGCTACTTGCTCAAGGACCGCGTCTCGGACCTAGAGCGCTTCGCCGATGCGATCAGAAGAGTCGCCGAGGGAGGCTCCGCGCTCGATCCCGAGGTCGTCTCAGAGATGCTGGGTCGCAAACGCACAGACGATCCACTGAACGTGCTGACCGCGCGGGAGCGCGAGGTGCTTGGCCTGATGGCAGAGGGTCGCAGCAATCAGGCAATCGCCGAGATACTCGTGATCAGTGAGCGCGCCGTCGAGAGGCACGTCACGAGTATCTTCGCGAAGCTCAACCTTGCCCCGGCGGCCGAGGACCATCGCCGCGTGCGGGCCGTCCTCGTGTTCCTCGGTACGTAACCCAGTTGCGGCGCGGCAATTCGTGACGCGTCGCATGACTGGTGTACCTGGACCTTAGTGGTCACCACTCCAACCCTCCAAAACCCCTGGAGTCTTTGCTCGAGCCTGCACGCGCGGACGACAACTCATGAGTTCTCGGGCGGGCCGGAGGCACACGGAAGATTGAGCATGTCGGGCGACGCTGCCGTCGCTGCTGCTTTGCGAGACATCCAAGCGTCTCCGCTGCGACCGAGCTCACGCTCGCTTGGGACGAGCTGCAGCAGTGCCGGGGGTTGCTCGATGACTACTACTTCCCTGCGGATTGCGAGCGCGTGCTGGTCACCGCAGGCGGCGCTACCGGCCCCTCGGATGTGACTTCCGAGATCGAAGCGACGCTCCGGCGGTGCGATAGCGGGCGGTCACCTCGGTCACCTGGTGCCCGCGCGAGGGGGTCCGGGCCGAGGGTTGTCCGGGCTCGAGGTTCACTTCGCAAGAAGCCGCCGCCAGAGGGCGGCGAGCGCGGCGATTGCGTCCTGACGGTTTTCCGGCGTGTCGTTGCCGCTGCCGAATTTGTCGAGTAGGTATGCCCGGTGGGTTGCCATCAGGAGGAGCGCGAACTCGCGTGGGTTGGGCGGCGGGTCCGGAGCGTCGGCGACGAGCCTCTCTAATAGTCGGCGTGGACCGACGAGGGCGCGGTCGAGCGCGGCACCGACGTCTGGGTCCGCTGCGGCGGCGTCGATTGCGCGGAGCCACCTGCCGTTGTCGGCGTACAGCCCGACTAGGCCGGTGACCATGGTGTCTATTAGGTCTTGGGGAGAGCCGCGGAGGACCTGGTTGACGAGCGGGTCCTCGGCATCGGGGAGCAACTCGGGGGCTAGCTGCGGCAGCCCCTCGAAGTGTCGGTAGAAGACGGTACGTGTGAGCCCCGCTCGGGCCATCACGTCGCCAACCGTCAGTGCAGCGAACGGACGGTCCAGCAGTAGTTCACGCGCCGCGGCCAGGATTCGGTGCCGGGCTTCGTTGGCGGGGACGCGCGGAGCTCGTTGCGACATTCTGTCGCACACTATGCAACTATCTTGCGACATGGTGTCGCAACCAGAGATGAACTCTCAGATCGTGCTGCCAGACGGCCGCACTCTTTCCTACGTGCAGGCCGGCGCCGACGCCGGACCGGTGGTCACCGCTCTCGACGGCCCCTGCTCCCGTGGTCTCGGATGGGCTCTCGCGCCGACGGCGCGTGAGCTCGGCATCCGTCTGCTGATCCCGGACCGTCCCGGGATCCACGGCAGCGCCGCTAAGCCTGGGCGCACGATGGCTGACTGGCCGGCAGACCACCTTGCGCTGCTCGACGCACTTGACATCGAGCGTACCGGGGTCGTGACCCAATCAGGCGGTACGGGGTACGGCGTCGCAGTTGCGGCTTCGGCGCCGCGGCGGTTGACTGCGCTCGCACTGCTGGGCGGACTTGCCCCGATGACCAGCCGGGAGGCTCGAATGGACGCCGGCAAGCAGCTGAGGACTGCTGTCTTTCTCGCGCGCAAGGCGCCGTTCGTGCTGAAAGCTGGTCTGAGGCAGACCTTCAAGAAGCTGCCGGACTCCGCGATCGCGCAGGTGCCCGCCGCCGATCGCCCGTTTCTCGGCGACCCGTTGATTCGCGACATCCACCTCCGCACGATGCGTGAGTTCTTGGGCAATCCCGACGCGGCGATCGAGGAGATCCGCCTTCTAGCCAGACCGTGGGGCATCACCCTACCGCCAGCTGGCGTGATACCGACCGCATTGTGGACGGGCGAACTGGACGAAGCGCACCCGCCGGCTCACGCCCGCCGCGTGGCCGAACTGCTGGGCGGGGATCCACCGGTAACCGTCGTCCCGGGCGTCGGTACCTTCGGGCTCGGCCGAGTCTTCCCGGACGTGTTGCGGTTCGCTGTCGGTCGCTAACCGACCAGACCCGCATCTCGCCAACAGGAGGGTCAGCTATCGAAGCTGGACGACGGTGCCCGCCGGACGGCTCGAGGTTGCGGCGTTGAGCAGTTCAGCGAACGGGCTCGCGGCCATGCGGGCGCGAATCTCGCGAGCGTGGCGGGCGTCGTCGAACAGGTGCGTGTAGACGTTCAGCGTGATCGTCGGGCTGGCGTGGCCGAGAATGCGGCTGGCCTGCGCGACGTCGAGCCCGAGGTCGAGGACCAGGTGGCTGGCGAACGTGTGACGGAGCTCGTGATAGCGCGAAGCCGGACCGCTGCCGTTGTCGATCCCGGCGATTCGTGCGGCGCGCTGCAGTCCACGACGAGTGACATTTCGGTGGCCGTGCGGCGTGCCGTAGGCGGTCACGAACACCGAATCCGAGCGGGCGGGGAATGGTGTGCAACATTCGATGGTCAGCGAGCACCTCGGCGAGCCGTGCCACGAGGGGGACATCCCTGACCGACGCCTCGGTCTCGGTGCGCACGCGTCCTGGCGGAGCCCCGTGGTGCGCGCGCGAGAGTTGCGCGCGCACGTGGATCACGCCGCGCTCGAAGTCAACGTCGCCCCACGTGAGCCCGAGGAGCTCCGAGATCCGCAACCCGGTGTAGAGAGCGGTCGCGACCATCAGCCGGTCGCGCGGCGCGCAAGCCGCAAGCAGCCGCTGATCTCTCCGATCCGATGGAGCTAGGGGGACTCGAACCCCCGACCTCCTGGGTGCGATTTCGTAAGGCCGACTACGGCGGCCGAATGCAGTGGATGTCCCTGGATATTCGCCGATTCCTATTGGATTCAGGCACTCTTGGCGATGAGTGCCTGAACCGCCGGCGCTAGCCGCTCTCGCCCACCTCGAGGGTTGTCGCCGTCGCTTCCTGCTTGACGGTCGCCGCCCAGCTGCCGGGGAGGCTGAGGGCCTCCTCCGACTTGGTGCCGGGTTCGGCGGTGTAGGCGAACATCGTGAGACCGCTATCGGCTGAGAGCGCCATCGCCTCTTAAGTGAGCTCGAGCTCGCCGACGACGGGGTGGTGTAGGCGCTTGGTGCCCGTGTCGTGAAAGCGGACGTTATGCGCGGCCCATTTCGTACGAAAGGTCTCGCTCTGGGTGGAGAGCTGGCCGATCAGGTTAGAGAGGTCGCGGTCGTGGGGATCGCGGCCGGCCTCCGAGCGCACGATCGCGACGACCTCGTTGGCCACGTGGTGCCAGTCCTCGTAGAAGCCCTCCGAGCGGGCGTCGAGGAACACGAATCGGGCCGTGTTCGCAGGGCGCCCTGGTGTGAGGTATGTCGAGTAGTGGGCGTAGCCGAGCTGGTTGGCAGCGAGGATGTCAAGTCGCCCGTTGCGAACGAACGCGGGCGCGCCCGTCGTCGCGTCGAGGATGCGCTGTACGCCAGGACGGATCCGCTGCTTGGCCGGTTTGCGTCGCTGGCCGGCGGCGGGCCCGAGCGCGCGGGCAAGGTCGAACAGGTGCTGGCGCTCTGCCTCGTCGAGCCGCAGCGCGGCGGCCAGGGCCTCCAGCACGCCGTCGGAGACGCCGCCTGCGTTGCCGCGCTCGAGGCGCGTGTAGTAGTTGACGCTCACGCCCGCCAGCAGTGCGACCTCCTCGCGGCGCAGTCACGGCACCCGGCGGTTATCGCCGTAGACGGGCAGGCCGGCCTGATCGGGGGTGATCCTCGCCCGGCGGGAGGCCAGGAACTCGCGGATCTCGCTCTTGGCGTCCATGCTCGCAGGCTACCCCGGCTCACGCCAGCGTGGGAGGCCCTGCCGGTACCTGGACCAACAGTAACTCCCACTCCTGGGCGCTCGAGTGCTTTCTTTAGGTGGCGACGTTCCCGATCCGGTGGACCTACGACGATTCAGGAGGCGCAGCCCGTGCGTGCAGCCATCTTCAACGGACCCCGCTCGATCACGCTCGGCGAGCGACCCGATGCAGTGATCCGCGAGCCCACGGACGCAGTCGTGCGCGTCGTGCTCGCCTGTGTGTGCGGCTCGGACCTCTGGTACTACCGGGGCGAGACCCCGTTCGAGCCCGGCCCGATCGGCCATGAGTTCATCGGCGTCGTCGAGGATGTCGGAGCCGACGTGCACGACGTCGAGACAGGGGACTTCGTGATCTCGCCCTTCGCATTCAGCGACGGCACCTGCCCGCACTGCCGCCACGGAATCACGACGGCCTGCGTCCACGGCGGGTTCTTCCCCACCGGCAACGGCGACGGTGGCCAGGGCGAGGCGGTGCGGGTGCCGCTTGCGGACGGCACGCTCGTGGCGGTCCCCGGCGCCGGGCACTCGAAGGAGACGATGGCGTCGCTGCTGGCGCTCTCCGACGTGATGGGCACCGGCCACCACGCCGCGGTGTGTGCGCGCGTCAAGGCCGGCGACACGGTCGCGGTCGTGGGTGACGGCGCGGTTGGGCTGTGCGGCGTGCTCGCGGCCAGCCGCCTGGGGGCGGAGCGGATCATCGCGCTCAGCCGCCACCCCCACCGCCAGAGGGTCGCACGCGAGTTCGGCGCCACCGACGTCGTCGAGGTGCGCGGGGAGGAGGCGATCGCGGCCGTCCTCGAGCTCAGCGACGGAGTCGGCGTAGACGCGGCGCTCGAGTGCGTCGGCACCGGGCAGGCGATGGATACGGCACTGGGGATCGCCCGGCCAGGCTCGACGGTCGGCTACGTCGGCGTCCCGCACGGCGTGGTGCTGCCGGTCGAGGAGATGTTCTACGCCAACAAGGGCGTGCAGGGTGGGCCGGCACCGGCGCGCGCCTACCTGCCTGAGCTGCTCGAGGATGTCCTCGCGGACCGCATCAACCCGGGACGGGTTTTCGACTTCGCGACCGATCTGGACGGTGTCGCGGAGGCATACGCCGCGATGGATGAGCGCCGGGCGATCAAGTCGCTGTTGCGCGTGGGGACGCTCTGATGGCCGCCTGGACACAGGACGAGCTGCAGCGAATCAACGCGAGGGAAGAGCTGGAGATCGCGGCCGTGCGCAGCGACGGGACGGTACGCGGGTCTCGGCCGATCTGGGTGGTCCGCGTCGGCGATGAGCTCTACGTGCGCGCCGCCCACGGCGACCGCAGCGGCTGGCACCGCGCGGCGCGCGCCTCCGGTCACGCCAGGATCACAGCCGGCGGCGTCGAGAAGGACATCGCCGTCGAGGATGCCAAGCCCGACGTGCTCGATCACGTGGATGCGGCCTACCGCTCCAAGTACGGAGGGCGTTACGCGAGCATCGTCGCTGACATCACCGACGATGAGCACCGCGCAAGCACGCTGCGGCTCCTCCCGGCGCAGGAGGCGAGATCGTCGAGGCGCAGTGGACCTCCGAGCGCCGCAGTCGCGAGCGCTTCCGTTGCGAACAGCCGCCTTACTCGATCCTCGTCCGCGCGATCGAGCACGACGTGCTGCCCACCTGCGAGCGCGACGGCATGGGCGTCATCACCTACAGCCCACTCGCGGGCGGCTGGCTGTCCGGTCGCTACCGCAATGAAGCCGAGATCACCGGCCCGACCTCATCGGCGCGCCCCGCCGCGCGCTTCGACATGTCCGACCCTGCCAACCAGCGCAAGCTCGACGCAGTCGAGCGGCTCGCCGGGCTCGCCGAGGACACCGGCATCACGCTGATCGAGATGGCGATCGCCTTCGTGCTCCGCCACCCGGCGGTCACCGCGGTGATCATCGGGCCGCGCACGATGGAGCACCTCCAATCCCAGCTCGCCGCTGCCGACGTGGTCCTCTCCGACGAGCTGCTCGATCGCATCGACGAGATCAACCCGCCGGGCGTGACGATCAACCCGGCCGACAATGGGTGGACCCAGCCCGCGCTCGAGCCCACCCGACGACGCCGTTAGGAGCAAGCATGCAGATCACCAGAAGCAGCATCGAGACCGGCAAGGGACCAGACGACTGGTTCACTGGCGACGTCTACATCGACACCGTCGCCGAGCCCGCAGAGCCTTACCGCATCGCAGCCGCCAACGTACACTTCACGCCCGGCGCACGGACTGCCTGGCACACGCACCCGGTCGGACAGACGGTCTACGTCACCGAGGGCGTCGGGCGCTGCCAGCGGCGCGGCGGACCCGTCGAAAACATCCGGCCGGGAGACCGCGTCTTCTTCGAGCCCGGCGAGGAGCACTGGCACGGAGCCGCACCGGACCGCTTCATGGTGCACCTCGCGATGCAGCAGCTCGACGACGAGGGGAATGTCGTCACATGGGGTGAGCACGTCACGGATGAGGAGTACAAGACAACACCGGCCGCATCAGAGCCAGGGGGCGAATCATGAGCAAAGTCATCGTCGTCATCGGATCCGGCTTGATCGGTCAGTCAATCGCCAGGCGGGTCGGTGCGGGTAAGCTCGTCGTGCTCTCCGACCTGCGCCAGAGCAATGCAGACGCCGCGGCAGAGGTGATGGGGGGACGCCGGCTTCGAGGTGAGCACGGCGATCGTTGACGTCTCCTCGCGCGAGTCGATCCACGAGCTCCTCGAGACCTCCACGTCGTTCGGCGAGATCACCGGTCTCATCCACGCCGCTGGGGTTTCGCCGAGCCAGGCGTCGCCGGAGGCGATCCTCCACGTGGACCTCTACGGAACCGCGGTGGTGCTCGAGGAATTCGGGAACGTCATTGCACACGGCGGCGCCGGGGTTGTCATCGCATCGCAGTCCGGGCACCGTCTGAGTGCCCTGACCGCCGAGCAAGACGCCGCTCTCGCGACCACGCCGCCAGACGAGCTGCTGGCGCTGCCGATGCTTCAGCCCGATCAGGTAACAGATTCCCTACACGCGTACCAGCTCGCCAAGCGTGCGAACGCGCTGCGCGTGATGGCCGAGGCCGTGCGCTGGGGCAAGCGCGGCGCGCGGATCAACACGATCAGCCCTGGCATCATCCTCACCCCGCTCGCTAAGGATGAGCTGACCGGCCCCCGCGGCGAGGGATACCGACGCATGATCGAGTTGTCTCCGGCCGGGCGCGCCGGCACTCCAGACGAGGTCGGGACCGTCGGGGCCCTGCTCATGGGCCCGGACGGCGCTTTTATCACCGGCAGCGACTTCCTCATGGACGGCGGCGTGACCGCTTCCTACTTCTACGGAGAGCTCGCCCCAGCGCGATCAGCCTAGAGCCGCCTTCCGAGAGCTCGTCGTTTTGCTTGGCCGTTCGGATTTGAGGCACTTAGACGCGTTGAGTGCCTGAAACCCCGGCGGTTGATCAGATCGCTACTCGGGTCCGGAGGTTTCGTCCGTGCAGGTACCCGGCGAGGAGGATCAGCGGAACGTGGATCGCGGGCAGGTTGTGGGCGAACCAACGAGGGAGGTAGATGTCGGTAACCGCGCCATGCTCCGCGCCGACGTGCTCCGCGAGCTCGGTGAGCGGACAGCGGAACCGATTTGCGGCGAAGATCAGGGTCTCACCCGCAACCCCACCGGCCGCGATCGCGACGCGACGGTCGGTGCGTCTGGCGAAGCCCGCCCAGAGGACATACGCCATACAGGACTCGATCGAGCACCAGATACAGGTGTGGATCAGCTGGATCGTCGTCAGGGCCGCTCGACGGCACGCCCGCGGACAGTGCCCGGTGGCGGTCACGTGGGCACAGGCGGTCGCTGGCCGGCGATCGCCGCTGCAGCTTCCCCGTTTCGCACACCGACCAGCGCCTCCGCTCGCTGCTTGATCGTAAGCAGCATCGTGCGCTCCATGACCCATGAGCCGGGCTCGATGATCGGATACGCAAGCCAGTCCTGCAGTCGCAACCTGGAGGTGTCGAAGCTGTTGCGGCTGATCAGGCGAGTACCGCCGTCGGCGGGCCGCAGCTCGAATGCCCACAGCCAGGCACCGTTACTCGATCGGATAACCATCGTCCGCATCGGGTCCAATCGCTCGACCCGCATCTTGTAGCCGGGCATCTCGATCTCGTCACCAACGGCGAGGCTCTGAAGCTCGGGGATGATCCGATCGGCATTGCGGATGTCGAGCCCGACACGCCGCTCGATCCAGTCGTACGTGTAGGCGCCACCCCGTCCTGGTCCCATCTGGACGAGCCACGGCCATATCGCAGACGGTGGCGCTTCGATCTCAACCACGCGCGTCGATACGATCCCTGCCGCCGGCATCAAATCATCGCCAGCAACCGCCCCGTGCGCCTCATCCTCGGTCGCGCCCCAGTTCATATGCCACGGCCGCAGCAGTCGGACGTAGATCGCCGAGACGACCACGATCATCAGCGCCGTCAAACTGGGCTTGGTCATGCGTATCTGAGCGCCTCGCCGGGCGTGAATCGCACCGCGCGGTGAAGCGGGATCTGCATCACGAGCAGCGCGAGGATCAGGGTGCCGATCAGCGCGATCGGGATATTGACGACCGGGAATGCGAAGAGCACGTGCTCGTTGAAGACGTTCTCCGCGAGCGCGACGACGGCATGCGCAAGGCCGAACCCGAGCGGGACGCCGATCAGCCAGCCGCCGAGAGCGACCGTCACACCCTCGGCGGCGAAGATGCTTCGCACGTCGCGCGCGTGGGCGCCGATGCAGCGCAGGATGCCGATCTCCCGAATGCGCTCGAGCACCACCATTGTGATCGTGTTGATCAGCGCGACCATGCTGATCGCGACGATCAGCAGGCCGAGCACGGTGATCGCGGTGGTGACGCCACGGTAGTTGGCTCGGTCGTTCTCCGCACCGACGTACTCGACCTGGGTGCCCATCTGTAGACCGTGGGCGGCGAACGCGTCTTCGAGCCGCGTGTTGGTCTGGTCGATCAGGTGGTGGTTGGCGGAGGTTGTCTGGATCCAGTACTCGTTGACTGCGCCGCGGGTGTGCAGCACCGACTGCATTGTGCTCAGTGGGGCGTACAGCACTGTGCCGCTGTTCTGCTGGTCTGAGACGATCCCGATGACGGTGAATGGCGCCGGCCCGGAGGCGGTCGTCAGCGTGACGTGCTGTCCGCGGCGGGCGTGGCTCGCGCGGGCGATGCTCTGCTCGACGACCAGCACGCGCGCCTGCGTGCGCTGATCGGCAACGCTCAGGAGCCGGCCCGAGACGAGGTGGAAGCTGTACATCGGCCGTTCCGGCAGCGCCCATACCTCGCCTTCCTGCCCGCCCAGCTTGACGTTGTTGCGCAATTGCGGCTGGACGTGGGCGACGCCGGGCACCGATGCGATCAGCCTCCCGGCGCTTGGCGGGAGTGTCTGCCCAAGGCTCGATCCGGCGTCGATGTTGTAGCGGTAGGAGTTCCAGGACTGGTTGACCGTGTGTCCCACGCTGGCGGCCAGCGACAGGAAGGCGAGTAGCGTGGCGACGGCCAGCGCGACCTGCAGCATGGTTGCGATGCTTCGCCGCCGCCGGCGCGCGACGCCGCGCAGCCCGATCTGAGCGGTGCGTGGGAGGAAGCGGGCGCCGCGCAGCAGGCGGTCAAGGCGTCCTTCGGGGCCGGTCACGCTGCCGGCGCCCTGGAGCGTCTCGGCGAGGGGGAGCCGTGCGGCGCGGCGCACCGCGGGCAGCGCCGCGAACGCGGGCCCGATCACACCGAGTACGAGGCTTGCCACGAGCACCGGGACGTCGACGCTGAACGGGGCGCTGATCGCGAAGAGCGAGGAGGCGAAGTAGGAGGTGAGCCCCCAGGAGAGCAGGATCCCAAGCAATGCGCCGGCGAGCGCGCCCAGCGCGCCGAACAGAACCGCGGTCCGCAGAAACACGCGCCGGATCTGCCCGCGCCCTGCCCCGATCGCCTTCATCGTCGCGATCTCCGGGATCTGCTCGCTGACCAGCGTGCTCATCGTGCTCGACAGCAGCACCAGCGCAGCGAGGAGCGCGAGCAGCGTGACCACGTAGAGGATGCTCGTGATCTTGTTGAACGAGCTCTTGCCCGGCCAGTCGCCCGGGGCGCGGACTTCCGGCAGGTCGCTGAAGCCGGTGAAGCCGGGCACGGTCTGCAGGTAGGAGCGGATCGCGCTCACCGTCTGGCGGGCGGCGGCCGTGGAGGGGTTGCGCAGTCGGAAGGCAAGCCTGGTGTAGCCGGGCATCGCGCTCAGCGCCGCGACCGTTGGCGCGGTGGCGTACAGCGTCACGACTCCTTCCTTCGCGACGAGCTGCGCGCCGGTGAGGTTCCGTCCCTCGCCGCTGATCGGCAGCGACACCACCGTGCCGTTGCCCGCGTACAGGGGCACCGAACCGCCGACGCCCCCGACTCCGCGACCGTAGGCGGCGTTCTGCACGTCGGTCAGCACCGCGCCGGCCGCGGGTGGCGCTCCGGTGGTGACCGTGACCGCGTCGACGGCCTGGTGCGAGGAGGTGCTCTCGCCGATGAGGAACGCCTTCTGCCTGCGTGCGCCCACGTACACGCGCGTGGAGAAGGTGGTTCGCGGCGCGAACGCCACGACGTTCGGCAGGCCCCCGAGAGCTGTGATCTGCACGGCGCTTAGCGACAGCGGCTTGACCGTGACGGTCACGTCGGCGAGCTTGTCGGCGGCGATCTCGCGATTCATCGCCCTGCTCATGAGCGTCGGCAGCGCGAACAAGGAGACGCTCGCCACCGCGAGCGCCAGCGCGGCAACCGTGAAGAACGCCCGCCCGCGCCGCCGCGTGAGGTCGCTGATGGACTTGCGTGCGACCGCTGAGAAGGTCATTGCTCTTCGTTGACGACGAGGCCGTCCCGGATTGTCACGATGCGGTGTGCGCGCTCGGCGAGCGACAGATCGTGGGTGACGTAGAGCACCGTCTTGCCCTCGCCGTTCAGTCTGGCGAGCAGCTTGAACATCTCCACCGCGGTGTGCGTGTCGAGGTTGCCGGTCGGCTCATCGCCGACGATCAGCTTCGGCTCACATGCCAGCGAGCGCGCTATTGCCACCCGTTGCTGCTCACCACCCGAGAGCTCTGACGGAAGGTGGTCGAGCTTGTCGGCCAAACCCACAAGTTCCAGGTTGTGCGCAGCCTGCGCAGACCGCTCCTGCTTGGAGCCGCGATGAGCGAAATCGAGCGGGAGCATCGCGTTCTCGAGCGCGGTCAGCGTCGGCAGCAGCTGGAAGAACTGAAAGATGATCCCCACGTTCTCGCCGCGCCACGAAGCGAGCTGCTCCTCGCTCAGTCGATCGATGCGCTCTCCGCTCACCGTCACGGTCCCTGCCGTCGGGCGGTCGATCCCCGTGATCATGTTGATGATCGTCGACTTGCCGCTACCCGATGGGCCGACAATCGCGACCATCTCACCGGGCGAGATCGACAGATCAACGCCGCGCAGCGCCGAGTACTCCAGCTTGCCGGTGCGGTAGACCTTCTCGACACCGGCGAGCTCGATCATGGTCGCCGTCGGCGTGTCTGCCTTGGGGCGTGCTGTCACAGGTGTGGCCATTGCGGGTCCTCGCTATCGCTGTGGTGTCCGCCTACTGGACCTGCGCCGCCAAGGGCTCGTCCTGCGCTGGCTGTCCAGCGTCGAGGTCGCTCATCTCCGCAAGCTCCCACCCAGCGCGCCCCAGCACATCGGGAGATGTCCGCCGCGCAGGCGCGCTTTCTACGGACACCAGGGCGTCGGTCGGGAAGAAGCGGGGATGCCTGCCATTGGAGCAGTACCGAGTGGGTAGTTCCCCCAGGGCACGCAGTGGGTACGCGCGGATGTCGCGCGACGGTCCCCCGCATCAGGATGCCGGTTATGTACAAGTACGTGATCGCTGCGGTTCTGATCGCAGTCATCGCACCGGCTGCTCGGGCTGGCGCGGCAGCACCCGCTGCCTACTGGTGCCGGCAAGGAGACCCTCCGCTCTATGCGTCTGCCGATACGACGTGCGCGCTTGCCGGCAACGTAATCACGGACTACGTGAATGTCTGCCACGAGTCGAGCAACTGTCAGATAGGGGTTGATTCACCGAGTTCGCACATCCGTTACGCAATAACATGCAATCGCCATGGCGGCCGCTACACGGGTACGATCTTCTGTGAAGGGCTGGCGGACACGGGCATCTGGACGCGCTTCTCGGATCTCATCTAGACGGGGCGCTCGCGCGCTAGTTGGGAGCGACCTCGCTGGGACGCCGGCTACGCTCATGCTCGCTTCAGGAACCTCAAACCGAGCGCCGCGAACACCAGGACGATCCCGACGTTGACCATCAGGCGCTCCCAGAACCGATACCGGAAGAACAAGACGTCCACGCCGACTACGACGGCTACCAGCGTGACCACGTAGAGCACCAAACCAACCTGCCTTCCCATTACTCCACCCTATTGCTGATCGGTGGGGGTCAACGGCACGCTTACGCTGCGTCGGCCACGTTGGGGTCGGCAGCGGCATTGCCGGGCTCCAGCAGCCCCGCGAATGGACTTTGGGAGCTCCGCTCGCGGATCTCCCGCGCATGCCGGACGTCGTCGAACAGGTGCGTGTACACGCTCAGCGTGATCGTCGGACTTGCGTGTCCGAGGATGCGGCTGACCTGAGCGACGTCGAGGCCGAGATCGACGATCAGATGGCTCGCTAACATGGGCAGCCTCCGAGATGTGCCGACAGGTGCGGCTCATCTGGCCTCCATCTTTCGGGCACGGTAGACGATGTCTGCGGGGATGCGTCCTTGTGTGAGTCTGCCGTGGTGTGCGCGGTCGGTGTTGTAGAAGTGCAGGTAGGTGTCGAGCTCGCGTTTTAGGCCGGTGTAGCGGGGATAGAGGTAGCGAGCGAACGCTGGGCGCCAGCACTCGTCGAGGATCGTCTTGTGCAGCGCCTCGACGTGCCCGTTGGTTTGTGGTCGTCCTGCATGGATGCGGGTGTGGCGCACGTTCAACGCGTCGACGGTCTTCGTGAAGTCGCCCTTGAACTCGTTGCCGTTGTCCGAGAGGAAGCGCTCGAGCTGCCAGCCGGCGGCCTTCAGCTCTCGTGCGAGACGCCTGGCGAGGACGCTGGTCTGCCGGGCGGTAGGGTTGCCTTGCTTGCAGATCACGAGCTCCGCCCACGCATATGAGGAGGCGATGTCGATCGCGGTGAGCTGCCAGATCGCGCCCTCAGTGCCCTTCAGGCGTCCGACGTAGAAGCAGTCGATCCCGACCAGCTCACCGGGCCGCTCGACGTCGATGTGGCACTCTGGCTCTGGGTTGCTGGGTGACTCGTAGGGCGCGGCATAGCCGGCGATGAGGCCGAGGCGCTTGGCGCGGGTGTTCAGGCCGTGGCGACAGAGAACCTTCCACACACCGTTCGGGGAGACGATGATCCCGCCCCACTTCTCCCTCGCGAGCTCCGAGGCGACGCGCCTGGGGCCGAGGCCAGGGTGAGCGATCGAGAAGGACACGATCCGCTCCTCGATCATCTTCGGCAGCGCGTTTGGCATCTGCGGACGCCGGCGCTCCCTCGGGCGCAGCATCTCCAGGCCATGCCGGTCAACCTGGCGCTTCCAGGCGTAGTAGGTGGAACGGTGCACCCCGAACGTTCGGCACGCCGCCGAGACGGTCGTCCTCGCTGCCTCCGCGAACAACTGTTGGCGGTAGCCGAACAGCACGTCATCCTTGGTCATCAGGCTCAACCTCTCTCTTCACTTGGCGGTGAAGGAGGCAGCCTGAGCCGAGGCACGGACGGGTTCCCCGGCTGGGGAACCCGTCCAACCCTCAAAGACCTATCAAGCCCCCAACTGTCGGGAGCACCCGGAGACAGCCCACGCTAACACGTGGCGCAGATCGTGAAAGCGAAGCGGCGGCCAGCCGTCCTCGTTGAGGCCGGCCCGCTCTGCCGCGCGGGTCAGGCAGCGCCTGGCGACATTTCGATGTCCGTAAGGCGTGCCCTTCGATGTGGCGAACACCCAGTCGGTCGGCGCGGCGAACGGTGTCGCCATCCTGTGAGCTGCGAGCAGCCGACCGAGTTGAGCGACGAGCGGGATCTGGCGGACCGACGTGGCGGTCTTCGGCGCCACACGCCGCGCCGGCTCGCCACGGTGAGCACGCGATAGTTGCGCCCGGAGGTGAACCAGGCCCGCCCCGAAGTCGATGTCGTCCCAGATCAGCCCGAGCAGCTCGGAGATACGCAACCCCGTGTACAGGGCTGTGGCGATCATCAGCCGGTCACGACCAGAGCACTCATGGAGCAGGCGATCGATCTCTCGTCGCCCGAGGACGCGCTGGTGGCGGCGCGGCGGCCGCGGGCGCTCGTCGTGCTCGAGGTGCTCCACCGGATCGGCTACGACCCAGCCGTTGCGGCGTGCGAAGCGCATGACGCTCTGGAGCGTCGCCAGCGAGTTCGCGGCGGTCTTCGCCGAGCAACCCCTCTCTCGCAGCAGGTGAAGTAGCGCGGCAACGTCGTCGACGGCAAGAGCGGAGATCCGCCGGGTGGCCAGCGCCGGCAGCAGATGACGCTCGAGCTGGCGGTGCGCCTCGAGCGTGCGCGGTCGTCGCTCACCAGCTGCGACCCTCGCGTCAAAGCGCTCGAGCCAGCATGCTGCCACGGCGCCGAACCGAAGGCGCGTAGAGGTCGGCACCTCACCCGTTCGCACCGCAGCGACCAGCTCAACCCGCGCCCGCCGAGCGGCCTCGAGGTCGCCTCCGACCGTCAGCCAGTGCAGCTTGCCGGCGTGGCGAGTGCAGACCGCGTAGTTGCCGTTCGGCTGCCTGTAGACGCCGCGCTCGACGCGGGCGCGGCGCGCGCTCCGTTCCAGTGCCATGGCGGCTCCCTTCTGCTTGCTTACATCGAGGAGCTTGAAGCCCGCCAGGGCGAGGTTGACTAGAGGTTGACCAGGCGCCCGCGTTACGGCGCCAAATGGCGAGTCGGAGCAGAAAGCGGCCGATTTCCAGGCACTTCGATGGAGCTAGGGGACTCGAACCCCCGACCTCCTGGGTGCGATCCACCGACCCTCCTGCCAGATTCGGCGCTCGAAGGTATCGATTAGCAGGGAGTTTGCGAAGCGCACAGCTCCGACCCAATCCGCAGATGCACGCCGATTATCGGCGATTACGCATGATTCAGGCACTTCTGGCGATGAGTGCCTGAAACTGCCGTCCGCGGGGCTGACGCATGCGTACCACCGGCCGGGTCAAGGACGCGCTCACCGGGCGCATAGAGACGATTCGCCTGTGGCCTTTGGCGCAGAGCGAGATCCGCAGCGCGAGTGGGAACTTCGTCGATGCGCTGTTCACCGCGGCGCCTCCCCGCATCTCCGGCGCCGTGGTGGGGCGTGACGCGTTCACCGGCGTCGCCGCCGCCGGCGGCTACCCAGAGGCTCGCGCACGTTCGGGGCGTCGTCGCGAACGGTGGTTTGCGAGCTATCTCGAAACTACGCTCGATCGCGACCTGCGCGATATCAGCGACGCTCGACGGCTCGCCGAGGTTCCCCAGCTGCTGCGCCTGCTCGCTGCCCAAGCCGCAAACGTCCTCTCCTATCGTGGCCTCGCCTCAAAGACGAGCCTCAACCACGAGACGGTGAGAGAGTACGTGGCGCTGCTCGAGACGATCTTCCTCGTCCGTGTCCTGCCAGCCTGGCGCCCGGGACTCGCGGCGCGGGAGGTGCATGCCCCCAAGGCCTATCTGGTCGACTCCGGCCTGCTCGCGCACCTGCTCGGAGCCGACGAAGATCGCATCGCCTCGGACGATCAAGTGAACGGGAAGGTCCTTGAGAACTTTGTCGTAATCGAGATCCTCAAGCACGCCGAGTGGGCCAACGTCGGCACCAGCGCCTACCACTACCGCCAGCGCGACGAGGAGATCGACCTGATCCTCGAGAGCCGCGCCGGCGAGATCGCAGCAATCGAGATCAAGGCCACCGCCACCATCAACAGACGAGACCTCAGATCCATCGAAAAGCTTCGCGACGCACGCGGGCAGCGCTTCAAGGCAGGAGTCCTGATGTGCACCACCGGCCAGACCACACCGCTAGGCGACCGCCTCTGGGCCGTACCGGTCGCAGCTCTATGGGCATGAGTACCACGCCCTTCGCCGCGGTCGCCGGCTGCCCCAGCTCCGAAGCGCTTGTCACGTTCGCCTTACCGGTCGTCTCTCCTTCGAGCGACGGATACGCTACGCACATGTAATCGGGCCATGATGCTCGTTCTCAGCAGGAGCACACAGCGCTCGCGCAGGATTGGGACCGCGGATCCAGGCCCGGCGGGTGTCGCCAACTCCTCAAGTGGTGTTTACTATCTACAAACATGGGTAAGTGCACTGCGGAGGTGCGGGACGGCAGGGTGCCGCCGCGAGCCGAGCCAATGAGCGGCGATCGTCGCTCCTTGAGCCGCGTGGGAGGCGGTGGCCGCTTCGTCGCGGCGTCTGTGCTTCGGTGTCGCGCGCGGATCGGCGCCGTCGCGACGCTTGCGGCAACCGCTGTCTGGCTGGTGGCGGCCGCGAGCGCGTCAGCCTTCAGCGCGCACGGAAGCGTGGAACAGGTCTACGTCACCGGCTTGGCCCCGAGCGCTCAGATGTCGCTGGTGCGGTCGAACGGCGAAACGGTGTCCACGCAGACCGCGGACTCGCTCGGGGGGTTGCTGTTCCGGGATGTCATGCCGGAAGAGGGCTATCGGGTCCGGGTGAGCTCCACAGGCGAAGAAGCGGGGCCGATCACCGCCTACACGCAAGCCGCGGCGCCGTGGGATCCCAACGTCTACAACCAGTCGATCCCGGACAGCGGCTACACCTATCTGACGACGCGCGACGGCACGCAGCTGGCGATCGACGTCCACCCACCCGGCATTTCGGCGGGCGCGGCTGGCATGCGCTCGGACTCTCAGCTCCCGGCGCTCGCAACGGCGAGCCGCACACGGCGGTATCCGACGTTGATCGAATACTCGGGATACGGCTACGCGAACCCTGCGGGCCCGGAAAGCGGTATCGCCGAGCTCGCCAATCTGATGGGTTTCGCGGTGGTGGACGTGAACATGCGCGGGACCGGTTGCTCTGGCGGCGCGTTCGATTATTTCGAACCGCTGGAGGATCTCGACGCATATGACGTGATTGAAACCATCGCCAAACAGCCGTGGGTGCTCCACCATAAGGTGGGCATGCTCGGCATCTCCTACGGCGGGATCAGCCAACTCTTCGCGGCTCAGCTTCAACCGCACGCCCTCGAGGCGATCGCGCCGCTATCGGTGATCGATGCGACAGCCACGACGCTCTATCCCGGTGGCATCCTCAACACCGGTTTCGCGGTGCCCTGGGCCGAAGAACGACAGCACGACGCCGAACCGGCCGGCCCCGAAAGCGGCGAGCACTGGGCGTACGAACAGATGCAGAAGGGCGACCAGACCTGCGCGGCCAACCAGGACCTGCACGGAGAGGCGACGAACCTGCTGGCAGAAATCAAGCAAAACGCGACCTACGACCCGTCTGTGGCCGACCCGCTGGACCCGGTGACGTTCGTTCACAAGATCAAGGTTCCGACGTTCATGGCATGCCAGTGGGAGGACGAGCAGACCGGCGGGCACTGCGCAGATTTGGCTCAGCATTTCACCGGCACCAAGCGCAAGTGGTTCACGTTCACCAACGGCGCCCACGCCGACTCGCTCGATCCGTATACCTTCGACCGGCTTTACGACTTCTTGGAGCTATTCGTCGCCCACAAGGCACCGATCCACAACCGAGCGACCGTGGACGCCCTAGCTCCGATCATCTATCAGACGGCATTGGGACTCCCCAAGGAAGACGAAGTGACGCTACCGCCGGACCCGATCCAGGAAATACCGAAATACAGACAGGCGCTGTGGGCCTTCAAGGCGCTCCCGGAGGTTCGGGTGTTGTTCGACAACGGCGCAGGAGCCTCGCCGAACGGCAGCACGACGCCGGGCAATCCCTATCCCGCGTTCGAACAGTCATTCTCAGCGCTCCCGATACCCGGCACGACGGCTCGCTCGTGGTATCTGGGGCCGGAAGGCACACTGGGCGAACGGCCGGCGACGACCCAGGGAGTCAACTCCTACACCTCGGATGCGAGCGCCACGCCGCTGACGGACTACTCGACCAACACGGGCCCAGGCGGGCTGTGGGGTGACGCGTCCCAGTGGGAATGGAACTGGGCGCAGCCCGTGGCGGGCTCGGCCGTATCCTACGTGTCAGCACCGCTCAGCAGCGACACAACGGCGATCGGTGCAGGCGCCGTCAACCTCTGGGTGGAGTCATCCACACCGGACGTCGATCTCCAGGCGACGGTCAGCGAGGTGCGCCCCGACGGCAACGAAACGTTCGTCCAGGACGGCTGGATTCGCGCCAGCGAGCGCAAGCTCGCGACCACCGCGGAAAACATGTTCAAGCAGACCCCGACGCCGCTCCAGCCGATCCCCACTTTTCTTGCATCCGATCTGCAGCCGATGCCGGCTGACGAATTCGTTCCGGTCACGATTCCGCTGTACTTCGAGGGGCACGTCTACCGCGCAGGCTCGCGCATCAGGGTTACGATCTCTGCGCCCAACGGCACACAGCCGATCTGGTCGTTCAGCCAGACACAGCCGGAAGGCACCACCGCCAACGTGTCGATCGCGTTCGGCCCGGGCATGCCCGCCAACCTCACCCTCCCGATCGTGCCCGGCGTCAACGTGCCCCCCGGACTGCCGCCCTGCCCAAGCCTGCGCAACGAGCCCTGCCGCCCATACGAGGCATTCGGAAACCACGGTTCCTGACGGCGACCCGCGCCGTGAGCACGAAAGCCTCGACCTGCCGGGTAAGCTCAGCGCTCCGTCAGATGTAGAACGGCGGGATGACGAAGGATGTCCGGGAGCGTCGTACCCCGGGCCATGAAGTGATCTCTGTGCAGCGGCGAATGCCGGGGCTTATGTGCGATGTACGAGGCGTTGCCGGCCGGCGTGCCTCACCCCGGGGAGAGATCAGCCACCCGTATCCAGTTACGACTGCTCCGCTGGCGTGATCAGACCCATTCGGGCCTGATCACGGCCCGTCGCTCTCCGCACCCGCCCGCGGAACCTACGGCGCGAGGCGGAATGGCGGGTAGCGATCGGTCACTAGCACGTGGGCGTATGCGATCACCCGGTTGGTCCAGCGGCCGACGCCGACGAGGAAGTCGAACATCCCGCGCGGGAAGCGACCGGTGAACAGGATCGCGAACCAGGCGGCGATCACGACGAACAATGCGGCGATGTAGAGGAACAACAGCACCACGTAGTGCGGGATCGCCAGCAGCCACTTGACCAGCGGCAGCCAGCGGTTGAGGTCGTTGCGGGCGTCCGGGTAGGAAAAGTCGAGATGCACCGCCTGATGCTCGTCCGTGGAGGGATAGCGGTCCTCCATCAGTGCTAGGTAGACGCCGACCCGGGCGGAGAACCGCATCAGCTCGAGGTTCCAGTCAAACCACCAGCGCGGGTACTTCTGCCGGAACAGGATCAATAGCAGCGTGGGCAGCACGACTAGGCCGGCAGCGCCGACAGCCCCGGTGGCCCTCCCGCCAGCGTAGGCGTAGCCGCCGTACTCGATGAGGGCGAGCACGATCGCGATCGGGATCACCATAAACAGGCGAAAGAAGCTGGTCAGGCGGTTGAGCGGTCGGTCCGGGTAGTTGACCGAGTACTGGACGGGATACGGCGCGTCGGGGTTCATGAGATGCCTTTCTTGTGAGGTGTACGGCGTACACTCAATGTTTGGAACTATAGGTGTACGGTGTACACTTGTCAAGGGCAATGACGAAGCAGAAGATCGCTACCCGGAAACCGCTGAGCAGCGCTCGTGTGCTACAGGCCGCCGTCGCCCTCGCCGACGAGGCCGGGCTCGAGGCGTTCAGCATGCGCGGGCTCGCACAGGAGCTCGGCGTCGTGCCGATGGCGCTCTACAAGCACGTCGCGAACAAGGAGGAGCTCCTCGATGGCATGGTCAACATCGTCTTCAGCGAAATCGAGCTCCCGGCTGGGGACCTCGACTGGAGGTCGGCCATGCGCCGCCGGGCCATCTCCACGCGCGAGGCGCTGAAGCGCCACAGCTGGGCGATAGGGATGATGGAGTCGCGCCATCCTGGGCCGGCGAACCTACGCAACCACAACGCGGTGATGGGCTGCCTGCGCAAGGCGGGCTTCTCATTCAAGATGGCGATCCACGCCTATTCGGTCCAGGACGCATATATCTACGGCTTTGCCCTGCAGGAACGGGATACAGGGTTCGAGACTCCCGACGGTGCCGGCGAAGCCGCGCAGAAGAGGGCGGAGACGATCGGCGCGCTCGAGAACTATCCGTACCTTCTCGAGATCGCTGCGAAGCTCCCCGAGTCCGGGTACGACAACGCCATCGAGTTCGCATGGGGGCTCGATCTCATCCTCGACGGCCTCGAGCAGCTTCGTCGCGCCGAAGCCGCGCCGGCATGAGCGACAGCGACGTCGCGACTCATCCCAAACCGGGAAGGTTCAGAGTGCCCGGAGGGCGCGGGTCTGCGCCTGAGTACTCGCTGTCCCAGCGTTCGTCGTACGCGCGGATGCCGATAAGGCGACCGCACCGTCGCTGCAGAACTTACCTCGCAGGTAATTGCCAGCACGACCTTGCCCTGAAACGATATAGCCGTCCAAATCGAGACTAAGGCAGGGGATATGGCAATTAGGACGGTTGAGCGGGCCGCGAGCGATACGCACGGCGCGATCAAGCTCGCCGGCGTTGCCGGCGTGGCGAGCATCGCGCTTGGGATCGCAGGTTCGATCGTCGATGAAATGCGGACGTTCCCGGGGACCGGCGCGACGGCGGGCGAGATCGCAGGCTACGTCGGCGCGCATCGGTCGGCGCTGCTCGCAGCAATGGTTCTCAGTACGGCCGCGGTAGGACTGTGGCTTCTCTTCGGTGTCGGCGTCTGGCAGTGGCTGCGGGAGACAACTGGCAACGTGAGCGTGTTTTCGGTGTGCTTCCTGGTTGGGCTCATCAGTTTCGTCACGCTGCTGCTCGCCGGCTTCACGTCCTTCTTCATGCTCGTCTATCGCGCCGGCGAGGTGTCTGATCCTCGGCTGCTCTACGACCTCGCGTTCGGTCTGCTCGCAATGTCCGGAGTGCCCACCGCGCTGGCGCTCGGCTCATACGCTGCGCAGGTGCTCCGCGATAGCCGGCTGCCTCGCTGGACGGCGTGGCTTGCCATTGTGGCCGCGCTGGCGCACCTCGTGCTCTTGGCCTCGCTTGTGATCACGAGTGGTTTCTTCTCGCTCGAGGGAGGGGTAATCATCGCTATTCCCGCCCTGCTGTTCGCCTGGATCCTCGCCACCAGCATCGTCCTGCTACGAACGACAATCAAAGGCGGCAATGAACTCGTCGCGAACTGAGCTGGGCCGGGCAAGCACGCTGCCGGGCTCCGCGCTCGACACGCACGCGCGTGCAGTTGCTCGCACATCCCATCGCGTCGCGTCCACGTAGACCTGCGCAGATGCGCGTGGATTGTCGGCGATTACCGTCGATTCAGGCACTTCTGGCGATAAGTGCCTCAACGAAACCCGGTCAGCTGCGGTGGGCCGGTCATCGGAGGAGTGTTCGCAACATCCGGGGTATCGGAAGCCTGCTTGCCGCGCATTCCGAGACGGTCTGCCCCGGGTCCACGATGCCCGTGGGGCCGCGGATGCAGGGCTCGCCAGTCGGCGTCCCTATTGGTCATGAGCTGTCGCTCCTCGTTCAGGCGACGACGGCGGTCGGCCGGGCCGGTGGGGCCGAGAGGCTCTGCTTGACGTTGCGAGTGAGGTCGTCGGCCAGGATCTCGGTGAGGTCGGTCTCGATGCCGTCCAGCGCGAGCGCCGCGACGTCAGCCGGGTCGGCCTTGGGAGCATCGATGTGGGCCGCCATGTCCGTGTCCATGTAGGCAACATGCAGCGCGGCGACGTGGATGCCGCGGGGCGCAAGCTCCTGGCGAGTGGCGTCGGTCATGGCCCACGCGGCGGCCTTCGCGGCGCTGTAGGCACCGGCGGCGGGGAGGTGCAGCCACGAAATTATCGATAGGACGTTGAGGATCGCCCCGCGGCCGTTGGACGCGAGGATCGGCGCGAAGGCGCGCGTGACGCTGAGCGGGCCGTAGAAGTTCGTCTGCATCTCCAGCTCGATCTGGGCGAGGTCGCCGTCCATCAGACTCGTGCCGGTCGATATGCCAGCGTTGTTGATGATCAGCGTGGCGTCGCCGGCAATCGTGGCCGCCTGGGCGACGGAGTCCGGGTCGGTGATGTCGAGGCGGAGCGGAGTGACGCCCGGAATCTGAACGCTCTCGGGGTTGCGCGCGGTGGCGTACACGCTCTTGGCGCCGCGCTCGAGCAGCTGCGCGGCGAACTGACGGCCGAGGCCGCGGTTGGAGCCGGTCACTACGGCGACTGAATTATGAAGGTCCATGAGCTTGAAGTCCTTTGCTTGGTCGGGTTCGGCAGGGACACTCGCATGGTCGCGCGACCATGCCTCGATCGCGCCCGTGAGATGCCCCGGTGTGGCCCCCGGCCGTGCCCCGGCTGCGACTACAGGCGAGCGACGGCTGCGCCGACGTCCGAGAGTGCTGTGCGGAGCTCCTTGCGGGAGCTGATCCCGAGCTTTCCGAACACCTTGTGCAGGTGCCACTCCACCGTGCGCGGGCTCAGGAACAGCTGGGCGCCGATCTCCGGGTTCGTCTGCCCGCCCGCCGCCAGGCGCGCGACCTGCACCTCTTGCGGCGTCAGCTCATCGAGCGTCTCGACTGTGCGCTTGCGCACAGTCTCCCCGGTCGCCTGCAGCTCGCGGTGGGCGCGCTCGGCGAACGCCTCCATGCCCATGTCCGAGAGCATCGTGTGAGCGAGTCGCAGCTGCTCACGGGCGTTGACGCGGCGATGCGCCCGTCGCAGCCATTCGCCGTACAGCAGGTGAGCGCGCGCTAGCTCGGGGCGCAGCCGCGTCCGGCCAAGGCGTTCGATCGCCTCGCGATAGAAGCGCTCGGCTGTCTCTCCTTCACTCAGTACCGCGCGCGCGCGAGCCGTGACGCCGAGGCCCCAATCGGTGCCGCCGGCGCATGTGTGGTCGACCAGCAGCTCGAGCGCGGCGCGCGCCGCGCTGGCGTCTCCTGTCCTCGCCGCGGCTTCGACCACCTCGCTCAGCGCCCAGTCGGACACGAAAAGCTCGGGCGTGTCCTCGCTCGCGTCACGGGCCGGCACCAGCGCCTCGTCGTAGCGGCCTACGCCGTTCAGAACCATCGCACGTGCCCACTGGGCGTACTGGACGGCGGTGCCCTGACCACCGGCGGAGGCATCGCTGATCGTCTCCTCGATCAAGCTGAACGCCGCTTCGCGGCCCCGGAATCCAGCGAGCACGAGCGCGCCGTAAGGCGCGACTTGGGTGCCCGTCGCCTCCCTGGCGGCGTCGGCCTCGGCGATTAGCAGCGCTCCTTCCTCGAAGTCCCCGCCCAGCGTGACGGCCTGGGTCAGCACGTTGACGGCGACGGTCAGGAAGGCAAGCGCACCGGAGTCACGGGCAACCTGCACGCCGCGGGTCGCGATCGCGAGGCAGCTGTCGAAGTCCCATACCTCGACCGCAGCGGCCGTCGCAAGCCATCCCCAACGGAGTATCTCCTCGGCGGTAGCCGCCTCGCCGGCGAAGCCGGCCGCGGCCTGCTGCAGGACGGGCGTTGCCGCGCTGCGTCCGTCGGTGAACAGCAGCGAGAAGCCATCGAGCAGCAGGTCGGAGGGACGCGATGATTCTCCAGCCCCGGGAGCGCGGCGAGCCGCGCGGGAAACGTCGTGCAGGTTGCCCGCCTTCGCGAGCCGACCCGCGAACATGGCTGCGCTCCAAGCGTCGAGATAGGTTTCGCGCGCGAGCTTGAGATCGAGAGGCTCGAGCGTTTTCGCTGCTCGCAGCAGCAGCAGAGGAGCCTCGTTGCCGCGACTCTGAGAGAAGGCGACCTCCGCACGCAGGAGATCGAGACGGGCTCGCCGCAGGTCGTCCAGCGAGCTTGCTTCGGCCGCTGCCAGCATGGCCAGCGCCGTTTCAAACGCGCCGGCACTCAAGCTGGCGTCGGCAGCGGCAAGTGCGCGGTCGGTGCGCCGGTCCGGGACCGTCGAGAGCGCCACCGCCTGCTCCAGGAACGCTGCCGCAGCCGCGACACCGCCGCGCGCTTGTGCGCGGCCGGCCGAGCGCTCGAGCTCCTCGGCGACCGCCTCATCCGGTCCCGCCGCTGCCGCGGCCCGGTGCCACGCGCGCCGGTCCGGATCGTTCTCAGGGTCGGTCGCCTCCGCCAGCGCGGTGTGCGCCACGCGGCGCGTCTCCGTGGGCGCTGACCGGTAGACGGCTGACCGCACCAGCGGATGACGGAATGTGACGCGCGCCCGGATCGACAGCAAGCCCTCAGCCTCCCCGCCGGCGGCCGCCGTCGTCCCTATGCCGAGGCGGTCAACGGCGCGCCACAGCAGCAGCGGATCTCCGACCGGCTCGGCCGCCGCGACTAACAGCAACAGCCGCGCGTCCTCCGGAAGGGCCCGCAGGCGCCGCTCGAAGCTCTCCTCTATGCGCCCGGACAACGCCTGCGCGCTCAGCATTCCGAACCCGCCCGCCAGCTGCGTCACCGTCAGGCCGCGTGACAGCTCCAGCAATGCCAGCGGGTTGCCGCGTGTCTCGGCCACGATCCGATCACGCACACGCTCGTCGAGTGGACCCCTGACCACGCTCGCGAGCAGCTCGCGTGCGTCGGGGTCGTCCAGCCCAGGGACGACGAGCTCCGGCAGCCCCTCGAAATACCGGGCGCCCAACGGCTTGCGTACCGCGAAGACGAGACCGACCGACTCCGCACCGAGACGGCGCGCCACGAACGTCAGCGCCTGCGCGGTGGCCACGTCGAGCCACTGCGCGTCGTCCAAGATGCAGACGAGCGGTCGCTCCTCCGCGACGGCCGACAGCAGACTCAGGGCCGCCAGGCCGACGAGGAACCGATCCGGCGAGTCGCCGCTGCGCAAACCGAACGCCGTGCCGAGCGCATCGCGCTGCGGGCCGGGAAGTCGCTCAACACGATCCAGAAACGGCGCGCACAGCTGGTGCAACCCCGCGTACGCGAGCTCCATCTCCGACTCGACGCCAGCCGCCCGGGCGATCGCGCACCCGGACGCGTGCTGCAGCAGATACTCCAACAACGCGCTCTTGCCGACCCCGGGGTCCCCGCGTAGCACCAGCGCCCGGCTCGGGCCCGCGCGCACACTCGCCACCAGCTGATCGAGCGCCGCGCACTCGCCGCGCCGGCCAAGCAGCCGCCGCGCGGAAACGGTAGTTGACATCGCCACCCGCCAGCCTAGGGATGGCTCCCCACGTTGGCAACCCCGGCGCGCCGTGGCCACGTAACCACGGGATCGGCACCCCCCGGGGGTTTGACCGGGGTCTCTACCGGGCGCGACGGGCAGGCGGGGAGAGCACCGTTCATGGCGTTACCACTACGAAGACCGATGGAGGTCTTCCCCAACACAACCAGGAGGTAGCCAAGAGCGCCACCGAAGTACACGACACGAGCCACGACACCGACGTCGGGAAGGTTGACACGAAGCTCGAGGTCGACATCATCCCAGTGTCCGACGTCGACCGATCCAAGCAGTTCTACGAACGCTTGGGATGGAGGCTCGACGCAGACGACGCCCCACTGGAGGGCCTTCGCATCGTCCAGTTCACACCCCCAGGCTCCGGTACCTCGGTCACGTTGGGTCAGGGAATCACGACCGCCGCGCCCGGCTCGGCCGAGGGAGGGCTGACCGTCTCCGACATCGAAGCGGCCCATGACGAGTTCGTCAGCCGTCGGATCGACGTGAGTGAAATCTGGCACGGCCCGCCGTTCCCCATCGAGGCGCGCCAACCCGGCCCCGACCCCGAGCGCACCAGCTACGGATCGTTCTGCTACTTCACCGATCCCGACAGCAACACGTGGCTCGTCCAGGAGGTCACGACGCGGCTCCCCGGCCGGATGAACGCCACCGAGACCGGCTACGTATCCGCGGCGGACCTGGAGGGCGCGCTTCGACGCGCCGAGGCCGCCCACCGCGAGCACGAGAAACGCAACGGGCGCTCGCACCTTTTCCACCGGGCAGACCAAGGCGAGAACTGGTCCGCCTGGTACGCCGCCTACATGGTGGCCGAGCAGGCCGGGACCGACTTGCCCTCGTGACCGATTTCGAGGGCCGATACCGCTGACCCTACGGGCGCGATAACCGCGACACCCGTTCCTTAGCTGGCGCCCAGAGGGAGGGCGTGGCGAGCAGTGGGCGTGGTCACACCGGCGCGGCCCGCGTACCTGCGGCGCTGTCAGGCCTCGTCGCGGAGCTGGTGGTATGACACGGTCGTCTCAGGCGAGCGTTGGATCGTCTGGAGCACCACGCAGTAGCGCTCGGTTAGGCGCAGGACTGTGTCCAGGTCCGCTGGGCTGGCGTCGCTCGCTAGGTCGAAGTGGAGGCGGATCGCCCGGAATCCAACGGGAGCCTCCTTGCTCATGCCCAAGGTGCCGCGGAAGTCCAGATCGCCCTCGGCCGACACGGTGCCGCCGCCCACCGGGATCTCGAGCGACGTGCAGACAGCGCGCAAAGTAACCCCAGCGCACGCGACCAGTGCCTCCAGCAACATGTCGCCCGAACACAGCAAGCTCCCGTCGCCGCCGGTTGCCGGATGCAGCCCCGCGCTCGCCAGCGCGGACCCGGTTCTCACCGAGCAGCTGATGCCGTCGCCGAGCTCGCCGGTCGCGCGCAAGGTGACGACCGCCGCGTCGGCGTCCGCGTAGTAGCGCTCCTTGAGCGGTGCCTGCAACGCACGCAGCTCCTCCGAACGCATCAGACCCGATCTTCGTGGGCCAATTGTCGACTGGCTGCCTCGCCTACACGCGCGCGGGCGCCGGGTCGGGCCGGACGACCACCGTGTCGGCGATGGGGACGATCTCGTCGACAGGGAGGTGTGCGAGCGACGCGTGCGTGCGGATCGCATCAGGGCCTACGGCCTCGTAGATGCACACGGTTCCCACCGAGCCGCCGCCCTCTTGGAGGACGTAGCTACGGATCCAGCGCACATCGTCGGACATCTGCTCGTCTCCGACCTTGGTCGAGCGCGCAGCGGCCTCCTCCAGCTCGGCGCCCGAGCTCCATCCGTTGCGCCTGAGGATTGCGTATAGCTCCATCGTGCCCTCCTTTATTTGGTTCCGCCGGTCAACCGGCGGGATGGTCCTACAGAAAGCTAATTACCGACCTGCTGTCGGTAAAGTAGCGCAGACGTTGTCTGACGTCAATCCCCCATCGGAAACCGCGGGAGAGAGGTCCGCTCCCAAACGTGGCCGACCCCCTGGTGGAGCTCGCGAGCGACTGGTCCGAGCGATGCGCGACCTGCTGCTCGAGCGGGACTTCGACGAGATCGCGACTGAGGAGATCCTCGCCCGCGCAGGCGTCAGCCGCGGCGGCATGTACCACCATTTCGCGAGCAAGGTCGATCTCTTCAAGGCCGCCTACGAGGCCTCCGAGTTGGATGCGATGCTGCGCCTGGGCGCGGTCGCCGCACAGCAGGCAGCCAGCGGCGCTGGTCCGTTCGACCAGCTCAAGGCGGCGAGCATCGCCTATGTGCGCGAGTGCGCGAGCGAGGGCGAGCTTCAGCGAATCGGCCTGCGGCAGAGCCGTGCGGTGCTCGGATGGGAGAGCTGGCGCGATGCTGCGCAACCACTGGGGATCGCCGCGTTGAAAGCCGGTGTCCAGGCGGCGGTCGACGCGGGCGAACTCGCCAGCAACGACGTCACGATCACCACCCACCTTGTGCTCGCTGCCTTGATCGAAGCGGGGCTGCTCGCCGCCACCGATCCCCAACCCGAGCAAGCGCTAGCCCGACTCGAACCCGAAATCAACCGCCTGCTCAATGGTCTGCACACGCCCTGAGAGACGTGCGGACCGCCCGGGCCGCCGGGCAGGGTCCCGAACCCGCTCAGGCGGCGTTCATGGCCCACTCGCAGTGCCATTGGGCGTCGAGCACAGGTAGTCCGGCAGCTGCCTTGGGCGCTCGATGTCTATGCGCACCCGCTTCCAGCTGACCTGAGAGCCCATTGTCCTGCCTACCGCTCGGGGGAAGCGAACAATCTACGGCCGCGCCCAACTTGCCAAAAAGTTGCCGATCGTCCCCATTCGGGCGGTACTTGCGCCCGCCGGTACGCGAACCGATCGATCGATTTTCCAAGGCACTTCCGATGGAGCTAGCCGGGCACGAATCGGCGACCTCTTGGGTGCGATGTGCTCGTCCTCGTCCCCTGCGAGCACGTGCTGTCCAACCCGTAAGGTGCCCGCATCTGGCGGCCAAGCGAGCGGTCCTCGTGTCCGCGCAAGGGAGGCCCTGGCCGGCGGGCCCGGCGTACCCGTGGCAGACGCTGAGCAGGTCTCCCGCCGGCCGAGCGTGTTTGCCGCAGCGTGATACCTTCGGTGTTGCATGACGCGCGTCCCGCACAGCTTCCTGTAGCGCTGGACCTCTTCAGCTAGGTCCTCTCGTCGCGGCCACGAGCCGTGACGCCACGGCTTCAGGAAGGAACGTCATGCGGTCACAGATGGTCGGCGCCTTGGTGCCGTCCGATTCACGCACGGGGTCGCATCTCCGTGCGCACGATCTGCGCAAGGGATTCGGTCACGGTGCCGTGCTCGACGGCGTCTCACTGACCGTGACCGCCGGGCAGCGCCTCGGTGTGATCGGCGAGAACGGCGTCGGAAAGAGCACACTGCTGCGGCTGCTCGCGGGCACGCTAACGAGCGACGGCGGCGACGTTGAATGCACGACCGAGAGCCGCTCTCTAATCGAGCAGGAGGTGGACGCGCCAGGCGCGATGACCGTCGCCTCGGTGCGCGCAGAGGCTCTGCGGTCGCCGCGCGACGCGCTCGCCGCGCTCCAGGATGCTGCGGCTGGCCTCGCCGCTGACGCAGAGGGCGCCGCCGGTCGCTACGCAGCAGCGCTCGCCCACGCCGAACGGCTTGCCGCGTGGGACGCCGAGCGGCGACTCGAGGCAGCGCTTAGCGCCTTCGATGCGCATTTCGACCCCGAACGGGCGGTTGCCAGCCTCTCGGTCGGCCAGCGTTACCGCCTCCGGCTCGGCTGCGCACTAGCCGACCCGGCCGGCACGGTGCTGCTCGATGAGCCGAGCAACCACCTCGACGACAGCTCGCTGGACCGGCTTGTGCAGTGGCTGGTCGAGTTTCCGGGGATCGTGGTGTTCGTGACCCATGATCGGTGGCTACTCGACGCGGTCGCGACGTCGATCTTCGACCTCGACCCAGTACTGAGCGGCGCCGGCACCCTATTCGGCGGAAGCTTTCACGCGTACCGCGAGGCGCGCGCCGGGACACTGCGCGAGTGGCGCCGACGGTATGCCGCAAGCCTCGACGCCGAGCGCGAGCTCTCCAAGCGGTTGATCACTGCTCGCGCCGCAGCTCCGGGGCACTGGCAGCCCGGCAAGGGCGCCGCCAAGCACGGACGGGAAAGCCGAGCGGCGAGTCAGGTTCGACTGTTCCAGAGCCGCATTGAGGATCTGCGACGCGAGCGCGGCCCCGCGCCGCCGGATCCGCTCACGTTCACCGCGCCCAGCGCAGCGGACACGGGCGAAGCGACACTGCTCGAGGCCGCCCGAATCACCGTAGGCGGCCGAGTGGCGCAGCCGTCGGACTCGCCCATCCGGCTCGGGTCGCGCGGCCGCCTGCTGTTGCGGGGCGCGAACGGAGCCGGGAAGTCGACGCTGCTGAGCGTGCTGGCGAGCCAACTAGCACCCGACACAGGCACGCTCGCCGTCGCGCCTGGCGCCCAGGTCATGCTCCTCGCCCAAGAGGACCACTGGAATCCCAAGCGCACGCCCGCCGACGTGCTCCGCGCCTGGGATCCCGACCAGATCCGTGCGACCCGACTCTTGGCCGACTCTGACCTCGGACGCCCGCTCGGCGAGCTCTCGATCGGGCAGCGCCGACGAGTCACGCTCGCCTCGGTCCTGCTGAGCCGACCATCGGTGCTGCTGCTCGACGAGCCGACCAACCACCTCTCGGTCACGCTCGTCGACGAACTATGCGATGCCCTCCTCAGCACGCCAGCCGCAGTCGTCCTCGTCACTCACGACCGAACACTGTGCCGCATGGTCCACGACTGGCCGACAGTGACCCTGTCACCGGTCACACGGGACGTGAGCTCGATGAGGTGAACACTCATCAAGCTCCTACGTCGTCGCCAACCCGCTCACGAGCACCGACCGATCCTGGCGGCGACCGCTGTGGGCCGGCGGCGTCGCTGGTCTCCTGCCGCTGGAGCCACCTTCCCTCGTATTCGCCACATGCGCGTGGGTGGGCTCGCGAGGACACCGAACCGCGGGCCGACTTCCCTGCTCTCCGCGCTTTGCGGGTCTCCGGGCGGATTCGGCACGAATACCCTCGCGGGGCGAAAGCAGGGAGCTCGCCTGACGCCGACCTGGGCGGCCTATCGGCACCCTGGGAGCGGCGCCGCCGTTGACGCGGACACGCTCGCAATCGCGGACGAAGCAGTAGCCAGCGGAGGGTCGGGTCGCGTCTCTTTGCTGCTGTAAATTCGCCCGCGGTTCGGGTTCCCGGGAATCAGTTTATGCGGCGGCCACCTCCTTGGTCAGCTCCTCGGGCGCCGTCTGTTCGGGCTCGGTGTATTTAGCGTGATTGAGGCGTTGGCGGTCGAGCTCGGTGAACCTGATGCCGTTGGTCTCGTGGGTGATGAGGAGATCGAGGACGGCCCAAACAAGCGTGAGGCAGCTGTCCTCGCCGGGGAACCGGCCCATCACCTTCGTCCGCCTCTTCACCTCGCCCAGTGAGCGCTCGAGCAGGTTCGTTGAGCGCCACCGTTGACGGCGCCGGGGCGGATAGCGCAGATGCACGACAAGCGCGTCGAGGTCCTCGGCGAGGCACTTCGCCGCGGCGGTGAAGCCTCCCTTGTCGAGTTCCTCGACGAGCGCTTGGAGTCGTTGCTTGGCGTCCTGTTCGTTGATCGCGTCATCGAGCGCTTGCCAGTAGGCGTGCTTGACGCGTTCGCGCTCCCGCTCGGGGAGCTTGGCGTAGAGGTTGCGCGCGCGGTGCACGCAGCAGCGCTGGCGGTCTGAGGCCGGCCAGCACTGCTCGATCGCCTTGATCAGCCCGGGGGCGCCGTCGGCGACCACGAGCATCGATGCTGTGAGCCCTCTGGCGATCAGGTCACGCCCGAGCGCCTGCCAGTCCTCGTAGGACTCGCGCATCCCGAGCATCACCGAAAGCAGCACGCGTTCGCCGTCCTCGGTGAAGCCCCAGGCGACCAGCACGCCCTCCTTGGGCCCGCTGGGACGCACGGCGATGAACGTGGCATCCAGGAACAACGCCACCAGCCGGACCTCATAGAGGCTGCGGTGCTGGAACGCCTGGAAGCGCTCCCGCAGCTCCTCACAGATCCGCGACGCGGTCGACTTCGAGAGCTTGCCCAACCCAGCCTGCTCGCACAGCGACTCGACATCGCGCATCGACAAGCCCCTGACGAACGCGCCGATCACCAGCGCCTTCAGCGGCTCGGTCCGCAACAGCTTCGGTGTCCTGGGGAACAGCTTTGAGGCGAACGCCTCGGCCGCTTCGCGGACCTGCGGGATCTCGACCGAGAGCTCGCCCTCGGCGGTCTGCACCCTACGTGGGCGAAACCCGTTGCGCAGGCCGCTGTCGTAGTTGCGCAGCCCACGCTGATACTCAGGCCGGCGCTCATAGCGAGCCCGACCCAGCCAGGCCTCGAACTCGTCCTCCACAGCCCGTTGGATGATCAACCGGGCACCGAGCTTGGCAAGCCCCGATAGCGCCTCCCGCGGGTTCTCACCAACCCCAACGGCAAGCAGCTCGTCGATCTGGTCTTCGATCTCCGCCGACGGCGGTACGGTACGTCTCACGGCGTAGGCCTCCTTCTTCGTCTCGACAGGACTGGAGGGAACCTACGCCGTCACCTCGACGGCTCCCGAAGCTATTTACAGCACTTCTGAGACGCTACCGAGGGTCGCCGAGCGCTGCTGCTGGTCGTCCATCTCAGGCGTCTCGCTGGCTGCACGTGGCGCGCCCGCTTTCCGCGGAGGCTGTTTCGCAAATAGGTCTGGGAGCTAAAGCATGGGAGAGTGACACTCGAACCACGCACGCCAGATGGGACAGCGCCTTCATCCGGTTGGTTTTCTCGCGCATGACGACCGTCGTCCCACGCCCAGAGGTTTATGAAACAGCCTCCGCGCAAAGCGATAGCCCAGGCCGACTCAGCTCTCACTCGCGTCCATCGCGCCCATCTCGTCTGAGCCAAATGCCGCAGCTAGCTGCTCGCGATCGAGGGTCGCTACGAGAGGAGCGGCGGCGCTCCGCACTCCATCGACCGCGACATCTATGCGCTCTTGGGTGTGCGCGACATTTTCGACTTGAGCTTCTCGCAAGGCCCCGGCGAGCTGCCCGGCCGCTCGCTGCGCTGTCTCTAGAAACGCCCTCGTTGATGTTGCGTCGATGAGCAGGGGAGCGCTGGTGAAGAGCATCTGCGTATGCGTGCGAGTTCTTCTAGTGCCACTGCTTTGTCTTCGGCAGATGGCGCCGTGTCGGCGATGGCGTCTGCCGTTCGACGAGCCACAGCCATAGAGGAACGCGAGACCAACGGTCGCAAGCGCTGCGGCCAGCGGGCGCGCGAGAGCCGCGGTCAGGTGCCAACCCTGTCCTGTGGCCTTTGAAGATCCGGGCCGCGAGCAGGCGCGCAAGCGAGCGACTGGTGAAGACGCCGGCACTTTGCTCCTGCCTACCGCTTGCCGGCGGCCTTGCGAGGGTGTTTGCCCTTGTGCATCGTCTTTCCGAGCGAGTAGTGTAGGCGTGCGAGCCGTTCGCATGCCGCTCGCTGGTGCTTGGCATGCTTGTAGCGCTTGCGGCAGGCGGCTAGCGCTTTAGCTCGCCTCTGCGCGTTCGTGAGCTTCTTGGCCCTCGACGCCTTGACCGCTCCACACCCCTGCACGGCGATCTTCGTGTCCCGTTCGATCACCGCACCATTCTGGCCGGTGATCGTGGTCGGCATCTCGAGCGTTTCTCCGCACAAGTCGAAGTGCTTGCGTTCGGCGACGTTCGCGGTCAGCGCCGAGTGCGGACCGGCCGGGAGGGCCGTTTCGAAGGTCGTGAACGGCGCATCCGGCGCCGATTCGAACTTCGAATACGTGACCCCGTCCTTGATCTGGGTCTTGCCGTCCAGCACGAGCTTGATGCCTTCGCCTTGGAGCACGAACTCGACATCGGGGAACGCCGCGTTGCCGTGCGAGACCAGATACGCCGGACCGGACAGGGGATTCTTCAAGACGGGGGTGTGGATCGTGGCGGTGCCGATCAGCGAGCCTTCATCACAGGCCGCGGGGTTCGCTTCGAAGACGCTCGCCTGGCAGGCTTTCTGGATCGTCGGCAACCTGGAGGGCAGCTGCTTGGGCAGCTGCAGATCGACTTTCTGGATGTTCGCCTGCCCCAGGCCCTTGGAGCTCACCTTGACCGTGAACGTGGTTCCGTCGGCTTTGCTGGCGTGCCCCGCAACCGAAGCGGTCAGGGCTGGGGCGAACGGGAGGCTGGCGCAGTTTTCGACCCTGAACGGGCTCGACACACTGGCGCTGGCGCCTTCAGCGCCTCCGATCGTGCCTTCGATGCTCATCTGGTTGCAGTCGGTCGGGTTGAACTCGAAGTCGGGCCGGTTGACGTTCACTAGCACCCGTTTGAGCTGGAGTGGGATTCCGCGTAGGTGCGTTGGTAACGGGTCTGAGACGATCGTCACCGACGCGTTTTCGGGGTTGATATACAGCTTTGAGCGGACCGTGACCGTGCCGAGATTGAACGGGCCCGCGACCGCCGGAGTCACGATCTCCAGGCCGAACGGCGCACCATCGTCGGGTCCGGTGATATAGACCTTGCCGCCGTGCTGCACATACGGTTCTGGACCCAATCCCGCCACCGCAGTCGCTTCGCCGACCAGACTGCCCGGCGGACATGCGCTGGCCGCGGCCTGCGCTTCGTCACACACTTCGACTGTCGAGAGCAGTGCCGCGACACCCTCCGGCAGGTGCATCGAGAGTGTGCTGAGCGCTTGATCACCATCCGGGCGGGAGAGTTCGAGCACGAAACTCGTGACACCGGCGGCCTGCGCGCTGGTGCTTTGTGCGGAAAACCCTGGGGTGAACGGCAGGGAGTCCGACGGGCATCCGGAGCCGCCGGACCCCGAGCCGACCGCGAATTCTTCGCCGGGGGAGGTTAGGTTCACCGTCGGGGTGCCCGACCAGGGCGTGAATGCCGCCGTGGTCTTATATTCGCCGCAGTATGGGGGCGTGCTCACCGACGCTTTCGGGCCGCCGAAGAGCTGCAGTTTTAGATCTTCAAAGGGCACCTGTGGGGTGTTCTTGAAGGTTGTCGAGATCTGTTGGTTTGCTTCGTTTAGCTGGCCTTCGCCGGCGAGCTTTACCCGCACCCCCGACACCGGGTCTTCGGCGACGATGTATAGCGCGATCAGCGAGTTGAACGGGTTCTTTACTGCTTCGCCGTTGGGTGCCGGTTCGGCCAGGTAGACCGAGCCTTCGAGTTCGTGCGAGAGCAGCGGTGTCTTTATGTGCACCAGCCCGACCTTCGACGCTTCGGGACAAGATGCTTCACCCGCTGTGAATTCATCAGTTTGCGTCTGCGTGTTCAGACCGGTGAAGCCGATCGCGCTCTCAGAGCACGCTTCAAGGCCGTTGGCCGCCGCCGGATTCAACGCGACACCTTCTGGCAGCGTCACGGTCGTGTCCTTGACATCCGCCTCGGCTAGCCCTTCGGCTTCAAGCGTCGTCTTCTGCGGAACCTTGACCTCGACCGAGAGGCCCGTCGGGGTGCTCGCGTTGTGCTGTTCGGGAGCGACGTTGATTTCGGGTGTGAACGGCAGCTGCGAGCAGCCTTCTGTGCCGATGCCTTGGCCCGCCTGGTTCATCCAGGCGTATTCAGCCGCGAGCACGCCGGCGGGATTGGCCCAGGAGTCCGCTTCGATCGAGGAGCTCAGTGGTTCCGTGCCGGGGTTCGCCGGGCAGGAGGTGGGCATCGTGAGGAACGGATCGGGGGGCACACCGGGCGAGGTCGGGCATTCCTTTTTGATCTGGTTCTTGAACGCGCCGCCGGCGACGCATTCCCAGCCGCGCGAGCTGTCGTGGCGGGGGTCGCCGGGGTCGCCCCACAACGTGACCTGGGTGCTCAACAGGCCCGCGGTCTGGGTGGTGTTTTTGACGCTCGCGACGACTGCATAGTCGCGCCCGGAGCGTACGGAGGTGTCGATCACGATCGGGACGTGGCCGAGGACCTCGAGGCCCAGTCGGGCCGGCTCGCCGTGCGCGGGTATGAGATTGAATACCGGGACCGTCTTCGTGAAGAGTTTTTGGAGTGGTTCTCCGGCGGTGACGGTCGCGACTCCGACGACCGAGCTCGGGGGACAGAGGTTTGTTTCCAAGACATAGGCGACGAAGTCGGCTTCGCTGCACTGGGTTCCGACGTTGGGGTTGCCGATGAGGCCGGGCGGCAGGTTGAAGCTCAGATCCTTGGGCAGCGCGACTGGATGAGGCGGGCTGCCACCTGCCGACGTCTGTTTTAGCGCAAGCGTCGTCGTCAGCTGGAACGGGTGTGCGCCCGCCTGCGTGGCGGGCGTGCCGTCGTCATTAGACGGTGACATTTCGTAGTCCTGGATGCCGAAGGGCGTCGGTTCGCCATTGATCGTCAGGTGCTGGGTCGCGGAAACGTCGGCCGCCCCGCCACCCTGCAGCGTGACTTCGTTGGGCAGTGAGGTCACCGTGCCGGGTGACTGTTCGATCTTGACCTCGATCGTGACCGTCAGTCGTTCGTAGGGGTTCACGGCGCCCGTGAAGGTGCAGCTCAACGGTGGCGCGGGAGTCCCGGTGGGGCAGTGCACTTCGACGCCGGTCGTGCTGTTGTTGACTTCGCCGAAGATCGCCGTCGCTTTCAACCCCGCCGGGAGCTTGTCCGTGAGGGTGACGGGCGATGCGGCGCCGTTGATGGGCTCATCGCCGAGATTGCTCGCTACCGCGACGATCTCACCTTCCCCGGAGGGCGGCAGGTACGTAGGCGAGGCTTCGGCTGTCACCCCCCAGAAGGGAGCCTGCGCCAAGGCGGAAGCTGGGCGTGTGAGCGTGAGCGCCAGCACGCCTAGCACAGCTGCTATGAGCAACCGTGCAGCGACAGCCGAGCAGCGCGTCGAGATCGTCATCGTCGGCTACCCCTTCGCGTGCGGCGCGCTTTGCTCGCCGCATGTCTGGCGCCATACGCCTTGTGCGCTCGGCGTATGCACACCTGTCGCTTCTCGTTGCTTTTGAGTTTCTTGCACACCTGTAGTGCCCGAGCCAGCTTCTGTGCGCGGGTGAGCTGTTTGGATTTGCTGGCCTTGAGGCCGATCTTCCCGGCGTTTGGTTGGGCAGTCGTGTTGCCGGGGCCGGAGGAGGTCGCCGTGCCCGTGGGCGCGATCGGCGCCTGTTGGGCGGGTGCGGCCGGCCGACAGGTTTCGGCGCTTTCACAGCCGCCACTCGAGCTCTGCCGGGAGGGCAGGCAGGGTGATTGCGTGCTGCAGACACGCGCGTCGTAGATGTCAAACGCGGTGTCGGTGTCCTGCGGTAGGAGCTGGGCGGCCGTGAGGAAGAACACGTCGTCGCCGCTGGGTGTGGCTTCCAAGAACGCCGATTCCCTGTCCGAGGTGCCAGAGGAGATCAGCGATACGCAGGCGCCGGTCGGGCTTTCGCAGCTGCCGACACCGGCGGGCTCGTACTCGTAGACGTTCTCCTTGCCATTGGTTGCCGCTGACACGAGATGGTCGGGGCTGTTGAAGAACAGGCGTCCGGTGTCTGAGAGGTAGCGCGGCTGAAACAGGGCATTGCTGAAGCTCTGGGCGGTCCAGCCGGGGATGTTTCCGGCCAGCCAGTGTTCATTCCAGACTTTGCGCCGGTCAACCAGCAGACCGTGCCCTTCGCCCGCTTCTTCTGTGTCGAGCACTCCGTCGGGCCTGGCGCCTGAGGGGTTGCAGGAGGCGCAGGCGAGGCTCGCCGTGGCAGAGTCGTAGAGGTAGACCTCCTCGTCGGGCTTGCCGCCGTGCTGATCGACGTTGTCATAGCCGGTCAGGCTCGCGGCCGACATGAACGTTAGATAGCGGCCATCGGGCGAGACGCGCGCGGTCAGAAAGGCGGTGTTCGCCGATCCTCTGTTGCCTTCCCAATCGGGAGCGTCTTCGCTTGCGAGCGTGGCGATGAACGTCGTCGTCCACTGCGCGCTTTCCGCGTGCAGGGCATAGAGGTTGTCCTTGCCGGTTTGCGCGGTTTCGCCGTTGCCGTTTTCGTTTTCGGCGAGCACTCCCTGAGCCACCAGGTAGACGCTCGAGCCGTCTTCGCTCGTGCCAAACACCAGTCCCTGTACTGAGGCGTGTTCGCCGTGGTTTACGGGGACGGTGAGGTCTTTGAGATGGCACGCTAGGCCGCCTTCGATTTCGAAGATTTCACACTCGTACAGGTCGGCCTTTCCGTTTGTCGGTTCTCCGGGGGTCGGTTCTGCCGTGGAGTCTGGGGTCAGGCGCTGGGTATCGGTGAAGAACACGCGCGAGCCGTCGGCGCTCGCGCTCTGAAAGCGAGCCGCGCCGGGCGGTTCGCTCACGCCCTGGGCCGAATCGAGCTGCACAGTCTGGCCCGCAGAGATATCGCGCATGTACAGATGCCCGGGTAGATGGTTTTGGCTGGTCCAGATAACGCGGTTTCCGTCGCTTGAGATCGCGTGCGCGAGCACGTTCCCGGCCAAGCCGAGTTCCGCCGCCGGCGCGGGCGTACCCTGCGGACCTTCGGGCAAGAGGCTTACGAATGTGAGCTTGCCCGCGCTCCACTCGTAAAGCCCGTGTCCCGACGGAGGCGGAGTCAATGCCACTTCCGAGCGCAGGACAACGTGGGCGAGGTCGGCAGTGGCACTGACGAAGTGGATTTTCCCTCCGAAGACCGTGTTCGCGGGAACGTTTGCTTCGGTCACGAGCGGCAGGTAGGTCCCGTTCTGGTCGTCGCGCACATACATCGTCTTCTGGCTTGCTTCGGGCGCTAGGGGCGGTTCGGAGAAAGGCGGGGACTGGACCCCGTACGGTTGGACCAATGCCAGTGAGAGGTCGGGCGTGAAGAACTGATACTCCTGCGGCATGCCAGGGGCGTAGCCCTGCGGGCTCGTGTTTGGCGTGGCGATGTCTTGTGAGCTCCACCCTTCGTTGCCACGTGTGGCGAGAACCTGTTGCATTTCCGGGCTGCGATTGCCCTGCGGCTGCGCTTCGATCGACCCGTCGGCGAGGTAGGTGAGCGAGTTGCCGTCTTGCGCGGCGAGGATCAGCCCGCCTTCGCGGGTGAGCGCTTCGATCGGCGCGCCGTGCTTGTCCGGCGGGGAGACCATCTCCCAGGCGCGATGGTCCGGCAGCGCGAAGGGCCCTTCGGCTCGCTGGGTGGTGAACGTCTGTTCGCTGCTTTCGGTGGTTCCTAGCGCGTTGTGTGCGATCACGCGGTAGTGGTAGGTGGTGGCCGGCGCCAGTCGTTGAATCCGGACGCTCTCGCTCACGACGGTTTCGCCCGCGCCGATGTCCACGGGTGTCGTGGGGGCATCCGCGCACGCGTCTCGATGTTCGGCACAGCTTTCGCTCCCGTACTGAAAGAAGAAGGTCGTGTCGTGCCCGAGCGGGTTGATCTGCGCCTGTAGCGTCGCTTCGCTGGAGGAGACTTCGCCCGCCGAGAGGCTTTCGACCGGTGCCGAAGGCACCGTCATGAACGTCTGATCGGGCCCCGTGCTCGTGCCCGCTTCGTTTGACGCTACAACACGAAAGTGGTAGATCGTGCCGAGCTTCAGCCCGGTGAGCGCGGCAGACTCAGGCACGGGGCTTTCGCCGGGGGGGATGCTCGCTCCGCCGGCGGGGACTTCGCTTCCGTAGGCGGTCGTTTCGCCGTATTCGAACTGGTAGCTGGTCTGCAGCTTGTCGGGGTTGACGCGGACGTGGATCGTGGCAGTTTCGTGGCCTTCGACACTTGTGGGTTCGTTGGTGAGCCGGGGCGGACCGGACGTCGTGAACTCGGCGTCTTCGCCGTAGGTGACGCCGAGTTCGTTTTCCCCGGCCAGCCGGTAGTGGTAGATCGTGTTCGGTTGAAGACCAGACAGGCCGCCACTGACCGCTTCTTTGCCGGTGCTGGCCACGCCCTGCGGGGTCGCGCTGCCGTACGTGCTGGTCTTACCCCATTGAAAATAGTAGTGGGTCTCGATGCCGCCGGGGTTTAGGGCTCCCGTCAGAGTGGCTTGGCCGCTTGTGACGTCTTCCGCAGGCCCGGTCGTCAAGTCCTCGACCGGCGGCGACGTCGTGAATTCACGAATCGCTCCGTAGTTGACCCCGTCTTCGTTTTCTGTGACGAAGCGGAAGAAGTAGGTGCTGGCGGCTTTCAGGCTCGTGACTTCGTTTGAGATCTTTTCCTCGCCGCTGCCCGCCGGCTTTGTTTCTGTTTCTGAGCCGAGGGCTTCGCTTTGCCCCCACTGGAAGCGGTACGCGGCGGGTTTGCCGTAACCGTTGAGCGTGCCGTTGAGGATCGCGGTCGTTCGCGCGACCTTCGTGGCGGGGTTCGTCTTTGCGTCGGGGACGATTACGTCGGGGCCAAAGATGTCCACGAGATGCGCTGCGGCGTCGGCGAGGTCTACGTCCCCGTTGGGCGCGACCGCGACCCCGGCCGGTTCGTCGAGCGGCCCGGACGGCGTGTTCGTGACCCAGCCGATCCACTGGCCTTCGGCGTTGAACTGGGAGAGGACGCGCCGTTCGCCCTCCGCGACATAGATCTCGCCGGTGGTTTCGTCGACCGCTACGGCACTGACGTTGCCTTGTTCTTCTTCCTGGCCGGAGAAGCCGCCCTGCGGCGAACCCGCCCCCGTCAGCTTGCTTTGCACCTTTTCAAAGGAGTCGCTGGGCCCCCAGACGTCGATTATGCCCTTGCTGCTGTCGGCGACGTACACGTTTGCGGTGGCAGAGTCGACCGCTACGCCGTTCGGTTCTTCAAGGCCGCCTCCTGATAGCACCGCGACGAACGTCCCTTCCTGAGCTTCTTCAGCGCCCGCCGCCCGTGGTTTGAAGACATCGACTGTGTTATCGAGACCGTCAACGACATATACGTCGCCTGCGTGCGGATCGGAGGCGCTCTTTGAGTTATCGACCGCTACGCCGGTGACTTCGCCGAATCCTCCTTCGCCGGGTTCATGCGGCGCGTTCGCGCCCGACCATTCAGACAGTAGCTCATAGCCACTGGCACCATCACGCTTGTAGACCTCGACGCCAAGCCCTGTGGCGACGTACACCTCACCGGTCTGTTCGTCGACCGCGACCGCTGACGCGAAGAGTGATCCGCTACCGAACTGCGTTTCGTACGCGCCGGTGGAGCTAAAGACGTCCACCTCCCCTCTGCTGCCGTCCGCCACGAACAGTCTCCCGCTGGACCGTTCAACCGTCAGGGCGTCGGGCTCGACGATGCTTGTGCCGCCAGGTGCTTCGGTCAACTGCGCCAGGAAGCGGTGCCCCGTCGCCGCGTGCGCAATCGCCGTGGATACCAGCAGCGCCCACACCAGGAGCGCGAGTGCCACCAGCACGACACCAACGCCGAGCCGAGCGATCGCCTCAGCTCCACCGGACCTACGTGTATTCGCCGCGCAACCCTTCATCATCGACGTCTCGCTCGTCTTACCTTCCCGTATCTCTTATCGACCACGATTAGCCACGCGCGGGGCCACCCAGTGACCCACGCGCGCGTCTAACTCTTCTAATACCTGGTTGTCACCAGCTCGCAAGTCTCACTTAGCACTCCCCTACGCTCGGATCTCTGTCATGTTTTCTCCATTGTCGCAATTACCGCATAGGCCGAGTTCCGACGTCAGCGTCTCGCCGACGGGCGACCATTTCGAGCCCTTGCCCGCGGATTCCGGGTTGGTGAAGTAGCCTTCGAGCGCTTGGATCGGTTTTCCTTCGAAGCTGCTGGGCGTATTCTCATCTGTTTCTGCATTTACCGTCAACACCTGCTTGATGTCGTTGCCCATCTCATTAATCGGGGTGACCGCCGCGATCGCTCCGCCACCACCACCGGTTGGCGGATAGAAGGGCGTTTCGGTTCGCCGTGCCCCTCCGAGTACGATCGACATGGCGCCTCCGCAGGTGAATTTCGCCACCTCGTTTCCAGATTCAGGCTTCCAGTCCAAGCCCACTTCCTTTGGCGATGCCTTTTTGATATACCCCAACACTCCCTTTAGATTATCGGTCTGAATGAGCGGTTCGCCACCGCCGTTATCGGTATTGGCACATACGCTCCCGAGCGCTTGACACTCGTAGTATTCGATGTTAACTTCGGTTAGTTCCTTGTCCGATTTCTTCGAGAATTCACCATTTATTTGAAAGACGCCTTCGCATTCCACGTCCACCGGTAGGCGTTCTTCGCTTTCGCCTTCGCGACATTTGGCCAGTCGTTCGCCGCTGGGGGCGCACTCGATAAATTGCGCGCTCAGCGTCAAGGGCGCCTTCTGTTCAATAACTTTCCCCCCTCCATTGTGCACCCGTCCCTGACCTTTTATCGGGACCGGCGGAAAGGTGGTCGACTTATGCCATTCGAATTCGCCGGTGAGTTTGTCGTTTACCTTTTTCGCTTTGCTTAGGCAGTTGCTGTCTGTATACCGTCCTTCGTGTGTCGGCGATCGTTCACATGCGCCGAATTCCGGGAGCGCCGAGGCGCCAGTCGCGGCGACGGCCGCCACGACTAGCGCGGTCGCGCTCGCCACCACGAAGGTCCGCATCCTTACCTGTCTCACTGTCCCTGCTCCTTTATCTCGATCTGCCAGTCGTGGCGGTGGAAACGCTTCGATGCGTGGGATCGCAACCACAGCGATCCCACGCCCGACCACGGGACGCCACGTCCCGGTCTCTTAGCCATAAAAGCGGCCCTACGCCTTGATCTCACCAACGCCTTCTTCGCCTTTGCATGCTTTGCAGCTGTTGTGAGCAGTCACCGTCTGTCCTGCGGGCGACCATTTCGAGAAACTGTTTCCCCCCGAGGTAAACCAGTCTTCTAGCACCTGAATCGGCTTTCCTTCGAATTTGCTCGGGATGTTCTCGTTAGTTTCTTCGTTAGCGATAAACGTCTGTGTCAGGACGGTGGTCTGTTCATTGATCGGTGTAACAACCCCGATCACTCCGTCGCCGCCACCTTTCGGATAGAACGGCCCTTCCTTTGCGGTCCCCTCGCCGACACGGAACGCGATCGTCGAGCCGCAACTGAATTTCGCGAATTCTTTACCCGATTGCGGCTTGATGTCTACGCCCACTTCCTTGGGTGCCGCTTTTTTGATGTAGCCAAGTGAACCCTTGAGGATGTTCGTTTCGATCACGCCTTCCGTCGCGGTGTTCTCGCACGGTATGCTTCCCAGTGCAATGCAGCCGCTGAACTTCACGTGAACGTTGCGAACTTCTTTATCAGATGTCGAGGAGAATTCGCCAATATCGAAAAGTTCGGTACATTCGACCTTGATTGGCCCGACCACTTCTTCAGTTTCGCCTTCGCGACATTTTGCCAGTTTTTCCGAACTTGGCGAACATGTATAGAACGTCGAAGTCAGGACGGCGGCGACTTTTTCGCCTGAGCCGTTGCTGAATTCCTTCTGGTTTTTAGTATAGGACAGAGAGTTGTGCCATTCGAATTTGCCCTGGCCTTTTTTGGCTTTGACGGTACAGTTTGAGTCCGAGTACTTACCGCCCGCCTTTGCTTCGCATTTCCCGAATTCTGGGAGCGCTGAGGCGCCCGCCGCTGTGATCGCAGCCACGGCGAGCGCAGCAATCAGACAGGCTCCTAGCATCCTTACGTGTCTCACTGTTCCACTGCTCCTTTTGCTCTCGAGTAACAGTCGATCGGCGCCACAAAGCCCCTCGTCGGCGACCCCTCGGAACCGATCTCCAATCCACAACCGGGCAACCAGGGGATACGTCTCACGGACATCCCTTCGACCCGCCCGCTTGCTCTCTCAACGACACTCGTCGCATTCCACACGCGACGCCGCGTCGAAAAGCCTTTGGGTGTCATGCCGGCCTCCTGACCGCGCCCGTGGTTCGCGCGCGTGCATTCGAGCTGTCGTCAAGCAGCTCGATGGCGCGCCGGCCCGACGCAGTTAGCAGCCACGCATTCGGCTCGCCGCGCGCCGCTCCGATTCCCACGTTTTCGATCACGCCCTGACGCTCCAGTCGCGCGAGCAGCTTCGACGCCTGACCTTCGTCAGCGATACCCGCCGTCTGCGCGACCTCACGGTTGTTGGAATACGGTGTTCGAGCGATCGTGCGCAACACGAGCGTAGTGCGATGCGTAACTCGAATTGGGAGCTCGGCCGCACGGGATATCTCCCGCGCTCTTGTAAGCTCGAGCCCTTTCGTCGTCGCCTCGGCTGACCCGGACGCTCTGCCCTCCAGCTCGGCCTGCGCCGCCGCCTGACCAAGATAGGGCGTGACTATGAACGCCATCAGCGAGGGCGCGAACTCCACCAACTTGCCGGCGCCGTCTTCGAGCATGCTCGTGCGGATGACCGAGAAGACGCCTCCGACGATCAGCTCGTCCGTCAGCGCCGGCGTCGGCTGCGGTGATCCGGCGGGGATGCCAGCAGGCTGGTGATGGTCGAGCAGGCGCGCCAGGACGTCGTGAAGCTGCTGCCTGCACTCGAACGTCACGCCCGCGCCGACTGGTGCGTCCAGTACGAGGACGCGGGCCCAGGAGGGGTGGTCATCGCAGAAGCCGAGCATTGCGACGAGACCAGAGCGCATTCGCTCGAGCCAGCCGCCCTGACGGCTTGCAGCCGTCGTTACCGTGCGCGACAGCCGGGCGAGACCCCGCTCATAAGCTGCGCGGTAACAATCCTCGAACGTCGGGAAAATCTGATCGAACTCGTTGTCAGTGACGCCTGCGCGCGTGGCCTCTGAATATCGAAGACGGGGGTCACTCGTTCGTCGGATCCTTATTTCTCAGGCCGGCTTGACAAACCAGACCCGATGTGTTCTCCTGTTTCCCACACGCCGCCCACAGCAACAGGAGCAGCACGAGGCATTGGGGAGAGCGGCGCAGAGGGACCAGCGAGAGGGACAACGGAGGGAAAGCGAGGCAGCATCATGGGGGATGGGATCCAAATCAACCGTGTGGCCGAGCGCTATTCCAGCCAGACCCAGGGTCGGACACGCCCCCGTCGCCAAAGGACCTCCGCCGACACCGAGGCCTTGCGCGAGAAGCTGATCGCCGCGATGGTCGAGGTGCTCGCCGAGGGCGGCGACCCCCGTCTTCGATAGACGCGGGTCCGCCCGTGATCCCGCATGGATACTGGGGTTTTGGCCCCACGTCCCACAGGCTTCCCACACGAGTCGCGCAGAAGCCCAAGATCGAGCTCCCGGGCTTCGAGGTCCGTGGGGCGGCCTGATGGCCCGGAGCGTCAGCTAGCGCGCGTTCGCGGACGTTGGGTCTGCAGTCCAGCAGCTGCGAGTGCGGCGGGCCATCCGCCGAAGTGCTTGGCCGCCGTTCCGGTGCATGGCCGGTCGGGGCTCGCGAGCTGCCACTCGCGCCATTTCGGTGGGCGGCCGTGCTCGGCTGCCCAGTCCTTGAGTACTTGTATGACCTCGGCGTCGGTCCATGGTCTATTGCGGGGCGCGACGGCGGGTTGCCAGGGCTTGAGTCCAGCACGGCGCAGAGCTGTCTTCCAGGAGCCGAAGTGTCGTAACACCGTTCGCGAGTTCGGACGGTTGGCGTCGGCGACGTACCAGTCGCCGTGGGTAGGGGTACGTTCATTAGTTTCGGTCCAGGCCTGGAGTGCGCCGATGATTTCGGAGTCATCCCAGGCGGAGAAGCGCAGGCGTGGCCGTTGCACGCGGCAAGCAACGCGGGTCCAGTCTGCGCGGTCGAAATGCACGGCAACCTGACGTGTCGAGGTTTCGCTCGCGGGACGCCTGCGTGTGACTTTGATCTTGACGTTGGCGGCGTTGATTAGCACTGTGATCGAGGAGAACCAGCCTGCAAGGGTGCGGTTTAGCTGGGATGCTTGGGCACGCGAGGTTGGTGTGCGCCCTGCGAGCTCTTCGGCGGCCCATGCCTCGAAGCGAGGCTGTCCGACCTTCTGTGTGTGGGGTCGGGTGGTTTTGTTTGTGTTATTCGGGGAGTCGGTCTCCAAAGTGGAGCTTGAGTCCTCGGAGTGCGGCTGTCCAGTTGAATGCTTGCTGCCACTTGCCCTGTGCTCGCTGGATCGCGAGGTAGATGAGCTTCGTGGCGGCTTGCTCGTCGGGGAAGTGTCCGCGTGTCTTGATCGCCTTGCGGATGTGACGGTTGAGGTTCTCGATGCTGTTGGTGGTGTAGACGGCTTTGCGCAGCTCGGCCGGGAATGCCAGGAACGGGATGATGTACTGCCAGCGTGCTCGCCAGGACTCGGCGATCATCGGGTACTTGGCGCGCCATTTCTCGTCGAATGCTTCCAGGGCCGCTTCGGCGGCCTCGGCGTTGACGGCCCTGTAGATCGGCTTGAGGTCGGCCGCGACGCGTTTGCGGTCCTGGTAGGCGACGTAGCGCGTCGAGCTTCGGATCTGGTGCACGTTATGCAGATGTCCGCATAACGTTCACTATGCCGAGGTCGGGGTTATGCCGAGGTGGTCGCGAAGGGCCTGCAATCGTGTTGGTTTGGGGGTGTTGATGTCGGCATAATCCGGCCTGGCGGGGGAGGCTGTGCTCTCCATTCTCGAAAGGGAGAGCGCTGATGAAGAATCCGTCAAGGGTGCGGCTGTTTGGGCCGCTGCAGGAGTTCGGGCCGGGGTTCGTGGGCGAGCTTGAGCGTCTGGGGTACTCGCCGATAGGCGCGACGCTGCAGGTGCGGCTGATGGCTCGCGTTAGCAGTTGGATGCAGGCCGAGAGCCTGGTGCTTGGGGGGCTGAGCGACGAGGTTGTCGAGCGGTTCTTGGCGGAGCGCCGCGCGGCTGGTCACCGGGGCTACGTGAGTACGCGTGCGATGGCGCCGCTGCTTGCCTATCTGCGCGAGCTCGGGGTGGTGCCGTCGGCCTCGCCGGCGCAGCCGTTGACGAGAGCCGAGTTGCTGGGCGAGCGCTTCCGTGGTTATCTGACCGTCGAGCGCGGCCTCGCCAAAGGGACTGTCACTGGGTACGTCGATGCCGTCAAGCCGTTCCTGGCCAGTCTCGACGAGGACGGGCTTGATCTCGGGGAGCTGACCGCTGGTCGGGTGACGGCGTTCGTCGTGGCTCGCTGTCCGGGCCAGTCGCGCGGGGCGGCGAAGATGACAGTCACGGCGCTGCGGTCGCTGCTGGGGTTCTTGCACGTCGAGGGGTTGATCGGCGGGTCGCTGATCGGCGCTGTTCCGTCCGCGGCGTCGTGGCGACTGTCGGGGTTGCCGCGCTTCCTTGAGCCTGAGCAGGCTCGGGCGCTGCTGGACTCTTGCGATCCACAGACCGCGACCGGGCGGCGCGACCTGGCGATCCTGACGTTGTTGCTGCGGCTCGGGCTGCGGGCTGGCGAGGTCGCCGGCTTGCGCCTTGAGGACCTCGACTGGCGTGCGGGGGAGCTGGTTGTGGTCGGCAAGGGCCGCCGTTCCGAGCGGCTCCCGTTGCCCGTCGATGTCGGCGAGGCGATCACTGGCTATCTGCGTGACGGCCGGCCAGATAGCGCTTTGGACCGGACGGTTTTCATTCGCGTTAAGGCTCCTCATCAGCGGTTGACCACGGGCGGGATCACCCAAGTGGTCGTTGCTGCCGGACGGCGTGCTGGGCTGGGCCAGATCCATGCACATCGCCTGCGGCATACCGCCGCTACGTCGATGCTCAGGGCCGGGGCGCCGCTGCGGGAGATCGGGCAGGTTCTTCGTCACCGTGAGCAGCTCTCGACCGCGATCTACGCCAAGGTTGACCGGGGCGCGTTGAGTTCACTCGCGCGGCCGTGGCCGGGGGCGGGCTCGTGAGTTCGCTCGAGCAGCACCTAACGGAGTATCTGGCGGTACGGCGCGCGATGGGATACAAGCTCGCGCGTGCGGGGAAGCTGCTGCCCCAGTTCACCGCATGGATGGCTGAGCGCGATCAGCAGGTACTCACCACCGAGTTGGCGCTCCAGTGGGCGACCTGCCCGCCGGCGACCGGCTCGAACTGGCACCGCCATCGGCTGACGGTCGTCCGGGGCTTCGCTGCTCATTTGCACGCGATCGACCCAGCGCACGAGGTGCCACCGGCCGATCTGCTGCCGTGGCGGCCGCGGCGCACGGTCCCTTACCTCTATACCGACGCGGAGATCCTGACGCTGATGGACAGCGCGACGGTGATCCCGACGCCACATCGCGCGGCGACGATGCGCACGCTGATCGGGCTGCTCACCGTCACCGGAATGCGAGTCGGCGAGGCGATCCGTCTGGACCGCAGCGACATCGACCTCGCCAACAGGCTGCTGGTCGTGCGCGACAGCAAGTTCGGCAAGTCACGCGAGGTCGCGCTTCACCCCAGCACGATCGTGGCTCTGCAGACCTATCTCGCTCGCCGCGACCGGCCCGTCCCGCCCGAGCCGAGCACCGCAGTGTTCACCTCGGCCGCCGGCACAAGGTTGAGCTACTGCAACGTCCACCTCGCGTTCAAGCGGATCGTCGCGCACGCCGGACTACGCCCACGGTCTGTCAACTGCCGGCCACGGCCGCATGACCTGCGTCACACCTTCGCCGTCAACACCCTGCTCAATGCCTACCGCACCAGCGAGAACCCGGCGGCCAGACTGCCGCTGCTCTCGACCTATCTCGGGCACGTTCACCCCGGATCGACCTACTGGTATCTGCAGGCCGCGCCGGAGCTGCTCGCGCTCGCAGGCGACCGGCTCGAGCGTCATCTCAAAGGAGCCGTGCGATGAGCACCCTCGCGCCGACACTGCAAGCGTTCTTCACCGACCGGCTGACACGGCAACGCAACGCCAGCCCACACACGATCGCGGCCTACCGCGACACGCTGCGTCTGCTTCTCGCTTTCGCCCAGCAGAGAACGGGCAAGCAGCCCTGCCAACTCGATCTCGATGATCTCGACGCGCCACTGATCGGCGCGTTCCTGGACCATCTCGAGCATGAGCGCCACAACAGCATCCGCACCCGCAACGCGCGCCTCGCCGCGATCCGCTCGCTGTTTCACTACGCGGCGCTCAAGCACCCCGAGCACGCCGAGACGATCAGCCGCGTGCTGGCGATCCCACCCAAGCGCTTCGAGCGGGCGCTGATCACGTTCCTGACCGAGCCAGAGATCGACGCGCTGCTCGCCGCGCCTGATCGCGACACCTGGACCGGCCGCCGCGATCACGCGATGCTGCTGCTGGCAGTCCAGACCGGGCTCAGGGCATCCGAGCTGACCGCGCTGAAGCGCAGCGACATCCACCTCGGCGCCGGCCCGCACGTCAGCTGCCTGGGAAAGGGCCGCAAGCACCGGATCACCCCGCTGACCAAGCAAACCGTCGCGGTCCTGCACACTTGGCTTTCAGAGCGAGCCGGGAACCCGGACGACCCCGCGTTCCCGACCCGCACCGGCCGGGCGCTCAGCCGCGACGCGCTCCAACGACGGATCGCCGAACACACAACCACCGCCGCGCTCTCGTGCCCGTCGATGGCGACCAAGACGATCAGCCCGCACGTGCTCAGGCACACAGCCGCGATGCGGCTACTGCACGCCGGGATCGACACCTCTGTGATCGCACTCTGGCTCGGCCACGAGCACATCGAGACGACCCAGGTCTACCTCCATGCCGACATGGCGCTAAAGGAAGCCGCGCTCGCGAGGACCACCCCGCCCGACACGCCACCCGGCCGCTTCCAGCCACCCGACAAGCTCCTCGCCTTCCTCGAGACGCTCTGATTATGCCGACCCCGACCAGCCCGATCCGCGCACCACCACCCACTTCCGCAACCCACCTCGGCATAACCCCGACCTCGGCATAGTGCACGATGCAGGTCTGAACCCACGCTTGGGGGAACACGGCTTCGATCGCGTCGGGGAAGCCGGTGAGCCCGTCCACGCAGCAGACCAGGACGTCCTCGACACCGCGGTGGTGCAGGTCGTTCAGGACGGCCAGCCAGAACTTGGCGCCCTCGGTCTCTTGCCACCAGATGCCGAGCACCTCGCGCTCGCCCTCGACGCTGACACCGATCGCCAGATAACAGGCGCGGGGTTCTGACGGAGCGGTCCTCGCGCACCTTGACCATCAGGCAGTCGAAGTACGCGATCGGGTAGACGCGCTCCAGCGGCCGTGTGCGCCACGCCTGCACGTCCTCGAGCACGGCGTCGGTGACGCGGCTGATCGTGTCGCGAGCGACCTGGACGCCGTAGAGGTCCTGCAGGTGCGCTTCGATGTCGCGGACCGACATGCCGCCGGCGTAGAGGCCGAGGATCTTCTCGTCCAGCCCCGACAAGCGGGTCTGGCGCTTGCCGACGAGCTGCGGCTCAAACGCACCGGCGCGGTCGCGCGGGGTCTTGATGTTCACGGGGCCGAGCTCGGTCTGCTGTCATCTCGGCCTCCAGCGCGGTCTCGATCACACGCCCAGCCAGCTGCGTGACCAGGCCGCCAGGGCCAGTGATCTGCTCCGGCGAGAGGCCCTCCAGCGCGTCACAGAGCTCCTCCTCCGGGAGCAGCCCGGCGAGCCGGTCAACGAGCTCCTTCGGCGGATCGGCCACAGCCGCAGTATCCGACACGGTCTTCTTCGTCTGCATAGTCATGGGGTCCTTTCCCGGCCCGCCCGCCGGCTGGGAATCCGTCGGGTAGCCGGGACGGTCGCCCGTCCCGGCTCCCACAGAACCGTGCTTGTGCTGTTCACACACGGCTCCTCGGGACGGCGGGTTGCGAACCCCGCCGCCGGCCGCTTTCCGCGACCTTGACCTATCCCCACTCCATCGCGAGCTGCCGTTGGGTGGGGGCGACGATCTCCTCGTGCCAATCACGGTGCAGCAGCACCAGCGAGTCGAGCCCACGGTCGGTGAAGAACCGGGTCCGCAGAGCGTTATCGACTTGCGGGATATGGCTCAGCGCCCACAGGGACCTGCGTCCCGTATAGACGCCGTGCCATGCTGCCCGCTGGTTAGCGCCGAGGGCGATGAGGTTGCGAACGATCGTCGGACGGCGCTTCCAGTGGTGCAGCAGGATCGCGCGCAATCGACGCCGGATATGGGCATCGAGAGCGCGTAACACGAACTGCTCGCCGGACGAGACGATCCGGTAGTACTGGTGCCATCCTCGCAGCCACGCGTTGATCTGAAGGATGCACCAGTGAAGGTAGCGTCCCCACAATCGCGGTGTGAGCTGACGGATCTTCGCCATCGCCATGCGCTTGGCGCGCTGGGAGAGCAGAATCTCCACAGTCCCGGTCTGCGGGTCTAACCGCAGGCTGAACCCGAGGAAATGGCAGTCCTCCGGACGAGCGACAGCTGACTTGGCTTGGTTGATCTTCAGGCGCAAGCGCCCTTCGATGAACCTCCTCAAGCTCCCCATCACTCGCAGTCCCGCTCGTTCGCTCTTGACGTAGACGTTGCCGTCATCTGCGTAGCGCACGAACTTGTGGCCACGCCGGTCAAGCTCCCAATCGAGCTCGTCCAGCACGATGTTGGAAAGCAACGGGGAAAGCGGCGAGCCTTGCGGCACGCCCTCCTCGTTTGCGACCAGCACACCGTCCGGCATCACGATCTTGGCCTTCAGCAACCGTCCGATGAGCACGAGCAGCCGCCGGTCCGGAACTCGCTGCGCGAGCCGGGACATCAGCCGCTGGTGGCAGACCCGATCGAAGAACCTCTCCAGATCGATGTCCACTACCCACCCGTACCCATCTCCCAGATGCTGCTTGGCCTCCTCGATCGCCGTGTGGCAACCACGACCCGGTCTGAACCCGTGACTCGACGGATGGAACGTCGGCTCGAACGCAGGCTCGAGTACCTGCCGCACGGCCTCACAGACCACCCGGTCGATCACGTTCGGGATACCCAACCCGCGCTTGCCTCCACCCACCTTCGGGATCATCACCCGGCGACTCGCGCCAGGTCGATAGCTCCCATCCAGCAAAGCAGTGGCCAGCCTCGGACCGGCGATCGGCCACTGCTCGCGCAGCTCGCCGACCGTTTGCCCATCAGGCCCGGGCGCCCCTTTGTTCGACACCACCTTCGTAAGCGCCGCCGTCAAACGGCTCACAACCCCTTCCATCGTCACCGACGTGACCTCCTCTGCATTGACGATCGCCTCCGGCACCCCCGCATGACCGGTCCCCGACAGGTTCGAGGCCACCACGCGAGCGGACCCTTCCGGGTCTTCTGCTGTCGCGATCGGCAGGCAAAGCTGCCACGCCGTTTGCTCAACCGGGATCGCCTTCCCTTGCGGACCAGGACTCGACCCGGCACACTCAGCGGGCATTACCCCGCCTTCCAGTAATACGCGATCCTCCGACTTCTGCTGGGCCATCAACCGTCGTCCTCTCGTTCTCCGGCCTACCAGCCAACAACCCGGAACCCAGCAGACCTCCTGGGGTAAGACGCTGAGATTTCGCCGCGATCACGTCGCCAATACGCCCCCGGGACCGACAGGAACAGGGCATCGCTGCTGGCGGCCAGCTCACCCACCCAAAGGACGCCTTACGGCGCTTCACTCTCGTTCGCGACCACGACACACCTACGGCTTCCTTCAGACCCGCCCTCACGGAAGCCCCGCAGCGCAAACAGCCGCACTGGGACCGCCCGGTGAACCCCGGGCCGCGCCCTTGCCTCATCGATGTTGGGTTCCCCCTGTCAGGGTCCCAGGACAGGACTTCCACCTCCGATCTCAAACACCATGCCCAGCACACCGCTCCGCCCTACGGGCTCCGCGCGATCCCCAGCCGGCAACACAAGCCGAACTGGTTACCCCGACCCCACACAGAACATCGGACAGACCCGATCGTGACCTCCGATCGCTGGTGGGCGTATGACCTGCTGGACCCGAGCAACGACAAGCATGCTGGTCGCACTTGCAGCGCGACTTCCGCTTCCACAGCGAAGGCTTGGCCGCCCAACAAATCTTCGGAGCGGCCGGCCTGGCGCTCACTCACCGGCTGTTTGAGATCTGGCATGCCTACGCGGAGCACCTGGACCGCGACCGTCTCGCCGAGGAGATGACACCCGTCCAGAACGAGCTGCGCCAGCTACTTGAGCACGCCGCCAACAAAAGCAAGCGCCACCGACTGTTCGGCCCGTTCGCGAACAACCTCCTGAAGCTCTGGCCCGCGCTCTGGACATTCATCACCGTCCCCGGCGTGACACCCACCAACAACGCCGCCGAGCGCGCTCTCCGCGGACCGGTCATCCACCGCAAGCTCTCCCACGGCAACCAATCCGGTGACGGCGAACGATTCACCGAGCGCTCCCTATCAGCCTCGGTCACCTGCCGCCTACAACACCGCTCCCTGCGGGCCTACCTCCACGATCTCCTCGCCGCCCACAAAACCGGCGGCGCGCTCTCCGCCCTCCTCTGACCCAGAACCCCCACAGCCCGCAGGACTGAACGGCTACCAGAAGCCCGACATTTGCAGGGCTTCTGTAGCAATGAGGTGTTCACGTTTGGGGTTTGCTCTTTGCTGGTGGGGTCATTTGCAGACGTCTGGCTGGCTCGTCACACCTTAGGCGGCGTTTGATCACACCGTCGGCGCGTCCTAGTCGGGGCGCTGGCGGGCGTCGAGGCGCTCGATGCCGATCGCCTCCAAGCGGGAGATGAGCGCGCGGATGCGCCGGTCGTTGTCGATCCAGCGCTGGTACTCGCGGGCCTCTTTTTTGTTCAGATAGCCGCCAACGGTCTTGCCCTGAACCTTGCGGGTCCAGTGCCAATAGGGACCGTGGCGGCGGGGCGGGTCGCCGTGGCAGGCGCAGCTCGGCCTGCCGCAGAGGGTTAGGCGTTCAGTGATCGTGCCTGTGAGCACGTCGGCTGAGCGGGCGATCTGGGCGAGCTCTGAGGCGATCTGGCGCGCCTCCTCGCGCTGAGCGGTATCGAGCTTCATTGGCTGAGTCTCCCATGCGATACGGCTAGTTCCGTCCGTGTCCTCCGGTAGATATACCGGAGGATAGCGAGGTCTCCTGATGACAGGCGCGCGAAGCCTTCGAGCGAGCCGCAACGACACCGCCGCGCAGGCGGCTGCTTCGGCGATCGCGCGCTATGCGCCTTACTCGGTCTCCGAGCGTTCGGCGCACCTTGCGCGCGAGGTGGTGGCCAAGGCTTCGCCTCCCACGCCTGGACGTGCCAAGGCGCTTCTGTTCGCGGCTGGCAAGCTCGCGTCGTTTACGGAGGCGCTGGGACTCGAGCCCTGCGCCGAGTCGCTTCTGCAGGAGGCGCTGATCGAGCGCTTCGTGCGCTGCGGCTGCGCCCGGGTCTCGCCGGCGACGCGCAGAACGCTGCGCACTAACCTGCGCGCGCTTCAGCGCTCGCTCGAAGCTCACCCACAGCCCCGGCCCACACCGCTCCCCCGCGAGCGCGCCAAGGCGCCCTACTCGGAGGCCGAGCTCGCGGGCTACCTGGCCTTGGCGGGCGCGCAGTCAACCGAGGCGCGCAGGATGCGCGCCACCGCGCTCATCTGCCTGGGTGCCGGGGCGGGGATCGTGGCAGGGGAGCTTCGCCACATCCGCGGGCAGGATGTGCTGGAGCGCTCCGGCGGCGTGATCGTGCAGGTGCCAGGACGCAGGGCGCGCATGGTGCCGGTGCTACGGCGCTTTCATGAGCCGCTGCTGCGATCCGCCGCGTTCGCCGGGGAGGGCCTGATCCTCGGCGGCCGGAAGGCACGCCGGCGCAATATCACCGACGCGCTCGTGAGGGCACTTTCGGCCGACAGTTCGCTGCCGCGCCTTCAGGCCGGGCGCCTGCGCTGCAGCTGGCTTTGCGCGTGCGCGCAGGAGATCGGCCTGCACGCCTTTATGGCCGCCGCGGGAGTCGTCTGCTCGCAACGCCTGGGGGACATCGCCGCCTCGCTTCCCGAGCCCGACGAGCGCCAGCTGGTGGCGCTGCTCGAAGGACACAGTGGACGTTGAGATCCGCCGGCTGGAGGAGATCGTCGATTCCTCGGGCGTCGCCCCCCACCTCGAGGCGATGCTGCCCGTGGGCGTGCGTCCCCGTCAGCTACGGGTCCGCACGCTCCTTCTCGGAATACTGATCGCCCTGTCCGATGGGCGCCCCGCGCACCTCACCCGCGTGCACGAGGCGCTGATCTCGCTGCCTGTCAAGGACAAGCAGCGCCTGGGCGTGATCGCGCAGTGGCGCTCAGGAGAGCATGAGCTCACCTACCGGCAGACCGAGCGCACATTTGGCCTGGTCGTCCAGGCGCTCTCAAAGGAGAAGCCGGACGGGCAGCCCTCGCAGGCGCTGCAGGCAGTCATGGACGCGCTCGTCGAGGCTGGCGTGCAGGAATTGGGCGCGCCTTCAAGCTCTGCCCTCGCCGTGGACTGGACAGCCTATGAGTCGTTCGCCCGCCCCCCGCACGGCTCCGAGGAGCGCTGCGCGGACGCCGAGAGCGCATGGGGGCACCGCACCGCCAGCCACCCGGGCGAGGCAGAGGCGTTCTTCGGCTACTACCTGCAGGCAGCGACGATCGTCAAGGAGGAGGGCGGGGACGAGGTGCCAGAGCTCGTGCGCGGGATCACACTCGCCTCCCCCAAGCATGACCCGCCCGCCGCGTTCCTGCCGGTGCTCAAACGCATGACAACAGAGGGCATCGCCCCAGGCGATCTGCTGGCCGACTCCGGCTACTCCTACCGTGAACCTGACACCTTCGCGGCGCCGCTGCGGGCGCTGGGCGCGAAGCTCGTCATCGACCTGCACCCCAACGACCGCGGCAAGAAGGGCACACACATGGGCGCCATCATCTGCAACGGCAGCCTCTACTGCCCGGCCACACCCGAGGCGCTGTTTGAGCTCTCGCCGCTCGCGCCTGGCGCCAGCGAGCAGCAGGCAGCCGCACACGCGCGCCGCTGCGACGAGCTTCACCGCTACAAGCTCTCCGCGATCACCGCCTCCGACGAAGATGGCTACCGGCGCGTGGCCTGTCCGGCTGTCCGCGGCAAGCTGCGCTGCCCGCTGCGGGCAGCCTCGATGGAGCTCTCGCACGAGCGCCCCACGGTCTGCTCCGCACCCCAGCATCCGCCGGTCTGCTGCACCCAACAGACGATCACCGTGCCGGCATCCGTGGCCGCGAAGACCCAGCAGAAGCACGACTACCCCTCCCCCGAGCACCGGCGCTCCTACGCGCGGCGCTCGGCCGCCGAGCGCACCTTCGCGCGCGTCTTCGACCCAGCCACCATCAACATCGCAAGAGGCTGGTGCCGCCTCATGGGCCTCACACCCAGCGCGCTCTTTCTCGCGTGCGCCTTCGTCACTTCCAACACCCACGTGGCGGACGCCTCCGCGGCGCGCAAAGCCGAGGACGACAGGCGACGCGAATGCGGGCTCCCGCCGCGGCGCCGCAGACGGCGCCGGCGCACCATTCACAACCCGGCTGCGGCGGCCGCCAACACACCGCCGAGATAGGACAGCCACAGCCCGCAGCCCGACCAGGAACGCAACCATCGAGGGGCAGCGATCGCAACGCCGCGATCGCCGCGCACCCCCGTCCGCACACCCCGCGATCATGCCCTGGCCAACCTTCACACCAAAGACACCGAAATAAACAGCCGGGCGAGCCATCACCAGCGCGCCCAGGCCAAACGTGAACGAGGAACGAGGTCAAACGTGAAGACCTCGCAATGGAGCTAGGGGGACTCGAACCCCCGACCTCCTGGGTGCGATCCAGGCGCTCTCCCAACTGAGCTATAGCCCCGGGCGCCCGCGCGGTGCTTCGCGAAGGCCCTCGAAGTGTAGTGGCGCGCCGCGTTGCGCGACGCCCCCGCATACGTGGGCGCGCTGTTCGCCGGTCAGCTGGTGGAGCGCCGCGCCGGGCGATGCCCTCGCAGGGGAGCGTGGTGCGCTCAGGCGCCGAGCAGCAGCGCGCGAGAAGCGCCCGGCCGGCGCAGTATCGTTTGCGAGCGCATGGGAGTCCTCGATGAGGCCATCCGCGAGCACTTGGAGCTGAAGCGCCGACGGGGCGCCGATCCGAGCGCCGTGGCGGAGCAGGAGAACCAGGCGCTTGGATCGATCGGCGCCGACGAGCCGCGGGCCGCGGAGCTTCACGACGAAGAGCACCGCGTAGGCGTGGTCTCGGACGCCGCGCACGACAGTGAGGCGCGGCAGCTGGGGGATCTCAGCGACGGCGGCCAGGAGACAGCCGAGCTCGACATGCGGACGGTGTTCGATGAGATGGAGGACACGACCGAGCTTGTCTGCGAGCCGATCGATCCTGACCGGCTCTGGCTCGAACGCGACTCCCCGCGCTCCGGTTCCTTCGCGTAGGGCCTCATACCAGCAGGTCGGCGAGGCGCGAGGTGCCTGAGAAGATCGCCGGCCAGGAAAGCAGGCCGGCGACGACCGCGATCCGCGCGGCAGTGAGCGGCGAGGTACAGGGCGTGGGGTTCCGAGAAGCGACCGTCGAGCAGGCGCGCTCGCTGGGTGTGATGGGGTGGGTGCGCAACGGCGAGGACGGCACTGTGCTGGTTCACGCCGAGGGTTCCGGGCGGGCGCTCGAGCAGCTGGCGGGGTTCCTGCACGAAGGCCCCACGTTGGCACGGGTCTCCAACGTCGCGATCGAGCGGGTCGCGGTCGAGGGTCACGAGCAGTTCGCGATTCGCGGCTTGAGCGCCGGGATCTTCGTCCTGCGCGAGCATGCGGCCAGGACTCGACACTTCGACCTGCGCCTGGAGGTGGATGGGGCGATGCGCTCCTGGGCCGTCCCGAAGGGACCGTCGCTGGACCCGGCGATCAAGCGTCTGGCGGTCGAGGTGCCCGATCACGACGTCGCGGACGCTATCGCCGAGGGAGCGCACGGCGAGGGCGGAGCGATCGTCTGGGATCGCGGCACCTATGAGCACGGCGGGCGGGTCGCATGGCCGCAGGCGCTCACGCGTGGGCATGCTGTGTTCGTGTTGCACGGGCAGAAGCTCCATGGCGGCTTTGCCCTGCAGCGCACGCGACCGGGCGAGAAGGCGCAGTGGCTGCTGATCAAGCGCAGCGACGAGCACGCCCGGCCGGGCTCGGACGTGGTCGCCGAACAGCCACATTCGGTTCTCAGCGGTCGCACGCTCGAGCAGACCATCGAGTCAGCCGAGCGCTGACGACCGGGCTCGACGCCCGCTCGCCCGCCTCGTGCCGCTGGGCCTCGACGGCCCCCCGTCCGTGCGTCAGCGAGTGGGCCCGAGACGACGCCCGGCCCGGTCGTCAGCCGCGCGGCGGGACCTGCTGGACCGCCCAGGAGTTGCCGTCGGGATCGGCGAAGAAGATGAAGCGGCCCCACGGGAACTCCTGCACCTCGCCCACCTCGACCCCGCGCTCGAGCAACTCCTCGCGCGCGGCGTCGGCGTCGGCCACGACCAGCTGGAGCCCCGCGATCGCTCCGGGCCGCATGTCGTGAACCCCGCTGGTCAGCGAGATCGAGCAGGCGGAGCCGGGAGGCGTCAGCTGGACGAAGCGCACGTCGTCGTTGACCCGCTGGTTGACGTCGGCATGGAACCCGACCTTGTCGGTGTAGAAGTCCTTGGCTCTGTCGATGTCCTCGACCGGGATCTGGACCAGCTCGAGCTTCCAATCCATCGCTGCGCCTCGCTTTCTGGTTGTCGTGCAGGCTCGTCACGGGTGCAGGCGGCGCTACAGCGGGCTCATGGCGGCGCTACAGCGGGCTCATCATCACGCCGTACTCGGTGCGGATCGTCGCCCGCTCCTCCGCCACCAGCCCTTGGGAGAACTCTTCGACCTTGCGCCTCGGGCCCGTCACCGTGAAGCCGACCTGCGTGGTGAGCAGGTGCGGGTGCTCGATGATCGCGCACTGCACGCCGAGCTGATCGGCCCAGTTGCGCATCGTCTGCTCGAATTCCCCCCGGATCAGCTTGCCCGAGCTCGCCACGAGCGTGCGCGTTTCGATCGCCTCCGCATCGTGCTCCGCTGCGGCCAGGGCTCGCTCCTGGGAGGGCGTCGGCGGGGGATCCGTCTGCAGCCAGCTGTCGAGCTCGTCGTCCCAATGGCTCATCCGCATCGTGGCATGGATGCGATCGTGTGTGAGCACGTTTTCGATCGCGCGGCGCGCCGACGCGAGCGTGCGCTCGTCGGAGGCATAGGCGAACAGGAGCTTGCCGTCGTGCGTGATCACGACGTCGTGCGGCACGTCGGCGGCGATCTCCTCGGCGATCGGCTCTCCGCGAAAGCGCCCGACCAGATCGTGCAGGGAGCGGCGACTGTCCTCGACATCGAGCTCGGCCTGCAGTCGCCAGTCCTCGTCGCCGTCGTCCTTAGAGCGGCCGCTCGCCATGGTCGAAACAGGATAGATGCGCGCGCGCACGGCGGCCCCGGGCGCCGACGTCGTCCCCGGGGCCGGATCAGCAAGGTCCTCGGGCTTTACCACTGCAGGCGCCTTCCCGGGCGCCGAAGACTAACCTCTCAGGCAGCGGCACCTCGAGGATCTCTCGTGAGACTCGACATATTCCAGCGCACCGATCGGTATGACCCTGGCGGCGCTCGCCTGGCCGGCAGCGCCACCCTGAACGACCGCCGCCGCTCACGGGCGTTGATCGCGCTGGTCGTCGTCCTGGGGCTGGCCATGCTTGCGTTTCTGGCGCTCGCGTTCCTGTTCTCGCGCCCGGCGATCGTCGTGGACTCCCCGGCGCTGGCGCAGGTGCAGATGCCGGTGACGGGAGGCACGCGCGAGAGCGTCACGGCCACCGGGCCCGGCGGGCGGACGATCCCGATCGCGATCAGCGACGGGCAGCTGTGGCCGCAGGTCAAGCTGGCACCCGGCGAGACCGTGTCGGTCGAAGTCGTCGTGCGCAGAGCCGGCTGGGTGGCCTGGCTGGCGGGCAGCCAGAGCACGCAGCGCCTGACGCTGCGCACGCCGAGCGCGCTCGTGAGCGACCGCTACGTCACGCTCGCAGCCGGGTCGCCGCTGCGACTCTCCTTCGATCAGCCCGTGCGCAGGCTCGCGTACGGGCAGCCCGAACACCTGCGCGACGACATGTTCAAGCGCGGGCACAGCGTGATCACGCTCGCCCATGTCGGCCCGGCCGGGTCGATGGAAGTGGCGGCGGCGCCGCGCACGTGGGAGCGGCTGCCGGCGCCGCTGCTGGTGAGCTGGTTCCCCACGGGCGCCCAGGCGAGCGCGGTGGTGACGCCACAGCCGGGCACGCCGATCTCGCCGGCTACCCCGATCTCGGTGACCTTCTCGCGCCCGGTCTCGGCAGTGCTTGGGCGCGCGCGACCGCGACTGCAGCCCGCGGCCGCGGGGAGCTGGCATACGCTCGACAGTCACACGATCGTGTTCAGGCCGGCGGGCTACGGGTTCGGCCTCGACACCCCCGTGGCGCTCGTGCTGCCCCATACGGTGAGGCTAATCGGAGGGCAGGTCGCGGGCGCAGCGAGCGTCGCGAGTTGGACGGTGCCGCCAGGCTCGAATCTGCGCGCGCAGCAGCTTTTGGCGCAGCTCGGGTACCTGCCGTTGAACTTCACCCCCGCCAGCCCGGTCGCCACGACCCCGGCGGCACAGGAGCGCGCCGCCGTCGATCCGCCGCCGGGCCGCTTTACATGGCGCTATCCGAACATCCCCGGCTCGCTGGCTGGGCTATGGCAGCCGGGCGCGCCCAGCGTGGTCATGCGCGGCGCGGTGATGGCGTTCGAGAACGCACACGAACTCGAAACCGACGGAGTGGTCGGCCCAACCGTGTGGCGAGCCTTGATCGGGGCGGCGCTCGCAGGGCAGCGCAGCACCGCGAGCTACACCTTCGTGATGGTGAGCGAGGGGTCACAGAGCCTCGCGCTGTGGAATGACGGGTCGATCCGCCTGACGACGCCCGTCAACACGGGCATCGCTTCCGCGCCCACCGAACTGGGCACGTTCCCTGTCTACGAGCACATCACCTCGGGCACGATGAGCGGCACGAATCCCGACGGCTCGCACTATGAAGACCCTGGGATCCCGTGGATCAGCTACTTCAACGGCGGCGATGCGCTACACGGATTCGAACGCGCGCAGTACGGGTTTCCGCAGAGCCTCGGGTGCGTGGAGATGCCGCCGGCCACCGCCGGCGAGGTCTGGCCCTATACGCCGATCGGGACGCTGGTTCACGTCGATTAGGTTTCGTCCTGCGCAGGCTGTGGTCGCGGCGTGGGCTGCAACGTGGGAAGTCAGCGCAACCGCGACGTTGCGGCCAAGCGGGCCGGCGCGGTGCGCCGCGCCTCCGAGAGCTGGCGCTCGCGCCCGGCGCAGTCGAACAGCACGAGCGTGTAGATCGAAGTGGGCACAGGCCCGTGCCATGCCCGCGCGGGCACGTGACGGCAGGCGCGCAGCACGGCCCTCGTCGCGAGGTCGCCGCCGCGTGAGGCGTACGCCCCGCCCAGCACCACGTAGCGGGCTTCGTCGCGCGCCACGAGTCGGGCCAGGCCTGGACCGGTCAGGACCGGATCGGTTCCGCTGTAGCCGGCGATCGCGCCGGCACGCATGCCGAAGAGGATGAACGGGGCCGCCGTGGGCGAGGCGTCGGTGAGCAGCGCCCAGCGCCTGGTGGGCTGGTGCCTTGACACATATCGGGTGAGGTTGCGATCGATGCGCATCGACTTTGCGACGATGCCATACCCGCCGGGCCCTGCAGCTTCGTGCGGCCCGGCGGCGGGGAAGGTGCCGTTGACGGGAAACTGCCATGTGGTCGCGGCGTAGACGGCCGGAGCGACCAGCAGCACGGCGAGCGTGAGCGCGAGCGCAGCGCCCACCAGACGCCGCACGGCACAGGCGCACACGCCCGCAGCCGCGACGCCGATCAGGACGGGAGCGAACCAGCTCATGTAGTGCTGCTCGTGCAGGATCGACAGCTGCGCTATCACGGTGGCCGCGACAGCGCCCGCCAGCAGTACCAGGCCCCAGCGGCGGCGGCGCGCGAACCCTGCGAGCGCGACGGCGCCGCCTCCGACCATGGCGGCGAGGCCCGGGCCCATCGCCGAGACGTAGTAGGGGTGGACGATGCCCTTGGAGAAACTCAGGATCGCTGCCTCCACGAGCAGCCACCCGCCGAATACGATCGTCGTCGCCAACCGCCGGTTGCGCCGAGCGCGCTCGCCGCTGAACGCCTGCAGCGCCAGCGCCAGCAGCCCGACCAGGCCGAACGGCAGCAGCCAGGCTCCCTGGTCGGCGAGACCCGACTCGAACAGGCGCAGCGGCCCGGTCGGTTCACCGAACACGATCGGGGTGCTGAGCCTGCCGTCGGGCAGGTACTTGGAGGCGTGATGCCGGCCAACCTGCGCGCGTCGCACGGCGCCCGCACCGGCAGGCTCGACGACACCCGTAGCGCGACCCACACGCGCGCGCGCGCGCGTGCGTGCGCCCACAACCGCGGGTGTGAGTGTCCGGGCGGCCGCCGGCGTGGCTGCCTCGCCGGCCGCGGGCGTGCTCGTGTCGCCGGCCGCGGGCGTGCCTGTGGGCCTACGGGCGGGCTCGAGCGATGGCACACCGACCAGCGGCGCGGCCAGGGCGCCTCGAGCGACCCCCGGTCCGCCCGGGCCGCGGCGACGCGTGGGCGGAGGCAGCGGCGGGACGTGCAGGCCGGCGCCTTCGGCGACCGGTATCCGGCCGGGCCCGCCGACCTCGCCTTCGACACGGCCGAAGCCGTTGTAGTCGAACGTCAGGCCGAGCTCGGTGTTGTTGGTCGAGCTGCCCACGAACGGCCGCTTCGACGCGGGGGTGAGTTCGACGAGCGCGATCCACGAGAACGACACGAGCACCATCACCAGACCCGCCAAGAGCAGATGCGCGGCCCGTCGCGGCAGGGAGGGTGGGGCGCACACGATGAAGGCGAACGCGATCCCCGGGACGACCAGATAAGCCGCAAGCGTCTTGGTGTTGAACGCGAGGCCGACGAGCACGGCGCAGCACAGCAGCCAGCGCAGGCGCCCGCTGTCGATCGCGTTCAGAGCGGCGCCGCAGGCGAGGATCATCAGCAGGATCAGCAGCGCGTCCACGCCGTTCTCGCGCGAGACCGCGACGAACGCGGGGAACACGGCCAGCGCGAGCGCGCTCAGCAGACCCGCGGTGGCGCCGAGGCGGCGCGCGATCACGCGGTAGAGCACCGCCACCGAGAGCACCGAGATGATCGCCTCGGGCAGCAGCAGGCTCAGCGGCGAGAGCCCGAACAGCCTGGCGCTGGCGGCCTGCACCCACACGGCCAGCGGCGGCTTGTCGATCGTGACCAGGCCACCGGGGTCGAACGACACGAACAGGAAGTTGTGCAGCGACCCGAGCATCGACTTCACGGCGGCCGAGTAGAACGTGTTGGCGTAGCCGTTCTGGGCGAGGCTCCACGTGTTCAGGACGGCCGACAGAGCCAGCACGGCGGCGAGCGCCGCGTGCCGCGGCTGCGCCCGTTCGAGCAGCGAGCGCAGCGAGTCGCGGCGCGGATCGGCCGCCCGCCGCTCGCCGGGCACAGTGGGAGCGAGCGGCAGCGTTGCGGCTGGCTCGTCGAAGGCGGAGGTGCCGTCGGTGGCGCTCACGATGATCGGATCGAGTGCTCGGTGGTCAGGGTGAGTGAGAGAGGCCTGCCCCACGGTCAGGGAGGCACGGCCGCGGGATCGATAACCAGGCTCAGCGGTCCCCGGTCGCAGAGGCTGATGGGCTGATGGGCTCCTCTTATACCGGGCCGCTAAGCAAACGGTAAAGACATACTGGGCGTGCGCGTAAGAGGCCCACAGGTTATGCGCGAAAGGCGACATGCGCCACGCCCATGAGAGCGATCCGCAAGCCCAGAGCTCGAGCTTCGTGCAGGCGGTTCTACGCCGCGGCGCTCTCGCGGTCGCGCGCGTCCAGGTAGGGCGCCAGGTACTTGGCGGCGATCTTGCTGGGCGGATCCCAGGCGGGCGTCTCGCTGATCTGGGAGCTGAACCCACGCCCGCCGGTGATGCGCGCGGTCAGATAGCGCGGCTGCTCGCCTGTCAGCAGGATCCCCCGGACGATCGGCTTGAAGGGCTCGGGCTCGATCTTGGCCCCGGCGAGCGCCGCGATCGATTCTGCGGCTACGTCGGCCTGCTGGGCAGCCAGGCCACCATGCTTGACCGGGAACTCGGTGGCGTCGCCGGCGGCGTAGACGCGGTCCACGTCGAGCAGGCGGCAGAAGCGGTTGACGCGCAGGAAGCCGTGTTCGCTGAGCGGGACCCCGCGCACGCTCGGGCCATAGAGCTCGGGCAGCGCGATCACCCGGTCGACCCGCAGGCGCCGGTCGCCTGGGCTGATCACGAGCTCGCCGCGCCGTGGGATCTCGGCGTAGGCCGAGTAGATCGAGTGGATGTGGGAACGACCGAGCAGCTCGGCGACGGCCGCGCTGGCGGCCGTGCCGAAGATCGCCAGCGGGCTGTCCTCAGGTGTCACGAGCGTGACCGCGAGCTCGATGTTCATGTCGTAGGCGCGCCCGGCGGTCATCAGCGCGAGCTCGTAGAGAGGCATCGGCCAGGCCATGCGGCCGGGCGCGACGAAGGCCATGCTGTGGATGTAGCCGCCCTCGACGTCCTGGATGATCCCGCGTAGGGACTCGTCGAGGCGACGGTCGTCGACCGTGATGGCGTGCTTGTAACGAGCCTGGGCTTTGGCGCCGAGCGCGAGCACGAGCGCGTCGTACTCGAGCAGCGCGCCGGCCCTGGTCTTGATCGTGCGCCTGTCCGGATCGACGCTGACGAGCTCGTCGGCGATCAGCGTGGCGCCGGCGTCGCGCACGATCGACGCAAGCGGGTAGCGCTGCGCCGAGCCATAAGCGAAGGGCTCGCGCACGGCCATCGGGCGATACACGAACTCCGCTGCGGGGGCGATCACGCTCACGTCCGTCAGCTCCGGAGCGAGCTCGTGCAGCGCCAGCGCCGTCTCGAGCGCAGCGACGCCACCCCCGATGATCAGCACACGGCTCCGCTCGATGCCGGTGCTGCCGCCGTTCCCGTGTTCGCTGCTCATGGAGAGAGCTTACGCCCGCACACGCGCATGTCCAGCCGGGGAAAGCCGGCCGGCCCCCACGGAGAACTACGGAGCCGGTGGCTTGCGCCGCGCCCGGTACAGAGCAACCCGTTCGCGGAGCCCATGCAGCCGCCGCTCGCCCGCGTCGGAGAAGCTGAACTGCTCAGACGCGAGCGCGTGCACCGCGCTGTCGACCAGCACGCTGCCGGGCCGCGCGATCGCCGTGATCCGGCTGGCTAGGTTCACGGGCCTGCCGAACCAGTCACCGGCCCGCCCGAGCGCGGGACCGTGGGCGAGGCCGGCGCGCAGCTGGGGAAACTGCTCGCCCTCGGCGTCCGCCGACTCAACCAGCCCCAGCGCATGCTCGATCAGCGCCTGCGGCTCCGGTGAGCTCAGCATCACCGCGTCGCCGATCGTCTTGACCAGCCGCACGGGCGGTGCGAGCGCGTCGGTCGCCATCTGCTCGAGCCGCACCGCCAGCTCGGACAGCCGAGCAGGTGCGACGGTCTCGCCGAGGCGCGTGAAGCCGACCAGGTCGGCGAAGCAGATCGTCATATCGCGCGTCCCCGGGAGCCGTCCGCCAGTGCGCTCGGCCGCGCTGACCGCCTCGCTCTCGGCCATCTGGCGCAGCTGCAGCGTGAGCAGGTTGGTGATCAGTGGACCGAGCATCGGGGCCATCTGCGCGGTCGCCATGGCGTAGCGCCCGGCGAGCTCCTGCTCGCTGAGGCCAGGCTCGAGCACCAGTCCCAGCACCTGGGCGCGCATCGTCTCGGCCGCTTGCGAGAGGCCACGCCCGAGCGTGCGGGTCAAGTCGAGCATCCCCTCCTCGGATATTCCCGCTTTGCGAAATGTCTCGGCCATCCTCGTCGCCTCCAGGTCGGCCTGCGTGTACCCCGGCTCGGCGGGGTCGGGCACGGGCAGGCCCATCGCGCGGCGCAGGGCGACGAGTAGGTCGGGCTCGATGCCGCTGAGCTCGACGATCTGGCCGGCCGTGTAGCGCTCGCGCCCGGCGATCACGCGCTCGGCCGCCAGAAACACGACGGTCCCTTCCTCGGTGCTCCGGCGCAGCTCTGCGAGCGGGATCCCCTCGGCCGCGAGCTGTTCGAGCAGCTCGAGACGCTCGGCGCGCTGGTCGCCGTCGAGCCCCTCGAGCAGCCCTTCGGCTTCGAAATCGATCCGCGCTCGCGCGGCGGTTCCGCCGTCGTGGTCGGGCTGCACAGGCTGCACACTCGAGACGCTAGTGCAGTGTCTCAGTTTTGATTTGCTAGTTGGTCGAGGGTGGCACGCCCGCGGCGTACCTTTTCGAGGATCTGCTCGGCGGTGGCGGTCCAGATGAACGGTTGGGGATCTTTGTTGTTGGCGGTGAGGTAGGTTTCGATCGCCGTGATCAGGTCGGGGACGCTGTGAAAGACACCGCGTCGGATCGCCTTGTCGGTGAGCTTGCCGAACCACCGCTCGATCAGGTTCAGCCAGGAACTGGAGGTGGGGGTGAAGTGCAGGTGAAAGCGAGGGTGCTTTGCGAGCCACTGCTTGACGTTCTCGTGCTTGTGGGTTGAGTAGTTGTCGAGGATCAGGTGGATCTGCAGTCCCTTGGGGACCTCGCGGTCGATCGTGCGCAGGAACTTCAGGAACTCGCTGTGGCGGTGACGGGGCAGGCACTGGCCGATCACCGAGCCGCTTAGCACGTCCAGCGCCGCGAACAGCGTGGTGGTGCCGTTGCGCTTATAGTCGTGGGTCATCGTGCCCGCCCTGCCCGGCTTCATCGGCAGCGAGGGCTGCGTGCGATCGAGCGCCTGGATCTGGCTCTTCTCGTCCATGGACAGCACGATCGCGTTCTCCGGCGGGTTCAAGTACAGGCCGACGACATCGACGAGCTTCTCCTCAAAGCGCTTGTCGTTTGAGAGCTTGAACGTCTTCACGCGGTGGGGCTTGATGTTGCGCGCCGTCCAGATCCGCTGCACCGTCGCCGGGCTGACGTCCTGCGCCTTGGCCATCGAACGACAGCTCCAGTGCGTCTCCCCAGGCGGCTTCTCGTGCAGTGTGGCGTGCACGATCGCCTCGATCTTCTCCTGTGGGATCGACGGCTTGCGCCCGCGCCCCGGACGCATCACCCCGAGGCCGGCAAGCCCAGCCTCCTGAAACCGCGTACGCCACGTGCGCACCGTCACGACCGTCACCCCCACCCGCTCCGCGATCCGCGTGTTCGCCTCGCCCGCCGCAGCCGCCAACAGCGCCTGCGCGCGCTGTACCTGTCGATGCGGGGCGCTGCTCGATCTCGCCAGCACCTCCAACATGTCCCGCTGGGCAACCGACAACTTCAACGCAGCCGCAGACCGATTCACCCCACCATCATACCACAACCAGATAGCTAAATGCGAGACGCTACACTAGCGACCCGCTGGCGCCGAGCGACCCCCGCGGTCGGCGGCGTCAGTCTTCGGCTGCTGAGCGACCCCGCGCGGTCGGCTGCGTCAGGTCTCGGCGTGCGGTCGGCGGCGCCTCACGAGACGCCCATCGCGCGCCTCGCCGTGCAGCAGGCGCGCCCGCTCCTGGCACCACGCCTCCCAGGCACGCGCCTGCAGGTTGCGCCGGCGCTGGTCGATCGCGACCCGCCGCAGATCCTCGGCGCTGAGACTGTCTGCCTGAACGCGCTCGCGCGGTGTCGGCGTGTGCAGCATCGACCGCTGACGGTACGCCTGTGCGCGCCAGAGTCAAACCGCGTTCTCGCAAACACCAAAAGATTTGCCCTGCAATGAGCGCGACATGACGAGCTCCGCGAGAGTGCGCCGCCTAGGCCTGCTGGCGCTCCGACCGATAGACCTCGATCAGCGACTGCAGGAGCTTCCAGCCGATCACGCCGTTCTCTTCCACCAGCGGGCGGAAGTCCCAGAACGTGACACCCGAACACCGCAGGTCGCTGGCGGCGATCAGGGTGGCCGTGCGCGCTCCCGCATCGATCAGCGCCATCTCACCAAAATGATCTCCGGCCTTCAGGACGCGCTTCTCATGCCCGTCCACCAGCACCCTCGCTTCACCGGAGTCGATCACGAAGAAGGCGGCCGCGCCGGAGCCCTGCTGAATAACGGTTTCACCCTCTGCGAAGCGCCGCTCCTTGAAGACGCTCGCGATTCGCTCGAGCTCGTCCTCGTTCAGGTCGGCGAACAGCGGGATGCGCTGAAGCACGTCAATCGGCACACCTGTCATGTCATGACCTCGTGACCGCTCTGCACTGCAACAGGTAGAGCGTGCCGTCGGCGATCGCCCACTCGATGTCGCGAGCGCCCCCGTAGACCGTCTCGCAGCGGTCGGCGAGACGGCTGAGCTCCGCGAGCTGGTTCTCGTCGAGACACAGCCTTTCGACGAGCTCGGGCGCAACCTGTTCCTCGACGGTGCCGCCATCGGGAAGCGAGCGGAACGCGATGCTCTTGCGCCCGGGCGCGCTTTCGAGCACCTTCCCGGCACGGTCGACCCGGAAGTTGTCGGGGATCACGCGGCCGGCGACGACCGCCTCTCCGAGACCCCAGCTGGACTCGATCACGCGCTCGTCGGCGCCTGTTACCGGGTTCTTGGTGAACATCACCCCAGCCGTCTGCGGGTTGAGCAGCATCTGCACCACGACGCCGACGCTCGGGCGCGTGAACAGCCCGACGCGCTGGCGGTAGGTGATCGCGGAGTCAGAGTTCGCGGACCACCAGATCTCGCTCAACGCCTCCGTCACCCCGCCGGCACCCGGGACGTTGAGCAGCGTCAGGTGCTGTCCGGCGAAGCTCGCCTCGGCGCCGTCCTCGTCGACGGCGGACGAGCGAACCGCGAGGCGGGGGCCGAGCGGACGGACCGACTCCGTGACCTGCTCGATCGCCTCGTGATCGCGGCCGGCCACGGCCTCCACCACGGGACCGGCGAGCGCGACTCCCGGCGGTACCGGCAGCCCGTCCCTCAGCGCCTGGCCGAGCCCGACGGCCTTTGAGCCGAACAGCGCGGTGTCGCGCGCGTCGATGAGGGGGACGACTTCACTCACCCAAGATCGTCACCTCTCCGGAGTCGCCGTCGACGCGCACGCGCGCGCCGTCGCTGATGCGCTCGGTCGCCTCGCGCGTGCCGACCACGCCCGGGATGCCGTACTCGCGCGCGACGATCGCCGAATGCGAGAGCAGGCCGCCGCTGTCGGTGACGATCGCGCCCAGCAGCGGCAGCAGGATGTTGAAGGCCTCGCTGGTGGACTCGGTGACGAGCACGTCGCCGCGGACGATCCTGTCGAACTCGGCAGGGCCGGATATGCAGCGAGCGGGACCCTCGTAGACCCCGCGACTGGCGGCCAGGCCACGCAGGACGTCCTGCTCGTGCTCGGCCTCGGAGCTGCCGAACATTTCGGTCATCGCGACGCCCATCGCGCGCATTACCCGCGCGCCGGCCGGCGGCAAGCCCGACGGATCGGGCGGAGGCACCGGCGGGTCGCCGAGCAGCGGCGGGGCGTCCTTCGCGCTGTGCGAAGCCCGGTAGCCGGCTCGCGCCGCGAGCTCGTCGGCTGTCGGTGCGTCGGCGCCGGAGAGCAGCGAGCACATCTCCTCGACGCTCGCGTCGATCAGGTGTTCTGCCTGTGCGATGCGCCCCCTGGCGGCAAGTCGGCGGCCGGCGCCGAGCACCGCGCGGCGCATCAGCCCCGAGGCCCAGATGTCGCTGTAGACGCCGCGCTCGTCGCGCAGCCGGTACATCAGCCGGGCCTCGGCGAGCAGCTCGTCGAACTCGGGGCGACGCTCCTCGGGGACCTTGGCACGGACATCGGCGATCGCCTGCTCGACGTCCGAGTCCTCGCGACCCTGCTTGGTGACGGCAGCTCGGATCGCCCGCAACAGCGCGTCGGGCAGCTCGAGCGCACACGGCCCGGAGATGTCGAAGCCGTCGAGCAGCCGCCAGCCGACCAGGTCGAGATAAGCGTTGACGGCGCTGCCGGCGTCGCCGTCCAGCGAGCGCAGCGCCTGCAGCGTCTCGCCCGGGTCCCCATCGGACTCGAGCAGCTGCCGGGCCTCGGCATCGCCACCGACGGCGGACACGAGCTGATTGAGCTCGGCGGATGCTCCCGCCGAGACGGGCGCGGCGCCGCGCATCAGGCCCAGCAGCTCGGACGCGGGCAGGCGGGTCCAGTCTCCCACGTGCGCGAGAAAGTCCCCAGTGGGCACCATCGCTGCGGCGGTGAAGCGCATGTGCTGGGCGATCATCGCCGCGTGGTGATCGTGGCAGCGTCTCAGGTAGGCGGCCAGGTCCTCGTCGGACAGCTCGTCGGGGTCGATCGCCTGCAGCTCGCGGTCGGTCTTGATCGAGGCCGGCTTGACCGTGTCGTCCCATTCCTTCAGCTGCTCTCGCCAGAGCTTGCCCTGGAACAGCTGCTCCGCGCGGGCCAGGCGCGCGGGCACCTCCTCCGCGGACACGGGCTGAGCTGATTTGTAGGCGAAGCCGTTGATGTACTCCATGTTCAGCGAGTCGAGCAGCATCCCGTAGAAGCTGGTGAAGTCGCTGACGCCGCGCTTGAACGCCGCGGGATGGATCTCGGCCCAGTAGCGCGTAACCGGGCGCGGAAAGTGAACGGCGTCGAGCTCCCACGAGCCCGGGCCCGGAGGCTCGAAGCGAATCTCGGTCTGTGTCTGTACACCGGGCATTGAAGTCCTCCCCCTGTCGATGTTCTCGGCGGCGTGAGAGCCGGCACGAATAGGTCCCCGATGGGCATCCTCGCACACCATCTAGGCCTGCGGCCGGCACCAACCGTCCCCGGGCGGCGCAGCTGCGTGAAGGTGCCCGTTCGGGGCGACGACTTCCAATGAACGGTCCCGGCCGAGTCTGCCAGGTCCGTGCCTGAGCGTCTAGCGCAGTTCCGAGGAGCTCTTGCCGAGCAGCTGCCGCGCCACGATCAGCAGCTGGATCTGCTGGGTGCCCTCGAAGATGTCGAGGATCTTCGCGTCGCGTGCCCACTTCTCCAGCAGGTCGCGCTCGCCGTAGCCGACGCTGCCGCACAGCTCGACGCAGCCGAGCGTGACATCGACGCACATCCTGCCGGCCTTGGCCTTGGCCATCGAGGCCTGCAGCGAGTTGGGCTTGGCGTTGTCGGCCATCCAGGCGGCCTGGAGGGTCAGCAGGCGCGACGCTTCCCAGTCGGCCTCCATCTCCAGGAAGCGCGCGACGGCGGCGTGCTGGGCGTAGGCGGGGGTCGCGTAGTCGATCTCGACGCCGATCTCGGCGAGCCGCGCGCGGGTCTCATCGAGCGCGGCCCGGGCCACGCCGACCGCCATGCCCGCGACCAGAGGCCTGGTGTTGTCGAACGTCTGCATCGCCCCGCCGAAGCCTCGCTTGACGTCGATCTCGGAGGATCCGAGCAGCGCGTCCTTCGGCACCCTGCAGTTCTCCAGACGGAAGTCGGCGGTGTCGGAGGCGCGGATCCCGAGCTTGTGCTCGAGGCGCTCGAGCTTGAGACCGGGGTTCGAGCGCTCGACGATGAAGGACTTGATCGCGGCGCGGCCCTTGGAGCGATCGAGCGAGGCCCACACGACCACGAGCTCGGCCCGGTCGCCGGAGGTGACGAAGATCTTCTCGCCGTTGAGCACGTATTCGTCGCCGTCGAGCTCGGCGGTGGTCCTGATCGAGGCCGAGTCCGAGCCCGCTTCGGGCTCGGTGATCGCCATCGCGGCCCACTTGCCACCGTAGTGCTGCAGCTGCTCCTCGCTGGCGACCGAGGCGATCGCCGAGTTGCCGAGCCCCTGCCGGGGCATCGACAGGAGCAGCCCGACGTCGCCCCAGCACAGCTCGATGACGCCGAGCACTGTCGAGAGGTTCGAGCCGTTGCGGTTCTCCCCATTGCCGTTGCCGCCCGACTCGCGCCTGACGCCGGCGGCGCCGGCGTCGCCGATCTCAGAGCCGTCGTTGCGGCCGTCAATCAGCGACGCCAGGACGTCGAGCTCGCTCGGGTAGGAGTGATCGGCGGCGTCGTACTTGCGCGAGATCGGCCGGTAGAAGTTGGTGGCGACCTCGTTGGCCTGGTTGACGATCGGCTGGAATTTCTTGGGGATCTCGAGGTTGATCATCGTCTGTGTCGGTTCGTCGGCTGTCCGCGCTCGCGCTCGCCCGCTAGACGAGCAGGCCGCCCTCCATCACGCCGGCCCCGCGCAGGTCTCTGTACCAGCGCTCGACCGGGTGCTCCTTGACGAAGCCGTGCCCGCCGAGCAGCTGCACGCCGTCCGAGCCGATCTGCATCGCCTTGGCCGCGCACAGGCGCCGCGCCAGCGCCGCCTCCCGCGCGAAGTCCGCGCCCTGGTCGGCCCTGCTGGCGGCCCGGTAGGTCGAGAGCCGCATGCCGCCGGTCTCGATGCCGATGTTGGCCACGGCGAACGCGACCGCTTGGCGGTTGGAGATCGGTTCGCCGAACGCCTGGCGCTCGTTCACATACGGGACCACGTAGTCGAGCACCGCCTGGGCGGTGCCGATGACCAGCGCGCACCATGCGATCCGGGCGCGCTGGACGCAGTCGTGGTAAGCAGCGACGGCGCCGTCGGCGAGCAGCGAGCCGCCCGGCAGCCGCACATCGTCGAGCACGAGCCGGCCGGTCGCAGCCGGTCGCAGGCCCATCGCCGGCTCGGCCTGCACCGACAGGCCGGGGGTGGAGGACTCGATGATGAACAGCGCCGGACCGGCGCCCTCGGCGTGGGCGGCGACGACCAACAGCTCACACTCGGAAGCGCGCGCCACCAGCGACTTGACGCCGTCGAGAACCCAGTCGGGCCCCTCGCGCCGGGCCCTGGTTTCGAGCGCGAATGGATCGAACAGGGGCCTTGGCTCGAGCATCGCGAGCGCCGCCGCGGGCACGTTCTCGCCGGTGAAGGCGGGCAGGTAGGCGGTCTGCTGCTCGCTCGCGCCCCAGCGGCCGATCGCGGTGGCGACCGCGCCGGGCGCCAGTGCCGCGTAGGCCACGCCCATGTCGCCGTGCGCGAGCGCCTCACCAATCAGCACCGAGCCGATGGCGGCGCGCTCGGGCATGACGCCGCCGAGCTCCTCGGGGACGCCGAGCGTGTTGACGCCGAGCGAGTCGATCTCCTCCAAAAGCGCGGCCGGAGTGCAGCAGGCGGTGTCGGCCTCCTGCGCCAGCGGCCTGACCTTCCTGGCGGCGAACTCCCTGACCGACTCCTGCAGCATCTTCTGGTCGTCGTCGGGCGTGATGTCGAACAGACGGCGCGGCTTGGTGGGCGCCTGGCGCGCAGGGCGGCTGAGCTTCTGGGCGCTCTTGAACGTGCGCGAGGCGGCGGTCGCCGAGCGAAAGCCGTTCTTGGCCAGCGAGTAGACGGCTCGCTCGACCGGCTTGCGGGCCCCGACGCGGTCGAGCGCCGAGTACCCCGCGAGGCGTCGCAGGCCACGCAGGGCGAGCACCCGCGAGCGCTCGCCGAAACGCCCGTTGGAGCCGTTCAGCTTGGACTCCTCGACACGCGGGCGGGAGCCGTTTGCCAGCGACGAGGGCGGTGTCTCGTGAGCCGTGGTCAACTGCTCGTCCGCCGTGGTCAACTGCTCGTCCGGCCGTTGACGCTTCGGTCGTGCGACGCCGGCTGCCCGCCGCGGGAGCGCGCGCCCTCCTGGCCATTGCGAATCGTCGCCGTGTCGGCCTCGCGGGACAGCGTCGCGGCCTGATCCTCGCGCGACATCCTCGTCGCCGCGTCGCCGGCGACGGCGGGCGTCGCGTAGGCGCCCGAGCGCAGGCGCAGGCCCGGCTCGATCGTCGAGATCAGCAGATCGGCTGCGTCCCGCGCGGGGATCGTTTCGCTGCGCAGCCACCACCGCGCGAGCCCCTCGGCCGCGCCGAGCAGCGCCTCCGACAGGGCCTCAACCTCGTTTCGTGCGGCCTGGCGGTGCCGGCGCGGCAGCTGGTTCAGCAGCGAGGCGGCGACCATCGCCGCGATCCGCCCCCGGTAGTGGGCCACGCGCTCGGCGACGTCGCCCAGATGCGATGAGGTCTCGCCGAACAGCACGGCCCACGCGGCGCGGTCGGAGTCGAGGAAGTCGAAGAACGCCCGCAGGCCCGCGTTGAGGGCTTCGCTCGGGTTGGGTGCATCAGCGACCGCGTCGGCGATCATCGCGAACAGCGCCTCGCCGGCGCGCTCCATGCACGCCACGTAGAGTCGTTCCTTGTTGCCGAAGTAGTTGTAGAGCAGCGGCTTGGTCACGCCGACGGACGCGGCGACCTCATCCATCGTGACCGCGGCAAAGCCGCGCTGCGCGAACAGCTCGTGGGCCACGGCGAGCGTCTGCTCCATGCGCTCGGTCCGTGAGAGGCGCGTGCGCACGGGCGTCCGCGTCGGGGCGGGGGTGGGGCCGGCGGCAGCCATCGCCACAGATGTTACCCGACTATAAATTTATATGCAAGTAACCGCTGTGGCTGCGAGCGGTGCACAGTCTGCCGGCCTGGGCCCGGGTCCCTGCCGAACCCGCCGCGGTGGGCCGGCGCCGTGCAGAGCCGGTCGGATGCGTTGGAGCACCGAGCCAGTCGGGATGCGTCGCAGCCGTGTATAGCCGCGCCGCTCTACATCGGGAGCCGTGCTCAGCCGGCCGTCGCCGTCGGAGTCACGGCCGCCCAGAAAAACGGGGTGCCCCACCAGTCGGCGGGGCACCCCGATCGCGTGTACTACGCTCGCCTCCGAGGATCAGTGTGCTGGGTTCGCCAGGTACGCTGAGTTGACGAGCTTGGCCAGCTCTTCATATCCAACCAGTGACGGGTGTATGTCGCCGTCCTTGCCCGCGGGCTTTCCGCCTTCCTTTTGCACATTCGGGTTGCACATTTCCGTGTACTTACAGATCGATGCTTGCTCCTGTTCTGCGTTCTTACCCTTGTTGAACACTGGGAACGGATTCGCGAACGTTACGTTCGGGAAGTGCGCTACGACTTCTTTTTCGATGATTCCGTTGAGGTCCTCCTGCAGCACATCGCTGCCCGGAAGGACCAGCGCATCAGGATTGTAGAAGCCAAGCAGGATGATCGGTCCCGAGTAGTGGCCTCCACCTGGTTCCGTGCTGTCGAGGACCCCGAGGACGTCGCCGACGTTTTTCACTATGCGCGGGAACGTTACGTGCTCCGCCGTATCGACGATGCATGCCTCGACCGCCCCTTCCGGCGTCGATCCATATTTGCTTTTACCTTCTTTGGAGTATTCTTCGGTCACTTCTTTTTCGCATTGCGCCACCGCAGCCAGCTCGTCGTTGGAGCCGATGTTCAAGGTGATCGCCTTGACTTCGCTCGTCGGATGGCCTTCGCCCAGGATGCTGAGCGCGTTTTCGAGCTGCGATTCGCTCCCGTAGTACGCGTGCAGCGGGAATCCGTCGAGGTTGCTGTAGGCGCACGGATGCCAGTCACCCGGCCCCTGTGGGTTGTGGCCCGCTTCTTCGGTTGACAGTTCCCCGCCGATCGCGGGATTTTCGCCGATCAGCCCGTTGGACGTCTCGCCCGGACACGCGTCGTTGACGATCGTCACGCCGGACCCTTTGCTCTTCTTTTCGAGATCGCCGGCGAAGAAGTTGACGAACCCGTTTTCGAACCCGGACGGTTCGTCGGTCGGATAGCGCAGGTTGAACTTTTCCTGCGTGTACCCGAAGCTGATCGAATCGCCAAGCGCCAGAACGTTCGTTTTTTTGGCCGGTTCTTCTACCGGCGGTTCTTCTTTGGTGGATTTGGTTTTGCCGGTGGTGATGACTTCGTCGCCTTCTTCGAAGCCCGCCTGGTAGTCCTTACCGGTGATCTGGAGTTTGCCGGCTTCTTTGGAGCCTTCCATTTTCGAGGAGCCTTCGCCGAATTCCTCGTAGGTTGCTTTGCCTTTGCTGGCGTTCACTACCTTCGGCGCCACTTCTCCTTCGTATTCCAATTCCCGTTCGCCGCATTTGAACGTCAGATGAACGCCTGTGCTTTTGTCCTTGACAACCCCGGCGGCGTTCTCCACGAGTTCCGAGTACCACGGCAGGTCAGATGAAGTGACGCTTACGCCCGGACATTCCGGCGCATGACACTCGTACAGGTCGAACAGCACCGTGTCGTCGTGTCCGTTCCCGCCTTCGTTCCAGACGTCGCCCGCGTCCGACTTCTTACACGTGATCGTTCCGTGCACGAGCTCTTCGATGCCGGGCGAGCTGAATGTGAGCGTACCCCACGAATAGGTCTGCGCCTTCTGGCCTTCCGGTATCACCTTGCCGTTGCTCAGCCACGGCACGCAGGAATGCGATTTGATCGTCGCCGCCCAATCGACACCTGCAGCCGACGAGGACTCCGCGGGCCCTCCGTCCTCGACCACGAACTGGATCGTGTTCGTGCCTGCCAAGAAGTCGCTCGAGGGAACTTTATATGGGTTAGGCCCGTAACTGGTCCAACCTTCTCCCCTGGCGGCCGAGCCCCATTCCTCTCCAAAGGGCCAGCCGTTTTTCGGTGACTCGTAGCCCTCGACGAAGTCCCCGGCGTTGCCGCGGTAGCTGTCGTTCTGCTTGTCGTTCTGATACCCGATCGGGTGTCCGTTCAGGAAAGCGCCGGCCGCGTTGTTGGCCCACATCGTGCCTTCGATTTCGGCGCCCGCGGTGCACGACAGCGTGAAGGTTTCATCGTAGATGTAATAGCTGGGCGCTTTGCGCCCGCCTTCGGCGTCGCTTCCGGCGGAGTTGGCACCGACCCATTTCGGTTCGGGCTTGTATCCCGGAATTTTGCCGCTCATGTAGTAGTGACCTTCCGCGGTCTCCACGACAGCGTGGTTGACCGATGGTTCTGTACACGCCGACCCCGTGTCCGGGAACGGCGTGCCGGAGGGAAGGTGTTCCGTTTTGAGCGGAAGATAGTTATAGCCGGGTTTCGGTTCGGGCTGGTTATACGGTTCTGGCGGTTCAGCCCCCGGGTAGAATTCGGGCCTGGCGGTGGGTTCGATGCACAGCGAGTTGCTCGCGCCGCTCACCAACTCTTTCGTTTCGGCCTGCGCCAGCGACGGCAGCACCGCTAACACCGTGATCCCCAGCACCATTACGAGGCTGATCGTGATTCGTCTGCGCATAGTGTCCTCCCTTTCCTGGTTGGAGCGTGCCCGCCGCGCAGGCCCCACCCCCTCTTGAAGGCCCGCGCGGCTGCTCACGCAAGCGCCGCCGCGCGACCATGGTTCCCTGTCGTCAAAGAAAACGTGGGCGGCCGTTTTCGAACCGCCTCGTGATCCTGCCACCGCGTATCGCCCGTCGCGAGCCCGAGCCCGAGCCCGCACGGCCTAACCGGCTTCGGCTGTTGGTGCCTCCCCCTCTAACGGTCCTGCCCCAGGCCCTGTCCCCGATCGCTTAACAATTGCTTAACATACTGGTCACTGGCGTTTGGCGTGAGTTTGCGCGCTCGCCGGCTGACGATAATTTTCGCAAAATGCGGGAAAACCTCCGCCCATGGGCCGCGTCGGGATGACGACGGCACAATTTCAGCTTGCCCGCTTGACGGGCCCGCAGCGTCGGCGCGCAGCCCATTCGCAGCTGGTGCGCCTGCCGCGCATCGCCATCGCTCGGCGCCCGTGGCATTACCGAGCTCGTTCGACGGCCGCGTCCGCTGCTATCCGGGTGTCTGGCCTACCCGGGCTCGGTCCGCACGACCGAACGCACTGCCGAGGGCAGGCGACCGAAACGGCCGGGCGAACCGTTCGCGATTCGCCCAGCCGTCACTCGGCCTGTGCCTCAGTCGGCCAGCCCGTATATTTCGTCGGCCACTCCGACTCCGATCATCGTGCCGGTGTGGTCGGTGTAGTGCAGCGAGCAGTCGTCACCGAGGTTCTTCGTCATCGTCGACTGGAGTGCGATGCTCACCAGTTCTTCGGTGTGCGCCGACGACACCGTGAGCTTCTTGCCTTCCTGGGGACACCAGGGCGATCCTGCGACGACCTCGTAAGCGACGACGCGGCCTTTGGCTTTGGCGAGGTTGTAGGCCGACAACGAGATCGTCCACGGAAAGCCCGCCACCTCCTGCGGATAGTTGCAGGCGCCGACGTCTTCCTGATTCAGATTCCCGTAATCACCTTCGATCACGATCTTGTCGTGCGCCTTGTTGTTCGCGGCGAGATGTCCGTAGATGCCCTCGTAGCCGCCGTAACAGCCAAACGGGGTTATCCCCTGGTAGGTCCATTCATACGCATCGGGCGCGGAGAAGAATTCGACATATTGGCCGGATGTAAGAGCTGGGCCGTCAGGTCCTTCGGTCAACAAGAGCTTGGTCGATGCCGATGCAACGCTTCCGAACGCGAACACGGCGGCGGCGGTGAGTCCGATGAGCAGCTTGATCCTCATGGTGCTCCCCCTTCCGGTCGTTGATGACGACCGAACCCTATGGCGGCGCACAGCGCCGGTGTGTGCGGGGCGGCACACCGACATCTGCTGTACGCTCGTCGTGTCATGGCGCCTGCGCCCAAACCGCTGACCGGTCACTGTCTGTGCGGCCGGGTCTCGTACACGGCCGACGCCGAGCCGTTCGCTCAGGCGGCGTGCCACTGCACGGAGTGTCAGCGCCAGACGAGCAGCCCGTATTCCGTCGTGGTCGGAATCCCGCTGGATGCCCTGGATGTGCAGGGCGCGACGCTCACGTCGTTCACCACGATCGGCGATGACCACGGTCAGGAGACCCAGCGCTGGTTCTGCTCGGGCTGTGGCTCGCCGATCTACAGCATCTCGGGCGCCGCTCCCGGCTTCGCCTTCATCAAGGCCGGCAGCCTCGACGACGCCTCCTGGCTCGAGCCCTCGATCGAGGTGTGGACCGGCTCGGCCCAACCCTGGGCGCCGAGCTTCGAGGGAGCCGCCCGCTTCGAGCGCGGCCCGGCCTAGGCCACCGAAGCGCTCAGCTCGAGCCTCGAGCGACTGAGAAACCGACGCTCACGGCTTTGCCGGTGAGCGAGCCCGCGCGAGGGGTGGCGCTCAGCCGGTAGCGGCCGCGGGCGAGCGGGCGAGCGCTGACGCGCCCGGTGAAGTGGAAGCTGTTCGTGCCCTTGGCGTCGCTGTGCGTGAACTTCCCGACCACGACGTAGCGCGTGCAGGCGCGCACGCGCCCGCGGGCGTTCCGCGGCCGTTTGGCCGCGCAGGTCTTCCCGACGAGGAATCCGGCACCGCGCGCGCTGCACCGTGAAGGGGCTCACGGCGGCTTGGCTGTCGCTGTAGGTGACGGTCGCCCCGCGTTTGGTCTTGGCGCGCGTGATGCTCTGGCCGCGGCCTCGTTCGGGAACGAGGGTCGAGGGTCGTATCGAAAGGCTGCGCAGCAGGGGTGTCAGCAGCGGCAGCGAGTGGCTTGGGGGCCTTGTCGTGATGGTCGTATGACCCGTCGAGGGCAGGGCGGCCGTGGTGAAGGTCTGATCGGCGCCAAAGGAGACGCCGGTCGCATTTGTGACGACCGCGCGGAAGTGATAGGTCATGTGCGCCGCCAGACCGTTCAGGACCGCGCTGTACGGGGCGCCCGCGGCCGTCGCTTCGATCGTTTGTTCGCCGGTCTGTCTGCCGTATGCGGTGCTCGTGCCGTACTGGAAGTAGGCGCTGGCTTCAGCCAGATCCGGATTGCGGGCGAGACCGGCAAGCGTGGCGAAGGCCGTCCCGGCGCCGCTCGCTTCGAGTGTTGTCGCGGTGGGCGTGGCCAGCTCGAAAGCGCCGCTGTCGCAGGCGGGGCCGGCGGGACGCAGGACGCCTCGCTGGTCGGTGGGTTCGCAGCCCGCGCCGCCGGCCGGAACGGCGTCAATCGCCGGGCTGCCGGCCGCGATCGCCTCGGTGACCGTGGGGCCGCCGTAGCGGAGCTCGGCTGGGTAATTCCCCTCCTCACCTGCGTCAAGCACGTCGATGGCAGCCTCGGCGAATCCTCGCCTCTTGGCCTCGTTTATGTTGACTTCGATGGTCGGATGCACACGATCTCGACCCATACGGTTGCGGACGGCCTCGATCGAAGCGGTCTCGGAGCTGCGTTCGCGTCGCGACTCGATATACGGGATCATGCAACGCGCGTAATACAGATTGTCCTTTTCGGGGAGCTTGCCGCTCTTTATGTGTCCCGCAACATCGTCGGTAACGTCTGACTCGTTCGGCAGCCCCTCGATTAACCTCCTACCGATCCTTCGAGATGAGATAGCGGCGCACCGAGCGCGTCTGAATCCGACATCCGACACGCTCGTGTTTCGCACGTCGGCGGATAGACCACTTGGCAGGACGAACGTGCGTCGGCGCATCCTTGATGCGGCTATCGCGGTCGCAGACGAGCGACTGACGAGTGAAGGCATCGCTGCCGGAAGGTCTGACGCCTCATTCGCTAAGGCAAACATTCGCCTCGATTCTGTTCGCTCTCGGCGAGCCGCCACTTCACGTGATGGATCAAACCGGCCATACCACGCCCACCTGACCCTCGCGATCTATGCCGAGAGATGGACCGCCGCGAGGCGAGTCGGACAGGCTGCGAGCACTCGTGGAAGGGGGTTCAATGGGCAGCAATGGGCAGCAAACGCCTAAAACGGCCGACGAGATCCGGCCCACGGCGCTCGCGAGAGACCCAAAACCCCTGTAAACTCGGGCTTCCAGGGGCCATAGCTCAGCTGGGAGAGCGCCTGCTTTGCAAGCAGGAGGTCACCGGTTCGATCCCGGTTGGCTCCATTTGAGGAAGTGCCTGCAAATCGGCGGGTTTTGGCTGGCAGGTGGTACTTGATTGGTACTCCAGTTTGGCCGAGAGTACCGCAGGTGAGTACCACATCGGGCCTTATTTTGCGGGGAATCTGAGCTTCGGCGGTTTGCGGGCAGGAGGTTGTGGTCCGTTCCGGGATGGGCGAAGCTTGGCTGTGCGCAAGCGGTTGCTGGGCGGAACTCATCGCAGCAAGGGACAGCGACAGCGAGCGTACGGCCCAGATCCTCGAGCAGACCGGCGGTCGCAAGGCTGACCTACCAACCAACAGGCGGCTGGAAGGCGGCGCGACGTGCCCTAGTCTCCGTCAACTGGCAGTCCGTCAATATATTGCCAGTAGCCCCGAAGCATTCCCGCAAGCTGCTCAGGTGTCGTGAACATTACGAGCGCTGAGATGATCTCCATGTACTCAACGTAGCGCGGCATGTTCTGGCTTCCTAGTGCCATTTGAAGGTCGTCCAAGCGGGGGTGCGCGACCGCATCGATCGTGATCGATTTGACGGGTCGTGCGTACTTCTTTGGAGCCATCCGGGAGGACTCCTAACATCTTGCTGGTATATCACTGGTAGCCCAGTGGACTGCCGCCGCCGAGCGACCCCGACTCTAGCCGGTTCTGGGGTGCGAGGATGATTGAGATGCCAAAGCAGAGGACGGACAAGGCCAAGCTCCGGGAGCTGATCTTGCTTCTCGCTGCACGCATGGAGGCCGACGAGCACGCAGGCCAGGGCCGCATCAAGCTCGCCAAGCTGCTGTGGCTCAGCGACTTCGAGGCCCATCGACGCTTCGGCCAGTCGATCACGGGCGAGCGCTACATCGCAGACGAGCTAGGCCCGGCTCCCGCAGACGAGATGCTTGCGCTGCGCGACTTGGAGGCCACGGGCGATCTGGTCATCGAACCTGGATACGAGCAACAGCAGTTGATTCATGTGACGCGTCCGGCGAATACCTCACTGTTCAGTGAGGGGGAATTGGCCTTGATCGACGAAGTACTCACCAAGTACCGAAGGTGGACCGGAAAACGACTCGTCAGGCTCGCCCATGAATACCCCGGCTGGATACTTGCGCAGCGCGGAGCCGACATCCCCTATCACTCAGTGCACATCTCGGCTTCGGGACCTACGGAGCGCGATCGCGAACGGGCTAGGGAGCTAGCCCGTGACCTTCCCTTCTAGCACTCCTCCCGCTTACTGCTTTCGCGAGGAAGACCTTTTCAAGCGCGGCCGGGCGAAGCTGGTCGCCGAAGGCGTCAGCGAGCAGGAGATCGACGAGCATCTCCACGCCATTCAGGACGCGATTCTGCCCGATCCGTTCGAGGCACCTTGGTCAACGCCGATGCGCGACGACGATCCACGCGGGACACGGGAAGCTGTGTCGAGCGCCACGCCCAGCGAGCCCAACGCGCTGCACATCCTGTTCCGAGTGAAGGGCGGCATAATCGAGCTATGGCGGGTTCGCAGGCGCGCTGACTGATCGACGGCTCGTTGAGCGCCTCGCGATCGAGGGCGACCGCGAGGCCGCCCTGCGAGCGCTTCTGAGCCCCGAGGCGATCAACGCCGAATAGCACGGTATCGAAGGGCGCTAGCGCTCCGCAACCTGCTCCGGGCCAACCCCGAGCTAGCGCCCGGCCACGAGTGGCACGACCAGTACGAGATCGACGCCGAGGCAGAGGACCAGATCGTCAGCCATCCGGACTTTCCGGGGCTTCCAAAACGCTAGCCGATGCTACCCTCGGGGATGGGACGCTGGGGGCTACTTCGTCGCTGCCGTAAGGGCGCGTTATGCCGGGGTAGCTCAGCCAGGTAGAGCGGAGGCTTGATACCCCTCGCGTCGCGGGTTCGAGTCCCGCCCCCGCTTCTCGAAGGCCCCGTGTCGCGTTCGCGCCGGGGCCTTCGGCCTCTGGTTTGTCAGCGTACACATCGCGCAAACCGAGTGGTGATCTTGCGCGGCACCTTTCAGCTAGCCGCCCTCAAGAGTCGCGCCGTTGTCGGGCACTTCGCGGCCCGCCAGGATCGTCGCGAACTCCAGCATTAGGAACATCGTCAGGTTGACCACTCGTCTGCCGTCCTCGAAGCTGACGGGCTCGCCCTCCTTCTGCGCGGCGTGCTCCTGCCGTTGGATCAGATCGACGGTGCTCTCCCACAGATCACCAAGATCCTCGAGAACCTTGCGCTTCGCGTCGCTGATGTAGTAGCGATTGTGCGCGATCACGGCCCCGAGGCGTTTCTTGACCAGCTTCACGTCCTCGGGCGCATCGTCCGCGCCGAACTTGATGATTGCAGCGGCCGCGAATGCTTGGGAAGCCTCCCGTACCTTATGGCCGATGGTCGTAAGCTCTTCCGAAGCGTTCTCGCCGTAGAGCAGCTTTGCGGCGTCGGCCCACGGCTGATACGCACCGGGGAACGCGGCGGCGAATGCCTCGGAGCCGATCTTGACTCGGCTTTCTGCAAGCACCTTCTCCATCGGATCGAAGACGGTCCGTGCGGCTTCCCTGCCTTCGCGGGTGAGCTTGAGGTTCACGAGGATCATGCCGCCGGCGAAATCCGCCTCGATGTAGCCATCGGCGCCTAGCTGCTGAGCGGCGTAGTAGAGCCACATCGCGTGAGGTGGCTCAACTCCCATACGGGCAAGCTCGGCAAATACGTCGTCCTGCTCGGCGGGCAAGTAGGAGTCGCTAGTCAGCCGGTCGATGGCGACGAGCAGGTCTAGCTCAAGCGAGGTGAGCGACACGCACGAGAGCCTACCCACGCAAAGGCAGCGTCATCTCCTCCGTCACGAGTCCCGACCTTAGTCGGGCTCCCGCAGGTAGACGGGAGGGCTCATCTACCCCCCTCGCCAGAAGCCGATCCACAAGGCCGTCGCGTGCGAGATTCGCGTTGAGGCGCCCCACGCGCGACATGCATGTCTGCACTGCGAAGGACCGAACAACATTCTGGGTGTGCATTGGCAGGAACTGGTCTTATATGTGGGAATAACGCTTCTGTATGGCAGAGATCTTGATCGAGGCAAACGTTGGAAGCGGTGTGTCGCCGACGCTAGTGTCGCGCGCCTTAAGTTCGCTGCTTAAGTGTGGTATGCTGTGGTATGCCAAGAACTGGACGGCCCAAGCAGGTGTTGGAGTTGACTGATGCCGAGCGTGATCAGTTGGTGCGGTGGGAGCGACGCAGGAAGTCTTCACAAGCGTTGGCGTTGCGCTCGCGGATCGTTTTGGGGTGCGCGGAGGGGCACTCCAATAAGGATGTGGCGGTGGCGTGTGGGGTGTCAACGCCGACGGTCGGGAAGTGGCGCCGACGGTTTTGTGAGCTGCGGTTGGACGGTCTCTCGGACGATCCGCGGCCGGGCCGGCCGGCGAGTATCACCGCCGAGCAGGTCGAGGACGTGGTCGTGGCGACGTTGGAGTCCACACCGGAGAACGCGACGCATTGGTCGCGTGCGAAGATGGCCGAGCGCTCGGGATTGTCAAAGTCGACGATCGGGCGGATCTGGCGGGCGTTTGATCTCAAGCCCCACCGCGCCGACACCTTCAAGCTGTTGACCGACCCGCTGTTTGTGGAGAAGGTCTATGACATCTGTGGCTTGTACCTGAATCCGCCCGAGGCCGCGGTGGTGCTCTCGGTGGATGAGAAGAGCCAGGTGCAAGCCTTGGCGCGCTCCCAGCCAGCGTTTCCCATGATGCCCGGCATGCCGGAGAAGCGCACTCACGACTACCTGCGCCACGGCACGACTAGCCTGTTCGCCGCGTTTAACACCGCCGACGGGACCGTGATCAGCTCAACGCACCGCCGCCACCGCGCGATCGAGTTCAAGAAGTTCTTGACCAAGATCGACAGCCAGGTCCCCGGGCATCTCGACGTGCACCTCGTCTGCGATAACTACGGCACCCACAAGAGCCCCGCCATCCAACGCTGGTTGACCGCACACCCCAGGTTTCACATGCACTACACCCCGACGTACTCCAGTTGGATCAACCAGGTCGAGCGGTGGTTCGCTTACCTCACAGACGATCTGCTACGCCGCTCAGATCACCGCAGCGTCCAGGCATTGGAGAAGGACATCCGCGAGTGGACCAACGCGTGGAACGAGAACCCCAAACCATTCATCTGGGTCAAGACCGCAGAGCAGATCCTGGATTCCATTTCACGACTTCTACAACGAATTAACGGCGCGGGACACTAGTGGGCCGGATGCTCTGTGACCTCGGTGCCGTGGCTGACGCGGCATTGATCGTCGGAACCATGGAAGCAAGAAGCGCAGCCCGAACGGCGGTCCTGAACCTAGCTGGTACTGAGCCCAGCACCCTCTTGGAGCGCATCCCTCCTGATGACAGCGACTCTCAGAGTCTCCGCGTATGGCTCGATCAGATGCAAACATGGCGATACCTGGCAAACGACTGGGAGGAATGGGCGGCTTCCAGGCGCCTTAGACCTCTGGCGTCTCGACCGCCGTTTGCATGGTTCCCCACAGCAGGCGAACCGGTGCAAGTACCACCTGTTGTCCAGCGGCTGATTGCTGCGGATGCGTTGGAACGGCGGGGCGATGAAGCCGTTCTCACAAGGGCCCGCTACGAGAATCCTGTCGAAGCGGTGCTTGAGGCTACGGGCGGAGTGCTTCTCGCTGCCGGCTGGTTGTTGACCATTGTCCGCGACTGGCGTCCGCAGAAGCGCATCGGAGAAGAAGCAGCGACCGATGCCGGGAACACAGCGCGAGCCCGAGAGAGGTTTCGCCAGATCTTGCTTCGCCAGCTTGCAGCGGGCGAGGTCCAGGCTTCGCCAGAGGAAATTATGGCCGCGCTCGGCGATCCCCCTATCGAGAGCATGGCAAGACTAGCTGCCCTAAGGCCCAAGATCGAGATACCCGCGGGCGACGAGAAACGCGATCACTAAGGGCTCCTACACGCCACTTATCCGAGCAACTCCATCCCAGGTAATAGCGACACACCGGCTGGCTGGCGCCGGCTCTGAACAACGAGCCCGCTCAGCGTCCGCGGCCCGCACTGCGGTCGGGCCTATCGCGGTTGAGTGTGCGGGTCAGCCAGCGTGTTGGCAATAGGGCGGAGCGGAGTCGCAGGGGGTTGCGGCTTGGGGCCCAGCCGGGGTTGAGGTGCTCCGGGTGCGCGAGCGATGGCGTTTGAGCGCGGCTGTTGGTCATTTTCCGGGAGAGGCGCATGATCCGTCCGGCGTCTTGTCCTTCGTCGCCGAGGTCGTCGCGTGCGATAAACCAGTCGGTTCCGTGGCGTGCTCTGCTTGCCTCGACGTAGGCGGTCTCCTTGCTGGTTTGCCAGCCGCCGGTGAGCACGACGGAGCGCTCGACGGTCGCGCCCTGTTGACGGTAGACGTGCTGTGCGTAGGCCAACCTCAGCGAGTCGAGGTGCTCGCCGGCGAGTTGGATTTTGCGCTGTGACCCGTCGAGCGTGACGGTCACGCCTCGCTCGTGGATGGCGCTCACTTGGCCGCGGGTGCCGTTCTCGACCCGTGGCTGCCCTCGGGGGCGGTGCTGCGCGGTGAACGCGATCAGGTCGCCTTCGCGTAGGCCGTAGTGGACGCCGGGCAGCGGGATCTCGTGGTTTCCGAGTTCGTCGCGCTGTGCGCGTAGGTGTTGTGCGCGGGCGTTGAGTCGGTCGATCTCTGTGTTCGCCGCGTCGGCGATAAGCGCAACCCCGCGGATGTCGTGTCCCTCAGTGAGCGCAGCCCATGTTTGTACCGCTTGCTCTGCTGCCTGGTCGCGGGTGTCGGAGAGGTGCAGCTGGCCGCGTGAGGCGTAGTGCGCCATCGCGCGCTCGGGTTCTCCTGCACGTAGTGCTTGCCATGCGCGCTGGTCGGCGGGGTCCTTGGTGCGGTGTATGTCTGCGAGCTCGGCGGTGGGTGCGTGCTCGGCGATCCGGTCGAACATGCCGCCGGGGCCGATCGAGGGGAGCTGCTTGCCGTCGCCGACGGCGATCAGCTTTGCCCCTGAGCGCTCGATGAGCCTGGTCAGCGCGTCGAGGCGCTTGTGGTTGACCATCCCTGCCTCGTCGAGGATCACTGTCGTGTCCCTGCCCGCGTGGATGGCTCCCGTGTTCGCGCGGGCGACCAGCGAGTCCAGGGTGAGTGTATGTCCGGCGAGCGCGGGGCTGTCGGTGCCGAGCCGCTCGGCGGTGGAGCCGGATACGGCTACCCCGATCGGCTCGCGACCGGCGTACTGCTCCGCGCGGGCGGCGGCGTCGATCACCACACCCTTGCCGGTCCCGGCGGGGCCGACGAGGACCGCGGCACGCTCAGGACCCGTGAGGACTTCGAGCGCGTGGTGCTGCTCCGGGCTGAGCGGTCCGCCGATGCGCTCCGCGACCTCACGGGAGGCGTTCTCGCGTGCAGCGTCGCTGACGTCGCGGCCTGCGGGCTGGGCGAGCTGTGTGGCGCGGCGCTCGATCGCCTGCTCCTGGGCACGCACCGCCAGGGTGGTCATCCGACCGCCCTCCAAGGTCAGCACGCGCCGGTCGCGGACCATCTCCCGCGCCACGGCGAGCGCTTCGTCCGGTGCCATCTCACCGGCTGCCTGCTCCAACACAACCGCGCGCAGGTCGCGCTCCTCGAACACGGCGTGCTGTTCGGTCAACTTCGCCTCGACACGATCCTCGATTGCATGGTCGGTTGCCGGACGCTCGGATGCGCCGATCAACCGCACCCCCTCATCCGGGCCGAATCCGTGATCGCGAGCGGTCTGTGTCCACACCCGTTGCAGGTCCGAGCGTGTCGTCAGCTCCTTGGATCGGCGGTTCTCGAGCGCGAGGTTGCGAAGCTCCCCGCGTTCGGGAGCGCGGCCGTAGCGAGCACGGAAGCGCTCCGCTGCGCGTGCGACCTCCCGGGAGCGGCCGGAGAATGTCTCGCACAGCTCACGGGGGACACCGGCGATCTCGAAGTACCGGCCGTCCTTGCCGGTTCCGTGCTCGATCGCGTAGCCCTCACGCACGAGCTCGTCGGCGAGGGCGGAGCGGTAGAACGCGCCGAGCTCCCGTGCGTTGCGGAAGATCGGCCGCGAGGCGACGGCAACGATCCGGTCGTCCTCGCGGACGGCGGCGGTGATCACGACATGGCTGTGCAGCTGCGGGTCTGGGGCTTGGGCGCCGGAGACTCCGCGGGCGGTGGTGTGCTGGTACTCGGTTGCGATCACGTCCTTGGCGTGCTCTTCTACGAACTGGCCGCTGTAGCGGCGGCGCACAACAGGAACCTGCTCTCGCAGGTAGAGGATCGTCTGCTCGACCGCGCTGGCGTGGGCTTGCTCGATCTGCTCGCGCTGCCACGGGTCGCCGAGTGCCCACACCGTTGAGACGGACTTCGGGGCGCTGAACGTCACGTCGATTCCGCCGCCCCGTCCGCCGCCGGCGCCCTCCGGGCGTAGCCATCGGCCGGTGCCTGGGTGGCGGCCCTCCATCACCGCGATGAAGTCTGCGCCGTCCACCGGCTCGGTGGCCTGAACTCCGAGCCTTTCCAGGGGTCTCGACATCGGCCAGCCAGCGGCCGGGGGCCTGGGTCATCTCGCCGTCGGGGGTCAGGTAGTAGTCGCCGCGCTCGGGCTCAACGGTCTTGCTCTCCAGGTAGCGTGCGTACCCGCCGCCTCGGGACGCACCTATGCTCGCTGCGGTCATCACATGGGTGATGACCCTGAACGGGCCAAACCGGCCACGAAATTGCGCACAGCGCTCGCTGTGCCACGGCACAGCCGTGCATGTTGTCTGTGCTGGAGGGGAGCGGAGCGAAGCGAGGGTGTGTCGGGACGGTCGGTGTCGCAGGTTGGAGGCCGGCGCTGGCGGCGATTACTGCGCTACCGGAGGCGGATCGGGCGCTGTCGAAGCGTCGTTGAAGCAGAAGGAGGGCGGGGTCGTCGCTCCGGCGGGCCGGCGTTCGCGAACTCGTTGGCCGGTTCGCGGGGTTTGGGGTCATTTACCCACAGGCTGCACACCCCTGCCCAGAGTCGATGAACACGACGACCACACCCAACTCGACCCGTCCTCGGCTTACCCGCGAGGACGTTCTCGACGGCCGCGATGTCGCCGAGTTGCTGCACCTGCCGGTCTCGACGGTGCTCGAATACGCACGGCGCGGGCTGCTGCCCGGACATAAGCTTGGCCGGCGCTGGATCTTCCTGCGCGACGAGATCGAGGCGGCGGTGCGAAGCCGGCCGGAGGACAGGTCGGCGGCGTAAGCCGCCGAGAAGGCCATGCCCCTTGGCCCTGCGCGGCGAAGCTGGGCGTTGGTGGGTGGGGATCGTCGTCGGGCGAGGGGCCGCGCCCTGCGCAGCGGCGTGGCCCCTCTCTTCGCGTTCGTCAGATGACCTGGCCGACGAGCTGGCGCGTTGCGTCCACGACCAAAGCAGGAGCGAGCCGGGGAGGCGGACGGACGAGTGCGTTTCGTCCGATGCGGGGGCGAGGCCGGTTACCTCCAGTGCTCCTGCTTCCCGTGCAAGGTATGGAAGCCGCCGCGTTCGGTGTGGTGTGGGCTGAGTTCGTCAGCCTTTATCGTGGATCGTGATGGCGTAGCCGTCCGGGTCTCTGAGCGTGAACGTCCGGCCGAAGGGACCATCGATCGGCTCAGCCAGGATCGTCACGCCGTGCTGGGCGAGTTGGTCGTGAAGGGCTTGGGCGTCGTCGGCCCGCAGCCATAGCGCCACGCCGAGGCCGGGCTGTCCACGATCGAGATCGGTTCCGGGCAGCGGGTCTCTGAGGGCAAACGCGATTGGCTGCGTGGCGAACACGACGGCGTGCGGGGGTCCGGGTGCGCGCGTGAGCCCCAGCTCACGTTCATAGAACTCGGCGGCACGCTCGATGTCGCGGACTTGGAGGGCAATGAAATCGGGGCCGATAACGGTAGACACAGGGCGATCCTTCCTTTGGCGTTGTCAAGGTCTTGACGAAGCATACTATGTCAAGATCTTGACGTGCCCCAAGTCGATATCGATCAATCCGTGGGCTACGCCCTCAAGCGTGCCCAACACGCCCTGCACTCGACGATGGACGCAGAGCTGCGCGACTACGGACTCAGCGTGTCGCAGTACGCCTGTCTTGAGATCCTCGCGGCGCGTCCGCGCATCTCAAACGCAGACCTGGCGCGCGACGCGTTCGTCAGCCGACAAGCGATGCACCAGCTCCTCACCGGCCTACAAGCGAGCGGACTCGTGAGCGCCGTCGGGGAAGGCCGCAGCCAACGCTACGCCCTCACGGCCGAGGGGCGCACCTGCCTACGCAAGGCTTCCTCGACCGTCACAGCAATCGAGCAACGCATGATCGCGACGCTCAGTGGCGCCGAGCGCGAGCAGCTGCACCGCCAACTAAGCATCTGCGCGACCGCGCTCGGCCCGCCCGAACAGACGTACTGGGTGAGCACGATCAGCCGAGACCACGTGCAGCTGAGCGTAAAGGGCGGATTCACCCAGGCAGGCCACGGCAAGTCTTCCGGGCTCAAGCGCCTGAAGGCTGATGACTGGCTGGTCTACTACTCGCCCAAGACGGGCCTGCGAGACGGCGAGCCGGTGCAGGCCTTCACGGGAATAGGTCGGGTCGTCGACGAAGAGCTCTACCAGGTGGAACAGGCGCCGGGGTTCACACCATGGCGGCGCAACATCGAGTTCGTCAAGAGCATTGAGGCACCGATTAGACCGCTGATCGACCAGCTCAGCTTCATCAAGGACAAGCGCCGCTGGGGGAACATGTTCCGGTTCGGCCTATTCGAGATCCCACAAGATGACTTCGCGGTGATCTCACGGGCGATGACAGTCAGGAACCCGAGTCGCCGCCGTACCGCAAAACGTTCATGATCCTGCCAACGGGCAACCGGGTGGCCGAGGAGCAGGACTTACCTCCCGGATGGACCTCAGATCCGCCAGGAGCGGGTTCCAACCATTGCCCTCTCGTCGGCAACCCAGCAGTTAGCGAATCTCACTGCTGCTCTGGACGAAAGCGGGGGCGACGCACAGACTCATCCCTCCAGCAGGCCGAGGTCGCGCAGGCTCTCGGCGGTCTCGATGATGGTCGTTTCGGCCGGGCGTGGTTGCCAGCCGAGCTCCTGCTTGGCGCGGTCGTTGTGGATCGTCAGCGGCGACGGCTCCTCGCCGGGCGCCTCATCGGTTGTGATGTGCTCGCCTGCGGGCCCGAGGTGCTCGCGGAGGATCTGTGCCAGCCCCAGCCAGGTGATCGTCGGGCCGTCCGCCAAGAGCAGGTAGCGCTTCCCGGCGGCGGCAGGAGTGGCCATCGCGGTGACGTGCGCGTCGGCGACATCGCGCACGTTGACGACGCCGAAGCGCTGGCGTGGCAGCGCCGGCATGGTGCCCTCGATGATCGCCTTGAAGTAGGTCAGCGTAGAGCGCAGTGCCAACACCAGCGACGGGCCGGCGATGAATGTCGGGTTCACGACCACCAGTTGGGTGTCGCCTCCTTCGGACTCGATGAAGTCCCAGGCGGCACGCTCGGCGATCGCCTTGGAGCGCGGGTAGGCGGGCAATCCTGGCGTGTCGGGGTCGGTCCAGTCCTCCTCGGTGTAGTCGCGGACCGCCTTGGGCGAGTAGCCCACCGCTGCGAACGAGGAGGTCAGCACGACCCTGCGCGCGCCGGCGTCCCGCGCTGCCTGGAGCACACGCACCGTGCCCTCGCGAGCGGGGACGATCAGCTCGTCCGGGTCCTTGGGCTGAGCGGACGGGATCGGCGAGGCGACGTGGTGGACCTCCTCCACACCCTCAAGGGCGGCCGGCCAGCCGTCGTCGGAGCTGAGATCTGCTGCCACCAGCTCGATGCCGGTGTCGTCCACACCACCGCGGCGCACGGCCGCGCGCACAGCCTCCTCAGCATCCAGGGAGCGCACCGTCGCGCGCACATCACGCCCATCCCGCAGCAACGCCGCGATCAGCTGCGTGCCCAGATATCCGGACCCGCCTGTTACCAACACTTTGGAGCTCATCCGAGCATCGCCTCCTCCAGTCGTGGGAGCACTTTCTGTACCTGCGAGTTCGCCTCAGCTTCCGCGCCCGCATCCTCACGGCTGCGGGCGTCCCAGAGCGCGGCCTTCGCCCTTAGGTAGTTGAGATGCATGCGCAGCGTCTTGATTTCGGCCTCGACCCGCTTGGCGTGCTGTAGCAGCAGATCGCGCTGCTCACCCGCCTTGGCGTGCCCAAGCTCGCGGTTGGCCTGGTAGGTGCGCATCTCCTCAATCCCGACACCCATCGCGCGCAGACACGCCAGCACCTGCAACGTGTCGAGATCCTGCTCGCGATAGCGGCGGTGGCTGCTGCTCGGGTCGCGGGCGATCGGACCGATCAGCCCGATCTCCTCGTAATAGCGCAGTGTCGGCCCGCTCAGCCCGCTGCGCCGGGAAACATCTTGGATGGTGAGAGTCGTCATGAGGCTACCTTGACATACCTCAAGCGCTTGAAGTCAAGGGCTCCGATGAAGTTTTTTCCAGAGACAGCCAGTGGGCAGCGTGACGCTCGGCACAGACAACCGCGCCGCCAACACCGACCCGACCTGCTCGTCGCCAATTGCAGGGCCGCGGCGCTTGCTTTCCGTTGGCGAGCGGTAGCCAGCGTCGGCGCTGATGGCGTTGCTGCTTAGGACGATCAACGGCACTCTTGCCTGACCCCGCGCCGGCTTCTGCTTTCGGGTGAACTGAGCACCTTTGGTGACCGCGGTGGTGTTGCGGGCGACGCTGCGCCGACCTCAGTCCTTGATCGCCCGTGCCGACCAGGGACAAGCCACTTCAGGAACGCCGCACTAGCACCGCGCTGGGCAGCGAGGACTCATGGGAGCGGATACGACCGCGTCGTCTCGCCTGCTGCCCGGCGGCTACCTGAGCCCGAGTGGATCGAGAACGACCAGGATCAAGGTGACCCTGCGGCCGCACCGTCGAGCTCGGTCAGGAGGCGGATACGTGGACAGCCGGTGAAGACCGAATCGTGAGCTACGAGCGCGATCGACCAGCGAATCGCGGTGGCCGCGATCCAGAGGTCAGCGTTGTGGTTGCTCTGGTGGAGCGGGTGACCGATCATCCGACACTGATTGCGAAGCTCGGCGACGGTCTCGATGGTGTCGATGTCGATCGGGAGGATGCGCGCTCGTCCGACGAGTCGTGCGAGTTGTTCCGTGCGAGCAGGACCCCACGTTGCCTTCAGCGCCCCATAGCGCGCCTCGGCGACGGTCTGCGGGGCGAGTGCGATGCGCTGTCCGAAGAGGTGCTTCGCGTACTGGGTGGCGAGCGGCGAGCGCTCGCGCAAACGGGCTGTGAAGACGTTCGTGTTGACCAGGACCGTCCCGGTCACCGCTCCAGCGCCGCTGTGAACGTGTCCCATTCCTCTTCTGTCAGGTCGGGGATGTCGAAGTGCTCGCTGGGGTCAAGCGGCGCGACGTCAGCCATCAACTCCTCAAGCGGCAGCGGATGCCAAAACAGCGAGTTCGCTTGCTCGATCAGGTCGTGGTTGGCGGCATGCTCTGGCATCGTGCTCATCTCCAGCCACACAGTTTACGACGACGTCGGAGATACCCGAGTGGCGATCGGCTTGTGCGCGAACGCGAGGTTGACCCGCTCGAGATCCTCGGGTCGCGCCTTGGCATGCATGTAGCGCTCGGTGGTCGTGATCCGCGAGTGCCCGAGGAACTCCTGAACAAAGCGCGCGTCGGCGTGCCGGGCGATCAGGCTACCGGCGGCGTGGCGCAGCGCGTGGAAGCGCAGGGGTCGCAGCCCGGCGGCGTCGCGCGCAGCCTTGAACCGGCGCCGCACGGCTGAGGGATCGAGGCGCCGGCCAAGGCGCGAGCAGAAGATGTAGTCCTCGCGTGAGGTGTAGTCGCCGCGCGCCCGCAGACGTTCGAGCGCTTCTGCGGCGGGGTCCGCGAGTGGGAGAAAGCGTGCCTGCCAGCTCTTGGTCGGTCCCTCCACGCCAGCGGACACGGCGCGGTGGACGACCATCCGCCGCGTGTCGAAGTTGACGTCCTCCCAGCGCAGCGCGATCAGCTCGCCGAGGCGAAGGCCGGTGTAGGCGGCGAGACGGAACAGCTCGCCATCCTGTGCATCCTCGCGTGCGCGCCATGTGATCTCCTCGGCGCTCAGGTTGGCCGGCTGTGCTCCGCGGTGTGACCCATCGGCGGCTGCGGAGGCGATCATCTCCACCTCCTCCGGCTCGTAGAAATCGAGCACGGCTGCCGGCGGCTCACGGCGCTTGGTCGTACCTGCCACTGGATTCGACGGCAGGCTGTGGGTATCCACGCGGCACGCGTAGCCAAAGATCGCAGAGAGCACCTGACGGTTCTTGTTGACCGAACGGGGCGACACGCCCTCGGTGTCCAGCTTGCGCAGAAACGTTGACACCTCCCGCGTGGTGATCCTCGCCGCGGGCCGGTCGCCGAACGCGGCCATGAGGACGCCGGGGCTCTTGCCCTTGCCGCGACGGTGTGGCGCTCCGGGCTCGGCGAGCATGTAGCGGTAGTCGCTCAAGGTTGACGGCTTGGCGCCTCGCTCGTGCTGCAGGTGCTCCAACCACTCCGCCGCCAGCTCTCGGAATGTGACGCCACGCTCACGGCGCTCGCGCTCACCCGCCTCGATCGCGCGCTCCTCTCGGTCGTACCCGGCGATCAACTCAGCCATGCGCACCGTCGCGCGCTTCTCGTCGAAATGGCCCTCCGGTACTCGCCCACGGCGTATGACCCACCCGCTGTCGTCCGCCGCTCGCTCAAGCCACGCAGGTCCTATGCGGCGCTTCACCTGTCGTCCTGCGCGCCGCCACTTGGCCTCGTAGGCGGGACTGTCCGCGCGGCCCGCAACTACGAGGGCGCCGGTTGGATCACTGCCACTTTGTTTACCCTCTTTTGACATTTTCATCCAGAGTACCACGTGAGTACCACAATGGCCGCGAGTACCGCTTTGAGTACCGCATGGGCCATTTTCGCCAGTCATAACGCCATTTCGGCCGACCCAAAACCCCCGTATCTACTGGCTCCAGCATGACCGCCCCTGCTTTGCAAGCAGGAGGTCACCGGTTCGATCCCGGTTGGCTCCACTGGAGAATTGCCTGCTAAATGGCGGGTTTTAAAGTTTTAGGGTTTTAGCTCGACCTCGTCGTCCACGCGACGGCGGGGCAGCATCGAAATGCGAGGCTGCTGCCAACCGCTGCCCAACGAGAGCCCGCAGAGGGCCATCTGAGGCGCGCCCACTGCACGCAGGACTGGCGTTCCGGGAGCCGTCCCGTCGAAGCTCGGCTGGTGCTGGATCCTTAGCAAAGCGCTCGTCTCGGGAGCCGCTTCCAGGCAGTGCTGATCCTCGTACAAGGCGAGTGTGAGGGCGGTCCCTACTCCGCGCTCGCTCACCCTTTGAAGCGGCGCTCAGTTAGGCGGGTGGTACGGTCGCGAACCGCACTGCGGTCTCGAAGTGCGGTGCCCACGATGGCGCCGAGCGCGTCCAGATCTCGACCGCCGGTTCGATCCAAGAGGTATCGTCGATCGTCCCGGCCTTCAAGAAGGCCACTTCTGGCATCGACTCGATCGTGCTGAAGATCGGCGAGCCGCAGGCCGAGCAGAACCGCCGCTCGGTGGTGCTCCCGTAGGCCTCGCTGGCGGTCTTGAGCGACGCGAGTGTGCTGCCCTCAACCGTGAGCGCCGTGATCGGGACGCCCACGATCACGGAGAACGCTGTAGCGGTCTGGCGCTGGCAGTTCGTGCAGTAGCAAGCCCCTTGCCAGACTGGCTCGGCGTTGACGCTGTAGGTCACGGCACCGCACAGGCAGTGGCCTGTGATCGGTCTGGGTACATCGGCCACGCCCCAGACCCTACACCAGCCATTGGCTGGGCCCCATGCGTCCAGAGGCGAGATCCGTCGCAACTACCCGACTCGATCCCTAGCTTGTGCCACGCGCTTCGTCGGCTGAAGCGATTGCGGCAACACTTCCGCCTTGCGTTGCGTGAGCAGGCGTGAGGCTACCGTCAGCCGCCGCGCTCGCAGTGTCGCTGGTCGCAAGGCGTCCTGGGTGTCGTAGAGCGGGTGAGCTAGGCTCGGCGCGATCACGAATCCATGAGCGGACCCCGGCGGTACAGCGAGCAGGAATTTGAGGAGATCGTTGCCTCAGCGCTCGACGAGCTCCCGGTCGAGTTCCAGCGAGCGCTGGAGCACGTAGCTATCGTCGTTTCCGATCGCGGTGCCGAGAACCACGCGTACGGCATGTACGTCGGCTCCAGGCTGCGTGGTACCCCTTTCTTCGGGGGCGGTGGCTTGCCAGATGAGATCCTGATTTTTCGCGACACACTCGTCCGCGACTTCGGGGACGATCCCAAGCGCCTCCGGACACACGTCATCCAGACGGTGCGCCACGAGGTGGGTCACCACCTCGGCTTCGACGAGGCAGGCGTTCGCAAACTCGGGCTCTGATGACGTTACGGCAGGCCGCGTGAAGGCTCTCTTGGCCGGGTTCGCCACAATACCCTCGAGGGGGCGAAAGCAGCGGGTTCGCCTCGCGCCCACCTGGGCGGCCTTGCAGCATCTGGGAGCGGCGCCGCCGCCGACGCGGACGTGCTCGCAATCGGGGACGAAGCAGTAGCCAGCAGAGCGCTGCTGGTGATCGTCCATTCCGATCGCGTCGCTTGGTGTACCGCGGACGCCTCCTTGGCCGCCGTTGCGAGCGTCCCGCAGCAGGGAGTGGGCCCGGGGTGGCACCTACCCGCGTCGGTTCCAGATGATCTCCCAGAGGTGTCCGTCGGGGTCGCGGAAATACCCTGAGTAGATCCCCCACGGCCTGTCATGCGGCGGCCCGGGGAGCGTGCCCCCGGCGGCCTCGGCCTGGGCGAGCACCGCATCCACGTCCCGCTTGGTCGCGACGAGCTGCCCGATGCTGAACTCGCCCGACTTCGGTGGCCCGAACTGTATCTCCGCGTCCTTCGCCAGCTCGGTGCGCGGGTACAGAGCAAGTATGAGGTCTCCGTCGAGGTAGAACATCGCAACGTCGCCGGCCGGGTTCTCATCGTCGCCGGCGAAGTCGGTCCCGGTGATTCCTGTCGAGTCCAGGCCGAGACCCTCGCGGTAGAACGCGAGCGCGCGGTCGAGATCAGATACAGCGAGCGTGATCGCATGGATGCGCGATTCCATCGTGCACAGAGTGCCGCATCCGCGCTCAGGGTGTCGCGGCGTAAGCGAGCGTTTCGCGAGCCCGCGCTGGTACGGCTGGAACTCGTCCGGACCAGGCGCGTGGGGTGAGGCTTAGCGGACGCTCGCAAATCGCGGAGGCTGTCGGGAAAACCTCCGGCCGTGGGACAGCGTCTGTTATCCACGGGGAGATTGGCTATCTGGTGGTGCCATCCCATCTGTCGACCATCATCATCCGCGCGGTCCCCCACACTTTAGGTCCGCCGAGTATTTACCCGACAGCCAGCGCGCAAAGCAGCCGCGAGCCCGTGTCTTCCCCGTCACCCCGCCCGCCGGTAGCGGATGTGCGTGGCGAGCGGAGAGTGGAGCACCTCGACCGGCTCGAACTCGAGGGACTCGACTCCGTCGAACAGCCGCTCGCCGGACCCAAGCAGGACGGGGACCACGTCGAGCGTGAGTTCGTCGATCACTCCGGCGGCGAGCGCCTGACGGACGGTCGAAGCGCCGCCCGCGATGTCGATGCCATCCTCGCTGGCCGCCTCACGCGCCTGCGCGTAGGCGGCCTCGAAGCCCTGGGTGACGAAGTGGAAGCTCGTGCCGCCCTCCATCTCGATCGGCTCGCGGGTGTGGTGGGTGAGCACGAAGACCGGCGCGTGGTAGGGCGGCTCGGAGCCCCACCATCCATCCCAGTCCTCATCCCACTCGCCGCGGATCGGCCCGAACATGTTGCGGCCCATGATGTAGGCCCCGCGCGGTCGCATGAGCCAGCCCTCTGCCGTCGCGTCGGCGTCGTTCGCACGCTCGTCGCCGAGGTGCCAGCTATGGACCTCCCGGCCGCGCTTCCCCAGCGGATTCTCCCGGCTCTGGTCCGGCCCGGCGACGAAGCCGTCGAGCGAGATCGACATGTGGCAGGTGGTGTCCGGCATCGGCGTCCTCCAAGCGAAGTGGCCTCCACGCAAATGAACCGAGGCCGGTGAGCATAGGCTCTACGCCGCCGACTCGCCTGCTCACGGGGCGATGCGAGGGTGGCGTCTCCTTGCGGCAGCCGCCGCGTCCCGTCGCGTCTCGTGTGTCTCAGGGTGTGACGCTCTGAGTGTTGGGCTCGTCCCGGCCGAGCGATGCTCGAAAGCGCAGCATGCTCGCCGGGACCGGTCGCGCTCGTCCCTCCAGGCGTGGTCACGGTCACGTCGACAGTTCCTGTCCCTGATGGGGAGATGGCGGTGATCGTGCCTTCGCCGTTGGACGTGAAGTACGCCGACATCTATATTTACGCGCACGGAGGTCAGAAGGTTACTATCGAAGTAGGGCGCGCCAGCTGCTATGCGTACCTATCGTAAGTACGAAAGGGGAGAACGCGTTAATCCCAAGACCCCACTCACCCCTAGTGGAGTGTCTCGCAAATAGTTAGGGATTGCGGTAGGGTAAGGGGGTGCGCTCGCCGATTGTCCCGCTCTCGGTCGCTGACGAGCAGCGGTGGGTGCTGGAGAAGCTCGTCCGCTCGCATACCGCCCCGCATCGTGATGTTCGACGCGCGCGGGTTCTGTTGATGGCGTTTGAGGGTTTTGCGAACACGCGGATCGCGAGTGAGGTGGGAGTCGCGCCGATGACGGTGAAGGCGTGGCGTGAACGATTCTCCGAGGACGGGCTCAAGGGCTTCTCTAACGTGCGACCGGGGCGGGGGCGCAAGCCGTCGATCCCGGCCGGGACGGTCGAGGAGATCGTCCGCTTGACGCTGCACGAGACGCCGCCCGGCGAGACTCACTGGAGCTGCCGGTCGATGGCCGCGCGCGCCGGGGTATCGCCGGCGACGGTCCAGCGGATTTGGTCCGCGCGGGGGTTGCAGCCTCATCGGGTCCAGACGTTCAAGCTGTCTAACGACCCTCGGTTCGAGGAGAAGCTCGTCGATGTCGTCGGCCTGTATTTGAACCCGCCCGAGAGCGCGATCGTGCTGTGCGTGGACGGAAGAGCCAGATCCAGGCGCCCGATCGGACCCAGCCGTCGTTGCCGATCAGGCCGGGGAGGGCGGGCACGATGACCCACGACTACAAGCGCAACGGCACCACGACCCTGTTCGCCGCGCTGGACGTATTGACCGGCTCGGTGATCGGCCAGTGCCTTCCCCGCCACCGCCACGTCGAGTTTTTGAAGTTCCTGCGCACGATCGATCGTGAAGTCCCCAAGCACCTGAGGGTCCATCTGATCCTTGATAACTACGCCACTCACAACCACCCGAACGTCCGCTCCTGGCTCGCCCAGCACCCCGGTTCGAGCTGCACCTCACGCCGACCTCGAGCTCATGGCTGAACATGGTCGAGATCTTCTTTTCACAGCTCACCGACAAAGCCATCCGCCGTGGGATCTTCCACAGCGTCCCCGCCCTGATCGACGCGATCGAGACCTACCTCGCCACCCACAACCAGAACCTCGAGCCGTTTCAGTGGAGCGCCACAACAGAACAGATCCTCGAGAAGGTCCGCCGCGGCCGCGTCACACTCGACGCAATCGCCAGCTAAAACCGAGACACTCCACTAGTAGTACTTTGTTAGTCTGTTGGTAGGTGTTGTTCGTCGTGTGGCGAACACCTCCTGCATCGTTGATACTCGATGCGGGATGGTGAATATGTCTGCTGTGGCGGTAGAGGAAGCTGTGCCGGTGTCGTTGGCGGGGGCGGGGGCGGTGAAGGAGCGGCTGGAGGAGTTCGTGGGTGGGGTGGCGCTGGCGTCGATGGATCATCCGGTTCAGCGTGAGAACGCTGAGCGTTACGTGCGTGGCTTGTTGCAGGCTGGTCTGCGTAAATCGCTTGAACCGTTGGTGGGACGGCTGGCGGGAGAGGCTGATTATCAGAGTCTGCAGCAGTTTCTGGCGGATAGCCCGTGGGATCCGGGGCGTGTGATTCAGGCTGTGGTCGAGCGTGTCTGCCCGGTCGTGGATGCCGAGGCGTGGGTGCTGGATGACACGGGGTTCCCGAAGGACGGCAAGCGCTCGCCGGGCGTCAAGCGCCAGTACTCGGGCACGCTCGGCAAGGTCGGTAACTGCCAGATCGGTGTCTCACTGCACGCGGTCAGTGAGCGTGCGACGCTGCCGTTGGGCTGGGCCTTGTATCTGCCCGAGGAGTGGTGTGAGGATCCTGAGCGTCGCCGCAAGGCGAAGATCCCTGAGGATGTGCTCTTTCAGACCAAGCCGCAGCTCGGGCAGGCGCTGATCGAGCGCGCCGGCGCGTTCGCGATCGACCGCGCGCCAGTGCTCGGTGACGCGGCCTATGGCGATAACACCCAGTTGCGTGGCGCGCTTCACGGCGAGGGCTTTGACTACGTGCTGTCGATCAGTCCCGACACGACAATCTTTGCGGCGGGTACGGCCTTTGCCGTGCCCGAGCGGCCCCGGGGCGCCAGAGGGCCAGCGGCACGCAAGCCGCGCGCGGACCGTGAGGCGGTCTCGGTAGCGCAGTATGCACGCTCACTTGACCCTGAGAGCTTGCAGACCGTCACTTTCCGCGGCCACGGCAAGACACGTGTGCGCTCGCGCTTCGCCTTTCAGCGCGTCACCGCCGCGCACCCCGTGACCCGCGATAACCAGGCACCCCGCGAGGAGTGGCTGATCATCGAGTGGCCCGAAGGCCGCGATGCCCCCAGCGACTACTGGATCTCCAACCTCCCCGCCACCGCCAAGCCCGAGCGCCTCGCGCGCTTGGCCAGGCTGCGCTGGATGATCGAGCTCGACTATCGCCAGCTCAAGGGCGAGCTCGGCCTCGACCACTACGAGGGCCGCTCATGGCTCGGCTGGTATCACCACACCGCGCTCGTCACTACCGCCCACGCCTTCCTCACACTGGAGCGCCTGGACCCAAAAGTCCGGCGGCGGACCTCACGCTCCCCCAAACGGTCCGCCTCCTCGAGCCCATCTTCGACTGCTGGGCCGGCCACTGCCACACCTGCCACCAGCCAATAGACCTCACCAACCTACCCCTCCACAAACCACCCCAAAACGAGTGAACAGACTAACAAAGTACTACTAGAAAGGTCAACTTGACCCCCGATACGTGACAGGCTTAAGAAATCTTTATCTTTGGCGAACGCCGGGCCTGCGTTAGTCGGTGCTCACGGCTGGCGGAAGATGTCGTGCGTGCCGATGCGCCGCCAGATGATGTGCGGCTCGCCGGGCCGTATCTCCTGGCCGTACTCGAACGTTGCACGGCCGTCGGCGGCCCACGTCATCTCCCACACACCGGGATACCCCTGCACCCGCTTGACGCGCAGGCCGGGCTCGAAGCGCCCGCTCCGCAGGCACGCGATAAACGCATCGAGCGCCCTCTCCCACGCGCTCACCTGCGCGACGGTCAAGCCCTTGAAGTCGCGCAGGAACCTCGGCCGCGGCTGGTAAGTCGGCACTACTCGCTGTGCGCGGCGTGCAACGCAGCCTTGAAGGACTCGACATCCTCGTAGACGACGCCCGGGTCCGTGCGTGCCTCGCGGTCGGCTTCAAGCTCGCCAGAGAGCCAGTCCAACGTCCAGAACCACGCCTGGTCCGGATCGATCTTGTGATCCGCGAGGCTGCGCAGCAGAACGGCGGCACCGTCGAGCGTGTCGTCGGGCAGACCATCCACCAACTCGTGCAACTCGGTCTTCGTCATGCCTTCATTCTCGCACGCCACGCCCAGGACCGCGCAAGAGGCGGCGCCAGCGCGCTCCACGACTCCGTAGCGGCTAGAAGACGTGGCGCACCGGGTCGGCTACTAGTGCAGTGTTCCTGAAGTGGCTTGTTGTTTGGTGGCCTTGGCGATGATGTGCTCGGGGGTCTTGGTCCAGATGAATGGTTGGGCGCGGTCGTTGTAGTTCTCGATGAAGTAGTCGATCGCTGCGATCAGCTCGGGAACGTCGTGGTAGACGCCGCGGCGGACTTGCTGGTTTGTGAGGATCGAGAACCAGATCTCGATCATGTTCATCCACGACGCGCTCGTTGGGGTGAAATGGAAGTCCACGCGTTTGTGGCGAGCCAGCCAGCGTTCGACCTCTGGGGTGCTGTGGGTCGAGGAGTTATCGAGCATGACGTGCAGGCGACGGCGTGGGTATGCGCGCACGAGGGTGTTTAGGAACGCGAGGAACTCTTGGTGGCGGTGTTTGGGGTAGCACGCCCCGGTGACCTCGCCGGTCGCGACCTCCAGCGCGGCGTAAAGGCTGGTCGTGCCGTTGCGCTTGTAGTCGTGCGTCATTCGGGCGGATCTGCCCGGCTTGATCGCCAGCGTGGGCTGTGTGCGGTCCAGTGCCTGGATCTGGGTCTTCTCGACTACCTGAACGCAGTAGGTAACCGGGTGGCTGGCCGCCGATGATCGGGACGGGGATTGAGTGGCGGATCGTGACGTCGTCTTCGCCGATCAGGACCTCGCGGACGACGAGCCGGATGATTTGCTGGCGCTGCTCGACGGTCAGGTGTTCGGCGTTGGTAGCGAGCCGGGCGCGGAAGCTTTCGAGCGTCTCGGTGAGCTTGAGGTAGGTCTCGGCGTCGTGCAGCTCGGCGTCGAGCGCGTCCAGCTGGGCTTGCAGGGTGGCCTCGCGTTTGCGCAGGTCGGGCGTGCGAGTGCGGAGCTCGTCGAGGGTGATGAGTTGCTCTTGGTAGCCGTCCAGCAGCCGTCGCAGCGCGTTCTGGGCGCGGGTGAGATCGCGCTCGAGTGCGTCTCGACGCCCGGTGGCGGGGTGCGCGGCGCGCATCGTTTCAAGCCGCCTGTTGATCTCGGCCTCGATCAGCGTCGGGGCATCAAGCAGTCCGAGCACCCGCCTCCAGACGAGCTCGTCGATCTCTGCCAGGCGAACGGGCCGGTTCTCGCAGACGCGCCCCTCGGGACGGCGGTGGCCGTCGGTGCCCGAGCAGCGGTAGTACTCCCGCAGGATCCCGTTCTTGCTGCGAGTCGAGCAGCGGTAGTACGCGTAGCCGCAGTGGCGGCAGACGAGGATCCCCTGCAGCAGCGACGGGCGCTTGGTGTTGCGCGGCGAGATACGCCGGTTGCGCTCAAGCCGTTGCTGGACAAGCGCGAACTGCTCGGCGGTCACGAGCGCTGCTACCGAGATCCGCTTCCACTGATCAGACGGGACGCTCTCGCGCGAGATCCGGGCGGAACGCTGCCCGCGCAGCCGCGCTTGACGCGTGGCACGGACGGGCGCGCCGGTCGCGTGCGTCTTGCCGTAGGCGGCCTGCCCGGCGTAGGCCGGGTTGCGCAGCATCCCCCAGATCGTCGCGTTGTTCCAGCCAGTCCTGCCGCTCCGTGTCGGCACGCCCTGCTCTGAGAGCCAGCGCGCGATCTTCGCGATCGACTCGCCATCCTCGAGGTAGCGGCGGAAGATCTCGCGCACGACCGGCGCCTCGGTCTCGTCAATCTCGAAGAACGCGTCGGCGTGCTCGGAGCGCTTCACATACCGGTAGCCGTATGGCGCGCGGGCGAGTACCGACACCGCGCCGGCGCGGGCGCGATGCAGCTTCCCGCGGCGACAGCGCTCGGCGATCTGCGCCCGCTCATACTCGGCGATCATTCCCTGGAACTGGCGCAACAGCTCATCCTCAGGGGTACCGGAGCGCTCGGGCTCCTTCGCGAAGATCACCTCGACACCCGCGCGCTGGAACTCCTCCAGCAGCAGCACCTGGTAGGCGTAGCGGCGCGCGAGCCGGTCCGTCGCATGACACAAGAGCACCTCGAAGCGGCCCTCGACCGCTAGGTCGCGCAGCCGCTCCAACCCCGGGCGACGCAGCACAGCGCCCGAGACGCCCTCATCCTCGAACACCAGATCCTCTGTGACCAGCAGCCCGCGCTCGGTGGCCAGCTCACGCAGCGCGACGGTCTGGCTCTGAATCGTCTGCTCGCGACGTTGCCGATCCGAGGACACCCGCGCGTAGATCGCGGCCGTCCGGCCCCGCCGCTCCGTCGACTGCACGACCACACTGCTGTTGCTCTCGCTCATCATGCCTCCGCTCGTTGCTGGTCACACGGCGCCGCTCGGGCGTCAAGATCACATACGCCTGCGCCAGCCGCGCATCGGCGAGGCGATCACCGACGAACTCGATCTCAACGCGCCTGGCCACCGGGCCGCTCGCCGGCCTGCTCGAGATACGCACCGACCGCCGCGGCCATCGCCGCGCTCAACGACACGCCGCTGGACCGCGCACGCTCGCGCAGCCCAGCGATCAACGACGGCGCCAAACGCACCGTGAACACCACCGTGCGCTCGGGAACCACCACGCCGTCCGGCCGCTCCAGCGCCTCGTTCACATACCGACGCCCCTGACGCTCCGACAGACCGAACTCGCCCTGCAACCCGCGCACCGCGTCCGCCGCTGACAACTCGACCAACAACTCCACCGCCCGGTTGACCCGAACCGCGTACTCGTCGGCGTGAGCACGTCGCAACGCCATCAGACCCACAAGTACAACGCGTCACGGCAGACTCCTCCCCACCGGACGCGAAGCCGCCCACTCAAACTCGAAGTTGCCTACTGCGTTGGTGTCTCCTCGTCGATGCACAGCACCAGAGCGCCTTTCGGGGGGTCCATGTAGAGCCCCACGACGTCGATGATCTTCTCGGCGAGCTGGGGGTCTTTGGAGAACTTGAACGAGCGGACCTGGTGCGGTTTGAGCTTGTGATCACGCCAAATCCGGTGCACCGTCGTCGGGGAAACACCGGTCGCTACGGCGAGCCGGCGCACACTCCAGTGCGTGCTGCCATCCGGCGGCGTCTCGAGCGTCTTGGCGAGAACCCGCTGAACCTCATCGTCGTCGATCTCGCGTGGGCGTCCTGAGCGCGGAGCGTCAGCCAGCCCGTCCAGCCGCCGATCACAAAAATTCCGTCGCCACAACCCCACCGTCGGCAACGACACGTGCGTCTCAGCGGCAATCTGCGTGTTAGTGGCGCCCTCAGCGGCACGCAAAACGATCCGCGCGCGCGTCGCTTGCTGCTGCGGCACCGACGGCCGGCGAAGCCACCCACGGAGCTCCTGCTCCTCACCCTCCGACAGCTCAATCACACCAGCAGTACGCGCCACCACCCCACCGTACCAGAACTAGCTTACAAATACAAGAGACTAACGGAACACTGCACTAGACGCAGGATCAGCGCATCGTTGAGGGCCGCAGTTCGCCAGCGCCGTCCGGGAGCCGGCCCTCCCACGAGCTTGTGAGCGTCGAGCAAATCGTCGAGATGCTTTCTGCGCTCCTGTTGCCAGCTCGTGAGGGCCGTGGATGCCACGCGGCGACCGTACCGTATGGCCTGGTCGCCATCTCGGCGTAGCCGGCAGCCACTTCTGTCAAGAATCGTTTGCGGCCATTGTCGCTGACGAATGACGGACATCCAAAACCGTTTCGATAGCTGCAAAGCCGCCGAATGATACGGGCTGGATATGGCTCTACCGACTCCCGCTCGCCCGTTGATGCCGCAACACACGCGCTTGCAAGATCGGCGGTGTAGGAATTGCCGGCATCGATCCGCAGCTAGGCTCGGGGCGATGACCGCGCCGCGCCGACTCACGGAGCTCCGCCGGGCTACGGGACTGCAGATGCACCCTGATTACGTCGCCTATGATCGTGATGCGCTCTCGCAGGCCGACCGCGACTACTGGGATGTGCGGATCATCGACCTCGGAGGCGCCATCGAGCATGAGCGGCTGGAAACCGGCCGAGTCGTGTCGTGGTACGCGGCACCCAAGTGCAAGATCGGTGCCGATATCAGGATTTCCGCAGGCAAGGCTTACGAAGTCATGCACGACGAGCGGCGATAGGCCACAGAAGGGCTCGCCAGGGAACTTCGGCAACTCGGCCTCGATATTGACCTCGAAATTATCGAGCGCCTTCCCAACGCACGGGGCTCGGGCCGATCGAGTGGACAGCAAGTGATGACCTCGAAAGTCCGAGTTATGGCCACCTCCGGTCTACGACCATCATATGCCCTACCTCTGGCGGGTACATGCTCAGCATGCTGCGGCCGTAGAGGGTAGGCTGGCGGAAGTGATGCGGAGTTGTCTGCCTTTGGCGGTCGCGGCGCTTCTTCTCGCCGGTTGCGGCGGGGGCGGCGCTGCTGCCGCCGAGGACGCTCAGGCGCCTACCAAACCAGCCTACGTGCCTGCGCAGTTCGGCACCGGTGATGATTCCGAACGCGCCAGCGAACTCGCAACCAAGGTGCTGCGCCGCGAATTGGCCCGGCAGCGGATCGCTTGCGAAGGTTGCCTCTACGGACCGAGCGGCCTAAGTGCAGCGCAGCGGGCGCATATGAAGCGCTTTGCCGATTCCACCGAAGCGACGTCTTCGACCAGAACACATCTCCTCGTCCAGTTCGACGGAACGGTGGTGTGGCCGCAGAGCAGGAAGCACAGGTACGTTGAATACCGCGTGCTGATAGCGCTCAGACCGCACAACACACTCGCGCTCTCGAAGTACAGCGAACACACCGTTTCGCGCAGTCGGGTTGATCCTCGCGAGGTGCCCTAGCGCCAAAGCCGCCTGATCAGGTCCCGCGAAAGCTGCTTCTTCGCGCGCTTTCACGGGCCGGGGGTTCTTAGGGGTCGATTTGAGCGGCCGCCGCGACCCACGCGAATCCGGTGGGGCCCCATCACGGTCACGTGCAGGCCGGTCGCGGGGCCGGCGAGTGTCACCGACGCCAGCGTGAAGTCGAACTCGTCAGGTACCGTGACTTGCACGCGGTGCGTGCTCGACTCGGCGCGAAGCGCGAGAGGCGGCGGCGGCGTCGCGGGCTTGGGGCAGGGGAGGATGGTCGCCCTAGCGGCAGGCATTAGGACTCCAAGGGACGCCGCGATCACGAGGAGGGCCGTCCAACGCACGGCTAGGAAGGATACGCGCGCTGCGCGGCAGTACGCGATCGTCAGCGCTCATCTTCTCGCAGGGAGCCTGACGAGGAACAGGACGCCGTTGTGCGCGAGGGTGCGAGAATGTTCCTGTACAGCCGGCTTAGGTCCTTGAGCGTATCCATCAAGTCCGGGGTCGGAGCTGACGATTCACTGCCGCGTCGGTGAGTCACTGCTGCGTCGGGCTACATGCTGTGACGCACGGGCCACGACCCCAGGTTACCATTCGTCGAATCCGACAACAGCTCATTTGGCGATGACCTCTGGCGGACAGTTCGTGGGCAAGACGGCTGCTTCGAAGTGAGCAAGCGAGGGCGCCGGCGCGAACGGTTCAGCGCGCGCGAGATCGAAAATCTGCAGAGAGGGCTTGCTCGCGGTGTGGTAATACCCGGTGAAGCAGGTCAGTTCGCTCGCCAATAGCGGCGTGCTGGTCGTCTCGACCACAGCCAGCGCGGGCCAGCGGAACCCCAGCGTGAGCATTTCGCGCGTGGGCGAGTCGAATGCGATCACCGGCCTCGCAGCTCCCCCGGCCAGGCTGCGAACGGACACCACGCCCTCTTCCCCGGTGAACTCCTCGCCGATGAGGTGCCCCTGGGAGATGAGAACTTCATGCAAGGACCCCTCTTCGCCGGCGGAGCCCACTTCTCTGATATGGCGCCCGCGGGTCGAGTACAGCTCGAGCCGGTACAGGCGCGCCACAGGTGAGTTGTGCCGTCCTTCGACCTGAGGGCCGAGAGGAAAGTTCCGTGCTTCCGGCCGGAACTCCGTCGGTACCGACACAACGAGGCGCTCGCTCGAAGCGAAGCTCAGGTACCCGTCGGGCAACCCGAAGCGGGCGCCCGTGCGTCCGTTTGGCAGCTCGAGGATCGAGACCTCCATCTTCGCGAGCGAGCGCTGCTCGCCGATCGCCAACAGGCCCCCATCGGCGGCCAGGATCGGCGACCGATCCCCGGGCAGCCAGCGCAGTACGCGCCAGCGTCCGCCGCGCAGGCTCCTGACGAACAACGGCTGGCGAAGTGCTGCGCCTTCTTCCCCGACCACGTACGGGCGTTCGACGCATTCGCCCGTGTCGACGAGCTCGTCGCCAACGACAGCGAAGTCGGGTTCGTGTTCGGACTCGCCTTCCCGTCGGATCGCGGGCAGCCAGCCGGTGCATTCACCGTCGCTGACCGGCTTGGGCTGCGCGATCGGTCTCAGCTGAGCCGGCGGGAGTCCGCCGACAAACCCGCCCTGAGAGCGCAGCGCGGCTACAGCGCTCGCCGACGCCGCCACACTCTCTTGCGCACGGTTGCGCATCAGGGTGAAAGTCCCCAAGGGCGCAATTGGCGATCGGTATCCGTCGAAGAACGCCGGTCCTTCGTCGAACCAGACCACACCCCTTCCCAGCATCGCCACCGCCTGCGCCGGGGGAAGCCGCAACGGCTGGGCGGAGGCGTCGCTAGCCAGCACCAGGCAGCCGGCGCAGACGAACGAAACGCACGACGAGACGAACGCATGCGCGCAAATCCACGCGATCCAATCACAGGGCATGGCGGTCAGCTGCTCGGACAGACATCGCACAGTGTCGGACTAATGCTCCCACAACGCCCGCCACGTCACCGGCATCCGCCCAACGCCTTCGCCAAATTTGGAGGCCGCGCGGCGCCTTTACTTGGAAGCCCCCGCACTTGCGCTTTGCGCAAGAAGGCGAGCGTCTCGGCCCGCGCGCGCTCCTTCAGAGACGAGAAGCGGCACTCGTGCGGATGAGACCGCGACGACGTTGGGGGGTCAGCTTCGCTATGAATCGCGCGCCGCCACGCTGGCGAACGCGAGATTGACGCGTTCAAGGTCCTCAGGCCGCGCCTTCGCGTGCATGTAGCGCTCCGTGGTCGTGATCCTCGAATGACCCAGGAACTCCTGCACGAAGCGGGCGTCCGCGTGGCGGGCCACGAGGCTGCCAGCGGCATGACGCAACGCATGGAAGCGCAGCGGGCGCAGACCGGCGGCGTCACGTGCAGACTTGAAGCGGCGACGTACGGCCGAGGGATCGAGGCGCCGGCCGAGACGGGAGCAGAAGATGTAGTCCTCGCGCGAGGTGTAGACGGCATGGCGAGTGATGCCGTCGCGCCCGGGGCAGAATTGCGCGTTATGAAACTCTTTCGGTAGCGCGGCGGCTACCAAGGGCCCCGCGGCCGCCAGCCGGTCCTCGTCGATCCGCCCCGTGACGACCAACGGCGGACGCTCCCAATCTGGATTCCAGTAGCGCGACATGAGCGATAATGTAGGCACTCGCTGTGGGTGCCGAAACGCGATCACTCGGCTGCGGGTGCGTGATCCCGATCATGCTGCGACGCGGTACTCTCATGGACGAGGATTTGTAGGGCGGGAGCCGTGCGCGCGGCGCCGGGAATCCGGACTGAGCCCTGCGGGGTGTCTACGCGGCTTGAGTTTGCTCCGGCCAGATGCCGGTCCGGATACGCTCGTACAGCGCGTCGGGAGCGAGATCCGCACCGCTCGGCCAGCATACGGTGCCCGTCTCACGGTCGACCATGACCTCGGCGAAGCCCTCGGGTGTGCGCGCGCTCTCGAAAACCGGACCGCGCATCCGGTCGAGCACGTCCACCTCGCCGGAGAGTCCGTCACCGAACGTCAGGCACAGGACGCCGTGCCTCGGGACGCTTGCGTCGATTATGTCTGGCGTAAGTCCGATCATCGCAGCGGCTCGATCTCCTTCAGTGTCGCACCTTGGCGCGCTCGTCGCCAGTTCTCCTCAAGCTCGTCGGCGTGCATCTCGGCCCACGCGAGCACAAGCCGAAGCTCTCGGCGCGGGAGATCGCTGGCGATGACCTCCAGCCCGTCGATCCGTATCTTGGCGCTGTGCTCGGCTGCGCGGGCGTGGAAGTGAGCAGGCTCGTGATCATCGAAGTACATCGCGATCGTGAGTCCGAAGAAGCGGCTGATCGTCGGCACCGCGCAAATACTGCCCGCGGCTGCGGTCGGCAAGCGACGCGCGACCAACGGCCCAAGACGACACCCCGCGCAACGCCCCTGGCCAGCGAAGCGCCAGATGGGGGAGCGCGCGACCCACGGCAGCAATATGCGGCTCTGCCCGGCAGGGCCTATGCCGCCCCAGCCGTTCTCGCGCCTCGGTGCGATCCACTGGGCCCCATACTGGATTCCAGCGTGTTGGCCCGATCCCTTCAGGCACTTCTCGCCAGAAGTGCCTGAAACCACGAGAATCGCCGATAATACGCGGGCATCCGAACGAAACCCGACGCACCCTGCGTTTCCCAGACCCCCTGCAAATCCGCACCTTTCAGCGCTGGATCGGGCGCGGGAGCGGGCTTTGCAAGCAGGAGATCACCGGTTCGATCCCGGTTGGCTCCACTCCTGAAATCCCTGCAAGCGGACATCTTTGATCGTGTCTCTCGGGTCCTGTTGAGACCGGCGATTTGAGCGCGTAGTCAAGTTTTGGTCAAGTTGCCCAGCGGATCGCGGCGCGATCGCGGGCCGAAAGCCGGCCTTCCAGTCTGGCAGCTGCGGGGAGCGTGATCAGGTCGCCTTCGCCTTCGCCTTCGTCGTGGTCTTCGAGCAGCCGGGCGAATTGGCTGCGACTCATGCGGGTGCGGATGTCTGCGGCGTGGCGCGCCTCGTCGAAGAGGTGCGTGTAGATGTCGAGCGTGGTGGCTGGGCTTGCGTGTCCGAGGATGCGGGCGACCTGCGCTACGTCGAGATTGAGGTTGACGATGAGGTGGCTGGCGAAGGTGTGGCGCAGGTCGTGGAAGCGGAGGCGGTTGTCGTCTTGTTCTAGGCCCGCAGCGTGCGCGGCCCTAGAGAGCGCACTTCGCTGTACGTTTCGGTGAGCGAGTGGTGTGCCGTTGCGCGTGGTGAACACCCAGTCGCGGTTACTGTTGAACGGTGAGGTGGCTCGGTGGTCTCGCAGCAGCGTTGCGAGCTGAGGCGTGAGGGGTATCTGTCGGCGTGCGCTGCGCGTCTTCAGCGCGACACGTCGGCACGGTGCGTCACGGCGGGCTCGCGAGAGCTGCGCGCGGACGTTGATGCGGCCGCGTGAGAGCTCGATGTCTTGCCAGACCAGGCCGAGAAGCTCGGAGTGGCGCATCCCTGTGTAGAGCGCGGTTGCGATCAAGGGCCGGTAGGCGGGAAGGGTCGCGTCGAGCAGGCGCGCGATCTCATCCCGGCCGAGGACACGGAACGCCAGACGACTCGGGTGTGGGCGCTCGTCAGCTTCGAGCTTGTCGACGGGACTGTCTGCGACCCAACCGTTTCGCACGGCGAAGTGCATCACACACTGCAGCGTTGCGAGAGCACCGGCGATCGTGTTCTCCGCCCGACCCCGATCGCGGAGCGTGTCGAGCAGCTCGCATATGTCGTTGACGGTGATCTCCCGCAACAGACGCGCACCGAAGGCCGGCAGCAGATTGTGCTCGAGGTGGTAGCGGCGGAACTCGAGTATGCGCTCACACCGCTCGCCCACGGCGACTCGCCGTTGGAAGCGCTCTACCCACCAGCCGGCGACCTGTCCGAACTGCAGCCGAGGGGCGGCCGCGACGACCCCCCAGCGGGCCGCTTCGATAAATGCTCGGCGCTCCAGGCGGGCGGTCTCGAGGTCGTAGCCGACCGTGCGAAACGTCGGTTTGCCGTCGAGCGTGAAATACACCGCGTACTTGCCGTTCGGCTGGCGGTATATACCTCGCTCCACGCGTGCCCGCCCCTTCGGTGGGTGCCTGTCATCGATCGAACACATGCTCAGCTCCAATCCGTCGTACGTCGGTGCGTTGGTTAGCGTCAGCATGCGGACTGTCCCGGGGCTTCGCGTGACGGACGATACGGCTAGGGCGCTCAGGCGCCCGCTTTGTCTCACGAGCAGGCGCGAGGCCTCCGGGGAATGAGACGACTGGATTTCGTCCGCACCAGCGGTCTCGCCGGCTTCCGTCGTCGCACTTGCTATGCAGTGCAATGCGGTAGCGACGGGTGGCGTGGTGATTGGAGTGGCACCCGTGCGCAGAGCGGTCAAGTCGCGGCGACCCTCGGTACGAACCGCTGAATCGCCTCGTATGCGTGGTCCTGGATCTCAGGGTCGCGGAAGTCGGGAACGATCTCGGCCTGGTCGATGACCGGTCCGGTGATCGTGTTGGCGGCGCTCGCGTAGAAGACCCCGCTCTGCAGTGAGGGGTCCGTGACGGCTTTGACGAGTCGCTCGGCCCCAACGTCCAGCTTGTGCCCGATGCGAAGGGCAGGCGCGACGTATGGGATCAGGATCCGGCCGGCGATGATCCGCACGAGCGCGGGCTGGTCGCGCAGCACCTCGGTTCCCGCGGTGTTTCCCGGCGACATCGTGATGAACCTGAGCTCGGGGTGCATGCGGGCCATCGCGCCCATCCACAGCGCGCCGAGGTACTTGATCTGGCCGTAGGAGAGCAGCACGTCGAACTTGGCGCCCTGGAAGAACGAGCCGTCGATCACCGACGCGAACTCCTCTGCGCTGTGATCGGTGAACGTTGGTCGGGCGATCCGCACCTTCGGGACTCCGCGCGCCGCCTCGGCGCCTACGAGGAGCGCGACATCCGTGAGCAACCCGGCTGCCAGCAGATCTTCGAGCAGAACCACGTGACCGAGCAGGTTCTGGGCGAATAGCTCAGTCACCCCGTCTTGCGTCAACGATGCTGGCGTGGGACCGCCGATGCCGCCGGCGTTCATTGCAAGCGCGTTCAACGGAGCGCCGATCGCGGCTACCGCAGCACGTACCGACGCAAGGTCTTCCAGGTCAATGATCATTACCTCGAAGATCTTGCGCCCGCTGACCGTCTCCAGGTCCTCCTTCGCCCGCGCCGCCTTCTCCGCATTGCGGCAGCCGAGATAGATCCGCTCGAAATCCTCGCGCAGCGCCAGCTGCCTCGCCATCTCCTTACCGAGGCCGGTATTGGCGCCCGTGATAAGAATTGTCTTTCCTGCGGTGGTTTGCATTTGAGTGCTTGGCTCCTTCGGTACAGACATGGTCATTGGTGATCCGGGGTACGGCTGTGCAGACTTCTGCGTCTCGTCGACGTCATGCCGTGGGTGTTTGGCGGACCCTCAGCGGTCCGTGGCCAGCCGCCGGGGGCGGGCGGGCGGCCACGGTTCTCTCGCTTCGTGTCCGAACGTTGCCGGGAGTCGTGACCAGGATCATCTCCTCCCCTCTCAGATCGCGAGGCGGCCGCCGTCGACGGGGATGATCGCCCCGTTGATGTAGCCGGCAGCCGGGGTCGCGAGGAATGTGATGACGTCGGATAGCTCGTGCACTTCAGCGACGCGGCGGAGCGGAATCTGCTTGGCAAACTCCTTAGCCATCTCCAACCTCGGCTCCAATGTCGGGGTCAACGTCGGACCGGGGGCGACCGCGTTGACCCGGATGTTCTGCGGCCCGTATTCGGCGGCCCACGCCTTGGTGAGCAGCTCGATCGCGGCGCGCGAGGCGCCGTAGGCAGCCATGCCTGGCTGGCCGTAGCTCGCGACCATCGTTGAGACGTTGATGATCGATCCGCCGCCGCGGGCGGCGATCTTCGGGGCGAGCGCGGCGACGAGGAAGAACGGCGCCTTGACGTTGATCTGGAACAGCCCGTCGAACGCCGCCTCGTCGGTGTCAGCCGTCGGTGCGAGGGCGGCAAAGCCGGCACAGTTGACCAGAACATCGATCTCGCCTGCTGCGTCGGCAACGCGCCCCACCTCGGACGTCTCCGAGAAATCAGCGGCGATGAACTGCGCATCGTGCCCACCCGCCCGGATCTTCTCCACGGTGCTCGCGCCGCGGGTCTCGTCGCGGCCGGTGATGATCACCGACGCGCCCTTCTCGGCCATCGCCAGTGCGGTGGCGGAACCCATCCCGGATGTGCCGCCGGTGATAAGGGCGGTCTTGCCTTGAAATGACATGTATCGCGCTCTCCCTTTGAGTGGTTGTCGCGACCCTCGCAATGGATCGTGCGTTCCACTCTAACACAGAATGGATAGGGCGATCCATTCTGTTGGTAGAATCTGCGCTATGAACACGACTAGCCCCTCCTCTCGCCCGTTGACGCGCAAGGGCCAGGAGACCCGTCAGCGCATCGTCGACGCGGCGGCCGGCTTGATCTTCCAGCGAGGCGTCGCCCACACGACGATCGAGGACGTACGCGCGGCAGCGGACGTCTCAAGCTCGCAGCTCTACCACTACTTCGAGGACAAGACGGCTTTGGTCTGGGCCGTGGTCGACCACCAGATCGACACAATGGTCGGCGGGCAGAAGATCTTCGATTTCAGCACGCTGGAGGGCCTCCGAGCCTGGCGCGACTTCGTGATCGCGGGCCAGCGCGAGCACCACTGCAGCGGCGGCTGCCCAATCGGCTCTCTCGGAGGCCAGCTAGCCGAGACCGATCCCGACGCAAGAGCCCACGTCGCCGAGGGCTTCAAACGATGGGGAGCCACTATCCAGAGCGGCCTACGAGAGATGCAAGCACGAGGCGAGCTCACGCCCGACGCCGACCCCGACACCCTCGCCCTCGCGCTGCTAGCCGCCCTGCAGGGCGGCCTGCTCCTCACTCAGGTCCAACGCGACACCAAGCCGCTAGAGGCCGCGCTTGACGCAATGCTCGAACTGGTCGCCCGACTCAGCGGCGGCAGCTGGTAGCGGCCTCCGCGACGCGCGTCCTCTCCACCAGGTCGGAGGTCGTGGACTCATCGGGCATCCTGCATTTTCCCCGACCGCTGCTTTCGCCAGCTAAGCGAGCGCGCGAGGCGCCTGGCTCAGTGCTGTCGCTCTGGACGAAACTCAGGCGTCTCGTTGGGGCAGTCGGCCCGGTACCCGCCTTCGGCGCGAAGCGGGCGTACGACGACACCCGACCCCTCCTCTTTGGCACGCGCTCGCCAGCCTTCTAGGCTGCGGCGACTGAGCGGTGATCGTCCAGGCACTTGTCGCCGAAAGTGCCCGAAACGCCGATAATCACCGATAATCCACGAGCATCCGCGCCGATCTTCGCGCCAAGGCCGGTAACCAAAAACCCCTGCAAATTACCTCGTTTCAGCGCTAAAATCGAGCGCGGGAGCGGGCGCTTTGCAAGCAGGAGGTCGGCGGTTCGATCCCGCCTGGCTTCATACGCGAAGTGGCTGCAAATGGGCAGGTTTTAGTAAGCGTTCAGTCGTTGGGCTAGGTGACGAGGATCGTCTGCGAAGGCGCCGAATCTTGGGGTTATGGAGCGCTGGGAGGCGGAGGCGCGATCTATGACGCGGGGCGCGATTCGTGCATCGCTCTGATTCTCGCGCTCGCCCAGCAGGTCGCGCAGCTGGCGGTGCATAACGAGCGGCTTGAGGAGCGCATCGTGCGTCTGGAGGAGGAGCGGCGCAGGGATTCGAGCAACTCCTCGACTGCGCCCTCGCAGGATCCGCCGAAGTCGCGAGCCGAGCGGCGCGCGCGCGGGCGCGCGAGAAGGCCAAGCAGTGGAGCAAGCGCGGGGGCGAGCGTGAGCCCGGCGCGCAGCCTGGGCATAAGGGCTCAGGGCGCAAGCTGCTGCCCGAGGATCAGGTGAACGTCATCGAGCACTATCCGGATGCCTGCGAGAGCTGCGGGCGCGAGTTCACGCTCGATGAGCGCGTGCCCTGCACCCGCTTCGGACGTCACCAGGCGGCCGATCTGCCACCGGTCGCGGTGATCTTCTACGAGCATCGCACGCACCGTCTGCGCTGTCCGTGCTGTCAGAAGCGCACGACCGCAAAGCTGCCGTCAGGTGTGGGGGACTCGCCGTTCGGTCCCGGTCTGCAGGCTGCCGTGGTGGCGCTCTCACCGCGCGCAACCGCGTCTCGCGCCGGGACATGTCAGAGCTCGCAGGCGATCTATTCGGGCTGCACATATCGACCGGCGCGGTCGACGCGATCTGCCAGCGCGCTGCCGCGCTGCTCGAGCTGCCGCACGAACGTGTGGTCGAGAAGGTGCTCTGCTCACCCACCGTCAATATCGACGAGACCGGCTGGTTCACCGCGCACGAGCAGCGCACACTGTGGACCGCGACCACGCCTGAGGCGGCCATCTTCCGGATCGCGGAGGATCGTCATCGCGATCGCTTACAGGATTTGCTCGGCAAGGACTCCAAGGGGATCGTGAGCTCGGATCGCTGGTGGGGCGTATGAGCTGATCGACGCTGCCTCACGCCAGGCCTGCTGGGAGCATCTCAAGCGAGACTTCGCCTTCCACGCTGCAGGAGCCCTGGCCGAGCAGAAGCAGTTCGGAGAGGCCGGCAGCGAGCTGACCAAACGGCTGTTCGAGACCTGGCACGCCTTTGGTGAGCACTCACATCGCGAGCATCTCGCGCGCGAGATGGCGCCTATCCAGGCGCCGAGCTGCACGAGCTGCTGGAGCATGCGGCGCGCAAGAGCACCTACACGCGCTTTCACCGCCGCTTCGCCAAGAACCTGATCAAGATCTGGCCGGCGCTCTGGACGTTCGTCACGGTCGAGGGCGTGGAGCCCACCAACAACGCCGCCGAGCGTGCGCTGCGCGGGCCAGTCATCTACAGAAAGCTCTCGCACGGCACCCAATCAGACGACGGCGAGCGGTTCCTCGAGCGGGCACTGTCGGCCTCGGTCACACGCCGCCCGCAAGCGCGCGCTCGCTGTTCGCCTACATCCGCGAGCTGATCACCGCTCACGCCCGCGGCGATCCACTCCCAGCACCAGTCTAACGCCCGCCCCTACCAGCACCACCAGCACTCCCGCTACACGCCGGCCAACGACTGAACGCTTACAGGTTTTAGTTCGCCATCGCTGTCCATGGCAAGTCCGCGCAGGATCGAAAACTGCCGCTGCTGCCCAACCGCTGCCCAACGAGACGCCACAAGGGCCGTCTGAGCCGCGACAGTTGGCCAGGTCTGAGGCTCCGAAGCCTGACCCCGGCGAGGGTCGGCCAGTGCTGCATCGCGAGCAAAGCGCTCGTCTCGGAAGCCGCTGAGGAGAGTGCCGTCGTCCAACGCGAGCGTGAGCGCTGCCCTTGCTCGGACGCTCGCTGTCGCACGGAAGCATCAGCCGCGCGCCTCCGAAACTCACGGGCGCGACTTCTTGGCGGCCATCGGCTTCGGCGTCTGCGCGCGCCTGCCGTTTGCCTCATGACCGCGTAGCGTCGTCTGAACCTGGTCCGGGTCGATACGCCTCGATCGCCTCACGTGTTCTGGCTTGAGCGCCTCGTCGCTGGTATCGACGGCGAGTTCGTAGAGCCGCTCGAGGACTCTGGCGATCGCCTTGCGCTCCCTGGCGGAGCAACCGCTCAGCAGCGGCGCAAGCGCGTCCTGGGCGTCGAGCGTGCGGCGTCGCATCCCCCCTGTCTTGACGCGGTCGGTCACCTGAGCGAGGGTCTTTCTGCCGTCGGCAGGGTCGGAGCTGATCTGTACCCAGCCGCGACCTTCCAACCGCTTGACGCAGAAGGAGACGCGGCTTTGCGCGAGGTCGGTGCGGGAGACGATCTCGCTAACCGAGCTCTGGCCATTCAGGAACAGGTCGCGCAAGACCAGGAACTCGCTGGGTGTCATGCCGTGGTCTGTGGCGCCCTGCGCGCGCTGCGCGGCGTCGATCAGCGTTCGCCCGAGCTGGTAGAGCTGGTGCGTCTGCATCTCCCGGAGGATAACAATCTTGACAGATAGATCAGCACGAATGTATCGTTGCTGATGCTATTGCTCCGAGCTGACTCAACTGCTCTGATCCACGACCTCGGGAGGCGATTGTGAGCACGAGCGACTACTTCCTATACATCGGCCTGTTCGTTTTCATCCTGGCGACCCAGCTGGGTCGCCGCGAACCGAACGCCCAGCGGCTGATCCTGCCAGTGGTGATCGTCGCGGCGGTCGGCTATAAGCACCTGAGTGGCATCCCCAGCGGGAGCACCCCACAGCTTTTGGTGTGGGGCGGGGTGCTTGTCGGAGTCCTCTTCGGCGTCGGGTCGCTCGTCCTGATCCGGATCGAGAAGAACCCGACGAACGATCGCCTGGTGACGATCGCCGGATGGCCATACGCGGCGCTGTGGACAGTCGCATTGGTCGCTCGGCTCGGCTTCGCCTATGGCTCAACGCACTGGTTTCGCGCTGAGCTGGGCAGCTTCTCTCTCGAACACCACGTGCCCGGTTCAACCTACGGCGACGCGTTCGTCCTTTGGGTCTTGGTGATGATCGTCGTGCGCACTCTTTGGGTCGTCGGTCGAGGGAAGGCAATTGGCGCCAAGATCGACTTCAGCGAGTTCGGACGCCATCGCGGCCAGCCGATACATCGCGTGCGCGGCTGAGCGCCATTGGCGTCGCTGGCAGACGTCGATAGGAGATTGCGGGGATGGACGAGCAGCCAAGTCGCTCACAGGCGCTACGCGCGCGAGCCGCCCTGGTTCGCGCGGCCGTCAACGGCACAGTCGCGGCGACGAGCGTTCGCCGCGTGCGCGAGCTCGAGCTCGGCTCGTGCGCGCTTGTGCTCGCCGCCCAGCAGCTGATGTGCATGGTCCCGCTGTTGGTCGTGCTGTCTGCCATCCGTCCAGCAGGCACCTCGGGCAACTTCGGCGTCCGCTTCAGCCATTATCTGGGCCTATCGGCGAAGGCCACCCGGGACCTCGGCGCGGTGTTCGCCGGGCCCGCGCAGGTTCGCAGCGCCGCCACGGCCGGTGGGGTACTGCTGCTCATCCTCTTCACGGTCGGGGTGGCCCAGGCGCACCAGCGTGCCTACGAGCTTGCCTGGCAGCTTGAGCGCTCGCCGACGGGGTCGTGGCTGCGCCAGGCACGGTGGGTGGCGGGGGCCGTCGGATACGTCGCTGTACTCGCTGCGATCAGTCGTGCGCTCGGCGGGCTTAACTCCGAGCGCGTGGCCTTCATCGCGATCTGCGCGCCGCTGTCGGCGGCCTTCTACTGGTGGAGTCAGCGCATCCTTCTGGCCAGGCGCATCCCTTCGCGGTCCGTCATGCCCGGCGCTCTGCTGATCGCCGCCGGCGTTACCCTGCTGCTCCTGCTCACGCCATGGGCCTTCTCGGGGCAGATCACGAGCAGCGTGCGCGAGTTCGGCCTGATTGGCGTGACGTTTGTTCTTGCGACCTGGCAGCTCGCGCTCAGCGTGATCATCCTCGCCGGTGCTGCCGGCGGAGCCGCGATGGCTAGCCATCGCGCAGCCGGGTAGAAGGCGTCGCCACGAAGATCCAGGCTCGCTGCCACTATCCCTCCGCTATCGCCTTTGCGCCATTGCGAGCGTCTGCTGAGCCTCATTCCGAGACGCCCGCTGCGGACGTCCCAAGGGGGCGTCAGGGCGACGCTCGTTCAGACGCCCGATCAGCTCGCAAAGCGCTAGTCGCCAGCGCTGCGAAGACAGCACGCTCGCCCACCACGGCGTGCTGTTTCTCGATGGGCCGGCCGCGTGCCTGAAGCCCTGACGGCCCGACCGCAAGGGCCGGGCCGTCGAGATGCCCTTGAACTAGGCCTTCGTTTCGAATTCGGTGGTGGCTTCTTGGAGTTTGCCGCCGAGAATCGACGTGTAGTTCGCTTTTGCTTTGTTTTCTTTGCCGCCGCTGACCGACGCGCCTACTCCAATCGCTTCGTTGCCTTCGCCGCCGCTGACCGAGGCAACAGTGCCGGTCGCCTTATTCAGCTTGCCACCGTAGGTTGATGAGGCGTTGCCTTCGGACACGTTGGTCGAGCCACCGCTGGCCACTGAGTTGCCGCCGCTAGCGGAATCATGGAACCCGCCGACGGCGACAGCGCCCACGCTGGAGGCTGAGTCTCCACGCCCGCCGAGGGTCACCGCATTTTCTTCGGTGGTGGTGTCTTCCCAACCGCCGACCGCTGACGTGGAGCTTCCGTTCGAGTGATTCTCGAAGCCGCCGCCTGCCCACGGGCCGTTGATCCCCTGCGCTTCGTCGTCGTTGCCGCCCGAGACCGACGCGTCTTCTCCGGTGGCTCGGTTCTTCTCGCCGCCGCTGACCGAAGCGTCGCCCCCGGTCGCTGCGTTGACATCACCGCCGCTGACCGATGCCACCGGGCCGCTGGCAGTGTTCACTTCGCCGCCGCTGATCGAGGAGTTCCTGCCACTAGCGACGTTGAACTCCCCACCGGTCACGGTCGCGAACGCGGCAGTGATCGCATCATCGTACCCAGCGACGAGGCCCCCCGAGCTTGTGAATGTCTGTTCCTCGCCCAGAATTAGATCGTGCGAGCCGGTCTGTTCGTGTTCGCCTGCGTTCTCGTCGTAACCGATCACGAGGTTCCCCTCGCCGTTGGTCGTTTCGGTTTTCCCTTCCCCGTTGACGATCTGCACGTTGACGCCCGAGAACTGGATCGTCGGCTTCGCGGCGACGCCCGAGCCGATGAACCTGACGTGCGGCAGCAACGCCTTCAGCGTTTCCAGTTCGCTGCCGCTGAAGCCCGTCGTCCCGGCCGCGCCTTGTTTGCCTTCTGGGCCTTGTTTGCCTTCCGCCCCCGTCTTGCCTTCCTTGCCTTGTTTGCCTTCCTTGCCTTGTTTGCCTTCCGCCCCCGCCTTGCCTTGCTTGCCTTCCGCGCCCAGGCCCGTCAGCGTGAACCCCTTCCTGCATTTGCCGTGCTTGGGCGTCACGATCGCGCTGTCTTCCTTTCTTCGGGACGCATAGCTTGATGGCGCCCGACGCCGCCGCCGTACCCACCATCGCGTAGAGCGCCGCCACCAGCACGACGCCCGCAACACATACCCGCGTCATCGGAACCTCCTCTTTCGCTTCGGCGCGCCGCTAACGCGCGCACGCATGTTTGGGGTCCGCACCCCTGGAAGGGGTCGCGTAAAGGGTGCGCGCGCCTTCCGTCCTTTGGACAGTATGCTCCCACGGCCCGCGCCGAGCGGCGGGCGAGTGCCCGGAGGGCCAGAACTCTCGAGTCTGGGGTTGTTGCTCGACGAGCAGCCCCGGCGGCCCCACCGCGAGGGCCAGGTCGCCTGCTGGCGTTGACGGCAGCGATTACGCCACCGCCGCGTAGTTGGTCTTCGTTTTCTTGTTCTTTGTCTCCGAAGATCGAGGCCCACTCGCCTTCTTCTCCGACGCCTCGCTCTGTCGACCCGCGCGACGGCTCAGTGGGCACCTGCACGCATCTCGGAGGACCACGATGAACTTCCCCCGGCTGCGCTTCTTGCTTCATAGCCCGCAACGCGAAGAGTGTCGCTTGGAAAGCAGGCGCCTTGATGTTCGGCCGCACGCTGTCGCATGGGACGAGTTCGGGGCGCCGGCGCCGAAGGAGCCCAGGACTCCTGCTTCGCCCCGGCGAAAGCGATCGTGTCGCGAGCCTGCGCTGGTACGACTCGAGCTCGTCCCTTGCGAGCGTGAGCGCCGGTATGACTCGTGCGCCCGCTCGCTCACGGGAGCAGTTGTGCTTGCTCAACGGCATCCGGTGAGCCCGGTCTGGCGCAGTTCGCTCCTTCGTGTTCGTCTGGCCGAGATCGAGCCTACGTCCTGCTAGTGGGCCCTGGTACGTTTCTGGGCACACTAAGCGGCCCGGAGCCAGTCTCGGGGCCTGTCAGGGGGGCGGGAGTCCTTATGCGGCTGCGGAATGGCTTGTTTGGTTTGGGTGTTGGTCTGCTGCTGGTGGCGGCGTGGGCTCTGGGTTCGGCAGCGCCCGCGTCGGCAGCGACCGACGTGGTTACCAACCTGAATGATTCCGGGGCCGGCTCTTTGCGGGCGGTAATAGCAGCCGCCGGGTCGGGGGACACGGTCGAGTTCGAATCCGGGGTAACCGGGACCATCTCGTTGACCAGCGGCGCGATCGCTATCGAAAAGAGCTTGACGATCGTTGGGCCTGGTGCGTCGCTGCTGAAGGTCGATGCGGGCGATAAAAGTCGGATCTTTGAAACCACGGGAACGTTCTCGTCGATCTCGGTGTCGATCTCGGGGTTGACGCTCGCCGAAGGTGCCTCGAGCGACCTCGGCGGCGCGATCTATTTCGACCCCGACGTCACCTCTGGCCCGGCGTCGTTGACGGTGCTGGCCAGCACGTTCGCGGATAACACCGCAGGCGGCGAAGGCACGAAAAGCACCTCGAGCGGGCAGGGGTCGGGTGGCGGGATCGCGTTCGAAACGACTGGCATGTTGACCGTCACGAACAGCGCCTTTACCGGCAACACCGTGGGTGGAAACGGCGGTGAAGGCACCTCCAGCGCGCAGGGCAACGGCGGGGCGATCGAGACGTCTGGGGATGACGCGGTCAGCGTGACCGATAGCTCGTTCAGCGCAAACAGGGCGGGGGGAAACGGCGGCGATGGCATCTCAAGCGCCCAGGGCGAGGGCGGGGCAATTGATTTCTTCGGGGAAGCCGAAGGCGCCACGCTCACGGTCACCGAAAGCTCGTTCAGCGCAAACAGCGCGGGAGGAAACGGCGGCGATGGCATCTCAAGCGCCCAGGGCGGCGGCGGGGCGATCGAGTTCTTTGGGGCAGCCGAACACGCCACGCTCACGGTCGCCGCCAGCACGTTCTATGGCAACCAGGCTGGTGGGAGCGTGGGAGCAGGCGAGTCAAGCGGCGAAGGCGTCGGCGGCGCGATCGAATTCTTCGGCAAAGGTGCGGCGACGCTGACGAACGACACCATTGAGGGCAACAGCGTTGGCGGTTCGATCGGCGCGGTCTCGGGCGCGGGGGTTGCGGGCGGCGGCCTGTACGGCGGGCTCCCAGCGACACTGCTCAACGACACGCTCGACGGAAACGTGGTGATTGGAGCGGCCGGTGCGGGTGGCAACATCGATGCCAGCCCGGGTCCGGTTACACTCAAGAACACGATCGTGTCGGCCGGCACGGCCACGAACGGCCCAAACTGCGCGGCGAACGTCATCTCCGCGGGCCACAACCTCGAGAGCACGACCCCCAGCGAGTGCGGTCTGAACCCAGCGTTGGGTGACCTGATCGGCGTGAACCCCCTCCTTGGTCCCCTGCAGTTCAACGGCGGGCCCACGCAGACCCAGGCGCTCCTTGAAGGCAGCCCCGCGATCGAAGCTGGCGAAAACGCTGGCTGCCCGGCCACAGACCAGCGTGGCGTCGCGCGTCCGCAGCGGCCCGGCGGTCGATGCGCTATCGGCGCATTCGAATTCGTCCCGTTGGCATCGGTGCACCCGACATCAGAACAGCCGGCGCGCGAGAGCGCGTCGATCAGCTCACCACCGTCCAGTGGCATTGCCATCACGCCCAAGGGGGTCGAAGAACTGCTGCTCGGTTGCAGCAAACGCGAGCTCGTTCTCAACGATGTGCTGGTCCGCGGTGGCCGCGTGGACTTGAACGGCAGCGCCGCCAAGAGCCTCGACGGCAAGAAGGTCAAGATCATCTTCGACTCCGGCAAGCAGGTGGCCACCGCCACAGTCGGCTCGCACGGCCAATTCTCCACGACCGCGCCGCTGCCGCCGGCGAGCATCCGCCACAGTAACAGCGCGCGCTACATGGCCGAGTCTGGCAGGCAGCGCTCGCTGAACCTCAAGCTGAACAGACGCCTCAAGCTTGAGAACCCGACGTTCTCCCGCGGCGCCGTCTTGCTCACGGGCGAGGTGGTACCGCCGCTCACCAAGCCGATCGCGACAGTCACGGTCGAACAGCAGCTCGAATGCGGCCGCACGACCCGGATCCTCACCTTCAAGCCTGCGGCAAACGGCAGCTTCCACGTAAACATCAAGGTTCCCGCCGCGGCAAAGGCCGGGATCTACCGGCTCACCAGCAGCGTCAGAGAAACCACACGCTCAAGGCACGGCTTCGCGACCTACAGCTTGCCGCTGCCTGTCGTGCTTGGCTGACACTCGGCCGTGGCATCGGACGATTACGGTGTACGCTGGCCGAGCGTTGCGTTGGTGGCTCAGATCTTTCCAGGCTCTGCACGGTCTGAGCGCTCCCGATCGAGCCCGATCATCCGTCAACATCGCCGTAAGCTGTCAAGAACCCGAGGGCTCTTGACGCATACGCGTGCTTGCCGAGGAGGCTGTTGCACAAACTCCCGAAGCCTTCACTGAGCCGGTTATAAGGGTGGGGTCGAAAAACGCGAAGACGATCGCTCGGCCACGGCTCGCTCGGCTCGCCCTCGCGCCAGATCAGGCCGAGAAGCTCCGAGCGGCGCATACCGGTGTAGAGCGCGCTCGCGATCAGCGCGCGGTAGGCGGTGATCTCGCGCAGCGGCCGGCTGGCGAACGCGGGTAGCAAGTGGTGTTCGAGGTGGTAGCGGCGGAAGTCAAGCGTGCGCTCGCCGCGCTCGCCGGTTGCAAGACGTCGCTCGAAGCGCTCAATCCACCAGCCCGCGACGTGGCCGAACCCGGAGCCGTTGAGTGCCTGCGACCACTCCCGATCGGGCTGCTTCCACGAATGCCTGGCGCTCCTGACAAGCGGCATCGAACTCGTAGCCGACCGTGCGAAACCGAGGCCGGCCGTCGAGCATGAAGCAGACCGCGTGCTTGCCGTTTGGCTGCCGATAGATACCGGGCTCCACTCGTACCCGCCCCTTCGGCGGGCGCCCGTCGTTGATCGAATACATCTCGGCTCCAATCCGTCGTGCATCGGTGCGTGTTTAGCGCCAGCATGCGGACTGTCCCGGGGCTTCGCGTCACGGACGATGCGGATAGGAATCAAGACGCCTGGCCGTCGGCGCTCAGGGCTCGCTTAGTCGCGGAAGCAGGCGCGCGGAGCATGGCCAACAAGACGCTTGGATCTCATCCGTTCCAGGCCTCTGACAGGGCTGCCGTCGAGGCCCCCGCTTGCGCATGGAGGCGAGCGTGTTGGCCGCCGCGTCGGATGGTCCGGTGACTTGATAGGGCGTGCGCTCTATGTGCGGCGTGCGTTCCGCCTGTAGCATGACTCGGATCATCGGGTGAAAGGCCCGGCATCGGATCGCGATGGAGGGGGCTGGGTATCACCGGATCACGGCAGGAGCACGGATGCGCCAACAGCGACCAGGCACTGGCGGCTCTGCCCAGCGGGAGCCCAAGACGCTTTGCCGTTGCAGGCCTCGGACTGCTCGTCGCGCTGGCTGCGCTCATCGCGACTCTCGGTGCGGCAAATGCCTCGGCGTTCGAATGCTACAGCGGCAACCCCGAGTGCACGACCGAGGGTCCCCTCCAGCACCTCGTCAACACCGCCGGCTTCGTGATGCCGACGACGACAACGTATTTCGTCTACTGGGATCCGAAAGGTGCTCCGGCGTTCCCGGCGGGTTACGAGTCCGGAATCAAGGCGTTCTTCAAGGGGCTCGAACACGACAACGGGACCGACCAGAACTTCTACTCGGTGCTCACGCAATACGGGGTGAAGTACGAAACGCATTTCGGCAAAGCTATCACCGACAAGGACCCCTACCCCGCCGAAGAAGCCGCCGCATGCGCGGAACCGTCCTCGAGGCCATGTATCTCGCTTGTGCAGATAAAGGCGGAGCTCAGGGGCCTGGTCAAAGAACACAAGCTACCCGGGCAGGTCTTCGAACACGACCAGCTACCAGCAGGAGAAGGGCCTACGCATAGCTACTTTGTTCTGTTGCCGCCGGGGGTCTCGACGTGCGACAGCACGTACAAATATGTGGACGAAAGTGGAGGGGAACAAACTCACGTGAGCGTGGGCTGCTCAGATAAGCAATATTGCTCCCTCCACGATTTCGTCATTGATCTGCACGAACTTGCCGAAAGCGTGGCCTATGCGGTCTTGCCATATCTGACCAGCGCCGCGGGATGTGAAGACCCACAGCATCCAAACGGGATAAGCGACGGCGAGCTCCAGGTCGTGGAGCACGAGTTCGCCGAGATGATCACTGACCCCTACGCAACCGGATGGGTCAACTCCCCTACTGTCGGAGAAGAGGAGGTCGCGGACATCTGCCAGGACGGCGAGTCGGCATACGGGAATATACCGTTTTACGAAAAAATGCTGTGGGGTACGCCTCTGGGCACTGCTGCCAACGGTGCTCTGTACAACCAGGTGATCGACGGCCGCGACTACTACCTGCAGCAGGTGTACAGCAACGAAACGGAAACCTGCGTGCAGCGCAAGGCGCTCCCGCCGGTGGTGGCGAAGCTCGCGCCCACGAAGGGGCCGCTGGCCGGTAACAAGAAAGTCAAGATCACGGGGCTGAACTTCGAGAACCCGACGGTCACATCCGTCGATTTCGGGAAAGTGCCGGCGACAAGCTTCACGGTCGCCTCGCCGACCTCAATCAAGGCGGTATCCCCAGCCGGGGAAGCAGCGGGCCCGGTGGAAGTGACCGTCACCACCTCTGCGGGCACGAGCGCCAAAGTGGCCGCCGACCAGTTCACATACGAAGCATGATGAGCGAGCTATACCCGGATGTTGTGGATGCGTGTGAGGAGGAAGGCGGCGTACCTTGCACGCACCAAACGCCGGGCTTCCTAATCCGCTTCGTTGAGCGACATCCGCCCGCCGGAGAGCCGTGCGCAGTGGCGATGACTCCGGTTGCATCTCCCGCTTTCCACCGTCTTGGAATACGTGCGCCGCGGGCCGTTGCCAGCCCGCAAGCTCGGACGCCGCTGGATTTTCCTGCGCGATGAGATCGAGGCGGCGGTGCGAGACCCAGCGGGCGCGAGCCGGCCGGCGTAGCCTAAACACCGGGAGGCCGTAGAGGCCGGCAAGGCGTGTGAGTGCTGGATCGTCGCGCGCGATCGGGTGTCGCTCCTGCTCATCCAGCGCCACATCCTCGAACAGTGCCCAGCACTCCGACTCAGACGAAGGCCGCGAGAGACGGCGGATGCCGGCGAACAGCAGGCGGTCGTTCGCGTCTCGCTGCTCGTAGGCCCGGCGCCCGATCCAGCTAGTGATGCGACGATCGGCCACGACCCCAGGTTACCATTCGTCGAATCCGACAACAGCTCATTTGGCGATGACCTCTGGCGGACAGTTCGTGGGCAAGACGGCTGCTTCGAAGTGAGCAAGCGAGGGCGCCGGCGCGAACGGTTCAGCGCGCGCGAGATCGAAAATCTGCAGAGAGGGCTTGCTCGCGGTGTGGTAATACCCGGTGAAGCAGGTCAGTTCGCTCGCCAATAGCGGCGTGCTGGTCGTCTCGACCACAGCCAGCGCGGGCCAGCGGAACCCCAGCGTGAGCATTTCGCGCGTGGGCGAGTCGAATGCGATCACCGGCCTCGCAGCTCCCCCGGCCAGGCTGCGAACGGACACCACGCCCTCTTCCCCGGTGAACTCCTCGCCGATGAGGTGCCCCTGGGAGATGAGAACTTCATGCAAGGACCCCTCTTCGCCGGCGGAGCCCACTTCTCTGATATGGCGCCCGCGGGTCGAGTACAGCTCGAGCCGGTACAGGCGCGCCACAGGTGAGTTGTGCCGTCCTTCGACCTGAGGGCCGAGAGGAAAGTTCCGTGCTTCCGGCCGGAACTCCGTCGGTACCGACACAACGAGGCGCTCGCTCGAAGCGAAGCTCAGGTACCCGTCGGGCAACCCGAAGCGGGCGCCCGTGCGTCCGTTTGGCAGCTCGAGGATCGAGACCTCCATCTTCGCGAGCGAGCGCTGCTCGCCGATCGCCAACAGGCCCCCATCGGCGGCCAGGATCGGCGACCGATCCCCGGGCAGCCAGCGCAGTACGCGCCAGCGTCCGCCGCGCAGGCTCCTGACGAACAACGGCTGGCGAAGTGCTGCGCCTTCTTCCCCGACCACGTACGGGCGTTCGACGCATTCGCCCGTGTCGACGAGCTCGTCGCCAACGACAGCGAAGTCGGGTTCGTGTTCGGACTCGCCTTCCCGTCGGATCGCGGGCAGCCAGCCGGTGCATTCACCGTCGCTGACCGGCTTGGGCTGCGCGATCGGTCTCAGCTGAGCCGGCGGGAGTCCGCCGACAAACCCGCCCTGAGAGCGCAGCGCGGCTACAGCGCTCGCCGACGCCGCCACACTCTCTTGCGCACGGTTGCGCATCAGGGTGAAAGTCCCCAAGGGCGCAATTGGCGATCGGTATCCGTCGAAGAACGGCGGTCCTTCGTCGAACCAGACCACACCCCTTCCCAGCATCGCCACCGCCTGCGCCGGGGGAAGCCGCAACGGCTGGGCGGAGGCGTCGCTAGCCAGCACCAGGCAGCCGGCGCAGACGAACGAAACGCACGACGAGACGAACGCATGCGCGCAAATCCACGCGATCCAATCACGGGGCATGGCGGTCAGCTGCTCGGACAGACATCGCACAGTGTCGGACTAATGCTCCCACAAGGCCCGCCGGCGGTCTCGGGCCGGCGGTGAGCGTGGGGAGGGTTCTGGTGCCGCCGTTCGGCGTGCATTTCGCGCTGAACGACAGCGGCGAGTTCGCGCTCGTCGGTCACGACAACCGCGCTGGTCGGGTGCCGATGCGCGAGCTCCGCCGAAACTCAGGCGTCTCATCGGGCTGGCGACTCGGCGACTTTACCGGCCCGCGTCCGGGCCGAGATCGGCTACAGGGCAGCGCTGATCTCGATCGGTTCTTCGCTGGTCTGGGTGAGGCTCGCGGTCAGCCCGATCTGTTCCGTGCCGGCGCCGTTGATGGAGGCTTCGAGCACTTCCCTCGGCCCTCCGGCAAAGCTTTCCGGCTTCTGCTTGCCCTTTTTAGCACTGAACTTGAGCGCCGTGGACGAGACGGCTTTATCGGCCACGACGGGCACCAGCAGCGCACCGCCGATCGCGACGGTCGTGCTACCGCAGGCGACTTTCAGCAGCGATCCCGTCCTGCCCGCGGGGAAGAGCGCCAGCGCGATCTTGTTGCTCGTGCTCTTCGCGCCGGCTTTCTCGACACCTAGGACGCCTTCGAGCGTTCCGGTCACCGCTTCCCCGGCCGCCGCGCCGCCGCTCGAGCATTTCTCACCGGCCGCTTCGCAACCCGTGAGCGCGATCACAACATGGCCGACCGCTTTCAGGCCCGTGTATTCCCCGCTGCCCGCCTCGTCCGTGCACGTGATCCTGAACGCCTTCGCCGTTTCCAGCTTGATCGTGCCCGACGCGAGCCTCGTCGTGAAGTGGGGCTTTCCGACACCGTAGTCCCATTCGTAGGCGTCTTTCCCACCGGCTTTCGTGCACGCCGAGCTCGAGTATCTCCCGCTGTGCGCGCCCACGTCCACGCAGCCCCCGAATTCCGGTGCCGCGTAGGGCGGCGTCGTGAAGCCTTCCGCCGCGCCGATGCTCGTGCCGCCTTCGTTCTTGGCGATCACCCGATACTCGTAGCTCGTGTTGACGGAGAGACCGCTCAGGGACCCCGTCACGGTCACGGGGCTGCTGCCTGAGCCCGGAGCGGGGCTGCACGGAACGCTGTCGCCGGATGGCAGCGAGCTCCCGTATTCGAATACGCATTCCGTCACTTCCGAGCCGTTGGGGTCAACTGTCGCGTTCAACGTCGCCCCGGTCTGGGTGACGCCGCTGGCCGCCTTCGTTTCAACCGTCGGCGCACCGAGCGGGACGCCGTCCGGGCTCCCGAGTCCGGTGGGACCGTCGTATCCGACCAGGGCGTTGCAGAAGTATTCGTCCGCCGCGCAGGGGCTGGATTTGTTCTTTTCCGTGTCCCAGTCAAACCCTTCGGTGACGTCGAACAGCGCGGCCGGGTCCTCGTAGAACGCCTCGGCGCCCAGCGAGCGTGCATAGGCGCTCGCGTGCGCCAGGATTCCTGCTACCAGGGGCGTGCCGACGCTCGTGCCACCGCCGAGCCTCCACCCGCTGTCGTAGTACGACACGGGCGTTTCGCTCGCGCCCACCGCGGACACGTCGTCGTCCATGCGCTTCGCACAGCCCGTATCGGTCTGCCAGCGCGGCTTGGAGAAAAGCTTGCTGCAGCCGCCTCCACCGTTGCGCCAGACTTCCTCGCGCCAGCCCCGTGGTGGCCCCGCATCCTTGTACAGCGCCGTGCCGCCGACGGCGATCACGGTGGGGGACGTCGCCGGAAACAGCGGCGCATTTCCCCCTTCGTATTCATTGTCGTAGCCGCCGTCGCCTGCCGCGAACACGATCGGAATGCCGGGATGTTCGAAGTCCTTCTGGAAATAGGTGCAGAGTTCAGGTTCAATCTGGCAGTCTTCTTCGCTGCCGTCCCAGCTGTTGCTCACCTCCGTCGCGCCGAGCCCCACTGCCACGTCGTCCATTTCCTCCAAGAATTCGCCGAGGCTGTTAGCGGGGGTCTCGACCATCAGGATGTGACATTCGGGGCACGCCGCCGAGACCATGTCCGCGTCTATCGCGGACTCTTCCTCCCATCCCGATGATGCGGGAGGGTAGTTGGCTTCTTCGCCCTTCTGGTTGTCCTTTCTGAAGCAGCCGCTCGCTTTCGTGCAAGCAGGCAGGTGGTACTTTTCACGATATTTCGCCAGGTCTGATTCGGCGTTCGGATAGCCCCCGAACTCGATCACAGCCACCGTCTGCGTCGAAGCCACGCCCGTTGGGATCTTGTAGGCAGACCGAAGGTCTTCCGGGTCAAACCCCCCGAGTTCACCTCCACCTTCGAGGGCGAGCCGGCCCCCCGGCAGCTCAAAGCGCCCGTGCACCTTGGCCGGTCGAGGGTCGACGATCAGCTCGCACGGGCCCTCGGGGCACGCCCAGTGCGGCTTGCTCGCAGACGGCGTCGAGGAGATCCCCGGCACGCTGCGACGCACACGCTCTTGGCGCCAGTCACGGAAGGAGGCCGTTCGTGAGGGGCTGGCGGACGCCGGCGTCGCGCACGTCAGCACGACCAGACCGGCCAGCAGGACGAATCGGAGCGCCCCCATCGCCGCCTCTCGCGCCCGGGGCCCGCGCCGCTTTAGCGGCCTGCCGCTCTTCGTCGACGCCTCCGGCATAACACCCAAGCTTCGCACCGCACCCCCTCGGTCTGCAGTCCGATCCGACCGCCTTAGCCCTACCCGCGGGCAGGGCTCCCGGGGCGGATGCTAGCGGACGGGAACGCGATCGGGACCGCTCGCGCGGGACCTGCCAATCGGTCCGTCGCCCTGCGGTCCTCCCCGCTTCGCGCGGAAGCAGTCGTCCACGAGCCTCTCGTCTCGTCGCCAGTGTCTGCGAGCGCGACCGTGGGCGTGTCGCTCACACCGACCTGCCCAAGCTCGCGCCGGGTGGCGCTGATCATCGGCTCGAGCTGGCCGAAGTCTGGTGAGCTGAGTACGGCCGGGGTCACTCTGATCAAGATGGCGATCGCATTCGCTACCCTGCTGTGGAGTGCCGCGCGTACCGCTGTCCCTGATTGAGTTTCCCGCGGACGACACGGAGCGCGCCACAAGGTTCTGGACGGAGCTCCTGGGAGTGGAGTTGCGGACCCGCGACGCGTCCGATGGTGCGGGCTGGCAAACGCCCGCAGACGACCCGAGGTTCGGGCTCCATGCTCGCGGACGCGGCCCAGGCGACTCCTTCTCGCTGCCGTACTTCGCCGTGAGCGACCTCACAGAGGCTCTCGAACGCGTCCGCGCGCTCGGCGGGAGCGTGGTGCACCCCGGAGAGCGATGGGCGATCTGTAAGGACTCCGAGGGCAATCCGTTCGGACTCAGCCAAGACTCGCATACGCTGTAGGCACAGATTCAGCGGGTTGACGGTCCGGGTAGGACATGACATGGACCTGGCAAACTGGTGAACCGATCGCTCGCCCGGCAGGCAGCGAGCACACACTGCCGTGCGGCATGGCCGCGAGCTGCTACCGCGTGCAGCTGAAGCTAGCCGCCGATGCTCCGTTCCTGGGGGCGACGGCGCTCGCGGGCGCCGGCCGCCCCGGTTCGGTCAGGCGCGTGACGGCTCCGGGGTGGGCGTCGGCGCCGACGGTGCGGTCTCTCGCAGCCCGATCCGGTCGTGCAATCGCCGCAGTGGTCTCGGCGCCCACCAGTTCCACGAGCCGAGTAGCTCCATCAGCGAGGGGACGAGCAGGGCGCGAATGATCGTCGCGTCGATCAGCACTGCCAGCGCGGCGCCGAGGCCAAGCTCCTTGATGAACACGAGTTCGGACGTCGCGAACGCGCCGATCGCGACTGCGAACAGGACCGCCGCCGCGGTGATGATGCGTCCGGTTCGCTCGAGGCCGACGCGGACAGCCTCGGAGTCGGAGATCCCGCTGTCGCGCCCCTCTTTGATCCGCGAGAGCAGGAAGACGCCGTAGTCGGTAGCCAAGCCGAAGCCGATCGCGGCGAGGAAGATCGGCTGTGTCGCGTCGAGCGCCCCCTCGCTCGTGAACGACAGTGGGCCCTGGAGGTTGCCGTCCTGGAAGATCAAGACCAGGATCCCGAGCACGGCGCTCAAGCTGAGTGCGTTCATCAGCACCGCCTTGAGCGGCAGCACGACGGACCCGGTGAACAGGAACAGGATGATCAGCGTCGAGGCGACGATCAGCGCGAGTGCGATGGGCAGATGCGTCCCGAGGCTGCGCTCGAGGTCGAGGAATTCCGCGGTCTGGCCCGCCACACCGACGTACGTGGGCGCTCGGATCGCGCGTACGTTGCGCACCAGCTGCTTGGTCGCATCGCTGAGCGGTCGCTGAACCGGCGAGACGGCAAGCAGCGCATCGTGTGTGCCCGCGGCCTGGACCGGCGCGATCGCTGACACGTCCGGCAGCCGTCTTATCTGCGCGGTCAGGGCCGTTACCTCGTGTGAGCCGGCGGGCGCGCCGACCACGACCTGCAGCGGCGAGGTTCGGTTCGGCGGGAATTCGCGAGCCAACGCTTCTTCGACCTGTCGCGCACTCGCGCTGTGGGGCAGCACGCTCGCGGTGACGCTGATGAACCTAATGCCCGTGAACGGAAGCCCGAGCGCGATCAGCAGCGCAGTGCTGAGGACCGCGACGCGCCGGGGGCGGCTCGTGACAAACCGCGCCAGCCGGTACCACGCCCCGGTTTGGGCGGGCCGGGCGTCGCGATCGGCGGCGCGCTGCAGCCTCTTCGGGGCCAGCGCGTTGACCCGCGGGCCGAGCACGCTCAACAGCGCCGGGAGCACGACGAGCGCCAATGCTGATGCGACGAGTGTGACCACTGCGCCGGCGATCCCCATCGAGTACAGGAACCGTTGCGGAAAGATCACGAGCGAGGCGACGGCTGTGGCCACGGTCACCGAGCTGAACAGAATCGTCCGTCCGGCTGTCTGGAGCGTGCGCTGCAGCGCCGGCAGGGCGTAGCCCGAGGTCGCTGCCTCCTCGCGATAGCGCGAGACCATGAAGAGGCTGTAGTCGATCGCGAGCCCGAGGCCCAGTCCCGTGACGAAGTTCAGGGCGAACACCGACAGGTCGGTGAAGTTCGAGACGATTCGCAGGGCGAAGAAGCTCATGACAATCGCCGCGCCGCCGATGAGCGGCGGAATCAGGGATGCGACGAGCGAGCGGAAGAACAGCAGCGACAGCAGGAAGATGAACGGGAACGCGAGCAGCTCGGCGTGCGCCAGGTCCTGGCCCACCCTTGTGTTGGCCTGGGCGCTTGCGATCTCCTGCCCACCCAGCCGCACGTCATGCTGCCCAGCGAACCGTTCTTCAATTCGCTGTGCGGCGTCCTTCAGTTGCGTGTCGGAGCGCGGCTTGAAGTAGACGACCACGTATGTCGAGCGGCGATCACGAGAGATCATCGCGGAATCGTGGGTTTCGTAGAAGCTCCTGACAGCCGCCACGTCAGGCTGGGCACGGAGCTGGGTGACGACCTGGTCCACCCGGTGCGCGACAGCCGGGCTGCCAATACCGCCCGCGCTGACGATCGCCACGATTCCGGGGTCGAGCTTGCGGGCGGCCGCCGCTTCAAAACGGCGTTCCGCCTGAACCGACTGAGTTGCGGGGTCGGTAGCAGCGTAGGGGCTCATGTGCTTCTCGACGCCGAAGCCGAATGCGCCGGCGATCGCCGCACCGATCACGGCCACGAACAGCACGCGGCGGCCATGCGCATCTGCCAACTTCGCGAGTTTCACGAACATGGCCTATGCCCTCACTTTCAGGTTGGGGACTCGGCGCTCGGTCGGCTCGCGTCCAACGGGCAAGACGGTCTCCACCAGGCCGCTCATCACGTCGTAGACATGCCCGGACACGGTGACGCGCGGGGAGATCGAGCGTGCGGAGCGAAGGCGCCCGACGTCACGCGCGACGGTCGCCGCGGGATCGAGGACGGCGTGGTCGCGCAGCGTCGACTCTTCGACGCCGATCCGCTCGGCATATCGGCGCCGGAACGTGTCGTCGGCGAGCGCGCCTGTTCCGCACTGGGTGTGGTGGATCACGGCGACCTCGAACAGTGGGCGGTCGGGGATCATGTTCTCGGCGATCTGGGCGATGAAGGCGACATCGTTGATCACCTCTCTGGTGACCCGCCCGCCGACGTTGCGAACGACCATCGCGTCGCCGAGGCCGAGGCCGAGAAAGTGCGCCGGGTTGACACGGGGATCGAGGCACGTGATCACGAACAGCCGCAGGTTGGGAAAGACGAGGGCGCCCTCGTGGCCGCCCGCGGCGGCGAAGGCGTGGTTGCGCTCGAGCGCCGGATCGATGTGGGCCGTGGTCATGACTTCAGCTCCTTCGTCGCCTTCAATGCTTGATGGCGAGGATGCGCATGACCAGGGTGAGTTGTCTTCACCCCGACTGAGCTCACCCCGGGGTGAGAGACGCCGCGCGGTTAGAGCAGTCCGAGCTCGCGAGCGCGCGCGACGGCATCGCGCCTGCTTGGCGCGCCCAGCTTCCGGTAGATGCTCTTGGTGTGAGTCTTGATGGTGTCGCGCGAGACGCCGAGCTCACTACCGATCTCCCTGGCCGAGAGGCCGCTGGGAAGCAGAAGAAGCACCGCCTGCTCGCGCGGGGTCAGCTCGTCGGTTACGACCGAGCGGGTGCCCGACGCACGCAGTACGAGTCGGAGCCCGCCTTCCGCCTGTGCGACCAGTCGCGGCACGAGCGTGCCGGGTTCGGGAGCGCTCGTGAGCAGGTCGCGCGCCTCGAGCACAAGCTCGCGCGCCGCGCCGCGATCGCCCATCTCTCGGAGCAGCTCACCGAGCGTGACGAGCACGTAGGCCAGCTCGACCAGCCCCATGCCGCGTCGGGCAAGCGCGGCCGCTCGCTCGAGCGCCGAGCGGGCCTCGCTCGGACGCCGATCGTGATGCAGCCGTCGCCCCTGGGCGACGTGCGCCAAGCTGCACTGCCAGTACTCCTCCAGACCACGCGTGCGGACGAGCTCGAATCCGGCATCGACGTGGGCGGCGCATGCGCGCCAATCTCCGTCGTCCGCTGCCATCAGGGCGAGTCGGCCTCGCACGAGCACCGAGAGCATCGCGATCCGGTCGCGGTTGAGCCCGAGCGCGGTATCAAGGAGCTTCACAGCCTCTGCGCTGTCCTCGAGCCAGTGCGCCGCCGCACCCAGGTTGGATGCAGCGAGCGAGTGCCAGAAGGAGCTCCCGTCGAGCGGCGCGAGTCGACCTGCCAGCTGCTGGCTTCTACGCATGTCGCCGAGCTGCTCCCACGCCGTCGCGCGCAGGACGGTCGCCTGCTCCCCAAGCCGCGCGTCGCGGTTCGGGTTGTGCCTCGGTGCCTTCTCGGCGAGGTCCACCCACCGGAGGATCTCGTCTCGGTGGCCGACAATCGATGCGGTTCTCGCTTGCGCGAGGCACAAACGGCCGTCGCTCAGAATGTGGTTTCGGGGCAGCGCCTCGAGCCAGCGCGCGACCGTTGCTCGCTGCCCGACGTTCGTGAACGACAGCCAGTGAGTCGAGATCAGCTCGGATACCTCGTCGAGGTCGCCGGCCGCCGTCAGCTGTCCGATTGCGTCGGACACAAGTCCGGCATCGAGAAACCAGCGACCGGCTCGGCCGTGGAGCTCGGCCGCAAACCCCGGTTGTCTTCGCTCGAGCTCGTGACGCAGCAGCTCGCCGAACAGGTGGTGATACCGATACCAGTCATGACTCGTATCGAGGGGAATCACGAAGTAGTTGGAGCGCTCGATCCGGTCCAGCATCGCTCTGGCGTCCTGAGCGCCGGTGACCGCATCGCACAGCGGCGCGCAAAACCTGTCGAGCACGCCCGTGGCAAGCAGGAAGGCAACCTCGTCGTCGGGCTGCTCGGCGAGCACCTCGGCGCCGAGATAGTCAACCACCCGTCGGTCGCTGCCCGCGAACGACTCGATGAACGTCCGGACGTCCTCGCGGCCGCGTATCGACAGCACGGCCAGGTAGAGGCCCGCCGCCCAGCCCTCCGTTCGCTCGTGCAGACGCCCGACCACTTCGGCAGGCAGTCCGAGGCCGTGGACGTCGTTGAGCAGCGACTCGGCTTCCGCGCGCGAGAAGCGCAGTCGGGCAGCGTCGATCTCGGCGAGCTGCCCCCGTGCGCGCAACGTCCCGATCCGCAGCGGAGGCTCCACTCGCGATGTGATCACGATACGAAGGGTCTTGGGCAGATGTTCCAGCAGAGACACGACTCCTTCGTGGATCCGCTCGTCATCGATCACGTGGTAGTCGTCCAGCACCAGAGCCGACTGTCCCGCGCCGTCTACGAGCTCGTTGATCAGCTCCGCGAGGGCGCCATCGACGAGGGCAATACCCGGCGCGCGCAGCATCGCGAGTGCGGCCGCGCCGAACCCCGGTAGGACCGAGCGCATGGCCTCGATGACATAGATCCAGAATCGTGCGGGATCGTTGTCGTCGGCGTCCAACGAAAGCCAGGCCACTGGCAGCTCGTCCGGTGTGGACGCCCGCCATTGCGCCGCAAGCATCGTCTTTCCGCTCCCGGCGGGACCGTAGACGAGCGTGAGCGGAAGCGACAGGCCCTCCGAGAGCGCGTTCATCAGGTTCTCGCGGACGACGAGGCGTGGACAGCCAGGGGCTTCGAGCTTCGTCTTCAGGAGCGGAGCGACCAGATCGGTTTCAGCGGCCTCAGCGCTGGCTTTCATGCAGACGAGCCTAGCCACGCCTCGGCGGCGTGATCGGTCCAAATAGAGCGCACGATCGCCACCGCGCGAGAAGCTTGCGACGAGCAACGGGCGATCCGCCGGCGTCGCCTTGCTAGACCAGTGGCTATGGCGCTGATTCAAGCCAGCGGCCCCGTCTGTCGGGAGCTTCGACGCCTGTTCCCCGCACGGCCCTTCCATGTGCGCTTCTGGGACGGCGGTGTCGTCCCGGCGACTGCCCCCGACGCTCCGACGTTTCTCGTGCGCCGACCGTCGGCTCTGGCGCACTTCCTGCGGGCTCCCGGATCGCTGGGTCTCGGCCGCGCCTACACCGACGGCTCCCTGGCCGTGGACGATCTGGATGCGGCGTTCATCGTGGTCGACGAGTGGGAGCCACCCGCGCTGAGCGGCGCAGAGCGCGTGCGCCTGGGCTTGGCGATCGTGGCCGCGGCGGCGCCGGGGGGGTTCCCGCGCCGTCCGAGCCTCGAGCTGATCCTCCGGGGCCGCCTTCACAGCATCGAGCGCGACGCGGCTGCGGTCCGCTACCACTACGACGTTGGCAATGATTTCTTCGCGCTGTTTCTGGATGAGTCGATGACCTACAGCTGCGCGATCTTCTCGCGCGGCGCCAAGACGCTCGAGGACGCCCAGCGCGCGAAACTCGAGCTGGTGGCCGGCAAGCTCGGGCTCGCGCCCGGGATGCGCGTGCTCGACGTCGGCTGCGGCTGGGGCAGCTTTGCCATCCACGCCGCCCGGAGCTACGGCGTGAGCGTCACCGGCGTGACGCTCTCGCCACCGCAAGCGGAGCTCGCACGCCAGCGGGTTGCTGCGGCCGGGGTCGAGGATCGCGTGGAAATCCGCGTGGCCGACTACCGCCAGCTGCCGCGCGCCTCCTTCGACGCGATCGCGAGCGTCGGCATGGCCGAGCACGTGGGCGAGAGCCAAATCGACCTATACGCACGCTCCCTATACGCGCTGCTGCGTCCTGGCGGGCTGCTCCTCAACCACGCGATCGCGGCCCTCGACCCCGACGACAAGCCGCTCGAGGACATCTTCTCCACGCGCTACGTGTTCCCCGACGGCGAGCCCCTGCCGCTTTCTCGCGTCCAGCTTGCGCTCGAGCGCGCCGGCTTTGAGAGCGAGCACCTGGAGGGATTCCGGGAGGACTACGCGGTCACCTTGCGCCACTGGAGCCAGCGGCTGGACGAGCACCTCGATGAGGCTAAGGCACTGGCCGGCGAGCAGCGAACGCGCATCTGGAGGCTGTATCTGCGTGCCGCGCGGCGCGGCTTCGAGACCGGTCACACGGCCGTCTATCAGGTCCTGACGCGAAGGCCCGCGCGCCTGTAACGCAGGTGAAAGACGCGAGAGCCAAATGTGCGCGTCTCGATCAGCTCGAGGTCGATCGCTTTCTCCAGGGGAGGGAAGTAGGGCGTGCCGCCGCCGAGCAGGACCGGGATGACGAACAGCCGCCACTCGTCGATCAGCTCCAGCCTCATACACGCGCGGGCCAGGCCGGCGCCGCCGACGGCGATGTCCTTTCCGGGCTGTTCCTTGAGCCTCGAGACCTCCTCGCCGACACCGTCCCTGGCGAGCCTGGTGTTGCCCACCACGCTCTCGAGCGTCGTGGAGAACACGACCTTCGGCAAGGCCTTCCAGATCTGAGCGAACTCGACCTGGTCCGCGGCCAGCGGACTCTCCTCGGCGGTCTCCCAGTAGACCATCGTTTCATAGAGCCGCCGTCCGCAGAGGTGCACACCGATCTGCTGGACCTGCTGGGTGTGGAACCGGAAGAGCTCCTCGTCGGGCACCGACCAGTCGAGCGCGCCGTCCGGCCCAGCGATGAAGCCGTCCAGCGACACAGTCATCGAGTAGATCAACTTCCGCATCAAGATCCTCCTGTGGTTGGACCCCATTCTTCTGCGGATAACAACTTCGTGTCACCTCACTGCTGATCGGTGCCCGGTCGAGCAGCGACGGCGACGTTGGCGACGGGGGCCACAGTATCCCTCTCAGGATGCTCGCAGGTGTCACAGCCGGGACTACCGTCTTGTCTTATGGGGTATTGGTGACCTCGATGAAGGAGCCGGCGATGAGAATGGTGGTGGCAGGTGCGCGGGGAGCGATTGGCAAGCGGCTGGCCCAGCGTCGGCATCGCGCCGGTCACGAGGCCACAGACATGCCCCGGCTGTCCGCCGTGGCGATGATCGAGCTTCGCGGTGCCTGCGGTGCCGACGCTCGGAGCGAGCTTCAGTGGCGCCCAGCGCACCCGAGCTGGTGGCAGGGGGCTGCAGCGGCATGACCGAGCGCGAGCAACTCCTCGATGATCTGCGGCCGGTCGCATTCGCGATCGCCTACCGGATGCTCGGCAGCGTCTCCGAAGCCGAGGACGTCGTCCAGGAGGCGCTTCTGCGGGTGCATCAGGCGCTCCAGGCCGGCGAGGAGATCTCCTCGCCGCGTGCATACGTGGCCACCGTGACGACTCGGCTCGCGATCAACGAGCTGCGCTCCGCGCGCGCGCGTCGAGAGCGCTATGTCGGCGAGTGGCTGCCGGAGCCGATCATCACGGACGGCCGCGACGATCCGGCCCAGCACGCGCAGACCGCCGACTCGCTGTCGCTTGCGATGCTCGTGGTGCTGGAGAGCCTTTCGCCCGAGCAGCGGGCCGTGCTGCTGCTCCACGACGTGTTCGACTACAGCTATGAGGCGATCGCTCCGATCGTCGGCAAGAGCGAGGCGAACGTGCGCCAGCTCGCAACCCGCGCCAGGCGCCACGTCGAACAGCATCGGCCGCGTTTCCAAACCACGCGCGAGCAGCAAGACGAGCTCGCGGCCCGCTTCTTGGCGGCCGCCGAGGAAGGCGATCTCGCCGGACTGGAGGCCTTGCTCGCGTCAGACGTGCAGTTCACCGGCGACGGCGGCGGCAAGGTGCCCGCGCTGGCGCGCACGCTTCGTGGCCGCAGCCGTGTCGCGAACACGCTGATGGGCTGGCTCCACCCCGACACCCGGATCCCCGGCTTGTCGCTGCGCCCTGTCGAGGTCAACGGCGGCCCGGGGTGGGTCGGTCTTGACCCACAGCAGCGGCTTGTCTCGGTCGTGGCGCTCGACATCGCCGGCGGCCAGATCCAGAGCATCAAGTCGGTCGTCAACCCCGACAAGCTCAGGCACCTCGGGCCGCTCGGCGACTGGGCAGCACTGGTTAGGTCAGTGCACTGAGCTTCGGGGCACCCGGCGCGCGCGGCCGACCGACGATGCCCGCCGTGCCGAAACCGATACGCGTGGCAGCGCGGGCACAAACGCGAGGGTATTTAGATCATCCGGGTTCTACAGCGAAGAGCTGAATGCGTCTCAATCACCTCAACCTGGTCGTCACTGACATAGCCGCGGCAAGCACGCTGCTGCAACGCCACTTCGGCATGAAGGAGATCACCCGGCCGTCAACCCCAGGCCTCACGCTGCTGCGCGATGACGCCGGGCTCGCTCTGGCTCTTACATCTACCCGCAAAGGGCACAAGGTCGAGTACCCGCCCACGTTCCATATCGGCTTCATCCAACCATCCGAGGAGCACGTCAACAGGATTCACGCGGGGCTTCTGGCTGACGGTCTGAACGTGCCCGCACCGCGCCGGCTACACGGCTCGTGGACGTTCTACTTCGCAGCGCCAGGCGACTTCACGATCGAGATCCTGTGTTAGGCGATCCGGCACCCAAGTGGGAGCCAACCTTTCAAGGCTGAATCCGGGGCGAGAGTGGGCACTATGCGAGCAGGAGGTCACCGGTTCGATCCCGGTTGGCTCCACTGAACTGGTCTGTGCGCAAACCCGTGGGTATGGCGACGCGGTAGCTGGGCGGGATTTCGGCGCGGCTGTTGACGCGCAGGTCGGCGATGAGGATGCGTAACAGCGCCTTGGCTTGAGCAGGTGGACGCGCAATATCAACGCAATTAGGCAGGCACGGACGTTATGTTCGAGCTTGGTACCGGAAGTATTCCCTGAGGCAACTCACGAGCGGCCGCGTTCAGAACCTGCACAGATACTGGGCTCTGCGCCTACTCGCCCAAGATAGGCCCAGGTACGCGAGGGCTTACGTGTGCCAAGCGCCTCCCTCGTGTTGTCTTCTCGGACGGCCGACAACCGGAGTGGCGACATCAAGATGAATGTTGCATTCGTCTCGCCACGGCCGCAGCGATGCGCCCGATGGAGCGCAATCCAGGGGAGTCAAATCAAGCTGGGCGGCCCAAGCGACATGAGGGAGCAGATGGAGCTGGCAAGTCACCGGCCGGCCAGCCCGGCGGATATCCGATGAGTGGTTGCACGAGGCCGCAAAGATTTACGGGCAGCTGAGAAGAATCCCACGCAAGCCGTTGAGCGGGGGCACTCGCAGGCGCCGGCCAGCCGCCTATAGACAATTGTCTGTGATGCGGGCGCAGGCGATGAGCGATGTCGTCGAGGAGGGCATCGGATGGCCATTCAGGGGTCGTAGACTTCTGCTGATGGCGACCCGCACGATCCACCTTCCAGAGAGTTCGTACGCGCTGTTGTCTGCCGAGGCACAACGCCGTGGCCTGAACCCTGACGCGCTGGCCGATGAGCTGCTGCGCACGGACCTCGCGACGAGCGTCGGTGAGGATCTTGACGCGACGCTACAGAGCCTCGCCGAGCTTCGGGCACGGCTACCGGAGATCGACGGGGTCGTGCTTGCCCGCGATGCTCGCGTACAGCTCGAACAACGCGGCAGCAGTTGAGCGTCGTTCTCGACGCCAACGCGCTAGTCGTGCTCTCGCAGCCCAAAGACACCGCGGCGGTTGTGGCGATGGCGCAGCGCCTTGAGCGCCGCAGCGCCTACGACGCGGCGTATCTCGTGCTCGCTGAGGAACTCCAAACACAGCTGTGGACGCTCGATGGCCGACTCGCGCGTTCGACGGAGCGCCTGAAACTCTCCACGCAACTAACGCAGGCAGAGGGCGAAGATCAGTCGCGCGGCTTTCTAGTCCTTGAGAACAGCATGGGGCGGCGCGAGAAGATAGTGATGCAGAGGGGCTACGAGCAACTGCGCGACACGCTGATACATGAAGGGACTCTCGTAGAGGAGGGCGATCGTATCCGTCTTGTCCGTAGCTATCTCTTCGACTCGCCTTCTGCGGCTGCCAGCGTGCTCGCAGGGGGCAACAAGAACGGGCGTACCGAGTGGAAGAATACCGCGGGCCGGACGCTCAAGGAGCTGCCAGAACAGGCAGCACCGACCACAGACAGCGCAGATCTGCTGGCCGAATAGCCGCGACGGGCGGGATAGGGTTTGCTCGGGCTGAGCGACCGGTCACCACACGCCAATCGCAGGTGCGGCCATCAGCGCATGGTTTGCGCACAGAGCAGTTTCGCCCATGAACCATAGTCAATGCGAACCGCGGGCACGCGGAGTGGCGATCCAGCGCTGCGAGTGTCTCTGTGGGCGCGCACCGCGCTCGAAGCTCTCGGGCTACCGCTCCAAGACCAAACTGAGCTTGAAGCGAGCCGTCTCCCGATCGTGCTCGCCAAGGACTGCCCCTATTGCCGCTCTAAGCCCGCCTGCAGCGCCGCGACCGAGCTCGGGCATCCGCCACACCGGAGGTCGGGTTTTCCCTAGCTGCCCCCCCTGGTGAACCCGGTGGCGTCCGTGCGCGTCGGCTGCGACGATCCCGATCGATTCGACCTTCAACCACCACGAATCGGAGGGTTCTGGACTAGATCAGGCTGTGGATCGCTCGAGCGCTCGGGCTGAGGCTGGGCTGCTCGGAACAGCTGCCCGTTAATCGGCAACCCGTTTGGGTTCACGACCAACGTCAAGTAGATACGGTCGCGAACGGCTCGATCACCGTGCCGCGAGCGGACACGGAATTGGTGGCGGGCCCGTTTCGACGAGGAGCTGTCGGACCAGCGACTTCCCGACGTGGGCCTTCCACTGCCTGTGTTTGCCTGCAAGACCTCCGCGATTGTCCCTTTTTCGAAAACAGCGATTGGAGAATCCAATGAAGATGAAGATAGTGAGCACCTGTTGTCTGATCCTGGCGATGGTCGCATGCGCGACGGGCACCGCGTTCGCCAAGACCGCCAGAGCAAAAGCGCCGCTGCAGCGAGGAAACGGGGATTCCGGCGCCAACCTGACCGAACTGCCGGTGTCGGGCACCGCGTGGCTCAAGCGCACGGGGAACACGGTCACGGTCAAAGTCAAGATGAAACACGGACTGCCGAACAGCACGTACGAGGTCCAGCTCTTCGGCAATGGCGTCTTCTGCGAATTCCTGGGCGTGGTGTTCGAATACACGACCAACGCGAAGGGCAACGGCGGAGGAAGCGGCTCGATGACGGTCGGCTCGAACGAGACCGCGTTCTTCGTGGATCCAGAAAGCTCCGACGAAGCCAACGACACGCCGTACGTGAGCCTGCCATAGTCGCGCCTTCCCCAGGCCTCTTTGGCCGCTTCGGCTTCGGGCTCCCCGTCCGAGCCGAAGCGGCTCACCAGCCCCCACGCGGCACTCAGCGCAGCGTCGGGACTGTCCCGAGGCTCGGAGACATGATGCGGCCGGGTTTGCGTTCTCCTGGTGGCGGGTACGCATAGTGCGTCGACGAGTGCTCCCTTCGGCAGGGGGATCGACCAGGTCCGTAACGACAAGAGTGGAGGAGGAATGATGGTCACGAGGGGAACGGGATCGCTGGCGCGCGACCTCGCTGGGTGTCGGCGGAACTGGGGCGGCGGCTTGCTTGCGTTGCTGTTGCTGGTCGCCTGGGCTGCGCTTGCCGTGCCCGGCGCGCGCGCCGCGGTCGCGCCGGAACAGGATCCCTTCTACAAATACGAAGGCAAGACGCCGTTGAAGCACATCGCGCCCGGCACGGTCCTGAAGACGCGGACCGTCCCCTTCCACCTCGCCGGTATCGAACTGCCGCTTACCGCCGTTCAGCTTCTGTACCGGTCGACGTCAGAGCTCGGCAAGCCGACGGTCAACGTGACCTCGGTGCTCCTGCCGCCGGTAAAAGCCCTCACGCCAAGCGTGCTCTCCTATCAATCCTTCTACGACAGCCTCAGCACCGAAGACGACCCGTCCTACGCGATCTCTGGTGGAGACCCGACGGGAGGCGAAATAGCGCAGGTTGAGTCGGTGCTGGTCTCGCCGGCGCTGCTCGCCGGCGAGACCGTCGTGATCCCCGACACCGAGGGCGAGGAAGCGGACTTCGCCGCCGGGCCCGTGTACGGGTACAACACGCTCGACTCGCTGCGGGCGGCGCTCAGCTCTCCGGCCACCGGTCTGACGAGCACCACCAAGATCGGGCTGGCCGGTTACTCCGGCGGCGCGATCGCGACGGAGTGGGCCGCGCAGCTGGCGCCCACCTACGCCCCCGAAATCAACTCGGACATCGTCGGGGCAGCCCTGGGCGGCGTGCTCGTCGACCCCGCACACAATCTGAAGTACATCGAAGGAAGCAGCAGCTGGGCGTCCATCATCCCGATGGCTCTGGACGGCCTGAGCCGGGCGTTCCACCTCAACCTGGCGCCGTATCTCAGCGAATACGGACAGGAACTCCTGAACGACGATCAAAGCGCGTCCATCACCGACGAGAAGTCGGTCGCCGGCCTCACCTGGGCTGAGCTGGCCAGGCCCCGGTACGCGGCGCCGGAAGCCATCCCGGCGTACGTGCGCACGGCAAACAAGCTCATCATGGGCCGTGAAGGGACACCGACCGGGCCGCTCCTGATCGGACAGGGCAACGGCGGCGAAGAACTCGAAGGAACCCCCGGCGATAAGCCGGGCATCGGCCCGGGCGACGGCGTCATGATCGCCGGCGACGTGCGCAGCCTCGCCCGTGAGTACTGCGAACGCGGCGTGGAAGTGCAATACAGCGAATACCAGCACCTCGGACACATCGAGGGCGCGGTGCCATGGCTCACCGAAACCGCGGCCTGGCTCGCCGGGCGCTTCGCCGGCCTCCCAGCGCCACAGGACTGCTCGGAAATCGCGCCCGGCAATTCCCTGGCACCGATCAAAAAAGCAAAGACGTAGCTCGACCGCGTCGGCTTTTTTTCGCGCGAGAACGACGTGAGTTGCGCGAGGTGCGGGTCCGTTTGGCGTTGACCGACGAATGCTCGTGGCGCGACGAGCATCGCGGAGGAAACGGACCAGGTAGCTGGGGTGCGGAACGCCAGAGCGCATCATTGGCAGACGAAACGGCGATCGAGATGCTCCTCTCATGTCATTCCAGCGAGAGGAGACCCTGTGAACATGGCAGCTCGAGCCGCCCGGTGGAGCGCGGCGAACTGGAAGAAGGCCACGTTCGGCTGGCTGGCCTTTGTGGTCGCCTCAGCGGCGCTTGGGCAAGCCGTCGGTATCGTGAGGCTCACGGAATCCGAACAGGGCAGCGGCGGCTCGGCGCGCGCACAGGCGACGCTCGCGCACGCCGACCTCGACCAGTCCGCCAATGAGACCGTGCTCGTTTCCAGCAGGAGGTTCACCACGAGCGACCCGGCTTTTCAACGCGTGATCGCGCGCGTGGCGGCGAGAGTAGGAGCGATGACTCAGGTGAAGGATGTGCGGTCCCCGTTCGCGGCCGGCGACGCCGGGCAGATCTCGAGGGACCGTCACTCCGTGATCGTTCAGTTCTCGATGCGCGGGAGTCCGGAAACCGCCCCCGAGCGCGTGCAGCCGGTGATGAGCGCGGTGGCCGCCGTCCAACGCCAGAGCTCCGGTTTCACCGTGTCGGAGTTCGGGGACGCGAGCGCAGCGCACGCGCTCAGCAAACTCAGCAGCGAAGGTTTCGCGCGGGCGGAGAAGCTGTCGGTGCCGATCACGTTCCTGATCATGCTCATCGCCTTCGGCGCGTTCGTGGCCGCCGGCATCCCCGTACTGCTCGCATTCTCCGCGGTGATCGCCTCGGGCGGGATCGCGGCCGTCGCCAGCCACGTGGTACATCAGTCAGAAGCGACGAGCTCGGTGATGCTGCTGATGGGCATGGCGGTGGGCGTGGACTACTCGCTCTTCTACCTGCGGCGCGAGCGCGAGGAGCGCCGCGACGGCCACTCGAGCACGGTCGCGCTGCAGCGCGCCGCCGCGACCTCTGGCAGGGCGGTGCTCGTGTCCGGGCTCACCGTGCTGATCGCGATGGCGGGCATGCTGCTCACGGGCTCGAAGGTCTTCACCTCGCTCGGCGTGGGCGCGATGCTCGTGGTGTTCACCGCGCTGGTGGGCTCGCTCACAGTGCTCCCGGCGCTGCTCGGTAGGCTCGGCGACAAAGTCGAGAAGGGGTCGGTCAGGCGCGTGAGCAGGGCACGTGCGAGCTCACGCGCCTGGGATCTATTGCTGACGCCCGTGCTGCGCTTCCCGCGGGTTGCCGTCGTGCTCTCGAGCGGCGTGCTCGTCCTGCTGGCGCTGCCGCTGTTCGCGATGCACACGAGCTTCCTCAGCGGGAACGACATACCGCGCGAGCTGCCGATCCAGCGCACCTATACGCAGATCCAGCACGCCTTTCCCGGCGCTCCGCAACCAGCACAGGTGGTGGTGAGCGCAGAGGACGTCAACGCTCAGCCGGTGCGCACGGCACTGGCCCAGATGGAGCGCTCGGCGCTGGCGAGCGGCGAGGCCAGCGAGCCGATCACGACGCGTGTCAACGCCGCGCACACGGTGGCCGAGATCGACATCCCGCAGCCGGGCAACGGACAGAACGCAGCATCGATGCGCGCGCTGCAGACGCTGCGCGAGCATGTGCTGCCCAGCACGCTCGGGCAGCTGAGCGGCGTCAGCTACGCGGTCGGCGGCGAGGCGGCGGGCACGAGCGACTTCAACCACACGCTCTCCGATCACGCCCCGCTCGTGTTCGCTTTCGTCCTGGGCCTGGCGTTCGTGCTGCTCCTGATCATGTTCCGCTCGATCGTGATTCCGCTCACCTCGATCGCGTTGAACCTCCTGTCCGTCGGCGCGGCGTACGGGGTGCTCGTGTGGGTGTTCCAGGATGGCCACTTGGAGACGCTGCTCGGCTTCCACTCCAACGGCGCGGTCGTGGCGTGGCTTCCGCTGTTCCTGTTCCCGGTCCTGTTCGGGCTCTCGATGGACTACCACGTGTTCATCGTCAGCCGCATCAGAGAGCTCCATGACGGCGGCGCCCCAACCGCGGAGGCCGTGTCGCGCGGGATCCGCGCCACGGCCGGGACCGTCACGGCGGCGGCGGCCGTGATGGTCGCCGTGTTCGCGATCTTCGCCTCGCTGCCCACGCTGGACATCAAGCAGCTCGGGGTCGGGCTCGCCGCGGCGGTGTTGATCGACGCGACTGTCATTCGCAGCGTGCTGCTACCCGCGACGATGAAGCTTCTCGGCGAGTGGAACTGGTACCTGCCGCACTGGCTAGGATGGCTGCCCCGCATGAAGCGCGAGCGCAGCCAGCCACGTGGCGTTGCCGAGATCGCGTGAGAGCCGTTCTCGTGACACCCTGGTTGCGCTCACCCCGATGGCCGCACCGATCGATTCCCGCGCCCGAGACCTCGAGACCGAGGAGCGCACGTCGATGCGCGTCTCGGCCAGGCTAGGACGTGCCTTCGCTGTCCACCTGTGGGCATCGACGCTGACCCTGACGGCCCTCGTGTTGATCTGGGCGTTGACGGGGGCCGGCGGCTTCTGGCCGGTGTGGGTGTTCCTGCCATTCGCGCTGGCCCTGGCGATACACGGCTGGGTGCAGCTGCTGCGACGCCGGCCTGCGATCTGGCGGCGGCCGCGCATGACCTTCGCGCTCGCGCTGACCAGCGGGATCGCGCTGAGCCTGACGCTGTTCAACGTCGGCGTGTGGGGCGCGAGCGGCGGTGGCAGCTTCTGGCCAGAGTGGCCGGCGCTCGCCTTCGCGATCGCGCTCGCGGTCCAGGCGAGCGTCGTGTCGGTCACCGCGCCAACCCAGCAGCAGATGAGCGAGCGCATCGATGTGCTCACCAGCACGCGCGCCGGGGCGGTGGACGCGCAGGAGGAGAAGCTGCGCCGCATCGAGCGCGACCTCCACGACGGCGCGCAGGCGCGCCTGGTGGCGCTCGGGATGAGCCTCGGCATGGCCGAGCAGAAGCTCGACGCGGCCGAGCCGGCCGAAGCGCGCGAGCTGCTGGCGGAGGCGCGCGCCGGGGCTGAGCACGCGCTGCGCGAGCTGCGCGATCTCGCGCGCGGCATCCACCCGCCCGTGCTGGCCGACCGCGGTCTGGAGGCGGCGGTTCGCTCGCTCGCGGATCTCAGCCCGCTGCAGGTGAGCGTGTCTGTGGATGTCGGCGAGCGGTCGCCCGTCGCGGTCGAGAGCGCCGCCTATTTCGTATCCGCGGAGGGGCTCGCCAATGCCGCCAAGCACGCCCAGGCCACACGCGTGGAGATCCGCGTCGCGCGCCGCGGCGCGCTGCTGCGCATAGAGATCATCGACGACGGCGTGGGCGGCGCGGACATCGAGGGCAGCGGCCTGCGCGGGCTACGTGGCAGGGTGCAGGCGTTGGACGGCACGTTTCGCCTGGTCAGCCCGCCCGGCGGTCCCACCGTCCTGACCGCGGAGCTGCCGTGCGCGTAGTGATCGCCGAGGACCTCGCGCTGCTGCGCGACGGCCTGGCCCGGCTGCTGCGCGACAACGACTTCCAAGTGGTGGCCGCGGTCGCCGACGGCGAGGCCCTCGTGCACGCGGTCATCGAGCACGAGCCCGAGATCGCCGTCGTCGACATCCGCCTGCCGCCGGACTTCCGCGACGAGGGCTTGCGAGCGGCGCTGCGAGCGCGCGAGCGGGTGCCGGGGACAGCGATCCTCGTGGTATCCCAATACGTCGAGCACGCCTACGCCGCCGAGCTGCTTGCCGACCCCGGCGGCGGCGTCGGCTATCTGCTGAAGGACAGAATCATGCATGTGGCGGAGTTCGTCGAGGCGGTCCGTAGGGTCGCCGGCGGCGGCACCGCGCTTGACCCGGAGGTCGTCGCACAGCTCTTCTCCCGCCGCCGCGAGGACGGTCCGCTGGAGCGTCTCACCCCGCGCGAGCGCGAGGTGCTCGCGCTGATGGCCGAGGGCCGCTCCAATGCCGGCATAGCCGAGGCGCTCGTGCTCACCGTAGGCGCGGTGGAGAAGCACGTACAGAGCATTCTCGGCAAGCTCGACCTGCTGCAGTCCGCAGGCGATCACCGACGCGTGCTCGCGGTGCTGAAATACCTCCAGCACTAGGCGACGGCGAGCCACCGAACCACGTGCTGAACCGTCCGACTCGCTGGAGAGCAAGTCGTCTGCAACATCTGGAGGCACGATCGGAGTCGCGTCGCTGCTAGGCGCGCGACTGTCCGCGAGAAGGCATCCGTTCTCACTCAGCCGGCGAACGCGTCACCGACAGGGCAGGCGAACCTGCGAGCGTCTGGAAGACGACGCAGTAGCGCTCGGTCAAACGCAGCAGGGTGGCCAGCTGTTGCTCGTCAGCCTCGGTCTGGAGCGTGAAGTTCAGCCTGATCGCAGTGAAGCCGACCGGAGCATCCTTATCAACCGACAGGGTGCCGCGAAAGTCGAGGTCCCCCTCGGCGTGCACGGAGCCGCTGATAACCAGATCGAGAGATGTCGCGACCGCGAGCATCGTGACTCCGGCACAGGCGACCAACGCCTGTAGCAGCATGTCCCCCGAGCAGGCCAGCAGTCCGCTGCCGCCGGTCGCCGGATGGAGACCGGCCTCCACCAGTGCTCGCCCTGTGTTCACCGTGCACGCCACCCCGTCATCCAACGATCCGTCGGCCTTCAGCGTGACGAGGGCCGCTGCAGGCTCATCGCGATAGCGCTGCTTCAATGGCTCCTGGATCGCCCGGAGCTTCCGTGTGGTGGTACTACTCATCCGACCGAAACCCTACAGCGCGAAGGAGCGGCCTCGGCTGGGACGGCGGCTGCGCTCATGATCGCTTCAGGAACCTCAAATAGAACGCCGCGAACACCAGGACAATCCCGACGTTGACCATCAGGCGCTCCCAGAACCGATGCATGAAGAACAAGACGTCCACGCCGACCACGACGGCTACCAGCGCGAGCACGTAAGGGGTCACGACTTTATTAATGTCGTAGTTGGTCAAGGGTTTCGGGGCTGGTTGTTGAATCTTGTGGCGTGATCGATGAGGGTGCGATCGGTGTTCGGTGGGAGGCGATGAGTTCTACGCTTGACGAGCGTGGGCGGAGGCGGTGGTGTGCTGCGGAGGCGCGGTCTCACGGGCGTGGTGGGATCGCGGCGGTGGCACGGGTGACGGGGGTTTCACGGCGGACGATTGATCGGGGACTGGCGGAGCTTGATCGCGAGCCGGTGGAGGGGCCGCTTGAGGCTGGTCGGGTGCGTCGTGCGGGCGCGGGGCGCAAGCGGTTGAGCGAGGGCGATCCGACGGTGGTGGAGGATCTCGAGCGGCTGGTCGATCCGGCGACGCTGGGGGATCCTGAGCGGCCGTTGCGGTGGACGTCGAAGAGCGCGGCGAAGCTCGCGGTGGGGTTGCGTGAGCTGGGGCATGAGCTGGTGGATCGCTCGGTGCTGCGGCTGTTGGCGGGGATCGGGTACACGATGCAGGCGAACGTCAAGACGCGTGAGGGCGACGATCATCCCGACCGCGACGCCCAGTTCCAGTACATCAACGACACCGCCGCGGCGGCGATCAAGGCCCGCCAGCCGGTGATCAGCGTCGACACCAAGCACCGCGAGTTGGTCGGCGAGTTCAAGGCGGTCGGACGCGAGTGGGCGCGCTCGGGCGAGCCAGTACAGGTCAACACGCACGACTTCCCCAGCCACGCGAAGGGCAAGGCGATCCCCTACGGGGTCTACGACCTCGCTCGTAACGAGGGCTGGGTGAGCGTCGGGATCAGCCGCGACACCGCCCAGTTCGCGGTCGCGTCGATCGCCGCATGGTGGGAGCAGCTCGGGCGAGCGGCCTACCCAAACGCCCGCGAGCTGACGATCACCGCGGACTCCGGCGGCAGCAACAGCGCCCGCGGCCGGCTGTGGAAGGTCGAGCTGCAGAAGCTCTCAGACCGGATCGGGCTGCCGATCGTGGTCTGTCACTTCCCGCGCGGGACCAGCAAGTGGAACAAAATCGAGCACCGCCTGTTCAGCTTCATCAGCCACAACTGGCGCGGCAAGCCGCTGATCGACTACGCCACGATCATCAACCTGATTACGAGCACCACCACAAGCACCGGCCTGAAGGTCTACGCCCGCCTCGACGAAACCGACTACCCCAAAGGGATCAAAGTCAGCAACACCGAGCTCGCCAAAGTCAACCTCCACCGGCACGACTTCCATGGTGACTGGAACTACACCATCCGACCAACGAAGCACGACAGTAATTAAGTCACGACCTCTAAAGCACGACGCCTGCCGGCCTTCCCATCGTTCCACCCTACTGCTCGAGGACCGCGTCGTGGCCACGGATGACGCCGCCGCTCGGCAGCGTGTCGGGTGCTTCCCACACAATGTCATCGGCGGATTAGCTCCCGAGACGTCTGGTGCCTCGAGTCCGACCCTCGCGACTGACACCCTGCGGTGAGGACCACGAAGACCGAGTTGCTCTTTTCGAGAGTTGTGCCGAGAATGTCTCGCCAGAGCTGTCGCAGCGCCGAGGCGTACGCGAAGAGATGACACCTACACCCGAGCAGCCGGATCCGCCGCCTGTCGAGCGTCGGGCTCGTGTGCCGGTCGTGTCGAAGGCGACGCTCAGCTGGTTGGCGATGGCGTTGCTGACCGTGGGGTCGGTGGGAGATCTTGGCGCCACGCCCGCGACGGCCGTCTTGGGTCTCGCCTCGGTGGTGGTCTACGTCGTGCCCGCGATCGTGTTCCTCCTGCCGGCATCGCTCGTATCGGCCGAGCTCGCCTCGGGGTGGCAGGGTGGCGTCTACAACTGGGTGTCAGAGGGGATCTCTCCCAGGATGGGCTTCGTCGCCATCTGGTGTCAGTTCGCCCAGACGACCTTCTACTACCCGGCAGTGCTGGCCTACGTCGCGAGCACGCTGGCATACGTGTTCGCGCCGAGCTTGGCTCATAGCGGCCTCTACACGACAGTGGTGATCATCGTCTTGTTCTGGGCGGCGGTGCTCGTCTCCGCCAGGGGGGTGCTCGCCACCGGTAGGCTGGCGTCGTACGGGATCTTCATCGGAACGCTGGTCCCGGGCCTGCTTCTCGTCCTGCTGGCCGCGATCTACCTCCTGCAGGGCAACGCCTCCGCCGCGCCGCTGAACCCCCACCACGTGCTCCCGGCGTGGAGCGGATTGACGAGCATTGTGCTGATCGTCAATAGCTTCTTCCTCTACGCCGGGGTTGAGGTCAACGCGGTCCACGTTGACGAGCTGCGCGATGCACCCCGCGAGTTCCCCAAGGCGACCCTGCTCAGCGTGATACTGATTCTGCTCGTCTTCATCTTCCCGACGCTCGCGATCTCGGTCGCGGTCCCGTCGGCCCACATCAGCTTCACCGCAGGTGTCATGCAGGCGTTCAAGAGCCTGCTCGATCACTTCGGTCTGGGCGTGCTCGCGCCGATCATCGCCGTCGCGTTGGTGGTCGCCTCCATGAGTGGCCTGCTCGACTGGCTAACCGGTCCCTCGACCGGCTTGTTGGAGATCGCTCGCGACCGTGGCTACCTGCCGCGGTACTTCCAGCAGCTCAACTCAGCGGGCGTCCAGGTCCGCATACTCGTCGCCCAGGGAACGATCATCACGCTGATCGGACTGCTCTACGCCGTTGTACCGGCAGTCTCACGCGCCTACTGGGTGTTCGCCGCCCTGGCGACAGAGGTCTACCTGATCATGTACGTCCTGATGTTCGTCGCAGCGATCAACCTACGGCGGCGAGCGCCCGAGCACCAGCGTGGCTACCGGGCACCCGCACTCCTGGCGATCTGCGTAGTGGGGACGCTCGCCTGCGCGGCCGCCTGCGTGGTCGGTCTGCTCCCGCCAAGCCAGCTCGGACACATAAGCCCACTGCCGTACCTCCTGGCACTAATCGCCGCGACCCTCCTCGTCGGCGTGGTCCCGCCGCTTTTGCTCCACAAGCTGCGCCGGTCCGACTGGAAAGCCGCTGCCTGAGGCGCGGAGGAGGCCCGAGCGTCGCCGCGAAGCGCATGTGGTATGACACCGTCAGCCACGCACACCCGCCCGCGTTGCGCTGCGCGTGCGAGAGCCTCGGTGCCGAGCGCCTGATCCTCGGCAGCGACTTTCCCTACGAGACCGGGAATCGATTCCAACGCGCCGTCAACTACATCAAACAGTCAGGGCTCGCCGAGCAGGACGCCGAGGGCATCCTCGAGACCAACGCCCCGCGGCTGCTCGGACTGGAACCCACATGAGCGCCGCGTGGCAGCCCGACACCGCCGAGGACGCGAAGCGCCCAACGGAGGGGCGCTGAGCTGTGGACCGCAGGACGCCCAGCGTCTCTGATCTCGTGCGGCGCGCGGTCGAGGTCTGCGACCCCGAGGGCCGCGATCAAACGCTCGGGCACTTTGAGGAGCAGCTCGAGGATGACGACGAGCCGATCACCGCGGTCGAGAACCTGGAGGAGCGGCTCGCGCTCGCCCTGGAGGGCGCGGACTTCGAGATCGAACACCCGGCGGTGTCAATCGCGAGCGCCATTGTTCTGTATCTAGCGGCGAAGCGAGGCGAGGCCGGCTATGACCGCGACCCACGCGAGCTGATGCGGCTCGCCGCCAGGGCGCAGTGGCACGAGCACCCGCCCAGTGACGTCGCCGCATGGCTTGCCGCCCACGGTGCGGGCCTGTGAGCTTGACCGAAAGACATCCTCGCGGCTCGCCGCGCGTAAACGGCGCTCTTTGCGACAATTTTCGAGCAGCGGGGTTGGCTGTGTGCGCAAACCCGCCGAGTAGGAGTACGATGACCGTGTTCCGGTATCGGTTGCTTTTGCTGGGATCTCGCGCAGGCTCCTGGGGGCGCCACCGCTTGCTGCGGACCTCACGGGCTGTTTCGTCGGTAGCGACAGAAACGTCACCTAGCCAGCAGGGCTCGTCCTGATCTCGGGGGTTTGCGCCGTACCAGACAGACGCTCCTGTCTCGGCTGCGTCGCGAGTCCAGTCGATGCGTTCCCTCACCAAGGCAAAGGAGCACAGGCATGAGCACGATCGCCACTCAAAATGATGTGGGGCAACAGACGGGCAGCGACCGGACCACGGTTCGTCCGTTTCAGATGAGCTTTCCCGAGGCCGAGCTCAACGAGTTGCGCAGGCGAATAATCGCGACACGGTGGCCCGAGCGGGAGACGGTTACTGACGATTCGCAGGGCGTGCCGATCGCGACGATTCAGGAGCTCGCGCGCTACTGGGCGACGGATTACGACTGGTCCAAGTGCCAGGAGCGGCTGAACTCTCTCCCGCAGTTCATCACCGACACGGACGGGCTCGACACTCATTTCATTCACGTTCGCTCAAAGCACGAGGATGCGTTGCCGCTGATCATCACGCACGGGTGGCCTGGTTCGATCATCGAGCAGATGAAGATCATCGATCCGCTTACCGACCCGACGGCACACGGTGCGAGCGCATCAGACGCGTTCGACGTCGTGATTCCGTCACTGCCGGGCTATGGGTTCTCTGGCAAGCCCACCTCTACCGGGTGGGATCCACCCCACATCGCACGCGCATGGGTAGAGCTGATGAAGCGCCTGGGATACACACGGTTTGTCGCGCAGGGCGGCGACTGGGGCGCCGCCGTCACGCAAGCGATGGGAGAACAGGCAGCTCCCGAGTTGCTTGGCATTCACTCCAACATGCCTGGTACCGCTCCCCCCGATCTGGTAGACGGGTTCCTGCACAGCGACCCGCCGCCACCCGGCCTCTCAGCCGAGGAGGGACGCGCGTATGGGCAGTTGAGTAACTTCTACGCGAAGCATGTCGCCTACGCGCTGATCATGACGACGCGCCCGCAAACGCTGTACGGGCTGGCAGATTCGCCCATCGACCTGGCCGCATTCATTCTTGACCACGGTGACGGCGCCGGACAGCCTGGGCTCGTAGAACAGGTCGTTCGCGGCAACCCCTCGGGCGACCTGACGCTTGACGATGTCCTCGACAACATCACGCTCTACTGGCTGACGAACACGGGGATTTCCTCGGCTCGGCTCTACTGGGAGAACAAGGCAGGCTTCTTTGATGCCAAGAACATCTCGATCCCGTTTGCCATGAGCGTCTTTCCCGACGAGCTCTATCAAGCGCCTCGGAGCTGGGCGGAACGGGCGTATCCCAACAACCTGATCTATTACAACGAGCTCGACCGGGGCGGCCACTTCGCGGCCTGGGAACAGCCGCAGCTCTTCGCGGACGAGATGCGAGCGGCGTTCAGGTCGCTGCGCTAGCAGACTCAATGAGCGCCGGGTGAGGACATAGCCACCGAGGTCGCCGAGATCGCTGGAATCGGCCGGCCGGACGCTGGCTCTGAAGCGCAATCCCGGACGTGCCGACTTCAGAACCCCTGCAGACCTGACAGGTGGTAGGGAAGATGGGCAAAGCACACGAGGCTGTCCCAGAGCTAGTCAAGCTATACAAGGGCCTCTCGCCCGCGGCGCAACGCGCGGTGTTGGCGCTGCTGGCATTCGAGCTGGTCCTCATCGTCGTCACCGAGCGGGACATCCATCTGCGGCCAGCGACCAGCATCCGCGGTCCGAAGCTCCTGTGGCGGGCGGTCGCCACCCAGAATGTGATTGGCCCTGCCGCCTACTTGGCCCTGGGCCGCAGGAGATCATCATGATGAGCAGCACCACCTTTGGCTACCTCATCGTGCTGGTCCTCGTCTCAGCCGCTGCCTTCTCGACCGGCTGGGTGCTCCGCGACGCGCAGGGCCCGCGGGCTTCTTGTCGCTTACAGCAGTAGCGGCTTCCGCGGCACACAATCCGGAGCCGGAACGGTTATTCTCGCCCGGTGGATGAGCTCGAGGTGCGCGTCGTCAGCCACGAGGAGGCCGACGACGGAATTGCGGAGTTGTGGTGCGGCGGGACCCTCTTTGCGGTCACCCGGCTTGAGGCTGGCGAGGTTGTGCTGCGAATCGATCCGCGACCTGACGGTCAGCCGGTCGTGGTGGGGGCGCGCAGACTGCGCCTGGCACTCGAGCAGGCGCGAGACATGCTCGAAGCGGGCTGACGCGCTGCCGGCGGCGGAGCTTCTGCTTTGTCGCCCTACGGCGCTCTCGGGCTAGTGCGTGCGCAGCAGGAGCCCGGTTCTGAACTGCTGCTTCTTGACGGTCTCGGATTCGACCTTCAGTTCGTATTCCGCGAGCAGATGGTCTAGTGGGCTTGGAGCCGAGAGGGGAAGCTAACGCTTTGCGCGAAGATGAGCGCTCGCATGAGAGCTGTCCCCTGAGCGTTCGCCCGTTCGTCGTTAGGGCGACAATTCACTCCCTCGGTAGGAGGCTTCAGATGAAGTACGCCATGTTGATCGACGAGAAGCCCGGCTCTATCGAGGCGCTGGCCGAGGACGAGCAGAAGGCCGTGTTCGCCGAGTACACGGCGCTGGCGGAGGACCCGGCGGCCCGTTTCGGCGGTGCGATCGAGGTCCGGCCGCAGGTGGAGCGCTAGCGTTGCTGGACGAGATTTTCCGCGACGAGTGGGGGCGGGTCCTGGCCTCGCTCGTCGGTTTTCTCGGGGATTTCGATCTCGCCGAGGAGGCCGCCCAAGAGGCGTTCGCGGTCGCCGCGGAGCGCTGGCCCCGCGATGGAGCTCCGGCCAACCCCGGCGCTTGGCTGACTATCACCGCGCGCAACCGGGCGATCGACCGGATCCGGCGCGAGCGGACGCTGGCCGAAAAGGCCCGGCAGCTGGAGGTGCCCGAAGTGACGATGGACGAATTCGACGACACGGTGATCGAGGACGAGCGGCTCGAGCTGATCTTCACCTGCTGCCATCCCGCGCTGGCGCTCGAGGCGCAGGTTGCGCTCACGCTGCGGGGACTCGGTGGGCTGACGACAGAGGAGATCGCGCGGGCGTTCCTGGTCTCCGAGGAGGCGATGAAGCGGCGCCTATCGCGTGCGAAGGCGAAGATCAAGGCGACCGGGATTCGGTTCGCCGTCCCGGCCGCGCATCTGCTGCCCGACCGCCTGGACGCGGTGCTGGCGGTCGTGTACCTGATCTACAACGAGGGGTATTCCGACCTGCCCACTCGCATCGACCTGGCCGGCGAGGCGATCAGGCTGGGCCGTGTGCTCGCCGCGCTGATGCCTGACGAGCCGGAGGTGCACGGTCTGCTGGCGCTTATGCAGATCCATCATGCGCGGCGCAGGGCGCGGTTCTCCGGCAACGAGCTGGTGTTGCTCGAGGACCAGGATCGGACGCTGTGGGACGTGGAGGAGATCGCCGCCGGGCGCACCGCGCTCGAGCGCGCGCTCGCCCTGCACGGCTGCGGGCCGTACGTGCTCCAGGCCGCGATCGCCTCTGTCCAGGCCGAGGAGCGGATCGACTGGAACGAGGTGGCCACGCTATACGGCCAGCTCGCGCAGACCACGCACTCGCCGGTCGTGGAGCTGAACCGCGCGGTCGCAGTCGCCCAGGCCGGGGCAACCGAGCAGGCGCTCGAGATCGTCGAGCAGCTCGCGCTCTCCGACTACCAGTACCTGCACTCGACGCGCGGCGAGTTGCTGCGCCGGCTCGGCCGGACCGATGAGGCGCGCGAAGCGTTCGAATCCGCGCTCGCCCTCGCACGCTCGGCGCGCGAGCGGCGCTTCCTCGAGCGACGGATCGCCGAGCTGTAGACCGCTGCGGGCCTCAGCCGGTTGACGAACCGTGGCGGTCACCGACACATAGAAGGGTGAAGCGTTCGAGCTTCCGTGAGGCGAGGGCGAGCGCGCGCTCGAGGTGTTCCATCACTCCTACGCGTACGCGGCCACAGCAACGGCGTGTCCCGATCGCGGCCTCCCATTCGTCGTAGGGACGACAACCCCAAGAGGAGACAGCGATGCAACACCACACCAACACCCAACCTTCTGTTCCTGTCCCGAGCGTTGGAGGTCCGATGACGTCCACATCCCCGAATATCAATCGCTGGCACGCGTTCGCGCTGTTGGCGGTGTCGTTCTTCATGACGATTATCGACCTGACGATCGTCAACGTCTCACTGCCCACGATCGGTCGCGATCTGCACTTCAGCGCGACCAGCCTGCAGTGGGTCGTGACCGCGTACGCGCTCACGTTCGGCGGCTTCATGCTGCTCGGCGGTCGTGCGGCGGACCTGCTCGGCCGCCGCCGGATCCTGATGGTCGGGCTTTCGTTGTTTACGGCCGCGTCACTCGGAGCCGCGCTGTCGAGGGGCGAGCTGTCGCTCATCGCAGCGAGGGCCGTCGAGGGGCTTGGCGCGGCGATCATGCTGCCCGCCGCCCTGTCGATCGTGATGAGCATGTTCGCCGAGGGCGCCGAGCGCAACAAGGCGCTGGGAATCTGGGGCGGGCTCGGCGCCGGCGGGGCGACCGTTGGCATGATCGCCGGCGGGCTTCTGACTCGCTACGCCGGGTGGCAGTACATCTTCTATCTGAATGTCCCGATCGGGGCCGTTGCGCTGGCGCTCGCACCCAGGATCGTGCCCGAGAGCCGGCTCGCCGGCACGCGCCGGCGCTTTGACGCGGCCGGTGCGATCGCCGGCACGGGCGGGCTGGTGCTGCTGGTCAACGCGATCGCCCAAGCGCCGCAGTACGGCTGGGGAGCCACCAGGACGATCGCGGTGCTGGCGGCGTCCGCGACGCTGCTGGTGGCGTTCCTGGTGATCGAGAGCCGGGCGAAGGATCCCGTCCTGCCACTTCAGATCTTCCGGCTACGGACGCTCGCCGGCGCGAACGTGGCCGGGCTGCTATTGGGCGGGAGCTTCTTCGCGTTCATCTTCATCGGCACCCTGTACATGCAGGAGGTGCTGCATTACAGCGCCCTGCAGACCGGTCTCGCATGGCTGGCCGCGTCGCTGACCTCGGTCGCCCTCGCTGGCATCTCACAGGCGTTGGTCACCCGTGGCGGCGCCAAGGTCGTGATGGCGATCGGGATGACGCTGATCGGCGCGGGCGTGCTGTGGGCGACCCAGGTGCCCATCCACGGACACTTCCTCGCGAACCTCGCCGGCCCGTTCCTCGTCGCCGGCGCCGGGACCGCGTTCGCCTTCATCCCGATCTCGATCGCCGCGCTGGCCGGCGTCTCAGAGCACCAGGCCGGGCTCGCGTCCGGGCTCCTGAACACCAGCCAGCAGCTCGGCGGAGCGATCGGGATCGCGATCGCATCGAGCCTCGCGGCGAGCCACACCCAGACGCTGGTGCACGCCGGCAGCGCCGCGCCCGCGGCCCTCACCGGCGGCTTCCAGCAGGCGCTCTGGGTGCTCGGCGCGATCGCGCTGCTCGCCGTCCCGGCGATCTTCGTGCTCGTCCGCCGCGACGAGCTCTCCGACGCGGTTGCCAAGACGACGCCCCCCGAGCCGCGGCCCGCGCTGGCCGGCGCGAACTGACCAAGCCAATCACGCAACAACGAACCAGGAGTTGACAATGCGCCATACGATGGCCACCTATACCGTGAAGCCCGATCTGTCAGAAAGGAGCCGGACATGAGCCCCAGCCGGACGCAAGACATCGCGATGAACACACCCCCGGTCGTATCGGCGCAGGCATGGGAGGCTGCGCGCAAGCAGCTGCTCGTGAAGGAGAAGGAAGTGACTCGCGCCCGAGACGCGCTGGCCGCCTCGCGGCGGCGGATGCCGTGGCTCGCGGTGGAGCAGGAGTACGCGTTCGACGGACCCGCCGGAAAAGCGAATCTGCTCGACCTGTTCCACGGACGCCGCCAGCTGATCGTCTACCGCGCGTTCTTCGAGCCCGGCGTCAAAGGCTGGCCCGAACATGCCTGCATCGGCTGCTCTTTCGGGGCCGACCAGGTTGCCCACCTGGCTCATCTGAACGCCCGCGACACGACTCTCGTGTACGCCTCGCGCGCGCCGCAGGCGGACATCGAGCGCGTGAAGGCGCGGATGGGCTGGCAAATGCCGTGGTACACCATCACCGACGACTTCGACGCCGACTTCGGAGTGGACGAGTGGCACGGCACGAACGCGTTCATCCGTGATGGCGACAGCGTGTTCCGCACCTACTTCATCGACAATCGCGGCGATGAAGCGCTGGGCAGCACGTGGAGCTATCTCGACATCACGGCGCTTGGGCGCCAAGAGCAGTGGGAGGACTCTCCACAGGGCTACCCGCAGAGCCCGCCGTATGGGTGGTGGCACTACCATGACGAATATCCCGACAGTCGTCCCGCCTGATCGCGTTCGGGCCGACTGGGCCACTGAGCTGACAGCTCGCGGTGCTGGGCGCGCGGCTTGACACGATTCCGATGACGCGGCTAGAGTGGCTTCACATGAGGGTCGGTCCCGGGTGTATCGTACGGGACCAGTGAGGTATACGGCCGAGCAATACGCCGTTTCATCCGGTGGATCTCGCACCGGGCCGTTGGCTCTGCTGCTCGGGGCTCTCGCGCTGGCATTGATGACCGCCGCTGGCGTCTCCCCTCCCTCCGCGGGTGGCGATGTGGCGCAGACCGGCGAAGTGGTGATCGGCGTTTCAGGAGAAACGGTTCCCATCAAGCTGCCTCGCTCGCACATGGTTCCGGCGACGCTGCGGCTGGGGTTCACCTCCGAGACACCAAGCACGCGCACGACCCCCGAACTCACCGCAATCCAGCTCGAAGTGTCCCGCAACCTCGCATTTCAGACAGCCGGGTTGCCGAGTTGCCCCATCGCGGAGCTCTACTCTGATTCTTCGGACGCAGAGCAGATGTGCGCGGGATCGCTGGTCGGCTACGGCACCGTTATCTCGGAAGTGACTCTGCCGGGACAGGCGCCCGTGACGATCGAAGGGCGCCTCTCGGCTTTTTATGACTTCGGGGAAGGCCGGCCCCGTATCCTTGCGCAGGTCACGAGCACCGCGGCCTTGCCACTCACCTATGTAATCCCGTTCACGATCTACAAGGCTCACGGCGTGTTCGGGACGATCCTATCGGTGGAGCACATGCAGTTCATCGCGGGCATTTGCGCGCGAGGACATCCGAACTGCTTCTCTCAGACCTACACATATGAGGGCATCTACGGACATATCTCGAAGTTCGAGCTCACTCTCGACCGCCAATTCGTCCATGCAGGCAAGCGGACGAGTGTCGTGAGCGCCGATTGCCCGGCTGGCGATGGCTCATCGAGCGCGATCTTTCCCCTCGTGGAGGTGGACCTCGCCTACCAGGGAGTGAGCTCGCGGAGCCAGGTGGCGACTCACCGGTGCGAAGTCTGAGCTTCGCGGCACCTGCCCTCGTAACGACTGGCTGCCGCGTCCGGGACCGCAAGGCCAGCTCGCGGCCCAAAACTCCCGCGGGAGGCCGCCCCGCCGCGCTCGCGTTCAGGCGCTCGTCGCGAGCTCAAGACGGTGGACGCCAACCTCTGGCCAGCGTCGTTTGACCCACCTCGATGATGTAGCCGTCGGGATCGCGGACGTAGCAGCGGATCTCGGTCGCGTGCTGCTTCGGCGGCGTCAGGAATTCGGCGCCCCGCGCGCTCCACTCGGCGTACACAGCTTGGATGTCGGCAACCCGGATGTTGAGAAAGCTGCTCACTCGATCCGGGTCGGGCGGCGTCTCGAGCGTGACGGTCGGCTTGTCGTCCGTCGGACCTCCGCCGACGTTGATGATGACCCAGCTGTTGGCGAGCGCGACGTACGTCACCTCGTCACCCGCCTCGCCGCCGATAACCGTCTTGCCGCCAAGCACGTCGGTGTAAAAGCGCCGGGAACGCTCGACATCATCCGAAACGATGAAGTGAGCCACGACCATCTCCTCGTCGACGTTGCTCATAATGACCTCCCTTGTTGGAATTGACTCCATAGTCGCGCGTTGCGCGGCGAATCGCGCCTGTGTGTGCTCCTGGTCCGATACCGTGATCGCCGCCTGGGCGCCGCCGCGCGCGCCGCCGGCTTCGGTCGCGCTACCGCTCTGAGCGGACCCATGGCGTGTCGCTCCGCGACGGGCGCCGCATGCTCAGTGTCCCGCACTTTGGCCGCCGTCGATGTGCAAGACCTCTCCGGTCACGAAGGGCGCCGACTCGAGATAGAGGACTCCACCGACCACATCCTCGATCTCGCCCACCCGACCGATGGGGTGCAGAGCGCCCATCCCCGCGTAGGAGCTCTCGTCGCGGATCGCCGTTTTGATCACGCCGAGCGACACGGCGTTTACCCGTAAACCACGTGAGGCATACTCGATCGCGAGCGATCTCGTGACCGCGACCAGGCCTCCCTTGGTCAGTACGGACAGCGCTGCTGGGCTCCTGCTATCCGCGTTCTCAACGAGCGTCGTCGAGACATTGACCACGTGGCCACGACCCTTGTCGAGCATGTGTCTTATTGTTCGCGTCGTGATGTGAAAGAAGCCGGCGAGGTTGACGGCGATCAGGGCGTTGAAGTCCTGGACGGTGTAGTCCGTGAAGGGCTTGCCGATGTAGATCCCAGCGTTGTTGATCAGGGTGTCGATCCGCCCAAAGCGCTCGACCGCCGCGTCCACGATGCGCTGCGCGGTATCAGCGTCCGCGATGTCGCCCTCGACGGCAACGATGCCAGAGTCCTCTGAGGGCCCGATCGATCGAGCAGTCACGATCACGGCATATCCCCGCTGACGGTATGCCTTCGTGAGGCCCGCGCCGATCCCGTGCGAGGCGCCGGTGATGATCGCGACCTTGCCGTTGTCGTGCTCGGGCGGCGAGCTCATTCGACGAGGTAGGTCTCGTAGATCACGCCCGCGGCCTGGCGAGCGCCGACGCCGATGAAAACGCCTTTGTTCAGCCAGTCGAGCGCGGGGGCGGCGGTCTCGATCTGGGTTGAGGTGCGAAACGTGTACTCGCCGGCGTCGACGTCCTCGCCGCGCCCGAGCCGTGCGAGAACCTCGGTGCTGCCATGGCGCACGCCTCGCGATTGGACGTAGAGCAGATCGCCGCCGTCGGTCTGCAGCGTGTAGCGGATGTCGCCGAACGACGTGCCATCCGGCAGGACGATCTGCCAGTCAGCGCTCGCGCCGGGGAGCAGCCTGCCGTTGAGCTCGGGACCGGTGAATGTCCCGCCCGTCTGGGGCACGATCCGCCGGTGGCCCTGCGCGAGCTCGCCGAGATCCAGTGGTGCTCCGAGCGTCGCCTCCAAGCGGTAGACCTTCCTGAGGCGAGGATCGGGAAGCCGACCGCTCATCGATCTGCCTTCTCCTTCGTGGTGCGCCAGCCTCCTGCCACCCGGTCCGCGACGATCACGACCCAATGATCCCATGATCCCATTCGTGTGCTCCGCGACGCGAAGCCTTTGACCTGGGTGAGAACGCGAAGCCTCGACCTCGGTGAGGGCTACAAGCGCGAGACGAGCTCGGCCACGATCTCCGCGGCGGGCTGTGCCCGTCTGGCGAGCGCAACGCTCTGTCCGGCCCACAGCGATAGCGGCTCGATCTCACCGGTCGTTCCAACCATCGGGGGCGCGGGGGAATATCGAAGGATCGGTTCGCCCGAAGCGAAGTGCGCTATCACTTCGCCCTCGCCCGGTCGACCACCCGGTGGCGGCCGGCCCGCGGCCTCCCACCTCTCGGCCGTTGAGTTGTGGATGGCACGGTGCGGAGCGTCCGGCCATCCCACCTCATAAAGGTTGGCGTACCACTCGGCATCGACCTCGGTCGCAGCTATCAGGCGACGCCGATACTCCTCGTGGATCGGCATTTCATCGGCTAACAGGAACCGCGTGCCCAGCAGGGCGGCCTGCGCGCCGAGCGCGAGCACCGCCGCTACTCCTCGAGCGTCGCCGATCCCACCCGCCGCAATCACCGGCACCGGCGCCACCGCGTCGACTACCGCTGGCACCAATGGGAGCGTTGCCACGCCACCCCACACGTGCCCCCCGGCCTCCCAGCCCTGCGCAACGACGATGTCCACTCCACCTCCGATCGCGCGCCGCGCTTCCTCCGCGCTGCCGACCGTCTGCATCACAAGCCCTCCGGCGTCATGCACCAGGTCGACGTAGCTGCGGGAATCACCCCAGATGAACGACACGATCCGCAGACCCGCCGAAAGGGCCTGCTCGACTCGACGGCGCTGATCGGAGGCGAGAACGAAGTTGCCGGCAAACGGCCGGTCGGTGAGGGCTGCCGTTTCACGAACCACGTCTCCGGCGTCATCGGACCACGACAGTCCCAGGCTGCCGAGGCCGCCGGCATTCGAGACCGCGGCGGGCAGGCGGGGATCTGCAGACAGCGGCGCCTCGACGATCGGGTGTTCAATCCCCAGCAGCTCGCACACCGGCGTGTGGGTACTCATCGGGATGGCCCCCTTTCTGGCGCCCGCGGCGCCGGTTGACTACGCTCAACGTGGGCCCGAAAGGCTCCGATGGCGCCCGGGTTGGGACTAGTCCGCGCCCGCGCCGCGGACCGGGGGCCCGGGCGCGTGGACCGCCGGGCGCGAGTGGACGGGACGGCGCGGCGGCCATCGTTATCGTCACTCCTCAACCATAGACAGGAGCAGATCATGCGCAGCGACATCGCCCCCGGCGGCACCTTCCCGGACTACGAGTTGCCCGATCACGAGAACATTACTCGAAAGCTCAGCGAGATCCAGGGCGAGGACCCCCTGGTCCTCACGCTCGCACGCGGGAACTACTGCCCCAAGGAGCACCAGCAGCATCTCGAGCTCGCCGCCAACTACCCCAAGATCGCAGTGGCCTACACGAAGATTGCCACAATCTCGACCGACTCCCACCACTCGAGCCAGGAGTTCCGCGCATCGACCGGCGCCCAGTGGCCCTTCCTCTCCGACCCGGAGCGGACCGTCCAGAAGGACCTCGAGATCCAGGAGTACACCGACCCCGAGCACGACCCGATGATCCCCCACACCCTCGTGCTCAAGCCCGGGCTGGTCATCCACAGCGTCTACAACGGCTACTGGTTCTGGGGACGTCCCTCCTTCGTGGATCTCTCGCACGACCTCCGGACCGTGACCCGCGAGATCCGCCCCGACTGGGATCTGAGCAAGCCCGGGCTGCGCGAAGCGTGGGATGCGGGCGACTACTCGCCATTTCACGGTTGGAACAAGCGCTCCCCTCAGTCGGTGCCGTCGTCTTACAATTCCTAACACTGCGGTAGCCACCGCATCAGGCCGCGGGTGATGACGATGTGAGACGCTTCTCGAATGCCGTTCAGCCCCGAGCTATTCTCCGCGCCCGTGCTCGCGCGACTGCAGGAGAAGCGGCAGGACGAGCTCGTGAGCGTTCCCTTCTTCGACGGGCTGATGACGGGGGAGCTCGATGCGCTGGTCAAGTCGTTCGCCGTCGTGCCCGAGCTGCACCACCGATCCGGGGGCGCGTCAAGGGCAAACGGGTCTTCGAAGCGTTCGCCTCCGAAATGAGCTCGTGGCTGCGGCAGCACAACTTCTCGGTCGAGGACGTGGGGCACGCCGTCACCGAGCGACACGGCTTCGAGGAGGTCATTCTCCAATTCGACGGTCAGCACGGACGAGTCGATCTTCCTGTCGCGATCGTGGCCGACCGCCGGTCCGACGGGCGGATCGACGAGCTGCGGATCTACTTCAGCCACTGGTCGCTCGCCGGCCACCACGCCCACCGTCCACCGCTTCTGCAACCCGATCCCGAGTTGTGCGAGTCAGACGTCGTGGGCGACTATCAGCGTGCGCTCGCGGCCGGCGACGTCAACGCGATCGTTGCGGCATTCGAACCGGACGGCTACGCCCGCGAGCCTGCCGGCGGGCGGCACGTCCACAGGGATCTCGACGGCCTGCGCTCATTCTACGAGCTGCTGTTTTCGAACGGCGGCGGCATCCCGCTGGAGCACTGTGCAGTGATCGACGACGGGCGCTCGTGCGCGCTCGAGTACAACGTCGTGCGGTGGGGCAAGACGGAGCTGCCGCCGGAGGCCGGGGTCGCTGTCTACGTGCGCGGTCAGCGCGGCAAGCTCGCTGCGGCCCGCGTCTACGACGACACCGACCCCCCGCTCGGTCCACGTGAGTAACCCGGGCGGCCAATGAAAGGGCTTGCCTCGGCTCACTACCATGGGCCTGTGAGCGGCCAGAGAGTGCCCGGTGGGGTGGTGCATAAACTGCCCGCGGACCTGCATAGGGCGCTGACTGCCAATGCCATGGCACTCGATGCCTGGAAGGACATCACGCCCTTGGCCCGCAACGAGTTCATCTGCTGGGTCGAGGATGCCAAGCAGGCGACTACCCGAGCGCGCCGCATTCGCCGGACCCAGGAGGAGCTTGAAGAAGGCCAGCGCCGGCCCTGCTGCTGGCCGGGGTGCAAGCACCGCGACCGCACCGGCAGGTAGCGGCCCGCCGAGTTGCACCGCGTCGTGACGCCCGTCGGACGGCTGGTGATCGCGAGCCCCTCCGGGCAACTCCCAAACGCGTCGCTGCGCAACTGGTGGCTGTACCCCCGAGGGGACCCGTCCTGAACGTTCACACCAACGGGCAGACGGAAGCCGTGCTCACAGACGCCAGATTCACGGACATCCGCGTGACGAGCGACGACCGAGCACTCGCACTGCAACTCGCGCACCACCACGACCAGCTCCAAAAACGATAGACCAGCGAGAACCGGCTTCGCCTGACCCTGACTGAAGTCGCGCCATCGAAGTAATCCACGGGCTCTCGATCGCCGCGCAGCCGTGTTCGACTGCTCGATCACGAGGCAAAGAATCACGATGCTCGCGGAAACATACCCCGTAGACGGAAAGCCCAGCGCGTCAACAATGGTAATCGAATCGCACGGCTCGTGACGCCTGACCGAATCATTCTGCATAACAGGAAACACCCAATGCCCCAGTCGACCATGTCGACCACGTCGTGCGCACCGGAGCCTCGACGGCCGCGGGCCGGGCCGGCCTACTCGGCTATTTCTCGGACGCCGTGTGGCAGTCCAGCGCGGATGTGTGCTAGCTTACCGGCCGCACGAGTTGCGACTATAGAAATCTGCCGGGGGGCCAGTCTGTCAGGTTCGCACCGGCTCCGCAGGGAAAGCCTACTGGCAGGAGCGGAGATGGGCAGATCGAGAACAAGCAAGCACGCGAGATACGGTCCGGGCGGTCAAGCGCTCCGGGGCATCGTGGCTGCGGCGGTCGTGGTCTTATGCCTCTGCCTGTGCGCGAGTGCATATGCCTCCCGGGCGGCTACCAGTCCAGGACCCCCGGTCAATACGTCTGTGCCGGTTGTCAAGGGTACCCCGAAGGTCGGCAAGAAGGTCAAGGCCAACGCGGGCAAATGGTCTGGAAGCAAGCCTATCGGCTATAGCTATCAGTGGAAGGGATGCGACACCACCGGGGAAGCCTGCACGAACATCAACGGAGCAACGGGTTCGAGTTACATCCCCACTTCCGAACAAGTCGGCGACACGCTGCGAGTGGTCGTGACGGCCACCAATAGCGTAGGGGAAGCAAGCGTAGAATCGCCACCCAGTAAGCCAGTCGCGGCCGGAGTCGCGGCGACCCGCATCGACCTCTGCGGGCCCATCGCAAAGTCACTGACCCTATCAGCCGAACTCGCGAAAGTTTACGTGCTCACCTGCACCGTGACTGTCCCAGCAGGGACAACGCTAACGATCACGCCAGGTACGGTCATAAAGTCTGAAAACTCGTATGGTCTATCCGTCAACGGGAGCCTGGTCTCGCAAGGCACGAGCAGCTCACCGATCGTTTTCACTTCGCTCAACGACAACAGTGTTGGCGGTAAGACAGGGAACGGGAAACCGTCAGCGGGAGAATGGGGCGGGATTGGTTCGTATGATGGTGGGTCGCTTGATCTTGAACATGTGGCGGTGGACTATGCGAGGCTGAACCTTGAGGGTGAAGGAGGGATTTGGGCTGAAGGGTCGGGTGGTTTGAGGGCTGTTGCGGATAGTTTCAAGACTGATGGGATCAGCGCTGACGGGCCTGCTTCTCCGGTCGTTGAAGATGATACGTTTTCGAGTCCTGAGGATGTGGCTGTTGGCGTGATCGCTACCGGAACGCCGACTGTGAAGGACAACTCTGTGAGTGATCCGAGCGGCGAAGCGTTCGCTGTTGATGCGATGGAATTGAACCCAGCGCTGCTGGCCGGCAATACCGTTTCTGGTGCACCAGGCTGGTTTGAGCTGGCCGGCCGCGTCACGACGAGCGGCGCTCTACCGTCGCTGGATGTCCCGTGGGAGGTCGGCGAGTTCTTCGCGGCCGGCGAGGGGAGCGGCAGCTGCCTTGACGTTCCTTCCAAAGTGACGCTCAAGATCAACCCGGGCACCGTCGTAAAGGGCAACGGCCGCTACGGCGGTCAGCCTGGCAACATCCTCTGCCCGGGCGAACCCGCAGCAGGCGCGCCAATATCAGTCGAAGGTACCCTCGAAGCCGTCGGCACCACCTCCGAACCTGTAATCTTTACGTCCCTCAACGACAACAGTGTTGGCGGTAAGACAGGGAACGGGAAACCGTCAGCGGGAGAATGGGGCGGGATTGGTTCGTATGATGGTGGGTCGCTTGATCTTGAACATGTGGCGGTGGACTATGCGAGGCTGAACCTTGAGGGTGAAGGAGGGATTTGGGCTGAAGGGTCGGGTGGTTTGAGGGCTGTTGCGGATAGTTTCAAGACTGATGGGATCAGCGCTGACGGGCCTGCTTCTCCGGTCGTTGAAGATGATACGTTTTCGAGTCCTGAGGATGTGGCTGTTGGCGTGATCGCTACCGGAACGCCGACTGTGAAGGACAACTCTGTGAGTGATCCGAGCGGCGAAGCGTTCGCTGTTGATGCGATGGAATTGAACCCAGCGCTGCTGGCCGGCAATACCGTTTCTGGTGCACCAGGCTGGTTTGAGCTGGCCGGCCGCGTCACGACGAGCGGCGCTCTACCGTCGCTGGATGTCCCGTGGGAGGTCGGCGAGTTCTTCGCGGCCGGCGAGGGGAGCGGCAGCTGCCTTGACGTTCCTTCCAAAGTGACGCTCAAGATCAACCCGGGCACCGTCGTAAAGGGCAACGGCCGCTACGGCGGTCAGCCTGGCAACATCCTCTGCCCGGGCGAACCCGCAGCAGGCGCGCCAATATCAGTCGAAGGTACCCTCGAAGCCGTCGGCACCACCTCCGAACCTGTAATCTTTACGTCCCTCAACGACAACAGTGTTGGCGGTAAGACAGGGAACGGGAAACCGTCAGCGGGAGAATGGGGCGGGATTGGTTCGTATGATGGTGGGTCGCTTGATCTTGAACATGTGGCGGTGGACTATGCGAGGCTGAACCTTGAGGGTGAAGGAGGGATTTGGGCTGAAGGGTCGGGTGGTTTGAGGGCTGTTGCGGATAGTTTCAAGACTGATGGGATCAGCGCTGACGGGCCTGCTTCTCCGGTCGTTGAAGATGATACGTTTTCGAGTCCTGAGGATGTGGCTGTTGGCGTGATCGCTACCGGAACGCCGACTGTGAAGGACAACTCTGTGAGTGATCCGAGCGGCGAAGCGTTCGCTGTTGATGCGATGGAATTGAACCCAGCGCTGCTGGCCGGCAATACCGTTTCTGGTGCACCAGGCTGGTTTGAGCTGGCCGGCCGCGTCACGACGAGCGGCGCTCTACCGTCGCTGGATGTCCCGTGGGAGGTCGGCGAGTTCTTCGCGGCCGGCGAGGGGAGCGGCAGCTGCCTTGACGTTCCTTCCAAAGTGACGCTCAAGATCAACCCGGGCACCGTCGTAAAGGGCAACGGCCGCTACGGCGGTCAGCCTGGCAACATCCTCTGCCCGGGCGAACCCGCAGCAGGCGCGCCAATATCAGTCGAAGGTACCCTCGAAGCCGTCGGCACCACCTCCGAACCTGTAATCTTTACGTCCCTCAACGACAACAGTGTTGGCGGTAAGACGGGGAACGGGAAACCGTCAGCGGGAGAATGGGGCGGGATTGAAGCCAGCCCGAGTACAGAGGAAAACCCGGTCGTCAGGCTGGAACACGTCCAGGTGCGCTATGCAGGTACGGGACTCAGTGCCACGACAGACAAGAAAGTCATCGCCGAAGATAGCGAGTTTGCAGACGACAGCACCGCAGTCAATATCGCCGCAACGTTGGGCACTAACGCGGCTATACACCACGATTGGTTTGATGATAATGGCATAGCCCTTGCCGGCAGCTCGGATTGGGAGCCCATAGAGCCATGCCAATATATTCCGACAATATCTGCTACTGAGAACGAATATGGACCGTTGAGAGGCTCTAAGCCGTTTATCTCGCAAACTGAACAAGACGAAATCGCTGTACTCAGTCTTGTTCCTGAAACCGAGGATCAGCTACCTGAAACCGAAGTTGGTGAAACGGATCGGCTTACGTGGTCTGCGCTGCCATGTCAGCCGCTCGATGACGAGCCGCCGCACGTGGTGTTAGCGACACTGTTCGCTACGCAATAGCGAGCAGTGGGAGCGGCTGGCGAGGTACCCCCGACGCTTGCCGTCGGCGTCTAAGAGCTTTACCGTCCACTCTCCCAGGTCGATCACGGCCGTCTCACCGCCGGAACTGCGAGAACCGTCGATGTCACAGTCACGACAGCCGGCGGCACAAGCACAGCGACATCGCGCGATCACTTCAAGCTCGGTCCGCCTACGGTGACCTGGCTAAGCCCAACGAATGGCCTTGATGCCGGCGAGACCGAAGTGACGATCCACGGCTCCGGATTCGGGCTCGGGACGGAAGCGACCGCGGCGAGGTTCGGATCGACCGCCGCAACCTGTATAGACTGTACGTCCACGACGACATGTCTAGTAGCGGTGCCATCGCACAAAACCGGTACGGTGGAAGTTAAAGTCGCGGTCGGTGGCCAACATAGCCCTAAGAACCCGCCCGACGATCTGTACACCTACGAATAGATTGATGCTGCGCTCGTCCGTATGGGTGCCGGAAACTCGGTCGGGGCGGCACGAGCAGAGTCGGCACGCCCTAGGTGCGGTTCGCGCTCAATGTTGCCCTCGCGCTCGGAACTCGTGGCCTCTGGGTGCCGGAAACTCGATCGCGCTCGTCGGACGAGGGGAGCGCTCGGCGTTCGGCTACTTTGAGGTAGCGGCGCAGGGCCTTGCGCCTCCGACAGGGGGGTGCCCTCGTTCGCGGCCCGCTCGAGCAGCTGGCTGCGTAGCTCCTAGCCTCGCGCCGATCGGCGCGTCGTGCCGGCGTCGCCGCTCGCGCCAGGCGCGGTCGACGACGATGATCGATTCGGCGAGCTCTCGAGCGGCTGGCGCGGGATGGGCCTCTGGTCGCGTTACGGCGTCCACCAGCACCCCGTCGATCAGCAGCACGATCTGATCGGCGCCGTGCGCCGGCGCCGGATGGCCGAGGATCTCGAGCTCGCACTGGAAGAGACCGGGGAGGCGTTCCTTGTACTCGCGGGGCGCCTCGTGGGCCGGGTGACGCGGATCAGCGAGGGCGAGCTCAGCCGCCGCATAGCGGCATCCGCGGAACCGTTTGGCGGCCGTGGTCTCCTCGATCCTGTCAAAGACTGCCAGTACGCGGCTGCGTGGATCGTCCCCGCCGCTCTCCAAGCCTGGTAGGGGTGGAAAACCCTGATCGCCCGCTCCCTGGCGGGGACTATGAGGTTCCTGGGATTACGCACCGAACCTGCAGACCGCCGCCTCGGGCTGGCTTACCGGCGGTACGCTCGCCCGCGAGGGCTGATCACAAGGACATCGATCACTCGGTCGGCGTCGTGTCGGTCGAAGATCACTCGCCAGTCGCCTACCCGCAACCGCCACAGACGCTCCGGCCCACGCAGCATCTTGACGTCGCCATCAGGGAGCGCGTTGATCGCGCCTCGGATCCGATTGCGGTCGTTCCGGCTGAGCCGGCGCAGTGCCTTCAATGCGCTTGGGCGGATCTCGATCCGCCATTCGCGTGGGTCAGCCAGCGTTCAGCTCCGCCTCTGCCTCAGACCACGGAACGGCGGGTTCGCTCCGTGCCTGCCGAATCGCTTGCCGCTCCCCGTGGCTGAGCTCCTCGTCGTCGTACGGCGCCGCGTCGAGCATCGCGACCACCGGGTCCTGGGCGCGACGAAGCAGGATCGCCGCGGCGGGCAGCGACTCGTCGGGTAGGGCATCGACCAGCTCGTGCAGCTCGGCCTTGGTCATGTTCGAACCGTAGCATCGGGCTGCGCGGCGGCAACGCGATGCCGGGGATCGTGCGGCGGCTCGTTCAGGCATATCGCCGTCGCGTACACGCCCGGCGTTCTAACCGACGCCGTGGCGGACGCGACGATCCTGCTGCTTCTCGGCGCCTCGCGTCATTCCTACGAGGCGCGGCAGTTCATCCGCGCCGGCGAGTGGGCACACGCTACGCCGATCGCGACGCTCAGCGGCCGGCAGCTGACCGGGAAGGTGCTGGGGATCTTCGGAATGGGACACATTGGGCGGGCGGTGGCCGAGCGTGCGCGTGCTCTGGGAATGCGGATCCACTACACCAATCCCTCCCAGCTTTCGGAGGACCTCGCGCACGGCGCCGTGTTCCATCAAGACCCTCTCGAGCTGCTCCCTGTGAGCGAGTTCCTGAGCCTGCATGCCCCGGCGACGCCGGACACCCATCACTTCCTGAATGCCAAGACCCTCGCGCTGCTACCGCGCGGAGCGATCGTCGTGAACACGGCTCGCGGCGAGCTGATCCGCGATGAGGACCTGCTCGCAGCGCTAGCTGCGGGAACGGTGGCCGCCGTCGGTCTTGACGTGTTCGAGCACGAGCCAGCGATCGACCCCAGGTACTTGACCCTGAAAAACGCCTTCCTCACACCGCACCTGGCTGGGGACACGATCGAGACGCAGACCGCGGTCGGGATGTTCGCTCTCGACGACATCGACGCGGTGCTCGCCGGCCCCGCGGCGCCGAGTCTCGTGACCGTCTGAACGGACACGCGGGCAGCGACCCGCCGGGGCTGTCCGTGCCAACTTCTGACGAGGAGGGCACGGCGGGAGCCGCGCTCAGCGAAGATCGCGCGCCGCGCCGCGCGACAGCAGGCGTCCGGGGAAAACGCCCGCTGCCGCGCGCGCCGCCGAGATCGGCCCCCGAGCACGGGCCTGACAGGATTCCCGTGTCTCACAGTTCAGGTCTGCGGCACGGAAGCGAGCCCGAGGAACACGATCAGCGATCGGTTGAGCTGTAGGAGCTCGTCGTCGCGCAGCCTGCCGAGCCGATCGCCCAGGCTGGACCTGGGCACGGTGGTGACCTTGTTGACCATGAGCTGGCTCGGTTGGTCAAGCCCGTTGTCGTCGGAGGGCTCGATCGGGAGCCTGACGAGCCGGGCCTCGATGGGATTCGTAGCGAACGGGCAGACCGTGACCGACGCGGTGGCGTCGAAGCGGTCGTCCTGAACGATGACGACCGGACGGGGCTTGCCGGTGTATGGTCCTCGCGTCGCGGCCGTGTAGATCTCGCCGCGCGTCACGGAGACGACGGTTGTTCGTCGTCGGCGTCCCACCCCGAAGAGTCGTCGGCGTCCCACCCCGAGGAGATCGCGTCGACGAAGGCTTGGTCATCTGCCTCGCGCTCGCTTGTCGCGATCGCAACCGATTGGCGGTGCGCCTCGGCGATGAATTCGGGCGCCCGAACGTCAGGGACCCAGATCTGGAGCGGGCGCAGCCCCTGACGGCGCAGACGCTCGCGGTGCTGACGCACTCGGTCGCGGGTCAACCGCATACCCTCTTACGTTACATGTAACGCCTGTCTCTGTCAAGCGCTGCCGAGCCGTCGGCTCACCGCCGCAGCGCGAGCGCGTCTCGAAGCGCGCGTCAGCCGCGCATGGCCGGCGCAACCTCCCGCGCGAGCAGCTCGAGCGTGCGTCGGTCGATCGGCGGGCGCGCCATCACGAGGAAATCCTTCACGCCCACCTGCGCATACGGCGTGAGGTGCTCGACGAGCTGCGCCGGGGTGCCGGTGAACATTCCCTCGCGCAGCGCATCGACCTCCATGCCCAGCCCCTCGGCGCGTATGCGCAGCTGCTCCTGCGCCTCTCGCTCGTCGGTGCCGAGCACCACCTGCGCGACCAGTTGCAGGCGGATCTCCGAGCGCTGGCGGCCCACCTCGGCGCAGTGTGCGTCCAGCGCGTGGAGCTTGCGCCTGTACTGGTCCATCGGCATCAGGAACGTGTTCCACCCGTCGGCGTGGGCGGCCACGTGGCGCAGCGTCACGCGCTCGCCCGCGCCACCGATCCAGAGCGGGATGTGCGGCGACTGCAGTGGCTTGGGCTCGCAACGCGCCTCGCGCAGCTGGTAGTGGCGCCCGTCGAAGCTGGTGGTCTGCTGCGTCCACAGCGACTTCACGACCGCGGCGGCCTCGCCGAGCATCTCAAGGCGCTGTCCGAGCGGCGGGAACGGGATCCCGTACTGGTCGTGCTCGAGCTCGTACCACGCGCCGCCCAGGCCCAGCTCGACGCGGCCGCCGGACACGTGGTCGATCGTCACTGCCATCTTGGCGAGCACCGCGGGCCAGCGGTAGGTGACGCCGGTGACGATGATGGCGCAGCGCAGCCGCTCGGTGTGCGCCGCCATCGCCGAGAGCAGCGTGAGCCCCTCGAAGCACGGGCCGGTCGGGTCGGCCTGGATCGGCATGAAGTGATCGAACACAGAAGCCCAGTCGAGACCCACCTCCTCGGCGGTCCGCCACAGCTCGAGGTAGGAGGGGAAGTCGGTGTACTGCTGGCCAGCGTGGATACCAAAGCGCAGCCGGTCGGGGAACAGCGGCATCGGGGCCTCCTTGGTCGGCGGGTCGCGGGGTCACTCCATCCTGGCAGCGCTGCGTCCGCGTTTCCGGCCCGCCTGCTCCGGGCCGGGCCGCATGGGCCTGTTTCGAGAGACTTCGGGGCGTCAGCTCGATCGCCGTCAGCCCCGACGGCAGGTTCGTCTACCCGGCGGTGTTACGTCGAACGCGGTCAGTATCTTCACGCGCGTACCAAGACAGTCTCGCGCGCGACGAGGCGCGGATAGGGCCGACATCCAAGGGAGCGAGCATGGACAGATCCGATGGCGATTCAGGACACGACGGCACGGTCGCGCGCGACGACGAGGGCGACGAGGGCGGGATCACCCGCGGCGACCTGCTGAAGACAGCAGCCGCCGTCGCCCCCGGGGTCCTACTCGGTTCTCGTGCCGCAGCAGCGGCGGCCGCGGCACGTCCACAACCACGTCGCGGGGCGCCGGACGGGCGGGTCGCGGGCATGAACATCCTGCTCTTCCTGACCGACCAGCAGCGCGCGATCCAGCACTTCCCGCCCGGCTGGTCGGCGCGCAACCTGCTTGGCGTGACCCGGCTGCAGGAACACGGCTTGACCTTCGAGCGCGCGTTCACGAACGCGTGCATGTGCTCGCCTGCGCGCTCGACTTTGATGTCCGGCTACTTCCCGGCCCAGCACGGCGTCAAGTACACGCTCGAGACCGATATGCCGTCCCCCGAATACCCGCAGGTCGAGCTCGCGACCTCTTTCGCGAACCCCGCGACGGTGGTGGCGGCCGCCGGGTACACCCCCGTCTACAAGGGCAAGTTCCACTGCAACAAGCCGGCCAACGGAACGACCTGGGTCCCCAACGACGTCAACCAGTACGGGTTCACCCGCTGGGATCCGCCGGACGCCGGCGCCAACCAGGATATTCCGGAGGAGGGCGGTGGGCTCTACGACAACGACGGCCGGTTCATGAACTCCCAAGGCACCTCTGAATCCGGCACCGAAGGAGCGCTCCAGTATCTCAACTCCACGGCCGTGCATGACCAGCCGTTCTTCATGGTCGTCTCACTCGTCAACCCGCACGACGTGCTGTTCTATCCCAAGACCTACACCGAAGGGGGCTATGACGACTCGTGGCTGACGGGCGAGATCGAGGTGCCGGCGACGGCGAACGAAGACCTCTCGACCAAGCCCACAGTCCAGGAGCAGTTCCTGCGCCTGTTCAACGCCTCCGGACCGATCCCCACGCCGCAGATGAAGCGCAGCTACGTGAACTTCTACGGCAACCTGATGCGATCCTCCGACGCCTACCTCGTCAAGATCCTCGACACGCTCGCTGCCACCGGCCTGCTCGAGAACACGCTCGTGATCGCGACCGCCGACCACGGTGAGATGGGCACCGCCCACGGCGGCCTGCGCCAGAAGAACTTCAACTTCTACGAGGAGTCCACGCGCGTCCCGCTGGTCTACTCCAACCCGCGCCTGTTTCCCCGGGCCCGCACGAGCGACGCGCTGGTCTCACACGTCAACTTCCTGCCCACGCTCGCCAGTCTCGTCGGCGCCCCGGCCTCGGCGCGCTCCGCCTGGCAGGGGATCGACTACTCCGATCAGATCCTCAGCGCAGCGCCGTCTTCGCCGCAGGACTACACCGTCTTCACCTACGACGACTGGCAGTCCGGCCAGGCGAAGGGGCCCTACCCGGAGCCGCCCAACCACGTCGTCTCGATCCGCGAACAGCGCTACAAGCTCGCCCGCTACTACGACGCCACGGGCAAGGTGCCAGACCAGTGGGAGATGTACGACCTCAAGGCCGATCCCCTGGAGCGCACGAACCTCGCGTACAGAGGCCACAAGCGCACGCCCACGCAGGAGCACGAATACAAGCGGCTGCGGCACAAGCTGGCCGATGTCGAACAGACGCGCCTGCAGCCGCTGAGCTGAGCAACGCGCGGCGGTTAGCTGAGGAGGAGCCGTGGCCGACGCCGGCAACGCGACAGCGCCCTCGCCCGTCCAGTCTCGTCCAGTTTGGAGCTGCCAGGGCTCGCGCCGAACAGACTGGGTCCCGGCGAACGCGTCTTCGCCGACCCGAAGACCGGCGAGGACGAGCACTCCTTCCAGGTTCCCAACAACAGCGCCGACTACTTCAACTCGCCCTACTACAAAGCACACGAAATGACCTGCAGCCCGTCCCGGCGCCGCGGAGGCCGCCGCCGCGGATCGCCCTGGAGGAAATCGTCGGCGCCGACGTCCTCGCGGTTCGGGCCGAAGCGAACAAGATCAGCTTCCACGCCGTCGGCGACACCGGTGCTGCCAGCATCGATCCCGGCCGCGGCGCGTCCGGCGCGTGCAAGAATGGAGCCTCAAATCCGTCATGAGTGGCGCACTGCGAGCACCTGACTCACTACCGGATCCGAGCCGGCCGGCGGGCTCCGCCGACGACTCGCTCCCGTTCGATCACGTCGTCGTGATCATGATGGAGAATCACTCCTTCGACAATCTCCTCGGCGCGCTGCCGATCGGCGGCCAGCCGCTCGCCGACGGCCTCACGTTCGACTCGCAGGGCACCGCGCAGAACAGCAACCCGGGGCCGGACGGCCCGGTGCGCGCGTTCCCGTTCCCGAGCACCGCACAGGGCAGCGACGTCTCCCAGACGTGGAACGCGAGCCACGAGCAGATCGACGGGGGCGCGATGGACGGGTTCGTCCGCTCCGTCGGCTCGGTTCAGCCGATGGGCTACTGGACCGCCGAGCGGCTTCCGTTCGCCTACTCGTTCGCGCGGAGCTTCGCGCTGGCCAACCGCTGGTTCTGCTCGGCGCCCTGCCAGACGCTCCCAAACCGACGCTTCTTGATGGCGGGCACCGCTTCGGGCGTGATCTCGAGCAACCCGCTGCGCATCGTCAAAGACCCCGCGCCCCCGAACGGCACGATCTTCGACCGGCTCGACGCCCACGGCATCAGCTGGGGCGGCTACTTCACCGACCTCCCCTATGCCGCGATCATCCCTTCGGTCGTCGAGAAGCACTGGCGGCACCTGCACGGCGTGCATCGCTTCGTCACGGACTGCGCCAGCGGGGCCTTACCGTCGGTCAGCTTCGTCGATCCCGAGGTCGGGCTGCTGAGCGCGATCGGCTCGGCTCTGCGCGCAATCCCGTTCGCCGAGCGGCCGGCCGACTGGCTCGCGACGGTCGGCGGAAGCGAGGAGGACCCGCAGGACATGAGCTACGGCGAGGGGTGGGCCTACGAGAAGGTCACGAGCGTGCTGCACTCCCCGGCCTGGCCGCGAGCCCTGCTGATCTACACCTACGACGAGCACGGCGGGTACTACGACCACGTGCCCCCACCCGCGGCCGTACCGCCGGACGACACTCCGCCCAAACTGGAACCCGGCGACGCGCCGGGCGGCTACGACATCTACGGGGTCCGCGTGCCCGCGATCGTCGCAAGCCCGTACGCCAGGCCGAGCTCGGTCAGCGACGTCATCCACGACCACACCTCGGTGCTGGCGACGATCGAGCGCAAGTGGAACCTGCCCGCGCTGACCTTTCGCGACGCCAACGCGGCCACCGTGCTGGATCTCATCGATCCGGCAACGCCCCACCTGCTCGAGCCGCCCGTGCTCGCTAGCCCAGACAGCGCGTGAGGCGCGAGGCCCGTACGCAAACCAGCTGTTGGGGTAGGCGCCTCACCGCTCCGACCCAGCCCGAGCAGGATCGGAGAAGCCTACGCGGGCGCCGGCTGGCTAGCATTGGCGACCTGAATCGCCTGCGAACGGAAGCGAGACCCATGAAGACTATGACCTGTAAGCAGTTGGGTGGCCCATGTGATTTGGCGCACCGTGGAAAGACGGCGAACGACGTTATAAAGGCGCAAGACGGGCACCTCAAGGAAATGGTCGCCGGGGGTGATGAGATGCACAAGAGCGCCTTGAAGGAGATGCAGGGTAGGTGGAAGAATCCCCTAGCAGGGATGGGGTGGTATAGGAAGGCGAAGCGTGATTTTGCCGCGCTTCCCGAAGACGGGTGAGTGCTGAGTTCCGCCTGATGGGCCCGCCTGAGCAGAACGATCGGCTCGCCACGCTTCTCGAGGGCATCCCGCAGAGCGCAAACACGCTTGGCCAGCCTGCGGCAGCGGTCACGCTCCAGTATTTCGGCGACCTGGAGTGCCCGTTCTGCAGGGATTTCTCGCTCCAGGTGCTGCCGTCGGTCATCCAACGGTGGGTCCGGCCCGGCACGCTGCGGATCGAGTACCACGCGCTGCAGACGGCGACGCGCGAGCCGGCCGTGTTCGTGGCCCAGCAGGTCGCGGCGCTGGCGGCAGGCAAGCAGGACAGGGCCTGGCAGTTCGTCGAGACCTTCTATGAGGAGCAGGGAGAGGAGGGCTCAGGGTATGTGACCGACACATACCTCGAAGGCATAGCCGGCCAGGTCGCGGGCCTGAAGCTCGCGCAGTGGACAGCCGACCGCGGCGACCCCGCGCTGCTCACGGAGATCGCGGCAGACGAGCAGGCGGCCGAGCGAAGCGGCCTCAACGGCACCCCATCGTTCCTGCTCGGCACGACCGGCGGCGCGCTGCGGAAGTTCTCGCCGAGCGATCCAAGCTCGTTCGACGCAGCCGTCGAAGCGCTTTTGCACGCCTAGGGCCCTCAGACGGAGCTTCGCCGCTGGAGGTCATCCACGAACGAGCTGAGCGTCTCCGTCGCGGCCGTCAGCGCCTGTAGCTGCTCATCTGAGAGCTCCCGCAGGTCGATCCGCATGGCCGCGAGGAACTGCGCGAGCAACCGCTGCTGCGCAGCGGTCCCCGCCTCGGTGAGACTGACCATGACCACGCGCCCGTCGTCCGGCAGTCCCTCGCGCTGCACCCATCCCTTCTGCTCCAGTCGCTTGACGAGCAAGGTCATCGTCGGCTGCGCGATCCCCTCGAGCGCGGTGAGCTCTGTGATCCTTCGCGGCCCCTCGGTGAGGACGCTCAAGACCTGCATTTCGGTCCGGGAGATCTCGCTGCTGCGCACTTGCTTGACGAGCAGCCGCACGAGGATCGCGGCCCGCGAGAGCAGATGCTCTGCGATGTAATCGAGTCGCTCGGCCCGCTCCATCGCGATGTCAACACTCGCCCCAGACACATTGCAAACTATATAGTTATCTGCTATAAGCGTCAAGGGGAGTCAACACGGGCTCCGTACGAGGAAAGGAGAAGACGATGTTTCAAAACGTCCTCGTCGCCATCGATGGCTCAGCGGACGCCGACCAGGCGCTCGCACAGGCAATCGACTTGGCCGAGTCAGAGCACGCCCGCTTGACGCTGTTCAGCGCCGTCGTGACGCCTTCCGCCGCCGCCTACATCGGCGCCGGCGGCGGCGTGGCGGCGACGCTCGCCCGTGGCGCCGAGTCCGAGACCGAGACGGTCCTGCGAGCAGCCGTCCGGCGGGTGCCCGATGGGGTGTCGGTCAGCACCGTCCAGAGCAGCGAGCCCGTGCGACCCGCGCTCATCCACCAGATCAAGACCGGGCATCACGATCTGGTCGTCATGGGCTCCCGTGGACGCGGCGCCGTGCGCTCCGTGCTGCTCGGCAGCGTCAGTCACTATGTGCTGCACCACAGTCCGGTCCCCGTCCTGATTGCGCGTGCCGACCCCGAGCGAGGACTCGAATCCTCGGGGCCTGGCTCGCGCGATCGCGCGGCAACAGATCGGAGCACTGTCCATGCAGGCGCGTGACGCGGAGCCCGCGGTCAGCCGGACGGCGCGTGCGGATGGGGGCGCGGCCGTAAAGCCTGATTCAATGCGAACTGCGGGTGGGCGGAAGACTGGCGAGATCTGATCGCATCCATTCGCGCTCGATCTGCCGCATCGCCGCCGGGTAGACGATCAGGTACCGGAAGGGTCTGATCGCGGCCATGTACGTGGCCCCGAGGAGCCCGTTTGGCTTGACCAAGACGGCCATCTGGCCGCGGTAGCGGCCCATCCCGTCAGGAACGAGGCTGAGGTGCATGACCCCATGCATGGTGCGGTTGGCGATCTCCGCGGCGAACTCGTCCTCGATCATGTACAGCGAGGTGAATGGGAGCGTGTCGAAGTCCGGGCCTGGGGCGTCCAGCAGGTCTTGCGGCAGGCGTTGGCGCAGCGTCGGCACCCTCGCCCCGAGCCCGGTCTTCGCCTCGTCCCAACCGAGCAGCTCGCCGATCTTCCAGCGGGTGCTCCACAGCACGCGGGCGAGCCAGGAGCCCTGCGAGGGGTCGCCGGCGGCGAAGCCCTGCACCAGCGCCGGGAAGTCGCTCTGCTCGCCGTGCACGGGCAGCGCCCACACGTCCTCGAGCCGAAAGTCGGAGGTGATCTCGTGGATGCGCCAAGGACGGGAGGTGTGCGCGCTGTTCGGGAGTCTCCCTTGTCCTTGATACATGCGCTGAGGCCGGGCGCGATTACTGCGCCCGGACCGCACTGCGTAGACGGTGGACGAGGGACACCGGAGGCCAGACGAACGCCGCGAGCCGGCGGTCGTAGCGAAGGAACGACGCCAAGGATATTTGCCCTCGATCGTAGTCGGCGTTCGCAAGCGCGCCGAGCGAGCGGATCGCCTCGGGAACCTCGCGCTGCCACCGGACGGTCGATCTGTCTGCGCGTCCGTCGCGATGCGCACAGAGAGGCTTGGAGTGCTGGGACGAGGCTGTGGACATCGTCTGCTCGCCGGGAGCCTAGCATACATACGTGCATGTATGTGCGTGGGTCGGGCGCTCAAGACCGTGAGCCCGGGCCCGCGGGCCGGGCCGGACCCCGCGTCGCGAGCGAGTCGGGATCCTCGAGGGTGTAGCGCTGCAGTATCCGCCGCACGTGATCGGGAATCGGGGCCTTCTCGCCGAGACGGTCGGCGCGCACGAAGATATGGACGATGCGACCCTCCGCGACCATATCCCTACCCCGCACGATGCGGATTGCGGACACCATCGATGTGTTGCCCAGGCGCTCGAGCTCGAGCGTGATCTCGAGCTCGTCGTCAAAGCGCGCCGGGGCGCGGAAGCGCGCACCCGTCTCGGCGACCACGAGATCGAGCCCGTTGGCTGTGAGCGCCTCGTAGGAGCCGAGGGCCTCCCGCCACAGCTCGGTCAGGACGACGTCGAAGTAGACGAAGTAGTTGGCGTTGAAGACGTGGCCCTGGGCGTCGCACTCGTTGTAGCGGACGCGCAGGCGGTGAAGAAAAGGGGGCATCGCTACGCCGCACGCTCCAGGTAGAAGCAGGCAATCGCCGCGGAGAGCTCCATCGGCAGGTTTTCCTGCAGCAGCTGCTTCACCGCTGCACGCATGATCGCCGTTGTCGATCTTTGCGGGAGCGCTCCGAGAGCTGCCGTTGTAGGTCACGACCTCTCCACGATTGTCCACTGCGGTGCAAAACGAGGACGACCGGGCAGAGCGTTTACCAAGCAAGATCGGATGTTTGCGCATAATAGAATGGACGTTTACGCAGCTAACTTTGGACGTTTACGACACCCCACGCCCAAGTGGCTCGTCGAGCTCCGTGAGCATCGCGGCTCACAATTCTCGGCAGGCGTAGTCGTCCATCCCCGGGATCAGACGATCCCCTTGGGCGAGCGACTCTGGGCGCTGCCAATCGCCGCGCTGTCGGCGTGATCCTCGATGTCGAAGTCAGCTATCCGGTTAATGACGGCAATCGACGGCCCAGCGGCGATCGACCTGGCGGCGACCCTTGGTTCTTCGAGCACCGCGGGCGACGGATCCACGGCGGGCGGATATCTTTGCCCGATGGCAGGTGGCGAGCGTTTGGATATCACGCTGGAGGACGGTGGGCACCTGCGGGGCGAGCTGTTCGCTGCCTCCGGGGAGGCCCCCCGGCCAGGGGTGCTCGTGCTTCACGAGTCCTTTGGGTTGAACGACGACATCCGTCGCATCGCCGGGCGTTTCGCGCAGGAGGGATACACCGCGCTTGCGCCCGACCTGTACTCGCACGGGCGACGCGTGATCTGCCTCACGCGGGTGCTGGTGGACATGATGAGCGGCCGTGTCTCGCGCGAGGTTGACGACATTCATGCGACGCGGACGGCGCTCGCGGCGCGCGATGATGTTGACGGCGCGCGTGTGGCGGTCGCCGGGTTCTGCCAGGGCGGGGGGTTTGCGTTGCTGGCGGCGACGCGTCCGGGGTTCGCCGCGGCGGCGGTCAACTACGGGATGGTCCCGTCTGCGCGGTCCGCACTCGATGGGGTGTGCCCGGTGGTGGGCAGCTACGGTGGACGCGACCGGGTCGTCGGACGGCCGATGGCGGAGCGCCTCGAGCGCCACCTGAGCGCGATCGGAGTGCCCCACGAGGTCAAGACATACGACGACGCCGGCCATTCGTTCTTCTCGCGCGTCGGCGGCTGGCAGGGGATGCTCGCGCGGATGCCCACCGGAATGGCGGTCGGCTACGACGCGGACGCCGCCGAGGATGGCTGGAAGCGGATGCTCGCGTTCTTCGCCGAGCACATCGGCGCCGGCAAGCGCGCTCAGGCCTGAGACAGCCTGACCGTGCCCGTAATGGCGGCGCTGCCGATGCCGTCGATGGCCAAGCTGTACCTCCACTGAGCTTCAGGGCGCGGGTGGGTCCGCAAGTAGCGGCCGCGTGCGTGCCGCAAACCGTTCCGGGTCGACGAGGTGAAGCATGTGGCCGGTCCCGTCCCAGATCTCGACCCGCGCCCCGCGCGCGAGGCCCGTAAGCCAGGCCGCGTAGTCCGGTGGCGGCGGCGATCCGTGCAGCGATAGTAGTGGTGATGCGATGCGGGGCAGGACCGCCTCGGCGATCGCGGTCAGTTGCTCTGGAGGGGTGCTCAGCAGCGCGTCCCAAATTCCGAGGACGACCTCGCGCGGAAACGCCAGCACCCTGCGCTCGATGTTCTCGATCCCCGTGTAGGGCTCGAGCTCGAGCGCGCGGTCGATCGACAGCACGGCCTCCATCGTGCGCTGGCTGCGCAGGTCCTCGGCATTTGCCTGCACGAGCCCGGCGAACTCGCCGAACCGCAGCGACTGGTCGACGCAGACGACGGCGCGCGCACCGTGCGCCGCGGCGTATACAGCCGCAACGCTCGCGCCCAGGGAGTGACCGACGATCGCGGGCTCCCCAAGCGCGACCTCCTCGACGAGGGCCCGCACGTCACCGACCAGCGAGACCATCGAGTACTCCGCGGCGCGGGAGGAAGCCCCGTGACCACGTAGATCCAACCGCACGCACGTGAACTCCTCGGCAAGCAGCGTGGTGACAGGATCCCAGCTCTGCCGGAGGGAAGTGAGGCCATGCACGAACACGACCAGGGGGCCGTGGCCCGCGACATCATACGCAATCGTGGGCCCGTCGTCCCGCTGCAGGATCCCGGCGCGCGTCATCCCCGTCACGCCCGGCGCACCGCGGTGTCAGAGCGCGTGCGTTCGGCGCCCCGTTGCATCAGCGCGGTCGTGGCGATGTTCCAGCGCTCGAGTTGCGCAGGCGTGAAGAACGGTTGCTCCAGGTGCCGGTCGATCGCCTTGGCGAACAGCACCGTGCCGAGGTTGAACACGACCGTGTGAAGCGCCCCCCATTGAACGTCGAGGTCCGGGCGCAGGCGACGTTCGCCGGCGAGCAGCTCCCACTGGGTGCGGGCGATCGCGACGAACGAGTCGAACAGGTCCAGCGCCGCCTGATCGTCTTCGACGATCGCACGCGCCGCATAGCGCAATGCGTCGGGCTGCTCGCCGACGAGCCTGGTGACGCGCTGCCCGAGCTCCACGAACGGGTTGGCGTCGGAGGCGCCAGCCGGCATGTCGAGGAACGACGAGCTCACCAGCGCGACCACGTGCGCGTTGACCGCATCGCGCAAGCTTGCCTTGGTCGGGAAGTGGTGCTGGACGAGCCCGGCTGACACGCCGGCGCGCCTGGCGACGGCCCGGATCGAGGTGGCCTTGACACCGTCTCGCGCGAAGCCCTCGAGCGCCGCGTTGCGGATGCGCGCATAGCCGGTGAGGTCAGAGGTCGGCACGGACGCCATACGAATATATTGTAAACCATACGATACTATGTGATTCAATACGCTTGTATGGTCCCCAGTGAAGCTCCCGCCGCGGCCGGGGTCCGAGCTCGAGCCCGCTGCCCTGGGAAGGCCGGCGCGCCGGCCCGCCGCGTGTGCGTGATCGGCGCCGGAACGTCGGGGCTTGCGGCGATTCAAGCTCTGGCTCGCGCCGGTCACGACGTAACGGCCTATGAGGCGGGGTCGGCGATCGGAGGCATGTGGCGCTACGGCAACGACAACGGCAGCTCGGCCGCGTACGCGTCGCTCTGCTCGAACACATCGCGCGGGCGCATGCAGTACCCGAGCCTGCCGATGGCCGAGTCTGCACCGGAGTTCCCCCACCACAGCGACGTGCTGGCGTACCTCGAGACCTATGCACGCCACAACGATCTAGCGGGCCTGATCACCTGCGGGGCGCGCGTCGCGCAGGCGCGACCGGTGGACGGGAGCTGGGAGGTCAGCCTCGACCGCCCGGATCCGGGACCCCGGCGGTTCGATGCGGTGGTGGTCGCCAGTGGCCACTACTCGGACGCCCAGATCCCACGGCTGCCGGGCACGTTCGACGGCGTGGCGATTCACGCGCGCGACTACCGGACGCCGGAGCGATTCGCCGGTCAACGCGTGATCGTCGTCGGCGGCGCGCAGTCAGCGCTCGACATCGCCGCTGAGATCTCGTCGCGGGCGGCGCACACGATCCTGGCCTGCGGCGAGGTACACCACCTGATCCCGCGTCGCTTGTTCGGTCGGCCGTTCGACGACTTCGATACCGCAACAGGGCTGCTGGTGCCCCTGCCGCTGTTGCGGCTCGCGATTCGCGCGATGCTGGCGGCGTCCGGGTCGGGGGTGGACCGCGGCGGGCTGCCTGCGCCGCGCCACCGCCTGCTCGAAACGCGCTGGCCGGCGGTCGTCTCCCCCTCCGCCCAGGCCGCGCTCGCCGCGAAAACGCTCGAGAGCAGACCCCGCATCAGTGCGCTCACGGGAGATCGCGTGCGGTTCAGCGACGACAGCGCAGCGCGCGCAGATGCGATCGTGTTCGCGACCGGGTACAGGATCAGCTTTCCGTTCCTGCCTGACGACCTTGGCCGGGGCGAGGGGTGGGAGTTCCCGCTTTTCCGCCGCATCCTCTCGCCCGATGCTCCCGGGCTGGCGTTCATCGGCGTGCTCGAGCCGGGGCCGGGTTTGTTCGAGGTGGTCGAACGGCAGGCCACCTGGCTCGCCGAGATGCTCGCGGGACGCCTTCGCGTCCCCACGCGCGAGCGGATGTGGGAGGCGATCGACGCCGGCGGCGAGCGCCGCTCGCGCCGCCAGTTCAGCGCGACAGGGCGCCACACGATCATGTGCAACCGCCACGCATACCTGCGCCTGCTCGCCCGCGACCTACGCAACAACCGCCGCGCCTTCGCCGGACGGCGATCGTGACGCCCGGCCCCACCGTGTGCCCGGCTCGTGATGCTCTCCCTGCTGTGTGCCCGGCTCGCGTGGCGGCGCGAGCCGCGCTCGACCTCTGCCGCCCGCCTGTCGGCGTTGGCGCCGGCATACGATCCGGGAGGTGGACGTGGAGATCCTCGCCGGAGCGCTGGTCCTGACGATGGACCCGCAACGCCCAATCGCCGAAGCGGTCGGGACCCGCGCAGGACGGATCGAGGCCGTGGGGGCGCTCGGCGAGGTGCGCGCCGCGATGGGCGAGAGCGCTGCGGTCAACGATCTGGGTGGGGGCGCGCTGCTGCCGGGTTTCATCGACGCTCACCACCATCTGGCGTACGCGGCGCTTGACTACGGTGGGGTGAGCCTGCGGCTGGCGCCCGGAAGCCGCATCGAGGAGCTGCTGGCGGCGATCCGTGACGGCGTCCCGGCCAAGCCCCCGGGTTGGGTTTACCTGTGCGGCTACGAGCCCGGTGACCTGCGCGAGCGACGCGCGCCCAACGCCGATGAGCTCGAGCAATGCTGCCCCGGTCGCCCGCTTTTCGTACAAGCCGCCAGCGGCCACGATGGCGCGCTCAACCGCGCCGGGCTGGATGCGATGGGGTGGAGCGCCGGCTCGCCCGACCCGCTCAACGGTGTGCTCCTGCGCGACCGGCGCGGGCGGCTCACGGGCGTCGTCTCCGAGGGTGGTGCGTTCATGGCCGAGGCGGCGTTCCGCGACCAGTTGCTCGACGGCGGTTCGGAGGTGTGGCTGGCGGCGTGCGAAGCGCACGCCCGCGATCTGCTCGCGCTCGGGATCACCCGCGTCGGGGACGCGGCGGTCGCTCCGACTGTGGAGCGTCTGTACCGACGCGCCGCCGAAGAAGATCGCCTACCGATCACGGTTCACTCGATGCCCGTGGCGTCAACCAGTCTGCTGCTGCCGCGCTTCGACGGTCCCGCAACCGGAGAGGGTCCTTCCCGCGCCCCGACCGGGCCCGCGAAGCTGTACGTCAACGGCGGACACCGCTGCGCGGTGTGCCTCTCGGCGGGCCAGGCGGCATGGGTCGCCGGAGCGCTGCTGAAGAACGCGCTCGGCGGAGGCGGGCTGGCCGTGCTGCGAGCCGCTTCGCGCAGCGGCCGCCCGCGGCTGGGTCGCGACCTGCATCTACACGCCGGGATGCGCTTCTGGCAGCGGGACGCGCTCTCCGACGCGGTCCGGCGAGGCGCGCAGCGAGGCTTTCAGATCGCGCTGCACGCGATCGGCAACGAGGCGATCGACCTGGCCGTCACCGCGCTCGAGCGAAGTCAGCGCCAGCTCGGCGACGCGCCGGGGCGCCCTCGCCTCGAGCACGTCGTGTTCGCCGCTCCCGACCAGCCGCGCCGGATCGCCGACACGGGCGCGATCGCCGTGGTGCAGCCGGGGTTCATCGCCAACGCCGGCGATGAGATGCTGCTGACGCCGCTGCCACCCTCGATCCAGACGATGCCGCTGCGCTCGCTGAGCGAAGCGGGCGTAGAGCTGGCCGGGAGCTCGGACTACCCGGTGACTCAGCCAGACGTACTGGCGGCGATCAGCGCCGCCGTCACCCGCCGAACCGCCGCAGGCGCGACGCTCGGGGCCGACCAGGCGGTCAACGTGGAGTTGATGCTGCATGCGTACACGCTCGGCTCGGCCCGAGCGCTCGGCTGCGAGCACCAGGCCGGCTCGATCACACCCGGCAAGCAGGCCGACCTGGTGCACCTCTCAGGGGACCCCCTCGCACACGACCCCGCCAAGCTCGCCGGCATCCAGATCAACGCTACCTGGGTCGCCGGCGAACGCGCACATCCGATCACGTGATGCACGCAGGAGTGGAAATCGGCGCCGACACGAAGGCCGTGCTGCTGGCGGCCGCCGGGATGTTCCTGTGGGCGCTCCTGCTCGGGGTGTGGAAGTACCGCCAGATCGCGACGTCCGAGCGCCATCTCGCCCACCCCTATGTCAACACGGCTCACCGCGCGGCGCTCCTATATAGCTTCGCTCTACTCTTGGTCGCGACCTTCGTCCAGCTCAGCGGCTGGAGCGAGCTGGTGAACCTGCTGGCGGCGGGCGCGATGACGTTCTACTTCTACGCGGCGGTCGCCACCTACACCCTGCACGGCTGGCGACGCGACACCGACAACCAGTTCCGCGATCCCATGCCCGGAACACACGCCTTCGTGATCGCGCTGATCGTCGCCGAGATCGGCGGCTGGCTGGTGCTCGTGGCAGGCTTCCTGGACGGCCAGGTGTTCTGAGGAGTCACTGTCAACGCCTAGGCCTCGTCCGATCGCAGCGCGCGCGGATCGCGAAAGCCCCACAGCGCTCGCGTCTCGTCGAGCCCCAGCAGACGCCAGCGCCGGCGGCGCGGGTCCCAGACGTAGACCAGTACGTCCACGACACTACGCACCTGGCCCAGGAGATCAACGATCGCGCGCGCGTCAGCGTGTTCGGCGAGGGTCTCGCGCGTCATCACATCGACAACCTTGAAGCGTCGCGGCGCCGGCGCATCCGGCTCGGGCGCGGGTCGAGGCGACGTCGGGCGCCGAAGTTGGACGAGGTCGAGCTCAGACTTCGGGCCGTCGCGGCGCAGCACCTTCTCGAGCGGCACCATGTTCGCTCCGGTGCCCTTCGTCTCAGTGTCGAGTACCCACGTCTTGCCCATGTGTGTAAATCAATCTAGCGCCGGCGCCGTTGGGAGCTGGGAGTCGCCTGCTTCTGAGCCAATTAACACGCCGCTCGCTCGGACTCAAGCGCTGAGCACGTCGCAGAACACGAAGCCGTCGCGCTCGACCACTTCGCCGGTCTTGCACCCAAGCGGACTGGAGAAGATCGGTCCCGCGTACACGAACGTGTGGAACTCGCCGTTCTCGCCGCAGGGATCGACCGTGGCCGGCAGGTCGTCCAACAGCTCGTGGTCAAATGCTCGGCCTGCGAAGGAACGGTCGAGCTTGGTCGGGTCCACGCATACGAGGATCGCGCGAAAACCAGCCTCGATGAGCTGGCGCGCGAGCATCGCCGTGTCGCGCCGCCACAGCGGGAACAGCGCCTGCCTGCCGGCGGCGCTCAGGCGGGTCTCGCGGTAGGCGCGAACGTCCTCGAGGAACAGGTCGCCTGAAGCGATGCACTCGATGTCGCGCAGGCCACTGGACGCGAATGCCTCCGCCATCCGCTGTTCATATAGTGAATCGGTGCATCCGGCTGGAATTGGGATCTGCAAGAGCTCGACGCCGACCAGGCGGGCCTGCTCGCCGAGCAGATCACGGCGCACACCATGCATCGACACGCGCCCGTAGGTGTCGGTGACCGTTGTGATGAGCGTGCGCGGCCACAGCCCGTGCTCCTGGCGCAAGACCCACAGCGCCAGCGCCGAGTCCTTGCCCCCGCTCCACGAGAGCGCGAGCCGTGCCGATGAAATGTCGTTCATCGCACGAAGCGGTCCATGCGCGCGGCGGTGATCGTCGCTCGCAGCGTCTGCAGCGCGTCGTGCCTCGGGCGCCAGCGAAGCTCCCGCCGCGCCTTGCCGACGTCCATCAGCACGGGCCGGCGGAAGGCGGCGATCCACTGGGCCTGGGCGGGGAGCACGCCCAGCCGTGCGACGATCTCCGCGGCGCCGTCCAGCGCAAGCTCGGGAACGGGGATCGAGTGCCACCCGAGCTCTCGCGCGAGCTGCGCCACCGTGAGCCGGCCGGGGCCCGCGAGGTTGTAGGCGCCCGCCGCTCCCCGCCCGAGCACCGCCGCCCGCACGGCGCTCGCGACATCGTCGTGGTGAACGAGCTGGAAGGGCACTCCCGGGTCGGGCAGCACCGGCCTGAGGATCGGCACCCCATCGAGCAGCCGCAGCACGGGCTCGGGCAGCCGTCGCGAGATCTGGGTGTAGGGCAGGTTCTCGATCAGCAGCGGCGCGTCGGGGCCCGCCACGATACAGGGACGCAGCACGTAGGCGTCGGTGGAGCCGCCCGCGAGCACGTCGCCGAGCAGCGCCTCCACCTGCGCCTTCTGGGCGGAGTAGTACAGCGCGGGGCTGCCCCGAGCGGGAACGTCCTCGGTGAGCGGCTGAGGGTTCTCGCGGTGAAAGCCGTAAGCCGCGACCGAGGACGCGTACACCAGCCGCAGCGCACCCGCGGCGGCTGTCGCCTCGAACACGTTGCGCGACCCTTCGAGGTTCACCGCCGAGGTCTCCCGCGCGCCGCCCATGATGATGAACGCGAGGTGCACCACCACGTCCGCGTCCTTCACCAGCCGCTCGACCGCGTCGTAGTCGAGCACGTCGCCGCGCCGATAGGAGACCTTCTTCCAGCCCCGCACCGCCGGGTCGAAGGGCCGGCGGGCCATGCCGAGCACCCTGCCCACCTCCCGGGAACGCTCGAGGGCGGCGACGACCGCCTGGCCGATCTCACCGGTCGGCCCCGTGATCGCCACAGTGAGTCCCCGCCGGGGAGCGCGCGCCTGGGATCCAGTCATCCCGACGTTTGTATCGCATCACGCCCCGGGTGCGCCTGCGCTGAGCGGCTATTTGCGGGGCGCTCGTCGGTCGCCGACGCCGCGTGAACTGATCAGGGGTCCAGCGACAGCTCGTGGAACGCCTCAAGCCTGCGTGACGGCTCCTACGTCTCCGATCGCCTTTGCTACATCCGCATATCCGAGGATCGCGCGAACGATCTTGCCGTCCCTCACCTCGTAGGCGTCCGCGAAGTGAACGTCGACGGGTGTATTGCCACCCTCGCCTTGGGCGTGCGAGCGCGTGTCGCAAATGACCCACGGGTCCGCATCGACGTACTCGTAGATCTCTGCTCCGAACTCGTCGTATGGGGCGGTCCAATGCGCCACGACGCGACGGATGGCCTCACGGCCATGAAGCACGTCGGGTACATCAGAGGGTGGGGGGAGGTCGCGGAACTCAACCACGACGTCGGGGTGATACAGCTCGAGGACGGCGGCCCAGTCGCCTACGTTCAGGAATTCGGCGCAGCGGCGGAGGAGTTCGACATTTTTCTGCGACATCGCTCATCAAGTATCGCAGGAGGCCAGAGAAGTCCCGGCGGGCTGACGCACGTTAGCTTGAACGCGTCAAATCTCCTTGGCCAGCCGCCTCGTGGAGGACACGCCGACGATGTCCCACGCCAGGCCGCATCGAGCCAGACCGCGGATCACCCACCAGGACGGATCGAGCTGCCAACGGCCCTGCCCGTGGCGGGCGGAGGTCGGGAAGGCGTGGTGGTTGTTGTGCCATGCCTCGCCGAGCGTCGGCAGCGACAGCCAGGCGAGGTTGCGCGACTGATCCCCGGTCACGTACGGACTGCGGCCAAAGTAGTGACACAGCGAGTTGATCGAGAACGTCGCGTGGTGCAGAAGGAAGATGCGCACCGCCCCTCCCCACAGCAGGGCGCTGAGCGCGCCGGCGAGCGTGCCGGTCAGGGCCGCCCCCAGCGCGAAGGGCAGCGCGAGGCCCAAGACCAGCCAGAGGATGAAGCTGCGGTCGACGAACCGTGCGACCGGGTCGGCCAGCAGATCCTTCGCATAGCGCTCCGGGGTCGCGGCCGCGCCGCCGCCGAGAATCCACCCGAAGTGGGCGTGGAGCAGCCCCCGCAGCGCACCGCGGATCCCCGAGCCATGGTGGTGAGGGCTGTGAGGGTCACCGGCCTCGTCTGAGAACTGGTGGTGCTTGCGGTGGTTGGAGACCCACTCGATCAACGGCCCCTCGATCGCGGCCGAGCCGAGTGCGGCGAGCAGGAACCGCAGGCCCGGCCCGGTCTTGAAACTCCTGTGGGTGAACAGGCGATGGAAGCCCACAGTCACGCCAAGGCCGGTGAGCGTGTACGTGATCCCCAGCACGATCAGATCGCTCGAGCGCAAGGCTCCGCCCCAAGCACGCCAGGCGGCGAAGACGAGCAGGCCCAGCGGCACTGTCATCGCCGCTACGTTCGCGACGCGGTCGACCAGTTCCCGTCCGGCCGCGGCCGGAACGTGCTGGGTGGATGTGTGCGTGGCGGGAATGGCGGTACGGGGCGCGAAGGCGGTAAACGCACCCCCAGAGACGACGAAGGCGATCCGCCGTCGCACGTCGGCGATGAGTCTAGTCGCTGGCCCAGCAGGCGCGCTCGCGGGCGCCGCGTCCGCGATCGTGGCCGCCGCGCCTTGGCATTCATGACGTGTCGGCGGATCAGATCGCGTTATAGTTGCCCGTGCGTCCAGTGAGTCGAGCCCTTCTCGCTTTCCGGGCAACATCTTCGTTCAGAAGGGCAGAGAGGCGGTCGGCATGGCCACCGCGGAAAAGAAAGTCCGCGCCGCGACGTCGCTGGATGGCACTACGTCGGTCGTCGGTATCGAAATGCCCCGCGCATCGTGACTGGGAATCATGTCACCGAGATACTCGTGGTTGGTGGCCAGCGCTTCCGCGTGCGGGGAGCGCCTGAGGAGGTCGAGAACAAGATCGTCGACGCCGCGCGTGGCTCGATCATGGAATTGGTCTCGCTCGCGGAGGCGGAGTCGGGCGAGCTGATCGCGCTGAATCCGGAACACATCGTCGCGATAAGCGGCGACGGGACCAGGACACGGGACGGCTAACTCAAGCGCCATGTTCGGGGTGATGGCGCTGCGCCTCCCTCAGCTCGGGCTCGGTCGCACCCGCCTCGAGCGCGTCGTGCCGAAGCTTGCCCTCGAACACCGCCAGCTGCTCATCCGGAGCGTCGCGCAGTCGGCGTAGCGCGGCTTCCTTGGCACGTGGATCGGTTGGTTCGGAGGCGACCCGCCCGAACGCGCGCACCTGCGCCTCGGCCTGACCCGGAGCCGACGCCTGATCGTCGGTCGGATCGCTCACGCGCGATCCGGGAGTGGCTCATCGCCCCCCACCGACGCCAGGGCGGTCGGTTGCTCCTGCACCGTCGAGTCCGCGGTGGCTTCGTCGGGAACGGCCTCGTGATCGACCGCCGCGGACGGCTGAACTCCCGGCGCGAGAGCTGCGGACGTGGCGTCCGGCGATGTTGCCTGAGCCTCCGTTCCCTCGAGATGACTCTCCTGCCCGTCCAGATCAGCGGAGGACGCCTGCTTGCGAGCGTCCTTCCTGGCCTGCTTGTTCAACCGGCGCTCGCGAAGTCGGTTCTCGCGCGCGAGCTTCGCCATCGTGGTCTTCTTCTTGCCACTTGAGCCCATGTTCTTCCCGTCCTTTGTCGGAGGTGCCGAGCGCGTACGGCCGGCCACCGTGTGAAGGCGTTGGCTCCCTTCGGGCACCGGCGGGCGGCATGGCCGTCTGGCCTGACGATTGCGTGCGTACGGCCGACCGGCCGGGATACAAGCGCCCTCCCGGCCGGAAGCCCCGGATCACGCGAGCAGTCGTGCCCGCGCGACCCGAGATCGCTATGCGAGCTGCACGTTCGTGGCCTTGGGGCCCTTGTCGCCGGCTTCGGGCTCGTAGCTCACCTTCGCTCCTTCGGCGAGCGACCGGTAGCCCTCACCGACGATCGCGCTGTGATGGACAAACAGCTCCTTCGACTGGTCATCGGGCGTGATGAAGCCGAAGCCCTTGTCGTCGCTGAACCACTTGACGGTTCCGGTAGCCATTGTGCTTCCTCCTGCGGTAGTAGTGCGGCGAACGCGGAGATTGCTGAGCAATGGCTACGAGCGCTGGCACTGCGGCGCCGGGCTAATCGCCCGACCTGATGTCGCAGACGTTAGCAACATCCACGAGCGGCCCAGGGGGCCTCAACTACGCGGCGCGGTTGGACTCGGCGCCGGGACCCGGCCCGCTCCGCGCAGGCGCTGAGCATCCCGGAAGCTGATCAAGCGTTCGGCCTGCTCGTCCCAGAGCTTGAGCGTGGTTGCCCGCAGCCCGTCGGCCAGGGACAGCGTCGGGACGTCGTGGAGTGCCGGGTTCTGGTCGTGTGCTCGACGCAGGTTGTAGTTGGGAATCAGCGCGTTGAGGTGGTGGACGTGGTGATAGCCGATGCTCCCCGTGCAGAACCTCAGCACGGCGGGCAGCCTCAGATAGGAGCTGCCGCGCAGCGCCGAGTCGGTGAAGCTCCAGTCCAGCCCGCTGTTCCAGTAGGCGTCCTCGAACTGGTGCTGGACATAGAACAGCCAGATCCCGATCGAGCCCGCGAGCAGGGCGGGCGGACCGAAGACCAGCAGGTAGTCGCGCCAGCCGATCAACCAGCACAGTCCCCCGACGATCGTGGCGAGCGCGAGATCGGTCGCGAGCACGCTGCGGCGCATCCGCGGGCGCGCCCCGCGCGCCACGATGCGCGGACCGATGATCATCGCCACGATCGGCCCCAGCCCGAACATCACGAGCGGGTTGCGCAGCAGCCGGTAGCCCAGCCGTCCGCGCGGCGAGAGCGCTCGATATTCCGCCACCGTCAGGGTGCGCACGTCGCCTGTGCCGCGCCTGTCGAGATCGCCGGAGCTCGCGTGATGAACGGCATGATCGTGGCGCCAGCGCACGAACGGCGAGTACAGCAGCAGGCCGATCGCCCTGCCCAGCCACGCGTTCGTGCGCCGCGAGCGCACGAACGAGCCGTGCGAGCAGTCGTGGAAGACGATGAACGAGCGCACCAGGAAGACCGCCGCCGGCAGCGCGAGCAGCAATGCAAGCGGCGAGCGCGCCAGCAGAAGGTAGATGGCGAGCGACAGTCCCAGGTACGGCGGCACCGAGCTGGCCAGGCAGACGGCGGCACGGCGGGAGTCCGGTTTCGCATAGGGGGCGAGCACCTCCCGCCATGCCCGCGCGTCCAGCGGCGCGCCAACGCTGCTCGCCACCGACGGCGCGTCGTTGGAGGCGTTCGGGGATGTCGCGCCGATGTCAGCGGCGGCGCGACGCGAGTCCACCGCCGTCATCGCCCCGCGCGCTCCCGCGCGCGCCGGCGCGGCTGCCTTTGTGGTGTGCGCCGAGCATGCTCCCGGTGGCGGCCCTCGGCGCCCCCCAGGCCGTGGCTCAGCCCGAGGCGCCGGGCGAGCTGGCGCATCGCCTGGCGCTCGCCTTCCCCGACGAGCGTCACACCCACGCCGTGATCGCCCGCCCGTCCCGTGCGTCCGGTGCGGTGGATGTAGGCCTGATCGTCGGCCGGGGGGTCGAAGTTGACCACATGCGAGACGCCATCGACGTCGATTCCACGTGCCGCGACATCGGTGGCGACGAGAGTATCCACCCGACCGGACTGGAAGCTCGACAGCGCGCGGTCGCGCTGGCCCTGCGACTTGTCGCCGTGAAGCGAGACGGCCTTGACCCCGTGCGCATCCAGTCGCTTGACGAGGCGATCCGCGCCGCGCTTGGTGCGCACGAACACGATCGCCCTGTCCCGCTCGCCGCCCAGCTGCTCGACGAGCGCCGGCAGCCGCTCCCCGTCGCGCACCGCGACGAAGCGGTGCTCGACTCGGCTCGGTTCGCGCCGGGCGGGCCCGCCGTGCTCGTGGGCGATCGCCGCGGTCGTGTAGCGGCCGGCAACGTCGCCCGTGACGCCCTCGAGGGTCGCCGAGAAGAACAGCGTCTGGCGCTCGCTCGGACACGCGCCGACGATCCTGTCGATCGCCGGGCGGAAACCCATGTCGAGCATCCGGTCGGCCTCGTCCAGCACGAGGATCCGGACCTGATCGAGCGTGAACGCGCCCCGTGCCAGCAGGTCCTCGAGGCGGCCCGGCGTCGCCACGAGCAGGTGTGCCTTGGCCGCGCGCCTCGCCTGCGCGGGCAAGCCCACGCCTCCGTATACGGCGGCGGCCCGCAAGCCCTTCGCGGCGAGGAGCCCGCTCAGCTCCTCGAGGATCTGGCGGGCGAGCTCCCGCGTGGGCGCGAGCACGAGCGCGCCGGGCATCGTGTCGCTCGCATCGAGGCGCTCAGCGAGCGGAATGCCGAACGCGAGCGTCTTGCCCGAACCTGTCGGCGACTTGACGAGCACATCCCGACCGGCCAGCGCGTCCTCGAGGACGAGCCGCTGGACCGGGAAAGGCGCCGTTATGCCGCGGCGCGCCAGCGCGGCGCGGACGGCGTGGGAGACGCCAAGCTCGGCGAAAGACTGCTTGGACATGCACTGCTCCTGACGGCGCTCGCTGGCGCCCGCGGTTTGGGAGGCTGGTGCTGACCCGAACCGCTCCTGGCGGGACTCGCGCGAGCTGACCTCGCGGCCGAAGGTCTCGACCGCTGCCAGGCAAGGTAGCAGACGCTGCCGGGGGTCCGACACTGCGGGTGCGGGGGCAGTTCCCGCTAAGCTGGTTAAAGATCTGGGCGAGACCCGGTGTGGCTCGCCCCCGAACCAGCGACGGAGCGCGTTGCTCTGCACGCGCCGCTGCTAGTAGGAGCAGGACGTGCCAAGCCCAATGCAGCTGCGCCAGCAGGAGAAGCGCGAAGAGAAGCTCCGGGATATCCGCGAGCAGGTGGCCGAGGGGAAGCTCGTGATCCGGCAGATGACGCCGGACGAGCGCAGGCGGTTCCCGCCGCGCGACTCCAGCCGGCGCCGCGCGGTCTCGAAGCGAGGTTAATGGCGCGCTTCTTCTGGTCGGGCACCGGAACACGAGAAAGTAGGGGTTCCGATCGGCCGGTGCCATGGCGTATCGATCCGATATTTCTTTGCGCCCGGTTATTTAATCGTCTGAGCTCGTCGAGCTGAGCGCCTGAGGACCCCGGGCTCGGGATGTCGGGTAGGCTCGACCGGTGCCTGTGAGAGATATCGCAGTGGATCATGAGGTTCTCGTCGTAGGCGCCGGCTTCTCCGGCATCGGAGCGGCGATCAAGCTCGACCGGGCAGGCTTCTCGGACTTCGTGGTGCTCGAGCAGGCGGACGGCGTGGGAGGCGCGTGGCACTGGAACACCTGCCCCGGTATCGCGGTTGACATCCCGTCGTTCAGCTATCAGTTCTCGTTCGAGAAGCGCAGCGACTGGTCGCGCGTGTACGCGCCCGGCGACGAGCTCAAGGCCTACGCCGAGCACTGCGTGGACAAGTACGGCGTGCGCGATCGCATCCGGCTGAACACCAAGGTGGTAGGCGCGAGATTCGACGAGGACAGCAACGCCTGGCACCTCGATACCGCCGGCGGCGAGCACCTGACCGCGCGCTTTGTGGTCAGCGCGACGGGCGTCTTCAGCCAGCCCAGGCCGCCGGAGATCGCCGGCATCGACACATTCTCCGGGCCGACGATGCACACCTCCCGCTGGGACCACTCGGTGAGGCTGGGCGGCAAGCGCGTGGCGATCATCGGCACCGGCGCTTCGGCAATCCAGGTCATCTCCGCGATCGCGCCCGAGGTGGAGCGCTTGACGGTGTTTCAGCGCACGCCGATCTGGTGCCTGCCGAAGCTCGACGCGCCGCTGAGCAGCCGCTGGCGTGCGGTGTTGCGCTGGGTGCCCGGCGCCAAGCTCGCCACGCGCTGGGCCAGCCAGGCGTTCGTCGAGCTGACGTTCGTGCTGGCTGCGCACTTCGCCGGCACCTTCCCCGGCCTGCGAGCGCGCGGCGAAGTCGCGGCGCGCAAGCTGTTGAGCGAAGTCCAAGACCCCGACGTGCGCGACAAGCTCACGCCGCGCTACAGCCTCGGGTGCAAGCGTCCGAGCTTCTCCAATGAGTACATCGCCACCTTCAACCGCGAAAACGTGCTGCTCGAGACCGCCGCGATCGAAGCGATCACGCCGAACGGCGTGCGCACCGTGGAGGGCGTCGAGCACCCGATCGATGTGCTCGTGCTCGCGACCGGCTTCAAGGTGCTCGAGGCGGGCAACATGCCACCGTTTGAGATGCGCGGGGTCGGCGGCGTCGACCTCGAGCAATGGTGGGATGAGAATCGCCTGCAGGCCTATGAGGGCGTCAGCGTGCCCGGCTTTCCCAACTGGTTTTCGATTCTGGGTCCCTACGCCTTCAACGGCCAGTCGTACTTCGGGCTGATCGAGACGCAGATGCGTCACATCGTGCGCTGCCTGCAGCATGCGCGGCGCGACGGCGCGACGCGCGTAGAGATCACGCCCGAGGCGAACCGGCGCTACTTCGAGTCGGTGCTCGCGCGCCGCGACAACCAGATCTTCTTCCAGGGCTCGTGCTCCAACGCCAACAGCTACTACTTCGACAAGCACGGCGATGCGCCGTTTCGGCCCAGCCTCACGCTCGAGGCCGCATGGCGCAGCGCGCGGTTTGACCTCGGCGATTACGCGTTCGCCAAGTGACTGCACCCCGACCAGATCGGATTTGACATGAGGGCGGTCAGCTGCACGCAAGGGCAGCTGGAGGTCACCGACCTCCCGACGCCCGTTCCCGGGAGCGGCCAGCTGCTGATCGACGTGCTGCACTGCGGCATCTGCGGCTCGGATCTGCATGCTCGTCACCAATGCGACGACCTGGCCCAGGTCGCGCACGAAGCCGGCTATGACCACTTCATGCGCTCACACCAGCGCGTGGTGATGGGACACGAGTTCTGCGGCAGGGTCGTCGAATACGGGCCGGGCTCGCGCCGGCCGCTAGCCGAGGGAACCGCGGTTGTGGCGCTGCCGCTGCTGCGGGCCGGCAAAGAGGTGCACGCCACGGGACTCTCGACCGCCGCGCCCGGCGCCTATGCCGAGCAAACGCTGGTGGAGGAGTCGCTGACGATGGCTGTGCCCAATGGCCTGCCGCCACAGGTCGCTACGCTCACCGAGCCGATGGCCGTCGCCTGGCACGCGGTGCGGCGAGGCGAGGTCAAGAAGCGGACCGTCGCGGTCGTGATCGGTTGCGGGCCGATCGGGCTGGCAGTGATCTGCATGCTCAAGGCGCACGGCGTGCGCACGGTCATCGCGAGCGACCTTTCTGCTCGACGCCGAGCGCTGGCCGGAATGTGCGGCGCCGACATCGTCGTCGACGCCGGCATCGAGTCGCCGTTCGCGTCCGCCGAGCAGCACGGACACCTGACCACGCTGCCCGCCGCGCTGGACACCGGCCTGAGCGCGATGGAGAAACTGCAGCGGCTGCCGCTGGCCTGGCATCACGTCTGGCGCGCGGCCGAAGCGGCAGGGGCCACGACGCCCAAGCGCCCGGTCATCTTCGAATGCGTCGGCGTGCCTGGCGTGATCGACCAGATCATCGCCGGCGCCCCGCTGTTCTCGCGCGTGGTCGTCGTCGGAGTGTGCATGGGCGCCGACAGGATCAGACCGGCGATGGCGATCAACAAGGAGATCGAGCTGCGCTACGTCTTGGGATACACGCCGCTCGAGTTTCGCGACACGCTGCACATGCTCGCCGAGGGCAAGGTCAACGCTGCGGCGCTGGTCACGGGGTCGGTCGGTCTGGAGGGCGTCGATGCCGCGTTCACCGCGCTCGGCGACCCCGAGGTGCATGCCAAGATCCTCGTCGATCCCAAGAGCACGGTGGCGGCGCCGTGACGCCTGCCACCGCCACTGCGCGGACATCGAGCGCCGCCTGGCGCGCGGCGCACTGAGCGAGCCGGCATTGCCGGTCGCGACGACGTCGGCCGGCAACCGCCGTCGCCACGCACTCACATAGCACTCCCGCACCTGGCACTCCCGCACCTGGCACTCCCCCACCTGGCACTCCCCCACCTGGCACTCCCGCACCTGCCACTCACTCCTCTTCCCTAGGACGCCACCGCAGCGGCGGCCTCGAAGTAGTGACCCTGTTCGAGGTCCTCGATCAGCCCCGGGTGCGTCGGCTGCCAGCCCAGCCGCTCCTGGGTCAGCGCGCTCGAGGCCGGCGCGTCGATAGCGAAGAACGCGCCGATCCAGCCGAACTGCTCGCCCGCCTGCTCGGCGGAGACGGAGACCACCGGCACGCTCAGGTGACGGCCGATCACCGCGGCGATGTCACGGGTGGGAATGCCCTCGTCGGCGATCGCGTGGAACACCGAGCCCGCCGCGCCCTTTTCGAGCGCCAGTCGGTACAGGCGCGCGGCGTCCAGCCGGTGCACGGCTGGCCAGCGGTTGGAGCCGTCCCCGATATAGGCGGAGACGCCCTTGGTGCGGGCGATCTCGATCAAGATCGGCACGAAGCCGTGATCGCCCTCACCGTGAACCGACGGTCCGGGCCTGATGATCGACAGACGCACGCCTCGTGCGGCCAGCGCCAACGCCTGCTGCTCGACGCCGGCCCGGGGATGAGCGACCGACCCGGGGCCGCCCGAGTCTTGCTCGGTCGCCACCTGCCCCGGCTTGACGAGCGCGGTCCCGGTCGTGATCACGATGGGGCGCCCCGAGCCCTCGAGTGCCGCGCCGAGCGCATCGATGGCGCCCAGCTCTGTCTGCGCCGCCTTCTCCATCTGTGAGAAGTCGTGGATATAGGCGGTGTGGATCACGCCGTCTGTCGCGCCAGCGCCCGCCCGCAGGCTGTCGAGGTCCTCGAGCGAGCCGCGCTGCACCTCGGCGCCGGCCGCGTCGATCGCGGCGGCAGAGGTGTCGGAGCGGGCGAGCCCCAGGACCTGATGCCCCGCGTCGATGAGCTCGGTAACGACGGCTGAGCCGATGAAGCCGGACGCGCCGGTGACGAAAACGCGCATGAGAGAACCTCCGTTTCGAATGGTCTCCCGCCGATCCGAGCGATGCGACGGTGACGACGGAGAGACCCGATGTCAGTTGCTGCCATCACCGTAGCACAGACATGTCAGTGACTGCCGTCAGTATCATCGAGCCATGACTCGCTGGGAGCCAAACGCGCGCGGCCGGCTCGAGCAGGCGGCGATGGAGCTCTACCGCGAGCGTGGCTTCGAGCCGACCACGGTGGCGGAGATCGCCAAGCGGGCCGGGCTCACGGAGCGAACGTTCTTCCGGCACTTCGCCGACAAGCGCGACGTCCTGTTCGGAGGCGCTGGCGCGCTGCAGGAGCTCATGGTGAGCGCGGTCGCGGGTGCGCCCGAGTCTGCGACGCCGATCGACGCGCTGGCGGCAGGCCTCGAGGCCGCCGGCTCGATCCTGCAGGAGCGCCGCCAGTTCGCGGGCGAACGCCAGAGCATCATCGCCGCCAGCCCCGAGCTGCGCGAACGCGAGGTCATGAAGCTCGCGTCACTGTCCGCGGCGCTGGCCGAGACGCTGCGCGGGCGCGGCGTCGAGGACTCGGCGGCGAGCCTCACCGCGGAGATCGCGATCGCGGTCTTCCGGATCGCCTTTGAACGCTGGGTCGGCGCGGACGGCGAGCAGGGCCTGCCCGAGCTCATGCGCGAGACGCTCGGCGAGCTGGAGGCTCTGACCGCCCGCGAGCGGCGCGCGGCGTAGAATCACCTTCACCGTGGCTGTCTCGCAGGCGCCGCACTCGCCCGATGTGGACCTCGGCTCGCTCGACTTCTGGGGCCGGCCGGCGGAGGAGCGCGACCTGTACTTCGCGCGGCTGCGCCGCGACGCGCCGCTCTCACGACATCAGCCGCCCGAGGACATCATGGGCATGCCCGAGCAGGAACGCGACAGCTACTGGGCGATCGTGCGCCACGAGGACATCCGGCGCATCTCGCGCGACCCCCGCACGTTCTGCTCGGGCCAGGGCACGCAGTTCGCCGACGCCCCGCCGGAGATCCTGGAGGCGTCGCAGTCGTTTCTGGCGATGGACGCTCCGCGCCACACCAAGCTCCGCAACCTCGTCTCAGCGGCCTTCACACCGCGCCAGGTCGCGCGCATCGAGGACGGCATCCGGGTGCACGCGCGCGAGATCGTCGAGGCGGCCGCTCCGACCGGCGGCGGCGACTTCGTCGAGCTGATCGCCAAGCAGCTTCCGCTGGTGACGATCTCGGACATGATCGGCGTGCCGCAGACCGACCGCGAGCGGGTCGTGGCTGCCGCCGACGTGCTCGTCACGGTGGCCGACCCCGAGGTGTTCGGCGACCGTCCCCCGGTCGAGGTGCTGGGCGAGGCCCTGTGGACGCTCACGGCGTTCGCCAAGGAGCTGGCCGTTCACCGCGAACGGAGCCCCGGTGATGACCTGATGACCGCCCTCGTCCAGGCCGAGGTCGACGGCGAGCATCTCACCCACGCTGAGATCGGCGCCTTCTTCGTGCTGCTGTCGGTGGCGGGCAACGACACGACACGCCACACCACCTCGCACGCAATGCGCGCGCTCACCGTCAACCCCGAGCAACGCTCACTCTTGTTGGAAGATCTCGACACCGGACTACCGATCGCCGCAGAGGAGTTCGTGCGCTGGGCCTCACCCGTGCTGACGTTCCGGCGCACCACGACCGGCGAAGCGGAGATCCACGGTCAGCGCCTGCCCGCCGGCGAGCGCGTCGTGCTCTTCTACCACTCGGGCAACCGCGACGAGCAGGTCTTCGCGGACCCCTGGCGCTTTGACGTCAGGCGCGACCCCAACCGGCACCTGGGGTTCGGCGGCGGCGGCCCGCACTACTGCCTGGGCGCGTCGCTCGCGCGCACGCAGCTGCGCTCGATCTTCGGCGAGCTCCTGCGCGTCGTTCCCGACATCGAGGCACAGGAGCCTGAGCTGCTGCGCAGCGCCTTCATCCACGGCGTCAAGCGCATGGAGGTCACGTTCACGCCGCGCGGCGCCTGAGCGTCGGAGCTCACCACTCGCCGACTCACGGAGTGGGCAGGCTTCCGGCCACGGGCACGCACGCTGCGAGCACAGAGCACATCGCGCACCTGTGCTCGATGGCGTTCACGCTCCGCACCGGCTGCTCCCGTGCCCGGGGCGGAGCGGGTGCCTGCTCAGTGTTCGCTGATCGGCGTCTTCATACCCTGGCCGAAAACGTTGTGACCCATTTGCGTGCTCGCCTTTTCCAATCCGAGTGTCCAGATGCCGACCTTCGAGCTGTAGAGCTGGTTGCCGCGAATGACCGTCCCGCTGATCGGCCCCGGCACCAGTTCCGGAGGTAGCGGCGGGCCGGGCGGCTCGCCCGAGGCCACCAGGATTCCCGTCGTTTCGGTCGCGGCGGCCGCTGCGAAGTCATAGTCCCCGTCGAGGTTGTTGTCGAGCAGCACGTTGCCTTCGATGACGTTGCCGTTGAGGTCGCCGATCAGATGCTGGTGGACCGTCACGCCCGACAGCCCGTTGCCGGAGGCGGAGTTGTTGCGGATCAGGTTGTCGTACACGCCCGCGAACGGCGCGCCGCCGCCGAGCAGTATGCCGGCGCCCTGACCGGCCACTCCGTTTCCATCAGACGTGTTGCTTTCGACGATGTTGTTGAACACGCCGGCGGCCCCGGTCGGCATTCCCGTCTCGGGGCTTACCGCAGCAGAGCTGTGACCCGCCAACGTGATTCCGCAATCATCGGTGTTGCCGATCGTGCGATTCAGACGCACGACGTTGCCAGAGTTGGGACCGAACTCGTCGGTCAGCAGAATGCCGCCCACGTCGTCTTCGACATAATTGCCTTCAACGGTCGAATCGGTGACGGACACGAGATGGATCGTCTCGCCGCAATCACCGGGGGCCTCGGGCGTCGAGTAGCACTGGCCGGCGTTGGTTCCAAAGCCGGTGCCGTTGTCGGTCAGCGTGTTGTCGGCGATCCGAACATTGCTTACAGGTTCGCCACTGGTCACGGGGGTGCCGTTTTCCGTTTCCGGAGCGACCGGTGCGGTGCCGACGAGAATCCCCTCGAACTTGGCATTCTCGATCTTGAAGTTTTCGACGGACGAGCCCGACCCGCCCGGCCCGACGATGTGCACGCCGTTGCCGAATGGCGAGGAGCTCGCGTTGATCACGGCGCCGGAGCCGCGCACTGTGATCGCCTTGTCGATCACGAAGCCCCCGTTGTAGACGCCCGCGAACGCATACACGACGTCGCCGGGCGCAGCGGCCGAAATGGCGTTTTCGAGACTGCACGGGACCCGCGCGCTGCACGATCCCGCAGCGCCGTTTGGTGACGCGTACAGCACCGGCGCTGCTCCGCCCGCCGCCCACGCGCCGGACGCGGCCAGCAGTGCGCCCGCAAGCGAGGCGATGATCGACGCGGTGGCCTTCGATGCCTTGCCCATAGCTCCTCCAGTCGTTCTTGACGTCGATCGGACTCGCGCCCTGCGCGCCAGCAGTGTCACTTCCCCCTGCCAACCGATCCCTAGCCGCCGGAACATACCAGAAAAGCTGCTCAAACCTGGCTAAACCTGCGCAAGCCCAGGTCGGCGGATCGGGCCTCACCGATCGCCTCGTGCTGGGCCTGCCGCACGCAGCCGACAGCGAGACGATCGCTCGCGAGATCATCGCGCTCGCTCGCGCCTACCCCGGGATCTCGCTCCAGCCGCGATCCGACGGTCGATCAGAGCTCCACCAGTTCGCTAATGCGCCGCTGCCCGTGTGCCGACGCTTTGCACGTGCCCCGAACTGGGATCCGGCCGGCGCCCCGAACCGGGGGCAATTCGCGCACGCCCCGAGCAGCGACACGGCTGCTGCTCGCGCTTGCCGTGCTCGCCCCGGTCGGGGGCCTCGCGTGGGGGATCAGTGGGTGCGGATCCTCGGGTGTCACCTTCGACGCCGTCGCACAGGCCGCAGCTGCCACCTCCGCAACCGGCGGGGTGCGCATGCAGTTCATCATGCAAATCAGCTCGGGCGCATTGGCCTCGTCGCTCACCGCCGAAGGTCAGGGCGTCTACGACTACAAGACCCGCGAAGGCTCGCTGTCGCTCACCATGAACGGTCTGCCCGCCTCGGCGAGCGCGGGCCTGCCGTCGGGCTCGTTGCAGATCGAAGAGCTGATGAAGCCCTCGGCGATCTACGTCGGCTCGCCCCTGTTCGCCGAACGGCTCCCGAACGGGGCGCGCTGGATGAAGATCGACCTCGGGCAGGTGGGCGGCGCGCTCGGCATGGACCTCGCGAGCCCCACCAACGGCCAGTCGAATCCCGCACAGTTCCTCGAATATCTACGTGCCGACGGCGGCGATGTCAGCTCGCTCGGCCAGGAAGTCGTCGATGGCGTGCCCACCACGCGCTACCGCGGCACGATCGACCTCCAGAAGCTCGCGCAAACGCTGCCGCAGGCCGCGCGCAGCCACCTCCAGCCGGAGCTGGAAAAGGTCGCTCAGCAGGGCATTCCCTTCGAAGTGTGGGTCGATCGACACCATCTCGTGCGCCGCATGACGATGAGCTTCTCGATCGACGCAAGCGGTCAGAGCGTGCAGATGCAGTCCACGATCGATCTATCCGGATTTGGGGCTACGCCAGCGGTGCAGGCGCCGCCGGAAGCCGAAGTCTACGACGGCACGCAGGCCGCGCTGCAAGGCCTCGGCGCCGCCGGTACGAGCGCCGGCTGACGCTTCGAGCCGCGCTCGGCGGGCGTTGCTCGCCCGAGCGCGAGGCCGGCCGACGCCCGAGTGCGGGCCGTGTAGACTGCTCGCCGATTGTGGCGATCGGCTCCAGGAGGGTTCGAGATGACGTTTGCAGCTTCCGCCAAGCCGTCCATCGTTGGAGCCCTGCTGCTGACCGTTGTGACGCTCGCGGCTTGCGGGGAATCCGAAGCCGAAAAGGCAAAAGCCGAAGTCTGCTCGGCGCGCAACGAAATCTCCAAGCAGATCTCCAAGCTCGAGGGCCTGACGTTCTCCACGAGCGCGATCGACGAAGCCAAGTCCAGCTTCGAAGCGATCGGCAAGGAACTCACCAAGATCAAGGACGCGCAGCCCAAACTCGAACCCTCGCGCCGTGAACAGGTCCAGTCGGGCGTGAAGACCTTTGAAAGCCAGCTCACGACGATCGCCTCGGGGGTTGCGTCGAGTCTGACGTCTGGCAATCTCGAATCGGCGCTCAAGACGGCCGAACCCAAACTCAAGGCGGCGGTGAGCACGCTCGCGAGCGATTTCAGGCAGGCGCTGGGTCCGATCAGCTGCTCATAGCGGCAGCGAGTCGCGCGGCCGACGCCGGAGCGCCGGCCGCCACGCATGCACGCGACGGGCGCCGAGGGCCTGGCGGCGCCCGGTCCCTGGCTGGTCCAGCCGCCCACCCGCCCGCGCCAGCGCCGGCTCGAGCGCGGCGAGCGCCTGCAGATGCCTATGGGCCCACGCGATCGCCAGCCCGGGCGGCAGGCCGTGCGCAGCGGGAGCGTGCTCGAGCACGACCCGCGCCGGCGGTGTGGTCGCGTCGGCGCTGATCGCCGGCTGCGGAGCCGGCGGCGTCTCCGCGTTCGAGATCGCCGCCCCGAGCTGCTCGTACCACACACTGATGCCACGGCGCTCGGCCTCGAACGCCTCGCGCGCACGCGCCAGCCGCTGCAGGCGGGTGTCGATCGGGGCCAGGCGCGTGGACGCCTGGGCGTTCTCGAGCAGCATCGCGACCCAGCGCATGCGCGCGGCGCCCGCCACGAGTACGGTCAAATCGTCCAACGAGCTCCGCGGCGAGCCGCGTTCGGACAGGTATTCGCGCGCGGTGCTCTCCATCAGCAGCGCTGCCGCGCCGGCCTCGCGGGCGGCCAGCTCCGGAGGTCCACCACCACCACCGAGCAGCGCGCCGATCGTCGCATCGAGATAGCGCGCGGCGCGCACGTAGGCGTCGCCGATCGACTCCCGCAGCACCGCCGCGGCGCCGCGCGGCCAGATCAGCACGCCGGCCAGCAGGCTGACGGCGGCGCCGATCGCGACGTCCTCGACACGCACGAGCCCGACGCGCCAGCCGGAGGGTTGAAGCAGGTTGAACAGGACCAGCACCACCACCGAGAAGGCTGCCTGACCGGCCGCGAACGAGATTGCCTGAGGCGCATAGGCCGCCACCAACACGGCAAACGGCAGCACCGCCCACAGGGCCGATTCGTGACCGGCCAGCGCCACCAGCAGCGCCCCGCCCACGACGATGCCGGCGAGCGTGCCGAGCAGCGCCGAGACGATCGTCGTGCCTGTGGCAAGCGCATTCGAGCGCAGCACCGATATCGTCCCGAGTACGATCCAGAAGGCGTGCTGGAGTCCGCTGAGCTGCCCGACCAGCACCGCCAGCGTCAGCCCCGCAGACCCGCGCACGCTGTTGCGCAGCCACGCGGACCGCATGCTTGCATGGGTGCGCGCCCGACGTCCGGCCACTCCCAGCTGGGCGCGGCGCGTCGCCAGCGGATCGTCAGCAGCAGGCTCGCCACACGCCAGCAGCGCATCCCTGCCCGTCCGCAGGGTCGCAAGCGAGAGCTGGCGAAGCCGGTAGGCCTCGTCGAGCTCACACGTCGCCGCGGCCTCGTCGAGCGCGTGCTGCCAGTGCTCCGCGCGCTCGATCAGGGTCGCTCCGAGCGCGTCATTGACTCGCTGGACCCGCGCGAGCGCCGCCGCGGCTGGGGTCGGCGCGCCGCCGCCGGCGCGGGACAGCTCGCCAAACGGCAGGCGGCCTGCGAGGCTGCGCAGTGCCGCGGGCACGACGGCCTCCAGCTGTTCGCGCTGGAGCGCGAACGGCGTCTGCACGCACGGCATCGCCGGCGCGGGCGTCGCGATCGCGCGCAGCCAGCCGAGGTCATCGACCAGGCGGGCGAGCGCCGCCGACCGGCTGGCATCGCCGTTGGGGCGATGCCGGATCGCGAGAAACCGACGGCGCATGGCCAGGGTCGCCTCACGGGCGTGCTCCTGCGCCTGGCCTGCGGCGGCTGGATCTTCGCTCGCGATCGCCTCGACCAGCTCCGCGAGCTTGAGCGCCGCCTGCGCAGCGGCTTCGCGCAGCGCGTCGCGGGGACGCTGCGGCCATAGCAGCAGGACCGCGCCGATCGACAGCGCCCCGGCCAGGCCCCAGCCGGCCAAGCGCGCGGGTATCACCGCGGCGCCGCCCGGCACCATCACCGCGAGCACGAACGCGAGCATCGCCGGCGAGTACGCCGCGGCGATGTACTCCGAGAGCACGCCCGCGAACAGGATCGCGAATGCCACCAGGGCCGTCGCGCCGGCGGCCAGCCAGGGGGAGCGCGAGCAGAGCGTGCCGATCACGATCAGGCAGACGGCCGCGCCGACCAGCGCCAGATAGGCGAGCAGGCGCGTGCGCCGCGGCCCGGCGAAGTTGACGAACACGAGCAGCGACATCGACCCGAAGGCCGCGAACAGCGCCATTTGCTTGAGCCCGAACACCTCCAGCGAGAGCGCGAACGCGAGCGGCATCACGATCGCCGCGCGCAGCGCGCCCTCGAGCGCGAACAACCCCGGGTCGTGTGTGCCCAGGTGAACGGCCGAGACCAGGCGGTCGCGGATCCTCAGTTGAACACCAGACCCTCGCCGAGGGCTCTCGCGACGAGATGTGCGCGCGAGCGCGTACCCGACTTCGTCATCGCGTTGCGCACGTGCGTGCGGACCGTGTTGTGAGCGATCCGCAGCTCGTCCGCGATCTCCGGGCCCGACCGCCCGAGCGCCACCAGCCGCACGATCTCACGCTCGCGCTCGGACAGCGCTTCGGAGTCTCGTTCGATCGTCTGCGGCCGGCGAAACTGCGAGCCCCAGCGCGATGTGCTCAGCGCGACGACCAGGATTCGGCGGTGGCCCGTCACGATCTCCACGGTCGCGGCCCACTGCACGCCCACACTGTCGCCCTCGGAGCGGACCAGCCGAGCCTCGCCGTTGAAATGGTGCCGTGTCAGAGCTCGCGCCCACTGCTGTCCGGAGATCACCGGTCCGCCCATCACGAGCTCGGAGATCGGCCTGCCGACGAGCTGCTCACGCCGGTAGCCCAGAAGCGCCAGATATGCGCCGTTGGCGTCCACCTGGATCCGCTGGCTGTCGAGCAGCACCATCGCGTTTCGCGACTCCTTGAACGCCGACGCGAACAACCCCGCCCAGCCCGCCTGCTCGACCACGGCAAACGAGTCTAATCCACGCCCGCCCGACGCGCGGGCGGGCTGGCTCGAGCAGGCGCGGCGGTCATGGACTACCGGCGCCGCGCTCATGCACTACCCCGCCGCAGGCGCCCGGGATGCGACGCGAAGCATGGAGAAGCGGCACAGGTGAAGACGCGTTATAAAGACCCGTTAAGCACGCGCGCGCGGCGGATACCACAGTTGCGGTATTTGGACGCGTGATGCGCACCGAACCGGGGCTCGACGCGTTGAGAGTGTGGGGGTATCGAGAGGGAACCCCCCGACACGACACCTCCAAGTCGTGTCACAGCAAGCGAGAGCGGAGGCATGGAAGCCTTCGCTCCGCCCTGGGGAATGCGCTCCGGAGCGCTGAAGCATCTCGGCAGAGCCGCCACCGACGACACCGGCTCTGTCCGCCTGTATGAGTGAATCGGTGACGGTGAAGTCGACGGCCGAGGACAGTTAACGTGAATGGGACCGGCGTGCTATGCCCGTCATCATGCACAGGGTGCCGTACGCACAGCCTCGTGATCGTGCCGTGGGCGATCTCGACATAGCGGACTGCGCTCGTGTAGACAGCTGGACGCGAGCCTTCCAGGACAGCAGCGCTACCTTCCAGAGAGCGATCGAACGGAAGTCGGCTCGACCGCTCCCAGAAGGCGTCCCACACCTCTCGGGTAAACAGCGGCGTTGATCATAAACAGGCAGATTGGGTTTGTCAATGGATGCTCGCTGCTTGACAGCGCGCGCCGCGCCGGCGGAACGGGGGCGCGCCCTGCCGCGGACGCGTCGGGGGTACGCGTGTAACCGACAGATCCTTGTATTTCGTTCTGGTATAAACACTCTAGGTTGATATGGGTGTTCAGACCGGTCTCCTTTTGCCGCGTTTCCAGTGGATGGAAGCCGTGTTGATGCGCAGAGACAGGGCGCGACCGGTGGGTTTGCGTTCAGATCGGCGCATTCCTCATGCCGAGGCCGGTTTGCCGGTGACCATGCCCGATAAACGGGGGTCATAAACGCCTATGACTGCAAATGCCCGCAAGGGCACGCAGCGCAGCCGCCTGATCAACGGCATGCTGGCCGCCGCAAATCGCAATGGCTACGCGGGCGCGAACGTCTCGACCGTGATCGCCCATGCCGGTGTATCGCGCCCGACCTTCTACGACTACTTCGCCAACAAGGACGAGTGCTTCCTGGCGGTCCAGGAGGAGCTCGCGCGCGACCTGCTCGAGCAGGTCGCTCCGGCCGTCGCCGCCGAGCCACCCGAGCGGGCGCTGCAGAGCGCGATCACGGCCTTCGTCGAGCACGCGGTGGCCGAGCCCGAGCAGGCTCGATTCCTGCTCAACGAGACGCTGGCCGGCGGCCCGCGAGCACTGGACGCGCGCGATCGCCTGATCGCCCAGATCGAGGAGATCGTCGAGCGAAGGCGTGCCGGCGCCGCCCCCACAGCGCCGGCGCCCGACCTCCCCACCCGCGTCGTGATCGGTGGCGTGCAATGGCTGTTGGCCCCGCGCCTGCGCAGTGGCGACCACGAGACGGCCGCGTTCCTGCCCGCGATGCTCGACTGGGTCGAAAGTTGCAACCGGCCGGGCGGCGAGCATCGCTGGCACGAGCTCGAGCCAGGACCGCAACCTCCAGCCTCGTTGTACTTCTCCGAACTGCCGTCCAAGGCCCCGCCGTCACTGCCACCCGGGCGCACCCGCCTGACGCGTGAAGAGATCGCCCGCAACCAGCGTGAACGGATCATGTACGCGACCGCGACGCTCGCCACCAAGAAGGGCTACAGCGCGACCACGATCGCGGACATCACCAAGACCGCACGAGTCGACAGGCGCGTCTTCTACGTCCATTTCCGCGACAAGCAGCAGGCGTTCCTGGCCGCGCACGAGCTCGGCTTCCAGCAGGCGATGGCCGTGAGTGCGAGCGCGTACTTCAGCGCCCGCGAGTGGCCGGACCGCCTCTGGCAGGGAATCCTCGCCGGCATCCAGTTCAGCGCCGGCCACCCCACGCTCGCGCACGTCGGCTACGTCGAGTCGCATGCGGTCGGCACACCCGCGGTCCAGCGATTGGAGGACATCCGCCAGTCCTTTACGATCTTTCTCCAGGAGGGCACCCAGTACCGCGGCCTGCCCCGGTCGCGCATGATCATGGATGCGATCGCCGCCGCGATCGCCGAGGTCGGCTACGAGGAGATCCGTGCCGGCCGGGTCCGTCAACTGCCCCGTCTGGCCTACCACGCCGCCTATCTCTGCCTCGCGCCCTTTCTCGGCGCCGAGGCCGCCACCGAGTACCTCGACGTCAAGCTCACCGAACGCAAACCGCCCGGACGGCGTCGCCGGAGAGCCCCGACCACCGTGTGAGCGTCGCCCGCACCCTAACCGCCCACGGCGGCGCCGTGTGCGCTCCGGAGCGATCCGCTAGCGCGGCGTGATGTCCAGCGCGGTGCGTGCAGCGACCGCTATCGCCAGGTAGACGACCAGATACGCCGCCGCCACGACCGCCCCGAGGGCTCCCAATGCAATGCTTCTCATTTGAAACTGATCGGCCGCGTGGCGCAAGCGTAAAGGCACAATCGACGGATGTTGGGTCGCGCCTGGACGGGCGAGCGCCGTAACGCTCATAATTGCCGCCATGGACGCCGACCGCGCACGCGAGCTGCTCGCCCGGGAACGTGCGCGAATCGAGGGCGCCCTGACGGAACTGGCGCGAGGCGAAGGCGAAGGCGACGGTGACGAGGAAGACGTCCCTGGCGATCCTGCCAACGTCGCCACCGACACGTTCGAGGCCGAGCTCGAAGAAGGCCTGTCCGACCGCTTGCGCGTCGAGCTCGAGGCGGTCGAACGAGCCGAGCAGCGTCTGGCCGAGGGCACCTACGGGCTGTCGGTCGAGAGCGGTGAGCCGATCCCGGATGCCAGGCTGCAGGCGGTTCCCTGGGCCGAGCGCACCGCCGAGGAGCAGGCCCGCTACGAGGCGGGCGACGCCTGACGCCGGCCCGTTCGCGACGCCGGACGCCGGACCCGCGGCACCTGACGCCGGCCCGTTCGCGACGCCGGGCGCCGGACCCGCGGCACCTGACGCCGGCCCGTTCGCGACGCCGGGCGCCGGACCCGCGATGCCTGACGCCGGCCCGTTCGCGATTCCAGGTGCCGGCGCCGGAGGCGCCAGACAAACCGTGAGCCCGGCATGCCCGCCGCGGTGATCTTCGACCTGGACGGAGTTCTGATCGACTCCGAGGAGGTCTGGAACGACGCGCGCCGGCAGCTCACCGAGGAGGCCGGCGGCGCCTGGCGCGAGGATGCCCAGCAGGCGATGATGGGGATGAGCTCGGTCGAGTGGTCGCGCTACATGCATGAGCAGCTCGGCGTGCCGCTGAGCCCCGCGGAGATCTCGGCGGCAGTGGTCCAGCGGCTCGAACGCCTGTACCGTGAGCGCCTGCCGCTGCTCCCCGGGGCGCGCGAGGCCGTCACCTCGCTCGCCGCTCGCTGGCCGCTGGCGCTCGCCACTTCCGCGAACCGAGGGCTGATCGCGCTGGTCCTCGAGCTGACCGGCCTCGGACCCAGCTTTCAGGCGACGGTGTCTTCCGAAGAGGTCGCACGCGGCAAGCCGGCGCCCGATGTCTACGAGGAGGCGGCGCGCAGGCTCGCGCGTCCGGCCGCCGGCTGCGCCGCGGTCGAGGACTCGGCCAACGGCATCCGCGCCGCCGCCGGCGCGGAGATGTACGTGATCGCCATTCCCAACCGCGCCTTTCCGCCCGAGCCCGCGGCGCTCGCACGCGCCGCGCTCGTGCTCCCTTCGCTGCAGGCGCTTACTCCGGCAGCCGTCGCGTCGCTCGATCGCTGAGACGAGCCACGCGCGGGCCGGCTTGCGGCAGTCCTACGAAGACTCCGATCGTGACTGCGCCAGCCAGCCGCGCAGCGCCTCGTGCATGGCTTCCACGCCCACGATCGGCCGCGGCGGCTCGCTCCACTCGCTGGGCAGCACGGCGAAGGGATGCGTCTGCGGCCCACCCAGCCCGCCGTGCGATCCCATGAACTCCTCGAACGGCGCCACCTCGCCGGCGACCGGGTCATACATGCCGTTGACCAGAATGTCGGGGCAGTGCGGGAAGCGATCGTGACGGCGCAGATGCTCGGCCGCGCTCGCGTCAAAGGGAGCCAGCGGATCCTCTCCTTCGACGGTGTCATCGCTCAGGCGGCGGCGACCGGCGGCGGCGATCACCACTGGCCCGTGCTCCTGCGAGCGCACCATCACGAACCCGATACCGGGATGGCGGGTGAGGGTGTCGAGCAGCCGCGGATGCGCCGCGACGATCTGCTCCAACGTCAGCCGCTCGGCGCTCAGCGGCAGGTATATGAGCCCGAGACAGCCGGACACGAGCACGATCGCCTCGTGCGTCTCGGGCGCGTCCTTCGAGGTCTCGCGCGTGTCCTCGGAGGACCCGCGGTCAGGCTCGGGCGTCAGGCTCGCGGACTCGACGGGCTCGCGGGCAGACTCGGAGCGCTCGCGGGCAGGCTCGGGCGTCAGGCGCGCGTGCTCGCGTTCGGCCAGGGCAGCGCGGTTGGGGCCGAGCGCAACGGTGCCCTCGATCGTACGTGCGCGCGTGGCCCGCGCCAGCATGCGCCCGCCGACGCTCGGCTCTTGGCCCGCGTCCGCCAGCACTGCGCCCACGTCGCCCCAGGCCTCATCGACCGCCGCGGGCGCGCTGAGGCGCCCGTCCGTGAGCGCGCCCCGGACGAGCTCGTCGAGCGTCTCGCCGTAGCGCTGGCGAAACGGGGCGCCCTGCGTCTGGCCGTGGTCGGAGAGCACGACCAGGTGATACGGCCGCGGCGACTGGGCGACGGCGCGCTGCAGGCGCTCCAGCTGATGATCGTGGCGGCGCAGCACCGCCAGCGCGTCGGGCTCGCGGATGCCCGAGTGGTGGGCCACCTCGTCATAGCCGACGAACGTCGCATAGCTGACCGGCACGCCCTCGACGATGTCTGCCATCAGCATCGCCGTGTTGAGCTCCCGGGTGACCACCGTGATCGCCGCGCGCACGAACGGATACAGGCCGCCCCGGTTAACGTGCGCCGCGCCGCTGCGCCGCTGGCGCCGGGCCGCCCAGCGCTCGTCGGCGATGTCTGCCAGCGACAGCGCGATCGTGCGCACGAACCCGTATGGGTCCGAGAAGTAGGCGAAGAAGTCAGACGCCTTCGAGCGCGTGCGGTCGCGGATCATGCTCATCGTCGCCGTACAGCGCGGCGCGTCGCCCGAGAACATGTTTCCGCGGCTCGTCCCGCCCGCCGCCAGCAGGCCCTCGCCGGTCGAATGGCGGCGCTCGAGCTCGGCTGCGTCGGCGGGGTGGTTGGACACGAGCGTGCGCCCCGACTCCTTCTCGTACCAGCGAAACGCCGGCATGTCCCAGTTGCTGCCCAGCAGCAGGCCCGCCTGGCTGGCGCCCGTCTGCGAGGACAGATCGCACTCCCAGCCGAGCACGCGGTGCGTACCCTGCGACAGCCAGCCGGCGATCGTCGGCGCGTAGCCGTCGCGCACGGCTGCGCGCAGGACGCCCTCGCCGAGGCCATCGATCTCGAACAGGATGACACCCGGGACGTCGGTTTCGTTGCGTGTGCGCGTGTGTCGCACGCGCCGGCGCACGACGCGCAGGTGGCGGGCATCGCCGTCGAGGTCGAGCAGCGGAGCGACGATCGTGACCACGACGGCCATTGCGAGCGCGATCGTCAGGTCGGTCCCGAATCCCGGAGTCTTTTCGTCCACCGCGTAGAAGGCCAGCGCGACGACGCCCGCGCTCAGCAGCAGCGAGGCGAGGCCGAAGGTCACGATCGTCAGCGGCAGCGCCACGCGCGTGAGCGTCGGCCACAGCGCGGCATTCACGAGCGCCATCACGCAGACCACGATCAGCGCCGCTCCGACCGACAGCGTTTCGACACCCGGCAGGATCGCGGTCAACGCGAGCAGCACCAGCGCCTGGACGGCGAGCAGGATCGCCACCCGCAGGGCGAAGCCGACGAGCGCCCGCGAGGCTCTCACTCAGAGCTGGGCGCTGTGCCCGCACGCCGGGCAACCGGGCGCCGGCTCGGATGATCTGGCTGCGGGCATCCGGTCGAGGGTCTTAACTGCTCGCCCATGCCCGAGGACGGGGTCGCGATCGAGCGTGCCGGCGCATCCGAGGACCGTATCGTCTTCCTCGGTCACGCGTGCTTTCTGCTCGAGCTGGACGGTGTTCGGCTGCTCACCGATCCGCTGCTGCGCAGTCGTGTGGCGCACCTGCGCCGCCAGGTCCCGCCGGTCGCGGCGCGCGTGACGAGCGGCGTGCACGCGGCGCTGATCTCACACATGCACCTCGATCATCTCGACCTGAGCTCGCTGCGGCGCCTCGGTCGCGACGCACCGCTGATCGTGCCCGCGGGCGCCGAGCCCTGGCTGCGCCGGCGGGGCTTCACGGACGTCACCGCGCTGGGCGTGGGAGACAGCACGCAGGTGCACGGAGTGAGCGTGACCGCGGTCGCGGCCCGCCACGACGGCCGCCGCCATCCCGGCGGCGTGCGCGCCCAGACGGTCGGCTACGTGGTGCGCGGCGCCGGCGCGATCTACTTCGCGGGCGACACCGAGCTGTTCGCGGGTATGTCCGACCTCGGCCCCGGGCTGGACGCGGCGCTGCTGCCGGTGGCCGGCTGGGGATCGAGGCTCGGCGCCGGCCACATGGACCCGCTCGACGCCGCGCGCGCGGCCGCCCTGATCAAGCCACGGCTGGCGATTCCGATGCACTGGGGCACGCTGCTGCCGATCGGCGCCTCGCGCGAGCGGCGCGCGCGCCTGGGCGACCCCGCGGCGCTGTTTGCCCGGCACGTCGCCGAGCTCGCGCCGACCGTGGAGGTGCGAATCTTGCTGCCGGGCGAGCAGACAGCGCTCAAACCCGCATCGAGCGGTGAACAAGTGAAACCCGTTGGGTAGAACGAACCCGCATATACCGTGAAACGCAGAGCCCGCTCCCTCCACCGCACACCCCGCGGACGCTATTATCGCCCACTTGGTCGGCGTGTTCCACCTCGCGTAGAGTTTCACTCGCTCGGCAGGTGTATCGCCTCAGTCGTGGTTGTCGTCCCAACCAAAGGGGGAGGGTGATGTTTCTGTCCCCAGCAGATCCAGTTTTCGCACCTCGATTTTGCCTGGCAGCGCCGGACGTGCTGCTCGAGTGCTTCTAGCCGTGATTGTCGTGGTCTGGCTTGCGCTGGTCGCGGTGCTCGTGGCTGCGTGCAGCGCGGCGGCGCGCAGCGATGAGCCGCGCGACGCGCGGCGGCACGAGCGTAGGCAAGCGGATGCAGGCGAGCGCTTTGCGGCACGTAGCCGTGAAGGGCAGCGCGGGAGTTCGGGTCCTCCCTCCCTCTCCCCGGCCGCGCTGTCAGCGGCGCGAGGACACGCACCCCCCGTGTCCTCGCGCCATTAGCTCAGCACGGCCCTCCGAAGATTCGCGGGTCTGCGGTCGCGCTGGCCTACACGCGTGACCGCCGGTGACGGGCGAGATCGTTAGGTTACGGCCATCGCTGAGCGAACCGGCATACAGCTGATCGGGGCGGGCCTCCCGCGCACGGGCACGCTTTCGCAAAAGGAGGCGCTCGAGCAGCTCGGCCTGGGGCCCTCCTACCACTGGGTCAACGTGATCGCCGACCTCGACCACCAGGTCGGGTTGTGGGAGGACGCGCTCGACGGGCAGCCGCGCTGGGAGGAGATCTTCACCGATCATCGCTCTAGCGTGGACTGGCCCGGCGGCTACTTCTACCGCGAGCTGATGGAGGCCTATCCCGACGCCAAGGTGCTGCTGAGCGTGCGCGACCCGGACGCGTGGGAGCGCAGCTTCAGGGACACGATCTGGACGATGAGCTACGGCGAGACCGTGATGCCGCTGCTCTCCCGCGCGCGCGCCGAGATCGACCCGCAGTGGAAGCGCTACCTGGCGCTCGTCGAGCGCATGTTCTGGGGGCCGCAGGGGACGTTCGCGGCGGGCCATGCCGAGTCCGCGCAGCTGATCGAGCAGATGCTCGCCCACCAGGAGCGTGTCAAGCGCGACGTCCCGCCGGAGCGCCTGCTCGTATGGGAGGTCGGCGAAGGCTGGGAGCCGCTGTGCGAGTTCCTCGGGGTCGCCGTCCCCGACGGCCCGCTCCCACACGCCAACGACCGCACGACGTTCCTCGAGCGCGTGATCGACGGCGCCCTCGCCACGTTGCGGGCCTGGCGCGAGAACGACTCGGCCGCGCTCGGCTGAACGTGGCGCGCGACCGCGTCGGGCTGAGCCTGTTGCGCCAATCCGCGGCGTAGAGTGCGGATTCGTCAAAATGCGCACACGCGTGAAGAGCACCACGCTGCTCAGATCGGTGGGGCTGGTTGCGGTCGTGATCCTGCCGGCCACAGGGTTGCTCGCGTGCGGCACGGGGCCGGGCGGCGGGTCGGCCGGGACGTTCACGCCGCGCACCCCGGGCACGCTGACGGTTGCGACGGCGCAGATTCCCGACCCGGGATTCTGGCTGGGGACGCCCGAGCACCCCACCGGGGGGTTCGAGTACGGGCTCGCGCGCGCGCTGGCGGCGCGCTTCGGGCTGGACCACGTAAAGGTGATCATCGTGCCGTTCGCGCGGCTGGTCGCGGGCGACCTCGGCGGCGCCGATCTGGCGCTGTCGGACATCACGATCACCGCCGCGCGCTCTCGCTACGTGGGCTTCTCCCAGTCCTACCTCGACGCGCCGCCGTCGATCCTCGTGCGCCCCGGCACCGAAGTGGCCGACGTCAAGAGCGCGCGCGCGCTGCGCTTTGCCGTGCAGACCGGCACGACGCTCGAGACCGCGCTGGAGGAAGCGATCCGGCCCTACCATCCGCCGCTGATCCTCGACCACCAGCGCGAAGGCCTGCATGCCCTGCGCGAGCACCGCGTCGCCGCCGTGATGCTGGACCTGCCGGTGGCGCTGGCATACGCGCGCGAAGCCCCGCACGCGTACGCCGTCGCCGCGCAGCTGCCCAGCGAAGACGTGCTCGGCGCCGCCCTGCCGAAGGGCTCTGAAAACCTCGAAGCAGTCAACTCCGCGATTCGTGCATTCACCTCCGACGGCACGATCGAACGGCTCGGCCACGAGTGGCTGCACGCGAGCGTCCAGGAAGGCCAGGCCGAAGCCGTGCCGGTGCTGAGGACCGGGGAATGACGAGGCGGCGCGTGCTCGCGAGGCGGCGGGCGATCACCGGCCTGCAGGCGATCGCGGGCCCGCGGCGACGCGCGAAGCAGCGGATGCGCGCCTGATGAGCCCGCGGGTGCACCTGGCGATGGCTTCGGTCATCGACGTGTCCTCACCCAAAGGCCCGCCATGGGAGTTCCTGGTCGTGTTCGCGACGCTGCTGCTCGGGCCGGTGATAGTCGAGCGGGCGCGCATCCCGGGGATCATCGGGCTCCTGGTCGGCGGCTATGTGATCGGTCCGCACGGCCTCGGCCTGATCGGCTCGGGCAACAACACGCTGCCCGACCTCGGCCAGCTCGGGCTGCTGTACCTGATGTTCGTGGCCGGGGTCGAGCTCGACCTCAACCTGCTGCGCGTGTACCGGCGCTCCGCGGTCGTGTTCGGGCTGCTCACGTTCGCCTTTCCGATGATCGCCGGCACGGCCGTCGGCCTCGCACTCGGGTGGGAAGTCGCCGCCGCGGTGCTGCTCGGGTCGCTGCTCTCCTCGCATACGCTGATCGCCTACCCCACGGTCCGCGACGCGGGCCTGGCCTCGGATCCCGCGGTCGCCACGGTGGTGGGATCGACGGTGCTGACCGACACGCTGGCGCTGGTGGTGCTGGCGGGCGTCGCCGGCTCGGTCGGCGGCGGGCGCTCGACGCTCGAAATCGTGCTGCAGATCGCCGTCGGCCTGGCGGTGCTGATCGCCTTCAGCCTGCTCGTGCTGCCCCTGCTGGCGGCGTGGGCGTTTCGCACGTTCAGCGCGGAGCGGTCGGTGCGCTACGTCGTGGCGATCACGGCGTTTCTGTCAGCGGCGACGGTTGCCGAGCTGTTCGGCATCGAGGGCATCGTCGGCGCGTTCTTCGCCGGCCTGGCCCTGAACCGGCTGGTGCCCAACGAAGGGCAGCTGATGGACCGGATCGGGTTCTTCGGCGGGGCGGTGTTCATCCCGGTGTTTCTCGTGTCGGTCGGGCTGATCCTCAATCCGTCCGTGCTGGTCGAGGCCAAGACGCTCGAGCTCGCCGGCCTGTTCATCTTCGCGTGTCTCGGCGGCAAGGCGCTGGCCGTGCAGCTGTCGGCCCGCCTGTTGGGATTCTCGCGGCCGCAGGCCGGGCTGCTGTTCTCGCTGAGCTCGGCCCAGGCGGCGGCCACGCTGGCGGCAACCGTGATCGGATTCCAGCTCGGCCTGTTCGACAGCGCGGTCGTCAACGCGGTGCTGGCGCTGATTCTCGTGAGCGTGCTCGCGTCGAGCCTGGTCGGGGCGCGCGCGAGCGCGCGCATGCCCTCGCCCACGCGCGAACACAAGCCGCTGGGCACGCGCGTGGTGGTCGGGATCGGCGACCCTGACACCGCGCCCGGGGCGCTTTCGATCGCCGTGCGGATCGCGCGCGCCGACGGCGGTGTCGTGTATCCCGTGCTGGTGGTGCCCGAATCGGCGCCGATCGCTTCCAGGCCCGTGCGCGAGCGCTTCAACCACGTGGTCGCGGCAGCGGGAGCGGACGGGCGCCCGTCGACGATCGTCGACCGCTCGCTGCGCCATGGCGCCGTACGCGCGGGGGCAGCCGCGGACGCGACGCTCGTGCTGGTGGCCGAGCCCGCCGGCGCCGGCCCAGCCGAGTCAGACCAGGCCGTCGAAGTCCCCGCCGCCGGCACGGTCGAGGCCGAGATCGCGCCCACGGACGACACCGCGCGCGCGCGCGCCGCGCCGGTGGCGATCGTGCGCGGGAGCGCCGAGCGGCTCGGAGCCGTCCGCATCCTGCTCGACGGCGACGAGAGCGCCGCGGCGTCGGTCGCCGCCGAAATGGCGCGCCGCGTGGCCGGCGGCTCGGAGGACCGGCTCGAGGACGGTCCCGGCTGGTATGAGTCGCTGGCGCCCGGCGATGTCGCGTTCGTGTCGCCGCTCTCCGAGGAGGAGATCTCGCGGCTGCCGAGCCCCGCCAGCGCGATGGTCGTCGCGACACTCGCCGAGCAACACGTGCCGCAGGCCCTGGACTAGCAGTCCTCCACCCCGGGGGTCCTCCACTCCGCGGCTCCTCCACCCCGCGCAATCCGCCCCGCCCGGACGCGCGTATTTTGTGAGGAGCTCGCATCGGCATGCACTTCCAGATCTCACAGCACTTCCTGGAAGAACCCGCGCAGCGCGCGGGGTTCGTGCTGCTGGTCGCCTTTCTGATCTCGTTCCTGTTCATCCGCACGAGCGCGCGGCTGATTCGCAGCCCCCGCGTAACCTGGTGGCCCGGCAGCGTCGAAACCAAGGGAGGCCTTCACCTCCACCATCTCGTGTGGGGGATCGTGCTGCTGCTGCTCAACGGCTTTCTGAACTTTGCGCTGGCGCCCGACGGCACCTGGCTGTATGTCTTGGCGGCTCTGTTCGGGGTCGGGGCGGGACTGACGCTCGACGAGTTCGCGCTGTGGATCCACCTCGAAGACGTGTACTGGTCTGACGAGGGACGCAGCTCCCTGGACGCGGTCGTGGTGGCGACGCTGCTGGGGGGCCTGATCGTGCTCGGCCTGGCCCCCTTCGAACTCTCCCACCAGGGCTCGGCCGTGACCTCGCTCGTGCTCGCTGTGGCGATCGATCTGACCCTGTGCATCCTGGCGATCCTCAAGGGCAAGCCGCTGCTCGGCCTGACCGGCGTGTTCATTCCGTTCGTGTCGCTGGTCGGCGCGCTCCGCCTGGCCTCGCCGTCCTCGCCATGGGCACGCTGGCGCTACGCGCCCGACGGGAAGAAGATGACGCACTCGAAGGAGCGCTACGAACGCATCCACAGCCGCCGGCGCCGCATCCACGACGCGATCGCCGGCGCTCCGAGCGAGGCCGGCTAGCACGAGCCAGGCTGCCGGGCGAGGCCGGCTGGTACGAGCTAGGCTTGCGCGCAGGATGAACACCGCGCCGCGCGCCATCCACCACCTCAACTGCGGCACCATGTGCCCGCGCGGCGCGCGTCAGCTGACCGGCAGCGGCGGACTGCTGGCCGAGGCGCGGCTCGTCTGCCATTGCCTGCTGGTCGAAGGCGCGGAGGGCCTGGTCCTGGTCGACACCGGATTCGGGCTCGACGACGCGCGCAGCCCGCGCCAGCTCGGCGCGCTGTTCAACGCGGTGGTCCGTCCGCGTCCGAGCGCCGGCGAGACCGCGATCTCCCAGATCCGTGAGCGCGGCTTCGATCCGCGCGACGTGCGCCACGTGATCGCGACCCACCTCGACCTCGACCACGCGGGCGGCCTGCCCGACTTCCCCGACGCCGAGGTGCACCTGCTCGGTCGCGAGCTGCAGGCGGCGATGCACCCGCGCAGGCGCGAACGCGAGCGCTACGTCGCGGCCCACTGGGCTCATGGACCACGCTGGGTCGAGCACGAGGTCGCGGGCGAGCAGTGGCTCGGGTTCGACAGCGTGCGGGCCCTGCCCGCGAGCGATGCCGAGATCCTGCTGATCCCGCTCGCCGGCCATACCCTCGGACACACCGGCGTCGCCGTCCGCCACGGGAGCGGCTGGCTGCTGCACTGCGGCGACGCCTACTTTCACTACGGCGAGGTCGAGACGCCGGCGCACTGCCCTTGGGGGCTGCGCGCCTTCGAGACGTTCAATCAGGTCGACGGCGCGGCGCGCAAACGCAATCAGGAGCGCCTGCGCGAGCTGGCGCGGCAACACGGCGACGAGGTCGAGCTGATCTGCTCGCACGACCCGACGACGTTCCAGCGCTCCCGCGCAGCCGCCAGCGCGGCCGGCGCTCGGGCGTAGTCAGCGCGCGAGCCTGGTCGACGGTCGGGCCCCGCCGCGCTCTGGGCTGGTCCAGGCTCAGGCGTAGTCGAGCGTCTCGCGGCGCTCACCCCGCGCCGCGCGCCGCCTTCGCGGCGGCTTCGCATCGGCGAGAGTCCAGCTTGCGGCGGCCATCGCAGCCGCAACGAGCAGCACCGACGGCCACGCGCCGACCGCGAGCGCCAGCACGTGCGAGACGGCGAACGCGGCCAGCCCGACGGCCGCGAGCGTCACAGCCGTGCGCGCCCCGTGCCGGCGAGCCCAGACGGCGATGCAGCACAGGCCGCAGATCGACAGCACGACGCCGCCGAGCGCTCGTGAGCCGGTGCCGGCCGCCACGGCGTAGCCGGCGATCAGACCGCCCGCGGCGAGCGGTGCTGTCGGCGGCGCGCGCATGCTCGGAGCGTAGCGCCCGGCGCACCGTCGGGGACCCGACACACAGTCAGGCACCCGGATAGTCTGCGGCTATGGAGGAGGGCCGCGAGCGGGGGCGAGCTGGGCGATGGCGGGCGAGCTGAAGCTGGGGCTCAACACGGGCTACTGGGCCGGAGGGCCGCCGCCGGGCGCGCTCGAGGCCGTGCTCGAGGCCGAGCGGCTCGGGTTCGATTCGATCTGGACGGCCGAGGCGTACGGCTCGGACTGTCTCACGCCGCTGGCCTGGTGGGGCGCGAGCACCGAGCGGATCAAGCTCGGCACCGCGATCGTGCAGATGTCGGCGCGCCAGCCGGCCGCCACGGCAATGGCGGCGATGACGATGGACCATCTCTCCAAGGGGCGCTTCATCCTCGGGCTCGGCGTGTCCGGCCCGCAGGTCGTCGAGGGCTGGTACGGCATGCCGTTCGCCAAGCCGCTGGGGCGCACGCGCGAGTACATCTCGATCCTGCGCGACATCTGGGCACGTAAGGGGCCGGTGCAGGCGCCCGGTCCGCACTATCCGCTGCCGCTGCCGGACGGCACCGGGCTGGCCAAGCCGCTGAAGTCCTCGATCCATCCGTTGCGCGAGGACATTCCGATCTATCTCGGCGCCGAGGGTCCCAAGAACATCGCGCTGTGCGCCGAGCTTTGCGACGGCTGGCTGGCGATGCTGTTCTCGCCGTCGGTGTTCGACGAGCTGTACCGGCCGTCGCTCGAGGAGGGCTTCGCGCGGCCGGGGGCCCGGCGGGGCGCCGAGGATTTCGAGATCTGCGCGACCGTGCCGCTGATCGTGACCGATGACGTCGATGGCGCGGCCGACGCGCTGCGCCCGTTCTACGCGCTGTACTTCGGCGGCATGGGCGCCAAGGGCGCCAACTTCCATGCCAACGTGCCGATCCGCATGGGCTACGAGCGCGAGGTGGGCGAAATCCAGGAGCTGTATCTGAGCGGCAAGAAGGGCGAGGCCGGAGCCAAGATTCCGCGGCCGCTGATCGAGGAGCTCTCGCTGATCGGCTCGCGCGAGCGGATCCGCGACGACCTCGCCAAGTGGCGCGAGTCGCCCGTCAGCACCCTGCTCGTGTCGGGCGACGCGGCGACGCTGCGGGATGCCGCAGAGCTCGTGCTCGGTTGAGCGGCGGGTCTACGAACCATCGGCGGCCGGCCCGCCGCGAGCCCGCGCACCGCAGCTGAGCCCGTCCTTGGTTGATCGACAGGCGCAGCGCCAGGGCGCTGCGTGACGCCCGTCACGAGCGTCGCCCGCCCGAGCTACGCGACGCGCCCGGCCTGCTCGACCCCGGCCGCGCTGCCCGCCTGCGCGACCCCGGCCGCACGGTCGGCCCGCGCGGCCTGGCCGGCGATCGCGTCGATCAGGACGGGCCAGGCGGCGCGCGGCAGGTCGTGGCCCATGCCCTCGATCGGCAGCAGCTTCGCGCTAGGGATCGCGCGCGCAGTGGCGCGGCCGCCCGAGAAGTGCACGAGCGGGTCGGCGGTTCCGTGGATCACGAGGGTCGGCGCGGTGATGCGTCGCAGTTCGGCCGTGCGATCGCCCGAGGTGATGATCGCCGCGAGCTGGCGGCCCGGGCCGGCGGGGTCGTGGTCGCGGTCGTAGCTGGACCCCGCGAGATCGCGGATGTCCTGCGGATCGCGCGGAATGCCGCTCGAGCCGATCAGCGCGAACAGGCGCTCGGTGCGCTTGATGTACGCCTCGCGGCCGGCGGGCGGACGGCTCAGGAGCGCCGGATAGACGCGCAGCGACGGCTGGCCGTTGCGCAGGCTGCCGGTGTTGGACATGATCGACACCAGCGAGCGCACCTGCTCGGGATAGCGCGCCGCGAGCGTCTGGGCGATCATGCCGCCCATCGAGGCGCCGATCACGTGGGCGGGCGCCAGCTCGAGCGCCGCCAGCAGCCCGGCCGCGTCGTCGGCCATGTCTCCGAGCTTGTAGTGCGCGGCGCGCTTGGAGCGGGTCGCGAGCTGCACGATCGTCGGCGGGCGTCCGGGGACGTGCGTCGAGCGACCGATGTCGCGGTTGTCGAAGCGCACGACGTGCAGGCCGCGGTCGGCCAGCTGGTTGCAGAAGTCGGCGTGCCAGCCGAGCATCTGCGTGCCCAGACCCATGATCAGCAGCGCCGTCGGCGCGCCGGGTTCCCCGAACGTCTCGTAGCAGAGCGTGATTCCCCTGCCCACGTCACAGAACTGCTCGTCCACGATCCGTGACTGTAGCGCGAGAGCCCACACACGCGCGCGCGCGCGGGCGCCGGCAACCGAGAGAACCACACCGCCGCCCCGCGGACAGGCCGCGCCCCCGTCCCGAGAGAACCACGCCGCCGTCCCGCGAGCAGGCCGCATCGCCCCGCCCCGGTCGCGCGAGCGGCCGCCCGTATATTTGGCTCATGGACGCCCCGAGCTTCGAGCTGACGTTGCTGCCCGGGGCTCGCGCCCTGCTGGAGGCCCACGCGCGCGAGCTGCCACAGCGCGATGAGCTCTGCGGTGCCTTCTGCGGCGCCCTCGCGCTGCGCGCCGCGGGCGTCGAGCAGCGCGGCGGCGAGCCGCCCGATCAGGACGTCGTGGCGCTGGCTGCGGGCAGCGTCGTATCCGAGACGCCGGACACGGCCAGCCTGCCCCTCGGCGAACCTGGCCGGCGCAACTACCGCGTGTCGTTGCCGCTCACGCGCGACAGCGCGCTGTCGGGCACGACCGCGCCTGGGCTGGTCCACGCGATCGAGCAGCTGGCCGGCGAGGAGCTGGTGGCGATCCCCTACAGCGGTCCGTGGAGCGGCGCCGCGCTCGATGGCCTGTTCGATCTCGCCCGCGGTCGCGCGAATCCGGTCACGCTCGTCGCCAACCACGCCACCGCCCACCTGTGGGGAACGCACCCGCGCGTGGACCAGCTGCTGGACTATCTGCTCGACGGCGACCTCGAGGGTCCGCCGCCCGACTGGCGCGTCGGGCACTTCGCGTGCGTCGTCGGCCGCGTGACCGGACCCGCGGGAGCGCTGTACGCGCTCGCCGACACATATCCCGCGCTCGGCGCCGGCGGCTTTCACCTGCAGCCCCGCGAGCGCCTGGCCGCCGCGCTGGAGCGCCGCGACACACCCGCCGCGGACAGCCGCGAGACGCCAGCCGCAGACCGCAATCAGGCGCCGGGTGCAGACCGCCATCAGGCGCCGGGTGCAGACCGCCATCAGGCGCCGGGCGCAGACCCCGCTGGGCGACCCGCGGGCGGGATCATCGTGGTCGCCGCGACGGGCGACGCGCCCGCGTTGCGGGCCGGCGCTCGGGCGCTCGGGCTGGCGGAGGGCACATGGGACAACGGCACCGTGACCGCAGAGATGCCGAGGTGAGCGCCAGCGAGCTGGTCGCTTTCGTGTGCTGCGATCTGGGGGCGATCGTGCGGGGGCGCTCGGTGCTCGGGTCCGAGCTGGGCGAGCAGCTCGACACCGGCGTCAGCTGGGTCCCGGCCAACCACTCGCTCACGCCGGTCGGCTCGCTTGCCGAGCCGAATCCGTTCGGTTCGGTCGGCGACCTGCGCCTGCTGCCAGACCCCGACACGCGCACGCGCGTCGAGGGCGATGAGCGCAGCGGGTCGCTCGAGCTGATGCTGTGCGACATCGTCGAGATCGACGGACAGCCTTGGGAGTGCTGCACGCGGCGCTTTCTACGTGACGCCCTCCGCGAGCTGGGATCGCTCGGCATCCGCCTCACGGCCAGCTTCGAGCACGAGTTCCAGCTGCTGCGCGAGACGCCGCCGGCGCTGCCCTTCTCGCTCGAGGCCCAGCGGCGGGCCGAACCGTTCCCGGCGGAGGTGATGGGCGCGCTCGTCGAAGCCGGGGTCGATCCCGAGCGCGTCTTCGCGGAGTTCGCGCCCCACCAGTTCGAGATCCCGGTGCGGCCGGCGCGCGGGCTGGCGAGCGCCGATCGCAGCGTCGTGCTAAAGGAGGTCGTGCGCGAGATCGCGCGCCGCCAGGGCCTGGTCGCGAGCTTCACGCCGCTGCTGGATCCGGGCGAGGCGGGCAACGGCGTGCACATCCACGTCAGCCTGCTCGACGACGCCGAGGAGTCCCTGCTCTACGACGGCTCGCGGCCGGCCGGCCTGAGCGAGCTCGGCGGGCGCTTCGCGGCGGGCATCCTGTTGCACGCGCCGGCGCTGAGCGCGCTGACCGCGCCAAGCCCAGTCTCTTCAGGGCGCCTGCAGCCGCACCGCTGGAGCGTGGGCGCGCTGTGCCTCGCGCAGCAGAACCGCGAAGCGCTGCTGCGGATTCCGCCCGTGCTCACGCTCGCGCACGAGCAGGCCGCGCCGCAGCTGCATCTGGAGTACCGCGGCGCGGACGCCGCCGCCAATCCCTACCTTGCGCTCGGCGCGATCGTGCGGGCCGGACTCGACGGGGTGCGCAAGGAGCTGCCGGGCCCCCCGATTCTCGAGCGCGACGCCGCCGGCCTGGATGATGCGGACGCGGCTCGCTATCGAGTCGGTCAGTGGCCGGCCTCGCTGGAGGACTCCCTGCGGGCCCTCGCCGAAGACGACACCGTGCGGGGATGGCTGGGCGAGCTGCTCTACGACGCCTACGTCGGGGTCAAGCGCGCCGAGCTGCAGGCGGTCGCGGAGCTCGACCCGGGCGAGGTGTGCAGGCGCTATGCCTCGATCTACTGAGCAGCCCGGCGACACCCCAAGCCCCGCGCCCGCCCGTCCCACGACGACCGAGCACCCCAACCCGATCGCCGGCAACGGCCCGCTGGGCGGCGGACAGCTGCTGCGCGCCCTGCTCGACGGGATCGAGCGCGAGCTCGAGCCGGCGGTGGCGTTGCGCCGGCGGCTGCACGCGGAGCCCGAGCTGGCGCACGCCGAGCGGCGGACCGCCGAGACCGTAACGTACGAGCTGCCGGTGCCCTCGACGACGGTCGCCGGGACCGGGCGCATCGCCCGTGTCGGGCCGGCGGAGGGCCCCGCCGTGGCAGTGCGCGCAGAGCTGGATGCGCTGCCGATCGAAGAGAAAACCGGCGCCGAGTTCAGCGCGACCGGCGCTGCGATGCACGCCTGCGGCCACGACGTGCACATGGCCGCGCTGGTGGCGCTCACGCGTGCCGCGCACGCGCTCGGGGAGCTGCTGCCGGTCGGACTGTTGGCGGTGTTCCAACCAAGCGAGGAGGCATATCCGTCGGGCGCCGAGCAGCTGGCCCGGGGTGAGCTGAGAGAGCTGGCGCCCGCCGCCGTGCTCGCCGCGCACATTCATCCTGAGCTGCCGTGGCAGACGGTCGCGCTCGATCCCGGCGGGGTCAACGCCAGCAGCGACTCGGCCGAGATCACCGTCCACGGCGAGCCCTCGCACGGCGCCTATCCGCATCAGGGGCGGGACCCGATCCTGGCGATCGCGCAGATCGCGCTCGCGCTCAGCGCCCAGGCGTCCAAGCGGATCGATCCGCTGCACGCGGCCGTCGTGAACGTCGGCGTGCTCGAAGGGGGGCGTACCGAGAACGTGATCCCGGAGCAGGCGCGCGCGCGTGTGTCGCTGCGCGCCCTGTACCCCGGGGATCGCGAGACGCTGCGCCGGCTGGTGAACGAGGTCGCCTACGGCATCGCCGCGGCGCACGGATGCAGCGCGACCGTCGAGCTGACCGAGGGCGAGCCCGTGCTCTGCAACGACCCGGCCATCGTGGCGCAGGCGCGCGGGCTGCTGGCGAAGGCCGGGCTCACGCCCGCGCCGGAGTGGCGCTCGTGCGGCTCAGACGACTTCGCCTTCTTCGGCGCGCTCGCCCCGCTGGCGATGGCGTTCGTCGGCCTCGACGGCGCCGAGGGCTTCTCACCGCGCCCCCTGCATCACCCCGAGCTGCTCGTGCCCGACAGCGCCGTCGGCGCGGTCGCCCGCACGCTGGCCGTGCTGTACGTGGCGGCCGCCGCTTCGGCCTAGCTGGCACCAGCTGACGCGGTCGCTACTCCCACTCCATCATCGAGGGGGGCTTCTGCGTGATATCGAGCATCACGCAGTCGATCGCGGTCTCCGCGACGATTCGCGAGGAGATCTCGGCGAGCAGCTCGGGCTCGAGCTTGGCCCAGTCGGCGGTCATCGCGTCTCGGCTGGTGATCAGGCGCAGGAACGCCAGCCGGTTCATCGCCCCGATCGCGGCGCCGCTCGTGAGGTCGTAGACGACGCGGTTGACGCTCGGCACCTCGTTGGTGAGGCGCGAGCTCAGCACCTCGAGGAACGGATACGGGACGCTCGCCCAGCGACCGGCGGCGGCGATCGAGACGAGCAGCGGAGACTCGTAGCTGCGCGCGTCGCCCTTGATCCCGACCGACTTCAGCGGCAGGATCACGCACTCCGCGCGCTCGTGGGCGATGCCGTGTGCTGCGAGCTCCTGCGCGAGGATCTCGCTGGCGATCGCGACGGTCTGCAGGCGCTCGGGGGTGAGCTCGCCGACGACGCCTTCGCGCAGCACCGGCGGCTCCTGCTCGTTGACGATGCCGAGCACGGGGAACCGGTGCCACAGCTCGCGGCGCCAGCGGGTGGGACGCAGGCACTCGTTGAGGATCACGTCGGCGTGGCGCTGTAGCTCGAGCTTCTCGGTGGTCACCTCACCGAGCAGGCGGATCGACAGGCCCGGACCGGGGAACGGCTCGCGCCAGACGAACTGCTCCTGCAGGCCGAGCGCCGTGCCGAGCTTGCGCACCTCGTCCTTGTAGAGCAGTTTGACGGGCTCGACGATCGGAAAGTCGAGCCGCTCCTTCAGCAGCGAGTTGTGGTGGGTCTTGATCGTATGCGAGTTGTCCGACACGCCGCTGGCGATCAGATCGGGGTAGATCGTGCCCTGCCCCATCAGCCACCGCGCGGGGTCGAGCCCCAGCGCCTGCATCTCGCGATCCTTCACGTCCAGGAACGTCTGCGCGACGGCACGGCGCTTTTGCTCGGGGTCGGTCAGCCCGGCGAGCGCCGTCAGGAACTGCTGCCCGGCATCGACCACCTTGAAGTTCTGGATGCCGAGGCCATGCAGCGTGCGGACCACGTAGTCGGTTTCGCCGGCGCGCAGCAGGCCGGTGTTGACGTGCAGCCCAAAGACCCGCTCGCTGCCGAGCGCCCGCGCCAGCAGCAGGCACGCGACGGTGGAGTCGATCCCGCCGCTCAGCATCAGGAACACCTGGCGATCCCCGACTTCCACACGAATGCCCGCGACCAGGTCCTCGACCAGGTCATGCGAACGCGTTGCCACGCCCGCCTTGCACACGCCGAGCGCGAAGTTGCGCAGGATCTGCATGCCGTGAGTCGTGTGCGCGACCTCGGGATGGAATTGCACGCTGTAGCGGTCCGCGGTCGTGCTGGTCATCGCTGCGACTGGACAGGAGTCGGTCTGGGCGACCACGTGAAAATCGGGCGGCGGGGCTTGCACGACGTCACCACGGCTCATCCACACCTCCTGCGTGCGCGGAACGCCGGTGAACAGGTGATCGCCCTCGACGACCTCGAGGTGCGCCCGCCCGTACTCGCCCGCCTCCCCCGGCACGACGCGCCCGCCGAGCATCTGCGCCATCAGCTGGTGGCCGTAGCAGATCCCCAGGATCGGGACCGGTAGGTCGAAGATGGCGGCGTTACAGCGCGGCGCGTCTGTGCCGTACACGCTCGCCGGCCCGCCGGAGAGCACGACCCCGGCGCACTGCCCGAGCTCCCCGGGGCTGACGTCGGGCGAATGGATCGTGCAAGCCACCGACAGCTCGCGCAGCGAGCGGCGGATCAGGTTCGTGTACTGCGAGCCGAAGTCGATGATCGCGATCGGCGCCGCGTCGAGTTCCATCGCAGGCGCCTGGCGCCCGCCGGCGACGATGCGCTGCCCGCTGCTGGCGCCGTCCGTGCCGGTGCCGTGCTCGGGGTTGGCTGTTTCGGTGATCGTGGGCATCGAGCAGTCGCGTCTAGGCCGGGCTGCGGGGCGCGGCTGCTGATCATTGTATGGGCAGGTCGGGCGGATCAACGCTTGCGCCCGAGCGTCCGCGCGCACGCTGAGCGCCCGCGCGACGGCCAGTCATTCCAGTCCGAGTGCCTGCGCGACAGCCGGTCACTCGACGCCGAGCGCCTGCGCGACGGCCAGTCATTCCAGGCCGAGCGTCTGCGCGACCGCCAGTCATTCCAGGCCGAGCGTCTGCGCGACCGCCAGTCATTCCAGGCCGAGTTTCTGCGCGACCGCCGGTCACTCGACGCCGAGCGCCTGCGCGACGGCCAGTCATTCCAGGCCGAGCGTCTGCGCGACCGCCAGTCATTCCAGGCCGAGCGTCTGCGCGACCGCCGGTCACTCGAGGCGGAGCGCCCGCGCGACCGCCGGATCGGCGAGGCTCGCGACCGTCAGATCGCTCCCCGGCAGCTGGCTGCCGGCGAAGTAGGGGACGCCGATCACGTACATGCCGGCCGCAGCCGCGGCCGCGACGCCCGTGGGCGAGTCCTCGAGCGCGACGCTCGCCGCGGGCGGCGCCTGCAGGCGCCGGCAGGCCTCCAGGTAGATGTCCGGCGCGGGCTTGGGGCGCGCGACGTCCTCGGCGGAGACGATCGTCGCAAACGGCCCGTCGAGCAGCCCGGCGCCGGCGAGCGTGCGCTCGACGAACTCGCGCTGCGAGTTGGACGCGACCGCCAGGCACACGCGGGCGCCGGCCAGCCGCTCGATCAGCTCGAGCGCCCCCGGGCGTGGCGCGACCCCGGCGAGCGCCTCGTTCATCACCAGCCCGTGCAGCTCGTCCATCAGCGCCTCGCCCTCGCCCGGGCACTCGAGGATCGATTCCAGCTTCGATGCGGCGTCCGGGCGAGCCGAGCCGATCAGCGAGCGCTTGTGCTCACTCGTGAACACCCGCCCGCGCCTGGCGAACAGCGTCTGCTCGGCCCGCGTCCAGGCGTCCTCGGTATCGAGCAGCAGCCCGTCGTTGTCGAAGATCACCGCCGCGGGCGCCGCCATCGCGCGCGGAGGTCTAGCACACCCCCCGCATGGGCCCATGCGATGATCGCGCCGTATGCCGAGCGACGGATCGCTGATCCCGCGCTTCGGGCGCGCGCGGCGCGATCGCTCGCTCGCGGTCCTCGAAGGCTTTCACGCGCTCAAGCACGCCCTCCGCTTCGACGCCGACGTGCTCGAGGTGGTGTGCGTCGACCGGGACGCGCTGGCGCGCCTGTCCGCCCAGCTGGCGCCCGAGCTCAGCGACCGCATCCTGGCGCTCGCGCGCGAGGTTCCCGCAGACGTGCTCGCCCGGCTGGCGCCGCTGGTGCCGCCGACCGGCGTGATCTCGCTGGCGCGCCGCCCGCACGTCGATCCCGCGGCGGTCCTCGCCGACCCCGGGCCCGCGCCGGCGATCCTGCTCGAGGATCCCCGCGATCTCGGCAACATGGGCGCCTGCGTGCGGGTCGCTGCGGCCGCGGACGCCGCCGGGGTGCTGGTCAGCGGCGGCCACGACCCCTGGCACGCCGATGCGCTGCGCGGCGCAGCCGGCCTGCACTATGCGCTGCCCGTCACCAGCCTTCCCGGTGGCCTGCCGGGCGAGCTCGATCGCCCGTTGCTCGCGCTCGATCCGGCGGGCGAGCCGCTGCGGCCGTCGGCGCTGCCGGCCCGCGCGCTGCTGGCCTTCGGCAACGAGCGTCACGGCCTCAGTCGCGGGCTGTTGGAGCGCGCCGAGGGTCGCGTCGCGATCCCGATGCGAGCCGGCGTCTCGAGCCTCAACCTGGCGACGTCGGTCGCAGCCGTGCTGTTCGCGCGGCGGTTGTCCGGCGTGTGAGACTAGTTCGGCCCCGAACCGGCGATCCGCCGGCGCTCGGATCCGGCCAATCGTCGCCTCCCGTTCTCCAGCTTCAACCGACAGAGGCCTCGCGAGTCGGGTGGTGGCCTGTGTTGTAAGGCACAACCACCACCCTGTCCCTCCTAGGCGGGGCCCGTACGCTCGGGCCGCGCCTCACGCCACCGAAAACGACAGCTCCTACGCCTTGATCTCCCAGGCTTCAGGGGGAGCCGCCTTGGGTTCCATCACGGTCGTGAGTTCCTCGGCAGCCTGCGCCCAGTTGGACGTCGTGGTTGTCTTAAATATACGGGATTCAAGACTCCGCCGAGTACCTGTGCCTTCGAATTCCGACGGTTCGTTTTCGAATGGATTCGTCACCCCTCGTCGAAACACTTCCGTAAATTGGCGAGACATCTCGTTAGCCGGCGTGATCGCCGAGATTACGCCATCGTCACCACATTTCGGATTTGGAAAATATGCGCACCCGGCAGTGGGCACACCTCTCCCCACCACGATCGTGTACGCCCCGCATTCGAATTCGACAAACGGCCTAGGGAACGGACCGGTGCTTTCGGGCATAAGGAGCATACCGACGTCATGCGAGGGTTTATTGATGTACCCCAGCTTGCCCTTCAGCGTATTGAAGACGACTTCGCCGGAGTTGCCCCCGGGGTTCTCGCATTTGACGATGCCGGTGAAGGAGCTGGATAGCGTTTCGCACCCTTTGAACTTTACGGTCATCATCCGTACTTCTTTTGCTCCAGATAGTTCCCCTTCGTCACTCTCGCTGGCGCATTCCACTTCTACCAGGCCCGTAACGCCACCGGCGTAGTTCGCTGCCAGGATGAGCGCGCTGGCGGCGCCCATGCTTTCGAATGGTTTAGTCATGGGCGAGACGTCCCCCCGCCATTCGTAGCTGCCCTGATAAACACCCATCTTTTTTTTGGCCTTCTCCGTGCAGTTGGAGTTGATATACCTCGCGGCCGGCATTGCGTAGCACTGCCCCCATTCGGGCGCCGCCGACGCGCTCGTCGCAGCTACCGCAGCGGTCACAAGAACCGTCACTACGCAAACACCCAACACCCTGATAGCCCTCATCGCTGATTCCCCTCTCTCATCGCTGCTCCCCTTCCCCTCCGAATTGGCTCAGGCGCCCTGCCGAACAGACGCAATCTAGTGTAGTGTCTCATAAACCGCTTTACAGCGGGCGACCTTTTCGAGGATGGTGTCTGCCGACGCGGTCCAGATGAACGGTTTGGGGTCGTCGTTGTGGGCTGCGAGATATTGCTCGATAGCGTCGATGAGGTCAGGCACGCTGTAGAAGACGCCGCGGCGGATCGCCCGTTCGGTGAGTTCTCGGAACCAGCGCTCGACGAGGTTCAGCCAGGAGCTTGATGTCGGCGTGAAGTGCAAGTGAAAGCGGGGGTGCTTCTCCAGCCACTGGTTGACGGTGTCGTGCTCGTGGGTGCGGTAGTTATCGACGATCAGGTGAAGGTCCATCTTGCCCGGGAACTCGCGGTCGATTGTGCGAAGGAACTTCAGGAACTCCTGGTGGCGGTGCCGTGGCAGGCATTCCCCGATCACGCTGCCGTCGAGGGTGTTCAACGCGGCGAACAGGGTGGTCGTGCCGTTGCGCTTGTAGTCATGGGTCATCATCCCGGCACGACCCTTCTTCATCGGCAGACTGGCCTGGGTACGATCGAGCGCTTGGATCTGGCTCTTCTCGACTACCTGAACGCAGTAGGTAACCGGGTGGCTGGCCGCCGATGATCGGGACGGGGATTGAGTGGCGGATCGTGACGTCGTCTTCGCCGATCAGGACCTCGCGGACGACGAGCCGGATGATTTGCTGGCGCTGCTCGACGGTCAGGTGTTCGGCGTTGGTAGCGAGCCGGGCGCGGAAGCTTTCGAGCGTCTCGGTGAGCTTGAGGTAGGTCTCGGCGTCGTGCAGCTCGGCGTCGAGCGCGTCCAGCTGGGCTTGCAGGGTGGCCTCGCGTTTGCGCAGGTCGGGCGTGCGAGTGCGGAGCTCGTCGAGGGTGATGAGTTGCTCTTGGTAGCCGTCCAGCAGCCGTCGCAGCGCGTTCTGGGCGCGGGTGAGATCGCGCTCGAGTGCGTCTCGACGCCCGGTGGCGGGGTGCGCGGCGCGCATCGTTTCAAGCCGCCTGTTGATCTCGGCCTCGATCAGCGTCGGGGCATCAAGCAGTCCGAGCACCCGCCTCCAGACGAGCTCGTCGATCTCTGCCAGGCGAACGGGCCGGTTCTCGCAGACGCGCCCCTCGGGACGGCGGTGGCCGTCGGTGCCCGAGCAGCGGTAGTACTCCCGCAGGATCCCGTTCTTGCTGCGAGTCGAGCAGCGGTAGTACGCGTAGCCGCAGTGGCGGCAGACGAGGATCCCCTGCAGCAGCGACGGGCGCTTGGTGTTGCGCGGCGAGATACGCCGGTTGCGCTCAAGCCGTTGCTGGACAAGCGCGAACTGCTCGGCGGTCACGAGCGCTGCTACCGAGATCCGCTTCCACTGATCAGACGGGACGCTCTCGCGCGAGATCCGGGCGGAACGCTGCCCGCGCAGCCGCGCTTGACGCGTGGCACGGACGGGCGCGCCGGTCGCGTGCGTCTTGCCGTAGGCGGCCTGCCCGGCGTAGGCCGGGTTGCGCAGCATCCCCCAGATCGTCGCGTTGTTCCAGCCAGTCCTGCCGCTCCGTGTCGGCACGCCCTGCTCTGAGAGCCAGCGCGCGATCTTCGCGATCGACTCGCCATCCTCGAGGTAGCGGCGGAAGATCTCGCGCACGACCGGCGCCTCGGTCTCGTCAATCTCGAAGAACGCGTCGGCGTGCTCGGAGCGCTTCACATACCGGTAGCCGTATGGCGCGCGGGCGAGTACCGACACCGCGCCGGCGCGGGCGCGATGCAGCTTCCCGCGGCGACAGCGCTCGGCGATCTGCGCCCGCTCATACTCGGCGATCATTCCCTGGAACTGGCGCAACAGCTCATCCTCAGGGGTACCGGAGCGCTCGGGCTCCTTCGCGAAGATCACCTCGACACCCGCGCGCTGGAACTCCTCCAGCAGCAGCACCTGGTAGGCGTAGCGGCGCGCGAGCCGGTCCGGCGCATGACACAAGAGCACCTCGAAGCGGCCCTCGACCGCTAGGTCGCGCAGCCGCTCCAACCCCGGGCGACGCAGCACAGCGCCCGAGACGCCCTCATCCTCGAACACCAGATCCTCTGTGACCAGCAGCCCGCGCTCGGTGGCCAGCTCACGCAGCGCGACGGTCTGGCTCTGAATCGTCTGCTCGCGACGTTGCCGATCCGAGGACACCCGCGCGTAGATCGCGGCCGTCCGGCCCCGCCGCTCCGTCAACTGCACGACCACACTGCTGTTGCTCTCGCTCATCATGCCTCCGCTCGTTGCTGGTCACACGGCGCCGCTCGGGCGTCAAGATCACATACGCCTGCGCCAGCCGCGCATCGGCGAGGCGATCACCGACGAACTCGATCTCAACGCGCCTGGCCACCGGGCCGCTCGCCGGCCTGCTCGAGATACGCACCGACCGCCGCGGCCATCGCCGCGCTCAACGACACGCCGCTGGACCGCGCACGCTCGCGCAGCCCAGCGATCAACGACGGCGCCAAACGCACCGTGAACACCACCGTGCGCTCGGGAACCACCACGCCGTCCGGCCGCTCCAGCGCCTCGTTCACATACCGACGCCCCTGACGCTCCGACAGACCGAACTCGCCCTGCAACCCGCGCACCGCGTCCGCCGCTGACAACTCGACCAACAACTCCACCGCCCGGTTGACCCGAACCGCGTACTCGTCGGCGTGAGCACGTCGCAACGCCATCAGACCCACAAGTACAACGCGTCACGGCAGACTCCTCCCCACCGGACGCGAAGCCGCCCACTCAAACTCGAAGTTGCCTACTGCGTTGGTGTCTCCTCATCCACGCACAGCACCAGCGCCTTCTCCGGCGGATTCAAATACAGCCCGACGACATCGGTCAGCTTCTCGGTGAACAACGGGTCGTTGGAGAGCTTGAACGTCCTCAGCAGATGCGGTTTGAGCCCGTGGGCGTCCCAGATGCGTTGCACCGTGGCCGGGCTGACGCCCTGAGCCGCGGCCATCGAGCGGCAGCTCCAATGCGTCTCACCCGGCGGTGTGGTCTGGGTCGTCGCGTGCACGATCTCCTTGACCTTCTCAGCGGAAATCGTTCGCTTGCGTCCCCGGCCGGGCTTTACCTCCCACAACGCCTGGGGGCCATCCGCACGGAAACGCTCGCGCCACAGGATCACCGTCGGACGCGAGACCCCGAGCTCCCTGGCAATCGCACTGTTCGAAACGCCATCGCTGCCCATCAGCACGATCCATGCCCTCACCGCGACGCTTTGCGGCGTCCCATGCGCATTCACCCACCGCTCGAGCAGCACCCGCTGCTCGTCAGAGACCTCCTCAGCGATAGCACTCAACGCCATCGCCGAGACGCTACCGCACCCCCACCATGATGTCAAGCTATTTCCGAGACACTACACTAGCGATAACGGACCAGCTTGGCCCAGTGGCAGCCACGAATAGCGCTGCCCACTTCGGCTGTGTTCGGACTGCCAGCGCGCCGATGATCAGTGCGGCGCGCCGCCGATCAACACCCTCGCCGTCCGCCCAGCGCGAGCACTCGGCGCGTACGAGGGACGTTGAACGCCGATCGAGCCTCTACCGTTGCGCCGCTTCCACGCCGCTGAGCAGCTCCCAGTTGCCGCGCAGCGCGTGCCCGGCGCGGGCCAGCATCCGCGCTTCGGACGCGCCCGTATCCGCACAGCTCGCCAGCAGCGCCTGGATCAGCTCGCGCGCCTGGCGCGCATGCTCGACATCGAGGCGCTCGTGCAGCCGGAAGTACTCGACCGCGGGACCTTCCGGCTGGTAGCCGTAGTGCTCAACCAGACCTTTGAGCTTGGTGACAGCGATCTCCGGCTGGGACGCCTCGATCGCGTACAGCACGGCGAGATGCTCGAGCAGGTCCTCGCCCGCCGTCCAGGCGACCACGCAGCGGCGCGTCTGCTCGAGCGGCTCGCGCGCCGCCGCATCATCATGCCGCCCGCCGTCATGCCGCCCGCCATCTTGCCGCCCACCGTCCTGCCCCATGCGTGCCCGTGCGGCGCTCGCGAACCGATCCCACAGCGCGACGTGCTCGGCCTCCTCGACGGCATGGCGCTGCAACGCGCCGCGGTGCCCGGGCGCCGACACGGCCGCCGCCTGCGCCGAGGCCCGCGCCAGCGCCACCACCGCCTGGCGGTACTCGCCGGCATACAGGCTCAGCTCCTCCGGGGCGAGCGCGCCCGCGCTCCAGCGCTGGTAGAAGGGGTGCTCGAGCACGTTGGTCGTAGCTCTCGCCTCGTCAAGATTGGCCAGGACATCCATCGCCGATCCTCTCCGGTCGCTTGCGTTTTCAGTGCAGACCCCGCGCGGCTCGCGCCCCGCGTGCGCAGGGTAATCGCCGTGCCCGTCGAAAGTATGGCGAACACATCGGAACGACCTCGCTCGCCCGACTGCGGCGCCCATCCGGCGCGTCTGCGATTGTGTAAGGGAGAAGTTCCGAAAGTGAAGGTCAAGGGGAGCTCTTGTCGATGTCAATTGCCTTGTTGGCGATCCTCGCCGGCGGTCTGGCCGTGATGTTTGCGATCGCCCTCGGGCGGGCTGCAGCCCTCGGCGACGCCGAGCTCGAGCGTCAGGCGCGCGAGCGCGAATGCCCCGAGCTGATCGCCTCACGCCAGCGCTACCGCGGGTTCGCGCCGGCCCAGCGGATGATCTCGCGCGAGGAGTCGACCACGGTGCCGTCGTCCAGGACCAGGGTCGGCACCCAGCGGTCGCCGGTCAACTCGCTCACCTCGCGGCGCCCGCGCGTGCGATTGAACGGGCCCGGCAGCGGCGCGAAGCCGTAGGACTTGACGATCTCGGGCTCGTAGCCTGCGGCCCGCAGCGCCTGGTAGGCGTTGCGACAGGGGTGTCCGCCGGGCCGCGCGCTCGGGAACGTGCCCCAGCAGACGTACAGTTTCACTTGCCGGCGCTGAGGTCGCCCGCGGACCCGCCGCGGGCCGCTGCCGTCGTCGCCGACTTCGCGGGCGGGCTGGCGGTCAGCACCGCCATCGATGCCGCCGCCACGACGAGCACCACGGTGACCGCGATCACGACGTGCTCGCCGCGCGGGTTCCACGGGAAGGCGGGTTTGCGCAGGCCCAGGACGAGCGAGACGATCACGGCCCACGCCACGAGCAGGCCGCCGGCGATGTAGAAGGGCACCCTGCTCTTCTCCGCGGCGACGATCGGCGCCAGTGCCAGAGCCAGCACGTGCATGCCTGCGAGCGTAACGCATGCGCCCCTAGGATGGACGCGTGGTTGACTTCGTGCGGGCGCCCGACGAGGCGTTTGCGAACCTTCCCGACTTCCCCTTCGCGCCGCGCTTCCGCGAGGTCGCCGGCCTGCGCCTGGCGCACGTCGATGAGGGCGTGGGCGCACCCGTGTTGTTCATGCATGGCGAGCCGACCTGGTCGTTTCTATGGCGCCACGTAATGGGCCCGGTGCGCGATGCGGGCTTTCGCTGCATCGCCCCCGACGCCGTCGGCTTCGGCCGGTCGGACAAGCCGACGGACTTGGGCTGGTACTCGTATGACCGTCACGTCGAGCTCGCTGGGACGCTGCTGGACGACCTGGACCTGCGTGGCGCGACGATCGTCGTCCACGACTGGGGTGGCCCGATCGGGTTGCGCCTTGCAGCCGAACATCCAGAGAGGATCGAGCGGATCGTGATCCTCGACAGCGGACTGTTCGCGGTGCGCAGGCGCATGACCGACGCCTGGCACGCGTTTCGCGACTTCGTCGAGCGCACCGAAGACCTGCCCGTCGGCATGCTCGTCCGGGGCGGCTGCCACTCAGATCCTGGCGACGCAGTGATTGCCGCGTATGACGCGCCGTATCCAAGCGCGGCCTCAAAGGCGGGAGCCCGCGCGTTTCCGCTGCTCATTCCGCTGTCGCCCGATGCGCCTGCCGTCGCCACGAGCAAGCGCGTGCTGGAGGTGCTACGCGAGCAGCGCCGCCCCACCCTGATGCTGTGGGCTGACTCGGACCCGATCATCCCACTGGCCGTCGGCGAGCGCATGGCCGACGCGCTCGGACAGCCGCCGCCGCGCCCGATCGAGAACGCAAGCCATTTTCTGCAGGAGGACCAGGGCCCGCTACTGGGCCGGCTGATCGCTGAGTGGCTGACGGCGGCGTAGACCCTGTGGGCGGCCCGACCCGGCCCGTTGGGCTGTGTGCCCGCCTCCCGCGGTAACGGCCGGACCGGTCACGAGATGTAACGAGGAGTGGTGGCCGTCCCGGCTCCAAGGCTGGACGCCGGTCTCCCCGCGCCAGCCGGGCGCTATAGCGACTTCTCCGCGATCCGCTCCTGCTGGGTTTCGCCCTGCAGGCCCGGCTCGGAGGCGGCGGCGCGCAGTTCGTAGGCCCTGCGGGCGTCGGCGTCGGCGTCGGCGAGCACCCGATCGGCCTTGATCGCACGCGCGATACCCTCCGCGAGCCTGCGTGGGGCGAGTGTCGCGAGCACGATCGTCCGCTTTGCCGACTTCGGGACCCACACTTCGACGGTGCCATGCTCGAGTGCGTTGACGATCGCGTCGGCGACGTCGGAGGGCTCGAGGTTCTTGAAGCCGCGCGCCTGCCCGAGGCCTCCGCCGAGCTCGGTGTTCACCACATAGGGCATCACGTAGCTCAGCTTGATGTCGGCGTCCATCAGGCGCAGCTCGCCACGCACGGACTCGGTCAGCCCCACGACGGCATGCTTGGTCGCCGAATAGGTGGCGCCGCCGGGCGTGGGGAACTTGCCGGCCTGCGAGGAGATGTTGACGATGTGGCCGTGGCCGCGCGGCAGCATCCGCTCGAGCGCCAGCTTCATGCCGATGATCACGCCGTGCAGGTTGATGTTGACCATCCTGCGCGCGGTCAGGTCGTCCTCGTCGATGAACCTGCCGATCGGCATGATCCCGGCGTTGTTGATCAGCACGTCGACCGGCCCGAGCTGTTCTTCGGTCTCGTCCAGGAACGCACGGAACGAGTCTCGGTCGGTCACGTCGAGCTCGAGTGCGACAGCGGTGGGACCCAGCTCGAAGGCCGTCGCGCGCGCGGTCTCGACGTCGAGATCGCCGATCGCCACCCGCATCCCCTTGCGCGTGAGCGCCTGCGCGGTTGCGCGGCCGATGCCCCGCGCGCCGCCGGTGATCGCGGCGGTCTCGCCCGCCAGGATGCGTGGCTGCCTGGCCATAACTGGGCGACAACGTAGCGCACCTTCGGAGCGCCTCAGGGGTTTGTGTGGCAGGTCGAGCGGACACGACTGCCCCCGTTGCCCGCGCGACCCAAGAGGGGGAAGCACGGTATCCGGGCGAACACGGCATCGCCCGGGTCCGTGTCCCTCCGGTCCGCCTGGAGCGCTGCGCGCCTTCGTGCGCTCTCGCCCTCGCCGGACCCCGCTACGCCCCCCTTGGAGTCCCCCGGCTGCGCCAGCACCCCGGTGCGCGCCTCCGTGTGCGGGCCCTCGCCCGGACCCGGGGCGCCCCTGGGAGTCCCCTCGCCTGCACCGGCACCGGGTGCAGCGCGTCCAGTAGGCTCCCCGGCGATGCCCTTCTTGGAGCTAGAGGGTCAGCGCATCGCCTACTCGGAGTATGGCGGCGGTCCAGCGGCGGTCGTGACCGCGAGCGGAACGCGCGGGCGCAGCTCGCGCCGGCCGGTCGGCGGCCGTCCGGTGATCCTCGTCCACGGGCTGCTGCTCTCCCAGGACATGCACCGGCCGCTGGCCAAGGCGCTGGCCAAACGCGGCAACCACGCGATCACCATCGACCTGCTCGGCCACGGCGAATCGGATCGCCCCCGCGACATGTGGCGCTACTCGATGGGCGCGTTCGCCGAGCAGGTGATCGCGCTGATGGACCATCTGCAGCTCGAGCAGGCCGTCGTGATGGGCACCTCGTTGGGCGCCAACACGGCGCTGGAGGTCGCTTCGCGCGCGCCCGAGCGCCTCCGGGGGATGGTGCTCGAGATGCCGGTGCTCGACAACGCGCTGCTGGCGAGCGCGCTCACGTTCACGCCGCTGCTGGTGGCGCTCACGTTCGGCGAGCCGGCGATGAAGGCGCTTGCGCGCGGAGCCCGCGCGGTGCCGCAGCGGCTGCTGCCGTACTACGGCAACGTCATGCTCGACGTGATCCGCCAAGAGCCCGGGCCCGGCGGCGCGCTCCTGCAGGGACTGTTCTTCGGCCGTGTTGCACCGCATCGCAGCGAGCGCCGCACCTTCACCATGCCGGCGCTCGTGCTCGGCCACCGGCGCGACCCGGTGCATCCCTTCTCGGACGCGGGACAGCTCGCGGAGGAGCTTCCGAACGCGCGGCTGCTGGAGGCCGACTCGCTCGTCGAGCTGCGTCTGCGGCCCGCGCGCCTGACCGAGGAGATCGCGGACTTCCTGGACGAGGTCTGGCGCCCGCGCCGCAGCGGGCGGCGCAGCCGCAGCGGCTGAGCCCTGCCGCTACTGCGAAGGGAACAGTTCCAGTTCGTTGACCGCGACGTGGCCGGGCGCCTGGGGAGTGCCGACGGCCGAGGCGGGCGCTTCGCTGACCCACAGCAGCACGTAACGGAATCCCTTGCTGGCGTCGTGCAGCTTGATCTGTGTCTTGCCCTTCTTCGCGGCCCGCGGCGAGCTCAGCGGCACCCAGGCGGGATCGACGATCGAGTTGGGCAGCGTGTGCCCGGTGGCGCCATACACCTGCACCACCATTCCCGGCGTCGAGGTGAGCAGCGCGACCTGGCCGACCTTCTGAACGCTTTTGAGGTCGATCACGAGCCCCTCGGCCATCCTCGGCGCGACCGCCGGGTTCACGCGCGCGGTCCACGCGGTCGAGGCTTCACTGTCGATCGCCAGCGCCGGGTCGCCGAATTCGCCTGCCGGATATCCGTAGGGGTTGTAGGTGCTGGCGGCGTTGGTGTCGAGTAGGATCGGCGTCAGTTCCGGTTCCTGTTCGCCGCTCGATTTGGTCGGGGATTTGCCCGTGCCGCCGCCTTCGGTTTTCGGCAGGATCGTGTGCAGCGTTTTCGGCGTCGGCGCGGTCAGCGGGATTTTCGGCAGCGTGGCTTTGCCTTCGAGCGGTTTGATCGGCGTCGGAGTTGACGGGACGCTCGCCGGCGGCGTGCTCGTGCCGGGGGTGGTGATGCCCGGGGTGGGCGTGCTGGGCAGCACGGTGGCGGGCGCCTGCGCGATCGTGACGACCCGCGCGGGCGGCTTGCGCGGACTGGACTTGCTCAGTGCCGCATAGCCTGCCGCGGCGGCTCCCAGGACGAGCGCGCCGGTCACGGCCAGCACGGTGGTCGCAGAGCGCCATCCGGGGCCTCCGGAATCCAGGCTCCCGGGCCGCGCCGCGCCGCACTGCAGGCACCAGCCCTGGCCATCCTGTAGCTCGCCGCCGCAGTGGGCACACGCACGCGCGCCCGGGGCGGGCGATGGGGATGGCGAGCCGGGCGCCTCAGGGCTCGTGGCGGACTCGCTGCGCTCGGCCTCGTCGCCGGCGCCCGCCTTCTGATCCGCCGCGGAAGTCTCCGCGGAGTCGGCGACTGTCGATGGGCTCACGACTGTGATTCTTGCAGCTTGGGGGGGCGCTCTGGCCCAGTGATCAGCGCGGCGCGGGCGGACCGCCGGGGACGATCTCGCGGCCCGTGGGCTGCATCTGCTCGTCGAGCTCGAGCTGCCAGTAGTAACGCGTGAAGGTGAGCCCGTCGCGAAACTGGCCGACGTGCGCGGGCACCGCCTCGCCGGCGGCGAGCCTGACGATCAGCTCGGGATAGCTGCGGCCCGGTAGGGCCGCGTAGGCCGGTGCCGGGAAGGCGCCGCCGAAGCGGGTGTTCACATCGGTGATCATGACCCCGAGCTCGGGATCGCGAAACACCTGGATCGTGGCCGGCCCGCGCACGCCGAGCTCCTCCATCACGCGCCGTCCCAGCTCGATCAGCTGCTCGTCTCTGATGACCTGGCCCTTGATCGACTCGCCGCCGCGCGACTCGAGCATCGTGCGCGGGATCGCGTTCAGGCATCGTCCCGACAGGTCGCCGAGGCAGTCGATCGACAGCTCGGGACCGCCCATCGCGCACTGCACCATCACCGGCTCGGCGACGTACGCGGCGAAGAAGCGCGCCTGCTCGGGGTCGTGCGCGTGGTGGATCGAGCGTGCCCCCGAGCCGCGCCGCGGCTTGACCATCACCGGATAGCGCAGCGTCTCGAGCGCCCCGTCCTGTGGCAGCACGGTCGGCGGCGAGGGCAGGCCGAGCCTGCCGAGCAGCAGGTGGGCCTCGTACTTGTCATAGGTCGCGCGCGCGACCTCAGGCCCCGGCACGAGCGCCGGCAGGCGCCCGTCCGCGCGCGCCCGAGCGAGAACCTCGATGTCGAGGTCGGTGAGCGGCAGCACGGCGCCGACCCCGTGCTCTGCGCACAGGCGCCCGAGCGCCGGCACGTAGTCGGGATCCTCGATCAGCGGCACGGCGGCGCGCACGTGCGCAGCGTACTGGGCCGGCGCGAGCGGGTTGGGATCGGTCACGATCGTGTGCGTCAGCTGGGCAAAGCAGGCGACGATGTCATAGCGCTTGCCCGCGCCGGTCAGCATGATTGCGGGCCGATCGGGCACGCCGGATGTGTCGGTGCTCGTGGCGTTCACGCTCCTCGCTCCCAGCCGCCGGTGGCGCCCTTGTAGAGACCCGAGCCCGCGAGCACGAGCGCCGGCGTGCGCGCCAGGATCCGCAGGTCGAGCGCCAGCGAGCGGTGCTCGATGTAGTAGAGGTCGAGCTCGATCCGCCGGGACCACGGCAGCGCGGCGCGGCCGTTGACCTGTGCCCAGCCGGTGATCCCGGGCTTGATCGCGAGCCGGCCGCGCTGGCGCTCGGTGTACTGCTCGACCTGCGCGGGCAGCGTGGGCCTCGGGCCGATCAGCGACATCTGGCCGCGCAGCACGTTGAGCAGGTTCGGGAGCTCGTCGAGCGAGCTGCGGCGCAGCAGCGCCCCAACGCGCGTGATGCGTGCGTCGCCCGCATCGATCGCGAGGCCCGCGCCGACGTGCTCAGCGCCGTCGACCATGGTGCGCAGTTTGAGCACGTCGAACGGGCGCCCCTGCTTGCCGACGCGTCGCTGCCGGTAGATGGCGGGCCCGCGCGACTCCAGCTTGATCGCGGCCACCGCCAGTGCCAGCACGGGCGCGGCGAGCGCGAGCGCGAGCGCCGAGACGGCGATGTCGAGTGCGCGCCTGATCATCGCGTGCCCTGCGCGGCCTCCCACGAGGCGCTGGTTCCGTGGCGCAGCCAATCCCACAGCCCCGCCGCGGGCGAGGCGGTCGTCAGCACGTAGTAGCGGGCGATCAGCAGCGGGCGGACACCGAGCGCGCCCGCGAGTAGCGCCGCGAGTAGCAGCCCGAGCTGCAGCGCGAGCGTGACCGCGTAGAGCGGCTGGGCGCTGCCCGCGCCGAGCGCGAGCAGAGCGATGTTCGCCGCCAGCGCGAGCGTGTGCAGGGCCGGTGTGAGGTAGCGCAGCAGCCGGTGCGAGAAGATCATCAGCGCGTACAGCGGCGGGTAGCCGCGTGGCGAGAGCATGCCGCCGCGCAGCAGGATCGGCCAGGTGTGGCTCATCATGCGCCGCTTGCGCGCGAACTCACCCGTCAGCGAGGGCACCATCTTCTCGCTGGCCCGCGCCTGCGGCACGCACACCGCACGCATGCCGCGCTTGACGATGTTGAACGGCAGTGACAGGTCGTGGCCCATGATCGGGTCGACCACGATGTAGCTGTTGCGACGGGTCGCGTAGATCGCGCCGTTGCCGGCCGTGACCGAGCACAGGCGCGACTCGTAGCCGCGCAGCGCGAGCTCGTAGCGCCAGTAGACCCCCTCCTGGTTGGCCCCGTCACGCCCGCCGCCACGGCCCGCCGCGTCGAGCGGCAGGTAGCGCAGCTCTCCGCAGGCATAGCCCACGCGTGGGTCGGCGAATGCCCCCACGAGCGAGCGTGCCGCGCCCCGCTCCCATTGCGCGTTCGCGTCTGAGAAGGCGACGATCTCCCCGCGCGCGCCGCGCACGGCGGTGTCCTGGGCGCGGATCTTGCCGCCCCGCGGGAGCTCGAGCACGCTGTCGGCCCCGGCCTCGCGCGCGAGCGTCGCGGTGGCGTCGCTGCAGCCGTCGCACGCCACGATCACCTCCAGGAGCTCGCGCGGATAGTCGAGCGCGAGCGCGTTTGCGACCTTCGCGCCGATCACCGCCTGCTCATCGTGCGCGGCGACGATCAGCGACAGCGAGGGCAGCGGAGGCTCCGGGCCCAGGGGCTCCGTGGGCGTGCGCCCAAACACGCGCGCGAGCAGCGCCAGCACGAGCCCGTAGGCGAGCTGCGTCCACACGATCAGCGCGACGCACACCCAGAAGACGATTTCAAGCGCGGCTCTCATCGAGAGTGATTCTGGCGGAGCAGCTCCCGGTACAGGGCAAGCGTACGCGCGGCGATCCCCTCCCAGGCATAGGGACCATCCGCGGCGGCGCGCGCCAGCTCAGCCATCGCGCGCAGCCGCGCGGGGTCGCCGAGCAGCTGCGCAAGCGCGTCGCGCAGCGCCGGCACCGCACCCGCCGCGTACGTGAGCGCGGCGCCGGTGGCGGCGATCTCCGGGAAACCGCCGACGTCGCTCAGCAACAGCGGCGCGCCGGCGCCGAGCGCCGTGAAGGCGACGCCCGACTGCTCGATCTCGCGATAGGGAAGCACGACCAGGTCAGCCCTGCGCATCAGCGCATGCAGCTCGTGATCGCTGACGTAGCGCCCGAGCACGCGCACGGCGCGAGCGGCCTCGCGCGCGGCCAGGCGCGCCGACTCGCGCAGCGGCTCGAGGTCCATGCGCGGCATCCCGACGATCCACAGCTCGCTGCCCGGGGGCAGCCTGCCGCCGAGGCCGCGCCAAGCTTCGAGCAGCTCGGCGAGACCCTTGTAGGGACGCACCAGACCGAAGAACAGCACGACCGGGCCGGCGCCTGCACCCTCCAGCTCACGCGGGAGCCCGCGCTCGCCGACGGCTGCGGGCGCGTCCTGCCACGGGCGCAGCACCCCGTGCTCGATCACGTGCACGCGCTCGGGCGCCACCCCCAGCTCGCCGACCAGCCGCTCACGCCCGTGGCGCGAGTGCACGACGACCGCATCCATGCGCTCGTACAGCCGCCGTTGCGCGGCACGCTGTCCGGCGCGCGGCTCGCGCGGGAGGATGTCGTGGGCGGTCAGCACGAGCGGGCGCGAAGCACCGCGGCGCGTGCGTGGCGAGGGCAGCAGATGCAGGTCGAGCTGCTGGACGGGCAGCCACTGAAAGTGCACGATCTGCGCCGACGCGGCGGCGCGCCGGTAGCGCAGCATGTCGGGGACGTGCTGGGCCAGCTTGGCGGCGGCCCGCAGGCGCGATCCCGGCGAGCCGAGCTCGGCTCGGTAGAAGAGCTCGCACCGCCGGTAGTCCTCGGCGCCGGCCACCGGCCCGTAGCCGAAGCGGCTCGTGAACAGCGTCACATCGGCACCGGCGGACGCGAGGGAATGGCACAGCGCGTGATCGTAGGGCGGCGTGTAGGCCGAGGGGTCGACGACGTGGACGCGCACCGCCGGAGACAATAGGCGCGTGGCCGGCACGGTCGAGCTGACCTACTGCGTCGTCAACACCTCTCAGCGCGATCTGCTGATGCGCGGGCTGGACGCGATCGCACGCGAGCGCCGCGGGCTTCCGTTCGCGACCGAGGTGCTGGTGCTCGACAACGGCTCGCGCGACGGCTCGGCCGCGGCGGCGCGCGCGCACCCGGCTGTCGATGAGGTGATCGCGCTCGAGCGCCGCCGGGGCAAGGCGCGCAACGACTCCGAGCTGATGGCGCGCGCGCGCGGGCGCTACGCGCTGCTGCTCAACGAGGACTCGCAACTGCAGCCCGGCGCGACGCTGGCGCTGGTGCTTGCGCTGGAGGCGCATCCCGACGCGGCTTGCGCCGGCGCGCAGCTGCTGCGCCCCGACGGCCGCGAGCAGCCCTGCGCGTGGCGCTTTCCGACGCTCGCAACCGCGCTGGCGGGCGCGCTGCTGCTGCACCGCCTGTACACGGTCCAGAGTCGCGGCGAGCATACGCGCGCGGTCGACTGGTGCCAGTCCTCGGCGCTGCTCGTGCGTGTGCAGGCAGCGGCGCAAGTCGGCTACATGGACCCCGACTTCTTCGTCTACTCCGACGAGGTCGACTTCGCCAGGCGCCTGCGCGACGCCGGCTGGCACAGCCTGTACGTGCCGTCGGCGCGGGCCGTCCACGACGAGCAGCTCGCCACGGGCGACTCGGCCCGGCGGCGGATCGTCGAGATGGCGCGCAACCGCGACCTGTACATGCGCAAGCACCACCTCGCGGCGACCGCATGGGCGGCGCGCTGGCTGACCGCCTGGCCGTATGCGCTGCGGGCGCTGGCCGCGCTGGTGCTGCCGGGCCATTCGGCGCGGCGCTACTGGGCGCACGTCGGCGCGACGCTGCACCCAAGCCGCGGCGAGGGCGTGCGCGAGGCGGCCGAGCAGTACAACCGCGCAGCCTGACCGACTCGGCGCCAGCGGGCGGGGGCGCTACCCGGCGGCGAGCTCCTCGAGCAGGGCGCCGACCACGCGTGCGTCGAGCTGGGTGCCGGCCAGACGAGCGACCTCGGCGCGGGCGTGCTCGGCCGAGCACCCCTGGCGGTAGGGCCGGTCGGTGACGATCGCGTCGTAGGTGTCGCACGCGGCGATGATGCGCGCGGCCAGCGGAATCTCCTCGCCCGCGATGCCGTCGGGATAGCCCTCTCCATCCCAGCGCTCGTGGCTCGCGCGCACGGCGGGAGCGAGATGGGCGAAGGCGTCGATGCGCGCGACCAACTCGCCGCCGACGGCGGCGTGCCGACGCATCTCGATCCACTCGCCGTCGCTGAGCGGGCCGGGCTTGAACAGGATCTCGCTCGGCACGGCGACCTTGCCGATGTCGTGCAGGAGCGCGGCATAGCGGACGTCGCGCACGAGCGCCGGGGCGAGGTCGAGGCGCCGCGCCACGCGCTCGGCGAGGCCGGCGACCCCCTCCTCGTGAAAGGCCGTGTAGCCGTCCTTGGCCTCGATCGTGCTCATCAGCGCCGACAGCGTGGTCGTGAAGGTGCGCTCGAGGTCGTCGATCAAGCCCGCGCGGTGCACCGCCGCGCCGAGCGTCGCGGCGATCGTCTCGACGAGCACGACGTCGGCGCCGCCGAACGCGTCGCGCTCGACGGCCTCGATGTTGAGCACTCCCCAGATCGCGCCGTCGACCACGATCGGGACGCTCAGCTCCGAGCGCGGGTCGGTGTCGGTGTCGCGCACGATGTAGTCGGCGTCGATCCGCGTGTCTGGCACGAGCGCGGACACGCCGGTGCGTGCCACGCGCCCGTTCACTCCTTCATAGATGCTCTGCTCGACGAGCAGGAACTCGGCCATCACCTCGGCCAGCGGTCCGCTGCCGGCGAGCAGGCGCAGCGTGCCGTCGCCGGCCAAACGGTGGATCGCGGCGAGATAGAAGGCGAACGTGCCGTGCAGCTCCTGCACGACGAGCGTGGCCATCTCAGCGATGTCGCTGGTCGAGGCCAGCCGTGCGGTCAGGCTGCCGGCCACCTTCAGCTGGGTCCGCAGGTAGGCGAGCTCGCCGGCGGCCGCCAGCTCACGCGCACGATCGTCGGCGCGATGCCGTTGCAGCACCTCGGCGCGGCGGCGTCGCTCGCGCGCGCTCGCGCGGTGGGCCGCCGCGAGATGTCGCGCAGCCTGCCGGAGCGGGGCTTGCGGGCCGGTGAGGGCAGGGGCTTGCCGGCTGGGGAGAGGAGCCTCGGCCATCTTGCCCCGCATCGGCGGCCAATGGCGCGAGCTTGAGCCAAAAAAGCCGCCGCTCGACGCCTCGACGGCTGCTGACACCAAGCTGAGCGGGCCGGCGCCCGGCCAGCCGGCTCGGGCGCGCACGTCACAGGTCCCTGAGCGGGTCCTCGGCGTAGGCCTCGACGTCGCCATGGCCCGCACGGAAGGCGGCCACGCGCCTGCGCCCGTCCGCCACGAGCGCGTCCGCGCCTTCGCGCTCGTGCGACTCGAAGAAGCGCGTGGCGAGCAGCAGCACCGGAATCCAGGCGAGCCACAGCACGCGCTCGAGCAGGCTTGTAAAGCCGCTCGTGCCGAGCAGCAGCTCGCCCGAGACGGCGACGCCGGCGAGGATCGCGAGCAGCTGAGTCAGGCGCCGCCACTGAAAGGACACGGCGAACAGCCGGCGTGTCAGCAGATGCATGACGATCAACATCGCGACGTACGCGCCGCACAGCGCGATCCCGGCGCCCGCGAGACCCAGGCCCAGGCCGGTCGCGGGCACGAGCACGAGCAGCAGCACGAGGTTGACCGCGAGCCCGGCGCCGGCGGCGGGCAGGTTGCGCTGGGTGACCCGCGCGCGTCCGGTGATCGCGATCATCACCTGGTAGAGCCCGTACAGCGTCCACCCGAGCGCCAGCCACGGCAGCGCCCGGTAGGCGCCGAAGTACTCGGGCGCGGCCAGCAGGCGCACCAGCCAGCGCCCCAGCAGCGCGACGGCGGCGACGACGACGCCGGTGGCCAGCACGAAGTAGGTGGTGACCAGCGCGTACAGGCGCGCGGCCTGGGCGTCGCTGTCGATCGAGTAGGCCAGCGGCGGCCAGGCGTACTGAAAGCCGCGCACGAACACGAACACGACCGTCGCGAGCTGCACGGCGATCGCGTACTCACCGGCAGCGCCCGCGCTGACGCCGCGCAGCAAATAGAAGCGGTCGGCGACCTGCAGTGCATACACGCTGGCGTCCGCGGGCACGGTCGGCAGGCCGAATCCGAGCATCGCACGCAGGTCCGCGCCGCGCACGCGCAGCGAGAACCGGGCGCGCAGCGTCCACCACAGGCCCAGCACGACCAGCGCGGAGGCCCCGAAGTTGCCCAATAGCAGCCCGCGCGCCCCCTGGCCGGCGAACACGACCAGCGCGATCGTGAACACGACGGTCATCGCGACGTTCGCGCCGGAGGCGATCATGTAGGCGCGCTTGCGTTCGTCGACGCGCAGCTGCGCGTAGGCCATCTCGAGGTTGGTGAACGCCCACAGGCCGAGGATCGCGCAGGCCATCAGCGTCGCGTCGCTGTAGCCGAGCAGCAGCCGCGAGAGCTGCCCGGCGAAGGCGAGCGCCAGCAGCGATGCGAGCGTGGTCGTCCAGGCGACGGTGGCGGTGGCGGTGCGCGCGATGCGCGCGCGGCGAGCCTCGTCGGCGTCGGTGAAGTAGAAGCGCACGAACGCCTCACCGACCCCGAGGCGCAGCACGATGCTGAACAGGATCACGGCGGTGAGCAGCGAGTTGTACGTGCCGTAGCCCGCGGTCGAGACGTGGCGCGTGTACAGCGGCAGCGTGAACACCGCGATCCCCTTCGCGAGGATTTCCGCGAACTGGTAGGCGGCGCCGGTGCTGACGAGCCGCTTCAGGTACTCGAGCATGCCGCCCTCACGGGCCGGCGACGCCGACTGGGGTATCGGCGGCAAGCGGCTCGGGGGGCTCCCACGGCCCGGAGCGGGCGCGCGCGAGCGCCACGCCGATGCCAAGCAGCGTCCAGGTGGTGGGATCCTCGAGAAAGTCGGCGTACGTCCAGGTGTGCAGTACGAGTGCTGCGAAGCAGGCCGCGAGCGCGAGTCGTGGCGGAGAGCGGCCGAGCGAGGTCGCGCCGGCGGGGCCGAACAGGACGGCGAACGCGCACACGAGCAGCGCCAGATACAGCCCCAGGCCGAGGATCCCCTGCTCGGCGGCGACGGTGATGGGGATGGTGTGCGAGGCGGAAACCGCGTTCTCGGCGGTGGTGTTGTTGTGGCGCTTGTACTCGGTTTCGAACGAGCCCGAGCCGTAGCCGTAGAGCGGGCGCTGCGCAAACAGCTCGAGGCCGCCTTCGATCAGGCTGGCGCGTCCGCTGGTGGCGTTGCTGGCCGAGCCGCCCGACCCCTTCAGCCCAAAGTGAAAGCTCGCGGGCGCGGCCAGCAGGACCACGCCGGCGAGCGCGATCAGGCCGACGGACACGCAGACCGTCGTGAGCACGTCCCAGCGGTAGGCGGCCAGCACCGCCAGGCCGAGCAGCAGCGCGACGATGCTCGACTGCGAGAAGCTCGTGATCAGCCCGGCAAGCAGCCAGGCGAGCACGCCCGCAGCGACCAGGACGTCACGCCGGCGCGAGCTCCACAGCACGATCGTGGTGACCGCGATCATCACGAGCGCGAGAAAACGTCCATAGATGCTCGGATCGAAGAAGACCGAGTTGACGCGAAAGTAATTGTCGTATTCGTTGGCCGCGACGACCTTGGGATTCAGAAACAGTTCCTTGCGCGCGTACTCGATGAAGCCGACGCCCGCGAACAGGATCGCCAGCCCGACGGCCACACCGAGGCACGCGAGCACGAGCTCGGAGCTCCAGCGCACGTCGCGCAGCAGCATGAACAGCAGCCCGAAGGGCAGATAGAAGAAGGCGATGTTCTCGGCGGCCTTGGCGTGGTCGCTCGAGTAGGCCGCCTGCAATGCGTACAGCACGACGGCGCCGAGCAGCAGCCATTCCAGGCTGCGCGGGGACAGCCAGCGCGAGCCGCCGTCGCCTCCGGGCGCCCTGCTGTCGCCCCCGAGCGCCTCTCGCGCGTGTGAGTCACCGTTGACGCCGGGTGCCCTCGCCGCCGTCGGTTGACCGGGCCGATCCCCGCCGGCGCCCGGGGCGCGCCATCCCGAGCCGACGGGCGTGCCGTACCAGCCGTCGCCGCGGCCGAGCCACTTGGGCAGCAGGTGTACCAGGGTTCCTGCGGCGACGACCAGATAGAGCGGAATCAGCAGGTTGACGGTGCGTCCGTCGGCCGATATCGGCAGCCTGAACGGGAGGGCAAGGACGGCCAGCAAGGGGAATGCGGCCGGCCGGCGCTGCAAGAGCAGTACGAGCGCAGCGATCACCGCCAGCGCGAGGAGCGTGCCCGCGACGATCTCGAGCGCCATCAGCGCACCAATATGAAGCTGCGGGGCGAGCGGACCGTGCGCTGCTCGCGGCGCAGGCTCACGCGCACGCGATATTCGCCCGGAGCTGCGAGCGCCCCGCCGTTGCCGGGCAATACGCTGGTTATCCCGGGCGAGACGGCACCCGTCTTGGCCGAGACCCTGCCCGGGACGTGCACGAGCGTGTAGCCGTGCGCCGCTCCCCTACGGCCGTTCCACGCCAGTGAAAACTGTTTGTAACGAGCAAGCGGCCAGTCGCGCACGAGCGTGGCGACAGTGTCGCCGACCGAGTTTTCGATGCTCACGTTCACCTGGTCAGGCTGGGCCAGCTTGAAGGAGATCAGCTCCGCTTTGATGTGTCCGCGCTGGCTCGGCGAGAACCGCGGCGTGAGCTCGAAGCCCTGCACCGCTGTGGGCGTGTGCTTGAGCCGTTGCGTGACGAAGAACGCGCCGACGCAGGCAAGCACCAGTAGCGCAAACACGGCGCGCGCGAGTGGCTCGGTCGCGGTCAATCGCCGCCACCCCGCTCCGGGCCGTCATTGTCTGGACCGCCTCGCGCGAAGCGCTCGACGGTGTCCGAGCGCAGCCCCAGGCGCAACGTCTCCAGCGAGAGCACGTCGTCGGCGGCGATGTTGCCGAGGTTGCACTCGGTCCCGAAGCGCTTGAGCAGCCAGACCTGCTGCTGCCTTTGGGGCGCCTCGAAGACCAGACGGTCGGGGTCGATGGCGTGTGCGATCTCGTCGATCAGGCCCGTGCGCACCTCGCCGTCGGCGCGGTAGATGCCGGCGGTGCCCGACTCGCGTGCCTCCGTGATCACCTTCCAGGCGCCGGCCTCCAGGTCGCGTTCGATCTGCTCGACCCATACATACGGAGCCATGATGAAGTCGGCATCCTTGTTGCCGACCTCGGACAGGACAGTGAAACCGGACGCGGTGAGCGTTCGGATCAGGTGAGTCTTGACGTCTGCGTCGAGCGTGATTGTGCCGTCGGAGACCTCGACATGGCAGAGCCTCAGCTCGCGCAGCCAGCCGATCAGGCCCTCGACGCGACCCTGCCTGATCGCAAGCTCGGTGAGCGTGCCGCCGAGCACGACGGGAACGCCATAGCTGGCGTAACGCTCGAGCTTGGGCTCGAGATTTGCGCTCACCAGCGCGGTGCCCCAGCCGAGCTTGACGATGTCCACGTAGTCGCCGGCCACCTCGAGCAGGCCGTCGACCTCCGCGACCGACAGGCCGCGGTCGATCACGTGGGTGATGCCGTGCTCGCGCGGCTTGACCGAGCGGGCCGGGATGTCGAGAAAGCCTGCTATCGCTCGGCGGTCAAGGAGCCGCTTCGTTGGAGGACGAAGAGGGCGCTCCCGCCCCCGCCGCGGATTCGGGTGTGCCGCCAGCGCCGGCGCCTTCTGATGCGGAGCCGCCGGTGCTTTCGGAGGCGGCGCTGCCCGTTTCGCCGGAGCCCGCGGGCGTGGCCGAGTTGAGCCCCGCGACCACCACCACCGTCGAGCTGCCGACGAGCGGGGAGACCGAGGCTTCGATCGGCTGGACCTGGGAGACGCCGAGGGCCCGAGCCACGCTGCTCGCTTCGGCGCGATGGCCGGAGGTGTACTGCACAACGGTAGTCTGACGAGTGCCCGGAGGAACGCCATTCAGGGGCGTGGCCTGGGAGTAGCCGCCCTGCTGGAGGCTCGCGGCGAGGCGGTGGGCCAGCCCGGCGGTGCCGGTGCCGTTGATCACCGCCACCTGCGTTTCAGCCGGACTGACCGTGGCCGTCTGGGCGCTGCGGCGCGGCGTGGCCGCACGGGAGCTGTGCTTGCCGGCGCCGGCACGGCTCGCCCCCGAAGTCGAGGTGTTCGCCGAGCTGGTGCCCGAGTCACCGAGCCCGAGCACGGCGAACGCGAGCCCCGCGACGATCGCACACACTGCCGCTGCCCCTGCGATCAGGACTGCCGGGCGCGGTCGAGAGCGCCGGACGCGGCTGACCGTCGCATCGGGCGGCATCCCCTTCGCGCGGCCGTCCCCGGTAGGCGCCGAGCGTGGCGGCGCGGTCGGAGTCGCAGGCTTGCCGGTGTCGCGGGCGGAGGCGCCATCCGCGACCGACGCGGCCCGTGCGCCTGTGCGGACCGAGACCCCGCCTGCGCCCGCGGGCGCCGCGGCCGGACCTGTGCCCATGGGTGCCGAGACCGCGCCCGCAACGGCCGGCTGCTGCTGTGCCGCCGTCGTCGCGGGCGCTCCGGTCGGGGCTGCTCCCATGGTCGCGGCGCGGCTCGCGGCAACTCCGGATGCAGCGGCTGTCGTCGCGGCGGCCCCACCTGCGGCAGCCGTCGTCGCGGCGCCCGTGATCGCGGCTGCAGCTACGCGGCGCGCAGCCGGCGCGAGCGGAGGCGGTGAGACTGGCGCGGGCCCGGTGCCGGCCGAGCCTGGCGCAGTGGTGCCGGGAACGGCGCTGCCGGGCGCGGCAGTGCTAGGCGCGGCAATCCTGGGCGCGGCGGTGGGAGGCGCGGCAGTGCTAGGCGCGGCAATCCTGGGCGCGGCGGTGGGAGGCGCGGCGGTGCTGAGCGCGGCAGTGCCAGGCACGGCGGGCGGGAGCGATCCAGGGCTGGCGGCGGCGCGTCCGGTCGAAGCAGGCGGCGCCGGTGCGCGCGGGCCAGCGGCGGCGGCGGTGGCCGGAGCGGGCAGGCCCTGCCCGGGCGCGGCCGGCGCCTCGCCACCGGGCGCCTGGACCGGGGCCTGACCCTGGGCAGCGGCCGGCCGTGCTGCCAAGCCCGGCTGCGCGGCAGCCGATGAGGCTGGAGTGGCAGGTTGGGCCCCGACGGGCGCCGGTGGGATTGCGCTGCGTGTCGCAGCCATCTGCGCCGCGGCGGTCACGGCGGGCCCGGCCGGATGGGCTGGAGCGGTCCGGGCGGGCCCCGCTACGTGGGCTGCAGCGGTCTGTGGCTGACCCGCCTGGGCGGCAGTCTGGGCCGGGCTGGGCGCCGGCGCGGCCGCTTGGGCGACGGCGATCTGGGCAGCCGGCGGCGGGAGAGCCTGTCCAGGCGCTCGTGCGGCGAGGCCCGCGGCGGCCGCCTGTCCGCCGGCGGCGCCGGCCGGTTGCGGGATCGGCGGCGCGGTACGCGGGATCTGGCGAACGCCGGTGACCGCGGCTGCTGCTTGCGGGTTGACGGCCGCCTCGGCGGCCGTGCGCCGTTCCAGCTCCGCGGCGCGCTCGGGGGCGCGCCCGGCCCACTCGCGCAGGCGTTTGAGCTCGCGTGCCTGCGCGAACGCGAGCAGCGACAGCACGGCTATGCCGGCGAGCGCCGCGAGTGCCGCGATCGCGCCGATCTTCTCGAACGAGTTGGACAGCGAAAGCGCGAGCGTGAGCGCGGGCATCATGAGTCCCGGGAGTGTATGAGCGGCTCTACAGGCGCGCGCCCGGTGGAGGAGAGCACGCGGGCGTCGGCGGCGCGGGCGAGCCCCGGCTCCGCGTCCGGCTCGTGGCCCGTCGGTAGCGTGCGTGGGCGCGACTGCGACAGCGCCGAGACCTTCGCGGCGAGGCCCGCGGCGTCGCCTTCGAGTACGAGCAGCCCGATCTCGGCGAACATCGCCTCGACGTGCTGGATCTCGAGTGGGGCACGCTCGGCCAGCAGGATCTTCTCGGCGGGCGTCTGCACCGGGCGCTCGTAGCGGCTGAACAGCTCCTCGCTGAGCTTCTCGCCGGCCCGCCGGCCGATGATCTCGACGTCGATGTCGCGATCGGGGTCGAGGCCCGACAGCTCGATCATCGCGCGGGCCAGCTCGACGATGCGCACGGGCTCGCCCATGTCGAGCACGAAGACCTCGGCTCGCGGCGGACTGAGCCTCGCCGGTGCGGGCCCGAGCATGCCGGCCAGCGCCTGGGCGCCGTCGACCGAGCCCGTCGGCGCGGCCGCCGCGGAGCCCTCGCCGCAGACGAGGGACCCGGAGCGGATGATCAGGTGCACGGCCTCGGGGATCGTCATGAAGTAGCGGCTCATACGCTCGTCGGTGACGGTGACGGGGCCGCCGCGGGCGATCTGGGCTTCGAAGATCGGCACGACGCTGCCGGAGGACCCGAGCACGTTGCCGAAGCGCACGGCGTTGTAGCGCGTGTCTGGGAAGCGCGCGGCAGCGGCCTCGATCGCGAACTCGGCGAGCGCCTTGGAGGCGCCCATCACGGTGGCGGGGTCGACCGCCTTGTCGGTCGAGACGAGCACGAAGCGACGCACCTTCAGCTGGCCGGCGACGTGCGCAACGGTTCGCGTGCCGATCGCGTTGTTGCGCACCGCCTCGACCGGGTTGGCCTCCATCAGCCCAACGTGCTTGTACGCGGCGGCATGGAAGATGACGGTGGGCCGGTGCTCGGTGAGGACCTCGCGCATGCGCTCCTCTTCCTTGCAGTCGGCGAGCACCGCGGCGAGCACCGAGGGCTGCACGTTGCCGACCTCGAGCAGCTCGCGCTCGATCTGGAAGAGATTGTCCTCGGCATGGTCGAGCAGCACGATCTTGCGCGGGCCGACACGGGCGATCTGGCGGCACAGCTCTGAGCCGATCGAGCCGCCGGCGCCGGTCACGAGCACGATCTCCTCGGAGAGGTAGGCGCCGACGCGTTCGAGCTCCATTTGGACCGGCTCACGGCCGAGCACGTCCTCGACGCGGACCTCGCGCATCTGGCGCGCGAGCGTGGCCTGACCCTGTAGCAGCTCGAACACGGTCGGCAGCGTGCGCACCGCGATGCCACGCGCGCGACACTCGCGCGCGACGCGCGCGCGTGTCGAGCCCGGCGCCGACGGGATCGCGATCAGGACTTCGTCGGGTCTGAGCTCGTCGAGGATGCGTGGCAGGTCGGCTTGCGTGTTGCCGCGCACGCGCACGCCATCGATCCGCAGGCTGCGCTTGTTGGGGTCGTCATCGACGAAGCCGACCGGCGTCAGGCCGAGCGTGCGGTTGCGGGTGATCTCGCGCAGCACCAGGCGCCCGCCGTCGCCGGCGCCGACGATCACCACGCTGCGGCGTGCTTCGGTGACGTCGCGAAAGGCTGCGAGCGGCCGGCGCTCGTAGACGGTCCGCGCCAGCATGCGAACACCGACCAGAAACAGCAGGCTGAGCAGCGCGAACAGCACGATCACACCATTAGGAAGCCCAACGTTCGCGGTACCGTGCGCGACGAAGTGGCGCACCGGCTGCTGGACCTCGACGCCGATGTAGCGCTGGACCGGGTGCAGCACCGCGATACCGAACGTGGTCAGCAGCACGATCACGAAGATCGCGCGCGCGACCGCCTCGTAGTCGCGCTGGCTCGAGTAGCGCCAGCGGCGTTGATACACGCGCGAGTAAACGAGCACCGGCAGGCTGCCGAGGAAGACCCACCAGATCGTCTGTTCGAGCAGCTGCGCGTAGTGTCCGGAGAGGTCATCGAAGCGCAGCTGGAACGCGAGATAGTAGGCGAGCGCGACCAGCAGCCCGTCGACCGCGAGCTGAGGTATGGAGCGGCGCTGCAGCGGCATCAGCGCAGCCGCACGGATACGTCGGCGCATCACCGAGATTCTAGGCCCGTGAGCGGAGAGAGAAGCAGCTCGAGCAGCAGTTGGGGGTCGCGGTGCACGCGTTGCTCGGCGCCGGCGGCCGGCATATCGGCCGGCGCTGCGCGCCTGTCGAAGCGCAGCGCGGCCGGGTCGCTGAGCTTGCGCAGGCGCCCGACGGCGATCAGCGCTTCGTCAACGGCACCCAGACGGCCCTCGAAGGTGGTGTACACGGGCGTGCCCAGCGCAACGGCCTCGCGGTTCATGGTGCCGCCCGCGGATACCACCAGATCGGCATAGGCGATCAACGATTGGGCGTCAATCGCGTGCGGCGGCACGATCAGGCCCGCGGCCTGCGCCAGCTCGGCCCGCTGGACCTCTGTGCGTGGCAGGACGACGGCATCGATCTCGCCGGCGACCGCCGCGTCGCGGGCGCGCGCGAGCACCTGCGCGAACAGGTCGTTCTCGAAGCGGTGGTAGAGCGAGACCTCGGGCGGCGTGCGAATCACGACCAGCGGACGCTCGCGAGCGAGCGCGAGCTCGACCAGGACGGCCGGATCGGGCTCGAAATCGGCGAGGTAGTACTCCTCCTTGAGGCCCGGATAGAAACGGATCTTCCCGTCGGCCCCATAGCGTTGCAGGCGCTCGGCGGGGATCGCGTCGGGCACGACCACCGCGCGAGCGAGCCGGCAGTTGACGTGGTGCTGGACGCTCGCCCACTCGTAGTCGAACATCGTCGCCGAGGGAATACGCAGGGCTGCGGCCGCCAGCGAGACGTCGTTCGAGCCGTGTCCAAGGGCGATGTCGAAGCGTTGTCCGCCGGCGGCACGAGCGTCGGCGAGCGCGAAGCGCACGAGCGCCGACGAGCGCGACGCGAGGCCGCCGGCCTTCGCCAGCAGGCGCTCGCCGCGATGGGCCCCGATCGGGACCTGCTCGATACCCATGCGCTCGCACAGCTCGATCGTCTGCGAGAAGTCACGCGCGGTGACGCGCACGTCGTGGCCTTCGGCCCGCAGGCGCTCGATCAGCGGACGCATCACTAGCACGTGGGGGCTGTTGGTTAGGTCTATCCAGACGCGCATACAAAGGCCGGCCCGGGTGGCCTCAAAGCCAGAGCGGCGATTCAGGCTATCGTTCGCCGGCCGATGCTCGTCATGGCCTCGATCTCGGAAACGCTGGTCAACGAAACGGCGCGCCTGGTACGGGACGGCGGCCTGCCCGCGATCTTCGCGCTGATGGCGCTCTCGAGCGCGTGCATCCCGATTCCCTCCGAGGTGGTGATGCTGTTCGCGGGCTTTGCGGTGGCGGATCCCGGACAGAGCGCGGCCCAGCATCACATGACGCTCACCGGCGTGGTGCTCGCGGGCCTGGCGGGGACGATCGTGGGCTCATGGGTCGCTTACGGCGTGGGACGTGGCGGACGGCTGGAGCTGCTCGAACGGCACGGCGGCAAGCTGCACATGGGTCCGGCACAGATCCAGCGGGCGGACCGCTGGTTTCAGCGCTACGGCGAGCCGGCGGTGCTGTTCGGCCGCGTGATTCCGGTGATCAGGGCGTTTGTGTCGCTGCCGGCGGGCGTGGCGAGGATGGCGTTCTGGCGCTTCACGTTGCTGTCCGCGATCGGCACGCTGCCGTGGGTGCTCGCGCTGGCGCTCGGCGGGCACGCGCTCGGCAGCGACTGGAAGAGCGCGCGCACGGTGTTCGAGTACATCGAGTACGCGATCGTCGCGCTGGTCGTGATCGCGATCGTGTACGCGATCGCGCGCAGGCGCAGGCGCGGACCGACCGGCGGAGACGCCGACACGCCGCCGCTGCCGGATGCGAGCTGACGCGGGCGTAAGCGCCGGCGCTTGCCGATGTGCGCCGGGTCGATGCCCACGGAGCCGAGCGCCGAGGCGCCCGCAGGACTAGGCACAGACGCCCGGCGACAGGGGCTTTCGCTCGGCGAAGCGCTGGCGCTGGGCCTGCTGCAGGGTCCCACGGAGCTCTTGCCGATCTCCTCATCCGCCCACACGACCCTGATTCCCTGGCTCGCCGGGCGCGCGTACCCGCGACTCGATCCGCAGCTGCGCAAGGCCTTCGAGGTGGTCCTGCACGCGGGCGCAGGGCTGGCGCTGGCCTTGGACATGCGCGAGGAGCTGCTGCGGAGCGTGCGCGAGCTCGACGGGCGAGGCGCGGCAGTGATCGCGCTGTCGCTGGCGTCGCCGGCGGCCTGCGGGTATGCACTGGAGCGGACCATCGAGCGCCGGCTCGGGGGACCGTGCTCGATCGCGGCAGGGCTGGTCGCCGGAGCGGTGGCGATGGTGATGGCCGACCTGCGTCCGGGGGTCCTCGTGCGCGGCGCCCGCACCGGTGGCGCCTGTCGTGGCTGGCGCTCACTCGCGCCGGGCGCGCGTCGGCGTGAGGATGCACGGCCGGCCGACGGCCTTGCGCTGGGGATCGCCCAGACGCTGGCGCTGATCCCGGGCGTGTCGCGCAACGGCGCGACCCTTGCGGCGGCGCGCGCGCGCGGGTTCACGCGGGAGGACGCGAGCGCGCTGTCCTGGCACGCGGCGCTCCCGGTGATCCTCGGCGCGAGCGCGCTGAAGGGGCGGCGGCTGTGGCGAGGTGGAGCTAACGGCGCACGCGGGGCGAACGCTGGCGGCGAAACGCTGCGGGCGAGCCTCGGCGCAGGCTGGGCGAACGCTCCCCGCGACATGCGGCGGCCAGGCCTGCCCGCAGGCGCCGGCGAGGCGTTGCTGGCGGGCGGCGCGGGCGCGTTCGTCTCGACGCTCGCGAGCGTCCGCGCGCTGCGCCGCACGCGCGCGCCTGCCCGCCCGTTGTGGCCCTTCGCGCTCTACCGCTGTGTGCTGGCGGGTGCCGTGGCGATTCGGTTTCGGCACCGGGGCAGCGCGTTCGCGAGCGCCAGCCCGCGGGCGCTGTCAACGCGCACGGGCGGACCTTCGAGGCCCACCTGAGCGCGTGGCGGCTAGCCCGCCAGCTCAGTGCGCGCGTTCGACCGCGACGATCTCGACCAGGTTCTCGGTGCCCCTGAAGTCCTCGGGATTGCGAGTGTAAAGCGGCACGCCGGCAGCGAGCGCTGTGGCTGCGATGAGCAGGTCAAGCGATCGCGCTCCGCGAGCCTTGCGTCCTGCCTGCGTCACCGCGGCGTAGACGCGTCCGTAGGCGCGCGCGACGGCGATGTCGATGGGCAGCGGATCGAAGGCCCGCTCGGCGCGTTGCAGTCTGTCCTGCCGACGAGCCCGCTCGTGCGGATCGGCGGCCGCATGCGGACCGGCGGCAAGCTCGGCCAGCGTGACGGCCGACACCGCCAGCTCGGCTGGCAGATCCTCGGGGGGCAGCCGCTCGAGCTCGATGACAACCGAGGTGTCGATAAGTCCGCGATTGCGCGCCACCTCATCCACGCGGCGTCGGGTCATGCTCGAGAATCGCATCGATGTCAGCGCGGAAGCTCTCCCCGTCTATTGCCGGCGCGCCGGCAAACGCTTCGAGCGCCGCGTTTGCCGCGACGAATTGGTGCGCGCGCAACGGGATGAGCTCGCCGACCGGCGCCCCGTTCCGCGTTACGACGAACGACTCCCCCCGGTCCAAGGCGCGCATGATCTCGCCACTGCCGTTGCGCAGTTCGCGTTGGGTGATCTTCCGAGCCATGATGACAAGGTAAACGTAGCACGCGTGCTACGTTTGCGCAGGAGTACGTCAGCCATCTTTTGTGCCGCTCCTTTCGCGAGGACGGCAAGGTCCGAAACGAAACTGTCGGCGACATCCCGCATCTGCCCGAGGAGCGCGTCGAGGTGGTGCACGCCGGGCTGCGCGGCGAGGCGGTGGTGCGCCGTAGAAGCCAGCGAGGAGGGTCGAGGTCGGCGCACAGGCGCGGCACGGTCTCCCCATGACTATCTACACCGCCAAACGGCGGAGCGCTCGTTCGCCTCTGCGAAACCCTTCGCCACGAGTTCAGGATGCCAACCGGCGTCGCCCTTCGCGCCGTCGGCGTCTCGCCACCGCAGACGCCCCGCCCCTCGACGAGCTTGGAGGAAGCGGGGCCCGCGGCTATGTCACACCTTGCCTTCGGCTCAAATCCTAGTAGTTGAGCGTCCAACCCAGGTAGTTCTTGAACAGCGTGTATACGTCCTCTTGAACGGGGTAATGCTGACCGGCAAAACCCCATGTCGAGATCTCTTTGCCGTTTCCAAGGCTGATCCCGATGTGGCCAAGGCCGTCACTTTCTGGAGGATTCCAGTAGACGATTGCACCACGGGGTGGCACTCCGCCATGAACCTCACCACGACTGCGATGGGCGTAGTAGTCCTTCAGGCACTCCCCCAGCCCGCCTCGCCATATGGGTGGTAGGCGACAAGGCCTACAAATGCCTCGCAGAAGCCGCTCCAGTACGGCCGGACGCGAGCAATGTTGGCCCACGCTGGGGGGACCCTCGTCTGTAGGTTGTACGATTCCGCGAGTGTTGCAATTGCCTCCGCCTTCGGCACAGGCGCCGGCCCAGGCACGGGCGCCGGCCCAGGCACAGGCGTCGACCCAGGCGTCGACCCCGGGACAGGCGGCGGTGGAGGAGGAGGTGGCGACGGGGTCTCGCATTCTGGAAGCCCAGGGCTAAATCTTCCTACGGCCGGCGTGCTCGTGTACCAGTCGGCGACATACCCCGCTGGTTGGGCGATTTTGTCCCATATGTTTGAGTGCACGACTTCGTCGCCGGTCGTCTGACATTCAATGGTGATCTGGGTGCCGTCGGGCAGATTTCCGACTATAGGGCGCTAAGACTCGGCGCGCTTCGCACGTGCAACGTGCCTCCGGTGCCGACAACTTCGTAGGGGTTGGCATTGGCGCTCGCGACGAATACAGCTACCGATAGCGTAACTGTTGCCTGACGACAGCGATGATCCATCTAAAACTGTTCGTACTGATTTCGGGTGTGCCTAGCATGATGATGCCTCCTGTTTGATTGCGATGTAGTTCAACCCGAAGGCTCGCTTAGGTGAAGGCGCGCGGCTAGTCACTCAAGGTGTAGGAGTAGGACACCCGAGAAGGTCGTGCTTGGGCTCGAGCCTCCCGACGGCCCAGAGCGCTCACAATTGGCGCATGGGCGAGCTCAGAGCTCGTCAGAACCCTGCTCGCAATACCCGCTACCGGGCGCCACTGGTCCGTCCTCGCATGTCACTTGTATCGCGAGAGAGCCAACTTCCCTAGCAGTACCCCTTCGGCTCGGGCACCGCGCTGGCTGGTGGGCGCGCTGTGACGCTTCCGTCCGGGCGCGGGAAGCCCCACCGTTCGTAGAAGACCGGGGCGAGGTCGACGCACGCCGCGTAGCTTGCGTCGTTGACCCAGTTGGTCACGGCGCCGGTGGTCGACGCGGCGGCGGGCAGTTCAGCGGCATGATGCCAGAAGCGCTCGACGAACTTCTGCCCACCGTGACGTCGGGCGAGCTGCATCATCAGTGAGGCCCAGAAGTCGGTGCCGCCATACAGGCCCGGCGATTTGTCCTGAGCGAGCGTGTCGGCGAACGTCAGCGACGGTTCAGCTTCGTACTGGCCGGCCAGCCCTTCCTCCTGGGAGACGAAAGTCGGGAAGGGCGACCCGTTAAAGGGCGCGCCCTATACGTGGGCCGCGGCCATCGAGCGAAAGCGCATCCACACCGCGAACCCCGTGACCACGGGGTCGAGGTCGGGTGAGTGAAACTCGAGCTGCGGACTGTAGAACCAGAAGCTGCGTCCGAGCTCGTAGAAGGGAATCTGGCTGTAGAGGTCATGTTCGGCCAGTTCCTGATACATCGATTCGAAGTAGTAGGTGAGGATCTCCGTCCCGGTCGCGCCGATGTATGTGCAGCCGGCGCCGCAGGTGCTGCTCACCTCCGCGATCTCATCACGCCCGTTGAGCGAGTGTGCGACGGCCGGCAGCCTGCCGGTGGTGTTGGCGTAGTAGGTCCAGGCGCGGTCGAGCGCCTGTACGAGTTCGCCCATCACCTGCGGACTGCGGGTGACGCCGGGTTCGACGAGCACGCTCACGTGCTTTCCCTGCCACGGCGTCAGAGTCTCCTGGTGTCCGTCGATCGCCGTGTACAGGATCGGCGCGAGCTCCTGTACGCCTGTCTTGGCAGCGTGGGCTTTGGCGTGCCCAGCCGAGCGGGTCGACCGAGGATACGTCGTGGCTTTCGCCGACGGGATCGCCCAAGCCAGTGTGCCCACCAGCATCGCTGCCACGAAGGCCGGCCGGGCTGTTCGTGTGAGACGCGAAGACATTTTCAAACCTCCCTGGGATGTGGAATGTGATTGGGCAAGCATCGAGGCGCGCGCCCGCCGGGACGAGTCACCCAAGGTGTGGGAAGTGGACACCTCGCGGTTATGGGAGAACCCGCGGCGGGCATCGCCCGGAGCGTCGATCGGTCAGTGTTGCGTGCGTTGTAGCCAGCGCTCCAGCAGGTGGGTCGACGATCACGAACCGCCCGTCAACCCAGGTCACATCGCCGTCATAGATGCGGGCCTGGGTGGCCTGCTGGGCGACGCTCTTGTCCAGTTCGGACGCGAGCAGCGTCGCTGTGCTGTAGAGGCTCTGCGGGCTGTTTGCCAGCGCGGCCAGCACGCGGCGCTGAGGGTGGGTCATCCCTCAGTCGCCGGGCAGTTGACTCGAGGCGTGTCCCGTTTCGACGCCGCCGTCGGATGAGGGGTAATCGCGCCGCCTACGCTCGAGGAGCTGGTCTACTCTGCGGCACAGCGCGCACTCGATCAGCAGAGCACGTCCCTGTCAGATCTTCGCACCCGAACGAGCACGCTTATCGCGGCGGCAACCTTGTCGGCGAGCTTCCTCGGGGCCGCCGCGATCGGTCGCGGCGCGCCGGCGTGGGCGGTGGTCCTTGCGATGGCCGCGTTTCTGCTGACGGGGGGGTTCGCGGGTGCGGTGTTGTGGCCGGCGCGAGTCTCGTTCGCGGTCAACGCCGACCGTTTGTATGACGCACTTTCCTTGTATCGGGAGGCCCCAGAGGTCTATCTCCTCAAAGCCGCGCGCGGCTTGCGCAACGTGTATCTCAGGAACGAGACGGTCATCGAGCGGCGCGAGCTCGTCTTCAGACTCGCGCTGATGTCACTGGGCATGGAGACCCTGCTGTGGGCGCTCGCGCTTTCGCTAACATGACTGCGATGGCCGATCGGAGCGCAACCACATCGAAGTCTCCGTCGGCGACACCCCGGGATCAGGGACTGTCACCCGACGTGTTCTTCTACGAGAATGAACTGTCGCGTAAGCGCGCCGAAGCGCGTAAGCGGGCTGTCAAGCGGTGGCTTCATCGACTTCTGAAACGCCCACCGGGCGTAGTTGGGGATTAGGAGCGTACGCGCGCGGAGAGCCTCGTGTTGTGCCCCCTTCGGCGCGGAGAGTAGTTTGCGCGTCTCCAGGTCGCGGTCGCTACGAAACTCACCATCCGCCAGCCCGGGACGCGTGGTGGCGTCCTCTCAGGGTACGCCAGCCATACCCGCCCCATTGTAGGAGTTGGACACTGCGTCCCGCCGGCTGGACTCGCCGCAGCAGCGCATCGGCTGGGGATGCGGTGGCGAACATCCCCAGCAGAGGTCAGGTCGTCGGGAGATCGTCAGCGGTACGGAGCTAGGCGTGGCGGACGTGCTTGGCGAGCGCGACGTCGCTGTGACCCGCCGTCACTGTCCTAATCCTCTTGCGCACGAGGTCGCGCACCTGGACCTTCCCGGCGGTGACCTTCACCTCTGATTTCGTGCATTCATCGAGCGTCAGCCAGGTCGTGCCCTCCACGCTCGTGCTCACGAAACGCCCATTGGTTCCCCAACTGCCGCCGCCCTCCGACACCCAAAGGTGACGGGACTTCGGCCCCGAGGAGTGCTTGGCGCGGCTCGCGAGCGCCGCGGCGCCACGCGGCAGCGCCACGCGCGGGCAGCCCGTCAGCGGCAGCGTGAGGATGAAATGCGTCTCGCCACTGCTGTCCTGGTGCACCCGGAACCTGCCGCCGTAGACTTCCGCGGTCACGGTCTTCCCGGTGGGCGTCACAGCGGTGATCACGACCCGGCCGTTGGTGGCTTCGACTTCGCTTCCGTCGGGGATGCTCGTCGAGCCCGAGAGGGGGACGAACGTGGATGTGCCCTTCGCCCGGATCGTTACAATACCGGACGTGATTGTCACGGTCTCGCGTTGGCCGATGACAGGTGCTTTGGGTTTGATTTCAGAGTTGGGTTTCAACGTGGATACCGATTTGGGTTCAGGGTTAGTTGGCCGTTCAGGTTCAGGTTCGGGCCCAACAGGTTCCCCGTAGGTCAGCGCGTAGCCGCTGTCGGTCACAGCGACGCAGAACGATGGCGACGCACACGAGACCGACGCCGGGGCTTCGCTGTTGAAAGTTGCAGGATCGCTCCATGTGCCTCCGTTGAAGGTATATTCGTGGGAACCAAATCCGTCGAGAGCCAGGCAGAACGACGTAGAGGGACATGAGACGGCGTTCGGGAAGCCTGGGATGTTTGCCGGAGCGCTCCAGGTAGAGCCGTTGTACGTAAAAGCGTGCCCAGCGGCATCCACCGCAGCGCAGAATGCGGTCGAAGGACAGGACATAGAGTCGTCGGCACCAATGTCCGCGACCCGTATGAAGCCAGGGTCGATGCTCGTGGGCGCGCTCCAAGTGCTGCCGTCGTAGGTCAGTGCATCGGCAACGTCGTCGATCGTCGCGCAGAATGATTCCGAGGCGCACGACACGGATTCGAGAGGGCTCGTGCCGTCGATCGTCGTCGGTGCGCTCCACGAGCTACCGTCGTAGGTAAGCGCGTGCCCGCCACCGTCAACCGCCATACAGAACGACACTGACACACACGACACCGAATCGAGTCGCTCAGTGCCGTCGATCGTCACCGGCGCGCTCCACGAGTTGCCGTTGTAGGTCAGCGCATGCGGGCTGGAGAGTGGTGTTCGTGGGCATCGTCTCCGCGCACGCACGCTTGGCATAGACACCCAAGGTGTCGAGTGCGCTGACCCTGCGAGGTGCCACGGTCATTCGCACTGCGCTCTTCGTCGCGCGAGGTGCGCAACAGGCGTCCAGCTATTACGCTTGATCGGTCATGTGGGAGAATGCCGCCAGGCGACGAATTCTCGGGCTGCTTGCGGTCGGGCTGCTCGCGGCGGCGGCCGGGCTGGCGGCGCACTCCGCGGGTCTGCTGAACTGGCTCGAGCGCGACACCGTCGACGCGCGCTTCTCGCTGCGCGGGCGCGAGCCGCCGCCCAGCGACGTCGTCGTGGTGGGCATCGACAACGACAGCCTCGGCCGGCTGCCGCGCTATCCGTTCTCGCGGCGGCTGCACGCGCGCGTGCTCAAAAACCTGCACGCCGCCGGGGCGCGCCTGGTCGTGTACGCGACCTGAAACTCTCGCTGTGGTGACGCAGCGACCCGCGGCGGGCATCGCCCGGAGCGTCGGTCGGTCAGTGTTGAGTGCCTTGTAGCCAGCGCTCCAGCAGTGGGTCGACGATCACGAACCGCCCGTCGACTCGGGTCACATCGCCGTCATAGATGAGGGCCTGGATGGCCTGCTGGGCAACGCTCTTGTCCAGCTCGAACGCGAGCAGCGTCGCTTTGCTGTAGAGGCTTTGCGGGCTGTTTGCCAGTGCGGCCAGCACGCGGCGCTGAGCCGGAGCCGAGCCGAGGTCGAGCCAGGTGCGCTCGAAGCGCTCTTTGGTCTCGCGGTCAACGGCATCGAGTGCCGCCTGGTAGGCCTCCTCGTCGGCGGTATCTCCTCTGTTGGTCTGCTCCCATAGATGGTGAGCGAGCAGCATCGTGCGCTGCGGGTGTCCCCGCGCCAAGCGTAGGACCAGCTCCAGCGCCGCCCCCGGGTCGCGGCCTGAGCGGTCAAACCGTGCTCCTATGTAGTCGGCGAGGTCGCCGTCATGCAGCGGGCCGACTGGGATTGGCCGTGCCTGGTCGAACAGTGGCCTGCCCTTGCGATTGAACAGCTCGTCCAGCATCCCGGGCTCAGAGCCGGCGAACACGTAGCTGGCCTCGTCGCGATGAAACTGGATCTTGCTGCGCAGCAGACCGTCGAGCCCGGCGTCGATGCGCAGGAAGTCCTGGAACTCGTCGAACGCGACGACCGTGCGAGTACCGGACTTGGCGAAGATCCGCGTGGGAAGGTCGAGCAGATCGGCGAGACGCTGGTTGTCGAGCTCGCGGATGTACTCGGCCTGCACCGCCATCCCGCCGGCCTGTGCCTTCACCGTCGTGTGCCACGACCTGGTGAGCGCCGAGACGGTGCGCCGCAGAGGTCCGGCGAGAGCTGCCAGGTAGGCCTCCTCGATACGGCGAGCGGCCTCTCCCCGGGTCACGCAGCGGTAGAAATCGACATGGACGGTGTGCAGTCCGGCCCGGTCGGCCTCGGCGAGCAGGCGTAGGATGATCGATGTCTTGCCGTAACGCCGGGGCGCCGTGAGCCTCGTGTTGTGCCCCCCTTCGGCCAGCGAGAGCAGTTTGCGGGTCTCCTCGTCGCGGTCGATCAGGGCGTCCGGCGGAAGCGGGTCATCGTAGACGAAGGGGTTGAGGTCATCGATCATCGGTACAGTAGTCACTATACCAACCGGTATAGCCAACACTATACTCGGCGAGTTGCTCGACCATGCGCCGCCATGCCTGCTGCATCCGCCGGCTCTGGCACCTGGCCAAGGCTCCAGCCGCAGCAGCGCCCCGACCGGCCCCGCTGGGGATGCGCCGGCGCGCATCCCCAGCACGGGCTAAGGTCGCCAGCAGGTCCTCAGGAGCTCGAAGCTACGCGTGGCGCCCGCGCTTGGCGACCGCGACGTAACTATGCCCAGCGGAGACCGTCCTGGTTCTCCTGCGCACGAGGTCGCGCACCTGGACCTTCCCAGCGGTGACCTTCACCTCTGATTTCGTGCATTCATCGAGCGTGAGCCACGTCGTGCCCTCCACGCTCGTACTGACGAAACGCCCATTGGTGCCCCAACTGCCACCGCCCTCCGACACCCACAGGTGCCGAGATTTCGGCCCCGAGGAGTGCTTCGCGAGCGCCGCGGCGCCGCGCGGCAGCGCCACGCGCGGACAGCCCGTCAGCGGCAGCGTGAGGATGAACTGTGTCTCGCCGCTACTGGTCTGGTGCACACGGAACCTCCCGCCGTAGACTTCCGCGGTCACGGTTTTCCCGGTGGGGGTCGCAGCCGTGACGAGGACCCGACCGTTGGTGGCTTCGACTTCGCTTTCGTCCGGGATGGTCTTCGAGCCCGAGAGGGAAACGAACGTCGATGTGCCCTTGGCGCGGATCGTCACCGTCCCGCTGCTTACGCTGGCCCCGACAGTGCGGCCCACGACCAGGGGTTCGGAGCCGCTTCTTGCGCCCTTGACTTCTTGTTTGGGCTCCTGTTCTTCTTTGTGTTCTTCGTGTTTTTCCTTGCGTTCTTCTTCTTTGTGTTCCGGCTGCACGTTCACTTCCTGTGTGGGCGCGATGGAGCCGGAGAAGTCGGCGTCGCCCGCATACGTGACGGTGATCTGGTGCTTGCCCGCTGCGCCCGCGTTCGTGCTGCACGTGGCGCTCGAGGACACCTTGCCGGCCGTCAGCGACTGGCTCGTGCAGCCTTCGATCGGCACGCCGTTGTCCTGGAACTGCACGTGGCCTTCCGCCTCTATCGGGCCCGCGTGTGCCGGTGTGACTGTTGCTGTGTAGGTGACGCTTGTGCCGACCGTCGGCGTCGCGTTCGAGACCGCTAGGCCAGTCAACGTGGTGTCAGGGGCTACAGTCAGGTTCACCGCGCTGCTGATCGAGCGTTCCAGTTCCGAACCGAAGTTCGGGCTGAACGAAGCAGTCAGCGACTCCGGCGACGACACCGCCGCAAAGCTTGTTCTGCAGCTCGCCGTGTAGGGCGCGGCCAGCGACAGCGGGCGGTTTTCGCAGCCCGGGATCGGCATGCCGTGGTTCTGGAACGTCACGCTTCCCGACGGAGCGCCCGATGTCGCCGACACTGTCGCCGTCAGCGTAACTTCCTGATTGGTGACCGAGCCTTCCGGGCTCGATGAGAGCGTCGTCGTCGTTGAGTTGCCTTCGGCACCCGGTGTCTCGACCGTGGCCGTGACCGTATGTTCAGTGTAGTTGATCTTCACGGTCGGCAGCGTTCCGCCACCGCCACCCGGACAGAAGCTGAGCGGGATCGTCGTTCCGTCAGGAACGCCCGCAAACGTGCCCGAGAGTGACCCGGATGTCGTGAGCAGGGTGTCAACATCTCCGGGCTTCAGCACCGCGCACTTTGATTTGCCTTCGACAAATTCCTCTCCCTCGCCGAGCGAGAGTTGGGCACCTGCCAAATTCACGGTCCCGGTCGCGGTGAGCTGTGAGTAGTCGGTCCCCGGAGTGGTCCCAGCGTGGTCGATGAAAAACCTGAGGTAGCTGGTTGAGGCGAGGGTGACACCGCCGTTAACGGCGAGCGTGCCGTCCGGAGAGGATCCCTCGCCCACCTGTGGTCCGCCTTCGGTCGAGCTGAGCGGTCCCACCTTCGAGCCCGCCGTAGCAGCGAAGAGTCCGGCACCGCCGCTGAGGTTCACGGCATGGCCGTCGATCCCGTTGAGCGACGTACCATCAAGAGCAAACCATCCGCGGCCAGTTGCCGTTACCGCACCGACTTCTACGCTGGCGCCGAAGCCGACGCCGAGGAAAGTGCTGCCGGCGAAGTTGACGCCGAGGTTGACCGCGGCACCAGTAACGTTTCCCTGAAGGTTGACCTGCTGGTTGTCCGGGCCGCCGGTGATCGACCACGTCTGGGGCGCACCCAGCGTTATCGGAATCCCAACTTGTGGGTCACAAAAAGTTGGTGAACCACAGTCGTTCGCTGACGGGGCCGCGGTAAGACCGCCGCTACCGAGCGTGATCGCGTTCCCGGTGATGTTGTAAGGAACGCCGTCGTCAACGGAGATCGCGCTGACTTCCAGATCGCTGGCATCGTTGTTACTCGTGTAGCACGTGGCGGTGGGGGGGTTGGGCGGTGCATGCTGGGCTCGTTAGTGCGGGGAACGTAAGCGTTCCCACGCTTACGTTCGGAGCAGTCCCGCTGTCCCAGTTGGCGCCATTCGACCACTGGGCTTCGCCCTTGGCCGCCGCTCCGCTCCACGTGAAGTTGGCGGCCTCCGCCGGGCCGACTGTGAGCGCTAGACCGCAGGCGACGATACTCACCGTAAGGACAAACCGCCGGAGCCGATTGCCCAGGATCGCGGTCATGCGCGTAGGTGCCTCCATTGGCTCCTCCCCCTGCTCGAGTCGCGGCAGTGCCGCCCGGCGGCGCGACTCTACCAGATGGCGCAACTGTTGGGATTTGTGGGCACTAGGTCGCCTACTCGCGTGTCGTGCGGATCGCGCGACGCGAGCCGGCCGCCCGGCTCCAGCGTCGTCTGTCGTTGCATCGCTCAGTCGCGTGCTGAACGCCAGTGCCCCAACCGGGCCCTTTGCATGCACGGCCAGGCACCACAGCAGCCGGTCCTTGGTTTCAGCGGAGATGATGTTCTTGATAAAGCTCATGGTCGTTCCTTTGCTCTCGGTCTGCGAGGTGGTCTTCGCGGGCATCGTCTCTGCGCACGCGGGCCGGGCACAGACACCCAAGGTGTCGAGTGAGCTGACCCTGGGGACGCCGCACGGTCGCTCACAACTCGCTTTTCGCGGCGCGAGGTGCGCCAATGGCATCCAGCTATTACGCTTGATCGGCCATGTGGGGGGATGCGGCCAGGCGACGAATCCTCGGACTGCTTGCGGTCGGGCTGCTCGCCGCGGCCGCTGGGCTGGCGGCGCACTCCACCGGTCTGCTGAACTGGCTCGAGCGCGACACCGTAGACGCACGCTTCTCGCTGCGCGGGCGTGAGCCCCCGCCCAGCGACGTCGTCGTGGTGGGCATCGACAACGACAGTCTCGGCCAGCTGCCGCGCTACCCGTTCTCGCGTCAACTGCACGCGCGCGCGCTCGAAAACCTGCACGCCGCCGAGGCGCGCCTGATCGTGTACGACATCTCCTTCGACCGTCCCACGACACCGGCGGCCGACGAAGCGCTGTTCGAAGCGGCCAGGCGGGCTGCGCCGGTCGTGTTTACCACCTCGCTGATCTCTCCCGCGGGCGCGACGGAGGTGCTCGGGGGGAACGCGAACCTGGCGAGCATCGGCGATCAGGCGGCCGCCGCCGACCTCCTCCCCGACCCCGACGGCGTGCTGCGCCACACACTCGACCAGGTCAACGGGCTGCCCACAGTCGCGACGGCTGTCGCTCAGAGGCTGCACGCCTATCCAACCGATCGCGGCCAGCTCCACGGAGGATGGATCGACTTCCGCGGTCCGCCCGGGACGATTCGCGACCTGTCGTTCGCGCGCGTGCTGCGAGACGAATTCGATCCGGCGCTCGTGCGCGGCAAGGTCGTCGTCGTCGGTGCCACGGCGCCGGTGCTGCAGGACCTGCACAGCACGGCCGCCGGCAGCCCCATGTCCGGACCGGAAGTGCAGGCCAGCGCGATCTCCACGGCGCTCAGCGGCTTTCCGCTGCGAAGCCCCGCGGGGGCCGTCACCGTCCTCCTGATCGTGGCGCTCGCGCTGCTCGCGCCGCTGGCGGGCATGCGCCTGGAGACGGTCGGGGTGTGTCTGGTGGGCGTCGGCGCGATCGTCGCGTGGTCGGTCGCGACGCAGCTCGCGTTCGACTCGGGGGTCGTGCTCGACTACAGCGACCCGCTCCTCGCGCTTGTGCTCGGAACCGGCGGCGCGGCGATCCTCGGAATGTGGTGGGACAGCCGTGAGCGCCGCCGGCTGCGGATGCTTTTCGCCGCGGGCGAGAGCGGCGTCGTGGAGCAGGTCCTGCACGCGCCCGGCGGGCGTCCGCTCGAGCCCACCGCGATCATCGCCGGCTACAGGATCGACGCGGTCGTCGGGCGGGGCGGCATGGGCGTCGTCTACCGCGCCACCCAGCTCGCGCTCGAGCGCCCGGTCGCGATCAAGCTGATCGCCCCCGAGCGCGCCGAGGACCCGGTCTTCCGCGCCCGCTTCAAGGTGGAGTCGCGCATCGCCTCGGCGATCGAGCACGCCAACGTGATCCCCGTCTACGAGGCCGGCGAGGACGAGGGCCTGCTGTTCATCGCGATGCGGCTGGTCAACGGTATGGACCTCGACCAGCTGCTGGGACGCGCCGGTCCGCTCCAGCCGGCGCGGGCCACGCGCGTGATCGGCCAGATCGCGGGGGCGCTAGACGCCGCGCACGCCCGCGGGCTCGTGCACAGGGACGTCAAGCCCGCCAACGTGCTCCTAACCGTCGATGAGCCGGAGCACGCGTACCTCACCGACTTCGGCGTGGCCCGGCAGATGGGCGCGCTCACACGCGTCACGAGGGTCGGCCAGTGGGTCGGCACGCTCGACTACATGGCGCCCGAGCAGATCCGCGGCGAGGACGTCAACGCAAGCGCCGACATCTACGCGCTCACCGGCCTCTTCTACCACTGCTTGACCGGCAAGCCCCCGTTCCCGCGCGACACCGAGCCGGCCACGCTGTGGGCGCACATGACCACCCCTCCGCCAGCGCCCAGCAGCGCCGTGCCTCTCCCGGAGCAGATCGACGCGATCGTCGCGCGCGGCATGGCGAAGGACCCCGCCGAGCGCTTCGACTCGGCCTCGGACCTCGCGCGCGCGTGCGCCTGCGCCCTTGGGGTCGCTGACGACAGCACGCCGATCGCTCGCGGTGGCAACAGAGCTCGCGATCCAGCTCCAGGTGACGCCGCGCCCACGATCGCGTCGGAGTAGGTCCCCTCGAGCATCCCGACACGTCGCCGTTTTGGCACAGCGCGACGCTGTCAGCCGAGCCGCTCGGACAAACGCGAAGCCTCGGAGAACCACTTCATGACACGTCGGCGGCGGCCCGGTCGGTTAGTAGCCGGGCCGTTGCCGAAGAGGGCGGTTCTAGAGTTTGGTTTCGAATTCCTTCGTCGTTTCTGCCTGGTGGCCGCCGAGCAGCGAGGAGGATTTGCCTTTCGTCTTGTTTTCCCCTCCGCCGCCCAGGAAGCTTTCTGCGGCGGCCGTATTGAGGTAGCCACCTCCAATCACGGCCCGTTCGGAAGCTGTGTTGACATAGCCGCCGACGACGGTGGCCTGGCTGTTCGCTGCGTTACCATGCCCGTTGAGCACGGCACCGCCTTCGCTGGCTGAGCTCTCGCTCCCTCCGAGCGTGACGGAGGCTGCACCGGCGTAGTTGAGTTCGCCAGCGAGCTGGGCGGCGAACGACCCTCGGGCTTCGTTGACAACGCCGCCGAGGACTGCGTCGGCGTTCCCTGTGGCGTTGTCGCAGTAGCCAGTGACGATCGAGCCGTAGCCGTCCGCACCATTCTTTTCGCCGAGAATGAGGTTATTTGAACCGCTCACGGCGGGATAGACCACGCATTCTTGGTAGGTGTGCCCTCCGGTAGACGGCGGGTTGTACCCGATCACGAGGTTGCCCTCGCCGTTGATAACATTCTCTTGGCCAGCGCCCGAGTCGATCTGAACGTTGAGCCCCGAGAATGCGATCGTGGGCTTTCCGCCCACGCCTTCCGCCTCATAGTTCATGTGCGGCAGCACCTTGGAGAGCGTTTCAAGCCCGCTCGGACCCGGTAGTCCCAGCGGATGATAGGTGATCTTGCGCGTGTTTTTACATGTCCCTTCTTCGTTTCCAGCGATGATCGGCTTGCCCGCATCCAGCTGGCCGGTGGTGGCCGAGTACGGCATGCAAATCGTCGCTGGGGTTTCCGCCATCGCGGGCACGGCAGCGAATGCCAAGACAAGGAGAGAGCCGAGCACGGCGAGGGCCGCCTCGAGCTTAATCTCTCGATGACACCTGGGAACCGACGAAATTTTGCCGTTGGTCAAGCGTTTCTCCTGTGACGGGCTCATGGTTAGCTCCTTCGGATCGAGGGTCTTCGGCTGAAATGCCATCTTCACCCTCACGCCCAGTCCGGCCAGGCACCCAAGGTGTGGGAGCGACCCACCCTTGCCTGCGCCCACCAGTGCCAGGGTGGTGCAGAGGCGAGGTCGAGACGGTCCGCGCGTCGCTACGCGCCCCCAAGGCGCCGACGACGCCGCACCCTCCGTCAGGCGGGCGGCGTGGTCAGCCGAGCTCGCGCTGCGAGATCACGCCGAACTGAAGCGCGCACTCCGCCAGGCGCGCGCGCTTCTGGTTCTGCGGCAGTTGCTCCAGCTCGAAGCGCTTGAACAGCGCGCGCAGGTGCATCTTCACGGCGTCCACGCTGAGGAACACCTCGGTTGCGATCTGCTGGTTGCTCGCCGGGATCGCAAAGCTCGCGCCGTCTCGGTAGGGGCGGCACAGCGCGACCAGGACACGGCGCTGGGTGTCCGTCAGCCGCGGCAGCTCAGGGAGCTCCCCGGCGCTGACGGTCGTTCCCGCCGGCGCGGGCTGCGCGGCGTTGTAGGCGAGGACCGTGCTGCCGATCCGGATACGGTCCCTGTCGCGCAGGCGCTGGCGGGCACCGACCCGCTGTCCCTCGACGTAGGTGCCGTTTCGGGAGAGCCCGTCGTCAACGATCATCCATTCGCCTCCGAGGCAGCGCAGCTCCGCGTGAAGACCTGATACCTCGCCATCCCAGTGAATCGAGAGATCCATCTCGGCACGCCGCCCGACGGTGCTGGTCCTGGGCTCACGGCCGAGCACGAACAGGCCGAGGTGACCGTGATCATCGCGGTAGGCCAGAAACGGCTCGCCCGCCCGCTCGGCGGCGAGCACCTCCTTCAGCTCTCTCGGCGAGAGAGCATGAGGGGCGACCGGGTCGCCGTCGATATGCGGTGGAATCGCCACGTCCCCCGATCCTCCTGCGAGCGCAGAGCGCTCGGATCCCGAACGAGAGAATTGCACAAGACGACGCCTGCCGCCCGCGGCAGCGCCGCGCACCGCGCCGCCACGGGGAGCGCAGCGGTGTCCTATTCCTACCCCTTGGGTGACTGGCGCGCGCCTCGGTCCCACATGAAGATGGCATTGCAGCAACTGACCATCCCATTCGAACACGAGGAGCGAACCATGACCACCAACATCAAGCTCAAGCTGATCGGCGCCTTCGCGACGATCGCGCTGTTCGCACTGCCCGCCGCCGACGCGTTCGCCGGCCACTACAGCTGAAAGACCGGCTCTCTGCGACCGGAATCAATCGCGGATCGTCGCCCGCGCGGCGCCACTGGTGGAGGCTCGACCCGAGTCCGGGAGATTCGCGCTCGGGCTCGAGCCTCCCCGAAGCCCGGGGCCGCAACAAGCCACAGAGCCACTATCGTGGGCGTGACCCGGCTCGCAAGCTTGGTCGCGCACACCACCTGCGTGCTCAAGGGCCCAGCAGCGCAGCGGGAATGACCGCAATTCCGTCTGGGCGACGGTATGCCCCCTGTCCGGTCGTGATGACGACAGCGTCTGCGAGGCCAGCGCCGAGCTCGTGGCGGAGCCAGTGCAGGTGGCGAACGTCCCGCTCGTCAGGCGTCGGGCCGAGCTTGACCTCGATTGCGAGGATCCGCTGGCCGCGCTGCACGATCAGGTCGATCTCACGCTCTCCGCTCCAGGTGCGCAGATGGGCGGTCCGGGCCTCGGCGGCCTGAGCGTAGACGCGCACGCTGAGCGTGACGAGCGACTCGAACAAGGCCCCGAATAGTGTGCCCTCCCGGGTCATCGGAGGACCGACCGGCTGGGCGTGCAGCAGGGTATCTGCGTCCACGCCGAGCAGCCGGGCCGCGAGCGCTGGATCAGCTAGGTGATGCTTCGGTGGCGCGGAGAGCCGTGCGAGCCGGTTGCGAGTAGGCAGCCACGCGGGGACCGGGTCGAGAATCCACAGCCGCTCGAGCACGTCGCGGTAGGGCAGCGTGGTGGCTCTGGTCGGCTTCTCGCCGTGACCGCTCGTCGCGGCGTCCCGGATCTTCTCGTACGAGGCCGTCGTCGCCGTCGCCGCCGCATATGCCTGCATCCACCTTCGCAGCGTCCCAGGTCGGCGTACGCGGCGGCCGAGCTCGTCGAAATCGCGATCGATGATGCGATCCAGGTAGCCGTCGAGCTGTGCGCGCGCCAGACGGTCGGGAAGGCTGCGGATGCCCGGAAATCCCGATGCGAGGATCTCGTGCACGTAGCGCTCGAGGTTGACATCGGTGCGCCCGGCGATCGGAACGGGTTCATCCCGACCTTGCCCACCCTGTAGAAGCTGTCTCAGGCTCACCGTCGGGGAGGCCACGTTCCGCTCGGCGAGCGCCATCGGCCGCAGACGCACCTGCACGATCCGGCCTGCCCCCGAATGGGTCGGCGGCTGTGTCGGGTATGCAGAGCCGGTTAGCAGAAAGCTCCCAGGGCTCGCGCCGGCATCAACCGCGCGGCGCACCCGATCGAATGACTCAGTCAGGCGCTGCCACTCGTCGATCAGGACCGGCCGTTCGCCCTCCAGAAGCCGCGACGGGTCGGCCTGTGCAATGGAGCGCTCCCCCTCATCATCCAGGCGATAGACGGTCGCTGCGCGCTGCAGGGCGGTCGCCGTCTTGCCCACGGCCTTCGGGCCCTCGAGCGCCATCGCGGGCAGCCCGGCTATCAGCTCGTCGAGCTCGTCGTCCACGACGCGCCGTCGATAGCTGCCATCGGCCGCACCGTGAGGATCCCGTTCCTCAGCGTCCACGTCGGATACTATACTATTTCGCGGCCTCTCACTGAACAGTTACGCAGGACGCTACTGTACATATTCGCAAGGCGGTCCCGGACGACGGCTCTGGCGCACAATGGTGCGCGTGACCAAGCTCGGAACCCTGCTCGCAGGGCGTTATCGCCTCGACGCCGAGATCGGGCGCGGCGGGATGTCAACGGTGTACCGGGCGTTCGACACGGTGCTCGAACGGACCGTGGCGATCAAGCTGATGCACCGCGAGATCGCCGCGGACTCGGCGCAGCTCGAGCGCTTCCGCCGCGAGGCGCGCGCCGTGGCGCAGCTCAATCACGCCCACATCGTGACGGTGATCGACGCCGGCGAGGAGGACTCGCCCGGCCAGGGAGCGCTGGCCGAGGACGCGCCGATCGGCACGGGCGGGGGGACTCCGTACATCGTCTTCGAATACGTCGAGGGCGAGACGCTCAAGCGGCTGATCGAGCGCGAGGCGCCACTCGAGATCTCCCAGGCGATCGCATACGCGATCGAGATTGCGCGGGCGCTGGAGGCGGCGCACGAGCATCTGATCGTGCACCGCGACGTCAAGCCGCAGAACGTGCTGATCGACAGCGAAGGCTCGGCGAAGATCACCGACTTCGGTATCGCGCGGACGCTGACCGAGCAGGGGTTGACGATGGACGGGCGCGTGCTCGGGACGACCGATTACGTATCGCCCGAGCAGGCGCTCGGACAGCCGGTCACAGGTCAGTCCGACCTGTATTCGCTCGGGATCGTGCTCTACGAGATGCTGACGGGGGCGGTGCCATTTACCGGCGAGACGCCTGTGACGGTCGCGATGCGCCATGTGCGTGAGCGCGTGCCCGACGTGCAGGCGCGCCGGCCGGAGGTCTCCGCGGCGACGGCGGCAGTGGTCGAACGCGCCACCGCCGTCGAGCCGGACGAGCGCTATCCGAACGCGCACACGATGATCGCGGATCTCGAGGAGGCGCTGGCGATCGAAGCCGCGCGGTCCGGGCAGGCGACGGCAGAGGTGGCGACCGTCCTGCGCACGCTGCCGCAGAGCTCGCGCAGGCGCCTGCCGTGGCGCATGCGTCACCCGGCGCGCATGGTCGTTTCGCTGGTGCTGCTCGCCGCGGTCGTGGCGCTGGTGCTGGTGCTGGCGGCGGGGCACGCCCATCGCGGCGTGCCGCCGGATGTAGGGCCCCAGGGCGGCCTGCGGCCGGTCAGCCTGGCTCAGAACTCCGCGTATTCGTACAACCCATTCGGGACGGGCCCAGAACACCCCAGTCAGGTGTCGAACGTGGTCGACGGCGACCCCACCACGACCTGGAGCACCGAGCACTACATGGAAGGCAAGCTCGACGGCAAGCCGGGCGTGGGGGTGTACCTGAACGCCGCTCCGGGCGTGCAGGCGCGCGCGCTCGTGGTCCAGACGCCGACCCCCGGATTCAGCGCCGGCGTGTACGCGTCGAACGCGTTCGACGAAAGCCTCCCGTACGGCAACACCACGCCGCTGACCCAGCGCGGCTGGACGCAGCTCGCGCCGGCCCAGACGATCGATGAAAGCACGAGGATCGCCCTGAGCGACCCGTCGGGAGCGCGCTACCGCTACTACCTGGTCTGGATCGTCGCGCTGCCGGCGGGGCGCGAAAATGCGGAAATCTCAGGGGTGGCGCTGCTCGCGTAGGCGATGGCCGTGGGCAGGCGGGCGGCATCGGGAAACGAAGTTCCGATAGCGATTGCGCTAGGCGAATGCCATTCGGTGTTCTCCCCACTGAGCAAACCGGGCATTCCGCGACCGTCATCGCCAGTCCCACCGCCAAGCGCAATAGATAAGAATCCGGTCCCCTAAAAAAGCTGCTGATGCGCGCTGGGCTCATGGTCGCCAGGGATAGGCTCGATGCCCCCGCGAGACTGGATCTTCCGGAGTTGGGCGTCTGAGATTAGTTCCTCGGAGAGCCCGCGCAGGATCACGTAGGGCTGAAAGATCGGATCCGTGAACCGGTAGAAGTAACGCCGGGACGTGCCCTCACGTTGAAGCACAGCCCCCCGCTCGGGCTCAAGAAACTGGCTTAGGTGGTTGGAGAAGGCCGGGATCTCAATAAGGCGGCCTGCTATCACCTCCAAGGGGCCCCGGATCGCGCCGGACGTGAAGAATCCGAGCTGGTTCTTTTGTGCGAGCGCGCATGCCAGGAGCACCTCAGAGAACAGGGCGTCCTTCCGCGCACTCCGCGTGGCGAGCTGGTAATCGCTCTCGATCGTGTGGCGGTCGACGGCCTTCGGGATCGCCCTCTGAACATCCGTTGCGGTGATCTCGGTGCGATCGTCTTGCACCGTCCTGAGCCCAGCGTGAAGCGCGAGTAGGTGGGTGTAATGCGGGAGGCCCTCGGAGAGCGCGACGATGTCAGCGATCGCGTCCTGTCTCGCCCTGATTCCGGCCCTGTCGCAGCCGGTTGTGATGATTGCCGCCAGCTCATCCGGCCTCATACGCGGCATTTCGATCTGGACGAGCGTCCGCACGATGGACGCATGCTCCCCAATGAGGTCGCCCATCGACCGCCCGACGCCGACGAGGACCAACGTTGAAGGCACGCGGTGGTCGGAGAGCGTCTTGATGGTGTCGGCGATCGCCGTCAGCGCGTCGTCGTTGTCGAGGCGATCCAGCTCGTCGATGACGATCAGCGCGGACGTGTCGAGGCGTTGCAGCCGTCTGCGCACATACTCGGGCGTGTAATCGTTAGGCGGCTCCTCATCGTCCGCGGGCAGCTCCGCAAACACTTCTCTCCACAGAGATGAGAAGTCCTCGTCCGAGCTGCAGTTGACCGCCACCGCGTCTACGCCGCCCACGGTGTCGCCGAAATACTCCGCGAGCACCGTCGCGAGCGACGTCTTCCCAACACCTCGCTCGCCATACAGCCCAATGTGCTGTCCCGGCAGCTCCGCGGCACTCACGATGTCGGTTAGCTGCTCGGCACGACCGGCAAGCATGTCGAGCTGGCTGACGGGCGCCCCCGGCGTGAATGCGCGGGATACCGCTCGTATCCGCCCAAGCTTCGCCGTCTCGTTCATGCAATGAGTGTACCAGCTGCACAACAGACCGGCCTCGTTGAACTAAATAGTGATGATCTGCCGTTGAAAGGCCGGACCGCTCAGGCATCGTCCCGACCTGGTTCGTCGGCCGGCACACCGACGACGGCGGCTTCCTGTACATCATCGACCTCAAGAAACGGCTCGCGAACCGAGTCCAGATCACCACCGACGGCCTGCACGCCTACCGGGCGCGATCAACTTCTCATGCGGCGGCGACGTTGACTGGGCGGTACTCCATAAGCACTATGGCCAAGCCCCGCAGCCTGCCCCCCGTTGACCTCGCGACAGAGATCATGCCGGCCTTTGGCCCCGATGGACTTCCGCCCGATCGACAGACCGGGCTCGGAGCCCGCCGCATCGAAGTCCTCCAGATCTGCGACTGGCTGATGCGGTCCCATAAGCGACCCTACCGCCACAAGGCCTCGTCTGCAGACGCCGGTCATCAACGCCCTCCACGTGCTTGAGGACCCCGGCCTGATCGAAAACAACCGGCGGGGGATACCGATCGGCGCCAGGCTCGGAAAGCCCCAAGCGACTGCCTTGGGTCAAACGGCCCTCGCGGAAGGGACCGCGCGGCAATACCTCTCGCATGAACCAAGCCAAGACACCACCCGAAAAACCGGCGGTGTCTCACGTGACTTGGGTACTCACGATCGGGTCCGTGCGCGCCGATTGTTGTCTTGGTGAAGCCGAAACTGGCCTTGGTTGCCCTGATCGTGGCGCTCGCTGCCGTTTTTGTGTGGACCGGTGGCGCGGGACCCTATTTTGGCGTGCTCCTTGCAATGGGTTGCGTGGCGGTACTTCCTGTGGGGAGATCGAGATTAGCCAGGATTGCGGCCAGCGGCGAACTGAGACACCACCCCAAAAATCAGAACGCTCCCCACGGCCCTTTCACACCCTGCTCAGAGCGCGCTCACGCCCGCCTGCGCCCGCAGCTCATGCCGTTCGATCCCCAGCCGGCAGAGCCGGTCGAGCAGCTCCGGGTAGGGCACGCCCGAGGCGGCGAGCAGCTTGGGGTAGACGCTCGTGGGGGTAAAGCCCGGCATCGTGTTGAGCTCGTTGACGAGGACCTGTTCGCCGTCGACGAAGAAGTTGACGCGGGCGAGGCCCTCGCAGCCGCTCTGCGCAAAGGTGGTGAGCGCGAGCTCCCGCACGTGCGCGCGCGCGGCCGCCGAGATGCCGGCAGGGACGAGGAGCTCCATGCCGCCGGGCGCGTACTTGGCGTGGTAGTCGTAAAACTCGCCGGGGAAGCGGATCTCGCCGGGCTCGGACGCCAGCGGCTCGGCCTGCGGGCGCGCGAGCACGCCGCACTCGACCTCGATCCCCGGCGCACAGGCCTCGACGATTGCCAGCTCGTCGTGCTCGAGGGCCTGCTCGAGAGCCTCGGCCAGCTCGGTGGGCTGGGCGACCTTGACGATGCCGACCGACGAGCCGAGATGGGCGGGCTTGACGAACACGGGCATGCCGAGCGGCTGCGCGGCGGTGACGGTCTGCTCGCGTGTAGCGGGCCAGCCCGCCCGGCGCACACCGAGGTAGCCGACCTGGGGGACGCCGGCGACGGACATCAGCCGCTTGAACAGGACCTTGTCGATACACAGCGCCGACGCGGTGACGCCGGCGCCGACGTACGGGACGTCGAGCGTCTCGAACGTCCCCTGCACTGAGCCGTCCTCGCCAAACGGGCCGTGCAGGGCGGGAAAGGCGACATCGGCGCCGAGCAGCCCCTCGCCGGGCTCCAGCGCGATCGGCGTGCCCTCCCGGCGCCAGCGGCCGTCGCGGCCGATCTCGATCGCGACGACATCGTGGCCGCCGACGAGCAGGCCGTCGCGGATCGAGGCACCCGAGGCCAGCGAGACCTCGTGCTCGCCCGAGCGCCCGCCCGCGAGCACCGCGACGGTGAGCGCTGCGGTCACGCCTCTGGTCCTACCGGCAGAGCCACGCGCGTCACCCCGCCGACGGGAGCGGCGTCGCGGGCGTCGTGGGCGTCGTACTGGGCGTCGTGGTCGGGGTGGTCGTGGTCGTGGTCTTCGGCGCGAGCACGCCGATCGCGATCGTGACGGTGGCGCCCTTGGGGGCCTTGCGCGAGGCGGCGGGCGTCTGCTGGAGCACGAGTCCCGCCAGGGCGCCTTCGGTGGTGGTCTTCGTGGTTCGCTTGGGCGAGAAGCCGGCGCGCCCGAGCTTGGCGGCGGCTTGGAATTCGTTCTCGCCGACGACGTTCGGCACGGTCACTTCGGTGGGCGCCTGCGCGACCGTCAGTTCGACCTTGCTGTTCGCGCTGAGCTGGGTCCCGGCGGCGGGCGACTGTGCGAGCACGGTGCCAGGGGGCTGTTCGGTGGTGGTCTGCTGCGTGACCGTGCCCACCGCGAGCCCCGCGTTGCTGAGCGTCGCTTCGGCGCCGGCGCGCGACTGTCCGACGACGTCGGGGGCGGCGATCGGCGCGGGCCCACTGGAGACGATCACCGTGACCGAGCCGCCGGTGCGTACGACGGTTTCTGCGGGAGGATCGGTCGCGATCACGCGCCCTGTGGGGACCGTGCTGCTCGACTGCGTTTCGGTGGTGGGCCGGAAGCCGGCGGCTTTCAGCTTGCTGGTCGCCTGGGCGGCGGTCTCGCTGGCCACGTCGGGCACGGCGGCGCTGCCCGGGCCGCTGGAGACGAAGATGGTGACGCGCGCGCCTCGCTTGACCTCGGTGCCGGCCGACGGGCTCTGACTGATGACCGAGCCGCTGGCGAAGGCTGAGCTGGTGGTGGGCGAGGGGACCGGGGTCAACCCCGCGGCACGCAACATCTGGGCGGCCTGCGATTCGCTGCGCCCGGTCACGCTCGGTACGCTCACGTCGCTGGAGGAGGACGGCAGCAGTAGCGCGGCCGCGACCCCAGCGGCGATCAGCACGGCCGTGGCAATCGCCAGCCCCCAGCGCAGGCGTCTGCGTTTGGCGGCGTGGGCGGCGCCGTCATCGCCATCGGAGCCCTGACCCGGGGGCGCACCGGCGGGCATCAGCAGTGCGGACGGCACGAGGCCGGTCGAGAGAGCGGTCCCGGGCGGCACGAGCGCGGGCGCGGCGCCCGCGCCGTCCGGGCCGGCCGGGCCAGACGGGGGTTCCCCGGAATAGCCGGTCGGCGCTGCGCCGACCGGTGCTCCGGATGTCAGGCCCGACGGCGCCAGCGCTGGCGCCGTCGGGGCGGGCGCGGCCGCTCCGGACGCCGCGGCGGCGGACGCGGCAGCAGCAGCGGCAGCAGCCGAGGAGTCGAGCGCGGCGGGCGAGGCTGTCGCGAGCACGGTGGTGGCCGCGGCGGGCAGCTGCTCGCGCGCGCCCTGCAGGGCGGCGATGAACTCGTCGGCGCTGGCGTAGCGCGCGTCGGGATCCTTGGCGAGAGCGCGCAGCACGATCTCATCGAGCGGCGCCGGGACCCCCGGGTTGACCGCGCTCGGCGCCTGCGGCTGGGCGGAGACCTGCTTGAAGGCGATGGCGACGGCGCTGTCGCCGTCGAACGGGATCGTGCCGGTCAGGAGCTCGTAGAGGATCACGCCGATCGCGTACAGGTCCGAGCGTGCGCTGACGGTGTGGCCCTGGGCCTGCTCGGGAGAGAGATATTGGGCGGTGCCCATGATCGATCCGGTGAGCGTCATGTCGGAGGCGCCGGCGCGGGCGATGCCGAAGTCGGTCACGCGCGCACGGCCCTCTTCGTCGAGGATCACGTTGTGGGGCTTGAGATCGCGGTGGATGACCCCGCGCGCGTGGGCGAAGCGGGCGGCGCGCAGGATCTGCGTGGTGATGTCGATCGCCGCGAGCGGCTGCAGCGGGCCGTGCTCGCGCACGAGCGTCTTGAGCGACTGCCCGGGGACGTATTCCATCGCGATGTAGTAGGTGCCGTCCCACTCGCCGCGGTCGAAGATGCCGACGATGTTCGGATGCGAGAGCGCAGCGGCGCTCGAGGCCTCGCGCCGGAAGCGCTCGACGAACTCCTGGTCCTCGGCGAAATGGTGGTGCAGCACCTTGACCGCGAGCTGGCGGCCGAGCAGCAGGTCTTCGGCCAGGTACACGTCGGCCATGCCACCCGAGCCGATGCGCGAGAGGATGCGGTAGCGCTTGTTGACGATCGTCTGCGGCTCGATCATGAGGCGGTCCTCAGGACGGTTTCGATCACCTGGCGGGCAACCGGGGCGGCGTAGGTGCCGCCGAGGCCCGGCACGTCCTGCAGGGTCACGGCGATCGCCACTCGTGGTTCGGATGCCGGCGCGAAGGCGATGAACCAGACGTTGTTGGTGGCCGTGCCGATCTGGGTTTCCGAGGTGCCGGTCTTGCCGGCGACCGGCACGCCGGCGATCTGCGCGCTCGTGCCGGTGCCTTCGCGTACGACGGCTTCCATCATGCCGGTGAGCGCAGCGGCGGTCGAGGGTTTCATCACGACCGACTGCACACGCGGGTGGACTTCGAGCACGGTTTGGCCTTCGGGATTGACGATGTGGCCGGTGAGGTGCGGGATCATCAGGCGCCCGCGGTTGGCGACGGCAGCAGCGACCTCGGCCATCTGCAACGGAACGACCTGGAGTTTGTCCTGGCCGATGCCCATGCGTCCGACGTTGACGAGCCGGCTGGTCGCATGCAGCAGGTGCTGGCCGAGGTACTCGCCGCTGGCCGACATTTCTTCGGCGGGATAGTCGAGCTGGGGCTTGCGGTCAAAGCCGAAGCGCGCCATGTAGCGGGCCATGGTCTGCTTGCCGACGTGTTCGGCGACCTGCGCGTAGACGGTGTTGACGGATTTGACGAGGCCTTCGGTGAGGGTCAGTTCGCCGTAGCTGGCGTCGTCGTCGTTGGATAGCGGCACGCCCGAGACAAGAATGCCGTTGCGCCCGCTGACGAGCGAGTCGGGCGTGTACTCGCCGGTGTCGATTGCGGCGGTGGCGGTGACGATCTTGAAGGTCGAGCCGGGGGCGTAGCCGAACTGGACGGTGCGGTTGACCAGCGGAGACCCGGAGGCGTCGTGGGTGAGCCGTTCGTAGCCGCCGGCGGTGCGCAGCAGATTGGGGTCGTAGCTCGGGCTCGAGGCCATCACGAGCACCGCGCCGGTGCGGGGGTCGAGCGCCAGGACGGCGCCCCGGTGTTCACCCAGCGCGTTCAGCGCCGTGCGCTGCGCCGCCGGGTCGAGCGTGGTGATGACTTCGTCGCCCTGTTTGGTCTTGCCCTGCAGCTGGTCGAGGATCGCCTGTAGTTCGTCACGATTGCTTTCGCCGGCCAGCGCAGGATTGCGATAGCGCTCTAGAGCCGACTGGCCTGGATCGGTGAACGAGTAGCCGATCGCTTGCGCGAACAGTTCGCGCGTCGGATAGGTGCGCGAGTAGGTGTCTTCGTGGCCGCGAACGCTGCGCGCCAGCACCGTGCCGTCCGCCGCCAGGATCGCGCCGCGCTGGATGCGTTCCTGCTCGAGCAGCGAACGCCGGTTGAGGCGACTGGCGCGCAGCCCGGCCGCTTCGAAGATGGTCCAGCGTGAGGTGAAGGCGACGAGCAGCGCAAACAGCAGGACCACCAGCACATACAGGCGCACGATCGGCCTATTCATTGAGCTGCCCCAGTTCCAGGCTTCGCACGAGTTCGGCTGCCTTGTGTTCGGATAGCAGCGAGTTGTCGAGCAGGGTGCGCCGGCGCGCCGGCGCGACCGAGGCCGCGCTCACCCCGGACACGTAGTAGCTGGAATAGAGCTTGATGCCGCCCGGCAGCTGGTAGGGGACGCCTTCATAGATGGTGACGAAGCCGCGCGGGTTGGTGCCGATGAAGTAGATCGACTGCAGCGCCAGGTACGCGCCGGAGGCGATCAGGCCGAGCACGATGAACGTGGCGAGCGCGACTCGCACGCGACGCAGGCGCGCACGCCGGCGGGCGGCCCGGGTGGCCGCCGCCGTGGCGGGCGAGCGCGGGCGCAGCCGCCGCACGGGCTCGGGGTCGGTCGCGACCGTCGCCGACGAGTGAGCGGCGGACGCGGAGGCGCCGTTGCCGAGCAGAGCGCCGTCGTAGGCCGCTGCGCCCCGGCCCGGGCGCCCGCTCGTGGCCGCACGATCGCCGGCGTCGGCCGCGAGGTCACTTGCGTGACCGTGGGTCTCGCCCTCGGAAGCGGAGGGGTGGCTCACGGTAATGGAGCCCGCCCGCCCGAGCGGTGCGGCGCCAGCGGTGGGATCCTCCAAGCGGAAGAGCACCACCGTGACGTTGTCGCGCCCGCCGGCCTCGTTCGCGGCAGCGATCAGCGCCTCGCCGGCGTCGCGCAGACGGGTGTGGGCGCGCAGGATCTCGGCGACGCGCTCCTCGGAGAGCATCGTCGTAAGCCCGTCGCTGCACAGCAGGTAGACGTCGCCGGCGCGGGCGCGATACGAGCAGGTGTCGATCTCGACGGCGGGCTCGGGCCCGAGCGCGCGGGTGATGACCGAGCGCTGCGGATGGTCGACGGCCTGCTGGGGGGTGATCTTGCCCTGCCGGACCAGCTCGTCGACCAGCGAGTGGTCGCTGGTGAGGCGGATCAGCTCGCCGTCGCGCAGGCAGTAGGCGCGGCTGTCGCCGACGTGCGCGATCGCGATCTCATGTGCGGCGACGTAGACGGCGGTGAGCGTCGTGCCCATGCCGGCGTGCTCGTCGTTGCTGTGCGAGAGCTCGTGGATGCGCGCGTTGGCGGCAAGCGCGCGCGAGGCGAGGCTCTGCTCGGGCGTACTCGTGTCGCCGAGCCCGTCTTCGAAGGCGTCAACCGCGATCTTCGAGGCGACCTCGCCGGCCTGCGCGCCTCCCATCCCATCCGCGACCACGAACAGCGGCGAGCGGGCGAGCAGCGCGTCCTCGTTGGCGCGGCGTTGCAGGCCTGTGTCCGTGCTGGCGTACTGCTCGGCCACGCGCAGCACGTCAGTCGACCTCGAACGTGAACTCGGACTCGCCGATGCGCATGTGATCGCCAGGATGCAGGGGCCGGGGAGACTCGAGCAGCTCCTCGTTGAGATAGGTGCCGTTGGTGGATCGCAGGTCTTCGACCACGAGGATGTTGCCCTGCTCGTAGATGCGGGCATGACTCGATGATGCGAAGGGATCCTCGAGCCTGATCTCGGCACGATCGCCGCGGCCGAGCACGATGTCGCCGTCGAGGTCGTAGATCATCCCCGGATCGTGACCGGGAGCGCGATCGACCACGAGACGCGGGGCGCGGTCCGCCAGCGAGGCGACGCCGACCGAGGAGGCGGAGTGCAGGCCGGTGGCGTCCGGCGAAGGCGCCGGGTCGCGGCCGCCACCGGAGTCGGGGGCGACCGCGCGGGCGCCGCGCAGGTCACGCAGGGCGCTGCGCGCGACCCACAGCACAAACAGGTAGAGCACCGCCAGAAAGCCGAACTTGAGGGCGACCGAGACCGGCGCAAGCGAGGTCATGAGAGCTCAAAGAGGATCTCGGTGGAGCCGAGCTCGAGGCGGTCGCCGCTGCTGAGCGCCTGCGGCCCCTCGACGGCGCGGCCGTTGACGCGCAGGCCGTTGGTGGAGCCGAGGTCGGATACGACCCAGCCCTCGCCGTAAGGACGCAGCTCAGCGTGCCGGCGCGAGATGCCGGCGTCCTCGAGCACGATGTCGCAGTCACGGCTGCGACCGATCACACCACCGCGCGGCGGCACCAGCACGCGCCGGTCGGCGATCGTGAGCAGCGCGCGCGATGCGCGACGCGCGCCCGCCTCTTCGATGGGGCTGCGTACACGCTCGGCGCCGCTGTAGATCATCGTGTGGCCCCGCTCGTCCTCGGGCTCGCCGGCGTGGCCCGGGCGGGCCGCGGGCTCGCCCGTGGGCGCGGGCGCTGGGGGCAAGGCCGACGCAGGCTGCGGCGGTGTGGGCCGGGAGACAGATGCGCGCACGGCCCCGGACGCAGCCGGCGCGGCGGGCGCTGCCGGAGCAGCACGGCCGATAGCCGGCACGGCGGGAGCAGCAGGGCCGACAGCCGGCACGGCGGGCGCCGGCGATGCGGCAGGACCGCCGGCTGGTGCAGACGCGGCAGCAGAGTCCAGCGCGGCCGGCCCAGATCGCTCCGCGGCGAGCTCGGCGGCTCGCACGAGACGGGCCTTGATGCCGAATTCGCCGAGCGCCAGCGCGTCGTCGGTATGGAACGTGATCGACGGGGCGGAGGCGAGCGCGAGACCTTCACGGCGCGCGTGCTCGAGCAGGTAGGCGCACAGTTCGTCGATCACCTCCTGCTCGACTCCCTCGTAGCGCGCGCGGTCCTGTGGGGAGAGCCAGACCGAGTACTCGTTCGGGCCATAAGTGCGCGCTACCGATGTGGTGGTGTGCTCGTCCATCTCGCGGGCAAGCTTGTGTGCGAGTTCGATCGGGCGGACCTCCGACCGGAACAGGCGACCAAAGGTGCCCTCGACGAGGTTGGCGATCATCGACTCGAATGCTCTGAGAGGCTTCATCGGCGTGGCGGCCCGAAGTATGCTTCGGCCGTCTGCTGCCACTCTAAGGGTCCGTCAGACCGGGCCGCGTAGAGCGCGGGCCGCGATTGCGAACAGGCCTCCGAGCAGCGCGCCGAGCACCGCTCCGCGCGGCAGCGTGGCGGCCGCGCCGAGAGGCAGGCCGGCATCGAGCGCCGGGGCGGCGGCGCACAGCAGCGCCGACCAGACCACGGCGGCGACCACATCGACGGCGGCGCTGCGCCCGCGCACGATCCACGGCAGCACCGTGGCGCCGAGCGCCCACAGGGCGCCGCCGAGCAGCAGGCCGAGCGTGAGCATCGGGGCGAGAACGTGCACGGCGGCGCTGTCCAGGCCGGCCTCCCACGCGGCTCGCGGCGGGCGCGCCGACGCCGGCGCCAGCCACAGTCGCCCGCGGTGCGCCCCGGCGACGAGCAGCGGCGTGGCCAGCACCAGCCACCAGTAGCCGACGGCGCCCAGCAGCGCGCGGCGCCGAGCGCTCCCGGCCTGACCGGCGAGCGCCGGGTAAGCGCCGGCGAGGCCCACCAGGCCAAGCATCGGGGCCAGCGCGGCCACGAGCGGGCCTGCACCCGGGCGACGACCGAACAGCGACAAGGGCGCGGCAAGGGCGAGAAGCAACAGCGCAAGCCCCGGACGCCCGCGTGCGGCCTGCCAAACGACCAGCGCGAGCGCGCAGCCAACCCACAGGATGCGCGGCGGCGCCAGGCGCTCGGCCAGACGCGCGCGCCCCGCAGCTGGCTCGGCCTCCGCCGCCGCGACCCCGGGGCTCAGCGCGCCGGCGGGAGCACCCGCCGGGCTGGCCGCGGCCCGCGCTGCGGCCGGCTGGGGGACGATCGGGGCTGGCTCGCGGAGGGTCCCGGCGGGCTGAGGGACGGTCCCGGCGGGCTGAGGGACGGTCCCGGCGGGCTGAGGGACGGTCCCGGCGGGCTGGCGGACGGTCCCGGCGGGCTGAGGGACGGTCCCGAGAGCCTCAGGCGAGCGATGTGGCGCGACGTGCCTGGCCGAGATGGCTAGAGCCGCCCCGCCCACCCGTTCGAGCGCGGCGCGCAGCTGCGGGAGCGTGGGACGCTCTCGGGGATCGGGCTGCAAAGCGGCGTCGAGCGTGTCCGCGAGGACGGCGGGGAGCCCGCGGCGGCTGGCACGCAGTGGGGGCAGCGCGCACCCGATGCGCCGCGCGGTGGCAGCGGGTGTGGTCCCGCGGACGGGGTTGGCGCCTGTGAGCGCCTCGTACAGCACGAGCGCGAGCGAGTAGACGTCGGCGGGGGTCCCAACGGGGCGTCCTTCGCTCTGCTCAGGAGCCATGTAGGCGAGGGTGCCGATCGTCTCACCAGGGCGCGTGAGGGCGTCTTCGCCCGACAGGCGCGCGCCCCCGAAGTCGGTGAGCTTGGCGGGCGTGTCGTGCTCGCCGGGAGCATCCGGGATCAGCACGTTCTGGGGCTTGACGTCCCGGTGGATGACGCCGCGCTCGTGGGCGTGGCCCAGCGCTGCGGCCAGCGCCATGCCGATTTCGAGGATCTGGGAGTCGTCGAGCTCGCGTGCGGCGATCAGCTGCGCGAGCGTCCGTCCGTGGACGAGCTCGGAGATCAGATAGACGGCGTCCTCGTCTGTGTAGGCCTCGTACAGCGCGACGATGGCGGGGTGCGCGAGACGCGCCGCGGCCAGCGCCTCGCGTCCGGCACGCTCCCCGAGACCTGCCTCCCGATCGGACGGCGCGGGATGCCCGGGCGCCAGCGGTATGCGCTTGAGGGCCACCTCGCGCCGCAGCAGTTGGTCTTCGGCGCGCCAGACCACTCCAAAGCCGCCGGCCCCGAGACGCTCGCGCAGGCGGTAGCGATCGTGCACCAGCGCACCGGCGGCGACAGCGTGGGGGGCCCGCGGGAAGGCGACCGCGTCGATGGCGCCGGGCGAGACAGCCGCGTCGGTGGCCCTAGGGAAGACGATCGCGTCGGTGGCGTCCGGCGAGACAGCCGCGTCGGCAGCGATCGCGTCGGTGGCCGCCTCCGTGGCCCGGAGCCGGCGGCCCGCGATGACGCCGTCCGGCGGCATGGCTCGGCCGCGCAGAAACTCGTCCTCCGGAGCTCGCAGCTCAGGCACCACATCAGCCGCTCCAGACGACAAGACGCGCGTGCGCGCGCGTTCGGTTCGACGCGTGCGTCGGCGCCGCGAGTGTCTCGCTGGAGTCCACCGGGTGGCGCGTTCGCCGTCCGCAGGCGCGACTCCTGCACGAACGGGCAGGAGAAGGGCATTTGAGCGAGAAGTTGCATATCCCGGAGTCGCAGATCTCGGGCGACTGGACCGGGGGTCATACTTGGATTTCTTCGATAGGTCCCTGCAAAGGAGCGATTAGCTTTTGTCGTTCTTCGACGACGGCGAGGACACCGCCCCTCGCCCGGCAGCTCGGGCGTCGCGCGCGCCGCGCCGACCTCAGCCCCGCCGCCCGCAGGGCGGAGACGGAGCCGCAGGGCAGGATCGCCACGCCGTGATCGTGCGGCGCCGCGTGGCTGCGGGGGTTGGGGTGGTGCTCGTGATCGCGATCGTGTTGATCATCAGCGCCGTTGTCAAAAGCCAGCAGAGCGAAGCCCTGAAGAACTACGGCCACGACGTCAATCAGATCGTCGAAGAATCCGACCAGAAGGTGGCGGCGCCGTTCTTCACGGCGCTGTCCGGCGCGGGCGCGAAATCGGCGCTCGACCTCCAGCAGCAGCTCGACGAACTGCACGTCGAAGCCGAACACCTGGCGGCGCGGGCGAAATCGCTGAACGTGCCTTCGGCGATGGAAGGGGCACAGCGCTATCTGCTGCTGGCGCTGGACCTGCGCGCGGAAGGCGTGGCCAAGATCGCGAGCGAGATGCGCATGGCATCGGGCAGCCAGGCGCAGCAGGCGGGCACGCTGATAGCGGGCGACATGGAGAACTTCCTGGCCTCTGACGTGATCTACTCACAGCGAGTCGCGCCGCTTGTCGAACAGACGCTGAAGGCCAACGGACTCGGGGGTCAGTCCGTGGCGGGCTCGCGCTTCCTGCCCAACGTCGGCTGGTTGGAAGCGAGCACGGTGCAGTCGCGGCTTACAGGCCAGTCAGGCGGCGGAGCAGTGACTCCCGGAACGCACGGCAGTGCGCTGATCGCGGTCGGCATGGGTGAAACGACGCTCGAAGCCGAACCGGCCGTCAATCACCTGGCCGGTGGCTCGACGCCGACGTTCACAGCGACCGTCGAAGACTCGGGCGAAAGCGCGCAGACAAACGTGAAGGTCGAAGTGACCGTGAACGCCCAGGGCAAGCAGCTGAAGGCGACGCGATCGATCAACTCGATCCAGCCCGGGGCCAAGGAAACCGTTGACATACCGGTCGAAAACGTGCCCCAGGGGGTGGAATCGAAGGTGGAAGTGTACGTCCTGCCGGTGCCCGGGGAGACGGACCTGGAAAACAACAAGGCGAGCTACCTGGCGATCTTCGGGTCTTAGGGCCAGCGGAGCTCGGCAGACCGGCGAGCGGGGCGTTGCGCTGAGCTGTTGCTCGTGACGGCGGCGCGAGCGGCTAAGTTGTGGCGAGATGACCACGATGGTCCCCGCCACGACGATCACCGACACCCAGGGCATCGTCGCGATAGCGGCCGCCGCGGTGGCAGTGATGGCACTGGCGGCCTGCGTGGCGCTGGCAGTGTCGATGCGCCGCCTGCGGCGCCAACAGCGGGTCGTGCTCGGGCAGCAGGGGGAGCGCGATCTCGTGGCTCACGCGGTCGAGACGCAGGACGCGTTCGAAGCGCTGCGCAAGTACGTCGAAGAGGCGGCAGCGCGTCTGGATGGACGCCTGGGCGGCGTCGAGGTGGCGCTGCGCGGAACGATCGGGCATCGCGCGCTGGTGCGCTACGACGCCTACAACGAGCTCTCGGGGCGGCAGTCGATGTCGATCGCGCTGCTCGATGATGATCGTTCGGGGATCGTCTTGACCTGTATTCACCACCGCGACCAGGCCCGCCTGTACGGCAAGCAGGTGCGGGGCGGTCAGGCCGAACTGGAGCTCTCGCCGGAGGAGGAGGAGGCAGTGCGTCTCGCCCTGAGTCCCGCCGGAAGCGGACAGCGGGGCGATGTCGCCGGGCAGCACGCCGGCTGAGGCGGACCGTGGGCGGCGGCGCCCGCGCGTCGGATATCTCGGGCCGGCGGGTACGTTCAGCGAGGAGGCGCTGCTGGCGGGCGTGCGTGCTGACAGCGTCGAGCCGGTGCCGGTGCGAACGATCTATGAGGCGATCCTGGCGTTGCGCCGGGACGAGGTGGAGCTGGCGATCGTACCGATCGAGAACTCGCTCGACGGATCGTTGAGCGTGACGCTGGATTTGCTCGCCGACGAGCAGGGCGGCCTGCAGATCGTGGGCGAGGAGCTGCTGACGGTCAGGCATTCGCTGATCGCCGCACAGCGGGTCGAGCTCGCCGAGATCGACACGCTCAGCACACATCCGCAGGTGCCGGGCCAGTGCGAGCGGTTCCTGCGCGGAGAGCTCGCTCGCGCGCGCGTGCTGGCCGCGAGCTCGACGGCCGAGGCCGTGCGTGCGACGGTCGAGGCGGGACGCCGCAACGAGGCCGCGCTCGGGACCGTGCTGGCCGCCGAGATCTATGGGGGGGTGGTGCTGCGGGAGGGCGTTCAGGACCGCGACGACAACGAAACCCGGTTCGCCTGGGTGGCGCACGGCGACGGCGGCGGTGCGGTTGCCGCGTCGGTCCTGCGTGCCGAGCGCGAGCGCGAGCCGTGGAAGACGTCACTGGTGTTCTGGGGGCCGGGCGCGGACAGCCCGGGCTGGCTGGTGCGCTGCCTGGACGAGTTCAGCCGGCGAGCGATCAACCTCACCAAGATCGAGTCGCGGCCCAAGCGCGAGCGCCTGGGGCACTACATGTTCTTCGTCGACCTGCAGGGCAGCGCGCGCGACGCGCCGGTCGCGCAAGCGCTGGAGGGGCTGCAGGAGATCTGCGAAGTGGTGCGCGTGCTCGGCGATTACCACGCGGCCGCCGCCGGCGCGGACGGCGGCGATGGCGGCGGCTCAGCGGTACACTCCGGCGCTAGCGATGGATAGCAGTGTTCCACCTGTAGTACTCAGGTCCGTGCCGCCACCAGAGCACCGGCGGCACGGGCGTGACAGTGGACGGGTGCTCGTCTTGAACGCAACGTATGAGCCGATCAATGTTTGCTCGGTCAGGCGCGCGGTGGTGCTGCTGCTGAAGGACAAGGCGGAGCTGCTCGAGCGAGGCCGTTGGGAGCTGCACTCGGAGAGCTCGACGATCGCGCGGCCGGTGGTGATCAGGCTGGTCAGCTACGTGAACGTCCCGAGAGATGCGCACCGGCGCAAGATCACCAGGCGCGCGGTGTTCGCGCGCGACGGCTGGACATGTCAGTACTGCGGATCGCGGTCCAACCTCACGGTCGATCACGTGGTGCCGCGCTCCAAGGGCGGAGCCTCGAGCTGGGAGAACATCGTGGCGTCGTGCGCTCCCTGTAACCGGCGCAAGGGCGACCGGCTGCCGCGTCAGGCGGGCATGCATCCGCGCAGGGCACCGCGAACGCCCCGAGCCGAGATCTTCATCCACGTGGCCTCGCCATCGATTCCGGCCGCGTGGCTCCAATACCTGCCGCAGGCGGCCTAACCCAGTGGGCGGCCCGGATGGCCGCCCGTGGTAACGGCCGGGACGGCGGGAACGCTCACAAAATGAAACGAGGAGTGGAGGCCGTCCCGGCCAGAAGGCCGGACGCCGGTCTCCAGCGCGTGGCCCCACACAACGCAACGCGGACCAGCCACCAGCCAGACAACCGCATGCCCGCGAAGACGTCGAGGGGCGCCCTCGACAAGGCGCCCCTCGCATCACGTCGCTGACTGGAAAGGCCGAGGCGGCTACGTACTGCTGCCGGGGGGACCAGATCCGGCGGCCGACTCGGGGTGTCCCGGGTTGGATTCCGCTAAGCGGTCCAGCCTGTCCGACCTAGCGGCCGGTCACCTCCAGGGTCCCGCAAGAACTGTGACTAGACGTTTGGACCACCTCCTTTCTCTGGTCTGGCCAGAGTAGCGGAAGCGGATGACGGGTGCCAGGGCGCAGCGCGGGCGGGCACCGAATGCCGCCGACGCGCACGTGCCGCGGCGCCGGCCCCGATCAGCTCGGAGCGTGACCGTCGGCGGCGGGCCCGGCAGCGGCGGAGTCGCCGTTTGAGCCGCCGTTGGCGTCGGTGTCGACGACCAGCGCGACGGCGCTGACGACGTCGTCAGCGCGGAGATTCATCACGCGCACGCCCGTCGCCGAGCGCCCCTGCTGGGAGATGCCGCCGACCGAGGTGCGCTGGACCATGCCCCCGACCGAGATGAACACGAGCTCCTGATGCTCGCGCACGACCAGGGCGCCCGCGAGCGCGCCCTTGCGCTCGGTCAGGCCGATCGTCTTGACGCCTTTGGCGCCGCGGTTGGTTTTGCGGTACTGGTCGATCTGGGTGCGCTTGCCGTAGCCGGCCTCGGTGACCACGAGCAGGTCCATGTCGTCGCGGGCGACGTCCATCGCGATGACCTCACCGTCGGAGCCGACGTCCATGCCGCGCACGCCGGTGGTGTCGCGGCCCATCGCGCGCGCGTCGGACTCGGCGAAGCGGACCGTCAGGCCGCCCTTGGAGACCATGATGATCTCGTCGTCGGGGTCGACCGCGCGCACGGCCAGCAGCTCGTCGTCGTCGCGGATGTTGATCGCGATGATGCCGTCGGCCTTGATCGGCGTGTTGTAGGCGGCGAGCTCGGTCTTCTTGACGGTGCCGTTACGCGTGGCGAACACGAGGAACTCTGTCTCCGAGAAGTCGCGCGTGGAGAGCACCGCCTGGATGCGCTCACCCTCGCGCAGCGGCAGGACGTTGACGAGCGCGCGCCCCTTGGCCGTGCGTGAGGCCTCGGGCAGCTCGTACACCTTGGAGCGGTAGACCTTGCCGCGGTTGGAGAAGAACAGCAGGTAGTCGTGCGAGGAGCACACGAACAGGTGCTCGATGAAGTCGCCGTCCTTCATGTCCATCCCGGTCACGCCGCGCCCGCCGCGCTGCTGGGCGCGGTAGGTGTCCAGCGGGAGGGACTTGACGTAGCCGGACTGGGTGATCGTGATCACCATCTGCTGGTCGGCGATCAGGTCCTCGATGTCGATCTCATCCTCGGAGTGGCTGATCTCGGTCCTGCGCTCGTCGCCGAAGCGCTCGGCGATCTCGGCGAGCTCCTCCTTGATGACGCCCAGCACGCGGGTCTCGTCGCCGAGGATCGCGCGCAGCTCGGCGATGCGCTCGGTCACGTCGGCGTGCTCCTGCTTGATCGAGTCGGCCTCCAGCGCGGTCAGCTGCGAGAGGCGCAGGTCGAGGATCGCGCTCGCCTGGATCGCGCTCAGCTCAAAGCGCTCGATGAGCTGCTCGCGCGCCGCGTCGCGGTCGCGGGAGGCCCTGATCAGCTCGATGATCTGATCGAGATTGTCCAGCGCGATCAAGAGGCCGAGCAGGATGTGCGCCCTGGCCTCCTTCTCGGCGAGCTCGTGCTTGGCGCGGCGCACGATCACCTCGCGCTGGTGGGCGACGTAGTTGTGGATCACCGCGCGCAGGTTCAGGGTGCGCGGGACGTTGTCCACGAGGGCGACCATGTTCACGCCGAAGGTGGCCTGCATCGAGGTGTGCTTGTAGAGCTTGTTCAAGACCACCTTGGGGATCGCGTCGCGCTTGAGCTCGATCACCAGGCGCATGCCGCGCTTGTCGGACTCGTCGCGCAGGTCTGATATCTCGGGGATCTTCTTGTCGTGCGCGAGATCGGCGATCTTCTGAATCAGCCCGCCGTCGCCGCCCTTCTTGACCATGAACGGCAGCTCGGTGACGACGATCGCCTCCTTGCCCTGGCGCAGCGGCTCGACGTGGGCCCTGGCCTGGACGCGCACGCGTCCGCGGCCGGTCTCGTAGGCGTCCTTGATGCCGGCCTTGCCGAGGATGATCCCGCCGGTGGGAAAGTCAGGGCCCTTGATGTGCCGCGCGAGACCAGCGGTGTCGATGTCGGGGTCATCGATGTAGGCGATCGTCGCGGCGATCACCTCGCGCAGGTTGTGCGGCGGGATGTTCGTCGCCATCCCCACGGCGATGCCCGAGGAGCCGTTGACCAGCAGGTTCGGGAAGCGCGCCGGCAGCACGAGCGGTTCCTGGCGCGAGCCGTCGTAGTTGGGCGCGAAGTTGACGGTGTCCATGTCGAGGTCGCGCAGCATCTCGGTGGCGATCCGCGCCAGACGGGCCTCGGTGTAGCGCATCGCGGCCGCCGGGTCGTCATCGATCGAGCCGAAGTTGCCCTGACCGTTGACGAGCTCGTTGCGCATCGAAAAATCCTGGGCCATGCGCACGAGCGTGTCGTAGATGGCGGTGTCGCCGTGGGGGTGATAGTTGCCCATCACCTCGCCGACGATCTTGGCGCACTTGGCATAGGGCCGCGTGGGGCCGAGGCCGAGCTCGTTCATCGCGTACAGCACGCGCCGGTGGACGGGCTTCAGCCCGTCGCGCACGTCAGGCAGCGCGCGCCCGACGATCACCGACATCGCGTAGTCGAGATACGCGGTGCGCATCTCCTCCTCGAGCCCGCGCGGCTCGATGTTGCCGCCGCCGATCACGTCAGCTGAAGCCATGCCGGATCACCTCCGACTACACGTCCAAATTCGCTACGGCGCGGGCGTTGTCCTCGATGAACGCCCGGCGCGGCTCGACCTGGTCGCCCATCAGCATCGAGAAGATGCGGTCGGCCGAAGCGGCGTCCTCGAGTGTGACCTGGGCCAGTGTGCGCGTCTCGGGGGCCATCGTGGTTTCGCCGAGCTGGTCGGCGTTCATCTCGCCAAGGCCCTTGAAGCGCTGCAGTTTGATTCCCTTCTGCGCGACCGCCATCACCGCCTCGCGCAGCGCCTCGAAGGAGGCGGCGGTCTCGCGGACGTCCCCGAGGCGCACCTCGAAGGCGGGGGTGCCCGCGAGCTCGGCCAGCTGCGCATGCACGCGCGCGAGCTGGCGGTACTCCTCGGAGGCGAACAGCTCGCGCGGCAGCCGATGCGTTCGGGCGAAGCCGGTGGCGACCTCGACCGCCTTGACCTGCAGCAGGCCGTTGTCCGAGGGGACCAGTTCGGTGGCGTGAGTCTCACCCTCGAGACCCTGGCGCGAGATCACCTTCACGGCCGCATCGGCGTCGAGCGCCTGCTCGTCCAGCAGCGAGGACTCCTCCAGGAACTGGACCATGTCCTGACCGTGCACGGCCCGCAGCGAGGAGGCCCAGCCCTCGTACTGCTTGAGCAGGCGCGTGAAGCGTTGCCAGCGAGCCTCGGTCAGCTTGAACTGGCTGCCATGGCGGTCGAAGACGCTGAGCTTGTCCCACTTGTCGGAGAGCAGGATCTCCTCGAGCTCGGAGTCCTTCTCGATGTAGCGCTCGCGCGAGCCCTGCTTGAGCTTGTAGAGGGGAGGCTTGGCGATGTAGACGTAGCCGGCCTCGATCAGCTCCTGCATCTCCCTGAACAGCAGCGTCAGCGCGAGCGTGCGGATGTGCGCGCCGTCCACGTCGGCGTCGGTCATCAGGATCACCTTGTGGTAGCGCGCGTTCTCGAGGTTGAACTCCTCGCGCACGCCGGTGCCGATCGCGGTGATCAGCGCCTGGATCTCGACGTTCTGCAGGACCTTGTCGATGCGCGACTTCTCGACGTTGAGGATCTTGCCGCGCAGCGGCAGCACCGCCTGGGTGTTGCGGTCGCGGCCCTGCTTGGCCGAGCCGCCGGCTGAGTCGCCCTCGACGACGAACAGCTCCGCGAGCGATGGGTCTTTGACCGAGCAGTCGGCGAGCTTGCCTGGCAGCGTGGAGTTCTCGAGCGCCGACTTGCGGCGGGTGAGGTCGCGGGCCTTTCGGGCAGCCTCGCGCGCGCGCTGCGCCTGCACGGACTTCATGATCACGGCGCGGGCCTCGCTTGGATTCTCCTCCAAGAACTCGCCCAGGCCGGTGTTGACGATCGACTCCACGAAGCCGGCCATGCCAGGGTTGCCGAGCTTGGTCTTTGTCTGTCCCTCGAACTGCGGGTCGCGCAGCTTGACGGAGATGACCGCGGTAAGTCCCTCGCGCACATCCTCGCCGGAGAGGTTGTCCTCTTTCTCCTTGAGTAGGCCGTGGTCGCGCGCGTACTTGTTCAGCGTGCGTGTGAGCGCGGAGCGAAAGCCCGACAGATGGGAGCCGCCCTCGCGCGTGGCGATGTTGTTGGCGAACGAGTGGATCGACTCCTGGTAGGAGGAGTTCCACTGCATCGCGATCTCCGCAGCGCCTTCATCACCCTCGCCGGAGAAGAAGATCACCTTGCGGTGGACCGTCTCCTTGTTCTCGTTCAGATAGCTGACGAAGTCCTCGATGCCGCCCTCGTACCGGAACTCGGCGTGGTGTCCCTCGCCGCGCTCGTCGGAGATCGAGATCTTCAACCCGCGCGTGAGGAAGGCGGTCTCGCGCAGGCGCTCCTCGAGGGTGTGAAAGTCGAAATCGAGCGTCTCGAAGATGTCCTCGTCGGCCAGGAACGTGGTGGTGGTGCCCGTCGGCGCGCCTGCGGGGAGCTTCTCGCCCTTCTGCACGTCAGACTGGGGCACTCCGCGCGAGTACTCCTGCGTCCACAGGTAACCGTCGCGGCGCACCTCCACAGTGAAGCGTTCTGACAGCGCGTTCACGACCGACGCGCCGACGCCGTGCAGGCCGCCCGAGACCTTGTAGCCGCCGCCTTCGCCGAACTTGCCTCCCGAGTGCAGGACCGTATGGATCACCTGCACGGCCGGAAGGCCCTCCTTCTCCATGATCGCGACGGGTATGCCGCGGCCGTTGTCGGAGACGGTCACCGAGCTGTCCGGATGGATCGTCACGGCCACCTCGGTCGCGAATCCCGCGAGAGCCTCGTCCACGGAGTTGTCCACAAGCTCGTAGACGAGGTGGTGCAGGCCCATGACGCCGGTCGAGCCGATGTACATGCCCGGGCGCTTGCGGACGGCCTCGAGACCCTCGAGCACCGTGATGTCCTGCGCGTCGTAGCCGGCGTCTACGCCGGCTGAGGTATTGCTGACGCCTGTGGCAGCGTCCTTGGGGGCTCGTCCGTTCGGACTGTCGTGGTCGGCCTTGGCCAATCTGATCCTTCTGACGTGGAAACGCCCCGGCAGCGTCCACGGCGCTGAGCCATGGCCCGGGGCGAATCGGGTTTCTCCAAGGATAGCACAAGCGCCCGCGGAACCACGCCCTTACACGCGACGAAACCCCTGCAAAATCGCCAAATCTCGTAGCCGTTCAGCCCTCGGGGTTCCCGGGGGCTGAACGGCTACCAAATCTCGGGTAAATGGCGAGCCCGGCGTCAAGCGCTGCGACAGCGCAGCTCGCGCAGGGCAGATGTGCCCAGCAGCTGGTTCAGGCGAGCGACCAGTTCCCCCGCCATCAGGTCGAGCTCCTGGGCCCAGACCGAGCCGTCGCAGAGCACCGTGAGCACGCCCTCGTGCTCGGCGCTCGGGCGGGCGGCGGCGGCTATCGCCGGGCCGACGGCTGCCTGCCAGAGCTCCTGCACGCGCGCGAGCGTGCTCGCGGGCGTGAGCCGGGCGGCGAGCTCATCGAGGGCGGCGGCCAGCGGGCGGGGGGCAGGGCGGCCCACGCTCAGCCTGCCGCGCGGATCATCGCGTCGCCCGGTGCCTGGCCGCCGCGTGGCGCCATCGGCTATTGCCCCTCGGCGCCCGCGGCAAGCGGGGGGACCGCGCGCAGCCCGCTGGCGGCGCCGGCGTCCGGGGCGGCCTCCTGCAAGACCGTGCCCGCCGATACGCGCAGGCGCGTGACGTCCGCTGCGCCGGCGCCGGGGACGTGCGCCAGGTCGGTCGTGGCGATCACGCTCTGTCCGTCGCTGCAGAGCTCGCGCGCCAGCAGCTCGCGGCGCTCGGCGTCGAGCTCGCTCATGACGTCGTCGAGCAGCATCAGCGGCGGATGCGAGCGCATGCGCGCGAGCGCAGCGCGCTCGGCCAGCAGCAGGGCCAGCAGGGCCAGGCGCTGCTCGCCCTGCGAGCCATAGACACGCAGCTCGCGCCCGTCACGCAGCAGCGCCAGCTCGTCGCGGTGGGGACCGTGTCCGGAGAACCCGCGCGCCAGATCGCCCTCGAGACGGGTCTGCAGCTCGGCGACGAGCTCGAGCTCGTCGCGGGCGCGCGTGCGGGGCCGATACTCGATGCTTGCGTGTCCGACGAGCCCGAGCTGCTTGGCACGCTCGCTGAACGCGTCGGCGATCAGCGCGACGGCCTGCGCGCGGTTATCACGCAGGGCCAGCGCGTGGCGAGCGAGCTGCAGATCCCAGGTGCGCAGGCTGGCGCGAGAGCCCACGCCGGCGCGCAGGCGCGAGAGCAGCGAGTTGCGCTGCGCCAGCACCCGAGCGTAGGCGCGGCGCTCGCGGTCACGCAGCGGCCAGAAGGCGACGACGAGCTGGTCGAGGTGCGCGCGGCGAACGCTCGGTGGGCCCTTGAGCAGCTCCAGGCGCTCGGGCATGAAGACGCTCAGCAGCGGTCGTTGTGGAAGCTCGATCAGGCTCTCGACGGGCGCGCCGTCACAGCCCATGCGCTTGACCGGGCGCGAATCCTCGGACAGCGCTCCGTAGCCGACGGTCAGCTCGTGCCGGCGCTCGCCGTCGCCGACCCGCACCGTGACCCGCGCAGCGGTCTCGCCGAAGCGCACCAGCTCGCGCTCGTTGCGAGCCCGCGGAGAGCGCCCCGTGCAGCCGAAGTAGATCGCCTCGAGCAGGTTCGACTTGCCCGCGCCGTTGGGGCCGTGCACGACGGTCAGGCCCGGTCCGAGCGTGGCCTCGGCGCGGTTATAGGTGCGAAAGTCGCGCAGCTGAACGCTGAGCACGCGCACGCCGGGCTCCGTCAGACGTTGAGACGGATCGGCATGATCAAGTACACGAACTGCCCACCCTCGGGAGATTCGATCACGCCTGGACGCAGTGGGCTGATGAGCTTCAAGACGAGCTCCTCGGACTCGACGCTGTCGAGTCCGTCGCGCAGGAACTCGGGGTTGAAGCCGATGTCGAACGACTCGCCCTGGAATGGAACCGGCAGGGTCTCGCTCGCCTCGCCCACGTCCGGTGTCTGGGCGGACACCGTCAGCTCGCCCTCGCGAAAGCCCAGGCGCAGCGGCGTGTTCTTGAGCGCCAGCAGACTGATGCGGCGTACGACGTGTGCGAGCTCGGGGGTCGCCAGGCGCAGTTCGTGCTCGACGGACTCGGGCAGGAGCTGGCGGTAGTTCGGGAACTGGCCATCGATCAAGCGCGAGGACAGCACGACACCCGCGAGCTCGAACACGACCTGGTTCTGGGTGACGCTTACCGCGAGCGACTCGCTGTCGGCCTGCTGGGCGATGCGCACGAGCTCCTGCAGGGCGCGGGCCGGGATGTTGGCCTCGATCGCACCCGCCAGCGGCGCGGCGAGCGCCGTCTCCTTGACCGACAGGCGGTAGGAGTCGGTCGCGACCATCCGCAGCTCCTGCCCGGAGGCCGACATCAGGATGCCGGTGAGCACCGGCCGGGTCTCGTCGCGCGACGCCGAGCGCGCCACCTGCGAGACGGTCTGCACGAACGCCCCGACCGGCAGCGCCAAGCCGCTCTCGCCGGCGGCTGTGGGCAGGTTGGGAAAGTCCTCGCTGCGCAGCGTGCGCAGGTGAAAGGTGGCTGCGCCGCAGACGAGCTCGACGTCCTGCTCGCTGGGGCGCAGCGCCAGCGTGAGGCGATCGCCGGGCAGCGAGCGGACGACGTCGAGCAAGAGCCGGCCTGGCAGTACGACCTCACCGGGCTCGGCGACATCGGCCGGGAGTGTCACGCGCAGGCCGATCTCGCCGTCGGTCGCCAGCAGCTCGGTCGTGGAGCTCTCGCCGACACGCAACATCACGCCAGAGAGCGCCTGCACGGCGCTGCGCGTTGAACGCGACACGCGTGACGGTTTGAAGCTCCGCCAGGAAATCTGGCGTGGAGAGGGATGCCTTCATCTATTGAGTGGATGTTGAAAGAAGTAGAGGCTGTGAAGATGTGGATGGCGAGCCGGTTGCCTGTCTGGCTTGCGCGTAGAAGTGGTGTCGGCGCTGTGGATTACCGGGGAGCAAGTGTGTCAGGCGGTCCGGTCGGGGGTGGGCGAGCTGGAGGATAGGGCGGGCTGGTGCAGCTGTGCGCGAACGTTGTCAACAGCCGTGCGAGCCGCCGGGTCGCTGCTGATGCGCGAGGTGGTGCGGCGGCAGGCGTGAAGCACGGTCGTGTGGTCGCGCCCGCCGAAGTGACGACCGATGGCTGGCAGCGAGCTGGCGGTGAGCTCGCGCGCGAGGTACATCGCGATCTGCCGTGGCCAGGCGATGCGCGGAACGCGCGAGGAGGAGACAAGCTCCGCCGGCGTGAGGTCGAAGTGATGACACGCGGCGGCCGTGATGTCGGCGAGCGACGGGACCCGGGAGGAGCTGCTGGCGGCTGACGCGGGATAGAGACCGTCGAGGACCTCTTGCGTGAGCTCGGGCGTGATCGGCCGTCCGGTTAGGGAGGAGAAGGCCACGACGCGGATCAGGGCGCCCTCGAGCGCGCGAATGTGGTCGTCGATGCGGGTTGCGATCAGCTCTAGCACCGTGTCGTCGTTGACGGTCAGCTCGTCGTGGGCGGCGCGCTTGCGCAGGATCGCCAAGCGCGTGGCGAGGTCGGGCGGCTCGACGTCGGCCACGAGACCGCTTGCGAAGCGCTCGCGCAGCCGGTCCTCGAGCGCCTGCAGGTTGCGCGGGGGACGATCGCAGGCGAGCACGAGCTGGCGGCCGCTGTCGTAGATGGCGTTGAAGGTGTGAAAGAACTCCTCTTCGGTGCGTGTCTTGCGTTCCAAGAACTGGACGTCGTCGACGAGCAGCACGTCGAGATCGCGGAAGCGAGCCTTGAAGATGTCCGTGCGCTGCTCGGAGAGGGCCTGGATGAACTCGTTCGTAAAGGCCTCTCCGGTGGTGTAACGGACGACGAGATCGGGGCTGTGCGAGCTCAGCAGGTTGGCGATCGAGCTCAGCAGATGGGTCTTGCCGACACCCGGCGGACCGCAGATGAACAGCGGGTTGTAGGTGTGTGCTGGAATCTCGGCGACTGCGAGCGCAGCGGCGTGCGCGAGGCGGTTGGAGTCGCCGATCACGAACTGGTCGAAGGTGAGTTTGGGGTTGCCGAGCGGGCTGCGCGAGGAGGGCGCATAGGGAAGCGGCGCTCGCTGGTCGCGGCCGCGCATGTGCTGTGGCTGCGTGTCGTGCGAGCCTCGCGCTGACGCGAGCGTCCCCGAGGTCGCCTGCCTGGGCGGAGCGTCTCCCGGGCCGCGGGATGCCGCGGGATGCCGCGCGGGATCCCCGGCCGGGACCAGCTCGACCACGACCTCGCGCCCGAGCGCGGCCGCCGCGCCGTTGCTGAGGACTCTGCCGAAGCGCTTGCTGACCCACCCGAGCGAGTGCGCAGGCGCTTCGATCACCAGGTGGCTGTGTTCCAGCTCGCGTGGTCGCAGGGGCATCAGCCAGATGCGGTAGGTGGCTTCATCCACGGCTGCGGCAAGCGCGGTTTGGACGCGCGACCAGATGTAGTCCAACTCGGCGCTCACAGCAGCGTCAACTGGCTCCTCTCCCCAGGAGAACGAGGCTTACGTATCGGCGGGGGGCTCGCCGGGAGCCCGGTCTGGCGACTATAGCCCAAGCCCGCAGGCCCCCCTGAAGGGCCTACTCGCATTTGGCGAGAAAAATCGGGACGCCGGCTGGATGCGTCCGGCGAGGCCACGGGCAGCGTGCGTGGATGGCTCGCAAGACCCGTCGGCGGGGCCCTATACTTGGTTCGGCCGGCGGCGCGGGCCGCGGGTTGTCAACCGGTTCGGCGCCCACTGAACAGGGGTGCCTGCAAGGAGAGAACTGGAGATGAAGCGGACCTACCAACCGAAGAAGCGCAAGCGGGCGCGCACGCATGGGTTTCGCGCACGCATGCGTTCGCGCGCAGGGCGCTTGACGCTGAAGCGCCGCCGCGGCAAGGGCCGCAAGCGCCTGTCGGCGTGAGCATGGCGCGTCGCCACCCGACCGACCCTGACCGACCATGAGCGCGCGCCCACCCGTTCGCGGGCGGCGACTGACGCGCAGCGCGGAGTTCGAGCGCGTGTACCGGCAGGGACGCTCGCTTGCCAACCGCGATTTCGTGCTCTACTGCTTCGCCAACCCGGCCAGCGAGCGCCCGCGATTGGGCCTGTCGGTGTCGCGCAAGGTTGGGGGAGCGGTGCAGCGAAACCAGGTAAAGCGCCTGCTGCGGGAGGCGTTCGCGCGGGTGCAAGACGAGCTGGTGTCCCACCACGACATCGTCGTGGTGGCGCGTCCGGGGTCCCATGAGCTCGCCGAGCGTGGCGGGCTGGCGGCGGTGAGCGCCTCGCTAGATGAGCTGATCGACCGGAGCCGGCTGCGCCAGAGCGAGGCGCAAGACGGTTCCGCAACGGAGGCCGGCGAGCCGCTCGAGCAGGCCGGCGAGCTCGGGGAGCCTGGCGCCCAGATGCAGGCGCTCGCGCCGGCGCACTCTGAGACAGCTGCGGACGGTCCGCGGGCCGGCGAGGCGCGGCTCGCGGTCGAGGAGACGGGGCGCCCGTGAGCGCGGCCGTATCTCCGGGGATGCCGTCGGGGCCGAGCGCCTCGCGCGCGCTGCGCGTCGCGCGAACTGTCGCGACGGCGCCGATCGTTCTGTACCAGAAGCTCATCTCGCCGGCGCTGCCGCGGCGGTGCAAGTACGAGCCGACGTGCTCGCGCTACGCCGTGGAAGCGATCCGCACGTTCGGCGTGGGCAGGGGCGTGGTGCTCGCGGTTTGGCGGCTGCTGAGGTGCAACCCTTGGAGCTACGGCGGGTACGATCCAGTCGACGCCCAGCGACTGTTCAGGCCGGTGCGCGCAGCCAGGCCCGAGCCCTCGCCGGAGCGCCAGCATGACGGCCGCGCCAGCAGCCGCGGGCGCTGAGAGCGCGCCGAGACGCCCGTCCGAGACCAAGCCCCGCCAGCCCAGCCCGATTCAGCCCAGCCCAACGACCGTCAACATTCGACAAGCACCCTTCGCCGCTAGCCCCGTTCGCCTCTAGGCATGCCGATCTCCGCAAACATCATCGAGAGCGCGTTCTCGCCTCTGATCAACGCGTTCGAAGCGGTCATGGTGTTCATCCACGAACACCTGCCGGCGACCAGCTGGGGCCTCTCGATCGTGCTCTTGACGGTGCTGATCCGCGCGGTCCTCGTCCCCATCACCTTCCGCCAGCTGCGCTCGATGCAGGAGATGCAGCGCCTGGCTCCTCAGATCAACGCGCTGAAAGAGAAGTACAAGGACGACAAACAGCGCCAGCAGCAGGAGATCATGAAATTCTACCAGGAGAACAAAATCAATCCTTTGGCCTCCTGCCTGCCGTTCCTGCTGCAGCTGCCGGTGTTCATCTCGCTGTTCTACATGCTGCGCACGGACCTCAAGAAGCAGATCTGCGGGCCGCAGCTGGTCTCCCACTACAACGCGCTGCCGCTGCACCAGCGCGCCTCCTACCACGTGCTCCATGCGCTCACGGAGGCGCATGTGCCGTCGAAGTACGTAGAAGCGACCGGCTGTCAACAGGTTGCGCCCGGCTCGGCGAAATTCCTGTTCATCCCCGACATCACCTCAAAGGCGACCGGCATCGTGCTGATCGTGCTGATCGTCACGTACATAGCCTCCCAGGTGTTCTCGACGCTGATGGCCACCGCTTCGGCCGATCCGAACCAGCGGCGCCTGATGCTGCTGCTGCCATTGGTGATCGTGGCGTTCCTGTTCAGGTATCCCGCCGGTCTGCTCGTGTACTGGATCACCACCAACCTGTGGACGATCGGACAGCAGTACTTCATTCGCCAGCGCATGGGTCCGGCTCCGGCGGCGCCCCCGGGCAAAGGCTCCGCCGGCGCGGGCGGAGGCGGGGGCTCTCCCAATGGCAAGCCGAGCAAGCCATCGGACGGTGCGCCGGCGGCCGAGCCTGCACTCGCCGGCGTTGGCGGCAGCGGCCCGGCTCCGCCGCCGCCACCGCGTCGCAAGAAGAAGCGCTCGGGTAGGCGGCGATGAGCCGCGAGACTCGCCCTGGACGAGGATCGAGCCGGGAACGCACGCAGCGATGACCGAACTGGACGAGAGCGACCGCGAGCAGGACGCGAGCAAGCCGACCCTCGCCGAGGGATCGGTCGAGGCGCTCGAAGAGCTGCTCGCGGAGATCGCCGACGGGCTCGGCCTGGAGGTCGAGGTCGAGGTCGAGCAGACGGCCGAGGCCTTGGCCGGCCGGCTCGAAGGCGAGGATGTGGGTCTGTTCATCGGCAGGCGCGGGCAGACGATCGACGCCGTTCAGCACCTGGCGCAGCGCATCGTCTTTCACGATGCCCCATCGCCCGTGCGAGTCGTGATCGACGCCGACGGCTATCGCGAGCGCCGGGCCGAGGCGCTGCGCGCGGATGCAGATGATGCGGCCGACGGGGTCGCGCAGACGGGCCGCGCCGTCGAGCTGGACCCGATGCCGGCGTCCGAGCGCCGCGTGGTGCACGAACACCTGCGCGACCGCGACGACGTCGAAACGCACAGCGAGGGCGACGAGCCCGACCGATACCTGGTGATCACGCCCGCCGAAGACCAGCGCTCGGCCTAGGAGCAGGCGCCCGCAGGGCCAGCGAGCATCTTGTGGCGCGCGACCCGCGATCGTGAGTGTTTCACGTTTTACATGACGGTGAAACAAACGATGGGTGTGCCGAGTCGGGCGGGGATCGCAGCCTAGCCGCAGGCTAGCCGTGGATTCGTGGCTCGGAGTCGAGCTCCATGAATCGCCGCATGAAGCGGTCGAACTGCGGCACGGTGAACTTCGCATAGCCATGACGTGGTGTGTAGAGAAGGCCCTTGTTGATCAGTCGGGCCCGCAAGGGCGCTACTTCCGGCGAGGTTTTGCTCAGCACGTCGGCTACATCCGCAGCCTTCTGCGCGTCGGGCCCAAGCTCGGCCATCGCTCGCATGTAGCGCCGCTCCTCGACCGTACAGCGCCGTATGCGAGTCCGGAAGAAACTTTCGTCGAGTTCCGCCTCGACGATGCCCTGGGCAGCGCGGGCGTCGTCCGCGGTGATGACCGGACCCGGGGCGATGTCCCAAGTAGCGCGGCCGAACTCTTGGATGAAGTATGGATAACCCTCGGTGTAACGCACTATCGCTCGCACGGCATTGAGGTTGATCTCGACACCCTCGAGGCGAGCGGGCTCGGTCAGGGCGTCGCTCGCGGCGTCTTCGGGCAGCTCGCCGATCGTGGGAAACTTGAAAAGACGTTCGGCATAAGACTTGGCCTCGCCGGCGAGTCCAGGTAGTTGCGGTAGACCAGCACCGGCGAACGTGACCGGTAGCTGCTGTTGGACCGTTCGGTGTACCGAGCCGATCAGCGCCTCGAGTTCGCTCTTTTCAAGAAACTGGATCTCGTCGAAGAGGAACACAACCCCGCGTTCGTGCTCGCGCGCGGCGTGTCCTATCGCCTCGAAGACATCGGCGAGGTCGTCGTTGAGATTGCCGGTATCGGCGCGCCCGACCGCGGCATCACCGTCGAGACCGATCGTGAGGCTGCCGTCCGGCTGGAGAGTCAGGGAGAAGGTCTTCAGGATCGAGGCTGCGGCCTTCGCTCTGTCGCCCCACCGGACCTTCGGCGAAACGTCGAAGAGGGCCCGCCTTGCGAGGTTGGCGATCTGCGGGCCGAAGGGTGTGTTCTTGGATACCTCCGCTTTGACCGCGACCCACCGCTCTTCTGCCGCGATCTTCTCGTACTCGCCGAGAAGAACCGTCTTGCCGACCCCTCGGAGGCCGGTGACAACGAGCGACTGCTCGGTGTAGCCCGTCATGAGGCGGCGGAGCAGCACCCGGAAGTCCTCGACCTCAGCGCTTCGGCCAGCAAGATAGCGCGGCGGGGCCCCGGCGTTAGGCGTGTATGGGTTGCGAGCGCGTTCGATGACTTTAGAAAGATTAGCGGTCTTTAGCCATCTTCGCTAAACCTCGCTAATCTCGTTAAATGCGAGCTTGCGGCGTCTGCGCCACGAGCCTCCTTCCGCGCCGGCGTGGTACACAACGGGCCTTGCCGTCCCTTGTGCGCTCCACGACCGAGTGTTTCACGTTTTACATGACGGTGAAACAATTGCGCCATGGCTGACGGACGGGACCTGACGGACATCGAGCGCGGGCTGGTCGTCGGGGTGCTGCTCGGCGAGGGCCACTTCGGTGGCGACGGCAAGTATCCCCAGATCACGCTGCGCATGCACGTGCGCCACGAGGCGCTGTTTCGCTGGCTGCAGGGGCGCTTCCCACGGACGCGCCTATATGGGCCGTACAGCCATGACGGGCGCAACTACTACCAGTGGATGGCGCGCGGCGCGGCGCTGGCCGAGGACGTCCTGCCGGTCGTCGAGGCGGTGCTGAGCGACGAGATCGACGCTCACGTCGCTGGGCGGGTCGCCGAGATGCGACGCAAGTACGCGGAGTTCTTCGCCCGCTATGAACGATGATCGCGAGCTGAGCGCGGCGCCGACAGGAGCGGCCGCGGCGCTGCCGCCGCAAGCTGGCGCCGTGCTGTCCGAGGCGCAGCGGGGCCAGCTGGCGCGTGTGCTTGAGGCGATCGCGGCCGACGAGCACGCGCCGACGGCGATCCGCGGCCCCGAGCTCGCCGGCGAGCTGCACGTCGCCGATTCGCTGGTTGCGCTCGAGCTGGCGCAGGTGCGGGACGCGGGCACGATCGCAGACCTCGGCAGCGGCTCGGGCTTTCCGGGCGTCGCGCTCGCGGTGGCGCTGCCGCGAGCGTCGGTCAGGCTGATCGAGAGCCAGCAGCGAAAGTGCAGGTTCCTCGAGCATGTCTGCCGTGTCGCGGACATCGAGAACGCCGAGGTCGTGTGGACGCGCGCCGAGGAGTGGAGCGAGGGCGCAGGCGCCAACGATCTCGTGGCTGCCCGGGCGCTCGCTGCGCAGCCGGTGGTGCTCGAGTATGCCGCGCCGCTGCTGCGGGTGGGCGGGGCGTTGGTCGACTGGCGCGGCCGGCGCGCGAAGGCCGAGGAGGAGCAGGCGCAGCGGGCGGCAGCGCTGCTGGGCATGAGCAGGATCGACGCGCTGGCGGTGAGGCCTTTTCCGGGGGCGCGCGATCGCCATCTGCACGTGTTCGTCAAGGACCGGGCGACGCCGTCGCGGTTTCCGCGCCGCGCCGGTATGGCGCGCAAGCGGCCGCTGGGAACGTGATACGCGCGCGGAACGTGGCTCGGCCTTGGCACATGCGGCGAGACCGACGCGGCGGTGTGCCGGCGGCGTGACTCCTGCCCCACGACGTGCTGGCTTCTGCCCGAGGACGTGCTCGCGAGCAGCCGCGCCGGGCAGATCGGCGCTAGGTTTGCAGCCGTGGGCACCGTCTACGCAGTCGCCAATCAGAAGGGCGGCGTGGGCAAGACCACGACGGCCGTGAACGTGGCCGCGTGTATTGCCGAGGCCGGGTACCGGACGCTGCTCGTGGACGCCGATCCGCAGGCCAATGCGACGGTCGGGCTCGGGCTGGCGCGCACGTGCACGCCCGGCCTCTATGAAGTCATCAGCGGCTCGGTGGCCGCGCGCGAGGCGTTGTCGGATACGCCGGTGCCGGGTCTGCAGCTGCTGCCGGCCGGGCCGGGCCTGGCGGGCGCCAATATCGAGCTGCCGCGGATGGATGCGTTCGAGCTCTGCTTGCGCGAGGCCTTGGGGCCGCTGCGAGCGGACTTCGAGTACATCCTGCTCGATTGCCCGCCCTCGCTTGGTCCGCTCACGGTCAGCGCGCTGGTGGCGGCGGATCGCGTGATCGTGCCTGTGCAGACCGAGTACTTCGCGCTGGAGGGTCTCGCCGGCCTGCTAGATACGCTGGCGCTGATCAAACGCGACCTCAACCCGCAGCTGACGATCGCCGGGATGCTTCTGACGATGCACGACAACCGCACCAGGCTGGGCCGCGACGTCGAGCGCGAGGTGCGCGAGCACTTCCCCGACCTGGTTTTCGACACGGTGATTCCGCGCAACGTGCGGGTTGGCGAGGCACCGAGCTACGGCTTGCCCGTGACCCACCACGATCCGCTCAGCGCCGGAGCGGGAGCATACTTCGCGCTTGCGCAGGAGATGGCGAGCCGTGGCTAGGCCGAGGCGCGGCATGGGCCGGGGGCTCGAGGCGATCCTGTCGGTGTCCGACGGAGGCGGAGCCCGACAGCTGGACGAGCTGCGCGAGGTTCCACTCGAGCTGATCGCGCCGAGCTCGAACCAGCCGCGCCGGCGTTTCGACGCTCGCGCGTTGGAGGCCCTGGCGGGCTCGTTGGGCGAGCGGGGAGTGTTGCAGCCGGTGCTCGTGCGGCCCAAGGCGGACGGCCGTTACGAGCTCGTGGCGGGTGAGCGCCGCTGGCGCGCCGCCAAGATCGCGGGGCTGCAGGCGATCCCTGCACTCGTGCGCGACCGCGGCGACGCCGAAGCGCTCGAGCTGGCGCTGATCGAGAACATGGCGCGCGAGGATCTCAACCCGGTCGAGGAGGCGCGGGCCTGCGACGCACTGGTCGAGGAGCTCGGGCTCACACGCGAAGAGGTGGGGCGCCGCGTCGGGCGCAGCCGCGTTGCGGTCAGCAATCTGATGCGCCTGCTGGACCTGCCCGACGAGACGCTGGCGCTGCTCGAGGAGGGCCTCTTGAGCGAGGGGCACGGTCGCGCGCTGCTGCTCGCCGAGGATCACGACGCGCGCAGGCGCCTCGGTCGGAGCGCCGTCGAGCAGGGATGGTCCGTGCGTGCGCTCGAGGAGCGGGCGCGTAAGAGCAACGAGCGTGCGCGCGCGGGCGCGAGCCCGCAGCGCGGACGGGCACGCGCGGGCTCCCCTCACCCCGACCAGCAGGAGGCGGCGCGGGAGATCGCATCGGCGCTGGAAACCGCGCTCGGGCTCGAGGTGAAGGTCAGCCCGGCCCGCGACGGGGGGTATCGCGCCGAGCTCGAGTTCGGATCGCCGCAAGAGGCCGTGGCCTTGGCGGGCCGCCTGGGAGCTCAGGCCGTCTCCAAATAGGCGCTTGGGCTGAGCTCGCGCGTGGCTGGGCGCCAGGCGGGAAGACGGCGGGCGTCCGACTGTGCGGCATCTTCCGATGGTCGGGATGTAGCTGGCGCTGCCTCTCGTCGTGCTTCCAGCACGGTGTGCATGCAGGCGCGCGATCCGCTAGGGTGGCCCGACCATGCGTCAAGGGAACCCGGTGGGAGTCCGGGACTGACGCGCAGCGGTGTGGGCTAGAGCCGAGCATGGCTCGAGACCCGAGTCCGAGTGCTTGTCGCGTGGTGCCAGACATATGGACCCTGTTCTCGCGAATGGACGGTCGGTTGTAATCGCGCTCGCCTCCTGACGGCGAGGCGGGTACGTGGCCCGTCCGCTACTGGAAGGAGATCCACCCGATGCGACCCGCTTCGCTCCGCCCGCCCGCCGCCCGGCCGTTCGGCGTCTGCCCGCCCGCCCCGCCCATCGCGGCGCGGATCGTCCACATCGCCGCCGCGCGCCGACGCCGTTCGGCACGGCGCGCTCGCCGTCCGCTTACGGCGGCGATCGTCGCGGCGTGCCTGCTGGTGCTGCCGGCCTCGGCGCTCGGCGCCGGCGCAAAGGAAATCAAGCAGGCCACGAGCGCCGGCCTCGGCTACCTGAAAGCGCAGCAGCAGACGAACGGCAGCCTGCCAGGCGATCCCGGCAACTCGGGGCTCGGTGGCGAATGGGCGCTGAGCTCGTTTGCGGCGGCGCACGTGGCGGCGGCGAACGTCAGGACCAGCGATTCGGCGACCGACGCACGTACCTACTACCGCAATCTGATCGGCGACACCACCACCTGGCCGGGGTCAGCCGAACCACCGGTGGCCGACTTCGAGGCGGCCGCGCTCGCCGCGTACGCGGCCGGGATCGACCCCGCGCGCGTCTCGACCAGCCAGAACCTGATCGCACAGATCGTCGCGCGCTACCAGCCGGCGAGCCCCGGGTACTACGGTGAACCGGGATTCTTCAACTACACCGTGTTCGGCTTGATGGCGCTGGCCGACACGAAGACGCGGATGGGCAACCAGCGGGTGCCGCAGCCGCTGCTCGAACAGTCGGTCGCGACCGTGCGCGCCAACCAGCACACGGACGGCGGCTGGACCTATCTGAAGGCCGAAGGCGACAAGGAAGAACTCGAAGCCCCCGCGGAAGTCGAACTGACGGGCGCGGCGCTGGCGGCGCTGTGCGGCGCCGGCGTGGCCGCGACCGATCCGACGATCGTCGCGGCCAAGGACTATCTGATCGGCGAGCTGCACGCCGAACCGCTCGGGAGCGGCGCGTTTGAGACGGAATTCGGGCCTAACACCGACTCGAACGCATGGGCGGTCGAGGGCCTGACCGCGTGCGGGATCTCCCCGCAGTCGGCCGAATTCACGACCGCTCAGGGCAAGACGCCAATCGACTTCCTGATCTCCCAACAGCTCGCCGGCGGAGGGTTCCGCTATGAACCGGGGGAAACGACGGCCAACTTCTACTCGAGTCAGGACGGCGTGCGCGCGCTCGCGGGCGGCGGCTTCACGGCCAAGCCGCCGGCGCCCAAAGGAGCGCCCCGCTGGGTCTATGAAAAGCGCTTCAGCACCGACGACACCACGTCGGCGCAGCTGGCGTTGGTGATCAACGACGGCACGGCGCCGCTCGCCGTCTGCGCCGTGACGATCACCCCCGAAGCCACCAAGACAACGCTCGCGGACGTCCTGCGGGCCGCCGAGAGCGCGGCGGCGCCGGCGGGTTGCGTCACGAGCTTCACGCCGGCGAGCGGATCGGGCGCGATCACCTCGATCGACGGAGCGCCAAGCCCACCGGCCGCCGCCTGGAAGGTCAGCATCGACGGCGCCGCCAAAAAACAGGCCAAGCGCAAGACCACGATCGAAATCGGCGACACGATCTACCTGCGCCTGGGCTAGACATGGGGCTCCGCCGGGACACGGATCGGGGCGTTGGCGGCGGCCGGGCGGGCCGGCGTTGGCGCCCGGTCTCGGCGGCCCTGCTGTGCGCGCTCGCCGCGGCCGTGTGGCTGACGCCGGCGGCGGCGGCGGAGCCCACGGATGTGCTGGTCCGCGTGGTGGGCAGCACCGAGACGTTGTTCGAAGGGCCGGTGCTGACCGAAGGCCACGACGTCGAGGCGTCCTCGGACACCGAAGAGCGCTCCTGCGATGGCGTCAACCCGCTTGACCCCGAAAACGTGACGCCGGGGCCGACGCCCACTGCTGCCGCCGTCAACGCGATGGCGATCCTCGGCGAAACGTTCAACGGGGCCTGGTATGCGGGATATCAGGACTACCTGATCACGCGCTGGGGCCCCGAAAGCAGCGCATCGTGGGGCGTGTTCGTCAACGACACGCTGCTGGAAGTCGGCGGCTGCCAGTACGAGTTGGGCGAAGGTGCCGAGGTACTCTGGAGCGCCGGCTCGATGAGCCGGCCGCCGCTGGGGCTGTTCGCCGAAGGCACAGGCGTTTGCTCGGTGCCGCTGATCGCGAAGGCCAAGCTGGGCGTGCCCTGGGCCGCGGAAGTCGTGTCCTACCAGCCCAAAAGCGGCAAGCCCACGCCGGCGCCGGAACGCGCCGGCTCCTCGCCCTCTGCGGGCGCGACGGTGGTGCCGGTGCAGACCGCGGCAAACGGTGTCGAGGAGCCGGTCGAAGAAGCACCCGAAGCCGCTACGACCAACGCCGAAGGCAAGGCCAGCCTCACGTTTACGACCAGCGGCTGGCATCGGATCATGGCGATCGCACGGGGCACGGTGCGCTCCAACCGGATCGACGTCTGCGTGCCTGCGCCGGGGGCGGAAGGCTGCGGAGCGCCTCCGCCCGAAGACGACGTGCGCCTGCCGCCCGAACATGGGCCGACGCCCGAAGGGTTCCAGCCCTCGCCACCGGAACTGGAACGCAAATGCGAACAACCGGCGACTCGCCACCAATCCGAACCCACGGCCAGCGAAAGCGGGAGCACAAACCCGCCCACGGCACAGACCGGCGGGCCGCCCTCAAACGGCCCCGGAACTCCTGTCTCTTCGCCGGTCCCTGCCAAACCGGCGACTCGGGGAGTTCGGATCGACGGGCTGACGCTCAGGCCGGTCGCCGCCACGTCTCGAACCCTGCACTACGGCGGCCACTGGCGGCGACGAACCGAACGGGGCGCCCTGGCCGGCGCGGTCATGCTGGGCGCGGCCGGGGCGACGGCGACCGCGACGCTCGCGCCCGGGCGTCCGGTGTTCATCTTGCGCGACATGCCCCGCCCCGCGCGAGTCGAAGTGCGCGCGGGCGGCCATCACCGCACGTTCGCACTGCGAGGCTCGCCCAGCAGGGCCCCGCGGCTGCTGCTGGCTGCGCGGCGCGCGCGCGCGGGCGCAGTCACGCTGCGCGTCATCGCAGGTACGGTGGGCATCGATGGGGTCGCGGTCACGCCATAGCTCGACAGTCGGTCGCTCGGGAGCGCTCGACAGGGCCCGGCTGGCACTGGTCCCCTCCCGGGACCGCATTCGCTGATGATCGGGGAGCTGTGGGCCAGATCGGCGGCGAAGCTGGGCGTGGCGATCGCGCTGGGCGCGCTTGCGCCCGCCGGCCTGGTGGCAGCGGCGCCGGCGTCGGGCGCGGATGCGCAGGACAAGGGATACCTCGAAAGCACCGTGCGCTTCCTGCAGGAAGCGCAGAATCCCGACGGCGGGTTCGGCGCTACGCGCAGCGGACCGTCGGATACGGACATCAGCGCCTGGGCCGCGATCGGGCTGGCGGCGGCGGGGATCAACCCGCAGGAACAGGCCAGGCCCGGGGGGCGCAGCGTGTACGACTACCTGACCGAACATGCCGATGAACTCAGCCTGACAACCGATTTCGAGCGCGAACTGCTGGTCGTCAACGCGGCCGGCACTTCGCCATACGACTTCGGCGGCGTCGATCTGGTGCAGCGGATCCTCGAACGGAAAGTGCGCGGAAGCGGCGCGTTCACGCACGAAGAAGGCCAGGCCGCCGCGCAGGACGTCAGCGACACCGTGTTCGCGATCTTGGCGCTCAGCCCGATCCACGAACCCGAAGTTCAGGAAGCGGTTCAAGGGGCGACGAAATGGCTGATCGAACAGCAGGGCCCGGCGAAAGGGCCCGGCGAAGGTAGCTGGAACGCCACCTGCCTACCGAGCATGCCCGCGTGCATCGAAGGCGAAGGTCCGCAAGGGGAAGTCAACATGACCGCGGCGGCAGTGGAGGCGCTGAACGCGGCGGGGAATCACGGCAGCGAAGCGCAGGCCAACGCGCTCGCTTTCCTGCACAGGGCGCAGGAAAGCGACGAAGGCGACGGAGGCTTCCGTGAGTTCTTCCCCGGCGATCTGGATGAAGCGCCGGCTAACGCGGGGTCAACCAGCTGGGCCGTGCAGGCGCTGTGGTCGGCGGGGGAAAACCCGGAATCCGGGCCCTGGCTGGCGCCCGGCACTGGCGAACGCAAAAATCCACTCCAGTATTTGCGCTTACTCCAGCATGCCAACGGCTCGATCGGTTATCTGGCGGGCGAAAGCGAAGGCTCGGTGTGGATGACCGCGTACACCGCGGTCACGTTTGCCGGCCTGGGGCTGCCGGTCCCCGTCGCGCCGCCGCACCCGCCGTCGCCTCCGCAGGTCTCCTCGCCACCAACCGACCCGCACGCGGCGCCTGTACAGTCGCAACAGTCGGCAGCGCAGCCGAGACACGCACGCGGCGTGATCGTCGGGGGCGGCGGACGCGGCGCTCGGCTTTTCAGCCGCCCGCAGCCTGGGGGTCAAGGCTCCGGGCGCGGTCCGGTCCGGAGATCCGAAGATGTCGAAGCGGTGGCCAGCCCACCGGCGGTGAGCGGCGCGCGATCTTCCGCGGGTGCGCACAGCCGACCGCAGCCCAGACAGACGCCGCCGAAGCGACCGGAGCGGAGCGCGAGTCCAGTGCCACCGGGCGCCGCGAGCGGTTCGCCGGGCGGGCAGCCGGATGCCCCGGCCGTGACCGGAGTGCTGCTCGATGAGCCCCTGGCCGCACATCTCCAGCCTCCCGGCCTGCGCAGCGCGCAGGTGGCGCAGAGCGATTCCTCGACGACGACGGCGATTATCGCCGCACTGGTCCTGCTTGTGATCGCCGGCGCGCGGCTCGAGCGCCGCCGCCTGAGGACGATCTCGTGAGGCTTCCAATCGCGTCGGGCGGGGTCGATGAAGCGCTGGCGCAACTGGCTTCGGCACTGCGCACTCCCGTCCTGCTCCTGGCGCTGCTGGCGCTCGCGCTGTGCGCGCTCGAAGGAGGACGCTTCCTGACCGAGTGGTGGACACGCAGGCGCGCTGGCCGCGGGGCGCTGCGGGCGCTCGCGCGCAACGTGATCGCCAATCCGGCGCAGGCCGCGGGCCTGGCGGCGCGCGCGCCGAGCGCGTTCGCGGCCGAGGCGCTCGTGCAGATCGCTCAGGCCGCTGCCTCCGGCGATCACGCGGGCGTCGAGCAGGCCTTGACGGACTACGAGCTCGCGGCCCAGCGCCGGCTGGATCGCACGCGCATACTCGTGCGCGCCGGTCCGGCGCTGGGCCTGATGGGAACGCTGATTCCGCTGGCGCCCGGGCTGAGCGCCCTCGGCCACGGCGACATAACAACGCTCGCCGGTGATCTGCGCACGGCGTTCGCCGCCACGACCGTCGGGCTTCTGGTAGGCACTGTGGCCTACGCGCTGACGCTCGCGCGCACGCGCATGTACAGCGAAGACCTGAGCGCGCTCGAGCACGCCGCCACGGCGATCGGCGCGACTTTCGAGCCCGTGCCTCAGCCAGGCGGCGCGCCCGACGCCACGGCGATGCCAGCCAAACGCATCACCTCGCGCCCGGCTGGCCCTGCCCGTCAGCCCGATCCCGCAACCGCGCCACCGTTGCCGGCGCCGCGACCATGAGACGCGCTCAGCTCGGCAGGCGCTCGCGCATCGAAGATACGGCCGGAGACCCGCTCGAAGGCCTGGTCAACCTGTTCGACATCGGAATCGTGCTGGCCGTCGCGTTCCTGATCGCCGGGCTGAGCCTGACGCTGAACGAGCGCGCGCATCAACTGGCCCAGCGCTCGTCCGGCGCGCAGACGCTTCCGAGCACGTCCGCCGGGCAGGGCACGCAGACGCTGTCGGCGCCGGCGCATACTCAGCCCGGCAGCGGTCACGGGAGTCCACTCGGAACGCTCTACCGGCTCAGCGACGGCCGCTTGTTGCTCGTGCCCAACCGCTCTCGTTAGCCCGAGTGGAGCCGCACCAGCTGTTTATCGATAGTCCCAATCACCTCCGCCGGGAGCTCAGCGGTCTCCTCCCGTGCGGCCGCGATCGCTGCAGGCGCTCGTTCGATCACATCAGCGACCGTCGCGGCAGCGCGGTCGCGCGACATCCCCCAGCGTGTCGCCTCATTCGTGAGGCGATCCGCGGCTACGCGATCGATGCGCTGCACACTGTCGATGTACATCGCAAGCCGGTCGTCGCCATAGAGCAGCGTGCACATAAGGTCATACAAGGGTGCGACTGCGAGCACGCCCGACGAACGATGCAACAGCGAGAAGTTCTTCGCGTGCGCATCGCCGTTGCCGAGTAGTGCATTGAGCGTGGTCGCCTGCAGCAGTCGCTCAACTGATCCTGGCGTGGCGACCGCGTCTATGACGCCCGCGATCCGACGCAGCGACGGGCCGCCGTCCTCCTCGTACTTGTGCTCTGGGCGCGCCCCGAACGCCTGGCAAAAGTCCTCTTGGTGAATGCGCTCTACTGAGCCATCCGCGCGGACGTTACGGTCGAAGCGCTCGACGACGATGAGCTTGCGGTTTGCAATCCTCGTGGTCTCTACTGCTGCGACGCCAAGACCGAGATGCTTGGCTACGCGCATGCAAAACGCCTCGTTCTCGACAGTGTGCGGATACGCGGCGATCTCTGGCTTGAGGATGTGCGTCGAGGGGGTCCCATCCACCGGGCGACCCCACGAGCCGTCGGGCATGCGCGTGAGCAACAGCTTCTCCTGTACGCCTGCGAGCGAAATGCGAACGCGCCCGCCAGCGCCCAGCGGTGCACTGCGAAGGTTGGCGATCAGTCGCCCAAGCTCCTCTTCGCCAACCGGTTCGGCAGTAGTAGTGGTCGCGGCCGGCGGCGGAGGCTCATCCGTGGGCTGGATCACGAGCGCTCCCGCGACGTCGCGCCCCAGCTCGCGAACCAGCCCAAACGTGTCGTTCTCGCGCACGCCGACGTCGCGCGCAATCATTCGGCGCGGCTCCCCCTCGGGCAGGAGCCCGTCGATGAACGGTCGCACCACACCCTGCGTGTAGCGCCGATCTGAGACCGGCAGCGACAGTGAGAGCAGCGGCGTGCCTAGCTCGTATCGAGCCAGTGCCTCGCTTGTGTAAGTCAGACGGGGGCGCCCTCCGCCTCGTTCAATCGTGGCGACCCGGTCTCCGTACAACCAGACTGCCAACTCGTCGGCCACCACTACCAGTCCGCCTTATCCAGGGTCATTCGTACGCCTAGCTGGCGCAGGACCCGAAAGACGCGCTTCAGCTGCTCGGTTTCCTTGCCGCTCTCCAGCTCGGACAGGTAGCTGCGCTGGAGGCCGACTTGGTCGGCAAGCTGGCTTTGGGTCAGGCCGGCTTCAGTCCGGTAGTGCCGGATCGCGTCGCCGAGCGAGGCTGGGGTGTATATCCGGAATGTCGATCGGCGTGTAGGTTGAGGGTCTTCTGTCGACATATTCCGACATAGTAGCATGTCGGGATATCGATACACAGCAAGATGTCGGGATATGCCGACAGGTCCGTCCCGTCGTGATGTTCGCCCCGCCGCGACCGCGCCAGCACGACCGACGCCAGCATCGGTGCGCTCGAACCGCCGAAGCGACCGCGTCGCCAGAACCGCTCCCGGGTGAGCCAGACCGGTAGAATGCCGGCTCTGCAGCAGGGTCTCGTCGGTGACGCCCAGCGATGGGCCATCATCGCGTCCCAAAAGTGGCGAGTGCAGCGGCGAAGGATGCCATTTGCAGGCAAAGGGCGATTAGCTCAGTCGGTTAGAGCGCTTCTCTGATAAGGAAGAGGTCCCAGGTTCGAGTCCTGGATCGCCCACTTCGCGGATTTGGCTCTGCTAAGCGGCTTTCCGCTCCGGAGTATGACTCTCAGAGGTGTTAATCGCGCACCGCTGGGCGAACCGTGCGGCCGAGTCCGCGACCGCCGCCCGTGACGTTGGCAAGCTTGCCCTCCAGTCTCATCCGGTGACCGCCTCTGGGTCACCGAGCAGCTGCTGCGCGATCGTGGCCTGGTCGAAGTAGATGCGCTCGCACACAATTCGCTCGCCGCCGGGCTCGAAGATGAAGAGCGCGCACATGCGGCACCTGAAGCTGCGTCCAGTCGGTGCTATGCCTTTCAGCTCCCCCTGGTGCGTGCCGAGGAGATCGAACTCGGCGATCACGAGATCGTCGCCGCAGGTCAGCACGACGTTTTCGTTGCGCTGGTCCGGGAACGCCCTGCGCGAGGCCTCGTAGTAGCCCGCGACCTCCTCTGGGCCGTCGTACACCTCCCCCGTGGCGATGAGCTCGTAGCGGGGATGATCGAATGTTCCCAGCGTGATGTCGAAGCGGAGCTCGTTCTCCGACTGCATGTGCTCTCGCGCAAGCGCGATGCGGCTCTCGCGCAGTACCGCGTCATCGGCCTCGCTCATCGGCCAGCTCTCCTTGACTCGTGGTTGCCGCGTCAACGCTATGGCCAGCCGGTACCCCGCGTCAAGTCACCGCTCGGGGTTTAGCCAATCGCCTCACCAGAGCGAGGGCTCCGTTGTTGCTGCTGATCTCACGCTCACTCGGGACAACCCACCAGGCATCTCGGCGCCCCGCTCGCCAGTCGCTCGGCCGCGGCCAGAGCGGCAGTCTGGGCGCGAGCGGTCCGCGCCGTCGAACCTCGTCCATCTCGGCAGTCTCGGCGGCCTTTACTGACACGCTCGCATCCGTGACGACGCGCTCGTGTCGGGCGCTTGCCGAGACTGCCGATCCGGCTCGCACCGGAGGCTGCTGCGAAGACCGATAGTGGAGGTCGCGAACGGGCCGGCAGAGAGGCTCTGTCCGCGTGAATTCGCCCGTGTTGGTGCGTTGGTAGTTGGCAAGACGCAGCCCCGATCCCCGATCATCGGGCGGACCCGGCAATGCCGGGCACGCCCTACTGTGACTCTCCAAAGGCGCCACCCTGCGTGTCCGTTCAAGGCACCAAATGGCCAAATACGTAGTCGCCGCTGTCGAAACTCGCCCCTTCGCCACCAAGAGCGAAGAAGAACGGAGCGCTAAGCGCCACCTTCTGTCAACATTCAGGCGAGGACTCTTCCTTAACCAACTTTACTTTCTGGTTGGTGTAGAGCTGACTGAGCTGATTCCCGATACCGTTCGACACGAGACTCAGTGAACCCTTGAGCTTTGTGGTTGTGTAGAGGCATGCGTCGCCGCCCGAGTAGAAGACGATAACGTAGATCGGCGCTGCTCGGGATTTAGCCTTTAGTTCAGCCTTTCCATTTGAGCTGAGGTTGAGAATCGAGTCGTCGGGGATGAGATACACCCCTGCTTTCGTGCCGAGGCCAGTCGTGTTAGAGCACGCTTCATCGATGTAGTTTTCGCTCATTTCGAGTTTGTCGGTCTTTGCGTCATTCGTCTCATCCACCCCGCCCAGACCGCTCCACGGAAACTCCGTTGGATCACACGTTACGGTCCCAGGATTCGTGGCCAGTGTCAGCGGCCCATCCGTTCCTTCGTTTGCGACACTGCTCCCCAAGGCCATGTCAAAAGTTTGACCCGGGGCGAGTTGGTGCGCTTCGACTTCCCACGTCAGGTCGAGTTTCTGCGAGGCGGCCGACGCGGTCGCGGTCACAAGCGCCGCTAGTGCCAGTACGGCGATAAGCGCCGCACCCAATCTTGCGCCTCGTCCCACGCCGGCTGAGATCGTGCTGGCCCTTAAGGCGTTGAAGCTCCGCATGTCTCGCTTCCTCCTGTATTTTCGACTGGGGACGATCTGACGCCGCCCGCTCGCATGCAAAACCACGGGGGCCCTGCATAGACGCGATGCTACGCTCATGTCCTCGTCCCTGCCAGTCCAGTTCTCGGCCGATCAGTGCAGCGTCACCAAATCGCGCTTGCCCTTCACAGCGGAGCGAACGTCAAAGCGAAGGCAAAGCGTTTGCCGGCCACGGCCTCCTGAAGGCAGGGTCCGGTGTCGCGTTTGAGGCCGAGCCAACGGCAAACACCCCACACGAGCGCTTCCGCGCCGATGCGATCGCGAAAACCACATCGCCCTGGCTCCTGAGATGGACGAATCTCGATATCGTGGGCCGGCCGCGCCCGAGACTCCTGCTTTCACATGGCGAGAGAGCAGTCGTCTGGGCGCCCCTTCGAGACGCCTGGGCTTCCTCCCGTCCGGTCGTCTTCGCGGCCGTTGCATGGACGCTCGGTCGGCTGCTTCTGAAATGTCCCTGAACCAAGAAAGGCACCCGCTAGCGATGGTCGTTGCCGGCACCTGCCCGTCTACCCTTTGGAGCCGTGAAGCTGCGCCCGTTGCCGATTCTGATCTCGCTCATAGGGGCGTGCCTGATCGGGCTGCTGGTGTACGGGATCTCAACCCAGTCGGCTAACCGGAGCCTGGACAACCTCCTCGCCGAGGGCAAGCGCCCGCTCGCGCCCGACGCGGGGCACATGCTGCCGGTCCTCGGCGGCAACGGCCTCAGCTCGCTGGCCTCATTGCGCGGCAAAGTGGTGGTCCTCAACTTCTGGGCGTCCTGGTGTCCTCCCTGCGAGGAAGAGGCGCCGCTCCTCCAGCGCGCCGAGGGACCACTGCACAAGCTGGGCGCGACCGTCCTCGGGGTCACCTACGAGGACGTCGTTCCGGACTCGGAGAAGTTCGTCGTGAGCCACCACCTGACCTACCCCAACCTCCGCGACGACACCGGCGAATTCGCCCACTCCTACGGCACCGACCAGCTGCCCGAGAGCTTCCTGGTCAACCGGACCGGGTACATCGTCGCGCTCGCACGGGGCGAGATCGAACAGAAGTTCATCGCCAAAGCCCTGGCCCTCGCGCGGGCCACACGAGCCCCCGCCGGATAGCTCGAGGCGTTGCTGTCTCTGGGCGTTCGATGCACCGCGAGACCCATTCGGTCACGCTCGATCTGACTTTGCACGAGGGGCCCTCATCTAGCGCGCGCACGGAGGATAATTCGTGGCGTGCCGGCGGTCATGCCCGAGACGCACTACGCCAAGGCGCCTGACGGTGTTCACATCGGCTATCAGGTGGTCGGGGCGGGCCCACTCGATCTGATCTTCGCCAACTCCTGGTGCTCGCACATCGAGTTCTCGTGGAGTAGGCCCGCGATCGTGCGTTTCTACGAGCATCTGTCGTCGTTCTGCAGGCTGATCCTGTTCGACAAGCGCGGGACAGGCCTGTCGGATCCGGTTGCCGGGGTGCCGACGATGGAGGATCGACTCGGCGACATGCGGGCGGTCCTGGACGCGATCGGCTCACAGCGCACGGCCCTGCTGGGAACCTCGGAGGGGGCCTGTGCGTGCATCATGTTTGCCGCGACCTATCCGGAGCGCACCACCGCGTCGGTCCTGTTCAGCCCTTTCGTGGTCGGGACGGCCGACGAGGACTGTCCATGGGCGTGGACCTCGGAGTTCTGGGATCTGCTCCGCACGGCTATGGAGAACAGTTGGGGGACTCCCGACGGCAGCGGGGTGGAGTTCTGCACGCCCAGCCTGATTGGCGACGAGACGGCTCGGGAGTGGTACGCGCATTACTGGCGATCAGCGGCCAGCCCCGGTGCTGCCGTCGCCCAACTTGAGGTCAACACTGAGATCGACATACGCCCAGTGCTGCCCACCGTGCGGGTGCCGACGTTGGTGCTGCACCGAACCGACGAGCAGTGGGTCAACGTCAACTATGGTCGCTACACCGCGGCCCATATCCCAGGCGCGACTCTTGTTGAGCTGCCGGGCACCGACCACTACCCGTGGGAGCAGAACGCCGATGAGGTGGTCGGCCAGATCGAGGAGTTCCTGACCGGAGGCCGGCACGAGCGCGACGACGACCGAGTTCTAGCCACGGTGCTGTTCACGGACATCGTCCAGTCGACCCAGCAGGCCAGCGAGGTAGGCGATCGAAGGTGGCGCGAGCTCCTCGACGCCCACGACAACATGGTCAGAAGGCAGCTCGAGCGGTTCTCTGGAAACGAAGTCAAGAGCACTGGGGACGGCTTCCTCGCCACCTTCGACGGTCCGGCCCGCGGCATCCGCTGCGCTATGGCCATTAGCGACGGCGCACGACGGCTCGGGATCGGCGTGCGCGCCGGTCTACACACGGGCGAGCTGGAGCGCCGCGGCGACGACGTGGGCGGGATCGCGGTGCACATTGCAAGCCGAGTCGCCGCCCAGGCGCAGGCCGACGAGGTGCTCGTGTCCTCGACGGTCAAGGATCTGGTTGCCGGCTCGCACATCGAGTTCGCCGATAGAGGCGAACATACGCTCAAGGGCGTCCCAGACACGTGGCACCTGTTCGCCGCCGTTGCCTGAGGACGCACCTGCCCGGCGCAGCACGGCTCGCAGCAGGGGAAGCGCAGCAATGCCAGCGCTGCAGCTGGCAGGCTTTCCTACGAGGACGGGGGAGGAAAGATGAGGTTCTGGCTCATGCGCCCGGCGCGCGTTGCGCCTTCCGCGATCGCGCTCTTGGGCGGCATCGTGCTCTTCGGCGCGCTATCTCCCGCGGCACTCGCCATCCACCACCACAGAACTAGAGGCGGTCGAAATCATGCTGCCGTGACCAGCGTTGGATAACGAGCGCCGGTGTTTACTTGCTGAGGTATGTAGCGTGTGGCGATGACGACGAAGCTGACCATCGGCGAGATCGGCCTGACCCGAATAGGACTGGGCACCAACCGCCTGACAAACACGCCTCAGAACGTCGAGTTCGTACGTGAGGCGGTTACGGCCGGCGTGGACATGATCGACACCGCGCACACCTATACGGGCGGCGAGAGCGAGGCGACGCTCGGAGCAGCGCTTTCCGCGGCGCCCGCGGACTGCCTGGTGGCGACAAAGGGCGGCTTCAGCGCCGCGGACGCGAGCCCGGATGCGCTGCGCGCTCAGATCACGGAGAGTCTTCGACGCCTGCGGAGCGAGCGCATCGGCCTCTACTACCTCCACCGGATCCACCCCGAGGTGCCGCTGGAGCAGAGTCTCGCGGTGCTGGCCGAATATCGCGACGCCGGCACGATCAGCCACGTCGGCGTCTCTGAGGCGAGCGTCGAGCAGGTCGAGCGGGCACGCGCCGTGGTGCCGATCGAGGCCGTCCAGAACCACTACAACCTCACCGAGCGAAGGCACGAGGAAGTCGTGGATTACTGCGCGGCAGCGGGGATCATGTTCGTGCCGTACTTTCCGCTGCGCGGCGGCGGCTCCCCTGAGCTCGACGAGATCGCGGCTCGGCATGAGGCGACTCCGAGCCAGATCGCGCTCGCGTGGCTGCTGCGGCGCTCACCGACGATGCTGCCGATCCCGGGCACCCTCTCGCTCGCGCACCTACGCGAGAACCTGGAGGCGCTCGAGATCGCGCTCACCGACGCCGAGTTCGAGGCGCTGATGTAGCCGATCAACGGCGCGCTGATCGTCAACGGTCTCGGGAGGCTGCTGAAAGTCGTAGTACGCGGTTCGCGCGCAAGTCGAGCAGATCGCAGCATCGCGGGCCGACCTCTGTCTCATGACCGACCGCCGTATCAGGCGGGGAACTCGATCACGCTGCGGACGCCGTCCTGGCGGTGCATGAGCTCGAACCCGTCATTGATCTGGTCGAGCGTGAGCCGGTGGGAGATGAACGAATCCACGTCGATGTCCCCCGCCAGGTAACGCTCGACCAGCTCCGGGACCTGCTGGCGGCCCCTGACGCCACCGAACGATGCCCCGAGCACCTGGCGGCCGGTGATCAGGTAGCGCGGGACGATTTCGAGCGTCTCTCCCTTGCCGGCTACACCGATCATGCAGGCCTTGCCCCAGCCCATGCGCGCCGCCTCGACCGCCTGGCGCATGACAGCGACGTTTCCCGCGGCCTCGAATGTGAAGTCGGCGCCGGAGCCTCCGGTCTCCTCGAGCACCCGCTCGACGACGTCCGGTCCGCCGATCCAGGTATCCGTAGCGCCGTGGTGACGTGCGAGCTCGAGACGCTGCTCGGACAGGTCGACCGCGATGATGCGCCCCGCGCCCTGCAACCGCGCGCCGACCACGGCGCCAAGGCCGACCATGCCGGCGCCGAACACCACTACGGTCGTGCCCTGCTCGACCGGCGCGCGAAACATCGCTGCCCCGAGCCCGGTCGACAGACCACACGCGAACAGGCAGGCCGCCGCAAACGGAGCCTCCTCTGACACCTTGGCCAGCGCGATCTCGGGCATCACCGTCGCTTCGGCGAAGGTCGAACAGCCCATGAAGTGGCGCAGCGGCTCCCGTTCGCGCGACAGCCGCGTGGTGCCGTCGGGCAGATATCCGGTGTTCTGCTGCTCACGAATCGCCACGCAAATGTTCGTCTTGCCGCTGGCGCAGTTCACGCACTCGCCGCACTGGGGGCTGAACAGCGTGACCACGTGGTCGCCCGGCTGGAGAGAGCCCACCCCCTCACCCACGGACTCAACCACTCCAGCGCCCTCATGGCCGAGCACGCAAGGGGCATATCCCGATGGATCGGCGCCCGAGGCGGAGTACATGTCGGTGTGGCAGATCCCGCATGCGCGCAGGCGGACGAGCACCTCACCTCGCCTCGGCTCACCAAGGTCAACCTCCTGCACCACAAGCGGCTCCCCGAACCGCTCCAGCACCGCCGCGCGCACCTTCACCTACGTAGCGTCGCACATCGACGCAGCTCATCCGGGATGCCTGCGACCCGACCGCTCCCTCCGCGTGGAAGCGGCACAGTCGCGCTCGCGCTTCCCCTCGAGGACCGCGACGGTTTTCAGATACGCCGCCCGAGCGGGCCCTTGGCGAGCGTGTGGGACGAATGTGGGATGCGGCGCGAAAACCGCTGTGTTCATGCGGGATTACGGGAGGACCAGCGTCCTACCTAGACGGGGAACACTGCCCGCGGCGACGGCCTGCACGGTCGCCTCGATGAGCTCGGCGCGGAGCGTCTCGCCGTGCCCGGCATCCCTGTGCTCGAGCGTGTTCGAGCTCTCGCAGGCCACGTCGTAAGACTGCTCTATAGCGCGATTGACTCGCATTCTCGCGTTCATCGTCGCTTCCCCGTTTTCCCTCGCTCGTCCCTCTTGCGATCCCTCTCGGTGCTTCTCGCAACCGCGTGCTCAACCGCTGCCAGATCGCGCCGCGGCGCGCTGACGACTTCGGCCCCAAGCTCACGTGCTGCTTTGTGGGAAGAATGAGAACAGATCCGGCTTTGTTTGTCAAGGCGGTATCAACAAATCCCATGAACAAGCGGTTTGGCTCGCGAGTGTTCCCCGTCTAGGTAGGACGGGGGTCACGAATTTGTGTGACTCAGAACCGTCCGCGGATGAGGGCTCGAGGGTAGCGCCGTGTGCCCATTCTGACAACGCCGATGAGCGCGTGCTGGCTGCCTTCGACGAGGGCGTGGCGCGCGTGTCACGGCTGGTGGCGCAGGCGAGCGCTGTCGAGCGGGGTTGGCGTGAGCGTGTCCACGCGGCCCTGCTGGCGCTGCTGGGTTTCTTCGATGAGCAGCCGAGCTGGGCGCGCTTCTTGCTGCTCGAGCTCGAGTCACCCGAGGATGCGCAGGCGCTGGGCGAGCGTCGTCGGGGTACGCTGACTCAGCTGGCGCGAGCGCTCGAGCGCGAGACCGGAGAACGGCTGGCGCGTGGACCGCAATTCGTGCCTTCGTCGAGGCTCACGGCCGAGATGGTCGTGGGCGGGGTCGCCGCGGCAGTCCGGGCGCGGCTCTTGGCAGACACCGCTGGGCCGTGCGCCCAGCTCGCGCCGGCGCTGATGTCGTTCATCTCAGGCACCTACGGTGGCGGTCAGTGCGAGCCCGCGGGGCTGGAGCACATGCCGGTGCGCCCGACCTATCGGACCACGCGGGTGCTCGACGCGGTCGCGGCCGCTCCGCGCTCGAACAACCGCGAGATCGCCGATGCCGCGGGTCTGCGCGACGAAGGCCAGACGTCCAAGCTCCTGAGCCGCTTGCAGCGGCGGGGCCTGGTCGAGAACCTCGGGCTCGGGGCCGCCTATGGCGAACCGAACGAATGGGTGCTCACGAACCTGGGTGAGCGCATGCTGGAGACCGCGCGCGGTCTCTCGATGGCGGCAGTCCCGAAGCCGAGCCAGCGCCGAGCGGTCAGGGACCCGGCATGAAGCACCTCAAGGACTTTCCGACGCGGCGTTGCGCGGTGATGTGCGGCGACGGCGTCGGAGGAGCAAGCGGGCGTGTGGCAGGTCCGTCGAGACGGCTTGTCTGCCGGTCGCTCGCTTGCGTTGTAGACGATCGGTTGCGAGGGGCCGCCGGTGAGGGGCTTGTGGCGTCCGGTCGATTGTTACTCGAGAGGAAAAGGAGCAGTGGAACAGTGAGACACGTAAAAATGGTGGCGCTTTGCGTCACGGCGCTCTTCGCGCTGGCCGCGCTGACGGCCGGCAGCGCGCTGGCGGCCGGTCCCGAATTCGGGCAGTGTTATGAAAAGGCCAAAGGCAAATACTCCAACGCCGGATGTACCGCCAAAGCCAAAAAAGGCACGGGCACATACGAATGGCGCAAGGAGACGCAAGTGAAAGAAAGCAAGTCCTTCCACGGCGAAGGCGGCGCGGGTGTGCTCATCGGCGAATACAAGCTTTGCGAGCCGAGTGAAGAACGGAAGCCTAAATGCGCCGAAGGCGAAGAAGAAAAAGTACTACTCGAAAAACCGCTGGCGGTCGAATGCACGACCGAGAGCAACTTTGGCGAATTCACCGGCAACAAGACCGTCGGCCACATCGCGGTCCGCTTCAAAGGCTGCAAGCTGCTCGGAGCGGTCCCGTGCCAGAACACCCCCACCGAAGGGGAAGTCGTCGTCAACCCGCTCAAGGGTGAGCTGGGCTTCATCAACAAATCGAAAGAAGAAGTAGGCATACTGCTGACGCCCGAAAAGAAGAAGGGTGAGTTCGCGGCCTTCAGCTGCGACATCGGCGAAACTCCGCTGACCACAGTTGTGGGAGTCGGGAACTCCAAGGAAGGCGCGGCGTACTCGCCCGAATCGAAGGGCGGCAACGACGGGATCATCTCACCGATCGGTCCTGTCAACACGATGACCAACACGCTGACCCAGGTTTACACGGTCAACGAAAACGAGGAAAACGTTCCGAGCAAATTCGAAGGCAAGCCGATCGATTTGCTCGAATCGTATGTGTTCAATGCAACCGAACCGCAGCGCACGACGAAATGGTCGAAAGCGGGCGAGGCTATTACCAATACCAATACGTCGGAAACTACGGGCGAGATCAAAGCGTAGCGTGCAGGACTTTTGCGCCGGCCGGTATCCGCTTCGCGGGCCGGCCGGCGAAAAGTTCCTGCCCGCTTGGCTGATTTGGTGGGCTACATGTGTGCTATGACATGGTGGCGCTTCCTGGTTGTGGCTGTGGCCGGGAGGTGGAGATTTTCGCTGGGCGGCTGGGTTCTCGTGGCCGGTTTGGTTCTGGTTCTGGTGGCGCCCTCTGTGGCGCTGGCCGCGACCGGACACAGGTTTCTCTCAGCGATCAGCGAAGCGCCGATTGGGACTCCGTTGCAGGAACCGGGTCCTGTGGCTGTGAATCATGCTGATGGTGACTTGTTCGTTGGCGATCTTGGCTCCCAGACGGTTGACGTGTTCAGCGGCAGTGGTGTGTTTCTCGGGCAGCTCGGCGAAGAAATCGAACCGGCTGCGATTGCGGTTGATGAAGCTGACGGCGATGTTTACGTCGCGACTGGCGGCGAACGCTCGGTGCTGGTGTTCACGCCGGCCGGCTCGGGTGGCTATCGGCTGTCCTCGGAATGGACGGGCGCGGGGACGCCTGACACGGAATTCGGTGAAGCAGTCGGCGTCGCGGTCGACAACTCGACCAGTGGCTCGGCGGGTGAGGTTTATGTCGTCGCGTCGGAAGGCTCCGACGGCGAAGAAGGGGTGGTGGATGTGCTCAGGCCCCACGGTCCTGGACCGGAAGAAGCCGGCGAAGGCGAATTCGTTCGCACGCTGCAGGGGGCCGAGCTCGAGGAACCGAACGGCGTCGCCGTCGATCCGCGCAACGGACGCGTGTATGTCGCGGACAGCAGCCAAGGGCGGGTTTACGAGTACGGCGCGAGCGGCTCCTTCGAAGGCAAGATCAAGGGAACTGGCTCGCCGCAGGGCTCGTTCGAAGGCACGGAAGGCGAAACCGGGAACGTCACGGCGCTCGCGGTCGATCCGACGAGCGGTGACCTGCTGGTGCTCGAGGCCGAACGGCGCGTGGTCAGCGAGTTCGACTCTTCCGGGGAATGGCAGGGTTGGATCACGGCCACGCCGGCCGGCCCGTTCGCGGAACCGAGCGGCGTCGCCAGCGGGGCTGGAGGCGAAGTGCTTGTCGCGGATCTCGGGCTTCAGCTCGTCGACCGCTTCGGCCCAGCCGTGGTCGTGCCGGACGTCAAGACGGCGGCCGCCAGCAAGCTGACGCGCACGGGCGCGACGCTGAACGGCGCGGTCAACGGCGACGGCAAAGCGGCGACCTACCGCTTTGAATGGGGAGCTACCGAAGCGCTCGGGTCCAGCACGCCTGCGCAGGCGTCGGGCGGCGTGGAAGAAAAGGTGTCGGCGTCGCTGTCGGGCCTGCACGCGGGTGCCACCTACTTCTTCCGGCTGGGGGCCGAAAATGAAAACGGCGGCAATGTGGGCGTGATACGCGAATTCACGACGCCCCCGGCAGTCGAAGGGGTGGGCACAGGCGCGGTGGAAGATCTGCAGCCCACGGAAGCGACGCTCACGGGGACGCTGACTCCGGGCGGCGTGGAAGCGCACTACTACTTCGAATGGGGAACGACCAGCAACTACGGCAGATACACTCCGATGCCGCCTCCGGGCGTAGATGTGGGAGCAGGCGGCGCGCCCGTGAGCGCGCACGGACCGCTCAGCGGTCTGACGCCGAATACGACCTACCACTTCCGCCTCGTCGCCGTCAACGAATTCGGCGTGACGGCAGGGAGCGATGCGAAGTTCACGACCTCCGGTCCGCCGCGGATCACAGGCGAAGCTCCGAGCGGTGTCGGCCATGAAACGGCCACGATCAAAGCCAAGATCGATCCCGACGAGCTCGAAACCAAATACCGCTTCGAATACGGGGAAAGCACCTCCTACGAACACGAAGTCCCGATCGGTGGGGCGAGCATGCCCGCGGGCGAAACGCCGGTCTCGGTGTCCGTCGCGTTGAGCGGGCTCGAGCTCGGCGCTACCTACCACTATCGCGTGGTCGCGACCAACTCCGCCGGCACCACCGCTCAGCCCGACCAGCGCTTCACGACCGTTCCGCCCGCGCTGATCGACGAAGAGGCGGTCACGCACGTCAGCGCCACGGCCGCGACGCTGCAGACGGAGATCAATCCGCTCGGACATGAAACCACCTACTACTTCCAATACGGGACGGCGAACTGCGCGCTCGAACCGGCCGGCTGCAGCGACTCCCCGGAACCTCCCGGCGCCGGCGTCGGCTCGGGTGAAGCAGACCAGGCCCGGAGCCTCAGCCTGCAAGCACTGACACCAGCCACGACCTACTTCTATCGAGTGGTCACGGTCAATTCGCTCGGCACCGAGGACGGCCCGCTGCATACGTTCACGACGCCGCCACCGACCTCCTCATTCACGCTGCCGGACGGACGCGCGTGGGAACTCGTGTCTGAGGACAAGAGCGGAACGCCGATCGAAGCGCTCACACGCGAAGGAGGCCTGATCCTGGCCTCCGAAGACGGCGACTCGCTCACCTACGTCGCCGACGGCGCGATCGGCGAAGAAGCCCAGGGCAACCGCGCGCCGGAAATGCAGCAGGTGATCGCGACGCGAACCCCGGAAGGCTGGCACTCACAGGACGTGTCGACGCCGCAAAGCAGGGCTCAGGGCGTCGCCCCGGGGGCGGCGCCGGAGTACCAGTTCTTCACGCCCGACCTGGCATCCGCCCTGGTCGAACCGGTGGGCGTCGAACCGCCGCTGGCGCCCGAAGTCACGCAGACGACGATATATCTCCGCGACAACGAAAGCGGCGGCTATCTGCCGCTCGTGTATCAAGGCAACGTCCCGCCGGGCACGACGTTTGGCGGCCAGATCCACTTCGTTGGAGCCACGCCCGGTCTCGAGCATGTCGTGATCCAGTCGCGCGTCGCCCTGACGGGCCCGGGGTCCGGGCCGGGACTGTACGAGTGGAGTGAAGGCAGGCTTCACTACATCAGCGTGCTGCCCGACGGCACGCTCCCGCATGAAACCGCGCTGGGCTTCGCGCACGTGGCGGCGACCGCGATCTCGAGCGACGGCACGCGCGTGATCTGGACGGACAGCACCGAAAACCCCGCCCACCTCTACATGACCGACACAGCCACCGGGCAGACGGTGCAGCTCGACGCCGCGCAGGGCGCCAGCGAACCGACGAGCGGATCGGCACGATTCCAGACGGCGACGAGCCACGGCTCGCGCGTGTTCTTCACCGACACGCAGAAACTGACCGAAGGCTCGAGCGCGGAACCGACGTTTGGCAAGTCGGACCTGTACGAGTGCGAAATGGTGGAACGTGAAGGCAAGCTGGCGTGCCGGCTGCGGGACCTGACGGCCGATCCCAACTCCGCCGAATACGCGGCGGTGCAAGGGTTCCTGCCGGGCGCGTCGGCGGACGGGTCGAACGTGTTCCTGGTCGCGCAGGGCGTGCTCGCGGACGACGAAAATGCCGGCGGCGAACGCGCGACCGGCGGCGCCGACAACCTCTACGAGCTGCACGAAACGGGCGGCGCGTGGGCGACTACGTTCATCGCCGGCCTGTCAAGCGAAGACGGACCCGAGTGGGAAGGCAACAGACAGGCGAACCCGGCGTTCGTGACCGCGCGCGTCTCGCCTGACGGTCGCTACCTGGCGTTCATGTCCGCCGCCAGCCTCACAGGCTATGACAACGTCGATGTCAACAGCGGCAAGCGCGACGAGGAGGTCTTCCTCTACGACGCCAGCTCGGACAGCCTCACGTGCGTGTCCTGCGATCCCTCGGGTGCCCGGCCGGTAGGCGTCCTCGACACCGAAGAAGCCGGCGAAGGGCTGGGCCTGGTGGTGGACCGGCGCAAGGTCTGGATCGGCCACTACCTGGCCGGCAACCTTCCCGGCTGGACCGCTCAAAGCCTTACGACCGCGCTGTTCCAGCCGCGCTATCTGTCGGACGAAGGACGGCTGTTCTTCAACAGCCCCGACGACCTCGTGCCCGCTGCCAGCAACGGCAAGAACGACGTGTACGAGTACGAGCCGGCGGGCGCCGGCGGCTGCGAAAGCAGCTCGGGCGGATGCGTGTCGCTGATCTCGTCTGGGAGCTCGCCGCAGGAATCGGCCTTCCTGGAAGCCACCCCGAGCGGCGATGACGTGTTCTTTCTCACCTCGGCGCAGCTCTCCCCCCAGGAAACCGACAGCGGGTTTCACATATACGACGCGCGCGTGTGCACGCAGGCCTCACCCTGTCTCAACGCCCAGTCGACGACCGCAGGCGGCTGCAGCACGGCCGACGCCTGCCGTCCAGCCCCAGCAGGGCAGGTGTCGGCGATCGGACCCGCCGGTACGGCGGCGCTGTCGGGCTCGACGAACGTCGTGTCCTCGGTAACTGCCAAACAGGAAAAGCGCGGCGTCAAGTCGAGCTCGAAACCGCCGACACGCAAGCAGCTGCTGACGGCCGCGCTGAAGGCCTGCAAGAAGCTGCATCGGAAGCACAGGCGCAAGGCATGCGAAGCGAAGGCGAGGCGGCGGTTCGCCGTCAAGCCGAAGGCCAAAGGCAAGCGGTCGAGCGAGCACGCCGGAGCAAAGACAGGCCATGCAGGGCGCTCGACCGCCAGGGTGCCGCGATGAAACGGGCTCCAATCCTCGCGGCACTTGCCGACATCGCCATGTCCCGGCCCCCTCATGCGGGCGCCGCCTGGCGACTGACGCTGACCGCGCTGGTCAGCGCCGTGGCGCTGATGCTCGCCGGCGCGGCGCCGGCGTTCGCCGAAGGACCGTCGTGGCGGACAACGACCGAAGTGGCGCCGAGCTACCTGCCGCCGGGTGGAGAAGGCCAGGTGGTGGCAGTGGTCAGCAACCTCGGCGACGGCGAAATCGACGGAAGCAAGAGCCCCGTCACGATCACCGACAAGCTCCCGGCGGGATTGCTGGCGAGCGCGATCACCGGCCGAGCCCAGGACAACACCCCGGTGGAATGTGTGCTCGCCACCCTGAAATGCACCTATGCCGGCGTGCTCTATCCCTATCAACGGCTGCAGTTCACGATCCAGGTGAAGGTGCAAGAGCCGCAGGGCACGATCGCGTCGCTGCCGAACGAAGTCAACGTCGAAGGCGGAGGCGCAGCCGCGGCGTCGAGCGTTCACGAGGTCACCGTCAACGGCGAACAGACCCCGTTCGGCGTGCAGAGCTACGAACTGTTGCCGCTGGACGAAGACGGCACGCCCGCCACCCAGGCCGGCTCGCACCCGTTTCAGCTGACGACCGCGCTCGTCCTCAACCAGACGGTCGCGTTCGACCGCGCCCCGCGAACCCGCGGTGCTGGCGAAGGATCTGCGTTTCAACCTGCCGGCGGGCCTGATCGGGAATCCGAACGCGGTCTCGCAGTGCACGATGGCCGACTTCGCGGCGCTCGTGGACGAGACGAATCTGTGCCCGCCGAGCTCGGTCGTGGGCGTCGCGTCGGTGAGCGCATATGAACCGATCGCGAAACTGCTGTTCGACACCGTGCCCGTGTTCAATCTCGTGCCGGCCCCGGGAGAGCCGGCGCGGTTCGGCTTCGAGGTGGCGAAGGTGCCGGTGATCATCGACACCGCGGTGCGCACGGGTCGCGACTACGGGGTGGTGGCGACGGTGACCGACGCGACGCAAGCGGCTGGGATCTTGAGCAGCCAGGTGACGCTGTGGGGCGTGCCCGGAGACCCGCGGCACAATCAGTCGCGCGGATGGGAATGCGTGGCCGGCGGCGTCTTTGCGAACCAAGTCGGCAAACCGTGTCCGGCGTCCAGCGAACTGCCCCAGGAGCCGTTCCTGACGATGCCCACATCGTGCCCGGCCAACCCGTCGGCCGAACCGCTGAGCTCCTCGACCGAAGCGGACGCGTGGGCGCAGCCCGGGCGCTACATCGGCGCGGAATATGCATGGATGAACGGCGGCGGCGAAGGCCTCGGCACGGTTGGGTGCGAACAGCTGCCGTTCACGCCCGAAATCTCCGTGACGTCCGAAGCGCACAGCGCGTCGACGCCGACGGGCCTCACCGTCGAGGTCAAGGTGCCCCAGAAGACCACGCTCGAAGCGGATGGCCTGGCCGAGGCCGACGTACGCGACACGACGGTGACGCTGCCCGAAGGCCTCCAGCTGAGCCCGGCGGCGGCCAACGGCCTGGAAGCGTGCTCGGAGGAACAGATCGGGTTCGTGCGCCTGGATCAAGTGTCGCAGACCGACGAATTCACGCCGCAGAAGCCGGCCTGTCCCGAAGGCTCCAAGGTCGGAGTCGTCCATATCAAGACGCCGTTGCTGGCCCACCAATTGGAAGGGTCGGTATACCTTGCCTCGCCCGCGCCGGCCGGCGAAGCAGGCAGGAACCCGTTCGACTCGCTCATCGCCCTGTACCTGGTGGCCGAAGATCCGGTCTCGGGAGTGCTGGTCAAGCTCGCCGGCGAAGGACACATCGAAGCAGGCTCGCTGCGGGTCGCCACCACGTTTCGCAATGCGCCACAGGTGCCGTTCGAAAGCCTCGAGCTCGAACTGTTCAGCGGCCCGCGCGCATCGGTCGCGACGCCGGCCTTCTGTGGCGACTACGGCGCCGACGCGGCGTTCACGCCGTGGTCGGGCACCGGCACGGTCCAGCTGGTCTCGCCGCCGGAAGAATTCGACATCGGCTCGGGTGCGGGCGGTGCGCCGTGCGCTGCGGGCAGGCTGCCGTTCTCGCCGGGCTTCGACGCGCAGAGCAGCGACACACAGGCCGGCGCGTTCAGTGGGTTTCAGCTGGAACTGACGCGACCTGACGGCGACCAGGCCTTGAGCGCGGTTTCGATGCACCTGCCGTCGGGCGTGGCGGCGCTGCTGTCCTCGGTGGAATTGTGCTCGGAAGCCCAGGCCGCGGCGAGCGCGTGTCCGGCCGCCAGCGAAATCGGCAAGGCGATCGCGGTCGCCGGCTTGGGCTCGGAACCGTTCGTGCAGGAAGGCGGCCGGGTGTTCATCACCGGTCCCTACGGCGGGGCCCCCTTCGGGCTGGAGATCGTCTCCCCGGCCAACGCGGGTCCGTTCGATCTGGGATATATCACCGTGCGCTCCAAGCTGTACATCGACCCCAACGACGCATCGGTCACGATCGCCTCAGATCCGTTGCCGACGCAGATCCGCGGTATTCCGCTGCAGCTCAAACGCGTGATCGTTGACGTTGACAGGCCGGACTTCCAGTTCAACCCGACGAGTTGCGCAGCCCGCAAGATCGAAGGCACGATCACCGGCGCGGAAGGCGCGAGCGCCGGCGTCTCCTCCCCATTCGAGGTAGGTGACTGTCAGAGCCTGCCATTCTCCCCGCAGCTGACCGCGAGCGCGCTCGGTCATGGCAGCAAAGCCGACGGCACGACCTTCGCGGTCACGGTTCGCTCGGGCGGCGTGGACTCAAGCGGCGTCGCCCAGGCCGGAATCGCGAAGGTTGACGTGCAGCTGCCAAAGCAGCTGTCTTCGCGCTTGCCGACTTTGCAGAAAGCGTGCTCGGAAACGGCGTTCGAGGCGAATCCTGCTACCTGCGACGAAGGCTCGGTGATCGGCCACGCGACGATCCACACCCCCGTGCTGAAGAACCCGCTGTCGGGGCCGGCGTATCTGGTCTCGCACGGCAATGCCGCCTTCCCGGACGTGGAGTTCGTGCTGCAGGGCGAAGGCATCAAGCTGATCCTCGACGGCAAGACCGAGATCAAGAACGAGATCACCTACAGCAAGTTCGAATCGACTCCCGATGCGCCGTTCACGGTCTTCGAAACCGTGCTGCCTGCCGGTCCGCATGGTGTGCTCACCCCGAATGTCGCGGAAAAGAAGCACTTCGACCTGTGCAGCGAAACCTTGGCGATGCCGACGACGATCGTTGCGCAGGACGGAACCGTGATCGAACGGAGCACCAGGGTCGCGATCGAGGGGTGCGCCGCGGTCAAGGGCGCAAAGGCGCGCAAGCTCACCAACGCGCAGAAGCTCGCGAAAGCACTGAAGGCCTGCCGCAAGGAATACAGGCACTCGAGAGCGAAGCGCATCCGCTGCGTGCACCGGGCCCGTCGCCGCTATCCCCCGCCCAAGACCGCACGTCAGGGCAAGCACGCGCGCAAGACCACCGGCAAGCCGCACTCCACGCTGTGACGATTCTCATCGGCTCTTTAGAGCCGGCTTAGCGCTCGCTCGTAGTCTCGGGCGACGTGAGCACCGAGCGCGTGGCAGCCGGGGACCGGGCCGGAGTTGACTGGGCACGCGCCGAGTTCGTGCTGACGGCCCTCGCGTTCGTTGGCTTCATCACGCTCGGGATCCGGATCACCACCATCTACGGCGGCCTGCCGGCGCATCCGCTGTTCGTCCACGTGCCGGTGGTCTTGATCCCAACGACGATCGTCGCCGCGGTCGTCTTCGTGTTCAAGCCGGAGTGGCTCTGGCGCTACGGGATCGCTCTCGCGTTGGTGTCGATCGTGGCGATGAGCTCGATTTTCCTGACGATGCAGGCGGGCGCGGCGCTGCGCGCCGCATTGAACCTGCAGGGCGAGGCCGCGAAACTGATCTCCGAACATTCGCATGCCGCCCACGTGCTCGCGATCATCTATGTGCTGTTCACTGCAACGTTGATCGTCACGTTCGCGGCGATGCGGATTTCCGGCGGCATGGCGACCGGCCTGGGCATCGTCGACCGGCTGCTCTCGCCCAAGGCGGTGTTCACCGGACTGCGCGTCGTGCTCGTGGTGCTGTCGATCGGCGCGGGCTACATGGTCTTCAGGACCGGCGATCTCGGCGCGAAAGCGGTGTGGCAGGGTCGGCTCCAGGCATCGCGCAAGGGTTTCCCGGGCGGCCCGGGCGTCCCCGGGCTGCGCCCGCCGCCGGGCGGCGTCGCACACTAGCCAGAATCGCTCGCCGCTGCAGGATCCAAGCAGCGATCAGCCTGCCGGCGGCACGAGCACGAAGCAGAGCTTCAGGGGTATCGCGTGTGCAAGCGCTTCGCGCATGCCGGTCTCGCTCTCGTAGCGGCGTGCGAGCGACCTAGCCTCGCACTGCACCTCGAGCTGCTTTGAGTTGAATGGCCACGGGTTGACCGTCCACGTGCCGTCGTGACGATCGAGCACCTCGATCGTTGTCAGGCCGTCGGCCGTCGGGACGTCGCTGATGGTAAACGGCGTCCAGGCGCTGCAAAGAGCGAGCGAAATGCCGTCCCAAGCCCACATCTGGCGGCGAATCCGCTCCTTCTGTGCGTGCGATACGTTCAGCTCGGCACACAGCCGAGCTTGGCGGGTCCGCTCTTCGTCGATGTGTGGCTGAAGCACGGGAGCGTGCTCGGGCGCGGCCCTCATGCGGAGCTCCGCCAGCGACAAGCTGTGTAGTGACGCGACGAGCGCCGCACAAGCGCTCTGGCTCATCAAGAGATCTGGAGCGCCGCGCCAGATCGCCAGATGCTCGTCGACGGTCAGTTCGAGGAAGCTCCGCGGCAGACCAGACTCTGGACTGAACCCGGGTTCGAGGTCGAACGCGGCCCAGCCGATGTCGTGCTGCTGCGCGCCGAGTATGACCTCCTCGTGAGGGTCGACACGCCCGAAGGCCGCATTCCCCCATGCTCGCGCCAGCTGACCCGCAAGCCAGGCGTGTGAAAGCTGGCCGATAGCAAGAGCGCCGTCGCTGTCACAGCGGACCAACACGCGTCCAGCTCCCGAGCGCGGGCTCAGCCCCACGGGCGGGCTCAGCCCCCGCGGCGCTCCGCCCGTCGTTCGACTCGGTCCGCGCGCACCCGGCGGGTGGCGAGCGTGTCTGAGGCCGCGGTGCAGGCCCAGATGATCAGGGTGGCCGGCACGTAGGTGCTCGGCCCGCCGATGTGCATGCCGCTCACGCGCGATGATCGTCGAGGCGAGCGCGAGCAGGCCCGCAAGCGCCACGGACGGCTGGCGGATCAGGACTTTGAGCGCGAGGAACTGCACGACGATGTGTGCCAGCCAGAACAGCAGCGTCGCCTCGACGAGCCCCGCCGCGCTCACCGAGAAGCTGCTGAGTACAGCTGTGCACAGCAGCAGCCCGACCGCGATGCCGACCAACGAAAAGCCGAGCCTGATCCCCCACCTGCGGAGCATCCCATCAGCATACTGTCGGTCTCTGTCCGGGACGCGCTTCAGACTGGGACACCCGCCAGGGACGCGGGCTCGCGACCCGGGCGAATCCCGGCTCCCCAGAGCTCACCGCCGGAATGTCGCGCCGCGTTAATTGCCGCGTGCGAACAGCCGCAGGAACAGCAGGAATACGTTGAGGATGTCGAGGAAGATTCCGGCAGCCAGCGGAATCGCTTCCTGGGTGCCGGCCCGCCGCAGACGGTTGAAGTCCACGACGGTGTAGAGGCCGAAGATGCACAGCCCCACGAGCGCGTACACGGTGTAGGCGCCGGGGATGTGGACGAAGATCAACACGATCCCAGCGAGGATCAGCGCGAGCAGCAGCCAGAACAGCGTGCGATACAAGAACGACAGGTCCCTGCGGATCGCGTAGCCGCCGGCGCCGAGGCCCCCGACGAACAGGGCCGTCGCGCCGAACGCCTGTCTTACTGCGGTCGGATCGGTCGCGGAGTAGTAGTTGACCGTCGTCGCCACCGCGGCGCCCATCAGCAGGCCGAAGGCCACCAGCAGCGCGAGCGCGAGGTTCTGATCGCCGCGCGCGTTCGCCACGTTCAGCCCCACCAGACAGCCCATCGCGATCAACCACGCCACGAACCATCCGGCCCCTCCGAGGTTGCGGCCCAGATAGACCCCCAGCGTGGCGAAGCCGACGGTCAGCGCCACGAGCCCCATGACCCGGCCAAACAGCGTCTGGGCTCGCCCCTGGGCGTAGTCAGCCGTATATCCCGCGGCGCTCATGGCGAGCCCACGATATAGGAACCGGTGAACTCGAGAAGGGTGTCAGCGAACCGGGATGTGCGCGACCGAGCTGTTGTCGTTGGCCCCCTGAAGCTCGGCCCCCGCGGGTGCGAGCCGAAAAGCACCGAGCCCTCGGCCGTGCGGACGGCCGAGGGCTCGTGAGGGAACGTGATTCGAGACGAAAGCCAAGCCTGCCCCGAGAATGGCGACCTGCGTGACTATACAGACCCGTGCGAGTATGTGGAAAAAAACTTAATGTTCTCGAACGCGTCCCCGCCGGGAAGCGCCGCGGGGTGCCGGGTCGCGCGAGCGGTTTGAGTGATCGCCCCGGGCCGAGGACGTTCGCCCGGGCATGTCCTCGGCCCGCAGCTCGCCGGCCAGACGGCGGATCTCGCTCGCGAGGACCGCCTGAGCGTGGCGATCGGCCCGTCGGGGTCCGCCGGGCTCACGGTGGATGTCGCTCGGGGTTCCTCTCACAGGCGCCGCCTTTCGAGTTTGTGATCACGACAGTGATAGCTCGCGTTGGGGGTGCCCGGCGGGCTGGATGTCATAAACATGACCGTGCAAGAGAGTCCGGCTTTCGCTGCCCTGTCCTCGATCAAAGACCCGGGATGTGGACATTGGTCTGACGGCGCTTGGTGGACTTCGCTCAACGCGGGGCAGGTCGCGAGGCGGGCCGCCTCGCTTGCGTCGGGCGCCTCACCGCGCAGCGATCCCGAGCCCACGCTGCCCGCGCCGCGCGGGTGACCTGGGCCAAGCCTCCCGGCGAGGCGGCCTGAATCTGCCAGATTGTCAGCATGGCTCTCGTCTCGCAGCGGGCTTCGGAGGTGTGCCGGGTTCTCGACGAGGACGCCGACCTGGCCGAAGCGATCCCGGTGCAGCTTCGCGCGCACGCGACCAGGGAGTGCCTGGCCAGGGCCGCAACGGTCCCGGCGGGCGAATGGCGACCCGCGCAGCTCCCGCCGGCCGGCGAGAGCATCGGCCTGCTCGTGCTGCGCGGCCTGCTGATCCGCCGCGTGGGCGTGGACGGCCGCTTCGGCGCCGAGCTGCTCGGCGCCGGCGATCTGCTGCGCCCGTGGCAGGGCGAGGATGAGCCGCCCACGCTCGCGCTCAGCACCGGCTGGCGCGTGATCGAGCCGCTGCGCCTGGCGGTCCTCGATCAGCAGTTCGTGCAGCGCTTGGGCCGCTATCCGCAGTTGAGCGCCCGGCTCGTGGGCCGCGCGCTGCAGCGCTCGCGCAACCTGGCCGTCAATATGGCGATCGTCCACCAGGCGCGCGTGGATGTGCGCCTGCACATGCTCTTCTGGCATCTGGCTGCGCGCTGGGGCCGCGTGCGCAGCGACGGCGTCAGCCTGCGGATCCGCCTGACCCACAACGTGCTCGCGGATCTCGCAGCCGCGCGCCGTCCGACGGTCACCAGCGCGCTCACCGAGCTGGCCAAGCAGGGCTTGGTCCGGCCAGACGAGCAGGGATGGCTTCTCACCGGCAGCCCGCCCGGCGAGCTGCTGGAGCTGGAAGCGCTGCCGCCGGGGCTCACCGCCAAGCCGGCACGCGTTGACGCTCACACGGCGTCGTAACCGCTCCAGCAGAAGCCACCGGACCACGCCAAGGGGGGGATGGGCGTGGCCGGTGGTCCCCCGCTGTCCCTCCTCGTCTCCCACCGGACAGATGGGAGGCCGACACGATGACACGGCCCGCCAGGGCGCGGGCGAGGGACGGTCAGAACGCTGACATAGGGATCGAGCCCGCTGTGAAGATCAAAGGCGCAAGATCTGCCGCCGTGCATCCTAGAGTTGCCTCGATGCCAGGCCGCGACCGGATCCTGCTCGGCGATAACCTCGCGATCCTGCCGACGCTCGACGACCGGTCGTTCCAGCTGATCTATCTCGACCCCCCGTTCAACACCGGCCGGCGCCAGCTACGTCGCTCGCTCGCGACGACCGCCGCGCCGGACGGCGATCGCACGGGCTTTCAGGGCAGGCGCTTCAAGACGCGGCTCCTCAGCGAGTCCTCATACGCGGACACGTTCGAGGACTACCTTTCGTTCCTGCAGCCCCGCTTGGCGCATGCGCGCCGTCTGCTCACCGATAGCGGCACGCTTTACCTGCACATCGACTATCGCGAGGCGCACTACTGCAAGCTCCTGCTCGACGAGGCGTTCGGGCGGGACTGCTTTCTGAACGAGATCATCTGGGCGTACGACTATGGGGCTCGCAGCAAGCGTCGCTGGCCCGCCAAGCACGACACGATCCTCGTCTATGTCAAGGACCCGGACCGCTATTTCTTCGACGCCGAGCAGGTTGACCGCGAGCCCTACATGGCCCCGGGTCTGGTCACGGCCGAGAAGGCGGCGAAGGGCAAGCTGCCGACGGACGTGTGGTGGCACACGATCGTGCCGACCAACGGACGCGAGAAGACGGGCTATCCCACCCAGAAGCCCGAGGGCATCGTGCGTCGGATGGTGCTCGCCTCGACGCGCCCGGGCGACTGGTGCCTGGACTTCTTCGCCGGAAGCGGCACGCTCGGTGCCGTCGCTGCAAAGCTCGGGCGCCGCTTCGTGCTGATCGACTCGGCGCCCGAGGCCTATCGGGTGATGGTCAAGCGCCTCGGGCCGCAGCCCGAGGCGCGCGAGGCTGGCGCCGAGGGCCGCGCGGCGGCTCGTGCCTGACGACAGCGCCTGCTCACTGAGCGCACGGCCTAGCTCGCGGTGGCTTCCTTCGCGACCTCCTCGAGTTCGCGCTTGAGCTCGGCGCTGTCGGCGTCGATTTCCTTCTCGACCGACTTGATGGCGCGCGTGAGCGCCTGTTCGAGCTGCTCCTCGACGCGCGACTCGCCGATCACGATCAGCGCGGCCTCGCCGCCTTCGAGCAGCTCACCGAGCTCCTTGGCGTCGCCGCGCGAGATGCCCTTGCGCAGGTGGCCGCCGACTCCGCCGACGACTCCGCCGACGGCCGCCGCGCCGATCACCGATGGCGGGAACAGGATCCCGACCACCGCGCCGACGGCGATGCCTCCCCACGCGCCGTGCTGGGTGGGCTTCTCGTGCTTCTCGACGTGGACCTTGCCGTCGGGGTCCTTCGCGACCAGCGCCACGTCGTAGGTGCCCACCAGCTTCTCCGCATGGAGCTCCAGCAGAGTGTCGTAGTCGGCCAAGGCGTCCTGGCGGTTGCCGTAGATTGCGGCGTATAGGAAAACCGGTCTGTCGCTCATCTCGTCTCCTGTTCTGGAGGTAGCAGGCTTTGATGCTACGCGGCGGCCGCGGCCGTCGCGTACGTATTTTGGCGCAGCCAGCCGGTGGTGCGCCCCCAGACGGGCGCCGCAGGGCTGTGCGCGGGCTGGGTCTCGGCGCGGCCCCAGGCAGGGCCGCAGGGCTGTGCGCGGGCTGAGTCTCGGCGCGGCCCCAGGCGGGGCCGCAGGGCTGTGCGCGGGCTAAATCTCGGCGCGGCCCCAGGCAGGGCCGCAGGGCTGTGCGCGGGCTGAGTCTCGGCGCGGCCGCCCGAGCGGCGCCGCCGGCCGATCTGCCACAGTCCCGGCGGTGTCGCGGGCTCTGATCTGAAATGCCACCGCAGGCGCTCGCGCTGGCGCTCGGCGCCTCGATCTACCCCCCGGCGGCAGCCGCCGTGATCGCCCTCGGTCGGGGTCCGCAGGTGCGATCGCGCGTGTTCGTGTTCGTTCTCGCCGCCGCGCTCGTCACCTATGCGCTCGGCGCCGTGATGCTGCTGCTGCTCGTTGAGCTCGGCGTCAACGGGCCCAGTCACTACAGCCCGAGCGCCGCGGTCGACCTCGCGATCGGCGCCGGCCTGCTGGTCCTGGCGGCGTGGCTGTACCGCAAAGGCCCGCGCCAGGCGAGCCCGGCCGCGTCCTCGTCGAGCCAGCCGTCCAAACTCGAGCGCTACCTGAGCAGCCGCCGGCTGGCGTTCGTGCTCGGCCTGACGCTGTATGTGCTGCCCTCGCCGATCTACATCGCCGCGGTCAAGACGATCGCCGACGCGAGCCTGTCGACGAGCGGCGAACTGGCAGCGCTGGCCGTGACCGTCGTCGTGATGCTGTGGCTGATCGAGCTGCCGCTGCTGATGCTCCTGGTCGTGCCCGCGCGCGCGGCAAGCGTGCTCGAACACGTGAACCTGTGGTTTGCGCGAAATGGGCGCGCGCTGGCGATCGCGGCGTCGCTGGCCGCCGGCGGATATCTGCTGGTAATGGGTCTCAGCGGCCTGCTGAGCTGAGCGTCGGGCCCGGCCGATCGGGCCCGGTGTCGCCGGCGCAGCGGACCGGCCAGTCGTCCGGCGGGGCCACATCGGACATCAGTCGTGTGCGGCGCCGTACCGGACATCAGTCATCGGGCCGCGCCACATCGGACGTCAGTCGTGTGGCGGGGCCGCACCGGACATCAGTCATCCGGCGGGGCCACATCGGACGCAGGTGCGTCGTGCCCGCGCTCGCTGTGAGCGTGCGCGCGTGCCGCCTTGCGCTGCCGGCGTTTGGCCTCGCGCTTCTCCTTGCGTTCGGCGGACTGCTCGGCCGCTTTCTCGCGGGCCTGCCCGTAGGACTGCTCGACCAGCATCTTGCCGCCGGACCAGCCGAAGGCCCAGGCCACCATCACGATCGCAAACAGCAGGCTCCACGCCGTGACCACGAGCTGCTGGGCCACGGAGTAGGCGGTCGCATTGGCCGAGCTGGTGATGCCTTTCAACGAAAGCACGTTGAACCCCTGGACGACGCCGGCGCCGCCGGGAGTGACCGACGTCATGTTGGCGAGCGAGTTGCCCCCCACGACGCGCATCAGGGTGTGAAAGCTGACCGGGATGTTGTACGCGGACAGGAACACCGCGATGATCCCGAGCATCGCGAACCAGCTGATCACCTCCGGCAGCAGCACGCGTCCAAGGTAAGCCCTCGGCTTGGTGAGGATGCGCCCGCCGACCTTGGCCTCCTCCCACCACTTACCCAGCCGCTCGCGCAGCGCCTGCGCCACCATGTAGAGCAGCAGTCCCGCCCCTACGAGCAGGATCACGAAGGCCCACGGATGGCTGTCTATGAAGCCCAGCTGCAAGCTGAAGGAGCCGCCCACCGTCGCGAACAGATACACGTAACAAAAGATCCCGATGATCGTGTAGAACGCTTTCTGGACCACATACGCTGCCAGGATCCCGGCGAACGCGGCCGCCACGATGATCGATGTGTACATCACGAGCATCACGAGCGTTCCCAGGTTTGCCGGCAGCACGAAGTTGAGCGCGACGGCCGTCGCGTAGCAGGCGAGAACCTGCCGCCAGCTCACGTTCGAAGTCGGGTAGGCAAACCGCAGGATCGAGTACCACGCGTACGCGGTCGTGGTCGTCTGGATAGTCACCAATGCGATCGCCGCGAGCAGGTAGCCGATCGATATCGAGATGACCGTGTTCCAGACGTGTTTCAGCCATCCGCTGAGATCCCAGCCGAACAGCGTCGCCGCGGCGCCGATCACGACAATGATCAGCGCCCCGATCAGGATCCGTCTCGGATGAAGCCGGGGCCAGCGGCCCCGCTGCTGCCGTGCTCCCGCCGGCTGACCCTCCTCCAGCGCGGCGCGGATCCCCTGAGTCGCCATGGCTCCCGATGTTAACTCCGACGGGCGTCATCGAGGTGATCGCCTGCCGGCGTGGCGGTCGCCACTACGATGACGTCCGCAAGCCGTCCGGAGTGGCGGTGATGGTGACTTCGGAGTCGGGCGCGTGCGCGTCCTGGCCGCGCTGACCGAGGTCGCGGTTCGTCGCGCCCCGCACGCGCGCCGCCAGAATCGCGATGTCGTCGCGCACGTCGGCGTTCACGTCCACCAGGCCGATCAGCGCATCGATCGTCTGCTGAGCCACGCGGGGCGAGGTGGCTTCGAGCCGGTGAATCATCTCCTGTGGCGTGACCGTGCGATCTGGCGCGTGCGCCTCGAGCAGGCCGTCGGTGTACAGCGCGAGCGCGTCCCCCGGCGCAAGCGTCGTGGTCGTCTCCTCGATCACCGGATCCGAGAAGACGCCCAGCAGGGTGCCGCGATCCCCGAACTCGGCCGCCGGCCCGCCCTCGCGCGCGATCAGCGCGGCCGGGTGTCCGGCCGACGCAACCGTGACCACCACGTCGGGACCATCGAACCGCAGGCGTACGAGGATCGCCGTGGCAAAGCGACCATCGAAGTCCTGGTCGAGCATCACCCGGTTGACGTGCGCCAGCACGCTCCCGGGGCTCGTGGCCTCGCGCGCGTAGGCGCCGGTCGTGTGACGCAGGAACCCCGTGAGCGCCGCCGCTTCGGCTCCCTTGCCGCACACATCGCCGACCATCAGCCAGCAGCTGCGATCGTCGCCGAAGGCATCGTAGAAGTCGCCTCCGACTTCGCTGCCCGCGCCCATCGGGCGGAAGTAGCTTGCCAGCTCCAGACGTGGCACGACCGGCAACACCGCCGGCATCAGGCTGCGCCGCAGCGTGTGGGCGACGTGGCTGCGCTCCGCATACAGACGGGCGTTGTCGAACGCCAGCGCGGCGCGGTCGGTCAGATCCTCGAGCACCGCCAGGATCTCGGGCTCGTAGCGGGCGTTGTTGCCGACGTGCAGGAACGAGATCGCGCCATGCGTGCGACCGCGCGCGTTCATCGGGAACACGGCCGCCGAGCGGTAGCCCGCGTCGCGCATGAAACGCAGGTGCTCGTCGCTCTGGGCCGTCTGCGCCAGGATCGTGTCATCGGTGAGGTCGTCGATCACGCGCGGCACGCCGCTGCTGAGCACCTGCGCGACGGGATGGCTGCCGGTGATTTCGAGCGGGCGCGCTCGGCGCATGCGCTCGACGCTCGCCGCCACCGACGGGTCGGCCGCGGCCGCGACCGTCCCTCCAATCGAGCCGTCGCGCTCGAGCAGGTCGATCACGCACAGCTCGGCGAGCTCCGGCACCGCCGCGTCGGCGAAGCCGCGCAGCGTCTCGGTCGGATCCAGCGACGTGTCCAGCCCCGCGGTCGCCGCGATCAGAAATTCCAGTCGGCGGCGCTGCTCGCGCACGCGGCTCAGTGCGTAGTGCACGACGCCCGCCCCGAGCAGGGCCAGCACGATCCCGACGCACGCCACCGGCACGAACCTCGCCGACACGTCTTCGTAGGCGAGTGGCGCGAGGAAACCCGCCAGGCAGGCGAGTGCCACGACGCCAAACCGGCCGCGTGGCTGGAAGGCGGCCGCGTGGCCGATCGCAAACATGTAGAGGAGCGCGAACGGACTGGTCGTGCCTCCCGACGATGCGCACAGCACGACGATCAGCGCCACCCCCCAGAGGTCGGCGGCGTATGCGAGCGCCAGCCCGCCGCGCTCGCGGCTGAAGGCGAGCAGCAGGCCGGCGGCGGTCAGCAGCGCGCTCGCGCCGACGGCGATCACGCCGGCCGGGGAGCTGACTTCCGGAATCAGCACCGCCGTGGCCGTGAGGCTGCCGCCGACTGCGTACAGGCCCGCGGCCGACAGAATCGCGGCGCGCGCTTCACGCGCGCCCGCCGTCTGGGCGGCGTCTCCCGCTCGCCGCCCAATCCCCGAACTCGTCGTCGCTTCGTCCATACGGCTCCCCGCCAACAACCCGTTACGTAAGCCCGTCGCGCCAGACTCGTCGCTTACACCGTTCATCGTAGACGGCCCGCGGCGCAGAGCGCGCACACGTGCGCGGTGACCTGCGCCCCAGGGTGTCTGAGCCGATCGTGGTCTGGCCTGTAAGCGCGTGGTGCATGCGACCGTCCTACCGTATGCGGGGAGCCTAATGCCTGCTTCGATCATGCCGCCGGCCCAGGAATGGGCGCGCCTGACGCCGCATCCCGGGACGATCACGTGGCGCCGTGCAAGCGACGCGCGCCTGCTGCCCGCGGCCGGCTATGCCCTGCTGCTGCAGGTCTCACATCCCACGGTCGGGGCGGGCGTGACCGAGCACTCGCAGTTCCAGCGCGATCCGTGGGGAAGGCTATGGCGGACGCTCGACTACACCTATACGATGGTCTACGGCGGCCCCGAGGCCGCAGCGCAGATGGGGCGCCAGATTCGCCTGCTGCATCGGCGCATTCGCGGCACGATGCCTGACGGCAAGCCCTATCGGGCGCTCGAGCCGCAGGCATACGCATGGGTACATGCCACCCTGGCGGAGGCGATCGTCGCCGCGCACGCGCGCTTCGGCCGGCCGTTCAGCGAGCGGCAGCGCAGCCGCTTCTGGAGCGAGTGGTGCTCGCTCGGCAGGCTGCTGGGCATCCGCGCAAACGAGCTGCCGCAGGACTGGGACGCGTTTCGGGTGTACTTCGACGACATGGTCGAGCGCGGGCTCGAGCACACGACCGCGGTCGACGAAGTGCTCGGCGCCCTGGCACGCCCGGCGCCGCCCGGCCCGGCCGCGCGCTGCCCGCCTGCCTGGACGCTTGCCTGGCGGCCGCTCGGGCACTTGCTCGGGGTCGCGGGCGCCGGACTCCTGCCCGCCATCCTGCGCCGCCGCTTTGGCATCCGCTGGACGCTCGCGGATGAGCTCGAGCTGCGCACGCTCGGCGCCGCAATGCGCAGCGCCACGCCGCTCACGCCGCCATGGCTTCGCAACACAGGGCCCGGCTACCTGCGCTGGCGCGAGCGGACGATCGCGCCCGACCAGCAGCGCTAGCCGAGCCCGTCGGCAGGCCGGCCGCTGGACGTTATTCGTAGCTGAACTGGTCGGCGGGAGGGTTCTTCTTGCTTTTCATTTTGCCAACGATGGCGAACACTTCCACCGTTCCCGCCTTCTGGGCGGCCGGCGCCAGCACTTCACATTCGGTGGTCGACGTGCAGTCGATCGTGGAGCCCGTCAGTTTGCCGAACTTGAACGTCGTCGCGCTCGTCCCAACGCCGAACCCCATGCCCGTGATGATCACGCCGCCGCCGCCCAGGGCGCCTGTATCGGGGCTTATCTGCGTGATCGTCGGGGCTCCGTACTTGAAGCTGTCGTGCGGCACGATTTCGCTTTGGCCGTAGGGCGTGGTCACCCTCACGTTCACCGCCCCGGACGTACCCGCAGGCGACACGGCGGTCATCGATTTGGTCGAGCCCGCGTGAAATTCGAGCGCTGGCGTGGAGCCGAAGTACACGGCCGTCGCACCGGCCAAGCCGGTGCCGGTGATCGTCACCGTGGTGTCGCCTACGACCGGCCCTTTGCTGGGCGAGACCTTGGTGATCGTGGGCGGCGCCACATATGTGAAGCTGCTCGCGGGCCCACCGGCGCTCGTGCCGGTCGGCGCGGCGACCGTCACATGGACCGTGCCTGCACTGGCAGGCGGGGAGTAGGCCGTGATCGACGTGGCCGAGTTGACGTGGAATTCGAGCGCCGGCGTCGAACCGAAGTTGACGGCGGTGGCGCCCGTGAAGTTTGTGCCGGCGATTTCGACCTTCGTGTCGCCCGCGATCGGGCCGACGTCGGGTTCGAGGCCCGTCACGCTCACAGGCGGCGCGCCGAACGAGAGGCTGTGCGATCCCCCGGCGGCGATGCCTTCCACCGACGCGAGTCCGCTAACCGGCGTCGGCAGGTCGGCCTCCTCGTTGCTGCCGTTGCCCAACTGCCCGCTCAGGTTGTAGCCCCAGGCCATGAGCGTGCCATCGCGCAACAGCGCCAAGCTGTGATGGGTGCCGGCCGATATCGCCGAGACTTCGCTGAGTTCGTCAACCGCCTGCGGAGTCTCGGCGACTCCACCGGAGGCCCCGTCGCCGAGCTGGTCGAAGAGGTTGCTGCCCCAGGCCATGACGGTGCCGTTGCCCAGCAACGCCAGGCTGTGCTGGCCTCCGGCCGAGATCGCGGTGGCCCCGGCGAGTTCCTTGACCGCGACCGGCACGGCGCTTTTTTCGATTTCCACATATTCAGTTTCTTCGGACCTTTTTACTTCCTTGTAGCCGATCCCGAGCTGGCCGCTCAGGTTGCTTCCCCAGGCCATCGCCGTGCCGTTGCTCAGCAGCGCCAGGCTATGTTCCATTCCGGCGGAGATCGCCGTGACCGTGGCGCCCGCCGGGGGCAGGTCCGAGACCGTCACCGGAACCTCGCTTTTGATGCTTTTGCCGTCGCCGAGATCGCCGTATTCGTCGCTGCCCCAGGCCATCACCTTGCCGTCGCTGAGCAGCGCCAGAACGTGTTCGCCGCCCGCCGCGATCGCGCTCACTCCGCTCAGGTCTTTGGCGTCTTTGGCGGCCGATTCCTTTACCGGGACGGCCTCGTCGCTGCCGCTGGTGGTTCCGTCGCCTAGCTGGCCTTCGGCGTTGGCGCCCCAGGCCATCACGGTGCCGTTGCCCAGCAGCGCATAGCTCGACCAGGTCCCCGCGGCGATCGCCTTCACGCCGGTCAGTTCTTTGCCACCCGCTTCCCTCACCGCGACCGGCACGTCGCTGTTGGTCGTGGCTCCATTCCCGAGCTGACCTTCTTCGTCGCCGCCCCAGGCCATCACCTTGCCGTCGCCGAGCAGCGCCAGGCTGTGTCTCGAGCCTGCGGCGAGGGCGGTGATCCCGGTCAGCCCCTTGACTTCGACCGCCACGTTGCTGCTGGTCGTCGTCCCATTCCCCAGCTGGCCGGAGGCGTTGAGGCCCCATGCCGATGCTCCGTTGGAGGCGGCGGCGGTGGCTGTGAGCGCGGTCAGCGCGAGCGCGAGCGTGGCCAGCGCCAGCATCGCCCCGATCGCCGGGGCGGCCTTGGACGCGCGCCTCACGCGCTGGTGTTCCGTCCGTGGCACCGCTCGGTCACCCATGCTCGCCCCTCCCGCGTTCGTCCTTGCGTGCAAAACGGTCTGGCATGCAGACTCTCCGGCGTGCAAACCCGACGCCCACCTACCCCGGCGTCGGCCCGCATCGTACACGCTCGTTGTGGCTTCGTCCATCTGTCGGTTCGTCCACTGTGGCAAGTGGGATCTGTCTTCCGTCGGGATCTGCGTCTCGGTCTCGGCGCCGGTGGACTGCGCAACCACCGAATCCGGGACTACGGGCTGTGGGGCTAAGGGATCTGCCGATCCGTGCCGATGATGCTGGCGTGAGGCTTTATCCCCGCTTCTCCTCGCTGCGCGGCGCCACCGCGCTGGTGTCCGCCGGCGCTTTGCGATTCGCGCGCGCCGGCGGCTCGTTGCGCCTGGCGCCCGCCGCCATCGCCACGGTCGTGCTGACGCTCTGCGCCGCCGCGCCCGCGAGCGCAGTCCTGACGTCGGAAGGCTTCGGGATCCAGCGCAGGCGCGAACCGGCGGTCAACTTCAGTCCGCTTCAGTATCACGGCGGGCCGGTGCTGCACTACTCCGACGCGTACGCGATCTACTGGGATCCGGACGGGCTATACGAGCCCGAATGGGAGCGCCTGGTCGACGAATATTTTCAGAACGTGGGCTCGGCTAGTGCGCCCAGCGGCGGCGAAGCCACAAATACCTCGCTCGGCACCGTGTTCGCTGTCGACGCGCAATACACCGACGCGACCGGCCGGGCCGCGAACAAGTTGACGTTTCTCGGTGCGTACGCGGACCCCGATGCCTATCCGGTCACGGAACCGTGCACAGAACCTGCGGAAATCGCATGCATTACCGATGTGCAGATCCGCACCGAGCTTGCGCACCTGATCAAGACCAACGTACTCCCGGGCTCCGCGGGCAACCCCGTCTACTACATCCTCACCCCTCCCGGGGTGACGGTGTGCACGAAGGAGAGCGGCGGTGAATGCTCAGAGCCTGCAGCGCCAACATCCAGCGAACATACGAAACACGAAACGGAAGAACAAGAAAAAGCTCACGAAGGCTTTTGCGGCTATCACTCGTACATGACCGAAGCGGGCAACCCTGAACCGATCGTCTACGCCGTTCAGCCGTGGGTCGCCGGAGACGCCGGAGAGGAAATCCTGTCCTATTCTCCGCTCGTCACCTCGGGCGTGGCTCCCGACGTATATCCGTGCCAGGCGAACAGGGAACCTCTGAACGAGCCCAATCAGCTCAGCGGCCCTAGCCCGTTCAGCAACAACTACGCGGCCGGACTACCTGACGTGATCATCAACGATCTCAGCATCCAGCAGAGAAATACGGTCATAAATCCCCTGCTAAACGGCTGGTATCAGGAAAGTACGGACGCAGAAGAGGGCGACATGTGTCAGTGGGGCTTCGGTCCGCCGCCGGAAACGACGCCCAAAGCCAATCAGGCGACGCACGCGGCGAGCGAAACAAACGAGACGGTCGCCGGCGGACACTACTATGTCGAGTGGGCATTCAACAGCGTCGGCCTGACCTCGCGCCATCGCTTCGAATGCTGGCAGGGCGTCACGCTCGAACCGCACTTCACGGCCCCTAACACCGTGAACGCCGGCACCGAGGTGGCCTTCAAGGGTACCGAGTCATACGTGACCCTCGACGCGGCCAGCAATCTTCCCGCAAACGAGCCGTTTACGCCGACATACTACAAGTGGAACTTTGGCGACGGCACGGTCGTGTCCGCTCCGGGAAATACGGATGCGAGCATGTTCCACGCATTCAAATACGGCGGCAAATGCCAAGTCACATTGACGATCACCGATAGCGCCGGCAACGTGCGCAGCTTCACCGAAACCGTCAACGTCGAAGGCCCACCCCCGCCATCCAGCAGTGCTCCCGGTGCCTGCAGCACGCCCGGGTCGGGTGGTTCCGGTGGCTCGGAAGGCTCGAGCGGTGGAGAATCCCCTGGCGGCTCCAGCAATCCGGGCGGCTCCAGCAATCCGGGCACTTCCAGCGGCACGGGCGGCTCGAGCCCGAGCGCCGGCGGAGGATCGGGCTCCTCGAGCGGATCTGGCGGCACTCCCGCACCTGCTCCGGTCGCGAGCGCTGCCGTGGTCTCGCATTCGCTCTCGTCCGCGCTGAAGCGCGGCCTCGTGGTGTCCTACGCGGTCAACCAGCAGGTGGCGGGCAACTTCCAGGTGCTGCTCGCGGCCTCGATCGGCAAGCGCGTCGGCTTGACCCACCCGCTCGCCACCGGCCTGCCCCAGGGCACGCCCGCGCAGGTGGTGGTCGCCAAAGCGCTGCTCGTCACGACCAAGGGCGGGCACAGCACGCTGAAGATCGTGTTCAGCAAGGCCAACGCCGCGCGCCTACGCCGCCTGCACACCGCCTCGCTGATGGTCAGGCTGATCGTGCGCAACTCCTCCGGCGGGCTCAGCACCGTCCTGAGCAAGATCAAGCTTTCGCACTGACGGCGCGCCGGACGCGCACTGACGCCGCGCCGCGCGCGCGTAGGAGCTGGTGCCGGACGGCGCCTGCGCGCGCCACGTGCGCGCGATCCGCATGTGCGTGCGCGCCCGCGTGGGCTTGCCTCGCCGCCGCCCGCGCGCCGCGCGACCGGCCTTCAATCAGGAGGCTTTTCCCGTTTCGCGCGGGCTTTCGCGCTGAACACATACCGCCACAGCAGGAACAGCACCAGATAGCCGCCGACGATCGACACGGCCGAGAGCACCCCCAAGGCCGTGCCGTTCGGGCCGCTTTCGACGGCCGCTTCGCCGTCGAGCGCAAGCGGCACGAGGACCGCCGCGAGCAGTGCGAGCGCTGCCATCGCCAGCCTCGCCTACCGCCGCACGCCCGCGCGCATGGTGCCCCTCCCGCCTACAGGCCCGGCCAGTGGCGCACGACGTAGCCTTCGTTGTCGGTCGGCTCGACCTGCCAGCGCGAAGCGTACGGACCGCTGCGCCCGGCGGTGTCGTAGAGGATGCCGTCCACGTACATGTAGGTGTGCCCGGCGTTCGCGTACACGGTGATGTAGCGCCCCGGTCCGGGCGCGCCCCAGCTCTCGAGCTGGCCGGAGGTCTCGGGCGCGCTCAGCAGCCCGCCGGCGGCGAGCGCGTAGCTGACCGAGCCCGAGCAGTCATAGGCGTCGTCCACGAACGATGCATGCCCGCCTCCGTACACGTAGGGAAAGTCCGCGATCTCATTCGCGCCGGCGACCACCTTCTGCACGACTTCCGGCACGCCGGTAGGGATCGGAATCGCGCCGTTTCCTCCGATCGACTCGCCCCCCGACACCGGCGTCAGCAGCTGCTGGCCGGCGGTCGATGTGGTTGGGGCGCTGTGCGCAGCCGCGTGCATCTGTGCGAGCTCCTGGGCCACTTCGGCGTCCGACTTGGCGCCCGGCGCGATCGCCACTTCACCGGCCTTGGTGGGCGTTGCGGCTGCCGCGTGGTGCACGGGTCCGTGCAGCGGGAAGCTCTTGGCTTCTTCAGGATCCGCCACCTCCTTGACGATCGCGTGCGCCCCGGCGCTTGCGGCCGCACCCGCCACGCCGACCGCGACGCCCGGCGTCCTCGCCGGCGCGCCCGCGCTGGCGCTGTGGCTGGCGCCGTGGGCAGGGTCCGGCGGATCTTGGCCCGAGGTCGCTTCTCCGCAGCCCACCAGCGCAGCCACCGCCAGCAGGCTGCCGAGGGCCGCGGGCGCGTACCTTTGGATCCTCACGCCCGCGAAGGCTAGCGAGGCGCGCGCGCATGGCACGCCAGTGAGCTTGCGCTGCGTCGCCTCCCGGCCGCACGCTCGGCTAACCTGGGCCAATGGTGCGCCTTGGAGCAAGCTGGATCAGGCCGGCCGGTGGGAGTCCGGTCCGGGTAGACGCCGGAGTGCCCGGTAGCAGGCCCCGGTTCGTCGTCGAGAGGCGGCGGGCTGAGCGGGGCGTCGAGAGCCTCTTTGGAGGGAGCAAGCGTGTGGGCTGGGATTGCAGCCTCGTCACAGGAACAATCGGGGAGCCGAGCCGCTCATTTCACGGCGAAGGCCATGTCCGCCAGTCCCAGGTCCGGATCGGGTGCGGTGGGTCCCTGCGGGGTAGGGAGACTTGCACGCGCGCAAGGTCTGATCGCGGAACAAGGGAGGCCCGTCTGGCCAGCCTCGTCAGCAAAGACCGCTCGTATAAGCCGATGGCGAAGTCGAGCGGAGGCCAGCGGGAGTCCGAGGGGGTCGTAGTAGTGAGGATCGGCGTGCAGAACAACGCGCCGGGAGCGAAGGACCCCTGCTTTGATCGCGCGAGCGGTGAGGGTAAGCGGTAGGGCATGGTCGAGACCGCTCGATCCATAAACCCCGCTGGGCGTGAGCCTGGCGACCCCGCCAGCGAAATGGCCCTGGAGGCCACTGGTGGGGATCTGCGAGAACTTCAGCGCAAGCTATGGGTGGCCGCCAAGCGGTCGCCGGGTAGGCGTTTTCACGCCCTGTTTGACCGGATCTTCAGGAGTGACGTCCTTGAGGAGGCGTGGAGGCGCGTGCAGCAGAACAAGGGTGCTGCCGGGGTCGATTCTCAGACGCTGGCGGACGTGCAGGAGTACGGTGCGGAGCGGCTTCTGGCCGAGTTGCAGCGGGACCTGCGCCAGGGGTCTTATCGTCCGCGGCCGGTCCGGCGGGTTGAGATTCCCAAGCCCAAGGGTGGCGTGCGGCCGCTCGGCATCCCGACTGTGAAGGATCGGATTGTCCAGCAGGCCGCGCGTATCGTGCTTGAGCCCATCTTCGAGGCCGATTTCCTTGACGTCTCGTATGGGTTTCGCCCGCGCCGGTCGGCCACTGATGCCAAGGAGGTGTTGCGTCGATCGTTCATCGACGGGCACCGCTTCGTGTTCGAGGCCGACATCCGTGACTACTTCTCCGTGATCGACCATGAGCGTCTGCTCGGGAAGGTCGCAGAGCGGGTCTCGGACCGGTGTGTGCTCAAGCTCGTGCGGCAGTGGCTGCGGGCGGGTGTGATGGAGGAAGGGGTGCTCCGGCAGTCTGTCGCTGGAACCCCGCAGGGCGGCGTGATCTCGCCGCTTCTGTCGAACATCTACCTGCACGCGTTGGACCTCGCGTTCGCTGATGGTGTTCACGGCAGGCTCGTCCGCTATGCGGACGACTTCGTCGTGATGTGCAGAAGCGAGGAGCAGGCCTGCGCGGCCGGAGAGCTGGCCAGGCAGGTTCTGGCCGATCTCGGGCTTCAGCTGCACCGGGAGAAGACGAGAGTCGTTGATCTCACCGAAGGCGGGGAAGGTCTCGATTTCCTTGGCTGCCACTTCCATGCCCGCGTGTCGGGCAAGCTGCTGGAGCGCGGCATCCGCCGCTACTACCTCCAGCGCTGGCCCTCACAGGCGGCGATGAAGCGCGTACGCCAGAAGATCAAGGCGATGACCGGCCGAGGCCGTGTCGGCACGGACATCCGCGAGGTGATCTCGTGGCTCAACCCGATCCTGCGCGGCTGGGGCAACTACTTTCGCACCGGCAACGCCGCCATCCGCTTCAACCAGATCGACCGCTATGTCGTGCGTCGCCTGAGTGGCCTGATGCGCAAGCGTTATGGCCGCAACCTGCGACCCGGCCAGTGGCAGACCTGGACGCGCGAGTGGTTCGAGGCCCACGGCCTCTACCGCCTGCGCGGCACCATCCGCTACCCGGCAATCGCGTCGTGACCATCATGAAGATCATCGGCAAGCCGTGTGCGGGAAAACCGCACGCACGGATTGAAAGGGGAATGGGGAAACGGGCCAACCCGGCACCGCGCCCCTGACTACCAATGCGTGACGACGCGACCGTCGTGGACCGTGCGCCCGCGAGCGCCTCGGCGTCCGTCGAGCTTCGGCCCCACATACGCCTCCTGCACGGCCTGCGCCGGCCCGCCAACTGGCTGCAGCTGGTGCGCTTCTCGCTGGTGGGGGCCAGCGGGTACGCGGTCAACCTGCTGCTCTATGCCCTGTGCGTCAGGGCGCTCGGGATCGAGTACCTGCTGGCGGAGTCCATCGCCTGGATCATCGCGGCGGGCAACAACTTCTACTGGAACCGTCACTGGACGTTCAAAGCGCGCGAGGGCCAGGTTCACGTTCAAGCGGCCCGCTTCCTGCTGGTCAGCCTCGTGGCGCTCGCGTTCAACCTGCTCGTGCTCCGGCTCCTGGTCGAGGGCGGGGGCATGGACAAGCTGGCCGCCGAGGTGATCGCACTGGCCGCCTCGACGCCCCTGAACTTCCTCGGTAACAAGCTTTGGAGCTTCCAGAAAAGCGACTGACGGAGCCCGCGCCCTGGGCAATCGGCCCCTGGCAGCCACCTATACTCTGAGCAAGCCCTTCGGAGGTTCCCCTTGCAGGAGATGGTTATCTACGGCGTGAGCTTCGACATGGTCGGCAAGCAGCCGATCGTGCTGCTCAAGACGGTCAACGGCAACAAGTTCCTGCCGATCTGGATCGGCCATCCCGAGGCCGCGTCGATCCTGATGAAGCTCCAAGGCGCGGGCACGCCGCGCCCGATGACACACGATCTGCTCTGCGACCTGCTCGGTGAGCTCGATGCCAGATGTACCCAGGTGGCGGTCACCGAGCTGCGCGAGAACACCTTCTTCGCTTCGATCACGATCACCGCCGGAGGTCGCGAGCTGGAGATCGACTCGCGGCCCAGCGACGCGATCGCCCTGGCCGTACGTTCCGGTGCGCCGATCTTCGCCGCCGAGGAGGTGATCGCCGAGTCGGCGATCGAGTTCGAGCACGACGTCGAGGAGTCCGAGGACGTCGTCGAGAAGTTCAAGGAGTTCCTCGACCACGTAACGCCGGAGGATTTCGCCGCCGGCGACTCTTAAAGCTGGGGGAAGGGGGCGTCCTCAGCGCGTGAACGCACTGGCCAGGATCCGCTCGACCAGCTGGTCGAAGTCGATCCCGGCCGCGTCCGCGGCCTGCGGCAACAGGCTCGTTTCGGTCATGCCGGGCACGACGTTGGTCTCCAGCACGGTCAGCTCGCCGGTGTCCTGGTCGAGCATCAGGTTGACGCGCGCGACGCCATGGCAGCCGAGCAGGCGATACACCTCGAGCGCCAGCTCCTGTGCGCGCGCGGTGGTCTGCGCATCGAGCTCGGCTGGGCACACGAACGTCGTCATGCCGATCTCATAGCGGGACTCGTAGTTGTAGAACTCCTCTTCCCGGGGGGTCGCCTCTACGACGGGCAGGGCCACCGGCGCTTGCGCGGGGTCGCCGGGCGACGGCGAGGCGTCGAGCACCGATACCGCCAGGTCGCGCCCGCTTATGTAGCGCTCGATCACGACCTTGCGGTCGTAGGACAGCGCGCCGAAGATGGCTCCCGGAAGCTCCTCGTCCGAGCGCGCGAACTTTACCCCCAGAGCAGAGCCCTGGCTGGCCGGCTTGACGACCAGCGGAAAGCCGATCGACTCCTTCAGCCGTGGCAGTGCGCTCGCCACGCCCAGGTCCTTGATCGCGCTCTCCTTGAACGCCGCGAACTCCGGGGTCGGGATCGAGGCCTCGCGCATCATGTACTTGGCCAGCGCCTTGTCCGTGCAAAGCATGCACGCTCCCGGCCCCGAGCCGGTATAGGGGATGTCGAGCGTCTCGAGCAGTCCCTGCACGGTCCCGTCCTCCCCGTCGCTGCCGTGCAGGGCGACGAACGCTGCGTCGGGCGCCGCCTCCAGCAGCTGCTCGACCAGCCGCGGACCGGCGTCGATCGCGAGCACCTCGTGTCCAAGCTCGCGCAGGCTGTGCTGTGTGCGTGCGCCCGAGCGCAGCGAGACGGACCGCTCGAGTGACGATCCGCCCTTCAGCACGGCGACCTTGCTGGGCCCTCGCCGCGCGCTCACCACTTGCAAGCGGCGCGTCACCGATCCCGGCTTCGTCGCGCCCTCGGCTGTGAGCGGCCGGGCAGCTCGACCACGTCGGCGGTGTCCGTCGCGGCGGCGTTGTCGACTTCCTGCGCATCGGGACTCGTGGGAGCGCCCGGACGTGTCGCAGGGCCGGCTGAAGAGCGTGCAGCGAGCCCGGACGCCAGCGCCTTGAGCAAGCCCGTGTCCATCGATCTGTCCACGATCGCCCCAATCCGCCTGACCCCCTCCCGTATCTCCTCGTCCGGCGATCCGGCGAAGTTCAGCCGCATCGACGTCGCGCCGCTGCGTTCGTCCACGTAGGCGGCGCGGCCCGGCACGAACGCGACATCTCTGCAACGCGCCAGCAGATCGGTGGTGTCGACGCCGTCGAGCGTGGCCCACACGAACAGGCCGCCTCGTGGCTCGGTCCAGCGCGCCCGCTCGCCGAAGTGCTCGGCGAGCGCCTGCAGCATCACGTCGCGGCGGCGGCGGTAAAGCTCCTTCTGGCGCTCCACGTAATCGAGCCACGCGGGCCCGCCCGCGGCGGTGCGCTCGGCGAAGTAGGCGGCGACGAACAGCTGCGTGACCGGCGAGCTGCACAGGTCGGCGCCCTGTTTGCCGAGGTTGAGCTTTTCGAGCACCGGCCGCGGCGCCACCGCCCAGCCGAGGCGCAGGCCTGGCGCGAGGATCTTCGAGAACGTGCCCAGGTAGATGACGAGGTCCGAGGATGCGCCGGTGCCGTCGTCGTGGAGTGGCGGGCTCCCGCCGTGCGCATCGAGCGAGTAGAGCGTCGGCAGCGGCTGGCCCTCGTAGCGCAGCAGCCCGTACGGATTGTCCTCGAGCACCAGCAGCTCGCGCTCGCGCGCGATCTCGACCAAACGCCGCCGCCGCGGCAGCGACATCGTCACTCCGCCGGGATTCTGGAAGTTGGGGATCGTGTAGATGAACTTCGGTCGTCTGCCCTCGCGGGCGAGGCGATCGAGCACGGACTCGAGCTCGTCGATCGGCATGCCGTCGGCGTCCATCTCGACCTGCACCACGTCCGCCTGGTAGGCGCCGAACGTCGGCACGGCGCCGGGGTAGGTCGGCGCCTCGGCGACGATCACATCGCCCGGGTCGATCAGCGTCTTGCACACCAGATCGATCACCTGCTGACCGCCGGTCGCGACGATCACGTCCTCGCGGTCCACGTAGGTCCGTTCGGCGGCCATCACCTCGACGATGCAGTCGACCGCCGCCTGCATCCCTTCGGTGGGCCCGTACTGCAGCGCCCGCGCGGTCGATGTCGCGGCGATGTCCGACATCAGCTTCGCGTACAGCTCGGGCGCGAACGTCGAGGTGTCCGGCAGGCCACCAGCCAGGGAGATGACCTCGGGCCGTTCGGTCAGCGCGAACATGTCGCGCATCGCCGAGGAGCGCATGCGCCGCGTGCGCGTCGCGAACAGGGCCTCGTAGCGCTCCAGCTCGTGCGCCGTCGGACGCGCCCGCCGCCCCAGCCCCTCGCGCTGTGAGCCCCCGCCCGGGACGTTGTCTATCGTCATGGCCCCCGCACGGTAGCGCACGCCGCGCCGCGCCCCGCGCGCTGCAATCCCCATGAATGCCCCATGAACGGCACCCTTTTCTACGTCGGCCTCGGTCTCGGGCTCGCCTGTGCGTGCGGACTGCGTCCGTTCCTGCCGCTGCTGCTGGCGGGCGCGTTCGGCTCGGCGGGCACGCTCAGCGTCACGTTCGCAACCGCGGGACACGAAGCCTTCAAGTTCTTGCAGGCCGACTGGTGGCTGCTGGTCGTGGTGGTGACGCTTGCGCTCGGCTACGCCCTCCAGCTCGTGCTCGGCCTCGTGCCGGTGCTTGATCCGCGCGAGCGTTCGCGACGGGTCGATCCACTCGCCGCTGCCCTCGCGGGTCTCGGGCTCGGCGCGGGCGCGGTCCTGTTCGGGGGCACGCTGGCGGCGCACGGCGACTCCCCCTGGCCTGGCCTCGTGGGCGGCATTCTGGCGGCAGGCCTTGCCCAGCGCGCGACCTGGCCGGTGATCCTGCGCGCGCGCACCCGCCTGCCCGACCGGCCGGCGCGCGAGGCGCTCACCGTGTACCTCGACGCCGCCTCGCTGCTGCTGGCCGCGTTGGTGGCGGTGCTCCATCCGCTCGGCTACGTGGCGGTGGTGCTGCTGGCATGGTTTGCCTGGCAGGGTCGTTCGCGCGCCGGCGGCGACCGTTACGCGGGCCTGCGCATCCTGCGCCGCTGATGGGCCGGCCGAGGTGACAGCGGGGGCGAAGCCGCAGAAGCTCGTGCTGTGCGTGATCGACGCGATGGCGCCGGAGATGCTCGTGCGCGCCGCCGACTCGGGTGCCGCGCCGGTGCTGGCCGAGCTCATGCGGCGCGGGACCTACATCTCGGAATGCGTCGCGACCTTTCCGTCCGTGACCCCGGTGTGCGCGGCGGCGATCGTGACCGGCACCGCCCAGGACGAGCACCTGATTCCCGGCATGAACTGGTACTCGCGAGCGGAGTCGCGCTACGTCGAGTACGGGTCCAGCCTGCGCGCCGCCCAGCGCTTTGGCATCGCGCGCCAGCTGACCGACCTGATCTACAACATGAACCGGGCCCACCTCTCCGGCGAGACCCCGACGCTGTTCGAGCTGCTCGACGACGCCCAGCTGCGCACCGCCTGCACGACCTACCTGATGTACCGCGGGCGCCACCTGCACGAGCCGCAGCGCGACACGGCGTTGACGCGCTTTGCGGCCAGCACGATCATGCGCCACCCGGTGATGGGCCCGCGCGAGCTCTTCTACGCCGACATCTTCGCCTCGCGCAGCACCGGCTGCCATTCGACGCTCGGCCTGCCGGGCGTGCGCGACCGTCACTCCGGTTGCGTGGGCGCCTATCTGGTCGAGCACGACCTGTTCGACTTCCTGCTGCTCTCGCTGCCCGACAACGACTGGATGTCGCACAAAAACGGGCCCGACTCGCAGCTCAGGTCGATCGCCGCGGCCGACCTGCAGCTGGCTCGCGTGGCCGAGGCCGCAGGCGGGATCGAGGAGTTCCTGGCCGGGCACGCGGTCGTCGTGATGGCCGATCATTCGCAGGTTCCCGTCAGTGCAGCGGTCGACCTGCAGGCCGATCTCGATGAGCTCGGGGTCCGCCAGCCCGACCATCCGGCGCTGCTCGCGGGCATCCGGCCGTCCTCACGCGCACGCACCGCCGTCGAGGAGCGCATTGCGGTGTGCCCGTCTCAGCGTGCGGCCATGGTCTACGCGCTGCGCGCCGACGAGCGCGACGCGATGCGCGCGTCGGTGACCGCGCGGGCCATGTCGATCGAGGGCGTCGACCTGGTGGCCTGGCTGGCGCGCGACGCGCACGATGCGCCCGCGGAGGCGGTCGTGTCGAGCCCCGAGCGCGGCGAGCTGCGCTTTGCTCCGGGCGGCGACCTGCGCGACGCTCGCGGCGCCGCCTGGACCGTCGAAGGCGATCTGCCCGTGATCGGCTGCCAAGCGCTCCCCGACGAAGGGCTCGTGCTGAGCGAGTCCTATCCCGACGCGCTCGGGCGCCTGTGGTCCGCGCTCACCTGCCCCACCTCGGGCGAGGTGCTGATCAGTGCCGACGCCGGCTATGAGTTCGTCGACTGGGGTGGCGCTGCGCACGTCGGCGGCGGCAGCCACGGCTCGCTGCACCGTGACGACTCGCTCGCCCCGCTCGTGCTCTGCGGTCTGGACCCGCCGGTCGCGGCGCCGGGCCAGTGGACGATCCGCGACGTCGCGTCGCTGATCCTCGGCCACTTCGGGCTGCAGCCGAGCACCGCCGCGGCACCGCCCGCGTCGCGCTCGTAGGGGGAACTGCCGCTGAGCGCAGCCGCGGAGCGGGCCACCGGACTCGCGCTCGTGGACGGCGCAGCCGGCTCCGCGGGCTCAGGCAGACGTTTACTCTCGGCTCATGCGCCGCATCGCGCCAGCTCTCTGCTGCCTGCTCGTACTCGCGCTCATCTGTCCCGGGGCACGCGCAGACACAGCGCGCTCGCTCGCACCGAGCGTGGCCCTCACGAGCGCCGTCGCAACCGGCACCCACTCGGCGGGCACCGGCACAGCGACGAGTGCCTCGGAAGCCCCCGTTCCGGTGCTCGAATCGAACCTGCACCCGCCTGGCCGCAGGCTGTCGTCTGACCGGGTCCTCCAGATCGCGCGGGCGTTGCCGAAGATGAAGGCGCTGCAACGGCGAAACCCGGGGTCGTTCGCCGACGCGTATCTGAAAGGCCCCGAGCGCTGGCAGGTGAGCTTCTTCACCAAGAAGGGCGCCAAGGAGATCGGCCTGGTGATCATCGCCGACGGCTCCGGCCGCGTCTTGGAACAGTGGACCGGCTTTCAGGTCATCTGGACGATGGCGCGCGGCTACCCCGGCGCCTTCGGCCGCCACGTCAACGCGCTCTTCATATGGCTGCCCTTGTGCCTGCTGTTCGTGCTGCCGTTCATCGATCCGCGCAGGCCGCTGTCGCTGCTGCATCTGGACCTGCTCGTGCTGCTGTCGTTCTCCGTGTCGCTGGCGTTCTTCAACCACGCCAACATCTACGCGTCGGTCCCGCTCACCTATCCCCCGCTCGTGTACCTGCTGGGGCGGATGCTGTGGCTGGCGCTGAGCCCGGCGTGGCCAAGGCGCCGGCGCACAGAGGCCGAGCCGCTGCGCGAGCGCCCAGGGCTCGAGCGACCGCCGCGCGCTCCGGGACTGCGCCTGCTCTTCCCTGCACCGTGGCTGGCGATCGGAGTGATGTTCCTGCTCGGCTTTCGGATCGCCCTGAACGTGACCGACTCCAACGTGATCGACGTCGGCTACGCGGGCGTGATCGGGGCGGACAAGGTCGTCCACGGCAAGCCGCTGTACGGCGGTTGGCCGTCGGACAACGAACACGGCGACACCTACGGTCCGGTCAACTACGAGGCCTACGTGCCGTTCGAGCAGGCCTTTGGCTGGAGCGGCACGTGGGATGATCTGCCGGCGGCGCACGCGGCTGCGATCGCGTTCGACCTGCTGGCGCTGGGGCTGATCTTCCTGCTCGGCCTGCGCATCCGCGGACCGACGCTGGGGATCGCGCTCGCATACGCGTGGGTCGCCTATCCGTTCACGCTGTTCGCGCTCGAGAGCAACTCGAACGACACGCTCGTGGCCGTGTTCATCCTCGCGGCGCTGCTGTTCGCGACCTCGGCCCCCGCGCGCGGCGCGTTTGCCGCGCTTGCCGGCCTGACCAAGTTCGCCCCGTTGGCGCTTGCGCCGGTGCTGGCGACGCATGGCCTGCGCGAGCTCCCGGCCCGGCGCCGAGCCTCCTCGCTGGCACTGTTCCTGCTCGCGTTCGCGCTGGTCGCCGCGATCGTGTCGATCCCGGCGCTGAGGAACGACTCGCTGCATGAGATCTACGAGCGCTCGATCCTCTACCAGGCAAACCGCGGCTCCCCGTTCTCGGTCTGGGGGCTATACGGGCTGCATGGCCTCGAGCTGGCGGTCGAGGTCGGCGCGGTCGCGCTGGCGCTGGTATTGGCGGTGATTCCGCGCCGGGGCGATGTGATCGGACTGGCGGCCGTCTGCGCCGCGATCCTGATCGCCGTCCAGCTCTCGCTCGAACACTGGTTCTATCTCTACATACCGTGGTTCTTTCCGCTGGTCATGCTCGTGCTGCTCGGATCGCGTGCCGTGCCGGCGGCCGCCCGACCCGTCGCCGTCAGGCCGGCGGCAGGGCTGCGGGCGCAGGCATCAGAACCTGCTCGATCGACTCCGCTCGCAGCCGCGTGGCGGAGCAGCGGATGAGCACGCCCATCAGCCAGGGGTCGTCCTCGGAGGTTTCAAAGCGGATCGGCATCTGCGTGCGCAGCGCCTCGATCGCCTGCTCGCGCTTGACCCCGATCACGCCCCCGCGCGGGCCGGTCATGCCGACGTCCGTGATGTAGGCGGTGCCCCCCGGCAGCACGCGCGCGTCGGCTGTCGGCACGTGCGTGTGGGTGCCGACGACGGCGCTCACCCGCCCGTCCAGCATCCAGCCCATGGCGACCTTCTCCGAGGTGGCCTCGGCGTGCATGTCCACGAGGATCTGATCGACGTCCGCGCCGGTCAGCTCCGCCAGCGCGCTCTCGATCTCCGTGAACGCCGAGCGCCCGGCGCGCAGGTACAGATTGCCGGACATGCTCACGACCCCCAGCTTGAGGAGCCCGTGCTCCACCACGCACGTGCCATGGCCGGGCTGGATGCGTAGGAAGTTGGCGGGTCGCAGGATGCGCGCCTCGGAGTCCAGATACGGGTAGATCTCGCGCCGGTGATAGGTGTGGTTGCCGAGCGTGATCACGTCGACTCCGCCCGCGAACAGCGCCCGCGCGGCCTTCGGCGTGATGCCGAGACCGCCGGCCACGTTCTCGGCGTTGACCACCACGAAGGTCGGGTCGTAGCGCTCGCGCAGCTCCGGCAGACACGCCAGCAGCGTGCGACGCCCGATCCCGCCGACCACGTCGCCCACGAACAGGATGCTCGGCTCGCTGGCTTCCTGGGCCTCAGCCATACTGCGTCCATGCGGGCGGGAACGAGCTGAACATGCCCAGGGTGCGCGACAGCTCGCCCGTGGCGGCTCCGCCGAGCCCGGCCGAGCACGAGCTCGCCCCCGAGGCCCCGGAGCCGTCGACGTCACCGAGCCCGGCGCCGCGCACGGTCGTCCCGCGCTGGGTGCAGCTGGTGCTGCTGCCGCTGGCGCTGCTGGGGCTGTGGGCGCTCGCGAAAGCGGCGGGGAAAGTCCTGATCATCTTCGTGCTCGCCGCCGTCATCGCCTTGATCCTCAATCCCGCGGTCAACTTCCTCCACCGTGCGCGCGTCCGGCGCGGGCTGGCGGTGCTGGCCGTCTATCTCGCATTCTTCCTGACGCTCGTGGGTATCGGCTTTCTGCTGGCCAACCCGATCACAGATCAGGCGCGCGCGTTCACGCGCCACGCCCCGCAGCTGGTGAGCGAAGCCAACAAAACGCTCGCGAAAATCCAGCGCGAGCTCAACAACGACGGCGTGCACGTGAAACTCATCAAGCAGGGTGAGACCGCGCTGCAGACCATCCAGGACAAGCTCGACAAAAGCGCCGGCTCGATCGCGTCGTTCGGCGGCGGCCTGGTCACCGAAGCGGCCGGAGCGATCTTCGATCTGGTGCTCGTGTTCGTGCTGTCGATCTACATGCTGCTGTATGCGCCGCGCATCGGCGCGCTCGTGCGCCGCGTGATGCCGTCCGGCGACGGCACCCCGGCCGACGACTACCCGCGCCTGATTCAGCGCGCCGTCTCGCGCTACGTCGGCGGCCAGCTGGCGTTCAGCCTGATCATGGGCACCACCGCGGCGGTGGCGCTGTACGTGTTCGGCGTGCTGGGGATCTTCCCGCCGGGGCGCACCTACGCAGTCGCGTTCGGCGCGTTCCTCGCGTTCATGGAGCTGATCCCCTACATCGGCCCGTTCCTGGGCGCGCTTCCGCCGATCCTGGTGGCGCTGTTCACCGACCCGATCACCGCCGTGTGGGTGGCGCTGCTGTTTCTCGGGCTGCAGCAGCTCGAGGGCCACATCGTGGCCCCGCAGATCTTCGGCCACACGCTGCGGATCAATCCCCTGCTCGTGATCTTCGCGCTGCTGCTCGGAGAGCAGCTGTACGGCTTGATCGGCGCGCTGCTGGCGCTGCCGATCCTCGCGGTGATCCGCGAGACGGTTCTGTACCTGAACCGCCATCTCGAGCTCGAGTCCTGGCAGCGCTCGGGCGGAGGCCTCTTGTGAGTGCACCGGGCTCGCGGACGTGAGCGCGCCCGCACCGGCGATCGCCGTCAGAGCTCTCTCCAAGCGCTTCGGCGAGCGCGACGCGCTGCGCGGCGTCAGCTTCGAGGTGCGCGCCGGCGAGCTGGTGGCGATCGTCGGGCCCAACGGGGCGGGCAAGACCACGCTGCTCTCGATCCTCGCCGGGGCGCTGGACGCCAGCGCGGGCACCGTCAGCGGATCCGGCACGGGTGCGGCCGCCGGCTGGGCCCCGCAGCAGCCGGCCATCTACACGAAGCTGTCGGTGGCCGAGAACCTGGCTCTGTTCGCGCGCCTGGAGAAGGTGGCCGATCCCGGCGCAGCCGTCGAGCGCATGCTCGACCAGACAGGCCTTCGTGAACGAGCCGGCGAGCGCGTCGAGCGGCTGTCCGGCGGTAACCGCCAGCGTCTGAACGTGGCCCTGGCCCTGCTCGCCGACCCGCCCGTGCTGGCGCTCGACGAGCCCACTTCCGCCCTCGATCCCGGCCAGCGCGAGCGTGTCTGGGAGTTCGTCGGCGGGCTCGCGCGTGGGGGCACCGCGGTGCTGTACTCGACCCATCATCTCGGCGAGGTCGCCCGGCATTCGACGCGCGCGATCGTGCTGGCGGACGGCGAATTGCTGTTCGATGGGTCGCCGGCCGAGCTGATGGCGGCGGGCGGGGGCGGTGGGGATTTTGAGGTTGCTTTTGTGGCGTTTCTTCGGGATCGGGGCCATTCGTGAGGGCCCTGTTGGGCAAGGATTTGTTGATCCTGCGGCGGTCGCGGCTGCTGGTCGGGATCCTGGTCGTCTATCCGGTGGCGATTGCTTTGCTGATTGGGCTGGCGATCTCTCGTGCTCCTGCCAAGCCGAAGATCGCGGTCGTCGATGAAACGGCTCCTGGGCAGACGCTTCAGGTTGGGGGCGAGCCTGTGCTGGTGAGCCGCTATGTCGAACAGCTGTTCACACAGGTGAAGCCTGTGCCGGCGGCCTCTCGCGCACAGGCGGTCGCGGACGTCAAGTCCGGAGAAGCGCTCGCCGCCGTCGTGATCCCTCGCGATATCGTCGCGCGGGTCTCGACCGGCTCCCAGGCGAGCGTGGAAGTGCTTTACAACGGCAACGCGCTCGAGCAGTCGATCGTGCAGTCCGACCTGCATTCGGCGCTCGCGCAGGCCAACCTCGGGTTCTCCGAAGAGATTCAGCGCGCCGCCGCCGACGCGATCGGCGAGCTGATCACGGGCGGGAATCTGTCGATCCTCGGCGGTCCTTCGCAGCTGGTCGGGCTCGAGCAGATCCCGGGTCAGCTGCGCTCGATCATCGCGCACCAGCCCCCCGGCCCCGAGCGCACGAAGCTCGAACGGATCGAGGCGTTCGCGACCTTCGCCGCCCGGAACCTGGTGCTGTCGAGAAACGTGCTGGCCACGATCGGACAGCCGATCAAGGTCCAGAGCACGCCGATCGACGGCCGGCGCACGCCGCTGGACACGTTCGCGGTGGTGGTCGCCGTGGCGGTGTCGCTGATGTTCGTGGGCGTCCTGCTGGCGGCCGGCGGGATGGCGCTCGAGCGCGAAGAGCACACGCTCGCGCGCCTGGTGCGCGCGCTCGTCAGTCGCGAGGCGCTGCTCACCGAGAAGCTGCTGCTCGCCGCCGCCTGCGCGTTCCTGCTCGGGCTGGTGATGCTGGTGGGGATCAGCGCGTTCGTCAGCCTCGACTTCTCGCGCATCGGCCTGTGGCTGGTCGCGCTCGCGTTCGGCGCGCTCGCGTTCGGCGCGCTCGGAGTCGCGATCGGCGCACTCGCACGCGAGGTCCGCTCCGCATCGTTGCTGGCCTTTCTGCTGTCGCTTCCGCTCGCGCTGCTGGCGCTCGTTCCGTCCGGCTCGGTGGCGCACGGGCTGTACGACGTGATCAACGCGATCTCGTTCGTGTTCCCCTTCAAGTCCGCCCTGCAGGCGCTCGACGCCGCGGTCAACCGCGCCTCGCCCGGGCTGGCGATCTCGGCCTTGCATCTGCTGGTGCTGACCGCCGCGTTCGCGGCGCTCGCGCGGGTCGGGCTGCGCCGCCTCGACTGATCGGCTCCCGCGGGTCGATCGACACTAGCTGGCTCCCCCGGGCCGATCGGTGCTAGGCCAGCACTGGACCAGCGCGGGAGTATCCTCGGCGTATGGCGTTTCCCAAGACGCGCATGCGCAGGCTGCGCGCGAGCGCGGGCCTGCGCGGACTGGTGCGCGAGACCGATCTGCGCGCCGACCGGCTGGTGCTGCCGCTGTTCGTGTCCGAAGCCGAGCAGACCGCCGGCGCCGATCCGCTGCTCGAGGACATGGCGCGGCTGACGATCTCGCAGGCCCTGGAGCGCGCCCGCGAGGCGGACGCGCTCGGGGTGGGCGCGGTGATCCTGTTCGGCGTGCCCGCGCACAAGGATGCCGAGGGCTCGGGCGCCTGGGACGAGGAGGGCGTCGTGCAGCTGGCGGTCGGCGCGCTCAAGCGGACGCTGCCGGAGCTGCTCGTGATCACCGATGTGTGCCTGTGCGAGTACACCGAGCACGGTCACTGCGGCGTGGTGCGGGATTTGGAATCCCACCCACCCAGCGTCGACAACGACGCCACGCTCGAGCTGCTGGCCCGCATTGCCTGCAGCCATGCCCGCGCGGGCGCGGACATCGTGGCGCCCTCGGACATGATGGACGGCCGCGTCGGCGCGATTCGCGACGAGCTCGATGGCGAGGGCTTCGCCGAGACGCCGATCCTCGCCTATTCCGCCAAGTTCGCATCAGCCTTCTACGGTCCGTTCCGCGACGCCGCCGGCTCGGCGCCCGCCTTCGGGGATCGCCGCTCCTACCAGCTCGATCCGTCCAACGGCCGTGAGGCGCTGCGGGAGGCGGTGCTCGACGCTGGCGAGGGGGCCGACATGCTGATGGTCAAGCCGGCGCTGGCCTACGGCGATCTGATCGCGGCCGTCAAGCGCGAGACCGCGCTGCCGGTGGCCGCGTACAACGTCAGCGGCGAGTACGCGATGGTCAAGGCCGCCGCCGCCGCCGGCCACCTCGACGAGGACGCCGCGGTTCTCGAGATCCTGACCTCGCTTCACCGCGCCGGGGCCGACGTGGTGATCACCTACCACGCCATGCACGCCGCGCGCCTGCTGGCGCAGCGCGCCGACAACAGGAAGGATGACCAGTGAGCAGCGAGGGCCTCGGGGCTGACCCGCTCGAGTCATCTGTCCCGGGGGCAGCGCCAGCGCTCGAGGACCCGCCCGGCGCGGGCGGCGCCGTTCCGAAGCTGCGCGAGCGCAAGCACGGCGCCGCGATCCCGCTCGACGAGCATGACCGGCGGCTGCTGAACCTGATGCAGGGCTCGTTCCCGATCGACGCGCGCCCGTACGCGCGCGTGGCCGAGCTCGGCGGATTCAGCGAGCAGGAGGCCATGAGCCGCGTGCAGCACCTGCTCGACAAGCGCATCGTTCGCCAGGTCACCCCGATCTTCGACACGCGCGCGCTCGGCTACTCCTCGATGCTGGTGGCCGCCAAGGTCGACCCCGAGCATCCGCATCGCGCAGCCCAGGCGATCAATGCCCATCCGGGCGTCTCGCACAACTACCTGCGCAACCACGAGTTCAATCTCTGGTTCACGATCGCCACCGAGCCCGACTCGAAGCTGGGCCTGGAGGGCACGCTGGAGGTGCTGGCGCACGAGGCGGGCGCCGAGTCGGTGCGACAGCTGCCGACGCTCAAGCTGTTCAAGATCCGCATGGATCTGGAGATGGAGGGCGACACCGAGGCGCTCGCGAAGACCGCGCAGGCCAGTGCGCCGGTGGAGCTCGAGCGCCAGCCCTACGGCGAGCTCGACATCGCCGTGATCCGGGCCCTGCAGGGAGACATGGCGGTCGTCAGCGAACCGTATGCCGAGGCCGCTGCCGCGGTCGGTCTCTCCCAGGTGCGGCTGCTCGAGCAGCTGACCGCCATGCAGGAGCGGGGGCTGCTGCGCCGTGTGGCCGCGATCCTCTACCACCGCCGCGCGGGCTTCTCGGCCAACGGCATGGGCGTGTGGCAGGTGCCCGACGAGCAGATCCCCGAGCTCGGGCCGCGCATGGCGTCCGTGCGCGGCATCTCGCACTGCTACCAGCGGCCCACCTATCGCGACTGGCCGTACTCGGTCTTCACGATGGCTCACGGCCGCTCCAAGCAGGAGTGCGACGCGATCCTCGACTCGATCGCGGCGCAGACAGGCATCGACGGGCGTGCCACGCTCTACAGCTCGACGGAGTTCAAGAAGATCCGCCTGCTCTATTTCACCGAGGAATTCAAGGCCTGGGAGCGCGAGCATGGATAGGGATCGGGTCTGCGCCGCGGGGCATCCAGCCCCGCGCTTTGATTGGGACGGGCGGCTTCCAGCCGCCCGTGGCCGGCCGGGCCTTGCCCGGCCTTCTGCGCCTCCGGCGCCGCGTTTTGATTTGGATGGGCGGCATCCAGCCGCCCTTGACCGGCCGGGCTTCGCCCGGCCTTCTGCGAGGCCTCCTTGTGTGCGCTCCGATCGGGCTCGGTGCGCCCAGTTGCCGCCCGTGACCGGCCGGCCTTCGCCCCACCTTCCGCCGGCTGCCCGTCTGCGGTGAGCACCACGCTGACCGACACGCGCTCGGCGGCGCTCTACCGGCGCGCGCTGGAGGTCATGCCCGGCGGCGTCAACTCGCCGGTACGCGCGATGCGCGCGATCGGGCGCGACCCGATCTTTCTCGCGCGCGGCGAGGGCGCCGAAGTGGTCAACGTCGACGGCAACCGCTACGTCGACTACGTCTGTTCGTGGGGGCCGCTCGTGCTCGGTCATGCACACCCGGAGGTCGTCGCCGCCGTGAACGCTGCGGCCGCACGGGGAACGACGTTCGGCGCGCCGACGCCCGGCGAGGTCGAGCTGGCGGTCGCGGTTGGCAGACGCATGCCCGCGGTGGAGATGCTGCGGATGACCAGCTCGGGAACCGAGGCCACGATGACCGCGCTGCGCCTGGCCCGCGCCGCCACGGGGCGGGAAAAGGTGCTCAAGTTCGAGGGCGCTTACCACGGCCACGTCGATGGCCTGCTGGCGAGTGCCGGCTCGGGCCTGGCGACCCAGGCGCTGCCGGCCAGCCCCGGCGTGCCGGCAGCTGCGGCCGCCCAGACGGTGCTCGTGCCCTGGAACGATGCGGCGCGCTTGAGCGCCGCATGCGAGCAGCACGAGCTGGCCGCGATCATCGCCGAGCCACTGCCGGCCAATATGGGCCTGGTGCCGCCGCGCCCGGGATTTCTCGAGCTGTTGCGGGAGCGCGCCAGCGCGAGCGGGGCGCTGCTGATCCTGGACGAGGTGATCTCGGGCTTTCGCGTCGCCGGTGGCGGCGCACAGGAGCTGACCGGCGTCAGCGCCGACCTGACGATCCTCGGCAAGATCATCGGCGGCGGCCTGCCCGCCGCCGCGCTCGGCGGCCCGGCCGAGCTGCTTGGCCTGCTGGCCCCTGCGGGCCCGGTCTACCAGGCGGGCACGCTCTCCGGCAACCCACTCGCGGTGGCGGCCGCACTGCGGACCCTCGAGCTGCTCGACCAGGACGCCTACCTGCGCCTGGCGGCCATCACCGAGCGGCTGGCGAGCGGACTGCGCGAGGCGGCGGCGCACGCTGGCGCAGAATCCGTCGAGGTTGTCAGCCTGCCGGGCCTGCTGACGGTCTTCTTCACGAGCCCCAGCGGCGGCCGCGGCTCCGAGCATTCCAACGGCTCTGCGCGCGGTGATCGGCGCCCGCGCAGCGTGCTCGACTTCGACGACGCACGCGCGTGCGACCTCGAGGCATACGGGCGCTGGTGCCGCGAGCTGCTCGCCCGTGGCGTGTATGCGCCACCGTCCCAGTTCGAGGCGTGGTTTCCCTCGCTTGCGCACACGCCAGAGCACCTCGAGCGCACGGTCCACGCGGCCGCCGACGCGTTCGCGGCCGTGCGCGACCGCCCGCGCGAGGACGCGCAGTGAGCGAGCCGCGCGAGCGTCGCTCGCTGCTGGCGCTGGCCGAGCTGGTGCGCGAGCAGGGCGGTCTGATGGCGAGCCTGCTGGCCGATGGCATGTGCGCGCACGATCGGGCCGGCCCTGCCCAGGCAGTCGCCGCCGGGCCGCGCGCGCGGCGAGCGCCCGCCGAATACGAGCTGCTGGTCGAGGCGATCTACGAGGGCTATCTCCTTCACTACGGCACCCCGCGCGTGATCGCCTCGCCCGAAGCCGACCTCTGCCTGCTGGCGGGCGACCGGCTGTATGCGCTTGGACTGGCGAGGCTGGTCGCGCTCGAGGACACGGTCGCGGTAGCCGAGCTCGCCGACACGATCACGCTCAGTGCGCTTGCACACTCCTGCGATCAGCCCGTGCTCGCACAGGCGGTGTGGGGAGCCGGCGCACGCGCCGTCGGGTGGGGTTCCAGTGCGAACCACCGGCGTGCCAAGCAGCTCGTCTTCGATGGTGCGCCCGAGGCGATCGAGGCGATGCGCACAAGCGCGCAGGGGGTTTTGGCGCCGCACTGAATCGCGCCTCGATATTGTTCGCGGTGGTGCCCGACAAGCACGCAAAGCCCACCCCGATCTACACGCTCGATCGCGCGATCCCCGGAGCCTTCGAGGGTGAGACGGTGACGCGCAGGCGCTTCATGACGGGCAGCGCCCACACCGCGGGCGCGATCGCCGCGTCGGCCTTTCTGCTGCCTTCGCTGGCGTTCGCGGTCGGCCCGATCTTCAAAAGCACGCCGGTGCGCTGGGAAAGCGTGGGGCCGACGGACATGTTCGATGAGTTCAACTACATGCCGGTCATCCTCACGCTCAACCCCCAGATCGGCGAGGCCGGCAAGACGACGGTGTACGTGCGCAAGTTCAACCCGGCGATCGACACCGACCCATACGACCACGGCACCAAGTTCATCGCGATCTCCAACCGCTGCGCACACCTTGGCTGTCCGGTCCGCTGGGTCGATGCGGCGGAGCGGTTCATCTGTCCCTGCCACGGTGGCGTGTATGACCTGCTTGGGCGGCCGGTCGGTGGCCCGCCGGTGCGCCCGCTCGACCGCTTCTATTCGCGCGTGAACGCCAACAGCGAAGTGGAACTTGGACCGCGCTTCTCCGTCAACAGTCAACTGCGTCCCTTCTCCCCGCGGGACCCCGGCGAGGCGATCGACGGCATCGGCCAGTACCTCTACCCTTCGCGCCCGGGCGCGCAGAAACTCTAGGCCGGGACGACGCCCCGGTGGCCAAGCTTCCAAAACCCCCCACGCCAACGCTGCCCGCGCCGCTGCAGGCGCCGCCACCGCGACCGGGAGAGGGCAACGGAGAGGTCACGCCTGCCGACCACGCGATCAGCGCGGGGACGAGTGTCGTCGACTGGGTCGACGAGCGCACCTCACTGAGCGGGGGCGTGCGCTGGATGCTGTTCCGCAAGGTCCCCAGGGGAACGAACTGGTTTTACACGCTCGGCTCCGCCACCATGTTCGCGTTTCTCTCGCAGGCGGTCACCGGGGTTTTCCTCGCGATGTACTACCGCCCCGATCCCAACGGGGGCGCCTACGAATCGATTCGCCACGTGACCAACGAAGTCTTTCTCGGCCAGTTCGTACGCGGCATGCACAAGTGGGGCTCGAGCGTGATGGTGGTGCTCGTGTTCCTGCACATGGGCCGCACGTTCTTTTTCGGCGCCTACAAGTATCCGCGCGAGCTCAACTGGGTGATCGGCGTGGTGTTGCTGATCCTGACGATGGTGATGTCGTTCACCGGCTACCTGCTCCCGTTCGACCAGCGCGCCTACTGGGCGACGATCGTCGGGGTGAACATCAACGGCACCGGCCCGCTGCTCGGCCCGTATCTGTCTGACTTCCTGCGCGGCGGGCCCGAATTCGGCGCAACCACCTTGTCACGCTTTTACGCGATCCACATGCTGCTCGTGCCCGGCTTGCTGATCGCGCTGATCAGCGCGCACCTGTACCTTGTCGCCAGGCTCGGCACGACGGCGCCTCCGTGGCTGAAAGCCCAGGAGCCGTCCGAGCTGCGCGAGGCCGATATCTAGGTGCATGCATGAATCAAAGAGAGAAGGAGCAGTACCTCCGCGAGTATTCGATCCTGAAGGCTGAAGGCAAACCGTTCTTCCCGTACGCGGTCACGAAGGACGCAGTGATGGCGTGCGTGGTGATGGCGGTGATCATCACGATGTCGCTGGTGCTCGGGGCCGAGCTCGGGTCAAAGGCGAACCCGACCACCACCACCTACGTGCCGAGGCCCGAGTGGTACTTCTTCTTCCTTTTCGAGCTGCTGCGCGTGATCAAACCGCCGAGCCTCGTTCCGCTGGCGACGATCGGGGTGCCGACGATCTGCATGATCCTGCTGTTCTTGCTGCCGTTCTACGACCGCAAACCCGAGCGGCGCCCCGAGCGGCGCCCGATCGCGACATTGACGGGCATCTTCGTGATCGGCGCGATGGCACTGCTCACCTACCAGGGCGCCAACGCCGGCTCGCCGACCGTGATTGAAATGCCCACGCCGAGCCGGATCACGCAGGCGGGCGGCAGTACGCTCGCCGAATTCGAAGCCGGCAAGCTGGTCGTGGCGCAGTCGGGCTGCCTTGCGTGCCACAAACTCGGCCAGAACGGCAACAGCGGCCCGGGCCCGGAACTCACGCACATCGGCTCGCGCCTGCCGCGCCTGGGGATCGCGCGGACGCTGGTCAATCCGACGGCGCCGATGCCTTCGTTCAAGAACCTGCCGCCAAAGAAGTTCGATGCGGCCATCTTCTTCCTGTCAGAGCTCAAGTAGCGCTCGTCTATGCCCGCCGACGAGGGCCCCTCGGCAGCTCAGAGCGAACGGCTGAAGACCGGCACAGCGCGGCCGGCTGCACAGAGCGAGCGGCTCGACTCCGGCGTCGAGTGGCGGGCCAGCGAGAGCGAGCGGCCCGAGTCCGAGGGCGAGCGGCGGGCGGCCCAAAGCGGCCGGCTCGAGGCCGAGCAGGTGCGCGAGATGTTCGATCGCGTGGCCGGCGTCTATGACGCGGTGAACACGGCGATGACCGCCGGCCTGCATAAGCGCTGGCGCGAGCGCGCCGCCGACTTTGCGCGTGTCGGCCCGGGCGACCGCGTGCTCGATGTCGCCACCGGCACCGGCGATCTCGCGCTCGCGCTGGCACGGCGCGTGTGGCCCGGGGGCGAGGTGCTCGGCGGCGACTTCTCGCCGGCGATGTTGGCCCGCGCGAGCGCCAAGGCGGCGGCGGCCTCCGGAGCGCTGGTCACGCCCCGCTTCGAGTGGGCCGACGCCATGCAGCTGCCGTATGAGGACAACGCCTTTGCCGCGGCGACCGTCGGCTTTGGCGCGCGCAACTTCTCCGATCTGCCGCGCGGGCTGGCCGAGATGGCGCGCGTGGTGCGCCCCGGTGGCAGGGTGGTGGTGCTGGAGATCACCTCGCCCACCAGCTCGCCGCTCGCGCTGTTCTTCGCGCTCTGGTTCGACCGCGTCGTGCCTCGCCTGGGGCGCTTCGTCGAGGCGCTGATCAGCGGCCCGTGGCGTGCGCGCGCCGGCGGGCGCCGCGACATCTCCGCCGCCTACACCTACCTGCCCAGCTCCGTCAAACGGTTTCCCGGGCCGCGCGAGCTGGCAGCCGAGATGGCGCAGGCGGGGCTTGGCGAGATCACCTACCTGCTGACCGCCGGCGGCATCATCGCGATCCATGCCGGTACTGTTTGCGCTGAGGCGAACGCGTGAGCAGCGCCGAAGGCACCACGGTCACGAACGGCGTCGGGGCAGGCGCCAGCAACGACGCCGCGGCGGGCGCCGGCGGCGACGCCAGGGCCCGTGCTGACGGTGAGGCCGCGACTGACGCGCGCAACGACGCCGGGGCAGGCGCCGCGACCGACGCCGAGGGGGGCGCCGCGAACGGCCTTGCCACCACCGGCGCCGCGAGCGGTCTCGACGCGATGGAGGCGATCATGCGCCAGGGCGGGGGTGCGCTGCGCGAGCGCATGCTCGAGATCGAGCTCCAGCTCGAGCGCGTGACCGTGGCGGCCGGCGAGCCGCTGGCCTCGCACGCGAGCAGCATGATCGTGGCGGGCGGCAAGCGTCTGCGACCGCTGCTGGTGGTCCTGGCCGCGCAGTCCGCGGGCGGCCCTCCTACGAGCGATGGGGGCGCCGATCGGCTGGTTCGCGCCGCCGTCGCGGTCGAGCTGGTGCACTCGGCGACGCTCGTGCACGACGACGTGATCGACGGCGCGCAGCTGCGACGCGGACGGCCGTCTGTGGCGGCCGCCGCGGGGCGCAAGCTGGCGGTCGCCACCGGCGACCTGCTGTTCTCGCGTGCCTTCGCCGAGCTCGCCCGTAACGGCGACGAGGCTCAGCTGAAGGCCCTGTCGGAGGCCAGCTCGGCGCTCGCCGAGGGCGAGCTGCTGCAGCGCGAGGACGCATACGCCCCGCGCGTGGCCGTCGAGCGCTACCTGCGCCGCTGCGAGCTGAAGACGGCGGCGCTGTTCGAGGCCGCCTGCCGGCTCGGAGCGCTCGTCGCGACCGGGGGTTCGGGCGCGCTCGCGGACGCGCTTGGGGCGTTCGCGCGGCGGATCGGCCTGGCCTTTCAGCTGCTCGATGACGTGCTGGACGTGTCGGGCCCTGTCGAGCGCACCGGCAAGGCCCGCGGCACCGACCTGCTCGACGGCACCGTGACGCTGCCGCTGATCCTCGCGCGAGAGCGCGACCCGCGGCCCGCCGACTTCGACCTCTCGCTCCTGCAGGGACCCGAGCAGGCCGAACAGCTGTGCGACCGGATCGCCGCGACCGGCGCGCTCGACGAGGCACGCGAGCGCGCGCTCGCGCTGGTCGCCGAGGCCAAGGCTGCCCTGCCCGCGGTCCTGCCGGGCGAGCGCGCGACGCTGCTCGACCTGGTCGCGGACGCGGTCGTCGAGCGCTATCGGTAAGGCGCGGCGCTTCAACGGCCGGCCCGGATGGCCGGCCGTGGTGACATGTCGTGGCGGCGCGCGTTTACGTTGGGTCACCTCCGCGGGACATCCGGTCCCGCGAAACCGAAACGGCGACCTCCTGTCGCCGTCGTAGAGCGAGCACGCCACGACCTTAAAGGCCGGACGCCGGTTACACCGCCACGGCCGAGCCGCACCGAGGTGTGGCCCCAGCGGCCCTAAGGACGAAAGTCCGCGGGGACGATCACGTCGGCCTCGAGGGCGCGCACGAAGAACTCGATCTCGTCGGTCATGTTCGCGTGGGTGATCTGGCGCAGGTCGCTCAGCAGCTCGCCGGTGGCCCGGTCGAGCTCGTCGTCGAGACGCTCGACGATCGCCTGCTCGAAGACGCCTTCGCGATAGGCCTCGCACTCCGGGCAGCGCAGGATGATCCGCCAATGACGCTCGCCCTCTTCGATCCAATCGAGCGGAAACACGAGCTCGCCGCCGCAGTTGAAGCAGACGTGCAGTGGCTCGGTCCGGGTCGCAGGCTCCAGAGCGCTGGCGCTGTCGGACGATTCGCCGCCGGCAGCCCCGGTGGTTGCCGGCGCGGGCTCCGGCGGCGCCGCCGCTGCGGGCGGTAGCGCCGGCGCGGGCGGGATGGGAGCGGATGGCGGGATCGAGGCGGGCGGCGACGTCGGCGTGGGCGAGGGGATTGCCGCCGGGGGTGACAGAGGAGTGGGGGCCGGAGCCGTCGCCGAGGGCGACGCCGGCGCCGAGGACGTTTCGGCGGCGCTCTGGGCAGCGGCCGTGCTGGGGGCCGGCACCGTGGCGGACGTGCCGTCCAGCGCGGACACGGGCTCGGAGGGACAGCCCGGGTTCGGCCGACCGGCGCGGTCGGGGGCGCGGCGGTGGTCGCGATACACGATTTCGACGTGCTTGCCGTCGGGCAGCTGTACGCGATGACGGATGTGGGGGCTGGTGTCTGACATGGCGTCCATTCCCCCATGTCATCGACGGCTCGCGCCCGCGCCTTTAGACCCTCGGCCCGTTGCTCAACCGCTCCGTCCGGGCGGGGCGGGCACGGGGCGGTAGTAGGCGGGGCGGGCACGGGGCGGTGGTAGTTTCATAAGCACAATGGCCACCGCGATTCGCACGATCGGCCACGAAGATCGCCTCAGCCTCGTCGACCACCTCGAAGAGCTGCGCACGCGCCTGATCGTCAGCATCGTCGCGGTCGCCGTGGTGTTCGGCCTGTGCATGTGGCAGAACCATGCGCTGCTGAAGGTCATCAATCGCCCGCTTGCGGCCCAGACGCAGAAGCAGGTCGCCAGAGGCGAGGGGCCGCTCGGCCAGACGGCGCTGGCGCAGCAGGGCGTGCTCGCGGTGGCGGGCGACGTGCAGAAGATCGCCGCGGAGCTGGCGAACCCGGCGAGCAAGCTACCGGCGGCCACGCGCGCGGCGCTCGCGGCGCAGATTCCCCAGCTGCAGGCGGACGTCGCGCGGATCCCGCGCGTCCCGGAAGGCAACAAACCGGTGACGCTCGGCATCGGCGAACCCTTCACGACCACGCTCGGCGTGACGCTCATGTTCGCGCTCGTGCTGTCGCTGCCGATAGTGCTGTTCGAGCTCTACGGCTTTTTGCTGCCCGCGTTCAGCCCCAGCGAGCGGCGCTTGGCGCTGCCGCTGCTGCTCGCGATCCCGTTTCTGTTTGCGCTCGGGGTGCTGTTCGGCTACTTCGTGGCGCTGCCCGCGGCGCTGCACTTCTTCCAGAACTTCAACAGCTCCGAGTTCAACGTGCTCGTGCAGGCCGGTCCGTACTACAAGTTCGCGGCGACGATCCTGCTCGCGATGGGGCTCGTGTTCCAGGTGCCCGTCGTGATCCTGGCCGCGACACACGCGGGAATCGTGACGCCCGCCCAGCTGCGCAAAAACCGCCGCTACGCGCTGCTCGTGTGTGCCGCGATCGCGGCTCTGCTGCCGGGAGAAGTGATTACGATGGTCTTGGAGACGATCCCCCTGTACATTCTTTATGAGGTGAGCATCCTGCTGGCGACGCTTGTCGAGCGCCGCAGGCCAGCCGCCAGTGCATCCGCCGGAGGGCCGCCGGGCGGCGGATCGCCTCCTTCGAATACGGCGCAGCCAACGGTGCAAGAGATGATCGACCACACAGATCCCAGGCTGTCGAGCTGATGCTGTTCGACCTGCGCGGACGCGGCCGTCGCCGCACGGTCCAGGTGCTATACGCCGGCCTGGCCCTCTTGATCGGGGCGGGCCTGGTGTTCTTCGGCGTCGGCGCGGGTGCGGGCGGCGGCGGTCTGCTGAGCTCGCTGACCGGCAGCGAAGGCTCCAGCCACACCAGCTACTCGGCGACCATCGACAAGTACGAGAAGCTCACGCGCAAGGACCCCAGCGACATCTACGCCTGGGAACAGCTGACGCTGGCGCGGCTGCACGAAGCCGGTGGCGGCGAAGAATCCGCCACGAGTACGGGACTGACGAGCAAGCAGAGGCAGCTGTTCAACCAGATCTCGGAATCCTGGAACCGCTATGTAGGGCTGAACCCGAGCAAGCCGAACGCCGAAATCGCCCAGGACATGGTCAGGGTCTACGGCGAAGAAGGGCTCGAACAGCCGGCCGAAGCCGTCAAGGTGCTGCAGGTCGTGATCCCGCTCGAGCACGGGCGCTCCGCGCAAGACCAGTCGAACCTGTACGCGCAGCTGGCTGAGTACGCCTACAAAGCGAAGGACGGCAACACCGGCGACCTGGCCGCGGCGCGGGCGGTGGCGCTGGCGCCGTCCGAAAACCGAAAGCGCCTGGAAAACGAGCTGGCCGAAGTCAAGAAGCAGCCGAACGGCCCCGAATACACGACCACCGAGGGCGGCAAAGCGATCAAAGTCAAAAAAGGCCCGAACGGCACCTACGTCGGGACGACCACCGCGCCGTCCACGCCGACGCCTGGCGGGCTGGCGTCGGGCACGAGCACGAAATAGACCTCGGCCGCTCCCCGGCGCTGCGCCACGCGCGCCAGGGCGGCTCGGCTAGAATCGCCGCCTCAGCCGACGGCAGTGCTGGCGCTCGGCGCGCCCGCAGCGCCGCACGGGCCGTTAGCTCAATTGGCAGAGCAGGGGCCTCTTAAGCCCAAGGTTGCAGGTTCGATTCCTGCACGGCCCATCGTCCCAAGCAGCTTGATGATCTTGGATCGCTCGAGCAGGCCAAGAGCTGGGTCGCAGGCTGAGGGCGTCTCCGTTCCGAGCGCCGCTGCCGGCGCCGAGGCCGGGTTGGACCCGACATCGTCGCCCGCTCGAACCGCGACCTGCTCGTGCGGACCGCTGGTCACGGGCCGCAGCACCTATCCCAGGCGTTGGGGCGCCTGGGCCGGGACCACAGTGACCCGCAGGCGGCCTTGAGCGCCGGCTGAGGGGTGTCGATAACCGTGCTGGGCGCTAGCGACGCCGAGCACGATGCGAGTCATTCCAAACAAGCCGAGCCGGCCCGGTGGCGCACGGCCAACGGGCCAACGGGAGCGCGCGCGCGGGCCGCGGGCCGCTTTGCCGCGCCACGACGCTGACGCCTTCTCGCAGAGCGGGCGCATTCAGGTGTCGCAGGAAGAGCGCGAGCCGCTCGAGCTTGCGCCCGCCGCCGAGCATGTGCGCGAGCTGCGGTTCGCGCACACGCGGCAGCGGCGCGGCCTGTACGTGCCGCTGCGCCTGCGCGTGGTGCTCACGTTCGTGGCAGGGGTGTTGTGGCTGTGCTTCTCGCTGTGGCTGTCGCGCAACTGGATCAGGACATTGGGCCAGGACATCACGCTGCCGCTGGCGATCCTCGTGATCGCCGGCATCGCGTTGATACCCGGCTACCTCAACATCCAGCTGCTCAGCTCGATTCTGCTCGATCATCCGCCGCCCTTGCGTTTCGACCTCGACTTTCCCGAGGTCACGCTGCTGGTGGCCGCTTACAACGAGCAGGCGTCGATCGCCGAGACGCTCGACTATGCCGTCCGGACCAACTACCCCGGTGGTTTCCAGATCGTGGTGGCGGATGACGGCTCGACCGATCGCACGCGCGAGGTCGTCGCCGAGTATGCGGCGCGCGATTCGCGCGTGCGGCTGCTCGCGCTCGAGCACGGCGGCAAGGCCAATACGCTGAACGCCGCGCTCGAGACCGTGACAGCACCGCTGACGGCGACGTTCGACGCCGACACGCTGCTGATGCCCTACTCGCTCCAGCGCGCGGTCGCGCGCCTGCTGGCCTCGCCCCCGGACACCGTGGCCGTCGCAGGGGCCGTGCTGGTACGCAACTCGCGCGAGAACCTGCTCACACGCGCGCAGGAGTGGGACTACTTCCTGGGGATCGCCACGGTAAAGCGCGGGCAGGCGCTGCTGCAGGGGACGCTGGTGGCCCAGGGAGCGTTCAGCGTGTATGACACGACCGCGCTCAAGCTCGTGGGCGGCTGGCCCAACCGGATCGGCGAGGACATCGTGCTGACCTGGGGGATGCTGCTCCAGGGCGGGCGCAGCGTGTTCGAGCCGACGGCGGCCGCATTCACGGAGGTGCCGGTCAGCTGGGGCGCGTTCGCCCGTCAGCGCCGGCGCTGGGCGCGCGGGATGATCGAGGGCCTGCGCGACCATGGCGTGGGCCTGATCAAGCAGATGAGCTTCTTCTCCCACTCGGTCGCCGTCAACTTCACGTTTCCGCTGCTCGACGCGGCGTTCACGCTGGCGTTCATCCCCGGCGTCATTCTCGCGATCGGCGGCAATTTCGCGATCGTCGGGCCGATGACCCTGCTGGTGCTGCCGCTCAACGCCGTGCTCGGGAGCGTCATGTACTTTCACCAGCGCCGGGTCTTCAAATCCGTGCACCTGCGCGTCCGCCAGAACCGTCGCGGGCTGCTGTTCTACTTCTTCTGCTACCAGTTCGTGATGTCGCCGATTTCGCTCTCGGGCTACGTGCTCGAGGCGCTGCGCACACGTCGCGCCTGGTAGCGGAGCGCTGTGTGGGAGCAGGCGACGGCGGCGAGGCCCCGTCAGCCCGATAGCACCGCCACGATGCTGCTCGGAGCCAGTGTGAGCTTGACGCGTCCCTTGCTGGGCTGCAACGTTTGCCTCGCCAGGCCCGCGCGGCTGGCGCTGAACACGGCGATGCGCACGCCGGCGCGGCTGCGAAGCACCACCTGCTGCGCTCGTGCACGCTCGTTGTCGAGGATCAGCTGAACGGGCGTGACCGGGCCGCTCACGGCGGTCGCGACGAGGCCCTTCACCCCGGTCAGCGATTGCAGCGAGGAGCCGACCGGCAGCCACTGATTGAGAGCGACCATCGCGCCGTCGAGCGGGCGGTCGATGACTTCCTGGCCACGGACTACGAACGGATCGTACGCGCCGCCCGCGAAGTGGAAGCGGACCTCGCGCAGGCCGGTCTTCAGCGCGCTGAGCACGAAGCGAACCGCCCAGACCGCTGACGCCGGGCTGTCCGAGACGCCGCTCTTGCCGCCGCACGAGACCGAGTTGGCCTCCGAGAGGATCGCCGGCACCCTTGCGGCGTTCGCGTCGGCCACGACCCAGGCGAGCGCGCTCGGTGCATCGGCGACACGCGGTGACAGCAGGCCCGACACCGTGGCCGCGTGCGGGCTGCCGCACACGCTCAGCGGATAGGCGTGGACACCGAGCGTCTGAATGTGCAGCGCGCCGATGATCTGCGGCAGCTGGCCGCGCCAGTGTTCGGCGGAGGCCAGTTCCGGCCCGACCAGCGGAGCGCTGCCGATCGCCGGGCGCAGATACGTGGCCAGCTGTAGATACAGACTCGCCGCAGCGGCGGCGCTCTGCGGCTTGCCGAGCGCCGAATAGTTCGGCAGGTCATACAGGTCGGGCTCGTTGCCGAGCGAGAACGCCAGACCGTTGCTCGCGGCGCTCTGGGCGCCCGCAGCGATCTGCGTGGCCCACGCGAGCTGGCCGGTCTTGAGGTTGATGCCGACCGTCAGCGGATCTTTCGCGGCGCTCAGCAGACATTGCAGCTGACTCCAGAAGTTCGCGGGCAGCGTATACAGGACAGCCGTTTCCCACGACGAGGGGGGAGCGCTGAGCGCTCCGCTCGGAGCGGTCAAATCCTGGCTGTCCCCAGCCAGCGAGATCGGCGGCGAGCCGAGCTTCTCCAGTTGGCCGGCGAGCGCCGGCGGCGGGCAGGGGCCCGTCCCGAGGTCCTGGGCCATCACCGGGTACTCGAGCGACAGGCCCACCGGCTGCATCGTTATCGGGATGCTGGGGCCGCGCGGGATGCCGCGCACGAGTTCGACAGCGGCCGTCGAGCCGGCAGCGCGCGCCTGTACCCTGCTCGGGCTGCTCGGGTTGCCGGCGCTGCTCGGGTTGCCGGCGCTGCTCGGGTTGCCGGCGCTGCTCGGGTTGCCGGCGCTGCTCGGACCGCTGGCGCTGCTCGAGCCGCCGGCCGGCGTCGCCGCCAGCGCGCCCGCGACGGCCGAGCCGCCGCCCGTGAGGAGCCCCAGGACGGCCACCAGCAGCAGCGTGGTCAGCGCGGCCCGCTTACGCAGCATGGCCTGAACTTATCATCGCCATTTACGGTCGCGAGCCGCCGAGCGCGTATAGCAAACGTATCGCCGTCGATGCCGAGGGCTGGATCGGCCTCGATGCCGGGTCTGCGGACCCTTGCACAGAAAAAGGCCGCGTATAGCGATGGTTACACGCAAGACGCCGTGCAGAAACGTCCGCGAGCGGGTCTAGCATCATTTTGCCGCCAACGGAGTGAGCGGAGCGCCCCCGGACCGACTCCCCTCTCACCGGCCGGGGGCGCACATCTACCCCCACGCGATTCCGTGACAGCCCGGCGGCATTGGCTATGCCGCGTCCGGCACGGCTCCGTTGCGCGAGGCCAGCGTCTGGCGGCCGGCGTCGGTCCAGATCGTCTGCTCGCGCCCGGGACCCACGCCCACGAGGGCGACAGGCGCGTGGGTGTGCTCGGCGATGAACTGCAGATACTCCCGCGCCGCACCCGGCAGGTCTGAGATCGCGCGGCACTCGCCGAGGTCCTCGCGCCAGCCGGGCAGCTCGGTCAACTCGGCGGTGGTGTGGTGCAGGACGGTCTGGTGATAGGGGAAGTCGTCGAACTCGGCCCCCTCGGCGCCGCGATAGCTCGTGCAGACCGCGATACGGTCAAAGCCGGAGAGCACGTCGAGCTTGGTGATCGCCAATGCCGTCAAGGTGTTCAGCCGCGCCGCATAGCGCAGCGCCACGAGATCCAGCCAGCCGGCGCGGCGCGCGCGGCCGGTGGTGGTGCCGAACTCGCCGCCGCGCTGGCGGATCAGCTCGCCGGTGTCGTCGTGCAGCTCGCTCGGAAACGGTCCGGCCCCGACGCGGGTCGTGTAGGCCTTGGAGATGCCCCAGACCTCGTCGATGTTCTTCGGCCCGACGCCGGTGCCGACGCAGGCCGCGCCGGACAGCGGGTTGGATGAGGTCACGAAGGGGTAGGTGCCGTGGTCGATGTCGAGCATCGCGCCCTGGGCGCCCTCGAAGATCACGCGCTGGCCGGCGTCGAGCAGATCCCACATCAGCTTGGCGGTGTCTGCGATGTGCTGCTCGAGGCGATGGCCGAAGGTCAGGTATTCCTCGGTCATCGCGTGCAGGTCGAGCGAAGGGTCCTTTTCGAACGGCCGCAGCGACAGGCGCTTGGGCTCCATCGCGGCGACGATCTTCTTCTTGAGAATCTTCTCGTCGAGCAGGTCCTGCACGCGGATCCCCAGCCGCGCGGCCTTGTCGGCGTAGCAGGGGCCGATGCCCCGCCTCGTGGTGCCGATCTGCTGGCTTCCCAGCCTGGTCTCGCCGGCGGAGTCCAGCAGCAGGTGGTAGGGCATGATCAGATGCGCGTTGGCCGATATGCGCAGGCCGCTGACATCCACGCGCCGTGCACGCAGCGCGTCCAGCTCCTCGATCAGGACTCGCGGGTCGATCACCACGCCGTTGCCGATCACGCAGCGCTTGCCGGGGTACAGGATCCCCGACGGGATCAGGTGCAGCTTCCACTCGACGCCATTGCGCACGATCGTGTGCCCGGCGTTGTTGCCGCCCTGAAAGCGCACGACCGCGTCGGCCTGCTCGGCAAGCAGGTCCGTGACCTTGCCCTTGCCCTCGTCGCCCCACTGGGCGCCGACGATCACGATTCCGGGCACGGGTCACCGCCAGTCTGTCCATTGCCGGCCAGCATCGCCATCCAGTGTACGTGGGCGCTCGCAGCCTCAGGCGCTGCGCACGGGGCAACCGGCTCAGGTGCCGCGCGCCGGCGCGCGCAGCTCGCGCCGCCGGTCTTCGCCGAACAGCGGCAACGGGTCGCCGCACATCTCGACCAGACGCGAGACGGTGCGGGCGCCGATCTGCTCGGCCAGCTCGTCGGGCTGCAGGTTCGTGGTGATCACGATCGAGCGCTCGTCCTCGTAGCGGGAGTTGATGATCGAGTACAGCTGCTCGAGCGCCCAGTCCGTGCGGTTCTCGGCGCCGACGTCATCGATGTGCAGCAAGTCAACCGTGGTCAGCCGGTCCAGGAAGCCGATCACGCCGTCCTGCTCGTCGATCGCCTCGCGCAGCAGATGCAGCAGGCGCGGCAACGAATAGATCGCGCTCGTGCGCCCCGCGTCGAGCGCGGCTTTGGAGATGAGCATCGCGAGCATCGTCTTGCCGGTGCCGACGTCGCCCATGATCCACACGCCCCGCCCGCGATCGAGGTTCTCCTCGACGCGCTCGCAGAAGCGACGCACGACGCGAATCTGCTCGGGAAACGCGACCAGGTCGGTGCCGGAGAGCTGCTCGAAGGAGATGTCGCGATAGCGGCTTGGAATACGCGCCTGCAGGCTGCGGCTGCGCAGCTTGGCGATCTGCCCGGCGCGGCAGCGGCAGTCAGAGGCGGTGTTGGTGGCCTCGTCGATCACGAAGCCGCTGCCATCGCATGCGCCGAAGGGACAGCTTGCAGCGCTCATCGCGGGCGGGCACCTGTGCAACGGGCAAGCACTCGGCCAGCGCCTGCGAGATCGTGGGTGCACGTGCGCTGAGCGCGCGGCGTGCGCCGATCTGAGCCGCCGCCGCGGCTCACTGCGAGTACCGGTCCGGCGCGTAGCTGAGGAACTTGGGGTACTCCTTCTGGAAGGTCAGCGTGACTTTTCCGACCGCCCCGTTGCGGTGCTTGGAGATGATCAGGTCGGCCTCGCCGGGGCGCTCTGAGTCTTCGTCGTAGTACTCGTCGCGATAGATGAACATGACCAGGTCCGAGTCCTGCTCGAGGTTCCCGCTCTCGCGCAGGTCCGATAGCTGGGGCTTCTTGTCGGGGCGCTGCTCGACGGCGCGGCTGAGCTGGGACAGCGCGATCACCGGCACCCCGAGCTCGCGCGCCAGGATCTTCAGGCCGCGGCTGAGCTCGCCGACCGCGGTCACGCGGCTGTCGTAGCGGCTGTCGGTGCGCATCAGCTGCAGGTAGTCGATGATGATCAGCCCGAGCCCGCCGTCGCACTGGCTGTGCAGGCGACGCGCCTTGGCGCGGATCTCGAGCATGCCGACGTCGCTCGAGTCGTCCACCCACAGCGGCGCGTCCGCGAGACGCTGGGATGCTTTCAGGATCTTCGGCCAGCGCTGCTCGGCCACGCGGCCCTTGCGCAGCTCCTCGCCCTTGATCCGCGCCTGCGACGCCACGAAGCGCTGGGCCAGCTCGGCCTCGGCCATCTCGAGCGAGAACAGCGCCACCGGCTTGCCGTGCTCGACGGCTGCGTTCTCGGCGATATTGCAGACGAGCGCGCTCTTTCCCATCGCCGGGCGCGCCGCGATGATGATTAGGTTGCCCGGTTGGAAGCCGCCCGTGATCTCGTCCAGGTCCTTGAAGCCCGACGGCGTGCCCGTCAGCGAGGTGCCCTCGATCGACAGCCGGTGCAGCTTGTCGAGCTCCTCGTGCAGCACCTCCTCGATCGCCCTGAAGTCCTGCTGGCGGTCGTCGCGGGCGACCTCGAGCATCGCCTTCTCGGCCTGCTCGACCAGCTCGCGCGGCGGCGCCATGTGGCCGAGGACGCTTTCCTGGATCTCGTAGGTGCTCCTGAGCAGGCGCCGCAGCAGGGCGTTCTCGCGCACGATCTGCGCGTAGCGGCGAGCGTGGCCCGCGGCGGGCACCACCCCGGTCAGCTCGTCCACGGCGGCGACTCCGCCCACCCCCTCGAGCTGGCCGACCTGGCGCAGGCGATCGCTGACGGTCAGCACGTCGACCGGCTCACTGTCGTTGTAGAGCGACAGCATCGCCGCGTAGATCGTGCCGTGATGCTCGCGGTAGAAGTCCTCGGCGCGCAGACCCTCCTCGATCACCAGCGCGTACAGCGAGCGGTCGGACAGCAGGATGGCGCCGAGCACCGACTGCTCGGCGTCGAGGTTGTGCGGCGGCGCGATCGCGGCACCGGCGCCGGCGCTACGGCGCGGCTCTCCGCCGCGCGCGCCGTTGGACGGAGTGACGGCGACGCTCATGATGAGAACTCGCGCGAGTCTAGATCGGCGCCGGACGCGACCCCGCCGGGCTCGCCGCTATATCCGAGAGAATCACTCCCCACGAACACATGTTCGCAGCCGGGTCGGTCTACCACAGCCGGCGGGCACACAGCCCAACGGGCTGGGTCGGGCCGGCTACGTCCTGGCCACGACGATCGTCTTGATCGTCGCGGTGGCGCCGTTGACGACCTCGACCACGACCATGTAGGTGCCGACGTTCTTGATCGGCTCGGGCATGTGCACTTTGTGGCGGTCGATCGTCAGGCCGCGGGCTTCGCGGATCGCGCCGGCGATGTCCTGGGCGGTGACCGAGCCGAACAGGCGGCCGTCCTCGCCGGCCTGCTGGGGGATCGTGAGCACGGTGCGGTTGAGCAGGTTGACGTTCTCCTGGGCCTGCTCGACCGCGTGGCGCTCCGCGCGCTCGGCCGCTTCCTGGCGCTGTTTGACCGCTTCGATCGAGCCCTTGGTCGCCGGCTGGGCGAGCTTGCGCGGTATCAGGTAGTTGCGCAGGTAGCCCTTGGAGACGTTGACCACTGCGCCCTGCTCGCCGAGCGTCTCGACGTCCTGCAGCAGAATCGCCTCGGGCACGATCGCTCTCCTGCCTAGCGGTCGCGGTCGCGGTCGCCGCGTTCGCGCCGCGGGCTGTCGTCGCGGCCGCCCTCGTTGACGTAGGGCAGCAGCGCGAGCTCGCGCGCGCGCTTGACAGCCCGGGCGATCTGGGCCTGGTGGCGCCGGCAGGCGCCGGTGATCCGCCGCGAGCGGATCTTGCCCTTCTCGGACACGAACTTGCGCAGGTTGGTGACGTCCTTGTAGTCGACCTGCTCGACCTTGTCGCGACAGTGCTGGCAGGGCTTGCGCCGCCCGCTGCCGGGACCGCCTTTCTTGTCTCGCCGGCGGACCGGCTTACCGCGACCGCGTTTTGCCACTGAAGATGCCTCGCTGTCCTGTCTTGCTAGAAGGGAATGTCGTCGTCCCCGGCTGCGCCGGCCGGCGCGGGCTGGAAGTCCCCTTCGTCGATGGGAACGTCTCCGCCCTCTGAGGCCGCGTGGCCGGTCGACCGTTCTGCGGTCGGTCCGCCGCCTCCGACAGAGTCGTCGCGCGAGCCCAGGAACTGCACCGAGTCGGCAATGATATCGATTGCCTGGCGTTTGGCGCCGTCCTGGGCCTCCCACTCGCGCCACTCGAGCCTTCCGTCGATCGCGACCGGCCGTCCCTTGTGGAGGAAGCGGGCGGCGTTCTCGCCCTGCGCGCCCCAGACGGTGATGTTGAAGTAGTTCGGCTTGTCCTCCCATTCGCCGGTGCTGCCGTTCTTGCGCCTCGTGTTGCAGGCGAGGCGCAGGCTGCACACGGACGTGCCGCTCGGCAACGAGCGCAGCTCGGGGTCGGCGGTGAGGTTTCCGGTGATCACGACGCGGTTGATGTTGGTGGCGGCCACGACGGCTTCCTTTCGCTCTCTGTATTGCTCGGTTCTATCTGTATCTCGGCCGTCTGCTCTGGTGCATGCGTCCGAGGCCACTGGCGAGTGTAGAGGCGCCGCCGGGCGTCTCGGACGCTCACCTCACGCGCCTGGTGCCGGAGCGCGCAGGGTGCGGGGCTGGCTTCGCGGCTGCTCGTTGGGTCGGCCTCGAGATGCCTGTGGGCGCGCTGCGCGAGCACTCACCGCGAAGGGCCGCGCATCCGCGAGGACGTACGGAAGACCTCGTCCCAGTAGGGCGCGCTGATCCCGAAGCCCTTGGTGTCGTCCTGGAAGTGGTGGCGCATGTGGCGCTCGCGCAGCATCCGCGTCAGGCGGTTGCGAGGCGTGAAGTGATGCAGGTAGTAGTGGAGCATGTCGTAGACCACGTAGCCCGCAAAGAAGCCGGCGCCGAGACCGGGCGCATACTTTTCTCCGAACGCGAGATACAGGAGTCCGAACACGATCGCGCCCAAGGGCAGGCTGACGGCGGGCGGCATCACCAGGCGCAGCGGATCGTTCGGGTGCTCGTGGTGGACACCGTGGATGATCCAGTGCAGGCGCGCGCCGATGCCCTGCTCGGGCTCGAAGTGGAACACCACGCGGTGCAGCCAGTACTCGAACAGCGTCCACATCGCGTACCCGCCCGCGACCAGGCCGACCGTGGTCAGCAGGCTGACGTTGGACAGGCTCCAGGCGACCAGCACCACCACCGCGGGGCCGAACACGAGCGCAGGCACCGCCGGGTGGACCCGCGAGAGCGAGTCGAGCAGGCGCGATTCGAACATTGGAGGGGACGCCCGCAGCACGTCGGTCCGGCGCAGCGATTCCGACTCGGCTGGGTCCCGGTTCCACGCCATGTTTCGATCTTAGCCTCGATTCCCGCATGGCGACGTGGAACGCGCCGGGCCGCATCGATCCTGGTGTCGCGACGCTAGCCGCCGAGGCCGGTGAGAGCCAGCGTGGTCGGCCAGGCCGCTGGCGCCGCCGAGGAGTCCGGACTCCGGGCGCGGTCAGCTGGCGGGTGTGTCAGGGCTCTGGTCGTCGCCGGCCGTGGCGCTGCCGGCCGGCTGCTCTTGTGCCGGCGCTGCGCCGGCGTCGCCCTCCGCGGCGCCCGGTGCATCGCTGCCGGCCTGGGTCTCGCTCGCGGTTGCCGTCTCGGTAGGCGCCGTCTCGCTCGCGGCCGCCGTCTCGGTAGGGGCCGTCTCGGCGGCCGGGGCTGGGCTGGAGGTCTGCGAACCAGCCGCGCCGGCGCTCTGTGCGCCGGCGTCGGCCGAGCGGGCGCCGGAGCGCATGTCGGGCGCGTCGGGCGTGCCGGGCTTGAGCTTGACGATGCGAAAGCGCAGGATACCGTCGGTGATGTGGAGCGTGCGGCTCATCTCGCTGAGCAGCTCGGGGGCGCCGGTCTTGAACTGGAGCAGGTGATACTCGGCGTTGGCCTTGCGCTCGATCGGATAGGCCAGCGCCCGGTCGCCCCAGTCGTCATCACGCACGATCTCACCCTGGGCGGCGATCGCGTGACGGGCGTCGGCGAGAATCTTCGCGCGCGCGCTCTCCTGGGCCTGCGGGTCCAGCAGCATTACGAGATCGTATGTCGGTGCGACGTGGGCCATGTGCTCGGTCGCACAGCCTAGCGGGTCGCGAGATCGCGCCCGCCGCCCGGAGCCGCGGCCAACCGGCTCCGCTCAGGCCTGCTGGCGCGAGGCGCCCTTGGCGCGGATGTCTGCGAGCTGCTCGTCGATCCAGTCGCCGGGGTCGCGCGAGGTGACGATCTCGACCAGCCCGGTGGCCCGGCGGTGGCGCTCCTCGGGGTCCATCGTGAGTGCCGCGTAGATCGAGTCGGCCAGCTCCTGGATGTCGAACGGGTTGACCGAGAGCGCGTACCGGGCGAGCTCCTCGTGGGCGCCGGTGTTCTCGGACAGGATCGAGACGCCCTCGCGCTCGTTGACGATCGGTCCCTCCTTGGCGACCAGGTTCATGCCGTCGAACATGGCGTTCACGAGCAGCACGTCATAGTGCTTGTAGGCGGCCATCGCCTCGTCGAGGTCGTCGCGCAGCTTGAGCTGGATCGGCATCCAGTCGGGCGTGCCGTGGCGGTGGTTGACGACCGCTACGAGCGCCTCGATGCGCTCGAGGTACTCCGCGTACTGGGGCACGTCGGTGCGCGACGGCATCAGCTGGGCCATGAAGGTGATGCGCTCTGAGAACTCGGGGTGCTGCTCGAGAAACAGGTCGAACGCGGAGAAGCCGCGCAGCACGTTCTTGGAGAGGTCGGCGCGGTTGACGCGCAGGATCAAGAAGTCGCGCCTACGGCGCATCAGCTCGGCCTCGAACTGCGCCACGCGCCGGCCCTGGGCGACCCTGCGGGTGGCCTTGTGGTCGATCGGCAGGGGATAGGCTCGCACCCACACCTCGCGCTCGCCGTAGCGGACCAGGCCGCGCGAGAAGTTGACCTCGAGGTCCATCAGGTCGCGGCAGCACTGCAGGAAGTTGCGCCGGTATGAGCGCGTGTGAAAGCCGATGATGTCGTTGGCCAGCAGTCCCGTGAAGATCTCCTTGCGGATCCGCGTCGGCAACACACGCCAGGAGTCCGACTGGGTCCAGGGAATGTGGATGAAGTGGTGCAGAAAGACATCCGGGCGGGCTTTGCGCACCAGGTCGGGAAGCGTGTAGAGGTGGTAGTCGTGGACCATCACGACCGGCTCGCTGACGCCGTCGATCTCCTCGACGACCGCGCGCGCGAGATCGTCGTTGACGGCGTTGTAGCCGAACTCGAACGCCTCGATCTCCTCGCGCCTGATTTCCGGCGCGTTCGAGAGGTCCCACAGATAGTGCTGGATGAACCACAGCATCGGGTTGGCGAACACGTGGTAGAAGCGGTCGTAGGCCTGCTCGTCGCTGACCACGAGCCTGACTTTGAACTCGCTGCCGTCCGGCGATCGGATCGCGAAAGCGCGCCCACCGCGCGCGCGCGCCGCCTCGACGTCGTGCTCGCTCATCGCCGAGGCGATCCACACGGCCTCGCGGTGCGAGGCCAGCCCCGTCAGGGCCGTGACCAGCCCGCCCGAGCCGCGCTGCACCTCGCCGCCGGCATGGAAGGTGACTGGGCCGCGGTTGGATACGAGCACGAGCGGAGTTCGCTGTGTGCTCGCGCTGCTCATGACTGGGAGAGATCGCGGAAGATCTTCAGGTAGTCCCGCAGGTAGCGCGGGGTGAGAAAGTGCATGCGCACGAACTCCTTTCCGCGCCGGCCGAGGAACTTGCCGAGCGAGGGGTTCTGCAGGATCTCGAGCGCGCGCTCCGAGCACTGCTCGACGCTCGAGACCAGATACCCGGTCACGTCGTCCTCGATCTGGAGGGGGATCCCGCCGACGTTGCCCGCCACCAGCGGGCGCGCCTTCCAGATCGCCTCGGTCACGGTCAGGCCGAAGCCCTCGCGGATCGACTTCTGCACCACCACGTCGGAGTGCGACTGAAAGGCGTTGACCTCGATCGCGCCGACGTTGTTGAAGTTGTTGAGGATGTGAATGTCCGGATCGCCGTCGGCGTGGGCGATCGTGGCGTTGAAGAAGTCCCAGCCCTCAGGGTCGTCGCTGGCCATCGAGCCGACCAGCGCCAGCTGGACGTCGGGCATCGCGTCCTTGACCAGGCGGTAGGCGTCGATCACCCCGAGCGGGTCCTTCCACGGGTCAAAGCGCGAGACCTGGCAGATCATCGGGCGGTCGACATCGATGCCGAACTGGCTGCACACGAACGTGGCGTCCTCAGGCGAGAGCGCCATGTTCTTCGGCGTCAGCGGGTCGATCGCGGGCGGCACCACGTTGACGCGTCCGCGCATTCCGTGCGGGACGTACTCGCGCATGTGAAACAGCGTCTCGGGGTAGTCGGCGATGTAGGGCATCAGGCGCTCGAGCGTCTGCTGATTGGGCGATGACAGGTCGATGTGACAGCGCCACACCCAGCCGGCGGACTTCTCGGGCACGAGCTTGTAGAGCGCCGCCGGCTGGGGATCGTGCACGAGGCACACGTCCCAGCCGCCGGACAGCTCGCGCGCGTTCATCTCGTTGTAGCGCTGCCAGGTCTGCCACTGCTCGTCGTCGAGGTCCTGCGGCGCTCCCTGCAGGGCGTTGTGCATCAGCTTCGTGGCGTTGAAGAACTCCTCGCGCCCATAGATCACCTGCCACTCGCAGTCGAGCCCGACGTCGCGCATCAGCGGTACGAGCGTGTAGAGGATCTCCGAGACGCCGCCGCCGAATGCCGTGGCCGAGACGTGCACCACGCGCTGGCCCTTGAGCGGCTCGGCGAGCGCGCGAATTTCCTCGATCAGCTCGCGCCCGCAGATGTGGGTGTAGTCCGCGAGCGTCTTGTTGGCGACCGCAACTGGCTGGAGCACGCGCGGACGATATCCGCAAGCCGTTGCGGGCGCGCTGCGAGCCGGCGCGAAGGTCGTCGCGACGGTCGCCCGCGAGTTACTGTCTTGTGCGAAAGATGCTCAACGGACGCCTGTATCGCGCCTCATTCGCTCCGTTCCTGATCGTGCTGGTGGTGGCCGCGTTCTCGCTCACGCCGCGCCCAGGGGCGCTCACCTCGACGCTCGCGCCGGACGCATTCGCCGGCAACCAGGCGTACGGCGAACTGCGCCAGCTCGCGGCCGAGTTCCCCAACAGACGTCCCGGCGGCGCCGACGACCAGCGCCTCGCGGGGCGTATCGCGCAGACGATCGAAGGGCTCGGCGGCACGGCGAACGGCGGCTTTCGGGTGCGTCTAACGCACGTGCGCGCGCAGACGATCGAAGGCGAGCGCACGCTCGAGACGGTGATCGCGCAGCGGCCCGGGGCGACCGGCGCGAGCCCGATCGTGATCATCGCCCACCGTGACGCCGCGGCCTCGGGCTCGCTCGCGCAGCTGTCGGGCACGGCGGCGCTGCTGGAGCTGGCACGCGTGTTCGCCTCGCGCGAGACGCAGCGCCCGATCGTCCTGGTGTCCACCAGCGGCGGCTCGGGCGGAGACGCCGGGGCTGCGCAGTTCGCCGCGCAGGCGACGGCGATCGTGCATGGGCCGATCGACGCGGCGATCGTGCTGGGCGACGTGGCCTCGGTGCGCACGAGCCCGCCCGTCGTGGTCCCCTACTCCGACGGCTACGGCAGCGCGCCCGACGAGCTGCAGCGGACCGTCGCGGGCGCACTCCTGGCGGAAGCGGGCGTGCAGCCCGGCGGCCCGAGCGCGCTCGGGCAGCTCGCGCACCTGGCCTTCGGGTTCGCGCCCGGCGAACAGGGCGTGCTCGAGGCCGCCGGTGTGCCGGCGGTGCTGGTGCAGCTCAGCGGCGAAGCCGCCCCGAGCGCGAGCGCCGCGGTGAGCGTCGAACGCCTCGAAGGGGTGGGCCGCGCCACGCTCAGCGCCGTCGATGCGCTCGACCCCGCGCCCGCCATCGAAGCCGAACCGCAGACGGGAATCGTGCTCGCCAAACAGATCATCCCCGCCTGGGCGCTGCGCCTGCTGATCGGCGCCCTGCTGCTGCCGCCGCTCGCGGTGCTCGTTGACGGTCTCGCGCGTGCGCGCCGCATGGGACAGCCGACGGCGCGCTGGGTGGGGTGGACGCTCACATGCGCGCTGCCGTTCTTCGTGTGCGCCCTGTTCGCGCTTGCGCTCGGCGCGGCCGCGGTGCTGCCCGCGACTCCCGCGGCGCCGCTCCTGCCCGGCGCGCTCCCGTTCGGCCTCGCAATGACCTCGGCCGTGCTGGCGTGCGCGCTCGTACTAGCTCTGGCGTGGCTTGCGTGGCCCGCGCTCGTGCGGCGCCTGGGGCTCGGGGTGCTGCCCGGCACAGACTCCGGCCGCGGGCCGGCAGCCGGGGCGGTTGGCGTCAGGGTGGGCGCCGGGGTGGGCGCGCGCGTGGGCAGCGTCGAGCCGGCGCCCACCCTGACGGCATCGAGCGCGCGCCCGGGCCAGGCGGCGGGAGTGGCAGCGCTGCTGGTGGCGCTCGCCGTCGCGATCGGCGTGTGGATCGTCAACCCGTATGCGGCCCTGCTGATGGTCCCGGGCCTGCACCTGCTGCTGTGTGTCGCCTCGCCGCAGTGGCGCCCGCGGCCGCTGCTCGGACTGGGACTGGTAGCGCTGTCGCTCCTGCCGCTCGTGCTGCTGATCGCGTTCTACGCGCATCAGCTCGGCTATGGCCCGGGCGCGCTGGCCGAGGCGGCGCTGCTGCTGGTTGCGGGGGGACAGCTGGGCCTGGTGGCGCTGGCGCTGTGGAGCATCGTGCTGGGCTGCGCGGCCGCGATGGCCCTGATCGCGGTCACTCCCAGCCCGGACCCGATGCCGCTCGGTCCGCGCGAGCGCACCCAGGTAACGATCCGCGGACCGCTCTCGTATGCCGGTCCGGGCTCGCTCGGAGGAACCGAATCGGCGCTGCGACGCTGAGGGCGCAGTCGCCGGTGGTCCCTCGCGAGCGTGCGCGGGACCGTGGGGAGCAGCGGGCTCGATCACGCCGGCGAGCTCGCGGGCACACGCGGGCGGGTGCCGGCCTGCGGGCTCCGTGACGGTCGCGGGTATCGTGGGCATCGAGCCGCCGCCCAATGGCTTTGTCATGCCAGAGATCCTGCTGACCACCAGCTCGCCGTATAGCGGCCCCGCTCCAAGGGGCCGCGATGGCGATGGCGATGGAGCGAACGCGAGCGCACGCGCCCACACGCGCGTGCGCGCGTTCGCTCGCACGCGTGCGCTGCGGCTGCTCGCGTACCTGATGATCGCCCTCGGTGCGCTCGCGCTGCTCGACGCAGGCGTCACGCTGATCTGGCAGGAGCCGGTCTCGGCGCTGTATGCGATGTTCCGCCAGGATGCCCTGAGCGGCGATCTGCGCGCGCTCGAACGCGCGGCGCCGACGCGCGTGCAACGGCGGGCGCTCGCGAGCCTGCGCAGCGAGCGCGAACGCGTCGCGTTCCTGGCCGCCGAGCTGCAGCGCCACGCGCCGAACGGGAGCCCGGTGGGCCGGATCGTGATCCCGCGGGTCGGGGCGAGCTACGTGGTGGTCGACGGCACCGACACCGAAGACCTGATGAGCGGTCCCGGCGTGTACTCGGACACGAACTTCCCGGGGATCGCCGGAACCACCGCGATCGCGGGACATCGCACCACGTATCTGGCGCCGTTTCGCGACATCGAGCTGCTGCGTCCGGGCAATCGCATCCTGCTGAACATGCCCTACGCGCGCTTCACCTACCGGGTGACCGGCCAGCGCGTGGTCCTGCCGTCGGACGTCTCGGCCGCGATCGCCCAGGTGGGGCACTCGCGCTTGGTCCTGTCCGCGTGCACGCCCCTGTTCAGCGCCGAAAAACGCCTGCTCGTGTACGCGCGCCTGGCGCAGATCGTGCCGGTGGGGGCCGCCCGCAAGCTCCCCGGCGACCCGATCATCCGCCCGATTGAATCCTCGACCGCGCCCGCCGCGCGCCGGGCCCGGCACGCGCTACCAGCGATGCTCGAATCCCTGCAGCCGCAGGCGCTCACCCCGCTCGTCTGAGAACACCGCCGTGCCTGCGCCGGCGGTGTTCCGTGCGCCGGCGGCAGCCCCTGGGCTGGCCGGCGCGCCTCCGATCGCCGGGGCGCCCCCACCGGGAACAGCCTCCGGTCCGGGATCCTCAGCCGGGGCCCGCGCGCGCACATCGCCGATCCAGGTCGGCGCGGCGCCTGAGATCTCGCGCAGGGCGGCCTCCACGCGCGCGCGTGCGCCGGGGGCGACGCAGAAGCACAGCTCGTAGTCTTCGCCGTTCTCCGCGGCGGCGCGCCGGGGGTCGGCGCCGGTCGCGGCGCACGCCTCGGCGAGGCCCTCGGCCAGCGGCAGCGAGGCGAGCTCGATGTGCAGGTCCACGGCGCTGGCGCGGGCCAGGTGGGCGGCGTCGGCGGCGAGACCGTCGGAGAGATCGATCATCGCGTGCGCGCCGGCGGCGGCCAGCGCCTGGCCCTCGCGCAGGCGCGGCAGCGGGCGCGAGGGGCGCCCCCCGAGCCGGCCCGTGACCCCGACGAGATCGCCGGGCAGCGCGCCGTCGCGGCCGACCAGCTGCTCGGCCGAGTCGGCCCAGCCGACGGCGGTGACGCTGATGAACAGCGCGGGCGCCGTCACCACGTCGCCGCCCGCGATCGTCGTATCGGTGACCGTGGCGAGCTGCTCGGCGCCGCGCATCAGCTCGAGCGCGCCCGGCTCGCCGACATGGGACGGGACGCCCAGCGCCAGGTACAGCTCGCCGCCGCGGGCGCCCATCGCGGCGATATCGGACAGCGCCGCCGCCGGCGCGCGCCAGCCGAGGTCCGCAAGCTCGAGCGCCGGGTCGTCGAGGCGGAAGTGGACGTTCTCGACGACCGCGTCGACCGAGGTGACGGACACCGGCAGCGCTCTGACCACGGCTGCGTCGTCGCCGATGCCGCGCAGCAGGCGCGAGCCGCGCGTGTGCGCGAGCGCCGAGATCGCGTCGATCAGCGAGAGCTCCACGTCAGCCCGGCCTCGGGCGCTCAGCGATGGCGGTAGACGATCCGCGCGCGGTCCAGGTCGTACGGCGAGAGCTCGCAGCGGACGCGGTCGCCCGGCAGGATCCTGATCCGGAAGCGGCGCATCTTGCCGGCGACGTGGCCGAGCACGACGTGATCGTTGTCGAGCTTGACGCGGAACATCGCGTTCGGAAGCGCCTCGATCACCTCGCCCTCGAATTCGACCTTGTCTTCCTTTGCCACGTTCCTAACCTACCAGCGCGGCGCGCCTCCTACCAGCACGACGCGGCCGGCTCACGCCCTTGGTGGCAGGTGCGGGCGACAGTCCCTTGCGGTGCTCACGTCTGCGGTTCGCCACCGCCGCCCGGGATCTGTGGGGCGCGCTGCGCTTCCGGCGTGTGCCCGGCTTCGGGTGTGGCCGGCGCTTCCGGGCTCGACGGGGTTTCGGGCGTCAACGCGGTTTCAGGCGTCGAGGTCGTTTCCGGCGCGGATTTGGTTTCCGGTGTCACGGTGACTTCAGGCGCCGGCCCGTCCCGTCCGCCACTGTTGGGGCCCCGGTTCGCGCCGCTGGGCGCTTTCGGCAGGGGGGTGACGGGCGGCGCTGTGTATGGGGTCACGGGGTAGGGACTGCCCAGTTGATTTTCCCTCAGCTGGCCCCGTCCGGTCAGGGCGAAATGTCCGAAGAACGGGCGGTATGAGATCGGTTCCTTGGGCGGCGGGAACGCCACGCACGGCTGGCTTTCGGTGACGGCCGCCATGTAGTCGTGCCAGATTTCCGCCGGCAGGTAGCCGCCCTGCTGGGGCTCGCCGTGGACGTCGGTCATCGAGATGCGTTTGTTGGGATAGCCCATCCATACGACGGTTGAGTATTCGGGGGTGTAACCGTCGAGCCAGGCGTCGATCAGTTCTTCGGTCGTGCCGGTCTTGGCGGCTGTCGGGCAGTCGATCGCCGAGCGTGTCGCGGTGCCGTCCTCGACGTTGTCGTGGAGGATGCTCGTCTCGACGGCGGTGATGCCTTCGCTCAGCACCTTGACCCGATGCGGAGTCCCCCAGCTGCTGTCAACGCGGCCGTCGGGGAAGACGACCTTCGTGATCGCGATCGGGGTGTTGCGATAGCCGCCATCGGCGAGCGTCGCGTAGACGACTGCCATTTCCAGCGGGGTGACACCGAGCGTGAGGCCGCCGAGCGCTTCGGCGGGGTAGCTGGAGAGATGAGTTGCGACACCCATCTGGTAGGCCATCTGCGTGATCGATTGCTCGCCGAGGTCGGCCGCGAGCTGGGCGTAGACGGTGTTGTCGGATTTGAGCGTCGCCTCCACGAGGTTGATCGGCCCGGCGTAGGTGCCGTCGAACGTTTTCACCGGGTATTCCGGGTAGCCCGAGAGCCACCCGGCTCCTAGCGCCTTGGAGTCGTAAAAGGTGGTGTATGGGTCAACCCCGCGCGTGAGCGCGTCCGCGAGGTCGATCGCCTTGAATGTCGAGCCCGGCTGGCGGTGTCCGTCGGCGGCGAGGTTGTACTGGGACTGCTCGTAGCTCTCGGACTCGGCCATCGCCTCGATGTCACCGTTGTGCGGGTCGAGTGTGACGATCGCCGAGGCCGGGTCGCCGGGCTCGTCGAGCACTTCGCCGATCGCCTTGCGCGCGAGCCCCTGCAAGTTCAGGTTGAGCGTCGTATACACCTTCAGTCCGCCCTGTTCGACGGTTTCGCGGCCGTAGCGCTGTTCGAGCTGTTCGCGGACGTATTCGAAGAAGAAATCCTCGCGCCGCTGTGAATAGAAGTTGCCGAGCTTGATCTCGAGCGGCGCGGCCTGCGCCGCGGCCGCCTGCGCCGGGCTGATGTATTGTAGTTCGGCCATCTTCGCGAGCACGATGTTGCGTCGTTCGCGCGCGGCGGCCGGGTGCCGGAACGGGTTGTATTCGGAGGGCGCCTGCGGCAGTCCGGCCAGCAGCGCCGTTTGCGCGAGGTTCAGCTGCGATACCGGCTCGTCGAAGATGATGCGCGCGGCCGCCTGCACTCCCAGCGCGGTCTGGCCGGCGACGGTCGTGTAGGGAACGCTGTTGAGATAGCTGGTGAGGATCGAGCGCTTGCTGTGGGTTTCGTTGTATTCGATCGCGAGCTTGGCCTCGATGATCTTCTGCTTGAGGGTGCGCTGGTCACTGCCCAGATAGAGATTGCGAACCAGCTGCATGGTGATCGTCGAGCCGCCCTGCAGCGCTTCGCCGCCCAGCGCATCCTTGATCGCGGCGCGAAAGATCGCGGTCAGGTCCACGCCGTCGTTGTGGTAGAAGCGCTGGTCCTCGATCGCCACCGTGGCGTTCTTCAGATCGGCCGGAATTTCCGCCGACGAGACCGGGCTGCGCACGTTGTCGGCGCGGATGAACCCCAGCGAGGCGCCGTCGGCGGAAAACAGCTCTGAGGAGCCCTTGCCGATCAGCGGGTGCAGCGAGGTCAGCTTGGGGGCGGCCTGCGCGACGTGCAGCACGTAGCCGACGGCTACGATCACGCCGATCAGGCAGGTGGTTGCAAGAATGCTCGCGCCGAGCAGCAGCATCCGCGTAGGGCCGGCGCGGTTGTGCTTGCGCCGGCGCTTTCTGGCTTGCCTGGACATGCGCTCGCCAGCCGAGGGTATCGCGCCGCAAGCCCGGCGGGCGCGCGCGCGCCCGCGCGCACGCGCGCGTGGGCCGCACTCACAGGCGCTCATATCGCGCTGGCCGTTTACGCTCCCTGCCGACACATGAACCCGGACACCGCCGAAATGGCCATCGTCGCCCCGGCCATCGTTGACCCGGCCGTCGTGCGCGCCCAGCTGGCGGCGCCCGCGGCAGGCGCCCAGACGTCGGCGGACAGCGCGGTGGCGCAGGCCGGTGGCGCCGGGACGGTCGCTCCGGCGCTGCCCGCGGCCGGCGGCGCGCTTGGGCAGAGCTGGCGGGGCCTGTTGCCGGACGGACTGCGCGCGCGCCTGCGTGTGTCAGATCCGGCGCGCGCGCAGGCGCTGCGTGACACCTGGAGAGCGCTGTGGGTCTCGCGCCTGCTGGTGTGGGTGGCGGGCGTGGGCACGGTCGCAGCGGTCGGGTTCGGTCCCGTGCGCAACGCCTTCGATCCGCCGGGTGTGACGCACGGGTTCGGCTGGCTCGGGAATCTGCTGGCGGCGCCGGCGGCGCGCTGGGATGCGGCCTGGTATCTGGTGATCGCCCACTACGGCTACAGGCCGGAGCTCGGTTCGTTCACCTCGTCGCGAGACGCGTTCTTTCCGCTGTACCCGCTCGGGGTCGGCGCGCTCACCCACGTGGGCGTGCAGCCTGTGCTGGCCGGCGTGCTGGTGTCGTTGCTGGCGTTCGGGCTGGCGCTGTACGGGATCCACCGGCTGACGACGCTCGAGCTCGGCTCGAGCCTGCGCCGCGGCGGCTCCGACGTGGCGCGGCTGACCGTGCTCGTGACGGCGTTGGCGCCGATGGCGTTCTTCTTCTCGGCCGTGTATTCGGAGTCGCTTTACCTGGCGCTGTCGGTGGGGGTGTTCCTGTGCGCGCGTCGCGGGCGCTGGGTGTGGGTCGGCGTGCTGGGTGCGCTGGCGGCGGCCACGCGCAGCGCCGGCGTCGTGCTGCTGGCGCCGGCACTGCTGCTGTACCTGTACGGACCGCGCGAGGACAGCGCACCCGCGTTCGCGCCTGTCCGCGCCCGGGTCGCAGGCGCCCGCGTGCGCGCATGGGTGCGCCCGCGCTATCGGCTGCGGCGCGACGTCCTGTGGCTGGCGCTGATGCCGGCCGGGCTGGGCGCGTACATGGCCTACCTGTGGCTGGCGGGCGGTGACGCGCTGGCGCCGTTTCACGTGCAGGAGGTCTGGCAGCGACACTTCGCCGGGCCGTATCTCGGCGTGTGGGAGGGGGTCAAGGCGGCGTTCGACGGTGCCCGTCAGCTGCTGTCCGGTCAGCGCACGCACGTCTACTTCCCGATCGCCGGCGGCAGCCCGTTCATCACGGCCGGTCACAACCTGATGCTGCTGGCGTTTGTGCTTGTGGGCCTGGGGCTGCTGGTGGCGGTGCTGCGCATGCTGCCGCTGGCGTACGGCGTCTACATCATCGCCGCGCTGGCGCTGCCGCTGTCCTATCCGGTGGCCCCGCAGCCGCTGATGTCGCTGCCGCGCTTTCTGGTGGTGCTGTTCCCGTTGAGCATGGTGATCGGCGCCTGGCTGGCGGCGCGTCCGCGCGCGCGCGCGCCGGTGCTGATCGTGTCGGCGGCGATGATGATGTTCTTCGTGGCCGAGTTCGCGACCTGGCACTGGGTGGCCTGAGGGCGATGGACGAGCCGGCGATCCGGCCTGGCGCGGCAGTCGAGCGCGGCGCGACCGGTCTCGGCTCGGGCGCTCCGGCGGGGCTCGACGGGCAGGTCCAGATGTCCTCGGCGCCCGCTCCGTCCGCTCAGCCGGGCGATCCCAGGCGCTCTCCGGACACCGACTGGCGGCCCTGGACGGCGCTGCTAGCGCTGGTGGGAGGGATCGTGCTGGCGGCGATCGCGGGGCTGATCGTCGACGTGCCGGCGCTCGCGCTGGGCGTGAAGATCACCAGCTCGCACACGCCGCCGGGCATCGAGATCTCGGACACGTTCGTGCAGGACGCGGCGTTCGTGGGCGCGGCCGTGTTCTGCGCGCATCTTGGGGGTCGCGTGGTGCGCTCATGGCAGTTCGGGCTGCGCCGGCCCGGCGTGGGCTGGACCTCGGCGGGCGGGTTCGTGCTGCTGCTGCTGGTCGTGTTCGTGGTGCTGAGCGTGGTGTGGTCGGCCGTGTTCGAGCCTGAAAAGGAGAAGCTGCTCGAACAGCTCGGCTCCAATGAAGGCACGACGCTGTTGCTGTTCAGCGCCGGCCTGACGTGCGTGATCGCGCCGATGTGCGAGGAGTTTCTGTTCAGGGGCTACATCTTCACGGCGCTGCGCAACTGGCACGGGACGTGGCCGGCCGCGATCATGACGGGGCTGGTGTTCGGCGCGGTGCACGTGGGCTCGGCGCCGGCGCTGGATCTCGTACCGCTGGGGGCGCTCGGGTTTGGCCTGTGCCTGCTCTACCGCTACACCGGCTCGCTGTATCCGTGCATCGCGGCGCACTCGCTGAACAACTCGCTCGCGTTCTCGAGCCTCGAGGGCTGGGGCTGGCAGGCGCCGGTGTTGATGGTGGGGGCGCTGCTGGCGATCGCGGCGATCGTCTGGCTCGCGGAGCGGGTGGGTCTGATCACGCGCGAGGGCGCCGTGGCTTCGGGCGCCTAGCAGCCGGGACCCAGACGCCAGCATCCGCCCGACGCCGTCCCCGGACGCCAGCATCGCCCCGACGCCGTCGGTCCGCCCACTAGCATCTCCTGCAGCATGCTCGGGCCGCCACCCCCACCGGCTCCGGTCCCGCCGGCAGGGCATGTACGGCTTGTGCTCGAGCACGCCGGCGGCGATCCGCTGTTTGCGCTGCCCGGCCGGCGGATCGTCATCGAGGGCACCGTGACGCCCTACGTCGGCGGGCAGACGGTGAGGGTGAGCTTCTACCGCGACGGGCGCGAGCAGCGGGCGGTGGCGGTGAAGATCGCGGCGGTGGGCAACGGCACGGGACGCTTCCAGGTCGGCTTCGTCAGCCACTACGGGGGACTCGTGCAGGCGCGGGCGAGGCATGCGGGGACCACCCAGCAGGGTGCGTTCGCCGGCGTGGGACCAGTCGTGCGCTATGTCTCGGCCAGCATCGGCCCGGGCGCGCACGGGCAGTCGGTGCGCGTGTTGCAGTCCGAGCTGGCGGCGCTGCATTACGCGGTGCCGCTCAACGGGGTCTTCGAAGCAGGCACCGAACGGGCGCTGATCGCCTATCGCAAGATGACCGGGCTGGCACGTGTGGGGCTGGCAGGCAGGCAGGTGTTCGAGCTGCTGGCGCGGGGCGCCGGCGGCTTTCATGTGCGCTATCGCGCGGACGGCAGGCACGTGGAGGCGGACCTGACCAGGCAGGTGCTGGCGGAGATCGAAGCGGGCGGGCGGGTGCGCGCGATCTACACGATCAGCTCGGGAAAGCCCTCGACCCCGACTGTGCTCGGGCGCTATAGCGTGTACCTGAAGACGCCCGGGTACAACAGCGAGGGCATGCTGGACTCAAACTATTTCATCCGTGGATACGCGATTCACGGATATGCGGAAGTTCCCACCTACGCCGCCAGCCACGGGTGCCTGCGCCTGCCGATCCCGGACGCGGCCTCGGTCTACGAATGGGTGCGGATCGGCACGCCTGTGGACGTGTACGAGTAGCCGAAGCTAGCCGTGCATGCGCACGAAGCGCACGAGAAAGCCGATGCCGACGCCGTAGACGAGCAGGGCGAGCACGGTCTCGACGATGTGCGTGGTCCACTGGCTGTGCCCGGAGACGGCGCTCGAGAACGGTGAGGTGAGCGCTTCGGCGGTGTGGTTGAGGGTGCGGTGCAGCGAGCTTTCGTGGCCGCCGCTGGTGGCGCTCGTGGGGCCCGGTGCGGTCGGGCCGCTGAGCACCTCGGCCTGCTGATGGGCGGAGGCGCTGCTGGTCTGGTCAACCGCGAACACCACGAACCAGGCGAGCACGATCACGCAGGCGACCCTCCCGGCGAGCAGGATCAAAGCGGCCAGCGAAGATGTGGGACTCCGGACCATGAGGCTAGATTAGACTTGACGATGGACGTGCTGGCCGAATATCCGAGCGAGCTGGGGAGCGCGCGCGGACGCCTGCTCGAGCTGCTGCGCGAGCACGCGCTGGTGATCGGGGAGGTCACGCTCACGAGCGGCCGCGCAGCGCAGTACTACGTGGACGCGAAGCGCGTGATCCTGCTGCCCGAGGCGTTCGGGCTGCTCGGCGCGCTCGTGGCCGAGCGCGTGCGCGCGTACGGGGCGAGCGCCGTGGGAGGGGTGCCCGTGAGCGCGATTCCGGTGGCCTGCGCGGCGCTGGCGGCCGCCGAGCCGCCGGCGCGGGCTTTCATCGTGCGCAAAGAGCGCAAGGAGCATGGTCTGCAGCGCTGGATCGAGGGCCCGACACTCGATCCGGGCGAGCGCTGCGTGATCGTCGAGGACGTGGTCACGACGGGCGGCTCGACGGTCGCGGCGATCGAGCGGGTGCGCAGCGAAGGTCTGGTGGTGGCGGGGGTCGTCAGCGTGCTCGACCGCCTGGCGGGCGGCGCCGACGCGATCCGCCGGGCGCTCGGCAAAGGCGCCGGCTACACGGCGCTGAGCACGATCGACGAGGTGTACCCCGAGCGCCCGGATCGCGAGTGAGGCCCGCCCCGCGCGCACGCCTCGCGCTGGAGTCGCGAGCAGTGGCCGGAGAGGAGCACGCATAGCCGCGAGCCCACCTGCCGAGCTGCCGCGCGCCCGCCGCTGGCTGGTGGCGGCGATCTGCTGCATGAGCCTGCTGATCGTCGGGCTGGACAGCACGATCGTGAACGTGGCGCTGCCCTCGATCGGTCGCGAACTGAACGCGCCTGTGTCCGGCCTGCAGTGGACGGTCGACGCGTACACGCTGGTGCTCGCGAGCCTGCTGATGCTGTCGGGCTCGATGGCCGACAGGCTGGGCCGGCGGCTGGTGTTCCAGGTCGGGCTGGCGGTGTTCTCGCTCGGCTCGCTGCTGTGCAGCGCGGCGCCGAGCCTCGGCTGGCTGATCGCCTTTCGGATGGTGCAGGCGGTCGGCGGGTCGATGCTCAACCCGGTGGCGATGTCGATCATCCGCAACGTCTTCACCGACGCGCGCGAGCGCGCGCAGGCGATCGGCATGTGGGGCGCCACGGTCGGCATCAGCCTCGCGCTGGGCCCGGTCGTGGGCGGGGCGCTGGTGGACTCGATCGGCTGGCGCGCGATCTTCTGGATCAACGTGCCGGTCGGCGTGGCCGCGCTGGCGCTGACGGCGCGGTTCGTGCCCGAGTCGCGCGCGCCGCATCCGCGGCGGCTGGATCCCGTGGGCGAGCTGCTGGTGATCGCGTTGCTGGGGTCGCTGACTTACGCGATCATCGAGGCGCCCGCCGCCGGCTGGGTGTCGGCACAGAGCCTCGGGCTGTTCGCGTTCGCCGCGTGCGCCCTGGTGGCGCTGGTGGCATACGAGCGCAGGCGCACCGAGCCGCTGCTGGAACTGCGGTTCTTTCGCAGCATCCCGTTTTCGAGCGCCAGCGTGATCGCGATCTGCTCGTTCGCGGCGCTCGGCGGGTTCCTGTTCCTGAACACGCTCTACCTGCAGGAGATCCGTGGCCTGTCGGCGCTGGAAGCGGGCGTGTGCACGCTGCCGATCGCCGCGATGACGCTGGTCTTCGCGCCGCTCTCGGGTCGCCTGACCGGTCGTCGCGGGCCGCGCGCGGGCCTGCTCGTCGGCGGCCTGGGCCTGGCGCTGGGCGGCGGGCTGATGACCGGCATCGGCGCGAGCACGCCGATCGCGACGCTGCTGCCGGCATACTTCGTGTTCGGGATCGGCTTCGGCATGATCAACCCGCCGATCACGAACACCGCGGTGCTCGGCATGCCAGCGGCGCAGGCCGGGGTGGCGGCGGCCGTGGCCTCGACCTCGCGCCAGGTCGGCCAGACGCTGGGGGTGGCCGTGGTGGGCGCGGTCGCGGTCGCCGGCGCCGGCGCTGGCGTGGTGGGCCCGAGCTTCGTGCAGGACAGCAAAGCGGGCTGGTGGATAGTCACGGGCTGCGGCGCGGCGGCGCTGGCGCTCGGTCTGGCGAGCACGACGCGCTGGGCGCAAGCGAGCGCAAGGCGGACCGCGGATGAGCTGGGACACTTCGAGGCGGAGTCCGAGGGCAGCGGAGCGGAGCCCGAGCGCGGCGCCGAGCCGGTGAGGGCGTGAGACGCCCGCACCCGCAGGCTGCCTGGGTGCCAGCAGCACGGGATCGTGAGCGGCAGGCTGGTCGCCGTCGCGTTAGCCTGGACGGCGCGCCCTCGTAGTCCAATGGATAAGACGACCGCCTCCTAAGCGGTAGATCCAGGTTCGACTCCTGGCGGGGGCATCTGGGGAATCGACGAGCGATTGGATGTTACGCCGTGGCCGTGGCGTGCTGCTGTGCGTGTGAGTACAGCGTCTCAGGGGCGATGTCGGCGTCATTGGGCCAGACGATCGTGCCAGCCTCGGCGTCCGCGCGGAGTTGCGCGAAGTAGGCCGGGTCGCGCAGCGGCTCGAACACGCCGCCGTAGTCGAGCAGGTAGGAGAGGTCCACGTCCGCCGTGGTGCCATCCTCGAACCGGACGTGCGCGGCGTATCCGTCAAGCGGTCGGGCCTCGGTGAGAAGGGGCGTGCTGCGCATGGCGCAATGGTAGAGCGTTCAGCGCAGCGGCTCAATCGGGGCGAGCGGTTGATTATGGCGCGCACGGACCCAGTTCTCGCGTAGCTCGGACTGGTGCGCCTTCGCCCACTCGACCACGAGCCGCTGCCCACGGGGCGGCAGTCCCCCGGCGAGAGTCGCCAGATTCTCGATATCGACTGTCGCCTCGTCCCCGCCGTAGCTGGCGTGGAAGTGCGGACGCCCGCCGTGGTGCGCCTCGTCGTGGTACATCCAGATCACGATCCCGTAGAACGCGCTGATCCGTGGCATCAAGCACCTCGCCCGAGGCATCCGTGGGTTGGCTGAGCGTTATAGGCGCCTTGCGTCCGACACGGACGGAGCGGCCGATTTCAGAACTTCACGGCCGCAGACTACTCACTACTCTCGACGCCTCGGTCAATGGGCAGCAGCTCCGATTCTGCTGCCCAAACCCCGCCGGATCGCGCCCAATCCCACCCAATCCAAGTTCAGGTCGGAGGGGTCGAATCACAAGCAACCGCCTATAGGGCCGGCCTTTCCGCCCTCAGTCGAGCCGTCCTCCTAAGCGGTAGATCCAGGTTCGACTCCTGGCGGGGGCATGGGGAAGAAAGTCGAGAAGCGGTCGAGCACTCGCCGCAAGCCTCTACTGCGTCTGGGCGTCGCCGCTGCACATTGCTGCCCATTCAATCTCCGCTGGACCTCTGGCATCGGCAGATGGTCAACTCTTGTAAGCCTCACGTGTGGGCTCCGACAGGGACTCACGGATGGGTTATCGGAGGCGGCATCAGAATGTGCTCACGCCCAAGCGGACCAACTTCTTCCAGCAGGTCGTGGCGATTATTCATCGCCATTCGAAGGACGAGGCGACCGCCGTGACCGAATCCGAGGAACTGCCTGAACGACCACCGGAGTGAAGCGCGAGGCCGACGTCGTGATCCGCAGGACAGTCGCCGGGCATGAAGTAACGGTGAGCGTAGAGGCCACCGCCATGAGCCCGCCGGCTGGCGTCACGTGGATTGACGAGATGATCTCCAAGCACGCGGACCTCCCCACGTCCTGAAGGAAGGCGTCCACAGCCGGAGCGGTGCGTAAAGTCGCCGACATGGCGCGGTTCCCGTCCTTGAAGGCCAAGAAGCTGATTCGAGCGCTGGAAGCTCAACCGCTGGGCTACCGTATCGTGCGCCAGAAGGGTTCCCATGGCAAGCTGGAAGCGCCAAACCATCCCCCGATCACATTCGCTTTCCACGACAATCAGACGATCCGTCCAGGGACCGTAAAGGACATCCTCTGAAACCAGGTCGGCCTTGCCGAACCGGACGCGCTCGCGCTACTCTGAGGAAGCTATGACCGTGCGCGTGCTCTATCGCCAGGACGAGGACACCTGGGTCGCCTCGTCGCCCGACGTGCCTCGCTGGACCGTGGTCGCCGATACCTATCCCGAGGCGCACCAGCTCGCTGAGGATGGCGTTCGCTTCGCTCTTGAGCGCGATGACCTGACGGTCGAGCACTACGTTCCCGCCAGCGTCGCGGTCGCCGCGTAGCAGACCATCGCGGCAGCGCTGACTACCTCGGCGCCGTACCTGCCGGTGGGCACTTGCCACTGCCGGATAGCAGTCCCCTCTGGGTAGCGCCGGGGTGCTCGTGCGTGGCCGAGCACATCAGATCAGCAGGAACGGCCAGTACGCCGTCGAGGCCGCGCGCCGTTGGGCGTGCCCGTACAGCATCTCGGGTACGATGTCGGCGCCGTCGGGCCAGACAATCGTGCCGGCCTCGATGTCGGCGCGCAGGCGGCCGAAGTAAGCAGGATCGGGCTGCGGCTCGAATACGCCCCCGTACGCGAGCAGATAGGACAGATCGACAGCGGCCGCGGTGCCGTCCTCGAAACGGACGGCAACAGCGCCTGCGCGCGCTCCCAATCGGCCCGAAGCTCATCCCTGTGCAGCTCTGTCCACTCGCGGATCAGCCGCGGTGCCCGGATCGGGAGCCCGCCCGCCAGCGGATCGCATTGGGCAGCCGCTGGTGCCCACATGAGCCTCGCGATGGCCGTTTGAGCGCAAGTCAGCCGCCGGGTTCTGTCAGTCTGCCGGCGAACAGGATCGTGCCCGTAGTGTCATCGCGCAGGAAGAACAGGAAGGGCCTGTCGGCGTCGAATTTGACTATTGGCTTGCGGAAGCGAATAGCCGATGTGGCTTCGACGCCGACGACGGTGGCAGCGGTCGCCAGGGTGCCCTGTTCGTCCACGCTGAAGTCGGATGCGTGCTCGACCAGGCCGATCTTCAGCGGCGCGTCGGGGGCGATGCCGGAGAAGTTGGCGTCTTCGCCGAAGGCGTCCGTCATACCGAGCTCTTCCAGTGGGCCGTTCAGCTCTTCGTGGAATTCCAGCTGAAAGCGTGGCAGGCTCAGCGCAACGGGCGTGGTGGTGAGCCGGTCAACGATCTGCGTCAGCCCGCCGCCGGTGATTCGGTGCTGGAGCGAGGCGGCGCTTTGCCCGACGGGTAGCACGACGAGGAGCGAGAGCGTCGATCCTTGATATGGCAGCTCCACCGCGGAATATCCTCTGCCCCGGCTGTACGGCAGCTGTTCGGTCTCGTGCATGAACGGCATCGCGGCCCCCCGATGCTGGCCGTGGAAGGGAGCCGACACGGTTTGAGAGGGCTTGAACGGGTGAAGCCACGACGCTTTGAGGTAGATCGCGTTGGCGAGCGCGAGCAGCGTCCGTTCCGGGATCGACGTGAGGATCTGCGGTATCAGTCCGTGCGTATGTTCACTCACCCAGGAGTTGATCGCCCCCACCGCACTTGCGCCCCCGCCTCGGAATTCGACGGTCTGCGGGACGGCCGCAAAGCTCATCTGGACCCCGGAGAGGAACGGCTCGCGTAGCGAGAATTCTCTCTGCACGAACAGTCCGTCGGCTATTTCCAGTGTTGGCGCCTGGGGGTTTCCCTGTCCCGCGACGAGCTGCTCGGCTGAGATCGAGCGCTGCAGCTGACCGACCTGGCCAAACCCTGCGGGTGACGCGAGCTTTAGGACCTTAGCCATCTGCGCGGCGGTCTGACCCGCTGCGCCGCTCCCCGCCATCGCCAGGGCGTCCGCGATGCTGTCGGGTGAGAACACGAGGTTCGCGCCGTGGAGCTTGGCCATCAGGTCAAGGCCGAACGCGCCGATCGCCGGGGCAACCGGCGGGGCGCCGGCCGCGACCCGAGCGCTCCTCGGTGCTGCGTCCGCCCGAATCACTCCGGCCGCGCTCTCCGACGAGACCGCCGGCGAACCGAACCCAAACAGCGCCAGGGCAACCGGGACGACCAACGCAGCTCGAACCCACCTGGACAAGCGCACGGCACCATGATCCCAGGCTCAGGGGCGTGGTGCAGACGCTCGGGCGCGTCATAGCGCCGTCGCGCGCCGAAGGCTGCTGGATGTCGGCTGGCTCGATTGATGTGGGACGCGTGTGGGACGCCCGCTGAAAACCCTAGTCCTGATGCGGGATTACAGGCGGGCCCGCGACTAATGAAGACGGGGGTCGCCGCCCCCGGCGAGCACCTCGACGGCGGCTGCGATCAGCTTCTCGCGCAGAGCCTCTTTGTCCTCGACGGTCCTGTGGTGACGGGGGCGTGACTGCGCCTGGGTGTGGCTGGAAAAGCGGTCACCCAAGCGGTTGATCTCGATCCGGTTCCCCATGGTGATGCCCTCGTTTCCCTCCGTCGTCCCTCTCCGTCATTCCCTCTTGCGCCCCTGGCTCCCGGCCCTCCGGCACTCCGGGCCCAATGGTCGAAGCCGCTGTTTTGGTGTCGTTCCCCAGGTGCAGCTTGTGGGAAGAAGGAGAACATACGCCGGCCCGTTTGTCAAGCCGGCCTGAGAAATAAGGCTTCCAAGAGCGAGTGACCCCCGTCTTCATTATTCAGTGGTCAGGCACGCGGGCGTCTCTGAGCGCGACTTCCGTGAGATTTTCCCGACGCTCGAGGATTGTTACCGCGCGGCTTATGAGCAGGGTATCGCTCGGCTGTCACGCACGGTAACGACGGCCGCGGGTCGTCAGGGCGGCTCGCTCGAGCGACTGCGCTCGGGCCTCGTCGCACTGCTCGGCTTCTGCGATGACCACCCGTCCTGGGCTCGCCTGCTCGTACTCGAAGCGCCACTCAGCGCAGGTGTGACGCTCGAGTGCAGACCGCAGCTTCATAACGTGCTGGCCCGTCTGCTCGACCATCACCAGCCGGCTGGCGTCCCGGCAGGATCGCCGCAGCCGACGCCGGCGCTGACGGACGAGCTGATCGTCGGCGGCGTCTTCTCAGTCATCCGCACAAGCATGCTCGAAGGCAGCGGCGGCAAGCTAGTGGAGCTGGCGCCGTCGCTGATGGCGTTCATCGTCGCGCCGTATCTCGGCCAGGCGGCGGCGCACGCCGAGCTGAAGGGTAGACCGTCCGGCTCAGCCGAGGCGACGGTGAACGGGCCCGAGCTCATGAGAGCACAGGCGCTATCCCGTGCAGTCGAGCTTCCACTTCGCGTCACGCACCGCACGACGCTCGTGTTGCGAGCGATCGCCCAAACACCGTATTCCAACAACCGTGAGGTCGCCCAGACAGCGGGTATCGCTGACGAAGGCCAGGCATCCAAGCTGCTCGCGCGCTTGGAACGTCAGGGCGTGATCGAAAACGTGGGAATCGGAGCCGCGCGCGGCGAGCCCAATGCGTGGCTGCTGACCGCGTCAGGGCGGCGCGCCATCGAGCTGCTGGACGACAGCTCGAACGCGCCGGCGCGAACCACGGCCTCGCGCGTCAGGAGGCCGGCATGACACCCAAACGCTTTCCGGTGCGAGGCCGCGCGCGGTGCGCGACCCGCGCCGTTGAGAGGGCAGCTGGGCGTGACGGACGACCGTCGATCGGACGTGTCCGCTGGACGCCTTGTTGTGGTTGTGAACGATCGATCGTGAGTGTTCGCCGACACGGGGATCGCTGGCGACCGGTCGCATGTTACTCGAGAGGAAAAGGAGCAGTGGAAAAGTGAGACGTGTACGAATTATGGGGATGTGCCTTGTCGCGATCTGCGCTGTAGTCGCGATAGCTGCGTCGAGCGCATCGGCGGGGCTGCCCGAATGGGGCCAGTGCTACGCAAAGGCTGGCGGCAAATACGCGGACAAAAACTGCCAGACGAAAGCCAAAAAAGGCGCTGGCGCATTCGAATGGCGTAAGAGCAAGCAAATCCCAGTGGAAGACAAAAAGTTCGAAGGCCACAACGTCGGCAGCGGCGGCGTCTTGACGACTGAATTCCGCCTCTGCTCGGGTGAACCGAACATCAATGAGTCGCGCATCCCGCGATCGAAGTGCCTGGAAGAAGGAGGCACAATCCTTACGCCGGCCCCACAGAGTATCGAATGCGAATCTGAGACCAATCACGGTGAAGCCACGGGGACCAAAGAAGTAAAGGGCGTCACTGTCGTGTTCCGCGGTTGCAAGCTCAACGGCACGACGCCCTGCTCGAACGGCCCAGAAGAAGGCCAGGTCGTTACTAACCCGCTGAAGGGCACGCTGGGTTACATCAAGAAGTTGACAAAGGAAGTCGGCGTTCTACTAGAACCGGCGGCCAAGAAGCATCCGTTTGCGACGTTCATCTGTGGTGGCACCCTGACGACCGTCGTGGGTGTCGGTAATGCAAAGGAAGGTGCGGCGTATTCTCCCGAAAAGTCGGGCGGCTACGACGGTATCATCTCGCCGATCGCGCCGGTGAACACGATGACGACGGGATTGACGCAGACATACACAATCAACGAAGAAACCTTCGAAAACATCCCGAGCAAATTCGAAGGCAAGCATATCGAGCTGCTGGAAGACTACCAGTTCTGCAGCGAAACGCCTGAACATTGCAGCACGTTTTGGGAGAAATCCGGTGAGGCCATCACCAACGAAAACAAACAGTCAAGCGGCGAAGAAGTAGAGATCAAAGCCTAACACGGCGCCGATCACGAAGTGAAGCAATGAAGCAACGCGTGGGGCCGAAGGCCGGCCCCACGCAGCGCTTCAAACCAGCACCAAGGGCAACGCGAGCGGAGGGGGTGACAGGATCGATGGCCGGTCAGCCGATAGACGCAGATAGCACTCGCGCGCTGAGGTACGGGTCTGCGGCCGCAAGCACCACGGCTCGCCGTTTGGCGGCGAGGCGCTCCTCGATAGCGGGCGTTGTGCTCGCCTCGCTTGTCGCATCCAGCTGGCTGCTGCTTTCGGTCCCCGCCCAGGCCGCCACCACCCACAACTTCGCGGCGAAGGTCACGGAAGCCCCGCCCGGAACTCCCCTGAAGGAACCGGGCGCCGCCACCGCCGAGCGCTCGAGCGGGAGGGTCTTCATGGCCGATCCGGGCGCCGGCGTGATCGACGTCTTCAGCGCTACGGGCACCTTTATCACCCAGTTCGGTGAAGGGCTCGAACCTACCGGCGTCGCCGTCGATGAAGCCACCGGAGACGTATACGTCGCCTCTGTCAACACGGTGCTGGTCTTCAAGCCGAACGGAGCGGGCGGCTACGAACTGCTCGCTGAATGGGAAGGGGCCAATACCGCGGCCGAGGAATTCGGAGAACTGGAGGGCGTCGGCGTCGATAACTCCAAAGGCCCGAACGCCGGCGACCTCTATGTCCTCGACGGCTCGAACAACGTGGTCGACGTCTATAAGCCCAACCCGCCCGGTCCCGAAGAAGCAAACGAAGGCAGCTTCCTCTCGGTCCTCAAAGGCGGAAAGCTGGAAGAACCAAACGCGCTCGCGCTGGACGCCTCGACGGGCAAGGTATATGTCGCCGACAGCACAAAGGGCGTCGTTGATGTCTACAGCCCCTCGGGTGTGTTTGAATCCAAAGTGACCGGGGCGGGCTCGCCCGAAGGCGGCTTCAAAGGCCCCGAAGACGAAGAAGGCAACGTCCGAGCGATCGCAGCCGAAGCGGGCGAGCTGTATGTCGCCGAGGCCGAACGCCACGTGGTGTCTGAGTTCAACGCGGCCGGGGAATGGATCGGCTGGATCGTTGGCACTCCCTCGGGCGTATTCCTTGAACCGGACGGCGTGGCTGTGGCCCCCGGCGGTGGCCTGTATGTCGCCGACGCGCTCGCAGGCGAGCTGGACATTTTCGGCGCCGGTGTGGTCGTGCCCGACGCGCAGACGGACAAGGCCTCGAAGATCGAGAAAACGAACGCACTGTTGAATGGGATCGTCAACGGCGACGGCAAAGCGGCGAAATACCACTTCGAGTGGGGCAGCACCGAAGGCTACGGCTCGGTCACTCCCTCCACCGCGGCTGGCCCCGGTGAAGAACAGATCGAAGCGGAACTCACGGGCCTGAAAGCCGGCGTCAGCTACCACTTCCGGCTCGTGAGCGAAAACGAAAATGGCTCGAACGTGGGAGCCGACCAGGAATTCACGACTCATCCCGCGGTCGAAGGGCTGAGCACCGGGCCCGTTCTGAGCCTCGAGCCCACCGACGCGGTGTTGACCGGGTCCCTGCACCCCAACGGCACAGACGCGCACTACATCTTCGAATGGGGCGCCACCACCGCCTACGGCTCCAGCACGCCGAGCACCGACGCCGGTTCTGCCACAGAAGCCGTCGCGGCTGAAGCAGAGCTCCAGGGCCTGCAGCCGAACACGACCTACCACTACCGCCTCGTGGGGTCAAACAGCTTCGGGTCAACCGAGGGCGCCGATGCGCACTTCACGACCTCCGGGCCGCCACAGGTCACTCCCGAGCCCACCAGCGCGATCACCCACGAAGCGGCGACAGTGAACGCCGAGCTCGACCCGGGCGAGCTCGAAACGACCTACCGCTTCCAGTACGGCACCACGACGGCCTACGGCTCGGAAACGACGGCCGGCAAGCTCGCCCCCGGGGAAGCCTTGCAAGCGGTCTCGGCGTCCCTGACCGGTCTTCAGATCGGCACTGTCTACCACTACCGCCTGGTGGCCGAAAACTCGGCCGGCAAGACGCTCGAGCCCGACCAGAGCTTTGAAACGGTCCCGCCGGCGCTGATCGAAGGCACCTCGGCGCTTGAAGTCTCCGCGGGCTCGGCCAAGCTCGAGGCCCAGGTCAACCCGCTGGGCCACGACAGCACCGTCTACCTCCAGTACGGCGTAGAACCGTGCAAGACGGACCCCGCCGGCTGCAGCGACGTGCCGGTCCCGCCGGGCAAGGACATCGGCGCGGGCGAAGTGCCGGTGCCGGTGGGTGAAACCGTCGAACGGCTGGCGCCCTCCACGACCTACCACTACCGCTTCCTGGCGATCAACAGCCTCGGCACCTCTGAAGGGCGGGAACGCACCGTCACGACTCAAGCCGCCGAAACCCCCTTCGCGCTGGCGGACAACCGGTCCTGGGAGATGGTCTCTCCGCCCAACAAGCACGGGGCGCCGATCGAAGCGCTGACACGCGAAGGGGGGCTGATCCTGGCGGCGGAAGACGGCAACTCGATCACCTACGTGGCCGACGGGTCGATCGTCGAAGAACCGCAGGGTCAGCGCAGCCCTGAAATGCAGCAGGACATCTCACGGCGGATGCCTGAGGGTTGGACGACGGAAGACATCGTGACGCCGAGCGCAAAAGCGGAAGGAATAAACGGAGGGAATGCGCCGGAGTATCAGTACTTCACGTCCGATCTGTCGTTCGCGTTGGTGGAACCCTTGGGTGCGGAACCTCCGCTCGCGCCAGAAGCCAAGCAGAAGACCATGTATCTGCGCGAGAACGCGACCGGCACGTACCTGCCGCTCGTCACCGAAACGAACGTCCCGCCGGGAGTGGAATTTGGCGACAAGCTCCACTTCCTCTCAGCTACCCCCGACCTCAGCCATGTTGTGCTGCGCTCGGAAGTCGCCCTCACGGCGCCCCCATCCGGGAGAGGGCTGTATGAGTGGAGCAGCGGGACGCTCACGTTCGTCAGCGCTCTGCCTACGGGAGCGCCGGCGGGCGAAGCCGAACTCGGTTTCGACGGCCACGTGCTTGCCCACGCGGTCTCCAGCGACGGCTCGCGAATCATCTGGACCAGCAAAGACGAAAACACCGGTGCTGGACATCTTTACCTTCGCGACACAATCACGGGGCAGACGCTCCAGCTCGACGCTGCTCAGGGCGCTCCAGAACCCGAAAAAGGCTCCGCCGAGTTCCAGACGGCGAGCGGCGATGGCTCGCGCGTGTTCTTCACCGACAAGCAGCGGCTGACGGCGGACTCGACTGCGCAGCCGACGTTCCCCGAAAAGGCCGATCTGTACGAGTGCGAAGTGGTAGAAGAAGCGGGCAAGCTCGCCTGCCGTCTCAACGATCTGACGGTCGACCCAGGCGGGCATGCAGCGGTGCAGGGATTCCTGTTCGGGGCCGGCGAAGACGGCTCGAGCGCCTATCTGATTGCCCAGGGAGTCCTCGCGGGCAACCAAAACGGAAGCGGCGAACGGGCCGAAGCGGGCGGCGAGAATCTCTATGGGCTGTACCTGAACGGCGCGAGCTGGTTGACTGCGTTCATCGCCCAGCTGTCAAGCGAAGACAGCCCGGAGTGGGAAGGCAACCGCGTCGCCGACACTGCGTTCCTGGCCGCTCGCGTCTCGGCTAACGGGCGCTACCTGGCGTTCATGTCGAACGCGAGCCCGACGGGATACGACAACCGCGACCAGGCCAGCGGCAAGCGCGACGAGGAGGTCTACCTCTACGACTCCCAGCAGGCCGGGCTGACGTGCGTATCTTGCAACCCGACCGGCGCGCGCCCCCATGGGGTCCTCGATACGGTCGAATCCGGGGAAGGCCTCGGCCTGCTCGTTGATCGGCGGAAGGTCTGGGCGGAATCCGGCCATGAACACAGCCTCGCGGGCAACATCCCCGGCTGGACCGCGCAAAACCTCGTCAGCGCGTTGTTCCAGTCGCGCTATCTGAACGACGAAGGGCGCCTGTTCTTCAACAGCCCCGACTACCTCGTGCCGCAGGCAAAGAGCGGCAAGGAGGCAGTCTACGAGTACGAGCCCACGGGGGTCGGCAGCTGCGAAAGCCCTTCAGGCGGCTGCGTGTCGCTGATCTCCTCGGGGAGCTCGAACCGAGAATCGGCCTTCCTTGAAGCGACGCCCAGCGGCAACGACGTCTTCTTCCTGACCGCCGCACAGCTGTTGCCCCAGGACACCGACGCCACGTTTGACATCTACGACGCGAGGGTCTGCACGCAGGCCTCCCCGTGCCTGACGCCGCCGACTCCGGCGCCCCCGGGCTGCAGCGAAGCCAACGCCTGCCGACCCTCTGAACCTGGCCAGCAGGCCCCGCAAGGAGCCTCGGGCTCGGCGACGGTCACCGGGCAGGGCAACCTGCCTGCCCGGCTCCCTGCCAAACAGCAGCAATTGGGGAGCAGATCGAGCTCGAAACCACCCCCGACTCGTGCCCAACAGCTCGCCAAAGCGCTGAAAGCCTGCAAGAAGGTGAAGAAGCACAAGAAGCGGGCGAAGTGCGAAGCGCAGGCCCGCAAGAAGTGGGCCGCCAAAGTGCCGCGGAAGGCCAAGGCGAAGAAGACGGGCAGGCGAGCCCCGCGAGGGAGACGATGAGCGTGGCCCGGCGGCTCTGTCTCGAGCGGAAGACCTGCATGCTGACCGTCGCCCTGCTGGGTGCTATTGCGACGCTTGCGGGCCACACCACGCCGGCGTCTGCCGAAGAGCCGTGGTGGCACATCACGAGCGAAGTGGCGCCGACTGATCTCCCGCCGGGTGGAGAAGGCGAGATCATTGCCGCCGCGAGCAACCTGGGCGAGGTGCCGGTCGAAGGCGGCAAGTCGCAGGTCACGATCACCGACGTGCTGCCGCCGGGACTGAAGGCGCTCGCGGTCTCGGGTCAGCTCAAGAACGGAAGCGAACTGAAGTGCTCGAAGGTCGAACCTCCAGTGCCACCCCTGACGTGTACGTACGCCGGGGTTTTGAACCCATACGAACGGCTGGCGGTGACAATCAGGGTGAAGGTCGAAGTCCCGCCCGGAACCGTCACCTCGCTGCCCAACGAGGTCACGGTGGAAGGCGGAGGCGCTGCGCAGGACTCGAGCACGCGCGAGCTGCTCGTCAACGGCAGCGCCGTTCCGTTCGGGGTCCAAGCATACGAACTATCTCCGCTCAACGAAGGCGGCACGTCAGCCACCCAGGCTGGCTCCCAGCCCTTCCAGCTCACCACGACACTCGTGACCAATCAGACTGCCGCGCGCCTGCCGGTGGCACTTCCCAAGGATCTGAGCTTCAACCTGCCCGCGGGGCTGATCGGAAACCCCAACGCTGTCACCCAATGCAGTGAAGTCAACTTCGCCGCGCTCGTGGACGAAACCAACCTGTGCCCGTCGAGCACAGTCGTTGGGGTGGCGACAGTCGTCGCGTGGGAACCGGTCGCAAAACTCGTGACCAAAACCGTTCCCGTCTTCAACCTCGTCCCTGCCCAGGGCGAGCCCGCGCGGTTCGGCTTCGAGGTGATCGGCAAGATCCCGATCGTGATCGACACCGCGGTGCGCTCGGGCCGGGACTATGGAGTCGTCGCAACGGTGCGCAACGCTACCGAGACGGCTGCGCTGCTGTCGAGCCAGGTGACACTGTGGGGAGACCCGGGCGACCCGAGGCACAACAAGTCGCGGGGCTGGGAATGCTTGGCGGGGGGCGAATTCTCAAAGCAGGCGGGCAAGCCGTGCCCCGCCACCTCCGCCGAGCCAGAAAGACCGTTCCTGCGCAACCCCACCTCATGCGAGGTCAACCCGGCCGCCGAACGGGTCAGTTCGAGTGTCGAAGCCGACTCCTGGGCCGAACCGGGGAACTACGTCTCGAGCGAATACGACTGGACGGGGGTGAGCGGTGAAGCGCTCGGCTTCGCGGGCTGCGAAGCGCTCGCGTTCGGCCCGCAGATCAACGTCGCCCCGGAATCCGGGGGACAGGCGACGCACACCGCCGCCTCCCCCACGGGCCTGACGGTCAAGGTCAAGGTCCCCCAGCAGGCGCTCTCCGAACCGGAAAAGCTCGCCCAGGCCGATGTCAGGGACTCGACGGTCACGCTGCCTCAGGGAGTCGAGCTATCGCCCTCGGCCGCCAACGGGCTACAGGCCTGCTCACAGGCCGGGGTCGGCTATGAAGGCCCCGGCCAGGCGGGCATGCTCGACTTCTCGAGCGCCAAGGCCTCGTGCCCCGACGCATCGAAGCTCGGGATCGTCCACATAAAGACGCCGCTTCTGAGCCACGAACTGGAAGGAGCCGTCTACCTGGCCACGCCGGCCCCGAACGGTGAAGCGGGGATGAACCCGTTCAACTCGCTGGTCGCACTGTACATAGTGGCTGAAGACCCGGCGTCGGGAGTGCTCGTGAAGCTCGCGGGAGAAGGTCACGTGGATGAAGGCACGCTGCAGGTGTCGACGACGTTCAGGAACACGCCGCAGGTGCCGTTCGAAGAACTGCGGCTCGAACTGTTCGGTGGACCCAGAGCGTCGCTGTTGACACCCGCCTTCTGTGGCGGATACGGGACCGAAGCGGCGTTCACGCCATGGTCTGGCACCGGCACCGTCGAGCTGAGCACGCCCGGCGAAGAATTTGCCGTGACCTCTGGGGCCGGTGGTGCTGGCTGTCCGGCGGGCGGGCTGGCGTTCAATCCGGGTTTTCTGGCGCAGAGCACGAGCGCGCAGGCGGGCGCCTTCACCGGGTTCGATCTGGAACTGTCGCGCCCGGATGGCGATCAGGCGCTCGGCAGCGTGACGATGCACCTGCCCCAGGGTGTCGCGGCGCTGCTCTCCTCAGTCGAACTGTGCAGCCAAGCGCGGGCGGCGGCGAGCGCATGTCCGCCCGGCAGCCTCGTCGGGGAAGCCACCGCCCTAGCAGGCTTGGGCCCAGAACCATATGTGCAGCATGGCGGCGAGGTCTACATCACAGGACCCTATCGCGGCGCCCCGTTCGGCCTGGAGATCGTTACCCCGGCGGACGCGGGACCGTTCAACCTCGGCACCGTCACTGTCCGCTCGCGGCTGGATGTCAATCCCGAAAACGCGTCTGTGACGATCGTCTCAGACCCGTTGCCAACCGAGCTGCGAGGGATCCCGCTACAGCTCAAACGCGTGCTCGTCGATATCAACCGATCTGACTTCGAGTTCAACCCGACCAACTGCGATCGGATGAACATCGAAGGGACGGTCACGGGCTCAGAAGGCGCGAGCGCGCAGGTGTCCAGCCCGTTCAGGGTAGAAGACTGCGCCAGCCTGCCGTTCGCTCCGACGCTGAGCGCGTCAGCCGACGGGCACGGCAGCAAAGCCGATGGCACGACCTTCACCGTCAAAGTCACCTCCAGAGGCTTGGGGCAGGCCAACATCCAAAAAGTCGATCTGCAGCTGCCCAAGCAGCTGCCCTCGCGGTTGCCGACGATCCAGAAAGCATGTCTGGCGAGCGTGTTCGAATCAAACCCGGCCGCCTGTGATGAAGGCTCGCTGATCGGCACCGCCACGATCCACACCCCCGTCCTGAAGAACCCCCTGACGGGACCGGCATACCTCGTCTCACACGGCAACGCAGCGTTCCCGGATGTCGAGTTCGTGCTGCAGGGGGAAGGGATCAGCTTGGTGCTGGACGGCAAGACGCAGATCAAGGACGGGGTCACCTACTCCAAGTTCGAATCCGCGCCCGATGCGCCGTTCACGAGCTTTGAAACGGTGCTGCCCGCCGGTCCCCACTCGGCGCTCACGGCAAACGTCGCCGAACGCAAGCACTTCGAACTATGCGGAGAAACCCTCGAGATGCCGACCACGATCACCGGCCAGAACGGCGCCGTGATCGAACGAAGCACGAGGATCACGATCGACGGCTGTGGCGCGGTCAAAGCCGCCAAAACCAGGAGGCTGACCAATGCGCAGAAGCTCGGCAAAGCACTCGCCGCGTGCCGCAAGCGCTACGAGCACGCGAAAGCTGAGCGCCTGAGGTGCGAAAGGCTCGCACGCAAACGGTATCCGCCCGCGAAGAAGGCGAAGAGGGGCGGGCACGCTCACGCGAAGGGCCACAGGCGGTGACGGCGCTGCACCGTCTGTCCGTCATCGCGGCGACTCTGTCTTTGCTCTGCCTGTGCGGTTGTGGATCGCAGGGCAACGGCGTGGCCTCGAAAGCTCCCGCCGAGATCCTCGCCGCGACGGTCAACGCAGCCCAGAGCGCAAGCTCGGTACACGTCCAGGTGAGCTCTGCCAGCGGGCCGGAGACGTCCACGCTGAACATGCAGTACGCCAAGGAAGGCGCAAGCGGCCGGCTCTCGCTGCTCGGGTTGCGTTATGAACTCGTGCGCATCGGTGACAGACTCTACGTCAACGGCAACAAGGTCTTCTACAGACGGCTCGGCCAAGTTCTTGGCGGCCCGACCGGGGTTACGGTCGCGAAGCTGCCCGCCGGCACATGGCTGAAGGGATCGGCGACGAGCGGACCGGTCTCGCAACTCGGCGCGATCGCGGACATGGACTCCGAGCTCGCACTGATCCTCGGCCGCCATACCCCCGTGGCCAAGGGCGACGAAACGACCACTGCAGGTCAAGCGACCATCGAACTCAAGCAGCTCGCCAAGCTCTACACGGGCGCGCTGTTCATAGCGACGACCGGCAAGCCGTACCCGCTCCTGCAACGCAAGACCGGGCCCGAACACGGCCAAACCACCTTCACCGACTGGAACCAGCCGGTCACGGTCACCGCCCCGGCAAGCGCGATCGACCTCACCCAGCTCGAACATGGCGGCCCGTGACGAAGCCAAGAGAGCGTGCTTTCGGACCGCTGACCCTGTGCGGCTAGATGCTCTCGGGGCCGCGGAGGGCCCGGTCGGGCGCGCCCGCGTTGGCTCGACCCTTCGTGGGAAGAACGTGGGACGCCCCGCGGAAATCCCAGTCCTGATGCGGGATTACGGGCGGACCCGCGACTGTACCAGACGGGGGTCGCCGCCCTCGGCGACGACCTCGACCATCGTCGAGATCAGCCTCTGGCGCAGCGCGCTCCCGTCTTCGGAAGTCCTGCGCCCAGCAGCGCTCGAGTGGGACAGGGTGTGGCTGGAAAAGCGCTCAGCCACGCGGTTGATTTGGATCCCGTCCCCCATGATGCCGCCCTCGTTTCCCTCCGTCGTCCCTCTCGCTCGTCCCTCTTGCGCCGCTCGCTCCGAGACCTCGTGCTGCACCCGAAGCTGTGGGTGGCGCGTGGGAAAAGGAGAACATATGGGGGCAACTTTGTCAAGGGGTCCTGAAAAATAGGGCCCTGATGAGCGAGTGACCCCCGTCTGGTACAGACGGTGGCCACCCGGGCAGGGGTTTCGGAGAACGTTTTCTACGAGATTTTCCCGACCGCCGAGGGTTGCTACCGGGCGGCGTTCGAGGAGGGTCTGGACCGGCTCTCGCGCGCGGTGGGCGACGCCACGGCGCCGGAGCAGGCGTGGCTCGAGCGCGTCCGTTCCGGCCTGGTCGCGCTGCTGGGATTTTTCGACGACGAGCCGCGCTGGGCTCGCCTGCTGGTGCTCGAGACACCGGTGGACCGGGCGCTTACCTTCGAGTGCAAACAGCGGTTGGATGAGGTACTGGCTCGTCTACTGGAGCGGGATGCCGATCTCGCCGGCGCTCGTGGTGCCCGTGGCGGGGCCGGCTCGCGCATCCTCCTGGCGACGCTGACCGGGGAGCTGATTGTCGGCGGCGTCCTCTCGGTAATCCGCACAAGCATTCTCGACGACGGCGCCGGCCAGCTGGTGGAGCTCGCGCCGTCGCTGATGGCGTTCATCGTCGCCCCCTATCTCGGTCACGCCGCCGCGCAGGCAGAGCTTCAGGGAAGGCCCGCCGGCATGGGTCTGGCGTTGGCGACCGAGCCCGGGCTTGCCCGGGCACAGGCGATATCCAGCGCGGCCGAGCTGCCGATCCGCGCCACGCATCGCACGACGATGGTGCTGCGCGCGATCGCACAGGCCCCGTATTCGAATAACCGTGAGATCGCGCAGGCCGCGGGACTCACCGACGAGGGCCAGACCTCGAAGCTGCTCGCCCGCCTGGAGAGTCGCGGCGTGATCGAGAACGTGGGCATCGGCGCGGCTCGTGGCGAACCGAACGCGTGGCTGCTGACGTCCTCCGGGCGCCGCGCCGTTGAGCTGCTCGGTAAGACCCGTGCCGCTGGCGCTCGGCAGCCCAGAAGCACGAGAGCCAGGGGGATGGCGTGAGACTCGAAGGCTTTTCGACGCCGCGTCGCGCGTCATGCGTGGCCGGCGCCGTTGAGAGAGCAAGTGGACGACGGGCGGCGTGGCAGCAGTGCGCCCGCTGCTCGTCCGCTTGTGGTTGCAAGCGATCGGTCGCAACAAGTCATCCACGTGTGCTTGTGGCGCCGGTCGATTATCACCGAGAGGAAAAGGAGTAGTGGAAAAGTGAGACATGTAAGGATGCTGGGGCTCTGCCTGGTGGCTGCGTTTGCCATGAGCGCGACAACGCTCGTCGTGGCCTCGCCGGCACTCGCGGGCAAGTGCGACGAAGAATGCCAAGCACAGAAAAAATACGAAAAGGAACTAAAGCAGTACGAAAAGGAACGGGCCGCGGCCAATAAGAAGGAAGAAAAGCTGCATCCCTGGGAAAAATACTACGGAAACTGCCCGCTTCCTGCTCTGCGCGAACAAGTAGGACAGAACGCGTGCCTCTACGGCGAAGCCGGCCCGGAATCGTTCTTCCAGGCCGGTAAGGCGACCGTCTACTTCAAGAAACCGGTAATCCTTCAGGGCGGGACAACGAAAGAAGGACAATGCGCAGAAAACCACCCCGAAGAAGGCCCGTGCAAAGAAATGGTTCCGGCACTGGATGGAGAAACGATCGTGCCCGAGGCTGAGCCTGGGCCCAACCTGACCGAAGGCGTGGACGCGGAACTGCTGCCTCCGAAGGAAAAAGCGCGGTACGAAGCATATCTGGCCGCAGGCAAGTTGACGAAGACGACTGAGACGGTTGAACTCGCGGCGGCGCCGTCTCACATCATCGTCAACTCGGACAATGAGCAGGCGGAAACTGGTAATGCGTTCGTGTTCCCGATAATGGTTCGTATAAGCAACCCGTTCCTCGGAGAACATTGTTACGACGGGTCTACGGTCAGTCCGATCGTGGTGTCATTCACGACAGGTGAAACGAGCCCAGAACCGCCGAACACGCCGATCCATGGATCCGCGGGATCTCTAACAAGCTACGGTGCAGGTAATAGCGCCGAAGTCCAGCACGCGACGTTGGTCAACAACAGCTACGAAGCGCCCGGGGTGCACGGCTGTGGCTTTGAAGGCCAAGCCGATGAAGCCGTTAACGCGGGCCTTGGCTTGCCCTCACCGGCCGGGAGCAACACGACCGAGCTGGTCGGCAACTTCCAAGTCGCGAGCGCGTTCGCACTCGAAGAAATCTTCGAAGCACCCCCGAGCGAACGTCAGCACTACTACCCGCCGTTCCGTCCGCCAACAGAACCGTAGGCTGGACCAGGGGCAGGGTTACTAAGTGAAGGTGTGGGGTCCGTCGCGATCGGCGACGGACCCCAGACCGCTTCGAGAAAGCGAAAGAGGGAGAACGATGAAACTGAGATGTTTGGGCATGCTGACGGCAGCGGCCGTAGTCGTGAGTGCTGTTGTGGCGAGCGCAGCGTGGGCTGAAGCGCCGGAAATCGGGCGCTGCCTGTCACACGCCGGCGGTAAATACACGAACAACCTCTGCACAAAGGCGGCAAAAGGGAAAAAAGTAGGCAGTTTCGAATGGGAGCCGGGAGCGGCGAAGAACAAATTCACCGGCGTGGGGGGGCTTGGCACGCTTGAAACTGTCAATCGTGCGATAGTGACGTGCAAAACCGAGAAGTCGGCGGGTGAAATCACGTCTGGCAAAACAGTCGGCAACGTCAGCGTTACGTTCACGGGGTGCGAATCGGCGGGCTACAAATGCATCAGCACTGGCGCCAAAGAAGGCGAAATCGCGACGAACTTGCTGTCGGGCACGCTCGTGTGGGAAAAATTTGGCAAGAAGGTGGCGATCGATCTGGTGCCGCAGAGCACCGAATTGTTCGTGGAATTCCAGTGTGGCCCCGCGAACGCCAAAGTCAAGGGCTCGGTTCTAGCGCCGCTGGCGGCGAATAAAGCTGAGACGACGTTCGAAGAGAGGTTCACCGCCAAGTACGGCAAGCAGAAACCGGAATACTATTACACGTCGAAAACTGAAAAGGTCAAGGACGTGCTGCTCGCCAAACTCGGAGGGCCCGCGGCCGAATTCGAACAGTCCGGCCAGACGATAACCAACAGCCAGACAGACGAAGAAGCTCTGGAGATCAACACGAAGGCGTAGATGGAGCGCAGTCTGCGTCGAGTGGGCGAGTCGAAGGCGGTTATCCGCTGGTGTTGGGGCGTGCGCGGCTGAGACGGCCGTGCATGCCCCGCGCCGCTTGCCTGAGTCGCCGCGTGCGCGAGGTGCGCATATGGATATGGACATTGACATGAGCAGGCTGGAGCGCGGGTGCGCGACGCTGCTTTGCATGGTCGTGGGCTGCTTGCTGATCTGTGCGTGCCCGGCGGGGGCATTGGAGCAGCGCGGGCATCTGTTGCGGTTCTCGTTCGGAGGCGCGGGCGAAGGCGATGGCCAGTTTCGCTTCGCAGGCGCGGCGTTCAAGGTCAGCGAAGCTGCGGGGATCGCTGTCAGTGAAGCGACGGGCGACGTGTATGTGGTCGATCACGGGAACGATCGCGTGGAGCAGTTCAGGCCGCGGTTGGGCCCCGGGGGCGAAGTGGTGGGTGAGGAATTCGCGGCTGCGTGGGGTTGGGGCGTGAGCGACGGCAAAGCGGAATATGAGCTGTGTACGAGCGGCTGTAAAGCGGGAGTCGCCGGCAATGGCAAGGGCCAGTTCAAGGAAGCGGGGCCGATCGCGGTCGATAACACGCCGGGGGGCGCGGAAACCGTGTATGTGGGCGCGGACGGGTCGGCGAAACGGCCGGATGTGCAGCGGTTCGAGCCGGATGGGACGAAAGCTCTCGGCAAGCTGCCGGTGGAAGAAGAAGGGGCGCTGGATGGCGTGGCGACGGACCGGCAGGGGCGGGTCTGGGTCTACCGGGGGGAAGAAGAAGGCACGGGGGTGGTCGAAGGGTTCACCGACGCGAGCCCGCCGGCGCTGGTCGAACCGGTCCTGTATTCGGTGATCGCGTGCGCGAAACCGGGGTTCGGGGTCGATGGGTTGGGCGAAGACTTCTATGTAGATCGTGAACTTTTGACCGGCGAAGAAGAATGTCCGGCGGCGGTGGAACTGGAAAAGGCCGAAGAAAAGGAACCGGCCGAAGGAGTGTATGCGCGGCCGGTGGTCGCCGCCGAGGTGAACGCGGCCGAACTGCTGGGCGGGGTGACGAATCCGCTGATCGGAGAGCTCGACCCGCAAGACACGAGCGCCTTAGCGGTTAACCAGGCCAGCGCGTCGGGAACACCATTGGGCGAAGCGGCGAACGGTGACGTGTATGTCGAGAACGGCGGCTCGGTCGCCGTGTTCGACCGCAATGGCGCGTTGGTGCAGACGCTGGGCGCGGGGATGCTGGACGGGGGCATGGGCGTGGCGGTGGATTCCCAGACCGGGGATGTGTTCGTGGTGGACGGCGGCGAGGACGAGGTGAAGGTGTTCGAGCCCGGACCGGCGTCTGAGCCGGTGGTCGAAGACCTCTCGGCGCAGAACGTGACGCCCAGCGAAGTGCAGGTGTCGGCGTCGGTCGATGCGAAGGGCTCGGACACGCACTACTACTTCCAGTACGGCACGGTCGATTGCGCGAGCGAACCGGCGGGGTGCACGGACGTGCCGGCGGCGCCGGGAGCGGATCTCGGCGCCGGGTTTGGCGCGCAGCAGGTGAGCGTGACGCTGCACGGGCTCACGCCGGGCACCACCTATTACTACCGGGTGCTGGCGAGCAACGCGCTCGGCCAGGCCGAAGGCGACCAGCGGCTGGGGACGTTTGAAACGCTGCCGAGCTCGCAAGGGCTGTTGGCCGACGGTCGGGCGTGGGAGCTGGTCTCGCCGGCGGAGAAGGACGGGGCGGATATCGAACCGCTGTCAAAAGAAGGCGGTCTGATCCAGGCGTCGGCGGACGGGGAAGCGGTCGCGTATGTCGCGAACGGTCCGGTGGTGGGAGAGCCGGGTGGGAGTCGCGCGCCGGAACCGACGCAGCTGCTCGCGAGCCGCTCAGCGGAAGGCTGGTCCTCTGAAGATGTGGTCACGCCGCACGAGAAAGGGGAAGGGATCGCGCCGGGGGAGCCGGACGAGTACCGGTTCTTCTCCGAAGACCTCGCCTTGGGCCTGGTGGAGCCCTCGCTCGAGGCCGTCGAACCGTTGGAAGCGCCACCATTGGCGCCCGGTTCGAGCGAAAAGACATTGTACGTGCGCGACGATCCCGCGCTGGCGCCGGAAAGCAAGGAAGCGAAGGCGTATGCGGCGGCGCAGGCGAACAGCGGGTTTCTCGCGCCAGGGTTTGCGCCGTTGGTGACGCCTTCGGAGGTCACGGCGGAAACGCAACCTGGGGAAAAGAGCCGGTTCGGCAGCAAGCTCGGCTTTGTCGACGCGACGCCGGATCTCGCGCACGTGATCTTCGAATCGGGGGTTCCCCTGCTGGCCGGATCGGCGGCGGGACTGTACGAGGCTGAAACGGGCGGAGCCTTTGCGCTGGTGAGCCTGCTCCCGGACGGGATGCCGGCGGGCGATCCGGAAGTGAGGGATGAACCGCAGCTCGGCTATGAAAACACGAACGTGCGCGGCGCAATCTCCGCTGACGGATCGCGCGTGTTCTTCTACAGCGCCGGTGTCGAAGAAAACAGCGAAGTCGGCGAATACCACCGGCTGTACATGCGCGACACGACTACTGGAGAAACGTTGCAGGTCAACGCTGCGCAGGGCGTCACCGAACCGGCCGGGGAAGAAAGCGAAGTCGGTTTCGAGGCCGCGAGCAGCGACGGCAGTAGGGTGTTCTTCACCGACTCCGCACCGCTGACACCGGCATCAGAGCAGCGGCCGGTGTTCGGCGCGACGGACAATCCGGCCGATCTGTACGAGTGCGAAATCACCGAAATGGCCGGCCGGCTCTCGTGCGACCTGAAAGACCTCACACCCCTACCGTCCGGTGGGGGCGCGGACGTGCTGAACGTGATCGCCGGGATCAGCGAAGACGGCTCGAGCGTGTACTTCGTCGCCAACGGCGTGCTCGCGCCGGGAGCGAAACCGGGGGGTTGCGTGCATCAATCCCAGGAACTGGCCTCGCCGGGCGCCGCCTGCGACCTCTATCGTTGGCATGAAGGCACGATCAGCTTCATCGCGGCGCTGTCCAACGAAGACTCGGGGGACTGGGGCAGCCTGAAAGGGTCGGGCAGGCAGGGCGCGAACGTCGAGCCCCGCCCCGATCTCGCCGATCTGACAGCACGCGTCTCCCCGAATGGGGAATACCTCGCGTTCATGTCACAGATGCCGCTGACCGGCTATGACAATCTCGACGCGAACCATCCCGGCGAAGGCGTGCGCGACCAGGAGGTCTACCTCTATGAGGCCAGCACTGGCCTATTGACGTGCGTCTCTTGCAACCCCAACGGCCCCTCGACGGGCGTGCTGGACACCCCCCTCGCTGGCGAAGGCATCGGACTGCTCGTCGACCGTCGCCAGGACTGGCTGGGGGACTATCTTGCGGGCAGCGTCCCCGGCTGGACGCCGTTGGGGATCGACGGCGCCGTCCACCAGCCTCGCTACCTGTCCGATAGCGGACGGCTGTTCTTCGACAGCCCCGACCAGCTCGTGCCGCAGGCTGTGAACGGCAAGGAGGACGTCTACGAGTACGAGCCCGACGCGGTCGGCAGCTGCACTGAAGCGCAGGGGTGTGTGTCGCTGATCTCCTCCGGGAGCGCCGCGCAGGAATCTGCGTTCGTGGAAGCCAGCGAAAACGGCGACGACACCTTCTTCGTCACCGCCCAGCCGCTGGTCGCGGCCGATCACGACACCAATTACGACCTGTACGACGCGCGCGTCTGCACCAGCAGCTCACCCTGCCTGAGCGGCGAGGAATCTTCGCTGCGACCCTGCGAAACATCGAAAAGCTGCAAACCCGGCTCCAGCCCGCCCACGAGCTTTGAGACACCCGCGACCGGCACTGCCGGCCAGGGCAACACAAGCCCGCAACAGCCCGCCCCGGCGAGCAAACCGAAAGCGGCCGGTCAACCCAAGGCGCCCACGCGTGCCCAGCTGCTCGCGAAAGCCCTCGCGAAATGCCGCAGAGATCGCAACAAACACAAGCGTAAGGCCTGCGAAAAGCAGGCACACAAGAGGTATGTGCCCAAGACCAAGGCCAAGAAGACCAGTAGGCACGCTAAGAAGGGGAACGGCAGGTGAGGCCGCCGTCGCGCCTGTTGCTGGGCGGCCTGCTCGCCGGTGCGCTCGTGCTGGCGGGATGCTCGCCGGCGTTCGCGGGCACCGTTATCTGGCGGCTGGATTCCAACTCCGCGCCGACCGTGCTCGTCCCGGGCAAGGAAGCACGAATCATCGCAAGCGCGAGCAACCTCGGCGACGGCCGGGTCCAGGGCGACGGCGCCAATCCGGTCACCCTGACCGACGCGCTGCCCACCCATGTGCGCGTGTCCAGCGGCGTGAGCGCCGGCATGATCGAAGCCAAGCTGGAAGCGCCCGAACGCAGCGAAGCGAGAAGCTTTCTGCGCTGCACGATCGAAGAACCGGCTCGTAAGCAGATCGCCTGTGCGACGGTCGGCACGACCGAGCCGTTGGCGCCGTATACCGAGCTGAAGATCGTCATCCCGGTCGAACTGGAAGCCGGCGCCGCCAGCGGGGAACAGAACACCGTAAGCGTCAGCGGCGGCGAACCGGCCGGTGGCGGTCCGGAACTGCCAGCCCCGCCGGCCTATAGCCGGCCGATCACCATCGGCAGCGAAGCGACAGGGTTCGGGGTGGAACGCTACGAGCTCACGCCAGAAGAAGAAGGCGGCGAAACCGACACGCGCGCGGGCTCGCATCCGTTTCAGCTGACCACGACCCTCGATCTGAACGAGACGCTCGCGCCGCTCGGCGAAGGGCAGGCCAAGCTCAGCCCGGCCGCGCCCGCGCTCGCGCGGAACCTCAGCTTCGAACTGCCGCCGGGCCTGCTCGGCGACCCCCAGGCGATCCCGCAGTGCTCGGATGTGGACTTCTCGAGCATCGGGCCCAACAACGTCAACGCGTGTCCTGCGGACACCGCGATCGGGGTGGCGTTGATCACGCTGACGCTGCCCAACCCGCCGCTGCCCGAGCTCACCGAAGCCGTACCCGTGTTCGACCTCGTCCCCGCGCCGGGCGAGCCGGCCCGGTTCGGCCTGGAGGACACCCAGGTCCCGATCATCCTCGACACCAGCGTACGCACCACTGGGGACTATGGCGTGAACGTGACCATCAGCAACACCACCCAGGCCGCGCAGCTGCTCTCCAGTCGCGTGACGCTGTGGGGCGAACCCGAGAACGCCGCGCACGACGGTTCACGTGGCTGGGCGTGCATCCGCGACAGCGAAGTCAACGGCGAAACCTGCACCCCACCCACCGAACGCTCGAGCACCCCGTTCCTGACGCTCCCCACCTCCTGTCTGGGCGCGCTCGCAACACGCATGAACGGCGAAGCATGGACGGGCCAGACGCTGGAAGAAGCGTTCACGTTCCAGAACAGCCTCGGCGAACCCCTCGCCAGCCTCCGGGACTGCGAAACGGTCCCGTTCAACCCCACGATCAGCACGCAGCCCTCCGAAGAACAGGAAGGACAGGCGCCGGGAGCCACCGTCGCGAGCGCGAGCACCCCAGCCGGGCTGAACGTCAATCTCACCCTCCCCCCGGAAGAACATGGCCTCGGCGAGTCCGCGGTGCGCAGCACGACCGTGACGCTGCCCGCCGGTGTGCAGCTCAGCCCGTCCGCCGCGAACGGCCTAGAAGCCTGCTCAGAGGGCGAGATCGGCTATCAAGGCCCGGGCAGCTCTCAGGACCCGTTCTCGCCGAGAGCTGGGGAACCGTTACGGTTCTCCGCGGCGCCCGCGAGCTGCCCGGAAAGCTCGAAGGTGGGCATCGTGCACATCAAGTCGCCCGACCTCTCCCATGAACTGGAAGGTGGGGTGTATATCGCGCAGCAGACCGACAACCCGTTCGGGTCGCTGTTCGCGATCTATCTCGTCGCTGAAGACTCCGCTCTTGGGATTCGTGTGAAGCTCGCCGGCGAAGTCTCACTCAACGAACAAACCGGGCAGGTCACCAGCACGTTCAGCCAGACGCCACAGGTCCCGTTCGAAACGCTGAAGCTGCACTTCTTCGAAGGGCCGCGAGCGTCGCTGAGCACCCCGCCACTGTGCGGGACCTACGCCACGCAGGCCTCGTTCACGCCCTGGTCGAGCGTCACACCGCTCGCGCGCGAAGCCGCGTTTCAGATCACCAGCGGGGCCGAAGGCCAGCGCTGCGCCGACCCGTTGCCGTTCACTCCGACCGTGAAAGCGGGATCGGCCAGCCCGCAGGCGGGAGCGTTCACGTCCTTCAGCCTGACCTTGGGCAACCCCGACGGCGACCAGCGGCTACAGGCTTTGAGCGTGCATCTGCCGCCGGGCGTCGCGGCGATCCTCGCTTCGGTCACGCCCTGTCCCGAACCCCAAGCCGCGCAGGAACAGTGCGGTCCGGAAAGCCTGATCGGCAGCTCGCTGGCGAGCGCAGGGCTGGGCAGCGAACCGTACGAGCTCCCGGGCCGGGTGTATCTGACCGGTCCGTATGAGGGTGCGCCGTTCGGGATCGAGGTCGTCACCCCCGCCGTCGCCGGCCCGTTCAACCTCGGCACGGTTACCGTCCGGTCGCGGATCGAAGTCGATCCGCACACCGCGGCGGTCACGATCACCTCAGACCCGATCCCGCTGCTGGTCAAAGGCGTGCCTGCCGAGATCAAACAGCTGTACGTGACGGTGGACCGGCCCGGCTTCCAGTTCAACCCGACCAGCTGTAACCCGGGTCCGGTCACGGCGACGCTCACCGGCAGCCAAGGCGCTACCAGCACCAGCTCCTACCCGTTCAACACCAGCAACTGTGCCAGCCTGCCCTTCCATCCCGGCGTGAGCGCCAGCACCCAGGGCAAGACCAGCAAAGCCGACGGCGCGAGCCTTGGCCTCACGTTCAAATCGACCGGCGGCGAAGCGCACGTCGCAAAGACGATCCTGACGATCCCCGCAACCCTGCCCGCCAGGCTCACGACCATCCAGAAAGCCTGCGTCGCGAGCGTCTTCGAAGCCAACCCCGCCAGCTGCCCGGAAGGCTCGGACATCGGCACCGCGACCGTCCACACCCCCGTCCTCAAGAGTCCCGTGGCGGGTCCGATCTATCTCGTCTCACACGGCAACGCCGCCTGGCCCGACGCCGAGCTCGTCTTACAGGGCGAAGGCATCACCGTCATCCTCGACGGCCAAACCGCCATCAAAAAAGGCATCACCACCAGCAGCTTCCTGTCCGTCCCCGACGTCCCCTTCCAAACCGTCCAAGCCACCCTCCCCGAGGGACCCCACTCCGCCCTCACGACCAACCTCCCGCTCAAGGACCACTACAGCCTCTGCGGCCAACATCTGACGATCCCAACCGCGCTCACCGGCCAAAACGGCACTGCCGTCAGCCAGAACGTCAAGGTCGCCGTCCAAGGCTGCCACGCCGTGAAGGCCAGCAAAGCCAGGTGGCTCACGCGCAAGCAAAAGCTGACGCGCGCACTCGAGGCGTGCCGTAGCCGCAACCGGCGCTCACGCAAGACGCGTCTCGCCTGCGAACGGCGCGCGCGTCGATGAAGCTACGCGATTCGGGTCGAGCTACGCGACAGAGCTCCGTCGGCGCCGCTACGGCAGCAGCCGAAACGCTTCGCAATGCTTCGGTCTGACCGCGGCAAAGTGTCTGCGGTCCAGTGTGATGATCGTCTCGGCATTCATGCGCTCGGCGAGCGCGATTACGGACGCGTCGGTGCCGCCGAGCGGGAAGTCGGCATACTGCTCGACGAGCTCGGCTATGCGCTGGAAGTCCTCGCGGCTTGGCGCCTCGACGTCCAGCGTGCCGAGTCCGCGTAGGAATGTCTCCTCGGCGGCTGCGCCCAGTCGTCCTCCGACGAAGTACGTGGCCTCCGCGATCACCAGCGCCGGCACGATCAGCTGAAGGTCGCTGCGCGAGAGCACGCTGACGCATGCGTTGTGGTCGGTGTCGTCGGCGTCCGCGGCGGCGTAGAGCGCGCCGGCGTCAACGAGCGCGGTCGGGCTCATCCCACTCGTGTTCGAGCAGGCGCTCCAGGTTGCGTCCTGTGCTGCTCTGACCGCCGTGTCCAACGGCCGCGAAGGGAAGTGGGCGCGCGCTGCCGGGCGTGAGCCCGAGGTGGACCTGTAGCGCCTCCCGGGCGACCTCGGATGCCGAGGAGTGCCGGCGATGGGCCTCGCGGTTCAGCGCGAGCGCGAGCTCCTCAGGCAGGGAAATCGTTGTGCGCCGCATACGCTCATACTAGCATACGGGGCCGCCGCGGTTGCTGTCGATGCGTGCAAGCGCCACTTGTCGCGCGCTACCGCCTCACGACGAGACTGCGGCAAGCCAGCGCGCGGGCCCTCTGCTGGCCCACGCGCTGAGCCCGGTCTAGGCTTTGACTTCAGTTGGGGTCGCGAACGTGAGCGTCTCTGTGGATGACAGTCCTGCTTCTTCGCTGGGTCCGCCGTTGACAGCGACTCCGAGCACGTCGATCGGGCCACCTTCGAGTTTTGTGGGTTTCTGTTTGCCCACAGCCTGCTTGAAAGCGATCTTGAAGTGTTTGGGCGGCGTTATCAGTGTGTTGACCGGCTTTATTCTCCCGATCACCGAGCCCGTTACCGTGATCGTCAGGCCGCTGCCGCATATGAATTGGGTGAACGGTGCCCCGGTCGGATTTTCCAAGGAGTCGCCCACTTGTTTTTTGGCTCTGTTGATATAGCCCAAGGTGCTAAGGAGCGGCGATGTGATGATCTCGCCTGCGGCGACCCCTGGTGTGTTACAGACAAGGCCATTCAGCACGCAACCAGTAAGGGTAATCGTGACGCTGTCTGTTTTGGGCCCGGCGACTTCGCCATTGGCCGCATCCTTCTTGCAGGTCACCTTCAGGCCCGTGACTGTTTCTAGTGTGGTTTTGCCGCTCGTCAACGCGAACTTGTTCGGAAACGGTCCGAGAAATTCCGGTAAGGCTGCCGACGCCGCCGTCACGCTGACGATCAAGGTCACCAACGTAGCAACGAGGCAAAGCCCTGCGATCCTGGATCTCATTACTTGGCGTCCTCCTCGTGTGAGTTGCTCGATCCATCCGGCGGGCCGAGCCATCGGTGCAGCCCACCGATCTGCCCGACAGCTGGCAGGCGTGCACGCCCCGAGTGGCGGCCCCGGATGCCTACACAACCCTACCGGGCACGCGCCACTGTGTCAGCGTTCTGACACCAACAGTTAACAAAAGCCTCGCAAACTGCGGACAAACGGTCGGCGTGCGGCGCGCGGCGCTGCGCGAGTGGCCGAGGATGTGCTATCGGCGACGGCAGCGCACCCGCTGTGCCGGTCGGCTGCAGCGTTCGCCGTGCCCGCTACCGCGAAGACGTGCGCGGTGACGGCGGGTGCAGTCTCCCCGCGGCCTGATCGCTCGGCCGGGGTCTGCGGCGGCCCGGCCGCTCGGGCGGCCGGGCCATGATGGGCTCTGCGATCACAAGCTCTTGATCATTGTGGTCAACCTCTCTGACCACGAGCCGTCCGCTATGCGGCTGGGAAAACGACGAACAACGCTCTCATGTGGATCGGGGGCCAGCAAATCCGTGGCGCCCGCGTCAGCCAAGGCGCGACGCACGACGTGCGACCCGGGGATCACGGCGAAGTCACTTCCCAGCCTCTTGCAAACGGCGCCGCGGAACGCGATCGCCGCGACACCGGTTGAATCGATCGTGTCGAGCCGACGAAGGTCGAGCGTGAGGGTCGTGACGCCTTCTTGACACAGACACTCAATCTCCTCGTCGAGCTCGGGAGCCGAGCTGTGGTCCAGCTTGCCTGTCAGGATCAGCTCGTGTCGCCAGACGGGCGGGCCCTCGAACGTCAGGTGCGGCCGAGCGTACGCGGTCCCTGACACGCTGGTCTTGCCGCGGATTGGATCGGCGAGTGCTGTCGCGTCGCCCTGATTGCCTGTACGGTGGCTCGCCGTTGACGATGTCAGATGACGTTTCATTTCTATACAGCTCCTTTCAAGAGATCTTCGAACTGATGACTACATGGCCCGGATCAGTTGATCCAGGACCGAGGTACAGAGGACCGGAAGGAGCTAGTCCGGTCGCTCTGGAATCAGAACGAAGAACGCCGTGCGCCAGGACGGCTGCGCCAGGCGCAGCCGTCGCATCGTGCTCGGCGCTGCATGCAGGAGAGCGCCCACGAGCGTGAAGGGTGCCGAGGAGGCGGAGCCTGAACTGCCTCCCGCAGCCGATCCGCCGCCTGCTCCGCCCGGCCCAGGTCCGGGGGTGGGGGCTGAGGGACGGTTTTCAACCAGGGAACCGCCGTCCTGGCCGTCCGCGGGCGCGCGCGCGCTGAGCGCCATCGGCGACGCATCGACGGCGACCAAGGACGCGGTCCACATCGACGGAGCCGCCAAGATATCCAACCAGCCACCGGCGTAGCCGCCCGTGACCGACGCTCCGATCGCGGCCAGCTCACAGCTCACCCGCCCATCGCAGCGTGCCGAGATCGTTGGCTGCGGCGGCGGCGTCGGCGACGACTGCTCTTGCCCCGTCGAGATGGCAATCGCGGCGCTAGGGAGGCCGGACGTGGCGATCGGAACCGCGGCTTCCGGCGCGACTTCGCTCGCAGCGACGGGTGCCAGCCCCGAGGCCTGCAAGTCTGCCTCCGTGGCCTGCGCGGCGGGCCCTTCCGAGCCCGCCTCGGCCGCTGCGGCGCCGGCGGTCTGTTCGACGGTCTCTTTTTCGACGGCCAGGGGGGCTTCTTCGGCTGTGGGCGGCGCCGGTTTCGCCGCAGGGGCTTCTTCCGCTGCGGGAGGCGCTTCGCCAGCGGGGTCGCCCTGTTCGGTGGCGGGCGGCGCTTCTTCCGTCCCCTGTTGTACTTGTTCAGCGGGCGGGGGTTCTTCCGTTGGGGGCGGTGTCTGTTCGCTGGGCGGGGCTTCTTCGGCCACCGGCGGGGCTTCTTCGGTGGGCGGCGGTTGTTCTGTTTTGGGTGGTGCTTCTTCGGTGGGAAGGGCTTCTTCGGCCACTGGCGGTGCTTCTTGGGTGGGCGGCGGTTCTTCTGTTGTGGGCGCTTCTTGTTCGGTGCGCGGGGCTTCTTCCTGGACCGGCGGCGCTTGTTCGGTGGTCTGTTCTTCAGCCGCGCGTGGCGTCCCTTCGGTGGGAGCTCCTTGTTCCGGCGCGGCCCCGCTATCCGTAGCCGCCTCGCCAGTGGGGGCTCCGATGGCGGCGTGGGGCAGGGTCGACGCGCGCGCCTGAGCACAGGCGGCCAGAATGAGCGCCGCGAATACGAGGCAGGCGGTCAGCCAGCGAGCAGGGCCTCGATTGGAGAGGACCCACACCGAAGGGCTCTTTCCCGGCCCGATCATGTTCGCTTCGTCAACATGCACGCCCGCCTGTGGCTCCCGTTCGTCATTCCGACGCTAAGCTCGTACGAGATGATGCCATCACCGAGGCAGTCTGTGCGCCAAGAGCCTGACCGACGCGTCCGGTCGAGACCTGGAGTCCGAGCCAGCCGGGCCGAGTCGGGGAGCTGGGGCTAGTGCTGGTCCTGACCCGGAAAGTCAAGGAGAGCATCATGATCGGCGACGACATCGAGGTCACGGTCCTCTCGAGCGACGGCTCGAAGGTGCGCCTCGGCATCCGGGCGCCCCTGAGCGTGCCGGTCCACCGAGAGGAGATCTATCTCGAGATCCAGGCGCAGAGCCGAGAGACCGCCGGCTCCGACCAGGACGATCTAACGCCCCCGCGCCTCAGGCAAGCGAGATCGGGTCTCTGACAGGCGCGTCGCGCCGGCTCGACGAGTCGCGCCGCGAGCGCTGAGGCGACACGTCGGCGCGAACTTGTGGGACGCTTGTGGGACGCCCCGCCAAAATCCCCGTCCTGATGCGGGATTACGGGCGGACCCGCGACTTTACAAGACGGGGGCTACCGCCCTCGGCGACGACCTCGACGGTCGCGGCGATGAGTCGCTTGCGGAGACCATCGATGTCTTCAGAAGCCCTGCAGACACGGGGCCGCGAGTGGCTTTGGGTGTGGCTTGAAAAGCGCTCACCCAAGCGGTTGATCTGGATACCGTCCCCCATGGTCCCGCCCTCGTTTTCCCTCCGTCGTCCCTCTCGCTAGTCCCTCTCGCGCCGCTCGCCGAACACCTCGTCCTGCACCCGAAGCTGTGGGTGGCGCGTGGGAAAAGGAGAACATATGGGGGCATGTTTGTCAAGGGGGCCTGAGAAATATGGCCTTGAAGGTCGAGTGACCCCCGTCTTGTAAATACGGTGCCCGCGCGCGCGGGCGTGCCGGAAAGCGTTTTCTACGACGTTTTCCCGACCATCGATGACTGTTATCTAACAGCATTCGAGGACGGTTTGGGCAGGCTGTCGAGCGCGGTCGAGCACGCCGCTGGTCTCGGCGCAAGCTGGCTCGAGCGGGTGCGTGCCGGTGTCGTGGGGCTGCTCGGCTTTCTGGATGACGAGCCGCGATGGGGTCGGTTCCTGCTCCTGGAGGCACCGGTGAGCGGACGGGTTGCACTTCAGTGTCAGCAACGTGTTTTGGCCGTGCTCACCGCGCTCCTGGAAACGCCGCCGGCGGGAAAGTCAGAAGAGCCCGCTGCGGTACCCCCGCTGACGTCCGAGCTCGTCGCGGGCGCGGTCTTTTGTGTCGTTCGCACGCGGCTCGTCGACGAGGGTGAGACGTTCGTCGAGCTGGCTCCGTCGCTGCTGTCCTTCATTGCGGTGCAGTACGGCGTTCCGACGCTCGCAAGCTCGATCGAAGGGGGCGCGGATGTGTCCGGACGGGCTGCGGAGATCGCTCGCGCGGGCGAGCTCCCGGTCCGTGCGACGCGCCGTACGACACTCGTTCTGCGCGCGATCGCGCAGGGCCCGTACTCCAACAACCGCGAGATTGCGCAGGCCGCGGGACTCACCGACGAGGGTCAGACCTCCAAGCTGCTTGCGCGCCTCGAGCGCCAGGGAGTCATCGAGAATGTCGGCATCGGCGCGGCACGCGGAGCGCCGAACGCATGGCTGCTCACGAGCTCCGGCCAGCGTGCGGTGGCGCTGATCGGCGCGTCCGACGGAGCGCTGCCTAGGGGCGCGAGGCTCAGGGGTCGGGCATGAAGCGTGCGCCCAAAAAAGAAGGCTTCCCGGCGCCGAATCGTGCTGTGTGCACGGCTGGTGTCGTCGAAGGCAAGCGAGTCCCGGAGGCGCTTCTGGGAAGTCTGCGCCCCGTGCGTCGTCGCTTGCTGTTGGAAACGATCGGTTGCGAGCGCTCGTCAAAGAGGGGCTGCGGGCCGGTCGATATCACCGAGAGGAAAAGGAGTAGTGGAAAAGTGAGACACCTAAGGATGCTAGGACGCTGCTTGGCTGCGGCGATCGCAATTGGCGCCGTGGCCTCGTCGAGCGCGTTGGCGAAGACGGTAAAGAATCCGTCGTACAGCAAGAAGCTATTCGTAAACTGCCCCGTTACGGGCGATTCGGCAGCCGGACAACCGAACGTGCTTTGTATCTTCGCGGCGACAGAACCGAACGAAGGCGGCAGGTTCAAGGTCGGCCCTATCGAAGTGCCGATCGCGAAGCAAATAGTACTGCAGTACGGCCTCGCTTTCAATGAAGAAGGAGGAGGGTTTGCAGAAGAATACGTGCCGCCGACCAACGGCGTGGAAGCGATCAGGCCAACCCCGGAGAAGGTGCCAGGGGAACCGATAGCTCACATCACGCTGAGGGAACAGAATGAACTCGGCTGGCCGGAAACGCTCAAAACCAAGTACAAGGAAGCACAGAAGAAAAATACTGTGAAGACGGTCTACGAGGCGATCGAACTAGCAGGGGAGCCGGCAACCAGCCGAACGAACCTTCTCTTCCAAGAAGGAACTGCGGTGGAAGCTCCGGTGAAGATCAAAGGCGAAAACAAGTGGCTCAGCGAACTGGGTGACACATGCTACATCGGCTCCGATGAAGAACCGATCGTACAGCATCTGGTTTCGGGTACGAGCACGTCTCCGCTGACCGGGCAAGAACTGCACGGCGCAGTCGGTGAACTCGAATTCCTGCATGAATTCCAGGAGGTCATCATTTCGCACAACATCCTGGTTGACAACACGTATGCCGTTCCCGGCGCAAGCTGCACGGGACCCTACTCGGAAGTCATTGATGCGACGATCGACAGGGAGTTCGGCATACCGGCCGCCGCTGGGGCGAGCTTCACTGAAATTAAGGGATCGCTGTACAACTCGACGAACATAGTGGCCGAAGAAGGTGGAGCACACTGAGGCGTTGAGCACTATCTGTTCGTAATCACGCAACGGGGCTCTGTCTCGCGGAGGCCGGGCCCCCTTGCGTCCGACGAGGATGACGGCCAGAGAGCAAGCGGCCGATGGCTCGTTTAAGCGAATTGCATACGGTCGGTTACGAGAGGTCGCCAACGAGGGGGCTTGTGGCCGGTCGATTATCACCGAGAGGAAAAGGAGTAGTGGAAAAGTGAGACACGTAAGGATACTGGGGATCTTGTTGGTCGCGGTACTTGTACTAAGCGCAATCGCTTCGGCCACTGCAATGGCCGAAGAAGTACCCACCGAAAGCCTCAAGATTTATAAGAACTGCCCGACTACCGCTACGGGGTTCGAAGGCCTGGTCTGCGTATATGCGCAGACCGAAAAGGGTGCCGGCGGTGGCGAATACACCGTCGGCGGGATCACCGTGCCGCTGTTGAAGTCGGTAAAGCTGCAGTACGGTCTTGGCATTTTCTACCCTGAATCTGGCGAAGAAGACATATACGTGGCGCCGACCAACGGCGTGGAAGCGATCACGCCTACACCGGAGCTGGTACCAGGAACACCGATCGCTCACATCACCCCAGCTGAACAGGAAGAAATGGGCTGGCCAGCGACGCTAAAGAACAAGTATAAGGAAGGACAGAAACACCACTCAGTCAACAAAGTATACGAGACGATCGAACTAGCGGGCATTCCCGAGACAAATCGGGGCAATATCCTCTTCCAGGAAGGCACGGGGGTGGAAGCGCCGATCATGATCAAAGGTGAAAATAAGTGGCTTAGCGAGCTGGGCGACGTCTGCTATATCGGGTCGGAAACCAACCCGATAGTCCAGCATTTGACGTCCGGATCGAGCACCTCGCCCCTAACTGGCGAAACTATCAAGGGCGAAGTTTTCCCGATCTCATTTTTCCACGAATACACAGATGTAGCGGTTCCGAGCATCTTGGTAGACAACACCTATCCCGTTCCGGGCGCCAGCTGCACTGGCCCGTACGCTACGTATATCGCTGCCACGCTTGACAAAGAGTTCGGGATTCCGGCCGTAGCTGGGGCCAGTAAAACTGAGCTAAAAGGCATCCTGTACAACGCTGATGCAGAAGAGGTTGCGCGCGAACTACATTGACCGTACGGTAAAAAGATAAGCGAACTTGACTGAAAGAGGAACGCAACGAAATCTAGTCATTAGGGCTGCGGGGGACTCCGCATGGCGGGGTCCCCCGCGCTTCGAGGTTTCGTCAACCAGGGCTTTTAGGCCGTGCGCCTTTTACACGGAAGGCGTACGTGTCGATCGATTACGAAAGGTGGGTAGTATGAGACAGCTCGGGATCACCGGGTGTGTCGTAGCCGCGCTCGTGGTGAGTGCGCTGGCCGCGACGAGCGCCTTTGCAACAGCACCAGAATACGGAAGGTGTCTCAAAACTACGGGCGGCAAATATAAAGAAGCGAAGTGCCTGAAACTGGCGTCCGGTACCAAACCGGGCAGTTACGAATGGTATCCCGGTTTTGCGAAGCAGAAATTTACGAGTGTCGGTGGCGTCGGCGTGCTGACCACCGTGGGTGGCTCCGGCGTCGAATGCAAAAGCGAGGTGAGCGATGGCGAATTCTCGCCGAGCAGCAACGACAAAGAAGAGAAGGGCGTCGTCGTACGCTTCAAAGGCTGTAAGTCACTCGAAGCGCTTTGCACGACTCCAGGTGCCGAACCCGGAGAACTCGTCACGAACGAACTCGAAGGCATTGTCGGCTGGGAAAACAAAGCGAGAAAAAAGACCGCGCTCGAGCTGTACCCAGGCAAAAGCGTGGCATCTGGCCTGTTCATTGAATTCTCATGCACGGGCCTCGTTGTGAAAGTCCGGGGTCATGTCCTGGTGCCGATTAAAAACGATGCGATGAAAAGGTCGGAAACCTTGAAATTCGTCGCCAAGAAAGGCATACAGAAACCGACGAAATGGGAAGAAAGCTCGTCTCCCGCGATTCTGGAAGCGAGCTTCAAAGGGGGCCCGTTTGAACAGGCAGGCCAGAACATCATCTCGACGATAGAAGCGGAAGAACCGCTGGAGTTGAACGCGGTCGTCTAGACGCGTGCCAAAGGCGTCGCGCGTGCGGGATCGAGCTGGATCCCGCACGCGGGCGCAGATCGGTGTGTGAGGAGTCTGTGAGGGCGTCGTGAGCGACCGGGAAACGATTCGCAGTGTGCGGTCGAGGGCGAGCGGGCGTGGGATCGCGCGGTTGGTGACTGCGGCTGTGGCTGCCAGCCTGGGCTTGCTCGTGTGGTCGATGCCGGCGTCGGCGCTGATCGCGCGGGGCCACGTGCTGGCCACGCGCTTCGAAGGCGCGGGGGAACATGCCCTGGTCGCGCCCGCCGGTATGGCGGTGGATGAAGCCACGGGCGAAGTGTTCGTCGCCGATCGCAGCGCGCCTCGCGAACGGGTGGAGCGGTTTCGCCCGAACGCGTCGGGCGGGTATGAATTCGTGTCTGCATTCGACGTCAAGTCCCCGGCGGAGATCGCGGTGGACAACTCGCGCAGCGCGTCCGACCCGTCGCGGGGCGATGTCTATGTGGTGGGGGCCGAAGAAGAAGGCGCCGTTGGCGAAGGTCATGATGTCCTGTACAAGTACAGCCCGGAGTCTGACTCGCTTGCATACAAGAAGACCGTTTTTCACGGAGGCGGGGAAGAACTCGAACTCGAAGACGTCAACGGGGTTGCCGTCGATGCCAGCGGCACGCTGTGGGTCAACTGGGGCGAAGAAGGCGTGGTGAGCGGCTTCAGCGATGCTGAAGTCAACCGGTGGCAGCCCTCGCAAACGCATGAATTCGCGCTCGAGGAAAAGGTCGTGTGTCGCGCGAGCCCGGGGTTTGCGGTGGCGCCGAACGACGAATTCTTCTATGTCGCGCATGAACGCGCGTCACCGCTCGAAGAATGCAGCGAAGAAGAATCGGCGCCGGCGACCATCGCGAGGTTCACCGGCACCGGAGAACTTGTTGATTCCAGCCTGACCAGCGGCGAAGTGAGCGGCGTGGCGGTGGATCCCGTCAGTGGAGAAGCCTATGCCGATAACCTCACGAGCGTGGCCGCGTTCAGCTCGAGCGGCGCGTTCGTTCAGCGGTTCGGCGCCGGTGACCTGAATGGCGGCGGGGCGTTGGCGGTGGATCACACACGAGAACTGGTGTATGCGCTCGAACCCGGCCTGGGAAGGGTCGCGGTGTTCGGCTCGGAAGCCGCCGGCCGACCCTTGATCGACAGCGTGCACGCCGAAAGCCTGTCGGGAAGCTCGGAGCGCGTGGTCGCGGAGATCGATCCGAAGGGCGCGACGACCTCGTACTACGTGCAGTACGGCACGGCCAACTGTGCGACCGAAGAAACGGCGTGCGCCGACGAGCCGCTGCCGCCGGGTGCGGTTGTCGGGTCGGGCTTCGGTGACCAGGCAGCGGTCGAGGAACTGGCGGGTCTGCAGGCGAACACGACCTATCGCTACCGTGTGATCGCCGAGAACCAGTACGGGTCGGTTGTCAGCGCGCAGAGCGCGGAGACGTTCTTTACGACCTTGCCGAGCGCGCAGGCGACGCTCGCCGATGATCGCGAGTGGGAGCTGGTCTCGCCGTCCGAACCCCACGGCGCGACACCCGAACCGATCAGTCGCGAAGGCGCGCTGATCCAGGCATCGAGCGATGGCGATGCGTTGGCGTGGACCGCGAGCGCTCCGGTCGGCGGCGCGCCCGTTGGGAATCGCCGTCCCGAACCGGCGCAGGTGCTCTCGACGCGCACACCCGGGATCGGCTGGAGCTCGCAGGACATCACTACGGCGCACGACAAGGGCGAAGGGGTCACGCCGGGCGCGGCGACCGAGTATCGCTTCTTCAGCAGCGACCTGGGGCTGTCGATGCTCGAGCCGCAGGTCCCGAGCGAACCGCTCGAAAACCCGCCGCTCGCGCCGGGAGCAGGGGAAAAGACGATCTATCAGCGCAACGACGGCGATGGAGAATTCACGCCGCTCGTGACGGCGGCTGACGATACGGCCGGCACGGCGTTTGGAGGGAAGCTCGAATTCGCCGGAGCCACCCCGGACCTGTCGCATGCCGTATTCGCCTCTGAAGTTCCGCTGCTGGCCGGCGCCGGACAGCAGGGTCTATATGAGTGGCAGGCTGGGGGCGCGCTGAGGCTCGTCAGCGTGCTGCCCGGCGGGATGCCCGCGAGCGAACCGGCCCTCGGTGATGACGGGCGCGACGTGCGCGGCGCGATCTCGAGCGACGGGTCGCGGGTGTTCTGGACCAACGGGGCCAGCGACGAAGGCCCGTTGGTCATGACCGACACGACCTCGGGCCAGGCAGTCCAGGTGAATGCGGCGCAGGGCGTGCGCGAAGCCGGTGAAGAAGAAATCGAAGAACGTCTGGACGAAGTCCGCTTCCAGGGTGCGAGCAGCGACGGCGAGAGGGTCTTCTTCACCGACACGTGGCCATTGACCGGCGAATCGAACCTCGAACCGCTCGCGCAGGAAGAAGAAGTCTCCGAACCGCCCGCGGGCAGACATTCGCTCGGTCGGCCGGCGGACCTGTACGAATACGACGTCGGCACCGGCAGGCTGGTCGATCTCACCCCAACGGGCGGCGAACGCGCCGATGTCCTGGGGACGATCCCAGGCATCAGCGAAGACGGCGGGTACGTCTACTTCGTGGCAAACGGCGTGCTCGCGCCGGGCGCCGAGCCGGGGGACTGTCCGCGCACGAAACCGTTGCTGCGCCATCCCGAAGATCAGTGCAACCTGTATGTCTCAGCGCCCGATCCTGAAAATCCCGAACAGCGCCAGGTCAGCCTGATCGCGCGGCTCTCCGACGAAGACGCGCCCGACTGGGGTGGCGGCAACTCCCCGCTGCCCGGCGATCTCGGTGGTGTCACCGCTCAGGTCTCCACCAACGGACGCTTCCTGGCGTTCATGTCTGAGCGGGAGCTCACCGGCTATGACAACGTCGATGCCAACCCGCAGGCCGCTGGTGCGCACGACGAGGAGGTGTTCCTGTACGACAACGAGAACGGCCGGCTCGTGTGCGCATCCTGCAACCCCAGCGCAGAGGCTCCGCACGGAGTATTCGACAGCGAAGAAGCGGGCGAAGGCGTGGGCCTGGTCGTCGACCGTCCCGAAACGTGGAGCGGGCACTGGCTGGCAGGATCGGTGCCGGGGTGGACGCTGTTCGAGCTGACCAACCCGACCGCCGAGCACCAGTCACGCTACCTCTCGAACACCGGACGGCTGTTCTTCAACAGCGCCGACGCGCTGTTGCCGCAGGTCAGCGCCCATGAGCGCCAGGAGACGATCGCCGGACAGGCCAGCAGCGTGGGCGTGGAGAACGTCTACGAGTACGAGCCCGACCAGCAAGGCAGCTGCGCCACCCAGCCGGGTTGCGTCGCGCTCGTGTCCTCGGGAACCTCGGACCAGGAATCGGCGTTCCTGGACGCCGGCGAAGACGGCAACGACGCGTTCTTCCTCACCACCGCGCAGCTGGTAGCGCAGGCCACCGAAGACACCCCAGCGATCTACGACGCACGCGTGTGCCGCACCGGCGAAAGCGAACCCTGCCTGCCGCCGAAACCGCCGCCGCACGCGGTTTGCAGCGGTGAAGAATGCAGACCCCCGTTCACCGCTGCGCAGGCGCCCGCGCCACCCGCGACAGCGACGCTCACCGCGCCGGCCACCAGCGCCGGGCACAGCGTTCTCTCCTCGAACACCAAGGCCAAGCCCAAAGCGAAGCCGCCGACGCGAGCCCAGCTGCTCGCCAGCGCGCTGAAGGCATGCGCGAAGATAAAGCACAAGCACAAGCGCCTGGCCTGTCAGGCACGCGCGCATAAGAAATACGGCAAACCGGCTCGGAAGCACGGCTCATCGAGCAAGCGCTCGGATCGGACATCGAGCAACCGCTCCGATCCGACATCGAACAAGCGCTCCGCGCATGCGAGGGGAAAGCGCTGATGCTGGCGCGCTGCCAAAAGCGGCCAGTGGCCACCCGGGCGATGAGACTGGGAGTAGCCGTGATCGGGATCGCGCTGCTGTCCGCGCTTACGAATGTGAATCCGGCCGAGGCGGCTGCGGGCTGGTGGCGCGTGGCCGCGCGCGCCGCGCCGAGCAGCCTACCGCCGGGCGGGACGGCGACGATCATCGTGAGCGCGAGCAACGTCGGCAACGGCGCGATAGACGCGACCGGCATGCCGGTGAGGATCACAGATGCGCTGCCGCCGGCGCTGGAAGCGATCGCCGTGGAAGGCGCTCCCGCGTTCGAGGAACTCGAAGAAGGCCACAAGATGAGCTGTGAACTGCAGGCCCAGAGCGTCAGCTGCGCCTCCGCGCCGGAACTGCTGGCGCCGTTTCAGGCGCTCGAGATGACGATCCAGGTCAGCGTCAAGCCAGCCGCAAGTAGCGGCGAACAGACCAACGTCAGCGTCAGCGGCGGCGAACAGGAAAGCGAACCCGGCAAACAGCCGGCCCCGGCGTCGCTGGCGCAGCCGATTACCGTCAGCGGAGCGCCCACTGCGTTCGGGGTCGAACAGAACGGGTATCGGCTGACACCCGAAGAAGCAGGCGGCGCGCTCGACACACAGGCCGCGAGCCATCCCTTCCAGCTGACGACCACGCTGAACCTCAACCAGAGCACCGAACCGGTCCGCGAACGCAACCCCGTCGCGGCGGCGCCGGCGCTGCCGCAGAAGCTCGCGTTCAACTTGCCGCCGGGCTTGATCGGCAACCCGCAGGCCGTGCCGCGCTGCAGCGACGCCGCCTTTCAAGCGATCTTCCTGCGCGACATCAACGCCTGCCCGCCCGAATCAGCGATCGGCGTCGCGGTCGTCACGCTCAACGAACCGGCCCAGTTTCACAACATCACCCGCGCCGTGCCCTTGTGGAACCTGCAGCCCGCCCGCGGCGAGCCCGCGCGCTTCGGGTTCGAGATCCTGAAAGTGCCCGTCGTGCTCGACACGAGCCTGCGCAGCAGCGGCGACTACGGCGTGACCGTCACCGTCAACGACGCCCCGCAGGCGGCCCAGCTGCTCGCCAGCGAAGTGACGATCTGGGGAGCACCCGCCGCCCAGGCGCACGACCAGTCCCGCGGCTGGGACTGCCTGAACGACGGCGAGTGGGTCGAACACAGACAACCGTGCCCAACCCAATCCCCAGCCGAACCGCAGGCCTTCCTGACCCTCCCGAGCGCCTGCACGGGCCCGCTGAAGACCACCGTCGAAGGCGACTCCTGGCCGGTGCAGGCACTCGCGAGCGAACCCGGTGAGATCTTCGCCCTGGAAGGCCCGCAGACCGAAGACCTGCTGCCCGGACTGACAGGCTGCGAACACGTCCCGTTCGACCCAACGCTCGCGCTGGAACCGGACACGCACGCGGCGAGCACGCCCACCGGACTGAAAGCCGACGTACACCTGCCACAAAAGCCGACCGTGCAGCCCCAGACGCTCGGCGAGGCGGACGTCACCAGCACCACCGTCACGCTGCCCGCCGGCGTGCAGCTGAACCCGTCTTCGGCCAACGGACTGCAGGCCTGCACCGAGCAGCAGATCGGCTACCAAGGCCTCCCCGGCACCGACCCGCTCGCACCAGGAGCTCCCCAGCCCCTGCGCTTCTCGAGCGAACCTGCCGAATGTCCGGAAGCATCGGAGGTCGGCGCCGTGCGCATCTACACGCCGCTCCTGGAACACGAACTGCGGGGCGCCGTCTACCTCGCAGAACCGGCACCCCAGGGCGAAACCGGCAAGAACCCGTTCGGCTCCCTGATCGCGCTCTACATAGTCGCCGAAGATCCCGACGCCGGCATCACGGTCAAGCTCGCCGGCGAAGCCAAGCTGACCGGCCAGACCGGCCAGCTCACCTCGACCTTCGCCGGCACTCCACAGGTGCCGTTCGAAGACCTCGAGCTCGAATTCTTCGACGGTCCCCGCGCCGCGCTCACGACCCCGCCCCTGTGCGGCGCCTACACCACCGAAGCCTCGTTCACGCCCTGGTCGAACACACCACCCGTCAGCGCGCTGAGCGCCCCCGGCGAATTCCAGACCGACAGCGGCCCAAACGGCGCGGCCTGCGCCGACCCGCTGCCCTTCGCGCCGTCGCTCACCGCGGGCGCGACCAGCCCGCAGGCCGGCGCGTTCACGCCGTTCGCGCTGTCGCTCGAACGGCCCGACGGTCAGCAGGCGCTCGCCGCGCTGACCCTACACCTCCCAGCCGGCAGCGCCGCGATGCTCGCCAACGTCACACCCTGCGCCGAACCACAGGCCGCCCAGGGCGCCTGCGGGCCGGAATCAGAAGTCGGCCAAGCCACCGCCACCGCCGGCCTCGGCCCCGACCCGTACACCGTGACCGGCGGGCGCGTTTACATAACCGGCCCCTACCAAGGGGCCCCCTACGGCCTGTCGATCGTCACCCCAGCCGATGCCGGACCATTTCACCTCGGCAACGTCGTCGTGCGCTCCAAGATCGAAATCAACCCCCACACCGCCCAGGTCACGATCACGAGCGCCCTACCCCAGATCGTCCAGCCCGTAGGCCGGGAAGCGACCGGCATACCGCTGCAGCTCAAAGCCATCTACGTCTCCGTCAACCGGCCCAACTTCGAGTACAACCCCACCAGCTGCGCACGCCTGAGCATCACCGCCACGCTCACAGGCTCAGAAGGCGCGACGAGCAACATCTCCTCGCCGTACCAGGTCACCGGCTGCCAGAACCTGCCGTTCAAGCCCACGGTGACCGCCGCCACCCAGGGCAAGACCAGCAAAGCCAACGGCGCCGGCCTCGAGCTCACCTTCAAATCCAAAACCGGCGAAGCGCACGTCGCCAAGACGATCCTCACAATCCCCGCGACCCTCCCCGCCCGGCTCACCACGATCCAAAAAGCATGCATCGCCGCCACCTTCGAAGCCAACCCCGCCGCCTGCGCCCAAGGCTCGGACATCGGCACCGCCACCGTCCGCACGCCCGTTCTCAAACACCCCCTCACCGGCCCGATCTACCTCGTCTCCCACGGCAACGCGGCCTGGCCCGACGCCGAGCTCGTGCTCCAGGGCGAAGGCATCACCGTCATCCTCGACGGACAGACCGCCATCAAGAAAGGCGTCACCACGAGCTCCTTCCTGTCGGTCCCCGACGCACCGTTTGAAAGCGTGCAAGCGACCCTTCCCGAGGGACCCCACTCCGCGCTCACGACGAACCTCCCGTTCAAGGCCCACTACAGCCTTTGCGGACATAGCCTCGACATCCCCGCCGCCCTTACCGGCCACAACGGGACCGCGGTCAACGAGAACGTCAAGGTCACGGTTCAAGGCTGCCACGCCGTCAAAGCCAGCAAAGCCAACAAGCGGCGCCGCAGACGACGGCGCCACCACGCGCGTTGAAGCTACGACCGGCCGGCGCTAGCGCCCGCGGCGCCGGATGTTTGCGCTCGCCACGGCCGTCGCCAGCAGGTGGCCCTCCGCGTCGGTGAGCTCGCCGGCGAGGAACGCCATCTGCCGGCCCCGCCTGACCACGCGCCCGCGCGCGAGGATCGGTCCCGGCCGCGCCGGTGCCAGGAATTGCACGTGCAGGTCGGTGGTGGGGGCCCATTCGTCGTGTCCGAGCGTCGCCACCAGCGCCGGCCCGAGCGTGTCGTCGAGCATCGCCGCGAGGAAGCCGCCCTGCACCGTGCCGGCGGGGTTCAGGAACTGGTCGGTGGCCTGGAAGCCGACTTCGATCGTGCCGGCCGCGGGGTCGATGTCGAGCAGACGGAAGCCGAGCAGCACCGCGGCCGAGGGCGGCGGCGCACGACCTTCCATCACATCCCAGAACGGCCCGCTGCGCGCCCCGGCGCGCTCCTGTGGCTCGCTGCTTGCGGGCATCGGTGCGAAGGCTACCGAGTGATTGACACGCCTCGCACGGGTCGGTGCGGTATCGTGAGCCCGTCAGATGGAGTCCTGACGCAAGACTTCGAGGTCGGGGCGACCCGACCTGAGGTCGAGCAAACCGCCCGGCAGCAAGGGCTGATGGCTCCTTTCGCGAACATCACCTCAACCGCGAGAGGAGCCCCGAGCCGCCGTGCCGATCCTTCCCGACTGGGCAGTGCAGGTCTTGCAGGTGCTCACCGTGCTGGCGCTTGCGCCGCTGGTGAGCGGGCTGATCGCGCGCGCTGAGGCGATCATCCAGCAGCGCACCGGGCCGCGGGTGCTGCAGCCCTACTACGACATCGCCAAGCTGCTGCACAAGGAAACGGTGCTGCCCGCGCCCGCCGGTCCGCTGTTTCGGGCCGCCCCGTATGTGAGCTTCGCCGGCTACGCGACCGTGCCGATGCTGATTCCGGTGCTGACGAGCTTCGGGTTGCCGCTGGGATACATGGGCGACATCCTCGCGGGCGGGCTGATCCTCGGCATGGCGGGGTTCGCGATCTCGATCGCCGCGATCGACAGCGGCAGCCCCTACGCGCAGCTCGGCTCGAGCCGGCTGCGCTCCTTCGGCGCGTTCAACGAGCCGACCGTGATCTTCGTGGTGTTCGTGGTGGCGCTCACCACGCACACCGACCTCCCCTACGTGCTCGGCGCGACGCTGCGATCGGCGGCGGTGGAAGTCGTGCGGCCCAGCCATCTGCTGATCCTGGCCGCGTTCTTCATGCTGATCCTCAGCGAGACCGGCAGGATCCCCGTCGAGAATCACGGCTCAACGCTCGAGTTCGGCCAGATCGAGGATGGACGCGTGGCCGAGCACTCCGGTCCCGGCCTCGCCTTCCTGCGCTGGGGCTCGAGCGTCAAGCAGCTCGTGCTGTACACGATCTTCGCGAACGTGCTGCTGGCGCCATGGGGTCTGGCCGCGAGCGGCAGCCTCGGCGCGGTGGCGCTGGCGATCGCGCTGCTGCTCTGCAAGGCGCTCGCGATCGGCGCGGCGGTCGTCGTGGTCGAGTCGAGCTTCGCCAAGCTGCGCCTCTACAAGATCCCGGAGTTCACGGTCGCGAGCTTCACGCTGGCGGTGCTGGCGGTCGTGATCTTCCTGTTCGGACCGGGCTTCGGCAACCCGCACCTGAGCGTGTTCGGCGCGGCCGCCACGATCACCGCCGTCGGCGTGCTGCTGCTCGAGCTGCTGATGATCCGCTCGCAAGAGGTGTGGGAGCAGCTGCGGCTGTACGCGCTGGCGTCGCTGCTCGTGGCGGCGCTCGCGATCGCGACGGCGGCGAGCGGGCACGGCGGCAGCTCGCTGTACGTGCTCGCGGCGGTCACGATCGCGCTGAAGGCGCTGCTGTTCCCGCTCGGCATCCGCTTCGTGCTGCGCAACCTCGACGCCGAGCCGCGCGTGCCCTCGACGATGGGCACGCCCAGCGCGATCCTGATCGCGGGCCTGCTGTGCGCGTTCGCGTTCGTGGCGCTGCGCCCGATCCACATCGGCGCGGTCGCGGCGCTGCCGCTGTCGGCGCTGCCGGTCGCCGTCGGCGGGGTGCTGACCGCGTTCCTGCTGATGGTCCTGCGCCCGTATGCCCCCTCGCAGCTGCTCGGCTTTCTCGTGCTCGAGAACGCGGTGTCGGTCGCGGCGCTCGTGATCGCGCCGGGCCTGCCGATCATCCTCGCGCTGCTGCTGCTGTTCGACGTGCTGATCGGCGTGCTCGTGTTCGTCGTCCTCGTCCAGTACCTGGCCGTGCAGCGCACGGCGGTGCGCACGGACATCCTCAACCGCCTGACGGGATGAGCCGGGTGAGACTCGATGCCGTGGGACGTGACCGGATGAGCTGGGGCTCGACCGGATGAGCTGGGCGCTGTACACGCTGATCGCCGTGCCGCTGCTCGCGGTCGCGCTGTCGCTGCTCGACGGCTGGCGGCTCGCGCGCGCGGCGACGCTGCTCGCCGGCTTCGCGTCGCTCGCGCTCGTGATCGTGATCGCGCTCGAGGTCGATCACGGCCGCGTGCTGCAGGCCGCGCAGGGCTGGCTACGGGTCAACTCGCTCGGCGCCGTGTTCCTGCTGGCCACGGGCCTGCTGTACGCGATGGCCGGAGTGTTCTCGATCGGCTATCTCGGCGCGGATCAGCCACGTCCCGGCTTCCGGCGGTTTGCCAGGCGCTACTACGCGCTGCTGAACCTGTTTGGCCTGAGCATGCTGCTGGTGCCGCTCGCGGCCGACTTCGGGACGCTGTGGGTGGCGCTCGAGCTGACCACGATCGTCTCGGCGCTCTTGGTCGCGATCGACCGCACTGACGCCGCGCTCGAGGCCTCGTGGAAGTACGCCCTGATCGCCTCGAGCGGGCTTGGGATCGCGCTGCTGGCGGTGATCCTCCTGTACGCCACCGGCACGCACGTGCTCGGCAGCGCGTACGTGCCGCGCTTCGAGCGCTTCCTGGCGCACGCGCACGGGCTCTCGCCGGACGCGGTGCGCCTGGCGTTCGTGCTGGCCCTGGTCGGGTTCGGCGCCAAGGTCGGGTTCGTGCCCGTGCACACCTGGCTGCCCGACGCGCACAGCGAGGCGCCCGCCCCCGTCTCGGCGCTCTTGTCAGGCTCGCTGCTGGCGGGCGCCCTGTACGCGATCCTGCGCTTCTTCCAGGTCGCGGTCGCGAGCGGCGAGCGCTCGTTCGCCGAGCACGCTCTGATCGTGTTCGGCACGATCTCGCTGGTGGCGGCGAGCTTCTTCGTGCTGCGCCAGCGCAACTACAAGCGGCTGCTCGCGTACTCCTCGATCGAGCACATGGGGATCATCGCGATGGGCATCGGCTTCGGCGCCCCGCTGGCGATCGCCGGGGCGCTCCTGCACGTGATCACGCACGCCTCCGCCAAGGGGCTGGCATTCTTCGGCACCGGCTCGCTGCTGCGCGGCTATGACACCAAGGAGGTCGAGGGGGTCGCGCGCGCCGGCAGGCGCATGCCGTGGACCGGCCCGATGTTCCTCGCGGCGGCGCTGGCGCTCTCCGGCCTGCCGCTGTCGGGGGTGTTTCGCAGCGAGTTCCAGATCGTGGTCGGCGGCTTCGCCGAGCCCCAGTACGTCGGCGTGACGCTGCTCTTGGTGTTCGTCAACGTCGCCTTCTTCGGGATCATCTGGCACACCGGTCGCATGGTCCTCGGCGGGTCTGAGGACTCGTCGGCGGCCGTCGGTGCGGCCGATCGCGACGTTGCGGCCGGCGGGAGGGTTGCGGCCGGCGGGAGGGTTGCGGCCGGTGGTGGCGGTGCGGCCGGTGGTGGCGGTGCGGTTGCCGGCGCGGCCGCGGTCGGCGAGCGCAGCGCCTGGATGATCGCCGGCATGCTCGGCTGCCTGTTCGTCGTGGTGGCGCTCGGCGTGCACCTGCCCGGTGACCTGTCGGCGCTGCTGAGCAACGCCGGCCACAGACTGGCGGCGCCGGCACCGTGAGCGTCGCGCAGAAGCCAAGCATGGGTGTCGCCGATCCGCTCGAGCGGCTGCGTGGGACGCGCGAAACCGCGCCCGCGGGCGAGGTGCGCGTCCGGGTCGGCCCCGACGCGTTCGCCGAGGCCGCCCGGGCCCTGCGGGAGGCGGGGGCGCGGTTCGCGACCCTGTTCGTCGCGGAGCGTCCCGAGCGGCTGCTCACGGGCGTGTTCGCGCTGCGCGGCCAGCTCGTGCTGCTGCGTACGCGGGTGATGCCCGAATCGGCGGCCCACGCGCGCGCATACGCGCGCGCGCGTGCGCTGCCCGCAGAGCCAACAGTAATCGGCGAGAGCCCGTCGCCGGATTCGATCGGCACCGCGGAGCCAGCAGTCGTCGGCGAGAGCCCGTCGCCGGGGTCGATCGGCGCCTGGTGGCCCGCGGCGCGCTTGGCCGAGCAGGAGCTCGCCGAGCTGCACGGCGTGCGCTTGGGCGGCGCGGCCTACGCACGGCGGCTGACCGAGCCCGACGCCGACAGGCTCGAACGGCGCGTGCAGGGCCGCGACGCGTTCGCGATCCCCTACGGGCCTGTGCGGTCGGGGATCTTCGAGGCGATCCAGTTTCAGATCGAGACCGGCGGCGAGGACGTGCCCGCGCTGCAGACGCGGCCGTTCTTCAAGCGCCGCGGGATGGAGGCGCGCTTCACCGGGCTCGAGCCGGCCGCCGCGGTGGGCGTCGCCGAACGCGTCGCCGGGATCGCGAGCTGCGCGTATGCGAGCGCGTTCTCGCAGGCGGTCGAGCGCGCGCTCGGCGTGGTGGCGCCGAGGCGCGCGGAGTCCTGGCGCGCGGTCCTCTGCGAGCTCGAGCGGATGGCCTGCCACCTGGACGTGATCGCCAAGGAGGCCGAGACCGCCGCTCTGTATGTCGGGCAGGCGCGCTTTCAGATCCTCAAGGAGCGGATCATGCGCCTGCGCGCCCGCTTGACTGGCAGCCGCTTCGGGCGCGGGATGATCGTGCCGGGCGGTGTGCGGGCGGACGGCGCGATCGATCTCGACGAGCTGCTGGGCGAGCTCGATGAGCTCGAAGGCCAGCTGCGTCGCGACCGGCGCATGTTCCTCGGGACCGCCTCGATGACCGACCGGCTGGTCGGGTCGGGCCGGCTGGGGCGCGCGCTCGTGGAGGAGTACGGCGCGGTCGGGCCGCTGGCGCGCGGCTCGGGCGTCTCGACCGACGCCCGTCACGAGCGCCCGTGCGGCGGCTACAGGCGCCTGGGGCTGCGCCTGGTCAGCGAGCGTGCCGGGGACGCGATGGCTCGCGTCGAAGTGCGCTTCGGCGAGCTGTCCGAGTCGCTGCGGCTCGTGCGCCAGACGATCGACCGGCTGCGCCGCCACGACGGAGAGCTGCTCGCGCCGCTGCCGGCGGCCGGCGCGGGCGCGGCGCTCGCTTGGGCCGAGGCGCCGCAGGGCGAGCTGCTGGTGTGGGCCGAGCTCGCCGATGGCCTGCTCGGGCACGTGCACATCGCCTCGCCGTCGCTGCGCAACTGGGCGCTGTTCGACCATGCCTTTCCCAAGGACGTGCTCACCGACTTCGCGTTCATCGAGCACAGCTTCGGGCTGACGCCCGCGGGAGCCGACCGCTGATGAGCGCCGCGCGAGGCACCGCCGATCAGCGCCATTGGAGCCGACCGCTGATGAGTCAACGGCCGCTGAGCACCGCAGGGACCGACCGCTGATGCTGCAGTGGATCGCGCGCGGTCTGGGCCAGGGACGCGTGACCATGCGCTATCCGCGCGTGTCGGCGGCCACGTCCGCCGAGACCGCCGGGCCGCTTCCGGATACGCCGCCGTTCCTCGCGCCCGGCCGCCGCCCGCTGGCGGCGCAGGCGCGCACGCTGGGCCGCTCGATCCACGTGCGCCACATCGACTGCGGCTCCGACGGCTCGGAGGAGTGGGAGATCCAGGCGCTGTGGAACCCCTACTACGACATCCAGCGGCTCGGGTTCTTCCTGACCGCCGCGCCGCGGCACGCCGACGTGCTGCTGGTCACCGGAGCGGTCACGGCGCCGATGCGAAAGCCGCTCGAGCGCGCCTGGGAGGTGATGCCCGCGCCGAAGGCGCTGGTCGCGGTCGGGGACGAGGCCTGCGCGCGCGGGCTGTGCGAAGCCGACGAGCTGACCGCCGGCGGCGTGGCTGCGGTCTTGGATGTCAACGTGTACGTGCCGGGGGCTCCGCCCCCGCCGATCTCGATCCTCAAGGGGCTGCTGCTCGCCGCGGGCCTGCCGCTTGGAGAGAGCACGGCGGCATGATCCACTTGTTTGCGGAGGGGGCGGCGGCGTGACGCTCGTGTTCGCAATCGCGATGGGCGTGCTGGCGCTCGCGCCCGTGCTCGCGGCGCTTGCCCGGCCTCAACCGGTGCAACGCGCCGCCGCGCTGTGCTCGGCGACGGGCTGTGCGCTGCTCGTGATGGTCGGCGTGAGCGCGGCGCTGGGGGGAGCGAATCCCGTGCTGAACCTCGGCGACTGGCTGGGGTTTGGTCACAGCGCGCTGCGCGCCGACGGCCTCGCCGGGATCTTCCTGGGGCTCACCGGGCTGACCGGCGGCGCCGTGTCGCTGGGCTATGCCGAACTTCCGCCCGGGCGCTGGCAGACGCTGCTCGGCAGCACGCTGCTGCTGTGCGTCGCGGTGGCGATCGGCGCGAGCAACGCGTTTCTGTTCCTGCTCGCATGGGAGACGCTGACCGTGTGCATCTATCTGATCGCGAGCGACGGCCCGAGCGCCGCTGATCGGCTCGCCGGGTATCTGACCGGCGGTCTGGCGAAGATCGGCGGCGCGGCGCTACTGGCGGCGTTTGCGCTGCTGTACGCGCACACGCACAGCTTCTCGCTGGCCGTGTGGGCGCACGCGTCGCTGCCGGCCGGGACGCGCGGCGTTCTGTTCGCGCTGTTCTTGACGTGCTTTGCCACCAAGGTCGGCGTGCTGCCGCTGCAGGGCGGCCTGCCGGCCGGCTACGGCTCGGCCCAGCGCCTTGGCGCGGCGTCCCTGTCGGTGGCGCTATGTGCTGGGTTCTACGGCCTGTGGCGGTTCGAGTTCCAGGTCCTTGGGGAGTTGCCGGTTTGGTGCGGCGATGCGGTTCTGATCCTGGGCGGCGCGGGCGCGCTCGCCGGCATTGCGTATGCGCTCACACAGGACGACCTCAGGAGGTTCCTCGGCTATTCGAGCGTCGAGCATGCCGGCATCGTGCTCGCCGGCCTGGGCGTGGCGCTGCTCGGGCACGCGGCCCGCATGCCCACGCTGGCGGCAGCCGGGCTGCTCGCGGCGACGCTGCAGGTGTGCGCGCACAACCTCGCGAAGACGCTCGCCCTGATCACGGTCGACCGCGTCGAGCAGGCGACCGGCGAGCGTACGCTCGACCCGCTCGGCGGGCTGTCGCGCCCGCTGCCGGTCAGCGCGTTCACGCTCGGGGTGGCGTCGCTGACGCTCGCCGCGCTGCCGCCGCTGGGCGGGTTCGTGAGTGAGTGGTTCACCTTCGAGGCGCTGCTGCAGGGCTTCAGGATGCCCACGCTGCTGTCGCAGCTGCTGTGCGCGCTGGCCGCGGCGGCGCTTGCGCTCACGGCCGGTCTCGGGCTGCTGGCGTTCGCCAAGTACTACGGCTACGTGTTCCTCGCGCGGGCACGCACGGCGCTCGGCGCGGTGCACGAACCGTCACGGGCGCCCGCGGGACCGCTGGCGCTGGGCCTGGTCGTGCTGGCGCTCGGCGCGCTCGCGCCGTGGGAGATACGCCTGCTCGGTTCGGGTCTGAAGCCGCTGCTGGGGTTCGACCCGGCCAGCACGGCGATCAGCCACCCGCTCGTGCTCGGGCCGGTGTTCGAGAGGTTCTCGGTGCTGGCGCCGACCTGGCTGTCGATCGTGCTGCCCCTCTACGCCGTGGGCGCGCTGTTGATCGTGCTGGCCGCGCGTCGCGACCGGCGCGTCAGGCGCGCGCCCGTGTGGGTGACCGGCAGCGGCGCCGAGCTGGCCGCCGTGCAGTACCGGCCATCGGCCTACTCCAACCCGATGCGCGTGATCCTGCGCGGACCGCTGGGATATCGCACGCGGCTGGTCGCGTCGGGCGACGGCCGCGCGGGCACAGTGCGGCTCGAAACGAGCGTCGTGCTGGCCGTCGATCGGTTCTTGTACAAACCGGCAAGCACATTCGCGCTGGCGATCGCCGATCGCGTGCGCGCGCTGCAGTCGGGCAGGCTGTCGGCCTACCTGTTGTACATGCTGATCGCGCTGATCGTCGCCCTGTCCCTCGTCCCAATCCTGCGCTGATGTTCGCGCGCGTGCTGCTCGCCTGGGATGGCTCGCCGGTGGCGCTGCGCGCGTTCGACTTCGCGATCGACATCACGCGCCGCAACGAGGCCGAGCTCGTCGCGGTGTCGATCGCCTACAGCCCCACGCACGCCGAGACGAGCGCCGACCGCGAGGAGTCCACGCAAGCCGCGGAGCGCTACCTGGCGAGCACCTTCCAGGAGGTCGCGGACCGCGCCGAGCGGGCCGGCATCGGCGTGGACCACGAGATCATCGCGGCCGAGACGCCCGCGCATGCGCTGAGCGCCTACGCCCACGAGCACGGCTTCGACCTGATCGTGTGCGGACACCATCACGCCAGGCGGGCCGGCCGGCTGCTGCTGCGCGGGGTGGCGCACGATCTGATCGAAGCGACCGCGATCCCGGTGCTCGTGGTCAGCGACGACGAGCGCTAGCGCGTTTGCGGCCCCGTGCCGGTGCTTAGCCAGACTGGCGCAAATGTTTAGGCCAAAGCGTCCAAGGCAGGCGCGTGAGTTTGGACCTTAGAAGCATTGCGGCAGCGCAACTGCGATTGCCCTTGTGGGGTTCTCAGTGCAAGGAACCAAGCGCGATCAGCCAGGAAAGCAAGCGAGCAGGGAACCATGAGACGGGCAGAAGCTCTTTATGGGCGCGTTATACAAATCGGCCATGTGTCGCAAGGGGCGGTGCAGTGATGGAACCGAACAATTGGCCGCCGCTGGACCCGATATCGGTCGCGGCGGTGGTGGTGCGGGCACTCGACCACATCGACGCGAGCGGTGAAGACGAGCGCGACGAGCTGCTCTCCGATCTGCTGTGCGCCGCGTGGGGCAGCATCCTCGCGCAGAACCAGTAGCCGGATCAAAGACTGACCGCGGCATGGGGAACGCCGCGGCCTAGCGGGCTGGCGGGCAGACTATGCGAGCTGGGGAGGCTCGCGTCGCCCGCCGGCCCGGACCGTCCGGGGCGCGTCGCCGATCGGCAGGTCCCAGGCGTGGGCCAGTCGCGCTCGTGGAGTCGCTCAGCGAGCGCCGGCCGCGGGCTGGTCGTTGCTCGGGTCGTCGCTCAGCGGCTGGTCGTTGCTCGCGTCGTCGCTCAGCGAGCGCCGGTCGTGGGCTTGTCGTCGCTTGCGCCGTCGGTCGCGGGCTTGCGGTCGCTCGGCCGTTTGCGCCGCGGAGGAGCGGCGCCGTCGAGCAGCGAGTGCGACTCATCGAGCAGGTACGTGTGTGCCTCGGCGATCATGCCCGCCGGTGTGAGCCTGACCATCATCGCCGAATCGCCGACGATCTCCCCGTCGAGCACGACGTCGGAGCGGACGATGAAGTGCCGGTCGTCGAGGTGCCTGACCTCGCGCACGCGAACGATGTGTTTGGCCCCGATTTTGGCCAGGTCGGCGAGCCAGCGGCGCATGCCGTCGTGGCCGCGGTACTCGCGAATCGCTCCCATCAGCACCGTCGGATAGAACGTGATCTCGGAATCCGTCAGCGCGATCATGCCGTCGGCGTCCCGGCGGTTGAACGCATCTACGAATCGACCCGTTAGCGCCTGCATTGCATCCCCAACTGCAGACATGACCCTGAGTCTACGCCCCCTTTGGCTGTGCCGCGCTCCCCGAGCTGGCGCGGCCTAATGGCTTGCGGACGCTCCCTGTCTCGTATTTGCTGATTGACCCGCTGGCGCGCCCGCACACGGTCGCGATGTGACGCCCGAGGGTCGTCTCACGCGATCGCGCAAGCGCCATTTGACCCATTAACGTGGGAGAAACGTGGGAAGGGCTCGCCGATCGCCCGCTGTTATGCAGATCTCGGGCCGGTCCGCGTCTGTGCTAGACGGGGGTCGCCGCCCAAGGCGAGGACCTCGACGGCCGCTGCAATGAGCCTCGCGCGCAGGCTGTCGAGCCCGTGATCACGGTTGCTATGCCCAATTCCCTGCCTGATTCCCTCGCTGCTCCCCTCCATCGGCCCTCTCCTAACACCCTCACTGCTCCCCTGCGACCCGTGGTCGCGCTGTAGGAAAAGATGAGAACACATCGGTCAAGCTTTGTCAAGCGGTCCCTGAGGATGGGCGTCCGTACTGTCAAAGGGTCAAAGTCCAAGGCTGTCGGCCGGTCAAGCCGGCGGCGCTCACCCGCGCACGAAAGCTTGCCCGGACGCTCAAGGCATGCCGCAAGGCCCACGAGCACTCCCACTCACGGCGCGCCAGCTGCGAACGCAAGGCCCGCAAACGGTATGACGCCAAAAACTCAGAGTAGGTGTTGAACCGGGTTGCGCAACGAATCGTCGCGCCGATGTTCTGCAAGCAGCCCGCTCAACACCTGGACCCATCGTGATGACGCGGCCTTCGTGCGAGGCGGCGTCTGGTTGACCGTGAAGATCATGCCGTAGTGCTCGTCCCCTGCGGCCGGGAGCTGGTCGTGGACGGCCTGGAAGTCCGCGATCGTTGGTGACGATCGCGCGACGCTCTGCCGCCATCTGGCGGACGAGCTCGCGGTCGCCACGGCCGGACAGGTCGGGCCGGTCCGCGGAATGCGACGCTCTGCTTAGTGGATGATGTCGCCATGCCCTACTGGTATAGCGGTGTATTGCATGCAGGCTCGGCGATGATGCATCGACAATGAGCTCTCTGACCTATCGCGAGCGGCCCGCTGCCGGCCAGGCCGCCGGCCTGCTCGTGCTCCATCACGGCCGCGGCACCGACGAGACCGACCTGCTTCCGCTCGCCGACGCGCTCGACCCCGACAGGCGCCTGCACGTCGTCTCGCCGCGCGCTCCGCTGAGCCTGCAGGGCTCGCCCGGCTTTCACTGGTACCTCGTGCCGCGTGTCGGCTATCCCGACCCCGAGACGTTCAACGCGGCCTACGGCCAGCTGGCGGCGCTGCACGACGAGCTGTGGGAGCGCACCGGCCTGGGTCCCGCGCAGACCGTGCTCGGCGGCTTCTCGATGGGCACCGTGATGAGCTACTCGCTCGGGCTCGGCGCCGACCGGCCCGCGCCCGCCGGGATACTCGCCTTCTCCGGGTTCGTCCCCGTGCTCGAGCGCTGGAGCCCGAGCCTGGCCGACCGTAAGGTCCTGCGGGCGTTCATCGCGCACGGCCGCCACGACCCGATCATCGGCGTCGAGCTCGCGCGCACGGCCCGCGACCTGCTTCAGGGCGCCGGCCTGTCCGTCGAGTACCACGAGTCCGACGTCGCGCACACGATCGACCCCGCGCACCTCCCCGCCGCTGCGCGCTGGCTTGCCACGACGCTGGCTGGCTCAGCTGCCCCTACAGCGGCACAAAGCCCCGACGGGCCGTGAACGCGATCGTCCGCGTCCACCAGCCGGGATCAACCCTATCCGAGCCCGCTCGCCCCGCTTGTGGTGGTCGAGCACGTATTCCGGCATCGGTTGCCAGCCTACGCAATCCGCGCCGACCGGTGGGCCTTGCACGGGACCGTCACGTGCTAGGTCCGCGCCGCTACCGGCGCCAGACCGCGTACCAGGCGAAGTCGAGCTCGTCGTCTTGCTCGGACACCGACCGCACGGTGTGCATGATCGCCTGCCGGCAGTCCTCGACCCATTCGTCGTCGGCCATCGGCACGCGCGGCTCGTCCGGGGCGATCACCCGGATCTCGTCGCGCGCCTTCCTGAAGCGCAGGTCGCGGTGGCGCTCGCCCTCGAGCCGCTCCCACAGCAGCTCGAGCGCGTCGCCCGGGGGCGCGTTGGCCGAGTGGCGGCTGATCACGAAGTCCACAGGCGCGCACAATAGACGCGGCGGTTGCGCCGCAGCCGTCCGGCATGGCCCGGCGGTCGCGGCTCGATCATGCTGCGTGACGCGATCCGCCATGCGGCTGCGGCTCGATCATGCTGCGTGACGCGATCCGCCATGCGGCTGCGGCTCGATCATGCTGCGTGACGCGATCCGCCATGCGGCTGCGGCTCGGTCATGGCGCGTGACACGATCCGCCAGCATGTGTGGCGATGAGCTCCGACGCCACCAGCGCGCTCGCCGCTGAGCTCGGCCGGCTCGCCGGCGCCGAGCATGTCCTGCGCGCCCCGCCCGACTCCCCCTACAACCACGATGCCGCGCGGCGCCGCGGGCTGGATGGTCGCGCCGATGCCGTCGTGCTTCCCGGCAGCGCCGAGCAGGTCGCGGCGGTGGTGCGCTGGTGCTACGCCCACGACGTCCCGATCGTCGCGCGCGGCGGCGGCACCGGGCTCACCGGCGGGGCGGTCCCGACGGAGGGCGGCGTCGTGGTCTCGCTCGAGCGCCTGCGCGCGGTGCGCGAGCTCGAGCCTGCGCTGTGGCGCATCGATACCGAGGCGGGCGTCAGCACCCGTCACGTGCAGCGGCTCGCGCGCGAGAACGGGCTGCTGTTCGCCCCCGACCCGGGCGCGGCCGAGCAGTCCCAGATCGGTGGCAACGTCGCCACCAACGCGGGCGGGCCGCACGCGCTGAAGTACGGCGTAACCGGCGCCTGGGTGACGGGCCTGGAGGCCGTGCTGGCCCCCGGCGAGCTCGCGCAGCTCGGCGGCTGGCTGCGCAAGGACGTCGCCGGCTACGACCTCAAGAGCCTGCTGATCGGCTCCGAGGGCACGCTCGGCGTGATCACCGCGGTGCGCCTGCGATTGCTGCCCGCCCCCGAGCTCGCCCGCGCGCTGGTCGTCTTCCTGACCACGCGCGCGCAGGGCTGTGCGGCGATCCTCGCGATCCTGGCCGCGGGCGTCCAGCCGTCGGCGCTCGACTTCATCGACGCCGTCACGCTGCGGATCATCGCCGGCGGCTACCCCGGGAGCGTGCCCGCCGGCGCTGGGTTTGCGCTGCTGATCGACCTCGACGGCAGCCGCGCCCAGGTCGAGTCCGAGCACGGCGAGCTGATCGAGCTGCTCACCGGCGACGCGCTCGCGATCGATCAGCCCGCCGACGCGGCCGCGCTGTGGCGCTGGCGCGACGGCGTCAACGGCGTCGTCACGGCGGCGCGCGGGGCCAAGGTCTCCGAGGACGTCGCCCTGCCGATCGAGCGCCTGCGCGAGGGACTCGAGCGCTTCGAGCGGATTGCCGCTCATCACGGCCTGACTTCGTGCGCGTGGGGCCATGGCGGCGATGGCAACGTGCATGCCACCGTCCTGGTCAACCCCGCCAGCACGCAGGAGCTCGACGCGGCCGAGGCCGCCAGCGCGGAGCTGTTCGAGCTCGTGGCCTCGCTCGGCGGCTCGATCGCCGCCGAGCACGGGATCGGCTGGCTCAAGCGCGGCCGGCTCGGTCTGCAGTGGGATGCGCCCGCCGTACGCCTGCACGAACAGATCAAGCGTGCATTCGACCCGAAGGGCCTGCTCAATCCCGGCAAGAAGCTCGCTTGCGACGGCCTCTGAACACGGCCGTGCGCGCCTCGCCGATGCTTGAGCATCATCACCCCGGCTGGTAGCGTTGACGGCTAGGTGATCCGGTGAGAACCAGCCGTCTAGCAGGGACTTCGCTTGCATGCCTCGTCGCGGTGACCGGTGCCTCCGCGCTCGCTGGCTGCGGCGGCCTCGCCTCTGATGGCGCAACACGGAGTGACACGACCTCGGAACCGAGCGCCTCGTCGATCGAAGGCAACGAAGACAGCGAAGAAGCGGCCGCACAGAAAAAAGAAGAAGCCGCCGAAACGGCCAAAAATCGAGAATTGCTGCTGGAGATAGAAGCCAAAAAAAGGGAAGAAGCCGCCGAAGCACGGACGAACAGCGCCGAAGCCAAAGCCAAGAGCGTGGAAGCCAGGGCCAAGCAGGCCGAACAGCTCGCGGCTGCCCGGGTGAAGAAAAAAGAAGAGCTCGCCGAAGCCGAAGCCAAGAAGAAGGAACTCGCCGCCGAAGCGGAAGCCAGGAAGAAGGAACTCGCCGCCGAAGCGAGGGCCAAGAAGAAGGCGGAAACCGAACAGGCGGCCGAAACCAAACGCCGACGTGCTGAAGCCAGGCGGACGAGCGCTGAAAACAAAAAAGCCGAAGCCGAAAGCTATCGCAGAGAAACCAAAAGCGAACGTGCACAGGTGAAAGACAAAAGGCGCGCCAAATCGCCGCTGTCCGAACGCTAGCGAGCTCTAGCTCGCGATCAGGCCCGCTGGCGGCATGGGACGCCGGCGCCGGCGTCCACACCGAGATGCGCGAGCAGCGCCTCGACGCACGTCGGGTCGAACTGGGTCCCCGCGCCCAGCATCAGCTCGTCGTACGCCCGCGCGAGCGACAGCGGCTGGCGGTACGGCCGCGCGGCGGTCATCGCGTCGAAGGCGTCCGCGACGAGCAGGATCCGCGAGGCCTGCGGGATCGCCTCGCCGGCGAGCCCGTCTGGGTATCCGGAGCCGTCGAAATGCTCATGTGAGTGCCGGATCCAGGGAACGATCTCCTGCAGGCCCTCGACGCGCGCCACGAGCTCGGCGCCGGTGCAGGGGTGGCGCTTGATCTCCTCGAGCTCCTCGGCGCTGAGCGGGCCCGGCTTGCACAGGATCCGATCGGGCACGGTCACCTTGCCCACGTCGTGAAGCATCGCCGCGATCCGCAACATCCCGATCACGTCGGCCTCACATCCCAGGCGTGAGGCGATCGCGACCGCATGCTCGGCCACCGCGCGCGAGTGCTCGTGCTCGCCGTCCATGCGCATGTTGACCGCCTGCGCCAGCGCGGCCGCCCAGCTCAGACGCTCGCGCGGTGAGCCCTCGCCCGCTTGCAGGCGTCCGTTGCGCGATTCATACAGACGGTTATCTGCATGACGCAAGATCTCATCGAGCTCGGTGCCGTCCAGCGGGAACGTCGCCACGCCAACCGAGCAGGGCGCGCGCTCGCTCAGCGCGCGCGTGAGCCGGCGCGCCGTCTCGAGCGCGTCTGTCGGCTCGATCGCCGGGAACAGCACCGCGAACTCGTCCCCGCCGAGCCGTCCGATCGCGTCCGAGGAGCGCAGGCCGTGTTCGAGCGTCTGCACGACCCAGCACAGCAGCTCGTCGCCGGCGGCGTGTCCATGCCGGTCGTTCACCGGCTTGAAATGGTCGAGGTCCAGCAGCAGCACCGCGCCTGGTGCCGCGCGGCGCCCGCTCGCGCTGATCTCGGCGAGCGCGCGCTCCTCGAATCCGCGCCGGTTCAGGCAGCCCGTCAGCGGATCGGCGCGCGAGATCTCGGCGAGCGCCGCGCGCTGGCGATCGTGGTTGCGGGCCTGCCACGCGCTGAGCGCGCCCTGGCAGATCAGCACCACCGTGAACCACGCCTGATAGCTCCAGCTCGAGCCGCCGGCCGTGAGCGCGAGCGTGAAATAGGCCGCCACCGTCAGGCCGCCGACCGCCGCCACCGACACCAGCGGGTAGGACATCGCCGCGAACACCACCGGCAGGAAGAAGATCAGCGCCAGCGGGCTCCCGGTGCCGCCGTCGGCCAGTGTCACCAGCACGATCAAGGCCAGGTCGAGCACGCTCCAGGCGAGAAAGAACAGCTCGCGCCAGCGGCCGCGCACGATCCGCTCGCGGGGCAGCCGCGAGATCACCGCTGCCGTCGTGATCGCGATCAGGAACAGCCCGACCAGCGCCGGGCGGTGCGGCTGCGACCAGGTCAGCCCGGCGTAGAGCAAGCCCGCGCACGCGACGGCGTATGTCAGGTAGACCCCGGCGGTGAACGTCGCCTCGCGCAGCCGCAGCGCCGAGGTGTCGAGGATCCGCTGCTCTGCCCGCCTCATCCGGTACTTATCGGCGCACGCCGGCACCTGCTGAGCGGCGCAATCGGGCTGTGGACGCGGCCCGGGGCCCGGGCCGCGTCACCGGCTCACAGGCCTTCCAAGAACGGCACCAGCTGGTTGAAGAATTCGTTGTTCGGATACGCGCCCGCGGGGTCGTTGTGCGAGTACGTTTCCTCCTCGTTGATCAGGGTCAGGTTTTCCTTGGGAATGCCTGACTGCTCGGCGAGGATTTCGGCCGCTTCGAGCGTGTTTCCGCCCCCCAGGTATTTGTCTAGTTCCGTGTCGATCGCGATGATCTTGAGCGATTTCGGCAGCTCGTGCCCGAAGATCGCGTGCTCGTCGAGGACTTCCTGGGCGGGGTTCGCGTTGCCCTCCGCGACCGCGCCGGTGTCGATCGTGAGCCGTTCCGGGAAGTACCACTCGGTTCCATTCGCGTCCCGGATGCCCGCTCCGGACAGCATTTCGGCGTAGCGCTTGAGCGGCGTCAGCGCTCCTTCTCCGTTCCAGGCGTACAGCCCGTCTTCTTTGGGCGTTGCTTCGATTCCTTTGCCCGCGTGCACCTGGGCCGCGATCAGCGACGGCGGCGAGGTGTTGTAGTTGACGCCGTAGCCGAACTCGGCTTCGTTGGTCACGGGCAGCACTTCGCCCTCTTCGTTTTTCGGCACGAGGTCCGATGGAAGCAGCGGGAAGCTCTCGGCCAGCGAGGCTTCTTCGGGGAACTCGACCGTCGAGGTGGAGCCCAGCGCGGAGAACAGGCCGAGGTAGGGCGAGGGGATCCCGCCAAACGCCAGCCACGGCGACTTTTCGGACAGCGTCTTGAGCTCTTTTTCGGCTTCTTCGGCGGATACCGGGATCGGGCTGCTGCCGCCGTCGTCATACACCAGGCCGGACAGACCGTCGGCCCCGGGCGTGCCGCCGAAATCCCAGGTTGCGTAGGCCGTCACGACCGAGCCGCCGAGCGAGTGGCCGCCGAGCACCACTTTGCCGCCGAGCGCTTTGGCGGCTTCGACCACCACGTGCAGGTCTTCGACCGCCACGTTCATGCCCCATTCGCGGGCAAAGCCGACGCGTGATTCGGGTACGGCATTGAAGTGGTGTTTGATCGCCGGGTTCACGATCCAGCCGAGGTAGTAGTTGAAGACTTCTTCGGCACTGGCTTTGCCGAGCTTCGCCTTGGTGAGCATCGATTGATCCTCGAGCAGGTTCTCGCGGCGTTCGACCGACCACACCTGCCAGCCGCCGACCCGTTCGACCAGCCACTTGGCGAACGGCACGAAGTACGCCGCGGCCGCCGACGTGCCCGGCTCGAGCACCAGCACGTTCGTGGCCGTCTTGGGCCCCACCTCGATCACCCCGACCTGGTTTAGATCCCGCTGCGTGTGGTGGTAGTGAAAGCTTTCCGGCGTTCCCGGCGCCGGCGGCGCCGGCATGTAGATTCTCTGTACGCGCACCTTGTGCGCATGGGCACTGGCGCTTGACGCAAGCAGCGCACACGCGAACGCCAGCGCGATCGACACGGCGGCGCATCGCCCCAGCCCGAACCTTCCCCGTACTGCTCTCATCGCTCGCTCCTCTCGCTGAGAAGCCGATCATACTCCGACGTCGTCCTCGTCGCCCGCATACAGCGACTCCTGAGCGAGCAGCTGGCCCTTGGCGTCGAACAGCTTGATATCGAGCAGGTCGCCGCGGTAGTCATCGGGCGCAATCAGCGTAAAGCGCTCCTCGATCAGCTCGCACTGGTCGACCGCGAGGTCGGCCAGCTCCGCCGTCGCGATCCGCCCGCCGGCCAGCAACGGACGGCCCCACACGAGCGTCATCGCCGCGACCGCGCCCGCGTGCCCGCGCCAGGAGCCGATCGGCTCCTCGCACAGGTCGAGCTTCCAGTCGGGGTTGCGCTCGGCGGTCTCGTCGGTGAAGTCGGCGTGCGTGTGGAAGTCAACGGGATCGCCGCCGTCCGCCGGCACGACGAACGAGACATAGCCGAACAGCTCGTACCCGTTCGAGGTCAGCGCGCTCGCCGGCACGTACGTGCGCCCGTTCCAGCCGCGGTCCGGATACCAGGCGATCTCGCCCGGGTCGCCGAGCTCCTCGCCCTCGCTTTCGAGCCCCAGGCAGCCGGCCAGGAACTCGCCGGTCAGGCGCTCCGCCCAGCGCCCGTAGGGCAAGGCCTCCTGCGCGGGCTCGGCGGCGAAGCGGGGGACGAAACGTTGCTCGGGCGGCACGACCAGCTCAGCGTACTGCGGAGCTCACGCGTCGCGCAGCAGCGCCGCTGCATGCTCGGGCGAGACGATGTTGAGGTTCAGCCCGGTTGACAGCTCGAGCCCCGCGAGGTGCGTCAACCGCGGCTCGATCTCGATGCGCCAGCAGAAGCGCTCGACGCCGCGCGGAGCCGTGCGCACCCACAGGTTCAGCGGCGGGCTCGAGCCCAGGGCGCGCGCGAGCCGGCGCAGGCCGTCGTACAGCAGCGCCGCCCCCGCGCTGTCGTGCTCGAAGCGCGCCTGCGGGCGCCGCGGCGCCAGCATCAGCTGCAGCGGCAGCCGCGACGCGTATGGCGCCAGCAGCACCGCCTCGTCGTCGATCGCCACGATCCGCTCGCCGCGCCGCACCTCCTCGGCGACCACGTCCTCGAGCAGGTTCTGGCCCATCGTGCGGGTGGCGTACGCGCCCGCGCGCTCGCGCTCGCGCGCCACGTCGGCGGGCACGAAGTCGAGCGCATACAGCTGCGCGTGCGTGTGCGGCAGCGATGCCCCGGCCTCGCGCCGCTCATTGACGATCAGCTGCACGTAGGCGCTGTCGGCGTGCGCGCCCATGCGCTCGCGCCAGACCGCGACCGCGGCGGCCACCTGCCCGGCCGGCAGCTCGGCGAGCGACAGCACCGGCTGGGGGCCGTTGATGATCACCTCGTGCGCCCCCACCGCGGGCAGCGCCGTGAACAGGTCGGGGTTGGCCTCGCGCGCCGGCCGGTCGCCGTCCGGCGCCGCCAGCGCCGGGTACAGGTTCGGCACCACCCGCACGGTCCAGCCGGGCGAGTCGGGCGGCCCGCCGCCGGGACGCAGCGCAAACAGCTCGGGCGGCGTTTGTCGCTCGTGGCCCTCGGCGAACGGATCGCGCTCGCGCTCGATCGGCTCGGGCGCGTCGCAGCGCGGCTCGCCGCCGGGTCGCGACGAGCGATCGCCGGCGATGATCGTGCGGTGCCCGCTGAGCGGGTCGATCCTGATCTCAGGCACCGCTCACCGCCGGTGGTTCTCCCGCCCCGAGCATCTGTATGGCGCCGCTCACTGGTCTGAGGTCGCTCACTGGTCGAGCGCGTAACGGCGGACGTCGCGTTCCAGCTTGGCCACGCTCGGATACGGACCCTGGTGGATGTACTCGTGGCCTGCGCTGTCGTAGAAGACGGTCACCGGCGTGAACTGCGAGCCGGTCACAGCCGCGCCGAGCTGGCCGCTCTTGTCGTCGTAGCTGGGGAAGCCCTGCGGGTACGCCGCCAGGAAGGCGCGCGCTTCGGCAAGGCTCGTATCGGCGGAGTCGATTCCCAGGAACGCCACCGTGCGCCCGAACGCCGCGGACACGTGCTGGAAGGAGGGCCGCTCGTCCTGGCAGGGAATGCACCACGAGGCCCACTTGTTGATCACCAGGGGATACCCGTGCAGCGAAGCCATGCGCGCGTACAGCGCGCGTCCGCCGGCGGGCAGGATCTCGCTGGCCTGCGCGTGCAGCGCCGCCAGCGGCGCGGGGCTGCCGGCGAGCTTGGCCTTCACCTGGACCAGCGTGAGCCGCGGCGGCGGCGCGCTCGAAGAGGAGGACGAGGAGCCGGCCAGCTGGATCAGCCCGACGACCAGCAGCACCACGACCGCCAGGCCGGCGAGCGCGGCGAGCAGGCGCGCAGCGCCGATCCCGAACGCCGGCGTCTGCCGGTCGGGATGATCGCTGCGCGGCGAGGTCCTCATCGCAGTCGCGGCTCCACGATCGCGTTCGAGGTCTGGGTCAGCATCGCGTTCGGGGTGTGGTCAGGATCGCGTTCGACGCAGGGGGCGTCATCGCGCTAAGGGTCGCAGAATCGCCTGCGCCTGCGCCCGCGCCGCCACGGCAGGTAGATCACACCGGGTGGTGCCTGCAGGTAGATCACATCGGGTGGTGCCTGTTACGAGACTGCGCGCCCCCTTCTCTCGCGCCGCCCTGTGCTATATGCTGAAGGCACGTCAGAGCCGGACCGCTCTGCGCGTCCGGCAACGTCGCCGGCTAGGTGTCGGCAGTTCTGAGCCCGCCAAAGCCTACTTTTTCTGCGGCGGCCTGTCTCGAAGTCCTAGAGCCCTTGATGGCCGAGTCCACTCCAGTGGCCCTTGCGGCCGCGCCCATTCCCACATCCGCCGAGATCAAGCGCGCGGAGAAGTTCGCGCGCGACCGTTTCCTGCAGCCAGGCGAGGATCCCGCCGTCGCGCTGGCGCCCGGGTCGCCGCGCAGGCGCGCGCTGGACCGGGCGCTCGCCGAGATCGACGCGGGCGCCAAGCACCCTTCGACGGCGTGGCGGCGGGAGTTCTCGCTGCTGCTGGGCCTGGAGCGGCTGCTGTCCGAGGACGAGCCCAAGCTCGCGGACGGCACCGTGCTGTCCGCCCACCAGGTCGATGCCCTCTCGGGCACGTTGACGGCGCTGCTCGCCGAGGCGCAGCGAGCCGGCGAAAACGGCAACGGCCGCAGCGTGGCCTCGCCCGAGCTGCTCGCCTCCGCCGCGATCTTCGGCCCCGACGATGGCGCGCCACAGGACGGCGCCGGCGGGGAAAAGGCGGGCGCGCGGGGGGCCGCGGCGCTCGACTCCGCCTCCAGGCCGGCTCGCGCCGAGGACTACGAGGAGGACGAGTCCGACGACTACGAGGACGATGACGAGGACGAGGACCTCGGTCCCGTCGAGCGTGCCGCGCCCGATGTTGACGAGGACGACGACGAGGACGACGACGAGGACCTGCTCGCCGACGAGCCCGGCGCCGAGGCCGACGACGCCGACGAGGACGCTGGCGAGCTCGTGCTGCAGGCCGACAGCGACGACGAGTCCGCCGACTGGGTCGAAGACGAGGACGCCGACGCCGAATCCCTCGCCGACCAGCCCGAGGACCCGAACGCCGCCAAGCGCTTCTGGTTCGAGCACGCCACCGGGGCGGGCAAGACCGTCGCCGCGCTCGGCTTCGTCGAGGGCTCGCGAACCGGCGGGATCCTGATCCTGACCCACCGGCGCAACCTCGTCGACCAGTTTCACGACGAGCTGCGCCAGCGCGGATACTCGACGCGCATCTCCAGGCCGCTGCTGAAAGGCGAGGACTCCGTCAAGGGCCCGGTGACGGTCGAGACCTACCAGTGGTTCGTGCGCAACGCCGGCAAGATCTCGAGCGCGTACACGATCGTCATCTGCGATGAGGCCCACACCGCGCTGGGCGAGAAGACGAGCGCGGCGATCAGGGAGTGGACGGGTCCGATCTTCATCGGCATGACCGCCACGGGGGCGCTGATCGCCCGACACGTCACCGATCTGTTCCCGACACAGACCTCGCGCTTCGATCTCGCCCAGGCAGCCCGGCGCGGAGTGATCTCGCCGCTGCGCTGCGTGCGCATCTCGCCCGGCGTCGGCGTGCGCACGATCGCCAAGGTGCCGCTGCGCCGTGGCGAGGTTGACACCGAGTTCGACCAGGAGGAGCTGGCCGAGCTGCTCGACCAGCAGCCGTTCAACATGGCCGCCGCCAACCTCTACAAGACGCGCTTCAACGGTGTCCCGGGCGTGGTGTACGCCGCCGGGGTTCGTCATGCCTACAATCTCGCGGAGGCATTTCGCGCCGAAGGCCTGAAGGCGCAGGCGGTCTCGGGCGAGACGCCCAAGCGCCAGCTCGCGGAAATCCTCGCGCGCTACGAGCGCGGCGCGATCGACGTGCTGATCAATGCGCAGCTGCTGGCCGAGGGCTGGAACAGCCCGCGGGCCACCGTCTGCGTGCACCTCGCGCCCACCGCCTCCAAACGCATCTACCAGCAGCGCGTCGGGCGCGTCACGCGCCGGCACCCGGGCAAGGAGGCCGGTCTGGTCGTCGACTTCGTCCACCCCGCCACCAAGAACGACGACCCGGTCGTGACGCTGCACTCGCTGCTCGACCGCGACGTCTACCGCGGGGGCGCGATCGTGGTAGGGCCGGTGCGCCGCGGCCGCGGGCGGCGGATGCGCGTCGAGCGACGCGTGCTGCCGGTGTGCGCCGAGGAGGAGCGCCGCTTTCAGGTATTCGAGCGCGAGTTGTGGCGGATCGCCGTCGAGAACCTCGACTACGGGGAGCAGCACGTGTGGGCCGCGCTCGCCGGCGCCCGCGTCAGCAGCGCCGGCTGGCGCCGCGCGCGGGCGATGCTGCACTTCGACCGCACCGGGGAGCTCAAGAGCCGCTTCTTGATCACGGCCGTGCAGCGCAACAAGAACCCCCAGCTGCGCCTGCGCGCGCTCGGCGACGTGGCCGCGCTGCGCGACCCCGACACGTTCGACACCGCCATCGACATCATCGGCGGCTGGCCGCGCGAGGAGCGCCGCGAGGCTTCGAAGATCATGCTGCGCGCGCTCGTCGAGCGGCGCATCGGCCGGCGCGACCAGGCCAACGCCTGGATCTGGAGACTGGCCGCGTACACGCGCGAGATCCACGAGGAGTACGCAGTCCAGCGCTGGCCCGAGACCAAGCGCCTGCTCGGACTGCTGGTGAACTCCTCCGGCGGCGCCCACGCGCGCAACGCCAGGCGCCTGATCCACGCCGCGCGCAAGCAGGACCGGCGGCTGGCCGCGGCGCTGCTGGCGGCGGCGCTCGCGCACACGCCGGAGGCCGAGGAGGCGCTGCGCGGCGCGCGCACGCGCATGGCGCGCAAGCCGCCTGCTCTGGCGCGCGAGCTGCTGCGCAACTTCCCCAAGCGCCGGGCCCGCAACAACCGGCGCAGGCGCAAGTCCGCGACCGCGGCAGCCGACGGCGCCGCGCAGGGGCCGCAGAACGGCGTGGCGCGGAATGGCTCGGTGCAGAACCGTGCGGCTCAGGACGGAGGGGTGCAGGACGAGGCCGTGACGCATCGGCGCATGCAAGACGAGGTCGAGCTCGAGCAGACCGAGGGCACCGGACCCGAGGACGAGAACGAGGCGAAGGCCGAGGCGAAGCTGGACACGAACCGTGCGGCCGAGGTCGAGGGGCAGCAGGAGACGAAGCTCGACTCGAACGACCAGGCGAACGGCCGTCGCGCTGGCTCGGCAAAACGGCCACGAGCTCGCGCCCCGAAAACGCGCTCACGCTCCTCGGCGCAAGCCGCCGCCAAAGCCGCCCCGGGCAACGGCGGCACGCAGGCGCTCGACGACGACGAGGAGTGAGCCTCGGGCGGGCCCGCCCCTCGGCGGGTCCGGCTCGCCAGGACGGGCCCGGTAGGCCGGGCCGAGTCAGACGCGTCCGGGTCAGTTCTGGCCGAGTCACACGCGGCCGGGTCAGGTCCGCGGGGCGAGGTGCACCTCGCCCGCGTCGAGGGCAGCGTGCCCGCCGCCGGCCAAGGCCACGACGAGCCGCCCTTCGCCGTCGATGCCGTCGGCGCGGCCGTGTCCGGCCGCCCAGGCGACCTCCCGATCACGGAGCGCGTCGCGGGCCCGGTAGGCGCTGAGCGTCACGTCGGGGGGCTCGACGAGACGGCGTTCGAGCGCCCGCAGCAGCCCGTCGAGCGTCGGCTCGATCGCGGCGGGCTCGGCGCCGAGGGTCGCGGCGCTGTCGCGCAGCTCGGGCGCAAGCTCGCGCAGACGCACGGCCACGTTGAGGCCGACTCCGAGCACCGCCCAGCCGTCCTGGGGACGGCCCTCGGCGAGGATCCCCGCGAGCTTGCGCAGCGTCTCACCCTCGCCCACGACCACGTCGTTGGGCCACTTGATCTGGGCCTGATCGCCAACCACGTCGCAGACCGCCAGCGCCGCGATCAGCGCCAGCAGCCGCGGGGGCTCGCGCAGCACCAGCGAGGCCAGCAGCGCGCGGCCAGGCGGGGCCGACCAGCGCCGGCCCTGACGTCCGCGCCCGGCCGTCTGCGCCGCGGCGCTCACCAACGTTCCGTGGGGCGCCCCGGCGATCGCCAGCGCACGCGCGCGCTCGTTGGTCGAGTCCGTCACGCGCAGGTGCAGGCGCGGACGGCCGAGGGCGCGCAGGTGCAGGCGCGGATTGCCCACGGCGCGCAGGTGTAGCTGCGGATGGCCGACGGCGCGATCCACGGCAGCTCAGGAGCCCCGCGTCGCCGCGTCGGCCTGCAGCGCCGCGAGCAGGCCCTCGACATCGTGCGAAGCGGCCTCGACGTGAGGTTGGAGCCCGCGTTCGCGCAGGGCCCCGCTCGTGATCGGGCCGATCGAGACGATGCGCGTGTCGGCCGAGAGCCCGGCCGGAAAGCCCTTGGCGGCCGCGCCCTCGAGGGACTCCAGGAAGAAGCGCACGGTCGAGGCCGAGGTGAAGGTGATGTAGTCGGCCTGCAGTGCCTCGCGCAGGAGCGGCGCCGGCACGGGCGCGGGCTCGGTCTCGTACAGCGCGAGCACCTCGACCTCGGCCCCGCGCGCGCGCAGCTGCTCTGGCAGCAGCTCGCGTCCCCGCAGTGCGCGCGCGATCAGCGCGCGGCGAACGGGAGGCTCGAGCTGATCAAGCGCCTCGAGCAGGCCCTCCGCGACGGCGCGCTGGGCGACCACGTCGGCGACGATCCCGTGCTCGGCCAGCGCCGCGGCGGTGCCAGGGCCGATAGCGGCGATGCGCGGTCCGCTCAGCGAGCGGGCGTCCAGGCCGCCCGACGTGAGGCGCTCGAACAGGGCGCTGACACCCGTCGGGCTGGTCAGGCACAGCAGGTCGTAGGGCTTCACATCGAGAGGCGCCCCGGGCAGCGCCCGCGTCTGGATGGTGGGGAGCTGCAGCGCCCGCGCGCCGAGCGACTCGAGTCGTTTCGCGAGCTCGCTCGACTGCGGGCGCGCGCGCGTGACCGCGACCGTCAGCCCGCTGAGCGGGCCGGGCTCCAGCCAGGCGAGCTCGGCGGCGAGCCTCGCGACGGGCCCGACCACTGTGATCGACGGCGCCCGCGCCTGCGCCTCGTCCGCCAGCCGGGCGATTGTGGCGAGCGTGCCGGAGATGTGGCGCTGGCCGGGGAGCGTTCCCCGTTCGAGCACCGCCGCGGGCTCCTGCGCCGGACGTCCGGCCGACAGCAGCGCGTCCGCGATCTCGGGCAGGCGCCGCACGCCCATGTAGAACACGAGCGTTCCGGGGAACGCCGCCAGCGCTGCCCAGTCGATCGCCGGGTCCTGCTTGCCGGGATCCTCGTGTCCGGTGACCAGCGCGACGGCGCTCGCGAGCCCGCGGAAAGTGACCGGGATGCCCGCGTAGGCGCTCGCGGCGAGGCCGGCCGTGATGCCCGGCACCACCTCGTATGAGATGCGCGCCGCGCGCAGCGCCTGCGCCTCCTCGCCGCCGCGGCCGAACACGAACGGATCGCCGCCCTTCAGGCGCACCACTCGCTTACCCGCTCGCGCTCGCGCGATCATCAGCTGCACTGTCTGCTCCTGTGGGATCGACGGTCCACCGCCCTCCTTGCCCACATACAGCAGCTCGGCCGCGGCGCGCGCGCCGTCGAGCGCGCCGGCGGGGATCAGGCGGTCATACAGGATCACATCGGCCGCGGCGATCAGCTCGAGCGCGCGCGCGGTCAGCAGCCCCGGATCGCCCGGGCCCGCGCCGACGAGGTATACGCGCCCGGTCACGCGCCTACCGGCCAGTGCTCCACGTAGAGCTCTGGCATCGGGAAGTTCTTCGGGTTGCCCGTTGCGAGATGGGCGCCGACGCCAACCGCCGCCGCAGCGATCAGGCAATCGGCCTGCGATAGCGTGATCCCATCGCGCGCGAACTCCCTGCGCCAGTCGCCCGCGCGCGTACCCTCACGGCGCCCGAGCGGGGCTACGTGCAGAGCGGACAGCAGGCGCACTGCGGCGACTCGCTCGTGCTCGCGCACGCCTCGTAGCACCTCGTTGACGTTCACCGCACAGGTCCAGGGAACCTCGTTCGAGCTTCGCAGACCGTGAACGCGCCTGGCCGCGCCGCGTCCGCGCAGCGCGTCTACGAGGACCGTCGTGTCGAGCAGGAGCGCCAACGACCGGCCGTACTCGATTCACCCTCGGCCTGCGGCAGACGCCTGGCGGCCGCTAGCCGACACGGGCTGGATCGCTACGTCGCTGCGCTCTGACCCACTCGGCCGGATTCTCGTCCCATTCGTGTCCGGTATCAGAAAGCGCGCCGAGGCTGCCCTCGATGTCTTCCCATCGCCGCTCGTCGTCGAGCGCTCGGCGCAGCGTCTCGCTGATGAACATGCTGCGGCGCCGTCTGCCGACACGCCGGTCGAGCTCGCTCACAAGTTCGTCATCGAGACTTATGTGCAAACGCATGGCCATAGGCTAACACACAGCGCGTCGAGCGCTGGGAGGGACGGGAGCGTGAAGGAATGCGAAAGGCCCGTGGTGGGCCTTCATTTTTTAGGGATGGTGCTCTTATGTATCTACGGTTGTCGCTCGCGTATAACAGGCGCGATACGCAAACTTTTTTTCAATACAAAACATCTGGCCTCTTTATCTTTTTCGCCATACCTCTGCTACACGCTCGCCGTTGCGAGGCGTGCCAGCAACTCACCCGCCCCGGCCGCGAGCATCCGCTCGGCCACGCGCGCCCCGAGCGCCTCCGGGTCGTAGTAGCCGCCGAGCAGCTCATCCGCGACCCAGGCCGAGCCGTCGGGCAGCCCCAGCCAGCCGCGTAGCATTATGCAGCCGCAGCCGGCCGGCGCCGCGTGCGCGCCGAGGGGTGTATCGCAGCTCGCCCCGAGCGCCCGTGCCAGCGCGCGCTCCACGCGCAGGCACTCGGAGGCCTCGCGATCGAGCACGGGGCTGGCGGCGTCCAGCACGCGCTTGTCGTCAGCCCGCGCCTGCAGCGCGAGCATGCCCTGGCCCGGCGCGGGCACGAACCGAGCGGCGTCGAGCACGGCCCCGATCTCGTGCTCGCGACCCAGGCGCTGCAGGCCGGCGCGCGCCAGCACGATCGCGCCGAGCCCGCCGTCGGCGAGCTTGCGCAGGCGCGTGTTGACGTTGCCGGCGAGCGCCACGACCTCGAGATCCTCACGCGCCGCGCGCAACTGGGCGGCGCGGCGCAGGCTGCTCGTGCCGACCCTGGCGCCCGCCGGGAGCGCGTCCAGGCTCCGAGCCCCGCACAACACGTCCTCCGGCGCCGCACGCGCGGGCCCGCCGAGCAGCTCGAGGCCGGCGGACAGCTCGCCGGGCAGGTCCTTGGCGGAGTGCACGGCGATGTCGATCTCCTCTGCGAGCAGGGCCTGCTCGAGCGTGTCGATCCAGCGGCTCTTGTCGCCGTCCGGCGCGCGGTCCCCGCTCGTCGTGATCGGCACGATCTCGGCGCCGCCGAGGAGGTCCGCGACGAGCTTTGCCTGGGCGAGCGCGAGCGTGCTGCCGCGGGTGCCGAGGCGCATCAGCGCCGGCGTCGGCTCTGGAGCGAGTGGACCTCGGCGAGGTCGGCGCGAGGCTGATGCCGGGGCTCGTCCTCGCGCAGCCCGAACAGCTCGCGCACCAGCTCGATGCTGGCGTGGCCGCGCTCGCCGTGGCTGCGCAGCCTGATCGTCGGCTCGTGCAGCAGGCGGCTCATGACCGCCCGCGCGATCGCCTCGACCCGCGCGAGATCGCGCGGCGAGGCCGACTCCCAGTGCCCGTCGTTCTCGGCGAGCACCTGCTCGACGATCGCCGCGCCGTGCTCGCGCAGCGCGCCGACGGTCGGCAGCACATCGAGCTGGCCCAGCCAGCGCGCGAAGCGCTGGATCTCGTGCTCGATGATCTCCTGCGCGCGCGGGATCTCGCTCGCCCGCGTGTCGAGGTTGCGTGCGATCACGGCCTGCAGGTCGTCGATGTCGTACAGGCTGACGCCCTCGAGCTCGGCGCAGCCCGGGTCGATGTCTCGCGGCACCGCGATGTCGATCAGCAGCAGCGGACGGTGATCGCGCTCGCGCATCACCTGCGCGAGCTCGTCGCGCCCGACGATCGGCTGGGGCGAGGATGTCGAGCACAGCACGATGTCGGCTCGCGCGAGCTGGTCGGGCAGGCCGTCGAGCCCGACGACCGCGCCGCCGAAGCGCTGAGCCAGGTGCAGCGCGCGGTCGGCGTGGCGATTGGCGACGAAGATCGTGCCGGCGCCCTGCTCGGACAGGGCGCGCGCCGTCAGCTCGCTCGTTTCGCCCGCTCCGAGAACCACGACGTGCCGGTCGGCGAGCCCGCCGTCGGTGTTGCTAAGCACGCTCTGCGCGAGCTCGACCGCGACCGAGGGAACGCTGGCACGCCCGGTGCCGATGGCCGTCTCTGAACGCACGCGCTTGCCGGTGCTGAGCGCCGCGGCGAACAGCCGGTTGGACAGCGGCCCGGTGCAGCCGGCCTGCAGCGCGGTTTCGTGGGCGCGTCTGACCTGGCCCTGGATCTCGGCCTCGCCGACGATCATCGACTCCAGCCCCGCCGTCACGCGGTACAGGTGACGGGCCGCGTCGCAGTTGCGCGGCGAGTAGATCGCCTCGGCCAGCTCGGTCGGGCGGATGTCGGCGCGCCGCGCGAGCAGCCCGAGAATGTCGCCCTCGGCGCGCACCGGGTCGCCCACCACCACGTACACCTCCGTGCGGTTGCAGGTCGAGATCACGACCGCCTCACGGACCTCGGCGGTCCGGATCGCCTCCTCCGCGAACTCGCGCGCCAGCACCGAGCCGAACGCGAGACGCTCGCGCAGCGCGACCGGAGCGGTCTTGTGCGAGATGCCGAGCGCGAGCAGCTCGCTCATCACGCAGGCCCCACGCGCCTCACAGCGCGCCGTCCTCCTGCGCGCTCGCATCGCCGGCGCGCGCTTCGTTCTCGCGCACGCGCGCCAGCGTCTCGCCGAGGTCGCGCTCGATGCGGCTCATGCGGATGGCCATGATCGCGACGTAGATCAGCACCATCACGAACAGCACGATGTAGGCCCCGGCGACATACTTGCCGGCCTCGTGCAGCGGCAGCGCCGGCAGCTCGGCGAGCAGCGCGCCCATCAGCCGGTGGACCTCCCGCTGGCGACGCTCGCACGCGGGCTCGGCGCGGCGCTCCGCCTGGCCTGGAGGTCGGCGTGACCGGGCTGTGACCCGTGGTCCGGCAGGCTGCGCCGCAGCGCGCGCAGCTGGGCGCGCGCGTGCTTGGCGGTCAGCTCGTACTTGCACAGCGTCACGAACAGCAGCGCCGTCGCCAGCAGCGAGACCAGGAACGTGAACGCCATCGGGGCTGGCAGGTTCGAGGTGCTGCCGAACACCCGCGGGTGCACGTACGCGGTTGACATGTTCACGGCGATGTAGTTGAGCGGCACGAACGCGCCCGCGGTGATCGCAAAGACGGACGCATAGCGCGCCTGGCGCTCGGGATCCTCGATCGCGAAGCGCAGCGGCTGGTAGGTCGCGTACAGCAGGAAGATGATCAGGAACGAGACGAGCGTCGGCTCGCTCCACACCCACCAGTGCCCCCACGAGCCCTTCGCCCAGATCGAGCCGGTGATCAGCGTGCCGAGCGCGAAGATCAGGCTCATGTGGATCGTCACGTACGAGCGCATGTCCCAACGCGGATCGCGCGTGCGCAGATACTGGATCGCGAGCAGCCCGCCCACCACGAACCCGACCAGCGCCACGCACGCGAGCGGCACGTGCACGTAGAAGATCTTCTGCAGGAAGCCCTGTTCGGCTTCCAGCGGGGCGTAGAAGAAGACCAGGCCCAGCGACGCGCCCATCGCCAGCGCGGTCGCGATGCTCAGCCAGCGCAGGCCGCGCCCGTAAAGCGGAGTCTCCATGTACCTAGTCCTCAAGCAGAAAGTCGAATACGGCGTAGGCGATCAGCCCGAAAACAAGATCATAGAGGCCGAGCAGCAACAGCCAGCGTGCAGCGGGGGCGCCGGCGTGACCGGCCGAAAGCAACGGCGAGCTCGCGCGCGCGGCGCCGATCGCGATCGGCACGAGCAGCGGCAGCGCCAGCAGCGGCCCGATCAGGTCGCGGGCGCGCGTGCGCACGGCGAGCGCCGCGATCAGCGTTCCGATCGCGGCGATGCCGAGATCGGCCAGTGCGAGCACCGCCAGCAGCCCGGGCAGCGCGTGGGCGAGCGAGGGGCCGAGCAGCAGCAGCGCGAACGCGGGCACCGCGATCAGCTCGAGCACCAGCAGGTAGCAGAGCAGAGTCAGCATCTTGGCGAGCAGCATCGCGCTGCGATCGACCGGCGCGAGCAGAAAGCCATCGATCCCACCCTGTTCCGCGTCCGCGACGAACAGCCGGTTGATCGCGAGCATCGCCGCGAACAAGAGCGTCACCCACAGCACCCCTGCCGCGAGATCGCCCTCGAGCGTGCCGCGGTTCAGGGCGAAGTGAAACACCACGAACGTGCTCACCGCGAACAGGGACATGCCGGGCACGGACTCGAGCCGGCGCAGCTCGACCAGCAGCTCCTTGGCGAGCAGCGCACGGACCACCGTGGCCGTGCGCGCGGGCGCGCGCGGCCCCGGGCTCGGCTCGGGGGCCAGACGCTCGCGTGCCGGCTGGACGCTGGTGGCGCTCATGCGTACAGCTGCTCGATCTGCTCTCGGTCTGTCTTACGCGCGTCGGCGAGCAGCGCGAGCCGGCCGGCGCGCAGGCCGAGCACACGATCGGCTTCGGCCAGGCCGCGGGCGGGTTCGTGGCTGCAGACCACGCGCGTGCGTGGGCGGGCGGGATCGGTTCCGGCGCCGATCAGCGGCTGCACGAGCGCGAGCGCGGCGGGGTCGAGGCTCGCGTCGGGCTCGTCGAGCAGCAGCAGCTGTGGATCGTGTAGCACCGCGCGCGCCACCGCGACGCGCTGGACCAGCCCGCGCGAGAGCGTGCGCAGCGGCTCATCGGCGCGCCCCGACAGCGCCAGCGCATCGAGCAGCTCGTGCACGCGCGCTTCCTCGACGTTGTGCAGGCGCGCGTGAAAGCGCAGGTTCTCGCGTGCGCTCAGCTCGCGATAGAGCAGCGGCTCATGCGCCAGCAGCCCGATCTGCCCGCGCGCCGCCCACGCTTCGTCGGGCAGGCTGCGACCGAGCACGCTGACCCGCCCCGCGTGCGGGCGCAAGAGCGTGGCGAGCACCCGCAGCAGCGTGGTCTTCCCGGCTCCGTTGGGCCCGAACACCACGAGCGTGCTGCCGTGCGCGAGCGTCAGCGAGACGTCGCTGATCGCGTCGCGCTCGCCAAAGCGGCGCGTAAGCCCTTCGATGCGCAGCGCGGGCGCGGGCATTGTGCGGAGATCACACGCCGACGGCGGCGCGGGTTTCGGGCGCGGCATCCGCGCCTGGCGCATGCGCCTGCTGTGCGCGGGCGATCAGCTCGCGCACGGCCTTCTCACCGCCGTCGGGATCGCTCTCGCGCAGCAGCGCGATCGGGTCGGGCGAGCCCTCGACGATCGACTCGAAGAAGCGCTTGCGATCCTGATAGGTGGGTAGCGTCGCCTTCGCCCAGCCGCGCGCTTCGTTCAGCAGCAGCGCGAGCCGCGCGTACTCCTGCCCGAACTGGCCTTCGATCTCGCGCTTCATGCGCTTGGCGAGCGCCGGCGAGGCGCCGGCGGTGGAGATCGCGATCGCCAGCGGTCCGCTGCGCACGATCGCCGGCAGGATGAAGTTGCACAGCGGCGGAACATCGACCACGTTGACGAGCATCGCGCGCCGCTCGGCGTCCTCGAACACGGCGATGTTGACGTCGGTGTCGCTGGTCGCGGCGATCACCATGAAGGCCCGGTCGAGGTCGCTCGGGCCGGCGTACTCGCGTTGCTCCCAGGCGATCGAGCCCTCGCGCGCGAGCCGCTCGAGCTCGGGGGTCGCGCTCGGCGCGACCAGCGTCACGGCGCCGTCGCACGCGAGCATCCCCTCGACCTTCTCGAGCCCGATCTCGCCGCCGCCGACGACCACGCAGCGGCGGCCGCTCAGCTTCAGGCACGCGATGTAGAAGGGCGTGTCGAGCATCCCCTGCACGCAGCTCTGGTCGCAGATACCCCTGCGCAGCTGGCACACGCACTCCTTACCGGCGTAGGCCTGGGCGGGCATGTCTGAAAGGGTAGCCGGCCGCGCGTGCGCGGCGCCGAGGGGCGCGGTCTGACCCGGTCGTCACTCGGTGTGAGCGGCGCCCGGGTCAGCAGCCTGACCTGCGCACGAAGCGCTTCTCACTCGGCGACCGTGATCGCGCCCGTACCTGAACAGGAGGTCAAATGAAGCTGAGACGACCAGCCATAGCGACAGTCGCAGCCGCCGTCCCCGCAGCGTCAGCTTACCGGTCGCATCGGCGCCATGGCGCTGGTTCAAAAGCGGGGGCGGACCTCGCGCTCGCGTGGCCTGCCGGGAGCGCTGCAAGCGCGGGACGTCGCGCCCGAACGGGCTGCCGGGAGCGCTGCAAGCGTGGGACCTCGCGCTCGAGTGGGCTGCCGGCAGCGCTGCTGGCGCGGGACGTCGCGCTCGAGTGGGCTGCCGGGAGAGCGCTGCTAGCGCGGGACGTCGCGCTCGAGTGGGCTGCCGGGAGCGCTGCTAGCGCGGGACGTCGCGCCCGAGCACGCGCGCGCCCACCCGCGCGATCGCCGGCGCGCCCTCTCGCAGCGCACGATGACGGTCGCTCTCGCGCAGCGAGCGCAGCTTCGCGACCGCGCGCGCCGCACGCGCCGTCGCGTCGTCGTAAGGACCCCACCAGGGGCCCCGCAGCGAATGGGCTTTCCAGACGATCAGCTTCTCCTGGGCGCACGCGCGCAGGCCGGTCTCGCCGAGCGTCTTGCCGATGCCGGCGCCGGCGGCGGCGCCCCACGGTCCGCGCGCGAGCATCGGCGCCGGCAGGTGGTCGTTGAGCCAGACCATGCCGACTTTCAGCTCGCGCGCGATCCGCGCGCCGCGGTAGCGGTCTGCCGTCCACACCGACGCGCCCAGCGCGTACTCGGAGTCGTTGACGAGCGCGATGCCCTCGTCGGCCGACTCGACGCTCGCCAGCGCCAGCACCGGCCCGTCGATCGGCTCGCGCATGAGCCGCATCTGCTGGCCTGCGCCGGTCACCACGGCCGGCGCGTAGAAGGCGCCTTTGCAGCCGACCGGCGCGTCGATCGGCCCGCCACAGCGAAGCTGCGCGCCGTGCGTGCGCGCGTCCGTGGTCAGCTCGAGCACGTGCTCGAGCCGTCGCGAGGACGACAGCGGACCGAGCTGCGTGCGGGGGTCGGCAGGGTCGCCGACTCGTAGCTCGCGCGCGCGCTCGACCAGCAGCTGCGCGAACCGCTCGGCCACCTCACCTACGACGTAGATACGCTCGAGCGCCCCGCGCGCCTGTCCGGCGCCCGCGCAGCCCGCCCACAGCGCGCACTCGGCCGCCTTGCACAGGTCGGCGTCGGCCAGCACCAGCATCGCGTCCTTGCCGCCCAGCTCGACCGTGACCTCGCGCTCGCGTGAGGCCGCCTCGCGCGCGATCGCGCGGCCGACCCGCGCCGAGCCGGTGAACAGGACCTTGCCGACCCCTTGCGCGCGCGCGAGCGCCACGCCCACCTCCGCGCCGCCGTGTGCCACCGCGACAAGCCCCTCGGGCAGCCCGGCTCTGGCCAGCACGGCCGCCATCGCCTCCCCCGCCAGCGCCGCCCGCCGCGCCGGCTTGAGCACGACGCCGTTACCGGCGAGCAGGGCTCCGGCGACCTGCGCCAGCGGCTGCGCGAACGGCGCGCTGCCGGCGCCGATCACGGCCACCACGCCGTAGGGCTCGTAGGCGATCCGCGCGCTCGCGGCCACCAGCAGCGCGCGCTCGCTGCGCACGCGCCTGCTGCCCAGCACGCTCTCTCCCTCCTGCGCGATCCAGCTCAGTGCTTCGATCGCGGCCAGCAGCTCGAGCGCGGCCACCTCCGCACGCGGCCGGCCCTGCTCGCGTGCGATCCGCTCGAGCAGCGTGTCGAACTCGTTGACGATCGCCTGCGCCATCCGGCTCATGTAGCGGGAACGGTCGCGCACCCGCAGCAGCGCCCACAGCGGCTGCACGCGTGCCACTCCCGCGACCACGTCCTCGACCTGATCGGGCGCGGTCGCGCCGACCTCGCCCAGGATCGCGCCGGTCGCGGGATCGCGCGCGACCATCACGCGCGGATCGCGCGCTTGCGGCTCGGTCTGCGGGGACACCGTGTCCCGGCCCGTCGTATTCATCGTCCCGCCTCCATCCGGTCGGCCCGTTTGACGGGGATGCTCGCCCTCCAGGCTCGCTTGATCGCACCTTCGGTGCTCATGTGGCGATTATCGCCCAGGCGTCCGGCCCGGTTGAACGCCAGGCGCTCCCGTGCACTCGCGCCCGCGCAGCCTGCGCACCTCGCGCACGCGCTCGGCGAGCGCCGCTTCGGCTGCGCCCGGGTCATAGAAGCGCTCGCCGACCACGCCCTGCGGCATCAGCTCCTGCGGCGAGACCCCGCCGGGCTGGTCCTGCGGGTACTCGTAGGTCCCGGTTTCCTGGCCGACGGCGCGCGTACCGGCGAATGGACCCGAGCGAAGCCAGGCCGGCACCGGCGCCGCGCCGTGCTTGCGCACATGGCGCTCCGCCGCCCCGAGCGCGCGTCCGGCCGCGTTTGACTTCGGGGCGAGCGCCAGATAGATCGCCGCCTGCGCCAGCGCGAAGCGGGCCTCGGGCAGGCCCACGCGATCGACCGCCTGCGCGGCCGCCGCGGCCACCGACAGCGCGCCCGGGTCGGCGTTGCCGATGTCCTCCGAGGCGAGAATCACCATCCTGCGCACGATAAAGCGCGGATCCTCGCCGCCCTCGAGCATCACCGCCAGGTAGTACAGCGATGCGTCCACGTCCGAGCCGCGCGTCGCCTTGATCCAGGCGGAGATGTAGTCGTAGTGGTGGTCGCCGCCCTTGTCGTAGACGACCGCCCGGCGTTGCAGCGCGTCCTGCGCGCGCTCCACGCCGACGCGCTCCTCGCCGAGCTCCCGCGCCGTCGCGAGCGCCAGCTCGAGCGCGTTCAGGGCCGTGCGCGCGTCTCCTTCGCTGCGCGCCGCCAAGAACTCGATCGCCTGCTGATCGACGGCCGGCGGCGGCTCGTGGACCGGGTTTGTCTCGGCCGGTGGCGGCTCCTGGGGTCCGCTGGTCTCGGTGGGCGCCGCCGTTTGCGCGCCGTCCGCCTCAATCGCGCGGCGCACGATCGTCGCGATCTGCTCGGGCGTGAGCCCTCCCAGGGCGTAGACGCGCACGCGCGAGAGCAGCGCGCCGTTGACCTCGAACGCAGGGTTCTCCGTGGTCGCGCCGATCAGCGTGATCAGACCCTCCTCGACCGCCGGCAGCAGCGCGTCCTGCTGGGCCTTGTTGAAACGGTGGATCTCGTCCAGGAACAGCACCGTCTGGGCTTTCGTGGACGTCCGCCTGTGCCCGGCCCGCTCGATCACGGCGCGCACCTCCGCGCGTCCCGCCTGCACGGCGCTCAGCTCCTCGAAGACGATGTCCGGGCCCTGGCCGAGCATGCGCGCGAGCGTCGTCTTGCCCGACCCGGGAGGCCCGTACAGCACCATCGAGTGCGGCCTGCCCTGTTCGATCGCGGCGCGCAACGCCGAGCCCGCGCCAAGCAGGTGATCCTGGCCGACGAACTCCTGCAGGCGCCGCGGGCGCACCTGCGTGGCCAGCGGCCGCCCGGCGGCGCTTCGCGGCTCCACAGAGGCCTGCGCGGGCGCTCCGTCGGGGCGCGCGGAGTCCCCTTGCGCGGCCGGTCCCGCGATCGGGGCGTCGTCCTCGAACAGCCTCTGCACGCCTCCGAGTATTCCGCGCGCACGGCCGACGAGCCCGATCTGCGAACCGGCGAGCTCTCGCGAGCCCGCGCACGGCCGACGAGACCGATCTGCGACCCGGCGAGCTCTCGCGAGCCCGCACACGCCCGACGAGCCCGATCTGCGACCCGGCGAGCTCTCGCGAGCCCGCACACGCCCGACGAGCCCGATCTGCGACCCGGCGAGGTCTGGCGAGCGCGTCGCACGGCCGACGAGCCCGATCTGCGACCCGCCATGCCTGGCAACGTCGCCTCAAAACCCGCACTCTCGCGCCCAAACGTCCCAACAACGTTGCAAGCGCGCGCCCAGGATCGCAAAAGTACGCAGCCGCCGCCGACGTTGTTCATGTGAACCCGCAGGGCGCATATCAGTGGACGTCGAATCTCCTACCCGGTGCCCAAGGTGCTGGTAGTACGGTCGCGGAGCCCGCGATGAGCCTTGGCGCGGGCGAGCTGGCGGGAAGCAAGCTCTCGTGGGACGCCGGCGCGCGCGCGCCCAGCTCCTTTGAATCCGCCGGCGCGGTCGCGGCGCGCTCGCCGTTCCAGCTGTTCTGGCGGCGTTTTCGCCAGGATCGCGTCGCGCTCGTCTCGCTCGGGTTCATTGCGCTGCTGATCTTCGTGGCGATCGCCGCGCCGCTCGTCGTGAAGGTGCTCGGCCTGCCCGGGCCCGATGTGCAGAACCCCAACCTGACGAACGCCTTCGGCAGCCCGCTCGGCCCCAGCCTCGCGCACCCGTTCGGCGTCGATCCGCTCGGCGAGGACGTCGCCTCGCGCGTCATCTACGGCACCCGCGTCGCGCTGGTCGTCGGCATCGTGGCGACCGGCCTGGCGACCGTCCTCGGCGTGCTCGTGGGCATGCTCGCCGGCTTCTTTCGCGGCTTCACGGACACTGTGCTCTCGCGGCTCATCGACGTCGTGCTGGCGATCCCGATCCTGCTGCTCGGCCTCGGGCTGGGCGACGCCTGCGAGGTGCGCGGCTGCTTCAGCGGCCATGTGCAGTCGGGTCTTGGCGTGATCGTGTTCCTGATCGTGCTCGTGAGCTGGACCTACATCGCGCGGATTGTTCGCGGCCAGGTGCTGTCGCTCCGCCAGCGCGAGTTCATCGAAGCCTCGCGCTCGATGGGCGCCTCGAACGCGCGCATCATGCTGCGCGAGATCCTGCCGAACCTGATCGCGCCCGTCGTCGTCTACGCGACCCTGCTGATCCCGCAGAACATCCTGCTCGAGGCGGCGCTCTCGTTCCTCGGCGTCGGCGTGCGCCCGCCCACCGCCAGCTGGGGCCAGATGATCGCCGCCGCCACCCCGATCTTCAACACCGCCTGGTGGTACATGGCCTTCCCCGGCATCGCGCTGCTCTTGACCGTGCTCGCGTTCAACCTGCTCGGCGACGGACTGCAGGACGCGCTGAACCCGAGGATCGCGCGATGAGCACCCCACGCGCGGTCGAAGCGACCCTGGATGGCGAGCCTTCTCGTCAAAAGCACCAACTGGAACGAGGCCCGAGCATGAACCCCCGTCAGCACGAACCGATCGATCGCATCCAGCCCAGCAGGGCCTTGATGATCCGCCTGGTCAAGCGCTTTGGGCCGCTCGCGCTGGCCGCGGCCGCGCTCGTGTCGCTCACGTTGGGCCTCACCGCCTGCGGCTCGGGCGGTGAATCGATCGCCGGCGCCAGCGGCATCACGGCTCCGCCCGGCATCCAGACGCCGGCCAACGAGGCCGAGAGCGGAGGAAAACGCGGGGGCACGCTGACGGTGCTCAACCACACAGAATTTGAACACCTCGATCCCGGCGAGGCCTACTCTGCGATCGACTACCAGGTCGTGTACGCGACCCAGCGCCCGCTCTACTCGCACAAGCCCGACCAGCTCGGCGAAGTCACCCCCGACATGGCATCCGGGCCGCCGCAGATCGCCCCGAACCGCGAGACGGTCACGGTGCACATCCGCTCGGGCGTTCACTTCAGCCCTCCGGTCAACCGCGAAGTCACCTCAGGCGACGTCGCCTACGCGATCGAGCGCGGCGCCAACCCGAACGTCGCCAACCCTTATTTCTCGGCCTACTTCGGCTCGCTGCAGGGTGCCAAGACCGCCAATGGCGGGCCGTTTCCCGGAATCACCACGCCCAATTCACGCACGATCGTATTTCACCTCACCGAGCCGAAGGCCCAGATCGTCGCCGATGCGCTGGTGCTGCCGCTGACCGCGGCGGTACCCGAGGAATTCGCAAAGCCCCTCGACGAACACAAGCCCTCTGAATATGGCAACTACCTCGTGGCGACAGGCCCCTACATGTTCAAGTCAAACGCTCAGGGCAAGGTGCTCGGCATCGGCTATGAGCCCGGCAAGTCCGCCGTGCTCGTGCGCAACCCGAACTGGAGCGCCTCGACCGACTTCCGCCCCGCCTATCTGGACCAGATCAACATCCAGCTCGGGGGCGATCCCGACGTCATCGGCCGGCAGGTGCTCGAAGGCTCGAACATGGTTCAGAACGAAGAAGCCGCCCAGCCGATCGTCCAGCTCGCCTACGAACACTTCCGCCCGCAGCTCGAGATCTCGCCGGGCGCCGGCATCAACTTCATCGCGGTCAACAACAAGCAGGGCCCGTTCGCGAACATCGATGTGCGCAAGGCGTTCTGGGCGGGGCTCAATCGCGTGGCGCTGAACAAGGCCCGTGGCGGCGAGCTCGTCACCAACGTCAGCACGCATTTTATCTATCCCGAAATCCCCGGCTTCGAACAGGCCGGCGGCCTGAAGGGCCCGGGCGTGGACTACAACGACTATCCGAGCGGCAACATGGCCGTGGCCGCCAAGTACCTGCGCCTCGCCGGCTACCCAAGCGGGCGCTACACCGGCGGCAAGACGATCCAGATCGTCGGCGCCACCGGCAGCCCCAACTCGACCGACGCCGAACTGGTCAACCAGACGCTGAAGAATCTCGGCTTCAAAACCCACTTCAGCCTGGTCGAAACGGCGGCCATGTACTCGAAGTTCTGCGGCGTCCCAGCCGAAGAGATCGACGTCTGCCCGAGCGTCGGCTGGGTCGCGGACTTCGGCGACCCCCAGGCCGTGCTCGACGTTCCGTTCAATGGCGAACACATCGAACCGACCGGCAACTCGAACTTCGGCCAGGTGAACGACCCGCAGATCAACGCCAAGATGGTCTCCGCCGAAAGCCTCGTGGGCATGCCGGCGCGTGCGGCCGCGTGGGCGAGCATCGATCGCGAACTGGTCGGCCAGGCCGTCGCCATCCCGTTCGCGTGGGACAAGCAGCCGAACGTCGAGTCCAACGACGTCGCCGGCGTCGGCGACGAGTGGGACCTCGGCGCCTGGGACTACAGCTTCACCTCGCTGAAGTAAGCCGATGAAGGGCTACATACTGCGACGAGTCCTGTGGGGCGTGCTGCTGCTCGTGCTCGTCTCGGCGCTCACCTTCGTCATGTTCCGCGTCCTGCCGACCGCCAATCCCGCGCGGCTGCGGGCTGGGCGCAACGCGAGCCCGCGCGTGATCGCCGAGATCAGCGCGAACCTCGGACTCAACAAGCCGCTGTTCACACAGTTCTGGCTGTACATGAAGGGGCTGTTCCTGCACTTCGACCTGGGCTACAGCTACTACAGCGACGCGTCGGTCAGGAGCCTGCTGTTCGATCGCCTGCCCGCCACCCTTTCGCTGACGATCGGCGCCGCGCTGTTGTGGATGGCGATCGCGCTGCCGGTCGGCATCATCTCGGCGCTGCGCCGGCGCTCGCGCCTTGACCGCGCCTCGATGGGCGCGGCGCTGGTGCTGATCTCCGCGCCGGAATACTGGCTCGGGCTGGTCGTGCTGTACCTGTTCGCCGCCGACATCGGACAGATCAAGGTGTTCCCCGGCGCCGGCTCCTACGTCGGGCTCACCAGCGATCCGTGGAAGTGGTTCACCTCGATGATCCTGCCGTGGCTGGTACTGGCCTCGGGCTTTGCCGCGATCTACGCCCGCGTGATCCGCGGCAGCCTGCTCGAGACGATGGGCGAGGACTACATCCGCACCGCTCGCGCCAAGGGCCTGCCCGAGCGCCGGGTGGTGCTGCATCACGGCCTGCGTGCCGCGATCACGCCGATCCTCACGCTGTTCGCGCTCGACGTCGGGGTGCTGCTCGGCGGCGCCGTGCTGGTCGAGACCGTGTTCGACATCCCCGGCATCGGCCGCCTGAACTACGACGCGATCACCCACGCCGACTTCCCGATCATCCAAGGCACCGTCCTGCTCGCCGCGCTGTTCATCATCACCGCGAACATCCTGGTCAACATCGCCTACGCCTATCTCGACCCGAGGGTCCGCTACTCGTGAGCGCCCACGATCAGCTGCTCGAGCTGCCGGCCCGGCCGCTCGGCGCCACGGGCGAGCCGCTGCTCCAGGTTCGCGATCTGCGCGTGTCGTTCCCCACCGAAGACGGTCTCGTGCAGGCCCTCGACGGGGTCTCGCTACAGCTCGCGCCCGCCGGCACGCTCGGGATCGTCGGCGAGTCCGGCTCGGGCAAGACAGTCGCCGCGCTCAGCGTCCTCGGCCTGACACGCGCCCAGGGGGCGCAGGTCAGCGGGCAGATCCTGTTCGGCGGGCGCGACCTGCTCGAGCTCGACGACGAGGCGCTGCGCCAGGTGCGCGGCAACGAGATCGCAATGGTCTTCCAGGATCCGCTGTCCGCGCTGCACCCGCTCTACCGTGTGGGCGCACAGATCGTCGAGGCGATCCGCGCCCACCAGCGCGTGTCCAAGGCGGCGGCGCGCGCGCGCGCGATCGAGCTGCTCGGGATGGTCGAGATCCCCGACCCCGGCCGGCGCATCGACGCCTACCCGCACGAGCTGTCCGGCGGCATGCGCCAGCGCGTGATGATCGCGATGGCGCTCTGCAACGAGCCCAGGCTGCTGATCGCCGACGAGCCGACCACGGCGCTCGACGTGACCGTGCAGGCCCAGATCCTGGCGCTGCTGCGGCGCCTGCGGGACGAGCTCGAGATGGCGCTCGTGCTCGTCACCCACGACCTCGGCGTGGTCGCCGACATGGCCGATCAGATCGCGGTCATGTACGCCGGGCAGATCGTCGAGACCGCCGCCGCGGAGCGGATCTTGGGCGCCCCCGAACATCCCTACACGTGGGGTCTGCTGCAGTCGATCCCGACCCTGGACGGCCCGCGCGAGGAGCTGCTCGCGCCGATCCCCGGCAGCCCGCCGAGCCCGCTGGCGCCGCCCACGGGCTGTCGCTTTCACCCTCGCTGTCCATACGCCCAGCCCGACCATGCCCGGTTCGAGCCGCCGCTCGAGCCGACGGCCGAGCAGCCCGAGCACCTGGTCGCATGCCTGCTCGAGCCCGCCGTGCGCCGCCGGCTGTGGCGGGAGCGATCGCCGTGAGCGTGCCGCTGCTGGAGGTGCGCGACCTCGTCAAGCACTTCCCGGTCACGCGCGGGGTCATCTGGCAGCGCCAGGTCGGCGAGGTCAAGGCCGTCGATGGCATCAGCTTTCAGGTGATGCAGGGCGAAACGTTCGGGATCGTCGGCGAGTCGGGCTCCGGCAAGAGCACCACCGCGCGCCTGGTCGCGCGGCTGCTGGCGCCGAGCGCCGGCGAGGTGCGCTTCCTGGGGCGCGAGATCACCGCGCTGCGCGGCTCGGCCCTGAAGGCGGTCAGGCGCGACCTGCAGATGATCTTCCAGGACCCATACTCGTCGTTGAATCCGCGCAAGACGATCGGATCGATCGTGGCCGAGCCGCTCGCGATCCACCGCGAGCCGGCCGACCGTGCCGAACGCCGGCATCGCGTGCAGGAGCTGCTGCAGACGGTCGGGCTCAACCCCGAGCACTACAACCGCTACCCGCACGAGTTCTCCGGCGGCCAGCGCCAGCGCGTCGGGATCGCGCGCGCTCTCGCGCTGCGCCCGCGCCTGCTGATCGCCGACGAGCCCGTGTCGGCGCTCGACGTCTCGATCCAGGCGCAGGTGCTCAACCTGCTGCGCAGCCTGCAGCGTCGCTTCGGGCTGACGCTCGTGTTCATCTCGCACGATCTGTCGGTCGTCAGGCACATGTGCGACCGCATCGCCGTGATGCGCGACGGCAGGATCGTCGAGGAGGCTCCCAACGAGGTCCTGTACAGCTCGCCGCGCGACCCGTATACGCGCGAGCTGCTCGCCGCCGTGCCCGGCGCGCGCCGGCGCAAAGCACCCTCGCCGGAATAGATCGTGGGTCGAGGGGGTCCAGACCGCGTACGATCAACCCATGAGCGAGGTAGGAGCGGGGACCGCCGCGCCGGCGAGCGGCGCGACGGCGCTGCAGGGCGACACGCAGGCGCTGCTGGCCCAGCTGATTCGCTTCGACACCGTCAACCCGCCCGGCCATGAGCGCCCGCTGCAGGAGCATCTGGCCGCCTATCTCGCCGAGGCCGGCTTCGAGTGCGAGCTGCTCGGCGCCGAGCCCGGCCGGCCGAACCTGATCGCGCGCCTGCGCGGTGCCCAGGACGGTCCCACGCTGTGCTACCTCGGTCATGTCGACACGGTGCTCGCCGACCGCGAGGAGTGGACCCACGATCCCTGGTCGGGCGATCTCGCCGAGGGCTTCCTATGGGGGCGCGGATCGCTGGACATGAAGTCGCAGGTCGCCGCCGAGGCGGTCGCGGCGGCCTCGCTCGCGCGCTCGGGCTGGCGGCCGGCGCGCGGCGAGCTGCTGCTCGTGGCCGTCGTCGACGAGGAGACCGGCGGGAGCCTCGGCGCCGAATGGATCACGAGCACCCACCCCGAGAAGGTGCGCTGCGACCTGCTCGTCAACGAGGGGGCCGGCCCGGTGTTCGAGCTGGCCGGCGAGCGCATCTACGGGGTCTGCTGCGCCGAGAAGGGCGTGTTTCGCTTCACCGTGACGACCGATGGCATCGCCGGCCACGCGTCGATGCCGAGCATGGGCGAAAACGCGCTGCTGAAGATGGCACCGCTGCTGCAGCGCCTCGGCGAACGACAGCCCTCCTACGAGCTGACCGCCGAGCCGCGCGCGTTCCTGCAGGCGATCGGCCTGGACCCCGACGACCTGGCCGGCGCCGTCGCGCGGCTGCGTGCCACCGATCCGCGCCTGGCCACGATGTTCGAGCCGATGCTCGGGGTCACGTTCGCGCCGACCCGGATCAGCGCGTCGGAGAAGATCAACGTGATCCCCAGCCGCGCGGTCCTGAAAGTCAACTGCCGCGTCCCGCCCGGTCTCGGCGAGGACGAGGTCAGGCGCGCGATCGCCGAGGTGCTCGGCCCGGAAATGGACTCCGACCCACCCTTTCGGATCGATTTCACCGAGCGCATCGTCGGCAACCGCTCCCCGGTGAGCTCACCCCTGATGGACGCGATCAGCGAATGGGTTACAGACCGCGACCCCGGAGCGCGCACCGCGCCGACGATCCTGCCCGGGTTCACCGACTCGCGCCACTTTCGCGCAGCCTTCCCGGACTGCGTCGCGTACGGCTTCTTCCCCCAGCGCCACCAGTCGCTGCTCGCCACGGCTCCGCTGATCCACGGCGCCGACGAGCGCATCGATGTGCGCGACCTGGGCTTCGCGAGCGAGTTCTTCCGCGATCTCGCGACGCGGCTGCTGGGCTGAGCCGGGTCACTCTCGCGCGATTTCCCCCCGGCTTGGGCAGCTCGCTTGCGGGGTCTCTGCGCAATGCCGCTCATCGCTGTGCACACCTCACCGACATGTGCGGATCCGTTGGACTAATGGTCGATCAGCACGCATAATGGCCGGCATGTTCGCGATGTCTTTCACACAGGAAATCCAGAACTGGGCCGTCAACTGGGAGCCGGTCATCGCGATCCTGTTCTTCTGCGCGCTGGTCTTCTTGATGTGGCGGGTCTTGAAGGTGATGCCGAAAGTCAAGCCGCAGCAGATCAAGCCGGCGTCCGATCAGTCGGTCTCGTTCGCCGACGTCGCCGGCGTTGACGACGCCAAGGGCGAGCTGCAGGAGATCGTCGAGTTCCTGCGCGACCCGCGCGAATTCGAGAAGCTCGGGGCGAAGGTGCCGAAGGGGATCCTGCTGCACGGCCCGCCCGGGACCGGCAAGACGCTGCTGGCGAAGGCCGTGGCACACGAATCGGGCGCGCAGTTCTTCGCCCAGTCCGCGGCGGCGTTCGTCGAGATGTTCGCCGGACTCGGCGCCGCGCGGATCAGGCGCCTGTTCGCGATCGCGCGCAAGCACGAGCCCGCGATCATCTTCATCGACGAGCTCGACGCCGTCGGCGGACGCCGCGGCGCCGACATCTCCGGGGAGAAGGACCAGACGCTGAACCAGCTGCTGGTCGAGATGGACGGGTTCGCGGGCGGCAGCGGTCGCCTGGTGGTGATCGCGGCGTCCAACCTGCTGGAGAAGCTCGACCCGGCGCTGCTGCGTCCCGGGCGCTTCGACCGCCAGGTGTTCGTCGCACCCCCCGACGTCAAGGGCCGCGAAGGCGTGCTGGACGTGCACACGCGCGACAAGCCGCTTCAGGACGTCGACCTGGGCCTCGTCGCCCAGCAGACCAGCGGCCTGACCGGCGCGGACCTGGCGAACATCTGCAACGAGGCCGCGATCTTCGCGGCGCGCCGGCGCGGGAACAGCATCCTGGCGCGCGACTTCGACTCCGCGATCGAGCGCGTGATCGCCGGCGTGCAGTCGCGGCGAGTGCTGAACACGCACGAGAAGCGCGTCGTCGCCTACCACGAGGCCGGCCATGCGCTGTGCGGCGAGCTGCTGCCCTCGGTGGACCGCGTGCATCGCATCTCGATCGTCCCGCGCGGGCGCGCGCTCGGCTACACGCTGAACCTGCCCGCCGAGGATCGCTACCTGAAGACCCGCGAGGAGCTGCTCGACTACATGACCGTGCTGCTCGGCGGGCGCGCCGCCGAGCACGTGGTGTTCGGGCAGGTCACCACCGGCGCCTCCGACGACCTCAAGCGCGTGGCCAGCATCGCCCATTCGATGGTCCACGACTTCGCGATGGGCAACGCCGGCCTCGGGCGCAGCCCCGACGGCGACGTGCGCCTGTCCGAGACCACGCTCAGGGTCCGTGACGAGGAGCGCCAGGATCTGCTCGAGGAAGCGCGCCGGGCCGCGCAGAAGCTGATCGTGTCCCATCGCGCAGAGCTCGACGCGCTCGCGTCCGAGCTGCTCGAGCACGAGGTGCTCGACCGTGAGGCGATCGAACGGATCATGGCCGGCGTCCCCCGCCTGGAGCGCGCCCCGGGAGTCGGGCTGCGCGTGGTCGCCGCCGCGGCGCCGGCGCCCGTGTCGGCCCTTTCCCGTCAGGGCGTCCCGGGGGATCGCGCCGCCGGCGTGCCCGCGGGCCAGACGGGCGCCCTGCCGGCGGCCCAGACCGGTACGCCGAGCACGACCTACACGCCCGTGCCCCGCGGCGGCGACGGCAGCGGCGATGGGTCGCCGCCATCCGTGCACCCGCCCGTCGCGCCCGAGACTGCGGAGGACGGCGAGGCGCCGGTGCGGCTATAGACTGCGCCGCAGTGTTCGACCGCATCGACCACATCGGCGTGGCCGTCGAGCAGATCGACGCCTCACTTGCGCTCTATCGCGACCTGTTCGAGCTCGATCTGTCCCACCGCGAGGTGGTCAGCGAGCAGGGGGTCGAGGCGGCGCTGCTCGACGTCGGCGAGAACCACGTCGAGCTGCTGGCCCCGCTCGGTCCCGACACGCCGGTCGGCAAGTTCCTGGCCAGGCAGGGTCCTGGCCTGCACCACGTCGCCTACCAGGTCTCCGATATCGACGCTGCGCTGGCATCGCTGAAAGAGGCCGGCACAGAGCTGATCGACGAACGGCCGCGCACCGGCATCCGCGCCTCGCGCGTCGCGTTCCTGCACCCACGCGCCACCGGCGGCGTGCTCACCGAGATCGTCCAACCGGCGCCCGGGCACTGATGCCCGGATCGCCCACGCGCTGATGCCAGAGACTTCGAAGACCAGCCACCGTCGCATCAGCATCGGCTTCCAAGGAGGACAGGTGCTCGCGTTGCGAGTCACCGACGAGCACCTGAAGGGCCTGTACAAGGCGCTCGCCGACGGCGGCTGGCACGAGCTTGGCAGCGACGAGGGACCGGTGCGCCTGTACCTCGGGCAGGTCGTCTACGTGCGCGCGGAGGACCAGGATTCGCACGTCGGCTTCGGCGCCTAGGGACTTCGACACACGGCTGGTGCGCGCCGCCCGCACACGCTGGCACACCCCGGGCGCCGAGCGCGCGACCGCGCGATTCTCGTCGCTGGGTGAGCACGCCGCGATCTGGCTCGTGATCGGCGCCGCCGGCTGGGCGCTGGACCGCCGCCGCGCAGCCGACTGGCGCCGGGCGACCGGCACGGTCGCGACCATGTACGCGCTCAACACCGCGCTCAAGCTCGTCATCCGCCGCTCCCGCCCCGAGCTGCCGGGCCTGCCGGCGCTGACGGGGACGCCGACGCGCTTCAGCTTTCCCAGCGCGCACGCCAGCACCTCGTTCGCGGCTGCGCGCGCATACGCGCGCCTGGGCCTGCCGGCGAGCGTTCTGTACGGACTGGCGGCGGGGATGTCGCTGTCGCGGCTGTACCTCGGCGTCCACTACCCCTCGGACGTGCTCGCGGGCGCCGTATTGGGCGTCGCGCTCGGCGGTGGCGGGGTGGACCGGTGAGCACACGCATCGGGATCGTGGGGATGCCGAACGCCGGCAAGTCCTCGCTGTTCAACGCGCTCACCAAAGCCGGTGCCGAGGCGGCCAACTACCAGTTCACCACGATCGAGCCGAACGTGGCGGTGGTGCCGGTGCGCGACGCGCGACTGCAGGAGGTCGCCGACGTCGTGGGCGCCTCGGAGATCGTGTGGGACACGATCGACTTCCACGACATCGCCGGGCTCGTGGCGGGCGCGCACCAGGGCGAGGGCCTCGGCAACCGCTTCCTGGCGAACATCAGGGAGACCGACGCGATCGTGCACGTGGTCCGCGCCCACGCCGATCAGGGCGTGGTTCACCCGGAGGGCCGCGTCGATCCGCTGGCCGACATCGACACGATCGAGACCGAGCTGCAGCTCGCCGACCTGGAGCAGGCCGAGCGGCGGATCGAGCGCGTGGCAAAACAGGCGCGCGGCGGCGAGACGGTGGCAAAGGTCGAAGAGGCGTGGCTGACCGAGGTGATCGCGGCGCTGCAGGCGGGCAGAGCGGTGCGGACCGTGCCGGTGCCCGAGCAGGCACCGCAGGCGGCGCGCGACCTCGGCTCGCTGACCGCCAAGCCGGTGCTGTTCGTGGCCAACGTCGACGAGGGCGCCGCGGACGAGGTGCCCGAGGCCGTCGCAGCCCATGCGGCCGCCGAGGGCGCGCGCGCGGTGGCCGTGAGCGCGCGGATCGAGTCCGAGCTCGCCGAGCTCGACGAGCAGGAGGCGAGCGCGATGCGGGCTGAGCTGGGGGTGGGCGGGGAGGACTCGCAGCCGCCGATCGAGCGAGTGGTCAGCGAGGCGTTCGCGCTGCTCGAGCTGATCGCGTTCTTCACGGCCGGCGAGGCCAAGCCCGCACAGTCCTGGCACCTGCGCCGCGGGCTGAGCGCCTGGCACGCCGCGGGCGAGATCCACAGCGACATCCAGAAGGGCTTCGTGCGCGCCGAGGTGATCGGCTGGCGCGAGCTGATCGACGCGGGCGGCTACGCGGGCGCGCGCGAGCGCGGCACGCTGCGACTGGAGGGCCGCGACTACGTGATGGCCGACGGCGAGGTGATCACGGTGAAGTTCAGTCCCTGAGTTCGCTGTTTTGCACCGCCAGGGGGAGGTCGGGAGGGGGACCTGTCCCCCTCCCGCTGACTGATGGCCGACGGCGAGGTGATCACGGTGAAGTTCAGTCCCTGAGCCTCAACGTGGGCTCGCGAGCTGCTCCAAGCGAGCGGCAAGGCGATTCATCCCGAGCTCACGAGCTGCGGCCGCGCCGGTCACGAAGTCGGTTGGCCGGTCGGGCACGGGCTCGACCGGGATCCGCTGAAGCGTGGCGATCTGCTTGAAGGCCCGCAGCTGGTCGGCATTGTCGCGCAGCGCCGCGGCAATTCGCGGGCGCATCTCCTGCGCGGCCCGCACGGCCCGGGCGGCGGACTCGGTGCCCGCGTGTGCGGGCGCGCCCGCAGCGACGAGCACGGCCTCGAGTGACCCATGGCGCGAGAGCAGCTCGGCCGCCGTCTTCGGGCCTACCCCCGGCGCGCCCGGCAGCCCATCCGAAGGGTCGCCGCGCAGCGCAATGAAGTCGGCCACCTGCTCGGGATCGACTCCGTAGCGCTCGCGTACCTGTGCCGGGCCAACCTCCCCGGCGACCGCGCCCTTGGCCAGCTCGACGATCGCGACCTGCTCGTCGACGGCCGCGAACAGGTCGCGGTCGCCCGTCAGCAGCAGGGCTCGCCCGCCCTGCTCGGCCTCGCTGCGCGCGTGCGAGTACATCGCGTCGTCGGCCTCCAGGTCCTCCGCGTCACAGACCACCCAGGCGAGGCTGTCGAGCAGCGCCGGAGCCTGGGTCCACTGGTTGGCCAGCTCCGCCGGCATCGGATCGCGGTGTGCGTGATACGGCGCGAACAGGTTGACGCGATAGCTCGCCTGCTCGGCGCCGAAGCACGACACGACTGCGCGCGCCGGGCGCTCGCCCAGCACCGCGAGCAGCGCGTTGACCGTGCCGAGCAACGCGTTGACCGGCCGGCCCGTGCCGTCCGTGATCGAGGCGGGCAGCGCAAAGAACGAGCGATACAGCAGCCACGGCACGTCGGCGATCAGCAGCGGCGCTGGCTCGGGCATCCGCCCAGGGTACGGGTGGGACGGCTATTCCGCCCAGGCGCCGCCGGAGGGGCTGGTTCCCGACTGAGCCGGCGCGCCGGCGCCTCCTTCGACCGTGACGGGTTCGCTCGAGGCCGGCGGTTTCGAAGCTTCTGCGGGCGCTGGACTGCTCGGCTTGCCGGCGCCTGTCGAGCCACTGCTGCCGGGCTCGGGCTGAGCTTGAGCGCCCGCGCCGAGCACCGCGAAATAGGCCCACGTGCTCTGCAGCCCCAGCCGCGCCTCCAGTTCGGGCCCGCTCACGTCGGTCTTGCCCGCCGAGCCCAGCACGGCGGCGGTCACGATCCGCGGCGAGAAGCCGCGCTCGAGCACCTCGATGCCGCGAAACTGTCCCTTCACCAGCCCCTGCAGGCGCTTGGCGACGACGGCGAAGCTGAGCGTGACCTTCCAGTCCGATCGGGTAGAGGCTTCATAGGAGTCCTGCACCCCCCGCAGCCACGGCTCCGGCGCCGCGCCGGGGAAGCCGTTCTGGACGCTCTCGGTCATGCCGCCCGAGCTGGCGAAGAAGTAGGTGATCGCCGGGCGCCCGCCGTAGGTGACGATCTGGCCCGTGGTGTCCGCGACCGCCGCGTTGGTCTGGGCGGTTTCCGCGGCTGCTCCGCGATAGACCTGCGAGCGAGTGTCGGAGTAGACGTCAAAGCGCGAGCCGCCCGCGTCGGAGGTCAGCGCATAGGTACGGCTCGCGATGGCCTGCGCCTCCAACGCGGCGAGCGGCCAACCGGCGGGCATCTCCGCCGAGACGACCCCGCGTACATAGCGTTCGAGCGGCACGTCCTGCACCTTCGAGCCGACCAGCACCCGCACGACCGTGTTCGACGGTGCCTGGCCGATCGTGGTGCCCGTGTAGTAGTGGGCGAGGATCGCCTTGTACGACCAGCCGTGTTCGGCGTAGCCGAGGGCGCCGTCCTGGCTCATCCCGACGCCATGGCCGTCGCCGGCGCCGGTGATCACCAGTTCCTGCGCCTGCGCCGCGCTTGCGGCCGAGGCCGGCAGCAGCACGGCGAGGCCCGCGGTCACGACCCCCGCGCTCGCGGCCACGATCGCGGCGCTCGCGGCGAGGGTCGCAAGACTACCTGCAGCGGCGCGCGCCAGGCGAATAAAGAAGCGATGGTAGGTTGGTCTAATCGTGAACATCCCTGTTCAAGGCGGCTCAACCCGCAGCGCCAGACATCCGTCGGGCGGACTCGTGCACCCCGCTTCGATCGGACGCCGGCAACGACGCCATGAGCGCGCCCGGGCCAGAACGGCCGATCGTTCGGCCCCGTGCGCCGCGCGCTCGTCCCGGGCGGCGCGGGTCCTGAGCCTCGTCGTGCCGAGCGCCTTCCTCGTCGTGCCGAGCGCCTCCCTCGCCGCGCCGAGCGCCTTCTTTGCCCCGCCGAGCGCCTTTGCGGTGGAGCGCGCCAGGATCGTTGCCAAAAGGGAGAGCGCACGCGCGCGCGCGTGCGCGCACGCGTGGGTTCGCGTTTCGGGGGTATGAGCTCAGGTATGGCGAGCGTCGCCCAGCAGGAGACCGTGCTGCAGAACGTGCCGACCACGCTCTACGTCGCCGGCGAGTGGCGCGCGGCGAGCAACGGTGAGACGCTGCCGGTCGAGGATCCCGCCACTGGCCAGACGCTGGTCGAGGTCGGCGATGCCAGCGTGGACGATGCCTTCGCGGCGCTCGCCGCGGCTGCCGCGACGCAGCAGCAGTGGGCGACCACCGCTCCGCGCGAGCGCGGCGAGGTGCTGCGCCGCGCGTATCAGGAGATCGTGGCGCGCGCCGACGAGCTGGCGCTGCTGATGACCCTGGAGATGGGCAAGGCGCTGGCCGAGTCGCGCGCCGAGATCGCCTATGCGGCTGAGTTCTTCCGCTGGTTCTCGGAGGAGGCCGTCAGGGTCCACGGCCGCTACATGGTCAACACGACCGGCAAAGGACGCATCCTGACGATGCGCCAGCCCGTGGGCCCGTGCGTTTTCGTCACACCGTGGAACTTCCCCACGGCGATGGGCACGCGCAAGATCGCCCCCGCGATCGCCGCGGGCTGCACGATGGTCGTCAAGCCCGCCAAACAGACGCCGCTGTCGATGCTGGCGCTCGCGCAGATCCTCGAGCGGGCCGGCCTGCCCGCGGGGGTGCTCAACCTGATCACCGCCTCGCGCTCGGGGGCCGTGATCGAGCCGCTGCTGCGCGATCCGCGCACGCGCAAGCTGTCCTTCACCGGCTCAACCGAGGTGGGTCGCACGCTGATCGAACAGTCCGCCCATCAGGTGCTGCGCGTCTCGATGGAGCTGGGCGGCAATGCTCCCTTTCTCGTGTTCGAGGACGCCGACCTCGACGCCGCCGTGGAGGGCGCGCTGGCGGCGAAGATGCGAAACGTGGGCGAGGCGTGCACCGCCGCCAACCGTTTTCACGTGCACGCGTCGTTGGCTGAGGAGTTCGCCCGCCGCCTGACCGAGCGGATGGGCGCCCTGAAGGTCGGCCGCGGGACCGACCCCGCAACCGATGTCGGCCCATTGATCGACGACGCTCAGCGCACCAAGGTGAGCGAGCTGGTCGCCGACGCCACCGCGCGCGGCGCGAAGCTCGCGCTGGGCGGCAGCGCCCTGGACGGGCCCGGCTATTTCTACGAGCCGACCGTGCTCACAGACGTGCCGCCCGACGCGCGCGCCCTGCAGGAGGAGATCTTCGGCCCGGTCGCCCCGATCGCGACGTTCACCAGCGAGCAGCAGGCGCTCGCCGCCGCCAACCGCACCGAGTACGGTCTGGTGGCGTACGTGTACACGCGCGACTTGTCGCGCGCACTGCGCGTGTGCGAGGGCCTCGAAACCGGCATGGTCGGTCTCAACCAGGGCCTTGTGTCAAATCCGGCGGCTCCGTTTGGCGGGGTGAAGCAGTCGGGGTTCGGTCGTGAGGGGGGCTTTGAGGGGATTGGGGAGTATTTGGAGACTAAGTATGTGGCGGTTGGGGTTTAGGGGGGATAGGCAGTACAAGCGCCAATAGCCCGGCTAAACGTGGACACCAAACAGGTAAATTATCAAGCCCGACCCTTCGATCCCCGCTCCTACACTGGCTTTTACCCATAATGTCATAAACTAATTTCCAAGCCCCATTGGCATAATGTGGGGCGTTTGTGGGAATGGCCGGCCGCGACTGCGCCTGTCGAGAATCATGGCTCTGACGCTAAGGACTGGCCAGTCTAGCACTACACCCCTCATCGCTCGAATTCCAGCTCCCGTAGCGTTGACCAGCCGCCTACGGCCCGCCGCTCCAACCCAGCTCGGGCAGCGTCGGCCAGCCGTCTAACGCTTTGCCGCGCGACCCCAGCCCGACGGCTTACTCGCAGAGATTTTCGCCCTCTCGCTCGACCGTGTTCGAGTCTTCGTTGCCCGACTTGTCGCGGGCCCGCACAACGAAGTAGTAGGTCTTGATCTCTGGCAGTCGCGGCGTATCGAAGGACGTAACCCCAGGGGCGGTAGTGTACGTCGGCCTGCGGAAGTGCTCACCGCCGGGCCTCCTCGCGCGGTACACGTCGTAGATAATTTCGCTCGACGGAGTATTTTCGTCAGTCGCCGCTTCCCATTCAAGGTGGTAGCTTGTCTTCCCGTGCACACGCACCGGGCCGGGGATGCAGGTCGTTGCGGACTCCAGCCCCGCGAACATGGGTGGCTTGGGTTCTGTCGCCTGCGCGGAAGCTGCGAGAACGAGCAAGGCCGAGACACACCCCGCAACACAGCAGGTGGATCGAGCGCTTATGGGTGACACCACGCCCCTTCCTCGGTTGTTCGATGGAGGCCCAAGCCTAGCACCGCCTCGTCCAGAGCGGCGCGCGACCAGGACCAGGACGAAGGTGACTGACAGTTAGCCGGACGCCTTCGGTGGGTGATGTGCGCGCGCGAGAAGCACCTTGACTACCGCCAGCCCCCGGCCAACATCGAGCCGCACGCAGCCCGCTGGACGAAGAGCAGCAGCGCGCTGGCGTCGTCGGAGCCTGTCAAGTCGAATGAGACACTTGGTCGTCGAATTTAGTGAGCAGCCTCCTCGGTCTTGGGCTTGTTGATCCAGGCGGCGGTTGGCAGCGGTGGTGGTCGCGGGGGCTGGCGGACGAACCGGTCGGGTGTCGCGGCGTAGGCGGCGGTGAGGACGCGTTGGCGTTCGGCGTGGAGTTCTTGGGCGCGGTCGTGGTGGACGGGGGCGGGGGTCATCGGGCCGATTCCTGAGTGGCGGTGCTGGTGGTTGTACCAGTCGAAGAGCGTGCGGCAGAACGCGCGTGCCTGGTGGATGTTCTCGAAGCGGTTGGGGAACTCGGGGCGGTACTTCAGCGTCTTGAAGTGTGCCTCGGAGTAGGGGTTATCCGTCGAGGTGTAGGGCCGGTTGTGCGAGCGGATCACGCCGAGGTCGGCCAGGGGGAACGCGACGGGCTTGCTGGTCATCGAGTTGCCGCGGTCGGCGTGCACGGTCAGCTGCTCGCGCGGGATCTTCTGCTGCGCGGCGGCCTGGGCGATCAGCGTACATCGTGCGCTCCGAGGCCAGGTAGCGGCCCTCGTCCAGCAGGGTCGCCCAGACTTGCGCCGGGGAGCAGTCGACGAAGCGCTCGCAGTGAAGCTCGGTGAGGACGGCCCGGCGCTCGGGCGCGCCCGGCGGCCAACGGCGTGCCGCGAGACAGCACGCATATCCTCGTAGCCGTGCGTTGGACGACCCTCCTCGTGATCGCGGCATTCTTTGGAGTCCTTGCGCCTGCCACTAGCCCAGATCTTGCAGTAAGCCTGTTCGTCTGAGCCGGGATTCCGCCGCCTGGGCGGGGAAAATGCGGGTGTCGAGGTCCGCATTCCCCACTCAGGAGGCGTCACCATGAAGGTGAACCGTAGAGGTTGCCGGGAAACCGTAGAGGTCACGGCGGACGGCGAGGGTTTCTGCTCGCACGCCGGCGCGCTTTTGCTGGTCAACCTGGCCGACCGGCTGGGCTTGACCAAGGGGCTCGGCGAGGCACTGGCGGGCACCCGTCAGCGTCGTTCCGTGCACGATGACGGCCAGGTCCTGCGCGATCTGATCGTCACGCTGGTGCAGGGAGGCGAGCACCTCTCGGATCTGGCCGCGCTTCGTGACCAGCCCGACCTGTTCGGTACGGTGGCCTCAGACTCCACCGCGTTTCGGCTACTGGAGCGGATCGGGCCAGGCGAGCTTGAGGGTCTGCGCGGCGCACGCAAGGCGGCGCGCGAGCGCGCGTTTGCGCTCGGTGCCCGGCCCAAGGAGCTGATCCTCGACGTTAACGCGACCCTCGTCGGCTCTCACTCCGATAAGGAGCAGGCTCGAGGCAACTACAAGGGCGGCTACGGCTTTCACCCGATGCTCTGCTACCTGGACGGCTCAGACGGGGCGCTCGACGGCATCCTGCGGCCGGGTAACGCCGGGTCGAACACCGGTGCCGACCAGACCCAGGCGATCGAGCTCGCGCTGGCGCAGCTGCCCGAGGACTGCATGGAGGAGGAGTTGCTCGTGCGCGGGGACTCCGCCGCGTGCGTGCACGAGCTGATCGACTTCTGCCGTGAGGGCCGGATTCGCTTCTCGGTCGGGCACGACTTGAACGCCGAGGTACGCGAAGCGATCGCAAAGCTCCCCGAGGATGCGTGGGTTCCGGCGATCTCACAAGACGGGAAGCCCGTCACCGATCACCCCATCCGTCCGCGCAAGGCGTACGTCGCGGAGCTGACCGGCCTTCTCGACCTCTCTGGCTGGGGGCCGGGATCGCGGCTTCTCTGCCGCCGCGAGCGCGCCCACCCCGGCGCGCAGCTATCCCTGATCGACACCGACGGCTGGCGCCATCAAGCATTCCTCACCGACCAGCAAGACGATGACCTCGCCGAGCTCGATCGCCGCCACCGCGCGCATGCCCACGTCGAGCAGCGCATCGAAGACTCACACGCCCTCGGGCTCTCAAAGCTCCCGTTCCGCGCCTACCAGATGAACGAGGCCTGGATGCAGCTCGTGCTCTGCGCACAAGACCTCCTCGCCTACGCCAAGGCACTGACACTCACCGATGAGCTCGCGCGCTGCAAACCCCACACGCTTCGCTACCGCCTGCTGCACCAAGCCGGACGGCTCACCCGCTCAGGCCGTCACACCAAGCTCCGCCTCGCCCGCCACTGGCCCTGGACGACACACCTCGCCGCCGCCTGCGCTCGCCTCGACGCATTGCCAACCCCCGCGGGGTGAGCCCGCCACCATAGGGGTCCCAGCGCGCCACGATCACCAGCGCGCGACTCCCGCTGCCCGGATCGTCTTCGTGTGACAGAAATCAGCCCCACATGGAGCGTCAAAGCGCTCCCGCCGGGCCCTCGCCCGATCCACACTCGCTCCTGACACCACCAATCATCCCCACGACACCGCGCGACGTCACTCCAGCAGGCTTACTGCAAGATCTGGGCTAGGGCGAACATCCTCCCCTGCCCCAAGCCCGCGACGCCTCCGCCGCCTCTCGCGCTTCGCGCCGAGTCGAGCACGCACCGTGTGCAGGTCACGGTGCCTGCCCAGTTCGACTTTACGCTGGCGTCGGTGACACTCGCCGGCCCCGCGACCGGCCTGTACGTGACGGTGATGGGGCCCACTGGATTCGTGTGGGTCGCGGCGGCCGCTCGATGCGACGCACCCCGGCACATGTTCGTGCTGGTCGTCAACCGGCTGCCGCGAGGCTCGCTCGCCCCCAGTCCCGCACCTGCATCGTTCACTCTCCTCATTCAAACGCGCAGGAGCGAGGCCACGCCCGCGATCGCGCAGCATGTGAACGTGCTGGCCGACGGAGCACCGGGACAGGACTGCTCTGCCATAAAGGACCTCGCCCCCGACCCGCCGTTCAGACGTTACCCGCAACCGCGTCCGCTGCTCGGCTCCGAACTGAGGCCCCTCGTCAGTCCCAGCTGGGGCGATACCGGAGAATTGGGAGGCCCCACCGAAACGGTCGCGCACGCCGTAAGCCAAGCATGTGGGGTTGTGTGGGAATCGACGTTCGCACGCTGGGTGCGCGAGGAACCCCTCAATCCGTTGTAAATGCCCCGAGGCTCGATCCGAGCCGGTCAGGGCTACAGGCTCGAACCGTATCAGAAGTCACGATTAGCACGGGTGGCCGTGGCACGAGCGCTTTCGCCGAGGACTCTGCGGTCTGATAGGTTTCGCCGACGACCGTCACTGGTGGCTTTCCCGGAGTGACGGCAGCTCAACGGGAGAGCACCTTTGGCAGCCGCAGGGGCGAGCGGGCGAGGCTGGCGGGGACCCTGCTGCGAACCGAACCATGGTGATGCCTTCACGCCCAGACCAAGCGAACGGAAAGGGCAAGCATGATTTTCATTACGACGTACAAGGTCAAGCCGTACCTGAGCAACGACGAGACCAGGAAGCTGCTGGACGCGTTCGCCAAACAGGGTGCGGGACCTGGCACGACCGCGCACTACGTGGCCGCAGATGGCAGCCACGGCGTGGTGATTTCAGAAGCCGACGACCTGGAGCCCGCGTACGCGAGCATTCAGCACTACACGCAGTGGGTCGAGTATGACACCAAGGCGGTCTTGAAAATCGAGCAGGCCGTGCCGCACATCATGGCTGCGCTTTCGTGAGCTAGGCACGGCCTGCGCCAAAATGGTGGCCCGTGCCTCACGGCGCGAGCCACCACTGCGCTCACCAAGGGCGCTCGGTCAACCGGCAACGACGCCATCGGTCAGACCGTCGATGCCCGCGAGTCTCGCTGCCAGCTCCTCGCTCAGGCCATAGCGGCCGGCGAGCGTCGTTGGCGCGGTGTAGGTGACCTTCGTCTGCCCGTTGTCAGACCATACGAGCACCTTCAGTGGCAGGTCCAGCGCTGCCACAGCGGCGGCCACCATCACCGGTGTGCCTGCTTGCGGGCTGCCGAAGATGACCACTTTGGTATCGCGCAGATCGAGGCCCACTCTCTTGGCCTCGCCGCTGTGGTCGATCACGGCGAACACCTTCATGCCCTTCTCTTCCGCGAGCGACTCCAGACGGGCAACGGTCTCGGCAACCGAGCGCGGACTCGCCTTCGTGGTGAGCGCCTGCGTGGCTTCCGTGGAGCTCGCCGGAGCGTCAACGGGCGTGGCCTGAGACTGCTGATCGTTCATCGCGACTCCTTTCAGGAGGTGGTCGCACGAGATGCGTTCAGGCGAGAAGTCTAGGAGGGACGGCCGGTCACATGCGCCTGATCGCGCGTAGCATTGCGGCGCCTTCGAATCCAGGGAGAGGCCAGGCCGAGGCTGTGAGCATTTGACGAACGGACCGATGGACCTCGTGATTAGACGGGCATCGCCGGGCGACCGCGCTGGGGTGGTGGCGACGGTCGTGGCGGCCTTCGCTCACGACCCGGGGTGGGCGTTCATCCTCGGTGAGGACTACGAGGCACTGGTAGCTCATTTCGTCGGGGCGCTGTTCGATATGAGGGTTGCATCCCACAACGTGTGGGTCACTGATGACCTGGCCGCGGTCGCGATGTGGGACTCTCCCGAGAGGAGCGAGGCCGAGCTGGCGCACGCGAAAGCCGTGTGGGCTCGTTACCGGACAACCGCCGGCGAGGACGCGTTCGAACGCTTGGCGCTCTACAACGCCGCCGTCAGCGCCGCCTCACCGGCCGAGCCCCACTGGTATCTCGGCGTCCTGGCGACGCACCCGCAACGCCGGCGCGAGGGACTCGCGACCGCGGTGCTGAGCCCCACCCTCCACGAGGCCGACCGGCTCGGCCTCGCATGCTGTCTCGAGACATCGACCGCGGACAATCGGCGCTTCTACGAACGCCGTGGCTTCACCCAGGCAACGGAGATCCTGCTCCGGGGTGGCCCTCCGACATGGTGGCTACGCAGACCTCCGGCCGGCTGAGCAATCGCGCGTGGCTACTGCTCGCGCAGCGCGACCGTGCCGAGGGCCACTGCCGAGAGGGCTGTGCCGGTTACAAGCACGCTCGTCGGCTTCGGCAGATACCCTCCGCGCGCGCCCGCCAGGCCGGCGAGGGCGTCTGCGGCGTCGCAGGCAAGCCCTGCCAGCAGCCATTGGCGCCGCGTGTCGCCCTCGCTCGAGAAAGTGCCCCACGCCAGCGCGACGTCGCGCGCTCCGAACAGGCGCGCCAGGTATGGCGCCTGGGGGTTGGCGGGCACGTCCAGCCCGAACAGCTTGCCCGCGGGCCGCGGGGTCAGCCAGGAGACGACACCGACGGCGAGCCGAAGTCCCACCAGCGCGCTGAGTGCGCTCTTCTCGTTCACGCCCGCGGACTCTAACGCACGAGCGAGCCGCTCGCCCGACGCTCGTGGCCCCCCGTCAGCCGGACGTCGTGCGCTCGACGGCGCGCTGGCGGGCGGGTCGCTGCTTGAGGCGCTCCAGGTAGCTCTTCAGGTTCGCGGGGAGCTCGTACCCGAAGCCGATGCGCTGTGTGAACGCCAGCGTGCTGCCGACAAGCACGTCAGCGACCGTGAAGCGTTCGCCGACGAGGTAGTCGCCGCCGTCCAGGGCGCCGGAAACCGCGCCCGCGGCCTCGTCGAAGCGCCCTCGCGCCGCGGCGGAGCGCTCGGGATCGCGCTGGGCATACATGGCGGACTCGATCAGCGGCGGCTCGAGCTCGGCAGGGGCGAAGATCGTCCACTGGTAGAGCAGCGCCCGCTCGTGGGTCCCCGGCGCGGGCGCTAGGGCGGCGTCGGGATGCAGGTCAGCGAGATGCAGGCAGATCGCCGCCGATTCAAACACGAATCCTGTCTCGTCCTCGAGCACGGGCACGCGGCCCAGGGGATGGCGGGCGCGGTGCTGATCGCCCTCGCTCCCCTCGCGCGTCGTCATCGCGATCTCATACGGCTCGCCGAGCTCCTCGAGCATCCACGCGACGCGGATCGGCCGGCCCGCGTGCTCGCGGTGATACAGACGCATCATGCGCGGCACGATACTGGCTGGCGCAACTCGATCACTCGCGCCACTCGACCCGAAAGTGACCGACCGGCTCGTCGAAGCCCTTGAGGGCGATGGCGCCGCCGTCGGAGAAGCGGATGCCCTTGCCGCGACACAAGTCCTGTACCCCGGACGACACGACGATGCAATCCGGTTGTGCGTGCGCGCACAGCCGCGCCGCCTGCTGCACCGCCGCGCCGAACAGATCGCCCTGCTCGGTCACCGGCTCCCCGGCCGCCAACCCGATCCGCACACGGAGCTCGGGCCGCTCAGCTACCTGCGCAGCCTGCTCGCCGGTGCCCCGTTCCTGAAGTGACCGCTGGATTTCAACCGCCGCACCAACCGCCTGCGATGCCGAAGCGAACGACGCCATGATGCCGTCGCCCGTGTGCTTGACCTCGGTGCCGCCGAACCGGGCCAACGCACTGCGCACGATCGAGTCGTGCTCGCGCACCAGGAGCATCGCGCCCCGATCGCCCAAGCGCTGAGTGAGCGGCGTGGAGTTGACCATGTCTGTGAACAGGATCGTGCGAAACGCGCTTTCCATGTACGGCTCGCCCGCAGGGTGAGTGTTCAGTCGGCCGAAGAAGCCCCGGACGTTGGCCTCATCGACCTCGATCACGTGCGACGGCATCAGCCCGTGCGCAGCGCGGTGAGCGGCCTCGACGGACTCCTCGTCGGGACCCTCGACGAGGCAGAAGCCGCTGCCCGCACCCTCTTCGAACCAGTAGGTGACGAAGCGCACGCCGAACCTCTGCTGAACCTCGAGATCGCGCATGTGAGCGGCTGCAAGATCGGCAGCCGTCGCGTCCGGCAGATCATGGCGGTCCATGTAAAGAGGCATCGCCGCTTCCACTGTAAACCAGCCGGGCAAGGGCCGACCGCCGAATGGTGCTCGCGCTCGCGGCCACCGGCTAGGTACTGGGCCTCGCGGTCGTGGCGCTCATCATCTGGGCGGGCTGAGCGTTCGCGCCGCCCGGCGAGCCTGTCGCCGGTTCGATGCTGTTGCCGGTTACTAGACCTGGCCGGCCGTGAGCGTCCCCGCTGCACGAGCCCGCGCCGTGGTCGCGCGACGCGCGATGATCTCGCCCGTCGGATCCAGGGCTCGCACGGGCTTGCGGCGCGTACGCCGCCCGCGTATCACGAGTTTGCGATGCTCGGCGATCGCAGCGCCGAGGTCGAGGCTGCTGGCGCTCTCCAAGCTGTCCTGCAGCTGGCGCACCAGGATTCTCACCTCGCGATCGCTCACGGCGCGCGGCTTGCCGGCCGCTCTGGTGAAGCGGTCCCACGAGCGGGCAAACGCGAGCCCGTCCGTACGCGCGCCCGCGCGGTGCGCCGCCAGCATCGGGCACACCCCGCCGTCGCGGTCCACGTATGCGCCGGCAATGATCCGCTCGCCGGCGCTCACCCCCGCAAGCATCGCCTCGCGCGTGCGCACCGGCATGCAGTCGATCGCCACGCGCAGGCGCTCGACATTGTTACTAGGGCGGCGGCGATTTCGCATTGCTCGGCTCGTGCCGCACGCGCTGGGACTGCAGGCGGGCGGCGCCGGCAAAGCCTAGGGCACGCGTTCTGAGCCGGCAACCGTTTTCCTGTGCTTGAAACGAAACTTGCGAGCGCTCCTGAGGTGCGACCCGGCGACGCGCCACGCTCGCGACGGCGCGACCCCGCGCCGGTGGCGCAGAGACCGATGTCTATGGCTGGGAGCGTCACTAACGGGGCGCGCCGGGCCCGTCGATATCCGCTCCTAGATGCTGCTAAAGCCCAACCTCGAGGAGCAGGAGCTGCTCGCCGAGACGCTCGCGCGCGACGGCGCTCCGCTGAGCGAGCGCGAGCGCGTCGCGGAGATCGTCGTCGGTGGAGGTTTCGCGATCGCCGCCGCGACCTTGCTGTGGACGCATCCACCAGGCGCGTTTGCGGCCGCACCCGCGGTCGTGTGCACGCTCGTGCTCGTGATCGCCACGCGGGTCCGGATCGACACGCCGTTCGGTTTCACGGTCCCGACGCAGCTTGCGTTCGTGCCGCTCCTGTTCGCGCTGCCGGTCTCGCTCGCGCCGGTCGTGGTCGCGCTCGCGCTGGCGCTCGCCCGCCTGCCCGACGTGCTGACCGCGAAGGCCTCGCCGGCGCGCATGCTGCAGAGCCTCGGCAACTCGTGGTTTGCGATCGGACCCGCGGCGGTGTTCGCGATCGGCGGAAAGCAGCCTTGGCAGGCCGGCGCCGCGCTGCTGCTGGGCGCGCTGGCGGCGCAGCTCGCGCTCGATTTCGCGGCGTCGGCGCTGCGCTGCTCGCTCGCGTGTGGCGCGAGCCTGGGCTCGCAGCTGCGCGACACCTCGGTGTACCTGGTGGACGCGGCGCTCTCGCCGCTGGGCCTGGTCGTGGCAGAGCAGATGCACAGCAGTCCCGTGGCAGTCCTGAGCGTGCTGCCGCTGCTCGGCCTGCTCGCCGTGTTTGCGCACGAGCGCCACTACCGGGTCGAGGGCCTGGCCGAGCTCAACAGCGCCTACCGAGGCACGGCGCTGGTGCTCGGAGACGTGGTCGAGGCCGACGACGGCTACACCGGCGAGCATTGCAAGAGCGTCGTCGGTCTCGCGCTGGCGGTGGCCGATGAGCTCGGGCTGAGCGCCGAGCAGCGGCGCAACCTCGAGTTCGGCGCGCTGCTCCACGACGTCGGCAAGATCGCGGTTCCGAAGGAGATCATCAACAAGCCGGGCAAGCTGAGCCCCGCGGAGTGGAACGTCATCCGGACCCACACGCTGGAGGGGCAGCGCATGCTCGAGCGGGTTGGCGGGTTCATGCGCGACGTCGGCCTCGTGGTTCGCTCACATCACGAGCGCTGGGACGGCGCGGGCTACCCGGACGGCCTCGCGGGCGAGCAGATTCCGCTCGAGGCCCGCGTGATCGCCTGCTGCGACACCTGGAACGCAATGCGCACCGATCGTTCATACCGGCGCGCCCTGGCCCCCGAGGTGGCGGTCGCGGAGCTGCTGTCGTGCTCGGGCTCGCAGTTCGACCCGCGCGTCGTCGACGCGCTCATCCGCGTCGTCGATCCCGCGCACGGCCTCAGCGCCGAGTCGGCCGCCGGGGCGGGCGAGCCAGCCGTTGCGACAGGCGGGCTCCCGAGCGACCTCGGGGTGCCCGCGTAGAGCACGACTGCCGACTTACAGGTTCCGGATGCGCCATTATTGGCCGCGTGTCGTACGCAACCGTATGCATCTCCAGCGAGGACGGCGCCGGCGCGCAGGAAGCCGCGCAGCTGGCCGCAGGCCAGCTGGGCTTGCGCGTGATCGATGAGGACATCGTCACGCGCGCGGCCGTCGAGGCCGGCGTCGACCGCGAAGTCGTGGCCGACGTCGAGCAGCGCAAATCGAAATTGCTGCGGCTCCTCGAAGGGCTCGGGTCGGCCGGCGCGGGAGTGGGTTATGTCACGGCCGAGACGCTCGTCCCCGAACAGCCGCCCAGCGACGATCTGCGGGGACTGATCAGATCGGTCATCGAGGAGACCGCCGCCGCGGGCGACGTGATGATCGTCTCGCACGCGGCATCGCTGGCGCTCGCCGGGCGCGAGGATGTCCTGAGGGTCCTCGTGACCGCCTCGTCGCCCACGCGAAGAGCGCGGCTGGCCGCGTCGCTCGGCGTCGACGAGGACGAGGCGGCACGCCTGCTCAAGCGCTCGGACGCAGGGCGCGCCGACTACATCAAGCGCTTCTATGGCGTGGACTCCGAGCAGCCCACGCACTACGACATCGTGATCAACACCGACAAGCTCTCCGCCGAGAGCGCCGCTCAGCTGATCGTCGCGGCCGCGGGGACGCCGGCGACGTAGCGCTCTGAGATGAACCGGAGAGTGTGGCTACTCGTAGCACTCGCGGCGCTGCTGCCGAGCTGGACCGCCGCGAGCACAGCGGGAGCATATTCCCGCTGCGGCAAGGAAACCGCTCCGCGCGACGAACAGTGCTATGCGGTTGACGACTGGCTGATGACGGGTCACGAAGCGGTCGCCGGGTCCTCGATTCAGATAGACAGCTTCTCGGCAAACGTGCCCGGCTGGGCATCGGGGGATTTCGTCGCGAATGAGAGCTGGGCCACGTTCGCGGAAGGCAAACGCTGGGTCGCGAGCGGCCAATACGCGGGAGGCTACTGGAACGAAGACTCGCTTCATTACTTCTGGGCGTTCCAGAACGAAGAAGGCTACAACGAAGAGGAGTTTGCGGGCGGCCCCGAACCGAACACCTGGAACACCTACACGATGCAGTACGCCAACAAACCGGATACGTGGAACATCTTCATCAACGGAACGAACGTAGCCTCCGCGACCGGTCTCGGCACGACCTCGAACAACCTTCAGACCGGTCTCGTGATGACCAACACGAACATCAAGAACAGCGGCGAGACCGCGGACGCCAGAAGCTACGGCGTTCACGGCGCGTGGTCGAACGGCTGGTCGGGGGCAGCCAGTCACGCCGAACCCGAAAGCGAAGGTCCCGGAGGCACAGCGCCGAACTGCATCTATGCGCTGCCGGGCACGCGCCACGGCAACATCTACTTCGGCGCCCAGCCGTGCGGGAAAAACGCCGGCACCGAACCGCCGAGGACCCTCACGGCCACGAAGGCGACCGTCTCGGAGCCCGCGCGGCCCGCCGGGGAGACCTCCGCGTCCACCCGCAGGCTCACCGCCGGTCAGCTCGAGGAGCTCGCGCTGCGGTGGAGTCGCCGTGAAGGAGACCCCAGCCCATCCGCCATCGCGATCGCGCGGGCGCCGCGCGCCAAGGCGCTCGAGCTGGCCCTGCCCGGCACCCGCCTGCCGCCGGCCGCGAGCACCACGCAGGCGAGCTGGCTCGCGCGAGAAGCCGTGGTCGTCGAGCTCAGCGGTCACTTTCGCGCCGACGCCCGCGTTCCCGCGGGCGAGCCGGCGCCCGCGGGAACGGTGCTTTCGTTGGTCATCGATGCGCGCACCGGCGAAGTAACCGGTCGTCACATCGGCGTTCGCGCTCCGCGACTGGGCTCGCTGGGCCCGGTGGATCGGCTCCGATAGACGCTCCCGCCCGCCGCGGGCCGGCTGGGATCGACGGCCATGCCGCGCGTGGTATTCACCGCGGCCGGCGGCCGAGCCTGCGCTGCGGCACCCCGTCGGTCAGCCTCGCTCGAGACGACGCTTGAGCTCGCCGGGCCGTCCGTTGACGAACACGGCGCGCGTCGCCGCCTCGACCGGTCCCCGGATGACGAGGCCAAGCACGCGCCCCGGGTCCACGTCCAGGCGGTAGGTCGCGTGCGTGCGTCCCGCGCCGAGGTCCTCTAGCTCCCAGGCGCCCTCCACGGACTTCATGTCGCCCTTCTCCTGCGTCCAACAGAGCCGGGTCGGGCCCTCGTAGCTGAAGCGGACGTGCGCCTTGATGCGCCTCACCTTGATGTCGTTCTCCGTCTCGACCAGCGTCGGACGACCGCTCGCGTCGTGCTCGAGCACGGTCATCCCGTCCAGGCCGCCCTGCCATTCCGGCGCCGTCATCACGTCCTCGACGACCTCCCAGACCTTCTCCAGCGGGGCGTCGATCTCAACGCTTGCGCTGCCGCCCAGATTTCCCATCGAGAACCTCCCGTCGCGTCGCTGATCCGCTCGCGCAGACCACAGTGTCGTGAGCCTCACGACCCTAGCTCGCTCGCGCGCTCGCCGGGTCGAGCACCAACGCTTTGCGCGCCCGCAGGAGCGAACGCTCGTCTGCGCTACTCATTCCTCGGCTATTCGTCCAGATGCGCAGGCGCCGCGGATAGACATGCCGTGCCGCGCTCGATCGTGGCATGGGGAGCGCCTGTGCGCGCGTGGGGAAACGACAAGATCGCCATGGCAGATAGCGAAACCCCTCAACCCGACCCCTGGCACGCAGGCTCCGAGGACCCTGCGCAAGGAGCAGGCCTGGCGGCCGGACACACGCCCGCGGGCGGACCGGTGCCGCCGCCGGCTGCCGGAGCGGTGCCGCCGGGGTGGACTCAGGCCCCCGACTCCATGGCTGCACCGATGGCGCCGACCGGCGCGGTCCCCGCCGCACAATGGGATCCGCCGACCGAAGAACACCTGACAGACGAAGTGGTCGGTGCGATCGGCGTCGACGCCATGTCCCCTGACGCTCTGGCTGGGGGACCGAGCTCGCCTGCCGGGGCCGAGGCTTCGTCCACGGTGCAGGGCGCGAGCGCGGGGACAGGCGGCGGAGCGGGGACAGGCGCCGGAGCGGGGGTCGGAGCCGGAGGTTGGCGGGCACGGGCGGGACGACTGCCGGGCGGGCGCAGGACGATGTGGGCGCTCGTGGCGGTGCTGTGCGCCGTCGTGGGAACGGCCGGCGCGCTGCTCGGGGCTCGCGCTTTGGCGCGGAACGACGCGTCCAAGGCCAGGCTCAGCTTTCACCTGAGCTCGACGGGGATCGCGTTGACGCTCAGGCTCGCGATCGTCCACGAGGAAGACTTCGCGGTCAGCGCAGCCGCCTTCTTTGCCGGCAACCCCGACGCGACGCCCGCCCAGTTCGCAACCTGGGCGCGGTCTGTGCACGCGCTCAAGCGCTATCCGGAGCTCGCCAAGCTGAACCTCGTCGCGCTGGTGCGCGCGCCTGAACTCGCAGCCTTCGAGGCGCGGGTCAGTGGGCATGCCCCGAAGGCGGGCACGACCAGCTCGGCGGCGTCGGCTGCCCACACCAGATTTCCGCTGATTCCCGGCGGGTCGCGTCCTTACTACTGCCTGTCGGTCGCCGGCCTCGCGCGCCCGGGCGCGGCCTCGCCGCCGGGCCTGGACTACTGCGCGCTGTCGTCGAGGCTCGCCCTGTCACACGCCACGGGCCAGGCCAGCTACACGGCCGCAGGCTCGAACAAGGCGCTCGAGGTCGTGACGCCGGTGTACGCGGGCGAAACGCCGGCGGCTGCCGTGGCGGCGCGCATGGGCGCGTTCGTCGGCTGGCTGCGCGAGGTGCTGGTGCCACGGGTGGTGCTGCAGCGGGCGCTCAGCGGCCACGGTCAAGACGCGGTGCGCCTGCGCTACCACAGCGGCTCCTCGCACGTGGTGTTCACGAGCGGGGTTCCGCAGCACGGCGCGCAGACCGCGGCGATGGGCCTGCACGGCGGCTGGACCCTGAGAACCTTCGGGCCTCCGGTGAGCGCCAGCATCCTGTCGCACTCCGATGCGCTGGCGGTGCTGATCGGCGGAACCGTGTTGAGCGTGCTGCTCGGGCTGGTGATCTTCGTGCTCGGCAGCGGTCGCGAGCGGGCGCTGGCGCTCGCCGCACAGTCGCGCAAACAGCCGCGCGAGGACCTCTACGATCGGCTCACCAAGCTGCCCAATCGCGCGCTCATGCTCGACCGCGCGGGCCGGATGCTGGCGCGCGCGGGTCGCCAGCCCGGGCTGCTGGCGGGCGCCCTGTTCATCGACATCGACGGCTTCAAGGAAGTCAACGAGAAGCTCGGCAAGGCGGCCGGCGACCAGCTGCTGATGGTCGTCTCGCAGCGCCTGCAGAGCGTGGCGCGCGCCCAGGACACCGTCGGCCGGCTCGGCGGAGACGAGTTCGTGATCCTGGTCGAAGCGACCGCCCGCGGGGTGCGGCTGGACTCGCTGGCGCGCCGCGTGATCGAGGCGCTGCACCAGCCGATTCAGCTGCGCGAGGTCGAGCCGAGCTTCTTCCTGACGGCCAGCATCGGCGTGGCGTTCGGCCGGTACGTGACCCCCGAAGACCTGCTGCGCGACGCGCACCTGGCGCTGTACGCGGCCAAGGCCGCGGGCAAGGATCGCTACACGCTGTTCAACGCCAATATGCGCTCGGTGATCGAGGGTCGCGCGGTGCTCGAGGTCGAGATGAACATGGCGCTCCAGGAAAAACAGTTCTTCCTGCTCTACCAGCCGGTGTTCGATCTGGCCAGCAAGCAGATCGTCGGACTGGAGGCGCTGATTCGCTGGCAGCACCCCGCCCAGGGCGCGCTGATGCCCGCCGACTTCGTTCCGCTGGCAGAGGAAACGGGGCTGATCATGCCGATCGGCCGCTGGGTGCTCGACGAGGCGTGCAGCCGCGCGGCCGCCTGGAACGTGACAGGGCATCGGGTCAGCATCGCGGTCAAGGTCTCGCCCTATCAGCTGAACCGAGATGGCTTCGCGACCGACGTGCGCCGCGCGCTGCAGCAGTCCGGGCTCGATCCCTCGCTGCTGACGCTCGAGATCGCCGAGAGCGCGGTGATGCGCGACATCGTCGCGGCCGCCGAGCGCCTGCAGCGTCTCAAGCAGCTCGGGGTGCGCATCGCGATCGATGACTTCGGCAGCGGCTACGCCTACCAGGCCCATCTGCAACGGCTGCCGCTGGACTTCCTGAAGGTCGACCGCAGCTCGCTGGCGGCCACCGACGCCGAGGACTATCGCAGCGCGCTGCTCGAGGCCAGCCTCGGCGTCGGGCGCGACCTGGCGCTCACGGTGATCGCCAAGGGCATCGAGACGTTCGAGCAGGTGAGCACGCTGGAGGCGCTCGGCTGCACGCTCGCGCAGGGGTTCTTCCTCGGCGCGCCCACGCCGCTGGACGCGGTCGAGAGCCTGTTCCAGGCCGACTTTCCCAGCGCCACACCGACGCCGACGCGCCTGTTCAACTGAGCCCGCGCAGGACCACCGCGGGCAGGCCGAGACGAGGCCCGCGAGCGCCAGGCCTCCGAGCCCTCCTGGTCGTGCCCGCGGCTCAACTCGGCACATGGAAGGGCACGGTCGTGACGACGACCTTTGGCAGCGGCCGCAGCGCGCGGCGCAGGCGCGCGGCCGTGCGGTTGTGCAGGATTCGGTGCCACCAGTGCCGCACGACGATCTCCGGCAGGATCACGGTCAGGGTCAGGTCCAGGCGCTGGCGATGCAGCGACTCGATGTAGTTGACGGTCGGCGCGACGATCGCGCGGTAAGGGGACACGACGAGCTCGAGCGGGAGGTGATCGCCCCACGTCTGCCAGTAGCGGCGGAACCGTTCGCCCTCGGCGTCGGTAGGGCTTATGTGCAGGGTGAGCACCGGCTGCCGGAGCGAGGCCGCGTAGGCGAGCGCGCGCATGCTCGGGAGGTCCAGCGCTGCGACCAGCACGAGCACCAGGTGGTGGATCTCCTCGGGCGTCTCCTCGTTCTCGTCGCTCTGCCGCCGTGCGCCGTCGCGGTCCTTCGCCTCGGGCCCGCCCGGTGCGGTGCCGTTGTTGACGCTCGGCACGATCGCATACTTGGGCAGCTCGATCGCGTGGGGGTGCAGGGCGATCGCCTCGCCGACCTGTTGATAGTGGTGGCGGATACGGGTCGCTAGCACGATGACCACGCCCACCGCCAACAGTGAGACCCATGCGCCCGAGGTGAACTTCGTGATCCCGGCGGTGATGAACACGATCGCCGAGAGCGCCGCCCCGGTCCCGTTGAAGACCATGCTACGTCGCCAGTTGCGGTCGCGCAGGCGCCACCAGTGCACGACCATTCCGCTCTGGGACAGGGTGAACGCCAGGAACACGCCGACGGCGTAGAGCGGTATCAGGGGCGCGGTCCTGCCGCCGAACGAGACGTAGATCGCCGCCGCCACCACCGAGAGCGCGATGATCCCGTTGCTGAACGAGAGGCGGTCGCCCATCCGCAGGAACAGCCGCGGCGCCTGGAAGTCACGCGCCAGCAGGAACAGCACGCGGGGGAAGTCGTTGTACGCCGTATTCGCCGCGAGCAGCAGGATCGCCGCGGTCGCCGCCTGCATGACGGGATACATGAAGCCTGAGCCGAAGCTGCGGTGAGCGAGCTGCGAGAGCACGGTTTCGTGAGCGTTCGGCACGACGCCGCCGAGCTGGACCATCGCGATCGTGCCCGCGAACAGCGCAATCAGCAGCCCGACCATCCATGTCAGCGTCGTGCGGGCGTTACGCCACTCGACCGGCTTGAAGACCGGCACGGCGTTGGAGATCGCCTCGATGCCGGTCATCGCGGTCGACCCGGAGGAGAAGGCGCGCAGGACGAGCAGCACGCCCACGCTCTCGGTCGCGGTGAGCGGCGGCCTGGGCTCGGGGTGAAATCCGCGCCCGGCGGCGTCGATCAGACCGACGGCGACGAGCACGAACATCGTGAAGATGAACACGTATGTCGGCGCCGCGAACAGCGCGCCGGCCTGGCGCACGCCGCGCAGATTGCCGGCGAGCAATATCACAATCACCCCGACCCCGATCACGACCGTGTAGGGGCGCAGCGACGGGATCGCCGAGGTCACCGCTTCCAGCCCGGAGGCGACCGACACCGCGACCGTGAGGATGTAGTCGGTCATCAGGCCCGCCGCTGCGATCAGCCCGGGGACCCGTCCGAGGTTGTCGCTGGCGACGATGTAGGAGCCGCCACCGTGGGGATACGCGCGAATCGTCTGGCGATAGGACACGCCGACGGCGAGCATCAAGAAGGCGATCGTGCCGGCGATCGGCAGCGAGTAGCTCAGTCCCGCGGTGCCTCCGAGGACGAGGATCGCGAGCATCGCTTCTGGGCCGTACGCGACCGACGAGAGCGCGTCGGCCGAGAGCACCGGCAGGGCCACCAGCTTGCGCATCCGCTCGCGCGCGATCGCGGTGCTCTTCAGGGGAGGTCCGAGCAGCGCGCGTCGCAGCTCGTAGGCGAGTTGTCCCGGCCGCGAGGGCGGCACCTCGGCGTCGCTCGTGGCTTCGACCTCGGACTCGGCGCCGCTCTGCACCTGCACGAAGCGCCCGAAGCGCGTCGGGCGGATGTCGTTGGGGTCGGGAAAGCCGGCGGGGGTGGGATCGACGGGCAGCGCGCTGCGCCAGGTCTGAGGGTTGCCGCAGACCCTGCCCCACTCGCGGCCCAGGCCGCGCAGGATCTTCAGCTGGCGCTCGTCGAGCTGTCCCAGCTGGGCGTCGGGGCTCGGTGCGGCGGGGCCCTGCCCGTCGCCCGGCGCGTCGTTGTCGGTGCGGCCCTGGCGCGTCCGGGAGCGGCGAACGTTCATCGGCGCGTCGCTCGCCTCATCGTGCTCGCAAGCTACTCGACGGCACGCGCGAGCGCAGGCGCACTCGATGAATGCAGCTCTGGGAGTATGGTCAGGCGATGGCGACGGTGACCGACACGCGCGCGGCGGTGGCCCACCTGAGCGTCGCCGAGCGGGTGGCGAGGGGCAAGGCGGCCCGGGCGGAGGTGCCACGCTCGAGTCACGCGGGTTTCGGGCCGGCGCCGCACCGGCCCGATCCGGTCGAGCTGCTCGAGCGTCAGGCCGCCTCGCGCGTGCCCGAGCTGGTGCCGATCCGTTACGGGCGCATGCTGGTGTCGCCGTTCGCCTTCTACCGGGGCGCCGCGCTGATCATGGCCAACGACCTCGCGGCGACACCGCGCTCGGGCCTGACGGTGCAGTGCTGCGGAGACGCGCATCTGTCGAACTTCGGTGTGTTCGCCTCGCCCGAGCGCCGGCTGGTGTTCGACCTCAACGACTTCGACGAGACGCTCCCGGGCCCGTGGGAGTGGGACGTCAAGCGCCTGGCGGCGAGCCTGTTGATCGGGGCACGGGACAACGGCTTCGCGGTCAAGGACCAGGACCGGGTCGTGCTCGACACCGTCGAGGAATACCGCACGGCGATCGGGAGCTTCGCGACGATGAAGAACCTCGATGTCTGGTACGCGCATCTGGACGTCGAGTCGGCGTTCGAAGAGCTCGGGCCCCAGCTGAGCACGAAGATCACGAAGCGGACCGAGAAGACGCTCGCGAAGGCGCGCACGCGCGACAGCATGTCGGCGTTCTCGAAGCTCACCCGAGTGGTGGACGGCGAGCCGCGGATCGTCGCCGACCCGCCGCTGATCGTGCCGGTCGACGACCTCGCGACCGGAGCCGAGCGCGACGAGCTGTTCGACTGGCTGCACCAGCTGCTGCGCGCCTACCGGGCTACGCTGGACCGCGACCGCCAGCTGCTGCTGGAGGAGTTCCGCCTCACCGACTTCGCGCGCAAAGTGGTCGGCGTGGGCAGCGTCGGGACGCGCGCCTGGATCGCGCTGCTGCTCGGGCGCGACGACCAGGATCCGCTGTTCCTGCAGATGAAGGAGGCGCAGGCGTCGGTGCTCGAGGAGTTCCTCGGCGCGAGCTCGTTTCGCAACCACGGCCGGCGCGTGGTGACCGGTCAGCGGCTGATGCAGGCGAGCAGCGACATCTTCCTCGGCTGGGTGCACGTCGATGCGGGGATCGACGGCCAGGCGCGCGACTTCTACGGGCGCCAGCTGCGCGACTGGAAGGGCTCGGCCGTGATCGAGCAGATGGCGCCGACGGGCATGGCCCAGTATGGCCGGCTGTGTGGCTGGACGCTCGCGCGGGCGCACGCGCGCAGCGGCGATCGCATCGCGATCGCCGCCTATCTCGGTAAAGGCTCGGTGTTCGATCGCGCGATCCTGCAGTTCTCACGCGACTACGCCGACCAGAACGAGCTCGACTACAAAGCGCTCTCCGATGCGGTCCAGTCCGGGCGAATCAAGGCCGAGCGTGGGGTTTGACGGGCCCCGAGCGGGGCCTCTGAGGTCCGCTACGAAGGCGGCTCGGAGGGCTGCCCCGAGGAGCCCTCGCCGGGGGAGCGCGCCTCGGCGGCGCGCTCGCGCGCGAGGATGTCCGAGAGGGTCACTTCGCCGCGTTCGATCTGCTGGACCAGGCGGTGGCGCTCGCGCAGCGTGCCCGGATCGAGCGTGCCCGAACCGGCGGCAATCGAGATCGGGTCGCCGCCGCGGCCGCGCAGGATGTAGGCGAAGCCGACGGCGATCAGCGCGCCGGCGATCGGGCCGAGCACGTACACCCAGTAGCTCGTGAAGTCGCCGCTGACCAGGGCGGGCCCGAACGAGCGCGCCGGGTTCATCGAGACGCCGCTCACGGGCGCCGCCCACAGGCCGGCAAGCGCGATGTAGCCGCCGACGCCGAGCGCGGCGATCGCACCGACGTTCTGAGCCGCCGAGGCGGTGCCCAGGATCACGCTGACGAGCCCCACGGTGAGCACCAGCTCCATCAAGAGCGCCTGCCAGCTTTCATACCCTGCACCGGGCAGCGTGGCGCCGAGATGCTGCACGTCGCCGAACACGGCGCGCAGGAACAGGCAGGCGAGCGCGGCGCCGGCGAGCTGGCAGATCACGTAGGCGGGGACGCGGGTCCACGGAAAGTCACGGCGCAGCGCGAACGCGAGCGAGACGCCGGGATTCAGGTGGGCGCCGGAGACAGCGCCCATGAACAGGATGATCGCCATCACCGTCAGGCCCGGGGCGACCACGGCCGCGGCGAGGCTGATCTGGCCCTTGCCGTGCAGGATCGCGCCGCCGGCCGCCGCGAGCACCAGCAGGAAGGTGCCGAACAGCTCGGCGAACAGCCGGCGCCACTCCCGGCTCGGATCGCCGAACTGGGCGGGCGAGCCGAACTCCAGGGCAAGCATGTGGCGCGTGCGCGGACCGAGCAGACCGACAGCCGGACCATCGTCGGCCACGACAGGCTCGTCGGTCATCGGCACAAGCTAACACGCGGCGGGCTAGTGTATGCGGCGAAATGAGCGCGATCGACCGACCGTCCCCGTCGTCTGAACGCCCGCTGGCGCCGCCTGCATGGGAGGCTCCGGGGCGCGACCTGCGCTCGCTTTACCACAAGCACTTCGGCGGCCGCCGCAAGGAGCGCCAGCTGCTGTCGAGCAGCGCGTTCTTCGTGACGTTTGCGACGGTGCGGGCGATCACGCACGCGATCCGGGCGGAACGAGGGCCGTTTCGCAACATCACGCCGGGCGGGCGTCACATCCACCACATGACGTTCGGGATCACCGGCCTGTTGACGGTCGGCTACCTGTGGCTGCTGGAGATCGGGATCAACGAGCAGCGTCGCTCCTCGCGCGTTACCTCGCTCGTGTACGGCAGCGGCGCGGCGCTCACGCTCGACGAGTTCGCGCTGTGGCTGAACCTCGAAGACGACTACTGGACCAAGCAGGGCAGGGAGAGCATCGACGCGGTCGTGCTGTTCGGCTCGCTGCTGACGCTGAGCGTGCTCGGAAGGGGCTTTCTGCTCGAGCTCCTGCACCCGGAGCGCGACAGGCGCATCGCGCACGCAGCGCCCTGATGGGGTTCGCGCGAGTCGAGCCGTTTAAGCCAGTCTTTAGCGTATAGCGGCGCGGGCTTTAGGTCGTTGCGGCACAATCGTGGAGATGGGCCACAGCCTGAGGTACAAGATCACGGTCGCAGCGATCGTGGGAGTGGTACTGGCGTGCGGGGCGGTTGCGGCGGTCGCGGCGTCCGGTCCGAGCTCGGGCCATCGCAATGCTCGCGGAGTCCCGACGGCCCACCACGGAGTGCGCAGGCACAGCATGCTGGCGGTGGCGTCCGCCTATCTCGGCGTGTCGAGGGCGCAGCTGCGCAAGGATCGACGCGAAGGCAAGACGTTGGCCCAGGTGGCCAACGCAACGAGCGGCAAGTCCGAAGCCGGCCTGATCGAAGCGCTCGTGGCGCCGCGCAAGGCGCGGTCGGCTGCGAGCACCGCCAAGCTGGAACAGCGCGTTCGAGCCAGGGTCGATGGCGTTGGGGCGCTGGCCTCGCTCGGTCTGGGTGCGACGGGTGGGCCAAAGGCTGCCAGCGCGCGAGCACGAGCTGACTTCGCCGGTCGCAGCTACCTCGGTCTGCCGGCGGCCGCGTACCTCGGTCTGAGCGCGGCGCAGCTGCAGAGCGAGCTGCAGTCGGGCAAGACGCTGGCGCAGCTGGCCAACGCTACGAGCGGCAAGTCTGAAGCCGGCCTGATCGAAGCACTCGTGGCGGCCCGCAAGGAACGGCTCGCAGCCGCGGTCGCGGCAGGCGCGCTCAGCCAATCGCAGGAGAGCGCGCGCGAGGCCACGCTCACCGAGCGGATCACGGCGCTGGTGAACCGGCGCTTCTCGGCAGCCGGCTCGGGACACTAGCGATCGAGGTTGACCGGAGGCAGGTCGCGTAGCTGCTCGCGCGTGAGGTTGACGCGGATGTCATCGACCTCCACCTGCGTGACGGCGCCGATCGGGATCGCCACCTGCTTCTTGCCCCACAGGTGACCCTCCTGCAGCAGCAGGTGCGTGACGTGGTGGTCGCGGGGGTCGATCACGAGTCCCTGCAGGCTCCCGGCGTGGCCGTCGCTGGCGTGCACCGGTTCACCGCGGCGCACGTCGAGCTCGCCGACGGGTATACGGTCGGTGGTGACGGATGCGGGCACGCCGGCGAGCCCCGCGCCCGCGACGCCGAGGCCCCCCATGCCGGTCATGCCTGCGCCTGTGCCGAGTCCGTAGTAGGGCCAGGCGAGCATCTCGTCGGCGCCGTAGCCGAGCTCGGGGTCGGCCGCGGTGAGGAAGTGCGTCTCTTCGGCGTCTTCGAGCGCGTCGAACTCGGCGCGCGTACAGCGCAGGTGGATCTCTCCCTGGGCGACGCTGTCGACCAGCTCGATCGGCACCAGGCGACCACGCTCGATCGCGGCGTGCGGCTGAACGACGAGATGCGTGAGAACACGCGCGACCGGGTCGAGCACGACCCGGCTGAGCTTTCCGCAGGCGCCGTCGCTGCAGCTGACGTGTGCTCCGATCGCGTAGGCGGCCGTGTCGGTCATCTGGAGTGTGGGGCTGTCTCGGTTACCACCATCTGAGCTCGTGCGTGCGCGGTCAGTGGGCTTCTTTGGCGAATGCGCCGAGGTCGATCGCATTGGGCGGCGGAGTCAGCGTGATCGGCTGGTTCCAGCCCGAGAACGTGACCTTGCCGCTTTCAGAGCCGCGCTTGACGAGCTGGACGGGGAACGGCTTGCCGCTGGTGGCGACGTAAATGGAGCCGTCCTTGGCGGTGTCGGTGAGCTCGACCACGGGCTGGCCGACGACGGTCGTGGTGGCGCCCTTGACGAGCGTGGAGGTGTTGGCGAGCGCCTGGTCGATCAGCTTGCTGAGGTCTGTGAGGCTGGCGAGCGAGGCGAGTTCGCCGCGGGTGGCCGGCGCCTTGAGCCACTTGCCGCGGAACAGCTGAGACGCGGCCGAGCCGCCGAAGTGGCTGTAGAACGCAGGGCTGCCTTTGATGTAGATGCTGTCGTCCACGACGATCAGTTCGAACGACAGGCCGTTCTCGGCGAGCTTGCCGCGGCCGCCGGTGCCCGAGGCGAGATACATGTTGAGCGTGATCGGCGAGCCGCCGCTCGAGAGCGAGCCCGCGATGTGCACGCTGCTGGCGCCGTCCGCGGCGGACTTGGTCGCGGCGAGGATCTCGGCCGGCGATTTGGAGGCGACGCCGTTGCCCGAGGAGCCGCCGCAGCCGCCCAGCAGGCCGGCGAGCACGATCGCGGCACAGAGGAACCCCACGCGCGCGCGTGCGCTTGCGGCCGACACGGACATGGAGCCAGCGTACCCGAGGCGGCGGTCGTGGACGGACCCTCCGCAGCGGGTCCTGGACGGAGCGTTCGACGGAAGCCGGCGGGTGCGAGCGAGCGAGCCAGCGCCGCGGCGGCAGCGAGCGCGGCGCGCGTGGCGCCGACCTCGAGTCGCGACCCCGGGCCGGCAGGAGGCACACGTTTGCGGGCGGGTAGTTCCGGGTAAACGAATCCAGCGGGAAGATCGCAAAATCGATAGAAAGCAGGACAGCGCAGAGGCGTTTCTCCATGTGACGAGAGCGCAAACGCACGGCTAAAGCCGGAGGGTACGGATGCCGACTGCGAGAGCGGACCAGTGCGCGAAAGAGCGTTTGCCGATATGACCGAAGCGATTCAGCTCGGCTCGAGACTGCGGCGTGGCGGAGAGCACGCTCACGCCTGGGCGCGTGCGGGCGCATCCGCCGGCGCGAAGGCTCCCGAGCCGCACCAGGGTGGGGGCAGCGTGCGCGTGAGCTGGGCGCTGGGCGCGACTGTCGCGGTAGTCGTGGCTGCGGCCGCGGGCGCGGTAGTCGCGGCGAGCACCGCGGCGACGGTCGCCTGCATCGTGCTGCTGGCGGTGGCGGCGGCAGCCGTCGGCTGGCTCGCCGGCGAGCAGCACCGGACGAAGCTCAAGCGCGAGATCGAAGCTCGCTCGCTGGAGCTGCGCAAGACGACGACCGAGCTCGAGGTGGCGCAGGCCGAGACCGTGCGCAGGCTGTCGATGGCGGTCGAGTTCAGGGACGAGGATACGGGCGCGCACATCGAGCGGATTGGCAGGTTTTCAACGCTGCTGGCGGAGCAGATCGGCTTGGAGGGAGAGCTGTGCGAACGGATGAGTCACGCGGCGCCGCTGCACGACGTCGGCAAGGTGGCGATCCCGGACGCGATCCTGCTGAAGCCGGGCAAGCTGACGGCGGAGGAGCGAGCGATCGTCGAGACGCACGCCGAGGAGGGCCACCGCCTGTTGAAAGGCTCGAGCTCGGCGATTCTCGACATGGCGGCGACGATCGCCCTGAGCCATCACGAGAAGTGGGACGGCAGCGGCTACCCGCGCGGCGTGTCGGGCGAGTCGATCCCGATCGAGGGCCGGGTCGTGGCGATCGCGGACGTGTTCGACGCGCTGACCAGCGACAGGGTCTATCGCAAGGCCTTCTCGGTCGAGGAGGCCGTGCAGATGATGCGCGATGAACGAGGCAAGCATTTCGACCCGGTGCTGCTGGACGCATTCATGGACGTGCTCGAACAGTCGGGCCCGGACGCGCGCGAACAGGTCAGGGCGGATCCGGCGGCGGTCGCAGAGAGCGCGCTGGAGACGTTCGCGACGGCGCTCGATCGAGGCGAAGCCGAGCCGGCCGAGAGCGCGATCGCGCAGGCGATGGAGGACGGGCTGGGCGCGGGCGACGTGCAGGGCGAGGTGATCGAACCGACGCTGCGCCGCCTGGCGGAGCTGCGCGAGCGCGGGCAGCTCGACGCCGAGCACGAGCGGCGCGCGATGACGATCGTCCGCAGGGTGCTGGGCACGCTGCGCAGGTATCTGCTGAGCGGGCGCGAGGACGAGGACGTGCTGGAGCGGATCGACCGTTCGGTCGAGCAGGTCGAAGAGGCGTTGGGCTCGGCGCCCGTCGGATAGAGGCCGTCGTATAGATTTCGCGGCGTGGAGGCCAAACAGGCGATCGTGACGGGCGGGGCGGGGTTCATCGGCTCCCACGTGGTCGACTCGCTCCTGGCCGACGGCTACGGCGTTACGGTGATCGACGACCTGTCCTCGGGGAGCGGTGAGAACGTCGCCGGCGAGGCGCGGCTGGTCGAGCTGGACGTGGTGGACGGCCCGGCGGTCAGGAGCGTCGTGCAGGAGCTGGCGCCGGAGGCGGTCTTTCATCTGGCGGCCCAGGCAAGCGTGACGGCGTCGGTCGAGAACCCGCTGCGCGACTGCGACGTCAACGTCAAGGGCACGCTGAACGTCCTGGTGGCGGCCAACGAGCTCGGGACCCCGGTTGTGTTCACCTCGACCGGCGGGGCGCTGTATGGGGACGCGGCGCCGATGCCCACGAGCGAGGAGCGCGAGCCGGCGCCGCTGGCGCCGTACGGGGCGTCGAAGTGGGCGGGCGAGGCGTACGTCAAGACGTGGTCGCTGGCGGCGGGCGTGCCGAACACGGTGGCAAGGCTCGGCAACGTATACGGGCCCCGCCAGAACCCCCACGGCGAGGCGGGAGTCGTGGCGATCTTCGCGCACAAGCTCTACAGCGGCGAGCAGCCGACGCTATACGGACACGGCAGGCCGACGCGCGACTACATATACGTGGGCGACGTGGTGAGCGCGCTGCGCGCCGCGGTGGGCAAGCACGGCACATACAACGTGGCCACGGGCGTGCAGACCGACGTGATGACGATCTGGAGCGAGCTCCAAAGGATCGCCGGCGTCGAGATCGAGCCGCGCCTGGCCGACCTGCGCCCGGGCGAGCTGCAGCACAGCTGCCTGGACGCGAGCAGGGCCGAGCGCGAGCTGGGCTGGCGCGCGCAGGTATCGATACAGGAGGGGCTGCGACAGACCTACGAGGCGCTGGTCCAGGAGTTCGCGCGGGTGTAGCGCGGCTGGTCTGGGGCGGCTGGCCGATCGGGTGGTCTGGTCGATCGAGATCCCACGCGGGGCTGGCATGGCCTGCAGCCGTTAAGATTCGATCGGTCTGCGGTCGGCCGGGAAGCGAGCGCGCCGGGCGGAAGCGGACGCGTGCGGCGAGATAGCTCAGTTGGTAGAGCACACGACTGAAAATCGTGGTGTCCTCGGTTCGATTCCGAGTCTCGCCATCGCTTGTTTTCCGCACTGTGGTGCGGTTTTTGAGGGGTGAGGCAAGAGATGCGGAAGGGGGGCTGAAAGGGCTTCTTTATGAGCCACGTCCTTTTCACGTCCTTTTCCTTGAGGGTGGTCGAGGGTTTGCGGCGCTCTATAGGCGAGATTTGTCACGATCGGACTTGAGATTCGGCGCAGTTCGAGCTAGACGTTGATCCGTCGCAACCCGGTAGCGGTCCCGCTACGGCCGAAACCGCCCGGGCCGTTGTTCGCCGAGAGTCCCGTGCTCCGGTGCGCACCGAGAGAAGGCGTCGATACACGATTGGCCCCAGCGACAGCTTGCGACTGCCCTGGGGCCGTGGCACAGGAGGAACTGCTCCCATGCACGACAACGATATCCGTACCCCTGCTCATCGGATCGAGCAGGTCGAACAGCGAGTGCTGCATCTGTTGACCGACGAGCAGCCGGTGTGGTCGATTGAGGATCTCGCGCGTGAGCTCGAGAGCGCCGATGACGCCCATGTCGCCGTGCGGGAACTGCTCGGCGCTGGGCTGGTGCAGCGGGCCGGAGATGGCTGCGTGTTCGCCACGCGCGCGTCGGTGCGGTTGGTGGAGTTGATCGGCGGCACGATCAACGTCTGAAAGAGCAGCGAAGAGGCTCGCGTCGCTTCTCGCGCGCGTGGTGCTTGGCGTGGCTTCGAACGCCGATCTTGGGCTGGCAATCCGCCGGCTTCGTCGCGCGCGCAAGGAGAGCATCGAAGCGCTCGCGCACGCGGCGGGTATGCATCCCACGTATCTTTCGGGAATAGAGCGCGGTGTGCGTAATCCGACGTGGAGGAAGATCTCGGCTTTGGCCGAGGCGCTCGAGGTTTCGGTGCCGGTGCTCGCGCAAGGCGCCGAGATCGAGGCGCAGCTTGCGGTGCGGGCCGGGCAGACTCGCGCGGAGCTGGGCTTGGAGGACTGAGCGCGAGCGCTCTCGAGAGGAAACGATGCTTCGCGTTTATCTATCCGTGGCAGGAGTGCTCAATCTCACGGTCGTGGTCGGCGAAGCCGGCGCGGCGATGCAGGTCGTCGAGGACGATCAGGCGCGTGAGCGCGAGAGCCAAGCTCGCGAGGAGAGCGAGCGACGTCGGCGCTTGGCGGCCGCGCGGCTGATCAACCGTTTCCGCCGCCCGGACGGATTCGACTACGCGGCCCTCCGCGAGGCCTCGGGGCGCTGGTTGCAGGACTGAGCTGGCTGTTCGACGACCGGGAGCTCGTGTGGTCGAATAAGACGCGCGTTTCGGCGGGCCGCGGCCTCGACCAGATCCCCCCATGAACACGCCTGTGGTTGCGCGCGCGGCTCGGGGCGGGGTCGGGAGGGTCCTTTAGCTGATGGTGGGGTGCGTGGACGGGTGTTGGAGGGGCGGCCTGTGGTTGCAAGAAGCGTTGCAAATCGAGTTTGAGTGTTCCGAACTCTTTCGTTTTGTGCGACCTTGCGTTGAGGGTCATGGTTGACCCGGGAGAGAGGAGAGAACGGGAGCATGGACGCTCGATCAGGGAGGCGAAGGCGCGATGGTGCGGCGGAGGGGGCGTTTGCGCGTGCGGATGGTTCGAACGGGGTCCGCTCCTTCAGTGCGGGGCTGATTGGGCAGCTGTTGGGGGAGTGGCACGCGCGTGAGGTGCGGGTCGCGCAGGGTTTTTTTGAGTGTGCGGGGTTGAGCCTGGAGCAGGTGGAGGATCTGTATCAGGAGACGGCTGTGGCGTTGATGGGCAGGGCGTATGAGAGTGAGCAGCATTTGCGTCGCGGTTTGCGACGGGGGATCAAGCAGCGTGCGCTTCGCGAGCATCGAGACCAGCGTCTTCGCTTGGGGATCCTCGCGCAGAGCGTGCCGGGTCTGCGTGAGGCGGCGGAGCGGGCTGGCGAGCGGGAGGGGGTTCCTGAGCAGGCGGTGTTGGCGCGGGAGGATCGGCTGGTTGTCGCGGAGTTTCTGGCTGCGTTGAGCGCGATCGAGCGACGGGTGTTCGTGCTGTTGGCCGAGGAGGACCTGAGCTATTTCGCGATCGGTTCCGCGCTCGGCATTCCGGCGGGCAGGGCGCGCACGGTGACGCGCTCGTGCGAGCGCAAGCGCGAGCGCTTTCAGGTGCTGTATGAGGCGGGACGGTTGTGCGGGTTTCGCGCGCAGACGATTCGCTCGCTGCAGAGTGGGCGGGCGACCGGCGAGCAGCTCGCGCAGGCCGCGATCGTGCACGTGGAGGGGTGTGCGCGCTGCCGTGCCGAGCACCGTACGAGCGCGCAACGGTTGCGGGCGAGTTTTGGTGGCCAGGCCGTGGCGTTGTTGCCGGGGCCGCTGCTCGCTGGTCGCGTGGGCTGGCTGGCACCCGCGGGTGTGCGGCTGGGTGGTTGGCAGCAGCGCTTCTCGCCGCAGGGGACGGGGCTTGGCGGTGGGCTGGTGCGAGAACGCGCTGTGGCGATCCTGGCCGGCGGGGGGATGGGCGCCAAGGTCGCGGCCGGTGTGCTGACGGTCGCGACGATCACGGCTGGGACGATCGGCGTTGGGCACGTGCTGGAGCGAAGCTCACCGCGCCCTGTTCCTCGCGCGACAGCGACGAGGATGCCAACCACGGCTGGGCCCGGCACGGATCTGCAGAGGGCGGTCAGGGTTTCGGGGATTGTGCTTGGGCGCGCGAGCGCCCAGGCGAGCGTATCCGCGCTGGCGGTGCACGAACATGCGAGCGACCTCGAGCATGCGTCCGGCGCGAGCCAGCCGGCCGGCGCGTCGAGTTCGGTCGCGCGTCGTGAACCGGGCGGGTTTGCGTATCTCGGCGTGCCCAGGCCGGCCGCCACGCCGGTGCAAACGCCGTCGAGCGACACGTCGATGGGGGAAGCGACATCTACGGGTGAACAGCATGGTGGAGGGCCGTTCAGCCCGTGAGAGCGTCGGGGTTGGAGAAGTCGTTGTCTAATTTCGGGCGCTCGTGGTCAAAGAAGGTGAAAGAGCCCCCGACCGGTGGGGCGTGAGAGCGAGAGAGACAGGGATGGTCGAATGAGGATGGACACGGAGCACAGGAAAGGAATCGGGCGTGTGCCGCGGCTTGGCCGCGCGCTTGCGATTGGCGTTGTGATGCTGGGATTGATGATGCTGGGCGTGCCGGGTTTGGCGTTTGCGGGAACGTACCCGATGTATCAGTGTTCGCCGCAGAGCTCGGCGGTGTCGCCGGGCTGGTCGGTTTACGCTTTCCAGACCGAGGCGAGCACGGTGCTGAGCGACAGCTGCTCCGCCAGTGGAGGGAGTATCGGCGACTATGTCTTTAGCAATGGTGTCGCGGGGGCCGTGACGGAGAACGGCAGCGATGGCAGCCAGGTCGGGCTTGAGCTGCAGGTGCCCGCTAGCGCCCCGGACGTCACGATCCAGTCGATCACGGGGGAGGTGCACGCCTCGCCTGCGACGGGCGATGACGCGTTCCTCGGGTTCGCCTCGGCGGGCCAAGGGCTGCCGGGCGGCACCGAGCTTCCCTACGGTGGCGGGGGCGAATACTCCGCGCTTGATAGCTGGACGCTGCCCCAGGGCGCACGCGACTTCGAGGCATACGTGAACTGCACCACCGACCGCAGCTCCCCCACCTGTCTCTTCAGTGACTCAACGAGTGTCCCGGCGTTGAATGACATCACGCTAACCCTCAGTGATCCGGTGGCGCCGTCGGTTGCGAGCGTCTCCGGGCAGCTCGCGAGCGCCGCCGCGAACCACGGGACGGTCACGGGATCACAGACGTTCGGCTTCACCGCCAGCGATGCGGATAGCGGCGTGCGCTCGGCAATGCTGAGGCTGACGCCGCAGGGAGGCGGCGCGCCCTACCAGCACACCTTTGATTTCTCTGGCGAATGCTCGTATGACGCCTGGGATGCGTGCCCGCTGAGGCAGTCCGTCGGCGGGTTCGTGCTGAACACCGCGACGCTCAGGGACGACACCTACACCGTCGAACTCGACGTCACCAACGCCGCGGGCAACGTCGCGACCGATACGCTCGGGACGCTCGTCAGCGACAACGCTCCCACCAACGCCTCGGTGCCGAGCATCCTCGTGCCCGAAACGCTGCAACCCGGCTCGAGCGTGAGCGCGCAGCCCGGTGTGTGGTCTGCACCGAGCGAAGCCGGAACGGTCACCTATGCATATCAGTGGGAGCAGTGCAACGGTCGGGGCGAAGCCTGTCAGCCGATCAACGGCGCGCAAAGCGCGAGCTACACCCCTACTGCCGGCGATGTCGGCGACACCCTGCGAGTACTCGTGAGCGCCTCTGATAACGACGGCACGAGCACGCTCGCGAGCTCGCCCACGACTCCCGTCCTGCCCGTCGCCGGGCCGGTCAGCACCCTGCCAGGTCCGGTCACAACCAGCCCGGGCGAATCCTCAACCGGCTCCCCCTCCCCAACCGCCGCCCCCACGGCCAGGGTCGTTACGAGCCCCGCTCCCGCCGCGAGCCCTGGTGCCAGCACCCCTGCTACCCCGGTAGTGATAGGAGCGCCCAACGGGATCGGTGCGAGCGAGTCGGCGCAGCTGCTGCTGGACACGAGCGCGACGATCTCGCGATCCTATGCCAATCGTTCCTTCAGGCTCAGCGGACGGCTGCTGAACAACCTCGGCGCGCCGATCGAGAACGCCACGCTGCAGCTCAGCCAGCAGATCGAAGGTGCGAGCACAAGCCAGCTGATCGCGTCCGTTCGCACGAACTCATCGGGCGCCTTTGGCGTGCGCGTGCCGGCGGGCCCATCGCGACTGGTCGAGGTCGACTATCGCGCGTTCTCCTCCGATGCCGGGTATGCAGCGCAGGCGACCGTCAGAGAGAGCGTGCTCGCCGGCGTGCGGCTTGACGTTACCCCGCGCCGGCTGAGCTCGGAAGGCACGATCACGCTCACCGGTACGGTCAATGGGCCGATTCCAGCACAGGGTGCGATCGTTGACCTGCTGGTGCACTATCGCGGGCGGTGGGTGCCGTTCCGGGCGCCTCGAACCAATGCGCAGGGAGGTTTTCGCGTTACGTACCAGTTCGAGGGCGCGACCGGACGGTTCCCATTCAGGGCAGAAATTCCAGCCGGCCAGAGCGGCCTACCCTACGCGCGCGGGTACAGCAAGATAATCGACGTCCTCACCAGCTGATATCCGTCAGCACACGCCCGGCGCGGGCGTGTGCTGTGCCTCTAGGGAGAGAACGGGCCTCCCCCTGTCTGTTCTTCACCAGCGGGGTGTGCAGGTGGCGTGATCGGCGCGTCAGGCTGAGCTGCCTGCGGTTCGGACGGCGCCTGTGGTTCAGATGCGGTGTTGGTGGGCGTGGGAGCGGGTTCGGGCACGGCGACAGACGTGGGTGCGATGATTGGGGCCTGCGCTGAGCTCTCGGTTTGCTGGCTTGACATTTCGTGGATGGGTCTTGAGACCGGATGCGCTGGGACCGGGGTTGTGGCTCGCCGCGCATGCCGTCGCGCGCGGTAAGGGTGAGCGGCGGATGCGGAGATCGTTGGAGATGAGCTGGTCGCTGTGCGTCGCGGCAAGAATGGCCGCAGTGTGCGGTCTGGTGCGTTGCGGGTCATGGCGACGAGTCCGACTGTGGCGCAGACTGTCGCCGCGCAGATCGCAAAAGCCATCAGGATCGTTCGTCTGGCGAGGATCGCGCGCCGGCTGCGCGAGCTCGACGCTTGCTTACGTCTTGGCGTTGTGAAGATCGGCTCGTGTCGGACGGTTGTTGCCTGTTGGGGGTGCTCGTCATATTGATGCTCCGGCTCGCGGGTGTACTCGGATGGGCCGTCCTGCCGGCTGGCCCTGGTTGCGCGGCCGGGCTTGCGGCGAGGACGATAGGTGCGTTGCGTGGGATGGTTTGGGTTCTCGTTCATGACCTGTCTCTGACCGCGACCGGCGTGAATTAGACAAGAACTTTTCGAGATTGTCTTGTCTAGCTCGCCCGGTTCATGGTCAATAACAGTGTTATGAACACGCCCAGAAACATGCTCGGCGGCGGCTGGGGAAGGCCGCTACCTTCGCAGGGGCTGCTGTGGCTGGTTGTGCAACGGATGCGCACGCTCGCCGAGCCCACCAGGATGCGGATCCTGCTACTGCTGAACGAGCATGAGGCCACGGTCCAAGAGCTCGCCGATGAGCTCGGACTGGTACACCAGAACGTCTCGCAGCATTTGAATGTCCTGCATCGCGCAGGGGTTCTATCGCGTACCCGTCACGGTAGCTACGTGCGCTACGCGATCGCTGACTTCACCGTACCCGCGCTGATTCAGCAGGCCGGGGCGAGCGTTCTCGGCCAGATCGAAGAGCTCGCCGCGCTCGCCGACCTCAGCGAGTAACACCAGACGAATCAACGCTCATGGGCCGGTGCGCACCCGTGCGCGCGCACGCCATTCTATTGTCCGATTGTACGGTTGTGTAACAGAACTTTTCGGCGATTGTGGCAATTTGCGGGCTCGCACCGTAAAACGAGTGCGATGACTCTTCCAAAGCACATATCAGCCAGTCGCCCGTCTAACACGCCACGTAACACCGAACGCGCGGGCCCAGGTCACATAGCAGAGCGGCAAAGGTGTGACTCTGCGCTTTCTCTCTGCTGTCGGCTGGTGAGCGTTCTTCTGTTCGCGATATGCCTGGGGTGGGTGTTCGCTCCGGACGCGTTTGCTGCTGGCAGCGATGTTGGACAGAACGTGGGAGAACTGCTCAAGCATTACGCGGGGGAGGTGTACGGCGGGATCGTCGCGTCGTTCAGCCTCGTCTTTCTCTGGAACCGCCGGTACATCGAGCTGGCGACGTTCCTGTTCGCTGCCGTGGTGGTCGCGTGGATGGTGTTCGCGCCTGACCAGATCGGCAAAGCCGCCGAATACATCGGCAAGCAGATCTTCGACTGACCGAGAACGGGCGCGCACGCGAGAGAGCAAGGGCGATAGCCGTGAGCGATTCTTCGATGCCGGTCCGCTCCTACCAGCGGATCTTCAAGCCCGACCGGCGGATCTACCAGATCGACGGGCGGCGCCTACCGGTGCCGGGTGGCGTGCCGCTCAACTGGCTGATCTGGGCGTTCGGCACGCTGCTGATAGTGCTGGTGCTCAGCTCCCGCTCGCTGCTGTTCACGCTGATCGCGGGCGGGACCGGCGCCGCGGCTGGCTGTGAGTCACGGGGTTTGAAGGGCGCGCTCTTCGGCGGCGCTGCGGTGGCGTGCGCCGTGCAGGTGTGCGGACTGCTGCTTGGCTGGGTTGACTGGCCGCTGCGTCTGTTGGTGTTGCCGGGACTGGTCGCGACCGCTGCCGGTCAGCTCACTCCGGATGGACGCGCGGCGCACCGTTATCTGCTCTCGCGCGCACTGTTGCGTTTGCGTGCGGCGCGCCGTTCGCTCGAGCGTCCGGTGATCGTCGACGGGCAGGTCGTTGAGTGGGCACCGCGGGTGTGGGTCGCCCCCGATCAACACTCGCCCGTGCTCCACTACGGCCGGGTTCACGGTCCCGCGCGAGTCGTCTTCGGCCACCGGGTGGTGCTCACCCCCCGCAGAGGCAGACATGTGGCGCGTCCCGCGCAGGGGCATCGGATGCGCCCGCGCGAGGTACTCGCCGAGGTCGTCGAGCTCGGTGCCGGACAGGTGCTGGAGATCCGTCCGTGATGCGCTTTCCGATACGTCACGCGCACGCGAACGTGCTGCTCGGACCCGGGGGTGAGACGGCTGCGCTCTACCGGCTGGGGATGGTCTCCTATCCGTTCTCGCCGGTTGCGGGGAAGTGGGCGCTTGCGCGCCGGCTGGAGCGGTTGGCGCACACGATCGGCGCGAACTTCTCGCTCTGGCGGGTCAACCGCGCCTACCCGGCCGAGGAGTATGTCGAGCACACCTTCGGTCTGCTCGACGGGCGCCACCAGCACCCGCAGGTGTGGCGCGCGTTCCTGGAGGGCCATCGCGAGCGACTGCGAGAGCTCGACTCGCACGTGCCCGAGTGCTATCTCGCGATCTCCCTTGATCGCCGCACACCGGAGGGGTTCGGCGCCGGGCTGCTGCGCGTCAGCGACGGCATCCGCGGGCGCGTGGAGAGTGTGCTGGGCGTAGGGACGGGCGCACCGATCACCGTCGCGCGGTTGCGCGAGCTTGAGGCCAGCGAGCAGCGCCTGTATGAGCGCCTGTCGGGCGTGATCGGGCTGCGCCGCGCACGCACCATCGAGCTGCAGTGGCTTTTGCGGCGCGTCGCCAGCCGAGGTATCGGCGAGCCCGACCTGGACCGGCACTGGCGAGTGCAGGCGCTTCACACCGACGCCAGCGAGGAGGCGTACGAGCCGCTCGGGTGCGTGCTGTGGCGGTGCGCTAACTGTGCGATCACAGAGCACGAGCGGACGCTGACTGTCGATGGTGAGCAGGGCCGCTGTTTTCAGGCGCTGCTCGCGCTCGGCGCGTTGGGTGACGCGCCGCTGTTTCCCGGTGCAGGCGCGGAGGTGCTGTTCGCCGCACCTGAGGGCGTCGGATTCCCGGTGGACGCGGTGCTGCACGCGCGTTGGCATGGCAATCGCGAGGCGCTGGGACAGGTACGCAAGCGGATCGCGGACGTGGAGAACGCCTATCGCGAGCAGCTCGAGGGCGCGGCGTTCGGTCCCGGTCTGCAGGCCGAGGAAGACCGGATGCTCGCGCGCGAGTACGAGGCCAAGCTCCAGGCCGGCGCGCACCCCTCGATGCTCACCGGCTGGATCAGCCTCGCGCTCGGCGCACCCAGCCAGGAGGAGCTCGAGCGTCGCGTCGCGCTCCTGAAAGAGCACTACGGCGAGGTCTGTTTGCACCGGCCCGCGGGATTGCAGCACCAGCTGTTCTTCGACCATCTCCCCAGACCCGACGGCGGGCTCACACGCGACTACGTTCAGCAGCTCACGCTCGAACAGTTCGGCGCGACGGTCCCAACCGCGACGCGCACAGTCGGCTCCGCCCGCGGCCCGTATCTCGGGTACACCCCGACCGGCGCGGCGCGACCGGTGCGGTATGACCCCACACAGGCACCACGGGAGTCGCGCGCGTCGGCGGTGCTGCTCGTAGGGACACTCGGGTCGGGCAAGACGGTCGCCGCGCAGGCGATCGCCTACGGCGCGCAGCGGCGGGGGAGCGTGGTCGTTGACTTCGATCCCAAGCCCGACCACGGCTGGGAGAACCTGCCCGAGCTCGCCGAGGAGCTGCAGGTGCTGGAGCTCTGCGGTGATCCGGCGCAGCAGGGCAAGCTCGACCCGCTGCAGATCGGTCTTGAGGATCTGCGCGAGGAGCTCGCCTGCTCCTACCTGCTCGAGCTGCTCAGAGACCCGCCGCCGGCGTGGGAGAACGCGATCAGCCGCGCCGTCAAGGACGCCGTCCGCGAGGGCGCGCGCGGCCTGCTGCGCGTCATCGAACTGCTCGGTCAGAGCGAACAGGAAGCCGGGCGTGACGCCGCAGCTGCATTGGAGGTGATCAGCGACTTCGGACTCGCACGCCTCGGGTTCGGTCAGGAGCAGAACACCGTCGCGCTGGCCGGACGGTCGCTCACCACGATCCGGATGCCCGGCCTCTCGCTACCCGACCCCCGCGCCGCCCGCGACAGCTACACGCGTTCAGAGCGCGTGTCGGTCGCGACGCTCACGCTCGTGGCGGCGTACGCGCTGCGACTGATCTCCACCGACCGCACGCGACACAAGGTCGTGCTGCTGGACGAGATCTGGTTCCTGTTGGCCTCCCCACAGGGACGGTCGATCATCGACCGGCTCGTGCGTTTGGGTCGCGCGTTCAACGCGACCGTGCTGCTCGGCACACAACGCACCGCCGACCTCGGCGAGCTCGCAGACTTGATCGGCACCTACCTGCTGTTTGGGCAGGACTCAGACGCCGAGGCGCGCCGCGCGCTCGCGCTGGTCGGCCTCGACCCCGACAGCGAAGAGCTCGTGCGGCTGCTGGGCGAGCTGCGCAAGGGCCGCTGCCTGATGCGCGACCTCGACGGCCGCGTAGGCGAGATCCAGGTTGACCTCGCCGACCCGGGGCTGCTCGCCGCGTTCCAGACAACCCCGGGCCAGCCCACGCAGGCGTCCACATGACACCGCGCACCCTGCGTCTGGCCAGACAGGTCCGTGCGCGCTGGCGGCTGATCCTCGCAGCTGTCGTGCTCGCGGTGGGGCTGCTGCTGCTCGCGGAGACCTCGGCGCTGGCCAGCGATGTGTACGGCAACATCGCGCCCGCATCACAGGTCGCCTCCGGTGCGCTGGCGGGCCGCTATCCGCTGTCCAACTATCAGCTGGACCAATATTTCCCGGGGATCAGCGTCAGCGTGTTCGACGGGGTGGACGTCTCCGGCGTGCCACCGCTGATCGCGTATTTCATCGCGCAGGTCATCTGGATCATCAGCGCGTTCTTGGCGAACGCGCTGATCACCGTGTTCGCGTTCGCGTTCAGCCTGGATCTGCTCAACGGGAACGGCACCCCGGGTTCGGGTGCGCTCACACCGGTCACGAACGCGATCCACGACCTGTACACCAGCACGTTCGGGGCGCCGTGGCTGATCGCCGCGATCGTGCTCGTCGGCTGCTGGACGATGTGGAAGGCCCTCATCCAGCGCCGCTACAGCGAGACCGCCGGAGCGCTCGCTCTCTCTCTTTTCTATTGCGTGCTGGCGATCGGGATCGTCACCCAACCGCAGCGCACGATCGCGCCGGCCAGCCAGCTCTCAAACGAGATCTCGACCTCGCTGCTGTCCCTCACAAGCCACGGCACGATCGAAGGCGAACAGCAGGCCAAGACCCAGGCCAGCAACCAGCTCTTTCAGCTACTAGTCCTCGATCCGTGGACGGTCCTTGAGTTCGGCGGTATCGAGCAATGCGCCCGCATCCACAACGGCAAGGCCACCTCGGTCGCGGTACGCCCACTCAGCAGCAATCCCGAACGCGACAGTCAGCTCTCCGCCGAGCTCGAAAACACGACCGAAATCCAGGGTGAAAGCAAGACCTGTGTCAACGCGCTGAACAAGTACGCGCCGCACTTCCTGGCCTACCCGTTTCAGTCACACGACCGTAACGCCGAGCACGAAGCGCTTGAACACGGCGACACCGCCGATCTCCCCAACTCCGATCCCGGCAAGCAGAACGGCGGCTACCGCCTCGGCCCAGCCGACGAGCCCGCCGCGGAAGCGATGGGCAAGGGAGGCCAATACCAGCGCCTGCTACTCGCGGTCGTGATCCTCGCCGGCGAGCTCGGCGCGCTCCTGTTGCTCGGCGCGCTCGCGCTCGGCGTGATCCTCGCGCAGATCCTCCTGCTGCTGCTGCTGGCGTTCGCGCCGGTGGCGCTGCTGGTCGGCATCTTCCCCGGCCGCGGACACGACTTCTTCCGCGCCTGGCTTTCAAAGCTCGCGGGGTTCCTCGCGCGCAAGGTCATCTACAGCCTGATCCTCGCGCTGATCCTCACCGTCTGCGGCGCACTCGCCCAGGCCACCTCAAACCTCGGATGGCTACTCGCGTTCACGCTGCAAGCCGCGTTCCTGTGGGCCGTCTTCCTGCAACGCCACAGGCTCACCACCGACCTCCTCGCCGCCACCGCCGGCCCACACGCCAGCCGCGAACCCGCGGGGCGCCTGCAGGCCCTCTACTACAGCACCCGTCTCGCGCGTATGGCCGGCCTCGCGCGCCCGGGCGTAAGCGTCTCGCCCCTCCCAGGCCGATCGACACGATCCAAAAAGGACACCGCCTCCTCCCAGCAGGACGGCACTTCCACAGAGCCGCGCGGCGCGGACGTCCCCGAACCGGGCGATGGGCTCGACGAGCCAATCGCGGGCACCGAAGCACCGTACCCGACCAGCTCCGACCCCGACGAGGAGCCAGCGTGAGCCTGAGAGTCGAACACACAGACGCGCTCTCGCTCCTGCGCGAACTCCCCGACTGCTGGGCACAGACCTGCATCGCCTCCCCACGAGCCGACGCAGCGCCCGCACGCACACTCGCGATCCTCAAGGAAGTCCATCGCGTGCTGCGCGAGGACGGCACCCTCTGGCTCCTCGGGGCCAACGAGCAGCTCGCGAGCGAGCTGCGCGCCGCCGGCTACCGGCCGCAGCAGACCCCGTCCTGGAGCGCACCCCTAACCAGTGTGCGCGATCCGATGGGACTGTCGCTGCTCTCAAAGCGCGATCGCTGCTTCTGCGACGCTCCCACATTCCCAGACCGCCTGCGCGGGGGTTTGTGCTCGCTGCCGTGCGGGCGCGGTCGGCCTCGGCAGCCCGAATGCCTCGAGGAGAGGGAGCGGGCGTACCGCTGGACGCTCGTACGGTGCTGCATCCTCACAGGCTCCTCGCCCTTGGCGTGCGGTGTGTGCGGCGCGCCCTACCGGCGCACCGCTCCCGTCGAGGGCACGCCGGGAGCGCGACGTGCAACCTGCCCCCACACCAACCGCAACGGGCGCTGCCTGGTACTCGACCCCTTCTACCGACCAGCCCTGCCGACAGCCGGCGCCGCGCTTTGCACCCGCCGCAGCTTCCTCGGCATCACAGACCGAGGTGAGCATCAATGACCGATTGGCTCGTCTCACTACGCGACCGGCCGATCACAGAACCCCAACGGTCCCGTGCGCTCGCGACGGTCACGGTGCTGCTCGCCTGCGCGACCGCGCTTCTCATCCTCACCCGTCCAGCAGCGCACCAACCGATCACGCACACTGGCGTGGCCGCCACCAAGACCTCACGCTCGGACCCCCCGGGACCGGCGCGGATGCCCGCCTCGTCGGATGACACTCTCTCGCCAGTCGCTGCGCGCGTGAGCAGGGCGTTCCTGCGGGGGTATCTCGCCTACCTCTACGGACACGGCACGGCGGAGCAGATCACCGACGCGAGCAGCGCACTGGTCCGTTCGCTGCAGGCGAATCCGCCACGCGTCTCGCCAGCGACGCGCGAACGCACCCCGCGCGTGCTCACGCTGCAGAGCACGCCCGCACCGTCACCGGACGAGGTCGGGGTGAGTGTGCTGATCGGCGACGGCGAGCTCGTGACCTATCGCATCGGACTGCTCGTGACCTCCCAGGACGGGCGGCTGCTCGTCAACGCTCTGAATGGCGACTGAGATCGTGCGCGCTCAAGTTGCTGAGTACGCCAAGCGCAGGCTGCTGCTGTGGCTGCTCGGGACCGTCGGTGTCGGCGGCTTCGTGCTGGTGGCGATCTTCGCGCTCGCGATCGCGGTGCTCGGCGCGAGCTTCACCGGCTGTCAGCTCGGGAGCGAACCGGCCGAGGCCTCCCCGAGCGGCCCGGCGCCGTCAGCGTATGCGCTTCAAAGCATCCCACCGGAACGCCTGCAGCTTTACGAGGGCGCCGGGGCACGCTTTGACATCGACTGGAGCTTTCTCGCCTCGATCGGCACCCAGGAGTGCGGCAGTGGCGACTGTGCGGGAGCGAACAGCTCCGGTTGCGCGGGACCGATGCAGATCGCCTACGTCCGCGACAGCCCCTGCAGCCCCGGCCCGGGGCCGACGTTGTGGGAACGCTACGCCGTTAACGCCGACCCCGGCCAGCCCTTATCGGTGAACGATCCCGCAGACGCGATCTATACCGCCGCGCGGATCCTGCGAGAAGACATGGGCGCCCCGCCGACCGGCGGCTCCTATAACGAATACTTCCAGGCCGCGTGCCGTTACTACGGCGCGTGCGCGGACGCGTCGGTCAGCTACGCCTCGGAGGTGATGGCCCGCGCCGTGCAATACGGCTTCCAGGGCGCCGGCTCCCCAACACCGAGCAGCCCGCCCCTGGCGCAACCGGTCGGCGGCCAGGGCCGCTCCTGCAGCGCGAGCACGTTCACCCCCGCAGCGGCCAGCGGCTCGCAGATCGTGCGGGTCGCCGAAAGCCAGCTCGGCCAGACAGAACACCCGCCCGGCTCGGACTGCACCGTCTACGGTCCGTGTGAGGAGTGGTGTTCGCTGTTCGCCGCCTGGGTATGGCAGCACGCGGGCGTGCCGCTCCCCGGTCCCACCGCGCTGTACGGCTACTCCGGGTCGCTGCACACATGGGCAGAGGAACACGGCGGACACGTGCTCCCAGCCTCGGCGAGGCCCTCGCCCGGAGACGCCATCTTCTACGGGACCGGCCCCGGCGAAAGCGCGCACGTCGGCATCATCATCCAGGTCCTGCCCGACGGGGAGATCGTCACCGTCGAGGGCAACTACGCCGGCAAGGTCAGCCGTGTCGGGCCGTTCGACCCCGCGGACGCGACCGGCGCGGGCGAGGCTGCGCCCGTCTACGGGTATGCGCAGCCGCCCGGACCGGCGGGAGAGGGGACGGACGGATGACCGGTGTGTCCCGTCTGCTCGAGCTGCTGCGGCTGCCCGTCATGCTGCTTGCCCTCGGGCTGGTCGTGGTCTTGGCGGTGCGCGTGTGGGGTCGCCATCGTCTGGCGTCGGCGGGTGGCTGGTGGGAGCTTCGCCTCGGCGAGCGCGTGTCTCGCTCGGCGCTCGAGGCGTCTTTGCGCACGCTGGCGCATGGTCTTCGTCGTCCTCTGCTGGGACCCGCGCCGTGGGTCGCGCTGTCGGTGTCTGCGCTGGAGGATCGTGCGGCGTGTGGCCTGTTCATCTCCGATGGTCTGCCCCCAGCGCAGGTGCGGGCGGCGTTCGAACAGGCCCTCGGCGCGGTCACCGTGGAGGCCGAGAGCGGCGCTCTGCCCGCCGATGCGGGCGAGAGCAGCAGACGGTTGCGTGTCACGAGTCTCGCGGCGGCCGGGTCGCGCTTTCTGCCGTTGCGGGTCGATCATCGCGTCGATCCCGCGGGCCAGGTGCTCGCGGCGCTGCGCGCACAGCACCCTGGCGAGGGCGGGGTGATCCAGCTCGTGTTCCAGGCCCCGCCGCGACTCTCAGCTGTGAGGGCGCGGAGCCAGGCCGCACGGTTGCGTTCGGGTCGCGGCCTTCAGTCCAGCAGCGCCCTGCGAGCGCTGGATGGGCTCGGCTCGCTCGCCGGCGGAATGCTCGATGTGCTCTCGCGGGGCTCGTCGCAGCCGATGCGTCGTGCCGCGCGGTCGTGGAGGGAGGTGGACCCGTTCTCGCTGGAGCGTGCGCGGGCGATCGAGGCGAAGGCCAGCGCGCCGTTGCTGGCGGCGACGATCCGTGCCGGGGCATGGGCGGATGGACGGCGTCGCGCGCGGGGACGATTGCGCGGTCTGTTCGCAGCGTTCGGCCAATATCAGGAGCTCGGCAGCGGGCTGCACCGCCGCTGGGAACCCTTCTGCGCCAGACGGCTCGCGCGCTGTCTGCCCCCGATCAGAGCGCGGCTGTTGTTGAGCAGCGGCGAGGCTGCCGCGCTGATCGCGATCCCCGAGCAGAGCGCGCTCGCACCGGTGGCGTTCGCGGAGGCCCCGTCGCGTCGTGTGGCGCCGGTCGCACAGGCCCCCACGCGCGGATTGCTGCTCGGACGCAGTGACCACTCGGGATTCAACCGCGAGATCCGCATCGAACCCGAGGCGCTGCTTCAGCACACGCATGTGCTCGGACCGACCGGCCGGGGCAAGAGCACGCTGCTGTTGAACATGACTCTCGAGGCGATCCGTGAGGGGATGGGTGGGATCGTGCTCGACCCCACCGGCGAGCTGACCGGCCTGATCCTCGAGCGTGTCCCCAGCGAGCGCCAGGAGCATGTGGATCTGCTTGACCTCGGTGACACAGGTCATCCGCCGGCGCTCAACCTCCTCGCCTGTGCCCCTGGGGAGGGCGATGCGCAGGCCCAGGCGATCTGCGGAATCTTCGCGCGACTGTTCGCGCGGTTCTGGGGGCCGCGGACAGAGGACATCCTGCGCTCGGCGCTGAGCACCCTTCTCAGCGGACACGACGCGCAACGACCCGCGCCGACCTTGGCGGACGTGCTGATGCTGCTCTCCAACCCGGGGGAGCGCTCGCGCTACCGGGCGAGCGATCCCGTCGCGCTGGACGTTTTCTGGCAGCAATGGCAGACCCTCAGCGAGACCGCGCGAGTGCAGGCGCTCGCGCCGCTCTCGAACAAGCTGCGGGCGCTGCTTGGCAGCCGCAGCCTGCGCAACATGCTCTGCCAATCGGCCGCGCCCGACGTGCAGAAGAAGATCGGGACCGGCCGGTGGCTGCTCGTGTCCCTCCCGCAGACCCTTGGCGAGGACGCCGCCGATCTGATCGGATCGGTGCTCGTGCACCGCGCGTGGCAGGCCGCGCAGCGCCTCGGCCCGCTCGCCCACAGCAACCATCCCCCGTTCCTCTGCCTGATCGATGAGTGTCATCGCTTCTGTCATCTGCCGCAGGGGATGGCGAGCGCGCTCGCCCAGGCCCGCGGCTATGGGCTCGGGTTCGTGCTCGCCCACCAGCACCTCGCGCAGGTCTCCGATCACGCCCTGGCGGAGGCGATCGACGCGAACTGCCAAACCAAGATGTGCTTCGCGCTGCAGGCCGGCGACGCGAAACGCATGGCCCCGCACTTCCAACCCCGCCTCGACGCGCACGACCTGCAACATCTCGGCTCCCACACCATCGCCGCCCGCATCCTGCACGACGCCCGCGAGCTGCCCGCCGCGACCGCGACCACACTCTCGCCACCCAAGCCCACCTCGGACGACACCGCCGATCTGATCCGCCAGCGTGCCCACCGCCAAGCAACCAAACGCCAGAAGGTAGAAGCGAAGATCCGCTCCCGCTACGAGCGGATCGAGCAGCCGCCACCGGGACGAACCCTGGCCGACGAGCAACAAACAGACCTCAGTGCACAAGACGCCGGAGGGGAGAACGTTGGCGCTGCTCCGTTCGATTCTCCTCACGACCCTCCGTTCGATCCTCCCTCCGACGGAGTACCCCCATCCCCAGAAATCCCGCACCACTATGCGGATTTCGAGTCCGATGCAGACTCCGACAATACACAGTTCCCTTCCTCCTGCGGGCGGCGGCCATGACGGCCAGTCTTCCCCCCACCAACCCGCGTGACCGGGATCTGCTCGACCGGCTCTCCCAACACGAGCCCCTGTCCACCTCGGAGCTCTGCCTGCTGTGCTTCACCGGCCTTCGCACCTGCCGTCAACGGCTCGTCAAGCTCGAGACCCACGATCTCCTGACACGCGTCTACCCCACACGCACCCGTTACGGAGGTCGCACCGAGGCGCTGTGGTTCCTCTCACCCAACGGACGACGCACGATCGGCGCCCCCACACGCCGGCCACCCGGCCTATCGATCCCCGACCTCGAGCACCGCCGCGCCATCACGCGCTTCTTCACCGCGCTCATCCAGCGCAGCCTCACCAGGTGCGATGAGGGTCTCTACACCTGGCTCGGAGAACAGCAAGCGCAGGAGCACGGCACCGGCGCCAGTGTGCGCCCCGACGGCTACGGCCGCTACCTCTGCCCGGACGGTGAGATCGCCTTCTACCTCGAGCTGGACCTCGGCACCGAGTCCAGCCCGCGCATCAGGTCAAAGCTCGAGCGATACCGCCAGGCGCTCGTCGCCGACCCCCACCGCGACCGCGGAAACATCCTGCTCGTCTGTCAGGGGCGACGACGGCTCGCGAACCTCGCGCGCTGCGCGCCACCCGGCCCGCCCTGGGTGTGGGGCACCACCGACAGCGAGCGCTACACGCTGCTGTCCAGCCGCGACCAGCAACGCCCTTTTCGTGAGCTTCCCGCCGGACCTCGCGACCCCACCCGCCGCATCCAGGACTGCCTCGGGCGCCGCTGGCGCCACCCTGCCACCACGGACCCGCAACGCCCCGGGCGTCACCGCCGGCCTCAGAGACCACCAATCACCAAGGAGGAGTGATGGCTGCGAACAGATCGAGACCGTTCAGAGAACCGTCAGCCCGCGTCCGACGCTGGCGAATCATCCACGCCGACTGCCTGCAGACGCTCCCCGAGCTCGACGCGCAGAGCATCGACGCGATCATCACCGACCCGCCGTATGGCATCAGCTTCAACGGCATGGCCTGGGACGGCAAGGCGATCAGGAAGACCGTCCGCTCCGATCTCGCCGCCCGCGAAAGGCGCCGGACACCCAAACGACAGGATGGGAAATCGGCGTTCGGAAGCCCCGCCTCCCACGCCGGCTCCCACGACCTCTCCCCGAAGGAGACGCTCGCATTCCAAGCGTTCTGTGCGCGCTGGGCAACCGAGTGCCTGCGGGTGCTCAAGCCCGGAGGACACCTCGCGATGTTCGGCGGCGCGCGCACGTTCCACCGGCTGACGTGCGGCGTCGAGGAGGCCGGCTTTGAGCTGCGTGACGTGCTGATGTGGCTGCACGGCCAGGGGTTCCCCAAGTCACGCAACCTCAGCGGACGGATGACAGGGTGGGGCACGGCGCTCAGGCCGGCGTACGAGCCGATCCTGCTCGCTCGCAAGCCCCTCATGGGCCACACCCAGGCCAACGCGGTACGCCACGGAACGGGTGCACTGCATATCGACGCCTGCCGTATCCCTCACGCGCACGCCGGCAGATGTTCCGCCGAGGGCCGAGGCCACTCACAAGCCAGACTGGCCGCTCGGGAGGGGCGCTGGCCGGCCAACATCGCCCTCTCGCACGCGCCATCGTGCGATCGCGGACGCTGCAGACGCGACTGTCCGGTCGCGGCGCTCGGGGACCGCCAGCGGTTCTTCTACTGCGCGAAGGCCAGCCGCGCGGAGCGCGACGCCGGCTGCGAGCAACTCGCCCGGCGCACGATCCAGACCTTCCAGATCGGCGCCGAGAGGGAACGCAGCGCCAGGACCCGCCCGGTCGCGAACATCCATCCGACGGTCAAGCCGATCGAGCTGATGCGCTGGCTCGTGCGGCTCCTCTCCCCGCCCGGCGGGCTCGTGCTGGACCCCTTCGCCGGAAGCGGCACCACGGGAGTTGCCACGGTTCTGGAGGGCGCACGGTTCCTCGGGATCGAGCGCGAAGACGACTACCTCCCGATCGCGCGGGCACGCATCACGCACTGGGCCGGTGTCGCACGCCGCCAGCAGCAGGAGGAGGAGCGGTGAGACTCGACCCGGCCGACATCGAGGCCGTGGCGCGGCGCACCGCCGAGCTTGTAGCGCGCGGCGCTGGCCAGCCGCAGGCTCGCTACCTCGACGCCGCGCAACTCGCGCATGTGCTCGGCGTCGAGCGCGACTGGGTCTATGCGCACGCGCGCCAGCTCGGCGCTGTCCGTCTTGGCGGCGCCCGAGGTCGGCTGCGCTTCGACCTGCAGCACGCCACCCACGTTCTCGCCGGCGCTCGCGACGCCGCTTCGCCAGGCCGGCCGCCGAGGAGCGTCTCGCGCGGGCGCGCCCGTCGCCGCGCACGGGTTGATCTCCTGCCCTACGAGAGCTAATGTCGCCCCGACCCCTATCAAGCGGCCGGGCGACGCGTCAACGTCCCCGGCCTGACACCGGGAGGCGTATTCCCGATGCGATCCAAGCGTATCCCTGAGCCTGCGCGGGCGCCCTGATGCCTCGCAGATCGACGGGCTCGATCCTCACCCGCACCCTCGGCGACGGCACCCGCTCCTACCGGCTGCGCTTTCACGCGCACAGCGAGCGCCAGAACGTCTTCCTGCACCAGCGGCCCGGCTGTCGCTGCGGCTGCGGCGGCGGCTGGGATGAGCGCGGCGCGCGCACCGAGCTCGGCAACATCCAGGCCCGTGTACGCGCCGGCGTATGGCGAGCACCCCAACCACCGCTACCCGAACCCGAGCATCCGCTTGAGATCCCGATCTTTCACGAGTACGCCTCCGGGTGGCTGCAGGGCAAGCTCGACGGCACGATCGGTGAGAAGCCTCTGGCGGCGAACACCGAGGCGTGCTACCGCTGGCTGCTGAAATGCCACCTGCTTCCGTTCTTCGCCACCCGCCTGCTGGATCAAATCGACGCGCGACTGTGTCTTGCGTTCAAGGCGCAGAAGGTCCGCGAGGCCGCGGATCTGCGCGAGGCGATCGCCGCTGGCGCTGACCTGCGCGACCGTCGGGGACGCAGACTGGCGCCGCTCTCGGCAAGCTCGATCCGCAAGGCGATCAGTCTGCTCGCGATGATCCTGGACGAGGCGCTCGCCGATGAGCTGATCGCGCAGAACCCCGCGCGCAACAAGCGCATGCGCCTGCGGGTGCCCAGGCCCCGCCGTAGCTTCCTGGAGATCGACGAGCTCGCCGCGCTCATCGACGCCGCCGCCAGCCAGGACGCCCTCCCGGCCATCCCCGCACCGGAGATGACCGGCGATCGCACCAGGGCGCGCGTAGCACGCCGCCTCGCCGCCGGGCAACGCGTCCAGGACATCGCCGCCGAGCTCGGACTGTCCAAGGCCACCGTCGGCTTCCACACCGCCCGTCTCGGCGCCACCGACGGCGGGGTCTATGCGGGACGGCGTGCCGTGGTCGAGATTCTCGCGCGCGGCGGCGTACGCGCCAGCGAGCTGTGCGACCTGCGCCTGCGCGACGTGCGCCTGCACGACCCCGACGGTGCCCGCTTCCGCATCCGCGACGCAAAGACCGACGCCGGGATCCGCGAGGTCCAGATGACCCCCGACCTCGTCGAGGCGTTCGTCGAGCACCTCGACCGCCTGCGCCGCGCCGGACAGCCCACCGGCCCTGACGACCACGCCGTGCCCAACCTGTGCGGCGGCAGGATGAGCCGCCAGCGCGTCGGAAAGATCGTCAAGGACGCCGCCGCGCTCGCGACCCGCAGCCGCACAGAACGCGGACTCCCGCCGCTGCCACACATAACACCGCACAGCCTGCGGCGCACGTACATCTCGATCGCGCTGCTCGCGAACAACTTCGACGTCAAGTGGGTCATGAGCCAGGTCGGACACGCCGACAGCAAGATGACGCTCGATGTGTACGCGCAGCTCGAGCAGCGGGTGCAGCGGGACCATGGGCGCAGCTTCGACCGGCTTGTTTCACGGAACGGGCGAAGCCAGAGCACCCTTCGATCGCGCCCGCCGCGCCCACAAAACCCGGGATGACGCCCGACGCAAGCGGGGACACCACTCGCCAACCGTCAGCTGAAAGCGTCCACCCAGTCGGAATCGTGGACCGCACGGTCGCCACGTCGTTCGGAGGAGGCTAAAAAGCGCCACGGTGCGGGATACGCTCGTGGCAGCTGTCCACATCCGCCGCACACGACGGTACCGTTACGACGTCGGAGCTCGGCGCGCCAGCATCGGGCCGATCGTCCCCGCTGAGATGAATGCTCTCCCAACCGCATCGTCATCGCCCCAACCTCGGCGCACCGCCGTTCCCCATTATCGCGGGCGTGCACTCCGACTCACCCCATCACCGGACGCCCCCGACCCCGCGGACCTGAACGGCGTTCGTCGCTGGGTGCGAGCCGCCGGTCGTCCCACCGCCATCGACCTCTTCGCGGGCGCAGGAGGACTGAGCCTCGGTCTGCGTGCCGCGGGATTCACGGTGCTGGTGGGAGCGGACTCCGACAGGTGGGCCGTTGAGACGCACACCGCGAACATAGGCGGACTCGGATTCGTCGGCGACCTCGCCCACCCGGAACAGCTGATCGAGCACCTCGACGCATGGGGGATCGGAACGGTCGATCTGGTGGCTGGCGGACCGCCGTGCCAGCCATTCTCACGAGCCGGAACCTCAAAGATCCGAAGCCTCGTGCGCGCCGGGGTGCGAGCCGACGAGGATCCCCGCGCACAGCTATGGCGCGGTTTCATGAGCGTGGTGGGGCATCTGCGTCCTCGCGCAGTTTTGATCGAGAACGTTCCGGATCTGCCGCGATGGAACGACGGCGCCGTGCTGGCCGGCTTCTACGAGTCCCTGCGCGAGCTGGGCTACGGCGTCGACGCGCGCGTGCTCGACGCCTTCAGACATGGCGTGCCCCAGCACCGCGCGCGGCTGTTCATCGTCGGCACCCGCGCCGCCGCGCCCTTCCATTGGCCCACCCAGTGCGACCATCCGCCGACACTGCGCGACGCGATCGGTGACCTGCCGCCCGTCCCACCCGCCCACCGCGAGGAACGTGCGCTGTACACCGACACTGCACGCAGCGCCCTTCAGAAGCGGCTCCGGAAGGGCGTGCCGGCCTCGGAGCGTCGGCACATCACCGACCACATAACGCGCGATGTCAGACCCGACGACGCCGAGGCGTTCCGGCTGCTCAAGGAAGGACAGACCTACAGCGATCTACCCCCGCGACTGCAGCGCTACCGCAGCGACATCTTCGACGATAAGTACAAGCGCCTGGTGTGGGATGACGTCAGCCGCTCGATCACCGCGCACATCGCGAAGGACGGCTACTGGTACATACATCCCGAGCAGCATCGCAGTCTCTCGATACGCGAGGCGGCGAGAATTCAGACGTTCCCCGATCGCTTTCGCTTCGCCGGTGAGCCAACCCATCGCCTGCGCCAGATCGGCAACGCGGTGCCCCCGCTGCTGGCGGAGCAGCTCGGTCACGGTCTCATCCGCGCCCTCTCACATCGTGGATCGGGACGCCGAAACGGCGGCGACCGTCTGCGCCAGGATCTCACGCGCTGGCATCGCGGTCACGAACGCAGCTATCCGTGGCGTCGCAGCGGGATCACCCCCTGGCACGTTCTGATGGCCGAGATGTGCCTGCAACGCACGCGCGCGGACCAGGTCGCTCCGGTGTTCGAAGGCCTCATCCGAATCGCACCGACCCCCGCCGCGATGCTCAGGAGCGAGGACCGGGCGCTGGAGACAATGCGGTCGCTGGGATTGCGCTGGAGGGCGGAGAACATCATCGAGGTGGCGCGCGCGCTGGTGCGCGATCACGGCGGCGCGGTACCGGAAACGGAGGCGCTGCTCAAAGCGCTTCCCGGTGTTGGTGACTACGTCGCGCAGGCGGTGCTCTGCTTCGGCCACGGAAGACGGGCGGTCCTGATCGACACCAACACGAGCCGAATCATCAGCCGGCTGCATCGTCGCGACACCACCAACCGCTGGCAGCTCAGACTCGACCTGCACCGCGTTGCGGGGCGCGAGGGTCCCGACGCCTCCTTCAACTACGCGCTGCTGGACCTCGGTGCACTGATCTGCTCCTCCGGTGAGCCTCGATGCGAGATCTGCCCGATACGACGACACTGCGCGGTGGGCTCACGAGCCACCCCACCCCCGCAGCTGGAACTCGCCGGCTAGATGACCGATCATCGAAGCATCATCCCTTCGGCGCGCAGACTGATGACCTCGCTGCGGGACATCGGCTATGACGCGCCCGCTTCGGTGGCGGACCTCATCGACAACAGCATCGACGCGGACGCGCGGAACATCGACGTGACGATCGCCTCGAGTGGACGATCATCGTGGGTCAGGGTCGCCGATGACGGCATCGGCATGACCTCGCTCGAGCTGGACGAGGCGATGCGCTACGGCAGTCGACGCGACTATGAACCGCACCACCTGGGCCACTTCGGACTCGGGCTGAAGACGGCATCGCTCAGCCAATGCCGGCGCCTCACGGTCGCCGCACGCACGACACCGACCGGCCGGATCGAGGTCCGTCGCTGGGATCTCGACCAGGTCGCGGAGCGCGACGCCTGGGACCTGGAGCGCGTCACCCCCCGCGCATGCCCGCCGGAGCTCATCGCGCCCCTCCGTGTCAGCCCCGGCACCGTGGTGCTGTGGCAGCGCCTGGACCGGGTCCTGTCGTACTCCCGACCCGATGGCGCCGCGGCGACGCGCGCCGTGGAGCAGCTCGTGAGCGACGTGGAGCGGCATCTCGCGATGGTCTTCCACAGATTCCTCTCGGGCGAGCTGCATCGCGGACGCGCCCGCGTGAGGATCACGCTCAACGACCGAGAGATCCAGCCATGGGACCCCTACGCGCGCGCCGAGCCCGCGACCAAACCCCTGGAGAAGCAATGGATCCGCCTGCGACACCGGGGCCGCACACACCGTATCCGGGTTCAGCCGTACGTCCTGCCGACGCAGATCCAATTCTCGTCACAGGAGGCGCACGCGGAGGCCGCGGGAGCCAGGCGCTGGAATCGTCAGCAGGGTCTCTACGTCTACCGTCGCGACCGGATGATCCAGAGCGGCGGCTGGAACCGCCTGCGGACGCTGGACGAGCACAGCAAGCTCGCGCGGATCGACGTTGACATACCGCCGGACGCCGAGACCGCGTTCCAGATCAACGTCTCCAAGATGTCCGTCGCCCTGCCCGCCGAAATACGTCCGCTGCTGGGCGCCGTCGCATCCGGGGTCGCGATCCGCGCACAGGAGGCCTACCGAAAGCGAATCCGCCTCGTGTCCGAGGGCAACATCCCGTCCGAGGACCGGACCCCGGCCGACGCCGGCGATGCCGCCGACAATGGGCTCGGCGGCTGCTGGGAGCTCATCGTGGCGGTGATGCAGCGCGAGCTCGGCGACCAGCCCGAGCTGCTCCGGAGGGTGCTGCTCGGATTGGCCAACATTCAGGCGCCGATCGCGGTGCGATCGGTCGCCGGCGGATCCTGACCGCCGCCCGCATCGCCACAAATAGAACGGGGGCGATTCAGCACCGGCGAGCCCGGGCGTCCCCATGGTGACCGAATATCGGACTAGTATCTGAAATCTGACGGCTACCGCGGGCGACAAGGAGAGTGCGGGACCGATGATCCACGGCGGGATCTCGTGACCGGACGTCACAGGACCGTCCGGGCGATACCGGGTGCTCGACGCCTGATCACCTCGATGCGCGATCTCGGGTACGGGCCCAACGAGTCCGTGGCCGATCTCATTGACAACAGCCTCGCCGCCGGCGCCCATGAGGTGAACATCACCCTCCATTTCGATGGCGGGGACTCCTGGATACGGATCGCCTATGACGGCCGAGGATGGACGCCGAGACGATCTCGGAGGCCATGGATACGGTGCCGCGCGCGCGACTACGACGTCGAGGGTTGGGGGCCTCGCATGACGATGGCGGGTTGGAGCGATGACCAGGTTTCTGAACCGGGTGGATCGGTGAGCACCGGCGAAAGACGCGGATCCGACGGTCCGTGGGGCCTGACGTGACCAAGCGTCGCAGGACGACTCGGGTTGTGCCCGGCGCGCGCCGACTGATCACCTCCCTGCGTGACCTCGGCTACGGCCCGACCGAGGCAGTTGCGGACCTCGTCGACAACAGCATCGCGGCCGGGGCGCACAGGGTGGAGATAACGCTGAGCTTCGACGGCGACGATTCGTGGATCCGCATCAGCGACGACGGTCGGGGAATGGACACGTTGACGATCACGGAGGCCATGCGCTATGGCTCCTCCCGAGAGTACGAGGTGCAGGACCTGGGCAAGTTCGGGCTGGGTCTGAAGACCGCCTCAATGTCACAGTGTCGATGTCTGACGGTGGCCAGTCGGACGTCGAAGAGCGTGGCCCGAATCGAGGCGCGTCAGCTCGATCTGGATTACATCGATGAATACGACGACTGGGATGTTCTGATCGTCGGGGCCTCCGATCGCCCCGACATGCTGACCGATCCGCTCAGGGCGCATCGCGGCACCGTCATTCTCTGGGAGGATCTCGATCGCATCCTGACCTACCAGGATCCGGCCGGCGCGTGGGCGCGTCGCCACATGCTGAGCCTCGCAGAGCGACTTGAGGAACACCTCGGCATGGTGTTCCATCGATTCCTCGAGGGGGAGGTTCCGCGCAGGAAGCTCAGCATCTCGATCAACGGCGCGAGGGTCGATCCGTGGGATCCGTTCGCCCGAGATGAGCCGCACACCGAGATCGGGACGGATCGGGACTTCGAGCTGAACACCGCCGAGGGTTCGGGAATTGTTCACCTCGCCCCGTACGTGCTTCCACCGAAGGCCAGCTTCAGCAGTGAGAGCGCTTGGCGAAGGATGGCAGGGCCAAATGCCTGGAACCGTCAGCAGGGCTTTTACATATACCGGGCGAACAGGCTGATCCAAAGCGGCGGCTGGTCGCACATGCGCACGCCTGACGAGCACACCAAGCTCTCGAGGCTCGCGCTCCTGTTCTCCCCCGAGCTCGATGCGGCGTTTGGGATCAATGTCGCAAAGATGCGCGTCACGCTGCCACCGGAGCTGAGAGATCTGATCGAGGATCCGGTGAACAAAGCGGTCAGACGTGCTCGCACGATCTATGACGCGAAGCCCGATGATGCAAAGCCACGCAGGTCCTCGAGCGGCGGAGGATCGACAGCACGGAATGACAGAACGGATGGCTCGCCGGGAGGGCTCGCGGGGAGTGGCGAGAGCGGTCGCGCGGGCGACGGCACGGCGAGCGGCACGATCGCACGGCGACGCGAGGCGCTGGAGGCCGCGGCCGGAGCGGCCGGGGAGCAGCGCGCGCTTGAGAGGATCATCAAGGCGCTCACACGGCGTGCTCCCGAGGTTGCGAGGGACCTTGGCTTCTGAACCCAGCGCCGCCGACTACCTGCGCGTGGTCAACACCGCGATGGATTCTGGTCTGTATGCGTCCTTCGAGGACGCGCTCGCGGCCATCGTTCCGCTGGCCAGACAGGCCGCGGTGCGTGAGCTTCACGAGCAGCAGGCGACGCAGCAGATTCAGCGGGTTCGGGGCGTCTCGGCGGAGGGGGGTCCCAAGGCGTGGTTCGACGACTGGGATCCCGCGAATGGCTACTACTGGACGCGTCAGCGGCAATATCTGCTCGATCAGATAGGACGGAGTCCCGAGGCCGTGGAGGCGACCGATGACGACAGTGACCGTGTCCTCTCCTATCTGGAGGATCCGCGCGATGGCGGTCCGGACGCGTTCAGCACGCGGGGCCTGGTGATCGGCAACATCCAGAGCGGAAAGACGGAGAACTTCAGCGCCCTGATCGCAAAGGCGGCCGACGTCGGCTACCAGGTGATCATCGTGCTCTCGGGCGTGCACAACGGCCTGCGCCAACAGACCCAGCGGCGGCTTGAGCGGGAGCTCGGTCTTGAGAACGTGACGCCGGGCGTGGGCATGCCTGAGCATGGGCGTCGCTGGAACAACCCGACCACCGCCGATCTCTACGGCGACTTCGATCCGGGAACCAGCGATCCAAGCATCCTGCAGGGAAACGAGAAGGTCATCTTCATCGTCAAGAAGTGGCACACGGTGCTCGACAAGCTGGTCCGGTTCATCAGGGATGCCGATGCGCCCGCTCAGCTCCCGGTGCTGGTCATCGACGATGAGGCCGATCAGGCGTCGATCAACACGGGTGGCAACAGGCAGCCCCTCGATCAACTGATCGATGCCGACGAACCGCCCGTGAACCTCGAAGAAGAGATCGATCCGTCAACGACGAACCGCCTGATCCGCGACCTGCTGGGACTCTTTCCGCGGGTGGCGTATGTCGCGTACACCGCCACACCCTTTGCGAACGTCCTGATTGACCACACGGTCGAGGATCGTGAGGTCTACGAGGACCTCTATCCCAAGGATTTCATGCTGGCGCTGTTCCCGCGCCCGGGGTATGTGGGGGCGTCCGATCTGTTTGGTCGCGACACCCTGGACGGGACGCCGGAGGGCGCGCGCGACGGCCTTGATGTGATCCGCCTGATCCCCGACCCGGATGTTCCGATGGTCACCCCACAGGGCGTGAAGCTCGCGGAATTCGTCCCGTCGGTACCGCCCTCGCTCGAGCAGGCAATCGTGGATTGGCTTCTGGCAACCGGCGGTCTGCTGGCTCGAGCGGAGGGAGATCACCCCTCGGCGATGCTGATCCATGTTCATCAGCGCACGGATGTGCAGAACGCGCTCGCGCCTCAGGTGGCCGAAGTGGTTCGGAGGTTGCGCAACGATTGGCGCTATGACCGGGATGGTCCGCTGCGCGGAGAGATGCGAGCGCGCTGGGATGATGACTTCCGTGCGGTCACCCGGCGCATCGACGCCGATCGGGACATGCCGTTTCGGGCAATTGAGGAGCACATCGACAGGCTGCTCAAGGATGGGGTGCCCGTGCTGGCGCTGAACTCGCGGACGGGGGACGTGCTCGACTACGAGCAGGACCCGAACATCAAGGCGGTGCTGATCGGGGGCAATCGGCTCTCACGCGGCATGACGCTCGAGGGCCTGACCGTCTCCTACTACGTCCGCGAGACGCCGTACATGGACACGCTGCTGCAGATGGGCCGCTGGTTCGGCTACCGCGAGTGGTATGTCAACCTCACGCGTCTGTGGACCACGCCAACGCTCGCGAGCTGGTTCCGCGACATCGCCCTGCGCGAGGAGGAGCTTCGCGAGCAGATTATGCAGGCGGAACTGGAGCGACTCACACCGCTGCAGGTTGGATATCGGATTCGCTCACACCCGGCGATGATGGTCACCGCGCAGAACAAGATGGGCGCCGGTCGCCAGGAGCGGCTGTCCTACGCCGGGCGCATGATCCAGACCAGCCGGTTCCGACTCCATGAGCGCGAGTGGCTCGAGGCGAACCTAGCCGCGGCGCGCGATCTTCTGAGCGGACTCGGGGAGCCCGGCCAGGACCCGAGCGGAGCTCCGCTGTGGCAGGACGTCCCGTGGGAGCGCGTGCACGAGTTCCTGCGCCGCTACAGCACCGTGCAGGATCGGACATCGTTCGACGCGGAGGCCGCGGCAAACTACATATCCGCTCAGGTGCCCCACGGCGAGCTGGTGCGCTGGCAGGTCACGATCGCAACACAGGCCCAGCTGGTCCAGCAGCTCGGTCGCGTCGATCTCCACGTCGAGAGCCTCGGCCCTGTGAATGCCATCTCGCGCACCCGTCTGAAGACCGATCGGAACTCGATCGGCGTACTGACCAACCCGGCGCAGAGCGGCGGTGCGACGCGTCGCGGGGATGAGGAGATCGGACTCACCGACGAGCAGATCCTGCGGGCCCGTCAGGAGTTCGGCGACAAAGAGTACGAGCGCATACGCGACGCCCTCCTGGCCCAGCGGCCACCGGAGGAGGGGCTCCTCGTCATCTATCCCATAAGCCGCCACTCGACACCTCGGGCGACCAGTGACAAACGCCTGCCGCTCTTCGATGACCCCGACCGGGAGGGTGAGTCCGTGATCGGGGTGGCGCTCGGCTTTCCGCCCTCGGACAGTGAGGCGACGATCGAATACGTCGCCGGCTCGGTCGCACAGGAGGCCGAGGAGTGAACCCAGCCGATCTGGAGGCCGTGTGGCGCTCGGTGGATGCGCCCGTGGCGGCCGGTGGACTGGCCGGCAGGCCGGCACCCTCGCTGGATCTCAAGCTGGGCGTGCTGCTGGCAGTTGACTCGCAGCAGCTCCGCCACGTTCTCATTCCCGCGGAGGAGGCCGATGAGCCGCCGGCGAGGCCCGCAACGAAGGGCCTTGAGATCACGGTCGATGAACTTCGGGTCGAGGGCAGAGCTCCCCGCCGGTATTTCGACGTCGCGTGCCGCGATGCCACGATGCGAGCGAACTTCACCGCGGTGGTGAGCGAGATCCTGGACGCACTGGAGGTCGAGCATGGCGACAGCCGCACGATGCTCGAGCGAATCCTCGCTCGCTGGCGCTGGTTCTGGGATGCGCCGCCCGCCGGCCTCACCGACGCCGAGGCCGTGGGTCTCTTCGGTGAGCTTTGGTTCCTCGAGTTCTGGCTGGAGCCCATCGGCGCGGCGGTGCTCGGGGCATGGACCGGCCCTCTTGGCGACCGACACGATTTCAAGTGGCCGGCGGCGTCGGTGGAGGTGAAGGCGACGCGCGCGCGAAGTGACGGTTCCGCGACGCATCGGATCTCAACGCTCGATCAGCTCGAGGATCCCGAGCAGGGCCGGCTGTACCTGTTCAGCCTGCGCGTGAGCCCCGACCCCATAGCTGCGCACAGCCTCAACGCCAGCATCGAACGCATCCGGGGGACGCTGTTCGCTCACGCTGAGCTGCTGCACGAGTTCGATGAACGGGTTGCCAGGTTGGGTTACAGCCCGGCACATCGCGAGCGGTACGACGCTCCGCTCAGGGTTGTAGCGGAGGAGCTCTACCGGGTCGACGACGACTTTCCACGGCTCACCCGGGACTCGTTCGTCGATGGCGAGGTGCCCACCGGGGTGGACAGGATCGGCTACAGCCTGGACCTTGTGGCCTGCGCGCCCTGGCGTGTCGCGACGGCGCCCGGCGCCGAGTCGCGCCGGTTGCGCCAGAGCCTGACACCGAGGGCTGCCTGACATCGAGCCCGGGTGTGGCGTTCAACACCCCTCGGCGCACTCGACGAATCGGCACAGCGCATTTGCCAGTCGCATCTGAGCGACGGTGCGGCAGTTGACGTCCAGAAGCCGTGGGCTGCACACGAGGTAGGCGAGGCACCGTGCGCGCGAGATTGCCACGTTCAGTCGATTGCGCGAGAGAAGGAACTCGAGTCCTCGCGGAATGTCCTCGCCACTTGAGCTGGCCATCGAGTAGAGGACCACGAGCGCCTCCTGACCCTGGAACTTGTCGACGGTGCCGATCCTGACATCCGGCGGGAGAAGCTCACCGAGCAGGTTGACCTGGGCGTTGAATGGGGCAACGACCATGATCTGGTCGCCGGAGACCCCGGCCGCGCGCATTGCCTCAACCTCCACCGCGACGCGGTCGGCCTCAGCGCGAGACTCCTGGCGACAGCCATCGTGCTCCACCGGACAGAATCGAAGCCCTGTTCCGAGCGGCGTTGTGCGACCCGCGGACCCTGGGTGCGAGCGAAGGCGACCCTCGTAGAACTCATCGGAGATGTATCCGCAAACGTCAGGATGGAGGCGGTGGGTCGTCTCCAGGAACAGGCCGCGGTCGGATGGAATGGTGGCGTGCCCGCCGAGCAGGTACTGGAGCACGGATTCCTCGATGCCATCCGGATGAGAGCCCTGGAGCACCTGTGCCAGCTGCTGCGGGTCGCCCACGAGAATGAGGTTTCGCGCCGCCGTGCCCATTGCGAGCGCGTCGGCGAGCGAGACCTGCCCGGCCTCATCGACGAACAGATAGTCCAGCGACGCATCGAAGTCCATGTGCGAGTAGAGCCACGCCGTGCCGCCCGACAGCGGTGCCGCCAAGCACACGTCGCGGTCGTCGTCGCTGGTGATCCGCGGGCCCTCGTAGACAGACTCCGGATTGCCCGTTGTCGCCTTCTTGACACCGTGAACGTCAATGCCGGCGTCCTCGATCTCCGCCAGCAGCTTGTGGATTGCCTTGTGACTGGTCGAGGCGACGCCGACCCGCCTGCCCTCCGCGAGGAGCCGCGCGATGAGTCGTCCCGATGTCCACGTCTTCCCGGAACCGGGCGGTCCCTGGATCACCAGGTGCCGTCCGTCGAGCGAGAGCACGAGCTCCGCCATCTCCGTCAGGTCCGTGGTCTGGACGTCGCGCCTGAAGGGATCACGGCGCAGGACGGATCCGACGCCCGGATAGCGAGAGTCGCGATCGAGCAGCGATCGAGCGATCCGTTCGAGCGCGTCCTCCTGTGCCCTTGTCCTGTATGGCTCGCCCGGGAGAAGGGCCGTCGGCACCGGGACGGTGGCGAGCATCGGGCCGCGCCTAAGCGCGATCACGCGGGTCTCGCGGTCGAAATCGACGACCTCGCCCGCGCGGCTGCGGGTCGCGTGGTCAAACGGAACGTGGCCGAGGCCGAGCCTGTGCTCCTGTGGCGGATAGGTGAAGCGGTGACGCAGCGATCGCTTGTCCGGTTCAGGGGAACCGAGCGGCTCGAGGAGCCCAATCGAGTCCGGATCATCAACGAGCTCCTCGTCCGTGAGTTCAATCCGATCGAAGAACGCCCACCACACCGGCTTGCGCTCACGGTCGTGGTAGTCGAGCAGTCCCGCAGCGAATTCGAGGACCGGCTCGCCGCTGTTGACCAGTTCGTCGTGCAGCCGCAGGCGCTCCTGCTTGGCCGGAGCGATCGGCTTTGGCTCCTTCGGCTGAGCGAGCGGGAACGGCCCAAAACGGGCGAGCGCCTCCTCTCGCCGTGCCAGCAACCAATCGCGCAGCGCGAGCGTCGCGAGGCAGTCCTCTCGGTTGTAGGCGGCGATCGTGTCGAGGATCGCGGGGTCGCGGGTCTGGATGTAGCGCTCATGTTCGATGATCGACGTCCCGCCATCGCGGATCTGCGTACGGCGATCGAAGGTGAGGAACGCCTCCATCTCCTTCAGGCCGTATCCCGGGACAGAGGCAGCGAGTCCACCGCGAACGACCTTGAGGAGGTCCACGAGGACGCCGCGTGTGAGCAGCTCGTCGACCTCCGCTTCGCGGGAGTTGTAGCGACCAGCGAGGCGCCGCAATGCGCTGACCTCGTATGCGGCATAGTGGTAGACGTGCATGTCGACGTGCTCGGCCAGACGGGCGTGGACCCTGTCCACGAGCCCCTCGAAGGCGCGTCGCTCAGAGGCGTGGTCCTCGGCCCAGAACGCCGTGAATGTGTGGTCGACGTCGAGCAGTCCCCAGAGGTACTCAAGGCTTCCCCGCTCGTCCCAGAAGGGGTTTCCCTCGATGTCGAAGAAGATGTCGCCGGGTGACGGGTCGGGGAGCAGCGCCAGTCCACGCTCCGGTTGCGGGTCGAGCAGGGTGTACTCGAGCCCGCCCGTGTCATGGCGCCTGAGCTGCAGGGCCGCCTGGCGGTGGAGCTTCTCAAACATCTCCGGATTGATCCCCGGCGGTGCATCCGACGGGTCGGCGAGCGCGAGCGCCCGCATCGTCGCGATGCCGGCGGATGAGAGCCTCTGGATCTGTCTGCGCCCACATCCGGCCACGCGGGAGAGGTGGTCGACCCTCTCCCACCAGTCCTCGCACCGGGTGAGGAAACCGCAGACCTCGCAGTGGTCGCACGGCATGGGCTCGGTCGCCGGCTCTTCGCTGACGAAGCGCTCAAGTCGCGCGCGCACGTGTCGGGCATACGCCTCGAAGTCCTGCGGTCGAAAGGACTGCCGTTCGCCTGACCCGAGCAGCACGTGGATTTGGTCGGCCTCGGTCCCCTGAAGGCGACCGAGCAGCTCGTTGTAGAAACAGAGCTGGAGGATGTACGCGGGCTTTGCGCTGCGCGCGAGCTTGGTGTCGAGAGCCTCGTACGTTCCACCTTCGTTCCGAACGAGGAAGTCCGCCACGCCTCGCCAGCGACCATCCGCGAGAACGCCCTGATAGACGACGTCCACGCCATCCCCGATGGCTTCGAGTGTCGCCCGAGCGGCGGCCTCGTATCCATCGTCAGTGGTGATCTCACGGACTTGCAGGCCCTCCTCGCGCAGGCGCTCAAGATACGCCGCCTCATGCGCGAGGCCCTTCTCGAACAGAAGCCGGGCCTGTTCTGTGGGCTCTGACGTCGCGCCATTGCCGCGAGCGGCCTGGAGGTCGAGCGTGGTGAGGTGTGGGCACGCCAGGTATGCCGTGAGGTCGCTCGGCGACAGGAGGATGTTGCCGTTCTCGGCGCGCATCGCTCATATTGTCCCCGGCCGGCAGGTCGAGGAGGTCGTCGACTGCGGTCAATCGCGCTGCCGTGTGTTGCATGAGGCGTCGCACCCACTGGGAGGCGGCGTGCGGATTTTGCGTCGTGACTCCACACGTCCGGGCCGAGGCCGAACCGCGCGGTGCACTGGTGCGCCAGATACCGTCAGGCCAATGCCGCTGCCGAATGTCAGGGCTGATCCTGAGTGGCTCGTCGGGAGCACGAGTCCGACCGTCACCGGAAGTCGCAACGAGGTGCTGCGCATAGAACGCGATCGCGTCTTCGTCCGCACTGGCCATACCCGCCCGCCCAGAGGCGAACCGGTAAACATTGCCGTCATCGAGGAGGCAGCTCAGCGCCCGTGGCGCGACGGGGAGCTTCCCATCAACACCGCCAGCGTCGGATACCGAGGTGCTTCACCGGAGCCGCCCTCGGATCGGTAGGATGATCGCCTCTGAGCGCTGGCCAGTCGAGCCCCGGCTGCCGGCTCAGCGGTCAGGGCTCCCCAGCCGGGTTTTGCGCTTTGGCGGAGCGGGATCCTTCAAGGCGGTAACCGCTTTACTGAGGATGTCCGCGACGGCATTGACAGACGCCGCATCGGTGATCAGTACGCCACGTGCATCGTGCAGGTCGCGGGCAGGCCCGCCGTGGTGGCCGAGATAGTCGTGCGATGTCAGCACGGCGATCCGATCGTCGCTGACCAGCGCGCCGGGACCAGATCTGGTGGTCCCCAACGTCAGCGCCGGAGATTTGGCCGCCAGCTCGCGCAGCCTCTTCAGCAGCGAGCCGTCGTAAGCATCGCTGTCCCGGGCGCGTCCGATCCAGGCCAACGTCACTGCCGCGCCCGCGTTCAGGCGGGCCTGCAACGCATCGCAGAAGGCTTCATTCACGACCGCCTCGCGCAGTTCGCGCCCGATGATCAACAGTCGCTGTGTGCTGCTGGCAAGTGCGATCTGCAGCGGATCGTCGTGGTCGTTGGCGGGCAGCGTCCGCGCGCCCATGACCTCCGCGGCTTTGCTGACGCGGTTGACCGCACGTCGTTCGCTTCGGAGCCCGTCGTCCCCGATGCCAAGACGGCGCGCCAGCCCCGCGGTCGCGAACGCCTGCTCGTGCTCGTCGCTTATGCGACCGTCGATGACGAGGCTTACTTGCACGTCCGTGCTGCCTTCGCGCTCATAAACCAGGGCCGTCGCCCCCCTGAACATGCGAAAGCGGCGCTCGATCCCACCGATGTCCAGCAGGTCGAAGGTCTCGGCGCGGCGATCTGCGAGCTGGCGCAGCAGCGCCTCGATGCGTGCGATCTGCGAGCGCATCTCCTCGGCATCAGGTGCGCTTGTGGGGGAGGGTGGGATCTCCCGGATGCCGCGGTCGCGAACGGTGCGCGGCTCCAGGGTCGCCGACAGCGGCGCAACTGGTCGGCGCAGCAGGCCGTCCCACTCGATGTCCACGGTGCGCACGTCGGCCTTGATCACCACGCACTCCTTGAGCACGTCCTGGCCGGAGCGTGTCAACGCGAGCGTCTTTCCCGCCCAGCGCAGGAGCTCGCCGCTTAGCAGGCCGACGGTCGTAGCGCGCAGCAGCGGCTCGCCGAGGCCGAGAAACTCACCGATATCCCGCGGCCTTGTGATGCCCGCGCTGATCGCGCGAAGCGTGTACTCCTCGATCGCGCCCAGTCGCTTGTGGGCCATGACCCGCACGCGCGCACGCACGCGCCAGTAGGGCAGCGCCACGTCGGTACTGGCGGCCAGCGTCCAGCCCGGACGCGCGGAGGCAAAGCGCTCGGCGATACTGGTCTGGGAGGCCAGGGTCGAGCTCAAAGCTCTGCCTCTGAGAGCTCGCAGTCCTCGGGGTGATCTTCGATGTGCTCGAGTATCTCGGCGAAGGGGTTATCTGAGCCGCTGGTGGTCGCGGTGTGGTCGCCGACGATTACCAGGAGATCCCGCGCGCGTGAGAGCGCGACGTTCAGCCGGCGGCGCTCGGCGAGGAAGCCGATGCGCCGGTCGGGGTTCGAGCGCGTCACGGAATAGACGGTCACGTCTGCCTCGCGTCCTTGAAAGGCATCGATCGTGCTCACGTTGACGGTGATCGCCTGCCATGTGGACTCATCGTCGGCCAGCAGGCGACGAAGCTCTGCGACCTGAGCGCGATAGCCCGCGAGCACCGCGACCTCGAGCAGGCACCCGTCGGCCTTGGCGTAGAAGTCAAGACGCTTGAGCAGCGCGCGTATATATTGCGCCTCATAGGGGTTTCGGAGCGAGGTCCCCTTCCTGACCTCACCACGCTTAGACGACGCAGCCGTCGTGTGCCAGGCGACCGGGTGACCGGTCAGTGCTGTGACCCAGCCCGGTGTCTCGCGCGGCCCAGAGAACAGGGCGCCGCCGTAGAACACATCGCTGATCAACCCGCCGATCGCGGGTGACATGCGGTGCTGCCGTGTGAGCCTCATGACGCAGCTCTCGGGCAGGCTCGTGCGCAGGTCATCGAACAGCGTGCGCTGGATCACCTCCGCCGTCAGTTTGTGGTCGCTGAGCACGGCCCGATCGGCAAGTGCCTGATCAACGAACGGCGGTAGCTGGTGGTGGTCTCCGACGAGCACCCAGCGCTGTGAACGCGACATCGGCACCAAGAGCTCGGTCGCCGTCGCCTTGGACGCCTCATCGATGATGCACAGGTCATACTCGGCCAGCTCCGCGCCGGGCACCGAGGCGTAGCCGATACAGGTAGCGGCGACCACCTGCGCCCGTGTCAGCGCAGCCGCGATGAACTCGCGGCTGCGCCCCAGACGCGCGTGCCAGTCCCCGAGCAGCGAGAGCAGCTGCTTTCCAGTGGCGGCGTCGGCTCCGGCCCCTTGCATCGCCGCCGCAGCCTGGACGCGAAGCTCCTGCGCGGCACTCTGCCTGAGCGCGTCCGCGTCCTGCGCCTCGCCCAGCTCTACCAGCCTGGCCGACAGGCGCTCGCCGTCGTCGCGCAGCGAGCCTAGGCGCTCCTGCAGATCGGCGATTGCGTCGCCGAGCACGAACAGCGACTCGGCTGCCGTGCTGTCGGGGTTTGCGCGTTTGGCAGCGCGTGCGTCGGCCAGCCGCCGCTCGAGGTCGCTCCTTTCGTCGGCTAGGCGACGGCGCTCGACATTCGCCGCGGCCAACTCCTCCAGGCGCATGGCGATCTCGATCGCGTTGACCTCGACGCCCCGCGCCGCCGCCCATCTGCCAAGCCAGCGCCGTCCCGAGCGGATGCCCTCATCACGCCACTGCTCGATCTGGGCGTCCATCAACAGCTCTCTGGCAGCAGGCGCCACACGCGTCTCACCCGGTCGGGCGATCCGCAGCATCCGGATGTCGCGCCCGGCTAGGCGCTCCAGCGCGTTATCCAGTGCAGCATGGGTCTGCGTGGCCAGGAGTATGCGGGAGTCGGGGCGCTGGGCAAGCTCTGCCAGGACCAGCTCGGCGATGAAGGTCGTCTTGCCCGTCCCGGGCGGCCCCTCGACGACGACGAGATCCTCTGATCCCACCGCCGCGGCGACCGCGTCTCGCTTGGCGTCGTCGAGGTCGGCCCGGGCGAACTCGAGCTTCGCCACCGGCTTTGGCGCTCTGGCCCCGGACGGGTTGACCAGGAGCTGCAGCAGCGATGGCCGGTAGGCGCGACCGTACTGCACGGCGTCCATCGCCATTTCCTGACGGCGCAGTGCGATCCGGCTTGGCTGAGTGTCGACCGCCAAGCGGCCCTGGCCGGGGACCTGCTCGGGGCGTCCGATGATCAGCGCGCCCGAGATGCTACGCTCACCGCGCACGGAGACCTCGACCACGAGTGGAACATCGTCTTCATTAAGTACCGACAGGCGCTCGACATCGTCGAGCTCCGAGCTCAGCTCATCGGCGAGGTGAAACTCGAGCTCGCCGCTTGAGCGCCGTTGCAGCGACGAATACGGGAACGGACGCTCCCGCTCTTTGAGGATTGCGCGGGACGCGGCGAGGATGCGCCGCCAAGTCGGCAGCGATCCGAGCCGGCGCAGCGACGCCTCGACGGCGCGCCGGTCTGAAAGCGCCTCGTGCGCTCCAGCCTCGATCGCTGCGACGAGCTTGGCATCGCCGTTGCCGGCGAAGTGGCCAACTAATACGCGCGTCGGGTTTGATATCGCGTGGGTTCGCTCGAACTCGCGCTGGATCACCGAGGGGGCGATCCGCCACGCGTTGCGGACCACGAAGTGGCCACGGTCGCCGCTGATCTCGACGTGCAGCTTCAGTTCGCCGCCGTACAGGTTGAAGTGCCCGTCGCATGAGCGACCGTCCTCGAAGTCGCGCTCCATCGGCGCCAGTGCCATCCCCTCGCTCAGCTGGTAGGCAACCGCGTCGGGGACGGCCTGCTCGTTTCGCAGCGAGAACGCGTCGGCGATGTAGGCCGCCGGCTTTGCGCCGACCATCAGCGGGACGGGAGGTCCCCTACGCGACGCGGATGGGACCACGCGATCAAAGCGCGCCAGCAGCGCCGTTGCGCTCTCCGGCCTGTGGGCGGGCTGCTTGACTAGCCCGGATTCGAGGATCACGCGCACGTTCTCCTCACAGCCCAGTGCGGCGACGGCGCAGTCGAGCACCTCATACGGATCGGCCTCGGAGGCGTGGGGGTCGATGCCCGCCAAGGCCAGCACCGACATCGCCGCGAAGGCGTGGACGTCGCGCTGGAGGTTGTAGCGCTCGTCCTCATAGTCGCGCGGCGAATAGGGGGGCGTCTGATGGTCGCGAAGCGTCCTTCCGAGGTTCACGTCGTCGGTCAGCTTGGCGATCCCGAAGTCGGCGAGTTTGGGCTCTCCCTCGACGCCCAGCATCACGTTGGCGGGCTTGATGTCACGGTGGGCCACGTTCATGTCGTGCGCGTAGGCCAACGCCTCGAGAATCGCCTTGCCATAGCGGCCCCACCACGCAGGCCACGAGAGCGCTCCGGACTCTGCCAGCACGCCCTCCAGATCGCACTCCAGCCAGGGGAAGACGAAGTACCGCTCGTCGGTCTGCGGGTCGCGCCCTCCGCCGAGCAACTCGACGATTCCGGGGTGACGCAGCCGCATCATCGTGCGCTGCTCGCGATCGAAGTGAAGCGCCGACAGCTGCTCGTCGCCGCCGACGTTTACGGTGATGACCTTTACTGCAACATCATGCTCGAACTCGCCCAGCGTGTCGCTGGCGCGATAGACGCGCGCCGATCCACCTTTGCGCGTCTGGCCTGTGAGCAGCCATCGGCTGTCGAGCAGGCGAGGCTCAAGCACCGACGCGCCCGCGTGGAGGGGGCTGTCTTGATGGGCCGCGCCTGCATCGGACGAAGACTCGCTGCCTGCCGCGCGAGTGCCGGGCCCCGGATCGCTGCAATGATGGGCCATGGTGGTCGCAAGGACCTTACCCACGGCGAGCGCGTGGATGGCGGCAAAGGAGGTCGCCACTAGTTGAACGGGATCGGATCCTCTGGCGTCCCCTCGCCGTTCGCCGCGCCGTGGCTAGATGCATCCTCGCCTTGAGGCTGTCGCCGCCAAATGCGAACGCCATCGCCGAGCGCTGGGTCGGGAGCGCTCGCCGCGAGTGCCTTGAGCGGATGCTCATTCTCTCAAGGCGGCATCTCGAAGCGACGCTTTGCGAGTACACGGAGCACTTCAACAGTCACCGCCCCATCGGACGCTTGCCATGGAGGCGCCGGCGCCGAAGCGGCGCCTTCGCGTGGTCGGCAAGGATCCCCCGTCGGTCAGGCGGCGTGATGTGCTCGGCGGGCTCACCCACGAGTATGAGATTGCCGCATGACCGGGTTTCCGGCACCGACGGGACTCACCCTGCGCGGAGTGCGTCGAAGACTTTGCGTGCCTTGTCCGTGCCTGCGGCCCCATTCATCCAGCCGATCATGATCTCCGCGATGACATCATCGACCTCTGGCCACGGCAGCAGATCGGCGATGAGCGCTCGACGCCAGGGGCTCTTGTTGTTCGTGAGCCAGGTCGTTAGGTCTCGTCTCGCGCTGGGGGCACCGGGTCCGACAGCTTCGGCAAGGTGTCGGCATGTCTTGTCTGATGAGGACGCGAGCATGCTTCCCTCGAGTTCGCCTGGGAGCAAGCAGAACCGTAGTGGGGATCGCGCTAGCAGGTTCACTTTCAGGGTTGCGTCTCTTGCTGTCGTCGCGCCCGCGGGTGCTGAGAGCGCTTGTCGTTGTTCTCGGATTGCATCTAGGATCTCTTTGCCGACCCGAAGCCCCGCATGGGCATACGCTTCGCGAACCTGTTGAGCCGCATCGTCGTCGGCGGCCACGAACCATCTGATGGGGCGGTTGCCGACTTCGCCGTAGCTGCGGAGCAGCCGGAGCCACGGCGCGAAGCCCGTCTTTCCCCCTACGGGGAGAACATACAGACGGTCTAGTAGTACTTTGTTAGTCTATTCACTCGTTTTGGGGTGGTTTGTGGAGGCGTAGGTTGGCGAGGTCTATTGGCTGGTGGCAGGTGTGGCAGTGGCCGGCCCAGCAGTCGAAGATGGGCTCGAGGAGGCGGACCGTTTGAGGGAGCGTGAGGCCCGCCGCCGGACTTTTGGGTCCAGGCGCTCCAGTGTGAGGAAGGCGTGGGCGGTTGTGACGAGCGCGGTGTGGTGATACCAGCCGAGCCATGAGCGGCCCTCGTAGTGGTCGAGGCCGAGCTCGCCCTTGAGCTGGCGGTAGTCGAGCTCGATCATCCAGCGCAGCCTGGCCAAGCGCGCGAGGCGCTCGGGCTTGACGGTGGCGGGGAGGTTGGAGATCCAGTAGTCGCTGGGGGCGTCGCGGCCTTCGGGCCACTCGATGATCAGCCACTCCTCGCGGGGTGTCTGGTTATCGCGGGTCACGGGGTGCGCGGCGGTGACGCGCTGAAAGGTAAAGCGCGAGCGCACACGTGTCTTGCCCTTGCCGCGAAAAGTGACTGTCTGGAAGCTCTCAGGGTCAAGTGAGCGTGCATACTGCGCTACCGAGACCGCCTCGCGGTCCGCGCGCGGCTTGCGTGCCGCTGGCCCTCTGGCGCCGCGGCGGCGCTCGGGCACGGCAAAGGCCGTGCCCGCCTCAAAGATTGTCGTGTCGGGACTGATCGACAGCACGTAGTCCAAGCCCTCGCCGTGAAGAGCGCCACGCAACTGGGTGTTATCGCCATAGGCCGCGTCACCGAGCACTGGCGCGCGGTCGATCGCGAACGCGCCAGCGCGCTCGATGAGTGCCTGCCCGAGCTGCGGCTTGGTCTGAAAGACGACATCCTCAGGGATCTTCGCTTTGCGGCGACGCTCGGAGTCCTCGCACCAGTCCTCGGGCAGATACAGCGCCCAGCCCAACGGCAGCGTCCCGCGCTCACTGACCGCGTGCAGTGAGACACCGATCTGGCAGTTACCGATCTTGCCGAGCGTGCCCGAGTACTGGCGCTTGACGCCCGGCGAGCTCTTGCCGTCCTTCGGAAACCCCGTGTCATCCAGCACCCACGCCTCCCCATCCACGACCGGTGCGACGCGCTCGACCACAGCCTGAATCACACGCCCCGGATCCCAAGGGCTATCCGCCAGAAACTGCTGCAGGCTCTGATAATCAGCCTCTCCCGCCAGCCGTCCCACCAACGGTTCAAGCGATTTACGCGGACCAGCCTGCAACAAGCCACGCACGTAGCGCTCAGCATTCTCACGCTGAACCGGATGATCCATCGACGCCAACGCCACCCCGCCCACGAACTCCCCCAACCGCTCCTTCACCGCCCCCGCCACCGAGACCGGCACAGCCGCCTCTACCGCCACAGCAGACATATTCACCATCCCGCATCGAGTATCAACGATGCAGGAGGTGTTCGCCACGCGACGAACAACACCTACCAACAGACTAACAAAGTACTACTAGGCAGCTGTCTGAGCTGTTGACGGCGAGGCGTCTGCGCAGTCGCTCGAAGAACAATCGATCGCTCTCTCCCTCGACGAGGAGCAGGGAGGAGGCGAACGCCATCTCGGCGCCGTGCCCGGTGAGGAGCGCGCTGTTGATTTCACGACGCTGGGCGGAGGGGGTGATCCTCGGCTCGTAAAAATGGTGATCACGGGCGAGGACCACCTCGCCGTAGCGGGCCTCATCAACCAAGACGGGACTATGGGTGGAGACGATGAGACGGCCAGGGGTCGAGCGCAGGAGCCGGGCGAGAGTGCGTTGCGCCGACGGATGCAGAAAGGCCTCGGGCTCCTCGATGGCGAGGATCCACTCGACGTCCTTCGACGATCCGCCGGCTCTATTGACCGCCATCTCGAGAAGAGACTGAAGGCCCGAGCCGACCTCTACCGCAGCGACTCCGAGCGCATCGTGATCGCCGGTGACCAAGTGGAGGTTCGTGTTGTCCGCCACCCAGCCAACAAGCGAGCGGGCATCGATGTCTGGTCCGAGCTCGGCGCTGCGGGCCAGCCCAAGAGGCATCGCCTCCTTCATCTCCTCCCACAGCGGCGCGACCAGCTCCGCGGATACGCGACTGATCTCGTTCAGCGCCTTCTTGATGGCTGCCGACTCTGCGGATGCGCGGCCCTTCCGCGTGTGGAGTGCTCGCCGTTCCAGCTTCGCGACGGCTGCGGCACGCAGGGCGGCGCGAAAGCTCTGCGACGAGGCGTCGCGTGACGCCGGGATCAGCGTAAAGGCCGTCGCGCCGCGGATCTCGTGGAAAAGCTCGAGCGCAAGGCTTCGGTTGTTGGTGTCGCTGGCCTCGCCTCGCCGAGGAGGGCCGACATTGAGTCGCACCTCGCCCGTGGCCCAAGCCGTCATCCGAAGGTTGACGATGGAGCCGTTACATGGGAAGCGACGCCGGCTTCGACCATCAGCGATCTCCACGCCAAAGGTCAGGCGGCGTGCCTGATTTCTGGTCGGGCGAGCTGGAAGGAGCATCGCCGCTTCGGTATCGGTCAGAGTGACGGCGCCGGTCAGTGTCTCGAGCCGGGCCTCATTGAGGAACCAATCGATCAGCCGCAACACCGAGGTCTTGCCGCTGTTGTTGGGGCCGACCAAGAGCGTCAGTCCGTCGTTCAGCGTGAGGCTCGTGTCCTCGAACCCGCGCAAGTTCATCACGGAGAGGGACGACAAGCGATATTTCGGAGCGGCGGCACCCATCCCTGGACCGGTCAACGGCAAGACGGCAGCTCGACAATGTGAGCGTGCCGGAGCTTAGCTGGCGCGTCGGGCGCCGTCACTGGCGTCTTTCTCATCGCGAGCGCAATCACGTCACGCACCCCCCCGGCACCTAGAGCTTCCTTCTGTAGTTGCTCCTCCGTGCGGGCTAAAAAGTGGGGAGGTTGTCGAGGTTGTCTGTCTTGGTGCCGTCTGCTTTGGTGCGGATGTACTTCTGGTTGTCGATCACGACGATTTTTGCGGCGGCTCCTTTGTGCCAGTTTTCGTTGCTTGCTTTTGTGGCAGTGCAGAACGTGGTGCCGGCTTCGAGTGACGCGACGATTCGGGCGCGAGTCGCTTCGCTCGCAGGCCCGACCGTGTCGCCGTTGTCGGCTCGGATCTGTACGGCTTCGATGTGGGTGCCGGCGCTGTTGAAGCGCACCGCGGTGATGATGTAGTCGGCCCATTTGTCGGCCATGGATGTCCTCCGTGTGTGGTCGCTTGTTTGGCTAGACCGTGAACTTGCGCCACGGCAGTTGGCTGACGTGGATGTTTTGCAGCCACCGCACGATGTCGTTTGGGCCCCAGGTCCTGCCGTCCTGTGCGAGCAGGGCGGTCGGCACCCCGAACCATCCGCGGGCGGCGGCGACCATTGCCTCGCGCTCGGAACGGCTCTGTATAATGTGCGGCTTGACGGCGAGCACGGCGAAGGTCTGGCCTTGCTCCTTGATCACAGCGACCTCTCCGGTCATGGCATCTCCTAGCGTCCGTAGTCGATGGGTGCGGCGATAACGCCGACGGCGGCAGGCCCAACTTGGCGGCTTGGCGCGTAGCGAACTGCTGAAGCGCGGCTGCGCCCGCGGTCGCTCCGGCGAAGACGAGTAGGCCTCGGTACTCGGGGTCCATCCGTCCTCTCCCTGTTCGTTGCTGTTCTTGTTGGGGGCAATGTATCGACCCAGGCGGATGGAACTGCAGAGCGCTTCAGTCGAGTGCAGACGCCTGCGGATATGGGCCGTCTTTCCTCGCAAGATCCGCTTTTAGAATGCACCGCCGTCCGCCCCGGTCGCTACGCTCGGAAGCGCTTCAAGTTGACAATCACGGCGGGAAGGTGGTCTTAGGTTGGCGTCGAGGTTGCTGACGTTGCCACAGGTAGCGGAGATAGTTGATGTCGAATACCGGACGCTGCATAGCTGGCTGAAGCGAGGCCTGCTGCGCCCCAGCTGCCAGGAGTCCAGTGGCATCGGCGTCCCCAACCTGTTCAGCCCGCAAGACGTCGTCCAAGCCAAGGTCATCGCGGATTTGCGGCACTCCGGGCTCTCGTTCGAGAAGCTCAGCGAAGCCGCCGCCAAACTCGACGCTCATCCAGATGCCCTCAAGACCGGCGCGGCGGTGCTCGTCAATGGCTCAGTCTCGGTCGTAGATGAAGACCAAGCTGACGCCGTCATCAAAGGCGAGTCCCTTACCCTCGTCTACAACACCGGATACGCAATACGCGACATCCAGGCCGCGGTCCCCTCGCTCTGACGCTCGCCGACGAAGTGGGCGAGCCGACCCCGTCGGGCGCGCGAGCGTCCCTTCCACCCGGGCGAAAAGGACGTGGCGGCGCCGCCACGTCCGTAAGCCAGCCGGAACCACCGGAAACCACCGGTTATTGTGGCGCAGCCCGTCCGACCTGCGATCAGTCTATCGGCTGGGCTTTTCGGCCCGTCCCCGACATCTCTCCGCGTCCCTGAAGAGAGAGGTGTGCACCACTCCCAGAAATCGTGGTGTCTTTCATTCGATTCTTAGTGTGAAATACGAACGATAAGCACGGTGGAACCCGGGAAATGTCCCCCATTAGTGTGCCGACCTCGGTGCGTGAGTAGCGTATCGCATCGGCTGTCGCGACCGGACCGCCGGTCTGGACGGCCGGTATAGGTGCACCCCACCGAAAGCTGACGCTTCGGGCGGTGGGGGCGAACCGGCCGACGGCCCAAATGAGTTGCGTCCCTGCTGCTCGATGGAACAGGCCTTCGGCGAAGGCGGCGCGGTCGGTTTAGCCTCAGCTGGCGCGGCCTGGCAACCCGGAGTGCCGTTCTTCGGTGCCTCGCCGTAGCCCTTCTGCGGGCCCATCCACGTCCGAGGAGCCTGGATCCGCCCGCCTCCCAAAGGGCGCGAGCATGTGGGACGCTTGTGGGACGTGGGACGCAAATCCCAGTCCCAATGCGGGATTACGGCAGGGCCCGCGACTCGCTCAGACGGGGGTCGCTGCCCTCGGCGACGGCCTCGACCATCGCCTCGATCAGCGCCTGACGCAGGCCGTCGCTCTGGTCCGAAGCCCTATGCGCAGCGGGTCGTGAGCGCGCCTGGGTGTGGCTGGAAAAGCGCGCGGACACACGCGTTATTTGGATCCGGTCCCCCATTGTGCTGCGCTCGTTTCCCTCCGTCGTCCCTCTCGCATTCCCTCTTGCGCCACGCCGCCGGACCTGCTCAGCGAGTCCTGGCGCCTCGGCCAAAACCGCTCTTTCGGTTGCTCTCCCCAAGTGCGGTTTGTGGGAAATAAGGAGAACACATGGCGTTCGGTTTGTCAAGGGGCCTTGAGAATCGGGGCCCCGACGGCCGAGCGACCCCCGTCTGAGCGATTCGGTGACCACCCGCGCGGGGGTCTCGGAAAGCGTTTTCTACGATCTTTTTCCGTCCGTCGAGGAGTGTTACACGGCGGCGTATGAGCAAGGTCTGCGGCGGCTGTCGCAGACGGTGGCGCAGGCTGTCAGACGCAAAGACGAGTGGCTCGAGCGCGTCCGCGCGGGGCTCGTTGCGATGCTCGGGTTCTTCGATGACGAGCCTGCTTGGGGTCGCCTCCTAGTGCTCGAGACGCCGGTGGGTGGGGTGGTGGCGTTCGAGCGCAGGCAGCGACTGCATGATCTCCTTGCGAGCCTGATCGACGCCAGCGCGGGCGTCAGCGAGTATCGGGCGGCCGCAGATGCAGATCGATCGCTGCTGCGGCTGCCGGCGATGACGGGTGAGTTGGTCGTGGGCGGCGTCTTCTCTGTGATCCGCACGAGCATGCTCGAAGGCGACCAGTGGGGGCTCGTGCGGCTGGCGCCGCAGCTGATGGCGTTCATCGTCAGGCCATATCTCGGGCAGGCCGCCGCGAGCGCCGAGCTTGCCGGGGCGCCCCAGCCCGTCGCAGATGGGTTCTCCCCGCCGGTGCAGCTGCCGGTCCGTCCGACGCAGCGCACGCTGCTCGTCCTGCGCGCGATCGCGCAGGCGCCGCGCTCAAATAACCGTGAGATCGCGCGGGCCGCAGGCGTTAGCGATGAGGGGCAGGCCTCGAAGCTGCTCGCGCGTTTGGAGCGCCGCGGGGTGATCGAGAACGTTGGCGTTGGTGCGCTGCGGGGCGAACCGAACGCGTGGTTGCTTACGCCCTACGGTCAGAGCGTCCTGGAGCGGATCGGCGACCGGCGCGTCAGGGACACGGCAAGTGCCCCTCGCCTCACGGCGGGGATGGGGCGCAGGTGCTGACCGTGATGGTGCCTCTGACGGTGATGGAGCTTGCAAGTGTCGCTAGGCATGGACGTCAGCGACATCCGTGCCGTGACGAGTGCGTACTCGCGCCGAGGGCCGGACATAGGGCCGGGTGCGCTGTCACGCATTGGCGTTACTGCGTCTGCACGGATGGGCGTTGACGCCGAATGACTAATACCGAGAGAAAAGGAGTGGTGGACAAGTGAGACACGTACGGATACTGATCCTCTGCCTGGTAACGGTTTTCGCGATATCGGCGATCGCGGCGTCGGCCGCGTCGGCGAAGGAACCGGAATGGGGACGGTGCGTCGCGAAGACGAAAGGGAAATACACCAACGCGAAATGCACCAGCAAAGGCAAAGGCGACTTTGAATGGGAGAAGGCAAGCAAGGCCAGCGTGAGCGAACGCGAATTCGAATCCTCCACGAAGGAAAACGCAGGCGTGTTGACGTCGCACTTCATATTCTGTGAACCGAAGGACGAAACGCGTCAACCGCACTGCGAAGCGGGTGAAGAAGAATTCGAAAGCGAAGTCGGAACGGAATGCACCAATGAGCACGATCACGGCACGATCGATTCCAAAGGCACTGGGGTCGAAGGCGTGAACGTCGAATTCACCGGTTGCGTGGCGCTCGGCGTGTATGAGTGCTCGAACACTGCGACCGCGGGCAAAATCAACACGGAAGTGTTGAAAGGCAGCCTCGGATACATCGACAAGGCGAAACATGAAGTCGGTCTGGAGCTCGAACCGAGCAAAAAGAAAGGTACGTTTGCGACGTTCAGCTGCGCCGGCATTCTTGGTATCACGGTAGGGGCGGCCTTCAAGGAAAGCGAAGGTCCAGCGTATCCGCCGAAGGGCGGCGGTGACGCGATCCTTTCGCCGGTGGAACCGGTTGATGTGATGACGACCGCTCTCACGCAGGTGTACTCGCACAACGAAGCGCTCGAAAACCTGCCGACCCATTTTGAAGGCAAGAGCGCGGTCGAGCTCGAAGACTATTTGTTCGAGCCGACCGAATCGAGACATGGGTCCAGGTGGTCGCGAGCGGGCCAGAGCATCACGGTCACGAATCACGCCACACCGGCTCATGCCGGTGAGGAAGTGGAGCTCAAAGGTTAGCTGGGGCTCGAAAGGACAGCGTGTCAGGCGGTGCGTGGTGTACCGCGGTTGGTCCCGCGCACCGTACGACACGATCGAGGCAAGATATACAAGGAGTGATGAGGAGTGAGACGTCTTAGGATCATGAGCATTTGCCTCGGCGTGGTGCTGGCGCTGGCTGCGGTCGCGGCTTCGACCGCGACGGCCGCGGGCCCAGCGTTCGGACAGTGCTACGCCAAGGAAGGTGGAAAGTACACAAACGCAAACTGCACGAGCGTACCAGCCAAAAAGCTGATCAGGGGCAGCTACGAATGGAGAAACGCGGACGAAATACCGACCGATATAAACGAAGCATTCGACGAACGCGAATTGTTCTCGGGCGCCGTGCCCAGTTCGGTCACGTTGGAGGCGGAAGTGGTCACGTGTGAGCCCGGAGAACGCGTCCTGCAGCCGTCGTGCGCGGCGGGCGAAAGCGAATCCCACGAAACCATAACGGTCGAATGTGGGGAAATTGACGAAAACTTGCCGATCAGCCCGAGCGGGGAGGCGGTGGAACGTGCCGCGTTGACCCTGTGGGGATGCAACACGATGGGCGGAGCCCTGGCCTGCTCGAACGCGGGTGCACCCGAAGCACACGGAGGAAAGATCATCACGGAAGCGCTCAAGGGCACGGTGGGCTATATCGACAAGGAAAAAAATGAAGTAGGTATCACGTTGGAACCCGAATATGCTAAAGCTGACCTCGTCCGCTTTACGTGCGGGCCAAGTCTGTCGCTGGCGATCGGGGGCGCGAGCTCTAAGAAGGAAGGGCCGGCGTATCAGCCCAAGGGCGGTGGTGACGCGATCGTGACGCAGATTTCCCCGGTCAATGAAATGGCCGGAGGCTACGGATCGGGCTCGGGCTTCCAGCACGTGTATGCGTTCAATGAACAGCTCGAAAACCTGCCGACCCACCTTGAAGGCAAGCCCGTGAAGGCGTTGGAAGCCTACGAGTTCAATGCAGAAGAACCGACAAAAGGCTCGAAATGGTCCAAAGCCGGCATCGGCCTCACGGTGGGGCTTTCGGACGGGAAAGATACAACCCCGTACGGAGAACTCGAGCTCAGGGATTGAGAGAGACGAGCTAGAAGGAAAGAAGGGGTGATGCTCGTATGTGCGTGGAGTCATGCGTGGCTCCACGCACACCGAAGTGGCGAGGGTGACCGTTGATGTTCAGAGTGAGAATCCGGTCGAGCGCATCACGTCATGCAGGTCTTGGTCGCGCGCGCGCCGTAGGCCTTGCTGGTGTGCTCGTCGCGGCGGCGGTTTTTGGTCTGCTTGTGATCTGTGCTGCGGCGAGCGCCGACGTCGGCCATCCGTTTGCGGCGCGGCTGACGGAAGCGCCGCCCGGGACCGCGCTCTCTGAACCGGTCGCGGTCGCCGTCGATCATGTGACGGGGGATGTGTTTGTTGGGGACGCGGAAACGGAAGTTGTAGACGTGTTCGCTGCGACGGGCGCCTACGTCACGCAGTTTGGTGAAGGACTGGAAGCGTCGGGGGTGGCGGTGGATGAAGCGAGCGGTGATGTGTTAGTGAGCTCGGGTAGCGTCGTGGCGGTGTTCAGGCCAACGGGCTCGGGCTCGTATGAGCTTGTGTCTGAATGGTCGGGTGTGAGCACGCCCGCGGGCAGCTTTGGCGCGGAAGTTTCCGGGGTGGCGGTGGATGATTCGACGAGCGCGTCGGACCCGCATGCCGGCGATGTGTACGTGGTTGACACGGCGAAGGATACGGTCTATGTCTTCAAGCCGCGGGCGACGGGATCCGAAGAAGAAGCGCAGGAAGCAGTTTACGTGTCGTCATTGAGCGGCGGCAGGCTCGAAGAACCCAACGGCGTCGCGGTGGATTCGGCGACGGGAGAAGTGTATGTCGCCGACAGCGTGAGCGGCGTCGTGGATGTCTATGGCTCGTCGGGCGCCTATGAAAAGAAGCTGATGGGCGTGGGCTCGCCGAACGGATCGTTTTTGGGACGCGAAGGCGAAGAAGGCAATGTCAGCTCGGTCGCGATCGAAGAAGGTACGGGAGACGTCTACGTGGCCGAGGCCGAAAGGCACGCCGTCTCGCAGTTCGGCGGCGGCGGCGAATGGTTGGGGTGGGTGGCGGACACGCCGTCGGGCCTGCTGTCTGAACCGCGCGGGGTGGCGATCGCGGCGAATGGGGAGGTGTATGTGGCAGACGCCGGTACGGAGGCGCTGGACGTGTTCGGGCCGGGTGTCGTGGTGGCGGACGCGAAGACGAGCCAGGCCTCGAAGATCGGGAAAACGACGGTGGTGTTGGATGGCGTAATCGATGGTGATGGCAAAACAGCGAGATACCATTTCGAGTGGGGCCTGACCGAAGCGTATGGGTCGCAGACGCCGAGTGAGAGCGCCGGTCCCGGCGAAGAAAAGGTCCAGGTGGAAGTACCTGGGCTGGCGCCGGAAACGACCTATCACTTCCGGCTGGTGAGCGAAAACGAAAATGGTGTGAACGTCGGAGCAGACCGTCGTTTCAGCACGCTGCCGGCGGTCGAAGCGCTGAGCACCGGCCCGGCACAGGACATAACGACGAGCGGCGCGACGCTGACGGGCTCGCTGACGCCGAAGGGATCGGAAAGCCTTTACTACTTCCAGTGGGGCACGAGCCCTGCATACGGCGATTTCAGCCCGCAGCCGCCGGGCATCGACGCGGGCGCCAGCGGGGAAGCGGTGGCCGCGCAGACCGCGCTGTCGGGGCTGTCGCCGAACACGACCTATCACTATCGCTTGGTCGCGACTGACAGCTACGGCGTCAGCTACGGCGAAGACGTCCGTTTCACGACCGCCGGCCCTCCGCGAATCATCAGCGAGCCAACGACGCAGATCGGGCATTATGCGGCGACGCTGAACGCGAAGGTCGACCCCGGTGAGCGGGAAACCAGCTACCGCTTCGAATACGGCGAAACGATCGCGTATGGCAGCCAAGCTGCGCTCGGCGAGCTCACGGCCGGCGAAGCGTTCTTACCGGTCTCGGCGTCACTGAACGCCCTGAAGATAGGCACGGTCTATCACTTCCGCCTGGTCGCGAGCAACATTGCGGGAACTGTCTACGGACCCGATGAGAGCTTCCAGACGGTCCCGCCGGCGCTGATCGAAGGGACCGCCGCGACCGGTGTCGGCGCAAGCGAAGCGACGATTGAAGCGCAGGTCGATCCGCTCGGGCATGAAACCACGACCTACTTCCAGTACGGCACGCAGCCGTGCCAGCCCGATCCCAGCGAATGCGCGAGCCTGCCGGCTCCGCCCGGCGAAGACATCGGCTCCGGCGAAGCCCCGATTCCTCGGAGCGAGCACCTGACCGGTCTGCAGCCCGGCACGAAGTATTACTACCGTGCGGTCGCGATCAACGGCCTCGGCGTCAGCGAAGGCCCCGAACGCACGCTCACGCCCCAACCCGGCGCCGCGCCGCCGTTCGCGCTCGCGGACGGTCGCGCGTGGGAGATGGTCACACCGGCGAACAAGCATGGCGCGCCGGTGGAAGCGCTCACCGACGAAGGGGGGTTGGTCCTCGCGGCAGAAGACGGTGATGCGTTGACCTATGTCGCGGACGGACCGGTCAGCGAGGAACCGGAAGGCAATCGCAGCCCCGAAATGCAGCAGGTGACGGCGACTCGTGGCAGCGAAGGCTGGAGCTCGCAGGACATCGCCACTCCAAGTACCAGGGCGCAGGGAGTCTCGGCGAGCAATCCGCCTGAGTATCAGTTCTTCACGACCGATCTCGCCCATGCGCTGGTGGAACCGTGGGGCACCAGCAAGCTCTCCGAACCGCCGCTCGCGCCGGAAGCCAGGCAGAAGACCATGTATCTGCGCGACAACGCAACAGGCACCTACCGGCCGCTCGTGACCGAAGCGAACGTGCCGGCGGGGACCGAATTCGGCAACAAGCTGCACTTCCTGTCGGCGACCCCTGATCTAAGCCACGTGCTGCTGCGATCGGAAGTGGCGTTGACCGCGCCGCCGACGGGCAGGGGGCTGTATGAGTGGTCTGAAGGCCAGCTGCAGTTCGTGAGCCTGCTGCCGTCGGGCGACCCGGCCCCGGAAGCCGAACTCGGGTTCGACGATCACGTGCTCGCAAACTCCGTCTCAGGAGATGGCGCGCGCGTGGTGTGGACCAGCAAAGACGAAAACTCGGGCGCCGGCCATTTGTACATGCGCGATACCGCGACCGGCGAAACGGTGCAGCTGGATGCCGCGCAGGGGGTCAGCGAACCGGAAACGGGCTCGGCGCAGTTCCAGACCGCGAGCGCCGACGGCTCGCGCGTGTTCTTCACCGACAAGCAGAAGCTGACACCGCGCTCCTCCTCGGAACCCGGGTATCCGGGGCAGGCCGACCTGTACGAGTGCGAAATCCTCGAGAAGGAAGGCAGGCTGGCGTGCGAACTCAAAGACCTAACGGTTGACGGCAGCGAAGGCGAACCCGCGGCCGTGCAGGGCTTTTTGTTCGGCGCGAGCGAAAGCGGCGAAGCGGTCTATCTGCTCGCGCACGGCGTGCTCGCGAGCAACGAAAACGCCCGGGGCCAGATCGCCGAAACCGGTCATGACAATCTCTATGAGCTGCACGAAAGCGCCGGGGAATGGTTGACGACGTTCATTGGCGCGCTCTCCGGCGAAGACAGTCACGAGTGGGAAGGCAACCATCAGGCCGACACCGCGTTCCTGACCGCGCGCGTCTCGCCGAACGGCCGCTACCTGGCGTTCATGTCGGCCGCCAGCCTCACCGGCTATGACAACGTCGATACCAGCCCCGCCGCGAAGGGCGCGCACGACCAGGAGGTCTACCTGTACGACGCGCAAACCGCGACGCTCACATGCGTCTCGTGTGACCCGAGCGGCGCGCGACCCGCGGGCGTAATGGACACCGAACAGGCTGGGGAAGGCCTCGGGCTGCTCGTCGACCGCCGCAAGGTGTGGAGCGGACACTGGCTGGCGGGCAGCATACCCGGCTGGACGGCGCAGAGCCTAGTCAGCGCGCTGTATCAGTCACGGTATCTCTCAAACGAAGGCAGGCTGTTCTTCGACAGCGCAGACGCGCTCCTACCCCAGATCAGCACACCAACGCGCGAAGAGACGATCGAAGGCACCGGCGAGCAGGTCGGGGTGGAGAACGTCTACGAGTACGAGCCCGCGGGCGTGGGCAGCTGCCAGAGCCCGACGGGAGCCTGCATGTCGCTGATCTCAAGCGGCGCCTCCGAACATGAATCGGCGTTCCTGGAAGCCACCCCCAGCGGCAACGACGTGTTCTTACTGACCGAGGCGCAGCTCTCGCCCCAGGACACCGACACGGCGTTCGACATCTATGACGCGCGCGTCTGCACCCCAGAATCGCCGTGCCTGACCCCGCCAAGCGCGGCGGCGGCGGGGTGTAGCAGCGCGGACTCGTGCCGGCCCGCGGAACCGGCGCAACAGGCGACGGTCGCGGCATCGGGCACGGCCAGCTTCACGGGATCAGGCAACCTACCCGCGGCGAAACGAGCGGTGCTACCTGCCAAAACCAGCAAGCCAAAGAGCAAGCCTCCCAGCAAGCTCGCAGACGCATTGGCGACGTGCCGCAAGCGCTACCGGCACGCCAAGCACAAGCGCGCCAAATGCGAAGCGCAGGCACGCAGCCAACACGAGGTCAGGCACAAGGCGAAGCGCGCGAGCAAGAGCCGATCAAGGCGAGGACAACAATGACGCACGCGTCGCCTCATAAGTTCTCGCGTGGGAGCGTCGCTCTACGCTGCCTGCTCGCCGCCGCGCTAAGCGGCGCGGCGCTCCTGCTGATTACTCCCGCAGCGCCCGCGCAGGCCGCCGGGCCGTGGTGGCGGATCGGCTCCGAAGCGACGCCGAGCAACCTGCCGCCCGGCGGTGAAGGCGAAATCCGGATCGTGCTGAGCAACCTTGGCAACGGCGAGATGAACGCCACCAAAGAACCGCTGACCATCACAAACACGCTGCCCACAGGGCTGATTGCCACGGCCGCAAACGGAGAACTGAAGGGTGGCGCGGAAATAAGATGTCCCGCTGGCGCACCTCCGAGCCCGACGTTCAGCTGCACGTTCGCGGGGATCGTCTACCCCTACGAACGGTTGACGCTCACGATCCACGTCAGGGTCGAAGAGCCGGCGGGCACGGTGACGACGCTGCCAGACGCGGTGAATGTGGAAGGCGGGGGCGCCCCGGCGGTCTCGAGCGCGCAGCATCTGCACGTCAGCGGCGAACCGGTCCCGTTCGGCATCCAGGGCTATGAACTGCTGCCGCTGCAGGAAGACGGCGCCCCCGCGACGCAGGCCGGCTCGCACCCCTACCAGCTGACGACGCTGTTGACGCTGAACCAGCCGGCAGTGCGGCAACCTGTCGCGCTACCGAAGAACCTCAGCTTCCGCCTGCCACCCGGGCTGATCGGCAACCCCACCGCCACTGGGCAATGCGCCGAACTCGACTTCGATGCGAGCGTGAGGGAAACGAACCTGTGCCCGGCGAGCTCGGTGGTCGGCGTCGCGACCGTCGTCGCCTACGAACCGCTCGCCCATGAACTGATCAAGACCGTCCCGGTCTTCAACCTCGTGCCCGTCGAACGCGAGCCGGCACGCTTCGGCATCGACGTCGCAGGCAAGATCTTCGTCATCATCGACACATCGGTACAAACCGGCAGTGACTACGCGGTAATAGCCAGCATCAAGAACACCGACCAGACGGGCGGGCTGCTGAGCAGCGAGGTGACGCTCTGGGGCGTCCCCGGCGACCACAGCCACGACCAATCGCGGGGCTGGGAATGCGTCGGCGGCGGCGTCTTCGACGGCGAGATCGGCAGAACGTGCCCCGCCACGAGCGAAGTCCCGCTCCAGCCCTTCCTCACGCTGCCCACCTCCTGCGCGGCCGAACCGGCAAGCGAACCCGTCACCTCGACCAGCGAAGCCGACTCCTGGGCCGAACCCGAGAAGATCCTGGGCAACGAATACACATGGCTGTCCGATACCGGCCAGCCACTCGGCTTCGAAGGCTGCAGCCAGCTCCCCTTCAGCCCCACGATCGACGTCAAGACCGAACAGCACTCGGCCAGCACCCCGACCGGGCTCGCGGTCGCCGTGAAGGTGCCGCAGACGAGCACACTGCAAGCGCAAGGGCTCGCCGAGGCCGACGTGCGCGACACGACCGTGACGCTCCCCGCGGGCGTGCAGCTGAATCCCTCCGCCGCGACCCACCTGGAAGCGTGCTCACAGGCGCAGATCGGCTACACGGGCTTCAACGAAGCGACCCAGACCGACGAATTCACACCCGCCGAGCCCTATTGTCCGCAAGCGTCGAAGGTCGGCACGGTACACATCAAGACACCACTGCTGCCCAGGGAACTGGAAGGCTCGGTGTATCTCGCCGAACCCGCCCCAAACGGGGAAGCCAGCAGGAACCCGTTCAACTCGCTGGTGGCGCTGTACCTGGTCGCCGAAGACAAGCAAGCGGGCGTGCTGGTGAAGCTGGCCGGCGAAGGGAGCGTCAACGAAAGCAACGGACAGATCGCGACGACGTTTCGCAACACCCCGCAGCTGCCATTCGAAGAACTGAGCCTCGAACTGTTTGGCGGCGAACGCGCCTCGATCTCGACGCCGTCGTTCTGCGACTCCTATCCGACGCAGGCGATCTTCACACCCTGGTCCGGCGCAGCGCCCGACACGGTCTCCTCGCCGGGCGAAGACTTCGAAGTCACCAGCGGCGCCGGCGGCGGGGGCTGTCCCAGCGCTCCACTTGGTTTTGGGCCGGCGTTCAGCGCGCAGAGCACCAGCACGCAGGCCGGCGGGTTCACGCATTTCGCGGTGGAAATCGCGCGTCCCGACGGGCAGCAGCAACTCTCCGGGCTGTCGATGCGCCTGCCCGCGGGCGTCGCGGCGCTGCTCTCGACGGTCACGCCGTGTCAGGAACCGCCGGCGGGCGTGGAATGGTCGTGCGGGGAAGCGAGCCTGATCGGGCACTCTGAGGCCGTCTCGGGACTGGGCGGCTATCCGGTGACGCTGCCGGGGAACGTCTTCCTCACGAGCGGCTATGACGGCGGCCCGTTCGGGCTGTTGGTCCAGACGCGGGCGCAGGCCGGCCCGTTCGATCTGGGCAACGTCAACGTGCGCTCGCGTATCAACGTGGACCCGGGCACGGCGCAGGTCACGATTACGACCGACCCCGGCCCAAGGGGGGAAGGGTTTCCGACAATGATCCGCGGCATTCCCGCGCAGATCAAAAAGATCATCGTCGGCGTCAACCGCGAAGGCTTCGAGTTCAACCCCACCAACTGCAGCCCGACGAAGATCGAAGGCACCCTCGATGGCTCAGAAGGCGCCGTGGCGGACATATCCTCGCCGTTTGAGGTAGGCGGCTGTCAGGGACTGCCGTTCGCTCCCACGCTGAGCGCCGCGACCAACGGCCACGCCAGCAAAGCCAACGGCGCCAACTTCGTCGTGAAGGTGACCTCGAAGGGGCTGGGCCAGGCGAACATCGCGAAAGTTGACCTGCAGCTGCCGAAGGCGCTGCCCGCGCGCCTGTCCACGCTGCAGAAAGCCTGCACCGAAGCGGCGTTCGACGCCAACCCGGCGTCCTGTCCAGAAGGCTCGGACATCGGGACCGCCACGATCCACACCCCGGTGCTGCGCAACCCGCTGTCGGGACCCGCGTACCTGGTCTCGCACGGCAACGCGGCGTTCCCCGACGTCGAGTTCGTGCTCCAAGGCGAAGGCATCACGCTCATGCTGGACGGCAAGACCCAGATCAAGGATGGCATCACCTACTCCAAGTTCGACTCGGCGCCGGACGCTCCGTTCACCACGTTCGAAACAGTCCTGCCCGCCGGTCCGCACTCGGCGCTCACGGCAAACGTGGCGGAAACCAAGAAATACGACCTGTGCGGGGAAACGCTGCAGATGCCGACCACGATCACCGCCCAAAACGGCGCCGTGATCGAACGCTCCACGAGGATCGCACTCCAGGGCTGCGCGGCGGTCAAGGCAGCGAAAGCAAAGAAGCTCAGCCGCGCACAGAAGCTCGCCGCGGCACTGACGGCGTGCCGCAAGCGGTTCAAGCACGCCAAGCGTAGACGTGCAGCCTGCGAACGCGCCGCCCGTACGCATTATGCAGCCAAGAAAGCCGCGCACAAACAGACCAAGCCGGCCACGCCGCGCCGCCGGCGGCGGCACTGATCTCCGTGCAGACCGGCACTCCATCATCCGCTACCTTTGACTACACGCCGATGCGCGCAGTTCGAGCGCTCCTCGTCCTCGCCCTGCTGAGCGCCGCTGCGCTCGCGGGCTGCGGGGGCAGCTCCGGCAACGGCGTAGCCTCGAAAAGCGCCCGTGAGATCCTCGCCGCCAGCACGGCCGCCGCCGAGGCCGCCAGCTCGGTGCACATCGCCGGCGCAAGCGCCCAAGGCCTGCTCAAGCTCGCGCTCGACCTCCAGCTCTCCCGCGAAGCAGGACACAGCCAGCTCGACCTGCTGGGCACCAAGTTCGAAGTGATCCGCACCGGCGACACGATCTACGTTAAAGGCAGCCGCCGCTTCTACCGGCAGCTCGGCCTCGACCCCACGCGCATACCGACAGACACCTGGGTCAAGGTCCCCAACGTCACGACCCGCTCCGCCCAGCTCGCCTCACTGGCCACCCTGCACCAAGAGACCCGCCAGCTCCTCACTACCACCGGCGCGGTCACCAAGGGCGCCAGCACCACCATCGACGGACAGCCCGTGATCGAACTAAAGACCAACGGCCGCCTCTACAGCGGCGCTATCTACGTTGACACCACGGGCGACCCGTACCCGCTCCAGATCGTCAAGAAGGGTCGTGAAAGCAGTCGGATCACCTTTTCGGGTTGGAATGAGCCAATCTCGCTGAGCCCGCCAGGCCAGGTGGTCGATATCACACGGCTGGAACATAAAGGCGGCTGAAAGATGGATCCAGGCGCCGGCGAGATGAATCGCGTGAAAGCTCGAGCGTCCTCGTCCCAGTGTGGCGCTCGGAAGCCTCGGCCCGGAATCCCTCTCCGATGGCGCCAAGGACACGAGCGCGAGCATGGTTGCGCGAGGTCCGCGCAAGGGACCCCGAGCTGTTCGTGCACTGGAGGAACTGTGCGACACCCCGATGAACCGGACGACACGAGCCGTATGAGTCGAGAGGCTCACGTGCGGATCTGTGGGGGCCGGAGGATGCGAACCCCTCCTGTTACCCGGCCACCAAGAAGGCATCTCCCAAGAAGCCCCACAAGACCAGCCGGCCCACAAGGCCGACAGCACACCCCGCCGTCATGGTTGAGATGACCGGCGCCTTCTTCCGCGAACTAGGGGCGCGAGGATCAGGGGCGAGGCGTGAAACACACGCTCAAGAACTTTTCGGCGCGAGGTCATGCCCTGAGCGTGACGGCGCCGTTGAGAGGGCAAGCGGACCACCGGGGGGCGCCGGCAAGAACGCGTCTGTCGGACCCGCTTGTAGTTGCAAGCGATCGGTTGCGAGAGGTCGCCAACGAGGGAGCTTGTGGCACCGGTCGATCATCACCGAGAGGAAAAGGAGCAGTGGAAAAGTGAGACACGTAAGGATGCTGGGGCTATGGCTGATCTCGACCTTCGCGCTGTGTGCGATAGTGGCAGCAAGCGCGTCGGCGAATACAGTTAAGAACCCCACAGAAAAGCTCAACATCGACAAAAACTGTCCGGTGAATGGCGTATCCGCGGCAGGCTACCCAGACGAATCCTGCATCTTCTCTGCAACAGAAGCAGCACCTGAAGGTGGATCCTTCACGGTCGGCCCGATAACCGTGCCGCTGCTGAAGCAGGTGCAGCTGCAGTACGGCATCACCGAAAATGAGGTGACCGGGCTCGAGGAATTCGTCGCCCCGACCGATGGCGCACCAGCGATCGTACCCACTCCGGAGAAGGTGCCTGGCGAACCGATTGCACACATAACCGCAGCCGAACAGGAAGAAGAGGGCTGGCCGGTGGCCCTGAAGTACAACTACGCGCAGGGACAGAAACACCACAAGGTAAAGACGGTCTACGAGACGATCGAACAGGCTGGAATCCCCGTGCAGAACGTGGAAAATATCATCCTTGAAGAAGGCACGGGAGTTGAAGCGCCTGTGAAGATCAAAGGCGAAAACAAGTGGCTCAGCGAACTGGGTGACGTTTGCTACATCGGGTCTGAAGAAGACCCGGTCACGCAGCACCTGACCACAGGGACGAGCACGTCGCCGCTGACCGGAGAAGAACTCAAAGGTTCGGCTGGCGAACTGCGGATCTTTAACGAAGGACAATCGCTCTACCTGACGCACAGTGACCTCGTCGACAACACGTATCCGGTTCCGGGCGCCAGCTGCACAGGCCCGTACTCGAGCTACATCGACTCGGCGATCGACAAAGCGTTCGGAATCCCGGCCGTGGCGGGTGCGAGCAACACCCAGTTGAAAGGCACGCTGTACGCGGATTCTGCCAACCTGATCAGGGAAAAGCACATAGCTGAATAGAAGTGCGTTAAGACATTGACTGCGGGCTCCGCCTCCGTGAAGGAGGCGGAGCCCTAGCGGTCAATGAGTGTGCAAAACACGTTGGTGGCGATCGAGGGTTTTTGACAGAAAGAGTGGCAAGCTATGAAACGGATCAGAATCGCGGGGGTCAGTCTGGTGTTTGCGGCGCTGCTGATTGGCACGTTGGGTGCAGGGAGCGGGTTGGCGGCGGCGCCGGAATATGGGCGTTGTATCAAAAAAGCCAAAGCGGAAGGCAAAGGCTATACGGCCAGTAAGTGCACGGTCGCCGGAGAAGGCAAGAAAGCCAAGTACGAATGGCTGCCGGGTGCCGCCAAACAGAAATTCAAAAGCTCAGGTGGTATTGGCGTGTTGACGACGGTTGGCGGGGCAGGCGTGGAATGTAAAACGGAGTCGAGCTCGGGCGAATTTGATCAAGGCAACAACAAAGAAGAGTCGGGCGTGTTCGTGAAATTCAACGGCTGCAGAGCACTCGGCAATCCATGTAATACGCCAGGCGCAGAAAGAGAAGAACTGGTCACGAACGAATTGGACGGGATCGTCGGTTGGGAAAATAAAGCGAAAAAAAAGACGGATCTCGCGCTGTATCCTGCGGCCGCTGATCCGAACGGTTATTTCATCGAATTCTCGTGTGTTGGGCTTGTCGTGAAAGTGCGCGGACACGTGCTAGTGCCGATCAAAAACGACAAGATGACGTCCACTGAAACCCTGAAATTCGTGGCGAAAGCCGGTAAGCAGAAACCGGAAAAATGGGAAGGAACCCCAGAAACGGCGATTCTTGAAGCGAGCTTTAAAGGCGGACCTTTCGAACAGGCCGGACAGGACATCACTTCGACAATCACCGGTGAAGAAAAGCTGGAGTTGAACGCGGTCGTCTGAGAAGACCGTGAATCAAGACGCGGTGCGTGGGAGTCTCGGTTTCGGGGTCCCGCGCATCGTGGGGTGGCGGACGAACAGGGATAACGGTGGAGAGGCGCACAATTATGGGCCGTGAGGCACGAGTGGTCGAATGAGTGGGCGCGATATGGGTGATGCGCGGGCGCGTCTGGTCCGTCGGTTGTGGGGGATGCTTGTTCCCGCGGTCTCCGTGGCCTGGTTGGTGCGGGTGTGGTGTGGTGTGCTTCGGGTGGCGCCGTGTGTGGTGGTGGTGCTGGTGATGGTGGGGGCTGCGCCGGCGTTTGGGTTGGCGGGTCGTGGTCATGTGTTTGTGGGCTCGTTTGCGGGGAGTGGGGAACAGCGGCTGAGGAATCCGACGGGTGTCGCCGTGGATGAAGCGACTGGTGAAGTGTATGTCGCTGATCCGGCGTTGGGACATGAACGGGTGGAGCGTTTTCGCCCGGATGGGAATGGGGGGTATGAATTTGTCTCGGCGTTCAATGTGCGCTCGCCGGAAGAGATCGCGGTTGACAACTCGACGGATCCGAGCGATCCGTCGCGGGGGGACGTGTATGTGGTGGGCGCGGAAGAAGAAGAAGCCCCGAGCGAAGAACATGACGTGCTGTACAAGTACAGTCCGTTGACGAGCAAAATGATCTTCAAAAAGACCATGTTTCATGCGTCGGGTGAAGAAGAACTGGCGCTGGAAGATGTCAATGGTGTGGCGGTTGACGGCAATGGTGGGCTATGGGTGTATTGGGGTGAAGAAGGGATGGTGAGCGGTTTCACGGACGCGGAAACGAACCGGTGGGAGCCTGCGGCGACGAAAGACCTCGAAGTCCCGTCGTTGTTTGAATGTCGCGCGACGCCTGGGTTCGCGGTCGCGCCCGATGACTCGGCGTTTTATGTGGCGCATGAACGCGAGAGCGCTCTTGAAGAATGCTTGGAAGAAGAAGGTGCTGTATCGCTGGTCGCGAAGTTCGACGCCGCGGGAGCTGTGGTCGCGCGAGGGGTAGATCAGCAGCCCACGAGCGGCGTGGCGAGCGAAGCGGAAGGCAACGTTTATGTTGATAACGGTGGCAGCGTGGCGGCGTTCACCGCCGATGGGTCGTTGATACAACGGTTCGGGTCTGGCGCTCTGGTCGGCGGTGGCGCCGTGGCGGCGGTGGCGCAGGGGGATGTGTTCGTCGCCGAGCCCGCGGAAGGCAAGGTCGCGGTGTTCGCACCGGCCGGGGCGGGGCCGCCGAGCGTGGACGGTGTCTATGCGCAGAGTCTGAGCGCGAGCTCGGAGCGGGTGACGGTGAGCGTCGACCCCGATGGTGCGCAGACCACCTATTACGTTCAGTACGGGACAGCGAGCTGCGTGGAAGATCCGGCGGTGTGTATGGATGAGCCCGCGCCTCCAGGTGCTGTCGTGGGGTCGGGGTTTGGCGATCGGACGATCGGCGAGGAAGTGGCGGGCCTTGTGCCGAACACGACCTACTACTACCGCGTGCTCGCGACCAACGAAGATGGTGTGAGCGAAAGCGCGCAGAACGGGGAAACGTTCTTTACGACGTTGCCGAGCGCGGACGGCGTGCTGGCGGATGATCGTGAGTGGGAGCAGGTCTCGCCGCCGGAAAAGCATGGCGCGGCGATCGAACCGATCAGCCGCGAAGGCGCCCTGATCCAAGCCTCGGCGAATGGGGATGCGATCTCTTGGACGGCGAGCTCGCCGGTCACCAGCGAAGGTCAGGGAAACCGGCGACCCGAACCGGTGCAGGTGCTCTCCAGCAGAGGCAGCGAAGGCTGGTCCTCGCAGGACATCGCCACGCCACATACCAAGGGCGAAGGGTATGAGCCGGGTGAAGCGACGGAGTATCGCTTCTTCAGCCCCGACCTGTCGACCGCACTGGTGCAGCCGCAGGTGCCCAAAGAACCCTTGGAAAACCCGCCGCTGGCACCCGAAGCCAGCGAAAAGACGCTCTACCTGCGCGATGAGGCAAGCGGCGAATTCCAGCCGCTCGTGACCGGTGCGGATGACACCGCCGGCACGCCCTTCGGCGGCAAGCTGGAATTCGAGGGCGCCACGCCGGATCTCTCCCGTGTGGTGTTCGGCTCACAGGTGCCGCTGATAACGGGTGCGACCGGGGAAGGGCTTTATGAGTGGGAGTCGGGGTCGCCGCTGACGCTCGTGAGCGTGCTTCCGGACGGCACGGCGGCGGGGGAACCGTCGCTGGGCGATCTCGGGCGTGACGTCAGGGGCGCTTTCTCCGCCGATGGCTCGCGCGTGTTCTGGACCGAGGGGCTGGGCGGCGGGACTGACGAAGGTCCTCTGTATATGCGCAACCTCGCCACTGAAAAGACCCTCCAGGTCAACGCGGCGCAGAGCGTCGCTGAACCTGGTGAAGAAGAACAGGCTGAAGGTTTGGACGAAGTTCACTTCCAGACGGCGAGCGCGGATGGGGGGAGGGTGTTCTTCACCGACTCCTGGCCGTTGACCGGCGAATCGAGCCTGGAACCGCTCGACACAGTGGAAGTCCTCGAAGAAGCGCCCGGCAAGAGCCGCAGCGTCGGGCGTCCCATGGAGCTCTACGAATACGACGTGGCAACGGGCAGACTCGTTGATCTGACGGTCGATCACCAGGTCGGCGAAGCGGCCGATGTGCTGGGGACGATTCCGGGGGCCAGCGAAAACGGCGAATACGTGTATTTCGTAGCCAACGGCGTGCTCGCGCCCGGCGCCCAGCCCGGAAACTGTCAGCGCACGAATCCGTATAACCTCCCCCACCCGGACGAGGCTTGTAACCTGTATGTGTCCGAGCCCTCACCTGATGATCCCGGGCAGCGCCAGACACGGCTGATCGCGCGCCTTTCCGAGGAAGACGCCGCGGACTGGGGTGAGGGCAACTCGCCGCTGCCCGGCGATCTAGGGGGTGTCACCTCGCAGGTGTCCTCGAACGGTCGCTACCTCGCGTTCATGTCTGAGCGCGAACTGACGGGCTATGACAACGTTGACGCCGACCCCGAAACCAAAGGCGCGCATGACGAGGAGGTCTACCTCTACGACGCTCAAAACGGACGTTTGGTGTGTGCCTCCTGCGATCCCGGTGGCCGACCCCCGGACGGGGTGTTCGACACCGAAGAAGCCGGTGAAGGGCTGGGGTTGACCGTTGACCGTCCCGAAACGTGGACGGGACACTGGCTGGCGGGTTCGATCCCGGGCTGGACGCTGTTCGAGCTGAACAACCCGGTCGCCGAGCACCAGTCGCGCTACCTCACGAACAACGGCCGCTTGTTCTTCGACAGCGCCGACGCGCTCCTATCCCAAGTCACGGCCCGCACCAGAGAAGAGGCCGTCAACGGCAAACCGCAACAGGTGGGCGTCGAGAACGTGTATGAGTACGAGCCCAGCGGCGAAGGCACCTGCACGGCCGCTCCCGGCTGTGTAGCGCTGATCTCCTCGGGGACATCCGAGCAGGAATCGGCGTTCCTGGACGCCAGCGAAAGCGGCAACGACGTCTTCTTCATCACCGCCGCGCAACTCGTGCCCCAGGACACGGACAACAGCCTCGACATCTATGACGCAAGGGTATGCGGCACACCGGGATCGGAAGCCTGTCTGCCGATCAAGCCGCCGCCACCAGCGGAATGCGCCGGCGAAGAATGCCGGCCCGCGCAGACAACCGAGCAAGCCTTTGAAGTCACCGGCACGAACACCCTGCACGCCCCTGCCAGCGCCGGCGGGACCGAAGTGCACGGCTCGAGCACGACCGTCAAGCCGAAACCCGAGACGAACGCGCAAAAGCTCGCCGCCGCGCTGAAGCTCTGCAAGAAACTCAAGAGCCGGCACAAGCGGGGCGTCTGCCAGGCCAAGACACGCAAACGCTATCCGGTCAAGCGAACCCACGCCAAACGAGCCAGACGCTCAGCCCGTCGTACCCGGAGGCCGCGATGAGCGCGCCACGACTGACGCTGATGGCAAGCCTTGCGCTGGTGGCCCTGGCGCTGTCGCTTGGCTGTGGCGCCAGCCCGGTCTTCGCGGAGGCGTGGTGGCGGATGTCCTCGCGCGACGCCCCGAGCAGCCTCATCCCAGGCGGCAGGGCGTCGATCATCCTCACCGCCTCAAACGTGGGCGATAGCAGCGTGAACGCCACGAATAGTCCGGTGACGATCAGCGACGAACTGCCGGTAGGTCTTGAAGCGATCGCGATCCGTGGCGCGCCGGCGTTTGAGCTCGTCGAAGAAGGACACCAGATGAACTGCGAACTGGCGAACGTCCGCTGCAGCACCCAGCCAGAATCGTTCCCGCCCTTCCAGGCGCTCGATGTCACGATCGAAGTCGCCGTCAAGCCAGGCGCGGCCAGCGGCGAAGAAAACCAGGCGAGCGTGCACGGCGGCGAACAACAAGACGAACCGGGCGTGCCCGTGGCGGACGCGTCGATAAGCGAGCCAATCGTCGTCAGCGGTCAGCCGACACCGTTCGGGGTCGAAGAAGACGGCTACCAGCTCTCGCCCGAAGAAGAAGGCGGCGCACCGGACACACGGGCAAGCTCACACCCATTTCAGCTGACAACGACGCTCAACCTGAACCAGACCGTCGAAACGGTTCCGGGTCTGGGCCAGGTCCCCGCGGCGCCAGCGTTGCCCAAGCATCTCGCGTTCAACCTCCCACCCGGCCTGCTCGGCAACCCGCGCGCCGTCCCCGCCTGCCCAGAGGTGCAGTTCCTCGCGATCACCAACGGCGACACCAACGAGTGCCCACCCCAATCAGCGATCGGGGTCGTCGTCGCGACGATCAACGAAGCCGCGCAATTCCACTACGTCACACGCACCGTACCGCTATGGAACGTCGAACCCGCCCCCGGTGAGCCCGCACGCCTCGGCTTCGAGGTGCTGAAAGTCCCCGTCCTGATCGACACCACGGTGCGCACCGGCGGCGGAGACTACGGCGTCACCGTCAGCCTCGACGACGCGCCGCAGGCCGCGCAAATCCTCTCCAGCGAAGTCACGATCTGGGGTGTCCCCGCAGACCAGCGCCACGACTCCGCGCGCGGCTGGGCGTGCATCCTCGAAGGCGTCTACGACAGCGGCACGGTCCCCTGCGAACAGGCGCCCGTGCAATCCCCTGAAGCGTTCCTGACCCTTCCCACCTCGTGCGCCGGTCCGCTCTCGAGCACCGTCGAAGGCCAATCCTGGCCGATCGAGGCGATCGCGGGCGAACCAGGCCAAAGCCTCCCCCTCGAAGGTAACTCCACCACCTACACACTGCCCGACCAGCTGCAAGGCTGCGAACAGGTGCCCTTCGGCGCGACGCTCGCCGTGCAACCAGAACAGCAGGCAAGCGAAAGCCACCCGCGCGAATCGACCAACACGGCGAGCACGCCCACCGGCCTGCACGTTGACGTCAAAGTGCCACAACAGGGAACGGTGCAGCCCGAAGCGCTCGGCGAGGCCGACATCAAGAGCACGACCGTGACCCTCCCAGAAGGCGTGCTGGTAAACCCATCAGCCGCCAACGGGCTACAAGCCTGCTCGCAGGCGCAAATCGGCTACCTCGGCTCCGGCCAAAGCGCCGATCCGCTCGCGCCCGGCACATCCGAACCGCTGCAATTCTCCAGCGAAAAAGCGGCCTGCCCCGACGGATCGAAGGTCGGGACCGTGCGCATCAAGACCCCGCTCCTGAGCGAAGAACTGAACGGCGCGGTCTATCTCGCAACATCCGCACCCCAAGGCGAACCAGGCGAGAACCCCTTCAACTCACTCATCGCGCTCTACATCGTCGCCGAAAACCAGACGCTGGGCCTGCGCGTCAAGCTCGCGGGCGAAGGCCAGCTCAACCCAGGCACCGGACAGCTCACCACGACCTTTCAGAACACCCCGCAGGTCCCCTTCGAAGAACTGAACATAGAACTATTCGGAGGTCCGCGCGCCTCACTCTCAACCCCCGCCAGGTGCGCAAGCTACAGCACCGAAGCCACCTTCACGCCCTGGTCGGAAACCGGTCCGCTCAGCACCCTCTCCCCCGCGGAAGAATTCGCGATCACCACCGGGCCCGGCGGCGGGCCGTGTCCGAACGCTGCGTTGCCGTTCGCGCCGTCCTTCTCCGCGGCCTCGCCGAATGTCCAGGCCGGCGCGTTCACACCGTTCAACCTCCAGATCAACAGCCCCGACGGTGATCAGGCGCTCTCCACACTGACCGTGCATCTACCAACTGGTGTCGCGGCAATGCTCTCCCAGGTCACCCCCTGCCCCGAACCCCAAGCCGGCCGTGACCAGTGCGGCCCCGAAAGCCTGATCGGACACTCCACCGCCAACTCTGGCCTCGGCCCGGACCCCGTCCAGCTCCCCGGAAGCGTGTACCTGACCGGCCCCTATGAGGGCGCCCCCTTCGGCCTAGCGGTCGTCACGCCCGCGGTCGCGGGCCCCTTCAATCTCGGCGATGTCACCGTCCGCTCCCGCATCAACGTAGACCCCCACACCGCCCAGGTCACGATCACCAGCGACCCGTTCCCCACTTTCATCAAAGGCGTTCCCGCCCAGCTCAAACAGATCGACGTCACCGTCGACCGACCCAACTTCGAGTACAACCCCACCAGCTGCAACCCAATGCGCATCGAAGCGAGGCTCACGGGAGCGGTGGGCGGCACCAGCAACGTCAGCTCGCCGTTCCAGGTCGCGGGCTGTCAGAACCTGCCGTTCAAACCCACCGTCACGGCGTTGACACAGGGCACGACCAGCAAAGCCGACGGCGCCAGCCTGAACCTCAAGTTCACCTCCCACACAGGCGAAGCGCACGTAGCCAAGACCATCCTCACGATCCCCGCGATCCTCCCCGCCCGCCTGTCCACCATCCAAAAAGCCTGCATCGCCGCCACCTTCGAAGCGAACCCCGCCGCCTGCCCCGAAGGCTCGGACATCGGCACCGCCACCGTCCACACCCCCGTACTCAAAAGCCCCCTCACCGGCCCGATCTATCTCGTGTCCCACGGCAACGCCGCCTGGCCCGACGCCGAGCTCGTCCTGCAGGGCGAAGGGGTCACCGTCATCCTCGACGGCCAAACAGCGATCAAAAAGGGCGTAACCACCAGCTCGTTCCAGAACGTTCCGGACGCTCCCTTCGAAACCGTCGAAGCCACCCTCCCCGAGGGAGCCCATTCGGCGCTCACCACCAACCTCCCGCTTAGGGATCATTACAGCCTCTGCGGCCAGCACCTGACGATCCCGACCGCGCTCACGGGACAAAACGGCACCCGTGTCAACGACGACGTGAAACTCGCGGTCGAAGGCTGCCAGGCCGTCAAGGCCAGCAAAACCAGCAAGCCCTCCAAGCGCACCCAAGCACTGAGAGCATGCCGGAAACAGCATAAGCACTCACGTGCCAAGCGCGTCAGCTGCGAAGCGCGAGCGCGCAAACGTGACGTTGTGAACTCGAACGCAAAAGGCGAGAAGAAGCGTGCGACAGGTAGGAAGAAGCATGGTTGATGGTGGTCTTGCTGATTGCAGTGCTGTAGAAGTGATGTTGTGAACACGAACGTAGGAGGCAGGACAGATGTTTGATGGTAGTCCCGCTGACTGCGGTGCTATAGAACTGATGGAGGCTGGTCGGCCCTCCAAGACCGCCCTACGGGGGGAGGTCTTAAACCGCCCACATCTGCGTTGGCTGAAGGCCGTCGTGGAGAGCGTCGTGGGAAAAGTCGCGGCTAGATCGCGGCAGGTGTGGGTCGGGAAGATGAGCGATGGACGAGAGTCCTCTGCCGTTGACGTGTCGAAATACGGTCAGATGACGTCGGAACCGGGGTCGCATCTCTGCCCTGGGATGAGTCTGGGAGCTACCCGTGTACTGCCCAGGCGGCGTCCGGCATACAGGCAGCATGAGCCGACCAAGGCTGTTCTATGGAACGTGTGAAGGTGTATCCGGGAACCGTCGCCGGAAGATTGGCGGCGAGCGGGAGGACTCCAAGCGGAAGAAGCCGCGAGGAGCAGAGTACCGTCGCCGGGTGCGCTGGCGGACTCGCTCGTAGTAGCTGTGAAGCGTCCGCGTATCGCAGCGGAGGTGGAGCGAAGGGGCGGGGTCGTCCAGGCTGGTGGATGCGTTCAACCGAAAGGCAGGAAGCGCATGCATGAGTCGAAGCTGAAGGGAAAGTCGTATGTGATCCCCAAGCGATTGTTGTGGGATGCGTGGTTGAAGGTGAAGGAGAAAGGCGGGTCGGCTGGGCCCGATGGTGTGACGATTGAGCAGTTCGAGGAGGACGTGAAGAATCGCCTGTTCGTGCTGTGGAACGTGTGCAACGAACGCCGAGGGAAGGCGAGTGGTAGGTGGCTTGCTGGATCGAGGCGGTGCTCTATGAGTGATGGAGGATGGTTGGCCCTCCGGGACCGTTCTATGGGGGATGGTTTCAAACCACCACGTGCTGCATTGGCTGAAGACCGTTGTGGTGAGCGACGTGGAAAAGGCGTCCTTGAGGCGTCAGGTAGGGGTCGGGGAGACGACCGCCGCTTGAGGTGTCGAGATCACAAAAATGGCATCAGAACCGGGTTGCGTTCCAGAACCCGGGATGGAGTCTGGCGGGTGGCCACGTATTGGCCAGGCGGTGTCCGGCATAGAGGCGGCGTGAACCCGATCTGCGGCTCTCATAGGGAACGTTGGAAAGTGGGTGCGGATATGTCCTCGGTCTGGTTGGCCGGGGCGATAGGGAGCCCTCCAAGCGGTAGAAACCGTGAGGGGTTGAGTACCGTTGCCGCGCTTGCTGGCGGACCATCTCGTAGTAGCTGTGAAGCTCCCGTAATGGGAGTGGAGCCAAGGGGATGGCTCGTCCAGGGTTGGTTTCGGTGGCCAACTGGCCTCTGGTCGGAAGGAGCCCGGTGAATCAGCCAAGGTTGACAGCGAAGCAGTTTGCGATCCCGAAGCAGGCGGTGCTGGAAGCGTTCGAGAAGGTAAGAGAGAAACAGGGTGGGCCGGGAGTGGACGGGTGCACCATCGAAGACTACGAGTCTGAGTTGCGGGACAGGCTGTACCTAACTTGGAACCGGATGTCCTCGGGGTCATATTTTCCATCTCCGGTGAAGGTCGTCGAGATACCGAAGCCGCACGGCGGAGGCACACGCATGCTTGGTGTGCCGACCGTTGTGGATCGAGTGGCGCAAACGGTGGTAGCGATGGAGCTGGAGAAGGTGGTGGAGCAGAAGTTCCACGACAGCTCTTATGGGTACCGGCCGGGCCGCTCGCCGTTGGATGCGGTTGAGTCGTGCCGGCAGCGTTGTTTCACGCACCCGTGGGTGTTGGATTGTGACATCGCCGGGTTCTTTGACAATGTTCCACATGATCTCATCGTCAAGGCGGTAGAGGCCAACACCGACCTGAAGTGGGTCGTGTTGTATGTGAAGCGGTGGCTGAAGGCACCGTTGCAGCATCCCGACGGCACCCTGGAGCGGCGTGATCGTGGTACCCCGCAAGGGTCGGCGATTTCACCGCTGCTCGCAAATCTCTTCTTGCACTATGCGTTTGATATGTGGATGGCTCGGGAGTTCTCGAGTATCTCGTTCGAGCGTTATTGCGATGACATTGTGGTTCATGGTTTCAGCGAGAAGCAGGTCAGATATGTGCGTCTGCGGATCGCGACCAGGCTGCGCGAGGTCGGGCTGCGTTTGCATCCCGGCAAGACGCGGATCGTGTACTGCCAACAGGATGGGCGCGAGGACTCCTACGAGCACACCTCGTTCACCTTCCTGGGGTTCACGTTCCGTAAGCGCTCAGCACGGCGCTCGGATGGAACAGCTTTCAATGGGTTCCTTCCGGCTGTCAGCAACGACGCGATGAAGAAGATGAATCGCGCTGTGCGTAGCTGGCGGTTGCACCGATGGACCAGCCTGTCATTGAGCGAGCTCGCGGCATGGGTCAACCAGACCGTGCCCGGGTGGGTCTACTACTACGGACGGTATTACCGGACCGCGTTGGGACCTCTTCTGCGCCGAATCAACGCCTACATCCTGCGTTGGGCACGCAAGAAGTATAAGCGGCTACGGTCGTTCAACAGAGCCATGGCCTGGTGGAAAGGGGTCATTGAACGTGACCCCGATCTGTTCAGGCATTGGCAACTGACGACTACCTCCTGGTCAACTGAGATGAGAAGAGCCCGGTGATGGGAGACTGTCACGCCGGGATCTGTGGGAGCCGGGGGCTGCGACGCCCTCGGCGACCCGACCGCATGTCGTCGGGGTCGTACTTCCCTGGACCGGTCCGAGCGGTCGATATACCCAAGAAGGGTGGAGCGAGGCGGCTAGGCATACCAAATATCGTCGACAGAATCGCGCAGACGGCGGCGGCTATGGCGTTGGAGCCAAGCGTGGAGAAGGTCTTTCACGATGACTCCTATGGCTACCGTCCCGGGCGCTCGCCTCTGGAAGCGGTGGCGGTGTGCCGGGAGCGGTGCTTCAAGAAGGAGTGGGTTTTGGATGTTGACATCCGCAAATTCTTTGACTCCGTTCCTTGGAATTTGACGTTGAAGGCTTTGGCGCGTCACACGGACCAGAAATGGGTCCTGTTGTATGTGGAACGCTGGTTGAAAGCCCCGATGTTGATGCCCGACGGCAGTCTCGTCCCGAGGGTTAAGGGCACGCCGCAAGGCAGCCCGATTTCGCCGCTGATCGCCAATCTGTTTCTGCATTATGGGTTCGATGCTTGGATGGTGCGGGAGTTCCCGGCCGTCCCGTTCGTGCGCTTCGCGGATGACCTGGTGATTCATTGCGTCAGCGAGAGCCATGCCCGGGAGTTGCGGGAGGCGCTCGCACATCGGCTGGTCGAAGTCGGGTTGGAGCTTCACCCGGACAAGACCAGGATCGTGTATTGCAAGCAAAGCAAGAGCCGGGGGACCTACGAGCACATCTCGTTCGTCTTCTGTGGCTACATGTTCCGACCTCGGAAGGCGTATGACCACAGACGGCAGGTGGCCTTCACTGGCTTCCTTCCGGCTGTCTCTCCGGGGAAGCTGAGCGAGATGAGTCGCCGGGCAGCGTCATGGCGGCTTCATCGACGCACGACCTGGACCCTCGATGACCTCGCAAAGGAGGTCAACCCCGTCATTGGGGGTTGGCTTGCGTATTACGCCGCGTTCTACCCGAGCGCGGTGATCCCACTCTGCAACCGCATCAACAGCCATCTGGTGCGGTGGGCGAGGTGGAAGTACAAACGACTGGAGCGCAGAAGCGGTCGAGCATGGACGTGGTTGGAGGGGGTCCGCTTACGGGACCCCGAGCTGTTCGTGCATTGGCAATACAGCTCTCCACCCCCCGATAGCCGGACGGCACGAGCCGTATGAGTCGAGAGGCTCACGTGCGGATCTGTGGGGGCCGGAGGCTGCGACGCCTCCGGCTACCCGGCGAGGTTGTCTGGCCTTCTAGCGTCGGCCTGCGTGCGCAGGCGCTAAAACGCCCACAGCTGCATTGTGAGCCGGGCTGGGTTCCACGGAGACCGTGATCTGGCAGAGCCTCCGTCAAACCCAGCCTGGCTCATTGTTGCACTAGTCGGGTATGTTGCCGCCTCCCAGCGCGAGCCAAACGCTAAAGCACGCAATCGCGGCGAGAATCGCCATCTCGAGCCCTAGAACGTAGTCAACGACCGTCAGAATATGTACTTCGGCAGGAACCAAGACGAGACGGATAGGAAGGATCGCTAGAAGGACGGCCGCCACTCCGACGATGCCCTCAGGACCCACTGGCTCCGACCTACGTCGGCCCAGCATTACCATCAACAGCACGCCAAGAATAAGTGGGATCGACGCAATGAAAAGCACATAAAGCTTGATCGCGGTTTTCCGCTCTAGTTTTATCGTCAGGAGGAATTGATGGAGGACCCGACTACTTCGGCCAAGACTCGCTTGGAGATGGAACTGCGCCAAGCTCGGTTCGGCAAAAATAGCTACTCGTGTCGGGACGCCGAAACCGCAGGCGTACGCGCTGACTTCGTGTCGATTGGGGCAGTAGGCAAAAGTTGGTTCAGCGCCTTCTGGCGCACCTGTATTAATCACGTCGCTAGTCGCATACCAATCGAGGGGATAGTGTTGGGGGGTCGCAGCCAGCGACAAGGTGTACGGCGATAAGGAAATCGGCCCTGGCTCTCGACGGTTCGTAAGGTAGAGATGCCCGAGGGGCGCGCCGTGAAACTCGGGTTCCAGCTCGGCCCCTTCGTTGGTCGCACCGCCTGGGTCGACTGGATCGAGTGATACACCGGCAGCGAGCTTATCCGCGTCTGTGCGGAGCGAAAAGGTTTCGCCGGGTGGCACGATGGAGTTCCGGCTTGGCGCCTCCAAGCCGGAGTGGACGAGATGCAGTTCCTGGAATAGCTGTGGCGGGAAGCATAGCCTCGGCGTCAAAGTCAGCGTTTCTGTGTTCGGATCAAAGCTACCGAGATAGATTGCAAGATACGCTTGCGAGGTTGGGAAGCGTCGTTGTAACATTCCTTAAGGGGTTGATACGCAGCGGCGCTCTCGACCGCGACAGCGCCGCCGCTTTGCGGTGGCGCTTGAGGTTCGCTTAGGGGCTATCCCGGTTGGGTGGCGGCGAGAGTCGCGAGGTGTGCCTTCTTGAATGCGATGAGGGCGCTTGAGAGTTATAGGAGGGCGAGGTGGTTCTCGTGCTTCTTGGACCAGCGGATGAGGATGCCGCGATTGCGGTTCAGCCAGGAGTGGGCGGCCTCAACGACCCAGCGTCGGGCGCGCCAGCCAGGCGTGTGGATCTTCTCAGCGATCTCCTCGCCGCGTGCACGGATGTGCGGGCTGAGGTCATACTCGCCGATCAGCTCACGGACCTCGACGTTGTCATATGCCTTGTCCAGGCAGATGCCCTGTGGGTGCTCTGGGGTCGACTCTGGTCGCTCGATCGGGATCGAGTCGAGCGTGCCCCTCAGCAGCTTGTGGTCGTTGCGGTTCGCGCCGTCGTGATCGAGCCCGATCGGGACGCCCGCACCCTCGGTGAGGACTGAGCGCTTCGCCCCCCCTTGGCTCTATCAGTGGGATTCGGGCCGGTCTTCGGCCCGCCCAGCGGCGCCTTGGTCATGGCCCCGTCAGCTGAGAGGAACGACCAGTCAATGCCGACCTGCTTGTCGTACTCGAGCAGGCCCTGACGCCAGAGCTCGTGGAAGACACCGGCTCGCTCCCACTCCTGGAAGCGCCGGTGCGCCGAGGAGGAGGAGCAGACCCCCGTCGCGTTCAGCGCGTTCCACTGCATCCCCGTCCGCAGCACCAACAGGATCGCGTCCATCGCGTCCCTGTCGGGCACCCGCGGCGCGTGACAGCCCAACGGGTGAAACGGCGGTGGCGGCAGCAGCGGCTCGATCCGCTCCCACAACCAGTCAGGCATCCGCCAACCATCATCCTTGCTCACCATGTAGCCCATCAGCGACCTCCTGATCGAATGCACAAAGGCCGGCCAATCAGAAGTTCAACTCGGAGCTACAGAATCCTTCCGGGATAGGCCCTTAGTTCAGATGCCAAGAGAAACGCCGTAAACCCGATCAACACGGCGCCAAGCAGAAGCAACAGATCGCGTGGTTGGGGCAAGCGGAACTGCAGTTTCGACGGCACGGGGATTCAGTCTGACGGGGTTTTCGGACGAGCAGCCTTCTGCTATACGATGCGTGAGCGTCGCACAAGTGCCTTTCCCCGACGGCGCGATCTGAACCGAAACTCGCTGTCCCAGCCGCGTACCTGCGGCCTGAGCGCTGGCGATAGGACGCGTCGTCGTCGGTGTCTGGCTGAGAGTCGTCGGGCTTCGGCCACTCCGGGACACAGTGGACCGCTGATGCGAATAGTCTGCCTGCTTGATGCAAGCGCTCGCTGAACTCGAACCAGGTGACCGAGTCTGCCTCGTATTCGGCGTCAAGGACGCTTTACGGCCTCCCCGAGTGCGCCTCGTAGATCCCTGCGGAATCCGGCGATCCGCTCGGCGGCGGCGGTGCGTGTGCGTGCCGAAAATCCGATCGCGCCCGACTCGAGCGATTCGAGCCGCCGATCCGACGCCCCGCCCATAGCGGTGCGGCGAGCTGCTCAGGTTTCTCTGGTAGCCCGCGCTCAGTGCCGTGAGATCGTCGGGCGGTCATCGCGCGTCACGCGATCAGCGGCGGCAGGGCCGGCCCGGCACGCCTTTCAGGGGAAGAGGCCCCGGACGCTGATGCTTTTGGGGGCGAGCTATGCTCGTGTCGATGCTCGATTGGCGCTGGACGAGGCGACTGGACGAGGTCTCCCAGGCGGCTCGGGCGGCCGAAGCGCGTGGCGAGAGCGCCGTGGCCGGCGAGGCGTGGCGCCGTTACCGCCTGATCCGCGATGCTTCTCGCGACCCGGATGAGCTGCTCGCGGAGGGCATCGCCCTGAGTCAGACGACGATCGAGCCGCCGGTGCCGGGTCGCATGCTGCGGTGAGCGGCTTCGGGAGGATCCTCGAAGATCTCAATCGTGCGGGCGTGCGCTATGTGCTCATTGGTGGGATCGCGTTGATCCGCCACGGGGTGGTTCGTGGCACTCGCGATGTTGACATAATCATCGCGCCGGAGCCTGAGAATGTCGAGCGCCTGCGGACGCTGATCGCGGACTGGCCGGCGACCCGTCCGGACGGCTCGCCGGTGCCCGACGACACGGTCGCGCCCGGGAAAACGATCCATCTCTCCACGCCTCATGGCGAACTCGACGTGCTGGCCGAGCTGCGGCCGCCACTCAGCTTTGCCGAGCTGTCCTCCCGTGCCGAGGAGCGCCGAGTTGACGGCGTGGAAGCCCTGATTTGTTCGCTGGCGGATCTCGTCGCGCTCAAGCGGATCGCCGGTCGTGAGCGTGACCTCGTCGATCTCCATGATCTCGAGGCCGCGCACGGTGAGCTGCCAGACAGCCGGATCGATACTCCAGGCTCCTGAGCTCGCAGGCGAGCGCCACAGCCGCGCCGAAAAGGACGTGGCGGGCCCGCCACGTCCTTTAGGGCCTATCCCTGTAGGAGGGTTCGGCGGGGTTGTGGCGAACTCTAGCTTCGATCTGTTGATCGGACATAGGGGGTGCGTTGTGGGTTTGGTTGACCGCGATGATGGGTGGCGTATGCCGGACTGGTTGTGGGAGCGGATCGAGCCTTTGCTGCCGCCTCCGCCTGAGCATCCGCTGGGAACGCACCGGCGTGGTCTTCCCAAGCGTCAGGTGATGGACGCGATCTTGCTCGTGCTGCGCACTGGTATGCAGTGGAACGCGCTGGACGCGACCGGGGTGTGCAACTCCTCCACGGCGCATCGGCGCTTTCAGGAGTGGGAGCGGGCGGGCGTCTTTCATGAGATTTGGCGCCAGGGCCTGCTCGACTATGACGCACAGATCGGTATCGACTGGTCCTGGTTGGCGTCCGACGGTGCGATGAGCAAGGCGCCGCTCGGCGGATCGAAGACCGGTCCCAATCCCACTGATAGAGCCAAGGGGGGGCGAAGCGCTCGCTCCTCGTCGAGGCGCGTGGAGTCCCGATCGGGATCGCTCACGACGGCGCGAACCGCAACGATCACAAGCTGCTGAAGGCGACGCTCGACTCGGTCCCGATCGAGCGTCCAAAACCAACGAAGACCCACCCCCAGGGTCTCTGCCTGGACAAGGCCTACGACTTCCCCGTCGTCCGCGAACTTCTCGAAGACCGCGAGTTCACACCACACATTCGCGCTCGCGGCGAGGAGATCGACCTCAAGCAACGCAATCCGGACTGGCGAGCGCGACGGTGGATCGTCGAGGCCTGTCACTCATGGCTCAATCGCAACCGAGCGATTCTGATCCGCTGGTCCAAGAAGGACGAAAACCATCTCGCCCTCCTCCAGCTCGCCAGCGGCATGATCGCCCTCAAGCGCGCACACGCCGCACGAACAGCCACCGCCCTACAGGGATAGGTCCTAGGCGCCGGCAATCCGCGGGGAACCACGGGTATCGCCGCAGAGTGCGTTCAACCGGAGACCCGTAGGTGTTCAGTTGTCTGGGTTTCCATAACCAGGAGCGTGGCCGGGGGCGGCGAATTCTTGGGTGTGGAGCGGGCGGAGGCTGAGGCGATCTATGACTCTGGCCGTGAGGCTTGTGTGGAGTTCTTGATGGGGTTGGTGGCGTCGCAGGAGCGGTTGGGGGAGCGCGTGCGGGTGCTCGAGGCTAAGGGCGCTGCGAGTTCGCGGAACAGCTCGGTGGCGCCGTCCGCGGACACGTCGATGTCGCGCCAGGAGCGTCGCGCGTTGGCCAGAGCGAAGACGAAGGAGCTACTGAAGGACGGGGAGCGACGCAAGGCGGGCGGGCAGAGTGGTCACCGGGGTGCGGGCCGCGAGCTGTTGGGCGAGGATCAGATGAGCGAGATCGTCGATCACTACCCGGGCGAGTGTTCGGGCTGCGGGCACGAGTTCACCGAGGGGGAGAAGGTTCCGCGGTGGGGTGCCGGTCGCCATCAGGTTGCCGAGTTGCCCCCGATCATCGTCGAGTATGTTGAGCATCGCACGCAGGTGTTGCGCTGCCCGGGGTGTCATACACGCACCCGTGGCACTCTTGGCCAGGTCGGCGAGTCCGCGTTCGGGCCGATCCTTCAGGCGGCGCTGGTGACACTGACCACACGTAACCGGGTCTCCCGCCGCGATCTGAGCGAGCTTGCCGGCGAGCTGTTCGGGGTCTGTATCTCTACCGGCGCGATCGAGCTGATCTGCCAGCGCGCTTCAGCGCTCTTGGCCGGCCCTCATGAGCGGCTTGTGGCTGGGGTGCTGGGGTCTGGGGCGATCAACGTCGATGAGACGGGATGGTTCCTGGCCGGGGAGAACCGCTCGATGTGGACCGCCGCGACCCCAACCGCGGCGATTTTCCGGATCGTCGAGGATCGCCACCGCGACCGGCTGATCGAGCTGCTCGGCCCCGAGTTTGAGGGGATCGTGACCTCCGATCGCTGGTGGGCGTATGACCACTTGGACGCCGAGCATAGGCAGGCGTGCTGGTCACACCTGCAGCGAGATTTCCGTTTCCACAGCGAAGGACTGGCCCTCCAAAAAGAGTTTGGGCAGGCTGGCCTCGAATTGACCGCCCGGATGTTCAAGGCCTGGCACGCGTTCGGTAAACATCAAGACCGTGAGCGTCTGATCCTGGAGATGAAACCCATCCAGGACGAGTTCCTCGCGCTACTCCAGCACGCCAGCCAGAAGAGCAAGCGCCACCGTCTACACCGTCGCTTCGCCAACAACCTCCTGAAGATCTGGCCTGCGCTCTGGACATTCCTGACCGTCCCCACCGTCACGCCGACTAACAACGCCGCCGAGCGCGCACTCCGCGGACCAGTCATCCACCGCAAGCTCAGCTATGGAAACCAGTCCGACGCGGGCGAACGGTTCACCGAACGATCCCTCTCCGCCTCGGTCACCTGCCGACTACAACACCGCAGCCTATTCGCCTACCTGCGCGATCTCCTCGCCACCCACCAAAACGGCGGCGCGCTCCCAGCCCTCCTCTGACCCCCAAAACCCGGAGGACTGAACGGCTACGGAGACCCGCCGATTTGCAGGACATTCGCGCCGATCGAGGCTCGGCTTCGCCGTCCCTGAAAATCGTGTTTCGCGCACCACTCCAAGAAGTCGTGGTGTCTTTGGTCCGATTCCGAGGGGCGAATCGAACGGGGAACCTCGGCCGCGTACGTGGCCGTCGCTCCGGCAACCACGCGGGCGTGTGGGCGCGCTCACCGTATCGAATTGATCCCGGTCGGCGAGCACCGCTCGCATCAGCCTGAGATCGGGTTTATGCACCCCACGGGCTGCGCTCGGCCCGCGACAGCAAATGACGGTCAGCCGTCGTGACCGGCTCGGTGGGCTCATCCATGAGTACGCATGGGCGGCGTGAGTGCAAATCGTCGAGTTAGTGAACCTACGAGATCGCCACGACGCGGCCGCAACGGCGTGAGCGGCCGCGTCGCCTGCACCGCGCGGAGGGGGTTCAGAGAGGCGCGCCGGCCGGCAGCACGAAGCGCAGCGGTGTCCGGGATTCCGTTCCGCCGACCTCGAGGACATGCGAGCGCTTCGGGAGTGGGACACCGGCCAGCTAGCCTGCCAGGCGATACTGGTGGCGTGACCGATCGTAATGTGCTCGGTGGCGAGCTTGAGCCGTGTGGCATCGACCCTCTCACCGGCTTTTACCGTGACGGGTGCTGTCGTACCGGTCCGGAGGACTGGGGGAGCCACACGATCTGCGCGGTGGTCACGTCCGCGTTCCTCGAGCACCAGCGTCGTATCGGCAATGACCTGATTACCCCGATGCCTGAGTACCACTTCCCTGGGCTCGTGCCCGGCGACCGCTGGTGCGTGACCGCGTTGAACTGGCTGCGGGCGCACGAGGACGGCGCGGCCGCCTACGTAGTGCTGGCGTCCACCCATGAACGGGCGCTTGAGGTCGTCTCTCTCGCGGTGCTCCAGGAGCACACCGTGGACGTCCCCTCGGATCCGGGACCTCTCGGGGGCTAGGTCGCTGGCGCGGATCAGGTTTACGCACCCTACGCGGCCTGACGGCTTGCTGCGCGTATCCTAGCCTGAAGGAATGCGTGTTGAGCTTCTGTTCTGGGACGGCTGTCCCTCGCATTCCAAGGCGCTTTCAGAGCTGCGCGGGGTGATGGTGGACGTGGCGCTCGACCCGAGCAGCGTCCTTGTCCGCGAGGTCCACACGCAGGCCGAGGCGACGGTTGAGCGCTTCGTCGGGTCGCCAACTATCCGCATCGACGGCGTGGATGTTCAGCCACCCGGCGGGCAGCCGGTCGGCCTGACGTGCCGCATCTACCATCGCCGCGACGGCCGGATCTCCCCGACACCGGACCCGGCCGACGTGCGTGACGCACTGCGCGCTGCCCAGATCGCCACTACCGAGAGGAAATAAGATGACAGCGATTGGCGATCACGCTCCGACGTTCGCGCTGCCAGATACCGAGGAACCACGCACGGGCCGGGCGAGGCTCGCGCAACGGTCGTCGTGTTCACGTGCAACCACTGTCCCTACGCGCTGGCGTGGCATGAGCGGATCGTTACGGTCGCCCGCGACTACGCCGGCCGCGGAGTGCGGGTGCTGGCGGTCAATCCCAACGATGCCGAGAACTATCCGCGCGACTCGCTCCACGCGATGCGTGCTGGTGTCGAGCATGGAGAGTTTGAAGGCGTCCCGTACTGTGCGAGGAATCGCAGCACGTCGCCCGTGCCTATGGCGCGAAGACGACGCCGGATGTGTTCCTGCTCGATGCCGCCGGAGTGCTCCGCTACCGTGGCCCCCGGACGCCGACCACGACGACCCGCACAGAACGCCGCCTTCTTGCGCGGCGCCCTCGTCGCAGTGCTCAGCGGTCGCGACCCCAACCCGGTCGAGACGCCACCAGTCGGCTGCTCTGTCAAGTGGAAGACCTGAGGCACCCGGACAGGGGCTCATAGCGCTGGCGGTCGCGCAAGCTGCGACCGGGTGCTGATTCCCGGGGGTGGGTGTCGGCGGGACTGCGCTCCGTGGAAACGCCGGCCTGGTCCCGGTTACTTCTTGGCGGCCTCGAAGTAGGGGTTGTTGCCCGAGGCGTGGTCGGTGACGTTGACCACGTCGCCGATCTCTGGCACCGCCTCGGTGATCGCGACCTCGATGCCCTGGCTGAGGGTGACGGTCGCCATGCCGCATCCCTGACAGCCGCCACCCAGGCGCAAGTAGGCCGTGCGGCCCTCGATGCCGGCCAGCTCGGCGTGCCCCCCGTGCGCGGCGATGTGCGGATTGACGTCGCGGTCGAGCACCGCCATAACCCGGCGTGCAAGCTCGCTGTCGAGGTCTCCCCGTAGTGGTCTGGGCGATACCGGCGGCGCCCCCGGGGCCCCGACGCCCGGCGCCATGCTCATCGGCAGCGTGGGAAGGGCGCCGAGAGCAGGCGGCTTGTTGGGATTGATGACCTCGAAGCCGCTGCGCGGCGGGCTTTCACTCCAGTCAATCGTGGCGCCGCGCAGCTTCTCGACGCTGTCAGCGGCTATCACAATGAGCAGGTCACCCTCGTGCTGGACGACGTCATCGTTGCCCGCCAGGCTGAGTGGATCGAGCGACAGCGCGCAGGTGTACTCGCCGTCGGCTGAGCCGCTGATGCGTACCGATAGACCATGGCTGTCAGGTTGCGCCATGTCGGACCGAAAGGCATGAACTCTGTCAAGCGCCGTCTGCGTGATGGCCACGATGGAAATATCGCCCACCGATCTACCATAGCTTGGTGGATCGCCTGCTCCTAATCCTGCCGTCGGCCACCTACCGCGCGGCGGACTTCATGACCGCGGCCCGGGAAATGGGTGTGGCGATCACGGTCGCCTGCGAGCGCCGGGCGACCATGTCGGCGGTGATGGGCGCACGCGCGCTGACGCTGCGGCTGTCGGACCCGCAAGACGCCGTCGAGACGATCATCGCCCGTGCCCGCGACACGCCATTCGCGGCGATAGTCGGCGTCGATGACCAGGGCGTGATGGTCGCGGCACTTGCCGCCGAGCGCTTGGGACTGGCGCACAATCCGCCGGCGGCCGTCGCTCGCACGCGCGACAAGGCGGCCATGCGCCAAGCGCTGGCCGCCGCGGAGGTACCCCAGCCGCGCTTCGTGCTGTTGGCACCGGGGGCTGATGTGTCCACGGCGACGCGACCGATCGGATTTCCCTGTGTGCTCAAGCCGTTGTCGCTTTCGGGGAGCCAAGGTGTGATCCGGGCTGACGACCCCGACCAGGCGCGCTCGGCGGCCGAGCGGGTGCGGCGCATCCTCGTCGCAGCGGGAGAACCGGCCGATGCACCGCTACTGCTCGAGAGCTACCTGCCCGGCGCAGAGGTGGCGCTCGAGGGTCTGCTGCGCTCGGGGCGCCTTGAGGTGCTGGCCATCTTCGACAAGCCCGACCCACTGGAGGGACCGTACTTCGAGGAGACTCTCTACGTCACCCCCTCGCGGCTGCCCACCGCGGTCCTGGCCGAGGTCAGGCGAGTGACCGCTCGGGCAGCGGAGGCACTCGGGCTGCGGGAGGGGCCCGTACACGCCGAGCTGCGTGTGAGCGACCGGCAGGTGGGCGTGCTGGAGCTGGCGGCGCGTTCGATCGGAGGGCTGTGCTCGCGCGCCCTGCGCTTCGGTGCAGGCGTCAGCCTGGAGCAGCTTATCCTCCGCCACGCGCTGGGACTGGCATTTGAGGACCTCTCTCGCGAGTCGCCGGCGGCCGGGGTGATGATGATCCCCATCCCCCGCGGCGGCACGTTGGTCCAGGTCGACGGTCAGGAACAGGCCCGCGCCGTGCCGGGCATCGGCGGCCTCGAGATCACGATCGCGCGTAGTCGCCCGGTCGTGCCCCTTCCCGAGGGCGATCGTTACCTGGGCTTCCTGTTTGCGCGCGGGTCGAGGCCGGACGCAGTCGAGCGCTCCCTGCGCGAGGCCCACTCATGCTTGGGAATCCGGATCGAGTCGCCTTCTACGCCTCTACCTGGGGCGGTGGTGGTGCGCTAGCGTGAGCGCCGCGTGCGCGTCCTGCTGATCTCCACCTACGAGCTGGGCCACCAGCCGTTGCACGTGGCGTCGCCGGCCGCCGCCCTTCGCTGCGCCGGGCACGAAGTCCGCTGCCTGGACCTGAGCGTGCAGCCCTGGGATCCCGATGCACTGGACTGGGCGCGGGCAGTCGGCTTCTCGGTGCCGATGCACACCGCCATGCGCCTGGCGCTGAACGCGGCCCGCCGGCTTCGCGGCGAGCACCCACGGCTGCCGATCTGCTTCTACGGCCTGTACGCCCCGGTGAGCCGCGAGCTGGTGCTCGGCGAGCTCGCCGGCCACGCGATCGCCGGTGAGTACGAGCCGGCGCTGTTGGCCTGGGCGAGCGGACTGGCGAGCCCCGGAGCCCTCCCCCGGGCTCCCGAGCAGCCCATCATCCACCTTCAACGCGGGAACTTCGACCCGCCGGAGCGCGAGCTGCTGCCTCCGCTCGAGCACTACGCCCGCCTGGCGGTGCGCGGCGAGGAGCGCCTGGTCGGCTACGTGGAGGCCAGCCATGGCTGCGTGCACCGCTGCCGACACTGCCCGGTTCCCGCGGTCTACGACGGGCGCATACGGATCGTGCAGGCGGACACCGTTCTGCGCGACGTCGGGCGTCTGGTGGACATGGGCGCCCGTCATATCACGTTTGGTGACCCGGACTTCCTCAATGGCCGACGCCATTCGATCGCCATCGTTCGCGCGCTTCACGAGCGCTTCCCGACGCTCACCTTCGATTGCACCACCAAGGTCGAGCACGTGCTAGAGCACGCCGACGTGTGGGAGGAGTTGGCCGCCTCGGGGTGCCTGTTCGTGGTCAGCGCGCTGGAGTGCGTCAACGACGAGATCCTGGCCCGCCTGGACAAGGGCCACACCACCAAAGAGGCGGTACTGGCCATCGAGGTGCTGCGCGAGCAGGGGATCGAGACGCGACCCTCTTTCATGCCGTTCACTCCCTGGTCAACGCCGGCCGACGTGCTCGACATCCTGGACTTCGTCGTCGCGCACGACCTGGTGGCAAACGTTGACGCGGTTCAGTACACGATCCGGCTGTTGGTGCCGGAGGGTTCTCTGCTGCTGGAGCGGGAGGACCTGCGCGAGCACCTCGGGGCCTACGACGCCGAACGCCTGAGCTACCCCTGGCGGTCGGCCGATCCGGCCGCTGACCGGCTGCAGGGCCGCCTCAGCGCACTGGTCGAGCAGAGCATGGCCGCGCAGGAACCGATAGGGCCGGTCTTCTCCCGCGTCCGGGCAGCGGTGCGCGACGCGGCTGGGAAGACGCGAGACAGCGTAGGCGAATGCGAAGCGATCGCGATGGGCTCGACGGAGGGACGGCCTCGGCTCACCGAGCCCTGGTTTTGCTGTGCGGAGCCAACTGAGAACCAGTTTGGTCCTCTAAAGAAATAACGCCGGCACCGAGGGCCTGCCCCGCAACTGCGTTGCGACGGTGCAACGGCGAACAGGAGCGCGGCCGCCTACAGCGTGATGACCTGGTCCGCCGGATCGCTGGCCAGCGCGGCATACAGATCCGGGAAGCAGCCCACCCGCACGCCAGCGACGGTCCCCTTCGGCACAGCCGAACCGATCTCACCCTCGGCCAGACAGCGCTCCAGCGCGCACTGGTCGCACAGCATCAGCAGCATGCCGTGTTCGGCTGCCACGCGACCCAGACGCTCACCGATCGGGTCGCCCTCGCGCAGCAGATACGTGTTGTCGTCGAAGAAGAACATCCCCAAGACATCGACCCCGTGGCTTCCCTGCTCCAGCTGGGGCAGGATCATCTTGCCCAGCTTGTAGCTGGCCGTGTGGCCGGACGTGGAAAAGACGTAAGCAACCTTCACCGGGGCCGAAGCGTAGACGACCTACGCTCGGGAGATCGGCATCCTCTGATAGCCAAGCCACGAGCCGCTGGACAGCTCAACCGAGCTGACTCTCCGGTCGTGTTGGCCGACAACGAAATCAGGCCGCGTCGGTGAGCAGCAGCTGCTGACGTCCGCCGCGCCAGCGCACGACGCAGAGCCGGTGTCCCCGCTGGATGCCACTCAACGGGTCCAGCTCGAACGCGCCGTAGAAGGTCGTCGTTCGCAACACGCGCGCGGCGGCGCGAGGATCGTCGGGAGCGAGCTGGTGGCAGCGCGCGGCGATCAGCGCCGCAGCGTACGCTTGAGCCCCCACGTAGTCGAGCGCCACGCCGCGCGCGCTCGCCTCGCCCACCACCTCGGACGACGAAGGGCCGAGCCCTGGATCGCCACCGAGCTCGGGGTGCCACTGGGCGACCGCCATCAGCGCCTCGGGGTCCTGGCCGAGAAGGGTCGGGAACGCGTTGAGCCCCGGCGAGGCTCCCCCCAGCAGCGCCTGTGGCTCGCGCGAGCGCAGGGCGCGGAAGAGGTCGAGCTCGAGCTCCAGCGGTCCGCAGGCGAGCACCGCGTCGGCTCCCGCGGCGGCGATCAGCTCCGGCGGATCGAAGAAAGAGAAGCTCGCCGTGATCGAGAGGCCGAGTGACGGAGCCTCGCGCTCGAGCCCCTCGCGGGCCAGCCGGCCGAACGGTGCGCGCGCCGTCACGACGGCAACCCGCGCGCCCGCCCGAAGCGCGACGACGGCACGCGCGAGCGCGACCAGATAGCGGCTCGCCGGCGAGCACACCGAGACGACGCCGGGTAGCTGCTGGACGTCATCGGCGGCGGCGCCGTGGTTCCAGACCACAGCCCCACCGGCCGCCCGCGCGAGCGCCCGCGCGCAGTCACCGCCATAGGGACCGAGCACGAAAGCGCACCCGCGCGCGAGGAGCCGGGCGTGCACCTCGGCGGCGCGCTCGGGCGAGCTTCGGTCGTCTTCGATCAACAGGCGCGCGCCGGCCCGCGCCGCCCACAGCTCCAGGCCGGCGCGCAACTGCACGCCCTGGAGGGCGTAGCGCCCGGTCACCGGGACCGGCGCGCCTACAAGCGCCGTACCAGCTCCTCGAACGGCTTGCGCTCCGCCCGAGCGATCCACTCCTCCGGCGAGCGGCGCTGCGGGTCGCGAGGGTGCGCCGGATAGCCGAACGTGAGGACGATCACGGGGAGCTCGTCCTCCTCGAGCCCAAGCACCCGCGCGACGCCATCCGGATCGGGCATGCCGTTCGGGCACGAGCCGATTCTCTCGTTCCAGGCCGCCAGCATCATGTTCTGCACGGCGCGGCCAGCATCGAAGGCCACCGGTCCGCTGCCCCGCACCGCGACCGTCACCACCAGCGCCGCGCCACGCACGTTGCCCGGCGTATAGACCGCCTCCGCCAGCCGCTCGCGGACATCGGAATCCGCGACGATCAGAAAGCGCCACGGCTGGCGGTTGCGCGAGCTCCCGGCGATCCGTCCCGCCTCGAGGATCCGCCGCGCCGCGGCGTTGGGCACCGGACGGTCGGAGTACTCTCGCACCTCGCGCTTGCTCGCCACCGCCAAGAACACGTCCACTGACCTAATAGTACTTTGTTAGTCTGTTCACTCGTTTTGGGGTGGTTTGTGGAGGGGTAGGTTGGTGAGGTCTATTGGCTGGTGGCAGGTGTGGCAGTGGCCGGCCCAGCAGTCGAAGATGGGCTCGAGGAGGCGGACCGTTTGGGGGAGCGTGAGGTCCGCCGCCGGACTTTTGGGTCCAGGCGCTCCAGTGTGAGGAAGGCGTGGGCGGTAGTGACGAGCGCGGTGTGGTGATACCAGCCGAGCCATGAGCGGCCCTCGTAGTGGTCGAGGCCGAGCTCGCCCTTGAGCTGGCGATAGTCGAGCTCGATCATCCAGCGCAGCCTGGCCAAGCGCGCGAGGCGCTCGGGCTTGGCGGTGGCGGGGAGGTTGGAGATCCAGTAGTCGCTGGGGGCATCGCGGCCTTCGGGCCACTCGATGATCAGCCACTCCTCGCGGGGTGCCTGGTTATCGCGGGTCACGGGGTGCGCGGCGGTGACGCGCTGAAAGGCGAAGCGCGAGCGCACACGTGTCTTGCCGTGGCCGCGGAAAGTGACGGTCTGCAAGCTCTCAGGGTCAAGTGAGCGTGCATACTGCGCTACCGAGACCGCCTCACGGTCCGCGCGCGGCTTGCGTGCCGCTGGCCCTCTGGCGCCCCGGGGCCGCTCGGGCACGGCAAAGGCCGTACCCGCCGCAAAGATTGTCGTGTCGGGACTGATCGACAGCACGTAGTCAAAGCCCTCGCCGTGAAGCGCGCCACGCAACTGGGTGTTATCGCCATAGGCCGCGTCACCGAGCACTGGCGCGCGGTCGATCGCGAACGCGCCGGCGCGCTCGATCAGCGCCTGCCCGAGCTGCGGCTTGGTCTGAAAGAGCACATCCTCAGGGATCTTCGCCTTGCGGCGACGCTCAGGATCCTCACACCACTCCTCGGGCAGATACAAGGCCCAGCCCAACGGCAGCGTCGCACGCTCACTGACCGCGTGCAGTGAGACACCGATCTGGCAGTTACCGACCTTGCCGAGCGTGCCCGAGTACTGGCGCTTGACGCCCGGCGAGCGCTTGCCGTCCTTCGGGAACCCCGTGTCATCCAGCACCCACGCCTCGGCATCCACGACCGGGCAGACACGCTCGACCACAGCCTGAATCACACGCCCCGGATCCCACGGGCTATCCGCCAGAAACTGCTGCAGACTCTGATAATCAGCCTCTCCCGCCAGCCGTCCCACCAACGGTTCAAGCGATTTACGCAGACCAGCCTGCAACAAGCCACGCACGTAACGCTCAGCGTTCTCACGCTGAACCGGATGATCCATCGACGCCAGCGCCACCCCACCCACGAACTCCTCCAGCCGCTCCTTCACCGCCCCCGCCCCCGCCAACGACACCGGCACAGCTTCCTCTACCGCCACAGCAGACATATTCACCATCCCGCATCGAGTATCAACGATGCAGGAGGTGTTCGCCACACGACGAACAACACCTACCAACAGACTAACAAAGTACTACTAAGCCTAGAGGCGTCATCGATCTTCAAGCGCTCGGCTTGACTGAACGGTACGCGCCGGCTCAACTCGGAGACTCCCGGTCGCGGGAGAGCTGTCACATAAAGCCTGTGGGGGTGCGTTTATTCGATCGGGGCATGGTTTTAGGCGGCGATGGTGTACTCGTGGATGAGGCCGCCGAGCCTGTCGCGCATGTGGATCGCGGCAGCTGGCGGCGTCGGGACGGGTCGTGTTGGCTGGCGGGGTTCCGGGGGGTGCAAGGCCGAGCGCGCGGTGCGCGTAGGGTTCGAAAACTCGATTCCGGGCTCGCGTAGGGGCGTAAAACGCGGTCTGCACGTAGCGTCTTCTTGGATGAAGGCTTAAGCCGCGGGCAACTACCGGCAACTACGGGTATCACCGCGCAGCGCACCCGATCTGCGACCCGCCGATTTGCAGGGCTTTTCCTTCTATTCCCGGCATGTCTGCGCGTCCCTGAAAATCGCGGTGTCCTCGGTTCGATTCCGAGTCTCGCCATACCCTTTTTACCTGCTCAGGGGCAGGTTTTGACCCATTTGGCGAGTCCGAATCTTGCTCAGATATGGGCGCCTCAGGGCCTTCGGTCCCAATCGCGGTCCCAATCGACCTCTCAGAGGGTGTCCGGTTGGCCTGACGCAGCTGCGCCCGGGCCTGACGCACGAGCTCGTCGAACTGGGCGCCGTGGTCGCGCTTGGCACGCTGCTGCAGCTGCGCATAGACGTCCATCGTCATCTTCGAGTCGGCGTGGCCGTGTGGGTGCCCGAAAGTCGGTTGGGCTGGTGTCGTGCTCCGGCGGCGCCTGGATGTCTGCGCTCAAGGGCGTAGCGGAATGTGCCGAGCTGGTTTGGCGTGTGGAGTCCTCAGCGCGTCGGGATTGTGATCGTGTGGTCTGTCTACTGGGCGTTGCGGCGAGGACTCGAGCTCGCCGCGCTGTTGTGCGCCAGTGGGGACGCGAAGGAGCTCGAGATCCTGGTGTTGCGCCATCAGCTGGCGGTGCTCCGCCGCCAGGTCGCGAAGCCAGAGCTGCGTCCTGGTGACCGTGTGCTTTTGGCCGGGTTATCCAGGGCGCTGCCGCGAGCACGCTGGTCGGCATTCTTCGTGCGGCCAGAGACGCTGCTTGCCTGGCATCGAGTGCTCGTCAAACGCAAGTGGACCTACAACGGGCACCGGGGGCGTCCACGCAAGCCTGGGCTGCGCGCGCTCGTCAAGCGCCTCGCGCAGGAGAACCCGACATGGGGCTACAGGCGGATCTCGGGCGAGCTGCGCCACCTCGGGATGGAGGTATCTGCATCGACGGTATGGCGGATCCTCAAGGAGTCCGGCATCGATCCCGCCCCACGGCGCACCGGTCCGACTTGGTCTGCGTTCCTTCGCTCCCACGCCCAGAGCATCCTGGCGTGCGACTTCTTCACTGTCGATACCGCGCTGCTGAAGCGCTTGTATGTCCTGTTCTTCATCGAGATCGCAAGCAGACGCGTCCATCTCGCGGGTGTCACCGGCAGCCCTGACGCGCGATGGACTACTCAACAGGCCCGGAACTTTGCGATGAGCCTGCAAGATGGCGGTGAACGTTTTGCTTTCCTGATCCACGATCGAGACAGCAAGTTCGGGGCTCCTTCGATGAGGTATTAGCGAACGAGGGCATCCGGGTCATCCGCACGCCGGTCCGCGCGCCACAAGCAAACGCGTATGCGGAGCGGTGGGTCGGCACCGCACGCCGAGAGTGCCTCGACCAGATGCTGATCGCCTACGCGGACACCTGCGCCGCACCCTCGATGTTTACATCGATCATTACAACGGCCACCGGCCTCATCGAGCACTCAGCATGGACGCGCCCGCACCCCGACGACGGCACCGCCGCAGCGCCGGGAGGACCCGCCCACGATCGAGCGACGCGACCAGCTCGGCGGGCTCATCCACGAGTACAACATCGCAGCATGAACACGTTTCGGGCACCCACAGGCAATCCGCAGGACCGGAGCGCGTGGCCCCCGACCCTCCAGGGGCCACGCGCCGGACCGGCGAGCCGATGACCAACGGCTAGCTGAGTTGCTAGCGCGGCCGAGCGCTCACGCGAGGGCTGGGATGACCTCAACCGCGAGCCGCTCCAGCTGTCGCTGATCGTCCGTGAGCGGATTGAGCAGGACCAGCTCGGCGCCGGCGTCGGCAGCCGCGCGGATCCCTGCGACGCACTCCTCCGGGGTGCCCGCGAGCATGTGCTCTGACCAGTCGCCGCCGCCGTAGTGATGTCTGAGAGCGTCCTCGAGCCGCTTTCGCGCGAGGGCGGGATCGTCCTCGATGTGCACGTAGACACGCTTGCCGAACCGGAACTTCCCTGGGTCGCGGTTCTCGACCGCCAGCTCGTCCTTCACCATCGCGACCTGTTCGGCGAACCGAGGGATGGTCTGGGAGCCCGCGCCCATGAACCCGTCGCCGTGTCGCGCGGCGCGCCGCATCCCGGCGGGTGCGTTGCCGCCGAACCACACCGGCGGGTGCGGCTTCTGCACCGGCTTGGGCTCCATCGTTGCTCCGTGGAGCCTCCAGAAGCGTCCCTCGAAGTCGATCTGGGCGTCGGTCCAGCAGCTCTTCATCAACGCCAGTGCCTCGTTGAAGCGGGCGACAGGCTTGTCGGGGTCGACGCCGAAGGCCGCGAACGGCCGCTCCCGGCCACCGGTGGCGACGCCAACCTCGACGCGGCCATGACTGAGGCAGTCCAGCGAGCTGATCGCCTTCGCGAGGTGCAGCGGGTTGTGCAACGGCAGGACGAACACCGCGCAGCCCAGCCGCAACCGTTCGGTGCAAGCCGCGGCATAGGTGAGCGTTTGGAGCGCAGCTAGGACGCCGGCTGCGCCGATCACCTGCTCCTGCACCCAGCCGCTCTCGAACGCCCCGTGCTCCTCGACCCGGCGGAGGTGGGAGCGGAAGGCCGCCTCATCGAAGCGGCTGTCGCGAGCGTACTGCGGGATCGAGATCGCGAATCGCACTGACCGAGAGCTTATTGCCCGACGATCGCAGCTGGCCAGCAGAATTGGACCCGATCGGACCGCAACGAGTCCTTTGAAACCGAGCTCGACACCTGCAACCGCGCTTGGAGGAAGGATTTCTGGACGGCCCGTCCGGACAGCGAGCCCGCACCCACATCTTCATGGTCCTACAACCGACACCGGCCCGACAGGGCGCTTGGCATGCAGGCGCCCGCTCCCAGGCAACACCTTCACTCGGTGGGCAAGGATCCCCCCGGTGTAAGACGGCGCGACGTGCTTGACGGTCTCATCCACGAGTACGAGGCGGCGGCATGATCGGTTTCTGAGCACCCACCGGGCAAAGCCGCAGGCCTGTGGGTGCCGGAAAAGCAATCGGAGGCGGTGCGACCGCGTTTTCGGCACCTACATACACAACCAGGCCCTAGTGTTAGCTCGGCAGCGTCGAGGCGGCGCGTTCGAGGTCGCCGCGGTCGATGACGCGCTCTACAAGAAAGCCGGCCTCCTCTTGCGCGCCCAGTGCGTGTAGCTCCCTGTCTGAGAGTGGCCGGTAGAGGACGCGGTACTCACCGCGCCGGAGGCGCAGCCACGGGGCACGTCCCGTCAGTGCCTTGATGTCAAGGTTCGCGGGCTGCGGCTCGGCGGCGAGGTCGTTTTCGACGAGGTCGAGCAGTCGTCTTCGGCTCTTGTGGTCGATGCGCCGCAGGTCGCGCAGTGCACGCTTGGACAGCTCCACGCGATACATATAGAGCGGCCGGTGGCTCTATCGATCGCTTGCGGGCTGCTCCGCCTCGAGATCCGCGCGTACGTCTGCGAGCGAAACGGTTTCCCCGGCGGCCAGCTCGGCATCAGCCGCAGCTATGCCCTCGACGAACTGGGACGCGTGGGCGAGCACGAAGTCCTCGAACTCATCCGAGTTGACGGGGAGCATGTAGACGACCGGCCGCCCACGGCGGGTGACCAGGGCCGGCTCCTTCTTCTGCTCGATGTCGTTGATGATCGCGCTTGCGTGTCTGGCAAGCTCGCGTACGCCGATGGTGCTCACCGTCGCGCTCCTCCTAACATGTGCATATCAATGTACGTACAAATATAGCACCTCGCTAAATGGACGGCAGCGTGCCTCCCGATCTGCACGGTGGTCCAGCTGTAGGCGCGCTCTGACCCAATAGGGTTCGCAAGCTCGGTTTCGGCAACCAACTGCGGTCTCCGCAGCGTCTTCTCACACAAGGGCGAAAAGGACGTGGACCTTCATGCCCGCTCACTCGCCGCGATCCTCGCCTACGCGGAGATGCCGTTCATGATGCGCCGCCGCAGGCATGAGCCCGAGCAGGCGAGTGCGGAGCGGGTCCGCCTCGCCGCGCAATTTTCCATGATCAAGGCCGAGCTAATCACCTGCCAAGTGCTGCTCGCCGCCGACGGCGAAGAGCGACTCGCAGCCGCCTTCGACACTCTCGTGGACGCAGCCCGGCGCACCGCCGGCCAAGAGGCCCACGAGGCTTGGGAGGCGACGCCGATCACGACGGACGCCGAAATGAACATGGGCGCCTTGTTCAACCGGATGGGCGTGTGGGTGTTCAAAAGTCGATCACAGCGGGCGGGACTTCGCCCGCGGCCGCGCCGGGATGACGATCACGCCACGGGCGCCCGCGTCGCGGGCTCACGCGTCGAATCGGGCCTGCGCGAGCTCGATCAGGACGATCGCGCCCGTGTGGGGTGTCAAAACTCGATCGCGACTCGTCCGTTGAGCCCTCGCGCGGCGCAACGGTCGAGTGATGCTATGATGCTGCCATCATGGTGGTACGCACCCAGATCACGCTTGACGCCGAGGCCCACCGCCGCGCCAAGCGGCGTGCCGTCGAGCTGGGGATTTCCTTCGCGGAGTACGTACGCAGGGCGCTGGACCGCGATCTCGGCGAGCCCCCCCAGCGAGCCGATCCGAGCCAAGTCTTCGCGTTGTTCGACTCGGGCGGGGCCGATGTCGCCCGCGAGAAGGACCGGTATGTTGACGCCGCGGTCCACGGCGTCTCGCGATCCGCCGATCGGTGACGACGTTCGTCGACACCTCGGCGTTCTATGCCGCCGCGGATTCGGGTGATCGCAGCCATATCCGCGCGACCGAGGTGCTGGGCGCGGCCAACAGGCTCGTCACGAGCGACCACGTACTGGTCGAGTCGTGGATCCTTATTCGCGCACGCGGTGGTCGCGCCGCCGCCGAGCGTTTCTGGGACGCGGTCCGGGGCGGCCTAGCTGCCGTGGAGACTGTCCTACCGGGCGACCTCGACGCGGCGTGGCGGATCGGCGAAGCCTTCCCCGATCAGGACTTCTCGATCGTTGACCGCACCAGCTTCGCGGTGATGGAGCGCCTCGGCATCAGCAACGCTGCCAGCTTCGATGACGACTTCTCGATTTACCGCTTCGGCCCGCGGCGCCAGCACGCGTTCGAGGTGAGGCGCTGAGAAGGGCGTGGCACTCCCTGTGGGTGTTCAGAAGTCGATCACGCGCTGCTCAAGCGTGTGGCGGACTGTGCCGACTACGGTTCCGCGCCTATGGCACGCAAACGCTCGATGCTTCTGTTCGTGGCCTCGGTGTACTGGGTGCTGCGGCGCGTGTTCGAGCTGGTGGTACTGATGTTCGGGCGTCAGCGGGCCAAGGAGATCGAGATCCTTGTGCTGCGTCAGCAGGTCGCGGTCCTGCGTCGCCAGGTTGCGCGACCGGAGCTGCGACCGGTCGATCGCCTGCTGCTCGCCGCGTTATCTCGTGCTCTGCCGCGCGATCGCTGGCCGACGTTGTTTGTGCGTCCGGAAACGTTGCTGGGTTGGCATCGCCGGTTGGTCGCTCGGCGCTGGACCTACGGCGGCAGGGCGGGGACGCCCGCGGGAGCGCGATCGGTTGCGTGAGCTGGTGTTGCGGCTCGCGGGAGAGAACCCGACTTGGGGCTATCGGCGAATAGCGGGGGGTGCGCCGCCTCGATCTCACGCTGTCGCCTTCGAGCGTGTGGAGGATCCTCAAGGATGCGGGCATCGATCCCGCGCCGCGGCGAACCGGTTTGAGCTGGAGGGCGTTCCTGTACATGCATGTCCGCAGCATCATCGCATGCGACTTTTTCACAGTCGATACGGTGTTTCTCAGGCGCTTGTACGTTTTGTTTTTCATCGAGCTCGCCAGCAGGCGTGTGCACGTCGCGGGCGTAACCACGAATCCGACGGGGCGTGGGCCTCCCAGGAGGCGCGCAACCTGACGATGACGCTGGGCGAAGGCGACCAAGAGTTGCGCTTCGTCCTTCGCGACCGCGACGCCAAGTTCGACCGTTCGTTCGACACGGTCTTCGAAGCCGAAGGCATGAAGGTGATCCGCACGCCGGTTCGAGCGCCAAAGGCCAACGCGACTGCTGAGCGTTGGATCGGCAGCGCCCGCCGCGAGTGCTTGGACCGGATGCTGATCGTCTCTCGACGGCACCTCGAGGCCACGCTGCGCGAGTACACCGATCATTACAACGGACACCGGCCGCACAGGGCGCTCGGCATAGAGGCGCCCGGCGCCAGTTGACACCTTCACGCGGTCGGCAAGGATCCGCCCACAGTCACGCGCCACGACGTGCTCGGCGGCCTCATCCACGAGTACGAGATCGCGGCATGATCGGTTTCTGAACACCGACACGCTTTCTGAGCACCCACAGGGTCTCGCGACACAGACGAGTTCGATGTCTCGCTGTACGGAGAGAAGGTCCGCAAGCTGATCGCGAGCACGTGCTTGCGCTCGGCGTCGAGCAGAAGATCCCACCAATTTCGATCATGACTCCTGACTTCCGCAGCGAGGTCTCTGCGTTGAGATCCGCCGCGCGCGCGCTCGGCCTGGCCAAGTAATTGGTTCAGATGCAGGTGTCCGGCGGAGGGCCGAAATTGGCGCACGCGTGTATCGTCGGCGCCTGGTCGTCGCTGTGGGCGCTTCGGACGCTGGCGCAGCCATCGCGGGGCCACGGACGCCTCCGCCCCACCTCAACGCGATGGCTGCATGTGGGCGCGCTGCTACGCGAAGAGGTCACGACTTCGGCCCGCTGAGCTAGATTCGCTGACCGAGCCGCCCACCAAACCGGTCGCGTGCTAGCGTGGCGGGTTGACGTAGCCTTTCCCCAACGTGATTGGTGAGGTCGGATGGAGCGAGTTGGGGCTCCCATTGCGGTAGAGCCTGTTACGGCTGGGCCCAATACAGCAGGGCTGGTGGGTGTCTACGAGCCGAACTTCGGTCTGCTGGCGGCCGACGATAGCTGGCGATCGACGTGGTCGACAATCGTCTCGGGCAAGTTCTCCCCCTCGCCCTACAGCGGCCTCCTGTTCGTCGAGCAGTTCACGGCGTACGCCGAGCTGTATGAGACGGACGGCTACGGACGGCTCCGTACACCGTGCCTGGGTAAATTCCCCATGCTCGGCGAGCGTACGAGTTGGACTCACATCGTCCCCGGCCTGTTCGGCCCATCGGGCTTCACCGGTCTGTTGCTCTACGACCAGGCGGCCGGCTTTGGGTGCCTTTATGACAGTGATGGAAAAGGTCACTTTGACCTTCTCAGCGAATACTCCGGGTGGCGAACCACCTGGTCACACATTGTGACGGGTCGGTTTACCTATAGAAAACCTGTGGACGGCCGGTTGGCTGCACCTTGTCTGTACAGTAGTGTCTTCTTCTATAGCGCGTCAGAAAACTACGCGGAGATCTGGGCGACGGATGGGAACGGTCTCGTGGATGGGAACGGCCTCGGCGGCGAGGGGCCTCATCAGGAAATCCCCAATTTCTCGAGTTCAACCTTTACCCATGTTCTGGCCGGCGACTTCCTTTGGACTCCGGGCTACATTACCGAGAGCCCTACGCTTACGGATCTGTTCTGTTACGACAGCGAACATGGGCACGGAGAGATGTACCGATGCGCGCTAGTGGAACAAGAAACAGGGAAACTGGATCCCGCAGACCCCTCCGTGGCCCGAGACTCACAAATTGTCCCCTTCCCTTCCCCAGCCGCGAAGAGCGATAGCCTGCCGAAGCAGGCGACGAGTGTCGTTGCCGGAAATTTCGGCGGCAGCGCATTCGGTGACACGGATTTGGCGTTCTACGATGGACCTTCCGGCAGCTTGACCTTCTACTCGTTCAACAACCACGTTGACGGGGAGCACACCGATGGGACTTGGGCGGAACTCGAACAGGGCGAGGTCCGATCCGGGCTGCCGTCGAGTGTGGGCCTCATCGTTCCTGGAACCTTCCGGCTTGTGAACAGTGAAGATCATTGGTTCAACGACGGGCCCGCGGTATCGGGTCCTCCACCGTACGATCCAGATTGGCGCTTCGGTACAGGAGCGTTCTCGGATCTGCTCCTCTACGATAAAGAAGCGGGGTTAGGGGAATTCTATTTCCATGAACCCCTCGCGCCCCCGATCGAACCGTTGGCGGGATACATCACGTCACACACCTCGCACGACGGTGCTACGCCCGTATCTACGGGAAGCGTGCTTCCGGGAGAGGCCCTCACCTTCCACGTGAGCAGCCAGTGCGGTCCCTACTCGATCGCCATCTATCAGCTTGGGGCCTTTGCCGACGGTACGACGGAGCGAATGTTGGCCACGGTCGAGGAACTTCCCAGTGCACCGACGCCGTTTCCCATCGGGCGAACCGCCTATAGGGACGGGGCCGGCTGGCCGGAAGTAGCCAGCTTTGTCATCCCCGACTGGCCCAGTGGGCTGTATTTAGCTCGCGTGCAGTCCACAGGCACGGAAGACAAGCTCGACCTCCCATTTGTGGTTCGCGCGGCCGCCGGGTCTGAGACCGGCGTCGTCATCGCTCTCTCCGATACCACCTACAACGCTTACAACCTGTGGGGCGGGCGAAGCCTTTACGGCGGTGGCTATGCTCCCGCGTTCCCAAGTGCATCGTCGATGCGAGTGCCCTTCGGGTTTCAGCTCTCGTTTCAGCGTCCGCTTCCTGATGGGGCCGTAAATGCGGTTCAGATGTGGGAGCTGCCATTCATTGAATGGCTCGCGCGCAGAGATATTCCGGTTAACGTGTGTACGGCCCGCGATGTGCATTTCGGCTATCTCAATCCGGACGCGTGTCGCCTCGCATTGTTCGTCGGGCATCACGAGTACTGGACGGCGGAGATGCGGGCGAGCGTCGAAGCGTTTGGCAAGGCGGGCGGGAATGTCGCGTTTTTTGCCGGAAACACCTGCTGGTGGCAAATCCGCCTCAGTCCGGGTGGCGACCAATTGGTTTGTTACAAGGTCGAGGGATTCGATCCGGTAGCTACGACCCCAGATCGCGGCTTGACAACGATCCATTGGTTTGAAGATCCGGTCAAGCGACCAGAGACGACTTTGACTGGCGTTAGCTGGTACGACTGTGACGTGATAACATCCGGTCCCGGTTCCGACTCTTACCGATTCAGCGTTGAGAAGCCGGATCACTGGGTGTTCGCGGACACCGGGCTGGGCGACGGCGCCGCATTTGGTGAATACATTAGCGGTACCGGAGATCATCGCTCGGTTGTCGGTGGCGCCACCGAAAGTATTGGCTGCGAGATCGATCGAGCACAACAGGGCGGACCCAATGGAATGACCTCTCCGCCTGAGTACACGTTGGCAAGCGTCTATTTATCTTCGGGGGGATCGCCAATCACTACTGACCGACCGGCCGTTGAGGGCCTTGTCAGGCTTGCTGACCGGGCGGAACCCGTTGAGGGCCTTGTCAGAATTGCCGACCGGGAGGGCGAGGGTGCGTTGGCCCGGCGCCTAGCCCGCGTGACGCAGCCGACAGTTCTGGAGATTGGAACGATGGGCGAGTTCAGCCCGGAGAGCGGGTCAGGCGTCGTGTTCAATGCCGCTACAACCAACTGGGCATTGGGTCTCAGCCAGGATCAACACGGCTGGAACGCGATCGATCAAATCACCGCCAACGTGATTAGCAGGCTTGGCGGGTATCGCGCAAGCAGGCCGTGGACGCCTGTTCCGGAAGCGAGCGCAACGCCTGGTGCGCAGACGATGCCTGGTGCGCCGGTGACGGTGGTGCTCACTGCGGCGGGGGAGGTTTCGTTGTTCTTGGCTGACCCGCAGGGCGGTGTCTACACGTGCTTGCGGGGTGCGACTGGTGGCTGGGGCGAGTGGACGTCGGTGTCGGAAGGGAGCACGATGCCCGGTGCGCCGGTGACGGCGGTGCTCACTGCGGCGGGGGAGGTTTCGTTGTTCTTGGCTGACCCGCAGGGCGGTGTCTACACGTGCTTGCGGGGTGCGACTGGTGGCTGGGGCGAGTGGACGTCGGTGTCGGAAGGGAGCACGATTCCCGGTGCGCCGGTGACGGTGGTGCTCACTGCGGCGGGGGAGGTTTCGTTGTTCTTGGCTGACCCGCAGGGCGGTGTCTACACGTGCTTGCGGGGTGCGACTGGTGGCTGGGGCGAGTGGACGTCGGTGTCGGAAGGGAGCACGATGCCCGGTGCGCCGGTGACGGCGGTGCTCACTGCGGCGGGGGAGGTTTCGTTGTTCTTGGCTGACCCGCAGGGCGGTGTCTACACGTGCTTGCGGGGTGCGACTGGTGGCTGGGGCGAGTGGACGTCGGTGTCGGAAGGGAGCACGATTCCCGGTGCGCCGGTGACGGCGGTGCTCACTGCGGCGGGGGAGGTTTCGTTGTTCTTGGCTGACCCGCAGGGCGGTGTCTACACGTGCTTGCGGGGTGCGACTGGTGGCTGGGGCGAGTGGACGTCGGTGTCGGAAGGGAGCACGATGCCCGGTGCGCCGGTGACGGCGGTGCTCACTGCGGCGGGGGAGGTTTCGTTGTTCTTGGCTGACCCGCAGGGCGGTGTCTACACGTGCTTGCGGGGTGCGACTGGTGGCTGGGGCGAGTGGACGCCTGTTCCGCAAACGAGCGCAACGCCTGGTGCGCCGACGATGCCTGGTGCGCCGGTGAGCGCGATGGTCACCGCGCCGGGTGAGGTTTCGCTGTTCTTGGCTGGCGCAGAAGGCAGCGTCTGCACGACGACTGTGGGTTAGCAGCCGGAGGCGGAGCGGCGATGGCGTCGCGCATGGCACGATCTCCTGCCGCCGTGACAGGCGATCACTCGTCAGCGCGCCAGAAGCGTTCTGCAACCATGTCAAGCGCTCACGCCAGCGCGCCTTCGCCGCGCGCAACGAGGCACGTCCCGACCAGCCGTTGCGTCTGCGGATCGGCCTTCACACAGGCGAGGCGATCCCGCGAGGGCTGGGCGCCACGTCGCCCTCGCAGCGCGCGTGGCGGCGCAAGCGCGCGGCGGCGAGGTGCTCCTGCCGCCGCTGCTGAGGGAGCTCACCGAGGGTTCGCCCGACCTCCATTTCGAGAGCGGCCACGAGGTCGAGCTCAAGGGGGCTAGCCGTAACGCATACGTGTTCTCGCGCGAGCGGGAACCGCAGCGGCCGGCTGCCTGAGACCGTCCCGGCCCGGCGTCTCGCCTTATAACTGGGGTCGCACGGGACGGCTCGCAACCGCTCATACGGCCGGACGGGCGCCAACCGGAACATGGACATCTGCTAGCCAATAGGGCCCGAGCGGCTCGCTTCTGCCTTGGCGTACAAAGCGGGCGCGTCGACCATCAGGACCGAGACTCGCACGCGGGACGAGCAGGAGCAACCCTAGTCAACCCCCACCCTACGATCGCTCTGCGGCCGAAGCAGCAGCCCTGCCCGCGGCGTCTCGCGAAAAGGACGTGGCGGGCCCGCCGCGTCCTTAAGGCACCGGCAACCGCAGAAAACCGCGGGTATCGCCGCACAGCGCGCCCGACCGCCACCCTGCCCGTTTGCAGGACTTTTGCGCCGATCGAGGCTTGGCTTCGCCGTCCCTGAAAATCGTGGTGTCCTCGGTTCGATTCCGAGTCTCGCCATCCGGAGGTCTTCACGTTTGACCTCGTTCCTCGTTCACGTTTGGCCTGGGCGCGCTGGTGATGGCTCGCCCGGCTGTTTATTTCGGTGTCTTTGGTGTGAAGGTTGGCCAGGGCATGATCGCGGGGTGTGCGGACGGGGGTGCGCGGCGATCGCGGCGTTGCGATCGCTGCCCCTCGATGGTTGCGTTCCTGGTCGGGCTGCGGGCTGTGGCTGTCCTATCTCGGCGGTGTGTTGGCGGCCGCCGCAGCCGGGTTGTGAATGGTGCGCCGGCGCCGTCTGCGGCGCCGCGGCGGGAGCCCGCATTCGCGTCGCCTGTCGTCCTCGGCTTTGCGCGCCGCGGAGGCGTCCGCCACGTGGGTGTTGGAAGTGACGAAGGCGCACGCGAGAAAGAGCGCGCTGGGTGTGAGGCCCATGAGGCGGCACCAGCCTCTTGCGATGTTGATGGTGGCTGGGTCGAAGACGCGCGCGAAGGTGCGCTCGGCGGCCGAGCGCCGCGCGTAGGAGCGCCGGTGCTCGGGGGAGGGGTAGTCGTGCTTCTGCTGGGTCTTCGCGGCCACGGATGCCGGCACGGTGATCGTCTGTTGGGTGCAGCAGACCGGCGGATGCTGGGGTGCGGAGCAGACCGTGGGGCGCTCGTGCGAGAGCTCCATCGAGGCTGCCCGCAGCGGGCAGCGCAGCTTGCCGCGGACAGCCGGACAGGCCACGCGCCGGTAGCCATCTTCGTCGGAGGCGGTGATCGCGGAGAGCTTGTAGCGGTGAAGCTCGTCGCAGCGGCGCGCGTGTGCGGCTGCCTGCTGCTCGCTGGCGCCAGGCGCGAGCGGCGAGAGCTCAAACAGCGCCTCGGGTGTGGCCGGGCAGTAGAGGCTGCCGTTGCAGATGATGGCGCCCATGTGTGTGCCCTTCTTGCCGCGGTCGTTGGGGTGCAGGTCGATGACGAGCTTCGCGCCCAGCGCCCGCAGCGGCGCCGCGAAGGTGTCAGGTTCACGGTAGGAGTAGCCGGAGTCGGCCAGCAGATCGCCTGGGGCGATGCCCTCTGTTGTCATGCGTTTGAGCACCGGCAGGAACGCGGCGGGCGGGTCATGCTTGGGGGAGGCGAGTGTGATCCCGCGCACGAGCTCTGGCACCTCGTCCCCGCCCTCCTCCTTGACGATCGTCGCTGCCTGCAGGTAGTAGCCGAAGAACGCCTCTGCCTCGCCCGGGTGGCTGGCGGTGCGGTGCCCCCATGCGCTCTCGGCGTCCGCGCAGCGCTCCTCGGAGCCGTGCGGGGGGCGGGCGAACGACTCATAGGCTGTCCAGTCCACGGCGAGGGCAGAGCTTGAAGGCGCGCCCAATTCCTGCACGCCAGCCTCGACGAGCGCGTCCATGACTGCCTGCAGCGCCTGCGAGGGCTGCCCGTCCGGCTTCTCCTTTGAGAGCGCCTGGACGACCAGGCCAAATGTGCGCTCGGTCTGCCGGTAGGTGAGCTCATGCTCTCCTGAGCGCCACTGCGCGATCACGCCCAGGCGCTGCTTGTCCTTGACAGGCAGCGAGATCAGCGCCTCGTGCACGCGGGTGAGGTGCGCGGGGCGCCCATCGGACAGGGCGATCAGTATTCCGAGAAGGAGCGTGCGGACCCGTAGCTGACGGGGACGCACGCCCACGGGCAGCATCGCCTCGAGGTGGGGGGCGACGCCCGAGGAATCGACGATCTCCTCCAGCCGGCGGATCTCAACGTCCACTGTGTCCTTCGAGCAGCGCCACCAGCTGGCGCTCGTCGGGCTCGGGAAGCGAGGCGGCGATGTCCCCCAGGCGTTGCGAGCAGACGACTCCCGCGGCGGCCATAAAGGCGTGCAGGCCGATCTCCTGCGCGCACGCGCAAAGCCAGCTGCAGCGCAGGCGCCCGGCCTGAAGGCGCGGCAGCGAACTGTCGGCCGAAAGTGCCCTCACGAGCGCGTCGGTGATATTGCGCCGGCGTGCCTTCCGGCCGCCGAGGATCAGGCCCTCCCCGGCGAACGCGGCGGATCGCAGCAGCGGCTCATGAAAGCGCCGTAGCACCGGCACCATGCGCGCCCTGCGTCCTGGCACCTGCACGATCACGCCGCCGGAGCGCTCCAGCACATCCTGCCCGCGGATGTGGCGAAGCTCCCCTGCCACGATCCCCGCCCCGGCACCCAGGCAGATGAGCGCGGTGGCGCGCATCCTGCGCGCCTCGGTTGACTGCGCGCCCGCCAAGGCCAGGTAGCCCGCGAGCTCGGCCTCCGAGTAGGGCGCCTTGGCGCGCTCGCGGGGGAGCGGTGTGGGCCGGGGCTGTGGGTGAGCTTCGAGCGAGCGCTGAAGCGCGCGCAGGTTAGTGCGCAGCGTTCTGCGCGTCGCCGGCGAGACCCGGGCGCAGCCGCAGCGCACGAAGCGCTCGATCAGCGCCTCCTGCAGAAGCGACTCGGCGCAGGGCTCGAGTCCCAGCGCCTCCGTAAACGACGCGAGCTTGCCAGCCGCGAACAGAAGCGCCTTGGCACGTCCAGGCGTGGGAGGCGAAGCCTTGGCCACCACCTCGCGCGCAAGGTGCGCCGAACGCTCGGAGACCGAGTAAGGCGCATAGCGCGCGATCGCCGAAGCAGCCGCCTGCGCGGCGGTGTCGTTGCGGCTCGCTCGAAGGCTTCGCGCGCCTGTCATCAGGAGACCTCGCTATCCTCCGGTATATCTACCGGAGGACACGGACGGAACTAGCCGTATCGCATGGGAGACTCAGCCAATGAAGCTCGATACCGCTCAGCGCGAGGAGGCGCGCCAGATCGCCTCAGAGCTCGCCCAGATCGCCCGCTCAGCCGACGTGCTCACAGGCACGATCACTGAACGCCTAACCCTCTGCGGCAGGCCGAGCTGCGCCTGCCACGGCGACCCGCCCCGCCGCCACGGTCCCTATTGGCACTGGACCCGCAAGGTTCAGGGCAAGACCGTTGGCGGCTATCTGAACAAAAAAGAGGCCCGCGAGTACCAGCTCTGGATCGACAACGACCGGCGCATCCGCGCGCTCATCTCCCGCTTGGAGGCGATCGGCATCGAGCGCCTCGACGCCCGCCAGCGCCCCGACTAGGACGCGCCGACGGTGTGATCAAACGCCGCCTAAGGTGTGACGAGCCAGCCAGACGTCTGCAAATGACCCCACCAGCAAAGAGCAAACCCCAAACGTGAACACCTCATCCGAGCTTGTGGCTCAACCATGCGGATTCTGGGGGTGCGCGGGGCGGCGCGGAGGGGCGCCGGAGGGCTTCTTTACGAGGCACGTCCTTTTCGCGTCCTTTTCCTTGAGGGTGGTTGAGGGTTTGCGAGGTTCCGATGACGGTCCATGGGTGGCAGCGACCGGTGCTCGTTGGGAGGGACGCGTGACGGTGTAGGACGGATGAGTCGAAGCGCGCGCGATCATATGGGCCGCTGGCAGAGGTGCGGACCATAGCCCGTCGCTCCGACCTCGACGGGATTGCTGCTCCGATTTGGTCGGGCATCCTACTCCGGATCGGTCGGCTATACTAGTCCGAGATGGTAGCCCTGGGAGCTTCGTGATCCTTTGCCGCTGATCGGTCGCTGCGTTGAAGGCGAGCTGCGAGACGTCCTGCGTGTGAGCCGCGCGGCGGCGATCACGGGACCGCGGCAAGCGGGCAAGAGCACGCTTGCCCGCCAGCTTCAAGGGGCGGGTGTGGTTCCGAACTACTTCAGTCTCGACGATGCGCCGACGCGCACGGCGGCGCGCGTCGATCCTGACGGGTTCGTGCTCTCGCTCGCTCGGCCCGCGGTGATCGACGAGGTGCAAAGAGTCCCGGAGCTGATGCTCGCTGTCAAGCAGATTCTGGATCGGGACCCGACGCCGGGCCAGTTCCTGCTCACAGGCTCGGCCGACTTGGTCACGGCCAGGGTGATCGCGGACGCGTTGCCCGGCCGGCTCGAGTACGTGAACCTGTGGCCGCTCTCGCAGTCGGAGATCGCCGGTAACTGTGCGTCGCTGATCGATGTGCTGCTGGACGGCGCTCCCCCGCAGATCGTCGGTGCGCCGAAGGGGCGCAGCGCCGTGGCCGAGCAAGTGATTGCCGGCGGGTTTCCCGATGCGTACGGTCGCGCTCCGCGCCAGCGTGCGCGATACCTGCGCTCGTACGTTCAGACGGTGCTCCGCCGCGATCTGCCGGATATCGGTGAAGTGCGGATCGATTCCTCGCGACTCGGGCAGCTGTTGCGGCTGCTCGCCGCGCGCACGAGCGGCATGGTGAATTACTCGGCGCTGGGGCGCGATCTGGGCCTCGACGATAAGACGATCAAAGCGCACATCGAGTTGCTGGTACAGCTCTTCTTGCTCTACCGCCTGCCTCCCTGGTTTACGAATCTCGGCGCCAGGCAAGTGAAGTCTCCCAAGCTGCTGCTCGCCGACAGCGGCATGGCCGCCGCCTTGGTAGGAGCCGACGCGGCGCGCTTTTCGGCGCCCGACCAGGGCGTCCTCGCGGGCATGCTGTTCGAGACCTTCGTTGTCACTGAGCTCATCAAGCAGGCCACCTGGAGCCGCACACCGGTAGCGCTCTACTTCTATCGCGACACAGAGAAGCGCGAGGTGGATCTCGTGGTGGAGTCTGCCTCCGGGGATGTTCTCGGCCTCGAGGCGAAGTGCGCAGCCGTCGTCAACTCCGGCGACACGCGCGGCCTGCGTCTGCTGCGCGACAAGCTCGGCGCACGCTTCAGGCAGGGCGCAGTCGTCTACTCCGGCGAAAACACTCTTCCGCTCGGCGAGCGGATCTGGGCCTTGCCTGTCTCGGGACTCTGGCGCGCGGCCTGAGGCGGACGCGACTGCGGTCCGGCGTGGGATACATGAGGAGCCGCAAGCCGCTCAGGCGGAGGCCATCGTCGGCTGGTGCAGCCAGCGAGAAGTCGGCTACTAGCCTGGGCTGTCTCCGGGTGCTCCCGACAGTTGGGGGCTTGATAGGTCTTTGAGGGTTGGACGGGTTCCCCAGCCGGGGAACCCGTCCGTGCCTCGGCTCAGGCTGCCTCCTTCACCGCCAAGTGAAGAGAGAGGTTGAGCCTGATGACCAAGGATGACGTGCTGTTCGGCTACCGCCAACAGTTGTTCGCGGAGGCAGCGAGGACGACCGTCTCGGCGGCGTGCCGAACGTTCGGGGTGCACCGTTCCACCTACTACGCCTGGAAGCGCCAGGTCGACCGGCATGGCCTGGAGATGCTGCGCCCGAGGGAGCGCCGGCGTCCGCAGATGCCAAACGCGCTGCCGAAGATGATCGAGGAGCGGATCGTGTCCTTCTCGATCGCTCACCCTGGCCTCGGCCCCAGGCGCGTCGCCTCGGAGCTCGCGAGGGAGAAGTGGGGCGGGATCATCGTCTCCCCGAACGGTGTGTGGAAGGTTCTCTGTCGCCACGGCCTGAACACCCGCGCCAAGCGCCTCGGCCTCATCGCCGGCTATGCCGCGCCCTACGAGTCACCCAGCAACCCAGAGCCAGAGTGCCACATCGACGTCGAGCGGCCCGGTGAGCTGGTCGGGATCGACTGCTTCTACGTCGGACGCCTGAAGGGCACTGAGGGCGCGATCTGGCAGCTCACCGCGATCGACATCGCCTCCTCATATGCGTGGGCGGAGCTCGTGATCTGCAAGCAAGGCAACCCTACCGCCCGGCAGACCAGCGTCCTCGCCAGGCGTCTCGCACGAGAGCTGAAGGCCGCCGGCTGGCAGCTCGAGCGCTTCCTCTCGGACAACGGCAACGAGTTCAAGGGCGACTTCACGAAGACCGTCAACGCGTTGAACGTGCGCCACACCCGCATCCATGCAGGACGACCACAAACCAACGGGCACGTCGAGGCGCTGCACAAGACGATCCTCGACGAGTGCTGGCGCCCAGCGTTCGCTCGCTACCTCTATCCCCGCTACACCGGCCTAAAACGCGAGCTCGACACCTACCTGCACTTCTACAACACCGACCGCGCACACCACGGCAGACTCACACAAGGACGCATCCCCGCAGACATCGTCTACCGTGCCCGAAAGATGGAGGCCAGATGAGCCGCACCTGTCGGCACATCTCGGAGGCTGCCCACTGGGCGTCGAACATCGTGTTTCCGTCGAGCAGACTCGTACCGGGCTGATCGTCAACGGCCCAGGCGGGAGGAGGCGAGTACATAGCCTCGCCGACGCGGCCCGGATGGCGGCGCGCGAGCTCGGTAGCTTCCTTGAGCGTGATCAGCGTGGCGGCCAGCCCTCGGGTCTCAAGGTCGCCGTAGGGGAGGTGGCGGCGGTGTATGGATCATGGCCCCTCCTCAGCGGACCCGCTGAACCGCGACCGCGCCCGAGTCTGATCGCGAGGATCAGGCGGCTGTGGCGGGACAGCGACGGGCCTCTGGGCGCGCTCGACAACGCGATCAAGATCGTCGAGGCCTACCTCGGCCGCGGCTAGTGTCCTCTCGGTGAGTACGTCGATCGAGCACACGCTGCTGATTGATCGGGCTGCGGCAGCGGCGCGACCCGACGATCAGGCGATCCGCGAATGGGCGGCGGGACAGCGCGTATTCGTCTCGAGCGTGATCGACGGATACGGCGAGTACCGGCAGGCAGCCGTAGCCGGGGTCGAGGCGCTTGGAGCCGAACCTGTCTGGTTCGAGCGCTTTGGGGGCCGTGACTCAGATCCCAACGAGGCGTATCTGTCCGAGGTTCGCTCGAGCACCGTCTATGTGGGCTTGCTCGGCGCGCGATACGGCCGTCCGTTCGCGGACCGCTACTCGGCTACGCACCAGGAGTTCCTCGAGGCCGAGCACAGCGGCCTGCGCACGTCCGTCTGGGCCCAGGAGGAGATCGAGCGGGAGGGCCCACAGCAGTCGTTTGTTGAGGAGGTCCGGGCCTTCGGCGTCACGGGCGGCTACCGGACTCCTGAGGAGCTCGAGGTGGAGCCGAAGGTCGCCCAGCTCCCGCAACCAACACGGATCGCCTTCGACGGGATGTCTTGGGAGGAACTCACAAAGATCGCGATCAAGGTGGCGTTCTTCGGGGTCCCAAACCCGCTGGGGGTGATGCAGCACATGGTGCAGCTTCAAAATCCCTTCCCGGCACTTCAAGCTGCCGGAGTTTCGGAGGAGGCGCTGCGGCCGATCGCGCGACTGCTCATATCCGAGATATTGATCGTGGAACGCGGAGTCGAACGCCTAGTCGGCTTTCGGCTCGGCCGCTCAATCCGGGGGCGCCGCCGGCTGAGGATCGCTTACCAGGTGCCGGCGCCGTATTCCAACCAACTGGCACCACAACCATTCGAGGTCGAAGGCGACGTACAGGCCTGAGAGACGGTGGGGCCAAGCGCTCACGGGCATACATCGCGCGACCCTCGTCATCCTTCCCTCACCGCGCTGAGGTACTCAATCACCGGGCGCGTCGAAAGCAGGTGCGAGCTCGGCGGCGGCGCGGACGACTGCATGTCGTCCGCTGCGGTCATCTGGGCGGCTGTGGAGCGGGCCCTCGCTCGCCTCCGCAAAGCGACAGTAATGGGCACGCGGGATACCGCCGGTAATGTCCTATGAGTAAACGACGCGCGGCGCGGAGGAGCTTGCGCGCCCGGCGGTGAGGCGCCAGCTTAGTCTCGGCGGAATGCCTCTACGTCGGCGGTGATATGAACGTCTGGTCCGGTGCCGAGGCCGCCGGACTCCTGGGCCAGCTCGGTCGTGAGGCCGAAATCGGCCCGGTGAATCGCGGCGCTGACGGTGAGTGCGGCCTTGGCCTTTCCGTGTGCGTGCACCATCGTGCCGCGGACAACGACGTCCAAGGCGACGGGTTGTGTCACGGTACGGATCGTGAGCTCTCCGTTGACCGACCAATGATCGCCTTCGGCGTGGCGACCGAGACCGCCACGCAACGTGATCGCAGGAAAGCTACCGATGTCGAAAAGCGCGGTCCGCGAAGGTCTTCGTCTCGCATGTTGACCTGTGTGTAGACGCTCGATGGGTCGAACGTCGCCTCGAAGTCGTCGAATAGGACCTCGGCGTCGTCCGTAACGCTGAAGTAGCCCTGGAACGACGTGAAGCGCCGTTGACTCGCCCGACGACGAGGTGTCGGACCCGGAAGGTGATGAACGTGTGGACGGGGTCTAGGTCGTAGACGCACGCGAGCGGAACCTCGATCCCGTTGAAAGTCCGGCCAGGCTCGTCAGTCCTGGCTGGCTCGCTCATTCGCTTAGCCCGATCTGTTTCATCACGCCTACGAGGTCGTAGAACAGGTTCTCCTCGATGATCTGCCCGTTCTCGTCCCAGTGCGCGACGGTGCAGAAGTTGACCTCGAACGACTTGCCCGTTGGGGGTATCTCCGTACCGTCTGGTCCCTGCATCGGCCCGGTCATCGTCCCTGTCAGGCGGGCGATCGAGCATGTCCAATCACCGGAGGCGAACAGCGTCCGGTACGGGCGATTGCCGACCTTGTTGTCCGGAAACGTCTTGAAGAACTCGATGCTCTCCTGACGGTGGTCGTGTATCCCTTGAGTCGCTGGCGCTCCCCCCGGCCAGGTCACGGCCACGTCTGTCTTGTGTCGCGCGTCAAATGTGTCCCAGTCCTGCGAGTTCCATGCGTCATCGAGCGTCTGCATCAGCTCTAGGTTGCGCTCCTCGTTGCCCATGGCTCGTCCTCCTCGTCGCGGTGCGGTGGCATTGCCCGGCGCCTTCGCTCCCATCGCCGGGGTTTTCGTGCTGACTTTCGCAGAGATACCAAGCGCCGATCGACGGCGACTCCAAGGCAGCGCAGTAGTCCGGGAGCAGCGGCATCGCGGTAAGGTCAAGCCCGGCGACCGAGTAGACCGTTGGAAATACCACGCGATCCCGAGCAGGCTGAGGCCTCGGACACGCCCGTCTTTGGGGAGATTGCCCGATCGACAACGCTCGGCGCTGTCCATTTGACGATCACCGACCTAAGGCGCTCGTTGGAGTTCTACCAGCAGGTCGTCGGCCTGTCGGTGCTCGACCAGGACACCGTCGAGGCGTCGCTTGGCGTCAATGGTCGCGAGTTGCTGGTCCTTGTGCAGGAGCGTGACGCCTGGACGGCCGCCGGACACAGCGGCCTGTATCACTTCGCGCTGCTGCTGCCCGAGCGCGAGCAGCTTGCGGCATGGCTGGCGCACGCCGCGCGCGACCGCGTCGCCCTCGTCGGGCTCTCCGACCATTTCGTCAGCGAGGCCATCTATCTCAGCGATCCCAACGGCCATGGCATCGAGATCTACTGGGATCGGCCACGCGAGCTCTGGGAGCAGCAGGTTGCCTCACGTATGACGACGCTCCCGCTAGATGTTGACAGCCTCCTTAGTGAGCTTCGCGGGACGGACCCCCAGAGTTATCTCGGCCTGCCGCAGGCCACGATCATGGGACACGTTCATCTAAAGGTCTCCTCGACTGTGGAGACGATTTCCTTCTACCGCGACGTGCTGGGCTTTGGGTTGATGGCCCAGCTCGGGTCGCAGGCTGCGTTCCTGAGCGCGGGCGGCTACCACCACCACATCGGAGCGAACACATGGGAGAGTGAGGGCGCTTGGGCGTCCCCGAAGGGTACGGTTCGACTGCGCCACGCAACGATCGTGCTGCCCGACGAGGCAGCGCGGGTGCTCGTCCTCGATCGTGTCCTCCGCAGCGGTCAGGAGCCCCGGAACGCCCCTATCGGGCCAATGGTCGAGGATCCGTCCGGCAACTTGCTCCTCCTGGCCACGGCCAGCTGACGTGCTGGAAAGGGGACGTCGATCGCCTTGTGCTTTCTGGATCGAGCGAGCGTCTGAGCAAGGTGCGTAGCGGCTATCGCACGGGACGAATACGAGGCGTCTCGACTGCCCCTGCCCTCACGCCTGCTCCGACATGGGGATCGGGTCCTCCCGAGCCAGCAAGATGATGCTGCTCACGAGAACGACGATCAGAAGAAGCACGAACCCGATCAAGTCCAGCACCAACCCGAACGAGGCGATGACGCCGCCGAGACCGAACCCCTGAAGGAAGAGCAGGCTCCCGACGAGGATCGACATCCAGCCGAGCCAGCGTGGCAAGACCCCGCGCCTAAGCACAAGCGCGCCTGTTGCGAAAGCAAACAGGCTGCCAAAGACATCGCCAACGCTCTCCAGCGCGAACGTCATCAGGTAGAGCGTGTAGGACACGCCCGGGTCGTGTTGGGCCCCGTACGAGGCGAGCTTTGCTCCGACCAATCCGGTGATGCCGATGTCGCTGACGGCATGGAGGGTAATGAAGAGCACTCCTCCACCAGCACCAACGAACCAAGGACCTGGGTGCGATCGGTGTCCCCGCGCAGCAGGTTGTGCAGCGCGCTCAGGTAGATCACGAACATGACCGCATAGACGACGGACAGGCATGCGATCACGATCAGGCGCGTTTCGTGGGCGTGAAGACCGTTCGCGATCTTCGCCGCCGAGTCGTTCTGGCTCAGTTCGACTCCAACAGCGACGACGATCTCGGCCACCAGCGCGATGACGAAAACGATGCCGGCCACCCAGCCATAGCGCTCCCACGAACTCCGCTCTACTAGGTCGGGGATCGTGGACTCCTCGGGCATCAGACAGGCAAGTATCCCGCCTGCCCGTTACGGCTGCTTTGCGAAGCTGAGCGAGCATCCACGCTGGACGCGAGCAGACGCCCGCGTGGGACGAGGAGGAGCAGCCTGAGCTAGACGCGGAGCCGCGCTCGCATTGTGCGCCCAAGCAGCAGCCTGCGAACAGGACGTGGCGGACCCGCCACGTCCTTAAGCCGCGGGCAACTACAGCAATCTGCGGATATCAATGTGGTGTACGCGCGATCTGCGACCCGCCGATTTGCAGGGCTTTTCTGACTTTTCCGGCATCTATGACCCGTCCCTGAAAATCGTGGTGTCCTCGGTTCGATTCCGAGTCTCGCCATACCGTCTTTTCCCTGCTGAGAGCCGGGTTTTGGCTCATTCGGCGGAGCCGAATACCCCTCAGAAATCGGCGTTCGCGGGCCTTCCGTCCCAATCGCCGTCCCAATCGACCCCTGCGACGGCTCGCGATTCGTCTCGCGCAGCTGCGCGCGGGCCCGGCGCACGAGCTCGTCGAACTGGGCGCCGTGGTCGCGCTTCGCGCGCTGCTGCAGCTGCGCATAGACGTCCATCGTCATCTTCGAGTCGGCGTGGCCGACCTGGTCCATCACCCACTTGACGTCGAAGTTGTTCGCCAGCAGCGCGATCGAGATGTACGTGCGCCGCAGCGTGTGCGGTGTCGTATGCGGCAAAGGCGGTAAGCCCTTGGCCGTGAGCTGCTTGCAGGCGTCCTCAGCCGCTTCACCGACGATCTCGCCCACGCGCTGACGGTCCAGTCTGTAGCCGCGCAGGTTCGGGATCAGATAGTCCGCGGGTCCGATCCCCGCTCCGATCCGGAGCAGCCGATGAGGTGCTCGACGACCGCCTCGACGAGGTCCAGGGACATCTGCACCTCGCGGATGCCGGTCTCGGTGTTCGCGTCGGGAATGTGAAAGCGCGCGCCGTCGGGATCGTGCAGGCGCACGTGCCCGATCTCGATGTCGCACAGCTCGCTGGCGCGTACGCCCGAACGTCCCAGGACCTCGATCAAGACACGCCGCCCCACATAGCCGAGACCGGCCTTCAGGCCGAGCCGCGACAGGTGATAGTTGACGGTTGACTTGGCGAGGTCGAGCTGCCTGGCGATCTGGATCGGCTGCCTGCCCTGCGCGAACAGCTGCGCGACCATCGCGGCTGTCAGCACGCGCGCCAAGCACTCGCGGACGGGCCGGGGATGCTGTGGTTGCTGGATGAGGTCGCGAACATCGCGCCGATCCACGACCTCCTCGCGCTCGTCTCACAAGCCGGCGGGCAGGGCCGTCAGGTCATGATCGGACGGCAGGACCTCTCCCAGGCCCGCAGCCGCTGGGGCCAGGACGTCGCCGACGGGTTCCTCTCACTGTTTCAAAAAAAGCTCGTCCTCGCCGGGATCGCCGACGGCCGAACGCTGGAGGCGCTGTCGCTCACCCTCGGCGAATACGACCGCCACAGCCGTCGAAGTCCCCGGCGCTATGCCAGCCGGTCTTGCCGGCGGTGACCATAGCGAACTTAAGATTCCGCAGCCGGTCGGCTAGCACCTGACGCTGCTGTGTGCTGTTGTCGATGCGCACGGTGTGGCGACCCGCAAGATCGGAAAAGGGGCGCAGCACCCCCAGCTCGACGAGGACCGTCCGTGCTGGACTTCGATTCGTGGGCGCGTGATTCCAACGTGGAACGGCATCGTGCCGAGGTTATCTCAGTTACCCTCGCTGGCGAGCGCCTCGAAGTGCGTGTGTGTGAGGTGATCCGGAGCCGCTCGACGATCGAGTTGAGCTGGTAGACCTGGCTCCGTCAGCGGCGCCGACGCCTGAATGCTCGCCCCAGGCAGGCAGACGCCCGAGCACCAGATCCGCATGGCCGCCAGGCGGCCGGGCACGGCCAGCGGGGACGCTCAGCCTTGGCTGGCGCTGCTGCGGGCCACGAGGCTAGACGTCGGCATGCGATGCTGTTTGCCGTGGGACGAGTGTGGGACGCCCGCCGAAAATCCGCTTGGGAATGCGGGTTTACGCCCGGGACCGCAACTAAACAAGACGGGGGTCGCCGCCCTCGGCGATCACTTCCACGAGCGCCGCGATCAGCTTCTCGCGCGCCGCCTGCGTGTCCGCAGAGCTTCTGTGCCCACGGGGGCGTGAGTGCATCTGGGTGTGGCTGGAAAAGCGCTCAGCCACGCGGTTGATCTGGATGCCGTCCCCCATGATGCTGCCCTCGTTTCCCTCCGTTGTCCCTCTCGCTAGTCCCTCGTGCGCCGCTCGTCCCAAGATCCCGTACTGCACCCGATGCTGTGGGCGGCGTGTGGGAAAAGGAGAACAGATGGGGACAGATTTGTCAAGGGGTCCTGAAAAATAGCGCCCTGAGGGACGAGTGACCCCCGTCTTGTTTATGCGGTGGCCACGCGTGCGGGCGTCTTGGAGAGGGTTTTCTACGAGATTTTCTCGAGTGTCGAGGAGTGTTATCGCGCGGCGTTTGAGCAGGGTCTAAACCGGTTGTCGCAGACGGTAGTTGACGCCGCGGCGCGGGAGCAGGCGTGGCTCGAGCGCGTCCGTGCTGGCCTCGTCGCGATGTTGGGGTTTTTCGACGACGAGCCGGCCTGGGCGCGGCTGCTGGCGCTCGAGACGGTGTTGACCGGAGCGGTGGCGTTCGAATGCAGGCAGTGGTTGCACGAGTTGCTGGCTGGTCTGCTCGAGCGCAGTGGCGACGTCCGCGATCATCGCGCCGCGAGTCGCGCTCCTGGATCGCCCGTGCTCCTGGAGACGCTGACGGGCGAGCTGGTCGTCGGCGGCGTCTTCTCGGTCATCCGCACGAGCATGGTCGAACAGGATGGCGGCAAGCTGGTGGAGCTCGCGCCCTCGCTGATGGCGTTCATCGTGGCGCCGTATCTCGGACAGGCCGCGGCGCGGGCGGAGCTGGAGGGCAGGGCCTCCAGTGGCGCTCGGGCCTCGGTGAGCGAGCCCGAGGGCGCGCGCGCGCGGGAGATTTCTCGCAGCGCTGAGCTCCCGATCCGCGTTACGCATCGCACGACCCTTGTTCTGCGTGCGATCTCGCGCGCTCCGTACTCGAACAACCGCGAGGTGGCGCAAGCGGCGGGGCTCGTGGATGAGGGCCAGACGTCGAAGCTGCTGGCGCGACTCGAGCGCAAGGGCGTGATCGAGAACGTCGGGGTTGGCGCGGCGCGGGGTGAACCGAACGCGTGGCTGCTGACGGCGTCCGGCCGCCGCGCCGTCGAGCTGCTGGGCGCGAGCTTCCGGTCTGGCGCGCCTGAGGGGCGGGGCAGGCGGGCGAGGGGGATGGCATGAGGCTCCATAAAGGCTTTTCGACGCGGCGCCGAGCGTTCGGCGCAACACGCGTCGTTGAGAGGGCAGCTGGGCGAGCCGGCAAGCGTCGATGGGACGTGTGTGCTGGACGCCTGGCTGTGGCTGCAAACGATCGGTCGCGAATGCTCGCCGGCGCGGGGATCTCTGGCGACCGGTCGATAGTTACTCGAGAGGAAAAGGAGCAGTGGAACATGAGACATGTAAGAGTGCTGGGGCCGTGCCTCGTCGCGGTGTTCGCGATCGCGGCGATCGCCGCTACGAGTGCGTCGGCCGGCCTGCCAGAATTCGGAGAATGCTATGCCAAGGCCAAAGGCAAATATGCTGACTCCGGCTGCACAGAAAAAGCCAAAAAAGGCACAGGTGCATACGAATGGCGGAAGGCAGCTAAGGAGGTCGAAAGCAAAGAAATCGCGGGCGAGAGTGGTCCGGGAGTTCTCAAGGCCGACCTTATCAGCTGTCCAGGCCATATGAAAGCGGAAAAATGTTCTGAAACGGAAGAGGAAAACTCCCCTATCAACGTTGAATGCTCGAGCCAGTGGAACTATGGTGACATATCGGGCGCAAAGACAGTCGGTAAAATCACCGTCCTATTCGAAGGTTGTGTTATCTTCGGGTCAGTGCCGTGCTCGAACACTGGTACGGAAGGAAGGATCGCCGTCAACACGTTGAAGGGCACGCTCGGTTGGATTAACAAATCAGCCACACCACGGCAAGTCGGTCTGCTCCTCGAACCGGTGGTTAAAGGCGGCGAATTCGCGGAGTTTGTCTGTGCTGTCACCGAGAGCCATGTCGGCGTAGCGAAGGCATCCGAATCCCCGGCTTATCCACCAAAAGGTGGCGGTGACGGCATTATCTCGCCGGTTACTCCTGTCAACATCATGACTAAGGAATTCACGCAAATATACGCGGTAAGCGCGGCGGATGAAAACATTCCGAACAAATTCGAAGGCAGCGCGCCGTTGAAGGTGCTGGAAACTTGGCTCGGGAAACTCGAAGAACCGGAATTTGGCTCGAAATGGTCAAAAGCCGGAGAGGAACTCACCAACGTCGAGAGAGACTGTATACCGGAACACATTAAGCACGAGTGCGCCGAAAACAACAACTTCAGTGGAGGAGAAGCATCGAAACCCGGAGAGATTAAAGCCAACTAGGGCTGCCGGGCGAAGCAGTGACGTGCGCGCGGGGTCACCTCGGCGGCCTCGCGCCACGTCGCACGTGAACAAACCGCCGGAAGTCTGGAGTCAAGAGGTCTTGAACATGTGTGTGAATACGAGCCTGTGCAGGCAGCGGCGCCCGCGCCGGAGCCCCTCCGGAGTCCGGGGGACAATCCGCGTCATCGCGGCGAGCTGGCTTCTGGCGATCGCTGGGGGGCTCAGTATGTTGGGCCCCGCCTGCGCCGCGACCACGCACAATTTCCTCTCTCGCGTGTCAGAAGCCCCGCCCGGCACTGCGGTGAGGGAACTCGGGGCCGCAACCGTGGAGCGTTCGAGTGGGCGGGTGTTTGTCGCCGACAGCGGCGCGGGCGTGATCGACGTGTTCGGCTCCACGGGCGCGTTCGTCACGCAGTTCGGCGAAGGCCTTGAAGCGACGGGGGTTGCGGTCGATGAATCCTCGGGCGATGTGTATGTCGCCTCTGCCAACACGGTCTTGGCTTTCAAGCCCAGCGGAGTGGATGGCTATGCCCTGCTCTCTGAATGGCAGGGAGCCGATACGCCGGGCACGGAATTCGGCGAACTGGGAGGCGTCGCGGTGGATAACTCGAAAGACGCGAATGCCGGGGACGTGTTTGTCCTGGACGGCTCGAGCAACGTCGTCGACGTCTTCAAGCCCAGGCCTGCGGGCCCGGAAGAAGCAATGGAAGGCGCCTTCGTTGAAGTCTTGAAGGGCGGCAAGCTCGAAGAACCCAACGCGATCGCGATCGACGCCTCAACGGGCAGGATCTACGTCGCCGACAGCGCCAGCGGCGCCGTCGACGCCTACAGCGCCTCCGGCGTGTTCGAAACCAAAATCACGGGAGCCGGCTCGCCCGAAGGCAGCTTCAAGGGCCCCGAAGGCGAAGAAGGCAACGTCCGCGCCCTGGCCGCCGAAGAAGGCTCCCTGTATGTCGCCGAGGCGGAACGTCACGTGGTGTCTGAGTTCAACGCGGCCGGGGAATGGTCAGGCTGGGTCACCGGCACGCCCGCGCCCTTCTCAGAACCCGACGGCGTGGCTGTCGCCCCCGGCGGGGACCTCTACGTCGCCGACGCTCTCTCAGCGCAGCTCGACCTGTTCGGTCCGGGCGTGACCGTCCCTGACGCGCAGACCAACCCCGTCTCGAAGATCGCCAAAACGAGCGCGTTCCTGAACGGGATCGTCAACGGGGACGGCAAAGTCGCCAAATACCACTTCGAGTGGGGCACAACCGAAGCCTACGGCCAGGTAACCCCCACCCAGAGCGCGGGCCCCGGCGAAGAAAAGATCGAAGCCGAACTCACGGGGCTTCAGGCCGGTCAGAGCTATCACTTGCGCCTCGTCACAGAAAACGAAAACGGCACCAACGTCGGCGCGGACAGGGAATTCGAAACGCGGCCCGCCGTCGAAGGGCTCTCCACGGGCCCGGTCCAGGGTCTCGAGCCCAGCGAAGCCACGCTGACCGGGTCCCTCAGCCCCAACGGCACGGACGCCCACTACGTCTTTGAATGGGGCACCAGCACCGCCTACGGTCAGCTCACCCCGAGCGTCGACGCCGGCTCGGTGAAAAAAGCCGTTCCGGCCAAGGCCGAACTGCAGGGGCTCAGCCCCAACACGACCTACCACTACCGCCTGGTCGCCACGAACAGCTTCGGGACCACTCAGGGCGCCGATGCCCACTTCACGACCTCCGGCCCGCCGCAGATAACGCCCGAGTCCCCCACGGCGATCACCCATGAAGCGGCGACGCTGAACGCCAAGCTCGACCCCGGCGAGCTCGAAACGACATACCGCTTCGAATACGGCACCACGACGGCCTATGGCTCGGAAACCACCGGCGCCAAACTGGCCCCGGGCGAAGCCTTTGTGGCGGTCTCGGCGCCGCTCTCGGGCCTTCAGATCGGCACCGTCTATCACTACCGCCTGGTCGCCGAAAACAGCGCCGGCAAGACCTTCGAGCCCGACCAGAGCTTCCAGACCGTTCCCCCGGCATTGATCGAAGGCAGCTCCGCGATCGAAGTCTCCTCCACCGCGGCGACGCTCGAGGCCCAGGTCAACCCGCTCGGGCGCGACACCACCTACTACCTCCAATACGGCACAGAATCCTGCAAGGCAAACCCGGCGTCCTGCAGCGACATCCCCACCCCGCCAGGCACCGACATCGGAGCGGGCGAAGCCCCGGTGTCGGTGAGCCAGAAGGTCGAAGGCCTCAAAGCTCAGACCACCTACCACTACAGGTTCCTGGCGATCAACGCTCTCGGCATGAGCGAAGGCCCCGAACGCCAGCTCACCACTCAGCCGGGCCAAGCGCCCTTCGCTCTCGCCGACAACCGCGCATGGGAGCTCGTCTCCCCGCCGAACAAGCACGGGGCGCCGATCGAAGCCCTGACCCGCGAAGGCGGGCTGATCCTCGCCGCGGAAGACGGCGACTCGATCACCTACGTAGCCGAGGGCTCGATCGTCGAAGAACCCGAAGGCGACCGCAGTCCCGAACAGCAGCAGGACATCTCAACCAGGACGCCCCAAGGCTGGACTACTCAGGACATCGCAACACCACAGACCAGGGCGCAGGGGATCTCGGCAGGGCAGGCCCCGGAGTACCAGTACTTCACGCCGGACCTTTCCCGGGCGCTCGTTGAGCCCTGGGGCGACACGCCCTTTTCCGAACCCCCGCTCGCCCCCGAAGCCACCCAGAAGACCATGTACGTTCGCGAGAACGCGAGCGGCACATACTCGCCGCTCGTGAGCGAAGGCAACGTGCCGCCCGGCACGGAATTTGGCCTTAGGCTGCATCTCCTCAGCGCGACGCCCGACGTCAACCATGTCGTACTGCGCTCCGAAGTCGCTCTGACACCTGCACCCTCGGGCAAAGGGCTCTACGAGTGGAACGAAGGGACGCTCGCGTTCGTGAGCCTGCTGCCGGGCGGCACGCCTGGCAGCGAAGCCGAACTCGGGTTTGACGGGCATGTGCTCGCTCACGCGATCTCGAATGACGGGACCCGCGTGATCTGGACAAGCAAAGATGAAAACTCTGGGGCGGGCCACCTGTATATGAGCGACACCTCGACGGGTAAGACCACCCAGCTGGACGTCGCCCAGGGTGCGCCAGAACCGGAAACCGGCTCGGCCGAGTTCCAGACCGCGAGCAGCGACGGCACGAGGGTGTTCTTCACCGACAAGCAGCGCCTCACGGCTGACTCGACGGCCGAACCGGGCCAGGGAACGGGCAAGCCCGATCTCTACGAGTGCGAAGTCACCGAAGAAGCCGGTAGCCCCGTCTGTCACCTCAGCGATCTGACCGTCGATCACAACGAAGGCGAACACGCCAACGTGCAGGGCTTCCTCTTCGGCGCAAGCGAAGACGGGGCGAGCGTCTATCTCGTCGCCCGCGGCGTCCTCGCCACGAACGAAAACGGAGCCGGCGAAACGGCGCAGCCAGACGCCGAGAACCTCTACGCCCTGCACTACGACGGTAACTGGACCACGACGTTCATCGGCGGGCTCTCGAGCGAAGACAGCCCCGAGTGGGAAGGCAACAGGGTCGCCGACACCGCCTTCCTGACGGCTCGGGTCTCGCCAAGTGGCCGCTATCTCGCGTTCATGTCGGCCGCGAGCCTGACGGGATACGATAACCGCGACCAGGCGAGCGGCAAGCATGACGAGGAGGTCTTTCTATATGACTCAAGCTCAGGGCGCCTGACGTGCGTCTCGTGCAACCCGACCGGGGCACGCCCGCACGGGGTCCTCGACACGGTCGAAGCGGGTGAAGGCCTTGGGTTGCTCGTGGATCGGCGCAAGGTCTGGGCCGAAGAAGGACACGAACACTGGCTCGCCGGCAACATCCCCGGCTGGACCGCGCAGAGTCTCACGAGCGCGCTGTTCCAGTCGCGCTACCTCTCCGACGAAGGGCGCCTGTTCTTCAACAGTCCCGACCACCTGGTGGCGCAGGCCACGAGCGGCAAGGAGTCGGTCTATGAGTACGAGCCCTCCGGCATCGGCAGCTGCGCAAGCCCCACCGGCGGGTGCGTCTCGCTGATCTCATCGGGCAGCTCGGCGAACGAATCCGCCTTCCTTGAAGCAACACCGAGTGGCAACGACGTCTTCTTCCTCACCGCCGCGCAGCTGGTTCCCCAGGACACCGACACGGCGTTCGACATCTATGACGCCCGCGTGTGCGGCTCTGAATCCCCCTGTCTGACGCCGCCGGGCTCCCCGCCGACAGGCTGCAGCGCCGCCGATGCCTGCCGTCCAGCTGAACCGGCCCAGCCAACGCCCGCCGGACCCTCAGGCAGCGCGACGGCCTCGGGGCCGGGCAACATCGGCGCCGGCGCCCCGCCGGCGGCCGGCGCGGTCAAGAGCTCGCACCAAAGCAGGTCCAAGCCACCCACTCGCGCGCAGAAGCTCGCCGGTGAATTGAGGAAATGCAAGCGACGCTACCCGCACGCAAAGAAGCAGCGCGCCCGGTGCGAGGCGCTGGCAAAGAAGAGGTACGGGGCGAGACACGGGTCGAGGGGGCCGAGCGGGCACGCGGTCAAGAAGGGGCAGCGACGATGATCGATCGACGCGGACTGCCGGTTGCGCTGCTCCTGGCGCTGACGTTGCTGCTGTCGGTGATCGGCGCTGCTCCCGCGTTCGGTGAAACAGCGCCGGGCTGGGGGATCACGACCGAAGCGTCGCCCACATATCTGCCGCCGGGTGGAGAAGGCGAGCTCGTCGTGGCGGCGAGCAACCTCGGTGACACAGCTACGAGCAGCGGCGCGACCATCACCGACAGACTCCCCGCCGGGCTGAGAGCGACAGCAGTGAGGGGCGAAGTCAAGGGCGGGATCGAAACGAAATGCCCAACCGGCGAACCGCCTATTCCATTCTCCTGCACCTTCGCCGGCAAGCTCAATCCATACGAACGGCTGGCGATCACGATCAAAGTCAAGGTCGAAGAGCCACCCGGAACGCTCACCTCGCCGCACAACGAAGTCACCGTCGAAGGCGGCGGCGCGGCGCGCGTGTCCAGCACGCAGACGCTGAAGATGGCCGGCGAAACGACACCATTCGGTATTCAGAGCTACGAACTGGCCCCGCTAAATGCGGACGGGACACCGGCGACGCAGGCCGGCACGCACCCGTTTCAGCTGACGACGACGCTCGTCATGAACCAGATCGGTCGCCTGCCCGTGGCCCTCCCGAAGGACTTGCGGTTCAACCTACCGCCCGGTCTCGTGGGCAACCCGAATGCGGCCGCGCAGTGCAGCGAAGTGGACTTCGCGGCGCTCGTGCTGGAAACGAACCTGTGCCCCCCCAGCTCGGTCGTGGGGGTGGCCACGATAGTCGCGTTCGAACCGATCGCGGGACTCGTGACCAAAACCGTCCCCGTGTTCAATCTCGTGCCAGCCCAAGGCGAGCCGGCCCGGTTCGGACTGGAGGTGCTCGGCAAGATCCCGATCGTGATCGACACTTCCGTGCGCACAGGCCGCGACTACGCGGTCGTGGCAACGGTAAAGAACGCCACGCAGACAGCGGGCCTGCTGAGCAGCCAGGTGACGCTGTGGGGCGTGCCGGGCGATCCGCGTCATGACAACTCGCGCGGCTGGGAATGCGTGGCCGGCGGCGAGTACGAACGGCAGGCGAAAAAGCCCTGTCCGTCGTCAACCATGCTCCCCCGCGAACCATTCTTGACGATGCCCACCTTCTGCCCTGAAAACCCACAGGTCGAACCCCTGACCTCCTCCATGGAAGCCGACTCCTGGGCCGCCCCCGGCAGCTTCCTCTCGGCCGAATACGCTTGGATGAACGAAACCGGCCGAGGTCTCGGCCCAGAAGGCTGCGCGATGCTCCCATTCACGCCGGCGATCGAAGTAAAGCCCGAACAGCACGACGCAAGCACACCGACAGGGCTGACGGTAGACGTCAAGATCCCTCAGAAGACAACCCTCGAACCAGAAGGCCTGGCCGAGGCAGACGTGCGCGACACGACGGTCACGTTGCCGGCCGGTGTCGAACTGAGCCCGTCGGCGGCGAACGGGCTGCAGGCGTGCTCAGAGGAACAGGTCGGCTATCAGGGTCTAGACGCGGCGAGCGGGATGCAAGAATTCTCAACGGCAAAGCCTTCCTGTCCGCAAGCGTCGAAGATCGGGATCGTGCACATCAAGACGCCGCTGCTATCGCACGAACTTGAAGGGTCGGTGTATCTCGCCACGCCGGCGCCAAACGGGGAAGCGGGCGAGAATCCCTTCAACTCACTCGTCGCGCTGTATCTCGTCGCCGAAGACCCGGTGTCGGGCGTGCTCGTGAAGCTGGCCGGCGAAGGACAGCTTGATGAAGAAACCCTGCGTGTCACGACGAGCTTTAAGAACACGCCGCAGGTGCCCTTTGAAGAACTACGGCTGGAACTGTTCGGAGGCCCGCGCGCTTCGCTCTCGACACCGGCTGTGTGCGGAGACTACGGCACGCAAGCATCGTTTACGCCGTGGTCGGGCACCGGCACGGTCGATCTCACGTCCCCGCCTGAAGAATTCGCCGTCGGCTCGGGACCCGGCGGCTCGGCCTGTGCGGGTGGCGCGCTCCCCTTCAACCCCGGTTTTCAGGCACAGGCGAGCAGCCCACAGGCTGGCGGGTTCACCGACTTCGACCTGGAACTGACCCGGCCCGACGGCGATCAGGCGCTCAGCAGCATCTCGATGCACTTGCCCGAGGGCGTCGCCGCATTGCTCTCCTCGGTCGAACTGTGCAACGAAGCGCAAGCCGCCGCCAGCGCCTGCCCGCCGGACAGCCTCGTCGGTGAAACCACCGCGATCGCCGGGCTGGGCCCCGAACCGTACGTCGAGCACGGCGGCAAGGTCTACATCACCGGTCCCTACGGTGGTGCGCCGTTTGGCCTGGAGATCGTGACGCCGGCGGTCGCGGGCCCGTTTGACCTCGGCTATGTGACGGTCCGCTCGAAGCTGTTCATCAACCCTGAAAACGCCTCGGTGACGATCGTCTCCGATCCGTTGCCCACACAGCTGCGCGGCATCCCGCTCCAGCTCAAACGCGTGCTCGTGAACATCAACCGGCCCGACTTCGAGTTCAACCCCACCAGCTGCAACCCGAAGCAGATCGAAGGCACGATCACCGGATCAGAAGGCGCAAGCGTCGCGGTGGCGAGCCCGTTCAGAGTCGAAAACTGCGCCAGCCTGCCGTTCGATCCGACGCTGATCGCGACGACGAACGGACATGCCAGCAAAGCCGACGGGACGGATTTCGTCGTAAAGCTGACCTCCGGTGGCACGAACAGCCAAGGCGCCGCCCAGGCCGGGATCGCCAAAGTCGACCTGCAGCTCCCAAAGACCCTGCCCGCGCGCCTGTCAACGATCCAGAAAGCGTGCGTGGCAAGCGTGTTCGAAGCCAACCCCGCCGCCTGCGATGAAGGGTCGCTGATCGGCAACGCGACGATCCACACCCCCGTCCTGAAGAACCCCCTGACCGGTCCCGCCTACCTGGTCTCGCACGGCAACGCCGCATTCCCCGACGTCGAGTTCGTACTCCAGGGCGAAGGCATCAAGCTGATCCTCGACGGCAAGACCCAGATCAAGAACGGGATCACCTACTCGAAGTTCGAATCCGCGCCCGACGCGCCGTTCACGACCTTCGAAACCGTGCTGCCCGCCGGACCACACTCGGCGCTGACTACGGACGTCGCCGAACGCAAGCACTTCGATCTGTGTGGTGAAAACCTGCAGATGCCGACCACGATCACCGCCCAGAACGGCGCCGTGATCGAACACGCGACAAAGATCGCGGTGCAGGGCTGCGCGGCGGTCAAGGCCGCCAAAACCCGGAAACTCAGCAACGCGCAGAAGCTCGCCAAAGCCCTGGCCGCCTGTCGCAAGCGCCACAGGCACGCCAAGAACAGACGGGCCATGTGCGAACGGCTCGCACGCCGGCTCTACCCGCCTGCCAAGCTGGCGCACAAGCACGGGCACGAGGGCAAGGCCAAGGGCAAGCGGTAGGCCGGGGCCAAGGTGTCGGCATCTTCGCGAGTCGCGAGCTTGCGTGCCTGCGCGCGGCCGGGAATTCCACAGGCGGCACGACAGGACCGGCCCCTGACTACGGCTTTCGCGCGACCGGTGGTTGCGGGCCTAGCGATCCCGGTTCTGGCGTTCGTGTCCGGCTGTGCGTCCTCGAGCAACGGCGTGGCCTCGAAAGTACTTCTGCAACGTCGAGGACTGCTTCTGGAGCGCCTACCATAAGCACGCCGACCGGCTGGTCGCGGATGTCGCGGCCGCGGCCGCGGGCAGCGTTGATCGGGAGCTCGACGTCCTGGACACGCTTGTGGCGACTGCGATCTCGCGCCCGCAGGCAGCGCGCCTGCTCATGCGCGAAGGCCTCGCGGCCGGCGCGACGGGCCGCCGCGAGCGCGACGCCCTGATCTCGAGGATCGAGCGCGCGATGACGAGTTGCGCGGCAGACCAGTTGACGATCGACCTTCCGCCGACGATCCTGATCGGCGCCACGTTCGGGTTCCTCTCGATGCGCCTGGCTGACGGTGGCGCCCTCGACGGCCTGCGCGAGCAGGTGCGCGAGTGGGCGGGCGCCTTCGCGCGGCGATCCTCGCAGCGATCCTGGAGCGCGAGGCTTGTCCCGGCGCTTGCACCCCACGCGTCGCGACCGCCGGCGCGGTCGAGCGTGGGGCGACCGGGCCGTGCGCCGCGCGAGCGAATCCTGCTCGCCACGGCGGCGACGATCCATGCCAAGGGCTACCGCGAGACCACCGTCACCGACATAGTTGCAGGCGCGCGCGTCTCGCGCAGGAGCTTCTACAACGAGTTCCCAAGCAAGGCCGACGCCTTCGTCGCGGCCTACGAGCACGCCTTTGAGTTGGGCCTCGCCGCCTGCACGCCCGCGTTCTTCATCTCCGCACCGTGGCCGGAGCGCGTGTGGCATGGCGCCCAGGCGTTCACCGGCTTCCTCGCGCGCGAGCCGCTGCTGTCCTATCTCGGGTTCGTCGAGTGCTACGCAATCGGCCCGAGCTTCGCGCCGCGCGTGCAGGACACCCAGCTCGCGTTCACGCTGTTCCTGGAGGACGGCTACCGCCAGCGAGCCCAGGCGCAATCCCTCTCGCGCGCGTGCTCGACCCTCACCGCCGCGGCGATCTTCGAGCTCGCGTTTCAAAGCACTCGTCGCGGCCCGGGCCTGTAGCTGCGCCAGTCGCAGCCGCTCGCCGTCTACATCGCGCTGGCGCCGTTCATCGGCTTGGACGAGGCCGGCGAGTTCGTGCTGGGCAAGCTCTCGGCGATCGGATCAGACCACCCGGCGGCGGTCTGAGCAGCCGCCGCGCGCTCGAGCCCGAGGCCCCCGCCCGGGTCGCGTCCGGCAAAGCGCAGGCGGGCGCGGGACCCGCGTCGGTCCCGCGCCCGCTGATCGACAGCCGAGCTGCCCCTTCGCCTGCCTAGGCTTCGATCTTGACTTGTGCTCCTTCGCCTCCGGTGAATTTGTTCAGTTCGAACTTAGCCACCAGCGCGAGCGATTCTTTGTTGATCTCGAGGTGGTGCAGCACCGATTCGCCTTCGAACTTTTCGAATTCCTGCGCACCGTTTTTTTCACCTTTTTTGAATGAGAGTGTCAGCGTTTTTTCGAGCGTGTTCACCGGTGTGATCTTGCCGAGCACCGAGCCCGTGATTTCCGTCGCGCCGATGACCGAGCGTTCGCACTTCGCGAGCCTCGGGCCCAAAGGTTCGAGCAGCAGCCCGACTTCTTTGCTGGCTTTGTTGAGGTACCCGAGCCGGCCGATCAGCGTCTTTGTCGTTTTGAAGCCGCAGCCGCTGCGTTCATTTTCTAGCCCTGTGAACGTGATCGTCATGGCGACTTCGTTGGGGTCGATGATGCTGCCTTTGATCGTGGCGGAGCCCGCGGCCCAGATCGAGCCGTTTGCGGTCTGGAACTCGGATTCCTCGGCGCTGATGCCTTCGAACGGCGCGCCGAGGTCGTAGGTTTCCGGCTTGAATTCAGGCAGCCCGCGGCCTGCGATCCCCGCGGAGACCTTCGTCGCTTCGCTGCTGAGCAGTTCGTCGTACTGAGTTTCGCTTTCCCCGGTTAGTCCGGCCTGTTCGAACGCATAGGCTTCTTTGCCGGACCGTTCGGCTTCGAGCGTGGCTTTGACTGTTTCGCCTTTCGCGTTCTTGTATTCGTCTGGTTTCTGCACGCCTTTGCTCGCATCGAAGGCTAGCTGGAATTCCTTGGTCGAGAAGTTCGGCGGGGAGAGCACGCCGATCAGTGAGCCCCGGACCTTGAGGTTCTCTTTGCTTTCGCCCGTCCCGCAGGAGAATTCGGCGAAGTTGCCGGCGCCTTTGCGGCTGATGACAAGCCCGACGTTCTTGCCGCCGTTGACGCTGTAGGGGCTGGCTTCGAGCAGCGCAGTTTTGATTTCGCCTGCTTTGGCGCCTTCGCTGCTGCAGCTGGGTCCGAAGAGGCCCCCCGTACAGCCGGTGAACGTGAACGTCAGGGTCGCCGTGGTAGCGCCCGTGATTTCCCCGCTCGCTTTGTTCGTGCCGGGATAGCAGATGACTGCCATCTTGCCTTTGACCGTTTCGAGCGCCACGCTCGCCCCTTTGACTTCGATTTTGTTGGGGTAGGGTTTTGCGAATTCTGACGACGCCGAAGCGGACGTCGCGGCGCTCGCGGCGATCGCGAGCGCGGCGAGCAGCACGGATGCCGCCGTGATGGATCTCGATCTCATGGGTGAGCCCCTTCTTGATTGCGGGCGCCTGCACCCGCAGGACGGGCGCGGAACCCTGGTTGCCGTCGCTGCACGGCGCTTGACCGCCGCGTGCGCTTATACGAGCAGGCGCTCGGTTCGCGTGCTGAACACGAGCGGTGCCGGCGCGGGGTCTGCGCTTTGGCGCGGGTCGCCGTGCGAGCGGGGGTGATGGGCGTACAGTGTGTGCAGGAAAGCTGATGCGCTGACGGACCGCTTGGCTGATTATGTCCGCTGGCGCTTGCGGCGCGCAGGCCGCGTAAAATGTGGGACCGTGGGAGCGGCTGGGCTCAAGCGAAGCGGGGCGTTGTCGGTGTGGCCGCGGCTTTCGTGCTCGCTGCGGTCATCGGTGTGCCGGCGGCGTCCGCGGAAGCGTTATCCCCGTGGTGGGGCGTGACCTCGTGATCTGAGCCGACGAACCTGGCCTCTGGCGAGCCCGGCGAGATCGTCGCGACGGCAGAGAATCGTGGCGATGCGGGCACGAGCGGCGAGGTCACGATCTCCGATCGGCTGCCCGCGGGCCTTACGGCGCCCGCGATCGAAGGCACCGCTTGGGAAGTCGGCGAAATGACCTGCTCGCCTGAAAAGAGCGGTGCACACACCACTCCGAGCAATCATCGTGTCTTGAGTTCGATTCTGGGGGCGAGTCGCGCAGAGCTTCGCCGTGGCCCCTAGCATCGCTCGCTCCTGTCACACCCGGTGCGACGCGAGGCGCATGAGATCGCAAACAGTATCGCTCGACTACATCGCGATCTTCACCCCGGAGGTGGCCGAGTAGAGCATGGCGAGCGCTCGAGCGGCGCCTGCTCGGGGCGTCGCTGAGACACCCGTGACGTCTCGCGTCGGGCGCGGGCATCCACCCGACCTACCTCTCGGGGATCGAACGGGGCGCTCGCAGCCCCAGCGGGCACAAGCTCTGCGACCTCGCCGCCGCGCTGGACATACCGCTCCCCGCGCTCGGCCGGGAAACCGAGGACGAGGCGATCCTTGCGCGCGTGGCGCTGGCAGCAGGCGCACGCATCAAGGCCCGGCACGCGCGCCCCGGCACACGCGGTTGATCAGGCAAACAAATGGCCCGGCGCTGCGACACAGCCCGACACGGAAAGGCAGGACCTTCCCATGTACGGGCAATGTAACCTCACGCCGGCCGAGCGGTAGAACACGCTCGACGCAGCGATCCTCGGACTGCTGATCAGCATCGGCAATCCCCAGCCCTTGTCGATCGATGAGATCGAACGAGATATCGGCGAGGACGTGGCCGACAGCGACCTGACCGCGCAGCGCGACTCCAAGCTCGTGCTCGCCGGCGACAGCGCGCAGCTCGGCGCGATCGGTGCCGGCGGCCTGTTCAAAGAGCTGCGACAGCACGTCCCGGCCGCTGAGCTGAGCGAGGTGCACCGCGCCACCATGAGTGGGAGAAGCGGGCGTGGCTTGAGGTCCGAAACGGCGAACCCGCCAGAGCGCTCGCGCGCTACCAAGCCCACGAGCGCCTGCACATCCACGACACCCGCGAGCAGGCGGCACAAGCGATGGTCGCCGGCTGGGATCGCGCGCGCAGAGACGTACCGGCCGGCCAGGCGGTGATGATCACCGACGCCTCCAACAAGGAGCGCGACAAGATCAACGCCATCGCCCAAGAACACCGAGCCCGAGCGGGCGAGCTCGGCGCCCACCAGATCGAGCTGCCCGGCAAGCCCTGCAGCCTCAGAGCGGGCGACGAGATCATCTTCTCCGCCCAACACCACCCTCCTGGCCAGGAGCGCGTCGAGAACGGCATCACCGGCACGATCCTCGACACTCGCCGCGAGGAGAACGACAGCCGCGTCACGATCAAGACCCGCGAGCACCAACCGCGCGAGGTCGAGGTCAACACCAAGGAGTTCTCTGAGCTCAGCCTCGGCTACGCCGTCCACGCCTACAAGTCCCTCGGCCTCACGGCCGAGCACGCCAGCGTCCTGACCGGCGGCTGGCAAACCGACCGTGAGAGCGCCTACGTCGCCCTCACCCGCGCCAGAGAGACAACCGAGATCTACGTCAGCCGCGAGGACCTCGGCGAGCAGGGCCTCGACCCCGGCGCAGTCGAACGCCTCGCCGAGCGCATGCAGCAAAGCCACGCGCAGGAAGCCACGATCACCAAGCAGATCGCCGAGCGCGAGAATCGCATCGAGGACGTCATCGAGCGCAGTCACACCCACGAGCCGACCGCCGAGCGCGACCGCGAGCCGACCACCGAGCACACCTTCGACCACGACCGCGACAACGACCGCGGATTCGGGATCGAGTAGATGCGTTTTCAAGCCGTCTTCTACCGCGATGCGTCCGGTCGCGAGCCGGTGCGGGAGTTCCTCGACTCCCTGGAGGACGACTCGCAGGCTGCGATCGGGCATCAGATCAGGCGTCTCAATTTGCTGAGCGACGCCCTGCCTCATCTTCCATTCCCCCATTCCTCGCAGGTCAACGGCGAGTTGCGCGAGCTGCGTTGCCACTACGGGCGGGAGCTGTATCGCGTCCTCTACCGGCGCTCAGAGCGGCTGCTGGTCCTCTTGCATGTCTTCGCCAAGCGCTCCGCGAAGGTCAGCCAACGCGACATCGCCATCGCGCAGGAGCGATGGGATGACTTCAGGGCACGCATGGATGCGCAGCCGCGCGTCCCGCCTCGTGCAGCCGGTCACGACGCGCCGTAGGCATGCCGGTGGTTTCGCACTTCTGCTAACGTCTGGTGTTGGGACAGCCGATGCGAGGACAGCCATGAGCAAGCACCACAGCCCAGTTGGAACGAGCGTCAGCGAGCACGTGGAGCGCAAGCTCGCGCGCAGCAAGGGCTACCGCGAAGCCTACGAGCGTCTGGCGCCGTTCGAGCAGATCGCGCGGATCGCGATCATGCGCCGCGCCCAGCTCGGCCTCTCCCAGCAGCAGGTCGCCGAGCGCATGGGCACCACCACCTCGGTCATCTCCCGCATCGAGAGCGGCCAGCATCGCACCGGCACCGAGACGCTGCGACGCCTCGCCGAGGCGCTCGAGGGCCACGCAGTGCTCGGGTTCGAGTTCGCCACCGACGGCGAGCCCGAGCGTGAGCTGGTGGCGCTGTAGGCACTCTCCCAGCCCACATACCTGCATCGGCTCAGGATGGTCACGTCCCCGGCGCTGGCTTGTGTCTCACCACTGCGACGACGAGTGGCACGACATGACTATTCACTTCAAAACCAACTGCCACGTTCGGATTGTCCGACAGAGGATTATAAACAGCGGTAAGGAGGTCAACTGCGGCGTCGTCGATACGACCCTCCTCTCGAAGGATTTTCGTGATGCGACTAACAGGCTTAGTGAAACCCTTAAGCTGACGAAACTTGTCGTATTCGGCAATCTCATACACCTTATCCCGCTCTATAAAACCACCTTGAAGCGCAGCGTACCTGATTACGTCCTCTTGTACGGCTTCCTCCTCGTTGAGTTGACGAAGTAGGGCCTCGATCGCGGCGGCATTCCAACCGCCGTCCGGAGGCACGACCTCGTCGTCAGACAAGAGACGGTCTACCCTGTCGGCATCCTGAACGGATTCGTCATGAACCGTCACCTCAAGGATCTCGCGGGCCAACTCCAGCAACCTTGTGGGCCGTAGCATAAAAAGTCGTGAGTGTCCACGGAGGCTCATCTCGGTGACTAGCTCAACTCGCGGTCCCCGCAGCTCGCCCGCCTCTTTGCGCCACCAGTCCTCCTTGACGTCTGCTGTTACGAACACTACGTCGCACTTCCGTCGTTCGGCCTCGGTCAATACCTGCTCCCAGACCAGGTAGTCGCCCGCGGCAGCGCTGTCATCCTTGTTCTGATCCATATATCCGGGAGGTACACGCTCACTCACTCGTCGCAGGCCCTCCTCGATTGCCCGATGCAGCGCCTCGTCGTCGAGGCAGCGACCGACGCGTCCTGCCAGAATAAACTCGAGGCTTCTCAGGACGGTGTCCTTATCAGTGTCGCGGGCGGCCTCGCTCGCGGACGCGTCATTGAACCATGCCGCGCGGGCATAAGTGTGCGCGGCTGCACGGTTGGGTTTTTCGGTTTTTGGGGCCCTCCGGTCCGCCGCTGAATGGGTCGCGTGGCGGGTGTTTTTCGGCTCGTCGCCTTTTCGTCGCCTAAACCCAGACCGTTGTCTGCGTGGGTGTTGGGCGGGTCGAGCGTATAGCCGCTGATCTGTTCGCGGGCCTTGCGCATCAGCCGGTCGAAGCTGGTGCCGTGACTGCGGTTAACGCGCTGCTCGAGCTGGGCGTAGACGTCGAGGGTCATCTTGGAGTCGGGGTGCCCGACTTGGCTCATGACCCCGTGGGTGCCGAATAATCCGATCAAGCCGAGCTCAAGCCCTTGTGGGAACCTGCCGAGTAGGTTCGGACGCCCCAGGGGAAGAAGCCGGCCGGGCATTCGCCGGTACAGGGGATTTGCGAGGTCAGTCGAGTTCGCGGCGGCGGGCTATGAGCACGCTCTCGATGCCTAGAACTCGGCAGAGGGGGTCGAAATGGCGGTCGTAGTGTAGGACGGCGTACCCGCGCTCGGCCGCGGCGGCTGCGATCAGGTAGTCGGCGGCGGGGAGGCGACGCTCGCCACCGAGCTCGCGTGAGGCGCCAAGCGCGCGCTCGCAGGCGCCACGACTGACTGGGGCCTGTGTGAGTGCCTGAAGGGCACGGTCGAGGTCGTGGAAGGCTTGCTCGTCACGTGCCCCCGCGAGGAGCTCGAGAGCCACTACCGGGCAGACGGCGAGCAGTCCGGCGTCGCGCGTGGCTGCCCAGCGGGGCAGCACGATCGGGTCGGTGCGACGGTTCCAGGCGGAGGTGTCGAACACGAGCGCAGGGCCCGACCCGTAGGGCTCAGCGGCCTCAGTGACGCGATGCATGCAGCTCCGCGGACACCGAGAAGTCAAAGCGGGCGTCCTCACCCGCATCCAGCCGGCGCAGGAACTCGAGCGCCTCCGTGCGGCGGCTTTGCTCTTCACGGAGCGCCCGCGCTCCCCGGAGCGCCAAGTCACGCACGGTACGCGAGCGCGAACTACCACCAAACTCTGCCAGCGCTTCGGCCAGCTCCCGGTCGATCGTGACCTGGACGCGTGGTGAGGTGGTAGGCATACGACGAGTAGTGTACCACCTGACTGGTACGCCGGCCCGATCCGGGTAAATGGCCGGGATAAGTGGTCGCCGAGATGCGCCACCCCGCAGTGCCGGCGTTTCGCCGGCTGAGCCGCAGCCCGCAGGAGAGCCGCCCAGCATTTCGGTTGATACCGGGCGGTCGCATTATCATCTTGACACCGTACGGGATCATAGTATACTTGCCACCGAACGGTAGCAAAGTACACCATGAAAGTCCGCTCCATCAGAGACCTGGCCGCAGTCGTCCGCGGCCGTCGCAGAGATCTCGGCCTCAGCCAGGCCGAACTAGCCGCCCGCGCTGGCGTGTCCCGCAAGTGGGTCTACCAGTTCGAGGCGGGCAAGCCAACCGCTGAGCTGCGCCTCATCCTCCGAGTGCTGGACGCTCTCGGCCTGGTCCTTGACGTGACCTACGACGAACAGACCGCCGCCGGCCAGCCCACTGGCGACCTCGACGCGCTCATCGAAGCGCATCGCGCGCGATGACCGACACCCTTGCCGTCCTCCTGGACGACGCAGTCGCAGGAACCATCACCCGGCTCAACCAGGGTCGGCTTCGCTTCGAGTACGACGACGAGTACAGGCTGAGACCGGCGGCGACGCCGCTATCGGTGTCGATACCCGCGAGTATCCGCTCCCATCCCGATGGCGACATCAGCCCATGGCTTTGGGGCCTTCTCCCAGACAACGATCGCGTCCTCGCGCGCTGGGCGCGCGACTTTCAAGTTCCGGCCAAACCGTTCTCGCTTCTGTCGACGCCGATCGGCCACGACTGCGCCGGAGCCGTGCGCTTCGCGCCCGTCGACGAAGCCCTCCAAGTCCTGGCACAGCCAGGCACGGTCACATGGCTCACCGAAGAGGAGGTCGCTCAGCGTCTCCGTGAGTTGCGCCAGGACACGACGGCCTGGCTGGGATGTGAGTTCACCGGGCAGTTCAGCCTGGCTGGCGCCCAAGCCAAGACGGCGCTCCTTTTAATGGACGGCCGCTGGGGCGTCCCCTCCGGCTCGGCCGCAACGAGCCACATCCTCAAGCCCGCCGTCCAAGGCCTCGACGACCACGACCTAAACGAGCACGTCTGCCTCGACGCTGCTCGCCGCGCCGGCCTCGTCGTCGCGCGCACGCACGTGGCAACGTTCGGCGGCGAGAGCGCCATCGTCGTCGACCGCTACGACCGGCTCATTGTCAACGGCGAGCTTGTCCGCATCCACCAAGAGGACACATGCCAAGCGCTCAGTAAACCTCCGGACCAGAAGTACCAAAACGAAGGCGGACCCTCCGCACAAGACCTCGCCACGCTCTTCCGCGCCGTCATGCCGCCACGCGCTGCCGAGGACGCTGTCTGGCGCTTCCTTGATGCGCTCATCTGGAACTGGCTCATCGCCGGCACCGACGCACACGCGAAGAACTATTCGCTCCTCCTGAGCGGCGGCGATGTGCGTCTCGCTCCTCTGTACGACATCGCCTCGGCGCTTCCATACGGAACAAACGAGCGCAAGCTGCGCTTCGCCATGAAGATCGGAGGCGATTACCGCGTCTACCCGCACCGCAACACGTGGGACAAAACCGCGGCCGACCTCGGACTCAACGCCGACGCCGTCCTCGAGCGCGTCGTCCATCTCGCAATCACCGCACCCGACGCATTCGCCGAGGCCGCCAACGAGCCGGACGTCGTTGCGCTAGACCGACCGCTGCCTCAGCAGCTCGTCGACCTGGTCGCGGACCGCGCAAAACGGTGTCTGGCCATACTCCCCACGGCAGCCACGGCACGCGCAATGAACACGATCCGCTACGAAGAACGGCTCGCCGAGATCAGCGCCGCTGTCCCGCCTCGGGCAGCCTCCGCAGAAGGTGCTCCCGCGATTGTGCGTGAGGCCGCCCAGGCGTTGCGCGACGCGGTCGCCACCCAGCCGCGAGATCTCAGCGTGGTGCGCGAGTGCATCTTTCAGCTTGGCGTAGCTTCGCTCCGTGCGATCCACGCAGTCGGGCAAGCCGAGTCGCCACCGTGCTACATCAGCCCGACAAAGGATCGACTCGCAAGCCTGATCCATGGCTACGTGCCCAACATTGCCAACCTTCCGATCCCGCAACACGATCCTGTCGCGCGCATCGCAGAGGAGATCATCCGTGCCGCCAACCGGTACGTCGACGCTGATCCCAAAAGCGTGTTTGGCACCGCCGACGAGCGGCTTCATGCGCTGTACCGTGCGGTCGGGCTCGCGGCCAGGGCGCTGTCCCTCTGACGCTCTCGCGAGACGCGCGGTCGCCCGATCGACGCTGATTGCCCGACCCCGCGCCCGCCAGAATGGGGGCGTACCACGACTATCTAGGACGATTCCGCGTCCCTGTGCGTGCCGAATATTCGATCGGCACTGCTCAAGCGCGCTGTTGAGCGTGCCGGGTGGGGTCGGGCGCCCATGGCACCCGGACGTTCGAAGCTGCTGATTGTTGCTCTCCTGTATTTGGCGCTGCGGCGCCTGTTGGAACTTCTCGCGCTGCTTCTTCGCAGCGACGAGGCCAAGGAGATCGAGATCCTTGTGCCGCGCCATCCGCTGGCTGTGCTTCGGCGTCACGTTGCCCGGCCGCAACTCAGACCCCGGCCGATCGAGCATTGCTGGCGGCACTATCTCGGGTTCTTCGCGGTGCCGGTGAGCCATCCTTCATGGACTCGTGTTCTATATGGTGAAACTGTTCTCATGCCGATGAGGCTGTTATGTTTCGCTGCCGCCACGCTGGGCCGATGGGCTCAGCGACGTGCTGGGTGGCTTGCCGGCAGCCGACGTGTAATGCCGTCGAAGAGAGTGTGAACCACCCAGCTGGTACGCCGACCCGTTCGCGGGCCAGGTTGGCCCCCGCTCCAGCTGCTGCGCGTGGAAGCGTCAGGGCGGGCGTTCTCAGCGGCCGTTCAGCGAGAAGGCGTAGAACCTGTGGCTGGCGCCCTGCTGGTAGCCGGACCCCCAGTACAAGGTGCCGTCCACGATTGCAGGAGCCGCGTTGACCGAGCCTTCGGCCGCGAAGCTCCAGAGCCGCTTGCCGGTCGCCGCGTCCAGCGCGAACATGTTGTCTTCCGAGGACGCCATGTCCCCGACGAAGACGATCCCGTTGGCCTCGCTCGCTGGTCCGAGGGCCGCCGCCTCGCCCGGCGCAGCCACCTGCCAATCGAACTTGCCGGTGCTCGGATCGAGCGCGGCCCACGAGCCGCCGGAGTCGCTTTCCCCGTTCGCCAGCGTGTAGGGAACGCTGAACGGGGCCGGGTCTGCGATGGGGACGTAGATCCGCGTCCCGTCGTAGGCCGTTCCCCACTGGATGCCGCCTTCCCCCGTGCCGGGGCCGACGAGCGTGTCCCAGACGATTTCACCGTTGGTTGAATTGAATGCCCAGTAGACGCCGCTCTTCTGCCCGACTCCGACGAGCGTGTGGTCCTTGAGCTTGAGCAGGTTCGGTCCCGCGCCGCCGAAGTCGAAGTCCGGGCTTTCGATCGACGGGCACCAGGTCGAACCCCAGGGGTTCTTTGGTACAGGCCACGTTCCACGCGTCCCAGCCCTCGACCTTGTGTCCCCACTTGATCGCACCGGTCTTGAGATTGAGCGCGATCACGCTGTCGAAGTAGTCGTTCGGCGCCGTACATGCGGCGTCGGAGGTTCCGTGTTCGACGGCTTCCTTCTGACACTGACTGGCTTCATCGGGGGTTGTGTAGTTGTTACCCGTGCCCGCGTACACCGCGTTGGCGCCGGGGTCGACCGCGGGAGTGTCCCATACGGCGCCTCCGCTGTATCCGCAACCCGCTGGGGGGTCAGCGGTCTTACAGGGGCCGTCGTTCGGCGGAACGGTGTACGTCTTCCACAGGATCTTCCCGGTCTTGGCGTTCAGCACGAGGACGCTTCCTCGGAACGTGCAGCAGGGATAGGCCGGGGACGCGGCGAGCCCCTCCTCGCGCGAGGAGACTCCGACGATCACCTTGTCTCCGACCACGACAGGGTTTGCCGTGATTATGGCGGCGGGATGACTGTCGACCTGGGTGCTCCAGATCAGTTCCCCCGTGCTTCGGCTGATCGCGAAGATGTGGGCGCCGCCACCGTTTTCGGTGATGTCGCCCGTGATGATCTCGTGCCGGTAGATCGCCGGGCTGGCGCGCGCGTACGAGCCGGCGACGCCGTTGTAAGCCGAGATCTGCTTTTGCCATAGCAGCGCGCCTGTTTTCGCATCGACGGCGTTCAGATAGCCGCCAAAGTCAGGGAAGTAGACGACGCCTCCGGCGACCGTCGGTGTCGCCGAGACGTCTCCGTGGGTCGTGAACACCCACTTCGGCGCGAGCGTGTCAACGTTGCCGGTCGCGATCGTCGTTTCGAGCGGTTGCGAGCGGCTGTTCGACGGGTTCTGCCCAGCATCCCGCCAACTTGCGGCCGTGCCGGCCGCAACGGACGGGGTGAGCGCGCAGACCGCCCCGACGCAGGCGATCATCGCCCACCGGGCGACGCGCCAGAACCCACGTGCGGGCAGCGGCCCGGGATGGGTTGGAGGATGATGGCGCTGCGGCTCTTCGTGCATGGACCTGCTCGCGAGACCGACACCACGCTGCACGTTCCCACCCCCGTAAGGTCGAGCGCCAATTCAGTGTGAAGTGAGAAGGGCAACAGCGCTCACAGCGACCCTCCAACCTCAGCCAGCAACTCTATACGTGTGCAGGCGCGATGTCAATTATCAGAACTCCTGATATGTGGTGCATGCGAGCGCGACCCGGACACGCTCACGCTCCTGGATCGGATGACGAGGACCGCGAAGGAATCATGGCTCAGAATGGACGCGCGTGGAGGCTTGGCCGCACTGTGGTGCACCGCGACGGAAAAGCTCGCTCCAGTGCCGGCATCACCTCGGCGGCGAAGCGCCGCATGCTCTGCCGAGTAGCATCTCCGCCGCTCATCAGCACATACCTGACGCCGACCGCATGCAGTGCTTGCAGCCCCGCGACGATCTCCTCGGGCGGGCCGAAGAGGGCATGGGCCTCGGTCGCGCCGGCCTTGTCCGCGTAGGCCATGATGTGTGAGCGCCTGGACCCGTCCGGACCGCGCGAGCGCTCGATCATGCGGTCATGGATGCTTGCCTGCCGGGCGAGCGCCGCGCTCGCGTCGTCTGCGTCGCGTGCGACATAGAGGTTGCGGGCGACCGCCACTTCCATCGGATCAAAGGCACGGTCGCGAGCCTCACACTCAGCCTCGAACAGGGCGATGCGCTCGCCGATCGCCTCGGTGGAGGCGAACTGGTCGAGCAACAGGTTGGCGCCGAGCGCGGCGACGTTACGAACCGACTCGGGCCTACCGGCGGCGATCCACACGGGTGGATGCGGCTTCTGGGCGGTGGGCGGCTCCACCACGATCTCGTGGTAGTGCCAGAACCGACCCTCGTGGGAGAAGGGCTCATCGGAGCTCCACGCCTTCAGGATTACCGCCAGAGACTCGTCGAAGCGCGCCTCTGCCTCCTCGGTCGGCACGCAGAAGCCAGCGAACTCCGAATGCCGATAGCCCTTTCCGACGCCGAGGTCGAGACGTCCGCCGGAGAGAAGATCGAGCGTCGCCGCGCGCTCGGCCAGCAGCACCGGGTCATGCCACGGCAGGACGAGCACAGCCGTTCCCACCCGTATCGCCGACGTGCGTGCGGCCACCCAAGCCAGGAGATCCAGGGAGGCCGAGACCTGCCCGAAGCCTGAGAAGTGGTGCTCGACCAGGAACGTGGAATAGAAGCCGAGCCGGTCGGCTTCGACGTTGGTCTCGACGTACTCGCGAAAGCCGCGTCCCGGGTCGCCGCCCGCGCTGCGCGGCGCCTGGGCACTGCCGAACAGGCCGAAGCGCATCCGTTCGGCGCCTCCACCGCTCCCAGCTTCGCTCGCGGTCTCTGTGTGGTCTTGAGGGGGCGGTGAAGTCTGGTCGGTGCGGCGGGTCAGACCGTGGTCCGCCACGTTATGGTCCGGGAAGGCACGACCACTTCCCGCAGCTCGTTGACCAGGTTGGCTACGCCCAAGCTTCCGAGCGCGCCCGATGAACCGGCCCCTGTGTCCACCTCGAGAGGGGTACGCGCTAAGGATGTTTCGGGCACGCCCTGAAGCTTAGCGCCCGCCTTGTGGGTGCCGGAAACCCGATCGGTGGGGCTGGTGGCGGCCTCCGTGGGGAGGGCCGCCGGCGCGCTCGAACCCGCTCGAAAATACGCCCTAGACAAAAGCCAGGAAAGATGATAGAGTTTATGAACAATGCTCGATCCCGTACACCCGCCCCGAAGACCGAGACGTCCGGCGGCACGCTGTGACCGGCTTCTCGTGGGCGCGGGAGCGCATGATCGAACGTTGGCGCCGTTCCTGACGTCTCTCCTCCTCGCGTCCGGCGAGGTGGCCTGTCGCCTCCCCGGACGCCCCTCCAAGAACATCGCTCGCAGCGGCTGCCTTGCCCGCCACATCACCGCCAAGTCTCGACCAAGAAGGCCCAGCGGACAGCCGCGAAAAAGCAGATCCGCCGCGCGCTCCCACGGCCAACGCCGCGTCCCTGCCTAGCGCGACGCGCCAAACCTCAACACCCGGAGACCCCATGGTCCTGTTGCTTCTCGGCACCCTCTGGATACTCACCCTCGCGCTCATCGCCGGCCTGTGCGTAGCAGCGCGCGGCGGCGACCTTCTTCAGCACGAGCAGCAGACGTCCGCTGCTGCCAGAGAATCCATGCACCCGAACAGCGTCGTCACAATCACGCGCGTCGAACGCGGAAGCCACACCGCACGAGACTTCGCTCCGGTTGGATGCCTGCTTCCGGCGTTAGGCAGGGATCGCCTCGAGCTCGCCGCGACTGGCAGCCTTCGCCTGCTCGCGGCTGTCGCGCGAGGAGATCAGGACAGCCGCGAGGATTGCGCCGACGATCGCAAAGCCCGCGCCGACGAGAAAGGCGCGGTCGAACCCCTTGGTGAGAGCGACCGAAGGGTGAACGCCGCTGCTCAGCAGCGATTGAGTGTGGCTGTTGGCGACGGTCGCGAGAATCGCCAAGCCGAGCGCGCCGCCGACTTGCTGGGCGGTGTTGATCAATCCCGAGGCAAGGCCGGCCTCATGCGGCTTGGTCCCCGTCACGGCACCAATCGTCACCGAAACAAACGAGAACCCGAGGCCGAAGGCGGCGAGCAGCGAGGGCCCCAATACGTCGGCACTGAAAGACCCGCCGACTGCAGGGACTTGCGAGAACCACACCAGAGCGCCCGCGATCAGCAGCAGCCCTCCGATCAGGATCGGCTTGAAGCCGATGCGTGTAACGAGCTGCGAGCCGATGCCGGCCGAGACGATTATGCCCACGGCGAGCGGGAGGTAGGACACTCCGGTCTTGATCGCAGAGAAGTGCAAGACGTCCTGTAGGTAGAGCGAGATGAAGAAGAACATCGAGAAGAGCGACATGCCGATCAGCAGGCCCACGATGTCCGATCCGCGGAGCGTGCGCAGGCGGAAGATCGAAAATGGCAGCAGCGGGTGGCGCTGGCGGCGCTCAATCGCGACGAACGCCGCGAGCAGGAAGAACGACCCCGCGAGCCTGAGCAGCGTGCCCGTCGAGCCCCACCCGACGTTGACGGCGTCGACCACCGTGTAAACGAGCAGCGCGAGGCCCGCCGTGACGGTCACGGCTCCGGGAATGTCAAAGCCTTCAGTGCCATCTTCCGACCTGCTCTCGAGCAACAGCCGGGGGGCAAGCGTCGCCGCGGAAATCCCGATCGGGACGTTCACGAACAGCACCCAGCGCCAGCTCAGCCCGCTCGTGAGAATGCCGCCCAGCAGGACCCCGGCGGCCCCCCCGGCACCGGCGACGGCGCCCCAGATGCCCAATGCGCGGTTGCGCTCCGCGCCTTCGGCGAACGTGGTCGTGATGATCGAGAGCGCCGCCGGCGAGACGATTGCCGCGCCAAGGCCCTGAGCCGCACGCGCCGCGATCAGCCATGCCTCAGACTGAGCCAGACCGCCGGCCAGCGAGGCGAGCGAGAAGACGACCAGCCCGATCATGAACATCCGCCGGCGCCCGAGCAGGTCGGCAAGGCGTCCCCCGAGCAGCAGGAACCCTCCGAAGGTCAGGGTGTAGGCGTTCACGACCCACGAGAGGTCATCGCGAGAGAAGTGCAGGTGAGCGCCGATCGACGGAAGCGCGACGTTTACGATCGACGCGTCGATCACGACCACGAACTGCGCCATCGCCAGGAGCATCAGAGCGAGGTTCTTGCCGCGCTGTGAGCTCAGGTCGGCAGCTGCCCTGCGCGAACGCAAGCCCATCGTCGCTGTGCCGCCAGGTTGGGTCTCGGTCGTCGTGGTCATGCTGGTCCTCTCTGGAGTGGGACGGCAGGACATTAGGAAGCGGAACTACGGTTCCTCTTGCTTATAGCAGCATACGGAGCTAAGATTCCGTTTGTCAAGTCATGTCCATCGACCAGCGCACACTCAGAGCCGACGCCCGACGCAACCGCGAGCGGATCCTGGCGTCGGGCCGCGAGCTGTTCGCACGCGACGGCCCTGAGGCACAGATGGACGAGATCGCCGCGCACGCCGGCGTCGGGATCGGCACCGTCTACCGCCACTTCCCCACCAAGGAGGCGCTGCTGACCGAGATGGTGCGCGTCCGCTTCCAGGAGTTCGCGGCGATCGCCACGCACGCCGAGGACACCGTAGACCCGCGAGACGCGCTCGAGACCGTCATGCGCCGCTCCGCCGAAGCGGTCGAGGGAGACATGGGCTTTCAGCTGGCGATGATGGGCTCCAACCAGCTCGAGTGGGAGGGCATCGAGGAGCAGAAGGCCGCTCTGGCGGCGGTCCTCACCCGGATCATCCGGCGCGCGGTCAGTGCCGGGGTCGTCCGCGGCGACTTCACCTTCGAGGATTTCGGAATGGTGATGTGCGGAGTCACCTCGACGATGTACTACAAGCCCGGCAGTGCCGACTGGCGTCGCCACCTGGCGATCATTCTCCACGGCCTACGCGCTCCAGCCGGGGATGTCGAGCCGCAGATCGCTTAGCCCGCGACAGCTCGCGATACCGGAAGCAGCTCGTAACGTGGTCGTTGACGAGGCCCGCCGCCTGCATGTACGCGTAGCAGACGGTCGGTCCAACGAAGCGAAAGCCTCTCCGCTTGAGGTCCTTGCTCATCGCGTTCGACTCCTGCGTCTCCGACGGCAGATCGCTCAGCGTGCGCCAGCGGCCGACGATCGGGGCACCGCCCACGAACCCCCAGAGGTAGGTATCGAAGGTCCTGAGCTCCTCTTGCACCTCGAGCATGCGCCGAGCGTTGTTCACCGTGGATTCGATCTTGAGCCGGTTCCGAACAATGCTCGGATCCCTCAACAAGCTCTCGATCTTGCGTCGGTTGAAGCGCGCGACGCGGTCCGCATCGAACTGCTCGAACGCAGACCGATAGCCCTCCCGCTTACGCAGGATCGTGGCCCACGAGAGCCCCGCCTGCGCCCCCTCCAGCGTCAGGAGTTCGAATAGGTGGCGATCCTCGTGTGACGGAACGCCCCACTCTTCGTCGTGATACGCGAGATTGAGGGGGTCGCCTCTCTCTGCCCATTCACAGCGGCGCGGCATGTCGTGCAAGCCTACGCTCGGAGTTGGCTCGGCTGCTCAGGACCGTCCGCCGTTGTCGGAGCTGGCCGGCGCCAACGGAGCGTTCGCGGCGGCGGGCGGCTCCACGGATTTCCCCCAGGTCCAGGGGTGGGACTTCGCTGGCGAGACCGACGGCGGGCAGCGCGGCTGTTACACGGCCGACAGCTCCTTGACCTGCGTGAGGCGGAAACTGTTGCCGGACGGATCGCGGAAGCCGGAGTCGATTCCGTACGGCCGCTCCTCCGGGTCCTCCGAGAACTCCACGCCGCGGCTCTTGAGCTGCTCGTAATCGGCGTAGACGTCCTCGGTGGTCAGGAAGATCGTCCCCGCGAACCCCTTTGCCATCAGGCTCTTGACGTTGTCGGCCGTTTCGGCGTCCATCACCGGCGGCCCGGGGATCGCCATCAGAACGATCGAGATGTCCGGTTGCCCTGCCGGGCCGACGGTCAGCCAACGGAAGTTGCCCATCTCGGGGAGCCTTACGTCCGCTCGCACCTCCATCCCGAGCTTCTTGGTGTAGAACTCGAGCGCTTCGTCCTGGTCGTGGACCCACAACTGGGCGTTGGTGAGCTTGATCATGCTGTTCTCCTGTGGTCGGTGTGCTGACCCCGGCCACACTAGTCGCACTCCGGCGTGTTGTCTTCTCGAAATGTGCTGCGTTTGGGACGGCCGTAGAAGCGCACGACGCAAGCAGGGACCAGTGCGTACTCGGCCGCAGATGGGAACTTGTCGCGGTACGCGGTCGGCGAGACCCCAAAGGTGCGCGTGAAAGTGGTCGTGAACGAACCAACGCTCTGCAACCCGATCGAGAAACAGATCTCGGCTATCGAGTGGTCGGTCGTCCGCAGTAACGCAGCGGCGCGCTCGAGTCGTCGCGTCAGCAGGTAGGCGTGCGGCGATTCTCCGAACGCGCGGCGGAACTCGCGGCTGAAGTGGGCGCGTGACAAGCCTGCCGCGCCAGCCATGTCATCGACGTCGAGCGACTCGAAGTACCTCGCGTCGGCGAGGTCCTTGGCGCGGAGCAGGTGCCGGGCCGGCGGGACGAAGGCCATCTCTGCTCAGCGTATCCGGCACACGATCGAAGCAGCAGGCATGGCCCAAGGTCGCCCACGTCGAGCGCATCCTCCACGGTGCCGGACAGGCCGTTTTCGAGGTTGCGCCCCATGACCTCGAGGATCGCCGCGAGGCCACGGTGTGACGCGTGATCATGCGTCACGCTTTCGCTCGTCGCGGTCTCGAGCCGCCTGCGTGACATCGCGAAGGTGCCAGATCCATTGTTCGCGAAGCCCCGAGATTGCGGCCGGCTCCCGCCCTGTCCATCCCCGATGTACAACGACCGCGGCGAACAGGGCCTCCGCGACCAGGTTCGGCCGTTCCCTGCTCGTCAGGTGGATCACGGTGAGCAGGTCGGCCGGATCGGTCACCTCGTAGAGCTTTTCCAGGCCAGCGTGGCCGGCGTCCAGCACCTCCACCAGGTCGGCGGCCGCGGTCGCTTCGCGCGCCTCTGCGAGCGCGAGCAGCGCATGGCGGTCTTGCGGTGACAGAGCGTCAGCCGCGGCGTCACGTTCGGGCTCCGACATCGCGGCGAACTCGGACAGGAACCTCACAAGCCAGTCTTGACCAGCGGCCATCAACCGCAGCCTAGGGCAGGCTGGCCGACAGACCGGTTTGGACGCACTGGGGCCGGCTGCAGCGTCTGGCTGTCGGTAGACTCACGCGGCGCTCGAAGCGTCGATCAGCAGACCGCCCCCGACGGCGCCCTAACGCCGGAGAGTTGCATGCCGGGGCCCGGCTTGGGTTCGCTGGGGTGGCGGTCGCCGGCGAGCAGATCGAGGACAGCTCGCTCGACCAGCGCCCTGCGCTGGTCGCCGGACTTGTTGAGCGCGGCGCCCCAATCGCGCTCGCGGGCAACGGTCTGACCGCACAGGAAACGGTCGAACACGCGTGGATCTATGTAGGAGCGGCGCGCGACCGCCGGCGTGTTGCCGAGCACCTCAGCGACGTCCCGAGCGGCCGCGGCAATCGCCCGCCGGCGGGCTCGCTGGCTGGTCGCATCCCGCCCGGCGCCTGCCAACGACGCGGCCGCCAGCACTGTGCCGTTCCAGGTGCGGAAGTTCTTCGCGCTGAACTGCTCGCCGATGAGTCGCTTGAGGAAATCGTTGATGTGCTGGGAGTGCACCGGATGCCATTCGCGACGGGCGCGGTAGGCGAACAGGTGTTGACCGCCGCCGCGGCGTCGCTTCAGCGCGGCGACGATCTCGGTGCACAGCGGATCCTCGATCGTCTGCAGGCGGCGGACGCCCTCCTTGGCGATGTAGTCGAAGACGAGCCGGCCGTCGGCGGCTGAGACGTTGGCCTTGGCGATGGTCGCCAGGCCGAGGTGGCCGTCCTCGCGCTCGTAGACCTCGCTCCCGATACGGAACAGACCCACATCGAGGAGCCGCACCGCGCAGGCGAGCACGCGGGCCCGGTCGAGCTGTGTACTGGCGCGCATGGTTTTGATCACCTCTGTCCGCATGCCTGGAAGGGTCTGGGCGAACGCGACCATTAGGGTGAACTTCTTGCGGTCCTGCTGTTCGCGCCATCGGTCGTGGTAGCGGTACTGCAGGCGTCCCGCAGCGTCGACTCCCGTTGCCTGCAGGTGCCCGAGCGGATCGGGGCAGATCCAAACGTCCCGCCATGCGGGCGGAATCGCCAGATGCTCGATCCGTGACAACGCGCCTGGGTCGGTGAGCGGTGACCCGTTGACGTCGCGGTAGCCGAATCGCGCGCCCCGGCGGATCCGGGTGTATCCGGGCAGGGACGGGTTTGAGCGCCGAAGCCGCAGACGGCGTGGCATGCGGCCCGTAGGCGGCGTTTCCTCGCCGCAATTCGAGGCGAGGACCAAACTGCCCGAAGCAGCACTCCGAGCGGCGCTCTTCGATCTTGTCAATCTGGCCTCACGTGGCGCCTGCCCTTGGCAGCATTAGCCTTCAACTCGCGGGTATTCTGACGCACCACAAACTGCCAGCCGGCACACCGGGCCCCCCGCCTGCTGCCTTGGCGCGCGCTCCGCTCGCTGAGAAAGCTCTCACGAGCGATTGAGGTAGGTCTTATGAAGGGCGTGTGTAGTGCGCGCATGTCTGGCGTAGCCGCAAGTGCGGTTCTCGCATGCCGCTGCGCCTGTGTACTCGGCCGGTTCCTCGGCGTTTTGGCCCCGGGCTGAGAGGCTGATGGCGGCGGGCAGGCTAGCGACCGACCCGCCGGACAGCTTCGGGGCCGAGGCTACGCGGGCGCGCTGGCGTGGGCGGCGACTCGCGCTCTCGCCCTGCTCGCTGGCGCTCGTGGTGAGCGTGCCGTTGGCGGCTGCCTATCTGGTGCTCGGACCGTCCAGCGGGGATCTCGCGGCCGCGACCTACCGTGGCGACCTGTTTGCCCACGCCGGGTTCGCTCTGTGGGACAGCGGATGGTACGGCGGGCACTACGTTCCCGGCTACTCCCTGCTTGCGCCCGCCCTTGGAGCGCTCGTCGGAGAGCGGCTGCTGCTCGCGCTGTGCGCGATCGCCGCCGCCGGGCTGTTTGGTCTGCTTGCACAGCGGACGTTTCGGAGCCCTGGCGCCCGCGTGGCTGGCGCCTCGTTCGCACTCGGCCTGTGCGTCGGACTGCTCTCCGCTCGCGTCGCCTACGGCCTCGGTGTCGCCGTCGGTCTGCTCGCGCTGTTCGTCCTGATACGCGGATGGACGGCGGCGGCGCTGGCGCTGGCTGTGCTCACCAGCCTCGCGAGCCCGGTCGCCGGGTGCTTCCTCGCGCTGGCAGCTCTCGCCTATGCGCTGGCCACGGCGCCGGGTGAGCGCGACGGGCGCTCAGACCGCGGGCGGGCGCGGTGGCGTGTGCGCACACGCGGCCTGGCCGTGATGGGGGCGGCGCTGACCCCGATCCTGGCGTTGGCGATCGTCCTTCCCGAAGGCGGCTGGCAGCCGTTCGCGCCGTCGTTGTTCTGGCCGGTCTTGGGCGGGGTGCTGGTGGTCGCTGTCGCGCTGCCGCGCGCCGGCGGCGCGCTTGCGCCGGAGACTCGGCGGATGTTGACGCTGGGCGCCTGGCTGTACGCGCTGGCGCTGGCCGGCTCCTTCGTGGTGAGCTCCCCCATCGGCAGCAACGCGGCACGCCTTGGAGCGCTGCTCGCAGCGCCGCTGGCGGCCGGCGTGCTGTGGGAGCACAGGCGGCTCTCGCTTATCCTGTTGGCACCCGCGCTCCTGTACTGGCAACTGGAGTCACCAGTCGCCGATTTCGCGGCGCTGGCTGGTAACCCGTCGGTAAGCGCCTCGTACTACGCTCCGCTGGTCGGGGAGCTGACACGGCTCACACACGGCCGGCCGCTGCGGGTGGAGGTCCCGATGACCGAAGCCCACTGGGAATCGGTGTACCTTCCCGAACACCCTCTGATCATGCTGGCTCGCGGCTGGGAGCGCCAGCTCGACACCCGCTACGACGCGCTGTTCTACGGTCGCGGGCTCACACCCGCCACATACAGGTCATGGTTGGATCAGAACGCCGTCTCCTACGTGGCGTTGCCCGACGTGCGTCTGGACTCCGCCGGCGAACGGGAGGGACGACTGGTCGCACGGGGGCTGCCCTATCTCGCGGAGGTGTGGCACTCGAAGCACTGGCGCCTGTTCGCCGTGCGCGGCGCCACGCCGCTGGCACAGCCACCCGCGGTTCTGAGAAGCGTCGAACCGGACAGCTTCACGCTGCTGGCCCCGCGCCCCGGCACATTCACGGTGCGGTTGCACTTCACCCCTTACTGGAGGCTGCAACGGAGTCAAGGGTCCGTGCGGCGCGCATCGAGCGGCTGGACCGAGGTCCGCGTACGCAAAGCCGGCGTCCTGCATGTCAGCATCAGCCTGTTTTAGGGAATGAGCGGGCAATGAATAGATCCGGGCACCAGCCGGTGACCCTCACCGCGCCTGCCAAGGCAATCCAAATCACCGAGCTCGCGGCCGAAAAGGGGACCTGACGGCGCGCTCGCAACAGGGCGCGTCGCTTGCTGATCGTCGCATCGCCTCGGCGGCCCCTTGTCACGCGTCGGCGGGCAGGAGCCGGAAGGGTTTTTTGCTTGCGCTGAGGACGCGGAAGTGCCGTTCGTCGAGTGTCAGCACGTCGCGCACACGATGTCGTTCGGCGAGCACGACGATCGAGGCATCTGTGAGGCTGACCTGCAGGGACGCGAAGCGCCGGATGATCGCGTGTGCGCGGGCGATGTCTGTGGCGGCCATCGGCTCCAGCGTGTACGCGCCGCGCTCGACCTCCACGAGTAGGTCTGCTCGCGCAGCCGCTCCCACACGCGACGCGATCAGGTAGTCCAGCTCGGCGAGCGCGAACGGGGACAGCAGCAGGGGCGGTCTTGCGGCGGCGAGACTCGCGGCCGCGCGCCGGTGTTGACGCTCGCTGGCGTCGAGCGCGGCCAGCAGGCCGCCTGTGTCGAGCAGGATCACGCGCCGAAGCCGCGAGCGAGCTCCTCGTCGACTCGCTCGGCCAGCGTCTCGTCGCCGCTCTCGAACAGCGGCAAGCGGGGAGGCGGACAGGCGTGCTCGGCCGTGGCGGCGGACAGCGCCGAGCGGACGACTTCGGCCTCGCTGCGACCCTCAGCCGCCGCGGTCCGCTCGAGCGCGGCCTTCAGCTCATCCTGGAGATAGACGGTCGTACGCTTCATGCCATACATCATGCCATACGCAACGGGGCACCCACACTCCCCAGATAGACAAACGAGCGTTTGTATGATACGATCGTTTGTATGAGCAGTGGTACGATCGCGCGCGTGGCCCCGGAGGAGACCAAGGCGGCCCTGCTGAAGGCGGCCAAGCGGCTGATCCTCGAGCAGGGGTACGCGGGCGCGAGCGTGCGTGCGCTGACTGCCGCAGCCGGCACGAACCTCGGGGCGGTCAACTACCACTTCGGTAGTCGCGAGAACCTGCTCAACGAGGCGATGCTCGATTTCTTCAGGGAATGGGCGGGGCGGTCCGCGGCGGTCGAGGTCGACCCCGAAGCCGAGCCGCTGAAGCAGCTGGCCGAGCGCTCCCGGCCGGTGGTCGAAGGCATCCCCGGTGCACAGCCGGCCTTCGTGATGGGCCTCGAGGCAATCCTGCAGGCACGACGCTCCCCGGAGCTGCACCGCCGACTCGTCGAGCACTACGAGATGCTGCGCCGGATGGCGACCGAGGGCATGGCTGCCACCAAGCGCGGCAGCGAACTGCCGCCGCGCTTTCTGGAAGTGGTGGCGTCATACATGATCGCCGTGGCCGACGGTCTGCAACTGCAGGCGCTGCTCGACCCCGAGGCGATACCGACGGCCGACGAGCTTGCCTTTTTCTACGAATCCCTCGCGGCCGCAGCGCGGGAGATAAAGCCAGCGGCCACCGAGGAGCCACCTATCGGAGAGGAGCACGATCATGCCTAACAAGACTCGGGTGCTCGTGGCAGCGCTGATCGGTTGCGCGTGCCTGATCGGCGCAGCTGTGGCATACGCCGCGGAGACGTTCACCACGAAGGTCTATTTCACCCCCGACAAGCTCGGCGCTCCCGCGAACATCTCCGCCAACACGGTCTTCACGCTGAACGGCGGCGCCGTGCCGACCCCCGTCGGAAACGTCTTGGCATACGGCCCCGCTGGCCTCACCGTGAATGTGGCCGGCGCCGGCACCTGTCAAAAGGCAGCACTCGAAATGATGGGTCCGAGCGGCTGTCCCGCGGACTCTCGCATCGGCTTTGGTGGCGGCATGGGTCTGGTGGAAATCGCGAAAGAATTCATCAAAGAGCCGTACACGCTGGACTTCTTCCTAGCGCCCAAGGAAAACGGGCGCCTTGCGTTCCTGATCTACGCGCAGGGCAGCAGTCCCGTCTCCGTAGAACTGGTGATCCTCGCCAAAGAGGTCTACGGCTCCAAGCCCTACGGGCTCGGAGTCGAATTCACGGTACCGCCGATCCCCACCCTCCCGGGGGCGGCTTACGCGTCGATCGAAACGAACTACTTCACCTTCGGCAGCCAGAACGTCGCCTACTACCACACGGTGAACGGCCACCAGAAGCTCGTGCACGTCAAGGGAATCATCATCCCCAAAACGTGCCCGCCGGGCGGCTTCCCGTTCAAGGTGGTAATCGGCTTCCTCGACGGCACGCAGAGCACCGACACCTACACGTCCCCCTGTCCGCCGGGCAGGTAGGCGGCGGGCGAGCCAAGGCCGATGCCGGCACCTCTCCCAGGGGCTTCTCAACGACCCGGCCGGCGGCGCTCCGCGGCGCGCGCCGGTCGCATCGTGGCCAGGGGGCTTGCGGGCGCGGCCTTCGTGACGGCCGTTGCGGCGCTGACGCTGATGGCGCCGAGCGCGAGCGGGATCTCGCTGCCATCGTTGAACCCGCTGCCGCCGCAGGCGCCGGTGGCGACGTCCGCGACGATCACGCCGTCGCTGTTCCCGGACCGCCTGGGCGCGCACGCGTCGCTGACGCTCACGATCGACTTTTCCGGAGGCGAATTCGGCGTGCCCGCGCCTGTGCGCCGCTCGGTCCTGCGGCTGCCCGCGGGGGTGAGTCTCGAAGTGCCGAGCCTGCGCAGCTGCAGCGCGGCGCGACTGCGCGCGCGCGGCCCCGGCGGCTGCCCATCACGATCGCAGCTCGGAAGCGGTCAGGCGCTCGCGGAGACCCACATGGGCTCGCAGGTAACAAGCGAGCAGGTATCGCTGCGCGCGTTCCTCGGTCCGCCGAACAACCTGCAGCCGACGTTTGAGATCCTCGCCAAGGGCTACACGCCACTGGATGAGCAGATCGTGTTCGGCGGCTCGGTCCTGGCAGACAGGCCGCCCTATGGGGAAGAGCTCGTGATGTCGATCCCGGCGGTGCCCACGCTCCCGATGGAGCCAGACGCGTCGATCGTCAAGTTCTCGCTGACCGTCGGGGCGAGCCATGGCAGACACGATCGAAACACAGTGCTCGTGCCCGCCAGTTGTCCGTCCGGAGGGTTTCCGTTCGCCGCCGAATTCACTTACGCCAACGGCTCTGACGGCAGCGCGTCGGCCAGGATCCCCTGTCCGTGAAGCGCGCTCGCGAACGGCACGAAACGCCAGCACGGCGCCGTCGGCGTGGTCGATCGCGGTTGTCACGGCGCGCCGGCATGCGGGCGGCGCCGACTTGCGGCGTGGCCACGCGGGACTGAGGACGGACGGCGAGCGTGCTCGAGCTGCGCAAGCTCGTCAAGCACTATTCCGCTGTCGGCGGTGAGACCGTGCGCGCGGTCGATGGTGTGTCGTTACAGGTCGCGGCGGGCGAGATGGTCGCGTTGTACGGGCCGAGCGGGTCGGGCAAGACCACCTTGCTGTTGATGGTCGCGACCTTGCTGGAGCCGACGGCGGGCGCGGTGTTGATCGGGGGCCGTGACGTGTCCTCGCTGTCCGAGCGCGAGGCATCGCACTTCCGGCTCGCCGAGCTGGGCTTCATCCGCCAGAACTTCGATCTGCTGCCGGGTGTCAGCGCGATCGACAACGCGATCTTGAAGCTGCTCGCCACGACGCGCTGGCGAGAGGCGCAGCGCGAGATCAGACCTTTGCTCGAACGGCTCGGCCTGGGCGCGCGCCTGCACCACCGCGCGGAGACGCTCTCGATGGGCGAGCGCCAGCGCGTGATGATCGCTCGCGCGCTCTCGACGCGGCCGCGACTGCTGCTGGCCGATGAGCCGACCGGCAGCCTCGACACCCAGCGCGGCCAGGAAGTGCTCGAGCTGCTTCGCGGATTGTGTCGGGAGCGTCAGGTCGCGGTGGTGCTCGTCAGTCACGATCCGATGGCGGCCGACTACGCCGACCGCGTGCTGGCGCTGCGCGACGGGCGGCTCGCCGAGCGCGAGCCCGATCGCGCCTGCGCGCTGTGAAGCCGTGGAACGTGTTGCGGTTCTACCGCGTGCGCCTGCGCGCGCGGCTGGTGGGCGAGTGCTTCGCGATCCTCGGCATCGCCGCGGGTGTGGCGCTGCTGTTCGCCTCGCAGGTCTCCAGTCAGAGCCTTCGCAGCTCGGTCGCCGAGCTCTCGCGCGGAATCGCGGGTGACGCCACCCTCGAGCTCCTGGCACGCGACCCGCATGGCTTCCCGCAAAGCATGCTCGCACGGGTGCGTCGCATCCCCGGTGTGCGTGTCGCGGCGCCGCTGCTGGAAGCAGGAGCACAGGCGAGCGGCCCGCGGGGCAGCGAGTCGGTGGAGCTGGTCGGCGCGGACCCGAGCCTGTCGGCTCTCGGCGGGACGCTCGTCAGGCACGTGGCGCTGGAACCGTTCGGGGGTGTCGGCGCGGTCGTGCTGCCCAGCCCGCTCGCGCACACGCTCGGCGTCAACAGGTTCGGTCAGGAAGTCACGCTGTCGCTTGCCGGGCGCTCGGCTGGCGCTCCGTTGTATGAAGAGCTGTCGTCGAGGCGGATCGGGGCGCTGGCCTCGACTCCAGTGGCGCTGGCGCCGCTGTTCTATGCGCAGGAACTGGCGGGCCTGCAGGGTCGCGTCAGCCGAATCCTGGTCGCGCCCATGTCTGGTGCGGAAGCTCGGGTCAGGGCGGCACTCGAGCGGCTCGCGGCAGGCCGGCTCGATGTGGAGCCGATCGCCTACGACCAGGCGCTGTTCGCGAAGGCCGCGGCGGCGAGCAACCAATCGGCTGTCCTGTTCGCGGTCATCAGCGCGCTCGTCGGCTTCCTGTTCGCGTTCAACGCGATGCTGCTGACCGTGCCGCAGCGTCGACGGCTGGTGGCCGAGCTGCGACGCGACGGATACACGCCACGAACGGTGATCGGGGTGCTGCTGCTGGACGCGCTGGCGCTGGGTCTGATCGCATGCGTGCTCGGGTTGGCGCTGGGGAATGAGCTGTCGATCCACGTACTGCACTCGAACCCGGCATTCCTGTCGCTGGCGTTCGCGATCGGCTTGCAGCGTGTCGTGACGTGGCAGAGCGTCGCGATCGCCACTGGCGGGGGCATGATCGCGGCGGTGGTGGCGGTGCTCAGCCCCTTGCGCGACATCCTCTCACGCGATCCGCTCGCCGCGATCAGCGCGCGGCAGGTGTTCGCGGGCGCTCGTGGCGCCGGCGCCGGAGGCGGGCGATTGGCGCTCGGAGGCCTGGCGTGTCTGGGCGCGGCCACCGCGATCCTGCTCGCCGCACCGGACGCCGCGATCCCCGGAGTCGTGCTGCTCGCGGCGGCGCTGCTGTTGGTGTTGCCGTTCGTGCTGGGCGTGGCGCTCACGCTCGCCGGTCGGCTTGCACGCACGATCACGAGCGTGGTGCCGCACGTCGCAACGATGGAGCTGCGCGCCGGGCGCGCACGGGCCGTGGCGATCGCGGCGACGGGCGCGATCGCCGTGTTCGGCAGCGTCACGATCCAGGGGGCGCACGAGAATCTGCTCTCGGGCCTGGAAGGGGCCACGCGCGAACTGAACGCGTTGACGGACGTGTGGGTGGCGCCGGCCGGCTACTACAACCTCCTGGACACGACCCCGTTCGGGGCGAGCAGGCAGCGCGAGCTCGAAGGCCTCCCCGGCGTGCGAGCCGTACGCATCTATCGCAGCGGCCTGCTCGACTATGGCGACCGTCGCGTTCTCGTGATCGCCCCGCCCCGGCAAGCCACGCCGCTGCTGCCCGCCGGCCAGATCGTGCAGGGCAACGCGGCCCGGGCCATCGAACGCGTGCGCGCCGGCGGCTGGCTGGTGCTGTCCCGGGCGCTGGCAGCCGAACAGGGCGTGCGCATCGGTCAGACGCTCACGCTGCCGAGCCCCGATCCGATGACGTTCCGTGTCGCCGCGCTGTCGACGAACGTCGGCTGGGCACCCGGCGCGATCATCATGAACGCGACCGACTACGCCCACGCTTGGGGGACCAGGGACGCAACTGCCGACAGCGTCCTGCTCGCGCCAGGTGTCCCGCCGAGGCAGGTTGTCCGCGAGATCGAGCGGGCGTTGGGTCCGGACTCCGGGCTCACGGCCCAGACATCGGCGCGGCACACCGCTCAGCAGATCGCGCTCAGCCGCGAAGCGCTCGCGCGCGCGAAACAGATCGCCACGCTGATCTTGATCGTCGCGATCCTTGCGATGGCAGCGGCGATCGGCGCGATGATCTGGCAACGTCGCCCACGCCTGGCCAAGCTCAAGCTCGAGGGACTGCCGCGCATCCAGCTGTGGCACACGATCCTGATCGAGAGCCTGATCTTGCTCGCCACCGGCTGCCTGACGGGCGCCGCGTACGGTCTCTACGGCCAGCAGCTGGCCGACCGCGCGCTCGCCCAGACGATCAACTTCCCGGTCGACTACTCGGTCACCGGCCTCAGCGCCCTGTGGAGCCTCACACTGGTCGTCGCCACGGCGCTGGCGATCCTCGCGATCCCCGGCTGGTTCGCGGCCAGCGTGCCCGCGGCGCTTGCGCTGCAGGACTGACGCTGTCGATGAGGGCGCCGAGCCTGTGAGCGTGATCCGGTTTTTGCAAGGACACCGTAGAGCTTTGCGTCCTACGCCTACCAGATGCGCGTAAGCGCGTATGCGTCAAAGACTGTGTCGGCGGATACGATGGTGGCGCGTTCACACATGGCCTGTGCCGCGAGCAGCCGATCGAAGGGGTCATGGTGAATCGGCGGGAGCGCTCGCACCGTCCACGCGTGAACATCAGTGATAGGCAAGCGCTCGAAGGCGAACTCGTCAAGGCGCTCGAGCAAGTTGTCGGGAACCCGCAGCTTGCCCAGCGCACTCTTGATGGCTGCCTCCCAGACGCTCACCGAGCTGACGAGTACAGAGGTGCGTGCATCCTCGATCGCGGCACGGGCTCCTTCGATGCGCGCGTCACCCTCGAGTAGCCATAGAACGGCATGCGTGTCGAGCAGCAGGCTCAGCGAAAGTGCTCGGCGAAGTCCGCGGGAAGCTCGTCGAAATCGTCGGCCAGCTCGATCTGGCCGCGCAACGCTCCGAAAGCTTGCGCAACGGGACGACGGCGCTGCACCGCCACTAGCCGAGCGGCGGGGCGCCCGGAGCGTTGAATGATGACCTCCTCGCCGCCCTCGGCAAGGTCGACGAGCCGCGAAAGCTGGCTCTTGGCTTCATGCATTCCGACGCGAACCACGACCACACGATAGCACGTGCTTAGCTAGAACGGGTCCACACGGCGGCCGGTGATGCCTGGAGGTGTCACAGCAGCGGCTGCTGCCTTGTCTTGTAGGTGCAGGAAGTCCTCGCCTTAGAGGCACCACACCACCAAACACGAGGAGCTAAGCCCGATGAGCACCACGATCCAGACATCAGAGCGATTCACCGCGCTGCCCGATGAGCGGACGCTCGCGGAAACCGTTGCGGCGCTCGAAGAGCACGGATTCAGCGTCGAGCTGGTCGATGACCTCGACGCGGCACGCGAAAGAGTGCTCGGCCGCATCCCTGAAGGTTCTTCCGTGATGACCTACACATCGGTCACCTTGCAGTCCACGGGAATCGGGCCAGCGGTCGACGACGGCGAGCGCTACGACTCGGCACGCACGAAGATGCTCGCGCTCGACCGCGCGACGCAGCTACACGAGATCAAGGCGATAGCCGGCCAGCCCTCCTTCGCCCTCGGCAGCGTCCACGCGATCACGCGCGAGGGAACGCTCGTTATCGCGTCTGCCACAGGCAGCCAGCTCGCCGCCTACGCGTGGGGCGCAGCGAATGTCGTCTTCGTCGTCGGCGCGCAGAAGCTGGTCCCAGACCTCGATGCCGCGCACGAACGGATCCACGAGCACAGCTTCAAGCTCGAGGACGCTCGCGCGCTGAAGGCCTACGGGAAGAACAGCCGCGTCGCCAAGATCCTGGAGATCCACCAAGAGGATCCAGGCCGCGTCCACGTCGTCCTGATCCGTGCAGTCGTGGGGTTCTGATGAGCGCGACGCAAAGTGCGTCTCGGCGAACGGGACGCGGTCCCGACGCGGTCCGAAGTGCAGCGACAACCGCAGAAAAGCAAGTCGGCCCTTGACTGCAAGCTAACTTGACCTTGGAGACTCGGGCGACTAGGAAACTCTGAAAGGAGATCAGCAATGACCAATGACCGGACAGCCAGCGAGCAGATCACCGATGAGGTCACCTCCTGGCCGGGGGTTGACCCAGGCCCCGGCAGCCGGGGCGAGTTCGCCTTCAGAGTCGGCCGCCGCGAGATCGGTCACCTGCACGGAGACCACGCCGCGCACTTCTCGTTCCCCAAGGATGTCTGGGCGGCGCTGCGGGAGGAAGGCCGGATTGCCGAGCATCCCGTGTTTCCCGGTAGGGTCGGCCCGGCGGCGCGGCGGATCGAGAACGAAGCCGATCTGCGCGACGTGATCGAGCTGATGCGACTGAACTATGAGCGCGCGCTGGCCCGTCACGGCCTTCCGGACGCAGCGTGAACGACCAAAGGAGGCATCCCGTGGAGACGCTTTACCAACATGCTGGCGGCGACGAGGGTCTGCACCGCCTCGAGGAGCTCTTCTATGACAAGGTGCTCGCCGATCCGCTGCTGAAGACGGTGTTTACCGAACGGGTAGCCAGCCACGTCGATCACCTCACGTGGTTCACCGGCGAGTCGTTCGGCGGCCCCGACCGATTCACCCGCGAGCTCGGCTTCCAATACCTCATCGAGGTTCACCGACGCCTGGAGATCACCGACGAGCAGCGAGACCGGTTCGTAGCCCTGTACTTGGAGGCCCTCGACGAGGCTGGCCTGCCCCACGATGAGCCGTTCAGAGCGGCGGTCCGCTCGCACGTCGAGTTCGGCGCCCACGTCGCTCAACAGAACTCGTGGGCCGAAAGCGACGAGGACCTCCACCCGATCCGCGAAGTCCCGCACTGGGAATGGTCGCCTACCGGATCCTGAACCCCAACCGCGGGACCAGCTGCGAGCGGGGTGTCACAGCTGAGGCCGTTGTCTTGTCTTATCGGTTGTAGGCAGATCGCGAAGCGGATGACCGCTGACGCGCCATCGATCGACAACCCCAGACTCACAGCTCAGGAGGAACACCATGACCCAGGCGAGAATCCAGAACCCCGCACTCACCGTGCCGGGCGCGCTCGACGCGTTCCAGCAGCTCGGCGCCTCGGCGAAGCACGCCGGCATCCCGGAGGCCACGCTCGCGCTGGTGACGCTACGCGCGAGCCAGATCAACGGCTGCAGCGTGTGCGTGGACATCCACACACGCGAGCTCGAGCACACCGGCGAGGGCAGCGAGCGCATCCACCTCGTGGCCGCGTGGCGTGAGGCGCCCTACTTCAGCGACGCCGAGCGTGCCGCGCTCGCGCTCGCCGAGGCCGCCACGAGGCTGGCCGACCGGCCCGACCCGGTACCGGACGAGGTCTGGGACGAAGCCGCCCGTCACTACACCGAGCCCCAGCTAGCGGCCCTGGTGGTGGCGATCGCGACGATCAACGCGTTCAACCGCGTCAACGCCGCCACCCGGCAGATCACCGGCGACTACGTAGGTCGCATCGTCGAAGCGGCCGCGGGAGCCGCCGCCTGAAACCGATCCGCGGCGCGACGAGCTCTGCGCGACCTGATTGGTGGCCGTCGACCCGAAGCGATCAGCAATCGATATGTTCTCGAATTGAACGGCGCGGCCGATCGGTGACGGGTGAGGCGACTCCACGCTTGCGCCGGCGCTCAACGATGGACCCAGCCGTGCTCGCGGACCTCGTAGGCGGCGTCCGCGTCGATCCCCTCACCGGTGTGCAGTCGGTTCAACCAGCTGGCGGCGAAGCTCAGCTTTGCGGGCCTCGTCATCGCGTTCGGCTGTCAGCGGCCGTGTCAACGTGGCAGATACTATTGGTGTAGAGCCCCGTGTCCGCGAATCGCCCAACTACTCGCCCGGTCGAGGATCGGGCCCAGCGCGACGCCCGGTGGATGGTCGGTTTGCGCTACGTCCTGCCGGTTGCGATCGTGCTCGCAGGGGCGATCGTGATGGCGTTCGGCAGCGACGTCGACCTCGAGGGCGGCGCCGGGATCGTGAGTGCGGGCCTGGCGGTGTTCGGGATGAACTGGCTGTATCGCGCGTCGATCGAGGGCGACCGTGAGCGCGAGGAAGAGGAGGCCGCGCGGATCTACCTGGACGTTTACGGGCATTGGCCCGATGAAGCCGTCACTGCCACCGCTCGTCAGGGTCACGAGGGTTCCGAGCCTCGCGTGACGCTTCGCGCCGGCGCGACCTCCAAGACCCCGGACGCACAGGCCCCCCGCGGTGAGCGATCGCACTTGGCCGATCATCCTCAAACACATTCCGCGCGCTCCCACACACGCTCGCAGCTGAGGCCGGCCGCTCGAGGCTGACGGCTTATGAGCCCGGTGAGTCCCCGGCTCTGCTACGTCCGCCCTGCTACGTCCGCGGCCCCGAGGGGATGATCGTCGAGCTGGCAGAGCAGATCGGCTGAGGGGCAGGACTTTGGCCGCAGGTGCGACCCGCCGTGGGACGAACGTGGGACATGGGGCGAAAACCCCAGTATCCATGCGGGTTTACGGCAGGACCCGCGACTACACCAGACGGGGGTCGCCGCCCTCGGCGACGACCTCGACCATGGCCGCGACCAACTTCTCGCGCAGCGCCTTCGTGTCGCCGGAAGCCCCGGAAGTCCCATGTCCGGAGAGCCGCGAGCGGGACAGGGTATGGCTTGAAAAGCGCTCAGCCATGCGGTTGATCTGGATCGGCTTCCCCATGATGCTCCCTCGTTTCCCTCCGCTGTCCCTCTCGCTGATTCCCTCTTGTGGCTCTCTCGACGACCTCGTGGTAATGCTCCGATGTCGCGTTTTCAAGCCGCCCTTTCGTGGTTCTCCCCAAGTGCTGCTTGTGGGAAGAAGGAGAACATACGGCACCTGGTTTGTCAAGGGGTCCTGAAAATAGGGCCCTGACGGGCGAGTGACCCCCGTCTGGTGTATGCGGTGGCCACGCGCGCGGAGGTCTTGGAGAGCGTTTTCTTCGAGGTTTTCTCGACCGTCGAGGAGTGTTATCACGCGGCGTTCGAGCAGGGTCTCGGGCGATTGTCGCGGACAGTAGCGCAAGCGACGGCGAGCGAGCGGGCGTGGCTCGAGCGGGTGCGCGCGGGGCTTGTCGCAATGTTGGGGTTCTTCGATGACGAGCCGTGCTGGGCGCGCTTGCTGGTGCTCGAGACGCCGCTGGACCAGACGGTGACGTTCGAGTGTAGGCAGCGTCTGCACGAGGTGCTGGCTGGTCTGCTCGAGCGTGGGGGCGAGGTCGGCCAGGGCTGTGGCAGCGGGCGTGCGGGCGGGTCGCCGGTGCTGCTGGCGACGCTGGGCGGCGAGCTGGTCGTCGGCGGCGTGTTCTCTGTCATTCGTACGAGCATGCTCGAAGGCGATGGCGGCAAGCTGGTGGAGCTGGCACCGTCGCTGATGGCGTTCATCGTTGCGCCGTATCTCGGTCAGGCCGCGGCGCAGGCTGAGCTGGAGGGCCGGCCGTCCGGCAGGCGTGGGGAGCCGGCGTCCGAGTCCAAGCTGACGCGGGCGCACGCGATATCCCGTGCGGCCGAGCTTCCGATCAGGGTCACGCATCGCACGACGCTGGTGTTGCACGCGATCGCGCAGGCGCCGTACTCGAATAATCGTGAGGTCGCGCAGGCGGCCGGGCTGGCGGATGAGGGGCAGACGTCCAAGCTGCTCGCGCGGCTGGAGCGCCAGGGCGTGATCGAGAACGTGGGAGTCGGCGCGGCGCGGGGTGAACCGAACGCGTGGCTGCTGAGCACGTCGGGTCAGCGTGTGCTCGGGCTGCTCGGGGAAAGTTTTGCGCAGCGCGCTCCGAGGCGTGCCGCCCCACGCATCAGGGGCGGGCGATGAGGCGCTCGCTGGTGCATGTGAGCTTTTCGGCGCTATGTCGCGCGCGGTGCGCGGCAAGGCCGTTGAGAGGGCAGGGGGACGACAGCTGGCGGATCGCAGCGATGCGCCGAGGGTCGTCCGTCTGTGGTTGCAAAGACCGGCTGGCTGCCAGCGGCAGCGGTTTGGGACCGGTCAATCGTTACCGAGAGGAAAAGGAGTAGTGGAAAAGTGAGACACGTAAGGATACTGGGGCTGTGCTTGGCCGCTCTGTTCGCGATGAACGCAGTGAGTGCAGGTTCAGCGCTGGCCAAGAAACCCCCGAAGCCAGGAAACAATAAGCCTAAGGAATGGAACAAATTTGCAAACTGTCCACTGAACGCGGGACTTGAAGGGGTCCATGGTTGCATCTGGGGCACGTCGGGCGGTGAAACCTATTTCCAGGCCGGGAATCTAACCGTACATTTCACGAAGTCGATCATTCTGCAGGGCGGGGAGTACTATAAACGAAGCGTCGAATGCACTGAAGAAGACAAAACTATATATTGGGAATGTGGTCCAGGAGGCGACGAATACTTCGACGAGCAATTCTTTGCGGGCCCCGAATATGGCAACAGCACGCTGTCGAAGGCCGCTCAGCCAGCGCCTAGTCTGACCGAAGTGGTAGATACGGAATTGCTGTCGCCAAAAGAATTGGAACGCTATGAAAAGTATGTCGCGGCCGGCAAGACAAAGGTCACCGCTACAGTGGAACTCGCCGGACCTGCGAGCAGCTTTTTCCTAGACGATACTAACCTGCTCAGCGGGTATGGTGAGGCGCTCGGGCTGCCAACACAGATCAAGTTGAGCAATCCGTTTCTTGGCAACACATGCTACGACGGCTCCAACTCCGATCCGATCCAGATCAAATACACCACGGGCACGACGAGTCCGCCACCGCCGAACGAACCTCTGGAAGGCAAGCCCGGCGGCGTTTTCAGCACTAACGAAGGCGCGATCGCCCATATCGTCGAAGGTAAACTCGTCGATAACTCCTTCGCGGCGCCGGGAGTGACTGGTTGTGGCGTCGCGGGTAGCGCGGATGCTGCGATCGACGCGGCGGCGGGCCTGCCCTCGGCGGCGGGTCACAACGCGACGGTCCTCGAAGGCGAACTCACGCAGTCGGGTGCCGAAGAGGTCGAAGAAGGCCGGGAAAGGTTGTAGCGGGGACGCTGAGGAGCTAGGTCAGATGTGTGTACGGTGCCCGTCGCGTCCGCGACGGGCACCGTACGAACGAAACTTTTATGTAATCAGATCGAAGGTGAGCTATATGAGGTGTTTGAGGACGATGGGCGCTGGCCTGGCGGTGGCGGTGCTTGCCTGTGTGGCGGTCGTGGCGCCGGCGTGGGCGTTGGAAGCGCCGGAAATCGGGCGTTGCGTTTCCCACGCGGGAGGCAAGTACACGAACGATGTGTGCACGAAGGCGGCTAAAGGCAAAAAAGTTGGCAGCTTTGAATGGGAAGCGGGTGCGATAAAAAAGAAGTTTGCAGGCGTTGGTGGAGTGGGTACGCTGGAAACGGTCAAAGCGAACAAGGTGACGTGTAAAACCGAGGCGTCTTCGGGTGAATTCACTTCCGCCAAAACTGTAGGTAACATTGCGGTGACGTTTACCGGGTGTGAAAATCTCGGGTATAAATGCGTGAGTCCGGGCAAGGCGGAAGGCGAACTGGATACGAACCCGCTTGCGGGCAGCTTGGTCTGGGAAAAATTTGGGAAGAAGGTCGCTGTAGATCTCGTCCCGCAGTCGGGGGAACTGTTCATTGAATTCCAGTGCGGACCGGCGAATGTCAAAGTCAAGGGTTCGGTCCTGACTAATATTCCGGTAAACAAACCGGAAACGAAAGTCGAAATGAAGTTCACTGCCAAAAAAGGCAAACAGAAACCGGAATACTACTACACCTCTAAAACCGAAAAGGTCAAGGACGTGTTGATCAGCAAAATCGGCGCGACTGAATTCGAACAGGCTGGGCAGACGATCACGAACGTCCAGACGGCCGAAGAACCGCTCGAGGTGAACACGGTCATCTAGCGGTGACTGCCTGAGCGTTTGAATGGATGTCGTGACGGGAGGGTGCTGTGCGGGCCGGTGGCTCCGCGCAGGCTCTCTCTCGCGACAGCGGCGACGGCAAGCTGGACTTGAGGAGAGAGCGCAGTGTCTGGGGCGTATGAGGATCGTGAGGCGTGTGTGGGACCGGGCGGGTGCCGGCGGCTGCGGCGCAAGCCTGTCGCCGAGGTCGCAGGCGCGCCAGGTGCGGGCGCGGCGGGTGTGTGCGGGGCAAGCGTGCCGAGCGCGGGTCGAAGGCTTGCCCTTGCGTTGTGCGTGATTGCCGTAGGCCTCTTGGCGTACAGCGCGCCGGCGTTGGCACTGGCCCAGCGTGGGCACGTATACGGGTTTTCGTTTGGTGGTGAAGGCGAAGGCGCGGGCCAGTTTCGATTCGGTGGCGCCTTCAAGCTCAGCGAAGGCGCGGGCATCGCGGTGAATGAAGCGAGCGGCGATGTGTTCGTCGTCGATCGCGGCAATCATCGGGTGCAGGAGTTCAGCGAAACGGGTGCGTTCGTGGCGGCCTGGGGCTGGGGCGTGAACGACGGCAAAGAAGAATATGAGGTTTGCACGAGCGCGTGCCGTGCCGGAATCGCGACTACGGGCACGGGCGCGCTGAAGGAACCGGGGGCGATCGCGGCCGATAACACGCCTGGGGGGGCCGGGATGGTGTATGTGGGCGCGGATGGGTCGGCGAAACGTCCGGACGTGCAGATGTTCACGGCCGGCGGCGAAAAGGCGCTTGGCAGGCTCCCGGTGGAAGAAGAAGGAAGGCTCGATGGCCTGGCCACAGATCGCGACGGACGGGTGTGGGTGTATCGCGGTGAAGAAGAAGAAACGGGCGTGATCGAAGGCTTCACCGACACGAGTCATCCGGTGCTGGTGGAACCTGTGCTGTCGTCGCCGCTGGAATGTCCGAAACCCGGTTTTGGCGTGGATGCGGGCGGCGAAGCGTTCTATGTCGATCACGAACTGCTGACCGGGGAAGGCGAATGCCCGGCCGTGGTCGAACGCGAACTGGCAGAAGAAAAGGAACCGGCGCCGGGCAAGTACGCGCGTCCCGCCGTCGCGGGCAAGCTGAGCACCGAAGAAGTCCTGGCCAGTGGCGGCGTCGCGATCAGCGAGCTCGACCGGGAAGGCACGAGTGGCGTCGCGGTGGATCAGGCCAGCGGCGAAGGCACTCCGCTCGGCGCTGCCGGGAAGGGCGCTGTGTATCTCGACGAGGGAGCCTCGGTCGTCGAGCTCGAAGCCGATGGTGCGCTGGTCGGGCGCTTCGGCTCGGGAGAGCTTGCGGATGGGATGGGTGTTGCCGTGGACTCGAAGACCGGCGATGTGTATGTCGTGGATGGGGGTGATGACAGGGTCGATGTCTTCAGGCCCGAATCCGCGGGCGCGCCGGTCGTGGAAGATCTGGCGGCGCAGAATCTGAGCTCCAGTGAAGCGCTCCTGTCGGCGAGGGTCGATCCGCAGGGCTCTGACGCGCAATATTATTTCCAGTACGGCACGGCCGATTGCGTGAGCGAACCGGCGGGGTGCACCGAGACGCCTTTGCCGCCGGGCGCGGACCTCGGCGGCGGTTTCGGCGAGCGGGAAGTGAGCGTTACGCTGCGGGGCCTGCAGCCGGGCACGACCTATTTTTATCGCGTGCTCGCCGCCAACTCGCTCGGCGCGGCTGAAGCGCAGCGCAGCCAGGGCACGTTTCAGACGCTGCCCTCCGCGACGGGGGTGCTGGCCGATGGTCGTGCCTGGGAGCTGGTCTCGCCGGCGGAAAAGGACGGCGCGGACATCGAACCGCTATCCAAAGAAGGAGGCTTGATCCAGGCCTCCGCGGAAGGCAGCGCGATCACGTATGTCTCGGACGGTCCGGTCGTCTCCGAACCGGAAGGGAATCGTGCTCCTGAAGCGACGCAGGTGATCTCGACACGCTCTGCGCAGGGCTGGTCTTCGCAGGAGATGGTCACGCCGCATGCGCGCGGTGAAGGCATCGAAGGGGGCGAACCGTCGGAGTACCGGTTCTTCTCGGAAGACCTGGCGCTGAGCCTGGCGCAGCCCACCGGCGGTCAGGTCGAACCGTTGGAAGCGCCGCCGCTAGCGCCGGGGGTGAGCGAAAAGACGCTGTATCTGCGTGATGATTCCCCGATCGCGCCCTCACCGTCAGAGCGGGCGGCGTATGAAGGGGCGCAGGCGAACAGCGGGTTTCTCGCTCCCGGGTACGCGCCGCTGGTGGACGCTGCGAACGTCACCGCCGAAGCGCAGCCGGGGGAACCGGTGAGGTTCGGGGGAAAGCTAACGTTCCTGGACGCCACGGCGAATCTGTCGAGTGTCCTGTTCGAATCCGAGGTCGGGCTGCTGACGGGATTGGAAGCGGGACTTTATGAGACACAACAAGGCGGTCCGCTGGCGCTGGTGAGCGTGCTGCCCGACGGGGCGCCCGCGCCCTCACCGGCGCTGGGCGATGAAAGCACGAATGTGCGTAACGCGATATCCAGCGACGGCTCGCGGGTGTTCTTCTCGGCGGAAGCCGAAGAAGGCGAAGAAGGCGAAGCGCCCGGTCTGTACATGCGTGACACGAAGAGGGGGGAAACGATCAAGATAAGCGCGGCGCAGGACGGCGTGGTCGAACCCACCGGTGAAGAAAGCGAAGTTGACTTTCAGGCCGCCTCCAGTGACGGATCGCGGGTGTTCTTCACCGACACCGCGCCGCTGACGGCGGAATCAGCCCAGCGCCAGGCACGCGAAGCTGACCTGTACGAGTGCGAAATCATCGAAACGGGCGGCAAGCTCGCGTGCGATCTCAAAGACCTGACGCCGCTCCTCTCGGGTGGCAGCGCGGATGTGCTGAACGTGATCCCTGGGATCAGCGAAAACGGATCGTACGTGTATTTCGTGGCCGACGGGGTGCTGGCGCCGGGCGCGAAACCGGGCCAGTGCGTGCACGAGTCCCAGGAAGTGCCGCCGGCGGGCGCGACCTGCAACCTGTACGTGTGGCATGAAGGCACGATCACTTTCATCGCTTCGCTGTCAAACGAAGACTCTGGGGATTGGGGCAGCCTGCACGGCTCCGGGCGCGTCGGCGACTACGTCGAGAACCGTCCCGATCTCACCGACGTGACCTCGCGCGTCTCCCCCGACGGCGAATACCTCGCGTTCATGTCCGATCAGCCGCTCACCGGCTATGACAACCTCGACGCCAACCACGAAGGGGTGCGCGACGAGGAGGTCTACGTATATCAGGCCAGCTCGAACCTGTTGACATGCGCATCCTGTGACCAGAACGGCCCGTCGGTAGGGGTGCTGGACACCCCGCACGCCGGCGAAGGCTATGGCCTGGTGGTCGATCGCCGTGAGGACTGGACAGGCCAGTATCTGGCAGGAAGCATTCCCGGCTGGACACCGCTGGGCGTCGACGGAGCGACCCACCAGCCGCGCTATCTATCCGACAGCGGCCGGCTGTTCTTCGACAGCCCCGACGAGCTCGTGGCGCAGGCGACCAACGCCAGGGAGGACGTCTACGAGTACGAGCCTGAGGGGGTTGGCAGCTGCACCCAGCCCGAAGGATGCGTCTCGCTGATCTCCTCCGGAACCGCCATGCAGGAATCTGCCTTCCTGGAAGCCAGCGAAAACGGCGACGACGCGTTCTTCCTGACCTCTGAGCCGCTGGTCGCGGCAGACCGCGACACCGACTTCGACATTTACGACGCACGCGTGTGCACGAGCGCCTCGCCGTGCCTGACCAGCGAAGCATCCTCCCAGAGACCGTGTGAAAGCACCCAGACCTGCGATCCCGCTGCGACGGCGCCGTCCACGTTCGCGAGCCCCGCCAGCGCCACCCCGACCGGCCAGGGCAACGTTCCCAAGCAGGAAACACTGGGCTCCACCACCACCAAACCGGCCCTCAAGCCCAAACCACTATCCCACGCGCAAGAGCTCGCCAAAGCCCTGAAGGCCTGCCGCAAGGACAAGCACAAACGCAGACGGGTCGCGTGCGAAAAGCAGGCGCACAAGCATTACCCGACCAAACCCACGGCACACAAGCAGGCAAAGGCAAAGAAGCAGGCAAAGGCAGCTGAGCGGGCCAGGACGGGCGGGCAGGTCCGGCGTGCGGGTGGTGGACGCGGATGACGCTGTCGGCCCTGATGGTGCGTTTGCGCATGAGCGATCTCGGGTGGCGCGTGCTCAGGGTTGTGCTCGCGACGCTTGCGCTGGTCGTGGTGGGTGGCTGCTCACCGGCGTTCGCGTCGGTGCTGTGGCGGCTTGACTCGAACGCGGCGCCGAGCGAGCTGGTGCAGGGCCAGCAGGCGAGGATCATCGCCACGGCGAACAACATAGGTGACGCGCCCGTGAACGGCAGCGGCGCGCACCCGGTGGTGCTGAGCGACAGGCTGCCCGCTCACGTGAAGCTATCGGCTGGTGGTGTGGTCGAAGGCAGGCTGGAAGCGAGTGATCGCTCGGAAGCGGCGAGCACACTTTCGTGCTCGGTAGAAGAAGCTCAGCGTACGGAAGTCCAGTGCAAGACGGTGAGCACGACCCAGCCGGTGGCGGCGTTCACCCAGCTGAGGGTGGTGATCCCGGTCGAAGCGCAGCCCGGCGCGGTCTCCGGCGAACAGAACACCGTGACCGTCAGCGGCGGCCAGTCGCCGAGCGGTGAAGAACTGGTCGCGCGGGCCAGCGTCGAACGTGCGATCACAATCGGCGAGCAGGCCACGCCGTTTGGTCTGGAACGCTATGAATTGACGCCCGAAGAAGAAGACGGCTCGGTCGATGTGCAGGCGGGGTCGCACCCGTTTCAGCTGACGACCACGCTCGATCTGAACGAGGCGCTGAGCGCGGAGGGCGAAGGACAGGCGCTGCTGGAGCCCTCGGCGCCGGCGCTGGCCAGGAACCTGAACTTCGAATTGCCGCCTGGGCTTTTGGGAGATCCCCAGGCGCTCGCAGAGTGCTCTGACGCGGACTTCTCGAGCATCGGCGAAAACGATGTCAACTCCTGTCCCGCGGACAGCGCGATCGGGGTGGCGCTGGTGACGCTCAACCTGCCGAATCCTCCGTTGGGTGTGTTCACCGAAGCGGTCCCGGTGTTCAACCTCGTGCCCGCGCCGGGAGAGCCCGCAAGGTTCGGGCTGGAGGACACGAAAGTCCCGATCATCCTCGATACCTCTGTGCGTACCGACGGCGACTACGGCGTGAACGTGAGCATCAAGAACACGACCCAGCTGGCACAGCTGCTCACCAGCCAGGTGGTGTTGTGGGGCGAACCGCAGAGCCCCGCCCACGATCGCTCGCGCGGCTGGGCGTGCATCCGCGGCAAGGAAGTCAACGGCGAAACGTGCACACCACCCGGCCAGCGCACGAACACGCCCTTCCTGACGCTGCCGACCGCCTGCCTCGGCGGCCTGGACACACAGATGAACGGCCAGGCGTGGAGCGGCGCGCTCACCGAAACCGGCTACACCTTCCAGAACGGTCTCGGTGAACCGCTCGCCAGCCTGGAAGGCTGCGGCGCGGTCCCATTCGACCCGTCGATCACCGTTCAGCCCGTCGGCGAAGGAGGCGAAGGCCAGGCCGCTACGGCGAGCGTCAGCAGCGCGAGCACACCAACAGGACTGAACGTCGATGTGAAGCTTCCCGCGGAAGCAGACGGCCTCGGCGAGTCCGCGGTGCGCAGCACGACGGTCACGCTGCCCGCGGGAGTGCAGCTGAACCCCTCCGCTGCAAACGGGCTGCAGGCGTGCTCGGAGGCGCAGATCGGCTATGAAGGCGCGGGCGCCAGCAGCGACCCGTTCTCACCCGGCGCCGGCGAACCGTTGCGGTTCTCCACAGGGCCCGCGAGCTGCCCGGACGCCGCGAAGGTCGGGGTCGTGCGCATCAAATCGCCCGATCTCGAACACGAACTGGAAGGCGGCGTGTATATCGCCGAACAGGAACACAACCCGTTCTCCTCGCTGTTCGCGCTGTACATCGTCGCCGAAGACCCCGCCCTGGGAATCAGGGTCAAGCTCGCCGGCGAAGTCTCGCTGAACGAACAAACAGGCCAGGCCACGAGCACGTTCGCGAACACCCCGCAAGTCCCGTTCGAACACTTGGGCCTGCGCTTCTTCGAAGGCCCCCGCGCCTCGCTATCCACACCACCCTTGTGCGGGACCTACACGACGCTGGCGTCGTTCACGCCCTGGTCGCTGCCCGCACCCCAGACCCGCGAAACGAGCTTTCCGATCACCACCGGCCCAGGCGGAAGCGCCTGCACCAGCCCCGAACCATTCCAGCCCGCCATGCAGGCCGGAACGGCGAGCAACCAGGCCGGCGCGTTCACGTCCTTCACGCTGACGCTCGGACACCCCGACGGCGACCAAGCACTGCGCGCCCTGATCCTAGAACTGCCGCCGGGGATCGCCGCGATCCTGGCCTCCGTCACCCCCTGCCCAGAACCCCAAGCCGCAGAACAACGCTGCGGCCCGCAAAGCTTGATCGGCAGCTCCACCGCCTACGCCGGCCTCGGCAACGAACCCGTCAGCCTGCCCGGAACCGTGTATCTCACCGGCCCCTACGAGGGCGCGCCGTTCGGGATCGAGGTCGTCACGCCCGCGGTCGCCGGCCCGTTCAACCTCGGCGTCGTCACCGTGCGCTCGCGCATCAACGTCAACCCACACACCGCACAGGTCACCATCAGCAGCGACCCGATCCCCACCATCCTCAAAGGAGTCCCCGCCCAGATCAAAACGCTCAACGTCACCGTCAACCGCCCCAACTTCCAGTTCAACCCCACCAGCTGCACCCCAATGAGCATCACCAGCACGCTCACCGGAGCGCACGGCGCCAATGCAAGCGTGTCTACTCCCTTCCAGGTCGCGGGCTGCCAGAACCTGCGGTTCAAACCCGCCGTCACCGCCGGCACCCAGGGCAAGACCAGCAAAGCGGACGGCGCCAGCCTCAAGCTTACGTTCTCCTCCACCGCGGGGCAGGCAAACGTCGCGAAAACCGTGCTAACCATCCCCAGCACGCTCCCCGCCCGCCTGACGACCATCCAGAAAGCCTGTCTCGCCAGCGTCTTCGAAGCCAACCCCGCCGCCTGCCCAGAAGGCTCGGACATCGGCTCGGCGGTCGTACACACCCCCGTGCTGAAGAGTCCGCTGACCGGCCCGATCTACCTGGTCTCCCACGGCAACGCCGCGTGGCCCGACGCCGAGCTCGTCCTGCAGGGCGAAGGCATCACGGTCATCCTCGACGGACAGACCGCGATCAAAAAAGGCGTCACGACCTCCAGCTTCCAGACGGTCCCCGACGTGCCATTCCAGACCGTCGAAGCCACCCTACCCGAGGGACCGCATTCGGCGCTGACGACGAACCTACCCGTCAAGGACCACTACAGCCTGTGCGGCCAGAGCCTCGCGATCCCCACCACCCTCACCGGCCAGAACGCCACCGTTGTCGAGGAGAACGTGAGGGTCGCGGTCCAGCGATGTCAGGCCGTCAGGGCGTCCAAAGCGAGGAAGCTGACCCGCACGCAGAAGCTGGTGCTTGCGCTAAAGGCGTGCCGCAAGAGCCACAAGCGCTCGCATGCCAAACAGGCCGCCTGCGAACACAAAGCCCGCAAGACCTACGCGCCGAGCAAAGCAGCACGCAACGCTGAGACAGCTGGCCGAAAGCAGCAGGGCGCGTGACCCGCGATCGGCGTTGCCGCGGGCGCGCTTGCTAGCCGCGCCCGGGCGTGGTGGTCCTCGTGAGCCTTGCGCGCGCCGCGATTGCGAGCGGTCGTCCACCGCGATTGCGAGTCCTCGTCCACCCTAGTATGGGGGCAGGGTCGTCGAGCCAAAGGGTGTCTGCAAATGCGCGAGCTGAACTTCATCGAGACGGGCAGGCTGGAGTGGCGTGAGACGCCGGATCCTCAGCTCGAGGCCGACCGGGAGGCGATCGTCGAACCGGTCGCCGTCGCCACCTGCGACCTCGACTCTCTGATCGTGCACGGAGCCGTGCCCCTGCGGGGACCCTTTCCCTTCGGCCACGAGGGTGTTGGACGGGTACTCGATGTCGGCGACGCGGTCAGGGACGTCGTGCCCGGCGATCTCGTCAGCATCCCCTTCCAGATCTCCTGTGGCTCGTGCGAGCAGTGCACGCGGGGACGCAGCGGTCACTGCCAGGGGGTGCCCCGCATCTCGATGTACGGCCTGGGAGCGCTGAGCGGCGGCGAGTTCGGCGGCTTTCTGTCAGACCGGGTGCGCGTGCCGTTCGCAGATCACATGTTGGTCGCCCTGCCCGCCGGTCTGGCGCCCGAGTCGGTGGCGAGCCTCAGCGACAACATGGTTGACGCCTGGCGCACGGTGGGACCCCAGCTGGAGCAGGAGCCGGGGGCAGAGGTGCTGGTTGTCTCGGCCGAGAACTCGATCTCCCTGTACGCCGCGGCGATCGCCGGCGCGCTCGGTGCGGAGCGTGTTGACTTCCTCGGTGGTGGACCGCAGCAGTGGGAGATCGCGGAGCGGTTGGGCGCGAACGTGATCGAGGACCCCATTCCCGAGCGCCTCGGGCCGTATCCAATCACGGTCGACGCCAGCGCCAACCCCGCCGGGCTGTCCTGCGCGCTTCGTTCGACCAGCCCCGACGGCGTCTGCACCAGCGTAGGCATCTACTTCGCCGCGACGACTCCGGTGCCGCTTTTTGAGATGTACACGAAGGGAATCCGCTTCCTGACCGGGCGCGTCCACGCCCGCGAGGCGATGGGCCCGGTGCTGGCGCTGATCGAGCAGGAGCTCCTACACCCCGAGCTCGTCACCTCCCAGGTGGTTGGCTGGGACGACGCCGCCGAGGCGCTCAGCGACCCACGCGGGAAGACCGTCGTCAGCCGGCTCAGCTCGTGACCTAGGCCCATCGGCTGGTAGTCGATCTCCCGGTCGAGTTTGGTCGCAAAGCGTCGATCTGGGGCGGGATCGCTCAACTTTGGGGCGGGCGGATCCGATGATCGGGATCGAGGAGAAAACGATGAGCTATGCCTGGGCATCGTCCGAGCACGTTGCCGGGGGGTTTCATGTCGCAGAGCCACACGCCCATCTCGACGATCTCGAAACCGCAGCCCGACGCTGGGAAATTGCCTGACGAGGTACTGGACTGCGAGCACGCCGAGCATCTGGATGCCGAGACTCTGGATGCGGCCGTCGCTGCGCTGCTGGCGCTATATCCGCAGGCGCCGGTCGCGGCGCTGCAGCCGGCGGGCCTGTGCGTGCCGATGCCCGAGTCCATCCAGCTCCAGCGCAATCCGATCCTCGACGCCCGCTCAGGTCTGGATCTGGTCGTACCCGAGGATCGCGTCAGCGCGTTCGCGACCTGGGACCGAGTGCTCGCCGGGGGAGCCGCCAGGTGCTGCCAGCACCTGGTGATCGATCCGCAGAGCGCGGTCTGGTTCTGCGGGTTCGACCTGCGCGAGCGCCACGGCGTGATCCTCGCGATATACACGCCCGCCGAGACGACCGCTGCCCCGGCGCGCCTCGCGTCCCGCGAGCTTCCCAAGACGGCGCCCAGATTCGCGACCATCGAAAAGGACGAACGCAGCTTCGTCATCAAGATCGACGAGGCGATAACCGAGATCCTGGGCTGGGAGCCGCAGGAGATGGAGGGTCACCGCTCGATCGAGTTCATCCACCCCGACGACCACGGGCTCGCGATCGACAACTGGATGGAGATGATCTCCTCGCCGGGGCCCGGACGGCGCGTGCGCCTGCGCCATCGCCACAGGGACCAATCGTGGGTGTGGTTCGAGGTCACCAACCACAACTTCCTGGCCAACCCCGATCAGCGTTCTGTCGTCAGCGAGATGGTCAACATCTCAGACGAGATGGCCGCCCACGAGGAGCTGCGGGCGCGCGAGCAGTTCCTGGACAGGCTGGCCGAGGCCGTTCCGGTCGGGCTCTTTCAAGTCAGCGCGGAGCGCACCGTCGTCTACACCAACGACCGGCTGCACGAGATCCTCGGCGTCGCGCCGGCGAGCACGCTGCGAGCACAGCTCGCGACAGTGGTCAAAGCGGATCGGCTGGTGCTCGAGCGGGCCCTCGACGAGGTGCTCGGGGCGGGGCGGGCGGCCGACATCGAGGTCGAGCTGCGCGTGCCGCCCCACGACCAGTCGCGCTTCTGCACGATCAACCTGCGCGCGCTGAGCCACGACGACGGGACGATCAGCGGAGCGATCGCCTGCGTGGCCGACGTGACCGACAGCGCGCGAATGCGCGAGGAGCTCAAGCAGCGGGCGACCTTCGATGAGCTGACCGGCTGCTACAACCGCGCGTCGATCATGCTTGCCCTCGACGCAGGCGTGGCGGGCGGCGCGCATCGAGCCGAACGCGCCGTGATGTTCGTCGACCTGGACGGCTTCAAGGAGGTCAACGACCGCCACGGTCATGCCGCCGGCGACGAGCTGCTGAGGACGGTCGCCGCCAGGCTGCGAAACGCTTTGCGCAGCGGCGACATGGTGGGTCGGTTCGGCGGCGACGAGTTCCTCGTCGTGTGTCCCGACGCCGGCGGCCCTGACCGGGCGATGCAGCTCGCCGAACGCCTGGCCCGCGCCGTGCCCGAGCACGGGGATGGTCCGCCCAGGCTCACGCACCGGGTGAGCATCGGAGTGACGTGGTCGAGCGGGGACGCCACCGACGCCGATACGCTCGTCGCAGAGGCCGACCGCGCGATGTATGCCGCCAAGCGTGCCGGCAAGGGACAGGTCAAGTTCTTCACCGCGAGCATGCGCGAAGACCCGCTGCCGCGACCGGACGTCATCAGCGACCTGCATCGCGCGATCGAGCGTGGCGAGCTCACCGTCCACTACCAGCCGATCATGAGCCTGGCGGACAAGACGATCGTGGGCGCCGAGGCGCTCGTGCGCTGGAACCACCCGCGGCGCGGGCTGATCGCACCCGAGATGTTCATCAAGCTCGCCGAGGAATGCGGCGTCATCGAGGCGCTTGGGCGGCTCGTGCTCGAGCAGGCGTGCACCCATCTCGAGCGCTGGCGCACCCGCATGCCGGCGTCCGCCGACCTGTCGGTGGCCGTCAACGTCTCGGCCGTGCAGCTGCGCTCGCCCGGATTCCTCGCCGAGGTCCAGCAGACGCTCGCACGTGTCGGCCTTCCCCCCGATCGCCTGATCCTCGAGATCACCGAGAGCGTGCTCGTGGACCGCGCCCACGACGTCCCGCAACGCCTGCGCGACCTCAAGAAGCTCGGTGTGCGCATAGCAGTCGATGACTTCGGCACCGGCTACTCCGGGCTGAGCTACCTGCACGAGTTTCCCGTTGACATCCTCAAGATCGACAAGAGCTTCGTCGACGGCATCGGCAGCAGCAAAGACAGCGACGAGCTTGTCGCGGGTGTGATCAGCCTCGCCCATCGCATCCATCTGCAAACGATCGCGGAGGGCATCGAGACCTCCGCCCAGGCATGCGCGCTGGCCGCGATGAGCTCGGAGCTCGGTCAGGGCTTCCACTTCGCAAAGCCGCTGACCGCCACGCAATTCGAGCAGCTGCTGCAGGCCTGAGCCCACCCGGGCACCGGCTATCGAGTCAGAGTGGCGGTAGCCAACGCCCTTCGAGCCAGATTCCCGCCTTGGGGCGGTCGCTGAGCGGACGCTCGCTCGCGCCGTATACGTGTAAGTCAGCGACGCCGTCTGACCGCGCACGCAATACGAATGCCCGCGCGAGCGCGCCGATTCGTGTCCGGTCCTTGAGTTCGTAGGTCGCCTCGATCTCGGCGATCCAGACATCGTCCGGGTGCCACTCGGCGGTGATTCGGTGGGTGCAGGAGCGCAGCATCGCAAGGAAGTCGGCGAGCAGCTCGCGCACTGGCGCGGTCCCCTCGGCGCGGCGGCCGTCCGCTGTCAGCAGCCGCACGTCGGGCGCCAGCAATGCCATCACCGCATCCATATCGAGCTTGTCGATCGCACTGAGCAGTTGGTCGATGGGCGACTCGCTCACGAGACGCGATCCTACTCGCGGTCCCGAAGTCGAGGGGCCAAAGCGCCGCTTCACGACCGCGGCGCTCGTCGCCGCGGCGCCCGCCCGTAGGGCGGGCCGGGCCAAAGCGCCGCTACGACTGCGGTGTTCGTCGCCGCGGCGCCCGCCCGTGGGGCTGGCTTGGAGTCTCGCGCACGGGTAGCGCAGGGATCCGGCGGGTCAGCGGCCGTCGCGGATTGACCGTCGCCTGCTTGCCGTGGTGGACGATCTGCAGGGAGGGGCCTTGGAGCAGCGAGTAGATCGCCCGCTTGTGCTCGACCTCCACCAGCAGCCTTCGCCCGCGGAAGCACAGGCGAAACGCGAGCCGGGCGAGCGCCTGGGGCAGGCGGGGCGCGAAGCTCAGCACGCCGCCGTGGTCGCGCATGCCTCCAAATCCGGCTACGGCGCCGATCCACGTTCCCGCCAGCGATGCGATGTGCAGCCCGTCGCGCGTGTCGTGGTGGAGGTCGTCGAGATCGATCAGCGCGGCCTCGGACAGGTAGTCATAGGCGAGCTCGAGCTGGCCGACCTCTGCGGCGATGACCGCCTGGGTGCACGCCGACAGCGAGGAGTCTCGGACGGTCAAGCGCTCGTAGTATGCGAAGTTGCTGGCCTTCTGCTCGTCGCTGAAGGCATCGCCGCGCAGGTACAGGGCGAGCACCAGGTCGGCCTGCTTGACGACCTGCTTGCGATACAGGTCGAAGTAGGGGAAGTGCAGCAGCAGGGGATACTGCTCCGGGGTCATGGCGTCGAAGTCCCAGATCTGGTGCTCCGTGAATGCCTCCGCCTGAGGGTGGACTCCCAGCCTCTCGTCATAGGGAACGAGCATCGCGTCCGCCGCGTCGCGCCAGCCGGCGACCTCCTCGTCGTTGACGCCCAGCTCACCGGCCCGCGCTCCATGGCTTTTGACGGCGTCGGCGGCCGCGCGCAGGTTGCGCTCGGCCATGAGGTTGGTGTAGACGTTGTTGTCGGCGACCGCGCTGTACTCGTCGGGGCCGGTGACACCGTCGATCCGGAAGCGGCCCGCGTCGTCGTGGTGTCCCAACGAGCGCCACAGCCGCGCCGTCTCGACCAGGAGTTCCAGGCCGGCGCCGCTCGCGAAGGCCTGATCGTCCTCGCTCGCCGCCTGATAGCGGACGACGGCGTCGGCGATGTCGGCATTGACATGGAACGCGGCGATCCCGGCAGGCCAGTAGCCCGAGCACTCCTGTCCGCGAATCGTCCGCCACGGGAACGCGGCGCCGTCGAGCCCGAGCGAGCTTGCTCGCTCCCGTGCGAGAGCGAGTGTCAGATGGCGCCAGCGGAGCGCGTCGCGAGCTGCGTGCGGAACGGTGTACGTCAGCACCGGCAGCACGAAGGTCTCGGTGTCCCAGAACGCGTGTCCGTCGTAGCCCGGTCCGGTCAAGCCCTTCGCGGCGATCGCTCGCCGCTCGGCCCTGGCCCCGGCCTGGAGCATGTGGAACAGGTCGAAGCGAACCGCCTGCTGCAGTTCGGCGTCACCGTCGATCTCGACGTCGGCGCGCTCCCAGAAGTCGTCGAGGTATTCGCGCTGATCGGCCAGCAGACCGTCCCAGCCGCGGTGTCGGGCCTCCGCGAGCGCCGCCGAGACCTGGTCGGCGAGCGCCGGCGGCGAGCGCCGGCTGGACCACCCGTATGCCAGCAGCTTGACGATCCGCAGGGGCTTGCCGGGGGCCAGATCGGCGGTCACGAGCACGCGAGCGATGTCCTCGAAGCTTTCTGAGCTCGCCGCTGAGTGCGGCGGCCCGTCGATGACGTGATCCATCGCCGCGGCCATCGTCAGCCCGCTCGCGCGCGTCGAATGCTCGAGCAGCGCGCGCGCGTCGCGCGCGCTGAAGAACTCCGAGTGCAACGGCGAGGCGAGCGCCGCGGCGGCGCGCGGATCGCTCGGGCCGACCGGCAGTCGCTCGTTGGCGATCAGCTCCGACTGCACGACCGCCGGCGTCTTGCCGTCGAGCGCCTCGACCTCGTAGAGGATCGCGGCGACCGCCCGCTGCGCGAACGACACCAGGCGCGTGGAGGCGATCCGGACCGAGCGCCCGGTCGGGGACATCCATTCGAGCGTGCGGCGCAGCACTCCGGCACGAAGATCGAGCACCCGTTCGTGGTGGCGCAGCTCGCCGTAGCGGATGTCCAGCGGCTCGTCCTCGACCAGCAGGCGCATGATCTTGCCGTTGGTCACGTTGACGATCGTCTGCCCGGCTTCTGGAAGGCCATAGCTGGGCTCCGCGTAAGGGAGCGGTCGAGTCTCGTAGAAGCCGGCCAGATAGGTGCCCGGCAAGCCGAACGGCTCGCCCTCGTCGAGGTTGCCGCGCAGGCCGATGTGGCCGTTGGACAGCGCGAACACCGACTCTGTCTGTGCCAGCCTGTCGAGGTCGAGCTCGGTTTCGCGCAGGGCCCACGGCTCGACTGTGAAGCTCGGCTGCCCGATCACGGCCGCTCCAGCAGATCGGCTAGATCGCGTACGACGACGTCGGCTCCGTGGGCGCGCAGGGCGTCGGCTTGGCCGACTCGATCGACGCCCACGACAAAGCCGAAGCGGCCCGCCCGGCCCGCCTCGACACCCGCGAGCGCGTCCTCGAACACGGCCGCCTGGGCGGGCTCGACGTGCAACGCACGCGCGCCCGCCAGATAGGTGTCCGGGGCAGGCTTGCCGTGCAGGCGCTCGCGCTCGGCGGTCACGCCGTTGACGATCTCCTCGAACAGATCCTCGATTCCGGCAGCGCGGAGCACGTCGCGACAGTTCGCGCTGGACGAGACCACCGCGCGGCGCAGCCCCGCCGCCCGGGCCGCTTGCACGTACCGAACCGAGCCCTCGTATGGCTCGACCCCGTGTTCGCGGATCAGCTCGAGCACGATCTCGTTCTTGCGGTTGCCGAGCCCGTGGATCGTCTGGGCGTCCGGCGGATCGTCGGGGTCGCCCTCCGGCAGCTCGATCCCGCGCGAGCCCAGAAACGATCGCACGCCGTCATAGCGAGGCTTGCCGTTGACGTATTCGTCGTAGTCGCGGACCGGATCGAACGGGACGAAGGCCCCGCCGGTCGGCGCCGCACGCCGGCGCAGATAGTCGTCGAAGGTCTGCTTCCAGGCGGCGGCGTGCACCTTGGCTGTCTGCGTCAGCACGCCGTCGAGATCGAACAGGCACGCGGTCACGCCAGCGGGCAGGCCAAGCACGGGCCAGACATTGGCAGATCGCGTGCTACGGGAGCTGTTCTTCCCAGAACACGACGGTCTCGCGCTCGTGGCGCAGGCCGAGATCCAGGGCGAGACGGGCGCTGGCCTGGGGGGCGTTCTCGGCCAGCTGTCGCTCGAGGGCTTCGTATTCGGTCAGGCGCTCGCGATGGACATCGAGCTGGGCTGCAGCCAGCGCGCTGGGGTCCGCTCCGAAGAAGAGCTTGAGCAGGGCGAGGTCGCGCAGAACGTACATGTCGGGAGTGGGCATCGCGATCCAGGCCTCCAACGCCGCTCGCCCGAGGTCGGTGAGCGCATAGAGCTTGCGGCGCCTGCCGGTGGGTTCCTGGCGCTCGGTCAGGTAGCCGGCCTGTGCCAGGCGGGCGGGCTCGGCATAGAGCTGGGAGTGGGGCGGTGACCAGAAGTGACCGACGCTCGCGGCGACCGCCTGCTTGAGGTCGTACGGGGTCGCCTCACCACTGAGGTTGAGCAGGCCGAGCACGATGTAGGAGGTGGGCGTGAGGTCTATCTCAGCGGGCATCCTCATCCTTGACAATCATCCGTTTCGGATGGTATGTTACGGACTGCAAGATGAGGGGGCGGTGAATCACGAGAAGGTGACCTAGATAAAGGCGATTTGCACGGGAGGTGCGAGCTTAATGGCCGCAGCCGCGACACGTATCCGCAGGAGAACGCCACGGGGCCTGCTCTGTCTCCTCCCGCTCCTCGCGAGCCTGGGGATCCTGAGCCTACCCGGCCCTGCCGGGGCCGCGCCCGCGGCCACGCTCCACGTAGAAGCAGTGCCCATTCCCGGATTCCCCGGCACGGGCGACATCCTCGGCGCGGGTGCGGAGGTCCAAGTGCGGGTCACGATCAGCGGCACCGAATACGGAGGATTCCCATCCCCCCTCACTCACATGACGTTCTATGCCCCCGACGGAGTGAAGATCGCTCCAGCCGGGTTCACGACCTGCTCAGCGGTGGTCCTGGAAGCCAAAGGACCGGCGGCCTGCCCGCGAGCCTCACGCGCGGGCCCCATCGGCGAAGGGCTCGGCGTCGTTAGCTTCGGCGGCGAACGAGTCAACGAGACCGTCTCACTGCAATCATTTTTCGCCCCCGCCAACCAGCTGATCTTCTTCGTCGAGGGCCTCTCTCCCGTCGCACTGGAAATCGTCGAAAAGGCCTACTGGACGACTGCCCCGCCGCCATATGACCTGAAGGCGGAGGTTGAAGTCCCACTTGTGGAAACTGTGCCCGGCGCCCTCGACGCATCCGTGCTGTCGTTCAAAGTGACAATTGGCGCCGCACGCAAGTACGGCAAGAAGACAAGCTCCTACATCACCCTGCCCGCGACCTGTCCCCCGAGAGGTTTCCCGATCAAGGCCGAACTGAAATTCCTCAGCGGCGAAATCAGCAGCGTCGCCTACGACCAGCCTTGCCCTCGCAGACGCTAGCCAGTAGGCCAGGCCGAGCTGCGCACGTGGCTTGATTGGCGATTTCACGGCAACCTCCCGCGTGGACGGCTGTCAGCGGGGTGATCGCGGGGTGTACGGCGACCGGCTACCGGTGCGGCCAGTGCCGCCGCCGGTGTGCCGCGAGTGTGTCTCGGGGCTCTGGATGGAGCAGACGTACGCCGACGAGCCGCCCGTGGTCGTAGACGCGCTCGATGACGTATCCGTTCAGCTCGAGCTCGGACACGACAGTGGCCGGGAAGTCAATCCCGGCGGTGTGCAGCTCGGCAAAAGCGACCGGCTGGTCGCCGGCCTGGCGCAGGCACTCCCGCAGCCGCTGTTGTTGGGCGTCGGTGAGTGTGATCGACCGATTGTCGCCCTCCAGCTGGGTTGGGGGCGCGGGGGGCCTTCCAAGCCGTGCTGCTGCCACTGGTCGGGCTTGGCGCGACGTCCGAGATCCAGGATCACCTCGAGCGGTGCGTCGCCGACCCATCACGGATTCGTGGAAGCTCATGGCCCTGGAGCGTCTAAAACGCGGTAGAGGAACGTGTACACGGCGGACGGACCGCTCTGAGCCCACTCCGCAAGGCAGTAGCGACACGAACCTTCGTCGTCGGCCCGCACATCGACCGTGCTCGGCGGGCGACCCTCGACAACCTGAGCCTCGATACGTGTGCCCCGCAGAGGACCGTCGTCTAGCACGGCGGTGACGGTGGGCCCGACGTCTTGGTTTGTGGCGTGCACCGTCGACATCATTCGGTTGACGAGCCCCGACTCGGGCGGGCGCACTCCGTCCACGATACGCTGCGTCTGCATTGTCGAGAACCTCCCGACCCTCATGGTGGGTGGCGCGCGAGGGGAAGAGGGTACGACGCCCAACGCGTGGATAAATGAGCTAGGCCCCGGGGATCTCGATCATTGCCTCAAAACCCCGCGCCTCGGCGCGATCGCGCTTCGGTGGCTTTCTGGTCTCTGAGGCTGAAGCCTTGCCCGCAGGGTCAGCTCAACCACCCATACTATCCCTTTCGCCGTCGTCGCTCGCCACCCCCGGAAGCCGACCAACAGCGCCCGAACGCCATTTTCGACGCTCGAGCGCCATCTTCGTGCCCCGAACTCCCTCGTCAGCGGATGAAGATTGGACTGCTGTAGTTCGATACGCGGGCCCCGGCTGGGACTTGGATGAGCGCGCGGTAGAGACCCGGTCTGCGGATACGTACGACGCGGCTGAAGCTCGAGACGGTCGCGGTATCGGCTTTCACGCCCGTGCCGCCCTCGTTCAGGGACTTGTGGCCGGGCTGGAGCAACTGGAAGCCGACGAGTGCGCCAACCGCTGCCGGAGCAACCGTGCCGTACAGACGCACGAAACCGGAGCGGCCAACTGGACGCGCGTGGAAGGAGACCCGAACCGTCACGTTCTCGAGTATCACGGGGCTGGACACTTCTGGTCTGCCGACCGTTACCACACGCAGCTGCGCGCCTTCGAGCAGTTCGGGGAACGGGAACGAGAAGTCCCCGGCTGGATTCGTAACCTCCGGGTTGCCGACGATCTTGAAGCCGCCCAAGTAGGGGTAGGCATCGGCCTGCAAGACGATCTCGTGGCTGCCGGCCCCTGTCCCGGACAGCGTGCCCTCGACCACGAAGGAGTTTCCGAACACGACCGGGTTGGGCACCCCGGTGACGGCCACTGAAAGTGGAATCTCCGGCGTGGTGAAGGTGCGGTCATCTCCCTTCGTCGTCCCCCCCGGGCTGGTCGCCACGATCCGGTAGTGGTAGCTGGTCAGTGCCTGCAATCCGCTCACGGACTGGCTCACCCCGGTCGGTTTCTTCCCGTTCCCCGCCGGTGAGAGCGGAGTCTGAGACCCGTAGCTGCGGGTGGGTCCGTACTGAAAGACATAGTCGGTTCCCTGCCCCCGAGGGTTGACCGAGCCATTGAGCACCACGGAGGAGTAGCTCACGCTCGAGACGCCTCCTGTGCCGACGTTGGGTGCGGGGGGTGAGGCGGCCTGTCCCAGAGAGACGGGGAGCGCGACCTGGTGGTGTGCGTCCTGCGCGGCGGTTTCTCGCGGGTGGAGCAGACCTTGCTCGACGGTGGGCGCGGCGAGGCGGTCATTCAGCAGCGCATGGCGTTTCAGGAGGTCATGAGCGAGCGGTTTACTGGGGTCATCGAGGATGCGACCGGCCGACGGGTGATCGGATTCATGAGCGGCAATCAGCAGCACCCTGACCTGATGTGCGAGGTGTTCATTCTCGCTCCCACCAACCTTGTTGACGATCACGAGATTCCGGCCGACAGGCGGACGCCTTGGTCGCATTCCTGAGCAACGCCGGCTCTGTGGGACGCGTCTCTACTCGAACCGGTTGGTACAGCGCGCGTCGTCGGCAGCCGCGACTGCGGCTGCGCGACGGTAGACCTTGCCATCGTGGATGTCCCGCCGAGATACCGGATTCCGCTACTAGGGCGCGTCCATGTAGGCCATTGCCGCGGCACGGTCCGCGCAGCCCTTCAGCTCCACGATCTCGCCGTCGCGCACGGTGACCACGGTGTAGGCGATCCCGCGATCGAGAGGGCGTCCGGTGCCCTGAGGCAAGTTGTCCGGCCGGAATCCGACGAGGACGCGCGGGCCTTGCTGGGTCGTCTCCTCGATCTGCCCGCTAAGGCCGCGCGGCAGGTTGCGCTCCATGACTTCCAGAATGACCTCGCGGCTCTCGCAGTTCCATGGACCGTCTTCGACGGCCCGCCACTTGGCGTCTGGAGCAAATGCGCGCTCAAGAGCTTCCAGGTCGCCCACGCTCCTGGCCTGCCACGCGCGATGTATGAGGGCAATCCCTGGGCTGTCAGTCATTGTGGTCCTCCTGTCTTGAAAGGGTGCATTAACGGCAAGTCGCAATGCACCGCCAAGGCGGTGGACGAGGGTGGAGGGCGTAGGCGAGCGGTCACCGTCAGCCGGGCACGGTCCAAGCGTACTCCGGGCCGCGGCCCGGCGCTACGCAGATCGGGCGCTCTCCGACTCGGCAGGGGGTGGTGCCCTATCCATCAGCAGGTATTCATGCAATGATGTGTGCATGAGCCACGGTAATGACCCGCCTCTCTCGTATCTGGACGGCGAGACTGCCCGATCGGTCGCCGAGACGATGGCGGCGCTCGCAACCCCGAGCCGGGTTCGCATCCTCAGCCGGCTCAGCGCCGGGGCGTGCTCGGTTGGCGAGTTGACCGCCGACGTAGAGATGGAGCAGTCCGCCGTGTCCCAGCAGCTTCGCGTGCTCCGGCATCTGGGCCTGGTCGTCGGTGAACGCCAAGGTAGGCACGTCATCTACGCCCTGCACGACGATCACGTCGGGGTGCTGCTCGCTGAGGCGGTCTCCCATGCCGAGCATGTACGCCTCGGGCTGGCCTCCCATGCCGAGCATGTACGCCTCGGGCTGGCGGTGCGCCCATCCGAGCAGGCAATCTCAGCATGAGCACCGCTACCCCCGCGCTTGTCGCCGCTGCGGCCGGTGTCGGCTTCGGACACGCCATCCTGCCGGACCATTGGGTGCCGCTGGCCGTGATCGGCCGTACGCGCCGCTACTCGCTGGGTCGCGTTGCTCGTCTGTCATCGCTGGCCGGCGTCGCCCACGTCCTGGTGTCGATCGTCCTCGGCGGCGTGATTATCGCCGTGGGGCTCCAGTTTCGCTCCGCCGTGGAGAGCACTCAGGACACGATCATCGGGTGCCTGCTGATCTTGACTGGCGTTGGCTTTGCCGGCATAGAGTTGACCGGCCACGGCCATCACGATGAGCACCACCACCATGAGCACGATCACGATCACGATCACTTCGACGAGCACGGGCACGACCACCGCGGTAGGGGCGCCGCGCTCGCGGCGATCATGGTTCCGTTCGGAGCTGCCGCCTCGCCTGACCTGACTATCCTGCCCGTGTTCCTAGCGGCCGCGGCTGCCGGCGCCACAACGGCGATCGTCTCGCTGTTCGTATTCGCCGCGACGACGGTCGGGACAATCGTCACCCTGACACTGTTCGCCTGCTTCGGCGGCTACCAGGTACGCGGCCAGTGGCTCGAGCGGTGGGGCAACGTGGTCACGGCGCTCGTCCTGGTCGTGATCGGAGCGCTGATTCTGACGGGTGCCGTGTAGGTGGACCTGAGCGATAGTCAGCAGGCTGCCGTCCAGCGGCGCACGACACTCGCGTCGATTGCTGCCGCCACCGTGCTCGTGGTCCTCAAGCTCGGCGTGGGCATCGCGGCTGGGAGCCTCGCGCTGGTCTCGGCCGGGATCGAGTCAAGCGGCGACGTGCTCGCCGCGACCTTGACGTTCTTCGCTGTGCGGCTCGGCGGGCAGCCCGCCGACCCTGAGCACCCGTACGGGCACGCCCGCGCCGAGAACCTTGGCGCGCTCGGCGAGGCCGCGATCCTGCTCGCGGGCGGCGCGATCGTGGCGGTCGAGGCGGTCAAACGCCTGATCGCTCCCCAAGGTGCCCCCGAAGCCAGCTGGTATGTGTTCGCGGTCATCGCCCTGGCGCTGGCCGTGGACCTCGCGCGCACGCTCGTCTCGCTGCGCGTCGCCCGCCGCTACGGGAGTCCGGCGCTGCGCTCAAACGCCTTCCACTTCGCAAGTGACATGGCGGGCTCCGTGACGGTGCTCGTCGGGCTCGTGCTGGTGCGCGCCGGGTTCCCAGCCGGTGATGCTGTCGCTGCGCTGGTCATCTCGGCGATCATCCTGGCCGCGGCCGTAAGGCTGATCGCCGAGAACGCGAACGTCTTGATGGACCGCACGCCCGCGGACGCAAGAGAGGCGGCCGAGCGTGCGCTCGAGCGTCTCGAACCAGATATCGAGCTCGTGCGACTGCGCCTGCGCGAGTCCGCGGGACGCTATTTCGCCGATGTGATTGCCGCGGTCCCTCCAGGCCAGGCTGTGATCGAGGGCCACCAGGCCGCCGAGCGGATCGAGCAGACTGTCCAGCTCGCGCTGCCCGGCAGCGATGTCGTCGTCCACGTCGAGCCGCGACGCAGCGGCCTCGACCTCCGCGACCGGGTGCTCGCCCTCGCGCTCGCAGAGCCGCTGGTCAAGGAAGCTCACGACATCACGATCTACGAGCACGACGGCACCGCCAGCGTTTCACTGCACCTGAAGTTCCCCGCCGACCTTCCATTGAAGACGGCGCTCGCAGCCGCCGGGCGGGTCGAGCGGGCGATCCGCGCCCGGCCCGGCGTGAGCGAGGTCCAGACACACCTCGAGCCGCTCGAGCGTCCGCTGACCGCTCATTCGCTCAGCACGGACCGCGGCCTCGATAGAGCACAGGAGGTCGAGCGCATCGTGCTCGAGCACACGGGCGCCGGCCCGCGAACGGTGCGGCTGCTCGACACCGGCGCCGGCCGCGTGATCTTCCTCACGCTCAGCGTCGGCGCGCACACGTCGCTCGTTGATGCTCACCAGCTGGGCAGCGAGCTAGAGGACGAGATCCGACGGCAAATCCCCGATATCGCTGATGTCGTCGTCCACGCAGAAATCAGCCGGGATTAGCTTACGGAAAGCTCCTCAGCGTCGCGGTGCGCCGGGAGCATGCCGATGTCCGCGCATCTGTTCCCGGACCGCGAGGCGGTGAGCTTCGCCGGATCCCGGCCGGGCGCCGGACGGCGGTCCACCGCGACCCGATCGCCACCGCGCTGTGGGAAGACCGTGGGACGCCCGCCGAGATACCAGTCCTGATGCGGGATTACGCCGGGGCCAGCGTACAATCAAGACGGGGGTCACTGCCCTGCGCGATGGCCTCGACGGTTGCCTCGAGCGATCTCGCGCGAAGTGCCTTGGCGTGCTCCTGATCCCTGCTCTGAAGGGTGTTCGAGCTTCCACCGGTCACTTCAAAGGACTGTCCTACAACGCGATTGACTCGCATTCTCGCGCTCATCGCCGCTTCCCCGTTCCCTCAGTTTTCCCTCTCACGATCCCTCTCGGATGCTCCTCGGCAAGCACGACTACGACCGTTGACAGCGCGCGCCTACGCATGCTGCCGCTTGTCGCCCCCAAGCTCACGCACAGCTTTGTGGGAAGAATGAGAACATATCGCGCTGATTTTGTCAAGGGTCTGTCATGAAACCCTGAAAGCAAGGGAGTTCGCGTCCGAGTAACCCCCGTCTTGATTGGACGGACGTCTCGAATTACGCGCACACAGAGCACTGCAGCGATGACGTTTTCGAAAGCGTTGACGAGTGTGTTGTGGCGGCGTTCGACGAGGGTGTCGCTCGGCTCTCGCGCGTAATTGCCGGCGCCGCCGTTCGCGGACGGGGCTGGCGCCAGCGCGTGCACGCGGGCCTATCGGCGGCGCTGGAATTTCTCGACGCAGAGCCGAACTGGGCGCGCCTGCTGCTGCTCGAGCCCCCGGTTGCCACAGCCGCAGTGTCAGAGCGCCGCCAACTGGCGCTGCGCGAGCTGGCGGGCGCGCTGGAGCGCGAGACGCGCCGGCAGACTGCAGCTGCCGCGGCATTCACACCTTCGCCCCGGTTGGCGGCGGAGCTGGTGGTGGGCGGCGTGTTCTCCGTGGCGTGTGGACAACTGCTCGAGCGCCAACACAGATCGTTCGCCGCGCTGGCGCCTTCGTTGATGTCGTTCATTTCGACGTCATACGCAATGGTTGACGCTCGCGACGAGCTCGCGCTGCCTGTCCGAGCTACGTACCGGACGACTCGCGTGCTGAGCGCGATCGCCGCGCGTCCGCGCTCGAACAACCGTGAGATCGCCGACGCGGCCGGCTTGCGTGACGAGGGCCAGACCTCGAAGCTGCTGAGCCGCCTGGAGCAGCGGGGTCTGGCGGAGAACGTCGGTCTCGGCGCGGCCTATGGCGAACCGAATGCCTGGCTGTTGACGGCCTCGGGCGAGCGCGCCTTGAACGCCGTGCGGCGGGTCTCCGCCACGGGCGCCGGCAGGCCGGGGGGCCGAGTTGCAAGGGGTGCGGCGTGAAACGCGCGCTCGTGAGCTTTTCGGCGCACCATCGCGCGCGATGCGCGGCGGCGCCGTTGAGGACACAACCGGATGACGCGGAGCTCTGTTCACACAGACACTCCTGTTCGTCACCCGGTTGTGATTGTGCCGACCGGCTGCGAGGGGTCGCAAGCGAGAGGGCTCGTGGCGCCGGTCGATCATCACCGAGAGGAAAAGGAGCAGTGGAAAAGTGAGACACGTAAGGATGTTGGGGCTCTGCCTCGTCGCGGCGCTGGCCGTCTGTGCTTACGCCGTGTCGGGCGCGTCGGCTGCGGGCCCGGAATGGGGCAAGTGCGAAGCGAAGGCTGGTGGCAAATACAAGGATTCCAACTGTACGGAAAAAGCCAAAAAAGGCGAAGGCAAATACGAATGGGTGAAGGCCGCGGAGGTTGCCAAACAAAGGGAAGCGAAAGGTAAATCGGGACCGGTGCCGTTCTCCGGCCACAGCCTTGGCAGCGGGGGCACCCTGACGACGGCCTTTAGAGAATGCTGGGTGGACGAAGGAACGAAGTCGATACGGACGACTCGCCAGAAATGCGCCGAAGAAGGCGAAGAAAGGCTTCACACCAGCCAATTCTACGTTGAATGCGCAAACGAGACCAATACCGGTGAAGCAGTTGCCAAGGACAAGGTGTCGGATGTCCACGTGAAGTTCACGGGATGCTTGCTGCTCGGCCAGGTACCGTGCAAATCAAGCGGTGCGGAAGAAGGAGAAGTTGACACGAATCCGTTGAAGGGCGAGCTGGGCTACATCAAAAAATCGTCGAAAGAAGTTGGTGTAGAGCTCGAACCTGCGAAAAAAGGTGGGACCTTCGCGGAATTCGAATGCGCTGGCACGCTCAACACCGTCGTGGGCGCCGGCAGCAAGAAGACGGGCGCCGAATACACGTCTACGGGCTGTTACGGTGAATGCCCCGGCACGACGCCAGGCCAAGAAGCGCATGGCGGGTATGACGGAATCATCTCGCCGATCACGCCGGTCAACGAAATGACCAACGAATACAAGCAGGTGTACACGCAAGAATCAGAATACCCTTATCGCAACATTCCAAGCAGCTTCGAAAAAAAGCACATCGACGTGCTGGAAGACTACATCTCGCTCGTGTCAGAACCGTCACACCAGACTGACTGGTCGGCGGCCGGTGAGGTGATCACGAACGCGAACACCCCAGAAGAAACGAGTGAGATCAAGGCGTAGATAGCGCCTGTTGCAAACACCAGGTTGTGCGTGGGGTCACGCTGTGATCCCACGCACATTTGACATCTGTGCAGCGCGAAGCCAAGGCTCGAAGGAAGGGATTGTGAGGGAAGCAGCCGGAGAAGCTGGGATGTGTGGTTCGCGTAGGCCGCGCGTACGTGTGCAGGGGCTACGCCGCCGCAGCGCCCTGGCTTGCACGCTGGGCCTTGTGCTCGCCGGAGCTCTGTTCTGCCCGGGCGAGGCCTTCGCCGCGGAGGGTCATGCGTTTCTCTCGGCCATCTCGGAAGCTGCCCCCGGGAGCAGGCTCCTGGCCCCTGACGCGGCGGTGGTGGATGGCTCCACGGGGCAGGTGTTCGTGAGCGACGTGTCCGCGGGCTATGTGGACGTCTTCAGCTCCGCGGGCGTCTATCAGACACGTATCGGCGAAGGCTTTTTGGATGGGGCTTCCGTGGCGGTCGATGAATCGAACGGCGACGTGTACGTGGCCGAACCGCTGCGCGAGGTGCTGATGGCCTACGAGCCCGACGGGATGGGCTATCGCCTGCTCGGCCGCTGGTCGGGAAAGGGTCTTCCCGGGCAGGGCTTCGGTGAACTCGCCGCTGTGGCGGTCGATGACTCCACGGGTCCCTCATCAGGGGACCTCTACGTCCTCGAGGGCAGGGCCGTGGGCTCAGAAGACGGGGCCGTCGATGTCTTCAAGCCAAAGCCCAATCCCGAAAACCCCGAAGAAGTGCGCGAAGGCGAAGGCGAAGAAGGCCAGTTCCTCAGGCGGCTGTCGGGTCCGAAGCTCGAAGCGCCCAACGCCGTCGCGGTGAGCTCGTCCTCAGGCAGGGTGCTCGTGGCGGACAGTGTCAGAGGCGCGATCGATGCCTTCAGCCCCGAAGGGGTGTTTGAAGAAAAGCTCGGCGGCAAGGGCGCGCCGTACGGAGCGTTTAGCAAGGAAGCGCCCGTGGGCGACGTGGCGGCCGTGGCGATCGAAGATGGCTCGGGGGATATCTACGTCGCCGAAGCCGAACGCCACATGGTCTCGCAGTACAGCCCGAGCGGAGAATGGGAGGGCTGGATCACGAGCACGCCCAGCGGGGATCTGGGTGAACCGCGCGGCGTGGCGCTGACGCCGGCGGGAGAAGTCTTGGTGGCCGACGCGGCCTTCGGTGTGGTCGATCGCTTCGCCGCAGCCGCGCTCGTCCCTGACGTGGAAACAGGCAAGGTCGCCAAGTCGGCGCTGACGCGCACGAGCGCGCTCCTGCCCGGCGTGATCGACGGCGAGGGCAGCGCTTCGTCCTACCGCTTCCAGTACGGCGAAACCCCGGCGCTGGTCTCTGAAACCGCGACCCACAGCTCTGGTGCTGGGGAGGAAGCCGTGTCGGCGACGGCCGAAGGCCTGAAGGCGGGACGGATTTACTACTACCGGATCGTGGGGGAAAACGAAGAGGGCACCAACTATGGGCTAATCCGCCAGTTCGAAACGCCCCCCGCGGTGGAAGGCCTGGAAACGGGTGCTGTCGAGGCTGTCGCACCCCAAGGCGCGACGCTGACGGGCGCGCTCGAGCGCGGCGGTGTACAGACCCACTACTACTTCCAGTACGGCGAAAGCGAAACCTACGGAAGGACCGGCCCCGAACCGTCGGGCGAAGTTCCTGCGGGCAAGACCGAAAAGGAAGAAAGACAGCCCAGGACGCTCGAAACGGGCGTCTCGGGCCTTGCCGCGAACACGCTCTACCACTACCGGCTGGTCGCAGAAAACGAATACGGCACGACCTACGGTTTCGATCGGACGTTCACGACCTCCGGTCCGCCCCGAATCGCCTATGAACCCGCCACGGGGATCGGCCAGGAAGGCGCGACGATCCACGCGAATGTCGATCCGGATCAGCTCGCCACCAGCTATCGCTTCCAGTATGGCGAAACCACGGCGTATGGGAGCGAAACACCCGTGGGAGGCCAGAGCATCGGCTCCGGCTCGAGCCCCGTGGCCGTGTCGGCGAGCCTGTCGGGCCTGAAGGTCGGCAGCACCTACCACTTCAGGGTGATCGCGGAAAACGAAGCCGGCATCGCCAACGGTGAAGATCAGACGTTCACGACCATCCCCTCCGCTCCCGTGGACGCGACCTTCGTGACCGGGGTGAGCGCAAGTGAAGCCACCCTTCACACCGAGATCAACCCGCTCGGGCACGACACGAGCTACTACTTCCAGTACGGCACCCGGAGCTGTCAGGAAAACCCCGCCGCCTGCACCAACATTCCCTCCTCGCAGGAAGACATCGGCGCGGGCAGCGAAGACGTGGCACGCGAAGTCAAGCTGAGCGGCCTCACACCGGGACAGACCTATCACTACCGTGTCCTTGACTCCAACAGCCTCGGCCCCACCGAAGGCCCCGAACACAGCTTCACGACCACCGAAGAAGCGGGCACCCCTGCGCTGCCCGATCACCGCGCCTGGGAGATGGTCACTCCCCCGGACAAGGGCGGAGCCCCGGTGGAAGCGCTCACGCGCGAAGGCGGGCTGATCCTGGCATCGGAAGACGGCGAAAAGCTCGCCTATGTCGTGAACGGCGCCCTCGGCGAAGAAGTGCAGGGCAACCGCAGTCCGGAAATGCAGCAGGTCCTTGCGACGCGCACATCGGCTGGCTGGAGCTCGCAGGACATCGCCACGGCGAGCAGCGGAGCAAAGGGCATAGCCCCGGGGAACGCACCCGAGTACCAGTTCTTCACGCCCGACCTATCGACGGCCCTCCTTCAACCGCCGGAACCGGGCGCGGAACCGCCGCTCGCGCCCGGGGCGACGCAGGCCACGATGTATCTGCGCGACGACGCCGCAGGTACATATCTGCCGCTCGTGACCGAAGCGGACACCGCGCCCGGGACGAAGTTCGGCGGTCATATTCACTTCCTAACCGCCACGCCAGATCTCAGCCATGTCGTGATCGCCTCCGAAGTCGCGTTGACCGGCCCGGCCTCCTCGCACGGCCTTTATGAGTGGTCTGGCGGGCAGCTTCACTTCGTGAGCGCGCTCCCGAACGGGAAACCGGCTGCGAGCGCTGAACTAGGCTTCTATGGCGCGGTTCTCGCGCACACGATCTCTGAAGACGGCTCGCGGATCGTCTGGACGAACAAAGAAGACACCATTACGCGCGCCGGACACTTGTACATGCGCGACCTCACTCGCGGCGAAACGATCCAGCTGGACGCAGCAAAAGGGGTGGCCGAACCGGAAAAAGGCGAGGCCCAGTTCCAGAGCGCGAGCAGCGACGGTTCGCGGATCTTCTTCACCGACAAGGAGCGGCTGACGACGGACTCCACCGCCGAAGCCGGCCAGGGTACGGGAAAGCCCGATCTGTATGAGTGCGAAGTCACCGAAGTAGCGGGCAAGCTCTCCTGCGACCTGACGGATCTGACGGTCGATCACAGCGAAGCGCAGCACGCAAACGTACAGGGCTTCATCTTCGGCGCCGACGAAGAAGGCACGAGCGTCTACCTGGTCGCCCAGGGCGTGCTCGCAGGCAATGAGAACGGCAACGGCGAAACGGCCCTCAACGGCCAGGACAACCTCTATCAGCTGCGCTACGGCGACGCGCAGTGGACAACCACCTTCATCGCGACGCTCTCCGCGGAAGACGGTCCGGAGTGGGAAGGCAACCAGAACGGCAACACGTCCTACCTGACCGCGCGCGTCTCACCGAACGGGCGCTACCTGGCGTTCATGTCCTCCGCGCCGCTCACCGACTATGACAACGTCGAGGCCAATCCGGCCGCCAAGGGCGCGCCCGCGGAGGAGGTCTATCTGTATGACGCGGCCGACACGAGCCTTCGCTGTGTCTCCTGTGATCCCTCGGGCGCCCGACCGAACGGCGTTCTCGACACAGAAAAGGCCGGCGAAGGGCTTGGCCTGCTCGTCGATCGCCGGCTGGTCTGGGGCAGAGAAGGACAGGAACACTGGCTGGCCGGGAACATCCCGGGTTGGACCGCGCAGACCGTGCACAGCGCCCTCTTCCAGTCGCGCTACCTATCGAACGAAGGGCGCCTCTACTTCGACAGCCCCGACGACCTCGTGCCCGCGGCCCGGAACGGCAAAGAGGACGTCTACGAGTACGAGCCCTCGGGCGTGGGCGGCTGCCAGAGCCCCTCAGACGCCTGCGTGGCGCTGATCTCCGGCGGGAGCTCAGATCGCGAATCGGCGTTCATGGAAGCCACGCCGGACGGCAGCAACGTCTTCTTCCTGACCGAGGCGCAGCTTCTCCCTCAGGACACCGACACGGCCTTCGACATCTACGACGCGCGCGAATGCACGCAGGCCTCGCCGTGCCTGACCCCCCCCATGCCGGCAGAAACGCCATGCGCTGAAACGGAAACCTGCCGACCGGCGCAGCCCGCCCAGCAGATCCCGGGGGCAGCCCCGGGCACCGCAACCTTCTCCGGGCCCGGGAACCTCGTCCCCGCCGCCCCGCCGCAGGCCAAACACGCGGTCGAAGCAAAGCACGCCGCAAAGCCTCTCACCCGGGCGCAGCTGCTGGCGCGGGCGTTGAAGCGCTGCCGAGAGCGCTACGCGCACGCGAAGAAGAGGCGCCAGGCGTGCGAACGGAAAGCCAGGGGGCGCTACGGCAGTGTGAAAAAAGCGAAGAACGCCAAACGCGCAGCGGCGGCTCGCGGATCTCGCGGGCAGCTTCGAGGGAGAGGCCGATGAGCGCGCTGAGATCGAAGATTCTGCGTCTCGCGCTGGCTGTCCATGTGAGCGCCTGCGTGCTCGCTTTCGTATTCGCGAGCCCGGCTCTGGCGGCACCGTGGTGGCACATAGCCTCGGAAACGGTGCCGAGGAATCTCCCACCTGGAGGAGAGGGGGAAATCATGTTGGTGGTAAGCAATCTCGGCGACACGCCGATCGAAGGCGGCAAAGAGCAGGTGACGATCACCGACAAGCTCCCAACCGGGCTCGAAGCGATAACGATAGCGGGACAGGTCATGAACCACATCCCGGTGGAATGCGCGCTCGCCACTCTAACGTGCACGTTCAAGGGAGACCTCTATCCTTATGAACAAACGACAGTCACGATCAGAGTCAAGGCGTCCGCCGGTGCGGGCGCTTCGCTATCGGATCAGGCGAGCGTGGAAGGGGGTGGCGCGGCAAAGGCCACTCGCGCGCTCACGATCCCAGTCAGCGGCGAACCGGCCGGGTTTGGCGTCGAGGACTATGAACTTGCGCCGTTCAACGAGAACGGCAGCCCGGCTACCCAGGCCGGCGCGCATCCGTTCCAGCTCACCACGACGCTTGCCCTCAATCAGGTCGTTCTGCAAGGATTCGGAGGTCGCCAGCCCGTCGAGCTGCCGAAGGACCTGGGCTTCCATCTGCCACCCGGACTGGTTGGAAACCCGAACGCGGTGGCGCAGTGCACAATGGCGGACTTCTTCGCGCTGGTGTTCGAAACCAACCTCTGCCCGCCAAGCACCGTGGTGGGGGTCGCGAGCGTCACCGCAGACGAACCGAAAGCCCTCAAGGTCTTCACCAAGACGGTCCCGGTGTTCAACCTGGTACCGGCGCAGGGCGAGCCCGCACGGTTTGGCTTGGAGGTGGCCGGCAAGGTCCCGATCGTGATCGACACCTCCGTGCGCTCCGGCCAGGACTACGGCGTCGATGTGAGCGTCGAGGACGCCACCCAAACGGCGGGCCTGCTGTCGAGCCAGGTGACCTTCTGGGGCGTACCAGGCGATCCGCGGCACAACATTGCACGGGGCTGGGAATGCGTCGCCGGCGGAGCATTCGCGGCTCAGGTCGGCAAGCCCTGTCCCGGAAGCAGCGAACTACCCGAAGCACCATTCCTGACGTTGCCGGGCTCGTGCGCATCCGATCCACAGGCGGAACCGGTCGTGTTCTCGATGGAAGCGGACTCGTGGGCGCAGCCGGGTAGCTTCTTGGGCGCTGAATACGAGTGGATGAGCGAAACCGGCCAAGCCCTCGGCTTTGAAGAATGCAGCCAGCTGCCGTTCAGTCCCGCGATCGACGTGACTCCCGAACAGCACACGGCGGCCACGCCTACGGGCCTGTCGGTGGATCTGAAGGTGCCCCAGCAGAGCACCCTCGAAGCGAACGAGCCGGCGGAGGCGGATGTACGCGACACGACGGTGACGCTGCCACAGGGCGTGGAGCTGAACCCCTCCGCTGCCACTGGCCTGGAGGCGTGCTCGGAGCCGCAGATCGGCTTTGAAGGGTTCGGCGTCGGAGGAATGCAGAAGTTCTCCTCGACACGGCCGACGCCCGAAGAGCCGTTGTGTCCAAACGCGTCGAAGCTGGGCACGGTGGAAATCGAAACGCCGCTGCTGGCGCACAAGCTGGAAGGCGCGCTGTTCCTGGCAGAACCGGCGCCGAACGGGGAAGGCGCCAAGAACCCGTTCAACTCGCTGGTGGCGCTTTATCTGATTGCCGAAGACCCGGTTTCGGGAGTGCTCGTCAAGCTCGCCGGCGAAGGGACCCTCGACGAAGCCACGGGACAGGTGAGCACGACATTCCGTGGCGCGCCGCAGGTGCCGTTCAGCGATCTGAAGATCCACCTGTTCGATGGTCCGCGGGCGTCGCTCAGCACGCCGGCCCGATGCGGCGCCTATGCGACCGAAGCGCTGTTCACGCCATGGTCATCCCCCGCGCCGGTTGGGGCCGGCTCACCAGCCGATGAATTCCAGGTCACCTCCGGTGCGGGCGGGTCGAGCTGTCCCGCGGGGGCGCTGCCCTTCGCTCCCGGCATGGTGGCGCAGAGCACCAACACCCACGCCGGCGCGTTCACGGACTTCGATCTCGAACTGACCCGGCCCGACGGCGATCAGGCGCTCGCGGGGGTGACGGTCAGCCTGCCTTCGGGTATCGCGGCGCTGCTGTCGAAGGTTGCGCTGTGCGATGAAGCTCAAGCCGCAAGCGATAGCTGCCCCGCGGAAAGCCTGATCGGCGAAGCGACGGTGCTAGCAGGTCTGGGACCAGAACCGTACCTGCAGAGCGGCGGCAAGGTCTATATCACTGGCCCCTACGGAGGTGCTCCGTTCGGCCTGGAGATCGTCACTCCGGCTGATGCGGGTCCATTCGATCTGGGCTATGTGACCGTGCGCTCCAAGCTCTACATCAACCCGGAAAACGCGTCGGTCACGATCGTCTCAGATGCCCTGCCCACCCAGATCAAAGGCATTCCCTTGCAACTCAAACGCGTGCTCGTGAATGTGAATCGTCGCGAATTCGAGTTCAACCCCACCAGTTGTAATCGTATGACGATCGGCGGCACCATCTATGGCTCGGAAGGCGCGAGCGCGCCCGCGTCCTCGCCGTTTCAGGCCGGTGGCTGTGGGAGCCTGCCGTTTCGTCCCGCGCTGTCCGCGAGCGCTGCGGGGCATGGAAGCAAAGCCGATGGCACGAGGTTCGACGTGACCGTGACATCCGGCGGCACCAACTCGGGCGGGGTGGCGCAGGCAGGGATCGCGAAGGTCGATCTGCAGTTGCCCAAGCAGCTCTCCTCACGCTTGCCGACGCTGCAGAAAGCATGCCCTGAAGCGGCGTTCAACGCCAACCCCGCGGCATGTGATGAAGGGTCGGTGATCGGGTATGCGACGATCCGCACCCCGGTCCTGAAGAATCCGCTATCTGGTCCTGCCTATCTGGTGTCACATGGCAACGCGGCCTTCCCCGATGTGGAGTTTTTGCTGCAGGGCGAAGGAATCAAGCTGATCCTCGACGGCAAGACCAATATCAAGAACGGGGTCACCTACTCCAAGTTCGAATCCACGCCCGACGCGCCGTTTACGGTCTTTGAAACCGTGCTGCCCGCCGGTCCGCACGGGGTCTTGACGCCGAACGTGGCGGAAGCCAAGAAGTTCAGCCTGTGCGGGGAAAGCCTTGCGATGCCCACCACGATCACCGGTCAGAACGGCGCCGTGGTCGAACAGAAGACCAAGATCGCGATCAGCGGTTGCGGGGAAGTGAAGAGCGCCACGGTCAAGAAGCTCACGCTCATGCAACAGCTGCGGCGCGCCCTGCTGGCGTGTCGCCACCGCTACAAGCTCTCCAACAACAAGCGGCAGCGTTGCGAAAGCCAGGCGCACACGCGCCTTGCGCAGCTGGCGCTTGCCGCCTGCCGGCACCAGCACAAGCACACCAGCAAGCAGCGCCTGGCTTGCGAACAGGCCGCGCGCAAACGCTTCAAGCCGGCAGCGCACAAGAGCAGGCCCTAGCTTGCCCTAAGCTCGTCAATCGCCGGCGCGGATCGCGTGATCGGGGCCGAGCTTGTCTATCTGTGCGGCAAGCGCCGGCGCGGCCGCACGCAGTCGATCCAGAGGCCGCCTGTCGCCACCGCGAAGACTCTGGCCAACCAGCGATCACATACCTGAAGGGAGCACACGATGTCCGTTTCCGCAGCCGCAGCGGGTGGCGCACAAGAGTCACTGAGTGAGCGCGCGAGCCGTAGCATCAACCATCCGCTCGCCCGGACGTTGCTGGTTTTGACGTTCACGACCGGCCTGGTGGACGCGACCAGCTATCTCGGGCTCGGTCACGTCTTTGCCGCGAACATGACCGGGAACATCGTCTTTCTCGGTTTCGGGATCGCCGGCAGCGGTGGTCTGCCCGTGGTCGCGCCGCTCGTGTCGCTCGCAGCGTTCCTCGTGGGCGCGGGCGCCGGGGGCGTGCTCGCTGGGAGGCTGGCGGACCAGCATCCTCGCCACTTCGCTTGGGCGCTCGCGATCGAGGCGTCGCTGATTGCGCTCGCGGCCGTCCTGACTGCAGCGATCGATGTCCGCCCAGATAGCGCATCGGGTGATGCGCTGGTCGCGCTGCTCGCGCTGGCGATGGGCCTGCGCAACGCGACCGTCCGTCGGATCGCCGTGCCGGACCTCACGACCACGGTGCTGACGATGACGCTCACCGGCCTGGCGGCGGACTCCCCGCTGTTTGGCGGCACCGGCAGGGGCTCCACGCGCAGGACCGCCGCGGTGCTGGGGATGCTGGCCGGCGCGTTGGCGGGAGCACTGCTGCTGAAGACGAGCCTGGTCCTGCCGCTGGCGGCCGCGGCCGTGCTGGCGCTGGCGACATTGCTGCTCTACATACCCGCGGCGCGCCGGGAAGCACGACGGGCCTGAGTTACGCACAGCTGTGCTTGACGCGCTGATAGACGGCAGTGGCGCCCGCGATCGGCGCCGCGTTGACCGGCTTCTCTTCCGCGGCGGTGTGCGCCGATTCAGACACGCCGGCTTCAGGCACGTGATTCCCGACCAAAACGAAGCACCGACCGGTTGTGAACAACACGTTTCCATTTGGACCGCCACCGGTAACGACTGCGCCGCGGACCCCGGGGACCGTCGCGTGCTCCAGTGCAAGTCCCTCGTTTCGCAGCTGCTTGGGCTTGGCTTCCGTGTGGAAATACTCGCTGGCCCCGCGAGGCGACCGGAAGACGATTCCGACGGATATGGCTTCGCCTGAGCCGCTCTGAAAGGACTCGCGGACGCCCTCCTGAAAGCCCTCGCGAGTCAGCCTGGGCACTTCGTGCTGATTCGCGGGTTCGCTCCCAGGTTCACCGCGAGGGTCGATTTCTGCCCAGCGGGCTGCGGATGTCGTCACCTCGGGTGTGCCTTCGGCTCCGCCGAAGCCGGGGAGATCCCGCGACTGCGCAACGAGCAGGGCCGCTGGGACCGGCTCGCCGGCCGCAACGGGAACCGTGGGTGTGGACACCTTGGCGGTGCCCGTCGAGGCAGTGTCGCTGCTGCTGCTGTTCCCACAACCACCAGCGCAAACAGCTACCACCAGGATTCCGGCGATCATCGCATATCTCAGGCGACGGAACGTGGCAATCCCTTCCCTGGCGGGCCGGCTGGCCGTGGCTGCATCTTGGCTCCCGCCTCCTGTCGATGGGCGAAGTGACGACAGCTTTGCACAGCCGGCGCGATCTGCGTCGATCCGGCGACCGTGCGCCGCGTCTACGACGACGTAGCAGCAATCAGATCGCTCAATAGCGGAGCATGATGGGCGTGTGGGCGCGTCCCCTGAGCGCCAGTCGAGGAGGCCTGCTCAGCGGGTGCGCGCGCCTGCTCCGCGAGCGGTCCGAAAGGCCGCAGCAATGGGTCGTGTCGCAGCTTCTGCTCCGAGCGGGAAGATATGTAGTGCATCGACAGCCGACATTTCGGCAAGCTGGAGAGCGAGCTCGTGGGCGAACTCGATACCGCCGCCGGCGGCGATGCGACGAACTGCAGCGTCCGATACCAGCGTTCCAGGAAGCCTCCGGGCTCGGTTTGCCATCTGCTCGTCGCGGAGCAGTGCTATCCCGGCGTAGAAGCGAACCCCGTGGAGCAGGTCTGCAGCACGCTCCAGAAAGGCGGCGAGCACATCGACGTCAAAGACCATCTGCGACTGGACGTACTCGGCGCCCGCGAGGACCTTCCGCTCGAGTAGTCGGAGCTCACGATCTTGGTCGGCCGCAAATGGATTCACGACGGCTCCGACTGCCAGGTCGTGCGGCTCGGCCCACTGCCTCGCCGCGCTGATGAGTTCGGTGGCGGTCATGTCCTTCACGCGCGGTGTCTCACCGACGGGATCCCCATAAAGGCAAAGAACGCCCTCCGACCCTAGGGCCGCCGCGCCGACGACCTGCGACCGCAGCGCCAGCCGGTTGCGATCGCGGCACGACACGTGGACGATGGTCGACACGCCCTGCTCCCGGGCGAGCGCTACCGCGGCCAGCGGGGACATTCGTGCCTGTCCTGCGTGATTGTCGGTTAGCCCGACCACGTCCACGACATCAGCAAGCGCAGCAATCCGCTCACGCACTCTCAGTCCTTCTGGACGCCCTGGCAGGGAGATCTCGGCAGAGACGAGCGCAGTCCTAGGCATCGACGAAGTCTAGAAGCCAAACGTCAAACCAGCACCCACATAGAACTTCGCAAAATGCTGACCAGACTTGACATAGGAGCAACCGGCGACGGCGCGCGGGCTGCGGACATCGCAGTGAGGCGGATCAGCCCGACGCGAGCTGCCGATCGATGACCACGGCGAGGTCGATCCAGTGCGCCGGCTCGGGGTAGATCTCTGTCCAGCGCTCGACGCCGCGAACGATCAGCTCGAACTCGCTGTGGTCGATCCCGTACACGAGCATCGCTCCGGTGTGAGAGCGCTGCGCCGAGGCCCATGCGCGCAGGATGGTTGGGAAGTCTCGGATGTTGTGAGTCATGAGGACGCGCTGATCCTCGGCAGCGAGCGCGAGAACCAGCTCATCATCGAGTCCCTCTAGCAGTGGCTCCTGGTCGAGCGCGCGGACATCGTGTCCCTTCTCTTCGAGCCGGCGTCCTACCCTTGGTCCGGAGACGTGCGCGTCGAGCAGGAGCCGCACCGTCGCGGCTATCGCGAAAGTGCGCTCTGCAGAAAGGGATACAGCTCTGAAAGCTGCTCGCGCGAGGGATGGTTGTCTTGCAGTTGCAGCTCGATCTCCTCGGGGAAGCGCTGCGCGTAGGCCCGTGCCGTGCGCAGGTGCCGGTCACCCACAAGCGGGTGGCTCGCTCGCAGCAGCTCTTCGTCGCCACGGTAGGAGCGCAGCAGATCGACGATCTCCCAAACGTCCAGACCGCTGCCGATCACCCACGCTCGACGTGGGGTTCCGCGGAATGCGATGCCCGGATGCAGCCGCGTCTTGGCCGCCTCCTCGGCCAGCTCCTCGACGACGACGCTGCGTGAGCGCCCGGAACGACCCATCTCCTCGGTCACGAGCAGGTTCGCCTGTGGCCCGAGACGGATCGAGAAGGGCTGTGTCCTGACTGAGTCGACGGGCATCTGCTACATCGTAGCGGATGTAGTAGCCCCGGCCCGGGACACCCGCCGATGGCCGCCGCGGAAGACCGTCCGATCGGCCCGTCGTGTCCGGTGAGCGTGATACCAAGCTTTATCGCGATCTCGAGGAGGCTGATTGGCAGTGGTGTCCATGCGAAAAGCTCTATTTATTGCCACCTGGGGGCTATCGGGTCTGGTGCTCGAGGACCGCTCGAAGCCGCAGCACACCGCCAAAGCCACCGAGCGGCAGGCGCGCCCGAAGCAGCGGGCGAAGGCCGCACGGCCAAGGCCACGAGCAGCACGGCGGCCGACGCCGCAGGCGGCGGGACGGACGAAGCCGGCGGCCCCACAAACGGCTGGCACATCGACAGGCACATCGGCAGTCGCACAGGAAGCCGGGTCCGGACGGGGCACGATCAACGAGCTCGAACGCCTCGCCATCCTGCACGGGCGCGGCGCGCTCACCAATGAGGAGTTCTCGACGGCGAAGGCCACGATCCTCGGCACGCGCCCGCCGCTTCACGAGTCGAGCGCAGGTCCCGCGACGTTCCCTGCGATTGCGGCAAACGTGGTCGCCGCGCGCCACCTGACCGGCTCGGCGGCTCACGACCGCGGTACGCCGATCGCAGCCGACATGGGCGCGTGACGGAGCAAGTCTCGGCGAGGGCCGATGCGGTTGATGCAGGCGAAGCCTACATGTCCACCGGTCCTCGTGCGAGCGGCTCGCTGAGGTTCGAATAGCACGCCGACACGGGCGCGTTCAGCCCGGGCATCCCGGGCGCCGAGCGGTTTCAGTCTTCGGCCTCGGGGTAGCTGTGCGAGAGCTCGTTCGATGGCGCCTCGCCGAGGTGCAATCATCGTCGCCGAGGTGCAATCATCGCGCTCGAGTGCTTCTCGACCTGTGGGAGGGTGCGTGCCGGTCGCTACTGATCTAAAGCTCGGATTCGTCGGCCTCGGGCACATGGGTGGAAACATGGCCGCGCGCCTGCTCGGCGCCGGCTACACGGTCTTCGGAACGGCGCGTACGCGCGAGCCCGCGGAGCGCTTGATCGGCGAAGGGCTCGAGTGGTGTGGGAGCGCGCGCGAGGTCGCTGCAGCCGCCGACGTCGCCTTCACGTCTCTGCCCGACGATCGCGTGCTCGCGGAGGTCGCCGCCGGAGCGGACGGCCTGCTCAGCGGTCTCGGCCGCGACAAGATCTGGGTTGACGTGAGCACCGTCAGCCCGCGCGCAAGCCGTGAGCTCGCCGTGCAAGCGAGCCAGCAGGGAGCCTCGATGCTCGATGCTCCCGTCTCGGGGAGCGTGCCGCAGGTGCAGTCGGGGACGCTGACGATCATGGTCGGCGGCGAGGAGGATGCGTACACGCGCGTCGAGCCGATTCTGCGCGAGCTCGGCACGCCGACGCGCGTCGGCGAGAACGGGCAGGGGCTGGCGCTCAAGCTCGCGATCAACATCAGCCTCGCCGTCCAGATGCTCGCGTTCGCGGAGGGCCTGCTGCTCGCCAAGCGCTCCGGCGTGGACCCCCAGCGTGCGCTCGACGTGATGGAGGCGAGCCCGATCGGTTCGCCGATGCTGCGCGCCCGCGCGGCGTTGATCCTCGATCCGCCGACCGACGACGCCTGGTTCGACCTCGCGTTCATGCGCAAGGACATCGAGCTTGCGCTCGAGGCCGCGCAGGCGCTCGAGATCCCATTGCCCACCGCCGAGCGCGCGGACGAGGTGCTCGAGCAGGCAAGCGAGCTCGGATACGACCGGCGCGATCTCGCCGCTCTGTTCGAGGTTCTGCAGCAAATCGCAAATCGGAAGGAGGCAAAGGCACCATGACGACCGAGACGCTCGAGCACGTCAGGCTGGGAATGACCGATCTCGAGGTCTCTCCGATCGCCTTCGGCACGTGGGAGCTGGGCGGTGAGTGGGGAGACTTCGACGAGGACAGCGGAATCGAGGCGATCCACAACGCGCGCAGTCTTGGAGTCAACCTGTTCGACACCGCTCAGGGCTATGGCTTCGGCGCGTCGGAGCGATTGCTGGGGCGAGCCCTACGCGACGATCTCGACAGCCGCCGCGACGAGGTCCTGATCGCCACCAAGGGCGGGCTGCGGATGACCGACGAGGGGCTCGTGCGCGACGCCAGCCCAGCTTGGATCCGCAGCGGCCTCGACGCCAGCCTCGCGGCGCTCGGCGTCGAGCACATCGACCTCTACCAGGTGCACTGGCCTGATCCGAATGTGCCGTTCGCCGAGACCGCCGCAGCGCTCCAGGAGCTGGTCGATGCCGGCAAGATCTGTCACGTCGGCGTCTCCAACTTCGATCCCGAGCAGATGGCCGAGTTTGCGAAGACGCGGCCCGTGGAGACGCTGCAGCCGCCCTATCACCTGTTCCGTCGCGACATCGAGCAGGACATCCTTCCTTACTGCCACGCGCACGACATCGGTGTGCTGGTCTACGGGCCGCTCGCGCACGGGCTGCTGACCGGCGCGCTCGACGAGCGCACCACGTTCGCGCAAGGTGACTGGCGCGGTGCGGCTCCCTTCTTCAAAGGTGAGGACTATCGCCGCAATCTCGAAGCCGTCCGGGCGCTCGAGCGCTTCGCCTCCGAGCAGTTGGGCGTGTCGGTGAGCCGGCTCGCGATCGCCTGGGTGCTCGCCAACCCCGCGGTTGACGTCGCGATCGTGGGAGCCCGCAGCCGTCGGCACATCGAGGACAGCGTGGCCGCGGCAGGGCTCAGACTGAGCGAGGCCGAGCTCCGGCAGATCGACAAGATCATGGCCGACGCCGTGCCGCTGTCCGGGCCTTCGCCGGAGATGATGCCCGAGTAGCCGCCGATCCTGGAACCAGCAGTCGCCCGCCGGCGCGCCGGCGTCCCGTGCGGGGGTAAAATCGTTGGAAGCGGCGCGCGCGTGGGCGCGGGGCGAGTGGACGGAGCCGCTCGCGATCTGGATAGGAGCGGTGGGGAGGCTGAGCTGATGGGCAAAGCGAGGATGTGCGTGACCGCGATCGTGCTGGTTCTTCTGGGCCTGCCGGCCTTCGCGTCGGCGGCCACCGTGACCGGCGTGCACGCGCGGATCCTGCCGATCCCCGGCTTTCCCGGGACCGGTGACATGCTCGGCGCGGGCGCGGAGGTCGAAATCGAAGGCAGGCTCGAAGGCGACGAACTGCCCGGTGGCCTGCCCTCGCAGACACGCAAGCTGGTCGTGTACTTCCCGGCTGGCACGAAGATCGACTCCCAGGGCTTTCCGACCTGCACGGCGGCCAAGCTCGAACAGTTCGGTCCGATCGGATGCCCCAAGCAGTCACGGATCGCCGATGGCACGGTGGGCGTGGCTGATCAGATCGGCCCGGGCGAACCAACGCGTGAGGAAGGGACGCTGGAACTGTTCGTGACCCCCGGCAACGGGGTGGTGGCCTACACCGACGCGGCCTCTCCGATCTCTGCGCAGATCGTGATTCCGGCGCAGTGGGAACCCGCGCCGGCTCCATACGGGCTGAAGCTCACCTTCAATATTCCCCTGGTCGAAACGGTGCCAGGCGCGCTGCCGGTGTCCGGCACCTCGCTACACGTCAAGGCGGGCGCCGCGATACGCAAGAACGGCAAGACCTACTACTACGGCCGCGTCCCGGCCAAGTGCCCCAAGGGCGGGCTCCCGGGCAAGGGCGAAGTGACGTTGCAGAGCGGCGAAACGATCGTCACCACGCTCAAAGTCCCCTGCCCGCGCAGGTAGGCCGGGACCAGCCTGAGGCGGCCGCTGAGAGGGCTGCGCGCCGGCCCTGAGTGTGAAGCGAAATCGCACGGCTCGGCGTGGTCAGGGCGCCAGGGTCCTCTGGTCGGCAATCATGTGCAGGTGACGCTGCTCGCCGTGAAGCTGCTGTTCGCGCCCACGTTCGTGGTCGGCGCGTCGCTGGCCGCGCGCCGTTTCGGCGTGCGCGTGGGCGGGCTGATCGGCGGACTGCCGGTGGTGGCCGGCCCGATCCTGCTGGCGTACGCGCTCGCCCACGGACGCTCGTTTGCCGCGAGCGCCGCCGCCGGCACGCTGCTCGGCCTGGTGTCACTGATCGCGTTCGTGGTCGTGTACGCGCATCTCGCCGGTCGCCTGTCGTGGGTGGCGAGCATGCTCGTCGGCTGGCTGGCGTTCGCCACGAGCACCGTCATCTTCAGCGTGCTGTCATTGGCGCTGGGCGCAGCCTTGGGGCTCGTCGCCGTGGCGCTTGTGCTGGGTCTCGCGGCGCTCCCGCGGCCGGCGAGCGGACTGCCGGTCCACGCTCCGCCCCCAGCCTGGGACCTGCCGCTGAGGGCGGCGTGCGCGGCTGCGCTGGTGCTGACCCTGACGGCGATCGCCGGCTGGCTGGGGCCGCAGCTGAGCGGGCTGCTGGCGCCGTTTCCGATCATCGCCACCGTGCTCGCCACCTTCACCCACGCCCAGCGTGGCACGGACGAGCTGCGGCGGCTGCTGCGGGGCCTGCTGAGCGGGTTCGCCGCGTTCGCGCTGTTCTGTTTTGCGCTCTCGCTGGCGCTGCGGCGGGTCGATATCGCCGCGGCGTTCGCCCTCGCCACGGCCGTTGCCCTGCTCGTCCAGTCGCTGGTGCTGGCGCTCGTGCGCGGGCAGGCCCCGGTGTCGGCGCCGGGGCAGGTGGCGCAGGAGGGCTGAGTAGACCCCGGCGGCGGCGAGAGATAGATCGTGACCGCGGACCAGACGCCTGAGCTCACAATGCGCGCGCGAATCGCTAACCGCGGCAATCGACGGCGACATCGAGCGCCGCGCAGACCGCTCGCATGCGCTCATCGCTGAGACGCCCGAGACGCTCGACGAGCACGGCGACCGAGACGCTCTCGAGCGAGTCGAGATTGATCGCCGATCTGCGGGGTACCGGATCATCGGCTGGCTCCACGATGACCTCGCTGGCCAGGCCGCGGATCGTTGTCGTACAGGGGGCCACGAGCGTGCGGCGCAAACGCGGAATCGCCGCATCACGTGAGAGCACCACCACGGGCCGCCGGCCAATGTCCGGCAGCTCGCACCACCACACCTCCCCTCGCGCGGGGAGCGTGTGGGCGCTCACGACGCGGAGGCTGCCTCTCGAAACGACGCCAGATCGCCCCAGGCATCGGCTTCATCGAGCGGGCGTCGATCGTATGCGGCGTAAGCGGCGTTGACCTCCGCAGTGCGATTGCGTGCCACGAGCGCGGCAAGCGCCTGGTCGAGCAGCGCCGAGTCGGGCAAGCTCGAAAGTGTGCGGCGCGCGCTCGCCAGTAGGTCGGCGTTGACGGTGGTGCTCACCCTGGTCCTGGTCATGCCAACATCATGCCACATCTATGCCACGCAGCGTGGGCGTGCCCGCCCTGCTTGGGCAGCCTGGATCAGGCATGGATGCCGACGATCGTCATCTCCAGGCGGCGGGCCGGCGCTCGTGGAGGCCGCCGCGGGCTGCGAGTGGCGCTGGCTGTGGGAAGAACGTGGGACGCGGGGCAAAACCCCACTACCCATGCGGGTTTATGGACGGGCCAGGGTACCGGCCAGACGGGGGTCACTGCCGCCGGCGATCGCGACGACGGTCGCCTCGATCAGCCTCGAGCGGAGCGTCTCGGGGTGCTCGCGCTCCCTGCTCTGGAGGGTGTTCGAGCTGCCCGGGGCCACGTCATAAGAGCGTGCCAGAGCGCGATTGACTGCGATTCTCGCGTTCATCGCTGCTTCCCCATTCCCTCAGTCTTCCCTCTCACAATCCCTCTTCGGGTGCTCCTCGGCGTCCGTGTCAACGACCGTCAACGGCGCGCACCATCCCGCTGCCGTTGTACGGTCCCCAAGCTCACGTACGACTTTGTGGGAAGAATGAGAACATACGCCCCCCGTTTTGTCAAGGGGCTGTCAAGAAAACCACTAAACCAGGGGCATTGACGCCCGAGTGACCCCCGTCTGGCCGGGACGGGGGTCGCTGATTTCGGCTACTCCGAGGACGATTTTTACAAGGTTTTCGCCAGCCTCGAGGACTGCGTGCTGGCGGCGTTCGATGAAGGCATTGCGCGCATATCGCGCGCAGTCGCGGACGCCGCCGCGTCCGAGCGAGGGTGGCGTGAGCGTCTGCGCGCGGGTCTCGTGGCGTTGCTCCAGTTCCTCGACGAGCAGCCCGCCTGGGCTCACCTGCTGCTGGTCGACTGCCCGATCAATCCGCTCGTGCTGGCCGAGCGCCGGCAACGATCGCTGGCTGAGCTCGCGCGCCTCCTGGATCACGAGACGCACGGTCAGATCGTCGGCTCGGGCCGGATCGCGCCGTCGCCGAGCCTGACCGCCGAGCTGGTGGTGGGCGGCGTCTTTTCGGTGATCCAGGCGCAGGCGCTCGACGTGACCGCGGGGTCGCTAAAGCAGCTCGCGCCGTCGTTGATGGCGTTCATCGCGGGGCCGTATCAGGCGGTCGAATATCAGCTCTCCGATTGGGAGCACCCCCCGGTACGACCGACCTATCGGACCACCCGCGTGCTCGACGCGATCGGCGCCTCTCCGTGCTCGAGCAATCGCGATATCGCCGACGCAGCCGGTCTGCGCGACGAGGGTCAGACCTCAAAGCTGTTGAGTCGCCTGGAGCAGCGCGGGCTGGTGGAAAACGTCGGTCTGGGAGCTGCTTACGGCGAACCGAACGCGTGGCGGCTGACCGCCTCCGGCGAAGGCATGCTGAGGGCCGCGCACGGCGCGTCGGCAGCCGGCGCCCGCGCGGCAAAGGGGCGGATGGCCAGGAGCGCGGCGTGAGCTTCGCGTTCGAAAGCTTTTCGGTGCCTCGCCGCGCATGCTGCGCGACGAGCGCCGTTGAGAGGGCAGCCGGACGGAAAAGAGGGGCGTCGAGACGGCGTGTCTCCAGACCGATCGGCTGTGTTTGGATGGCCGGTTTCGAGCGCTCGCCACAGAGGAGCTTGCGGCGCCGGTCGATGACAATTCGAGAGGAAAAGGAGTAGTGGAAAAGTGAGACATGTAAGGATGTTGGGGCTCTGCCTCGTCGCCGCGCTCGCGCTCGGCGCCTATGCGGTGTCGAGCGCGTCAGCTTCGGGCCCGGAATGGGGCAAATGCGAAGCGAAGACGGGTGGTAAGTACAAGGACGCCAACTGCACCGAAAAAGCCAAAAAAGGCCAAGGAGCGTATGAATGGCGCAAGGGCGCTTCGCTGAAAAACGTGCCGTTCACCGGCGAAAACGTCGGCAGCGGCGGCGTGCTGAGCACCGAGCTCTATCTCTGCTCGTCTCCGGATGAAAGCGTCAACGAACGGCGCGTGTCTAACGCGAACTGCGAAGCGCACGAAGGCCACATACAACCGTTTATCGAAGCCAAGATCGAATGCGAAAACGAGCACAACACCGGTGAAGCGACCGGGAAGGACGGCGTGACTAATGTCTCCGTGCGGTTCCGTGGGTGCAAGCTGTTCGGTTCGGCGCCCTGTTCAAATGGGCCTGAAGAAGGTGAAATCCAGGTCAACCCCTTGAAGGGAGAGCTGGGCTACATCAGCAAATCAGAACACAAGGTTGGCGTTCTGCTCGAACCTAAAACGAAAAAAGGCGCGTTCGCGACCTTCAACTGCGCCGGCATCCTGTTGACGGTAGTCGGTGTCGGCAACTCGAAGGAAGGCGCGGGCTATTCGCCTGAAAGCAAGGGCGGGTATGACCAGATCATTTCGCCGATCACTCCGGTGAACCAGATGACCGCGAAATATGAACAGGTCTACACCGTGAATCCGACGACGTACGAAAACATTCCGAGCAAATTCGAAGGCAAGCACATCTCGCTGCTCGAAGCGTATACGTACAACTCCGAACTTCCTCGCTACAGCACCAAATGGGAGCCGTCCGGCGAGGAAATCACGAACGTGAACACCCCAAGCGAAGAAGGTGAGATCAAAGGTTAGCTGTTTGCGTTTGTTGTAGTGACGCTGGTCGCTGTGCGCGGGGTTCGTCGAGGGCCCCGCGCGCACGCAGCGTCGCAAGTCCGTATGTGGCGTGTTGCTCCGGTTGGGTCGGAGCGTGGCTGGGGTTATGTGAAAGAGGGGCGATGAGGGTCTGCAGGATATGTAGCGGGTGGTTCGCGATCGGCCGGCTCTTGCGGCAGCGGTGTCTTGCGCCTGCGGCGACGGTGGCCCTGCTGGCGCTGGGCGCGATCTCGTCGCTTTGTTGCTCGCCGGCGTGGGGCGCGATCGGGCACGGCTTCGTCTCGAGCTTCAGTGCGGTCGGCGGCGAAGCGCGGCTACAGGAACCGGTGGCGATAGCCGTCGATGCTGCGCAGGGTCGTGTGTTCGTCGGCGATCAGGCCGCGGGTGTGGTTGACGTGTTCAGCTTGTCGGGCGCATTCTTGACGCAGTTCGGTGATGGGAGTCTGGAGGCGCAGGGCCTTGCGGTGAGCGAAGCCTCTGGCGATGTGTACGTGGCCGACAGCTTTGAAGACGCGGTGCTGGTGTTCAGGCCGCAGGGCAGCGATGAATACGCGCTGTCCTCGGAATGGGCGGGCGAAGCGCTGCCCGCGAAAGGGTTCGGCGAAGTAACGGGAGTGGCGGTCGACAACTCCTCCGGCCCCTCTGCGGGTGACGTGTACGTCGTGGACGGCGAAGACCCCTCCAGCGGTGAAGGCGCGGTGTATGTGTTCAGGCCGAAGGGGCCGGGACCAGAAGAAGGCGCCGAAGGGGAAATCGTGCGGACTTTGAGCGCGAAGCTTCAGGAACCGAACGGCGTGATCGTGAGCAAGGGCTCGGGCGAGGTGTTCGTGGCCGATAGCGCGAACGGCGAGGTGGTGGAGTTCAGCGCCAGCGGGGCCCAGGAAGGCAAGCCCCTCACGGGCAAGGGCTCGCCGCAGGGCACGTTCAGCGGTCCCGATGAAGAAGAAGGGAACGTCAGCGCGCTCGCGCTCGATGAAGCCAGCGGGGACCTGCTGGTGGCCGAGGACGAACGGCGTGTCGTGAGCGAGTTCAACCCTGCCGGCGAATGGGTGGGGTGGATCACGGGCACGCCGGCGGGCGCGTTCGGCCAACCGCGGGGCGTGGCGGTGGCCCCGTCCGGCGATGTGTACGTCTCCGATGGCGAACGCCAGCTGATCGACGTGTTCGGCCCGGGCCTGCTCGTGCCCGATGCGGCGACCGGGAAGGCATCGAAGGTGGCGCGCACGAGCGCGCTGCTCAACGGCACGATCGACGGTGATGGCGAATCCGCGAAATATCATTTTGAATGGGGCACCAGCGAAGCGCTGGGCCAGTCCACACCGGTGCAGGCGGCGGGAACAGGTGAAGAAAAAGTCGCGGCGACCGTCAGCGGCTTGCATCCGAGCACGACGTATTTCTTTCGGACCGTGGCGGAAGGCGCGAACGGCGCGAACGTGGGTGTTGTGCGGGAATTCACGACACCGACGGCGGTCGAAGGGGTCAGCACCGGCGTGGTGAGCGATCTGAAGCCGCAAAGCGCGACCTTGACGGGAAGCCTGAAGCCGGGCGGGATCGACGCGCACTACTACTTCGAATGGGGCACCGGCGTCAGCTACGGCTACACCACGCCGCTGCCGCCGGGCACGGACGCAGGGTCGGGCAGCGAAGCGGTCGCCGCGAGCGCCGATCTGAGCGGGCTGGCGCCGAACACCCTGTATCACTATCGGATCGTGGCGGTCAACGAACTCGGCGTCACACACGGCGAAGACCGGCACTTCACCACGCCCGGGCCGCCACGAATCACCAACGAACCTCCGACTGGGATCGGTCATGACGAAGCCACGATCCACGCCAGCGTCGACCCCGATCAGTACGCCACCAGCTACCACTTCGAATACGGCGAAACCACCGCCTACGGCACCGAAACGCCGCTGGGCGGAGCGAGCATCCCCGCGGGCGAAACACCGGTAAAAGTCTCGGCCATACTGACGAACCTGAAGATCGGGACGACCTACCACTACCGCATCGTGGCATCCAACGAAGGCGGCGCACCCGTAACAGGCGCCGATGAGACCCTCACCACGATACCGCCCGCGCCCGTCGATGAAACGTACGTGACAGCAGTCGGCGCCGGTGAAGCGACGCTGCACACCGCGATCAACCCTCTCGGCCACGACACCCACTTCTACTTCCAATACGGCACCGAAAACTGCGCCCAGCAGCCCGCCGGCTGCACAGACGTCCCCGCAGCACCCGGCAGCGACGTCGGCGCAGGCGAAACCAACGTTCCCGAGACCCAGACGATCACCGGCCTGAAGGCGGATACGACCTATTTCTATCGGGTGCTGGACAGCAACAGCCTCGGCGCCACAGAAGGCCCACAGCACACGTTCATCACACGGGCCGAAGAGAGCGGCGGCCCGGTCGGGCTCGCCGACGGGCGGGCCTGGGAGATGGTCACCCCGCCGATCAAGGATTCTCCGGTCGAAGCGCTGACCAAGGAAGGCGGGATGATCCTCGCCTCCGAAAACGGAGACAAGCTCGCCTACGTCACGGAGGGGCCCGTCGGCGAAGAAGCGCAGGGCAACCGCAGCCCCGAACAGCAGCAGATCCTCGCAGCCAGAGGCGAACACGAATGGATCTCCCAGGACATCGCGACGCCGAGCACGAGAGCGAAGGGCACGACGGCGGGAGAGACCCCCGAATACCAGGATTTCACGCCCAATCTGGCCACGGCGGTGGTCGAACCCCCCGGTCCGGAACCGGCGCCGCCATTGGCGCCCGGGGTGACGCAGGACACGATCTACCTGCGCAATAACGAAACGGGCACGTATCTGCCGCTGGTCACCAACGAAAACACCGCGCCCGGCACGCACTTCGGCAAACAGGTCCATTTCGTTGACGCGACCGCGGATCTGTCGCACGTAGTCATCAGGTCGGGTGTGGGGCTGCTGGGGGAAGGCTCGAGCGAGGGCCTGTACGAGTGGAGCGCCGGCAATCTCGCGCAGGTCAGCATCCTGCCCACCGGCGCTCCTGCCACGGGGCTCGCGCAGCTCGGTTACAGCAACACCGAGGCGAACGCGATCTCCGCGGGCGGCACGCGGATCCTGTGGACCGTCTCCGATCCGCTCTCGGAAGCTCACCAGGGGCCGCTGTACCTGCGCGACACCGAACGCGGCGAAACGCTGCGGTTGGACGCTGCGCAGGGTGTGAGCGAACCGAGCGAGTCGCCGGAGGCGCGTTTTCAGACCGCGAGCAGCGACGGGTCGCGGGTGTTCTTCACCGATCGCTTGAAGCTGACCCCCAACTCGACCGCCGAATCGACGGCCAAGGAACCGGACCTGTACGAGTGTGAAGTCGTGGTCGAAAACGGCAAGCTGGCGTGCAAGCTGAGTGATCTGACGGCGGCAGCGCACCCGGGCGAACACGCGAACATCAAAGGCTCGGTGCTCGGGGAGAACAGCGAAGGCATGACCCTGTACCTGATCGCCCAGGACGTGCTCGCCGAAAACGAGAACGGCAACCACGAAACCGCGTCCGCCGGACAGAGCAACCTGTATGAGCTGCATTACGAAGGCAGCAAATGGAACGACACATTCATCGCGACCCTGTCCGGCGAAGATCGGCCTGAGTGGGAAGTCAACCGCAACGCCGATACCGCATATCTCACGGCACGCGTATCGCCCAACGGGCGATATCTGGCGTTCATGTCCGAGGCCGCGATCACCGGGTATGACAACACCGATCAGAACAGCGGCCAACCCGACGAGGAGGTGTTCCTGTACGACAGCGAAACCGCGCGGCTGCGGTGCGTATCGTGCAACCCGACCGGCGCGCGCCCGATCGGCGTGCTGGACACGCTGAACTCAGGCGAAGGGTTGGGTCTGGTGGTTGACCGGCGGCGCGTGTGGAGCTCGGAAGCGGCCGGCGAACACGAACATTGGCTCGCGGGCAACATCCCGGGCTGGACGGCGCAGAACATCGAAAGCGCGATCATGCAGTCGCGCTACCTGTCGAACGAAGGACGCCTGTTCTTCAACAGTCCCGACGAACTGGTGCCGGCGGCCACCAACCACAAGGAGGACGTCTACGAGTACGAGCCCAGCGGGCTCGGCAGCTGCGAAAGCTCGACCGGCGGCTGCGTTTCGCTGGTCTCCTCGGGCACCTCCAGCCACGAATCGGCGTTCCTGGAAGCTACGCCCGATGGCGGCGAAGTGTTCTTTATCAGCGCCGCGCAGCTGCTCCCCCAGGACGCCGACACGGCGTTTGACATCTACGACGCGCGCGTTTGCACTGCGCTGTCGCCCTGCCTGACGCCGCCCACCCCCGGCGAAGGCCCGTGCAGCAGCGAAGCCTCGTGTCGCCCCGCGCCCGCGGCGGTGCAGGCGCCGACCGCGCCCGCCGGCAGCGCAACGGTCACACCCCAGGACAACCCCATTTCACCATCCGTACCACCGGCGGCGAAACACGCCGCGAAGGGCACCAAGACGACCAAGCCGCTCACGCGCGCGCAGAAGCTCGCCGCGGCCCTGAAGGCATGCCGCAAGCAACGCTCCAAGCACAAGCGTCAGGCGTGCGAAAGACGCGCCCGCAAGCTGTACGGGCCATTGCACCGGACCAAGCACAAAGCCAAGCGCGCCGCCAGCCCACACGCGACCACGCGAGGCACACGATGAGACACGGACACGATGCAACGGCGGGGCCCACCGGCCTTGCGGCGATCGCGGCGCACACCGGGATCATCGGCGCGCACACCGGGATCATCGGCGCCCCCTGCGGGATCATTGACGCGCCCAGCGGGATCTCGGGCGCGTACGTCCGGCGGCTGATGCTGGCGGCGTTCGTGATGGCTGTGGTGCTGTGCGCGGGTACGGGGTCTGCGAGTGCGGCGTCGGGTTGGTGGGCGATCCAGTCGGAATCTTCTCCGACGAACCTGGCGGGCGAACACAAAGCTGAAGTCACGCTCCAGGTGAGCGATCTGGGTGATGCCGTGATCGAAGGCGCCGGTGGCAACACGATCACCATCACCGATCGGCTGCCGGCGGGCATCACGGCCACAGCGGTCGGCGAAACGGTCAAGAACGGGGCCGAAACCAGCTGCTCGATCACGGCGAATGTGGTGACGTGCGCGTTTCCCGGCCACATCAATCCCTATGAACAGCTGCCGATCAACGTCGACGTCAAGAACGAACTGGCGGCCGGGACGGTTGCGACGCTCTACGAGGAAGTGCATGTCGAAGGCGGTGGGGTGGCGAGCGCAGCGCGGACGCTGCCGTTGCAAGTCACCGGCTCGCCGACGTCGTTCGGCGTCGCGAAGTTCGAACTGGCGCCGTTCAACGAGGACGGCACGCCCGCCACGCAGGCGGGCTCCCAGCCGTTTCAGCTGACGACGAGTCTCGTGCTCAACCAGGAAGCGCAGCGTGACCCGGCCGAACTTCCCAAGAACCTGACGTTCAATCTGCCTGCTGGGCTGCTCGGCAATCCGACGGCGGTCGAACAGTGCCCGCTGACGGACTTCGCGGCGCTGGTCGAAGAAACCAATCTGTGTCCCGCGAGCTCGGTGGTGGGCGTCGCGACGGTGGTGGCGCACGAACCGGCCACCAACGTGCTGCAGAAGACGGTGCCGGTGTTCAACCTCGCCCCTTCACACGGCGAGCCCGCTCGCTTCGGGTTCGAGGTGTTCGGGAAAGTCCCAATCGTGATCGACACCGCCGTGCGCTCGGGCAAGGACTACGGCGTGGTGGTGAACGTCAAGGAAGCGACCGAGACAGCCGGTGTGCTCTCCACCCAGGTGACGCTGTGGGGCGACCCCGGCAATCCCGAACACGACAGCCAGCGTGGCTGGGAATGCGTGGCCGGTGGATTCTTCGCCAGAGAGGCCAAAAAAGGCGCATGTCCCGGCACCAGCTCGGAGCCTGAAAAGCCGTTTCTGACGCTGCCGACCGCATGCGCCGCAAACCCCGCGAGCGAACCGTTCGCGGCGACCATGGAAGCCGACTCGTGGACGGCGCCAGAAGTGTATCGCGGCGCGGAATACTCATGGTCCACGCGGAGCGGACAGCTGCTCGGATTCGAACGATGCGGGGAACTGCCGTTCAGTCCCGCGATCGATGTGACTCCGGACCAGCATACGGCGAGCACGCCGAGCGGGCTGAAAGTCAACGTGTCGGCGCCCCAGCAGAGCACCTTGACGCCGGGAGGGCTGGCGGAGGCCGACATCCGCGATACGACCGTCACGCTCCCTGCCGGAGTCACGCTGAACCCGTCGGCGGCGAACGGGCTCGAAGCGTGCTCGGAGGGTCAGATCGGTTACACCGGATATAATTCGTCCCTGCAGATAAACGAATTCAACACCAGTCCGGTGTCCTGTCCAGGTGGGGCGAAGCTCGGGACGGTGAAGATCACCACGCCTTTGCTGACGCACCCGTTGGAAGGATATGTGTATCTGGCCACGCCCGCGACGAATGGTGAAGGTGGCGAGAATCCGTTCGGTTCGCTGGTGGCGCTGTATCTGGTCGCCGAAGATCCGGTGTCCGGGGTGCTGGTCAAGCTCGCCGGTGAAGGCGTGCTCAACGAAGAAACGTTGCGGATAGCGACGACGTTTCGCAACACGCCACAGGTGCCGTTCGAAGAGCTCGAACTGAACCTGTTCGACGGCCCACGCGCGTCGCTCAGTACACCGGTGGCTTGCGGACAGTACGCGACCGAAGCGCTGTTTACGCCATGGTCGGGCACACCCCCGGTGAGCACCGACTCGCCGGGGAGCGACTTCGGCATCGAAGCGGGCGTCGGCGGCGGCGCGTGTCCCAGCGGTGAACCGTTCGCCCCGGGCTTTCTCGCGCAAAGCCAGAATCCGCAGGCGGGGGGCTTCTCGAGCTTTGTGCTCGAACTGTCCCGAGCCGATGGCGAACAGGCGCTTCGAGGCGTGTCGATGCATCTGCCGCCTGGTATCGCGGCGATGCTCTCGAGCGTGACGCTGTGCAGCCAGGCGCAGGCGAGCGCCGATGTGTGCCCGGCGGCCAGCGAAGTCGGGCAGGCCACCGCGATCGCGGGGCTGGGACCGGACCCGTATACCGAGCAGGGGGGACGCGTGTTCATCACCGGCCCGTATGACGGCGATCCGTTCGGGCTCGAGATCGTGACCCCGGCGGTCGCCGGTCCGTTCAACCTCGGCACCGTGACGGTGCGATCGGGATTGTCGATCGACCCCAACAACGCGTCGGTCACGATCACCTCCGATCCGCTGCCGACCGAGCTGCGCGGCATCCCGCTGCAGCTCAAGCGCGTGCTGGTGACGGTTAACCGGCCGGACTTCCAGTTCAACCCGACCCGCTGTGGCGCGATGAAGGTCGAAGGGACGATCACCGGCTCCGCCGGCGCCAAGGCGCAGGTCTCCTCGCCGTTTCAGGTCGCGGACTGTCAGGGCCTGCCGTTCAGTCCGAAGCTCACCGCTTCCGCCGTTGGGCATGGCAGCAAAGCCGACGGCACGACCTTCAAGGTGACCGTCCGCTCCGGCGGCGTCGGTGCCGGCGGGGTCGCGCAGTCGGGCATCGCGAAGGTCGACCTGCAGCTGCCAAAGCAGCTGTCCTCGCGACTGCCGACGCTTCAGAAAGCATGCTCGGAAACAGCGTTCAACACGAATCCCGCGTCGTGTGATGAAGGGTCCGTGATCGGCAACGCCACGATCCACACGCCGATCCTCAGGTCACCGTTGTCCGGCCCGGCCTACCTCGTCTCTCACGGCAACGCCGCCTTCCCCGACGTCGAGTTCGTGCTTCAGGGCGAAGGGATCGAGCTGGTGCTCGACGGCAAGACCCAGATCAAGAACCAGATCACCTACTCCAAGTTCGAATCCACCCCCGACGCGCCCTTCACCACCTTCGAAACGATCTTGCCCGCCGGCCCCCACGGCGTACTGACGCCGAACGTCTCGGAATCAAAGCGCTTCGACCTGTGTGGCGAAACACTCACCGCGCCCACCACGATCGTCGCGCAGAACGGGACCACCATCCAACAGAACACCGGCATCGCGATCGAAGGCTGCGCCGCAGTCAAGAGCGCCAAAGCCAAAAAGCTCTCTCGCGCACAACTCCTCGCCAACGCCCTGAAGGCGTGCCGCAGGCGCCACAGGCACAGCCCGCACAAACGCCAGGCATGCGAAAAACGAGCGCGCAAGCGCTACCGCGCCAAGAAGGCCGCCCGCACCGGCAAGAGCGCGCCCTCGGCGTCCGCGTTCCCCCGCGCACGCGGTTAGCGGGAGCGAGCGCACCCGCAGGCAGGGCGTGGCTCCTCTGGGCCGGGGGCCACGCCCAAGCTCTGCGACCTCGGTGCTCCAGTCCGAGCCCGGCCATGTCCTATGTTCATAGCCAGCGCCGCTCGTTGCGCTGCCTGTTCGGCAGCAGTCGCACGACGCGCCGACACGCGTATTCGACCTGGATGTCCCGGTGCCCGCGATCCGCAAACGACCTCTGACCCCGCGCAAAGCCCCGGGCGACTCGGGCCCAGCGAGCGAGCCCAGCCCGCCACAGGCGGCGAACGTGCCCGCCGACGATCTCGCCGTGCCCGAGGAGCTCAGCGCGAGGCGGCTGCGTTCGCGGCTGCTGATCGGCGTCGGTCTCGTGATCGTGGTTGTCGTGGTGGTGGCGCTGCTGCCGGGTCTGGGTGAGCTGCGTGCGCTGCTCGCGCGCGCCCAGCCGGGCTGGCTCGTGCTTGGGGCGTTTCTGAAGGTGCTCTCGGGACTCGGCTACATCGCGGTCTTCAGGATGGTGTTCTGCCGGCGCATGCGCTGGCGGGTGGCCGGTGAGATCGGCATGTCCGAGCTGGGCGCCAACGCCCTGTTCCCCACGGGTGGGGCCGGCGGGCTCGCGCTTGGAGCGTGGGCGCTCAGGCGGGGCGGCATGTCGGTTGAGGAGATCGCGCGCCGCACCGTTGCCTTCTTCCTGCTCACGAGCGTTCCGAACGTGCTCGCCGTGATCGGCATCGGGCTTGGGCTGGCGGTGGGCCTGTTCCCCGGCGAGTCGCACTGGGCTCTGACCGTGCTCCCGGCGGTGGTCGCGACCGTCGCCATCGCCGCGACGCTGCTCGCCGGCCGGCTCGCCGCGCGCCTGCAGCGCAGGCTCGAGGCCGGCGATCGCAGCGCGCCCTCGCGCAGGGTCCGCGCCGTGTGGGGCACAGCCCGCGCCGTGGCCGACGGAGTTGACGAGGCCCTGGCCCTGCTGCGCGAGGGCAACCTGCTGCTGGTCGGCGGCCTGGTCGCCTATCTGGCGTTCGACGTCATGGTCCTATGGGCGGGCTTTCAAGCGTTCGGCGTCAGCGTGCCGCTGGCGGTCGTGTGGATGGCGTATCTGATCGGCGAGCTCGGCGGCCTGCTGCCGATCCCGGGCGGGATCGGCGGGGTCGAAGCGGGACTCGTCGGGATGCTCGTGCTCTACGGCGTGCGCCTCGCGCCGGCGACCGCGGCCGTGCTCGCCTACCGCGCGATCGCGCTGTGGGTGCCTGCGGTGCTCGGCTCGATCGCGTTCGTGGCGCTGCGCCGCACGCTGCGCGACGAGGCCGAGCAGATCGCGGTCTGCGCGCCCCAGACCGAGATCGAGGTCATCGGCCGCGGACGGGTGAGGGTCGGCTCGTCGAGCTGAGCAAGCCGCGCCGACCAGTATCACCCAGTAAGCGCTCAAGCGCCGGCCGCGGCGGCGGTCTCGCGCAGCAGGCGCGTCTCCACCGCGTCGGCGGCCGTGCCGGCCCCGCCGGTGGCGGCGTAGGCCGCGGCGATCCGTTGCGCCCCGTCGGACAGGCTCATGGCCTCGGTGATCTTGGCGCGCAGGCGGTCGGGGCGCAGGCGCCTCAGCGGCAGTCGCGTGCCGGCGCGCGCGACCTCGACGCGGCGGGCGACCTCGAGCTGGTCGCGCCCGAACGGGACGACGCACACGGGCACCCCGTGCGCCAGCGCCTTCTGCGTCGAGCCCATGCCGCCGTGCGTAACCGCGCAGGCGGCCCGTTCGAGCACGGGGGTGTGGGGGATGAAGCGCTCGAGGTGCGCGTTGGCGGGAATCTGCAGGCGCGAGGGATCGCCCGCGGGCAGCGTCGCGACGACGGTCATGGGCTCGCCGGCGAGCGCCTGCAGGGCCACCTCGACCAGCCGCCCGTCGTTCTGGAACTCGGTCGAGGTGTTGACCAGCACGATCGGCGCGCTCGCCTGCTCGAGCCACGGCGGCGGCTCGGCCGGCGGGTCCCACGCGCACGGGCCGACCATCACGACGTTGGCGGGCCAGTCGCGACGCGGATACTCGAACGGCTCGGCGGTCATGTACAGGATCAGCCCAGGATGCTCGAACCCCTCCGCCACGCTGCTCACGGGCGCCAGCCCGGCACGCGCGCGCATGCCGTTGAACATCGGCCGCAGCTGGCGTTCGACGGTCCCGAACACGAGCGGACGCAGCAGCCGGTCGCGCAGGCGCCCGAGCGGCCCGTGCGCCGGCGCCAGCCCGGGCCCAAACGGCGGCACATCCTTCGAGGGCAGAGCCAGCGGGTAGGGGCAGAAGATCGCCCACGGCCCGCCCCACGCCTCGGCGGCCGTGAGCGCGCCCCAGCTGTTGATGTCCACGAGGACCGCGTCGGGCTCGGTGTCGGCGAGCCCCCGCGCCAGGTCGGGACAGTCGTGCGCGGCACGCGCAGCGAAGACCGCCGCGTTCAGGCGGACCGATCGCAGCGGGTTGCTCGTCCGCCAGTCATCGTGCTCGATCGCCTCGATCTCCGCGGCGATCGGCGCTGCGTCGAAGCCCCGCGCGCGCATCAGCGGCACGTGCGAGGCGAGCGTGCGCAGCATGATCTGGTGGCCGCGGCGGTGCAGCTCGTCGAGGATCGGGGTCAGCGGGAACAGGTGGCTGCGCCCCGGAGAGGTGTAGGCGAGGATGCGGGCCATCAGAAGCAGTGTGCCATCGGTTACAATTTCACTTTAGTCGAAATCAGATGAATCTGTCAAGCCACAAGCGTCCGTATCGGATGACCGCCCGCGCCGAGGCGGCAGCCGCCACCGGCGAGCGCGTGCTCGCCGCGGCGTGGCGCCAGTTCGCCACGCGCCCTTACGAGGAGGTGCTGCTGCGCGAGATCGCCGCCGAGGCGGACGTCAGCGCGCAGACTCTGCACGCCCGCTTCGGCTCCAAGGACGAGCTGTTCATCGCGGCCTACGCTTGGTTCGGCAGCCAAGAGATGGCCGAGCGCCCTCCCGTGCCCACCGCCGACGTGCCCGCGGCGATCGTCCAGCTGTACGACCGCTACGAGGCTCACGGACAGGCGATCCTGCGCATCCTCTCCCAGGAGGAGCGAATCCCGGCGATGCGCAGGATGACCGACGCCGGCCGCGCCTACCACCGCCACTGGGCGCAGACCAGCTTTGCGCCGCTGCTGGACGGCCTGCGCACGAGCAGGCGCGAGCGCCGCCTCGCCGCGATCGTCGCCGCCACCGACCTGCTCGTGTGGAAGATCCTGCGCCTGGACATGAAGCTGGAGCGCGGGCAGGCCGAACAGGTCGTGGTGGAGATGATCCGGGGTCCATCCGGTCGACGGCGAACCGCGTCGTCCGGATAGATCGCTCCAGCGAGCTCCTGCCTACCATTGCTGCGGGGAGGCATCAGCGCCGGACAACCAAAGGACCGACCATGGGGAGCACCACCAAGGAGCGCATCATCAATTCGAGCGCCGAGCTGTTTCGCCGTCAGGGCTATACGGGCACGGGCGTCAAAGAGATCGTCGCGGCCGCCAACGCGCCGTTCGGCTCGATCTACCACTTCTTCCCGGGCGGCAAGGAGCAGCTCGGCGCCGAGGCGATCCGCACATCCGGTGAGCTGTACATGCGGCTGTTCGCCGCGGTCGCCGCGCAGGCGCCGGATGTGCTCAGCGCGGTCAAGGCGTTCTTCACCGGCGCCGCACAGACCCTGCGCGAGACCGACTACGCGGATGCCTGCCCGATCGCGACCGTGGCGCTCGAGGTGGCGAGCACCAGCGAGCCGCTGCGCGCGGCCACGGCCGAGGTGTTCGAGAGCTGGATCGACGGCGCCACCGCGTACTTCGCCGACGCCGGCATACCGCGCGCGCGGGCGCGCGCGCTGGCCCTCTCGATGCTGTCGCTGCTCGAGGGCGCGTTCGTGTTCTGTCGCGCGCTGCGCAGCGTCGAGCCGTTGGAAGTGGCTGGGGCGAGCGCCGTGGCGGCGGTCCGGGCGGCGCTGCCCTGAGCGTGGGTTCTGGCCCGAGCCGGGCGAACGCGTGGGAAGTCGGTGGGAAGCGGTCCGAAAACCCCAGCGCTGATGCGGGTTTACGCGTGGACCAGCGTCTCGGGCTCGCGGGCAACATCCCCGGCTGGACCGAGCAGGGCATCGCGGCGATCCCGCCGGGTGCGGTGTATGACTCGCACTATCTGCTCGAAGACGGGCGGCTGTTCTTCAACAGCCCCGACGACCTCGTGCCGGCGGCGGTGAACCACGAGGAGGACGTCTACGAGTATGAGCCCGCCGGCGTCGGCAGCTGCCAGAGCGCGAGCGGCGGATGCGTATCGCTGATCTCCGGCGGAAGCTCCGACCGCGAATCGGCGTTCCTCGAAGCCACCCCGACCGGCAGCAACGTGTTCTTCCTGACCGCGGCACCGCTGCTGCCCCAGGACACCGACACGGCCCCGGACATCTATGACGCACGTGAATGCACGACGCAGTCACCCTGCCTGACAGCGCCCGCCCAGGCCGCGGAAGGATGCTCGAGCGAAGCCGCCTGCCGGCCCGCCCAGCCGGCACAGCAGCTCCCCGAAGGTCCCGCCGGCACAGCCGCGCTGTCCGCGCCCGGCAACCCGAGCTCCCAGAAACCATCGCCCGGCAAGAACGAAAGCCGGGCCGCCAAACAGACCGCCAAGCCGCTGACGCGCGCGCAGAAGCTCGCGAAGGCGATGGCCGCGTGCCGAACGCGCTACCGCCGCGCGAACAGGCGCCGCGCGGCGTGCGAAGCCCACGCACGCAAGCTCTACGGCCCGAAGCGCAGGGCGAAGAGGACCAACAGGCACACCCACGGCAGCGCACGGAGGGCCGGACGATGAGCCGAGCGGCACACCTGCGGTGGCACGCGTCCGTCGCGCTCGTCCTCGCCCTGGCGCTGGTCGGGCTGTTCGCGGCGCAGGCGCAGGCGCAATCGCCCTGGTGGGGCCTGGTGAGCGAAGTCGAGCCCACGCACCTCGCGCCCGGCAAGCCCGGTGTGGTCGTCGCCGCGGTCAGCGACCTCAGCTACATCGAAGCAGAGGGAACTCCCTCGCCGATGACGATCATCGACAGGCTGCCCCCGGGATTGAGCCCGGTGTCGGTGACCGCCTCGGCCGGCTTGAGCCATCCGCCGCTGTCCTGCTCGATCGTGGGGTCGACTGTGAAGTGCGCCTATTCCGGTCCGCTGGCGTCATATGAACGGCTCGAAGCAGCGATCGCGGTGAATGTCGGCGCCTCGCCCGGGACGCTTCAGAACGAGCTGACGGTCGAAGGGGCCGGCGGCACCGCACAGACCAGGGATTTCCCGGTGATCGTCAGCGAACAGCCGGCGCCGTACGGGGTACAGGCCTATGAACTCTCACCGTTGGGCGAAGACGGGACTCCCGCGACGCAGGCTGGCTCGCAGCCGTTTCAGCTGACGACGACGCTCGTCATGAATCAGACTGGTGAAGCCCTCAAACGTCAACCGGTGGCGCTGCCGAAGAACCTCGGCTTCGGCCTGCCGGCAGGTCTCGTGGGCAACCCGAGCGCCGCAACGCAGTGCAGCACGGCCGACTTCACGGCGATCGTGCTGCAGACGAACCTGTGCCCGGCCAGCTCGGTCGTGGGAGTGGCGACGCTCGCCGCCGTCGAACCGCTCAGCGGCCTGCTGAACAAGACGGTCCCGGTGTTCAACCTGACACCGGCGCAGGGTGAGCCCGCGCGCTTCGGCTTCGAGGTGATCGGCAGGGTGTTCGTCGTGATCGACACCGAAGTACGCACGGGCCGCGACTATGAAGTCGTGGCGAGCGTCAGGAACGCGAGCCAGGTAGCGGGGCTGCTGAGCACGCAGGTAACGCTGTGGGGGGTTCCCGGCGATCCCCGGCATGACAGCGCGCGGGGCTGGGAATGCGTGGCGGGAGGCGCGTTCGACGCCGAAATCCACAAGAGCTGCCCGGCGTCGGTGAGCCTGCCGCAGACGCCGTTTCTGTGGCTGCCCACGTCGTGCGCGGCCAACCCGAGCGCCGAACCGGTGCTGTCCAGGCTGAGCGATGACTCTTGGAGTGAACCAAACGAGTTGCTCGAAAGCGAATACGCGTTGACCGGCCCAAGTGGCCAGCAGCTGGGTTTCGAAGGCTGCTCGCAGCTGCCGTTCGAACCGCGGATCGGTGTGGAACCCGAACAGCACACCGCCAGCACGCCGACCGGCGTGAACGTGAGCGTGAGCGTGCCGCAGCAGAGCACGCTGGAAGCCGGGAAGCAAGCGGAGGCGGACGTCAGGAACACGACGGTGACATTGCCGCAGGGTGTCCAGCTCAGCCCGGCGGCCGCGAACGGGCTGGTGGCGTGTCCGGAGAGCCCTGCAGGCGGTTATGAAGGGATCGGGTTCACGGGGTTTGAGAAATTCAACGGGCCGGGCCTCGAACCCAGTGCGGAAACGGCGACGTTCACGCCGGCGTTCAGGTTCACAGAAGAAGAAACCGAAGGCAGGAAGCTGGCGCCGTCGTGTCCGGAAGCGTCGAAGCTCGGGACCGTCGAAATCGAAACGCCGCTGCTGTCGGGTCCGCTCGAGGGGTACGTGTACCTGGCCTCGCCGGCGCCGAACGGGGAAACGGGGCGCAACCCGTTCGACTCGCTGGTCGCCCTGTACATCGTCGCCGAAGACACGCAAGCCGGAGTGCTGGTCAAGCTCGCGGGCGAGGGCGAACTGAACGAAAGCACGCTACGTGTCGCCACGACCTTCCGCGACGCGCCGCAGGTCCCCTTCAGCGATCTGAAGCTCCATCTGTTCAACGGTCCGCGCGCGTCGCTGAGCACACCCGCGCGCTGCGGGGACTACGCGACCGAAGCGCTGTTCACGCCGTGGTCGGGCAACGGACCTGTGGCCGCGAGCTCGACCGGCGAAGCGTTCGCGATCAGCTCGGGGCCGGGCGGGGGAGCTTGTCCGGGCGCCACGCTGCCGTTCAGCCCGGGGTTCGTGGCGCAGAGCGCCAGCACGCAGGCCGGCGGGTTCACGAGCTTTGACCTCGAACTGACCCGGCCGGACGGCGACCAGGCACTCAGCGGCGTGACGATGCACCTGCCCGAGGGCGTCGCGGCGCTGCTGTCGGCGGTCGAACTGTGCAGCGAAGCGCAGGCCGCAGCGGGCGCGTGTCCGGCGGGCAGCGAAGTCGGCGAAGCGACGGCGATCGCCGGCCTGGGCCCCGAACCATATGTCGAGCACGGCGGCAAGGTGTACATCACGGGCCCGTACGGCGGCGCGCCGTTTGGCCTGGAGATCGTGACACCGGCCGTGGCGGGACCGTTCAACCTGGGGACGGTGACCGTCCGCTCGAAGCTGTTCATCAACCCGGAAAACGCATCGGTGACGATCGTCTCCGATTCCCTGCCGACGCAGCTGCGGGGCATTCCCCTGCAGCTCAAACGCGTGCTGGTGAGCGTCAACCGGCCCGGCTTCGAGTTCAACCCGACCAACTGCAATCCGATGCGCATCGAAGGCACGATCACGGGCGCCGAACGCGCAAGCGCGAGCGTCGCGGCGCCGTTCCAGGTCGCCGGCTGCCAGGCCCTGCGGTTCGCCCCGACCCTGACGGCGGCCACGAACGGTCATGCCAGCAAAGCCAGCGGCACGGACTTCGTCGTGAAGGTCACCTCCAAGGGACTCGGGCAGGCGAACATCGCCAAAGTCGACCTGCAGCTGCCCGTCGCGCTGCCCGCCCGCCTGTCGACGCTGCAGAAAGCCTGCACGGAAAAGGCGTTCGACGCGAATCCGGCGTCGTGTCCGGAAGGGTCTGATATTGGGGCGGCGACGATCCACACGCCGGTGTTGAAGAGCGCGCTCGCCGGCCCGGCGTATCTGGTCTCCCACGGCAACGCGGCGTTCCCCGATGTCGAGTTCGTGCTCCAGGGGGAAGGGATCACGCTCGTGTTGGATGGCAAGACCCAGATCAAGAACGGCGTGACCTACTCCAAGTTCGAATCCGCCCCCGACGCGCCCTTCACGACCTTCGAAACGGTGCTCCCGGCCGGTCCGCACTCCGCGCTGACCGCGAACGTCCCGGCCAGGGACGGCTACAGCCTGTGCGGCCAGAACCTGCAGATGCCGACCACGATCACCGGCCAGAACGGCGACGTGATCGAGCAGAAGACCAAGATCGCGGTGCAGGGCTGCGCGGCGGTCAAGGCCGCCAAAGCCAAACGGCTCACCGACGCCCAGAAGCTCGCCAAGGCCCTCGTCGCCTGCCGCAGGCGCTACAGGCGCGCCAAGGCCAGGCGCGTGGCGTGCGAACGGGTCGCGCGCCGCCACTACCCGATCACCGACAGGGCGCACAAGAGCAGGCACGCCGGTAGGGCCAGCGGCAAGCGGTAGCCGCCCGACCGTGTTGCTGTCAAGGCACGCGCACTCCCCGCGCCCGCAATCGATAGGCTGCCCGACCATGCCCGTGTCCAAGACGGTCTCTCAATCGGCGGAACGCACGCGCGCGCACGCGCACGCGCGCGTGGGTTCGCGTTCGTGGGGCAGCCCTCGCTGGGCCAGGACGAGGCGGCCGCCCCGTGCGGCACTCGCGCGTGCTGCGGCCGCGGGGATCGCGACCCTGGTTCTCGCGCTCCTATGCGGCTGTGGGTCCTCGAGCAACGGCGTGGCCTCGAAATCGCCCGCCGAGATCCTTGCGACGGCGACCAGCACGGCGCAGCAGGCGAGCTCGGTGCATATCCAGTCGCACTCGGCCAACGGTGCGCTGACGCTGACACTGGACATGAGCTACACCAAAGACGGGGCGCACGGCTCGATCTCGCTGCTCGGGATCGACTATCAGATGATTCGCATCGGCGACACGCTCTACGTCAGCGGCAACAGCCGCTTCTACCGGGAGCTCGCGCAGACGCTCAGCGGCCACGCGGCCAGCGCGATCGCCAAGCTGCCCGCGGGCACGTGGCTGAAGGCCCCGGTCGGCACTGGTCCCGGCTCAGGGCTGGCCGCTATCACCGACATGAACAGCGAGCTTGCCCTGATCCTCGGCCGTGGCACGCCCGCCGCGAAGGGCGCCGAAACGACGGTCAGCGGTCAGCAGGCGATCGAGCTCAAGCAGGCCGCCAAGCTCTACGTCGGCTCACTGTTCATCGCGACCACCGGCAAGCCCTACCCGATCCTGCAGCGCAAGACCGGACGCGAAACGGGTCAGACCAACTTCAGCGCCTGGAACCAGCCCGTCACCCTCACACCGCCCGCGAACGCGATCGACATCAGCCAGCTGGAACACGCAACGTAGGGCCGCTGGTCACTACGCCGTCGCCCCCGCGGGTCAGTACGACGCGCGTCAGTGCGCCGCTTGCTGCGCCGTCGCCCCGCGGGTCAGTACGACGCGCGTCAGTGCGCGGCTTGCTGGATCGCTGGCGCCGGCGGGCACCGCGACGGGCACGGGACCCGCTCAATACGCCGTCAGCACCGTCTTGACGCCACCGCCGAACACGTGCTCATGCAGCGCGTCAGGGGCCTCGTCGAGCGGCGCCACCGTGCTCACGACGTCGCCCGCGGGCAGCGAGCCGTCGGCGATCAGCTCGAGCACGTGCGGCATGATGGCGCGTGCGTGGGGGATGCCGACGTGCAGGCTCACGCGGTGGACGTACATCTTCAGAATCGGGATGCGCGCGTGGCGATGGAGGCTGCCGGTGCTCGAGCAGACGCCGTCGGGGGCGGCGTGCGCGATCGCGGTGGCGAGCGGGTCGTCGCTGATGTGTATGACCAGCGGGGCCGCGCGGTGTCCGCGCAGCTCGCGCGGCGTCAGCGCATGCAGGCCCAGCCGCTGGGCCCGGGCGCGCACATGCGCGCGCGAGTTGACCAGGGTCACGTTGCGCGCCCCGAAGGCGCGTGCGAGCAGGCCCGCGTAGAGGGGGGTGCTGGGGCTGAACAGCGGCCGCGACGAAAGTCCCGCGAGGATCAGGATCTCGCCGTCGGGGTTCTGCTCGAGCAGCCGCGGCACGTGCGGCGCGACGTGCCGGTAGGCGTCGCAGAGGTTGTCGGCGACGCTCGCCGCGGCCACGGGGTCCACGCCGGCGGGCAGCGGCACGAGCATCGCGTCGGCGAACGGGACGGCCAGCTGGTCGGCGAAGGCGCCGCCGAAGTGGCCGGTTACGACGCCCATGCCATACGCCGACAGCGGGGGCACCGACAGGCAGTTGCCGCTGTGCCCGGCGCGGCAGGATGCGCACGCGCCGCAGTTGACCTGAAACGGCACGACCACGCGGTCGCCGGGCTTGACGGTCGCCACGCGCTCTCCGATCGAGAGCACCTCGCCGACGCATTCGTGTCCGAGCTGCAGCGGCAGGGCGAGCTGGGTGGCGCCCAGCACGAGCGGGCAGTCGATGTCGCACGTGGCGATCGCGATCGGGCGCACGACCGCGCCCTCGGGGCCCGGCGCGGAGGGGGCGGGGACCGAGCGCCAGCGCAGGCGCGCGCCCGGCGCGGCCGTCAGCGCACGCATGCGCGCGCGCATGGGTTGACGCCGCTGGACGGCGCGAGCGCCGGCGGTCGCCGCGAGGCGGCGCAGCCGCTGGGAGCGGTTGCGTTCGAGGATCAGCGGCATCGCCGCGGCGGCGTTGGGCGAGAGCAGGAAGCTGCCGTAGTGGCGCACCGGCCCGCGCGGGCGCCGGCGCGTGCGCTCGGGCGCAAGCGGGAGCCGGATGGGCTGCGCCGGCGCGGCCGGAGCGTGATCGAGCGGCTCGGTAGGCGTTTGCGTGTCCGGCGTGACGCTCATATACGTGGCACCTCACTGGCGTGTCGTGAGTGACTCACGACACTAGATTGATCGCTCTAGAAGCCGGACACTACCACCGGCCGCCGCCCGGCGCCGGTCCCCGGCCCGGCCTGGTTGCTCAGGGCACCTGCACGGAGAAGCTGCCCACGGGAATGTAGACCGTTCCGGGCCCTTCGAAGAGAGCGGGACCGGTCGCCGAGATCAGCGTGACTTTGCCGCTGTAGCTGCCCGCCGCCAGTGCGCCGCGAGCGCCGTGGACGTGGATCGTGACCGTCTGGCCCGCGGCGACGTCGGCGTTGGCATCGGCCCGGTTGTGCGCGGCGGCTCGCGGGTGCAGCTGGGATTCGTCGAGCTCGAGTGAGTATTCGCTGCGATATTCGGTGATCGAGATACGCGAGGTGAAGCTGACGAGGATTTCGTTTTCGCCCCGATCGTTGGGCTGCACGTGCGCGCGCAATGGCGTCGCCAGTTCGGCCGCGGTCGGCGTCTTCACGGGCCGGTAGCCGACCGGTACCTGGAGCGTGGGCGTGCATGCGCTCGCCCCTCCTATCCAGCTGCGGGCGGTGAGATGGCAGGTGCTTCCGTTGCGATAGTGGACTTCTGTGATCGGTCCATCGACCGGGACCACGTCGGAGGTTCCCCCGGCGCTGAAGTTGAACAGCTGGTGGGGCGAGGCCTTGGTGACGATCAGGTAGGCGCCTTCCGGGCCGACCGTGGCCTCGCTGCGTTGCCGATCGCCGCTGGTGTAGGTGATGCCTTCGGCGTCGGGACCGAGCAGTCCGAAATAGAGATTGCGCTCGTCCGCCTGCGGGCAGATGCTGACCGGGACTCCCCCCAGCGGAGCCCTTTCGGCCGGCGTGGCGGTGGCCGGCACGCAACTGCCCGGGGTGGCCGGTCGCGATCGCGTGGGAGGCCGTCCGATCCCGCTCCACGCGCTCGCGGGCTCGTCGCCGATGGTCACGTTGTTGAAGATGCGCCCGTTGCCGTCGAGCGCCGAGCAGGCGAAGAACCGCACCGCGCTTCCGGCCGGGATTTCGTGGAAGCGCCCGTCGTCTTCGAACGCTCCGTCCCGGCCGAGCGCGCCGAGCCGGCCGTCGACGAGGCGCCCGACCTGGATGCAGCCGACTCCGCGCTTGGTGCTGAACACGCGCATGCCCCACGGCGGCCCGCCGCTCGGGTCGGGCGTGCTGATCGGCAGCAGGCGCGCCGTCCCCGGCGTGAGCGGGCCATATCCGGCGGAAGCCGAGGGTTCACGAGCCGCCGGTGCGCCGATTTCGATCACGCCGCCGAGCGCGAGCCCCGCGACTGCCAGTATCAGCACGGCGGGGACCAGGATCATCAGGCCGCGGCCGCTTTTGCGCGCGTGCCCGCGGCCGCGGCCTGCCGGCGCGGAGCGTACGCCGCGGCGGGCAGCGTCGATCAGCTGGTGTTCGAGTGCGTCCAGGAAGTCAGTCACCGCAATGCCTCCATCGCTCCGCGCAGCGTCTGCAGGGCCCGGCTGACGCGCTTGCGCACGACGGCCTGCGAGCAGCGCAACTCGCCCGCGATCTCCGCGTAGTCCTTTTCGTTCAAGATTCGCAACCGCAGCGCATCGAATTGCTCCTTCGGCAGCTGCTCGGCGAGCCGCTCGGCGACGTCCGTGGCGCCGATCAGCTCCACGATTCGTTGCAGACCGTCGTCGTCGAGGGTCAACGGCTCGAGCGCCAGGCGCTTGCGCGCAACCCGTTCGACCTGGCCGCGGCGTGCGCTGTCGATCAGCTTGTTGCGCGCGACCGTCATCAGCCACGCCAGCGGCTGCTCGGGCAGCTCGCGGTCTGTGTCCAGCACAGCCACGAGCGCCGCGGCAAACGTCTCGGCCAGCAGGTCGGCGGCCACCTCCGGGTCTCGTCCGCGCCTGCCGAGAAAGGCGAGCACGACCGCCCGATGGCGCCGGTAGAAGGCCCCGAACGCCTCCGCCTCGCCGATCCTGGTGGCTCTGAGCAGCTCGAGATCTGAGCGACCGTCTTCCATCTAGATCCATTGACGCACCGCGCGAGATTTTGTGACGCACGCGAGCGCCGGCGTGTCACGCAGGCGCAAGCGAGCGCTGGCATGTCACGCAGCTGCCGGCGGTGGTCTCGCGGCGGTGCAGAGACGGCGCGACGGGCGCCCTCACCCGTCGGAACGGCGCGCGTGACCGCGGTCGCCGGCTAAGGTCGACTGATGCCGAGCAGCACGAGAGGCGGGCGCTCAGGCCCGGCGGCTGGGCGTACGGGCACGACGCCGGGCAGGCGCCCGCGACCGACGGTGGCCTTGATCGTGGGCCCGTGTCTCGTCTTGGCCGCACTGCTGATGGCCCCCGGCGCCGGCGCCGAAACCGGCGGGGCGATCTCCGGGGCGGTCACGAGCGCCTCGACGCATGCACCGCTCGGCGGAATCAGGGTATGCGCCGAATCGACCGTCGTCGAAGTCGCGCCCCCGCCCCACGAAGAAGGCGAAGGCGCGGAAACGGAAAGCGAAGCACCGAGCGGCAGCGGCTGTGCGACCACCGACGGCAGCGGCCAGTACACGATCTCGGGCCTTTCGAGCGGCAGCTTCTATGTCGAATTCGGAGGCTCCAGCGCCTCGGAGGACTATGTCACGCAGTTCTACAACGGCAAGCTGGCCGCCGCCGAAGCCGAACAGGTGCCGGTGACCGGGCCCGGCACCACCTCGGGGATCAACGCCGAAATGCAGCTGGGCGCGGAGATAAGCGGCACCGTGACCGAAGCCGCGAGCGGCGCGCCGCTGGCACATATCGCCGTCTGCGCGCAGGCCCGCACAGGGCCCCGCGCGGGAGAAGGCGCCCCGTGCGCGCTCACCAACTCGAGCGGCGCCTACACGATCTACGGCCTGCCGAGCGCGAGCTACACCATCAGCTTTTCCGAACTATTCGGACTCGGCTCGGGGCGCCGCTTCGAACTTCAGTACTACAACGACAAGTCCTCGGCGGCCGAAGCCACTGTCCTGCAGCTCACCGCGCCGAATGTCACGAGCGGCATCGATGCGGCGCTGGCGCGCGCCACGGCGCATCCCGGTGGCGGCTCGCCGCTCGGTCCACCGCCGTTGAGAAGCCCATCGCCCGGCAGCGGGACGCCAGCGACGCCGGGCGCCCAGTCGCCGCTCGCCAGCGGCTTCGCCGTGGTCTTGCACTCGACCAAGATCGAGGTGCGCTCCGGCGTCGCGCTGGTACGGCTCGAATGCCACACCGCCTGCCACGGCACGCTCGCGCTGCAGGCCACGCACGCCGTCAAGCACGACGGCAGGAAGCTCAAACGCCCAGTCTCGATCGGCTCCGCCGGCTTCACGCTCGTCGCCCAACGCGCCGCGGTCGTGAAGGTCAAGCTCAATGCGACCGGGCGCGCCCTGCTGAGGAGCGCGCACGGTCACATCGCCTGCCGCCTGACGATCACCCAGCTGAAGCCCGCGCCCACAAGGGAGAAGAAGCTGACCGCGCGCCTGCTCGTTCAGGCGCCGCATCCGAAGACGCGCCACTAGGCTAGGTCACGACGAGCGCCTGGCCGCACATGGTCGCGGCGCGCGACCCGAGCGCCCCAGACAGCGATGACACACGACCGCGCCAGACCGCCGGTGATCACGTTCCTGTCGGACTACGGCCTGATCGACGAGTTCGTCGGCGTCTGTCACGGGGTCATTGCGCAGCGCTGCCCGGGGGCGCGCGTGATCGACCTAACCCACGCGATCCCGCCACATGACGTGCGCACCGGCGCGAGCATTCTCGCGGCCGCCACGCCCTACCTGCCGATCGGCGTGCACCTCGCGATCGTCGATCCCGGCGTGGGCGCCAGCGGCGAGCAGGCCCGCCGCGCGGTGGCGGTGCGCACGGCCCGCGAGGGCCGGCTGCTGGTCGGGCCCGACAACGGCCTGCTGATGCCCGCAGCGGGACGCCTCGGCGGCGTCACCGAGGCGGTCGACATCGGCGAGTCGCCTGAGCGCCTGGAGCCGGTGTCGCGGACGTTCCACGGCAGGGACGTCTTCGCTCCGGTCGCCGCCGCCCTGGCCGCGGGCGCGACGCTCGGCGAGGTTGGCTCCCCGATCGCGTCCGCCGGGCTGCGCCGGGTGGGGGAGGCGGACGCGCAGGCGCGCGATGGCGCGCTGGCCGCGCACGTCGTGCGCGCCGACACGTTTGGCAACCTCGTGCTCGACGCGCGCGCGCAGGCTCTGGCGGCGCTCGGCGCCGAGCCCGGCGAGGTGCTCGAGGTCGATCACGCCGGGCGCAGGCACGCGGCGCACTATGCCCGCGCCTTCGCCGACGTGCCCCCCGGCGAGCTGCTGGTGTACGAGGACGCGCAGTGGACGCTCGCGCTCGCGGTCAACCGCGGCTCGGCGGCGGAGCTGCTCGGCGCAGCGCGCGATGATGAGGTGATCATTCGGCGGGCGTGACGCCGACGGCGGTCAGCTCCGCGCGCGCCGCGTCGATTGCCTCGAGCACCCGCTCGTGCGTGACCGTGGATCGCAGCGAGTCTTCCAAGCGGTCGAGCGAACGGTCCGTGCTGTTCTTTCTATCGTGGGAGGAGTGCATGGATACAAGCTTGACATCCGGGCCTGGGTGACCGGTCGATGAGCACGGGGATCCTGCTGGTCGCCGGCGAGTCCGCGCTCGAGCCGGATACCGAGTCAGCGAACGGAGCATCAGCGCTCGATCCGGACGCCGGCGCCGGCACGGGCGCTGCCCTCGCGAGCGAAGCCGAGGCGCTCGATGCCTACTCGCGCACGGTCGCCGGGGTCGCCGAGCGGCTGGCCCCGAGCGTGGCCAACCTGCGCGTCCTGCGCGCGACCCGTCGCGGCCGCATGCCCGTCGGCGCCGGCAGCGCCGTCGTGCTGACGCCGGACGGGTTCCTGCTGACATCGGCCCACGTGGTGGCCGGACGCGACCGGCTCGGGCGCGCCACCTTCGTCGACGGGCGCGAGATCGGCTTTCGCGTGATCGGGGCCGACCCCCTGTCGGACCTGGCGCTGCTGCGCGCGGAGGCGCACGACCTGGTGCCTGCCGCGCTGGGCGACGCGAGCCAGCTGCGGGTCGGCCAGCTGGTGGTGGCGATCGGCAACCCGCATGGGTTCGCGGGATCGGTCACGGCCGGCGTCGTCTCCGCGCTGGGACGCTCGCTGCCCGCCCGGGCCGGCAACGCGCGGCGGATGATCGACAACGTGATCCAGACCGACGCGGCTCTGAACCCAGGTAACTCCGGCGGCGCGCTGGTGGACTCGTTCGGCCGCCTCGTGGGCATCAACACGGCAGTCGCCGGCGTCGGGCTCGGGCTGGCGGTGCCGATCAACGACGTCACCCGCGGGGTGATCGGCGCGCTGATGAGCGATGGACGCGTGCGCCGGGCCTATCTCGGTGTGGCGGGGGGAGCGCGGCCGCTGCCCGCGCGTGCGCGGCGCGAGCGCGATCAGGCAAGCGGCGTCGAGGTCATCGAAGTCACGCCCGACAGCCCGGCCGAGCGCGCCGGCGTGCGCGCCGAGGACCTGATCGTCGAACTGGCCGCCACGCGCGTGAGCGGCGTCGATGACATCCAGCGGCTGATGGTCGCCGATCTGATCGGGGCCGAGATCGAGGTCGTGGTGCTGCGCCGGGGCGAGCCGCTGCGCCTGTCGCTGATCGCGCGCGAGCTCGACTGAGCAAGAGGCCGCGCGCGGCGCCTGTCACGCCCAGCCTGTGCGAAGCGACGTGTCCGGCGGGCCCGGCGTGGCACCACGCTATGTCAGCGCGCCCCGCGCGCGCGGGCCGCGTGCCTCACGCATGACCCTGGAAGGACTCGCTCGCCGCCGCGTGCTCCTCGAGCGCGTCCGTCTCATACGGCACGCCGGCGGCCTCGGTGATCAGGCGCGTGCCGCGCCCGCGCGTGACGAAGCTGTAGGTCCAGCGCAGCACGATCAGCACCCGGTTTTCGAACCCGATCAGGTAGAAGAGATGCACGAGCAGCCAGATCAGCCAGGCGGGAAGGCCCGACAGCCGCAGGCCGTAGACGTCGGCCACGGCGCGCGCCCGCCCGATCGTCGCGAGCTGCCCCTTGTCCTTGTAGTGAAACGGGGGCACGGGACGGCGCTGCGAGTCCGGCGAGCGGGTCTGCAGCCGCCCGGCTATCAGCCGCCCGGCATAGCGGCCCTGCTGCATCGCCACCGGCGCCACGCCCGGGAACACGCGCGGCTCTCCGTTGTCGGGATCGCGCACGCGCACCATGTCTCCCAGCGCGATGACCTCGTCGTGGCCCGGCAGCGTGAGGTCGGGCTCGACCGTCACGCGTCCCGAGCGGTCCACCTCGATGCCGTCGGCCTGGGCGAGCGCCCGGGCAAGCGGCGAAGCCTCGACGCCCGCGGCCCACACCACGGTCCGCGTGGGCACCGGCACGCTCGCGCCGGCGCGGTCGCGCAGCTCGACGCAGTCTCTCTGAACGTTGACCACGGTGCGGCGCAGCAGCACCTCGATGCCGAGCTCTTCGAGCGAGCTCTGCGCGCGATCTGAAAGGGATGGCGGAAACGAGGTGAGCACGCGCTCGGCGAGCTCGACGAGCAGCACCCTGCCGGTGTGCGCGTTCGCGTCGTGCAGCTCGCGCGGCAGCGTGTCGCGCGCCAGCTCGGCGATCTGCCCCGCCATCTCCACGCCCGTCGGCCCGGCGCCGACCACCACGAACGTCAGCCAGGCGGCGCGCGCGTCGGGGTCGTCTTCCAGCTCGGACGCCTCGAACGCCCGCAGGATGTGCCCGCGCACGCGCAGCGCGCTGTCCAGCGACTTGACCTCGAGCGCCAGCGTGCGCCACTCGTCATGGCCGAAGTAGGCGTAGCTCGAGCCTCCCGCGACGACCAGCGTGTCGTAGGGCAGCGTCCGCGCGGCCGTCCCGGTGGCGGGCTCGAACTCGAGCTCGCGCCGGTCCAGGTCGAAGCTCGTGACCTCGCCCATCAGCACGTGCGTGTTGCGCTGCCGGCGCAGGATCCGCCGCAGCGGCACGGCGATTTCGCCCGGCGACAGCGCGCCCGTCGCGACCTGGTAGCTGAGCGGTTGGAACAGGTGGTAGTTGTTGCGATCGATCAGCGTGATCTCGGCGTCCGCCCGGGCCAGAGCCCTGACGGCCTGCAGGCCGCCGAAGCCGCCGCCGACGACCACGATGCGCGCGCGTTCGCTCGGCGCGGTCATGCTGCCGAGTCTGGCAGGGTCACCCTCGTGCCGCGCGGCTGTTCGGGGAAGCTGTGGGAAGAATGCTGGGCCGGCACTGAAAACCCCAATGCCCGCGGGCGATTGCGACTCGGGCCGCGACCTGTGCAGACGGGGGTCACTCGGCCCCGGCGATCGCCCGCGAAATCGCGCCGGCGGCACTCTGCTGTTTTTGTCAAGGGGGTGTCAAGGCTCCTGTTTTCGGGGGCTTTCGCGTGCCAGTGACCCCCGCCCGCATGGAGCGAGGACAGCGCTCACGCGCAGCGAGGACACGCAAGGCGGTCTGCCCCTCGCAGCCTGCCGTGCCCCGCAACAGGGGACTCACAGCCGCCCGACGGTAGGTTCCTCAGAGCGAGCGCAGGAACTCGAGCAGCGGCCCGTTGACCTGGTCGGGATGGGTGAGGTTGGCGGCGTGCGGCGCGCCCTCGACCTGCACCACGCCCATGCATCCCGGCAGTCCCTGGCAGAGCTCCTCGGCGCGCTCCATCTCGATCGAGAGATCGGCGGTGCCGTGGAACACGATCGCCGGGCAGGAGATCTCGCCGAGCCGGTCGGTGATGTCGTCGCGGTCGAACAGGCAATCGCCGGGCTGGCGCAAGCTGTCGTAGGGCAGCTGCTTCCACTTCGCGATCCAGACCTCGTTCAGCACCGGATCGCCGATGATCAGATTCGCGACCGCCTCCGTGAGCTGGTTGACCGGCCCGGCCTGGAGCCACGTCTCCTGCATCTGGCGGTACGCCGGCAGGCGCTCGGGGTCCTCGAGCCCGGACTGCGTGTCGATCAAGACGAGCGCGCGCGCCCGCTCGGGGGCCAGCAGCGCGGCGCGCATCGATAGAAACCCTCCCTGCGACATCCCGCCGAGCACGGCGCGATCGACGCCCAGGTGGTCGAGCAGGCCCAGGCAGTCCTCGGCCGAGTCCCAGTAGGTGAACGGCTTGCCGTCGAACTCGGTCTCGCCGAAGCCGCGCTCGTCCCAGGTGATGACGCGGTACTCCGGAGCCAGCGCCTGGACCTGGGCATCGAACATCTCGCGGTCCATCAGAAAGCCGTGCGAGAGGATCACGGCGGGTCCGTCGCCGCCGCTGTCCTCGAAGCGCAGGCGCTGACCGTTTACCTCGGCGAATGGCATAGATCCCTCCGATCCCCTTGCGGCTAGAAGCCGGACCGTGTCCGGCGAGCGCAAGTCTAGCGGCGAATCCTTTTTGCGACTGCGCCTCTCTCATCCACAGAGGCAGCACCCGTCTAGTGGAAGGAGAGGCCAATGACGACCTTCGTGAGCCGTGCGCGCCGTCTGTCTGCCGGCCCGGCCGCGGCGGGACTCGCGCTCGTAGCCCTCGCCGGCCTGAGCCTGCCGGCCGGCGCCATCGCGACGCCGACGATCACGGGATTCAAAGCAACGGTCGTGCCGATCGCGGGCTTTCCCGGGACCGGCGATCGTCTCGGCGCCGGCGCCGAGATCGATGGCGAAGCCAAAGTCTTGGGAAGCGAATACGGCGGCGCGCCACCGCCGCTGATCGAAGCCAAAGTCTTCGGCCCCGCCGGCCTGGTGCTGCATCCGCAGGGATTCGTCACCTGCGCGTTGACCGTGCTCGAACAGACCGGGCCGGCAGCCTGCCCCACGAAGTCGATCGCGGGGCCGAAGGGCTTCGGGGTCGGGGTCGTGAGCTTCGCCGGCGAACGCGTGCAGGAGCGGGCCTCGGTGCAGCCGTTCTTCGCCCCCGGCGGGAGGCTCGAGGCGTTCGTCGAGGGATCCAGCCCGGTCTCGCTCGAACTGGTCGCCGTGGCGAACATCGTCAAGGCATCGCCGCCGTTCGGCCTGGAATTCAGCGCGCAGATACCGCTGATCGAAACGGTGCCCGGTGCGCTCGACGCGTCTTTCATCGAAGGCAGCCTGAACGTCGGTGCCGCCTACAAGCAGGGCAAGAAGACGATCTCCTACATAACGCTGCCGCACAAGTGCTCGGCCGGTGGCTGGCCGGCGAAGCTGGAGCTCCGCTTCCTCGGGGGCGCCACCGCCGAGGCCTCCTTCAGCCTGCCCTGTCCGAGGAGGTAGCCGATCATGAGCCTGCTCGTATTTCTGGTCGTGGCCGCGGTCGTGATCTGTGCTTGCCTGTTCCTGGCTATGAGGGTCCGCTCCCGTGACTGACACGCAAGCGAGGACCTGGCCGAGCGAGCAGGTCGTACACGCCGCCCAGCGCGGCGACCCGCGCGCGATCGCGGTGCTGCTCGAGGGCTCGCACGCGCACGTGCGCCGCTTCGCCCGCACGCTCTGCGCGACGCCCGAGGACGCCGAGGAGGCCGCGCAGGAGGCGCTGATCGTCCTGTACCGCAAGATCGGAACCCTGCGCGTGGCGGCCGCGCTGGCGTCGTGGCTGTTTCAAATCGTCCGCAATGAGTGCATCCGCAGGACGCGTCTCACGCTCCACAGGCCGGTGCCTTCTGCCGAGGCCGAAACCTCGGCGGAAGACGCCGCGCTCGCGCGCATGGAAGTGGAGCGGATCGTCGACTGCATCGCCGGGCTTCCGCCCGAGCAGCGCGCCGTGCTTGTCCTGCGCGACATCCAGGGCCTATCCGGCGGCGCCACCGCCCAAGCGCTCGGGCTGAGCCGCGCCGCGATGAAGTCGCGCCTGCATCGCGGTCGCGAGGCGCTGCGACTGCGGCTGAGCGCGCCCGGCAAGGCAACCGTCGAGGAAGGGGCCGAGCATGGCAAGCCCACAGCGCGGTGAGCCCGTAAACGCCTCCATCGCTGGGCATCTGCTGCGCGGCGGGTTGGGCTTCGGGCTGATCGGCTCGGCGTTCGCGCTGACCGCCAGCCTCGGGCCGGCGGCGCTGCTGTTGGCGCCGGCCGGCCTGGTCGTGCTGCGCGGCTGCCCGGCGTGCTGGCTCGCCGGGCTGGCCGAGATCGTATCCGCCGGCCGGCTGCGGCGCTCGTGCAACGAGCGCCGCTGCATGCTCGAGGCCCCCGCTTCTGCGAAGCCAGCGGCCGCGACACCGCCGGCGTCAGCCTGCGACGTGCACGAGGATGAGCCGGTCTATGTAGTCGTCGGGCCTAGGCCAGGGGAACTCGTCGAGCACCAGGCACAGCGCGAGATACGCGCCTGAGCGTCGTCGCCTGAACCGCGGCTCGGGACCAGGCGCGCCCGCCAGCTCTACGGTTCGAGCGCGCCTGATGAGCGTGCGCGCCGATCAGTAGGCGGTGCTGCGCGAGCGCGGGCGGGGCGTGGCCTTGTAGCGCTGCTCGCGCCCGCGGTTCCACAGGATCGCGTCGATCTGCGCTGGACAGAGCTGGCGGTCGCAGGCATCGGAGAGCAGCTCGATCGTGTGCACGGCGCTCGCGCGCAGCTCCACCTCTGCCGGCGAGCCGTGCACCAGTAGCTCCCCGCTCTCGATCGCCCGCGCCAGCGCCGGGTCCACGTGGATCACGCCGTCGAGCCGCAGCACGTGGGGCACGAGGTTGTCGGCGAACGCCGTCAGGCTGTCCTCGCCGTCCAACTCCGCGACGCCCGCGCGGTTCATGTCGGCGGCGGCGATCTGGGCGCGCTTGTAGAAAGGCACCTCGCGCCCTTCGTACAGCGACACGTCGGCGAACGCGTCCCAGCCGGCCAGCAGGTTCGCAAGCGCTACCGCCGAGCCGCCGGCCGCGTCGAGCACGCCGCTGAAGCGGCCATCGTGGTCCGTCAGCACGTGTGCGCCGACATCGCGCAGGCAGGCTGTGAACTGGCTGATCAGGGGATGCTCGCGGGCCTGTCCGAGCACCGCGGCGACCCTCGTCGCGGAGAGCCTCGTCAGCTGCTCGCATGTCCACGGGCCATGGTCGCGAAAGCGCCGCGTCAGCGCGGTCGCGATCGTCTCGTATCCGCTGCGCCCAGCGCGCTTGCGGATTGTCGGCCACCAGCCCGAGCCGAAGTTGATCGCGTCCAGGCACAGGACGAACGCGGCCTGCGATTCGAGGTCGCCGCCGCTGAAGTGAGTCGCGGGATCGAGGACCGCCTCGCCGCCGGGCGCGAGCGTACAGGCGTATGACTCGATCTGGGACTCCACAATGGTCGCTTCTCGGGCCTGGCTCGCGACCCATGCGCAGGCCGAGCGCACGCGCTCGGGCACGTCGGCCCGGAAGCCCTCCGGTATTTGCGGCCTATCTACCCAGGTCCGCAGCGTGCGGTGCATCATCCGTGTGTATAGCAGAAAGTCCGGATTAGAGGCTATCGCCCTATTCTCAGATTCATGCCGATATTCTGACTATTGACAAGCCGCCGGCCGGCGGGTGTGACGGCCTCCCCGGCTCATGCGCGCTCGCGCGGTCGGCCCGAATCGATCCCGGCCGGCGTGGCGCGGCAATCATCAACGCGCGGCATGCCCGAGGCCCGGCGAGACAGCCGAATCGATTGTCGGCAGTCGATTTCGAGAAGTCCGAATCGTGTCGGACAATGACATCCGGGCGGTCTGATTACCTGCACGGTGTAGGTGACCGTTGCCCGCGGCCGCGGCTGCGGGGTCGCGCGCTCTCACTCGGAGGAGGATCGACACATGCCAAGATATGTTCGCAATCATCTGAGCTATGCCAACGTCGTCGCGACGGTCGCGCTCGTGTTCGCGATGGGCGGCACGGCGATCGCAGCCAAGCGCTACCTGATCACCTCGACCGGCCAGATCAGCCCGAAGGTGCTGAAGAAGCTGACCGGCAGAACGGGACCGCGAGGGGCTAGCGGCGCGAAAGGGGCGAGGGGAGCCGCGGGCGCGATCGGACCGGCCGGCGCGGCCGGAGCAGCCGGAGCCGCGGGCGCCACGGGTGCAGCTGGCACGATCGGCGCGGCCGGGCTCGCCGGGGACGAAGGCAGGGAAGGCCTGTCGGGCAAGGAAGGCACACCGGGCCTGGAAGGCAAAGAAGGTAAACCGGGCGCCGAAGGTAAACAGGGTAAAGAAGGTGACGAAGGGAGAGAAGGGAAAGAAGGGAAAGAAGGGAAAGAAGGTAAAGAAGGCAACGCCGGATTCACCGAACCGGAACGCGAAACGCTGAAAATGCTGCTCGCGCACCTGACCTACACGGCTGCAGGCGTGGACGGCAAGCCGACCGTCCGGTTCGCGGGCGTCAACGTCCAAGTTGTTGCCGGCGCCCAAGAGGACGAAAGGACGGGGCTGGGCAACCTGATAGTCGGCAACGACGAAAACGCCAGGCTGCAGACCGGCTCGAACAACCTGGTGGTCGGCGGCGAACAGGAATTCACCAGTTTCGGCGCGAGCCTGGGGGGCTTCGACAACAAGGCGCTCGGGGAATACAGCGACGCGTGGGGCTACCAGAACACCGCGTCCGGCGACCGCGCTTCCGTCAGCGGCGGCTCGGGCAACACCGCCAGCGGCGCATCGGCGTCTGTGAGCGGCGGCGGGCTGAACAATGCCGCCAACACGGGCTCGTCTGTGAGCGGCGGCGAAAAGAACGACGCGGAAGCAGAATGGGCGGCTGTGCTCGGGGGCTTTGAAAACACCGCCAAGGGCAAGTTCAGCAGTGTTGTGGGCGGGAAAAAACAGGAACCAAAAAACGAATACGAATCCCTCTGACGTTCGTCACGCCTACGTCGTCGTGGCCCGGCCTGCCGGCCGGGCCACCAGGCTGCGCTCTCCGTGCCGCGGGGCGTAATACCGGGCCGCGCTCTTCCAGGGTTGCCGCGGGCCGCGTAATCAAACCGTAATGACGATCCGGTGGACTGCTCCCCGGGGGCGGTACGACGACCAGGAGGGCGCTGCCCTCCGCGACCCGAAGGAGCCTCAAATGCACACATGCTCATGCGGCCTGCGCGCCGTGGCGACCGCCGGCGGGGTGATTGCGGTGACCGTGCTGGCCACGCTCGGCAGCTCGGCAAGCGCGCTCGCGGCTGGACGCGCGGTGTTCGTCCAGACCGACAATACCGCCGGAAATCAGATCGTCGCGTATGAACGCGCCGGCGATGGGACGCTCACGCAAGCCGGAACCTACGCGACCGAAGGGCTCGGCGGCGAACTGGAAGGATCGGTTGTGGATCATCTGGCCTCGCAGGGCTCGCTCGCGTATGACCGTCAGAACGGTCTGCTCTACGCGGTCAATGCGGGCAGCGACACGATCTCGGTGTTCGCGGTGTTCGGCGACCGGCTGGCGTTGCGCCAGGTGCTCGCGTCCGGAGGATCGTTTCCGGTCAGCATCGCCGTTGACAACGGGCTCGTATACGCGCTGAACGCCCTCGAAGGAGGGACGCTGCAGGGCTTCCGGGTGATCGCCGGGCGACTGCAGCCGATCCCGGGGTCCTCGCGCCCGCTCGGCCTGAACCCCTCGGCGACCCCGCAGTTCACCAACACGCCCGGACAGGTCGCCTTCTCTCCAGGGGGCGCCCAGGTGCTCGTCACGACCAAGGAAAACGGCAGCGACGTCGATGTCTTCGCGGTCGATCCGCTCGGCCGGCTGTCGAAGACGCCGGTCGTGAACTCGCTCGGCGGCAAGGTTCCGTTTGCGATGACGTTCGACCGCGCGGGTCATCTATTCGTGGCCGAGGCTGCCGGCGCGCTGGCGAGCTTCGTGCTCAAGGAAAACGGCACGCTGGCCCAGCTCGACTCGGCGCCCACCGATCAGACGGCGACGTGCTGGATCGTCGGCGCGCGCGGGCGGTTCTACACATCGAACGCCGGCAGCAACTCGCTGAGCGGATTCCAGAGCAGCGCGGGCGGGCAGTTGCTCACGCTGTTCAGCACGACTGGCACGAGCCCCGGTCCGGTGGACGCGGCCGCCACGAGCAACGGGCGCTTCATCTACCTGCAGGCGGGCCTCGAAGGGGTCGTCGATGAGCTCGCGGTCGAACCCGGCGGCGCGCTCAGCGAAATCGGCTCGGTCACCGTCCCCGGCGCGGTCGGCGGCGAGGGAATCGTGGCTCCCTAGTGCCGTGACCCGCCCCACCAGTTCCGTGGCCGCTGTCGCGGCGTCCCGCTCGGCGGGGCGCCGCGACGTGGCGGGTCGGAGAGGGGAACAGCAGGGCTCCCGAGCGAGATGGCCGGAGTCGGCCGCGCGAGAGGGCCGGAGTCCGAGCCGCGCGGCTGGACCACGGCGGCGATGGCGCAGCTGGACCACCGCGCCCCGGGACACGCCTATCCTCTTTGCAGCGACCCCGAGCATGCGATGACGCCCACGTTCGAGCACACTGCCCGACACGAGAGCCCGCGCGCGAGCGTGCTCGTGGTTGACGACGAGCCGACGATCGCCGAGGTCGTGGCGCGCTACCTCGAGCGCGCCGGCTACGAGACCCGCTGCGCCCACGACGGACCGCACGCGCTGAGCGTGGCGCGCTCGTGGCGCCCGGACCTGCTCGTGCTCGACGTGATGCTGCCCGGCCTCGACGGGCTCGAGGTGATGCGCCTGTTGCACGAGCCCGAGCCCGAGCCCGAGCTCGCGCCCGCGGGCGCCAGCCGCCGCCGGCGGCTGGCGGTGATCCTGCTGACGGCCCGCGCCGAGGAGTCCGATCGCATCATCGGCCTGCGGCGCGGGGCCGATGACTATGTCGTCAAGCCCTTCTCGCCGGCCGAGGTGGTGGCGCGCGCGGACGCCGTGCTGCGCCGCCTGATGCCGCACGGGGAGCCGGCGCGCGCACAGCCGATCGAGATCGACGGCCTGCGGATCGATCCCGCCGGGCGCGTCGTCGAGGTGCACGGACGTCCGGTGTCGCTGACCGTGCGCGAGTTCGAGCTGCTGCTGCATCTGGCGTCGAACCCCGGTCAGGTGTTCAGCCGCGACCAGCTGATGGACGCGGTCTGGCAGGCGCCGCCGCTGGCCGACACGGTTACCGTGCACGTGCGCCGCCTGCGCGCCAAGGTCGAGCCCGACCCGGCACATCCGCGCTACATCCAGACGGCGCGCGGCGTCGGCTATCGCTTCCGGGCGCCCGAGCGATGAGACGGGCGCTCGCCACGAGTGTGTCGGCCTGCATCGTGGGGGCCGCGGCGCTTGCGCTCCGCGCCAGCCTGCACACGGCCGTGGTGACGCTCGGGCTGCTGCTGGCCGTGTCGGCGGCCGCGCTGGTCGCAGCTGTGCAGGCGCGGCGGGTGCGCGCGCGGATCGGGCCGCTGCGCCGGCAGCTGGCGGTCGCGGTCGGGATCGCGATGGGCGCGATCCTCGCGGCCGTGTGGGTGGCCGCGTATGTGATGTTCATCTCCGGCGAAGACGCCCTGCTGGTGTCGGTGATGGCGGCCGTGCTCGCGGTCGTGGGCCTGAGCATCGCGCGGCTCTTGACCGAGCCGATGGTCGGCGACATCGAGCGGCTGCGCGAGCGGCTGCGCGCGGTCGGCGCGGGCGATCGTCGCAGCGACGTGACGACCAGCGGAAACGACGAGCTCGCCGATCTGGCGGCCGCGGCGACCACGATGATTGAGCAGCTCGGCGAGGAGGAGGCGGGCCGGGAAGCGGCCGAGGATGCGCGCCGGCGCCTGGTGATCGCTGCCTCCCACGACCTGCGCACGCCGCTGGCGGCGCTGCGCGTGCTGACCGAGGCGATCGAGGACGGCATCGCGACCGGCGCCACACGCGCGCGCTACCTGCGCGAGATGCGCACGCACGTGGCGGTGCTCACCTCGCTGATCGACGACCTGTTCGAGCTCTCGCGCGCCCAGGCCGGCCAGCTGGCGCTCAGCCGCGAGCCCGTGCAGATCGGCGAGCTCGTCAGCGAAACCGTCTCGGCGATGCGCGCCGCGGGCGAGATGCAGGGAGTGAGCCTGCAGGCCGAGCCGCAGGCCGGACGGGCCGCGGGCGCGGTGCTCACGGCGCGCGCAAGCCCCGAGCAGATCCGGCGGGTGCTGCTCAACCTGCTGGACAACGCGATCCGTCACACGCCGCCCGGCGGCAGCGTGATCGCGCGCGCTGCCCGCAGCAACGGCCGGGTCGAGGTCGAAGTGGCCGATGACGGCCGCGGCATCGCGCCCGAGGAGCGCGAGCACGTGTTCGAGGCGTTCTTCCGTGGAGGGGGCAACAGCGCACGCGCGGGCGACGGCGCCGGCCTGGGCCTCGCGATCGCGCGCGAGATCGTGAGCGCGCACGGCGGGGCGATCTGGCTCGGGCCTGCGCCGCGAGGCACGCGCGTGTGCTTCTCGCTGCCCGCCGCCGAGCAGCAAGCGCCACGATCCCAGCCGCCATCTTTAGGCGACGCATCGCCGGCCTTTATTGGCGGATAAACGTCCGGCTGTAGCCTGCCGCGCTTCTCAGGCTGGTTCTGCACGCGGGCTCGGCCCGGCTGATCATTCGAGCAGAAAGGTAGGCAATGGCGCGCATACGTTGGCGGCGCGGTGAGCGCTTGCAGCCTCTGGCGGCGAAGGTGCCAGAGATCACCGTGATGTTCTGGGTGCTGAAGGTCCTCACGACGGGCATGGGCGAGGCCATGTCCGACTTCCTGGGCCGCGTCAACGTCCCGCTCGCGGGCGCCGTGGGGATCTTCGGGATGTGGCTGGCGCTGCGGCTGCAGCTGCGCACGCGCGAGTACCGTGCTCCGACCTACTGGTTCGCCGTGATGATGGTTGCCGTGTTCGGCACGATGGCCGCCGACGGCCTGCACGACGGCACGAGCCTGCCCTATCCCGTCACGACCGTCATCTACGGCACGATCACGGCCCTGGTGTTCTTCTTCTGGTACCGCTCCGAGGGCACTCTGTCGATTCACACGATCACGACGCGGCGACGCGAGAACTACTACTGGGCGGCGGTGTTCGCGACGTTCGCCCTCGGCACCGCGCTCGGCGATATGACGGCAATGTCGCTGAACATGGGCTACCTGCAGTCGGCGGTGCTGTTCGCCTCGATCATCTCGATCCCGGCATTCCTGTGGTGGCGCTCGCTGCTCAACCCGATCGCCGCATTCTGGTTCGCCTACGTCATCACCCGACCGCTCGGCGCCTCGTTCGCCGACTGGTTCAGCAAGCCGCCCTCGATCAGCGGGCTCGGCCTCGGCGACGGGACGGTCAGCGCCATCGCCCTAGGGGTGTTCGTGATCCTCGTCGGGTATGTCACGGTCGCGCAGCGAGACATCCAGCCGGCGCGGCTCGCACAACACGGTTCGGCCGACGCGCTGGCGCACCGGCCGCACGGCTCTGCCGGTCCCGTTATCGAGGTGAGCGGCGCGGAGGGCTGATGCCTCGCGGCGACGGGCCGCGCGGTGGCCGGCGGTCACCGCGCGGAGCAGGTCGTCGGCTCACGGGGCGGGCGGGTCGTCGGCTCACGGGGCGGGCGGGTCGTCGGCTGATCGTGCGGGCGGGTGATCCGCTCACGGTGCGGGCGGGTAGCTGCGCGCGGTCACGTACTCGCCGGCGCGGTCGGCGAGCGGGATGATGCGCACCGCGCCGGCCGAGTTGGGCGACTCGATGATGCGACCGTCGCCGATGTACATGGCGACGTGCGTGATCGCGCGCGAGGGCGGTTCGGTGGCGAAGAAGACGAGATCGCCCGGCTGCAGCGCGCCGCGGGCGACGGGGCGCCCGACCTGCGCCTGCAGCTCGGCGGTGCGCGGCAGCGGGATGCCGAGCGCGTCGTAGACCGTGTAGGTCAGCCCGGAGCAGTCGAAGCCGAAGGCCGAGGTACCCGCCCACAGGTAGCGCACGCCGAGGAACTGCTCGGCGGCGGCGACGAGCTGCGCGCCGGTCGGAGGCGGCGGCGAAACGCCGGGCGCGCGCAGCGTTACATCCGAGCCGGCGATCAGCGCGAGCGCGCCGGTGGGCGTCTGCACGACCGTCCAGGGACCGCTCTGGCCGAGCTCGGGCAGCCTGGTGTTGTAGCTGAGCAGCAACAGGCGAGGGCCCGCGGCTCCCGCAGCGGCGGGCTGATACAGCCAGGCCGTGGGCTGTGTGACCAGCGCGACCTGCGTGGTCGTCGTTGCGCTCGATGTCGAGCTCGAGCCGGACGTCGCCGGCGTTGGTCCTGGGGCCCGCCGGGTCGTGGCAGGGCCACTGGTCAAGGGTGTGGCCGCCGGCGGCGCGGGCGGGACCGGGACGAGCTGGCGCGCGGGCAGCCAGCCGGGGTAGCTCAGGTGGTCGGGGGTCGGCTGGCCGGTGAGCGAGACCTCGTCCCACGTGCCGCGCCGGGCGCGCACGAGCACCTGCTGGCCGTACAGGGCCTGCGTGACGAGGCGACCGACGAGCCAGCGCCGCTGTTCGGCTTCCATCGCGCCGAGCCAGACCGCGAGCCGGACGGGATTGGCGAGCGACGGGCTGTCAAGCGGTCGCGTCTGCGCGGGCGCCATCCACAGCGTCGCGACGGCGACGCCGATCAGCGCCAGGCGGCCACGGGCAGGCGATGCCGCGCTCGCGACGCTGGGCGGCGTGGCCGCGCCCGCCAGCACGACGGCCGCGAGCAGAGCGCCGGCAAGCCGCGCTGTGGGCCGCCGGCTCGCGGCAAGTATCGGTCGTCGATGGTTGCCGTGAGGCGCCACGGACAGCTCCGAGGTCGATCGATCGAGCTCGCACGATCATGGCGCATGTCAGCGATTTGTGTCGCAGGGTGTGGGGAGATGTGGGAAAAGCGTGGGGTGCTGGGCAAAATGCCCAGCACCCACGGGGGTCTATGGCCAGTTCCGCGACCTACGAAGACGGGGGTCACCGCCGATAACGGCGGACTCACCAGCGTCTGCGATGGACTTGACGGTCCCGCCGATGAGCCGCTCGCGCAGGTCGCCGAGCTGGCCACGATCCCTATACCCGAGCATTTGTGAGCCGGCTCGAGTCGCCCGAAAAGCGGGTTGCAGAGCGGGATTCATACATATTCTCGCCTGCACCTTCACGTCCCCGCTTCCTCTCACGATCCCTCTTTTTGGACTCCTGGGCGGGAGTGTCCTACCGTCGCCGCCAGCCGCTATTGCGCTTTTGGCCACCGGTCCCCAAACACCTGTCCCGCCTTCTGTCAAGCATGAGAACATATACCGGAGTTTTTGTCAAGGGGGTGTCAAGTGGTTGCCCATCAAACAAGGACATTTGGGAGTCCGGTGACCCCCGTCTACGAAATCCTGTGGCCTCGCGCGGCGGGTCTCGAATATTGCATTTTGCGAGATTTAACAGCGCTCCCACCAACCCGCGGCGCAGAACCTGAACGGGGGCGTCATGCTCTGCGCACGACGATCGAGGTCTGGCTGAAAGATCAACCGTGACGCCCAAGATCCCCCTGCCCACCGACGACGAGCTCGAGCCCGAGCATCGCGAGCTGCTCGCCGGCCTGCCCGCCCTGAACGTCTTTCGGATGGTCGCCGGCGCGCCACGCGCCGTCAGGCCGTTCATGCAGCTCGGCGCCGCGGTGCTCTCCACCGCACTCGACCCCCCCAGGCGCGAGCTCGTCGTGCTGCGAGTCGCGCACGCCACGCACGCGCCCTACGAGTGGGCCCAACACGAGCAGCTCGCCCGCAACGTCGGTGTCAGCGAGGCGGAAATCGCCGCGGTCGACAGTGAGGAGCCCGTGGCGAGCCTCGACGAGGAGCGCAACCTGCTGTGCCGCGTCGCCGATGAGATCTCGCGCGACGTACGCGTCTCCGACGAGGCGCTCGCCCAGATGATCGAGCGCTACGGCCCGCGCCAAGCCGCCGAGCTGATCCTGCTGGTCAGCTACTACAACATGGTCAGCCGCTTCCTCGAGTCCACCCGCGTCGAGATCGAGAGCCAGCCGTTGCTGCACGGGCAGACGCCGGCGCAGGCGATCAGCCCCCGGGGCGAGCCCGCAAGCGCATAGCACGGTTCCCGTTTGGTTGTCCACGGGCTGGCGGCTATCCTTGCCGGACGTCGGCGGCAGGCCGATCGGTAAGTCGCAGAGGGACCTGTTGGCGAGACCGCAGAGGGGATCTGGTTTGCAAGGAGCGCAAAGGGATTTGCCGGTGAAGGCGCCCAGAGGCCTGCGCGGGCTCGGGCTCGTGCTGCTGCTCACCGCGTTCTGCTCGGTGCTCGCGTGCGCCGGCGCCGTCACCTCCCCCGCCAGCGCGGCCGGCGCGCCGGCGGGCGCCGAAACCGTCGCTCCGCTGCCAAGCTCTGACTACAGCGTCCGGGCGATCTGCTCCGCGCCCGCGCCCCGGCACGCCGGCTGCCTGGCGCTGCAGCTCGTGCCCAAGACGCCCGAAGCGCGCGCCCGCACCCATCCGCTTGGAATCGCCCGGGCTCGCCGCCGCGCCTTCGCCGCGGCGCCCTCGCCGGCGGCCGGCAGCTTCGGCCTGCGCCCGCAGGACCTGCACAGCGCCTACCAGCTCCCGAGCACAGCTCCAAGCCCGCAGACCGTCGCCTTGGTGGACGCCTACAACGATCCCGAGGCCGAGTCTGACCTGAAAGCCTACAGCGAAGAATTCGGCTTGACCGAATGCACGGCCGCCAACGGCTGCTTCAAACAGGTCAACCAGAACGGCGAAACCGGCAACCCTCCGTTCCCGCGCACGTTGAGTGAACTCGAAGCCGCTCGCGGGGGCTCGCGCTCGCAGCGCGCCGAAGCCCGAGAAGCAACCGGTTGGGGGCTCGAGATCTCACTCGACATCGAGGTCGCCCACGCCACCTGCCAGAGCTGTGACATCGTGCTCGTCGAGGCCGACTCGCCGAGCTACGAAGACCTCGAAGCGGCAGAGCGCTCGGCCGCCGATCTCGGCGCCGGCGAGATCTCGAACTCGTGGGCCGGTCCCGAGGCCGGCGAGACCCCGGAACTGGAGAGCGCCAGCCCGTTCAACCATCCGGGGATCGTGATCGCCGCCGCAACCGGCGACAGCGGCTACCTGAACTGGGACGCCGGCAGCTCCCTCGAACGGGGCTCCGTCGGCTTCCCCGCATCCTCGCCGCACGTCGTCGCCGTCGGCGGCACCCGCCTGACCCTCGGTGAACACGGCGAATACTCGGGTGAGGCTGTGTGGAACGGTGACGGCGCCACCGGCGGCGGCTGCAGCACCGTGTTCACCGCCGAGCCCTGGCAGCAGGCCCTCGCCAACTGGTCGGCCGTGGGCTGCGCCAGCAAACGTGCCCTTGCCGACATCGCCGCCGACGCCGACCCCTACACCGGCGTCGCCGTGCGCTACACGAGCTCCGAATGCGAATATGCATACACGGAAGCCAAAACCAGGCACGTGCTGCACTGGTGCACGATCGGGGGCACGAGCCTCGCCACGCCGCTGATCTCCGCGGTCTACGCGCTGGCCGGTGGAGCAGACAGCGTCTCCTATCCGGCCCAGACCCTCTACGAAAACGAGCTCGCCTCACCCACCTCGCTGCACGACGTCATCACCGGGTCGAACGGGGCATGCAGCAAGCCGTTCACAGGAACGGGCCTGTCGGGTTGCACGATCGCCGAAGAGGCGGCGAGCTGTGAATCCAAGGCCATCTGCCTGGCCGGTACCGGCTACGACGGTCCGACCGGACTGGGCACGCCGGACGGGATCACCGCGTTCGAGACCTCATCCGCGCCGCCGCCCCCGCCGCCGCCCCCACCCCCGTCTCTCAGTCCGCCGGAATTCGGGCGCTGCGTCCAGGTGGGCAAAGGCGCCGGCAGGTTCGCCGGCTCGGCCTGCACCCGTCTCGGCGGCAGCGACAGCTACGAATGGCAGCCGGGAGCCTCGAGCCCGGCATTCACCACCAAGAGCACCTCGCAATCGCCCACGCTCGAACCGGTCACGGGCGCGAAGGTAGTCTGCACGAGCGAGGCGAGCGCGGGCGAATACAGCGGGTCGGACGAAGTCGGCGGCGTCGTGCTGACCCTGACGGGCTGTCAGCGATCGGGCGAAGCGTGCGCCAGCGGCGCCGTCGCCGGAGAAATCGTCTCGAGCCCGCTCGAAGGCGAGCTCGGCATCGAAAAGCTCGGCGCCAGGGCCGGCAAGGACAAGATCGGGCTCGAGCTGTTCCCCGCCGGCAGGACGGGAGCGGCCCTGTCCTTCAGCTGCGGCCTGACCAGCGTGTCCGTGCAGGGAGCGGTGATCGTACCGGTCCGCGCCAACCGGATGAGCCCGACGCAGACGCTCAAATTCAAGGCAACCAAGGGCAAGCAGAAACCGCTGAGCTTCGTGGAAGGACCACAGGACGTCCTCGAAGCGTCCGTGAATGGCGCCGCGCCGGTCCAGCTCGGGCTTACGCTGACGAGCACGCTCACCAGCGCGGAACCGATCGAGATCAACTCGGTCGTCTAGTTCTGCCTGTTAGGCAGTACACTAGCCCCCGTAATGGGGTCTTTGCCCGCCACGGTGCCTGACGCCGGCTCTTATTTTGCCGAAAAGTCAGATGGCTACTACGGTAACGAGCGCGCGGATCTCGTCGCGGCGCTGCCGCGGCCCATCGGTCGAGTGTTGGACGTCGGATGCGGCGCGGGAGCCGTCGCCAAGCTGCTTCAGGCCGAAGGAGCCGCCCACGTGGTCGGGATCGAGGTCAATGAGCGTGTCGCGTCAAGCGCACGTCCTGCCGTAGATGACCTGCGGATTGGGGCGGTCGAGGATATCCTCCCCTCTCTTGACGGGCCATTTGACACCATCTGCTGTTATGACGTACTCGAGCACCTCGTCGATCCCGGAACGGTGCTGAGTGGGCTTCGCTCCCGAGCCGCCCCGGGAGCGCACCTGCAAATATCGGTGCCGAATGCCCGTCATTTCTCGCTCGTAACTGATTTGATGTTCCGCGGAACATTTGGATATAAAAGCTGGGGCCATCGTGACTCAACCCACCTGCGCTGGTTCACGAGGCGCGATATCATCGAACTAGCCGAGCAATGCGGCTGGCAGGTCACCGTGACCTCGCATCCTGTCCTGCGCCGTTCACTCTGGCTTGATCGCATTTCTCGTGGACGATCGACGGAGTTTCTCGTCGGCCAATGGCACATCCTCGCTACAACGACAGATTAGACGCGTGCTCGGTGGGGATGCCCACCATTGGCCGTGTTGCCATCAGCTGGGCAAATGCACCCCCGCAGCAAGCTTTCGTGGGCATACTCACCGCGACGTGCTCGCTCGCGAGCGGCTGTGTCCAGGTGCCCTCAGCACCGTCCACGCGATCAGCGCCCCGGCCGCCGCCAGCGCCGCAGCGATCAGCAGCGCATGGTGAAACCCGGTCGTCAGCGAGACGTTCGCGCCGGCCCCCGCGGCGCTGAGCGCGCCTGCCCCGCCGCTCGCGACGGTTGAGACGATCGCCAGCCCCAGCGCTCCGCCCAGCTGCACGGAGGTGTTGACCAGGCCCGACGCCAAGCCGGCGTCGGCGCCGTGGCCGAGGTCCTCGGTGCAGGCGACCACCACGGAGACGAACGCCAGGCCGATGCCCGCTCCGAACAGCAGGCCCGCGGGCAGCAACGCGCTCGCGTAGCCCGCGCCGTGGTGCAGGCGTGTGAAGCCGACCATCGCCACCGCCAGCATCAGCATCCCGACCGCCAGCACGCCGCGAAAGCCCAGCCTGCCAATCAGCCGCGCGGCGCTCATCGACGCGATCAGCTCCGCGACCCCCAGCGGGAGTAGCGCCAGGCCCGCCTGCGTGGCCGAGTAGCCCATCGTGTCCTGCACGTAGATCGCCAGCAACACGAAGATCCCGATCACGACCGCTCCAAACAGCAGCGCCACGGCGTTGCCGCCCGCGAGGTTGCGCAGCCTCAGCACGCGCGGCGGCACCATCGGTACTCGCGCCACGCGCTCGCGGAGCACGAACAACGCCGCGAACGCCGCTGCTCCGGCCAGCGCCGCCAGCGTCTGGGTCGAGCCCCAGCCCACGCTTGCCGTCGCGGTGATCGCGTAGATCAACAGCGTCAGCGCCCCGGTCACCAGCAGCGAGCCGGCTACGTCCGGCGGATCCTGTGCGCCCACGCCCGCATGCTCGTGCGCCGTGTGGCGCGGCAGCACGAGCAGAACGCCGACGGCGAGCGCAGCCTGGGCGGGCACGAGCGTCAGGAACACCGCCGGCCATCCGAGCGCGTCGGTCAAGACGCCGCCGATCGCCGGGCCGAGCGCCGCGGCGAGTCCCGACGCGATCCCCCAGGCGCCGAGCGCCGTGTTGCGTGCGTGCCCCGAGCGGAACGTCACCGTCAGGATCGACAGGGCCGCGGCCGCGGCGACCGCCGCGCCGACCCCCGACACCGCTCGCGCGCCCACCAGCATCGCCCGCGAGCCCGCGAGGCCGCACACCAACGTGAACAGCGCGTACAGCCACAGTCCGCTCGCCAGCACCCGCCTGCGACCGAAGAAGTCGGCGGCGCGCCCGCCCGCGAGCAGGAACCCGCCCGCGGTGATCAGATACGCGCTCTGCACCCATTGCAGGCTCACGCGCGAAAACCCGAGCTCGCGCCGGATCGCTGGCAGCGCCAGCGCCACGTCGGTGTCCAGCAGCACCACGATGAACTGCGTCGCCACGAGCAGCGTCAGCAGCGCCCGCCGCTTGGTGGCGGCGCCCCGCGCGAGCCCCGTGCTCAAGCGATCGCCGCGGCGCCGGCGGCTACCGTCGCGGCGCCGGCCGCGGCTACGATCGCGGCGCCGGCCGCGGCTACGATCGCGGCGACGGCCGGGGCTACCGTCGCGGCGCCGGCCGCGGCTACGACCGCGGCGGCGCCGGCGGCAAGGCACACAAGCGCCTGATCAGCTCGGCGTAGATGCGGCTGCTCGCCACGAGCTGGTCCACCTCGACATGCTCCTCGTCGGTGTGCGCGCAGCCCTCGTCGCCCGCGCCGATCCCGATCGACGGTATCCCCGCGGCATTCATGAACGTCGCATTCACGCCGAACCGCCACGTTCGCATCGTAGGGCTCTCGCCCGTGACCGCAGCGACCGCGTCGCGTCCGGCCGCCACCACGGGATCGTCGAGCGGCGTGCCCATCAGCGGGTAGTCATCCACGAGCTCGACCCGTGCAGGGATGCGCTCGCGCTCGGCTGCCTGCGCCACGATCGCCTGCAGCTCCTCACCGCAGCTCGCGGCGCTCTCTCCCGGCAGGTAGCGCCGGTCAACCCTGATCACGCAACTGCTCGGAACCACTGCGAGATCGCCGCGCGGCTGCGACTCGATGCCCGTCACCGTCAACGTCGCCGGGCCGTATAGGGGATCGCTGCCCAGGCCAGCCTGGGCCTGCTCGAGCGCGCGCAGAAACGGAACTGCGCGGAAGACGGCGTTGAGGCCCAGGGCGGGCGTCAACGCGTGGCTGGCGCGCCCCGAGACGATCACGTCGAACCGCGCCTTGCCCCTGTGACCCACCGCCACCCCCAGCTCGGTCGCCTCGCCACTGATCCCGTAGTCCGCGCGCAGGCCTTCGGCCAGCAGCGCCCGCACGCCCGCAGGGCTGTCGGTCTCCTCCTGGACGTCGGCGGTGAACACGAACGCCGCCTGCAGCTTCGTCTCCGGCTCGAGGAACGCGGCGGCGTACACGCCGGCCGCGACGTTCGCCTTCATGTCGCACGACCCGCGCCCGCGCAGCACCGGGCCCGACCGGCCGGGCCCCTCACCCAGCTCGATCCGCGCGTCGTACGGATCGTCCATCCCCGCGGGCGGGACGTGGTCGAGGTGACCGTTGAACATCAGCCGTGGCCGCCCCGTCCCCAGCCAGCCCACGACGTTGCCGGCGTGGTCCACCGTCACGTTGCGATAGCCGAGCCGCCGCAGCTCCGCGGCCACCAGCCGCGCCACCTGGTGCTCTTCACCGGACAGGCTCGGCGTCGCCACCAGTCGCTTGGCGAACCGCACCAGCGCCTGCTCGCGCTCGTCCAGCCCGTGCAGCGTCACCTCGCGCTGCCGCTGCGCGCCGTGCGCCACGCCGTGCAGCTCGCGCGCCAATCAACCACCCGCGTGCTGGCCAGCGCCCGCCAGGTCGCGATCGGCCACCGTCAGGCCGTGATCGAGCGCGTCGAACATCCGCTCGAGCTCGGCCTCGGAGATGATCAGCGGCGGCGCGATGAACAGCGAGGTCTGCTCGCCGCTGGTCGAGAACAACGCGCCCGCCTCCAGCGCTCGCGCCACCACGCGGCTCGCGGTCGGCTCGGCCTCCTCGCCACGCCAGCTGCTCCACTCAGGCCCGTGCAGTTCCACCGTCCAGTGCATGCCCCGCCCGTCGACGCGCGCGACGCTCGGATGGCTCGTGGCCAGCCCCCGCAGGCGCTCGAGCATCAGGCCCTCGAGCTCGCGCGCCCGTTCGTACACGCCGTCGCGCGCCGACACGCGCAGGTGCGCCGAGATCGCCGCCGCTTGAACGGGGTGACCACGGAACGTGCTGTAGCTCTGCCAGCTGCTGTCAGACATCGCATCGAGCACGCGCTTGGACATTAACACCGCCCCCGCCGGCGCCGCGCCGGCGGCCAGCGACTTGCCCATCGTCACGAAGTCCGGGCGCGTGCTCGAGGCCTGGAACTGAAACCAGCCACCGATCCGCCCAAAGCCCGTCACCGTCTCATCGGCGATCCAGAACGTGCCGGCCGCGCGCGCCAGCTCCGCCAGCCGATCCTGATAGGCCACCGTGTGATACACGCCGCCTTGGCTGTAGTCGATGATCACCGCGGCGCTGCGCTCGAGCAGCTCGCCCGCGCGATCGAGCGGATCGCGCCCGTTCGCGGCGCCGTTGGCCTGCAGGTGGCTCGGTTCAGCGTCCGTGCTGCCGTCGGGCGGCGTCGAGCTCGGCACAGGGCCCGCCTGGCCGATGCGCGCGCCGGCGGGTGCCGGGATCTGGTGGACCGTGGCCAGCCGCGGCGGCGCCTGCACACCGTGCGAGGGTGAAGACAGACCGCCGTGCCAGTGCGGCTGAACCGTCATTTCACGCGCCAGGCCTGCGCCCCCGTGATATGCGCGCGTCCGCGTCGCCAGCGCGGCGCGTCCCGTCAAGGCCTGGCACAGCGACAGCGCCGCATCGTTCGCCTCGCTCGCACTGATGAAAAAGCGCACGGCCCCGAGCCAGTCCTCGGCGCCGAACGCGATCTCAGCCAGATCAGCGGCCGCCTGCTCGCGCTCGCGCCAACCAAGCCCCTCGTTGAGCACGGGCGCGCCCGACGCCGCGCGCGCCGCCTGCACGATCTCGCGATGGCCGTGCCCGAGCGGCGCCGAGGTGTTCGACGCGTCGATCACGCGTCTCCCGCCGGCGAGCTCCAGCCACACCCCTTCCCCGCCCGTCACCTCTGGCACATCCCGGCTCAGAGTCAGGCTGGTAGAGAGCAGGCGCGCGCTCCCTCGCACGATCACTCCCGCACCGCGCCGCCAAAGCCCCAGCGTGTGGGCGCGACGCCCTCGACGATCACCCAGGTCTCCGGCCGCACTCCCTCACCGAGCACCTCGCAGACCGCGTCGGTCACACGCGCGATCAGCCGTGCCGTCACCTCGGGGTCCTCGAAACGGCGATCGAATGCCTTCACCTCCACGAGCGGCACAGCGATCAATCCCTCCGACCGACTCTCACTTGAACTCCTCGGGTCCCGGACGTTCCGCGCCCCCGACCACTGGATGGCTCGCTCGCCACCGTGTTCGACTTGAGAATAATGAACTGACGACAATCGACAGTAGCTCAAACGTCGCCGCACCGCAAGCCCGCGGCACGAGCGCGTCGGGCCTCTGTCGAGCTCTCCGCGATCCTGCGCACGAGCGCGTCGGGCTCTGTCGAGCCGCTCCGGGTCCGCACTAGAGCGCGGGCGGCCTGAGGTTCAGCGCGAGCACGTGCTCGACCGCGCGCGCGAGCGCGAGGACCCGCCAATCCGACAGGCGCGGTCCCATGATCTGCAGGCCCAGCGGCAGCCCGGCTGGGCCGAGCCCCATCGGGATCACGCACGCCGGCAGCCCGGCCAGGTTCGCGTCCCAGAGATGGCCCTGCCAGTCGTCGAAAGGCCGCTCGATTCGCACGCCCGCCACCGCTCGCGGGCATTGCGTGTCCAGCCCGAACGCCTCGAGACCGAGCGCGGGGCTGAGGATCGCGGTCGCCTCGGTGCGCGCGAACAGCTCGGCGTAGGCCGCCGCGATCTCGATGCGGGCGCGCTGGGCCGCGGCCAGCTCGGTCGCGCTCAGGCGCTCGGCCCAGGCCAGGAAGGCGCGCGTATCCTCCCCGAGCAGCTCCGCGCTGTCCGCCAGCTCGGTGGCGAAGGCGGCGCGCGCGTCGCTGCTCGCGACCGTCAGCCACTCGCGCACATGGCTCTCGCGCGACGGTCCCTGCTCGGCCACCACGCTCACGCCCGCCTGGCGCAACTCGCCGATCACGGCGTCGAAGGTCTCGCGCACCGCCGGCTCGATCGGCACGGCGCCGGCGCGGTTGACGTCCGCGATCACGCGCAGCCCGGCCAGCGAGGTCCTGGCGTGGGGCTGAGAAGTATTCGTGGAGGCGAGCCCACGCGCGCGCACGCGCGCGCGCGTGGGCTCTTGTAGGGGAATGTACGGGTCGGCCGGCTCAGGGTCGGCGATCACGCCGAGCAGCAGCTCGAGGTCGCGCACCTCGCGCGCCAGCGGCCCGATCACCGACAGCGTCGGCCAGGCGGGAACGTCGGGCCAGTAGCGCACGAGGCCGAACGTCGGCTTGTGTGCCGCGACCCCGCAGAAGGCCGCCGGGATGCGCAGCGAGCCGCCCCCGTCGCTGCCGAGCGCAAGCGGACCCACTCGCGCCGCCAAAGCGGCGGCGGCTCCGCCCGAGGAGCCTCCGGGGGTGCGGCTCAGATCCCAGGGATTCGCGCTTGCTCCGTTGAGCTCCGAGGCCGTATACCCAAACAGGCACAGCTCGGGATTGGCCGTCTTGGCGAAGATCACCGCGCCGGCAGCCTGGGCTCGGGCCACGGCCACGTCGGTGTCGGGTGCGAGCCAGCCGGCCCGTGCCCGCGACCCGTCGGCCGCCTCGATCCCCTGCAGCCACAGCGAGTCCTTGACCGTCAAGGGCAGGCCCTCGAGCGCGCCCGCCGATCCCGCCCGCAGGCGCCGGTCTGACTCGCGGGCCGCGCTCAGGGCACGCTCGTCGAGCACGTGCACGAACGGCTTCAGGCGCGGATCAAGGCTCCGCGCGGCGGCCAGCGTCGCCTCGAGCAGCTCGACGGCGCTCACCTGGCCGCGCGCGAGCATCGCGCTCAAGCTACAGGCGCCCAGCTCGCCGAGGGTGTCGCTGCCGTTCGTGTCCGTGCGGCCCGGCATAATAACTACTGTTGACTGTCGCTTGTCGACAAGTTATATTTTTGAGTCATGCGACGACCCTTGAAAGTCGCGCTATGCGTATAGTCGCACCATGCGGTTCGTTCCCCCGCGGGCGCTGGTGCGCTGGTCCGGGCAGCTGATGCACTCGGGAAACCTGCCTCCGGATCGCTCGAGCAGACACGGCAGGTCGTCGCGCTCGGCGCTGGCGCTCGTGGGCGCGCTGGGCGCGACGCTGGTGGTGTGCGGCTGCGGATCGTCCAGCTCCGGCAAGAGCGGCAACGTCGCGGTCACCGCGACGACTCCGGCGGCGGCGGGTCAGGTGTCGAGCGTGACGTGGGGCGACGGCTACGGCGAACCGCTCTCGCTCGACCCGGCCCACTCCTACAACCCGCCCGAAAACAGCGTGCTGGCGAATATGTGTGAATCGCTGCTGCGCTTGAACCCCGACCTGACGATCGGCCCCGGGCTGGCCGAATCGTATTCGCACACAGCGCCGAACGTGTGGGTCTACAACCTGAGGCCGAACGTTCACTTCTGGAACGGTGCGACGCTCACTCCGGCCGATGTGATCTACAGCATCACGCGCAACCTCAACCCGAAGGTCGCCTCGTTCTGGGAAGTGTGGGCCAAGAACATCGCCAGCGTGCGCCAGTCGGGTCCGTTGCAGGTGACGCTCACGACCAAGACGCCGAGCCTGCTCACCAACGACATGCTCGCCGCCGGACTCGGCATCATCAGCGAAGCTGGCTACGTGCGCGCGAAGGGAAGCGCCTACGGGACGCCGAAAGGCGGCCTGATGTGCACCGGCCCGTTCAAGCTGGCCTCGTGGAGCCCGGGCAACAACATCACGCTGACTCGCAACGGCTCCTACTGGAACTCGTCGCAGGCGGCCAAATCGGAAAAGTTCGTGTTCGACTTCGTCAGCGACGACACGACGCTCACCGACGGCCTGCTGTCGGGACAGCTGCAGGGCGCCTACAACGTGCCGCCCCAGGCGATCTCCCAGCTGGCGAGCTCGGGCAGCGGCAAGCTCTACTTCGGGCCGAGCCTGCGCAACTACGTGCTGTGGCCGACCGCGATGACCGGGCCGTTGAAGGACGTCCGCGTGCGCGAGGCGCTGTCGCTGGCGCTCGATCGTGAGGGCTTCGCCAACGCCGTGTTCGACGGTCACGCCGAGCCGCTGCTGTGGGCCGCCCCGCCGGACTCCTTCGGCTACGCGAAGAGCATCTTCGAAGCGGGCTACGCGGGCGTCGGCGTCAGTCCGACGCCAAAGCTCGAAGAAGCCAAGAAGCTGGTGGCGGCCGCCGGCCATCCGACGGGCACGATCGTGATCGGGGCGCAGGCCGGCGACACGATCAGCACCAATATGGCCACCGACGCGGCATCCGCGGCCAAGCAGGTCGGGCTCAACGTGAGCGTGCGCGAGCTGCCACCGTCGCAGTTCGGCGAAATCTTCTTCGAGCCCAAGGCGCGCGCGGGCCTGAACTTCTTCGCCGCCACCGACAGCTACTACGACGTCGCCGAACCGCTTGAGAACGTCGTCGAGGCAGCTACCAAGGAAGCCGAGTACAACCTGATCGGGTTCGTCAATCCCGAAATCGACAGCGCCGTCGAAGCCGCGCTCGGCGAAACCAATCTTGAAAATCGCGCGCACCTGGTCGTGAAGGCGCTCGACTCGTGGTCAAGGCAGTACACATTCATCCCCGTCGTCAGCGCGCCCGAACGGCTGTACCTGTCGAACTCGCTGACCGGCGCCCCCGTGTCGTTCACGGCGAACATCTACGCACCGTGGGCCGCAAGCATCGGTGCGGCGCACTAATCACGGCGCCCAAGTCAATATCTGACGAGCCCGCTGCGCTCGTGCGCCGGCGCCGTCCGAGGCTCCAGGCGCCTCGGGGACGCCACGCACGCCGGGCGCTCCGCGCGCGCGGGAATGGGGCCTGAGCACGGTGCTGCGCTTCGTGATCATCCGTCTCGGGCGTGCGCTGTTGACGCTGCTGCTGTCGAGCTTCTTGATCTTCGGTGCGCTGTATCTGACACCGGGAACGCCATTGGCGTTCCTGGTCGGCGGCCACACGCTCTCGCCCGCTGACCTGGCCGCGCTGAAGGAGCAGTATCACCTCAACCAGCCGTTCTTCGAACGCTACCTGCTGTGGCTCGGCGACATCCTGCACGGGAACTTCGGCCAGTCGATCGTGTTTCGCGAAAGCGTCAGCAGCCTGCTGGCACCGCGCATCGGCAGCACGCTGCTGCTTGTCGCCTACGCGGCGATCCTGATCATCGTGTTCGGGATCGGCCTGGGGGTCCTGTCCGCGACGCGGCCCGGACGGCTCGACACGTCGGTCACGGTCGGCACCACCGTCGGCCTGGCCACCCCGACGTTCGTGATGGCGATCGTGCTCATCTCGCTGTTCTCGGTGACGCTCGGATGGTTTCCATCGCTGGGCTCGGGCAGCGGCTTCTTCGATCGCATCTGGCACCTGACGCTGCCCGCGATCGCGCTGGCCGTGTCTGGACTGGCCTACATGACACAGACCTCCCGCGCGGCCCTGCGCGCCGAGCTCGGGCAGGAGCACGTCGTGACCGCGCAGGCGCGCGGGCTGCCAGGCGGCGTGATCCTCAGACACCACGTGCTGCGCAACGCGGCGATCCCGATCGCAACGGTCGGCGGGGTGACGATCGCCTCGCTGTTTGCCGGAGTCGCCGTCGTCGAGGTGGCGTTCGGGCTGCAGGGGATCGGCTCGTACCTGATCCAGTCGGTGTCCGACAAGGACTTCGCCGTCGTGCAGGCCATCAGCCTGATCCTCGTGACTGCGTTCATCGTCACGAACACGATCGTGGACATCCTCTACCACATGCTCGACCCGCGTCTGAGAAGCAGGGTCCAGACGTGAGCGCGCTCGCCGGCCAGCTAGGGCACGGTAGGCGCCTGTGGGGCGGGGCCCGCGCATGAGCACGGTCGCCGCCAGCCAGCATCGGCAGGCTGCCGGCCGGCACCTGCGCGCCGCCGGCTACAGCGTCCGCGGGGCGATCCGTAACGACCGACTCGCGGCGTTCTGCATCTTCGTGATCGCGGCGTTCACGCTGATCGCGATCGCCGCGCCGCTGCTGGCCCCGCACGACCCGAACCTCGTGAACCTGTCGGCCGTCAACCAGGGGCCCTCGCTGCAGCATCTGCTCGGCACTGACGAATCGGGACGCGACCTGCTCTCGCGGATGATCTACGGGGCGCGCACGAGCCTGCTCGGGCCACTGCTGGTCGTCACGCTCGCCGCCAGCGCCGGCACGGCGATCGCGCTGCTGGCGGCGTGGCGCGGCGGCTTCGTCGACGGCGCCGTGGCGAGCGGGATCGACATCCTGTTCGGCTTCCCGGGGCTGCTGCTGGCGGTCGGGGCGGTCGCCGTGTTCGGGCTCGGGCTGACCGCGCCGGTGATCGCGCTCGGGATCGCCTACACCCCCTACATCGGCCGCGTCGTGCGCGCCGTGGCACTGCGCGAGCGCCGCCTTCCCTACGTGGCGGCGCTGCAGGCCGCCGGCTGCTCGGGCCGGCGGATCGTGCTCGGCCATCTGCTGCCGAACCTCGTGCCGGTGATCGCAGCGCAGGCGACGATCGCGTTTGCCTACGCCACGATCGACCTGGCGGCGATCTCATTCCTGGGCCTCGGCGTGCAGCCGCCCACGTCCGACTGGGGCCTGATGATCGCGCAGGGCGAGACCGCGGTCCTGGCCGGCAGCCCGTGGCAGGCGATCTGCCCGGGCCTGGCGCTCGTACTGATGGTCGTGTGCGTCACCCTGCTCGGGCGTCGCATCAGCGCCGACGCGGAGCTGCTGCGGTGAGCGCGCTGCTCGAGGTCGCCGACCTGGGTGTCGCGCTGCCGATGGGGGAGGAGCAGCGCGAGGTCGTGCGCAGCGTGTCGCTGCAGATCGACGCCGGCGAAGCGCTCGGGCTGGTCGGCGAGAGCGGCTCGGGCAAGTCGATGACCGCGCGCGCGCTGCTGCGGCTGCTGCCCGACGGCGCGCGCACGCGCGGCTCGATCACGTTCGACGGGCGCTCGCTGCCGGCGCTGGGCGACGCCGAGCTCTCGGCGCTGCGCGCCCGCGAGATCGCGATCATCCACCAGGACCCGCGCGCTCACATGAACCCGGTGCGGCGCATCGGCGACTTCCTGTGCGAGGCGCTCGTCTACTGTCGCGGCATGGCGCGCCGCGAGGCCGAGCAGCGCGTGATCGCGCTGCTCGCCGAGACCGGCATCGACAACGCCCGCGAGCGCATGTCCCAGTATCCGCACGAGCTCTCCGGCGGGCTGCTCCAGCGCGTGATGATCGTCGCCGCCCTCGCGATCGAACCGCGCCTGTTGATCGCCGACGAGCCCACCACGGCGCTCGACGTCACGACCCAGGCGGAGGTGATGGCCACGCTCGATCAGCTGCGACGCGAGCGCGGCCTGGCGCTGCTGTTCATCAGCCACGATCTCGATCTCGCCGCGGCTGTCTGCGATCGAACGGCCGTCATGTACGCCGGAGCGATCATGGAGGTCCAGAGCTCGGCCACCCTGCACGAGCGCCCACTGCACCCCTACGCCGCGGCGCTTGCGAGCGCGCGGCCGAGCGTCGAGCGGCGCATCGCCCGCCTGCCGAGCCTTCGCGGGCGCCCGCTGGCGGCGTTCGAGGTGCACGGCGGCTGCCCGTTCAGCCCGCGCTGCCCCTATGCCGAGGACCAGTGCCTGGCACAGACGCCGCCGCTGCGTCCCTACGCCGGAGGCGAGGTCGCGTGCGTGCGGGCCGAGGACCTGCACGGGCGCATGCGCGAGCTGACCGGCGTGAGCGAGCTGGGCGCGGCGTGAGTGGGCTGGGTGCGGCACGAGTGGGCTGGGCGCGCCACCAATGGGCTGGGCGCGGCATGAGTGGGCTGGGCGCGGCATGAACGAGCAGCCAGATCCCCGCCCGCCGCTGCTCGAGGTCAAAGACCTGTGCAAGAGCTTTCACGTGCGCGACAGGCCCGACCTGGTGGCCGTCGACATGGTGTCGTTCGGGCTCGAGGCCGGCTCATCGCTGGCGATCGTCGGCGAGTCGGGCGCGGGCAAGACCACGATCGCCCGCATCCTCGTCGGGCTCGAGCGCCCGAGCAGCGGCACCGTGCTGGTCGCCGGTCGCGAGCGGGCCGCCACGCGCGTAGGGGCGGCCGAGCGCCTGCGCCGGGCGCGCGAGATCCAGATCGTCTTCCAGGACCCCTACCTGTCGCTCGACCCGCGCCAGCGCGTGGGCGACTGCATCGGCGAGATCCTGCGCCTGCACTTCGATGGGTCCAAGCGCGAGCGCGCCACGCGCATCGGCGAGCTGCTCGACCAGGTCGGCCTGGATCCCCGTCACGCCGGCTCGCGCCCGCGCGCGCTCTCCGGGGGCGAGCGCCAGCGCGTGGCGATCGCGCGCGCGCTCGCGGTGCGGCCGGCGATCCTGATCCTCGACGAGGCCGTGTCGGCGCTCGACGTCTCGATCCAGGCCCAGGTCCTCAACCTGCTGGCCGACATCCGGCGCGACACCGGCATGGCCTACCTGCTGATCTCGCACGACCTCGCGGTCGTGCGCCAGCTGGCCGACGACGTGCTCGTGATGCGCAAGGGCAAGGTGCTCGAGACCGGTCCGAGCGCCCAGGTCCTGCGCTCACCGCGCCATCCCTACACGCGCCTGCTGCGCGAATCGGTGCCGCGCGAGGGCTGGCAGCCGCAGGCAGTGCTCGGCCGGCGCGAGTCCGAGGCCGCGCCCGGCGCCCTACTCAGCGCGCCGCAGCGATCAGGCACACGATCTCGAACAGCAGGTTCGCGGCGTTGGTGGCGGTGAGGCCCGAGGGGTCCAGCAGGGGCGCGCACTCGCACACGTCGCCGCCGATCACGTTCAGGCCCGAGAGCGAGCGCAGGATCACCTGCGCGTCGCGCATCGACAGCCCACCAGGCTCACGGGCGGGCGTGCCCGGCGCCTGGCTCGGGTCGAGCCCGTCGAGATCGAAGGTCACGTAGCAGGGCCCCTCGCCCAGCGTCGCGCGGACCAGCTCGATCGCGCGACTGCGGCCCATGCTCTCGTAGTCGTCGTAGCTGATCAGCGTGAAGCCGGCTTCGGCTCCGTAGCGCACGTCCTCCTCGCCATAGCGGGTTCCGCGCAGGCCCAGCTGCACGACGCGCGCCGCGTCGATGATCCCCTCCTCGTGGGCGCGGCGCATGACGCTCGCGTGGTTGTCCTTGGTGCCGAGGAACAGGTCCTGGATGTCGGCGTGCGAGTCGAACTGGAGCACGCCGAACGGACGGCCCTCGCGCATCCCGCGCAGGATCGCGAGCGTCGCGGTGTGATCCCCGCCGACGCCCGCGGGGGCGATCGCGCGGCCGTTCAGCCGCGCCACGAACTCGCCGATCGCCGCCAGGCTGCCCGGGTGATCGAGCACGTTGACCGGCGCGTCGCCGAGATCGGCGACGTTGCAGCGCTCGAACGGGCTGATCCCGGAGCTCGGGTTGACACGGCGGATCGCGCGCGAGGCCTCGCGAATCGCCGCCGGGCCTTCGCGCGTGCCGCCGCGAAACGTCGCCATGTCGAGCGGCACCCCGAACACGCCGATGTCGAGCTGCTCGAGCTCATCGGTGCGCGGCAGGCGCATGAACGTAGCGACCTCGGCGTAACGGGGCACGACCAGCGAGTCCAGCGGTTGAAACCGTGCGCGCTCGGCGCTCATCGCGAGTGCGGCGGCGTCATTGCCCGCGCAGCGGCACCAGCAGCTCCGACTGGCTCCCGCCCAGACGCTCGAGCAGCGCCCCCACGGAGGACACGAGGTGCTCCTCGAACGCCGCCACCGCGCGCTGCTCGTCGCGCGCGTCGATCGCCTCGACGATCGGAACGTGCTCGGCCGGGACCTCGCCGAGCTGCTCGAACGACGCATCGTCCAGCGCCAGCGCCATCATCAGCTGACCCTCGAGGTCGGCGAAGATGCTCATCAGCAGGCGGTTCTCGGCCGCCACGGCGATGCAGTGGTGAAATTGGAACTCGGCCGTCACGACGCCGGCCATGAGGTTGCGTTCGGCCGCCTTTTCCATGTCGGTGATCGCCTGCCACAGCGGCTTGGTGGAGGCGGCGCGCTTGACGAACAGGCGCAGCCCGATCGTCTCGACACCGAGTCGCACGTTGTACAGATCGGTGATGTTGTCCGCCGACATGGTCGCCACCAGCGCGCCACGGTGCGGCTGGTCTTCGACCAGGCCTTCCTGGACGAGCCGTCGCAGCGCCTCGCGGATCGGGGCCCGGCTCATTTCGAGGTCGCGCGCCAGCTGTGTTTCGACCAGGCGCTCGCCCATGCTGAACCGGCCGTCGACGATCCCCTCGCGGATCGCTTCGTGCGCCAGATCGACGAGGCGCTTGCGTTCGACCGGCTGAAGCCGACTGCGCTCAGGTTTGGGAGCTGTCGCCATCAGACCACAATCATAAGCCGTAACACGGGCGCACGCTCATCGCCGACTGTCGGCAGATCAGCACAGGCGTACACTGGGGGCGTGCGTTCGCAGGTCCTCAGCGCCGAGATCGTCGTGTTCACGAGCGCCGTCTGGGACACGACCTGCACGGCGGTGCGCAGCGGCGAGCAGACGCTGCTGATCGACTCGCCGGTCTTCCCGGAAGAGCTCTCGGCGATGCCCCGGCTGCTGGGCGATCACGGCTTCCCGCTCGAGGGCCTGCGCCTGTTCAACACGCACGCCGACTGGGATCACATTCTCGGGCCGTTGATGTTCCCGCAGGCGCCCCTGTGGTGCGGCGAGTCCACCGCGCAGCGCCTGGCCAACAACCCTGACGAGCTGGCGGCGATGAAAAGCACGTTCGACGAGATGTTCTACGTCAAGCGCCCGCAACCGCTCAGCCTCGAGCGGCTCGAGCCGCTGCCCGTGCCGGGGCAGGCGCAGATCGGCGGGCTGTCGATCGAGCTGATTCGCGCCGACGGCCACACGATCGACGGGACCGCCGCGCTGTTTCGCGAGGCGCGCGCCCTGGCCGCCGGCGACTACGTCTCGCCGGTCGAGCTGCCACGCCTGCGCGGGCCGCTCGCAGCTCACCTCGAGACGCTCGACCGGCTCGAGCCGGTGATCGCGGGCGCCGAGCTCGTGATCCCCGGACACGGCCATCCGATGAGCAGCGAGCAGGCGCTGAAGATCCTCGCCGAGGACCGCCGGTACCTCGAGCAGCTGCGAGACCGCGGCCCCGACGCGTCGCTGCCCGCGGGCCGCGACGACGGCGAGCAGCGTCGGATTCATGTGGAGATGAACGTTCCGAGCGCGGCCGGCCGCGCGGTCGAGGGGATCGCCGGCGGAAACCTGCCCGGGTAGCGACCATGGTCGCCCGGTCGAGGGAATCGCCGGCGGAAACCTGCGGGATCTCCTGCGGGATGGCGCCTACTCGTACTGCAGCGCCTGCAGCACGTTCAGGCGTGCGGCCCGCCGCGCCGGGAAGATCGCGGCGACCAGGCCGACGAGGATCGCGGCGATCACGAACACGACGAGCGTTCCGACCGGAATGGTGAAAGCGGGATATTCGATCGCCTGGCCGATCATCAGCGCGAGCACGATCCCGACAGGTATTCCGAGCGCCGCGCCGATCAGCGCCGTCACCACGCTCTCGTCACGGATCATGCGGCGCAGCTGACGGCGCGTCATGCCCACGGCACGCAGCATGCCGATCTCGCGCGTGCGCTCGAACACGGTCAGCACGAGCGTGTTGACGATGCCGAACAGGCTCACCAGGATCGACAGCGAGAGCAGCACGTACAGGAGGTTGAGCAACGTATCGATGCCTTTCTCCTGATTTTCCTTGAACTGGCTCTCGGTCTGGACCTTTGCGTCGGGGAAGCCGGTGAGCGCGCTTTCCAGCTGGCGCGTATTCGCCGCCGTGACGCCGCCGGCGATGTTCACGAACGTGAAGACGTTCTGCGGGTTCTGAAATTCGGCGTCGAAGCGCGTCGTCGAGATCGCCAGGTCGGCGTAGGGCGAAGAGCCCTTGGGGGGCGCGAAGATACCGCGCACCTGCAGGTGCATGAAGCCCCCGGACGGCGTCTCCACGGTGAACGGCGACCCCACGTGCAGGTGGTTTCCCTTGGCGAATTCATTTTCGACGGCGGCGCCGTCTTCGCCCAGTTGAGCGGGCACGGCCTGCGAGCCGTTCTGCCATTTGACGGAAATGACCTTGCTGATGTCAGGCGAGATGCCGGTGATCGAGATTTTTTCACCGAACGCCTTGGCGCTGCCGGCGCGCACGCCCGACACGACTTCGACGCCCGGCACCTTGCCGACCGCTTCCGCGGAGGCCGTCGAGATCGGTGAGAAGTTGTTGGTCGCGGTGAGCGCGTAGTCGGCCTTGAACAGTTCGTTGACGTGGGTCCCGAAGGTCGACTTCAAGCCGGCCGCCAGCACTGCCACCAGCGTCACGAGCGCCAGGCCGATCATCAGCGCCGAGGCGGTCGAGGCCGTCCTTGTCGGGTTGCGCATGGCGTTGCCGCGCGCAAGCTTGCCCGCAGCTCCGCCCAGCCTGGCGGCCGGCCAGCCGAGCACTTTGGCCAGCGGCGGCACGAGCGTCTTGGCGAGCATGCCGACGGCCAGGAAGATGCCGAGCGCGCCGAGCCCGATCGCCAGCAGCCGCGTGCCCGTGGAGAGGCCGCCGACGAACAGGCCGATCAGCATCAACCCGATGGCGAGCAGCAGCGTCAGCACCGCCGCGTGCGGACCGAAGCGGGCAAAGCGCGACGGTGGCAGCACCGCGCCCTCGCGGACCGCCGCGATCGGCGGCACGCGCGTGGCGCGGATCGCCGGTCGCAGCGCCGCGAGCACGGTGATCCCGACCCCGACGGCCAGCGACACGATCACCGTGCGCGCGGCGAACACGGTCGCAGCCTGGGGCAGGTCGATGCCCAGCGAGACGAACAGCGAGTTCAGGCCCTTGGCGAGCCCGAGGCCGGCGAACAGCCCCACCACCGAGGCCAGCAGCCCGATCACGAAAGCTTCCAGCAGGACCGAGCGGCGCACCTGCCGTTGGGTGGCCCCGAGCGTGCGCAGCGTGGCGAGCTCGCGCGTGCGCTGCGCAATCGTGATCGAGAGGGTGTTGGCGATCACGAAGCTCCCCACGAACAGCGCCACGCCGGCAAACGCCAGCAGGAAGTCCTGGATGATTTCGAGGATCCCGTTGGTGTCCTGGGTGGCCTGCTTGGCCTGCGCTTCGCTCGTGCGCGCCTGCGCGTTCGGCGGCAGCACCCGCCTGATCTCGCTGAGGACCTGCGCGGGCGTATAGCCCGGCTTGTCGGCCACGTCGATCGTGTCGAGCTTGCCGACCTTGTCGAACAGGCGCTGGGCCACCGGGAAGTTGAAGACCGCCATCGTCGCGCCGCCGAGCGAGGACACCCCGCCGATCTTTGCGATCCCCGCGATGCGGTATCGCCGGGTGGCGCTGCGCGCGATCACGCCGATCTCCTCGCCGACCTTGTAGTTGTCGCGTTCGGCCGTGTTGGCGTCGATCGCCACTTCGTCGGCCCCGGACGGCCAATGGCCCGCCACCAGCTCGAGCGGGTTGAAGCGCTGGTCGCCGTAGGTGTGGACGCTGTAGCCCAGGCCCGGGGCCCCCCCGGTCGAGATCACCTTGCCGTCGCGCCCGACCAGCTGGGCCCGGCTCTGCACGCCGCCGTCCGCTTCCGCCACGCCCGGCAGGCCGCGCACGGTCGTGAGCAGCGATTCGGAGAACGACGGCGCGCCGGCTGCGCGCCCACCTTCTTCGCCTTCTTCGCCTTCGCTGATCGCGCTCTTGCGCGTGATCACCACGTCGCTCTTCTTGTAGACCTGCGTGAACACCGTCCCGAACGCCGATTTGATCGTGTCGGTGAGGATGTAGGTGCCGCTGATCATCGCCACGCCGAGCACGATCGCGACCGCCGTCAAAGCCGCCCGCAGCTTGCGCCGGGCCAGGCCCTTGAGCGCCACGCGGGTCATGAGGAGATATCGCCCATCACCGCGAGCACTTCGGCCGGGCTGCCGCCGATCAGCTCCTTGACGATCAGGCCGTCGGCGATGAACAGGATCCGGTCCGCGATCGAGGCCGCGCGCGGGTCGTGCGTGACCATCACCGTGGTCTGGCCGTAGGAGTCGACGGAGTCGCGCATCAGCTGCAGGATCCCGCCGCTCGTGGCCGAGTCGAGGTTGCCGGTGGGCTCGTCCGCCAGCAGGATCGTCGGTCGCGTGACCAGCGAGCGAGCGATCGCCACGCGCTGCTGCTCGCCTCCGGACAGCTCGGACGGAACGTGGTCGCGGCGCGCATTGAGGCCCACCCTCGTGAGCAGCTCATCGACCCAGGCCTTGTCGGGCTTTTCGCCCGCGATCGAGATCGGCAGGACGACGTTCTCCTCGACATCGAGCATCGGCAGCAGGTTGAAGAACTGGAAGATGAAGCCGATGTGCTTGCGGCGCAGGGCGGTCAGCTGGGCGTCGTCGAGGGTCGTGATGTCGGTCCCGCCGATCGTGACGGTGCCCGAGGTCGGCTTGTCCAGACCGGCGAGCAGGTGCATGAGCGTGGACTTGCCGGAGCCCGAAGGGCCCATCACGGCGACCAGCTCGCGGTCGCGAACGTCGAGATCGACGCCGCGCAGCGCCTCCACGGCGGTGCTGCCCGCGCCGTAACGGCGTCTCAGCGCCCGCGCCGAGACGGCGACGCTGACGGGCGCTGCGGTTGTCTGCGGGCCCGTGGACATCGGCCTCCAAGCTAGTCGATCTGCGAACGGAACTGCCAGCCGAGCCAATACCCCGGCCGTGCCCGCCGGTAACGGCGGGCGGGCGCTACCAGGCCGTTACGCGCCCGCGGCCACGTCGCCTGCGGCCACGAGCACGCGTCCGACGCTGTCCGCCACGCCGACCGGCTTCTCGCTTCCCTCGGCCTCCACCGTGAAGCGGGTCACGGCCTGATACCAGCCGCCGCCGACGTCTGTGAGCTCGACGAGCTGCGCATAGGCCCGCACGCGTGTGCCCACCGGGACGGGCGCGGGGAAGCGGACCTTGTTCCAGCCGTAGTTGACGCCGAGCGCAAATCCGCTTGACTCGATCAAATCCAGGCGCAGGCCGTCGATCAGCGCGAGCGTGAGGTTTCCATGCGCGATCGTCGTACCGAACGGGCTCTCGCGCTGCGCGCGCTCGACGTTGACGTGGATCCATTGGTGGTCGCCGCTCAGGTCGGCGAACCGGTTGACCATCGCCTGCGTGACCTCGCGCCAGCTGCTCGGGCCGATCACCTGATCGGTCAGCTCTCGCAGGCCCTCGATCCCGTGGGCAACGGCTGTGGGCGCGCTTGCCTTCGAAGCCATCTCGGTTGCGCTGGTGGCCATCTGGGCTCCTTTCGCGGTCTAGCGTCGTGGGGCGCGATTGCGAAATCAACGGTTCGCGGCAGCAGCCATGGTATTCGCTCGTTCAGCCTTCATCGGGCGTCTGCCGATACGGGCAAGAGCATGTCCTCATCGCACGGTCCCCCGAGCGGGTCTCGGGTCGGCTCGCCGAGCGAGCCTCAGGTCGGCTCGCCGAGCGAGAGTCCGGACGGTCTGCCGGGCGAGCGTGCGAACGGCGCGCCCACGGCGCCCACCGAGCTCGCCGCCAAGACGCTCGTTGACCAGCTGCCGGCCATCCTCTACGTGGCCGACGTCGGCGTCGACGGCAGGTGGCACTACGTCAGTCGCGGGATCCGGGCGATTCTCGGATTCGCGCCGGCGGAGCTGCTCGAGGATCCGACCCTGTGGGCGCGTCAAATCCACCCCGACGATCGCGAGCGCGTGTTCGACCGCGAGTCCGAGCTGGCCGAGCCGGCGGTTCCCGACGAATACAGGATGCGCCACCGCGACGGCACGATCGTGTGGCTGCGCGATGAAGCCGCGCTGGTGATCGACGCGCACGGGCGCATGCGCTGGCACGGCGTGATGTCTGACATCACCGACCGCAAGCTCGCCGAGGCCGAGCTCGAGCGTCGAGCCGAACAGCAGGCAGTGGTCGCGCGCCTGGGCAAGCACGCGCTCGAGGGCGGCGCGATCGACGGGCTGATGAACGAGGCGCTGGCGCATGCCACGCGCACGCTCGGGGTGGAGGCGGGTGCGGTGTTCGAGCAGCCCGGCGATGGCGACAGCCTGATCGTGCGCGCGGGCTTGAACCTCGATCTGCTGAACCTCGGGCCACCCTCCGGCCCGGGCGCCGGAATCGGCCAAAGCGGTGTGATCGGCCGGATCGAGGGCAGGCATGGCCGCTGGGGCGTCCTCTGGCTGGCGGCCGCGCATGAGCGTTCGTTCGGCGCCGCGGACATCGACTTCGTCCAGGCGCTCGCGAACATCCTGGCGGACGCAATCCAGCGCACCGCCAGCGAACAGGACATCCGCTACCAGGCGCTGCACGATCCGCTCACCGGGCTGCCGAACCGGACGCTGTTTCTCGATCGCCTCGAGCAGGCGCTTGCGAGTCCCGAGACCCCGGTGGCGGTGGTGCTGCTCGATCTCGACAACTTCAAGCTGGTCAACGACAGCCTCGGCCACAGCGCCGGCGACGAGCTGCTGATGGAGATCGCGCCGCGCCTGCGCACGGCCGTGCGACCGGGTGACACGATCGCGCGCCTCGGCGGCGACGAGTTCGTCGTGCTGCTCGAGGGCATCCCGGGTCAGGGCGCGGCGCTGCGCGTCGCCGAGCGCATCGTGTCGGCGTTCGAGCTTCCCTTCCAGCTGAGCGTCGGCGAGCACTACGCGAAGGCGAGCGTGGGGATCGCCATCTCAGACGGTCACGGCAGCCCGGCCGACAGCCTGATGCGCGACGCCGACGCCGCGATGTACCAGGCCAAGGACCGTGGCCGCGGGCGCTTTGAGATCTTCGATCGCGCCATGCGCGCCCGCACGGTCGCGCGGCTGTCGCTCGAGAACGACCTGCGCAGGGCGCTCGAGCGCGACCAGTTCGAGGTGGTCTACCAGCCGATCGTCGCGCTCGCGGATGGCTCGATCGCGTCCGTCGAGGCGCTCCTGCGCTGGGAGCACCCCGAGCGCGGCGCGATCGGTCCGGCACAGTTCATACCCGTCGCCGAGGACAGCGGGCTGATCGAGCCGATCGGCTGCTGGGTGCTCGAGGCCGCGTGTGTCCAGGCGGTGCGCTGGCATCAGGAACGGCCCGATTCACGCCCGCTGGGCATGTCGGTGAACGTGTCACTGCGCCAGTTCACCCAGCACGATCTCGAGGCGACGGTCGCCAGGACGCTCGCCGGCACGGGTCTCGACCCCGCCAGCCTGTGCCTCGAGCTGACCGAGTCGGTGCTGATGAAGGAGCCCGAGGGGGTCAGCCAGACGATCCAGCGCGTGGCCGATCTCGGCGTACGCTTCGTGCTCGACGACTTCGGCACCGGCTACTCGTCGCTGGCATATCTCACGCGCCTTCCGATCGACGGCCTGAAGGTTGACCGTTCCTTCGTGCAGGCGCTGCCGGACGACCGGCGCTCGAGGGCGATCACGACCGCGATCGTGAGAATGGCCCAGGCGCTGTCACTGGAGGTGATCGCCGAGGGCGTCGAGACCGAACGCCACGTCGAGGCGCTGCGCAGCATGCACTGCGAGCTCGCGCAGGGGTTTCACTTTCACCCACCGCTGCGCGCGCAGTCGATCTCACAGCTGTTGCGCCCGACGGGGGAGGTTGCAGCAGCGTCTGCACCCGCCACGGCCGACTAGCGGTGCACATCTCGCCGGCAACCTGAGCCCATCTCGCCGGCAACCCGCGCCCATCTCGCCGGCAACCCGAGCCCATCTCGTCGGCAACCCGAGCCCATCTCGGCGGCAGCCCGCGTCCATCTCGGCGGCAGCCACACCCGCTCGTGCGAGAGCAAAACTCAGGACTGTGCAGGTTTGCTAGGACTGTGCAGGTTTGCTCTCACCTGTTTATACATCTCAAGAGAGGGGCAGTAGAGGTCGATATCGAAACATACGATGCTTCGCACCTATGGAACGATGAAGCGCGACCCCCAACACCTGAAGCGGCTGCAGCTGCTGGCCGTTGACGACGAAGACTCGAATGTCGTGCTGCTGCGCGAGCTGCTCGACCGTTTGACGCTCGTCGCCGAGTATCGCGACGATGACACCCGCCAGCACGCGTGGCGAATCGGCCGCACCTGCGCGCTGCTCGCGCAGGGCCTCGGCCTGCCCAAGCAGCAGATCGAGCTGATCAAGCACGCGGCGCCGCTGCACGACATCGGCAAGATCGGCGTCCCGGACGCGATCCTGCTCAAGCCGGGCAAGCTGTTCGACCCCGAGCTCGAGCTGAGCATGCTGCACACCACGATCGGGGCCGAGATCCTCGCTGGGAGCCAGAGCCCGCTGCTGCAGCTGGCAGAGCAGATCGCGTTGACCCATCACGAGCGTTGGGACGGGTGCGGCTATCCACAGGGCCTGCGCGGCGAGCACATTCCCCTGCCAGGGCGCCTGGTTGCCGTCGCCGACGTGTTCGACGCCCTCACGCACGAGCGCCCCTACAAGGAGGCCTGGCCGGTGCGCGAGGCGCTCACCGAGATCCTCAGCCAGGCAGGCCAGCAGTTCGACCCCAAAGTCGTGGCGGTGTTCGCGAGGCTCGATCACCAGATGCTGGTCGAACCGCTGAGCGAGTGGGGACCGCCGGCCAAGCCCGAGCCGATGGCGCGTCCGCGCGCTCGCGTTGCGGCTCAGGTTTGAGGTTGCGCGGCTTCGGCCAGGGCACATGCGTAAGGTTGTGCGGCTTCGGCCGGGCAGACGCGTGGCTCAGCCGTGAGATTGCGCCGGGCGCTCGGACTCGCTGAGAAAACTGTGCAGCAGCTCGTTGTAAGGCGTCCCCGCGCCGGGGATCGTGTGGCCGAATCCGGCGACCCTCGCGCGCTGCGCGCGCAGCCGGATCGCGAGCCTGTCGCACACCGTCTCGAACACAGGTGAATGTCCACCGGAGATGACCAGCTTGGGAAAGCTGGTCGCCGCCAGCTCCTGCAGCGGGGGCTCGGCCTCCCACGGCGGACGCTCACCCATCAACATGCGCGCCCCGTGCAGCAGCTCGCCGGTGAGTTGTGCCGGCGTCTGGCGGATCGAGCCGGCGCCGCCGCGAAATGCCTCGAGGAACTCCGCCGGCGTGAGCCTGTCCGTGTGCTGGTACAGAAGCTCACCGTTGGCGATCTGCGCGTTGACATGCGCCTCGCCGGCCGCGACCCGCAGACAGCCGGGCTCTGAGACCGTGAGCGAGCGCACCGCGTGCGGTCGCAGGGCCGCGGCGCACAGCGCGATCACCGCGCCGTAAGAGTGTCCTACGAGGTGCGCACCAGCTCCCAGCAGCTCGGCGATCATCGGCGCCTCGGCTTCGAAGTCACCACCGGCGATCGCCGGACTGCGGCCGAAGCCTGGACGATTCGGAATGCAGAGCGTCCAGTGCTCGGCGAGCGCGCGCTGTTGACGCCAGGTCGTATCGCCTCCGACCACGCTCCCGTGCACGAGCACGACGGTCGGCCCGCCGCCGGCATAGGTGACATCGAGGTCTGCGGCTGTCAGTTGCGTCATTGCGTCGGTCGCTCGTGGCGATGGCATGAGTCTCGTTGGGTGTCGCTGCGATTTGCGCTTCGGGTCGCGGCCCCGTCGAAGTTGCGATCGCGGTCTCGCGTCGCGCTGCCCGCCTTCACCCGCCTCGCCCGCGGCGCTGCGGATGGATCGTGTCCCCACGCGCGAGCATCGTCACGTACTTCTCGATGCGCCTCGCCCGCGCGTCCGCTCGCTTGAGCGTTTCGATCCGGTAGAGAATCGCATAGCGGTTCTGACTGGTCAGCGTCGCGAACGTCGCCTGCGCCGCGCGATCGTCGGCGAGCGCCCTCGCCAGATCGTCGGGCACTGCGATGGCCGCCTGCCCCTCATAGGCCGTCTCCCAGTTGCCGTCCGCCTTCGCCCGCTCGATCGCGGCGACGCCCGCAGGGTGCATGCGACCGTCGGCGAGCAGCTGTTCAACGAGGCTCACATTGCGCCGCGACCACTTGCTGCGGGCGCGCCGGGGCGTGAAACGCTGCCGGTAGGTGAGCTCGTCACGGCGACGCACCTGCCCATCGATCCAGCCATGGCAAAGCGCCTGCTCGAGTGCCTCGTCATAGCCCAGGCTCGTCGGCTCGATGGTGCCCTTCTTGGCGAGCACGAGCCACACGCCCGGGACGTCGTCGTGATGGTCGCCCAGCCACCCGCTCCACGCATCGCCGTCCGAGACGAGCAGCTCCGCCACTTCACTTCCCATGGGCCTCAGGGTGCCAGACCCCGGCGCTCGGACGCGTCCGCTACCGTTGGGCGCGAGGATGGCGGTGAGCGGCAACACCGGCGGACGATCGAGCAAACTGATTCTGGCGGCGATGATCTTCGCCGTCTCGATGACCTTCATCGATCAGACGATCGTTTCGATCGCGGCGCCCGAGATCCAGCGCAAGCTCGGCCTCACCAGCACCGGGGTGCAGTGGGCGATCAACGCCTACCTGCTCTCGCTGGCGTCGCTGTTCGCGTTCGGTGGCAGGCTCGCCGACACCCTCGGACACCGCAAGATGGTGACGCTCGGGGTGGTCGTTTTCGCCGGCGCCTCGGCGATGTGCGGGCTCACGCCGACGGGCAGCCTCGCGCAGGCGTGGATCGTGACCTTCCGGGTGATCCAGGGGGCCGGCGGAGCGATCATGTTCCCGGCCGCGCTCGCGATCGTCGTGCAGTCGTTCGAGCTGCGTGAACGCGGCCGCGCGCTCGCGCTGTTCTTCGGGATCGCCGGCGGCCTGACGGCGCTCGGCCCGATCCTCGGTGGCTTTCTGACGCAGTGGACCTGGCGCGCGATCTTCTGGGTGAACATCCCGGTGGCGCTGATCGCGCTGGTGCTGATCGCGATCTCCAAACCGACGACGGAGTACCGGCCCGCCCGGATCGATTATCGCGGGCTGGCCCTGATCACCGCCGGAGTCGCGCTGAGCGTGTTCGGCTTCCAGCAGTCGGCGTCGTGGGGCTGGAGCAATCCCGCGATCGGCGCCTGCATCGCGATCGGCGCGTCGCTGCTGGTCGTGTTCGTGTGGCTCGAGGCGCGCACCGAGTCGCCGCTGATCGAAGTGAGGATCTTTCGCATCCGGCCGTTCCTGGTCGAGAACCTCGTGCTGTTCACTTCGATGCTCGTGTTCATACCGCTGTTCTTCTTCGCCAGCGAGTACGCGCAGATTTCACTCGGTAAAACACCCTCGAACGCCGGCGTCTACATCCTCTACTTCTTCATCGGCTTCGTGGTCGCGGCCCAGATCGGCGGGCGCATGCTCGACCGCGTCGGCGCCAAGCGTCCGGTCGTGCTCGGCTGCGCGATCGCCGCGGTCGGCCTGTGGCTGCTGGCCGGCAAGCTGACCGACCTCAGCTTCGGATCACAGCAGGGCTACATCATCCTCGCCGGCGTCGGCATGGGAATGATGCTCGGGACGGCCAACACCGACGCCGTCAACAGGGCCTCGAGGCTCTCCTACGGAGAGGCCACCGGCATCACCCAGACGGTGCGCAACTACGCCGCCAGCATGGGGCTGGCGATCCTCGGCACGATCCTGGTCTCGCAGATGCGCTCGCGCCTGAGCACGACGCTGGTCTCCCGCGGCCTGTCGAGCGGGGCCGCGCACGCACGTGCGTCGAGCATCGCGCAGTCTCCGGGGTCTAGCGGAAGCGCGGCGGCGATTCCCCATTTCGTTCGCCTCGACTTCGCCTACGCAACGCGCTCGGTGTTCTACGTGATGGCCGCGATCATGCTGGCCGCGGCGATCGTCGCGATGCTCGGCCTGCGCCCCGGCGTGCAGGAGCAGCCGACGGCCGCCGGCGAAGGCGCGCTTGCCGAGGGCTTGCCCGACGGCCTGGCCGTTGGCGCCGAGATCAAGCCGGCTGCGCAGCCCTGATCGGGCCCCCACGGGGGCACTTGACATAGGGTTGGTAATAAGAGTTAACTGCAGTACCTGTCTGTGTAAGGGCCCGGTTTTGCTTGACCCAGACAGACAGTAGGGGGCTTGACACAGGGTTGTTAATAAGCGCCGGGGCGTGTCTTCAAAAACTTTTGTTGACATCGGTATTGACATGGCTATTGACATGTAGTAATCTGCGTTTTCTAAGACAGTGTTATTGGGGTGGTTGCAACGGAACGGCATGTCGAGCGTGTCGCCCGGGGCAGCCAGGAGGGCTGGTGGAGGTGATTCTGCGATGGCCACTGGGTATCTTCGTGAGCGCAACGGTAGGTTCTATGTAAGGACGCGGGTCTTGTCCGTGGACTCTGTCACGGGCGAGTCGCGTTGGAAGCAAGTCGAGAAGGCCGCGGGGCGTTCGCGGCGCGGAGCCGAGCGCATGCTGCGCGGCCTGCAGGCGGACGTCGAAGATGGACGGTTCGTGCCGACGAGCATGTCGGTGCTCGAGCTGGGACGTAAGTGGCTGACGGAGCACGTCAGCCCCAACCTCAAGCCCGGAGCGGCTGCCAACTATCGCGGCACGTTCTATCTGCACGTGGCGCCGGCTCTGGGCAACGTACGCGTCGATGACGTGCGTCCGCAGATGATCCGGGCGCTGCTGGGCCGCAAGCGGGCCGAGGGTCTGAGCGAGCAGACGGTCGCAAAGATCCGCCGCCACGTGCACGCGATGTTCGCGTTCGCGCAGGACGCGGGCTTGGTGAGTGTCAACCCCGCTGATGCCGCACGTGCGCGTGGGCAGAAGCAGGCGACGCGCCGCGCGCGTGGAACGGAGCTGTCTCCCGTCCAGGTCAAACGGTTCCTGGACTCCTGCTCGGCGCGCTGGAGGCTGTTCTTCACGGTCGCGCTCGACACCGGCCTGCGCCGGGGCGAGCTGATCGGGCTGCGCTGGGGCGATGTTGACCTGCTCGAGCGCATCCTGTATGTGCGTCGCAGCATCGGCGCCTATGACGATCCGGAGAGTGCGGGCGGCGAGCAGCTGCTGTTGACCAAGACCGAGGCCAGCCAGCGGCTGGTGCCGATCCTGGACGGCGCGCAGGAGGCGCTCGAGGCACTGTACGCGTCTGCGCTGGACATCAACGACGATGCACCCGTGTTCGCCACGATCGAGCGCAAGCCCGGTCGTGACGGCATCATGCGTCCGGTTGGGCGTCCGCTCAGCCCGCGCATGGTCACACGCGTGTTCCGCCGTTACGCCGCGCGCGCGTGCCTGCCCGACACGATCCGCCTGCACGATCTACGTCACACGGCGATCACCAATGCGATCGGCCAGGGTGAGGACATCCTGCTCGTCTCCGCGTTTGCCGGGCACGCCAAGACGTCGACCACGGTCGACGTCTACGGCCACCTGATGCCCGACCGCGTCCGCGAAGCCGCAAAACGCATGCACTCGATCAGCGGACCGAGCCGCAACGGCACGCAGGCCGCAGCCGGACAGCAGCAGTTCAGCATCGATCGGGTGCTAGGCGACTGATCCCGGGCAGCTGGCAGCCGACGATCGGTCGAAAGCAGGGCTCACGATTTGCAGATCGGCGGTTGCAGCTCCCCCGCCAGCTCACAACTTTGGCCTCGACGAGCCGCTCGGCCGTCAAGGCGCATGTACCACCACGTCTCATGTTTCACAACGTCTCATGTCTCACCACTCCTGCCCGAGGGCGCCGCCGGCGCCCTCGGGTCATTAACGCGGCACTCTGGCAGATAGACTGAAGCGGGTGGCCATAGACTGGAGCGCGTGAGCGCACCCATCGACGCGCAGCCGATGCTCGTGCTCCAACACATCGGCTGCGAGCCACCGGCGGCCTATGAGGACGAGCTGGTCGATGGTGGCTTCGCGCTCGATCGCGTCCGGCTCGACGAGGGCGAGGCGCTCCCGGATTGGCGCGCCTACGGCGGAATCATCGCGATGGGCGGGCCGATGGGCGCCTACGACGACGAGCTCCATCCTTGGCTCGGACCGGAGAAGCAGCTGATCGCCGCCGCCGCGCGTGCCGGCAAGCCCTACTGGGGCGTGTGCCTGGGAGCGCAGCTGCTCGCCGCCAGCCTCGGCGCGAGCGTGATCCCGGGAGAGTCGCCCGAGGTTGGCGTGTTCCCCGTCGAGCTCACCGATCGCGCCGCGCGGGACCCGGTGTTTTGCGCCGCCCCCGCGAGCTTCCCGGCGTTTCACTGGCACGGCGATACCTACACGCTTCCGCGGGGCGCGGCGCAGCTGGCGCGCTCCGAGCAATACGAGCAGCAGGCGTTCGCTTACGAAAATGCGTACGCGCTGCAGTTTCACCTCGAGGTGAACGCGGCGCTGGTGCGGGAGTGGAGCGAGGTGCCCGCGTACGCCGAGAGCCTCGAGCGCCTGCCGGCGGGCGCGCCCGAGCCGGCGCTCGCCGAGCAGGTGACCGCCACGCAGGATGCCTGCATCGGGCTCGCGCGCGAGCTGTTCGGGCGCTGGCTCACGCATGTCGTGACCGGCGCGCCGCTCGTCGTGTGATCGCTCGTGGCTGGGCGCCGCAAACGGAATGTCGTCGAGAAGCTCGCTCGCGCTCGCGGGCGCTGTCACGCCGTCGAGAACGCCTCGCTGCGTTAGGGGGCGCGCTCAGCTGCTCGCGCCCGCGCCCACAGGGGCGGGCGGGGTGCCGGCCGCGGCTGGACGCGGAGCCGTGAACCGCGCCAGCAGCGGCAGCCCGAGCAGCGCCACGGCGGCCATCGCCAGGAACGCGGCCAGCGGCTCGTGCACGAGCGCTTGGACCAGCAGCGCCACCACCAGCCCGCCGAGATTGCCGGCCATCCAGATGATCGCGCCGGCCGTACCGGCGGCCGCGCCCGCGAGCTGCTCGATCATCGTGAGGATCACGGGCAGCGCGGGCAGCAGCACGAGCCCGAGCGCGATCATCGCGACCGTGCGCAGGCCGAGCCAGGGAGCGACGCCGAGGGCGACACAGCCGATGCAGGTCACGAACACCGCCGCGCGCAGAAAGCCGCGCTCGCTGCGTCTGGCGGCTACCCGTTGTGGCAGCACCGCGCACCCGATCGTCCCGGCGATCACCATCGCGACCAGCAGCGCGCCGGCGGTTGCTTCGGACACGCCCGACGGGTGCAGCAGCGTCTGCAGCCAGGTGGCGAGCGCCACGAAAATGCCAAAGCCGCCGAACACCAGCCCGCACAGCGTGCGCATGGTCGGCTGCGCCCACAGCGCGCGCGCGGTGCCGCCTTCGATCGCCGCGTGCTCAGCGCTCGCCTGTCCCGGCTGGCGCAGCGTGATCGCCAGCGCCACCGACGGCGCGACCACGAGCACCGCCTCGAGTACGAGCAGGCGCTCGATGTGCCCGTGGGCCCCGAACGTCGGACCGAGCAGCAGGGCGATCAGCATGCCGACGAAGCCGCCGGCGGACGCGATCGAGATCCCGGCCGGACGCTGATCGACCGGCAGGTACTCGCCGGCGAGCTTGCTGATCGCGCTCAGCACGACCGGCTGCGAGACCGCCACGATGATCTGGCCGGCCATCGCCCAGGCGAATGTGTCGCCGCCCAGGCGCACGAGCGCGCCGAGCGCCACCAGGCCGCCGCCCGCCGCGAGCGTCGCGCGGAAGGCGCGATCGAGCAGGATCCCCGCCGGGATCGCGAGCACCACGTACAGCAGCGGAAAGATCTCCGCCAGCCAGCCGACCGCGCCGACCGACACGCCGTAGTGCCGCGCCGACTCGGTCGTGATCGCCGCATACGTCAGCCACAGCACCTGGGTCGAGGCGCACACCAGCGAATAGGCCGCGATGACCTTCCAGCCGTTCGCCCGACCGCGGGCGCTGTCGAGCGCGGGACCGGTGGTCGATTCGAGCGCAGCCATGTCGCTCTTCGCAGCCATCTGGCTCTTTTACCGTATGGGCGCCTGCGCCGGGCGCGAGCCCTCGACAGCCCCGGGCCGCTCCGAGTGCCCGGCGGTGTAGGCCGGGGTGACCCGAGTATGCGGCGATCGGCCGCGAGATCTCCCGGGTATGCGGCGAACGGCCGCGATATGTCGTCACACGGTCCGCAGCGCCTCCGTCGGCGACAGGCGCGCGGCCCGGATCGCGGGCAGCAGCCCGGCGATCGCGCCGATCAGCATCGCCGCGCCGAAGCCTCCCGCCCAGGCGAGCGTGGGGATGACGATCGTCCAGTGCTTGGTAGCGGCGTAGATGGCGGTCGCGAGAATGCCCGCGGCGATGCCCACGGCGCCGCCCGCGAGGGACAGGAGGATCGCTTCGGAGAGGAACTGGATGCGGATCTGGCCTTTGGTGGCGCCCAGGGCACGGCGCAAGCCGATCTCCGAGCGGCGTTCGAGCACGGAGATCACCATGATGTTCGCCACGCCGACCGCGCCCACCAACAGCGCGACGGCGCCGAGCCCGAGGAACAGGCCGTTCAGCGCGCCCTGCGCGTCCGCGCGCGCGACGAGCGTTTCCGAGGGCAGGCTGACGTTGACTTCGTTGGGCGCTTCGGGGTTGGCGGTGGCCGCCAGCACCGACTGAACGGCTGGGACCTGGCTGTCCTCGGAGCGCACGTAGACGGTGTTGGGGTGCCCGTCGAAGCCGAGGTACGTTTTCGCCGCGGGCAAGCCCACGAGCACGGAGCTTTCCAGTTCCGGCGTGAGCGTGGACGGGCCGAGAATGCCGACCGGGTAGAACCACTGGTTGGCGAGCCAGATGCGCTCCCCGGGGTGGATGTGGTCGATGCCCAGCCGCTGGGCGGCGGCTGGGCCGAGCACGGCCACGGGCAGGTTGGCCGTGGCGGCGTTCAGATAGCGGCCCTGGGTGACCGTGATGTTCAGCGCCCGCAGCAGGTTGAGGCTGGCAGCCTTGATTTCCAGGGCGTTGGTGTCGACGCTCGGGATCAGCGGCGAGCGGTACACCGATCCGCCCACCTTGCCGGTCTCGGCGACGTGTTCGACCGGGTCGATGCGCCCGATCATCGCCGGCGCCGCCAGCGGCAGCTCGGCCGTCTTGCCGGCGAGGCTCTGGCCATTGGTGACGATCAGCAGGTTCGTCCCGAGCCGGTCGATCTCTTCCAGCAGCCCGGCCTGGGAGGACGAGGAGAGCCCCAGCACGGCGACGATCGCCGCGACCCCGATCGCGATCCCCAGCGCCGACAGCGCCGCCCGCGCGCGTCGCGTGCGCAGCCCCACGCTCGCCACGCGCCCGAGGTCGCCGGGGCGCAGGCGGGCGGGAACCAGCTTGGCGGGGACGGGCCCGAGGGTCTCGACGGTCGCGCTCACGGTCGGCCTGCTAGGGGGCTTCGTTGACGAGCGCAAACGCCGCCGCGCGCGCGTGCGCGACGCTTGCCTTGACGATGTAGCCGCCCGGCTCGCCGTTGGCGGTGAACGAGGGGGCGACCGCGACGCCGCACGCGTTCGTCCTCACCGCCGCCGTGCTGGTCTGCTGTCCGTGCCCCGAGCGTCGGCGCGCGCGCGATGCGCTGCGCGCGGCGAAGCGTCCGCTGGGCCCGGCGGCGGGCGCGGCGAAGGACACGAGCGCGTTCGGAACGCGGTTGCCCTGGGCGTCGGTGACGGTGACCGCGAGGCTGACCGGGAAGCGCCTCCCCACGAGCGCCGATTGCGTGACGCCGACTCCGGGCGCGAGCTTGGCCGGTCTGCCGGCGAGGTTGGTGAGCGTGAAGACCGCCGGGGCCACGCTGCCAGAGGATGTGTCGCCGTGCGGTTCGCTGCCGCCGGAGCTCCCCGGCGCGGCGCTCGCGGTGAACGAGCCTGTCTCGCCGTTGGCGGTGAACGTGGGCGAGGTCGCGACACCGGAGGCGCTGGTGGTCGCGCTTGCAGACGTGCCGGCTCCGGCGAAGCTTGCGCTGGCGGCGCCCGCTCCGCTCGCGCTCGTGCCGCACGCGGACGAGCCGGTGGAGGCTGTGAGCGTGAACGTGACGCTGGCGCCCGCGACGGGGTTGCCCGCGCCGTCGAGCACCTTCACCGCGAGCGCCTGCCTGTAGCGACTCGAGACGGTCGCGGTCTGCTTCACGGGCGAGACCGCGACGATCCGCGCCGGCACCCCAGCAGGCGTGTTCGTGAGCGCGAACGACACCGACCCGTACTGCGAGCTGGCGGTGACCGTGTAGCTGCCCGCGATCCCGTTGGCGGTGAACGTCGGCGCCTGGACCGCGCCGCCGCTGTCGGCGCCGACGGTGACCGTGTTCGTGGCGCTGGCCGAGAACACGCCGCTCGCGCCGCCGAGGGGCGCCGTGAACGTCACCGCCACGCCGGCGGCGCTGCTCGTCACCGCACACGTGTCGGTGTTCGTGAGCGCGACCTGCAGTCCGGTCGAGAACGCGCTGTTCAGGGTCGCGGTCTGGGGTGTGCCGGCCACAAGCGTCATCTCGTTCGGCGGGGTGGTGGCAGGGCAGTTCGAGCTGGAGCCGCCGCCGGGTTCTCCGGTGGCCGCGGCCGCTCCCGCAGCCAGCATGCTCGCGGCCGCGCCGAGCGCGCCGGCCGCCGCCAGAATCGCCAGCGCCCGCGGTCGCCTCCTCGTCGAGCTCATCGGCCGGCTCCTCGTCGAGCTCATCGGCCGGCTCATCGTCGAGCTCATCGGCCGGCTCATCGGCCAGCTCATCGGCCAGCTCCTCGGCCAGCTCCGTCAAGCCCCGGCGAGGAGGTGGTGTCCGCCACGATCTCCCCGTCGAGCATCTGCACCTGGCGCGGCAGGCGCGCGGCCAGGGTGGTGTCGTGGGTGATCACGAGGATCGTGGCGCCGTCTGCGTTCAGCGCCTCCAGCAGCTCGAGGATCGCCACGCCCGAGGCGCTGTCGAGGTTGCCGGTCGGCTCGTCGGCGAGCACGATCGCCGGCCGCCCCACCAGCGCCCTTGCGATCGCCACGCGCTGGCGCTCGCCGCCGGAGAGCTTGCTCGGACGGAAGCTCGCGCGGTCGGCCAGGCCGACGCGAGCGAGCGTCTGCGCCGCGCGCTCGCGGCGCTCCGCGACGTTGACGCCGGCGTACAGCAGCCCGTCGGCGACGTTCTCGAGCGCGGTCGAGTGCTCCGCCAGGAAGAACTGCTGGAAGACGAAGCCGATGCGCGTCGCGCGCAAGGCCGCAAGCTCGCGGTCCGACAGCGTCGCCACATCCACGCCGGTGATCGACACCACGCCCGAGCTGGGGAGCTCGAGCGTGCCCATCACGTGCAGCAGCGTCGACTTGCCCGAACCAGACGGGCCGACGATCGCGACGAGCTCGCCCTCCCACACCGTGAAGCTCACGTCCCGAAGCGCATACACCGGCGGCTCGGCGCCATAGCGCTTGCTCACGGCGCGCAACTCGAGCACCGGCACGGCGCCGTCGGCCGCGTCGCGCTCTCCGTCTGCTTCCACGAGCGCCGGCTCTCGTGCGGCTGCGGTCCAGTGCTCGCTCATGTGCTTGGTACCACCACGCTCTGGCCGGCCGCCAGTTCCGGGCCGCTGACCTGCACGTCTCCCGCTTCGTCGTCGAACAGCCCCACCGTCACGGGGAGCAGCCGGTGCACCCCGTCCGGCTGGACCTCCTCCACGGCATAGCCGCCGCCGGCGAGGGCGAGCAGCGCCGTCACGGGCACCACCAGCGTGTTTTCGACGCTCGCGGTCGTGATCGAGACCTGCACCGGCGCCGCATCGAGATGGCCCGTCGCGTTCGGTTCGCTCGGCGTGATGTTGACTTCGATCGTCGGCGCGCCTTCTTCGCCGTGTTCGCTGGCAGGCGCCACCGCGACGGTCGCGACATACGAGACCGTGCCCGGCGTGGTCTGGCTGTCCGGCAGCGTGATCAGCACGCGATCGCCCTGCTTCACGTCCGCCTGCTCGGAGGCGTCGAGCTTCACGGTCACCTGGCGCCCGGTCGAGCTAACCGCCAGCACCGGTCCCGGCGAGACGCCCATGCCGACCGTCGGGGTCACGCTCGTCACCCGTACGGGTCCTGACTCGAACACGACCGAGCCGAGCGCCAGCTCGCCCGTTTGCGCGAGCCCGTGCGCGGCCTGGAACGCGCGAATCGCCGCGGCGGTCGCGGCGGTGAAGTCATCACCGGTGAGCCCGGAGCCGTATCCGAGCGCTTCGAGGTTGGCGTTCAGCTCGGCCACGTCCGGGCCCGCGGACATTCCCGCGAGGAACGCCCGCGTGGCCAGCGTCGGACCGTACAGCAGGATCGTGGGCTGTCCGCCGATCGCATACAGGCTGTGATTGCGAGCGATCACCTGCCCGGCGGACGGCAGCGAGGTGTAGACCGCGCCCTGCTCGTAGCTCGCGAGCGACGAGCGCGCCGTGGCGAGCGCCGACTGGGCATGCGCCAGCGAGGTCTGCGCCGAGGCGAGCTGCGTGCGGTCGGCCGTGAGCTTGGCTTCGGCGCCGGTCACGCTCTGTTCGGCGCTCGTAACCGTCTGCCGGTCGCTCGCGCATGTACCCGAGCCGCCGCCGGCGGACGCGGATCCGGCTTCGGCGGCGCCTTCGCCGGCGCAGTCCACCGCCTCCTTGGCCCGCGCCGCCGCCAGCTGGCTCTGGGGGCGCTCGAGCGCCGCGCTGTCGCTCGCCAGCGAACGCTGCGCCGAGGCCACCTGCGCTTCGGCGCTGGCCACCTGCTGTTCTGACTGCTCCACGGCCGAGGGGGCGTTCCCCGACGGCACCAGGATCTTCGACGAGCCCGCGTAGCCGAGCGTCCCGTCGACCTGCGTCTGCGAGGACAGCGATTGGCGTTTCACCGTCGTGACGCTCGTCGGCGTGGAGTTGTCGGCCACGCTGGCGCTCGCCTTGCCGGACCCGCGAAACGGTTCGGCCACGATCAGCAGCACAGCGATCACGATCACGACGATGGCAGCGAGCGCCGCCCAGCGGCCGCGCCGCGACCGCTCGGTCACGGAGCGACCGCCGTTTGTCCGGATGATTGACTGCCACTGCCCCCGGGGCCGCCCGCCTTGGCGACGGGAGGCGGCCCGGGAATCGGCCCCTTCTTCCCCAGCGGCGAGATCGACTGGCACGCTTTCTGGGCGGCCTGGAACTGCGGCGAGCTGGGGTTGATCCCGCCTGATCCGCTCGCCTTGAGCGTCACCCTCACGCCGCCGCCGCCGGAAGAGAATTTCGGGTCGGGGAAGTTGGGGACCCCGTGCGTGCGCATGCATGCCGAGAACTTCAGCGCCTGTTCCTGCATCTTGGCCTGCTGCGCCGGGCTCGGGGCGATCTTCGAGGGCGCGTACCTGCTGCACGCCTTTTCGGCCGCCTGGAACTGGGAGGATTCTGGATTCGGGCCGTGGCCGTTCCGGCTGTGGATCTCTATGTTGCCTTCGGTCGGTTCGGGGAATTCGGGTTCCCCGTGGGTGCGCATGCACTGCGCGAACTTGACCATCTTCTGCTGGTTGGCGGCGCTCGTTTCGTTCGATTCCGGCGTGCCGCCGGCCGACCCGTCCGACGGGCTGGTGCTGCCGGTGGTGCCGATGTGGGCGACGCCCGGACTCGAGGAGGAGCCGCCGCAGCCCGCAAGCAGCAGCACGACGCCGAGCGGCGCCGCCACCGGCAGGACGAGGCGCCGCAGCGGCGAGCGCCGCACGCCTGGCGCCATCGGGAAGGGTGCGGGACGGCGGGGCATGAAGGCTCCTTTGCGGACGATCTCTGATCGGTGGCTGATGGCGGGGCCGACCCGCTTCGGCCGGCCGCGGCGCTGGCGACATCAAACCCGCCCAACCTGAGAATCGGCTTAGAGAACCCGAGGAGCTTCGTGAACGGCGCCGGCGACCGGGGGAACCCCCGGCTCGGGCGCCGCCAGCTCGGCGGCGGTCATCGCGAGCGGCGCCAGCTCGAGCGTCAGGCGGGCGCCGCCGCTCGGATCGTTGACGGCGTGCACCGCGCCGCCGTGCGTCTCGGCCACTTGGCGCACGATCGCCAGCCCCAAGCCCGACCCGGGCAGGCCGCGCGCGGCGGAAGAGCGGTAGAAGCGGTCGAACACGCGCGGCAGGTCCTCGGCGTCGATCCCGGGACCGTGGTCGCGCACTTCGAGGCGCCCGCCGCGCACGCGCACTTCCACTGGATCGCCCGCCCGCCCGGCCGGCGCGCAGGGGGGGTTCCACTTGCACGCGTTGTCGAGCAGGTTCGCGATCGCCCGATCCAGCCGCGCGGGCGCGGCGCGAACCAGGCACGGCTCGGCGTCGAGCACGAACTGGCACTGCGGCGCGTGCAGCCGCGCGCGCGCCAGCGCGCCGGCGACGGCGAGGTCAAGGCGCACGTCCTCGACCTCGATCTGGTCCACCTCGGTCTTGGACAGGTTGACGAGATCGCCCACCAGCACGGTCAGCTCGCGCAGCTGCGCCTGCGCTGCCGCCACCACACGGGCGCGCTCATCCGCGGGCAGCCGCTCGCCCAGCGCCAGCGCGTCGAGGTTGGCCTGCACGCTGGTGACCGGCGTGCGCAGCTCGTGCGAGGCGTCGGAGATCAGTTGGCGCTGGGCCAGGCGGGAGCGCTGAAGCGCGGCCAGCATCGTGTTGAAGCTCACCGCCAGCCGCCCGAGCTCGTCCTCCCCGCCGCCGGCCTCGTCGATTCGGTGCCCGAGGTCCTGCGTGCGCGCGACCCGTTCGGCCGCGCCGGTCAGGCGGCGCACGGGCACGAGCGCTGCGCGCGAGACGAGCAACCCGAGCGCGGCGGCCAGCGCGATACCGCCCAGGCACACGAGCACCAGCACCAGCCGCAGGTGCATGAGCGTGCTGTCCAGGTCGCTCAGCGGCAGGGCCACCTGCCAGACTCCCCCCTGCGAGCGTCGCTCGGTGAGCACGCGCTCGGGCGTGCCTTTGATCTCGGCGTCGCTGAAGAACCCCCTCTTGTGGCCGGCGGCCACCGCGCGGGTGGCGTCCGTCACCGGGAGCAACGATCCCTTGCCCCCGGTGTGCAGGATCTCCCCGCCGGAGAGGAACAGCTGCACGTAGCCGGTGGCCCCGCCGAGTTCTGAGGGCGGCAGCACGAGCGAGGGATGGCCCGGTTCAGCGTGAAGGGGGGTTTCCTTGGCGAAGGCGACGGAGCCGTTCGGGGCTATGGTCTGGTGTTCGGTCGTCAGGGCTTCGTGGCCGGCTCCGTTGCCTGTGTGAGCTGGGCCCGCTTCGGCGTGGTTTGGGCCCGATGCGGCGGGCGTTGGGCCTGCTTCGGCGTGGTTTGGGCCCAATGCGGCGTGTGTTGTGCCCGGTTCGGCGTGCGCTGTGCCCGCTTCGGTGTGAGCTGCGCTCGATTCGGTGTGAGCTGCGCTCGATTCGGTGTGAGCTGCGCTCGATTCGGTGTGAGCTGCGCTCGATTCGGTGTGAGCTGCGCCTCGTTCGGCGTTCACCGTGCCCGATTCCTTGGACGATCCTTCTCGGATGGGGGTGGCGAAGCGCTTCGATCCGTCCGGGGGGCCGACCGCTTCGCCACCGGCCTGCACCCCAGGCGCGCCCGCGCCGCTGCTGAACCCGAACACGCCCGCGACGGGGAGCGGCAGCTTCCCTTCCTTGGCCAGCTTGGCGAGCTGGCTGCGACTGCCGCTGATCTGGATTTGGACGGCGGACTGCTGCCCCGGCGTGATCTTCGCCCGCAGGCTCGCGTCGAGCTGGCCCTGGAGCTCGTTGCGCGTGACGACGTACACGACGACCGAGGCGAGCACGATGGCTGCCGCGACGGCGCCGGCGGCCAGCAGGATCATGCGCCGGCGAAAGCTCATCGCTCCGCCGCCGCGCGCGCTGCCGCGCCGTCCGCCGATCTCAGCACGTAGCCGACCCCGCGCACCGTGTGCAGCAGCCGCGGCTCGCCCGCGGCCTCGGTCTTGCGGCGCAGGTAGCCGACGTAGACCTCGAGCGAGTTCGAGGAAGGACCGAAGTCATAGCCCCACACGTTGTCGAAGATCGCCGCGCGCGTGAGCACCTGGCGTGGGTGGCGCATGAGCAGTTCGAGCAGCAAGAACTCGGTGCGTGTCAGCTCCAGCGCGCGTCCGCCGCGGCGCGCCTCGTGCGCGAGCGGGTCGAGCTCCAGATCCTCAACGCGCAGCACCCGCTCATCGCCCTCCCAGCCCGTTCGCCGCAACAGCGCGCGCAAGCGGGCGATCAGCTCCTCGCGGGCGAACGGCTTGGCCAGGTAGTCATCGGCGCCGGCCTCGAGGCCGGCCACGCGCTCGGACACCTCCGCGCGCGCGGTCAGCATCAGCACCGGCGTGCGGTTGCCGCCGGCGCGCATGCGCCGGCAGACCTCCAGCCCGTCGAGGCCGGGCATCAGCACGTCGAGGATCACGGCGTCGGGCGAGCCGGCCGCGAGCGTGCGGATCGCCTCGCGGCCGCCGGCCGCGGTCGCCACCTCGAATCCGCTCAGGTCGAGCACCAGCGCGAGCGCCTCGCGCACGGCCGCGTCGTCGTCGACGACCAGGAGCTGCATGACGACTCGAATGCTGACTGGCGAATGTGAAAGAAAGCTGAAGAGGTCGTCGCAGATCAGCTGCAGACTGGCGACTTCACACGTCACCAGGATGCGGCCCACCCGGTCCCAGCCAGCCTCCGCTCAGGCCTTCGCACCGGCCTGTGGGTCGAGCCGGGACATCGTCACGGCCGCCCGCAGGTCTGACGTGGCGCCACCCAGGTACAGGCCCTTCACGGGCGGCACGTCGGCATAAAAACGTCCGTGGCCGATCTTGACATGTGTATCGCCGGCGAGCGTACGGTTGGTCGGGTCCGCGCCCACCCACACCGGCTCGCCGTGGGCGGTCGCGGTCGGATCAGCAGGCAGGAGCGCCTCCAGCCACGCATGAGTGTCGACCTCGAGCGAGTCGCTGCCGCCGTCCTGCGGCGCAGCCCACAGGTAGCCCGACACATAGCGCGCGGCGATCCCGATCCGCCGCAGCAGGATCAGGCCGAGATGTACGAAGTCCTGGCACACGCCTGCGCCCAGCTCCAGCAGATCGGCCACGCTCGAGCCAACATAGGTCGCTCCGGGCCGGTATTCGAAGCGCTCGGGGATCAGCTGGCACAGCCGCTCGACCGCCTCCAGCGGGCTGGCCGCCACGAGCGCCGCCTGCAGCTCGTCCAGGCCCGCGACCGCCGGCTGATCCTGCCACGGCAGCGCAAACTCGCCGGCCGCGTCGAAGTAAGAGGCGCTCGCGAGGCTCTCCCACGGCCCCGTCTGCGGCTGCGCCGGCTGCGAGGTGACCACCCGCGTGCGCACGTCGATCGTGAGCTGTGCATGGGCGGTGGGTATGCCGAACTCGAGCACCTCGGTGCCGAAGTAGTCGATGTGCCTGCTCACACGCGCCTCCGGCTCGATGCGCGTGTGAAACTCATCGCAGCGCTGCGACGAGGTCGTCGCCGGCTTGACGCGCAGCGCATTGAGGTTGTCCGACACCGCCGCGTCGTAGCGGTACTCGGTCTGGTAGCGAATCGCGAAGTGCACGAGCTACCCCAGCTGCCACGCCGGCGTCGCGCCGGCGAAGTAGCGCTCCGCGACGTCATGGTCGATCCGCGCAAGCTCTTCCTGCGTGCGCTCGCAGATCTCGGTCAGCTCGGCGCCGGCGGGCAGCGCGCGGCGCTGGAAGTCGAGATCGGCCGCCAGACGGCTCACTCGCAGCACCGGCTTGGAGTTGCGCGGGCCCGCATCCGCCGCGCTGAACGCCTCGTGCAGTGAGTCCACACAGGCCGCCACGCTGTCTGGATAGGCGCGCTCGAAGATCAAGAAGCGCGCCACCGGCTGGGCGTTTGGAGGCGCCGTCACGGCGCGCAGATACGCATGAAAGCCCCCCACCGCCTGCAGCAGGATCAATGCGTGTCCATCCGCGGGAGCCCGCTCCCCGGGTGCCAGCGCGATTCGCAGCATGCGCAGCACCATGTCCGAGACCTCGATCAGGCCGCCCGCGTCCAGAAAGCACTTGGCTTCGTCGCGCAGCATCGAGCGGTTCGCGATCCCCCAGATCAAAGCCGTGCGCTGCTTGACGTACTGCGAGGCCAGATATGGACCTGCCGGCGCGCTCCAGCCGGCCTGCTCGGCGCCGCGCAGCTTGAGCGTGGTCGTGTTGATTGCCTCCCACATCTCGACGCTGATCACGTCGCGCACCGTCCGCGCTCCTTCGCGCGCGCGTTCCGTGCTTGCCAGCATCGAGCCGGGCTGGCGCGCGTCGAGCGTCAGGTCGACGAGCGTCTCCGCGGCGCGTCCGCGCCCCTGGGGCGGCTGGCCGAGCATCGCCACCAGGCCACCCGAGCCGAAGCTAACGCTCGTCATGGCTTCCGGAGTACCCTGCAGTTCGGCTTGGAAGACGGCCTCCACGGCGCGCGCGGTGAACTCCGCGCGCGCCAGGTTGCGCCCCAGCCAATACAGCTCGTGAGCGATCCGGGCGAGCATCAGCGTGCCTGTTCTTGCTGCTGCTGTTGCTGCTGTCCGGTCCACTCGCCGTAGCGCAGATCGGGCAGCGCCGGGGGCAGCGTGTCGGCGACCGGGAACCCGCCCGCGCCGGCTCGATCGGTGTCCTGTCCGTCCTCGAGCACCCACGTGTCCTTCGAGCCGCCGCCGCGCGAGGAGTTGACGATCATCGAGCCGTCCTGCAGCGCCACACGTGTGAGGCCGCCGGGGACGATGTCGATGCGCTCACCGAACACGGCGAACGGCCGCAGGTTGACGTGGCACGGCCGCAGACGGCCGTCGGTCCCGACCGTCGGGACCGTCGATAGATGCACCAGATCCTGGGCGATCCAGCCCTCCGGGCTGGCTTCGATCAGCTCCCTCGTGCGCGCGATCTCGAGCTCGCTCGCGTGCGCGCCGATCGTCACGCCCTTGCCGCCGGACTCCCCCGTCGGCTTGACCACGAGCTGGTCGAGATGCGAGAGCACGTGCTCGCGAACCTCCGGGTCCGCGAGCAGATACGTCTTGACGTTGTCGAGGATCGGCTCCTCGGCCAGGTAGAAGCGGATCATCTCGGGCACGAAGCAGTAGATCGCCTTGTCGTCGGCCACGCCCGTGCCGAGTGCGTTGGCGACCGCCACACTGCCGGCACGGTAGGCGCGCACGAGCCCAGGCACGCCCAGCAGCGAGTCCGGCCGGAACTCCAGTGGATCGACGAAGTCGTCGTCCAGTCGCCGATAGACGGCGTGCACACGCTCGAGCCCGCGCGTAGTGCGCATGTAAAGGACGTCGTCACGCACCACGAGATCGGACGCCTCGACCAGCTCGACGCCCATCTGGCGGGCCAGGAAGGCGTGCTCGAAATACGCGGAGTTCGCTGGTCCCGGTGTCCATACGACGACCGTCGCCTCGCCGTCAGCCGAGGGCGCCACCGAGCGCAGCGCGCGCAGCAGCAGCTGCGGATAGTGGTCGACCCTGCGCACCCGGTAGGCGCTGAACAGCTCCGGCAGCAGCTGCGCCATCGCTGCGCGATTCTCGAGCACGTACGAGATACCGGACGGGATCCGCACGTTGTCCTCGATCACCTTCCATGAGCCGTCGCTGTGGCGCACCAGATCGCACCCCGCGACGTGCGTGTAGACGCCGCCCGGCGGGCGGATCCCGTGCACGGCCCTCGCAAAGTGCGAGCAGGCCGCCACCAGCCGCCACGGCACGAGACCCTCGCGCACGATCTCGCGAGCGTGGTACATGTCGTTGACAAAATGGTTCAGCGCGCGGATCCTCTGCGCGAGCCCGCGCTTGATCTGACGCCATTCCTCGCCGCTGAGCACGCGCGGGATCAGGTCGAGTGGAAACGGGCGTTCGTGCGAGAGCCCGCTCTCGCCGCTCGTCTCGAACGTGATGCCCTGCTGCATGAACACGGCGTCGCGCCGGCGGCCCGCCTCCAGTAGGCCCTCCGGACCGAGCCGATGCAGCTCCCTGATCAGCGCGTCGGCCGCCGGCCGCGGCGACCCGGCCGCCTCGAACAGCTCATCCAGAAAGGGCGCACGCGGGCGGTACTCCGCGATCGCGGGCGTGACAGTCCCACTGTTCACAGCGAGATTTTCTCCCGCCCACGCGCCGCTCACCTTCGACCGTTGGCGCAAATTAACCGCCGCGAGTGCTCGTTTGTCTGAACGCCATGCGGGACGGGGCGGCGCTGGCCGTCGCCGGTCGTGCTATTCGACCGAGAGCGCACGCGCACGCGCGCACGCGCGCACGTGCGCTCTCACCCAGCGAACAGTGCGCCAGCGAACAGTGCGCGGGCGCGCTCGGCGACGAGCTCCGGGCGCTCCTCCGCGATGAAGTGACCCGAGTCCTCGCACAGCTCGACCGACATCTGGTCGGCGTGCGGCTCCCAGTCGCCGAGGCGAGTTGAGTCGATCGCGACATCGTGCGTGCCGTGCAGCAGCAACGTTGGCACCGTCAGGCGCTCGTGGCGATGCTGGCCGGCAAGAAAGGGGACCACCTCGCGCAGCAGGAATGTGCGGTAGAGGTGCACCGACGCGCGCGTGCGCGGCGGCTCGCGCAGGACGTCGGCGTAACAGTTGAGCTCATCCCTGGTCCAGGCGTCGCGATGGACCGCCCCTGCGGTGATCATGCGGCAGACCAGATCGGTCTGACCGATCAGGCGACTTCCCAGGCCGGGCGTCGCGATGACCACCTGGTAGAGCAGGCGCCAGAGACCGAGCACGCCGCCCAGCGACGGCCGGTCGGGCCACGGCGCGACGATGTTGAGCGCGAGATAGTGGGAAAAGCGCTCGGGGCGCTGCAGGCACATGAGAAAGCCTGCCCACGCCCCCCAGTCGTGCGCGATCAGATCGACACGCTCCAGCTCGAGTGCGTCGAGCAGCGCCAGCATGTCGTCGGCCAGCGACTGCTTGTCGTACGCGCCCGGAGGGGCGTCGCTCCAGCCAAAGCCGCGCAGGTCCGGGCAGATCAGCCTGCGCTCGCCCGCCAGCAGCGGGACCACCTTGCGCCAGCAGAACCAGTGCTGCGGCCAGCCGTGCAGCAGCAGCGCGGGCTCGCCACCGCCCGCTTCGGCGACGTGGAAGCGAACCCCGCGCGCGTTCACCTCGCGGTGGCTCACGCCGTCAACCACAGGCATGCTGAGCGGGCTCATGACGAAATTCCTCCGTTCGTGGGGTGGGTCATCACGGGCCTCGTGGGGTGGGTCGCCACGGGCCTTGTGGGGTGGGCCGTTACGGACTGATTGGTGAGTCGGCCTGTCACCTGGCCGACTCGTGTGTCGGGCTGCGCAGGTCGATCACCGAGCCCTCCGTGGCGACGGTCACCCTGGGGGAGGCGTCCTGCCAGCGGCGCGCCAGGCCATCGAGCGCGTCGTCCGTACGGGTGTGGCGATGGTGGAACAGGACCACCGAGCTCGCCCCGGCGCGGCGGCCGAGCTCGACGGCATAGTCGGCCACCGAATGGCCGTACGCCGCTTCGGCGGCGAGCTCCTCGGGGAACAGGTGCGCATCGTGCACCAGCACGTCGGCGTCGCGCGCGAGCTCGATCGCCGCCGGGTGATACTCGCCAAAGCCGTCCTCGCCGGGCCCGAGCAGCGTCGGGCAGTGGTCGGGGATATAGGCCACCGTCGAGTGACCGTCGCTCACGCGATACCCGAATGTCCGGCCCCCCTTGTGTGGAATCTCGCGCGCCAGCACCGTGAAGCCCTCCACCTCGCGCTCGCCCGGCGCGATCGTGCCGAAGGTCCAGTTCCCCCGCAGCTGCGTAGGTCCGATCGGGAAGTAGGGAGGCGACATGAAACCCGCCAGCGCGGCGGTCGCCTCACGCGCGCCGTCCCACCCGTCCGCGCTTCCGCTGTCCTGCTCGGGCACGAGCACCCTCGTGTATGCGTCCGGGCGATCGGCCGCGGCGAAGAAGGGCAGGCCCAGCACATGATCCCAGTGCAGGTGGCTGAGCATGATCGTGCCGACGAACGGGGCGCCGGCGAGCAGGCGCGACACCAACACCAGCCCGGCCCCCGCGTCGAGCACCAGCGTCGGCGCCCCGGCGCCGTCGTGGGCCAGCGCCAGGCAGGCCGTGTGGCCGCCGTAGCGGACGAACTCGATTCCGGCCGCGGGGGTCGATCCCCGCACACCGCAGAAGTGAATCTGCAACCGGCTCAGCTCCGGTCGGGGCCGGTTCGGCGATGGTCTTTGGAGAGCTCGTGCAGCGCGCCGCGGTCGAGCTGCTCCGCTTGCACCGCGGCCACCTTGCATGGCGTCACCGCCACCAGCGTCGAGGTTCGCTTGCCGGTCTCCAGGTGCGCGCGCTCCCCCAGCAGCGCCCCCGGTCCGTACTCGGCCAGCCGCTCGCCGTCCTCCTCCACGCGCAGCACGCCGTCCAGCAGCAGGAACACGTCAGACCCGCTCTCGCCCTGCCTGACCAGCTCGGTCCCGGCCTTGATGCGACGGATCTGCGGCTTCGCAGAGCCCTGCATGATCTGTGCCGAGAGCGAGCGCTCGAGCGCGGTCTCGACCGCTGTCACGAGCGCATCCGAGTCGGTGTCTCCCCAGGGCGTGTGACGCCCAAAGGACCTGCGATACCAGTGCTTGAAGTCCGCCAGGCCTGACTTGTGCGTGAGCTGTCCCTCGCGGTCATAGACCCAGTGTCGCGGAAAACGGCTCGCGCCCGTCAGCTTGCCCGTGGCCCGGCCGTCTGAGTGAATCGTCAGCGACAGCGTCGTCCACACGAGCGGAGCCTGCCACTGCACGAACGGCCGGCGCCGCACTCTGCGCGGGGCTGGGAGGCCGGTACGCCCGCCCGCCGTCTGCACGAACGTCACCGAGCCCGCGTCCCGCACTGGCTCCTGCTTGATGTCCGGCAGCCCGATCGCTTCGAAGGTGCGCGACAGCGGCCCGACCTTGACGGAGGTCGCCCCCATCAGGCCTCCGCCCTCGTAGCCGCAGTCGCGGATGCGTCCCGAGTCCGCGACGTCGACCCATGCCTCGAGCACGTTCGCGAAGCGGAAGCGATCCTGCGCGCGCAGGTCCTCCAGATCGTCGATCGTTTCCGGGGGCGGATCGTCGTAGTGGGTCATGCCGGCGTCGAACGCCAGCCGCGTCGAGCCCTCGATCGCCTCCGACGGGATCCACGACAGCGACGTCACCGAGCTGCTGTGGCGCATACCGCCGGCCATTATGCCAACCCCTCGCGGTCCGCCCGGATGCGCCGACAGTCGAACGGTCTGCCATGGGCGCGCCGAGTGTCAACGGCGCGGCGCCCATATGCTGCCCCCATGAGCTACGACGCCCTCGTCGTCGGGTCAGGTCCCAACGGCCTGACCGCGGCGATCACGCTCGCACGGTCGGGACTGCGCGTGCTCGTGCTCGAGGCCTCAGAGCGTCCAGGCGGCGCCGTCGCCAGCGAGGAGCTGACGCTGCCGGGCTTCACGCACGACACCTTCTCGGCCGTACATCCGGCTGGAGCCGCCTCGCCCGTGTTCGCGCGACTGCCGCTCGAGCGCCACGGCCTGCGCTGGATCCATCCCCCGGTCTGCTACGCGCACCCGCTTGCGGATGGCAGCGCCGTGGCGCTGTATCGCGACCTCGATCGCACAGCCGCCGGCCTCGAGCGCGTCCACGCGGGCGACGGCGAGCGCTGGCGCGCATTCGCCGAGCCGTTCGTCGCGCACTTCGACGCGCTGCGCGAGACGATGCTGAGCGGCTTTCCGCCGATCAGGGGCCCCGTGCGGCTTGCAACCGGGCTCGGGCCGCGCGGGATGCTCGACTTCGTGCGACTGCTGCTGATGCCTGCGCAGGCGCTCGCCGAGGAGCTGTTCGAGAGCGACGGCGCCCGCGCGTGGCTGTACAGCTCGGCGATGCACTCCGACGTCTCGCCGCGCGCCTCGGGCAGCGCGATCGCCGCCGCCTACCTGATGCTGCTCGGCCACGGGGCCGGCTGGCCCAGCCCCGAGGGCGGCGCCGGGAGGCTCGCCCAGGCACTGCTCGCCCATCTGCAGGAGCTCGGCGGCGCGGTGCGCGGCGGGGCGCGGGTCGAGCGCGTGCTCGCCGACCGTGGCCGCGTCGCCGGCGTGCAGCTCGCGGGCGGAGAGCGGCTCGGCGCCCGCGTCGTGATCGCCGACGTGATGCCCGCCGCGCTCGCCACGCTCGCCGACGATGCCCTGCCCGCCCGGTACGCCCGCGCGCTGCGCCGCTACCGCATCGGCCCGGCCACGCTCAAGGTCAACTGGGCGCTCGGGGACGAGATCCCCTGGAGCGCCCCCGAGGCGCGCGAAGCGGGCACCGTGCACGTCGGCGGCTCGGTAGCCGAAGTGCTCGCGGGCACGACAGGCTCAATGGGCCTGCCCGAGCGGCCCTTCATGCTCGTCGGCCAGCAGTCGCTTGCCGACCCGACCCGCGCCCCCGCCGGACGCCACACCGCGTGGGCCTACACGCATGGCCCGCACACGGTCAACTGGGCCGGCGAGCGCGACCGCCACGTGCAGCGCATGGAGGACCAGCTCGAGCGCTTCGCGCCCGGCTTTCGTGAGCGCGTCCTTGCCCGGCATGTGCTGGCGCCCGGGGATCTCGAGCGCCGCGACGCAAACCTCGTCGGCGGCGACATCGGCGGCGGCAGCTACACGCTCGACCAGGTCATATTCCGCCCCGTCCCCTCGCTGGCTCCGTATCGCACGCCCGTGCGCGGCCTGTACATAGGCAGCGCCGCCACCTTCCCGGGCGGGGCCGTCCATGGCGTTCCCGGCCGCGCCGCCGCGCGCCAGGCGCTGGCCGAGCTGCGGCTCACGCGCTTGATGCCACGATCCAGCTAGCTGGCGATCTCGCCGGTCATCTGCTGTTCGTCGGTCGCCGCCGAGCCGTCGCCGGCGGGCTGCTCCGTCTCAGGCTGCTGTGTCTGCACCGAGGCCCGCGGCACCGAGGCCGGCGGCACCGAGGCCGGCGGCGGAGCCGGCTCGACGCGGCCGTCGGACTCGACGACCGTCCACACGAGCAGCTTGGCGGCGCGTCCGCGCACCTCGAACTCGCCCACCTGCGTGAGACAGGCGGGCGGACGGCGCAGGCGCGTGCGCGTGGACTCGGCGATGAACAGCATGTGCCCTGAGCCCTTGGTCATCCCCTCCAGGCGCGAGGCCGTGTTGGTGGTGTCGCCGATCGCGGTGTACTCGACGCGCTGCTCGGAGCCGACGTTGCCCGCCATCACCGGTCCGCTGTTCAAGCCGACGCCCATCGCGAAGCTGTGCCCAAAGCCCTCCTCGCCCAGCCACGCGTTGAACTGCTGCAGGCGCTGCCCGATCATCTCGCGCGCCGCGGCGACGGCGCGATCGGCGTGATCGTCCTGCTCGAGCGGAGCCCCGAACAGCGCCATGATGCCGTCGCCCATATATGCGATCAGGGTTCCACCGGCGTCGAGGATCGCCTCGGTCATGCCGTCCAGGTAGTGATTGACCACCTCGATCACCCGCGCCGCCGGCTGGGTCTCAGAGAAGCTGGTGAACCCGCGCAGGTCCGAGAACAGCACGGTGCAGTCCCGTTCCACGCCGCTCAAACGCAGGTTCCCGTCGGTCCTCGCCAGCACCTCGTCGACGACGCCGGCCGGAACGAAGCGCGAGAACACGTCACGCGTGCGCTCGCGCTCGATCGTCTCGCTCACATACAGAACCGAAAGCGTGCCGAGCGTTCCGATCGCCAGCGCCAGCAGTGGATAGACGTAGGCCACGATCACGCCATCGTTGAATGCGAGCTGCGCCGCCACGCTGAACAGCACCGCGACCACCAGCGCGCTCAGCAGCGAGCGCCAGCGCTGCAGGTGCAGGCTGCCGAGCGGCGCCACGAGGCCGAGCGCAAGGATCAGCGCCACGTTCACCCATCCCGATGCGTCCCGCAGCGGCACGCCCTGCAGCAGCGTGTTCGTGGCGTTCGCCCATATTTCCGTTCCGGACATCTTTTCCGAGCCGGTCGTGGCGGTCGAGTGAACATCCTGGAGGACCGGCGCCGACGCTCCCACGATCACGATCTTGTTGCGGAACAGGCTTGGCGCGTACTGACCTTTGAGCACCTTCGAGTAGGAGATAGAGGTAACCGTTTCCGGCGGTCCCACGAAATCGATCGGCAGCGTGCCGTTCGAGAACAGCGACGCCCGGATCGGATGTTTGAGCGCCACTTCGGCGGTCACCACCCCGAACGTCCGGAGGTCGCGCGCGGAGTAGGCAAAGCGGCGCACCGAGCCGTCACTGTCGGTTGTCAGGATCGCCGCGGCCGGGCGCGTTCCAAGTTCGTGCAGCACGCTCGGGATTCCGCCGAGCACTTCATTGCTGCCGCCCGGCCCCACACTGGTGGCGGCGAGCACGGTTTTTCCGTGCGCCCTGCCGATCGCTTCGATCAGGTCGTTGTCGTCGACCGGATCAGTTTCATGCGCGAATTCGATATCCACGGCGATCACCTTGGCGCCCGCGCGCCGCAGGCGGTCGATCACAGCCGCGTCGTAGCGGCGCGGGAAAGGCCACTCGGACTGGAGGCCCGCGTTAGTGAGTTCCTGGAAGGTCGTGTTGTCGATCTGCACGAGCACGATGTTCCTGGGTGCCGCGCGCGTGCCCCGGATCGAAAAGCGCGCGTCGATCGTCTGCAATTCCGTGCGCCCCAACACCTGCGTCGCATACGCGATCACGCCCACGCCCGCCGCGAACACGGCAACGGCGATCAGCAGAGCCGTCTTGTTCCGCCACATCCCGCGGCCCACGTCAGGGGCTCCCAGTCATGATGCCTGCACCGTCACGCACTGATGCTAAGGCAAGACGCTCGCCCCTACTGAGGCAAGACGCTTGCCCCGGCGGCATGCTACCGACCCCGATTGACTTCGCACTGACAGCCGATTACCCTGCATCGACGGAGATAGTTGGTGGGGGGCGCGGGCGGGCAGGTGCCGACGCGTCGGGCACCGGCATGGAAGACGAGACACGGCGCGGAGGCATGGAGAGATGTCAGGGTCTGCTGGGCCCCTGAAAACGGCGGGGCTAGCCTCAATGGCGGGAGATGACCACCTGGGTTCGGGGCTGGGCGTGCGCGCCCTCACGCGACGCTCTGGTGTCGGCCTCGACCGCCGCGCGCTCGTCGGCGCAGCCGTGTTGAGCCTACTCGTCCCGATGATCGTGCTCGGGCTCTCGCGCGGGCAGACACCGGCGGGGACCCCAGCCGCGCGTTCGGGCCCGTTCGCGCGGACACGGCTCTCAGGCGCAGGCAGCGCCGGCCTCGCGAGCCTGCCGGCGGCGGCTCGAGCTCCCGTGTCGCAAGCGCTCGGCGCCGGCAGCCCCTCCTATCGGGTGAGTCCGATGGCGGGTGGCTTTCAGGTCGTGAACCACCCGCAGCGCCTGCAAGTGCGCTTCAACCGAACGGGCGTGCACGTGGGCTCGGACGGTCTTCAGCTGACGTTCAGCACGCGCATGCTCGGCCGCGGCACGGCCCATGAGGCGCTCAAACAGGTCGCTCCCCGCGCGAGCGCAAACCGCGTGACCTACACGCACGCTCAGCTGAGCGAGTGGTATGTCAATGGCCCGCTCGGTGTCGAGCAGGGCTTCACGATCGCGCGCCCGCCCGCGCCTGGGCCCGCCCCCGCATCGACGACGCTATCGATGGCTGTAACCGGCAACGCACACGTCGGGCTCTCGCCCGGATCGCAGTCGATCGTCCTCTCGCACGCAGGCAGCCGGGCGGGCGCCCCGTCATTGCGCTACTACGACCTCACCGCCACCGACGCCACCGGTCGCACGCTGCACAGCTGGCTTGCGCTCCACGGCGACACGGTGGTGCTGCACCTCGACACCGCCGGGGCGCGGTACCCCCTCACCGTCGATCCGCTGATCGCCCTGAGCGAACAGCTCACCGGCGCCGAAGAGCAGGGACCCGGCCGTTTTGGCTCGAGCGTCGCGCTGTCGGCCGACGGCGACACGGCGCTGATCGGCGCGCCTGGGGACGACGACTTTGCCGGCGCGGCCTGGGTGTTCGTCCGCTCGGGCTCGTCCTGGGTTCAGCAGGGCCCGAAGCTCACCGGCGAACCGTCCGCCGGCGGAGCCGGCGACGAACAGTGCGCCGAAGAAGAAGTTGACGAAGAACCAGGCGAATGCGGCTTTGGCACGAGCGTCGCGCTCTCCGCCAGCGGCAATACCGCGCTGATCGGCGCCCCCCACTGGAACGAACGCAAAGGTGCGGCGTGGATCTACAAGCGCTCGGGCTCGACCTGGAGCGAACATGGTGAAATGCTCACCGGCGGCAGCGAAGAGCGCGGCGACGGTCGCTTCGGCCGGGCCGTCGCACTCTCGTCCAATGGCGACATCGCGCTGGTCGGGGCGCCCGGCGACGGCCGCTACCGCGGCGCTGCTTGGATCTTCACCGGCTCGGAATCGGGCTGGAGCCAGCCTGGCCAGAAGCTCACCGCCACGGGCGAGACGGGCTCGGGCCATTTCGGTCACAGCGTCGCGCTGTCGGCAGACGGCTACACCGCGGTGATCGGAGCTCCCGCCAACCAGAGATACGTCGGGGCGGCGTGGTCCTTCAGCCGCTCGGGCTCATCGTGGAGCCAGGAGGAAGAGCTCACGGGCGCCGGCGCCGGCGAGGTGGGCAGCGCTCACTTTGGTGGCAAGGTCGCGCTGTCGGGCGACGGTCGGACCGCGCTGATCGGCGGCCGGGAGGACAACGGCGGTTACGGTGCGGCGTGGGCGTTCGAGCACGAAGGGACGTCCTGGGGTCCGGGCGAAAAGCTGACCGCCGGCGCCGGCGAGACCGAACCCGGAGAATTCGGGTTCAGCGTTGCGCTGTCCGGCGACGGCGACAAAGCACTGATCGGGGCCCCCGGCGTCGCGTCCGGCCAGGGGCATGCATGGGTGTTGACGCACTCGGGCGGCGCATGGAGCCAGAGCGAAACGCTCGAAGCGCCACTCGAAGCTGGCGAAGCGAGCGCGAAAAGCAGGTTCGGAACGAGCGCCGCCCTGTCTTCGAGCGGCGCCAGCGCGCTGATCGGCGCTCCTCAGGAAGGTGAAAGAGCCGGGAAGGTGTGGGCAACGGTGCCCGCGGCTGCACCGCTGCCGACCGTCACGAGCGTCACGCCCACCTCGGGTCCCGCCGCCGGGGGCACCGCGGTGAAGATCGAAGGCAGCGGCTTCTTGCCCGGGGCGAACGTCGATATCGGTGCCGCTGCCAGCTCGGTGGAAGTACTGTCCGAAACGGAAATCCTCGCCACCACGAGCGCCGCCGGGGCCGGGACATACGAAGTCGTCGTAACGGACTCCAACGGCAGCTCCAGCGGCGGTCCAACGTTCACCTACGCCGCACCCCCGCGGCCCGTGGTCACGAGCGTCAGCCCGACCTCCGGTCCCGCCGGCGGTGGCACGACAGTGACGATCCAGGGCAGCGGCTTCTTGGCGGGCGCGAGCGTTGACATCGGCTCTGCCGCGAGCGCGGTCGATGTGGTCTCGGAAACGGAAATCATCGCAACCACCAGGCCCAGCCTTCCCGGCGAAGACGAAGTCGTGGTCACCGACGCGAACGGCAGCTCCAGCGCAGGGCCTCGCTTTAGGTACGAAGAAACCACGAGCTCCCCGGAGACGCCCGCCAGCACCGGAACGGCCGGTCCGACCGCGCAATCGGGCGTGCTGGGAACCACGAGCCTGGCGCTGCCCGCCCCGCAGCTGGACATGACCGCAAATGTGACCTCGTTTTCGGGGACGGTGCTGGTGAAACTTCCCGGGTCCTCGACCTTCGTTGCGCTGAGCTCGATCAAGCAGATTCCGTTCGGGACGATCATCGACGCCAGGCACGGAAGCGTGACGATCACGACCATCCTGCCCAACGGCACCACGCAGACGGTCACCCTCTACTCCGGCGAGTTCATGCTCACCCAGCAGCGCAACGGCACCGTGCTGATCGCGCTCGAGGGCGGCAACTTCTCGGCGTGCCCGACCGCCAAGCAGCGCAGCCATCTGGCGCGCACGAGCTCCACGCACACGTCCGGCAGCCACGTCGTGCGCAAACTGTGGGCCAACGGACACGGCAAATACACGACTAAGGGCAACTACGCCAGCGGCGCGGTCCAGGGCACCGTGTGGCTCACCGAGGACAGATGCGACGGCACCTTGATCGCGGTCACGCGCGACAGCGTGCGCGTGACTAACCTCGTCAACCACAAGCACTTCCTGATCAAGGCCGGCCACCACTACCTGGCCAAAGCCCCATAGCGCTACGGTTGCATGGATGGCCCGGAGCGCGGTAGCATTCGTTGGTCGAGATGGAGGCAGACCAGATGGCTTCGATGGTCACAGCCAGGTCCACAGCCCAGCGAACGGTGCCGGCCCATGAGAAGGCCGAGCAGCTGTTCGTCCGCTGGCGCCGGCACGGCGACGAGCTGGCCCGGGAGGAGCTGGTGCGCCGGTTCATGCCGCTGGCACGCAATCTGGCGCGGCGCTACGAACACTCGTCAGAGCCGTTCGAGGATCTGCTGCAGGTCGCCTCGCTGGGGCTGCTGAAGGCGCTCGATCGCTTCGACCCCGGGCTCGGGCATCCGTTCCCGTCGTTCGCGGTGCCCACGATCCTCGGTGAGATGCGGCGCTACTTCCGCGACTCGGGATGGTCGGTGCACATGCCGCGCGGCGCTCAGGAGCGTGCGCTGGAAGTGCGCAGTGCGCAGGAGCGCCTGGTGGGTGTGCACGGTCGGGCACCCAGCGTGACCCAGCTGGCGGAGTATCTGGAGTTCAGCTGCGAAGAGGTGCTCGACGCTCTCCAGGCCGTCCAGGCGTATGAGGCGGTGTCTCTCGATGCGCCGCGCCTGGGGGTCCAGGACGACAGCGTCGCCTATGCCGATTCGATGGGACACGAGGACGAGCGCTACGAGCTGGTGGAGCTCGACGCGACGATCAGCGCCGTGCTCGAGCACATCCCGGCGCGTGAGCGTCGCATCCTGCACATGCGCTTCGTCGAGGACCTCACGCAGACGGAGATCGCCTCCAGCGTCGGCGTCTCGCAGATGCAGGTCTCGCGCCTGCTGCGCCGCTCGTTGGAGACGCTGCGCGCGCTGACGCGCGAGGGCGAGCAGATACGATAAGGGAGGTCCGCTTGCGCGAGCGGATCCTCTGGGGCACAGTCGCCACCCTGCCTTCGGCACCGCTCTCTCGGCCTCCCGCTCATCGTCGCGTCTGATGGCTGATGCTGCCGAACGTTCGCCTGACACTCTCCAACAAGCCCGAGAACGTCCTGCTCGTTCGCGAGATGCTCACCGGCGTGGCCGAGATGGTCGACCTCGACGGCAGCGACCTGAACGACATACGCACCGCCGTCACCGAGGCATGCAACAACGTGGTCCTGCACGCCTACGAGGGCGATGAGGGGCCGCTCGAAGTCGAGGTCTACGGGGGCGCGCAGAGCGCGCTCGAAGTCGTCGTGCGTGATCGCGGCACAGGGATCCGCCCGCGCATCCGCGGCGCCCAGGAGACGGCGCTCGGAATCGGTCTATCGGTGATTCAGGCGCTCGTTCGGCGCGTCGAGTTCAGGGACCCAACCGGCGGCGGGACCGAGGTGCGCATGGAGTTCGCGGCGCCCAGCACGCACGCACTGCGGACGCCGAGCAACGGCCGCCAAGAGCACGGCGACATCGCCGCTGCCGAGCTCTCCACCACGACGGGCCTCACGATCGTCCCGGCCGCGCTGGCGGGCACCGTGCTGCCACGCGTGCTCACCGTGCTGGCCGCGCGCGCACACTTCTCCACCGATCGCATTTCGGACACGCAGATGCTCGCCGACACGCTCGTCGCGAACGTGCGCGACTCGATCCGCGACCATCCGCTCGCCGTCAGCGTGAGCGTCCAGGCGCGCAAGCTCGAGCTGCACATCGGGCCGCTGCGCGCGGGCAGCGCCCAGCTGATCGTCGAGTCGGCAGTCGATGGCCTGGGACCGGTGATCGAACGACTCGCAGACGACCATCAAGTCCGGAGCGACGGCTCCTCGGAGACGCTCGCGCTGCAGCTGACCGATCGCAGCTGAGCACCGCTTCGCGCAGGTCCTGCGATCGCAGCGTTGCAACAGATCTTGCAGCCGATGGGCGGTGGCCGGCAGGGGGGACGACCACCGCCCGGACGGGAGAGGAGGAGTTTCGTATGGTCATTTGCCCGGCGCGCGCGCGCGCTAAACATCGATCGCGCCGACGTTGATTGGCCAGGGACCAGATCGGGCAGTACAGAGAGCCATGCCCGGGCCCGGCTCGGTCGCCCCCCTGGGCCTTCAGCACGATGTAACGTCGAGGACATCGGCACGATGGAACGTCGAGGACATATTGCGGTGGGCGCTGATCGCGCCGTGGCGCTGCTAGCGTCCCCTGATAGGCGGCGTCAGGGCAGGGCTGCAAGCCGACACGTCGGCGGCGAGCGGCATACTCGGGCGTACCGGCAATGTGTCAGCGTGGTCCCACGCAGGTCTCACGAGCGTGGCGCGCCGATCGGGCAGACATGGGCATAGAGACCGCAACCGACTCACCGCGCGCGCGCGAGGCCGAGAACGGCATCGCTCGAACCACGTCGGCGCACGCACCCAGCCGCTTCGAGCACAGCGCGCTCTACTATCGCGACGCCGCGGGGTTCCTGGCGGGCGCGCTGCCGTTCATCGCGGACGGGCTCGACGCCGGTGAGCCCGTGCTCGTGGCCGTGTCGCAGGCGAGGGCCGAATCGCTCGAGCGGGCCTTGGGAGCCAATCGCGTGCGGGTCCGTTTCGCCGACGTGCGCGCGTTTGCGCGCAACCCCGCGCGCATGATCCCGTTCTGGCTGGAGTTCCTCGACGGTCATGCGCACGACGGCCCGGCGGTGCGCGGCGTCAGCGAACCTGTCTGGCCGGGCCGCAGCCCGGCCGAGTTGAGCGAGTGCGAGCGCAATGAGCTGCTGCTCAACCTCGCGTTCGCGGACAGCCGGGCGTGGCGGCTGCTGTGCGCCTACGATCTCGCGGCGCTCGATCAGCAAGCGATCGAGGCCGCCCGGCGGCGGCACCCATTGATCGAGCGCGACGGCGGCTCGTGCCTCAGCGAGGCCCACGAGCCGAACGGCGCGGGCAGGGTCTTCGATGGCGCACTGCCGGCGCCTGCGACTGCGCCCGAACGGATCACATTCGGCGCCGGCGACCTCGCATCGGTCAGGGCGCAAGTCTCGAGCCGCGCGGCGCAGGCGCGTCTCGCCGGCGACGCCGCCGAGGATCTCGTGCTTGCCATCAACGAGCTCGCGACCAACAGCGTGCAATATGGGGAGGGTGGCGGCCAGCTGCTGATCTGGCGGGAGGGCGACGCGCTGCTGTGCGAGGTTCGCGACCGGGGCCGGATCGAGGATCCGCTGGTTGGGCGCGTGCGGCCCATGCGCGACCAATCCGGCGGGCGCGGCCTGTGGCTCGTAAATCAGCTCTGCGACCTGGTCCAGATCCGCGTGACGCCCGCCGGCACGGTCGTGCGCGTGCAAATACGCTCGGCCTAGCCGGAGGCTGCTCTCGCCGTGTGCAAGCTTCCCGGCTCGCGGCTGCTCGCGGCGCGAAACCCTGCGCTACCATCGGTTCGTGGCGGCTCAGGAGCATCTACGGGTCGAGGTCCGACGCCAGTCCGACCGCGTCGTGATGCGCCTCAGCGGTGAACTCGACCTCGCCAGCGCGCCGCTGTTGCAGCGCCAGCTCGACAGCGCCGAGATCCATGCGGCGCCGATGCTGGTGCTCGACCTGGAGGAGCTCGATTTCATCGACTCGACCGGTCTGCGCATCATTCTCTGCGCCCGCGCCAGCGCGCGCGAGCGCAACCAGGAGTTCGCCGTCACCCCCGGCTCACAGCAGGTTCAGCGACTGCTCAACATGACGCGTGTCTCAGAGCACCTGCGCATCATCGAGTCGCCCGACGAAATGCTCGTTTAGTTCCCGTGCCCGCGCTGCGGGCCCGCACGGGCTGATGAAAATGCGCAATTTGCGGACATCTGGCGCTATTTTCCTGTCAGCGCCCGCCGCTCCCGGCTCGAACCGGCGGGCGGGTTCGTATCGGCCGCGTCATCTGTACCGTCAAAGCGCTCGAGCCGGCCTATGTCAGCTCGGGCAGCGTCTGGCTGAGCGTCAGCATCGGGGCGTAGAGGTCACCGTCGCGTTCGACGCGCGCCAGCAGCTCGTGGGGCTGCGCGCTCAGGGTCTGCTCGCGGCGACGGCGTGCCGCCCGCCCGACCTCCTCCCAGCTCAGCGGCGTCGAGATCGTCGGCTCCTCACGCGCCCGCAGCGAGTAGACGCTGACCGTGGTCTTGTGCCTATCGTTCTGACTCCAGTCGATCAGCACCCTGCCCTCGCGAAGGCGCTTGCGCATGTCCGACACCACCAGCTTGGGGTGTTCGCGCGCGAGCAGCTCGGCGACTGCCCGCGCCAGCGGCTTGGTCTGCGTGTAGGTCACGTGCGTGTTGAGCGGCAGGTGCACGTGCAGGCCCTTGGCGCCCGAGCTCTTGACGACCGTGACCAGCCCGAGCGTGCCGAACAGCTCCCTGATCCACAGCGCCACACGACAGCACTCCTTGATGCCCGCCGGCGCGCCGGGATCGAGGTCGAACACGAGCGAGGTCGGGACGTCGAGATCGGGCGCGCGCGACAGGCTCGTGTGCAGCTCGATGTCGGCGAGGTTCGCGAGCCAGATCAGCGTGGGCAGATCGCCGGCGAGGCAGTAATCGATGCGCTCGCGGCGATCCTCGCTCCACACGGGCGTGGTCCTGACCCAGTCCGGGCGGTGCGCCGGGCAGCGCTTCTCATAGAAGAACTCGCCGTCCACGCCGTCGGGATAGCGCTTCAGCGTCAGCGGACGCGCGGCGAGGTGGCCCAGCAGCACCGGGGCCACCGCCGCGTAGTAGTCGACGAGCTGGCCCTTCGTGAAGCCGCTCGCCGGATACATCAGCTTGTCGCGATTGGTCAGGCGCAGTGAGCGTCCCTGCACTTCGATCTCGGCCCCGTCGGCGCTCTCGCGCAAGACGCGATACGGCCGCCCGGCCTGGGCGTCGGCCGGTCCGGAGCCGCCGGCGCGAGCGCTTGCCTTCCGTGCATCCTGCGCCTTTGCGGCGCGCGCGCGCCCCCTCGGCGCGACCGGCTTCGCACCCGCCTCGGTCGCCGTTGAACCCTGTTTGGCGGGCAGCTCGATCTTCTTGATCTTCAGCCAATTGCGACTGCGTGCGCCCGGCAGGTAAGGCGAGTCCAGTCGCTTGGCCACCACACCCTCGAGGTGGTGCTCGGCCGTGACCGCCAGCAGCTCGCGCCCGCCTCCCAAGTGGTTGGCCGGGGTCTGCCACGACGCGCCCGTCAAGCCGAGCTGCTCGAGCAGCTCGCGGCGCTTGCGATAGGGCAGGGCCGAGGAGAGGTCGCCGTCGAGGAACAGCAGATCGAAGATCATGTACGTGATCGGCACGGCGCGCGCCGTCCGGCGGATCTCGCTCTCGGCTGACAGGTTCATGCGCTGCTGGAGGCGCTCGAAGCTCGGCGCGCCGTGCTCGTCAAAGGCGACGATCTCTCCGTCGAGCACAGTCTCGTGGGCACCGAGCTGGCGGGCGAGCGCGCGCAGCTCGGGGTAGCGCGCGGTGATCTCATCGAGGTTGCGGCTCTCGATGCGCAGGTGTCCGGGGCGCGAATACAGGATCGCGCGCACGCCGTCCCACTTGATCTCATACCCCCAGCCCTCGTCGTCCGCCGGCAGCTGGCCCGGTGTTGCCAGCATCGGCGCGAGATGCTCGGGCATCGGCTGCAGCGCCCGCTCGGGCGGGTCCATGCGGTGAATCATCCAATCCTCGTCAGACCCGGTCCGAAAGAGCGCGTAGCGGCCGCGCACGCGCTGTCCGTGAAAGACCACGATCAGCTCGTCATCCCTGAGCTTCTCGGCCTCGTAGGTGCCGCGATCGAAGATCGCGACCTTGCCCGCCCCGTAGCTGCCGCGCGGGATCGTGCCCTCGAAGTCGAGGTAGGACAGCGGATGGTCCTCCACGTGAATCGCCTTGCGGTTCTCGCGCGGATCCTGGGGAATCCCGTTGGGGATCGCCCACGACAGCAGCACGCCGTCGTGCTCGAGGCGCAGGTCCCAGTGGAGCCTGCGCGCGTGATGCTCCTGCACGACGAAGCGCCCGCCCCCGCCCGCGCCGCTGATACTGGCCCGCTCCTTCCGGTCCGCCGGCTCAGGGGTGCGCATGAAGTCGCGTTTGGATCGGTAGTCGCTGAGCTTGCGCGCCATCGCGCACATGCTCCACGATTGCGCGCTCGCGCTCAGTCTCGGCGCTCTCGAGCCGATCGCTCGATTACGCGCTCGCGCTCAGTCTGGGCGCTCTCGAGCTGATCGCTCGATTACGCGCAGCGCAAAGGCGGCCCGATAGCGCTCGCCCGGGGCCAGCACGCGCAGACCCTCATGGGTGCACAGCGCGTTGGCCGGTGCCGTCATCGGCTCGAAGCAGATGAACCGAGCGTCCCGGGGTGAGTAGACCTGCGCGCACGGGTAGCCCTCCTCGAAGTCGAGCTCGAACCGGCGCTCGCCGGCGCTCGCGGCGAATCGCGCCGGCTGCGACAGCTCGTCGAAGCCGTCGTCGTACTCGCGCTCGGCGAGCTCGAAGCTCTCGGGCGGCAGCGCGCGATCCGCGCCGGTCGGGATCTGGCGGGCGTCGAGCGCCAGCTTGCGCATCGCCGGCAGCTCGATCAGCCAGCGCTCGCGCGGAGCGCCGGGCAGCGACAGATAGGGGTGAAAGCCGAACGCCACCGGGACCGGATCCTCGCCGCACGCCTCCACGGTCACCTCGATCCGCAGGCGCCCGTCGTGCAGGCGCGCGCTATAGCGCGCCTCGTGGCGGAACGGGAAGACCTCGAACAGCTGCGGCTGCGACCGGCTCCAGCTGATCCGGGCCTCCAGCGACCGACCGTCCTCGCCGGCGTCGCTCGCCGACTCCCACCGCATGCGCCCTCCGATCACGCCGTGGATCGGCAGCCCAGCGCCGTCGAGCGCGACGCGGTTGGGGTCGTGGGGGACCTCGACGGTGCGTCCCGCCGCGCTGTACTCAAACCCCGCGAGCCTGTTGGCCCACGGGTAGAGCAGCGGTATGCCCATCGTCTTGCCGCGCTCCGCGTATGCGGCGACGCCATCGTTCTGGGCCAGTAGCTCCTCCTCACCATCGCGCAACGAGCAGCACAGCATGCCCGCACCTGGGACGAAGCCGGCCCGAAGCGACGAACGCTCGTCGCGCAGCCAGACCGTGTCGAGTGGCGCGCCAGCCATCAGGCCGCCTGCAGCTCGGCCCGGGTCAGCTGGCGCTCGTACGGTCCGCGACCGGTGAGGCAGGTCGCGCCGCAGCGAGCCGCCAGCTCCAGCGCCGCCGGCACCCCCATGCCGGCGCCGAGCCCGTAGGTGAGGCCGGCGGCGAAGCTGTCGCCGCAGCCGTAGGAGTCGAGCGGCTCGCCCGGCGGCGGCGCCGCCAGCCAACGTCCCGCGTCGCCGTCCCGCGTGGTGAACGTGCCACCGTCCCCGCCGCGCGTGCGTACCACCAGCTCGGCTTCACCCTGAGCGAGGGCGGCCTCACCGCGCTCGGTCGCGTCGTCCTCGCTCAGCACCAGCGCATCCAGCGCAACGCCGTGGCCGAGCGCGTCGAGCGCGCGCGGGCTGGCCACGAGCACTCGCGCCGCGCGTGCCGCGCGCAGCGCCCGCGTGTCGCCCGCTGTGAAATAGACGGCGTCGACCTGCGCAAGCTCACCCCAGGGCAAGCGCTTGTCATCGGTCGCCGGCTCGAGGCGCGGTCCCAGCGTCGTGATCGTGCGCTCGCCGGTGTCGTCCACGAAGGTCACCGCACGACGGGTCGCGCCCGCGCGCGACCCGGCACACACGCGCACGCCCAGCCCACGCAGGCGCGCGGCCGCCAGGCGGCCGTGCTCGTCTTCGCCGAGCGCGGTGATCAGCAGCGCCTCGCCGGCGAGACGGGCCAGCTGGACCGCCGCCACCGCGCCACCGCCGGCCGGCTCCTCGAACGGGTCGCGCGCGTGAATCACCTCGCCGGCACGCGCGATGTGGGGCACCCGCGCGAACTGCACCCACTCGACGTGGCCCACGACCGCCACGCTCGGCTCGCTCGCACGCATCACCGCACTCGCCGGCGCGTTGGATCAGCCGCCGCCCGCGCCGGCAGGCTCGAGCAGGGCCGCGATCGGCGCCGACGCCAGCGGGGTCACCCGCAGGCCGTCGGCATAGAGCTCCTGCACCTTCACGTCGAGCAGCTGCCCGCTCGCGGCCGCGCCTGCCGGCAGGTAGCAGCGGGTGTAGTCGGCGGTATAGCCCGAGCACTGCGTGTCGGCGACCTTGTCCACGAGCACGCGCTCGCCGCGGCAGAGCTTGCGCGAGCGGTGCAGGCGCGCGCGCGCCTCGGAGAATCCGCGCAGCGCGCGCGAGCGGCGTTTCTTCTCCTGGGGATCCACGCGATCGCCGAGCGCCGTCGCGGCGGTGCCCGGACGCGGCGAGTAGGAGAAGGTGTGCACGCGGCTGATCCCGGCGGCCTCGATCAGCGCCAGCGTCCGCTCGAACGCCGACTCGTCCTCGTTGGGAAAGCCGACGATCACGTCCGCCGTGACGTTGACCTCCGGCACCGCCTCGCGCAGGCGCGAGATCGTCTGCAGGTACTCGTCGGCGCTGTAGTGGCGACCCATCGCCGCGAGCACCTCGTCGTCGCCCGACTGCATCGGCACGTGCAGGTGCGGACACACCTTGGGCTCTTCGCGCAGCGCCCGCACGAGCGAGTCCTTGACGTGGATCACCTCGACGGAGGACAGCCGCACGCGCTCGATCCCGGGTACTCGTGCCGCCTCTGCCATCAGCTCGCCGAGATCCAGTCCGCGCTCGGGATCGCAATAGTCGCCCACGCTGATCCCGGTGATCACGATCTCGGGCTGGCCGTGCGCCACCCGGCGCTCCGCCTCGGCGAGCACCGCCGAGGCCGGACGCGAGCGCGCGCTCCCGCGCACCGTCGGGATGATGCAGTAGGCGCAGTGGCAGTCACAGCCGTCCTGGACCTTGACGAAGCCGCGCGTGCGGCCCCCCGCCCAGTCAGCGGCCCTGGCCGCGCCGGCCGCGCCCATCGCGCCGATCGCGCCGATCGCGCCGATCGCGCGAGACTCGCGCGTGAGCACGTCGTGCTCGAGATCCACGCACGCGCCGAGGCTTCCCGCGATCGCCTCCGCCACCTCGTCGGCGGTGCCGACGAACGGGGTGACGGCGGGGTCGATCGCCGCGAACTGATCCGCGTGCAGGTTCACCGCGCAGCCGCCCACGAACACCTGGCGGGCGCTCTGCAGCGAGCGTCGCACCGACTGGCGCGACTTCGCCTCGGCCTCGCCGGTGATGCAGCAGGTGTTGATCACGTGCAGCTCGGCCTGCTCCTGGGGCACCTCTTCGTGGCCGGCCGCCAGCAGCGCCCGGCGCGCGAGCATCGCATCGGCCTGCGAGACCTTGCAGCCGAGGAACTTGACCGCGAAGCGCACCCGCTGGAGCCTACCTGCCGTGCGGGGGCGCGAGCAGCTGGCGGCTGCCTCGCGCGCGGAGCGCCACGCCGTCGCTCGCTCAGGCCGCCCCGGCGAGCGACGGTCGGCGCTCGCGCCACGGGTGGGCCTCTTCGAGCCGTGCCGCCAGGCGGATCAGCGTGGCCTCCTGCCAGGGCCCGCCCGTGAGCATCACGCCGATCGGCAGGCCGGCGTCGGTGAAGTGCAGCGGCAGGCTGATCGCCGGCAGGCCGGTCACGTTGCCAAAAGCGGTGAACGACACGCTCGCGATCACATCGGCCAGCGCCTGGTCGGGCGCGGCGTGCTGCGCGGCGAGGATCGAGCCCGCAACCGGCGGCTCGATCCCGGAGGTCGGCGTCAGCAGCACGTCGAAGTCTCGCCCCCAGCGCACCAGCTCGCGGCGGCTGATCAGCTCGAGCGTGCGCCCGGCCTGCACGTAGTCACGCGCGCCGACCGACCCGCTCAGCTCGTGCTGGTGGGCGACGTGCGGCTCGACCGCCGAGAAATCGACGTCCTCGAACTCGCCCAAGCCGGCCTGCGTCAGCAGCACGAACGGCGGGATCATCGCTTCGGAGACGGTGGGCACCTCGACCTGCTCGACCACGTGGCCGAGCCGCTCGAGCATTGCCGCGGCGGCCTCGGCAGCCGCTGTGCAGGCCGGCGCGGTCGGGATGCCGAGCGGGGCCGTGGCCATCAGCCCGATCCGCAGCGGCTCGGGCTGCACCTCGGTCTCCTGCGCGAACGGCCGCGCGGGCGCCGGGGCGTTGTACCAGGCCAGCGGATCGGGCTCGGCGATCGCGTCGAGCACCGCCGCGCCGTCGGCGACGGTGCGCGTGAGCGCTCCCTCCACGACCGCCCCGAGCCAGCTCTGCGCAAGGCGCGGCACGCGACCGCGACTGGACTTGAGGCCGACCAGCCCGCAGTAGGAGGCGGGGATCCGGATCGACCCGCCACCGTCGTTGGCGTGAGCGATCGCGAACATGCCCCCGGCCACGGCGGCGCCCGCTCCGCCGCTCGAGCCGCCCGGCGAGCGCGTCAGATCCCAGGGGTTGCGGGTGATGCCGTAGCGGCTGTTCTCGGTCACCGTGAGCACACCGAACTCCGGGGTGTTGGTGCGTGCGCACAGGACGAAGCCCGCGCGCACGAACGCGTTGACGACCAGCTCGCTCTCCTCGCTGGGCCCGGCGCCGGCCCCGTGCGAGCCGAACGTCGTGGGCCAGCCGGCGACCGGCGTGAGGTCCTTGATCGGTATCGGCACCCCCAGGAACGGCGCGTGCTCCCGCTCCGACGCGCCGCCGGCCGCGAGCGTCGCGAGGCGCCGATCCGCGTCTTGCGCGGCGCCGCGGGCTTCCTCGTCGTTGCGCCAGATCACGGCGTTCAGCTCGGGGTTGCGCTCGTCGACGGCCTCCAGGCAGGCATCGAGCAGCTCGACTGCCGAGAGCTCGCGCCGGCGCAGCGCCCCCGCGAGCTCGAGCGCCGATGCCGACGGACCGGGCGCGTCCATGCGGCGACCTTATCAGCGCAGGCGCGCCCGCTTCCACGCGCTCTAGCATCCGGAGCCATCGGGACTGCGCAATCCCCATCCTCTGAGCCCGCGAGCGACGTCCTCTCGACCACCGCCGCGGGCCCGGCGGCGGTGTGGGGCGGGGGCATGCGCGTGGGCGGCTATCTGGTCGGGACGCTCGTAGGCGTCGTCGCGGTGTCGCTGCTGTTCCGCCACCTCGGCGTGGTCGACACAGGGCAATACGTCACGGCGCTCTCGCTCGTGGCGATCGTCGCCGCCTTCTCGGACCTCGGACTGACGGCGGTGGGCGTACGCGAGCTCTCCCGGCATGCGCCCGATCAGCGCTGGCCGCTCGCGCGCCAGCTGCTCGGGTTGCGACTCACGGTCACGAGCCTGGGCAGCGTCGTCATCGTGGCGGTGGCCTGGCTGGGCTACTCGCCGACGCTCGCCGCGGGCGTGGCACTCGCCTGCGTGGGACTGTTGCTGCAGGTCACCCAGGACAACTTCGCGCTGCCGCTGCTGATCGGGCTGCGGCTCGGCTGGGTCGCGGCGCTTGACCTGTCGCGGCTCTTGCTCACGACGGTGCTGATCATCCTGCTGGTGCTCGCGGGAGCTTCGCTGGTGCCGTTCCTCGGTGTCTCGATACCGGTTGGGATCGTCATCCTCGTTGCTACGGCGCTGCTCGTGCGCGGTAGGCGCTCGCTGACGCCGGCATTCAGCTTCAGTCGCTGGCGCGCGTTCCTCGGGCCGATGCTGCCCTACTCGGCCGCCGCCGCCGTCTCCTCGCTCTACTTCCGGGTGTCGGTCCTGCTCGTGTCGGTGCTCGGGAGCGCGCTCGAGCTCGGCTACTTCAGCGCCTCGTTTCGGATCATCGAAGTGCTGACCGTCGTGCCGGGCCTGCTCGCCGGCTCCGCGCTTCCAATCCTCGCGCACTCCGCCGGCAAGGACCACGACCGCCTGGGCTACGCGCTCGGGCGCGTGTTCGAGGTGGCGCTCATCGTCGGGTGCTGGGTCGCCGTCTCCGTCGCCGTGGGAGCCCCGCTTGCGATGGCGATCGTCGGCGGGCCGAGCTTCAAACCGGCGGCGCCCGTGCTGGCGATTCAGGGCATCGCCCTCGGTGCGCTGTTCGTGACCCAGGTATGGGCCAACGGGCTGCTCGGGCTCGGCGTCTACCGCGTGATCCTGGCGATCACGATCGGCGGGCTGCTGTTCACGGCGGCTCTGGTCGTGCCGCTGGTCCTGCTCGACGGCGCCCAGGGCGCCGCGATCGGCACGGCAGTTGGCGAGATCGCGACCGCCATCGCCGAGTGCCTCGCGGTCATACACCGGCGCCCGCAACTGCGCCCATCGCTGCGGATCGTCCCCGGAGTGGTGCTGGCCACCGCGCTCGGGCTCGTGCCGCTCGCGCTCACGGGAATCCCGGTGATCGTCCGTCTGGTGATCTCGACCGCGCTGTTTGCCGGTGCGCTGCTGGTCACCCGCGCCTATCCGCCGGAGCTGCTCGAGCTGCTGCGGACCCTGCGCGCGCGCCTCGCGTTGCGAGCGTCATGACCGGGCGCGCCAGCTGGGCGGCCGCGGCATTTGCTCAGCGCGCCTGGCGCGGCTGGGCGGCCGCGGCATTTGCTCAGCGCGCCTGGCGCGGCTGGGCGGCGGCATTTGCTCGGCGCGCCTGGCGCGGCTGGGCGGCCGCGGCGTTTGCTCAGCGCGCCTGGCGCAGGCGCCGGAACGCCTCGCGTGCGCCGATCGAGCGATCGATCGCCTGCGGCGGGATCGGGAGGCGCTCGCCGGCTCCGGCGCGCCAGCCGCGCACGCGCGCGCGCAGCGGGATCGTGGTGCGGTGCGCCACGAGGCCCCAACCGACCACGAGCGCCTCGAACAGCAACGCCCGCGGGCACGCGCGCGTACGCAGCACCCCGTAGCGGTGCAGCAGAAGCCCGCGCGCGAAGCCAGCCAGCTCGCGCTGAAACGGTGAGTCGACGCCGATCGAGGCTCCGCCCAGGTGCGTCGCGCGCGCGCCCGGCGCCGGTGCCGCGCTCCAGCCCGCGAGCAGCAGCCGCAATCCCAGATCGACGTCCTCGCCGTAGGCGTGCAGGCGCTCGTCGAAGCCGCCTGCGCGCTCGAACGCCGCGCGCCGATAGGCGGCCGCGCCCCCGCTGGGCATCGCCAGCCTTCCGGCCGGCGCGTGCGGCGGCTGGCGGCGCAGGCGGTTGTACGCCGCCAGGGTGACGTCGAGCTCGATTCCGAACGCGTTGACCAGCTCGCTCCCCGGGATAGTCGTCATGCCCGCGACCATCGCGCAGCGAGGGTCGGAGCACAGCGGCGCGACGATCGCCTCGACGAATCCCTGCTCGACTTCGGCGTCGTCGTTGACGAGCACGATCGCCTGCCCGTCGCCGAGCGCCGCGCCGGCGTTCACGGCCGCCCCGAAGCCCCGGTTCTCCGGCAGCTCGAGCACGGTCACCTCGGGAAAGCGCGCGCGCACCCCGGCGACGGTGCCGTCGCGGGAGGCGTTATCGACCACGAACGTCCGTCCCGGCTGAAGCTCGCGCGCCAGCCGCTCCAGGCAGCCGAGCACGCGCTCGCCTGAGCGCCACGTGACGACGATCGCATCCACGGAGATCGCGGGCTCGCCGCTCACGCGCGCCGCCCCGCGGGCCCGCACCGCGTCCTCACGCCACGCCGGCGCAATTGCCGCATCGCTCGAGCCCCGGTCGCATCGCTAGCGTTCCGCCAGCAGCTCGTCGTACACGTGCCGCAGCCGCGCCGCCGCGGCGTCGGCCGAGAAGCGCTCGAGCTGCTCCGGCGGGGGCGCGCTGCGCGCCCCGGCCGGCCCGGCCAGCGGCCCCTCGGCGAGCGCGCGCGCGAGTCCGACCCAGTCGCCTGGTGCGAAGTAGCGCCCGCCCGCGCCCAGCACCTCGGGGATCGCGCCACTCGTGCTGGCCAGCACCGGCAGGTGGGCCGCCATCGCCTCGGCCAGGACCATCCCGAACTGCTCCTCCCAGTAGCGCGTCGGCATGCTCGCCAGCACCAGACAGGACGCCTGGGCGTAGATGCCGGCGATCTCCTCGTACGGCACCGACGCGCGCAGCTGCACGGCCTCCTGCAGCCCGAAGTCTGCCACCAGCGCTTGCAGACGCGCCCGCTCCGGTCCGTCGCCGACGATCAGCCCGCGCACGTCCTCGCGCCCTTCGGCGCGCAGCAGCGCAACCGCGCGCAGCAGGTCCTGGTGGCCCTTCTCCCAAACCAGCCGTCCGACCGACACGAGCAGGTGCGAGCCGTCGGCGGGCATGGCCGCCGTGCGCGCGGCGGTGAAGCGCTCCAGCGCGATCCCGGGCGGGCACACGATCGTGTGCTCGGCCGGAGCTCCCTCGAGCAAGAGCGCCTCGCGCGCGCGCTCGGTCGTGGCCAGAAAGCGGTCCGCGGCGGCCAGCACCGCGTGCGCATACGGCCGCGTGCGCACGTTGCGGTAGCTGTCGCGCAGCGGCAGCGTCTCCCAGGCCGTGACCACCAGCGCGAACCCGAGCCGCCGCTTCAGGCGCGCCGCCTGCGCGCTGTACCAGTTGCCGAGCTCGGCGACGTGCACCACGTCGGCCCCGCGCAGGCGGCGCTCCAGCCCGAGGAAGCGCTCGCCCGCCAGACGCGTGCCGAACGTGCGCAGCGCTCCCGGCGGCAGCAGCCCGCTGACGGTCCGAACGGGCTTGCGCTCGAGCGCCAGCGTGTCGGTCGCATACAGGTTGTTGCGGGCGACGAGCACGCTGACCGCGTAACCCGGACCCAGCCGCTCGTGCGGTCGCAGATCCCAGGGCGCCGCGCTGAGCCCGCGCAGCAGCACGATGCGCTTGAGGTCGCTCACGAGCGGCGGACCGTAGCAGCGATTCGCCGCCCCCTAGCATTGGGCGCCGATGTCCGCGCCGCGCAACGTGCTGCTCAACGCGCTGTATCTCGCGCCGGGCGTGTCGGGCGGGCCGGAGACCTATCTGCGCGGGCTGGCGCCCGCGCTCGCCCGCGAGTTTCCGGCCCTGAGCCTGACGATCGCGACGACCGGCGCGGGCGCTGAGGCGCTGCGCGCCGAGGGCTGGGAGTCGTTCAGCCGCGTGCGTGCGCTGCCCTGCGAGGAGGGGCGTCGCGTGCGCAGGCTGTGGGCGGAACAGGCGCTGCTGCCACGACTGGCCAGGGCCGAACGGGCCCAGCTCGTGCACAGCCTGGCCAACTTCGCCCCGCTGCTGGCCGGGACGTGTTCGGTGCTGACGCTGCACGACCTGACGTTCATGCGCAGGCGCACGTTCGGCTTGAGCACGACCGTCGGGATGAGCCTGTTCGCGTGGCTTTCCGCCCATCGCGTCGACGCACTGATCGCGCCGACGGCGGCCGCTCGCGCCGAAATCCTCGCGCTCACGCGCGTCGCCCCCGGGCGCGTGAGCGTCGTCCCCAATGGCTGTGACCGTCCAGCGGTCCCCGCGACCCCCCCGAGCGAGCTGCGCGCGCGCTACGACCTCAACGGCGCGCGCGTGGTGCTGTGCGTCGCCGCCAAGCGCCCGCACAAGAACCAGGAGCTGTTGCTGCGCGCGCTGGGCGGGCTGCCGGCGGACGTCGCGGTCGTGCTCGCCGGCCACCCGGAGCCATACGACCTGCGCCTGCGCGAGCTGGCGCGCGAGCTCGCGCTCGAGCACAGGGTCCGCTTCGTCGACTACGTCCCGGACGCGGACCTCGAGGGCCTGTGGGCGCTCGCCGACTGCGCGGCGATGCCGACGCTGGCGGAGGGCTTCGGCCTGCCGCTGGTCGAGGCGCTCGCGCACGGCGTCCCGATCGCGGCGTCCGATCTCCCGGTGCTGCACGAGATCGGAGGACAGCTGCCGCGCTGGTTCGATCCCCATGACCCCGCGGCGTGCGCGCGGGCGATCGGCGAGGCGCTTTCTGATGGTGAGCGCGTGCGTGCCGCCGGGCCCGCGCACGCGGCCCGCTTCAGCTGGAGCGCCGCCGCGCGCGCCACCCACGAGGTCTACGAGCGCGCGCTGGCACGCGCGCGGCGATGATCGGCGCCGGCGACCACGTCGAGGAGACCCGCGCGGCGACGCGCGTGCACGCCCCGCAGCCGGGAGGACCGGCCGGCATCGGCGTGGCGGCGGAGTCGCCGTCTCGGAGTGCAGCCCCTCAGCCGGCCGAGCCGCCCCAGCCGCCCGCGGGGACTCACGTCGGCCTGAACCTGCTGTTCCTGGTCCCCGGGGAGACGGGTGGGATGGAGGTGTACGCGCGCGAGCTGATTCCGCAGCTGCTGGCGGCCGCTCCGCAGCTGCGGTTCACGGCGTTCATCAATCGCGAGGCCGCGCACGCGGGGGGCGGTCCGTGGGGAGAGCTGCTGCCCGCGGTCGCGCTGCCAGTGTCGGCGCGCAGCCGCGTGCAGTGGGTGCTCGGCGAGCAGACGCTGCTGCCGGCGATGGCGGCGCGAGCGCGGGTCGGGCTGCTGCACAGCCTGGCCTCGACGGCACCGTTGTGGGGTCCCTTCGGCCGCATCGCGACCGTGCACGACCTCATCTACGCGCGCTTTCCCGAGGCCCATCCGGGGCTGCGCGACCGTGGCATGCGGGTCCTGGTGCCGGCGGCGGCCAGACGCTCGCAGCGGGTGATCGCGATCTCGCGCAGCACCCGTGACGACCTGGTTGCCCTGCTCGGGCTGGCGCCCGCGAAGATCGACGTGATCGCGCAGGCGCCGGGCACGACCGGCCGCGCGCGCGCGCTGCCCGAGCCGCAGACGCGCGAGCGCTTCGGTCTGGGCGGGCGGGAGGTGGTGCTGAGCCTGTCGGCCAAGCGCCCGCACAAGAACCTCGCGCGGCTGCTCGGCGCGCTGGCGCGGATCGATGCCGACCGTCGGCCGTTGCTGGTGCTGCCCGGCTATCGGACCTGGCACGAGGGCGAGCTGCGCGAGAGCGCGGCAGCGCTCGGCGTGAGCGACGACGTGCGCTTCCTGGGCTGGGTCTCGGCCGAGGAGCTCGAGGGGCTGTGGGGGCTGGCGCGAGCGTTCGTGTTCCCCTCGATGTACGAGGGCTTCGGGCTGCCCGTGCTCGAGGCGATGGCGCGCGGGGTCCCGGTGGCCTGCTCGAGCGCCTCGTCGCTGCCCGAGGTCGCCGGCGACGCGGCGTTGCTGTTCGATCCGTACGACGAGGCGGCGATCGCCGCGGCGATCGAAGCGTTGCTCGCTCGAGACGAGCGCACGCGCGCGCGTGCGCGTGCACGTGGGCTGGCCCGTGCGGAAGAGTTCAGCTGGCGGCGGACCGCGCGCGAGACGCTCGCGAGCTATGCCCGGGCACTCGGCTCGCCCGCGCCTGGACCGACACGGCTGCCCTCCGACGCAGAGCCCTCGGATGCTGAGCCCTCCGATGCTGAGGGCACACCGGCGCCTGGACCGACACTGCTGCCCTCCGATGCTGAGGCCCCGGGCGCCGAGGGTACACCGGCGCCGTAGCTCGCGAGCACCGTCTCCAGCGAGCTCTCGAGCGACAGCCGCTGCGCATTCGCCGCGAACCAGCCCGCCGTGCTCTCGCGCAGCGCCATGCCGGCGCGGTGCACGCGCGCGATCGCCGTGGCGATCGCCCCGGGATCGGCGCTCGCGCAGACGAAGCCGTTGACGCCCTCCTCGATCAGCTCGGTGGCCGCGTTGTCCGCTCCGGCGACGAGCACGCTCGGGGTGGCGCGCGCGGCGGCCTCGACGACGATCAGCCCGTAGCCCTCGCGGCTCGAGGTCGAAAGCATGCACAGCGCCTGCGCGAGCGCCTGCTCGACGCGCTCGGCCGCGACGAAGCCGGGGGCGAGCACCTGCTCCTGCAGGCCCAGGCGCGCGATCTCCGCGCGGACCGCGTCGCGCTCGGGCCCATCGCCGAACAGCTCGCCGCGCAAGCCCTCGATGCGCCTGCCTGCCTCGGCGAGCGCGGCGACCGCCAAGATCGCGCGCTTCTCGGGGATCAGCCGGCCGGCGAACACGACGTTCAGCTGCGCCGGACGTACCTGCGGGGGCGTCAGCGAGCCGGCGTACTCGCCCTCGAGCACGGTCACCTCGCCGCGCAGGCCCAGCCCGCGCAGCCGCCGGGCGTGCAGCTGCGAGAAACAGAAGGCGCGCTGCGGCACGGCCGCGCACAGGCGCTGCACGCCGGCGCCGATCGGGCCGCCAAGCCGACCGAGGTAGCTGCGCCAGTAGGCGCGGCTCCAGACCTCGTGCCAGTTGACGACCAGCCCGTAGCGGGCGAGCACGCGCGCCAGGCCGGCGGCGAGCAGCGAGAAGTACGGAAACGAGGCCATGTGGACGGTGTCGTAGCGCCGGCCGCGCAGCGCCAGATGGGCGAGCACGCCGGCGCCGAACACCAGCGGCGGCAGGATCCGCCGGCGCCCGTCGGCCGTGTACAGGCCCATGCGCGGACCGGCGCTGAGGACGCGCACGCCGGGCACGTGCGGGCGCTCGCCCCGGTCCCACTGGCGCAGCGTCAGGTAGGTGACCTCGTGGCCGTCGGCGGCGAGGCGCTCGGCGAGGTTTCGGTACCAGCGCTCGGCGCCGCCGACCGTGTACGGGAACAGGCAGTCGTAAACGACGCAGATGCGCACGAGCGGAAGCATGCATGATCGCGGGGCGCCTGTCCGCTAGCATCGATCCCCGCGCGCCGCCACTTTCCGCCTTGACGAGCGTTATAAGGAACAAGCTCGCCGTCGCCGCGTAGCACGCGGGCAGCGATCAGCGCCAGCCGATGAGCACACTCGCCCAGACAAGCCCGCCGCCGGCGGCAGAGCCCGCAGAGCCCGCAGAGTCCGAGCGGCCGCTGGTGTCGGTCGTGATCCCGTGCCTGAACGAGGCGGAGAACATCGAGCACTGCGTGCTGGCGGCACGCGCGGCGCTGGAGCGCATGGACGTGGCCGGCGAGGTCGTGGTGGCCGACAACGACTCCGAAGACGACTCGGCGACGCTGGCCGAGCGCGCCGGGGCGCGCGTTGTGATCGAGCGCAGACGCGGGTACGGCAGCGCCTATCTCGCCGGCTTCGCGGCCTCGCGCGGCGCCTACATCGTGATGGCCGACGCCGATTTGACATACGACTTCGACGACATCCCGCGCTTCGTCGCGGCGTTGCAGGATGGCGCGGAGATGGCGATCGGCGATCGCATGGACAACATCCAGCCGGGCGCGATGCCGTGGCTGCACCGCTATGTCGGCAACCCGATCCTGACGGGCCTCTTGAACGTGCTGTTCCGTACCGGCGTGGCCGATGCGCACTGCGGCATGCGCGCGGTGCGCCGTGAAGTGCTGCCGCGCCTGGACCTGCGCACGACCGGCATGGAGTTCGCCTCCGAGATGGTGATCAGAGCCTCGAAGGAGAAGCTGCAGATCGCCGAGTTCCCGATCGAGTATCGCCCGCGCGGGGGCGAGTCGAAGCTGTCGAGCTTCCGCGACGGCTGGCGGCACCTGCGCTTTCTGCTGGTGCACTCGCCGACGCACCTGTTCATCGTGCCGGGCGCGATCCTGTCGGGGCTTGGGCTGCTGCTGACGGTGCTGGTCGCCTCGGGCCTGAGCCTGTTCGGACGCGCCTGGGGCATGCACGCGCTGATCGGCGGCGTGCTGCTGACGATCGTGGGCGCGCAGGTGCTCGCGCTGGGCCTGTGCGCACACGCGTACGGCACGTATTTCATGGGCGAGCGCGACCCGTGGTTCGATCGCATGCGCGCGCGCTTTCGTCTCGAGCACGGCCTGCTGCTGGGCGGGCTGTTCATGCTGGCGGGCGTCGCCACGGGCACGGTCGTGGTCGTCACCTGGATCTCCAACGGCTTCGGCTCGCTCGCCTACGAGCAGGCCGCGCTGATCGCGGCGATGCTCCTGATCGTCGGGATCCAGATCTTCTTCTCGTCATTCCTGCTCTCGATTCTCGGTCTGCGCCGTCGCTAGTGTCGCCACTGCGCCGGATCGGCGCGGCGGTGTTCGCCGGCGACGCTCGCGTGTGGAAGACGGCCGGGATCGTGGCGATCCCGCTGGTGGCGTTCCTCGCCTATCACTGGCTGAATCCGCGCCCGTACTTCACCGGCACCGACTCGGTCAACGAAACGACGTTCATCGGGCCGACGACGGCGGGCACGCCGGTGTGCACGCCGTCGGTGCTGGAACTGCCCGCCGACACGGCGTTCGTGCGCCTGCGCGTGCGCTCGCCCACGCGCGTGCGCCCGGCGATGCAGCTCGTCCTGCATGTCGGCACGAGCACCTTCGATTCGGCGCTGGGGCCGCAGCGCGTCAACGCGACGCGGATCAGCAACGCGAACTTCCCGATCCCGAAGACCGCGGCGCGAGCGCAGGCGCGCCTCGCCTCGCTGTGTGCCACGGCCTCGGCGGGCAAGATGGAATGGATCGGCGCGGGCGTGCCGGCGATCGACGCTCAGTCGGTCACGCTCGCCGGAGCGCCCGAGGCGGCGGAGCTGGGGGTGTGGTTCCTGCCCCCGGCCGGCTCAGAACGCAGCTACCTCGAGGACGCGGGCGGGATGTTCTGGCGAGCGGCGCTGTTTCGTCCGCGGGTGATCGGCGCATGGGTCTACGGGGTGCTGATGTTCGCGCTGCTCCCGGCGCTGGCGCTGCTGGGAGTGCGCTGCCTGGCGGTGGCGCTGGCGCGCGGCAGGGCGACCCGGCACGCCGCCGTGTGGGTGTTTGCGATCGCCGCGCTGAACTTCGCCTGCTGGGCGCTGATCACGCCGCCGTTTCAGGCACCCGACGAGGTCGATCACTTCGCCTACGTGCAGTCGCTGGTGGAACGCGGCGAGACGCCCGTCAACAACGCGGCGATTCCGCGCTATCGCTGGGCCAACGCCGAGAGCCTGGCGTTGGAAGTAACGGCGTTCATGACCGACCACGAAGTCAACGACACGCGCATGCCGGGCACGTCGCTGGCGCTGGCTCGCTACCACCAGCAGTACGAACGGGAGCACCCGCCCGCCAACGACGGCGGCGGGTATTCGACCTCGGCGGCGCACGGCCCGCTCTACTATCTCGCGCTCTCGCCGGGATACCTGCTCGCCCAGCACGACTCGGCGTTCGCGCAGCTCACCTGGATGCGCCTGAGCTCCGCGCTGCTGGGCGCGCTGGCGGCGCTGTTCGCGTTCCTGCTGGCGCGCGAGCTGGCGCCCGGGCGACCGTGGCTCGGGGTGCTGGCGGGGCTGATCGTCGTGTACGAGCCGATGTACGGCTTCATCTCCGGAGCGGTCAACAACGACGTCGGAGTGAACGCGGCGGCCGCGGCGGTGGCCTACCTGCTGGTGCGCCTGCTGCGCCGCGGCCTGACGATCCCATGGGGGCTCGTCACGGGGCTCGTGCTGGTGGCGCTGCCGCTGATCAAGGAGACCGGGCTGTCGCTGTATCCGGTCGCGGCGCTTGCGCTGATCGCGGCGCTGTGGCTGCATCATTCGCGCGCCGATCTGCGCGGCTGGGTGGCGCTGGCGGTGGGTGCGCTGGTGATGAACGAGATCTCCGTGCACGTGCTGAGCACGCTGCAGCCGGCCGAAGCCAAAAACGGATTCTCGGCGATCGGCTCGAACACCTCGGCGGCGCACGTGGCGCTCACGCACATCCCCGAATACCTCTCCTACCTGTGGCAGATCTTCCTGCCGCGCCTGCCGGGCATGTCGCAGCACTTCGCCGTCGGTGGCCTTCCCGCGTACACGATCTTCATCAAGCGGGGCTGGGGCGCGTTCGGCTGGTTTGACATCTTCTTCCCGAACTGGGTCTACCGGGTGATCGCGCTGGCGATCATCGTGGCGATCCCGTTGGGTATCTGGGCGGCACGGCGGGAGTGGACCTGGATCCGGCGCAACTGGCTGGAGGTCGTGACCGTGCTGCTGATCCCGGTCGCCGTGATCGCGGGCTTCGAGGCGGCCTACTTCAGCGGGGGGGTGCAGACGATCATCCCCACATACGGGCGCTACGCGTTCCCGGCGATCGCGCCGCTGGCGGTGATCGCGGTGGGCATCCTGCACGGGTGCGGACGGCGAAATATGTTGTATGTCGGCGTCGCGCTGCTGGTTCTGATGATCGGTTTGAGCTACAGCGCCCAGATGCTGACGCTGACCTCTTTCTATGGCTGAGATGCGGGAGCCTGCGGCTGAGATGCCCCCGTCGTCCTTGCGTGTGATGCGCGAGCCGCCGCCGCGTGCGCGTGCGGGAGTCACGCGGTGATCGACTTCCTGTTCGCCTTGATCGTGCCGATCGCGCTGATGTGGGTGACCGGCCTGGGCTGCGGGCTGGCGCTCGAGCGCCTGCTCGGCTTGAGCCTGTCGAACGCGCTGGTGCTGCCGCTGGGGATGTGCGTGTCGATCGTGCTGATCTACCCCGGGTACGCGGCCGGCGCCGGCGACGGGCTCGCGGTCGCGCTGCTGGTGGCGGTGACGCTCGCCGGGCTCGTGTTCGCCCGCGACGGGCTGCGCGCGCGCCTGAACCCGGGCTGGCCGGGAGCCGCCGGCCTGGCGGCATACATCCTGTACATGCTGCCCGTGATCGCCTACGGGCACTGGACGTGGTCGGGCTATGACTTCGTCAACGACTCCGGCTTCGAGATGGTGCTGGCCGAACACCTGAAGGGGTTCGGGACGACGCTCGGCAGCGTCCCCCAGAGCACGGCGCGCGAATTCGTCAAATCGTATTTGAACACCGGCTATCCGCTGGGCTCGCAGGCGCTGTTGGGCACGTTCAGCGGTCTCACCTCGATCCAGGTGCCGATCCTCTACCAGGGCTACATCTCGGGGCTGGCGGCGATGGGCGCGGTGGCGCTCGCGACGATCACCGGGGGCGTGCTGAGCGCCCGCCGCGGGGCGTTCGTCGCGTTCGTGGCGATCGCGGCCAACCTCACCTACCAGTATGCGCTGCAGGGCGGCATCAAGGAGATCGCGCTGCTGGCGACCGTGTGCGCGGGCGTGGCGCTCGCGCGCGCGGCGCTCGGCCTGGGGCGCCCGTACGCGGGCGCCGTCCTGGTGGCCGTCCCGGGCGCCGCAGCGCTGGCGATCTACAACGCCGCCGCCGTGCCATACATGGGCGCGCTCGTGCTGTTCACGATGGTCGGCGCGCTGCTGCTCCAGCGCGAATGGAGCCCGCGGCGCTGGCTGGCGCGCTGGGCCGGGCCGCTGGCGGCGGGGGTGGGCGTGGCGGCGCTGCTGGCGATCCCCTCGCTGGTCACGTTCGGCACGTTCTTCAACCTCGCGCAGAGCAGCCAGGGCGCCTCGGGCGTGGGCGCCACCCAGTTCGGCCAGCTGCTGCGCGCGCTGCCGCTGAGCCAGATCAGCGGCGTGTGGCTGGCCGGCGAATACCGTCTGCCGGTCTCGGCCGAACCGGCCGGGCTCTTGACCGCGATCGCGACGGTTGCGCTGGTCGTGCTGCTGATCCCGGGCGTGCTGTGGGGGCTGCGCCGGCGCGAGGTCGGGCCGCTGCTGCTGCTCGGCACGATGGGACTGGTGGTGCTGATCGTGCTGCCGCGCGTCAGCCCGTACGCGCAGGGCAAGGTGCTGGCGATCGCCAGTCCGGCGGTGGTGCTGGTGGCGCTGGCCGCGCTCGGCAGCGTGCATGGCCGCGCGGGCCTGCTCGCGTTGCTGGCGGGGGGCGCGCTGTCGCTCGGCGTGCTGGCCTCGGACCTGCTCGCCTACAGCTACGACCGCGTGGCGCCGACGGGCCAGATGGCGGCGATCGAACAGACGGCCGCTCGCTTCCGCGGACAGGGGCCGGTGCTGTGGAACGAGTTCGAGGAGTACGCCAAGGTGTTCGGGCGCGTGGCGCGGATCTACTCGCCGTTTGAGACGCTCACGCCGCAGCAGGTGCTGCTGCGCCAGCCGACCTACTTCTACGGGCACGCGTTCGACCTCGACCAGGAGCTGCTGTCGTTCGTCGAGGGCTACGCGAACATCGTCACGCGCCGCTCGCCGGCCGCCAGCCGCCCGCCCGCGAACTACCGGCTCGTTTACCAGAACAGGTACTACCTCGGCTGGCGGCGCCAGCCGCGGCCGGTGGTGCTGCGCCACCTGCCCGAGCAGCAGCAGTACTCATCCAGCGACACGGTCACCTGCACGGCGATGCGGGGGCTGGTCGCGGGCGCGCCGAGCGGCACCGAGCTGGTCGTCGCCGAACTGCCTGCGCTGCACTGGTTCGAACCGCTGTACTCGCCCGAACGCTCCTACGGCTGGGGCATCGTGCCGAGCCAGCCCGGCGCGATCATCGCCAACACGCCCGGACACTCCAGCGGCACCGTGGCCGTGCCAAAGAGCGGTCTCTACAACGTGTGGGTGCAGGGCGACTTCCCGCGCCCGGTCTCGGTCGAAATCGATCACCGTAGGGTCGGGTCGGTGTCGGGCTCGAACACGCCCAACCAGTGGCTGCAGGCGGCGACCGTGTACGTGCACGCGGGCGCGCACTTCGTCCGGGTCGTGAAGGCCGCCGGGCACCGGCACTTCGGCCCCGGCGAATGGGGACAGGGGATCATCGGCGCGGTGGCGCTGCAGGTTGACCCGTCGGTCGAGCGCCTGCGCACCGTGGCGCTGAGCGACTGGCACAGCCTGTGCGGAAAGCAGGCGGACTGGGTCGAGCTGGTGCGCCCGTGAGCGAGGTCACCGTGGCGATCCCCGTGCGCGACGGCGGCACCACGTTGGAGGGGGTGTTGCAGGCGCTCGCGGCGCAGTCGGTGGCGCACGAGCTGCTCGTGTGCGACTCGGGCTCGTGCGACGGCTCGCGCGAGCTGGCACGCGCCAACGGGGCGCGCGTGCTTCAGATCGCGCCGGCCCAGTACAGCCACGGCGGCACGCGCAACCTGCTCATACGCGAGGCCTCCGGCGCCCACGTGGCGCTGCTCAGCCAGGACGCGCAGCCCGCGGGCACGCGCTGGCTGGCGCGCCTGCTGGCGGGCTTTGAGCTGGCGGGCGACGTGGGTCTCGTGTACGGCCCCTACCGGGCCCGGCCCGGTGCCTCGGCTGCGGTCGGGCTCGAGCTCGAGCGGTGGTTCGGCTCGCTCGCGCCCGACGGCGCGCCACGGGTCGATCGCCTGGCGGCAGGCGAGCGCGTGCCGGCGCGGGCGCTGATGGGCGCGCGCGGCTTCTTCACCGACGCCAACGCCTGCATCGCGCGCGCGGCGTGGGAGCGCGCGCCGTTCCGCGACGTGGCCTACGCCGAGGATCGGCTGCTGGCGCTCGACATGCTGAGCGCGGGCTATGCCAAGGCCTACCTGCCGGACGCGGCGGTGCTGCATTCGCACGACTACAGCGCGGGCGAGGAGCTCCGCCGGGGCTTCGACGAGTGGCGCGGCCTGCGCGAGGTCTACGGCTGGCGCGAGCCGGGCTCGCCGCGGCATCTGGCGCTCGGCCTGCGCGGCGAGCTTGGCTCTGCGCGGGCGCAGCTGGAGCGCCGGGGCGCCGCCCCGGCCGAGCGCCGCGCTACGCTCGCGGCGGTGGCGCGCCACCATGTCGTGCGCCGCGCGGGCGCGCTGCTCGGCTCCCGGGCCGACCGGCTGCCGGCCGGCATGCGGCGGAAACTGTCGCTGGAGGGCCGCGGATCGTTCGAGCCGCTGAGCCTCGGCGAGATATCACGAGCTTCGAGACGATGAAAAACGACGACCCAATCGAAGGCGCCCCGCGGGGCCCGTTCAGCAACCTGCGCCGGCGGATCCACCTGACCTACCACTACCTGGGCCTGCGCACGCTGCTGTTTCGGGTGCTCACCCTACCGCTGCGCCTGACGCCGCTGAAACACCGCCTGCGCCTGCGCTCGCACGTCAAGCACGACGGATATCAACGTGCGGTGGCGTGGTATCGCGAGCACTGCCGGCCCGTGGACATCGTGATCCCCAGCTACCGCGACGCCCAGGAGGTGCGCCGGGCCGTGATCTCGATCCATCGTACGGTGCCGCGCGAGCTGGCGCGGATCATCGTGGCCGACGACGCCAGCGGCCCCGAGCACCTGGCCGACCTGCACGCGATCGAGGGAATCGAGGTGGTGGAGGGAGCCGAGAACAGCGGCTTTGCCGCCAACGTCAATCGTGGCCTGCGCGCGACCGAGCCCGACCGCGACGTCGTGGTGTTGAACTCCGACGTGGTTGCGCGTCCGGGATGGCTGGCGTGCCTGCAGTTCGCGGCCTCCCAGGACGGCGACGTCGGCGTGGTGGGCGCACGCCTGATGTACCCGCACGAGGGCATCCAGTTCGCCGGCACCGTGCGCAACCTGGGGGCGCCCGAGTGGTTCGATCACCGCTACCGCTTCAAGCCGGAGAACTGGGGTCCGGCCGGTGTGCCGGGTCCGGTGCTGGCCGTGACGGGAGCGTGCATGTACATCGCGCGCGCGACGCTCGAGCAGGTTGGGCTGTTCGACGAGCGCTACCCGATGGCCTATGAGGATGTCAACTATTGCCTGCGCGTATGGCAGGCGGGCCTACGGGTGTTGTACTTCCCGGCGGCTGGGCTGTTCCACCACGAGTCGGTCACGCGCGGCACGGAGGTGGGCGAGCGCGAGCGTGCCTCGCAACGGCTGTTCTGGGAGCGCTGGGGAGACTTCTTCGACGGGCGCGACGTGCACACGCCCGAGGGCAAGCTGCGGGTCGTCTACGTCACCGAGGACACCGGCGTCGGCGGCGGGCACCGCGACATCTTCGAGCATCTCAACGGGCTGCTCGACCGCGGCCACGACGTGGCCCTCTACACGCTTGGCGATCAGCCCGACTGGTTCGAGCTGCGCGCGCCGGTGTGCAGCTTCGAGTTCTACGACGAACTGGTGGAGGCGCTCGGCAAGCTCGACGCGATCAAGGTGGCGACCTGGTGGAACACGGCCGTGCCGGTGTGGCTCGCGAGCGTGCTGCGTGGCATCCCCGTCTATTTCGTGCAGGACATCGAGACCTCCTACTACCCGGACGACGAGTCGGTGCGCCACGCCGTGCTCGACTCCTACCGCCCGGAGTTTCACTTCATGACGATCTCCTCGTGGAACCGTGAACAGCTGCGCGAGCTGGGCGTCAACGCCGAGCTGATCCCACCGGGGATCGACCTCGAGAACTTCCGCTCGCTCGATCAGCAGGCGCGCCGCGATGACATGGTGCTCGCGATCGGGCGCACGAACCCGCTCAAGAACCTGGGCCTGACGATCGACGCTTGGCGCGCGCTGGCGGGTCGCCCTGAGCTGAGGGAGCAACCCGAGCCCAAGCAGCGTCCCGAGCTGTGCATGTTCGGGATCGAGCCCGAGGTCGTCGCCGACGCGGGCCTGGCGGAGGATCCGCGCGTGCGCTACGTGCGCGCGCCGAGCGACGCGCAGGTCAACGAGCTGTTCAACCGGGCGAGCGTGTTCGTGCAGACCTCGACCCACGAGGGCTTCTGCCTGCCGGCGCTCGAGGCGATGGCCACCGGCGCAGCCGTGGTGTGCACCGACGCGCACGGCAATCGCGACTTCTGCGTCGACGAGCAGAACTGCCTGATGCCGGACTCCGATCGCGACGCGGTCAGCGACGCGCTCGCGCGCGTCCTGGGCGACCCCGAGCTGCGCGAACGGCTGGGACGAGCGGGGGAGGCAACCGCGCAGGATTACTCGTGGGAGCGGCGCATCGACGCGCTCGAGCAGTTCCTGGAGCGGGTGGCGACGCCGCGACGGCTGGAGCTCGACGGGGGCGCCGTGCCGGAGCCGCGACGAGCCGTGGGCTCGAGCTGATCGAGGATCGAGCCGGTAGCGGGCGACGGTGAAGGCTGAGGGAGCGCGGCAGTGAAGGCTGAGCTGGTCGAGCAGTTGCGCTGCCCTGTGTGCCGCGGCGATCACACGCTGCGCCTGTGCATCGAAGCAAGCGACGAGCGCGAGGTGCGCGAGGGCGTGTTGCGCTGCAGCGCCTGCGCGAGTGAGCTGGGCGTGCACCGCGGGGTGCCCGAGCTGCTGCACGACCCGCGGGATCACGTCGTGGCCGAGGCCGCAGGGCTCGAGCGCTTTGCCGAGCACATGCGCCTGGGCGGGTGGGACCGCGAGCTGGTCCGCCGGCTGCCCGACGTGGAGCACGGCTACTGGTACGTGCAGGCGCGCTCGATGCACCAGCTGCTCACGACCGTGCCGTTCCTGGCGGGCGAGAGCGTGCTGGACGTCGGGTCGAACACGTGCTGGGCGGCCAACCACTTCGCCGAGCGCGGGCTGCGCGCGATCGCGCTGGACATCGCCACGACCGAGCTGCAGGGCCTGTATACGGCCGAGTACTTCATCGACGACGGCCACGTCTATTTCGAGCGCGTGCTCGGCTCGATGGACGCGATCCCGCTGGGCAGCTCGAGCGTGGACTACGTGTACTGCTGCGAGGTGCTCCACCACAACGACCCGGCCGGCCTGCGGCGCACATTCGAGGAGATCTTTCGCGTGCTGCGCCCGGGCGGGCGGCTGTTGATGGTCAACGAGACGCTGAAGACGCTGCGCGACCCGAGCGGCATGCACCTGGACGGCGTCGAGCAGTACGAGGGCTACGAGCACGCCAACCCGGCCTGGCGCTACCGCTGGGAGGCCACGCGCGCGGGCTTCTTCACGGAAGTGACCGAGCCGCACTACCGCGCGTTCTTCGGCGACGCTCGGCTGGCGCCGGCGCCGGCGATGCGGCCGCTGCAGGCCGCGGCCAGGCGCGCGGGGTTCGCGCTGCGCCGCGTCGGACCGGCGCGGCGCGCCTACCTGTGGTGGCTGAACACCGTGTGGGGAGGGGTCTCGATGAACATGATCGCCACCAAGCCGACCCGCTACGTCGGCCGCCACGAGCCGATGCCGGCGGGCGGGCGCCTGCTGCGCACAGCGGTCGCCGGGGTACGTTTGAAGCTCGCGCGCAGCAAAGGCTCACCCACCGCGCTGCCGAAGCTGCCGCGCACGCCCGAGCAGGCCGCCGCTGCTTCGACGCCGCTGGGCCCGAGCACCTGACTCATTCACTGCTGAGATTACCCGCGATGTCGTGGTTATAGACATAGATCGAATAGCCTTCGCCTAGGTCGGTGTGAATCAAAGCCGGGCCGAGGCTTGCGGGAGGACCGCCGATCGCCCCGGGTATGTTCGGCCGAGTGTCGGTCAGGAGAAAACTCCGGATACCGGGCCGCGCCGTATACCACGAGCTGATGTTGTTGTTGAAGTACGCGCACAGGCCGGTGGGGGCGTTGCAGGGTGCGACCGGGCGCACCTTCACCCTCAGACTGGTCTCCCACGTCACCGGCGCTGCATCCCAGTAGCCGCTGTACCCGACGCTGGCGCCGTGCGCGATCGCGAAGTGCTCGATCGTGCCGGCCATACGCTGGTTCGGACCGACCCCCGCCGGTGTTACCCCGCTGGCCAGCTCAGACCGGACGTTGAGCACGCCGAACAGCAGGACCGCCAACAGCAGCGCGGTGCGCGCCGCGGGGCTGGTCGCCAAGATGCCGAGCAGTGCCGCGGTCGCCACCCATGCGCCAATCAGGTAGCGTCCGTTGTTCGTGGCCCCCGATACCGATGTGAGCGCAAACACCGCGAGCACCAGCACCAGCATGAGCCCCCAATAAGCGACGAACAGCTCGCGCAACCCCGACTGTGGCGATGGCGGCGGCTCGGAAGATCTTGCTGCTGCGCGAGTCCAGTGCCACAGCGTACGCAGTATCGCGGCAAAAGCGAGCAGGGTGAGCGCGCCGGCGATGAACGTGAGCAGGTTCACACCGCTTGCCGATGTGCCAAAGAAGGAACCGCCGCCGAGGCCCGCAACGGTCGCCAGCAGATTTCCCGAATTCACCAGGATCGCTTCCGAAGTCACGAAGTCGATCGGGAAAGGCGCGTGAACCACGCCCTGTTCCTGCATGATATGCGTCAACAGCAAAGCGACCAGCGCCGAGAGGACGCCCGTCACGAGGGCAAACGCGCTGACGGTGCGCCATGCCACGGATCTGAATCGCCACCAGCACAACAACGGAGCCAGCACGAACGGGGCCAAGCCGCTGACGAGCAGCAGTTGATCGGTCAGCCCAGCCCCTGTGAAGATCACAAGCGGCACGCCCACCAGCAGCAGCACGGCCGGCCTGGGACGGTGCTCGAGCGCCGTCCGGTAGACGGCCAGGAGGGCCGCGCAGAGCACCGCGACGTGCAGGACGATTGCCCCATGGCTCTCGGGTATGTAGAGGATCTGGCGCAGCGTTTCGCTCACCGCGACCAGGGCGACCGCGCACAGCAGTCCGGCCAGCCTTCCGAGCGCCCACCACGCGCACACGCTCACCACGGCGATGCCGAGCAGCACGAACACTAACGGCGCCGCCTCCCACAGCCGGCGATAGCCCGGGAGCTCGACGGTGGCGCGCATGAACCACCAAGGCTCATACCACACGTGGTTGCCGAGGTTAACGACCGAGCCGGCCGGTGCATGACTCGCCAGGGCGGGAAGCACCAGCGCCGAAGCATTGTCCGCATTCAGATAGAGGCTCCGGATCAGTGCAGGCGCCTGCGCGACGAGCACGACGAGGTTTGTCACACCGACGAGCGCCACCGCCCCAGGCAGCAGCCAGGCCGGTAGGCGCCGGGCGGATCTCGGTGGCGTGACAGGAGTCTCCTGGTTGCGAATCGCGGTCTCCACCGGCCGGCAACTCTATCCTTTGGCGAGGCGAGCCTCGCGCGCTATGCGATCCGCGTCACGCGCGCCGCTCATGAGGCGTTATCGCTCAGAGGTTCTCGGCGACATAGGGGGCCGAGCGGTTGAAGTACCAGAAGCCCAGCACGAACATGGCGACGGTGAACCCCACCGGCAGCAGCAGCGCGCTCCAGCCGCCAAGCAGTTCACCCGCGCTCAAGACATCGTGGTTGATCATCGCGTGGCGGAACTGCTGGAGGATCGCCACCATCGGGTTGAGCGTGTAGATGTGAAACAGCAGCTGGTGGTCGGGCGGGTGCAGCGGCGGCGGTATCTGGGCCGGGCGGTTGATCAGCTTTTCGCTGACCGTTTCGCCGGCGATGATCACCGGCGAGGCGTAGAACAGCACCTGGCTGAACACTTCCCAGATCGGCTGGATGTCGCGGAACTTCACGAACAGCGCCGACAGCAGCATCGCCACACCGGTCGAGAGCACGGCGAGCATCGCCAGGATCAGCGGCAGCTCGAGCCAGCTGAGCATCGGCCGGATGCCCGCCGACAGGGCGAAGATCAGCACGACCAGCAGGTTCAGCATCAGGTTGAAGAACGACAGCAGCACGATCGACAGCGGGATCACGAGCCGTGGAAACTGGATCTTGCGCACCAGGTTCTCGCGGTCCACGACGCTGCGCACGGCGCCGACGGTGGCTTCCTGGAAGAACCCGAACAGCACGATCGAGCCAAGCAGCTGCACGCCGTAGTTGACTTCGCCGGGCTTCTTGCCGCTGCCGACGTGGCCGATCACGACGAAGAACGTGTACAGCACCAGGAACAGCAGCAGCGGGCGCATCACCTGCCAGACATACCCGAGCACCGAGCCGAAGAACTTGAGCTTGAATTCGTTGCGCGCGATGTTGTAGGTGAGATGCCAGAAGCGCGTCCAGTCGTCGGTGAGCGCGCGCGGGCCCTTGATCGGAGCACCGAAGCTCTCCGGCGCCGCCGGCACATACGGGAACGGCTCGCTGCTCACACCTGCACCTGCGGCGAGCCGGCCGCGTCGCGCGAGACGCCGGCAGCGGGCAGGGCCCTGGCGCCGCGACTGACACCGACCTCGACCGGAAGGTCGATCAGGCCGCCGAGCGCTTCGCGCCCGGTGACGACGAACGAGAAGGCGCCCTCGAGGCGATCCATCAGGTCCAGGCCAGTGCCCCTGTGGGCGAGCGTCAGCAGCGGGTTGTAGCGCCCGGGAGCAAGCACGTTCTCGAAGGCGAACGAGAACAGCACCTCCTCGCCCATCTCGAAGCGACCGCTGCGAGGGTGATCGCGCTCGGTGGTCGCCACCAGCATCGCGACGTGGTCTTCGTTGAGGATGTACACGGCGGCGATCGGATCCTCCACGTCGACCGCGAACGTCACGAGCGCCTTGAGCGCCACGCGCTGGCCCTGGGGCGCCGAGCTCAGGCGCTCGCCATGCTCGTCCTCGATCCAGGCCTCGACGATGCGCGCGTCGCCGTCGCCGCTGCGGCCGTCGCCGGCGGCGCCGGCCGCCTGCGGGTTGCGTCCGAAGTTGATCTCGAGGTAGCGGTCGGCGACCTCATGGGGCTCGCCGAGATGGATCATCGCGCCGCGCTCGAGCAGCAGCGCGCGGTGGCAGAAGCGGTTCAGCGAGGCCATGTCGTGGGTCACGAACACGATCGTGCGGCCCTCGTCGCGCATGCGGTTGAACACGTCGAAGCACTTCTGCGCGAAGGCGGCGTCACCGACCGCGAGCACCTCGTCGACCAGCAGCACGTCCGCGTCGACCTGGATCGCCACGGAGAACGCGAGGCGCACGTGCATGCCCGAGGAGTAGTTCTTGAGCTTGAGCTCTTCGAACTCGCGCAGTTCGGCGAAGTCGAGCACCTCGTCGACGCGCCGGCGCGCCTCGCGCGGGGACAGCCCCAGCATGATGCCGTTGAGCACGATGTTGTCGCGCGCCGCCAGGTCCTGGGTGAAGCCGACCCCGAGCTCGATGAACGTCGACAGGCGCCCGTCCATCCAGATCTGGCCCTTGTCAACTCCGTAGATCCCGGCCATGCACTTCAGCAGCGTGCTCTTGCCGCTGCCGTTGCGCCCGGCGATGCCGAAGAACTCGCCGCGGCGCACCTCGAAGGAGATGTCCTCGAGCGCCGGGAAGCTCTGGTGGCGGATGCGCCGCAGCGGATGCAGCGCGCGCTCCTTGAGCGTGTGGGTGCGCTCCTCCGGCACGCGAAACGTCTTGCTGACGCCGCGCACGACGATCGGCGGCACGGCGCTGTCGCTCACGGGCGGCATGGGCAAAGGGTATCGGCGGGGGTTCCCGACCGATCCCGATCCCGCAAGGACGGGCGTCTATCGCCGGTCGTCGCCGAGCTCGAGCACGGTGACGGCTGTGTGCTTGGAGACCTCTCTGGCAAGGGCTCTGTCCCTGGTTGCGAAGGGCTCGTCCAGGTTCTCGGCGAGCGCGACAAACAGCGCATCGGCCGCGGTGAGGTTGCGACGCAGGCCCCAAACACGATCGCGTAAGGGGAGGGAGGAGAACAGCTCAACCGAGATCTCGCCCAGGTCTTCGACGGCGCCCAGGGCACGGTCCTCGGCGATCGCACCGCGGTGTGACTCGCGACGCAGCACCGCGAGCACCTCGAATACCAGCACGTCCGGCGCCGCGAGCTCACCCTCGGCGCTCATCAGGTCCTGCACCTGCTGCGCGACCCCTGCGCCGAGCAGGTAGTCGACGACGGCCGAGGTGTCGAGAACCGTCACTCGCCGTGGTCGCGAATCGCGCGGACCGCCTTCTCGCTCGGCTCATCGAGCACGACGGGCCCGCGCGCCCTGATGCGCGCGGACAGCTCGGCCTGCGTCGGGCGCGAAGCCGATCGCGCGAGCACGCTGCGGACGTACTCGGACAGCGACACGCCCGCGGCCGCCGAACGCGCCTTCAGCGTGCGATGGACGTCCTCCGGCACATCACGGACCTGAACGAGAATTCCCATACGTAGCAGCATGATAGCATTCGCCACTCATACCTTGCCGCTTCGAGGGCGCACGCGATAATGACCCCGCGCCTGTGAAAGCGGCCGTCCTGCACGAGTACGGAGTTCTCCGCTTCGACGAGTTCGAGGAGCCCGAGATCCGGTCGGAGATCGGGTCTGAGCAGGCGATCGTGCAGGTGCTTGCGGCGGGGCTGAACCCGGTCAACGTGGCGATCTGCGCCGGGCGCTTCTATGCGGGCAAGCCGCCGCTGCCCTCGGTGGCGGGCCGCGAGGGCGTGGGCCGGCTGGAGGGCGGCGATGGTGGGCGCGTGTACTTCGACGCGCCGATCGTGCCGTTCGGCTCGATGGCGCAGCGCGCGCTGATCGACCCGCGGTCGACCTACGCGGTGCCCGACGGGCTCGACGACGGCGTGGCGGTGGCGCTGGGCATCTCCGGGCTGGCGGCGTGGCTGGCGCTGACCTGGCGCGCGCAGGTGCGTGAGGGCGAGCACGTGCTCGTGCTCGGGGCCAGCGGGGTGCTCGGCCAGATCGCGGTGCAGGGCGCGAAGCTGCTCGGGGCCGCGCGCGTGGTGGCGGCGGCGCGCTCGCGCGAGGGCCTCGAGCGCTGCCTGGAGCTCGGCGCCGACGCGGCCGTGGGCTTGGATCAGGACGACCTGCCCGGGGCGCTGACCGCGGCCGGCGAGGGTCGCATCGACGTGGTGCTCGACCCGCTGTTCGGCGAGCCGTTCGTGGCGGCCCTGGGCGTCGCGAGCTTCGGTGCACGCGTCGTGCAGATCGGGGCGAGCGCGGGCGCCGAGACGACGGTGCCGTCCGCTCCGATCCGGGGCAAGATGCTCGTGATCATGGGCCATACGAACTTCGCCGCGCCGCCCGAGGTCAAGCGCGAGGCGTACGAGCGGATGGCGCGAGAGGCCGTGGCGGGGAGGCTGCGCGTGGACACCTACCCGCTGGCGCTCGAGCGCGTGCAGGAGGCGTGGCAGCGACTGCAGGCGGGCTGGCACGAGAAGATCGTGCTCGTGCCGTGAAGTCACGCGAGGCCAGGTCTCAGAGCCAGTGGCGCAGGCTCGCGGGAGCTTCGTCGGGATGCTGGCCGAGCAGCCCGTCGAGCGCGGCGATCATGCGTCCGATGGTGCGCGTGTTGCCTCGCGGGTAGCCGGCGGACTTGCCGGACCATGTGTCGTCAGTTGCGACAACATCACGACCATCCCGGCGGCTGCGCTCAGGGAGCAGGTCGGTATGCTGCTCGACGCGCAGGAGCAGGCGCTCACCGAGGCTATAGCCGCCGCGTTCGATTTGGGTTGACCGCCCCGCCGAGTAGGCGGCGGCGTGCACAGACGCTCGGGCTCGCTGAAGCTCGTCGGCAATAGGCTCTCCTGGACCGAGCATCGACGGCGTCAGTCGGCGGTGCGCAGCGCATCCGCCGCTGCGAGCCTCTGCGTGGGGTTCTACGGACTTCGTACTTTCCGCATCCACAGACGCTAAACTCCGCATTTGCACCACTCCAGTCTCCGCATTTGCGTTACCACGCTCTCCGCATCCGCACCACTATATCTTGCGCGTCTGCACTGATCTGTCATGTTGATAGAGCGCCGGGCGCGTCCTCTCATCGTCGAGGCGCTCGACTGCAGTCGCGTCGTGCTCGTGCTCGGGGCCAGGCAGGTCGGCAAGAGCACGCTGACCAAGCAGATAGCCACCGGCGATCGTCCGGCGAGGATCGTCACGTTGGACAGCCGCGGACCTCGCGAGGCCGCGCGCGCCGACCCCGAGGGCTTCATCGCCGGTCTGCGCGGGCCGGTGCTGATAGATGAGGTTCAGCGGGCTCCCGATCTGCTGTACGCGATCAAGCAGGCCGTTGACGAGGATCTAACGCCCGGTAGATTCCTGCTGACCGGGTCGGCCAACATCTTCACGGCCCCGAAGATCTCCGAGTCGCTGGCGGGCCGGGTGCGCCGGATCGGCTTGTGGCCTCTCGCTCAGGCTGAGGTCCACGGGGGCATTTGCAACTTCGTCGACTCCCTGTTCGCCGGCGAGCCCCCGCAGGTGAGCGGCGCGCCGGTGGGACGGGACGCCTTCGTGGAGGCCGTCGCCCGGGGCGGCTTTCCAGCTGTACGCACACTCGATGGGCGCCAACGGCACCACTGGTATCGCGACTATGTGCAGGGGATAGTCGAGCGCGACCTTCGGGACATCGCCTCGGCGCAGAAGCTGTCGGAGATGCCCAGGCTCATCCGTCTGCTCGCCACCCAATCGGCAAAGCTCTTGGACTACAGGAAGCTGGCCAGCGATCTGCAGATATCGGACAAGACCGTGAGCGCCTATATAGAGCTGCTGCGCACCATATTTCTCGTCCACGTCGTTCCCGCCTGGCGGCCGGGACTGCGCTCCCGTGAGCTGCAGGCTTCCAAGTTTTATCTGACCGACACCGGCCTGCTCGCTCAGCAGCTCGGCGTCGACGAGCGGCGCATCGCTGAGGATGATCAGCTCACCGGCCACGCCCTCGAGACGTTCTGCGGCATGGAGATCGTCAAGCATCAGAGCTGGGCCCACGAGGACTCGACACTCCGCCACTACCGCGTGGGCGGCGATGAGATCGACATCGTCCTCGAAACCCAGTCAGGGGACCTCGCGGCGATTGAGGTGAAGGCGCGCGCGTCAATCCAGCGGCGCGACTGGCGCGTGCTCAACAAGCTGCGCGACAAGCGCTCCGACCGCTTCCGGGCCGGCGTCGTCCTCTATGCAGGCAGCCAAACCGTTCCTCTTGGCGACCGAATTTGGGCCGTTCCGATCAGCGGGTTGTGGAACTGAGCTGATCCGGTCCATCAGCCAGCGCATCTAATGCCTACATCGTCGACCTCTCCTGCGACGAGCAAGTGTCAAACGTTGCGGATGCGGCGATCCAGCTCAGGCCATATCGATGACCGTGACCTCGAGCCCGGGGATGCGGTCGAAATGACGGATGTTGGCGGTCGCGACCGCCCAGCCGGCGGACACTGCGGTGGCCGCCACGACCCGGTCGTGGGCGCCTGCGTCGCTTCCGGAAGAGGCCAGCCCCGCCCACACGCGCGCGTGGATGCGCGCGACGACCAGATCGAACGCGAGCGTGGGGAACGCCGTGAGCATCGCCTCGACGAACGCCTCGCGCCGGGTGCGATGGCGCTCGCCGGCGCGGTGAACTCCGTGCAGCAGCTCGGAGGCCGTGATCGCGGCGATCCCGACCTCCTGGTCCGCGTCGAGCTGGGCCTCCAGGCGCTGGGCCTCGTGCGTCATCGCGTCTGCGGTCGCGCTCGCGCGTGGCTCGCTCGAGCTCGATGAAGACCGTCGTGTCTAGGAGCGTGCCCACGGGTCGTCCGGGGCGGAGCCGACGGAGTCGCGGCGGCCTCCCGTCTCAGGCGACGAGTAGCTTGCGAACGTGTTGACAGCGAACGCCAGGTCAGCGACCCGGACGGCGGCAGGGTGGTGTTCGATGCAGGCTCTTACCTGCACCTCGCCGAGGGACGTCGCAGGTGGCTGCTCGACCATGTCAACGAGGTTCTCGTCACGGTCGAACGGCCGGACCATCGCGAAGAGGACCCTCGGCCCGGACGCGAGCGCTTCTACCGAGAGAACGTGCTGCGACCGGGACGCTGGATGCGGGTGGTCGTAGACTTCAACGAAGATCCCGGTTGGATCGTGACGGTACTCGTCCAGGACAACGATCCGCGAAGGTGACTGCTATGAGCGTGAGCATCGCCGGCAACACTTTCTCTCAGCACCACTACGATCCGCGTGGAGATGTCCTGTATCTCACCGTGCAGAACTACAAGGGCCCGCCCGCCAGCGCGTTCTCCACGCCCGAGGGACACAACGTGGAGTACGACGACACAGGAAGACTGGTTGGCATGACGCTGGTCAACGTGCGCTGGCTGCTCGAGCGCGACGGTCAGCTCACAATCACCTGGCCAGCCGGCCAACTGAGTGCCGACGATCTGGCACCCGCATTGCGGAGCGCCGCGTAGCCCGGGCGCAGGTCGGCCGCTCGCACAACTCGAGGACCGGTATGTCTAGGAGCGTGCCCACGGGTCGCCCGGGGCGGGGCCGACGGAGTCGAGCACGGCCTGCATGTCCTCGGCGAAGGCGGGATCGGGTGGCGCCGCCTGTGCGAGCATCGACAGCGCCTCGCGCAGGGGTCGTCCGCGGCTCGAGCTACCGGAGGTCCGGGCGTGATCGTCGGGATTGACGATCACATAGGCGGGCCGCTCGCGGTTGACGATCACCACTTCACCGCGACTACGAGCGGATCGCTCAGGTCAGTGCGCTGACGCAGCTGAGCCTCAGGGGCGTTTGACGTTGAGTTGCCCGGCGGGCACTTGGATTGTGTCGACGGTCTTCCCGCCGGGGCCGGTGATCTCGACCGGCATCGTGTCGCCGTAGACGCTGATCACCGCGCCGGCGGTGCCAGCCGGCCAGGTGCCGACGGGCTCGCGCAGGACGACGACGTCGTGCTCGGAGATTGCGTGCTTGACGCTGGCCATCGCTCTTCAGGTTACCCATCGATGTACGCGGTGACGAGCCGCGGTGGATCATCGGGCCGACGAAGCTCCCACGAGGTGGTCACCGCGACCACACGCTGCTGATGCTCGCGCAGGCCGGCAACCGGGACGCGGATCTCACAGAGCACGCCGAATGGGGCGTTGTCCGGCCGGCCGCGTGCTCGTCTGCGATCTCGTCGTGGCGCCGGCTGGACCGTGACGTAATCCGGCGATGACGATCCTCGGAGTGGATGCGCCGCTCACGAGCGTGACCGTCGCCAGCGGTACCTGGTGCTTGGTGATCGGTGTTAGTTGGTTGCGGCCGTTGAGGACCGGGCGTCCTGGATCGTGAGTACGACGACGAGGTCGCTTGCCTCCTCGTGGTTGTAGATCACCAGCATCCAGCGCCAGGGGCCAAGGATGAAGCGCATCGGGTGCCAGTGCCCGTCGAGTTGTCGGCCTATGCGGGGAAATCGTTCCAGTACGCGCAGTGAGCGCTTGACGCGCGCCTTGGTGTCGGCTGGAAGGCTGTGGGTGATGATCATGCGGTCGAGATCCTCGACCGCGACCGCGCTCAGTCTGATCTCGGCCAACGACTCTAGAGGTCGTCTAGCGCGATCGTCTTGCCGGATTTTGCGTGCTCGAGGGCAAGCTGAGCGCGCTCGTAGGCCCCGGGAATGCCGTCGAGCACTGCGACGATGTTGCCTGCGTTAGGGTCGGCCTCCTCGATCGCCATCGAGAGAAGCGAGCGAGCCAGGGTGCCCTCCTGGACGTGCGTGCGCTCGGCCAGTTGCGCAAGCCGAGCCGCGTGCTCCTCGTCGAGCGTGACGTTGAGTCGGTGGGTTGCGCGCTCCATACCGGGATGGTACTACACGCATAGGCACGTATCGTGTACAGCCAAGCGAACCTCCTCGGCTTTGATCGTGGCCATGTGTTGCTATGAGCCGTAAGGAACCGTACGGATCGACGGTTTCTGAGGCATTTGGCACCGTCGCGCTCGAGGCGTTCGGAGCGACGGTTGCGGGCCTCGTCCCACGTCACCTGATCCCGCGATTGGGATAATGGCCGGGCGCCCCGTGAAAGCGGCCGTCCTGCACGAGTACGGAGTTCCCCGCTTCGACGAGTTCGAGGAGCCCGAGATCCGGTCGGAGATCGGGTCTGAGCAGGCGATCGTGCAGGTGCTTGCGGCGGGGCTGAACCCGGTCGACGTGGCGATCTGCGCCGGGCGCTTCTATGCGGGCAAGCCGCCGCTGCCCTCGGTGGCGGGCCGCGAGGGCGTGGGCCGGCTGGAGGGCGGCGATGGTGGGCGCGTGTACTTCGACGCGCCGATCGTGCCGTTCGGCTCGATGGCGCAGCGCGCGCTGATCGACCCGCGGTCGACCTACGCGGTGCCCGACGGGCTCGACGACGGCGTGGCGGTGGCGCTGGGCATCTCCGGGCTGGCGGCGTGGCTGGCGCTGACCTGGCGCGCGCAGGTGCGTGAGGGCGAGCATGTGCTCGTGCTCGGGGCCAGCGGGGTGCTCGGCCAGATCGCGGTGCAGGGCGCGAAGCTGCTCGGGGCCGCGCGTGTGGTGGCGGCGGCGCGCTCGCGCGAGGGCCTCGAGCGCTGCCTGGAGCTCGGCGCCGACGCGGCCGTGGGCTTGGATCAGGACGACCTGGCCGGGGCGCTGACCGCGGCCGGCGAGGGTCGCATCGACGTGGTGCTCGACCCGCTGTTCGGCGAGCCGTTCGCGGCGGCCCTGGGCGCCGCGAGCTTCGGTGCACGCGTCGTGCAGATCGGGGCGAGCGCGGGCGCCGAGACGACGGTGCCGTCCGCTCCGATCCGGGGCAAGATGCTCGTGATCATGGGCCACACCAACTTCGCCGCCCCGCCCGAGGTCAAGCGCGAGGCGTACGAGCGGATGGCGCGAGAGGCCGTGGCGGGGAGGCTGCGCGTGGACACCTACCCGCTGGCGCTCGAGCGCGTGCAGGAGGCGTGGGCGCGCTTGCAGGCTGGGTGGCATCGCAAGGTCGTGCTGGTGCCGTGAGGAGCTCGTCTGCGCGGCTGGGCGTGCGGACCGTCATGGCGTGTGCGGTGGCCGCACGGGTGAGTCGCGTGTCGTTCGTGAGCAGTGGCTCGCCTGCGCGCAGTGCGAGCGAGGCGTAGAGCGCGGCGGCTGCCGAGAAGCTGTCGCGGAGCGCGCGGGTGCTCAACGCCCGGAAGTTGTCCGGTACCGTCGTTGACCACAGCAGAGTCTCGCCGAGCCGATCTTCGTATCAGTCTGCTACGCTATGTAGCAGTCTTCTACCAGGGAGTTTCTTGTGGTTGCCACCGCCGACCGGCCGACGCGAGTTCCATCCGACCTGTTCGACAGCGCAGTCGTCGAGGGCGCCAAGGAGAACCGTTCGGCCAAGCAGCAGCTCGAGCACTGGGCGCGCGTCGGGAGGTCGGTTTGCGCGCGACAGACAGCTTCCAGGCATCGGGTGGAAGCCGTCTTGGCAGGGGCTCTCCCGGTCGAGCATCTCTCCGATGAGGAGGGAGTCGTGTTCGACTCTGAGGTGCAGTCCCGACTGGAAGTGCGTTTGCGAACGACAAACCTCGGCGCGGTCCTTGCCGCGCGCGGGGTCACGACCGTGGCGCTGAACGAGCAAGGCGAACTGACCGAGTATCGGCCTGACGGAACGAGCGCGTCCGTTTGAAGCAGCTGCATGTGGTCATTGGACCGAATGGCTCGGGCAAGACCACGTTCATCGCAGAGTTTCTCGCGCTGGAGCTGCCGGGCTATGTGTATGTCAACGCGGACGAAATTGCCAAGGCCAGGTGGCCCGCCGACTCCGGTGCACACGCCTACGAGGCCGCTCAGGTAGCCGCCGAGACTCGCGCGTACCTGATCGCCAGCGGCCGGTCGTTCATCGCGGAGACCGTCTTCTCCCATCGGTCGAAGCTCGAGGAGATTCGTTCTGCGCAAGGGGCGGGCTATCAGGTTGTGCTCCATGTGATGCTCGTGCCAGAGGAGCTGGCGGTCAGGCGCGTTGCGTACCGGGTGCAGGCGGGCGGGCACGACGTACCGGAGTACAAGATTCGTGAGCGCTACCACCGGTTGTGGCGACTCGTTGCGCAAGCTATCTCGCTGGCGGACAGGGTCGTTGTGTATGACAACTCGCGGCTCACTGGGCCAGTCAAGATCGCGGAGTTCTTCGGGGGACTGCCGATCGGGGCTGCCGCCTGGCCGGAGTGGGCGCCTGAACCAATGGTCTCTCGCTGGGGCGAATAAACAGGGCACACGCGAAGGAAGCTCGCCGGATGTCGAGGCGCTGAGCTCCTTGGGCATCCCGACGGAGATCGTGCGGCCGCTTGCTGGCTTCCCTGCGGCCGCGACTGTCGCTTACACAGGAGGCTGTTTCGCCAGCCGCTGGCGTCTCGTGGTCATCGCCCGGTCGGCGAGCATCCGCTTGGCGCTTGCAGGGACGCCCGCTATTACGCGGGGCTGCGCTGTGGCTCGAGGTCTCGCGGCGTTCCCCGCTCCCGTTCGTCGGGCGGGAGCTCGATGCCTGTCACCTGAGCGCTAGCGGGTGCGAGCACGACCCGCCACTGGTAGCCGCGCACCTCGGGAACTTGCGCAATGCGCGTGATCGTCAGCCCAACGTCGGCGATGGTCTGCTGAATCCACTCTCGGTTGTAATACACACCCGACGGCGGGTAGGACTCGTCGATGTACAGGGCATGCCGTTGCGGACCAAGGACCGGAAAGTCGGCCTTCTCGAACAGCAGGAAGCTGGCGTTCATCTCGCCGTCTCGTCGCAGCACACGACGCGCCTCTTGAAGATAGAACCGAAGCTGGCTCTCGACTATGTGGGTGAAAATGGAAAGGCTCTCCAGCAGTGTGACCGACGCGTCGGCGACCGGAAAGGGCAGCACCTCCGGCTTTGACTCGCCATGATTGACTAGCTTGTCTGCGACGTCGTGATGGTGGAACTCGAAACCTGCCGCCGCAGGCTGCAGGTTCTGCTGGCACCAGGTGATCAGCTCGGGGTCGCGCGATGGCGTTCGCCGTCTGGGTACGCAGCACACGAGCGAACCCCTGGAAGCGCGCCGCAAGCAACGCAGTGTAGGCGTAGTTGAGCTGCTGGGTCAAGAATCGCCTTGACCGCGACAACCGCTCGATGGAGGCTGAGGTGCGAGCCATCCTCGAGGACGCCCTGACCGCGGAGCCGTCCACGGGCGGTTTCGGCAGCCGCGTCCACGCCCGGTTTGCGGGCGCCGGTGGAGTCGAGCTCGATCTGCCCGACCGCGGCGAGATGGCGCGCGCGGCGAGTCTTTGAGCGTGATCCTGCTGGACACGGACGTCCTGTCCGAGCTGATCCGGCGCGAGCCGGATGAGGGAGTCCTGAGCTGGCTGGACTCGATCGGCCCGCCCTGTTCGACACGGGAGTGTCAACGTGGGCGCGCGATCGTCGCTTTCCCGAGCTTGCACGATGGTTCAACGAGCAGGTGGCCGGCGGTCGCGTGCTCGTCTGCGATCTCGTCGTGCTCGAGCTCGTGCGACTGACGCCGAACCAGACGCGGGCACAAGCGGTCGCCGAACGCTCGGGTCGGCGCGCTGACACAGCACTGGCTCGTGCCGGACGGGACACTGGCGCCGGCTGGATCGTGACGCCTTGCGAAGCTCAGGGCGCGGTCGCGGCGAGGACGTAGGCGCCCATGCCGGGGATCGTGAAGCGCAGCTCGCCATCCTCGACGGTCAGGGTGCCCTGCTTGAGCAGGTCGTCGCGGACGCTGGAGAGCTGCTTGGTCGTGCGCCTGAGCTCGTCGGCGACCGTGCGGCTGCTTGCCGTCCTGCCTGCGGCCGCGACCGTCGCGACGGCGATGAGATAGCGCTTCTGTGTCGCGCTGGCGGCGCTCCAGCGGGCTGCGTAGAGGCCGCGTTCGAGCTCCCGCTGTGCGCGTGGCAGCGCCGCCTGCGCCGCGGCGCGGTCGATCCGGCGCTTGCCGGCCGAGGTCCGCCACGCGTGGTGCCCGTAGAGCTGCAAGGCGTAGGGGTACCCGCCGGAAGCGTCGGCCAGCAGCTCGGCTGCCGCCTCATCCATCGGACGCCCCGCCAACTGAGCGGGCGCCCGCAGCGCCCGCACCGTGTCATCCCTCGCCAGGAGCCCGAGCTCGTGCCAGGCGCCGCGCTCGAGATAGGTAACCGAATGCTCGGGGGATCGCATCAGCGGCAGCCCGGCGAAGACGATGACCAGCGGCCAGCGCTCACCGGCGCCCTCTCGACTCGCACCACAACCGGCGGACTAGCAGCGTCTAGGCTGACTGGCGACGTCTAGCCCGACTATCCACCTATAGCGAAGCTATGAGAGCACATTGGAGCTGCGTAAGCGCCTGCTACAGCCAGTCCTCGCCGTTTGCGAGGTCGCTCTCGCCGGGGTAGGCGGTCAGCTTGCGCTCGAGCGCGGCGACGATCTGCCCGGTATGGGCGCGGGTGCGCGGGCGGCCGGTCGGAATGAAGATCATGCCGTAGTCGCCCCGAGCGCCGGGCGAGATCGCCTCGTAGTGGAGCGGTCTCGTGTCGGTGAGATTGTCGGTGACGATCGCGCGTTGCTCGGCTCGCGCGAGCTCGCAAACCTGGCGATCCGCATAGGAGCGCCAGTCCCGGTGCTCCTGGATGGCCTCGACGTCGTGCCCGCGGTCGCGCAGCTCACGGGCGATCGCCGCCGAGAGCGTCTCGTCGAGCAGGAGCTTCAACGAGCGAGGGCTTGCCGGGCGGCGAGAAACGCGGTGTGGGCCTCTTCGGTCTCGCGACGGTTGCGCTCGATGTGCTGATCGATCTCATCCGTGTAGGACGCGTAGTAGGCCGCCGCGGCCTGCGCAAGCCCGAGCGGCAGCTCGAGATATGCGGCCGTCTCGGCGAGGTCGCCGTGATTGTCCTTCGCGACGCCGATGAGCTCCCACACGTCGGGCCCGCCGATCAGGCGGGCGCGGCGGCCGGCCGGTTCGTCGGCGAAGCGGATCAGCGGATGGTCGTCCATCCGCAGGCCCTCCTCGACATAGCGCTGTGCGAGCGTCCTCGCCGGTATCTGCGAACGATCAGCGCGATCTGCGAGCCGTCCCACGGTCCGCTCCGGGAGACGTATGCTGACGGGCGTGGCGGATACATACCATGGCGGTCAGTGGGCGGCCGGCAGGCCTGACGTACGGTGATCGACCCGCCCCTGTGGTCTAGCTACGCGAGCTTTGGCGCACGCGCGCCGCGTGCGAGGTCAAGCGCGAGGCGTACGAGGAGATGGCGCGGGACTCGCCGATCTCATCAGCTCGAGTTCGTGCGATTGCGCCGAACGAAACACGTGCACGAGCGGTGGCTCGCACACGACGCCCGCAGACCTCTACGTGTGATCGTCAACGAAGCGATCACGCAGGTCGGCCGTTCCACGGTCGCGCGGGCTAGCGAAGCCCGACCCCGTCGCTAACATCCCGACCCCGTGACTCAAGGCTCCATGACCAACGACAGGCTGCCGATGGCAAGCGTCGACGCCGAGACCCGCGCGACTCTAATCACCACGAGGCTGCAGCAGAACGCAGCGCGTGTCCCTCGGGCACCTGATAGTCGCTTGCCGTGGTATGCCTTGCAGCGCGCGGTAGCAGACGATCTGGGGCATCTTCATGCAGCACACGATCTTCGCGGTCTGCCCTATCCCGCGCGGGGTCGTTTGACCAAACCTGTGATCGTATGGTTTCGGCGGTTGCTCCGCCGCGGACTGTACCCCCTTCCAGAGGCTCAGTCAGTGTGGAATGGCGCGAACGCGCGTGTGATGACCTTCCTGCTGCGCCAGCTCGCTGCCCAAGAGCGCACAATCGAGTCGCTTGAACGCCAGGTCGCAGAGATCTATGACGAGCAGCGTAAATGACGCATGGGGGCGCGCAGGATCAACTTTGTGCGCGACTATCCAGTTAGCAATGAGAATTCTCATCGCGAGTACATATGTACCCTTCGTCCAAGGCGGGGGGCGAATTATAGTCAGTGACTTGACTCAGGCTCTGCGTGAGCGTGGCCACGAAGTCGATACGGTTGACATACCCTTTGTCTCTGCGTGGAACGAAATGCTTGAGCAGATGCTGGCGGTTCGCCTGATGGATGTCAGCGCGGCATCCGATGTTCTAATAGCGATTCGCACCCCAAGCTATTTGCTCCGCCATCCCAACAAGCGGCTTTGGTTCATCCATCATCACCGTGGCGCCTATGATCTCTGGGGCACCGCCTATCAGGACATTCCCTCAACACCAGAAGGTCTAGCTGTACGGGATGCGATCGTTGCGGCTGACAACCTTTATCTACGCGAGGCCCAGCGTATCTTTACTAACTCCCTGATTGTGGGCGATCGTCTGCGTAAATTCAACGACCTCGAGAGTGAGGTGCTCTATCCCCCTCTGGGCGAACCGCAGTCGTTCGTGTGCCAGCCCGCTGAGGATTACGTTTTCTATCCTTCGCGTATCCTCGGGCACAAGCGTCAGCGGCTCGCGGTCGAAGCCGCCGTCCACCTAAAGAGCAATGTCCGCCTCGTGATTGCAGGTGTACCAGACGATGCGAATCAGCTCGCGACATTGGAAAAGGAAATCACCCGCAACGATCTACAAACCCGGGTAGACCTGATTCCTCGCTGGATTAGCGAGGAGGAGAAGGTGGACCTCATCTCCCGAAGTCTAGGTATCCTATATGTACCATTTCAGGAGGACTCATATGGTTATGTAACGCTGGAGGCGTTTCACGCCCGCAAGCCGGTTATTACTTGCACGGATTCGGGTGGTCCTTTGGAGATCGTTGACGACGGCATCAATGGTCTGGTGACAGAGCCCTCGCCATTGGCGTTGGCAGCGGCGATCGATCGCCTCCGCGCCAGCCCACATCAAGCCGCGTTGATGGGCGAGCGCGCCTACGAGACGATCCAGACTAAGAAGATAGATTGGGATCACGTCGTGTCGAGCCTACTCACATGAGAGTTGCAATCGTGAACAATCAGGCTCCGTTCGTGCGGGGCGGAGCCGAGCTGTTGGCCGAATGGCTACACGACAAGCTCGAAGACTACGGTCACGAGGCGGAGATCGTGAGGTTGCCGTTTCAATGGAACCCGCCCGAGCGAATAATCGATCATATGCTTGCGGCGAGGCTGATACGTCTCCCAAATGTCGACAGGGTAGTCGCATTCAAGTTCCCGGCCTACTACGCTCCGCATGATGACAAGGTACTGTGGCTACTTCACCAGTTCCGTCAAGTCTACGATCTGTGGGGTACTCCGTTTCAGGGGATACCCAATACGCCCACCGGCCATCGAATCCGCGACGCTGTCGTAGAGGCGGATCGCTTCTATCTTGACGAAGCTCGGTACATTTATACAAATTCGAAGATAGTCGGGCACCGCCTTGGCCTCTATAGTGGATTGAGCTCTGAGCCTCTCTATCCACCCCTATTGGACGCCACACGTTACCGCTGCGAGGGTTATGAAAACTACTTTTTCTTTCCGAGCCGCATCAACTCTGTCAAGCGCCAGTATCTCGCCGCCGAGGCGATGGCCAAAGTGAATCACTCAGTCCGGTTGGTGATTGCCGGTTCGCCGGACACGCCGCGAGACTTGGACCAGTTGACAGGCGTGATCCGTGAACACAATTTGGAGCACCGTGTCGAGGTGATTCCTCGTTGGATCAGCGACGACGAAAAGCTACGAATTTTGGCGCGAGCACGCGGCGTTATCTATATCCCATTAGGCGAGGATTCGTATGGATACGTTACCCTCGAGGCGTTCCACGCGTACAAGCCCGTTATAACCATGGCGGACTCGGGTGGCACTAGTGAATTGGTGAGAGATCGATATAATGGTCGGATAGTTACCGGCGTAGACGGGCTAACCGACGCGGTTGATGAGCTTGCGAGCGATCAGACTCTTGCCGAGAGATGGGGAAAGGCCGCGTCAGATACAATTTCTGAGCTAGATATCTCCTGGGATCGTGTCATCCGGAGCTTGACTAAATGAAGATTGCGTGGCTGACTCCGTTTCATGTGCACAGCGCGATTGGCGAGTTCAGTCAACACGTCACTAAAGAGCTAGCAACGTTCGCTGATGTCGAGATCTGGACTCTCGATGATATGCCATTGCTCGAGACGGAGCTTCCACTGGTCGGCTATACTCCTGGTTCGGACGACCTCGAGGATTTGATGGGCCGTGACGTCGTCGTCTACAATATGGGTAACTATCTTGGGTACCATGGTGGCATTTACTCTGTCGCGAGGGAGTATCCTGGCGTGGTGATCCTGCACGATCGCGCGCTACATCACATGTTCGCGGATATGTGGCTGATGGGTCCTAGGCCCGACCCGCCGCGGTATGTACAGCGCATGAGCGTGTACTATGGTGACGAGGGAGCAGATACGGCGCTGGCGTCGCTGCGCGGTGAGCGTCGCCCGGTGTGGGAATCTGATGAGGATATTCTGCGCTATCCTCTATACGAGGAGAGCATCGTCAACGCAGTCGGGGTGGTGACGCACTCTGAAAGTCAGGCTCGCGATGTGCGATCGCGCTGGCTTGGTCCTGTAGCTACTTTACATCTTCCATGCTACAGAGAGGTGCTGAAGGCCGCGGAAGTTCCACGACCGGCATGCGGGGATCAGCTGCGCTTGCTCACGATGGGCCATGTGAACCCTAACAAGCAAGTGCATCAAGTGATTAAAATGCTAGCTGATAACCCTGAGATAGCCCGACATGTCGAATATCGCGTAGTGGGGAGCGATGGAGGATTTACGTCGTATAGTGACAGGCTTCGCGATCTGATCGCCCACAGCGCCGATGTGGTGAAAGTTGAGATAGTCGGGTGGCTCGCCGACGACGCGCTCGAGCGCGAGATGGAGCGTGCCGACATATTTGCGAATTTTCGGCATCCCAACATCGAGGGTGGTTCGGCATCACTGATGAAGCAACTGGCCTACGGTCGTCCCGTGTTGTGCTTCGATTCGGGTTCCTTTGCAGAGCTGCCGGACGGAACGGTGGCGAGAGTGCCGGTCAGAGATTTTGGAGCAGCCGCCAAGGCTCTTCGGCAACTGGTTTTCAGCCCTGAGTATAGGCGTGAGTTGGGCGAGCGGGCGCGGACGGTGGCGACCTTATACGACGAGCGCAGCTATGCTCAGGGGCTGATGAAGCTGTTGGCGGAAAGCCAGAGATCGGCGCCGGCTCTTCGCTGCCTCGATGTGGTCGCCACAGAGCTCGGCCACATGCGCGTAGACACTCAGCTGCCGGTGTTCAAGGAGATCGCGAACGATTTTGCGCGTATCCTCGATGTCTGATTTGGAGCGTGACGCGCTGAGCCACCAGCCGGCGATCGCAGCGGGGGGCATGAAGAGCCCGGACCTACCATCGGTGGGGCTAGGTTTTGAGCCCGTAAGGTCACAGGACGTAGAGGCTCTAGCGCTCCTGTTTGAGCGCAACTCTGTTTCGGCTGTGAGCGACAGCTTTGATCCCTTCCCGCTGACGATCGCTCAGGCACGATCGATCGCGTTGGAGGCCCGTCAAGACGCCTACTACCTGGCATGGCATGGCGACCGCGCGGTCGCCATGTCGATGCTGCGCGGCTTCGACGAGGGGTATGAGGTCCCGAGCTTCGGAATATTCGTGGATCACGAACGCCACGGCTGCGGAATCGGACGTCAGCTCACGGTCTGGACAATCGAGCAGGCTCGTCTGCAAAACTGTCCGGGTGTGCGGCTGAGCGTCTACGCTGACAACGCGGTAGCCAGGCGCCTCTACACGTCGCTTGGCTTCGAGGAGATCGGACGTGTCCCCGTTCCGGGCAGCGCTCGGTTGCGAGAGAAGATCGTCATGCGTCTGGATTTTGGTGACTGAGCGTGGCGCACCGACGTATTCCGGTCGCGGCACCGGCTCTTGTTGGACGCGAGCGCGAGTACGTTCTCGACTGCGTCGATTCGACATGGATCTCGTCTAACGGCAAGTACCTGGAGCGCTTTGAGTCAGCGTTTGCGGACTTCTGCGGCGTGCGTCACGCGATCTCGTGCTGTAACGGCACGGTTGCGGTCCACTTGGCGCTCCTGGCGCATGGTGTTGGACCTGGCGACGAGGTAATCGTGCCTACCCTCACCTATGTTGCCACTGCCAACCCCGTGGTCTACTGCGGAGCCCAGCCGGTCTTCGTAGACGCTGAGCCGAATACGTGGAACATGGACCCCGGGCGGGTCAAAGAGGCGATCACTCCGCGTACGCGCGGCATCGTTGTGGTCCACCTGTATGGTCATCCGACCGATATGGAGCCGATTCTCGAGCTGGCCGATCGCCATGGCCTTTGGGTAATCGAGGACGCGGCTGAGGCGCACGGTGCGACCTATCGCGGTCGCGTCGTCGGTTCGATGGGCTCGTTGGCGACGTTCTCCTTCTATGGCAACAAGATAATCACGTCCGGCGAGGGAGGGATGGTGGTCTGCAACGATGACCGCCTCGCCGCTACGGTCCGTCAGTTGCACGGCCAGGGCCAGGATCCAGACCGACGGTATTGGTTTCCGATCGTCGGGTTCAACTACCGGATGACCAACATCGAGGCCGCGATCGGCCTCGCGCAACTTGAGCGCATCGAGTGGCATGTTTCGCGCCGTCGCGAGATCGCAGGCTGGTACCGTGAAGAGCTCGGCGAGGAGGAGGGGATCGAGCTCTCGCCAGAGGAGCCCTGGGCGCAAAGCGTGTACTGGATCATGTGCGCGGTGCTCGATGAGCAGCGGTTCGGCCATCGCGATCGTGTCATGGTGGCTCTCGCCGACGCCGGGATCGAGACGCGGCCGTTCTTCTATCCGCTACACACGCTGCCGATATACCGCGAGCTCAACGAGGGCAAGGACTTCCCGGTTGCCGAGGACCTCGGTCGTCGAGGCATCAACCTGCCCTCATCCGCGACGCTGACTCGTGAGGAAGTAGAATACGTGTGCGCGCAGTTGCGGGGCTTGACGCCTGATGGATGGTGAGCCCGCAGTCGAGCTGGCCGGGTACCTCAGTGCCGCGGTGGGCGTCGGCGAGGCAGCGCGGCGCTACGTCGCCGCGTTGCGCAGCGCCGGTGTGCCGGTGCTAGACCGGGATGTAGCGCTGCCCGGCCGCGACGGGGCCGGTGCCGGGCTGATGGAAGGTGCTCATCCATCGGCCGACGAAGTCGCGTTCAACCTGTTGTGTCTCAATCCGGAGCAGATGGTTCCTTATCTTGACGGTCCAGGCGCGCCCACTCGCGAAGGTCGCACTACGATCGGGATCTGGAGCTGGGAGGTGGACGCGCTTCCGCGGGGCTGGCGTGAGGCCAGCAGAGGATTGGCCGAGGTATGGACCTACTCGCGCTTCGCCGCGCATTTGATCGGTGCCGGGGTCGATGTTCCGACGCTTGGGTTTCCGCCGCCGGTGTCGCAGCCGTCTACGCCCATTCCTCTGTCGATCCAGCTGCCCCAAGGTTTCCGGGTGCTGGTCATGTTTGACTACCTCTCGACCTTGGAGCGCAAGAACCCTCTCGGCGCCATTGAGGCGTTTCGCCAGGCCTTTCAGCCGGACGACGGCGCTATTCTCGTGATTAAGTCGGTGAACGGCCGCCACCGGCCGGAGCGCATGGCCGAAGTGGTCGCTGCTGTCGGCGCCCGATCAGACATCATCCTCATCGATCGGACGATGTCGTCCGCTGAGCGCGACGCGCTAGTCGCCGCCTGCGATTGCTACGTGTCGCTACACCGCAGCGAGGGACATGGCTTGCCTCTCGCCGAGGCGATGGCCGCGGGCAAGCCAGTCGTGGCCACCGCCTATGGAGGCAACACCGAGTTCATGAACGAGGATAACTCTTACCTAGTGGCATGGGTGCCCGCATACGTCGGTGCGTGCGTAGAGCACTATCCTCCCGGGGCGAGTTGGGCCGAGCCCGACATCGAGCATGCCACTCGTTTGCTCAGAACCGCTCGCGACGACCCCGAGGGCTCGCGACGGCGCGGGCTGCGCGCCAAGGACGACGTTCAGGCGCTCCTCGCTCCAGAGGTCGTGGGTGCCCGTATTCGTCACCGGCTCGAGCAGTTGACTGACAGCAGCGCGACCGGACGGATCCGGCGCGCGACCAGGCGACTGGCGGCGGGCTGGCGACGGAGCGACGCCGAAGGCCGCGTATCCGCCACGCAGTCTGATCGCTATGGCGCACGCTGATGTTGAGACCGTAAGGCGCGAGCCGCAGGCACTTGCGAGGCCCGACCAGGCTCCAACGGCGGGGCTGAGCGCTCTCCGATGACATCGCGTCGCGTTGGTGTGGTGCCCACGTGGCTGCTGGCGCTGGGCTTCTACCTCGTCATGGCCTTGATCACCATAGGTCGGCACGCCATTGCCCACCCGGCAACGGTCTGCGCGTGTGTCGGAACCGAGGATCCCGCCGCGTACATGTGGGCCCTGTCTTGGTGGCCGCATGCGATCAGCCATGGGCTGAACCCGTTCTTCACTCACTACCTGTGGGCGCCCACAGGTGTGAATGTTACCCAGGGAGCGATGGTTCCGACTGCGGCCATCGTGATGGCGCCGCTTACGGCCCTGGCTGGTCCGGTCGTGTCCTATAACTTCCTGTCGGTTGTGAGTCCTGCACTTGCCGCATTGACCGCCTATCTGCTTTGCCGGCGACTGGTCGGGCGAGAGCTTCCAGCCGTAGCGGCGGGCTACCTATTTGGGTTCAGCAGCTACGAGTTTGCGCAGCTGACCGGGCACCTGAACCTGACGCTCATCTTTCTGATCCCTGTAACGGTGCACCTAGCGCTGCGCCGTGTCGATCGCGAGATGTCGCGCGGCGCCTATCTAATGTTCATGGCACTACTGTTGGTTCTGCAGGCCGGCCTCTCGACAGAATTGCTCGCAGAGGGCGTCGGGCTAGGGATCGTGCTGCTCGTGTCTGCGCACGTCATGGCGTCTCGGTCGCAGCGGTCTCGGATTGACAGTCTGTTCGGAGAGACCGTTGCGGCAGGTCTGATCGCCTTGGTGGTCGCGTCGCCCTTCTTTTATTACGCCCTCTTCAATGGTACCTTCCCGAAGGGCGCAGCTGGCCTTTCGGATGTATACGGCCTCGATTTGCTCAATCCAGTCGTTCCCACGTACGTAACCTGGCTGGGGCATCATGACTTTCTGTCCCTGGGCGTTACTTACGAGACCGGTAACATCACGGAGGCGGACGGCTACCTGAGCATCCCGATCATCCTTGCCTTCCTTGTGTGGCTGTTGGGGTCCGGACGTCGCAGCATGCTTGGACGGCTACTGATGGTCGCGGTGAGCGCGAGCTTCCTTGTTGCCCTGGGTTCGCACCTGCACATCGCTGGGTACCAGACACTTGCGTTGCCCTTCAACTGGGTCAGGCATCTTCCTGTGTTCAATGACCTCGTGCCGTCACGTGCCGTGCTGTTCGTCACGCTGGCCATCTCGATCGGTGTGGCAGCATGGTTGGCGATGCCCAGCGGGCGGACGGTGCTTAGGTGGCTAGTGGTGCTGCTAGGCGCCGTGTTGATTTTCCCCAATCTCCTCACTTCACTGTATGGGATGCCCCCTCATAATCCACGTTTCTTCTCTACCGCAATGTACCGTCGGTATCTGACACTCAATGAGACCATTCTGATGCTGCCCTTTGGGACGAACGACGTATCTATGCTTTGGCAGGCCGAGACCGACTTCTACTTCTACATGCCTGAGGGCTATGTTTCGGGCGTGGTACCACCTCCATTCGATGCTCAGCCGACGGTTGGACAGCTTGTTGGCAATATTACTCCGCCGGCGCCCGCGCTGGGGTCATTCATTCGTCAGCACAGTGTTAGCTATGTAGTCGTTCAACCCAGCGGCTGCTGGTCAATGGCCTGTCGTTCTGTCCCAGCTAGGCCTTCGCGATCGATCGGTCGGAGGAGTGCTCCTTTACACGGTGCCGCCTGCATCCTGACAGCGCGACTATGCACGAGTTTGGCGCCAACACGCCGAACCTCGAGCCGGGCTGGTCGGCGGTGTGCGTCTCGGTAGCCACGGCGTATCGACTGGCCAGATGGTGAAGCCTCTTCGCCAAGTCCGCACAAACAAGGCTCGTGCTGCGCAAGCAAGTCCCGTTGAACGGTTTGTGTCTCCCAGGATGAGCATCGTCATTCCCACGTTCAGTCGCCGTGGTTTGCTGCTCGAAGCTGTGGAGTCGGCCGGGCGGGAGGCTCCCTTCCGGTGGCCGAGCGTCACGCCGAAACGGCGCTAAGCCTCCCGATGTATCCAGCATTGACGAACGAGGAGGTAGATCGCGTTATCGAGGCGGTCCAAATCGCCTGTCAAACGATCTAGTCTACCCGGATCTCTGTGTGGACTGTGCTCGCGCCGGCACTCCCATGACCATGTCTTCGGGAGCGATATCGCGGGTAACCACGGCACCCGCCGCGACGATGGCTCCTCGTCCGATGACGACGCCGGGCAGTAGGATCGCGCCCGCTCCCAGGATCGCACCTTCTTCGATCTGTGGGGGGCTCAAGGTGCGGTTGTCGAGCTCGACTGTAGGCCGATTGTCATTGGCGTCGCGACCATCGTGGAAACAAATACGTGGTCGCCGATTTGCATGCCTCCCGTGATGTGCGCGTTATCCATTATGTTCACGTTATCGCCGACCTTCACATTATAGTTTAGCGTGACGCTGCGCGACACGATGCACTGGGCACCTATGCGTCCGCCCTCGCGGATCGATGCCGAGTCGCCAATAAGCGTCTGGAGGCCGATCATAACGTCGTAGTAAATAGTGGCGTGTGCGCCTATCGCACAACCATCGCCGATCGTCAACTGGCGGACGAATTCGGGTGTCCTCGCGGTTGCGCCTGCGCCCGTTGGCTCGCGGCCCACGACCGCCGTGTAGAACCTCGACCCCGGCGCCAAGGACGACATCCTCGCCGATTACGACGTGGGGGTGTAGCACGCAACCGTCCCCAATGTCTGCGCCAGCACCGATCGCAACATGCGAATGAAGAACGCAGAGGTCACCGGTCGTGGCGTCGCGACTAACGACGACGAACGGCGCGACCACACAGTCGCGACCAAGTTCACCTTCGATCGCGGCGAGAGGACTGACTTTGCTAGAGCTCGTCATCGGGAGAAAGAGATCATAAGGCCGATCTATGTTCACAATCAGAGAGGAGCGGGAACCTGGTGACGGGGGTTGCCCGTATCGTGTCGACTTGGACGCTTATGCTGCTCTCCGGAGGATGCGGCCTGGCGACCAGCGCCGACGGATCATCGCTACCTCGATGGTGTCGACATCGCCAGAGGGAGCCAGGGCTCCGTAGGCCGGGGCACCGGCTGTATCTTGATGATGCGACGATGCGCGAGCTTGCCGCCGACATGCCGAAACTCGAGCGGGGCTCGCCGCTGGTGTGCGTCCTGGTAGCCGCAACTGATGGGCTGCTCGGCCTGAGAAGCGTGGTCGAAAACACCCACGCGTCGGCGGCGGTCGTGGTTCTCGGCTCCCGCGCGTTGCTCGCACAGATCGCAGAGAAGCTTGACGCTTGTGGGCGGCGTCCGACGGTGACGGATCTTTTTATCGGTGCGCTCGGCCGGGATGCGGCGACCGAGGTCGGAGCCGTCACCGCCGCAATCCACGCAAGCTTCCCCGCTGATGTGGTGCTGGTGGTCCCCGGCATCAGCGTCAGCCCAGGCTGGCTGCAGCGCCTGCGCGCAGCCGCGCTCAGCGACTCGACCGTGGCCAGCGCCACTCCGCTCTGTCTCGGATCGGGTGGGATCGACCTCGAGCTCGGCGACGCAACCGTCGAAGCCTCATTTGACCGGCTGGCCGAGCGCCTCGCCGCGCGATCTCCTCGCCTGCGCCCGAAGATCGCAGTGATGGGGCCCGGCTGCGTCTACATGCGGCGCTCCGCGCTCGAGCTGGCGGGGCCCTTGAACGAGTCGCTCGCGCTTGACGACGCCCTGGCGGACCTGGCGCTGCGTTTGTCGGCCCTTGGCATGGTGCACGTGCTCGCCGACGACGTGCTGGTCGAAGGTGACTTCAAGGGGTGGCCGTCAGAGGAAACGCAGGCGGACGAGACGCAGGCGGACGAGACGGTCGCGAGCGCCCAGCAGCTCGTCGCTCCGATAGAGGACACGGTGGGCAACGACGAGCACGGGCCGCTGCGCCGCGCCCAGCAGTGCGCCCGCGCTGCCGTCCGAGGGCTGTCGGTGACGATCGACGGCCGTGCGCTCACCGCGACCGCGGGCGGCACGCAGACCTACATCATCGAGCTGGTTCTCGCCCTGGCCCGCACACGTCAGGTGGCGGTCAGGGTGCTGGTGCCGCCCGACCTGTCCGAGCGTGCCGCCAGTGCGCTCGCGCGTGTGCCGGGGGTCGAGCTGCTCGCCTACGAAGACGCAACTCACGATCCGCCGCGCACTGACGTCGTGCACCGCCCCCAGCAGGTGTTCACGCCGGCCGACCTGGTGCTGCTGCGGCTCGTCGGCGAGCGCATCGTGATCGGCCAGCAGGACCTGATCGCGTACCACAACCCGTCCTACCACAACGATTTTCATGCGTGGCGCATGTACCGGCGTGTCACGCGCCTCGCGCTGGCCGGAGCTGATCAGACCATCTTCTTCTCCGAGCACGCGCGCGGTGACGCGCTCGCCGAGGATCTGCTGCCGGCCTCGCGCGCCCATGTGATCGGAGTCGGAGCCGAGGCCGGCGAGTCTGCGGATCCGGCGGCCAGCCCGCCGGAGGGGGTTCGGGCAGGCGAACCGTTCATCCTCTGCCTGGGCGCCGACTACGCGCACAAGAACCGTCCGTTCGCGATCGAGCTCTTCGGCGCTCTGCGCGAGCTAGGCTGGGACGGGCGGCTGGTCCTCGCCGGCGCACACGTCGCTCATGGCTCCTCACGCGAGCCCGAGCGCGAGCTGCTGGAGTGCCGGCCCGAGCTGGCCGGCTTGACGCTCGATCTCGGTCCGGTCGACGAGCCCGGCAGGCGCTGGCTCTACGCCCATGCGCGCGCGCTCGTCTATCCCACGGTCTATGAGGGCTTCGGCCTGATCCCGCTCGAGGCCGCTCGCTCGGGTTTGCCCTGCCTGTTCGCCGCCCAGGCCTCGCTCGCGGAGCTCGCCGGCGAGGCCGCGACTCTCCTGCCCTGGGACGCGCGTGCGAGCGCTGCCGCCGTGCTGCCGCTGCTCAGCCCTGGCCCGGCTCGCGAGCGCCACCTCGCGGTGCTGTGTAGCCTGCCGACGCCCGCCTGGAGTGAGATCGCGCAGCGACTCATAGCGGTCTATCAGCGCGCGTTGGTCGAGCCTCCTCCTGAGGCCGCGCCGCGGGTGTGGCAGGAGCTAGACCGCGAGAGCTATCAGGTCAGGCTGGAAGAAGAGGTTGCCCACCGCGACGCGGTATCCCGGGAGTACCAGGACGCCTACCACTCGCTGGAAGAGCGTGTCAGCACAGGCCTTCCGCTGATCGACCGGGGTGGGCTGCTCACTCCTGAGCAACAGCGTGGCCTGATGCGCGTCGCCGGGCGGGGGCGACTTGGCTCGTTGGCGCTGAAGCCGTTTGGGTTGTTGGGCGGCTGGGGCAGGCGGGACCGCGACTGACGTGAGGACCGCGGCGGCGCGGTGGCGGCGGTCGCTTGCTCTTGGTGCAGATCATCTGTAGCGACACATTTGGTCCCATGAGGTAGCGCCACCACGAGTGCAGACGACGTACGAATGGGCGCTGACGAGCAACGTTTATCGCGGCGAGCTTGAACGAGCCCAGCGCGCTCGCCTCGAGCGTGAGGTGGATCGGGTCGCATGAGTGGAAGGCGTCAAACGCAGGCGCGCTTGTGCGGATGCTGTGAAAGCCGGCACGTCTAGCCATCCATAGGTACTCCAGGAAGAAGTAGACGTGCTCGTTGCCGGCGAATTGCGCCACCTCGACGCCGTGGGTGCGCTTGAGGTCTGTGGGCCACCGCAACGGCTCGTTCATCACGAGTAGGCTTCCGCCGGGGCGCAGAACGCGACGAATTTCGTGCAGCGCGTCGGTCATGCCTCTGCGGTCGTTGTGATGGAGCACCTCACAGCAGAAGACCCAATCGAAGCTGTCGTCGGCGAAGGGCAGCGCTGACATCTGCGCCAGCACCCGCTCGAAGTACGTTCCCTGGTCATCAAACCACCAGTCGGCAGTGCGAAGACCCTGTAGCTCGACCATCGAGATGTCCAGGGCCACCGGGCACGACACGTCGCGAATCGCCAGAGATGCGACGCATCTGATGAGTAAGCTCAGAAAGTCATTTCTGAGTTGCCCGCCACACCCTCTGCTGATGCGCCGAGTGCTGCGACTCAGAGCTACGAGGAGTTCCTTGAGGACATCAAGGCGCGCATCCGTAGCGCCCAGGCGCGTGCTGCGCGGGCGATCAACGCGGAGCTCATCGACGTGTACTGGCAGATCGGCCAGGAGATCCTGCGACGCCAGGCTGAGGAGGGCAATCGCCGCGGACGTGGCGGCCCCAGAATCATTGAGCGACTGTCTGCGGACCTGCGGTCGGCGTTCCCCGGTGCGCGGGGTTTCTCCGTGAGGAGTCTGCGCTACATGCGGGCGTTCGCGGCTGCGTGGCCCGAGCGGGAAATGCTGCAGTCCGGTATTGCAGCATTGCCGTGGGCTCACGTCGTGCTGCTGCTCGACAAGCTCTCTGACCGGCCGACCCGCGACTGGTATGCGGCGCGTGCGTCGAGCTGGTCCAAGGCGGAGCTCTCACACCATATCGCCAGCCGCCTGCATGAGCGCCAGGCAGCGGCAATCACCAACTTCGAGCGCACGCTGGCGGACGGCGACGCCGAGACTGTGCAGCGAATCACCCGCGATCCCGTGGTCCTTGACTTCGTGCGACTGACCGAAGGCGCCAGGGAGCGCGACCTGGAAGCGGCGCTGCTGACCGACATCGAACGCTTCATGCTGGCTCTCGGCGAGGGCTTCTACTTCGCCGGACGCCAGCGCTCGCTCCAAATTGGCGACGACGAGCTAATCCTCGACCTCCTCTTCTACCACCATCCGACCCGCCGCTTCGTGGTCATCGACCTCAAGATCGGCCCTTTCCGAGCAGAGTTCGCCGGCAAGATGAACCTCTACGTCAACGCCGTCAACGAGCTCATCGCTCACGACGGGGATCGCGCGACCGTCGGCTTCATCCTCTGCACCGACCGAGACGAGGCGGTCGCTCACCTGACGCTGCAGGGCATCGCCACGCCGATCGCCGTCACGCGCTACGCCGTGGGCCAGCAGGGTGTCCTGATGGCCGGCGAGGAGGCCCAAATCACGGAGGGCTTCGATAAGGAGATGGCGCAGATGCGGCGCGTGGAGCAGCAGGTCACCGAGTATGCCGCACGCAGGGCACGCGAGCTGGCCGACAGTGCCAAGAGGAGCGAGAGTGGGCAGACCGAGTAAACCCGGCTGCCGGCAGCCGACCTTGTCCCTTCCATAGCGGGCGGAAGCATGAGCTCGAGCGATGGACGGCAGAGCTCGACCGCCGAATTAAGCGTCGTCTTGTTCCACTCGAGGACGGCAAGCGGATGAATGACGAAGTGTTTCCGGTCGTCATTGGACGGCTGACCGCGCTCGACAGGCGCGTCAACGCTGTCGAGATCAGGCCGCCCGAATGACTACACTTGATCCCGTGACGACACGTGCGGAGCCATCCCCGCTGGAACATCTACAGGCATTGGTCCAGAAGCAGGCTGGTCCGGCGCGCGAGTGGCGCACGAGGCTGCCAACCCTACGCGCCCAGACCGCCGCGACGTCGTTCAAGCTGGGAGAGCTTGCTCGCACGCAGCCCGCTACTTCGCGTCCCGAGCACGGGTATGCGGATGTCGTGCTCGCGGCTCCTACCAAGGAATGGGCGAACGACGTTGCCGATCGAATACGCGATGCCCTACCCGCGGGGGTACAGGTCGATCTCGGAGCTCCCGGTGAACCCCTACATGACGGCCAGCCGTTGACCGCCTTCACGGTCCGTTGCCAGGTGTCGCTCCCCGGAGTGCCGGGAGCGGCGGTGACCAGACAGGTGCGCGCAGCGCTCGCCAACATGGAGGGTCTCGAGATTGACTACAGCGAGCTCCTCGATCTTGTAGTCGTTGCGCCCAGCGGCTGAGTACGGGCACGAGCTGCGCATTCTCAATCGATCCCCGCGGTCGGTGCCGCCATCACTTCACTTTTATTCTGATGGGAACCCGGACTCTTCGGCGGCGGAGTCCTGAGGCATAGGTTGCGCTCGCGCGACCAAGCTTGTTCGGTTTGGCTCCTCATTGCGGACTCCAGAGCCGGTCGATCGGCATGACGTGCAAGCGGTCTTCGAAGTTGTACGCCGGCATACCGGTGTACAGGGCCACGCCTGCAAGGAAGCGTTCCCCGAGGGCGTCGGCGAAGCTTGCCCAGATCGCCCATGTCGCGGCCCGCGACCTGATCCGCGGCCTTCACCTCGAAGGCGAGCACGCCGCCGTCGTCGCGTTCGAGCACCAGGTCGATCTCGTCGCCGTCAGAGGTGCGCCAGTGTCCACAAGCAGTGATCTCCTGTTGCCACGACGCCTGCCTGATGAGCTCACCCGCGACAAACGTCTCCAGCAGGTGGCCAAACTGCGACGGCGACGAGGAATCGTGTCGCGTGAGCTTCTCCGCAGTGAGACCGAGCAGGTGAGCCGCGTATCGAGGCGCAACCGATGAGTGCTCGTCGTCGCCGGACAAAGCTCGTCGCCCTCCGAGATGCGCCGAGCGTCAGCTGAGGTTGACGCCGTCTGCTCGCCGGACGGTGAGCTCGCGTCCGGCTCCGAGCCCACTTTATGCTCCGATCAGCTGTGCGACGGCTCGTGCGGCGCGAGCATGTCGCTCCGTGCGTGCAATCGCGGCGGCGCGTTCAACATCCGTGCGCTCTGCGATGAGCACGGGCCAGGAGAGGTTGTCCGAGGCCTCGTAGAACTTTGAGTGGCGGTCCTCCCGCCTCGTCCGCTGTGGTTGGCAGCGTTCGGGGTGTCAACAAGTCCGCGAGGACAGGAGGAAACCGCCATGAAGAAGGTATCTGGCCCGCAGGTCGTCACGGCCGTGGAGGCCGCCGGGAGTTCGCTCCCACCGCAAATCCAGGAGGCGCTCGGCGACCTCGTGGGGGCGGCGAGGGAGGGGCTGCTCGCGCTGAGCGTTGGTGTCGGGCTCGGTGTTGTGCATGAGCTGATGGAGCTCGAGGTGACCGAGGTCGTCGGACCGAAGGGGAAACACAATCCGGATCGTCTCGCCAGGCGCCACGGCCACGAGGACGGGTCAATGACGCTGGGCGGCCGGCGCGTGAAGGTCGACCGGCCACGTGTGCGCAGCGCCGATGACGAGCGGGAGTTGCCGCTCACGACATACGGGCACTTCGCCGACCGCGACCCGCTCACACGGGCGGTGATGGACCGGATGCTCGCGGGCGTCTCCACGCGCCGGTTTGGGGGCGTGGGAGAGCCGGTCGGCGAGGAGGTCGAGCAGGCCAGCACATCGACAGGCAAGAGCTCGGTCTCGGAGCGGTTCATCGAGCGGACCAGGACCGCGCTGGGGGAGCTGATGGGCCGCCGGCTGGATGACGTGCGCCTGGCGGTGATGATGCTCGACGGGCTCCAGATCGCTGAGCGCACCCACATTGTCGCGCTCGGGATCAGCACCGAGGGAGTGAAGATCCCGCTCGGATTGTGGGAGGGCTCGACCGAGAACGCCACGCTCGCCAGGACGCTGCTGGCCGACCTCGTGGACCGGGGTCTTGACCCGGAGCAGGCGATCCTGTTCGTCATCGACGGCGGGAAGGCGTTGCACCGCGCGATCACGGACGTATTCGGCGAGCACGCGCTGGTGCATCGTTGTCATCGCCACAAGGAGAGAAATGTCTGTGATCTTCTCCCCGAACGCGACCGTCCCCAGGTCCTCGCCAGGATCCGTGGCGCATGGGCGCTCAAGGACCCCGATCTCGCCGAGCAACGGCTAAATCTCTTGGCCTCAGAGCTCGATCGCACCTGGCCCGACGCGGCCTCCTCGCTGCGTGAGGGAATGAGCGAGACGTTGACGCTGATGCGGCTCGGGATCGGTGGTCAGCTCGCAAAGACGCTGTGCTCGACGAACCCGTGCGAGAGCATGATCGAGATCGTCCGCCACACCCAGCGCAACGTCAAGCGCTGGCAGGACGGCGATATGCGCAAGCGCTGGACCGCCGCCGGGATGCTCGTCGCCGAGCAACAATTCCGACGGATCACCGGCTACCGCGACCTCGCCAAACTCATCCTCGCGATCGAACGACACGCAGCGCAAGCAGCTCCACCAACCCCCGGCGCCGCCGTTCACCCCGCGGCGCCACAAACCGTTACTGTCTGACCGTCAAATCCCGGAGGCCGCTCTCAAAGTTCCACGACGATCCGGACATCCTCGGCCAGGAGCCGTCGCGGTCAATCACGGGGCGTCCATCGCGCAAGATGACGGCCAGCAGCGCCGGGTCGTGCGTGCGCACCTGTGTCAACGAGAGCACGTCTACGTCGCGGCCGAGCGCGCGCGTCAGGCGGGTGGCGAGATGACTGACATACATGGGCCTCTCCTCGGTGACAGACACCAGTACGTCCACGTCGGAGTCCTTCCCCGCCTGTCCGCGAGCCAGCGATCCAAAGAGCACAGCCAGGCGGACGTTGCGCTCGGTCCTCAGCGCCTCCGCCAAGGCGGAGATGGTGTCCCAGTTCTTGCGCAGGTAGGCGTCCTCATCGGCCGCCAGCTCAAGCTGCCGCAGGCCGGGCCGGTTGCAGCGCACGGTTCCTCGTTGCACCGCTCGTCGCAACGTTCGCTCGGGCACGCCAAGATCACGCGCCAGCGCCGGAAGATCTGACCGCATGTTCCCAGCATATGCGCGGTATGGCCGTTAGCAGCGCTTCCGACGCCGGCCTGGAGTGAGATCGCGTGCCAGCTGCTGGCCGTGTGCGAGCAGGCCTTGACCGATCCCCGTACGAAGGCCGCGCCGCGCGTGTGGCAGGAGCTCGACCGCGAGAGCTATCAGGTCAGGCTCGAAGAAGAGGTTGCCCACCACGACGCGGTCTCCCGGGAGTACCAGGACGCCTATCACTCGTTGGAGGAGCGCGTCAGCACTGGCCTTCCGCTGATCGACCGAGGGGGGGCTGCTCACCCCCGAGCAACAGCGCGGCCTGATGCGCGTCGCCGGGCGGGGGCGAGTTGGCTCGCTTGCGCTGAAGCCGTTCGGGCTATTGGGTCGTGGCGGCGGGACGTGACTCGGAGTGACCCGTCGGCGCCCTCTAGGTCGCCGACCCGACTTCTTTGCGCAGGTTCGCGCTGACGACGAGCTCGGGACCGTTATGTGGCCAGATGGCCCCGACCTCGACCCGCCTGTGCTGGACGGCGATCTCGAGCCGGCCCTACGCTTGGCCCATCGCTGAACGACCGCCGTTCTCGTGGCGGTCGAGAGTACATTTGTCTGAGTTCGGGTACAATACCTGGCTAACATAAGGTACAATCCCTTCGATAAGAAGGGTACAATCACTTCGTCGAGACGGGAAGGGCGACCTCCTGCAGGCGATCGAGCAGGCGCACGGCCACCGCGAGCGGATCATCGAGAAGCTGGTCGAGGCACGCCTGCGTACCCATGGCGCCGTCCTGTTGACGGGTCCGAAGGCGGTCGGCAAGACGACGACCGCGCGCTGCTTTGCGGCCTCGGAGGTGCGTCTGGACCAAGACCCCGCGGCGCTCGTGGCAGCCCAGACGGATCCGCGCCTTATGCTCGACGGCGAGGCGCCGCGGCTGATCGACGAGTATCAACTCGCCGCCGGGGTCTGGAACGCCGTGCGCGGGCGAATCGATGATCTGGGCGGCAAGGGACTGTTCCTGCTCACCGGCTCCTCGACCCCCGAGAGCGAGGCCCGCAGCCACACCGGCGCGCGCACGATCGCCGCCGTCCCGATGCGGACGATGACGCTGCTGGAGCGCGGCCTCGCGAGCGGCGCCGTCTCGGTGGGCGCACTTCTCGACGGCTCCCCGGCTGAGGCCGAGCCACACAGGCTGAGCGTCAGAGAGGCGATCGAGGCGCTTGCGATCGGCGGATGGCCGGACAATCTCACCCTCGCGCCCGCCGACGCTCTGGAGGCGAACGTCGACTACATCGACGTGATCGTCCACGCCGACGTCAGTCGGGTCGATGGGATCCGGCGCGATCCCGATGGGATCCGGCGCCTGCTCAGCTCCTACGCCCGCAGCGTGGGCACCGACGCGAGCCTCCGGACGATCGCTCGTGCCGCGGAGAAGCCGCTCGGCGAGACCACCTTGCACGACTACCTGCGCGTGCTCGGACGGATTTTCCTGATCGAGGATCAGCCGAGCTGGAAGCCACAGCTGCGTTCGCGCGTCCGCCTCGCGGCCACGCCGAAGCGTCACCTCGCCGATCCCTCGCTCGCCGTGGCGGCGCTGGGCGCCACGCCACAGCGGCTGCTGGGCCCCGAGATCGAGCTCGCCGGATTCCTCTTCGAGTCACAGACGATCCACGACCTGCGCGTCTACGCCCAGCCGCATCGTGCGGAGGTCCGTTTCTATCGCGACAACAAGGGACTGGAGATCGACGCGATCGTCGAGGCGCCGGACGGCCGCTGGCTGGCGGCGGAGGTCAAGCTGGGACATCATCGGGTGGATGAGGGCGCCCGCAATCTGCTCGCCCTCAGGGAGAAGCTATCCCCCCAGGCAAACGCCGCGTGCGGGGCTCTGCTCGTCGTCGTCGCCGACAGCCCCACCTACACCCGGCCCGACGGCGTTCTGGTCACCTCGATCGCCGCCCTCGGTCCCTGAGGAGCGCGTCTCAGGCCGAGTGTTCACTCACCCCATCGGCGCCAGCCACCGCTCGGCGTTGCAAGCACGCGGCGTCGAGATGCGGGCAACGAGATTCCACGCACCCTGGAATCGTGTCGGCAGGAAGCGCTCAACGTCTGCTTCATACCTGACCGTGCCGACTCCGTCGGTATCCTGGCGATAGTCGCTATGGATACCCGTGCACACATCGCTCGCGAGTCTCATCCCCATCCGGGCGTAACGTCGGCGGCGTGCCCAAGAAGTACAAGGACGTGAGGAAAGCGCTTGTCGATGCGGGCTGGTGCGTGCTGCGTCAAAGTGGCTCTCACGAGATTTGGTGTCATCCGAACCTTCGACGGGTGCGCATCGTGGTGGCCGGGAAAGACAGCGATACCGTCCCTGTCGGCACGCTCGCTAGCATCCGGCGTGCAAGCGGCTTGGAGCAACTTCGATGAACGACTACGTCGTGATCTATGAGCAGGCGGAGGACGGCGCATGGGGCGCTTACATACCGGATCTGCCCGGCGTGGTAGCCCTTGGTGCTACGCGCCCGCAGGTCGCAGAACGCATCCAAGAGGCATTGAACGCATACCGAGACAACCTGCGCCTGCAGGGGCGTTCACTGCCTGCGCCTCACCACGCCGCTGGCACAATCGCCGCCTGAGAGTCGCGAGTCGCCCGCCCGCAATCGCGCTGAGGCCTCAAGCGAGCGCCAGCCACCGCTCGACGTTGCGCTCGTAAATGTCGCGCAGCATCTCCTCGATCCCGAGCGTCAGCCGCCACTGCGGATAGTCCGCTTCGAACGCCCGCAGGTCGCCGATCCACCAACGATGGTCGCCCACGCGGGCCTGGTCGCTGAGCGTGTAGTTCAAATGCGATCCGGCGATCCGCTGGCACAGCTCGATCGCCTCCAGCATCGACACGTTGGACTCGCGCCCACCGCCGAGGTTGTACACGGCCGCGGCGCTTGGACTGGCGTGAAAGGCCCCGAACGCGCGCACCACGTCGCGCGCGTGGATGTTGTCGCGCACCTGCTTGCCGCCGTAGCCGAAGATCGTGTACGGCTGGGAGGTGACCGTGCACTTCATCAGGTACGCGAGAAACCCGTGCAGCTGCGCCCCGGCGTGCTGGGGCCCGGTCAAACAGCCCGCGCGAAAGCACACGGTCGGCATCTGAAAGTAGCGCCCGTACTCCTGCACGAGCAGGTCGGCCGCGGCCTTGGACACGCCGAACAGCGAGTGCATCGTCAGGTCGATCGGCATCTCGGTGTCGATCCCGTGATACCAGTGGTGATCCGGAGACAGATCCAAGCGTGTCGGCAATTCCTGCAGCGGCAGCGAGTTCGGCCGGTCGCCGTACACCTTGTTGGTCGAGGTGAACACGAAGGTGGCATCGGGCGCGTGCTGGCGCGCCGCCTCCAGCAGGTTGAGCGTGCCGTTCGCGTTGATCGTGAAATCCGTCTGCGGGTCGGTCGCGGCCCAGTCGTGCGAGGGCTGTGCGGCGGCGTGCACGACCAGCTCGATCTCGCGTGCGTTGCGCGAGAACAGCGCTTTCACGCCCTCGGCGTCACGGATATCCAGCTGGTCCCAGCGAAAGCCCTCGACCTCCCGCACAAGCCGTTCGGACATGGGCGTCGTTGACGCCTCTGGCCCGAAGAAGCGCGCCCGCATGTCGTTCTCCAGGCCGATCACGTCGAGCCCCTGCTCGGCGAAGTAGCGAACCGCCTCTGAGCCGATCAGCCCGCCCGAGCCCGTGACCACCGCGATCGCCATCCGCGCGCGAGCCTAGCGAAGCGGCGGCGCGGTATCGAGCCCGACGTTGTTCATCCCCACAACGTGCAGATCGGCAGCGCATAAATGCGCTCGCCGAGACGGAATGGGCGCGGCCCGGTATGGAGGACGGCGCCAGCGCGGAAGCGTTCGCCGAGCCGGTTGCGCAGCCACTCCAGATGTCGCGCATCGCCGCGCCCGGGGGCGGCTGTCGTCTTGATCTCGATCGCGACGATCTCGCCTGCCGAACGCTCTGCCAGCAGATCGATCTCGTGGCGGCCGTTCTTCTCGCGCGCATGGTATAGGCGGGGCCTGTACGTGCTGAGCTCCGCTTCGGGCCGTATCTGGGCCAGCACGAACGTCTCGATCAGCTGCCCGAGCACCCGAGTGTCGCGCATCACGCCCAGCTCGTTGACGGCGAGAGAGACGGCCATGAGCGCTGAATCGGTGATGTAGCGCTTGTGGGCCTTGATGAGGCGTGAGAGCCGGTTGCTGCTCCAAGCGGGCAGCAGGTCCAGCACGAACAGGTTTGCGAGAAGGCGCTCGTAGGAGACCGCCGTCGCCCGGCCGATCCCCGCCGCGTCATACAGGGTCTTCTCGCTAGCCAAGCCGGCTGAGTTGACGGCGAGGGCTTGAAAGTAATTGCGGAGCAGTCCCGGATCGCGCAGACCCTTGAGGCTCTCGGCATCCCGCGTCAGTAGCTGGCTGAGATAGCTCTCCAACCATGCTTGCCTCGCCACACCCCTCAGCCCGAGCGCCGGTTCCGGATACCCTCCGCGCAGTGCGAGATCGACGTAGCCGCGCAGGTCAGGTGTCTCTGCTGGCGTGTCAAACGCCGCGAGATCGCCTCGAGCGAGCCTCTGCAAAAAAGGCTCCCGTCGAGCCACGCGCATGAGCTCGCCCACCGTCAGCCCCCACATCCGCAGGTTGACGAGTCTGCCAGTGCCAGGCCACGTCTGCGTGTCCAGCTGCGCTCTTACACTGCCGGTGAGCAGAAACCGGCTCGGGCCCGAGCCCCCGTCGACAGCTCGCTTGACAGCTCCGAGCACCTCTGGGACCGCCTGCCACTCATCCAGCAGGATCGGCTCGGAGAGGGAGCGCAATGCAGCATCCGGATCATCCCGAAACGGGCCCGCCTCGGCCTCGCGATCGAGGCGGACGATCGTCTTGGCGTGACGCTCGGCGCTTGTTGTCTTGCCCGTGGCCCGCGGGCCGGTTATGAGCAGCGCCGGCAGCTGAGCAAACAGCTCGCGTAGCGTTTGGTCTACTAGGCGTGGGGTGTACTCGGGTCGGCCCACAAGCGCATACTACCGTTTTGGACCATGTTCTAGTGTCGCTTTGGACCACGGTCTATCATCGCTTTGGACCGCTCCTTATCGTCGCTTTGGACCACAGCGGAGATCCGTTGCCTGGCGCGCCGCAGCCGGGCTAACGCGAAAGAGAAGCTGGCGGTGGCCGCATGACCCCGCCGCGCACGCTACGGCGTCGGGCTTGCGTCCCCGGCGACGGCGCGAGCGGAACGCTCGGGCGAGCTCGTTGTTTGTCATGGCCTCGCTAGCACGGGACGGCCGCCCACTTGATTGAGCCCCCGAGCACCGCAAGGCACTCTGGTCCGCCCAGCGCGACCGAATGGATGACTGGAGCACTTCCGTGACCGGAACGCCGCAAGCGAACCGGACCCCGACAACCAGGGGCCCGTGACCCGGTTGACAACCCCACCCCTTTCATGGATGACAAACCCGCGTCCATATCAGCGAAGCGGCGGCGCCGCTTCGAGCTCGCCGTCTCAGCGAAGCTCGCAGCCATCCGCATCGCTGCTCATGATGACGCGGTGCCACGGATCAGCTTCTTCTACGGCATCACGATCACGATGTACTTCTACGACCACGAACCTCCTCATTTCCATGCGCAATACGCCGAGTATCATGCGGTGATCGCGATTGACGACGGCAGGGTGGTCGTCGGCGTGCTTCCTGGCAGGGCACTCAGGCTCGTGAGCGAGTGGGCCGGCCTGCACCGCGAGGAGCTGAACGCCGGCTGGCAGCGGGCGCAGAGCGGTGGCGTGCCCGACGCGATCGAACCGCTGCCCTAAGATCAATGGTCATGGAATTCGTGTGCGTCAGATCCGTGCAGGTCCTCGGCCACTACTGTCTGCGGGTTGGCTTCAGCGACGGCAGCTCGCGCGACGTCGACCTTAAGGGAGAGCTGCGCGGCCCGGTGTTCGAGCCGCTCGCCAACCCCGACTACTTTGCACAGGTTCGCGTTGACGACGAGCTGGGGACCGTTGTGTGGCCAAATGGGGCCGATCTCGACCCGCTCGTGCTGCACGGTGATTTCGAGCCGGCCTCGCGCTTTGCGCATCACTGACCCGCAAGCCATCCTCTGCGCAGATAGCTGTTCGCGGCGAGCCTAGCGGAGCGGCGGCGCCGTATCGAGCCTGACCCCGAGCACGTGGTCCACCCCTTCGAGCAGCTTCGTGCCGCCTCCCAGCGGGGGCTGCCCGCTGCCATCGATCGTCAGCCGCACATCGCCGCAGCCGCCGGGATCGTCGTTGGCGACCGCCAGCGGCGGGCCGCCACGCCGGCGGTAGAACGCGAGCCGCACGTTGACGCCGAAGTTGACCGGACACGCGAACGAGCCCGGCTGCCCGGCCGGCAGCGCGTTGATCAGCGCCGTGACCTTCGCGATCTTCGTTGCAGAGGTCACCGTCAGCGGGCGTTGCCTCGGCTGGTTGGCCCTGATGGAGCTGCTGACGCTGATGTGCAGCAGGCGCGCGCCAGCGGGGACCGTCTCCGAGGCTGGGCGCGGCGTCACCCACACGACCTCCGCGTCGGCCCGCAGCCCGGTCGCCCCGTCCGGTAGCTGCACCACTTCGACCACCAGCCAGCGCATGGTCAGGGTGCCGGGGACCTGTGGCCAGGCGAAATACGCGCATTCCGATTCGATCACGCCATTCGTCGTACTCGGCCCGCACAGCGACTCGCTCGTGCCGGCCGGACGGTGCGCCTCGACGTACCCGAGCACGTCCGCGCGCGGCCCTGGGACGGTCCACCAGTCGTGGTCGTTGACCAGGTTCGGCGTTGCGGGCGCGAGCCCGGGCCCGGCAAGCCTCGAGCCGGCTTCGGACGGTTCGGCGGAGGACTGAGTCGCGCCTGCCGGCAGCGGCGTCGCCATCAGCAGCGAGCCGGCGTCCGAGCGCGCCGTGGCTTCGTTTTCCGCGGCCGTGCTCGCCACCACGCCCACCGGGCGCGATCGCGAGCCTGCCTGCCGGCCGCTCGTCGTGGCGGTGGCGCCCGCCACGATCGTGAGCGCGGCGAGCGCGACTGCGCCAACCATGCGCGCGCGCCTGGTCATGCACACAACTGTAGTTCTGCACGCCGCGCAGCTCGCCGGTCGGAGCGGAAAGCGCCGAGGACGTGCGCATCCGAGGGCATACCAGGCATGCCCATGCATCAACAGCGCGAGCTCCGACCGCCGGCTCTGCGAGACCCTAATCTCTGACCGTGCCCGGCCTGATCACACTGCACGTCGGCGACATCACCACCGACGCCGACGCCGACGCGATCGTCAACGCCGCCAACTCCAGCCTGCTCGGCGGCGGTGGCGTCGACGCCGCCATCCATCGCGCCGCCGGCCCCAGCCTGCTGGAGGAGTGCCGCGCTCAGGGCGGCTGTGAAACCGGCGACGCCAAGATCACGGGAGCCGGGCGCCTCGCCGCGAGCTATGTGATCCACGCCGTCGGCCCGGTCTGGCGCGGCGGCGGCGCGGACGAAGAAGAGCTGCTCGCCTCGTGCTACATCCGAGCACTGGAGCTCGCGACAGAGCGCCGCTGCGCCCGCGTCGCCTTTCCGGCGATCTCGACCGGCGCGTTCGGCTACCCGCTCGCCGACGCCGCCCGCGTCGCGCTCACCACCACGCGCAGCGCGCTCGACGCGTACCCGGACGTCGCGGAGGCGCGCTTCTGGCTGTTCGACCAGCGCGCGTACGACGCCTTCTCAGCGTGGTTGAATCGTCTCGCCTAGCGCTCTCACCGCCGCTCGAACACGAGCCGGTAGTGGTCGAGCAGCTCCCGTTCGAAGCACACCTTGTTCGCGCTCACGCCCGAGGCGAACGCGAGCCTGAAGTCGGCGCTGGTCAGCCAGCGCGGCACCAGCGCAAGCTTCAACAGCCGCTTTCTGAGGCTCGGCGCTCCGATCCGCGCGTTCCACTGCGTGATCGTCTGGATGTAGTCGAGCCGGCCGTTGCTGCTCGAGACCAATCGAAACGAAGGCTCGGCGCAGCGGGTGATCTGCTCCTGGCCGAACGGCAGCCAGGAGCCGGGAAACTGACGCCCGAGCAGGGCCAGATACCAGGCGTCCGAGTCGCGCGGGGGAAGCGCCATCAAGGCGTTGACGTCGATCTGCTCGGAGGGAATCATGTTGCGCCCGAACACCATCGTCTGCAGGTAGAAGCGGCCCCCGGCGGGCAGCAGGCTCGCGATCCGCGCGAACAGTCCGGCATAGACCATCTCCTGCCGTCCCGCGCGGTAATCCTGCGGAGAGCAGAAGTGCTCGAAGGCGCCGAGGCTCGCGACGGCGTCGAACGGGCCGAAGGTCTCGCGGCTGACCGCCCGCGCGTCGAACAGCCGGACATCGAGGCCGTGACGCCGGCATGCCGCGACCTGGGCCGAGGACAGGGTGACGCCCACGCCGCTGGCGCCGCGACTGCGGATGAAGTCGAGCAGCGGACCCCAGCCACAGCCGAGGTCGAGCATCCGAGACCCCGGCGCGATCCCGAGTCGCTCGGCCACATACTCGTGCTTGCGCCGCTGGGCCTGCTCGAGGCTGAGCGAAAAGTCGCCGTCGTACTTGGCGCCGCTGAAGTCGGCCAGCTCTCCGAGGCTCAGCCGAATGATCCGATCGGTCAGCGAGTAGGTGAAGTCGAGGTCGCGACGGTCGGCCATCGCGCCCTCACGATTGCAGACCGCGCCTCCCGGGCCGCAGCAGCGAAGCAGGCGAGTGTGACGCGCTCGGCGTTGGGAGGGCCCTGGCGTGCGTGCGGCGCCCCCGGCTCGATCGCGGGTTTGCGGCCGGTGCCGTCTCCAGCGCCGATTTGCGGTGGTACGGTTCAGCTGCCGTTCTAACCGCGAGTTGGAGCTGATGTCCGAGAGCCAGCAACGCCGCACGACGGGAACCGAGCCCAAGACGGTGGCGCTCCACGACCGCGCGGTGACCTACGTCGAGCAGGGCCAGGGCTCAGTGCTGCTCCTGATTCACGGAATGGCGGGCACGTATCAGACCTGGCAGGCGGCGATCGAGCCGCTGGCGCGAGCGCACACGGTGCTCGCCCCCGATCTTCCCGGGCACGGCACGTCGGCGCCGAGCGGCGGCGACTACTCCCTGGGGGCCCTCGCGGCCGGCCTGCGCGACCTGCTGATCGCGCTCGGCCACGACCGCGCCACGCTCGTCGGGCACTCGCTCGGCGGTGGCATCGCGATGCAGTTCGCCTATCAGTTCCCCGAGATGACCGAGCGTCTGGTGCTGGTCTCGAGCGGCGGACTCGGCCTCGAGGTCAGCCCCGTCCTGCGCGCCGCCGCGCTCCCGGGCGCCGACCTGTTCATCGCCGCCACCGCCGGGCCGGGACGCGCGGCGGGGTCGGCGCTCGCCCGTGGCCTGGCGGCCGTGGGGCTGCGCCCGAACGCGGACGTCGCCGAGATCGCGCGCGGATACGCGTCGCTCGCCGACCCCGACCGCCGCGCCGCGTTCCTGGCCTCGTTGCGCGCCGTCGTCGGCACCCACGGCCAGCGCGTCCATGCCGGTGACCGGCTGTACCTCGCCCAGGGTCTGCCGGTCCTGCTCATCTGGGGTGAGCGCGATCCGATCATTCCCGTCCACCACGGCGAACAGGCCCACCAGGCGATCCCGGACAGCCGTCTGGAGATCTTCGAGGACGTCGGCCACCTGCCCCAGCTCGAGGCGCCCGGGCGCTTCGTCGAGGTGCTCGAGCGGTTCCTCGCCGAGACCGAGCCCGCACAGTGGGACTCCAAGCGCTGGCGTGGCGCGTTGACCGCCGCGAGCGGGGACGCAGAGCTCGAACGGCCGATTCCCGGCTGAGCTCGAGCCAGAGCTCGAACGGCCGATTCCCGGCTGAGCTCGAGCCAGAGCTCGAACAGCCGATTCCCGGCTGAGCTCGAGCCCGGCGCGGCGAACGGGCGAGCAGCCGATTCGATCAGCATCATCTGAGCGCGGCGGCTACGCTCTTGCGCGCATGCGCGTCCTGCCCTGCCGCATCGCCGGCCTCGCCGTGATCGAGCCCGACGTCCACGGCGACGAGCGCGGCCTCTTCGTGGAGACCTATCGCCGCTCCTGGCACGAGCAGGCGGGCATTCCCGAGGAGCTCGACTTCGTCCAGGACAACCACTCGCATTCGGTCCGCGGCGTCGTGCGCGGCATGCACTTTCACATCGGCGCCGGCGTCGCCAAGCTCGTGCGCTGTGCCCGCGGGCGCATCCTCGACGTCGCCGTCGACCTGCGCCGCGGCTCGCCCACCTACGCCCAGTGGGAGGCCGTCGAGCTCGACGCCGAGACGCTGTGCAGCCTCTACGTCCCGATCGGCTTCGCCCACGGCTTCTGCGTGCTCAGCGACCGTGCCGACGTGCTCTACAAGCAGAGCGCCTACTACGACCCGGCCGTCGAGCGCGGGATCGCCTGGGACGATCCCGACATCGCGGTGCGCTGGCCGCTGCCCGCCGATGAGCTGATCGTCTCGGCCCGCGACCAGGCGGCGCCGCGCCTGCGCGAGATCGCCGACGAACTGCCGTTCGTGTACGAGCGCGCGTAAGCAGACGAGCCGCCGTTCGTCCGCGGGCCGTCTGAGCCCGACGAGCCGTCCTCCTATGAGCCCGCCTGAGCCTGACCTGCGCGGTTGCGCGGCCGCAGTCGATCCTGCTGGCTGTGCCGCGCAAGCCCGGCTTGACTACCATCGAGGGCCGCGATGCCTGAACCGCTCAGGCCCAGCCAGCGCTACATGCCCGGTCTGGACGGCCTGCGAGCGCTTGCCGTACTGGCCGTAATCGCCTACCACTTGGAATTTGGCTGGGCCCAGGGCGGGCTGCTGGGCGTGGGCATCTTCTTCACGCTCAGCGGCTACCTGATCACCGACATGCTGCTCGCTCAGGTCGATCGCGGGGGCGTACGCCTCGCCGCCTTCTGGCTCGGGCGCGCGCGACGCCTGCTGCCGGCCCTGTTCCTGATGCTGGCGGTCGTCGTCACGTGGGTCACCGTCGTCGGGCCGGCGCAGCCCCCGCAGTTCAGGGAAGCGGTCGGCGCTGCCGCCCTGTACGTCAGCAACTGGCAGCTCATCCTCCAGCACGTCTCCTACTTCGCGCGCTTCGGCCCCGCCTCGCCGCTGAACCACCTGTGGTCGCTCGGCGTGGAGGAGCAGTTCTACATCGTCTGGCCGCTGCTGCTGCCGCTCGGCGTGCGCCTGATCCGCGAGCGGCCCACCGCGGCCGGCCTGCGCCCCCGCCTGGCCGTGGCCACGCTGATCCTCGCGGCCGCCTCGGCCGTCGAGATGTGGCTGCTCTACAGGCCCAGCTTCGATCCCTCGCGGATCTACTTCGGCACCGACACGCGCGCCTTTGAGATCCTCGCCGGCGCCGCGCTCGCGATGGTCTGGCCGAGCGCGCGCCTGCGCGGCGACATCAGCCGGGGCGCGCGGCGAACGCTCGACTGCCTGGGCGCGATCGGCCTGCTCGCGATCTGCGTGCTGATCGTGCAGACCAGCCAGTACTCGGCCTTCCTGTACCGCGGCGGCTTCGTGCTGCTGGCGCTCGCCACGGTCCTGCTGCTCGCCGCGCTCGTGCATCCCGCGGCCCGCCTCGGCGCCGTGCTCGGCGTGGCGCCGCTGCGCTGGATCGGCGTGCGCTCCTACGGGATCTACCTGTGGAGCGTGCCGATCATCGTGCTCACCACGCCGGCGTCGAGCCACGGCATCGACCTGCTGCGCGACGCCCTGCAGGTGGCCGCGACCGTGTGCGCCGCCGCGCTGTCGTGGCGCTTTGTCGAGCAGCCGATCCGCCACGGCGCGCTCGCGCGCCTGTGGCGCCGCCAGCGCTCGGCGGGCTGGCGCCCGCACGCCCTTCCCCGCGCGGGCTGGGCGGTGCTCGCGGGCGCGCTCGGCCTGCTCGCGCTCACCTGCGTCGGCCTGGCCGGCGCCAGCATCGGCTCGGGCCGCGAAGCCGGCGTCGCCGTCGGCGCGCGGCTCACCGCGAGCGTCCCGATGGCGACCGTGACGAAGTCCTTCGACGCCGGCGTCGCCGCCGCGACCGACGAACATTCCCAGCGCACCTCCTGCCGGGCCGTGATCCACATCGGCGACTCCACCTCGGAGGGTCTGGTCTCCTCCAACTACCTGCCCGATCCGGCGCTGCGCATCGAAGCCCAGTACGCGCGCGTGGGCGCCACCCTCCAGCACTATGAGATCTCCGGCGCGCGCTCGATCGTCGAGACCTACGAAGGCAACCCCAACGGCTACGAGGTCGCAAAGCGCTGGAAGCTCGCCGGCTACCACGGCTGCTGGGTGTTGGCGCTCGGCACCAACGACACGGCGAACGTGTACGTCGGCTCGAACGTCGGGCGCCTGGCGCGCATCCGGCGGATGATGTCGGTGATCGGCGATCAGCCCGTGATGTGGGTCGATGTCAAGTCGCTGCTCGCGAGCGGCCCATATTCCGGGCAGAACATGCGGCTGTGGGACCGGGCGTTGCTGCAGGCCTGTCACGAGTACCCCAACATGCGGGTCTTCGACTGGGCGCGCGTCGTGCACGACTCGTGGTTCATCGACGACGGCATCCACTACAACACGCCCGGCTACGCCGCACGCAGCCGCCTGATCGCCCAGGCGCTCGCGCGCGCATACCCCAGCGTCGGTCACAGCCCGAGCTGCGTGGTCACCTAGGGCGGCCCCCGCGCTCAGGCCCGCCAATCCCAGCAGTGCAGCTCGCGCGCGTGCTCGCCCTGCGCCGCGACCGCCGCCGCGGCGCCCGGGCCGACGTCGAGCGCCGCCCTCCACAGGCCCTGCGGCGGATCCGGCGCCGCCGCGCGCGTGCCGGCGAGACCGGTGCCCAGGCACTTGAGCGTGGCCTCGTGCATGGCCCATGCGCGCAAGAGCTCCGCGGCGCGCCGATCTCGATCGAGCTCGCCCAGGCGCCGCGCCTGCGCCGCCCCGAACAGGCGCGCCGCCAGCGCCAGCTCGTCTGCGCCCGCGTCGCCGCGCGCGCGCGCGTGCTCGACGTCGACCCCGACCTCGTGGCGCGCGCTCACGGCGATGAGCACGAGCGGCCCGGAGTGCGAGAGGTTGAAGCGCAGATCGGGACCCGCCGGGCCGTCGTGTGGTGTCCGGCCGTCGTGTGGCGCCCGGCCGTCGTGTGCCGCCGGGCCGTCGTACGCCAGCTTCGGCTTGCCGTGCGCCCCGACCTCGAAGCGCAGCTGGCGCGGGTCGTGTTCGAGATAGCGTCCCAATAGCGCACGCAGCAGGCCGCGCGAGCGCGCCCACAGCGTGCGTGCGCCCGCCCTGACGATGCGCTGCGCGCGCTCGGTCTCCTCGCTGCCCAGCAGCTCCTGCAGCTCGTCGGGCGCGGCCGTCACGTCGGCGCGCCAGACGTTGACGATGCCGGCGCACGCGCGCGGATCGCGTGGCCCCGGGCTCCAGCCGGTCGCCTTCTCGACTTCGTCCAGCGAGTCAGCGTTGATCGGCCCGAACGACCTGCCACCCGATGTCAAGACCCCACTCGCTCACCGCATCCGTGGGTCCGCTCGCGCGGCGAGCGGTCGCTCGGGCGGAGCGCCGAGCGACGTCAGTGGCGCCGAGGCCGTGAGCTGCCGCGTGTATAGCTCGAGCTCGTCCTCGACGCGCCAGGCCGATCCTTCGCAGTCGATGCGGAAGCGCCCCCGGTGAACCCGCTCGTCTGCGCAGACGGCTAGACCCCATAGCTCCAGAACGCCTGGCTTCTCGTGCTCGATCGGGTGCAGCAGGATCGCACGAGCCGGCACTCCGCACATTCTGTTGTGCTGCTGAACCCCAGGCTGGATCTTGCGGATGTTCGTGATCAGAAAATCCATGAGCTACACAACCTCACCGGCCACCAGCGTGATCGTGAAGGCGACCTCCTCGGGCTCAAGATCGTGGGATGGCATCCGCTCGATGAGCTCCCACTTCCCGCAGGTGAGGGCCTGCAGGAGCACTTGACCCTGTTCGATCGTCACCTCGGTGAGGGCGCCCCCGTCCGCCGGCTTGAACGCCACGGTTACGGAGGTCGCCTCCATCTCCTCGACGACCTCGATCGCGAGTCCGACACTCAGTTCGCCGCCGATCGTGCAGCGGTACTCACCTTCGGTCTCGCGTGCCGCCTTCAGCGCAACCGGCGCCTCGACCGTAACGGCCTCGACGAAGCGATAGTCCCGCTCCCGATACATGCGGGCGACGTCAGCCTGGACGGGGAGAAGCCGCCCTTCCGCGTCGAGTCTCTTGCAGTAGGGGAAGAAGTCGTCGCGCGCGCCCGAGCGGTGGCGGCCGTAGGCGACGAGCCAGATAACCGACTCATCCTGGTCGTAGAAGGTCGCGCCACGATGGTCGTGGCCATACGCGAGCCGCCCGACCTCCTGTCCAGACGAAATCGGCCTGATCTGCTTCGAAGCCGTTGCGTGAGTAGCGCGGTCTTTGACGAACGCCTTGATGATCTCGAGACCCCGGATCGACTCGAAGCTCGTCGTCTCATCGGCGTTGAGGTCCTCATCAAGGCAGCGTGCGGTCACCCGCAGCTCCCAGTCTCGGCATATGTACGCGCCCCCGACAGCTCGACCGACGAGGGAATCCGGACGATCCATGGGGTCGCCATCCTTGTCGTCACTCCAGACCACGTCCCGAATGTCGGAACGGCCTACGCGTGCGTGCGCTCGGTCCCGTCTGCTTGCCCGCTCTCGGCGCTCTCGGCCCGCTTGGAGTTCAGCCTCTCGACGGCCTTCGCCGCGCGCGCGTCCGCGTTCCGGCTCGTAAACTTCGCCAGCTGCTCGAGCGTCCCGTCGCGAAGTAGCTTTGCCGTCTTCTCGAGGTCCGCCGCGAACTCGTCGCGGTGGTTTTCGATGTACTCGCGCCAGGCGTCGGCGACGAGATGACCGGGCTGCGAGTTACGCATAGCCGCGATCTCGGTGGCCTGGCTGTGGACTTGCTCGGGTACGCGCAAGACGCGGGTCATGGTCGGCTCCTTAGACAAGGTCGCCGGCTTCGATTGAGGCCGCCGGCGCCTTGCCGACGGCCTGCCGCGGTGCGGCTCCGGCGTCGTGTGCTCTTGTAACGCGGTAACACTGTAACAGGGTTATCGGCCGGATTTCAGAACTCCTGAATGCGCCTCCCTCGTGGGGTCGAGCAAACCCGCCGCGTTCAACCAGCACGATCGGGCGCGTGCCGCCACAGACGGCCCAACCCGCCCGATTCCAACCCTCCGGTCTCGACCCGCGGTGGCGCATCGACGCCTCAATCCGCCGCCGGAATCCGGGCGAACAAAGCGCTCGCAATAGGGCAGGCGACCGGAGCGCCGGGAGTTGGCAGACTTAGGTCGATGAGCACCCGGCCGGCGAGCAGCGGGCTCGAGCACCTGCGCGAGCGCACCAACGGCTTCACGGTCACGCCGGCGCAGTGCGCCTACGCCGCGTACGTGGCGCTGGGTGCGCTCACCGTGATCGTGCTCACCGGCGCCGCGGTGCGGCTCAGCGGCTCGGGCCTGGGCTGTCCGACCTGGCCGAAGTGCTACGGCAACCTGTATCCGCCGCTGAAATCCCACGCGGTGATCGAGTTCTCCAACCGGGTGCTGACCGCGCCCATCTGCATCGCCGCTGGCCTGGCCTGGCTGGCGGCGCTGCGCCGCCGACCCTACCGCCGCGACTTGATGTGGCTGAGCGCGCTGTTGCCGCTCGGCGTCGTCACGCAGGCGATCCTCGGCGGCCTGACTGTGCGCGGCGAGCTCGACTATGGCTGGGTGATGGCCCATTTCGCGCTGTCGATGCTGATCATCGCGGCCGCGGCTGCGCTGGCGTGGCGGGCCGCGCGCTCCGCGGGCGTGCGCCTGCCGGGCCTGTCCGCGCCGGATCAGCCGGCGCCATCGTCCGCTGACACCGCGCCCGGCCAGATGCCCGGTGACAAGCCAGCGCCCGGCGACGCCACAGCCGACGAGACGGCACCCGGCCGGTCCGGCGGGCCGGTCGATCGCGTCCTTGTGTGGGCCACGCGCGCGCTCGTCGGGCTCGGCGCGCTGACGCTGTTCGCGGGCACGGCCGCCACGGCCGCCGGTCCCCATGCGGGCGGCTCGCCCGGGCAGAAGATCAACCGGCTCAGCTTCGACGGGCGCGGGACGATGGACTTCGTGATCCATCGCCACGCCGAGATCGCGTTCGTGTTCAGCCTGCTCGCCGTCGGCGTATGGTGGCTCGCGCGCCGCCGCGGGGCCGACGCGGTCCTCAGGCGCTCGCTGACCGCGCTCTGCATCCTGCTGGCGCTGCAGGGTGCCGTCGGCCTGGACCAGTACGAGACGCATCTGCCGACCGAGCTGGTGTGGATCCACGTGGCACTCGCCAGCGTTACCTGGATCGCCACGCTGTGGAGCGCATTCGCGGCTGCCGGCCCGGTGGCGCGGGCCGAGCCGGCGCCGGCGCCGCGCGTCGCGCCCGCGGCGCGCGTGCCGGTCTGAGGCCCCGAGCCAGCGGCTTGTGACAATCGCAACAACAGGCCCACTGGCGGTCTGCCACGCTCTAAAGGGCCCGTGAAATGGGGCTCCGAGGAGCGCCAAACGCGGAAATTAGGGCTACTATCGGGGCGAAAGCCCCCATTTTCGCCGTTCTCGTCCTACCAAGTGGTTAGCCTGCCTTCAGCAAAGACACCCAGAAGGGAGTGCCATGACCAAGAACGAGCTAGCTGAAAAGGTCGCGGGAAGGACCGGTATGGCGGCGAGCCACGCCCGCGAGGCGATCGACGCCGCCTTCGACACCGTCTCCGACGAGCTGGCCGCAGGGGGTGAGGTCGCGCTTGCCGGCTTCGGCAAGTTCAGCGTCAGCCGCCGCGCCGCGCGCACGGGGCGCAATCCGGCGACCGGCCAGACGATCAGCATCGCCGCCAGCAACGCGGCGAAATTCTCGCCGGCGAGCGCATTGAAGAAGCGCCTGAACCCCTAGGAGCAACATGGACGATGAGCGGCGCCGTCAGCGTCGCGAGGGCCGCCGCAGAGAGCTGGCGCGCCGCCGCCGCCGTCGTCTGCTTGCCGGCCTGAGCCTGCTGCTCGCGGTCGCGCTGGTGGTGGCGGTGGCGCTGCTGGCAAGCGGCGGAGGCTCGGCGCCCTCGGCTAGGAGCGCCGCGCGCAGCGCCGCCGCGTACGGCAGGCCCGGCGGGCGCGCCGTCAAGGGCACGGGCGCAGGCAGCTCGGCCCCCTCATCGGGCTCGGGCGCATACCCGGGGACGCCGACCGGCAAGCCCGGCGGCGACTCGGCCCCGATCCTGATGTACCACGTGATCAACCCGGCGCCCGCCGGCGCGGCGTTCCCGGGGCTGTATGTGTCGGCGAGCGAATTCGCGGCCCAGATGCAGGCGCTGGCCCACGCCGGCTTTCACGCGGTCACGCTCGATCAGCTGCGCGCCTACTGGCAGGACGGCGCGCCGCTGCCGGCGGGCAAGCCGATCGTCGTGAGCTTCGACAACGGCTACCAGTCGCAGTACACAAACGCGCTGCCGGTGCTGCGGCGCCTGGGCTGGGTCGGCGACGAGAATCTCCAGCTGAGCGGGCTGCCGCCCTCGCAGGGCGGGCTCTCGCAGGCCCAGGTCCACGGTCTGATCGCGGCCGGCTGGGAGCTCGACACGCAGGGCTACAGCCACGCCGAACTGACCGCGCTCGACGCCAGCGAGCTCGAGTACCAGGTCGCCGGGGCGCGCAAGCTGATCCAGCAGCGCTACGGCGTCCCCGCGAACTGGTTCTGCTACCCGTCCGGGCACTACGACGCGAGCGTCGTGGCGGAGGTCAAGGCCGCCGGCTTCGTCGGCTCGACCACCGTGATCGCGGGCTGGGCCGGCCCGCACAGCGAACCGTACCGCCTGCCGCGCCTGCGCGTGCTCGGCGGGACGAGCCCCGAAGCCCTGCTCGGCGAGATCGCCGCGATTCGCGACGACCCGCAACCGCCCGCGTCCTACACCGCCTGAGCGACAGCCGCGGTGCCCGCGCGAGCGCTCTCGCCGGCCGCCGGGCGCGGCGGGGCGCTGAGCCGTACGCGCGCACCCTTGGCCGGCACGAACGTGATCCCGCGGCGCACGCCCCGTTCGGGGCGGCGCGAAGCGCTCTGAAGGCTGGCGCGCTCGAGCACGCGACGGATCACCACCTGCATCTCGAAGGTCGCAAAGCTCGCGCCCAGGCAGCGGCGCGTGCCGCCGCCGAACGGCAGCCACGTATAGGTGTCGGGGGCGTCGAGGCCGAGGTAGCGCTCGGGCGAGAAGCTGCGCGCCTGCGGGTAGCAGTCCTCGCGCCGGTGGATCGTGGCGATCGACGGGTTGAGCTCGACCCCCGGGGGGATCAGGTAGTCGCCCAGCTGGAACGGCTCTCCGCGAACCACGCGCCCGACGCCCATGATCACCGGGCGCAGGCGCAGAGTCTCTTTGACGACCGCGTCGAGGTACTGCTCGCCGCCGGAGCCGCCGTCGGGGCTGGGCGCGAGCTCGGCCCGTAGCCGTTCGAGCACGCGCGGGGTGCGCAGCAGCAGCTCGAACGCCCAGGCCAGCGCCGTGGCGGTTGTCTCGTGCCCGGCCACCAGCAGCGTCACCAGCTCGTCGCGCAGCTCCTTGTCGCTCAGCGCGCCGCCGTCCTCGTGGCGCGCGAGCAGCAGCATCGAGAAGACGTCCTCGCGCTGGTCGAGATCCTCGGCGGCGCGTCGCCGCGCGATCTCGGCGTAGATCAGCTCGTCAAGCGCGCGCCGCCTATCCGCGAAGCGCTGCCCGGCGCCCGAGCCGACGCGCCCGCCGGTGAGCGCGAGCGCGAGCACGCCCACGCGTGAGCCGACCGGGTCGAGCAGGGCGCGGATCCGCCCCTTGAGCTCCTGCTGGCTGGCTCGCGCCTCGACGCCGAACACGGCGCGGATGATCACGTCGAGCGTCAGCGACTGCATCTGGGCGAGCAGCGCGAACGTCTCGCCCACCGGCCAGGACTCGATCGAGCGGTCGGTCGCGTCGCGGATCACCCGTGCGTACGCGCGCATGCGCTCGCCGTGAAACGGCGGCAGCATCAGCTTGCGCTGGCGCAGGTGCTCGGCGCCGTCGAGCAGCAGCACCGAGCGCGCGCCGACGACCGGGCCGAGCACGGCGTTGGCCTCGCCGGCGCGCAGCACCTCGGGGGAGCCGCGAAAGACCTGCTTGACCAGCTCGGGCGAGAACACCATCACGAAGCCCGAGTCGAACAGACTGCTGAACGTCACGACGTCGCCGTAGCGCCGCCGGCAAGCGTCGATGAATGCGCTAGGCGCGAGGATGAAGCCGAGCGTCTGCAGCGCGCGGGGCAGGCGCGGGCCGGGGGGCATCGGCATGGCGCCTGCGCTGTCCATCGGCATGGCAGTCGCGCCGTCGGTTGCGCTCATGAGAGCATCTTGGCAGGGATGGCGACCTACGCTGCGAAGAAGAAGCGGTAGATCTCCGTACCAAGGCGCGAGTAGCGTCCGTTCGGCTCATCGTTTTTCGCGACTCCCGGCCGGCGAGGGTGTTTGCCGGCGGGCGCCCGTAGAATGATCAGATGGTGTCCGCGACCGCTCCATCGCTTCCGATCCATCGGCTCGATGTGGAGACGTATAACCAGATGGTCTTGTCGGGCGCGCTCGAGGGGGAGCCGGTCGAACTGCTGGAAGGACTGCTGGTCGAGGTGATGAGCCCGCAGAGCCCAGACCACGCGACGGTGATCGAAAGGCTCACCCGTCATCTGGCGCATGCCCAGGCGCGGCTGCGTGTGCAGCTTCCGCTCGAGATCCCTCCGGACTCCGAGCCCGAGCCCGACCTCGCGCTGGTCGAGGTCGAGCCCTCGCCCGGGTCCCACCCGCGGAGTGCACTACTCGTCGTCGAGGTTTCCTTCAGCTCGCCGCAGATCGACCGCGGGATCAAGTCCGAGCTGTATGCCAGGGCCGGCGTGCCGACCTACTGGCTCGTTGACGTGCTCGGCAAGGCGGTCGAGGTTCGCACAGATCCCGGCCCGGAAGGATACCGCCGTGTCGAGGTCTACGACTCGGGCATGGCTGTTCCGTCTCCGGATGAGGGAGTGGCCGACCTGGATGTCGGCGCGCTGCTGGAGGGCCTGCGCAGCTGACTCGACGCGGCTGATGTAAGTCGCGGTCTGACCGGTCGCTCAGCCGCAGCCCGTGTTGCTGCCGCAGCTCGAGCACGTGTAGCACGAGCCGGTGCGCTGCATCATGCCGCCACACTGGCTGCAGGCCGGGCCGAGGTCCAGGCCGTGCAGGCGCGCCGGCACGACCGGCGGGCTGTCGGTGAAAGCCGAGGCCGCAGGCGCGCTCGCCGACGCCTGGCCGGCCGATGCGCTTGGGGTCGCGGGTGCGCCACTCTCGCTGGTCACCGCGCCGCCGTTGGCAGTCCCGCCGTTGGTGGGACCGCCGTTGATCGCGCCACCGTTCGCCGCGCCACCCTTGCGGGCGCCGCCGTTCGTCGCGCTCGCATCCGTCTTGCCGTCCGCGGTCGCGTTGCCGTCGCCGCCAGCGCTCGGCCCGGCCGTATCGGAGGCGACGAGCGACTGGGCGGCCTCCTGCGCGGCCTTGCGCGCGCGCACCTCGGGCGTGAGGATGCCGAGGTCCTCCTGAACGTCCGCGTCGAGGAAGCGCGAGGCCAGCCAGCGCATGATGTAGTCGGGCATCGACTTGGCGAACGGGATCTCCGGGTTGGTGGTGATGCCCTCGGGCTCGAAGCGCATGTAGCTGAACTTGCGCACGAGCGTCTCCAGCGGCACGCCGTACTGCAGCGAGATCGAGATAGCCGTGGCGAACGCGTTCATCATGCCCCTGAGCGTCGAGCCCTCCTTGCCGATATCGGTCAGGAAGATCTCCCCGACGGTCCCGTCCTCGTACATGCCGGCGGTGATGTAGCCCTCGTGCCCGCCGATCGAGAACTTGTGCGTGATCGACTGGCGCTCGCGCGGCATGCGCTTGCGCCGCGGACCCGCCTCAGCCAGCGCCTTGGTCACGGCGCTCTCGACGATCGCGTCGATGTCCTCGCGCGCCCCATCGCCCGCGTCCGTCTCCTTGGCGTCCTGGGCCTCGGTGCGCAGCGCCTGCGCCGTCTTCGACCCGTCGCGGTAGATCGCGAGCGCCTTGACGCCCAGGCGCCATGCCTGCGTGTAGGCGTCGGCGATGTCCTCGACGGTGGACTCCTCGGGCAGGTTGACGGTCTTAGAGATCGCTCCCGAGATGAACGGCTGCACCGCGCCCATCATCTTCAGGTGGCCCATGTGCGAGATCGCGCGCTCGCCGACGGCGACATCGAACACGGACAGGTGCTCGGCGATGAGGCCCGGCGCGCCGACGATCGTGTCGTGCTCGGCCAGGTGGGCCTCGATCTGCTCGATCTGCGGCTCGGAGTAGCCGAGCGTCTGCAGCGCCAGTGGCACGGTGCGGTTGACGATCGTCATCTGCCCGCCGCCCACTAGCTCCTTGTACTTGACCAGCGAGAAGTCGGGCTCGATGCCGGTGGTGTCGCAGTCCATCAGAAAGGAGATCGTGCCCGTCGGCGCGAGCACGGTGGCCTGGGCGTTGCGATAGCCGTGACGCTCGCCCAGCTCGAGCGCCTCGTCCCACGAGCGCCGCGCCGCCGCCAGCAGGCCCGGGTCCTCGCTGCCCTCTTCGGGAATCACGTGGCTGGCGTCACGGTGCATGCGCATCACCTCGTTGTGCGCCTCGCGATTCTCCGTGTAGCGCTCATACGGACCCAGCGCGGCAGCGACCTCGGCCGAGCGCCGGTAGGCGCGGCCGGTCATCAGCGCCGTGATCGCCGCCGCCGTCTCGCGGCCGGCGTCGGAGTCATACGGCATGCCGTTGCTCATCAGGTAGGCGCCGAGGTTGGCGAAGCCGAGCCCAAGCTGACGAAACGCGCGCGCGTTGCGAGCGATCTCCTCGGTCGGATAGCTGGAGGGCCCGACGACGATCTCCTGCGCGAGCAGCATCACGTTGACAGCGTGCTCGAAGGACTGGACGTCCAACGTCCCGTCGGCGCGGCGGAACTTCATCAGGTTGAGCGACGCGAGATTGCAGGCGGAGTCGTCGACGTGCATGTACTCGCTGCACGGGTTCGACGCGTTGATCCGGCCCGAGACCGGGCAGGTGTGCCAGCGGTTGATCGTCGTGTCGTACTGCACGCCGGGGTCGGCGCAGCGCCAGGCCGCTTCGGCGATCTCGCGCATCAGCTCGCGCGCGCGCAGGGGCTCGCCCACCGGCCGGCCGGTGGCGCGGGCGGTCAGCCGCCACTCGCCGTCCTGCTCGACCGCGCGCATGAACTCGTCGCTGACGCGCACCGAGTTGTTCGCGTTCTGGTACTGGATCGACCTGAAGCCCTCGCCGTCGATCGACATGTCAAAGCCGGCGTCGCGCAGCGCCTGGGCCTTGTCCTCCTCCTTGGCCTTGCACCAGATGAACTCTTTGATGTCCGGGTGATCGACGTCGAGCACCACCATCTTCGCGGCGCGGCGAGTACCGCCCCCCGACTTGATCGAGCCCGCCCACGAGTCCGCGCCGCGCATGAACGACACCGGTCCCGAGGCCGTGCCGCCCTTGGTGAGGGGCTCCATCGAGCCGCGGATGTTCGAGAGGTTGATGCCCGAGCCCGAGCCGCCGCGGAAGATCATCCCCTCCTTGGTGTTCCAGGCGAGGATCGACTCCATCGTGTCCTCGACCGACAGGATGAAGCATGCGCTCGCCTGGCACTTCGGGTCGCCCTCGGGATGCCAGCCGACGTTGAACCAGACCGGCGAGTTGAACGCCGCCATCTGGTGCAGCAGGATGTGCGTGAGCTCAGCCTCGAACGCGTCCCCGTCCTGACCACCGCCTTCGGCGGCGGTGCCCCTGGCGAAGTAGCCGCGCTCGCGTCCCCAGGCAGCGATCGTGCCGGCGACCCGGCCGATCATCTGCTTGACCGAGCGCTCGCGTGCGGGTTGGCCGAGCTGCCCGCGGAAGTACTTCTGGGCCACGATGTTGGTCGCGTTCTGCGACCAGCTCTTCGGGAACTCGACGTTCGCCTGCTCGAAGGCGACGCGCTCGCCGTGGCCGATGCGCGCGTCTCGCAGCTCCCACTCGACGGTCTCGAACGGATGCTCCCCCGGGGTCGTGAAGTAGCGCTCAACCGACAGCGCGCCGCGCTGCTCGATCTCCTCGACGGGGGTGGTGGGGTGCGGGGTTCTGTGCTCCATCGGCCTTGCTCCTTCCGCGCCGGCGCCGCGCGTGGGACGCCCACTCGAGTCTGTTTGCTGGGCCGAGCATCATCCCGCTCGGGCCGGACAGAAAAGGACGCAGGTTCTCCACTCATTCTAGGGTCCGCGGGAGCCCTTCCCGGCCCCGCTGGGACGTTTGACGCCGAGTCCCGGGCGTGCACGAACGGCCCCGTTCGAGGCCGCCGCTTCAGGCGCCGTTCGAGCTACCGGCCGAGCCGTGCCCAGTCCCAGAATTCGGCCCAGGTGGCCGACACGCGAAAGCCCGCCTCGGCCATCGAGTGGCTCAGCGAAAGCGTCCACTGGGGCGCGTAGGCGCGGCTGCGCGCGAACGCCCATGCCGCGCAGGCGAGCACGGCCAGCGCCGCGATCGCCGCGAGCACGATCGCCTCGGTCGAGACGTGCGTCGCACGGTGTGGGGTAGTCACCGGTTTGGCGTGCAGCGTCACGACCGTGACCGCGGCGAGCAGGCGGGACATCGCCGTCATAGTAGGTCCTCGATCGCGCCCAAAGCGTCGGCGAGCACCCGCTCGCGCGGCTGGGAAGCGTCGAGCACGCGGTAGCGGGCGGGCTCCGCCTCGGCGAGCTGCTCGTATGCGCGTGCGATCGCGGCGAAGAAGCCGGCGCCCTCGCGCTCGAGCCGGTCGGGCGCATGCGCGCGCGCATGCAGGCGCGCGCGGCCCTGCTCCGCGGAGACGCGCAGCAGCAGCGTGCGGTCGGGCACGAGACCTCCGGTCGCGAACAGGTTGATCGCGCGCACCTGCTCCACGCCCAGCTCGCGGCCGGCCCCCTGGTAGGCCAGCGAGGAGTCCACGAACCGATCGAGCAGCACGAGCACGCCCCGCTCGAGCGCCGGGCGCACGCGCTCATGTACGAGCTGCGATCGGGCCGCCGCGTACAGCAATGCCTCGGTGCGAGCATCGACGTGCGACGACGGGTCCTGGACGAGCTCGCGGATGCGCTCGGACAGGGCAACGCCGCCGGGCTCGCGCAGCAGCGCGACCGCGCGCCCACGCTCCTGGAGCGCCGGCACGAGCCCCTGGGCCAGCGTCGACTTGCCCGCGCCGTCGAGCCCCTCGATCGTGATCAGCCGCCCGCCCGCCACCGCGGCACCGTAGCGCCTCTACGATGGCCGCGATGCGCAATCCCTCCGACCAGCAGCCGGCCGACGGGTCGCTGCCCGGCCTCGGCGCACACCCGCACGCGCGCGCGGTGCTCACCCCGGCACTGCCACCGGCCGGCCGCCCGTCGCAGGCGTATCTCTTCCACGGGCCGTCCGGCACGGGCAAGCGGGCCGTGGCGCGCGCGTTCGCGGGCGCCCTGCTCGCGGACGGCGCCGCCGACGCGCAGGCCGCGCGCGCGCGCGTGAGCCGCGGGACGCATCCCGACCTGACGTGGGTGACCCCGAGCGGGGCCGCCGAAATGCTGGTGGCCGACGTCGACGAGCCCGTGGTCGCCGCGGCAGCACGTACGCCCTTCGAAGCGACCCGGCGCGTGTTCGTGCTCGAGGCGGCGCACGCGCTCAACGACCAGGCCGCGAACAGGCTGCTCAAGACGCTCGAGGAGCCTCCGCCGTTCGCGCATCTGGTGCTCATCAGCGATCGCCGCGAGGACATCCTGCCGACGATCTCCTCGCGCTGCCTGCACGTGCGTTTCGATCCGCTGCCCGCAGCCGCGATCGCCGAGCGTCTCGGCGGGGAGCGCACACGCGCGCACGCGTGCGCGCGCCTGGCCTTGGGCGACAGTGGCCAGGCCGCGGCGCTGGCCGGCGAGCAGGGACGCGCGCTGCGGGCGGCGGCCGAGGGCTTCGCGCGGTCGGCGCTCGCGGGCGCCGGCGGGGAGCGCGGCTGGAGCCCGGTTCTCGACGTGGCGAAGGCGGCGGGGATGCGGGCGGGCGATGAAGCGCAGGAGCGCCTGGGGCGCGCGCTCGAGCTGGCGCCGGTCAAGGACCGCAAACGGCTCGAGCGCGAGGCGGTTGAGGTCAGGCGTCGGGCCGAGCGCCGGGGTCGCGCACAGACGCTGGAGCAGGCACTGCGGCTGGTCGAGCTGTGGCTGCGTGACCTGCTGTGCCTGGCCGAGGGAGCAGCCGAGCTGATCTACAACCTCGATCGCCGGCCCGAGCTCGAGCAGGACGGCGCGGCGTGCCCGCCGGGCCGCGCACGCGCGGGCATCGCTCTGGTGCAGGACACGCGCCTGCGCCTGACGCTGAACGTGTCCGAGGAGCTGGCGCTCGAAGCGCTCGCGTTCCGCCTCTAGGCGCAGCGCCGCCCTCAGTCGAGCAGGCGTCCGAGATTGGGCTGCAGGCCGTAGGTCTCGAACGCGAGGAACCGGGAGAACTGCTTGTTCTCGGGGCCGTGGAAGTCAGAGGATCCCGTGCTGAGGATGCCGAGCTCGGCGCAGCGCGCGGCCAGCAGCTCGGTCTGCTCGCGCGTGTGGGTGAGGTAAAAGGCCTCGACGCCGTCGATGTCCGCGGCGATGAAACGGTCGATCATCGCCAGGACGTCCTGTGCGTCGGAGACATCCCAAAAGGGATGCGCCCATACGGACACGCCGCCGGCCGCGTGGATCGCCTCGACCGCCTGCGCGACCGTCGGCTTCTCGCGCAGGCGAAAGGCGGGCTTGCCCTCGATCAGATATGCGCGGATCAGCGAGCCGACGTCGTCGATGCCCTCGCTGCGCAGGCGCTCCGCGTTCGCCGGCGCGTCCAGCACCGCCGCGGCGACGTGAGGCCGGCCGATCGGCTTGCCTTCCTGGATGCGCGTCGAGATGTTGCGATCGTCGAGCTCGAAGCCGAGCTCGCGCAGCGCCGCGGCCATGCGCAGGGTTCGCTGCTCGCGGTCGGACAGGAAATCGCCGAGCGTCGCGGTGAGCCCCGCGTCGCCGTGGTCGATCAGGTAGCCGAGGATGTGCAGTTCGCGGGGGTTCCCGGAGTCGGCGTCGATCGAGGAGATCTCGACCGCGGGGACGATGCGCACGCCCGTGCGCGCCCCGGCGGAGATCGCCTCGGACACGCCGGACACGGTGTCGTGATCGCTGAGAGCCAGCAGCTCGACGCCCGCGTCGGCGGCCCGCTCGACCACCGCAGCGGCCTCGAGCGCCCCGTCGGAGTGGGTGGAGTGCGATTGCAGGTCGAAGGCGGGGGACATCGCGTGCGGGCCAGCCTACGCGATAGCCGGCTCAGAGGCTCGCGGCTGACGCGCACCGGCCCTCGGGCGCAGGCCGTGTGCAGCGGCTCGTCGCCGGCGTGCCCGGGTGCCAACCGGCGCAGGCCGGCGCTCAGAAACCCGCGGGCTCGCGTGGGGATCCGATGCTCGCGGGCGCGACCAGCAGCGCGCGCACCGATTCGGCGACCGCCTCGCGCAGGATGCGCACCCTCGCGTGATACCGGGATGCCTGCAGCGGCAGTCGCTGGTCGTCGCGATGCTCGCCGGCCGTGAGCACGGCGAAGGCGGCCTCGGTCTCGGCTGCGAGCCGGCCGGCTTCGAGCCAGGCGACCTCGAGGTAGGCATAGGCCGCTCCCAGCTGCTCCTCGGGCAAGCGCCCGGGGGTGCGCACCTGTCGCAACACCGGCACGAGCTCGGCGCTCAGCCAGGTCTGCTCGGCGTTCGCCCGGAGCAGCAGGCAGACGTCGGGGGGCAGGGAGGAATCAGAAGAGTCGTACATGGGGAGCATCCGTGCTCGCGAGCGGCTTTGCCTTTGGCTTCGGCGAGCGTCGAGGGCCGCTTTAGAGATCGTTATCCGTTTGCACTCCTCTCGATGAAAAAAGCTGACAGCCCTCGCCATATCGTGACGGCGCCGCGCCGGCGGTCGCTAACGGGGCGGATCGGTTTGACCGATACAGCTGCCGACCATGTATCAGAGCGGGCAGGACCCGACGGCCCATGTGCCGGGGCAGCACGCGCGCGCGATCGTGCGGCGCTTGAGCCTGCGCACGCTCGTCGCGCTCGGCGTCCTGGCCGTTGCGACGGCGGCGCTCGGCAGGGCGTTTGGACTGCACGACCCGCGCTTCATCGGCGCGGAGGTAGCTCTGCTGATCGCGATCTTCACCGTGATGCGATTCATCCTGCCGTTGGTCGAACGCCACGATCGCGGCGCAGCCGGCGAGGAGCAGGTCGGCGGCCTGCTCGACGGCCTGCGCGAGCACGGCTGGTGCGTGATCCATGACGCGAGCATCGGCAGCGGCAACGTCGATCACATCCTGATCGGGCCGGCCGGCGCCTTCACGGTCGAGACCAAGAGCCACCCCGGCCCGGTGCGCGTGTCTCGCGTCCATGGCGCCACGCTCAGCCAGGCCCAGGGCCAGCGCGCGGCGATCGAACGCGCCACCGGTCTGCAGGTCGAACCGCTGCTCGTCTACAGCCGCGCCTGGGTCGATCGGCCCCTGGCCAGGCGCAAGGGCGTGCGCGTGCTGCCGATGCGCATGCTCGAGCGCTACCTCGAACGCTCCGCCACCAAGCTTTCGCCCGCGCAGGTCCAGCGCGCGCAGACCTGTCTGGCGGCTGTGTTGCGCGAACATCGCGCGCACAGCCGGCGGATGCGCCGATCCGGCCCGATCGCGCGCGCGAGCCGCTTGCACTGAACGACCTTGCGAGGGGCTTGCGCTGAACGCCTTGCGAGGGGCTTGCGCTGAACGCCCTTGCGCGGGGCTTGCACTGAACGCCTTGCGAGGGGCTTTCGCCGCACGCCCTTGCGAGCCGCTTGCGTGAATGCCCGCGCGAGCCCTTTGCGGTAAACATGGGGATGGACTCGCGGCGCGCTGGACGTCGTGGCGAGCCCGCGCTAGAGCGATGGCCAGCACCGTCACAACCGCGAAGCCGATCGAGCTCGGCTCTGATGGGCCGCAGGAGCTGCCGGCGGGTCCGCCGCTGCCGGCGGTGGCACAGACGCTCGTGTGGGCCTTCGCGCCGACGGTGCTGCTCGACTTCTGCGCGCGGCGCTGCGGCGAGGCGTTCACGGTGACCTTCGCTCCGAGCGGGCGCCAGCTGACGATGATCAGCGACCCGGCCGCGGTGAAGACGCTGCTCACCGCGCCCGCCGACGTGGCGCCCTCGGCCGCCGGCGGCACCCCGATCGCATCGATACTCGGGCCGAGCTCGGTGATCACCTTGACGGGCCCTGAGCACATGCGCCAGCGAAAGCTGCTGCTGCCGCAGTTCCACGGCGAGCGCATGCGCGCCTACGAGCACACGATCGTGGCTGCGACCGAACGCGACATGGCGAGCTGGCCGCTGGGCAAGCCGATGAACTTCGGCCGGCGCACGCGCGCGATCACGCTGGCCGTGATCATGCGCGCCGTATTCGGCGTCCGCGATGAGCAGGCCGGCAGCCTGGAACGCGCGATCCGCAGGCTCGCCGAACCGACGCGCGCGCTGTCGATCCTGCGCTTCGCCGTCAGTCAGAGCGCCGACCGTCCCGGCGGTTCGCTCGGCGCGGCGCTCGACGGGCTCGATGCGCTGATCTACGAAGAGATCGCGCGCCGGCGCGAGCAGGCCGACCTGGCCCAGCGCGAGGACATCCTCTCGCTGTTGCTCCAGGCTCGCGACGAGCAGGGGCAGGCGATGACCGACGGCGAGCTGCGCGACGAGCTGGTCTCGCTGCTGCTGGCCGGACACGAGACGACCGCCACGGCCACGGCTTGGGCGATCGAGCGCCTTGTGCGACATCCGGACAAGCTCGCGCGGCTCGTGGCCGAGGTCGACCGCGGAGGCCAGGAGAGCGGCGGCGAGGACGACTACATGCAGGCGGTCGTCCACGAGACGCTGCGCGTGCGCCCGGTCGTGCCAGGGGTCGTGCGCCTGCTGCGACAGCCGCTGCGCGTGGGCGCGTACGAGCTGCCCGCCGGGACGCGCGTGATGGCCTCGATCTATCTGACCAACCGCAACCCGCGCGTGTACGCCCAGCCTCGGGAGTTCATGCCCGAGCGCTTCCTCGAGACTGCGCCCGACACGTTCGCCTGGATTCCGTTCGGCGGGGGCATCCGGCGCTGCATCGGCGCGTCTTTCGCGATGCTCGAGATGAAGCTGATGCTGCGCACGATGCTGCGCGAGCTGCGCCCCGGCCTGCCCGGAAACGGCCGCTGGCGCGTGGGCGAGTGGAGCCGCCGGCGCGCCGTCACGCTCGTGCCCGCCGCGGGCGCGCGCGTGGTCTGGAATCGTCGCTGAACAGTCCCGGCCGGGCCGGCGAGTAGCTTGGGCTCGATGGAGCCGGCCAGCTGCGTGGACGATCGCACCGCATCCGGGCCCGAGCGCGCAGCGGCGGAGCCCGAGACGCTGCTGCAGCGCTTCGGCCTGAGCCGCTTTCGCGCCGGCCAGCGCGAGGCGGTGCAGGCGGCGCTGGACGGTCGCGACTGCCTGGTCGTGATGCCCACCGGCGGCGGCAAGTCGCTGTGCTACCAGCTGCCGGCGCTGACAGGCGCCGGTCTGGTCGTCGTCGTCAGCCCGCTGATCGCGCTGATGGCCGATCAGCTGCGCCGGCTCACCGACGCGGGCGTCGCCGCGGAGATGCTCGCGTCGGGCATGGCAGACGGACACAACGCGGGCGCGTTGCGGGCGATCGCGAGCGGGGAGACACAGCTCGTGCTGGCGGCCCCCGAGCGCTTCGCGTCGGCCGCCTTCCGGGCGGCTCTGCAGCGGCGCCGGATCGCGCTGTTCGTCGTGGACGAGGCGCACTGCGTCGCCGAGTGGGGCCACGACTTCCGGCCCGATTATCTGCGCCTGCATGATGCGATCGCCGCGCTCGGACGCCCGCCGGTGATGGCGGCGACGGCGACCGCCACTCCGCGCGTGGCCAACGAGATCGCTGCGCGCCTGGGGTTGATCGATTGGGTCTCGATCAGGGCCGGGTTCGACCGCCCGAACATCGCCTTCGACGTGCTCTCGCTCGCCGGCAAGGGCGCCGTGGCGCGCAAGCGCGCGGCCCTGCTGTCGGTGCTCGCCGAGCCGGCGGCCAGGCCGGCGATCGTCTACTGCGGAACCCGCAAGGACACCGAGCACGTGGCGCAGCTGATCGGCGCTCACGGCATCGACGCGGTCGCCTACCACGCGGGTATGGCGCCAGCCGCCCGGGGCACCAGCCAGGAGGCGTTCATGACCGGCGCCGCCGAGGTGATCGTCGCGACGAACGCGTTCGGGATGGGGGTCGACAAGGCAGACGTGCGCACCGTCGCCCACTGGGCGCTGCCGACGAGCCTCGAGGCTTACTACCAGGAGGCCGGGCGCGGCGGGCGCGACGGCGAGCCGGCGCGAGCGCTGCTGCTGGCGGCGCGCATGGATCTCGGACGGCTGATCCGGTTCAACACCGAGCGAAACATGACCGTCGCAGACGTGAAGGCCTACGTGGCAAACCTACGCGCTCGCGCCGGCAACGGCGAGGCGGTCGCGATCGGGCACGGCGAGCTCGACGAACGCGGCCGGGTGCTGCTCTCGATTGCCGAGCGGGCGGGCGCCGTGCGGCTGAGCCCGGGCGGCGCGAGCGGGCTGCTCGCGCGGCCGACCGGCGAAGGCAGCCCGCGCAAGGCCTGGGCCGCAATCAAAGCGGCGAAGGACCGCGGCTGGGAGTCATACCGCTCGATCGAGAGCTTCATCGCCGGCACCGAGCGCTGCCGGCGCCGGCAGATTCTCGAGCACTTCGGCGATCTCTCACCAGGTGCTCCGAGCGGCCGCTGCTGCGACGTGTGCGCTCCAGATCCCGCGCTCGCCCGTGCCCTTGAAGAGCCGGCGCTCCCGCGCCTGCACGGATCTGTCGCGAAGCCGGAGCCAAAACGCATGGGCGCGCGTGTGCGTGCGCGTGGGTCGGTGGACGAGGACTGCTTGGACGAGGACTGCTTCGAGCGCCTGCGCGTTTGGCGAATGGCCCGCAGCGAAGGACTGCCCGCGTTCAGGGTCGCCTCAAACGCCATGCTCGTGGAGATCGTGCGCGCGAGGCCGGCAGATCCGGAGCAACTGCTCGCGGTGCGTGGCGTCGGCCCGACGTTCTGCGCAAAGCACGGTGAGTCGCTGCTGGCAGAGCTGCGCAGGCTGGATTCCGCTCGCGACGCCGCTTGCGAGGCCCAGTCACAAATCTGACAACCAGGCGACCTCGACCTCGCCGATCCGCACCGAGTAATTCTTTGGTGGGTTCTACTTGCCAGAGTCAGGTGAAAGGCCGGGATGCCGAGAGGGCGGACAGCGACAGCAAGGGGAGCGCCGTGACGCCCGCCGGCGGCGAGCCGGCGCACTCGCCACGCCGGACGCGGCGCCGTCGCGGGGCGGGCGCGGCCATCCTGTCCACGCTGGTGGCGGCCCTGTGCATCGGCGCACAGGCGCCGGCCGCCGGCGCGGTTACGATCTCGCCGCTGCCGGGCACGCCGGACGCCTCCCCCCACACCCAGATCAGCTTCCTCGGAGTCCCGGCCGATCAGATCCACGACGTGTCCGTCGTGGGCTCGCGCAGCGGGCCGCACAGCGGCCGCCTGGAGTCCTATGCCAGCGCGTCCGGCGCCAGCTTCCTGCCGGCGCAGGGCTTCAGCGAAGGCGAGCGCGTCAGCGTGAACGCGCTCGTAGGACCGGAGGGGCACGCGAGCCGCGTCGGGAGCGCGTTCACAGTGGCAAATCTCGCCGACTACCACATCGGCCAAATGGGCACGCCGCTGCCGGCCAAGCACGAGACCGTCCAGACTTTCGCCTCCGACGCTGCGATAGCGCCGCCGACAGTGCGCGTGACGACCCGCTCGCCGGCGGCCTCGAACGACGACGTGTTCATCACCACCAACCACGGCTATGGCCAGTGGGGCCCGATGATCTTCGAACGCTCGGGCCAGCTGGTGTGGTTCAAGCCGGTGCCGGCGCACGAAACCGCGATGGATTTGCAGGTCGAGCGCTATCAGGGCAGACCCGTGCTGGTCTGGTGGCAGGGCTCGGTTGCCAGCATCGGCGTCGGCTTCGGCCGCGACGAAATCTACAACTCGAGCTATCACCACATCGCGACCGTGGACGCCGGCAACGGCTACCTCGCAGATCTGCACGACATCCAGATAACGCCGAGCGGCAGCGCGTTCATCACGGCCTATTCACTCGTCGATGCCGACCTGTCCTCGATCGGCGGCGCACATCACGGGATACTCCAGGATTCGATCCTCCAGGAGGTGGACATCAAGACGGGCCTCGTGATGTTCGAGTGGCATGCCGACGGCCACGTTCCCCTGAGCGACTCCTACTCCTACTGCCCGCCTTCGCATGAACCGTGCGACTACTTCCACATCAACTCGATCTCGCCGGACCCGTGGGGAGATGGAAACTTCCTGATCTCCGCGCGCAACACCTGGGCCGGCTATGAGATCGACCACAACACGGGTCAGATCCTCTGGCGTCTGGGCGGCAAGCGCTCGAGCTTCAAGATGGGGGCCGGCACCGGCACCGCCTACCAGCACGACATGCGCTGGCAGCCCGACGGCACGATCACGGTATTCGACGATGGGGCCGTGCCCAAAGCCCACGCGCAGTCGCGCGCCATCCGCGAGCGGATCGACTGGCGAGATCACACGGTCAAGCTCGCGCAACGCTACGTGCGCAGCCCCGGCATCCTGACCGGAAGCCAGGGCAACAACCAGGTCCTGCCGGGCGGAGGCTCGTTCGTGGGCTGGGGTGAACAGCCGTACATGACCGAATTCAGCCCGTCCGGCACGACAGTGTTCGAAGCCAACATCCCCTCGCCCGACGAGTCCTACCGCGCCTACACATTCCCCTGGACAGGCACGCCGACAGGCCCGCCATCGCTTGCAGTCAAGCCGGCGAGCGGCGCCGCGGCGACGGTGTACGCCAGCTGGAACGGCGCCACCGGGGTCAGCTCCTGGCGCGTGCTGGCCGGGCAGAACCCGGCTCAGCTGACCGCGGTCGCGACCGCCGCGCGCGCTGGCTTTCAGACCGCGATCCCGGTCCAGAGCTCCGCGGCCGACTTCGCCGTGCAGGCGCTCAATTCGACCGGGCAGGTGCTCGCGAGCTCGGATGCGGTCGCGCGCTCGGGGTAAGACCCGAATCCGCGGGTCGGTAGGATGCGGGGGCGCGCCGACGTAGCTCAGTTGGCCAGAGCACCGCTCTCGTAAAGCGGGGGTCCGGGGTTCGAATCCCCGCGTCGGCTTGGGTTTTGCGGCAGCCTCCGCGCTGGCGCGCGCAAGCGTGGCACGCCAAAGCAAGCACGCGCGAAAGGGGCTACGCTCAGCCAAAAGCGGCGATGCTTTCAGCAAAAGGGGGCGAAGGGCATGTATGACTACGTGATCGTGGGGGCCGGCTCGGCGGGGTGCGTGCTGGCGGCGCGGCTGTCCGAGGATCCCGACGTCAGCGTGCTGCTGGTCGAGGCCGGGCCGCCGGACACCAGCGAGACCATTCACGTCCCGGCCGCTGCCGCTCAGCTGTTTCACTCCGAGCTCGATTGGGATTTCTCGACCTCGCCCGAGCGCTTCGCCGATCGCCGCCGCATACACCTCCCGCGCGGCAGGGTGCTCGGAGGGTCTTCGTCGATCAACTGGATGGTCTACATACGCGGCCACCGCGCCGACTACGACGAGTGGCGCGACGCGGGCTGCGAAGGATGGGGCTATGACGAACTGCTGCCCTACTTCAAGGGCTCCGAGGACAACGAGCGGGGCGCCTCGCAGTATCACGGCGCCGGCGGCCCGCTGACCGTCTCAGAGGGGCGTTCGCGCAATGCGATCACCGAGGCGTTCCTCGATGGATGTGACCAGGCGGGACTGTCACGCAACGAGGACTTCAACGGCGCCGAGCAGGACGGCTTCGGGCGCTACCAGGTCACCGAGCGCGACGGGCGGCGCTGCTCGACGGCGCTCGCCTATCTGCATCCGGCGATGTCCCGGCCCAACCTCACGGTGGAGACGTTCATGCACGTCCATCGCGTGCTGTTCGAGGGCGACCGCGCCGTCGGCGTGCAGGCCGCGCGCGTGGGCCAGGTGGATGAGCTTCGCGAGCTGCGCGCCGAGCGCGAGGTGATCCTGTGCGGCGGCGCCTACAACTCGCCGCAGCTGCTGATGCTCTCGGGGATCGGCTCAGCCGAGGTGCTGACGCTCATGCAGATTCCGGTCGTCGCCGACCTGCCGGCCGTCGGGACCAACCTCCAGGATCACGTCGGAACCGGCCTGCTGTGGCTGCACGACGAGCCGGTCTCGCTGCTGACGGCGGCCAGCGAGGAGAACATGGCGCTGTTCGCCGCGCAGGGACGCGGCCCGCTGAGCTCCAACGGAGCCGAGGCGGGCGGCTTCTTGCGGACCAGCGCCGAGCTGCCCGCACCGGACCTGCAGTTCCATGCGATCCCGGCGGCGGTCATCGACGAACCGAGCTACGAACACGGATTCACGCTGGCCGCGTGTGCGCTCAAGCCGGCAAGCAGCGGCACGCTGATGCTGCGCTCGGCAGATCCCACGCAGGCGCCGTACATCGCCCACAACTACTATGCCGAGGACTCGGACATGCAGACGATGCTCGAGGGCTTGCGCGTCGCGTCCGAGATCTGCGCGCAGCCGGCGCTCGCCCCATACACGCGCCGGCCCTACGACGAGCCCGCCTCGCAATCCGAGGCCGACCGGCGCGCCTACATCCGGCGCCAGACCTACACCACGTTTCACCCCGTCGGCACGTGCCGCATGGGCGCAGACGAGGAGTCGGTCCTCGACGTCGAGCTGCGCGTCCGCGGGGTCGAGGGTTTGCGCGTGGTCGACGCTTCCGTGATGCCGAGCATCGTACGCGGCAACACCAACGCGCCGACGATCGCGATCGCCGAGCGCGCCGCCGACCTGATTCGCGACGGCGGCGCCGCGCCGGCACCCGAAGCGGCCAAGGTGTCGGACGCTGCCTGAGCTGTCGGGCACGCCCGCGCTTTGAGCGGCGCCCGGCCTGTGGGCCGGCGCCCCAGGTGTCGAGCACGCACGCTGCTTGACAGCGACGTTGTGAGATGGTTGCATCTGATGCGTGTTCACCGTCCGGCCGGCACTGGGCGAGCGACGGGGACACCGGTGCCAAAGCGAACGGGGCGACGGGCACCGCACGAATGAGAGCGCCGGCGTCGGAGCGTAGACAGGGAGGGACACGCTTGGACGCCGGCTGTTTTTCGGTTGAGCCGTAGCGCCTGGCAACGCTATTCTCATCGGGAGCGTCAACATGAGCACGAGCCAGATCGCAGAGCCGCCAGCCGCCGTGGCCTCGGACGGCCTGCGTGAGGTCGTCGAGCTCGACGTCTCGGGTATGAGCTGCGGCTCGTGCGCGGCCCGGGTCCAGCGGGCGCTCAGCGAGCAGCCGGGAGTGACCGACGCGCTCGTCAACTACGCGACCGGGCGCGCGACCGTGGAGCTCGAGCCCGGCTTGCTCGATCCAGACGGCCCTGCCGCCGCCGATCGGCTCGTCGCCGCCGTGCAGGGCGCAGGCTACGGCGCCAGTCCGGCCGCCGCGAGCGCGCGCGAGCAGGCGCGTGCGTTCGAGGCGATCGAGCGCAGCGAGCAGCGCGAACAGGTCGACCTGCTCAGGCGTATCGCCGTCGCCGTCCCGCTCGCGGGCGCGATCGTGGCGCTCACCTACGCGGCGCCGCACGATCCGACCGCGCGCTGGGTCACGGCGGCGCTGGCCGTCCCTGTTCAGTTCTGGTGCGGGCGCCCGTTCCTGCGCTCCGCGTGGGCACGCGCGCGTCTGCGCTCGACCAACATGGACACGCTGATCGCGCTCAGCACGCTGGCGGCATTCATCTACTCGACCGTGATGCTGCTGACCGCGAGCCCGGTATACGAGCACGGCGTCCCGGTCGGCAGGTTCAACATGCCGCTCTGCTACGACATGGGCGCGATCATCATCGCGGCGCTGCTGATCGCCCGCTGGTGCGAGGCCAGGGCACGCAGGAGCTCGGGCCGCGCGGTTCGCGAGCTGGCCCAGCTGGGCGCCACCCAGGCGCGCGTGCTCGACCCGTCCGACCCGCTGGCGCCCGAGCGTCTCGTGCCCATCGAGAACGTGCGCCGCGGAGATCTGTTTCGCGTCCGTCCCGGCGACAAGGTCCCGGTCGACGGCATTATCACCGGCGGCGCCTCGGCGGTCGACGAGTCGATGCTCACCGGCGAGTCGCTGCCCGTCGAGAAGCAGGCGGGCGCGCTCGTCACCGGCGGCACGCTGAATGTCAACGGCGTGCTCGAGGCCCGCGCCACCGCGGTCGGCGCGGACACCGCGCTGTCTCATCTGGTGGCGCTCGTGGAGCGCGCCCAGGCATCGAAGCCGCGGATCCAGCGGCTGGCCGATGAGATCGCGCGCGTGTTCGTGCCCGTCGTACTGGTGCTCGCCGCGCTCACGGCGATCGGGTGGGTGCTCACGGGCCAAGGGCTGGTCGGCATGTTTGCCTCGATGCACCTGCAGCGCGGCCTGGATGCGACGGTCGCCGTGCTGATCGTCGCCTGCCCGTGCGCGCTGGGCTTGGCGACACCCATCGCGCTCCTCGTCAGCACCGGGCGTGGCGCGAGCCTCGGGCTGTTGATCAGCAGCGCCGAGGTCCTCGAGCGCAGCAAGGATCTCGACACGATCGTGCTCGACAAGACGGGCACCGTGACCACCGGCGAGCTGTCGGTGGCCGACGTCTGGACCGTCGCCCGCGAAGACCCGGACCGCGCGCTGGCGCTGGGCGCCGCGGCGGAGGCGGGCTCGGAGCATCCGGTGGCGCTCGCCGTCGTCGCCCACGCGCGCGAGCGCGGCCTGCGGCTCGCGGACGCCGCCGAGTTTCGCTCGACCCCAGGCCAGGGCGTGCGCGCGCTAGTCGAAGACCGCGACATCTGGGTCGGGCGCCCATCAGGGCGCCCGTCGGAGTCCGCGCACCCGGCGGGGTTGGCCGGTGTGCTCGAGGCTTGGGAGACGAACGGCCGCACGGCCGTGGTGATCGAGCGTGACGCAGACATCATCGGCGCGATCGCGCTGGCCGACACCATCAAGCCGGAGGCGCCCGCCGCGATCGCCGGCCTGCGCAGGATGGGCATCGACGTCGAGCTGCTGACCGGCGACAACCCGCGTGCGGCGCAAGCCGTCGCTTCGGCGGTCGGCATCGAGCAGGTGCGCGCGCGGGTCAGCCCGAGCGGCAAGCTGGAGGAGATCGCCCGGTTGCAGCGCGAAGGCCGCCGCGTGGGGATGGTCGGCGACGGGGTCAACGATGCGGCCGCGCTCGCCCGGGCCGACCTCGGGATCGCGATGGGCACCGGCGTCGGCGCCGCGATCGAGGCGGCCGACATCAGCATCGTGTCGGGCGATCTGCGGGGCGTCGCGCGCGCGCTGCGCCTGGCGCGTGAGACCTACACGATCGTGCTGCAGAACCTCGCCTGGGCGTTCGGCTACAACCTGGTCGCGCTGCCGCTCGCGATGACGGGGCTGCTCAGCCCGGCGCTGGCGGCGGTCGCGATGGGGCTGTCGAGCATCACGGTCGTCGCCAACAGCCTGCGGCTGCGGCGCTTCGGGCGTCCGGGCAGGCCGACGCCCGTGCTCGGCCTGCGCGAGCGCTACGCCAGCATCGCCGTGGCCGCCGCGATCCCGGCGGCGCTGCTCGGGTCGCTGGTGCTCGCCGACGCCAACTCCTTCGCCGTGCCGAGCACCGCGTCGGCGACCATTGCCGAGCCCGCCGGCGAGACGCTCCAGCTCTACGTCGAACCGCTCAGGCCGGGCATCGTCAACGTGCACATGTACCTCGAGGGCACCACGAGCTCCCGGATCGGCTACCGCTCGCTCGCGATGACCGCGACCTCAGCGAGCGGCCGCCGCACAGGCGTGAACATGTACGTGGCCGGAACCGGGCACGACATCGGCGAAGTCCGCCTCGCGCGCGGTGTCTGGGAGATCCACGTGGCCGGCGTCGATGAACGCGGCCGTCCCCTCAGCGGGTCGCTCGCGGTGCCGATCAACTGACCGCCATCGCGCGAGCCGCGCCCGTGCGCGGCGTTCGATGGGAGGGAGGGCCGGCGTCGATGCGGGCAGGCCCGGCAGCTACATCAACAGCTGCATGGCGGCGAACATGTAGGCCATGCCGAGCGTCATCGCGGACATCGAAACGCGCAGGTCGCGAAAGCACACCAGCGGCTCGGCCGCGCTGATCGCCACCTCTCCCGCCGCGGACACGGACATGCCGCCCCCCCACAGCGTCATGTGATCGACGCTGCGCATCCGGTCGGTCACCCACAGCAGCGACTGCGCCACGAAGTAGGCCACGAGCAGCCATGTCAGCGGGGCCTGAAAGCCGCTCGGCGACCACATGTAGGCCATCGCGGCGAGATCGATCGCCATCACCAGCCACAGCACGTTGAGCGCGCGCCGCGCGAATGCCTCGTACAGCATCCAGGCGACGATCGCTAGCGAGCCGTCGGCGAACAGAAGCTGCCAGAAGCCGCTCGGGACGTTGAAGTGGTCGAGCGAGGCGGGCGCATACATGAACACCATCCCGAGCGCCATCAGGACGTGCCCGCTGTGCCAGACCCGCCGCTGGCCCTCGCTGTCGGCCACGTGGCGGGCGTGGATCACCAGGATCGCGATGAACACGAACGTCCAGATCACCGCCAGCCAGGTCGGGAGGATGTTGGTCGCGCCGTGCGCGCCGCTGCCCATCGACATGCCGCCGACCGACATGCCGCCATGATGCGTCGAGCTCATCGACGAGCCGCCGCCGCTCACGCTCGAGCCTCCGCTCATGCTCATCCCGTGCATGGACCGTGGCGAATGTATCACTCGCCAGACCGATGGTGACCGGCGGGCGCGTCATTTCACTGACAGCCCTCGAGTCCATCGACAGCTCTCGGCTAGTACGCTTTGGCGGCGATGAGCAGCCGCTGTTCTGTGTTCGGTCTCCGGGCCGGCGCCTGGCGCCCGGTCCTTGTCGTTGCGCTGATCGCGGCCGTGGCGCTCGCGCTGGGCGGGGCGGTCGCCCCGCTTCAGGGCGGAGCGCTGGTCCTGCTGCCCGCGCTGATGCTCGCCCTCGTGATGCTCACGCGCCCGTATCTGGGCGCGCGTGCCCTCGCGCGGCTGCGCTCGCGCCGTGAGCGCAGAACGCACGCGATAGCGCTCAGCTTCGCGCCACCCAGCTGGCGAGCTCGCGCAGTGCACGGCGGACGGCTGATCGCGGTGGCGCTTGCTGGGCGCGCTCCACCGCTCGCGCTCGCGAGCTGTCGCTGACCGACGCGGCGCTTTGCCCTCGCGGGCGTGATCCACGTCCCGCGCGCGATCCACGCGGCAGCCGCGTGGACCAGGCGCGATGACAACTGGCGCCGAGGTGAGGCTACGAATCGCGCAGGCATGACGATCCGCGCCGGCGACGACGGCTCGCTCACTCCACGGTCCGGTCCCGCCAACGCGGGACAAACCCGATGTCCTGTCCGCCGTGGCAGCGTCGATCAGCCAAGGAGTCGTCCGTCGATGGACAACGCGAATGCCGGTGCGCGCGTGGGCGCGTCCGCCGGCACAACAAGTTGGAACCTCCCATGGCGCGGCCGTCCGGCCGTGACAACGCGCGGAGTTCAGATCGCGCTAGGCGTGATCTGGGTGTTCGTGGGGCTCTTCCAGCTGAAGAGCTTCATGTACACACACGGCATCGTCACCGAAATCTTCGGTCCCGTCGCGGAAAAACAGCCCTCCTGGGTGGGATCGCCGATGAAAACCGTCAACGCCTTCTACGGGCGCGACCTGACGGTCTGGAACACGTTGGCCGCCGAGATCCAGATCGCGATCGGGCTCGGGCTGATTCTCAGCCGCAAGACGGTCAAGCCGGCGCTGGCGGCCTCGTTCGTGTGGGCGCCGATCGTATGGTGGTTCGGCGAGGGCTTCGGCGGGCTGATCTCGAACACGCTGCCCGCTCCGCTGATGGGCGCCCCGGGGGCCGTGATCCTGTACGCGCTCATCGGCCTGCTGGTTTGGCCGACAGACAGACTGCAGGCGCGCTCGCCGGCAGGAGCAGGGTTGCTCGGCGATCGTGGAGGCCGGTGCGCGTGGTCGGCTCTGTGGGCGATATCGGCAGCGCTCTGGCTGGTGAACGTCAACCGCGCCAAGAGCGCCACCTCGGAAATGATCAAGTCGATGGCCGAAGCCTCGCCACACTGGCTCGCCAAAGTGCAGAACTGGGCCGTCCACCACGCCAGCGGCCACGGCACGACGATCGCCGTTGGGCTTGCGGTCCTCTCGGTGGCGGTGGCGGTAGGGGTCTGGACGCCGATGCGCTGGCCGGCGCTGTGGATCGGGATTGCGATCTCGCTCGCCTACTGGCTGTTCGGCCAGAGCCTGGGCGGTCCGTTCTGGGCGGGCAACGCGACCGACTTCAACGCCGGTCCGCTGTTCGTGTTGCTGGCCGTGGCGCTGTTCCCGATCTCGCAGCGGGCGCCCGAGGAGCAGCCTTCGGCGGTGGCGCAAGCCTCCACGGCCCGGATCGCTTGAATCGGCCGGTCGCGTCCCTTCACGACCGTCCTGGTCGGTTGAAGCGGCTTAAAAAGCCCTGCAAACCCGCTCCCAAGGCGGCGAAGAAGCTGCGAAGAACTTGGTAAGGATCGCCGTTTTGAGCGATCCAGCGTCGAATAGTGAGGGGTTGCAGCGGTATCGTGCCGCGCTCCGCTGAGTGTGCCCCCGCGCCGAGCCCGAGAGGTCGAATGCTGAAGATCCCCGACACAGCTCCCCAGCTCTCCGTCGCCTCGCCGGTCACCGTCCGGCGCCGCGCCCCAGTGCCCACGCGCCAGCGGGTCGGCCCCCGGATCAGCCGGCTGGTGGTGACCGACGCCCAGGACACGTTCACTCAGGATGACGTCCTCGGGCTGCTCGGCATGCGCGGCGATGAGTTCGCGGAGCGCATCTTCTCGCGCTGCGGCGTCGATTCTCGGCATCTGAGCCTCACGCCGGACGTCCTCGACAAGACGCTCCAGGAACGCACGCCGGCGATCGAGGATCAGCTTTTCAGCCAGGCGATCGCCGCGGTCGAAGGGCTCGAGCTCGACTCGCGTCAGATCGGCACCATGCTCACCTCGACGCTCTACTCGCTGGGCGGGCCGACGCTGGCGCACCGCCTGGTCGAGCACTTCCGCATGCCGCCCGACACCGACAAGTACCACGTGGTCGGCGTCGGCTGCGCGAGCGCCGTGCCGTTGATGCGGCTGCTGGGCCAATGCCTGCACAGCCAGCCCGGACAGCCCGGGGTGATCGTGGCGGCCGAGAGCATGAGCGGAATCCTGTCGAGCGCCAGCGCGGAGGATCCGCGCGCCAAGGTCGTCGGCTCGGCGATCTTCGGCGACGGCTGCGCCGCGGCGCTGCTCAGCGACGATCCCGGCGCCGACGGTCCGGTGATCACCGCATCGCGGGTCTGCCAGGTCGCGGGCACGCTCGACGCGGTCAGCCTCGAGCTGGCCGGAGCCGACATCTACCTGCGTCTCAGCCGCGACCTGCCCGACCTGGCGGCCGCCGGTCTGGACGAGCTGGTCGAGCGCTTCCTGCACGAGCATGGCGTCGATCGGCGCGAAGTCGATCACTGGATGGTTCATCCAGGCGGCCGGCGCATCATCGACTGCGTCCAGGAGGCGCTGTCGCTGTCCGACGAGGATGTCGGCGTGAGCCGCGACGTGCTGGCGCGCCGCGGCAACATCGGCACGCCCGCCATCTTCTACGTCATCCACGAGACGATCGAGCAAAGAGGACCACGTGCCGGCGACCGCGGGCTCGTGGTGACGATCGGGCCCGGGATCACGGTCGGCCTGATGCTGCTGCAGTGGTAGGAGGGGTAGGGGTGCCCGGCGGCCGTCCGCCGGCATGAAGCGCTACGGGCTGATCGTCCTGCTGGTGGTGGTGCTCGCCTGGATCGCCGTCGCGATCGCGCGAAGCTCGCCCAGCCTCGGCCTGCTGGCCGCCGGGGCGCTGCTCGGGCCCGCGCGGATCTCGCCGGCATGCCTGCCCGCCACGAGCGAACACACCGCCACGCTGCCCGTCGCCGGGACCGGCGCCAGCGTCGAGGTCTCGCCCGAGCCGGAAACCGACACGGCCAACCCGCACACGCAGATCAGCTTCCTGGGTGTCGCCTCGGCCGACATCCGCGCGGTCTCGGTCGTCGGCCACCGCAGCGGCGCTCACCCGGGGCGCCTGCAGGCCTACTCCCAGGGCGACGGCGCGAGCTTTCTGCCCAACAGCCCGTTCGACGCCGGCGAGCAGGTGCACGTGCGCGCGGTGATCGGCGCCGGCGCCGGTGCCGGCGGCCGGCAGGTCGCGTTTCACTTTCGCGTCGACGACCCCTACCCGACCGAAGGCGCCGCCGAGTTTCCCAATCCCACGGCGCCACCGGCCGACCATCAGACCTTCGCCACGCTGCCCGGCGCCCAGGCGCCGATCCTGGACGTGACCAGCGGCGATCGCGACCCCGCCGCCGGCGACATCCTCATCACCAACGGACCCGGTCCCGGACAGTACGGGCCGCTGATCTACACGCCGCAGGGCCGGCTCGTGTGGTTCGAGCACCTGCCGCCGGGCGAAACGGCCGAGGACCTCAGCGAGCAGACCTACGAAGGGCAGCGCGACCTGACCTGGTGGAGGGGCCGCGTGCTGGCGCTGGGCTTCGGCCAGGGGGAAGACCTCGTGATGAACTCGGGCTATCGGACGGTCGCGCGCGTGAAGGGGGGCAACGGGCTGCACGCGGACCTGCACGAGTTCCAGCTGGCTCCCGAGGGCGTCGCGTACATCACGGCCTACAACCCGATCCGCTGCGACCTGGCGTCGGTCGGAGGCCCGGCGGGCGGGACGATCGTCGACACCGCAATCCAGGAGGTCGACGTCAAAACCGGCCTCGTGCGCTGGGAATGGCACAGCCTCGATCACGTCCCGGTCTCGGAGTCCCAGACCTCCGCCCCGAAGTCCAACCCGTGGGACTGGTTTCACCTGAACTCGATCGATCCCGAGCCAGACGGCGACATCTTCATCTCCGCGCGCAACACCTGGGCCGGCTACCAGCTCGCGGGCCGCACCGGCAGGATCCTGTGGCGGCTCGGCGGCAGCAAGAGCTCGTTCAAGATGGGCCCCGGCACCCGCACAGCCTGGCAGCACGACGGACGCATCCTGCCCGGCGGTGAAATCACGCTGTTCGATGACGGCTCAAATCCACCGGAGCATCCGCAGTCGCGCGGCGTGCGGATCGTGCTCGATCCGAGCACGCACGAAGCACGCCTGCAGCTCGCCTTCACGCACCCGGACCAGCCACTGCTGGCCCCGAGCCAGGGCAACGTGCAAACGCTCCCGGACGGCAACACCCTCGTCGGCTTCGGCGGGGTCCCCGAGATGACCGAGTACGCGCCGAACGGCGACGTGCTGTTCGACGCCCACCTGCCGTACGAAATGATCTTCTACCGAAGCTTTCGCTTCCCCTGGACCGGCCGCCCGCTGAGCCCGCCCGTGGCTCTCGCGAACCTGAACAACACCGGCGAAGAGACCATCGTGCACATGAGCTGGAACGGCGCCACCGAAGTCTCCGCCTGGCGCGTGCTGGCCGGCAAGCAGGCCGGCTCGCTGAGCGCGCAGGCGACGGCCCCCGCCGGCGAATTCGAAAGCGCCGCGATCCTGTCCAAGAAGTACGCCTACGCCGCCGTGCAGGCGCTTGGCGCGTCCGGCCAGGTGCTGGCCACCTCGCACGCGGTCGCCGTGCGCAGCTACGACGACGCCCTCAACGCCGGGCGCCAGCCGTGAACGCCGTCGCTAGTAGCCGGGCGCCAGCCGTGAACGCCGTCGCTAATAGCCAGGTGCTTTCGAGGACGGCTTGTGCGCCCCGCTCGTGCTCGTCGTGGTGCTCGAGGTGCTGCTCGTCGTCGATCCTTTGCCGCCGCACCCGGCGAGCGCCACTGCGACCGCGGCAGCGGCCAGCAGCGTTAGCATGGCGGCCAGTGGCGTTCGCTTCATCTGCGCGGCTCCCGTCGATCGAACACTCGGGCGCTCACCCTACCAAGCGCCCCAGGCGCCAATCGCGGTTCGGTGGCGTGAGGTCGTCCAGGAGCAGGCGCTCGTGAGCGTCCAGGCGCCGGCCGGCCCGCGCGCGGCCGAGGCTCGTCCGGAGGAGCAGCCGCGCGGCTCGCACTCCCGCTCGCTGCTGGCCGTCTGCTGTGTCGCGCAGTTCATGGTCATCCTCGACCTCAGCATCGTCAACGTGGCGCTGCCCTCGATCCAGTCGAGCCTCGGCTTCTCCTCGCCCGAACTGCAGTGGGTGGTCGATGCGTATGCGATCACGTTCGCCGGCTTCTTGATGCTGGGGGGGCGGGCCTGCGATCACTTCGGACAGCGGCGCACGTTCGTCGCTGCGCTCCTGCTGTTTTCGCTGGCCTCGCTCGCCGGCGGCCTCGCGCCCGACCGCAGCCTGCTCGTCGGCGCCCGTGCCGTGCAGGGTCTGGCCGCGGCGCTGATGGCGGCGTCTTCGCTGGCGATCATCACGGCCTCGTTCGCGCCCGGCCCGCAGCTTCATCGCGCGATCGGCACGTGGGCGGCGATGAACGGGCTGGGCGGTGCCGCCGGGGTGCTGTTCGGGGGCATCATCACGCAGGCGCTCACGTGGCGCTGGATCCTGCTGATCAACCCGCCGATCGGCGTCGCGGCGGCGCTCGTGGCATATGCCGTCGTGCGCGAGCGCCCGCGGACCGCATCGAGGTCCAGCTTCGATCTCGCCGGTGCGCTGACGCTCACGCTCGGCCAGATGGTGCTCGTCTACGGCGTCGTCGAAGCCGGCCTGGCCGGCTGGAGCGCCACCGCGGCACTCGGCCCGATCCTCGCCGGCATCGCCCTGCTCGTGGTATTCGCGCTGATCGAGACGCGCTTTGCATCCGCGCCCCTGATCCCTTTCAAAGAGCTCTCGAGGACGCTCCGCGTAGCCAACAACATCGTGCTGCTGTTCAGCGCGGCCCTGTTCCCGATGTGGTTCGTGAGCTCGCTCTACCTGCAGCAGGTCCTGGGCCTGTCGCCGCTCGACACCGGGCTGATCTTCCTGCCGATGACCTTGACGATCATGCTGGTCGCCTCGCGTGCCGGCCGGCTCGTGAGCCATTTCGGTGTGCGCCCCGTGCTCGGCGGTGGCCTGGTGATGCTGGCCGGCGGCCTGCTCTTGCTGAGCAGGATCGGCTCGAGCGGCAGCGGCATCGTGTACGTGATGATCCCGGGCCTGCTCGCCGCCGCGGGGATCGCGATGTCGATCGTCCCCTCCACGATCGCCGCCACGCAGGGCGCCAAGCCGGGCCAGGCGGGGCTCGCGTCGGGCCTGGTGAACACCTCGCGCCAGGTCGGCGGAGGGCTCGGGCTGGCGATCCTGGTGACGCTCGCCACCCAGCGCAGCAGCGACCTGATCGGCGCGGGCCAGCAGGTGTCGCAGGCGCTCACCGAAGGCTTCCGCCTCGCCTACCTGATCGGCGCCGGCCTCGCCGCCGCGGCGGCCGTCCTGACGTTCACGGCGTTTCACAGCCCCAGCACGGCGCTCGAGGGCAGCGCATCCCCCGGCTCGGCGGGCAACGGTGCCGGCGGCGACGGCCGTGCGGGAGAGCCTGCTGGACTGGCGCGCGCACGCGGCGCGCGCAGGTTCGCGCTCGCGATCGGCCTGGTCATCGCCTGCTTCGTCGGCCTGACGGCTGCCTTCGCGGGCTCCCACGGGGCTCCGATCGGCGCCTACACGATGCGCGACACCGACAGCTTCGTGACCGCGCCGTCGCTGCACCCGCCCCGGCTGCGCCTCGACCGGCAGGCTCCGGCGGGCCAGCTGGCGCCGGGCTACATCCTCACGACCAGCTTCTTCGACGTCAACGAACCGCCGATGGCCGGCCAGAGCGGGCCGCTGATCCTCGATCGCAACCTGCAGCCGGTCTGGTTTCAGCCGGTGCCCGAGAAGGTCGTCGCCGCCAACCTGAGCCTGCAGACCTACCGGGGCAAGCCCGCCCTGGCCTGGTGGCAGGGCCGCATCACCAACACCGGCGCCACCGAAAGCGGTGAAGACGTCATCGTCAACCAGCACTACCAGCGCGTCGCCACGCTGAAGGGCAAGGACGGCTGGGTGATCACGCTGCACGAGCTGCTGATCGACGGCTCGCACGCGTGGGTCACGGCCAACAAGAACATCCCGATGAACCTGTCCAAGTACGGCGGCGCCTACAACGGCGCCCTGATCGACTCGGCCGTGCAGGAGTACGACCTGAAGACCGGCGCGCTCCTGCGCAGCTGGGACGCCCTCGACCACATCCCCCTGAGCGACTCGCGGGCCACGCTCCCCACCAACGGCTTCCCCTGGGACGCCTACCACGTCAACTCGATCGACCTCGTCGGCGGCGGCAAGCTGCTCGTGTCGATGCGCAACACCTGGGCCGCCTACCTGATCGACGTCAACAGCGGCGCGATCGAATGGACGCTCGGCGGCAAGCACTCCAGCTTCAAGCTCGGCCCCGGCGCCGGCTTTCAGTGGCAGCACGACGTCAAGATGCAGTCCGACTCGACCGTCAGCATGTTCGACGATCACTGCTGCCAGCTCACCGGCGGCGGCACCTATGTAGACCCGACGGCGCCCTCGCGGGGGATCGTGCTCGACCTCGACCGGCAGACACACACCGCCACGCTCGCGGCCCAGTACGGCGCCGGCGAGCGCATCAGCGCCGACTACATGGGCGACACCCAGCCGCTCGCCAACGGCAACGTGTTCGTCGGCTGGGGCGCCGAACCCTATTTCTCGGAGTTCAGCCGGTCGGGCAAGCTGCTGTTCGAAGCCGAATTCCCGCGTCCCGACCTCAGCTACCGCACCACGATCGCGCCGTGGGTCGGCCTGCCGCTGTCCGCGCCCGCGGGCGCCGCTCGCCGGCAGAACGGACGCACGATCGTCTACGCCAGCTGGAACGGCGCCACGCAGGTGGCCTCCTGGCGGGTTCTCGCCGCCGGCCGCTCGAGCGCGGTCGCGACCGGCCCCAAGACGGGATTCGAGACCGCGATCCCCGTGGCGGCGAACCCCGCCCGCTTCGAGCTGCAGGCGCTGGCGGCGAACGGGCGCGTGATCGGACTGTCCCGGCCGTTCTCGCCCGCTGGCTGATGTTCTCCGGCCGAGCTCCGCAAGACCCGGCCGCGCCGCGCTCGAAGCCGAGCGAGCGAGCCGGGGGCGACGGCCGGCGCAAGGACTGGGCAGGGCTTCGTGGCGCCTCGCCGCGCGCCCTGCGCCGGTCATGCGGCGCGGCGCTCGCGGCGGCCTTGGCGTTGGTGGCCTGTGTCGCTCTGAGCGCCTGCGGCGCTGTCTCATCGGCCAACTCCGACCCGGCGAACCCGCCCGTCGCCAGCCTCGACGGGGTGATCGCGCCCGCCGACATCCAGGCGGCCGCCGCCAATCCCGTCGCCGTCTCTCCCCAGACCGGCACCCTCGACGCTTCGCCGAGCACCCAGATCAGCTTCCTTGGCGGGCCCGGCACGAAGGTCGCCGACGTCCGCGTCGTCGGCTCTCGCAGCGGGCCCCACGGCGGGCGCCTGCAGGCCTACTCGACCGCCACCGGCGAGAGCTTCCTGCCCTCTCACCCGTTCCTCGCCGGCGAGCGCGTGAGCGTGCACGCCCTGGTCGGCACGGGCACCCCCAGCCAGCCCGCCGGCACGAGCTTCACGATCGCCTACCAGGCGCCGGTCGATGAGCGCGAGTTCCCCGACGATCACGGCAACCCGCAGGACGTCCAGCACTACATCTCCGCGCCGGGCCTGACCCCCTCGACCGTCCACATCAGCACGCCCCCGCAAAGCGGCGCCACCCCCGGCGACCTGTTGCTGGCGCCCTACCAGGGCGTGAGCTCACCGGGGCCGATGATCGCCGAACAGGACGGCGCCCTGGTCTGGTTCCATCCCCTGCCGCGCGGCTGGGAGGCCACCAACCTGCAGGTGCAGCAGTATCAGGGCAAGCCCGTGCTCACCTGGTGGCAGGGCCGCATCCTGGCGGTCGGGTTCGGCCAGGGCGAAGACGTCATCGACAACACCTCCTATCAGCCCGTCGCCACGATCAGGGCGGGCAACGGCTATCACGCCGACCTGCACGTCATCAAGCTGACGCCCGAAGGCACCGCCTGGATCGACGCCTTCGACCCGATCTACCTGAACCTGTCCGCGGCCCACGGCGTGCGCGACGGCGTGCTCAGCGACTCGATCGTCCAGGAGATCGACATCAAGACCGGGCTCGTCATGTGGGAGTGGCACGCGCTCGGGCACATCGCGCTGGGCGAATCGAAAAACCCGGACCCCGACAGCCCGTACCCGTGGGACTACATCCACATCAACTCCGCCGACCCCGGCTCGGACGGCGACGTGCTGCTGTCCGCGCGCAACAGCTGGACGCTCTATGACGTTGACATCCGCAGCGGCGCCTTTCGCTGGCGCCTCGGAGATCAGCACAGCAGCTTCGCGCCCGGACCCGGCACGCGCTTCTACTGGCAGCACGACGCCGAATTCCAGCCCGGCGGGCTGATCTCGGTGTTCGACAACGGCTCGGATCCGCCCGAGGAGAAGCAGTCGCGCGGCCTGCTCCTGCGCCCTGACCCGGCCGATCACACCGTCACGCTCGCCGCGCAGTACACCAACCCGTCGAAAACGCTGCTCGCCTCCAGCCAGGGCAACATGCTGAGCCTGCCCGAAGGCAACTGGCTGCTCGGCTACGGCGGACTGCCCAACTTCACCGAGTTCAACTCGGCCGGAGAAGTGCTGCTCGACGGGACCCTCGGCAGGTACGTCCAGAACTTCAGGACATATCTGGCGCCGTGGACCGCACGTCCGCTCACGCCGCCGTCGGTGGCGCTCGCCAGCGCCGCCGGCGGCGCCCTGAGCGTCGCCGCGAGCTGGAACGGAGCCACGGAAGTCGCGTCCTGGCGTGTCCTCGGAGGCTCCTCGCCCGCTTCGCTCGCGCCCGTCGCGAGCGCCGCTCGAACCGGCTTTCAAACCAGCATCGCCGTGGCGCCCGCCCCGGCATATGTAGCGGTGCAGGCGCTCGACGCCGCCGGCGAAGCGATCGGCGCCTCGCCGGCGATCAAAGCCTGAGCTCAGGAGCTGACCGGCCGGCGCCGGCGCCGGCGCCGGCGCTTGCGCGACTTGCGCGCGTGGCTGGGGCGCGACTTGTGCACGGAGCTTTCGAGCACGGTTTCGGTGGCGCCGTCGGGTTCCCCGCCCGGCTGTTCGGGACCGCGTTCGGCGCGAACCCGCGCGGCGCGCAACGCGGCGCGTGTGGCCACCTTGAAATAGTTTTCGAACCCGCGCCGTTGGGCGGCGCGAAAGCGGGCCGGCAGCGGGCGCCGCAGCTCCTGGGCGAACGCCTGCTCGAACTGCGCCTGCAGCGGCGCTTCCAGCGTGCTTTCGCCCGCCACGTTGTCCATCTCCAGGCGCCCTGCCTGCGTGGTGTAGTCGTACAGCTCGCGTTCGCGCCCTTCGTCCAGCTCCGCGGTCCGTCCCACGGCCCAGTTCGAGTACGTCGCGTACTTCGCCGCGCCGGTCCGCATCGCCACGACGTGCAACGGCGCCCCCGCGGCATAGGGCTCGGTCGCGAACTCGGTCACGATCTCGTCGGTCGCGTGCAGCACATAGGGGCGCCCGGCAGCGTCCGGATCGGCCAGGATCCCCGCCAGATCCAGGCGCTGGGCGAGATGGGCGTAGCGTGCTTCTTCGCGCCACGCATTCGACCCCGACGCGATCGTCAGCAGCAGCGGCGCCACGTCCACGCTCGAGCTCAGCTGCGTGCGCGTCGCTTCGGGCGCATTCGTCAGCAGGCCGCGCGGATCCTTGACGATCAGCGGCACCCTGATCGCCTCGTCGTAGGCGCCCGCGCCCTTGCCGCGCAGGCCGTGGGACGCCCCGTACTCGCCGTGGTCGGCGCTGAACACGATCACCGTGTTGGCCGCGATTTCCGGGCGGCTTGCGAGCGTCTGCAGGATCCGCCCGACGTGGCGGTTGACCTCGAGCTGGAGCTTCAGGTAGAGATCCAGGAACGGCAGCCAGGCGCTCTGCGCTTCCGGGCCGGTGAACGGGACCGCCCCGAACGATCTTGCGGCCGTTTCCTGCAACGAGCGCTGCAGCATCGGCTTGCGCCCGGCCAGCAGCATTTCCGGCGTCTCGAAGTTCGGCGGCAGCGCATTCGCGATGATCGGCGCCTGCGCCTCGCTGGCCACGCGGTCGCTGAACCGGTACCACCAGGCGATGTCGTGCGGGTTCACGAACGACACCGTCGTGCACCACGGCTCGGAGCCTTCGAGGCTGGCGAACCATTCTTCGAACTCTTCGGCGATCCTCGGGTCAACACGCCAGCCCTGACCGGGCGCGCCGTCCGGCGAGGGGAACGTGCCGCCGGCGAACCCGTAGCGCGCGAGCGCGGCCGGACCCGTTTCCTCGTTCCAGTGGTTGTCGCGGTGCGTCAGATGCCACTTGCCATACCAGCTCGTGCTGTAGCCCTGATCGCGCAGTAGCCGGCCCCACGTCGGAAAGGCCGCATCCAAGGTGCTGCCCCCGGTGATCAGGCAGCCGGTCTGATGGGTGTACAGGCCGGTCAGCAGCGCCGCGCGCGCGGGCGTGCAGTCGTTGGACGCCGTGTAGTGGCTGGCGAACGACACCCCGCCTTCGCGCAGCCCCTGCAGGTTCGGCGGCAGCGCCGGGCCGCCCGGCGTGCTGGCGAACCACTGCGGGTAGCGCAGCTGGTTGACCAGGATCACGAGGATGTTCGGCTGCCCCGAGCTCCCACCGGTCGGCGCCGGCGGCGTCCTCAGCCGAGCCGGTTCGCTCGGAGCCGCGGCGACCGGTGCGTCGGTCGCGTCCGCCAGCCTCGAGGCGGCCAGTCCCGCGCCCACGAGCGCTCCGCCTGCCAGGATGCCTGACTTGACGAACGTGCGCCGATCGATTCTTCTGTCGTCTTTCTTACGCTCGCCTGGTGTCATTTGCAGTGCACGTGTGAGGGCGGGGGCCGTGGCGGCGCTGCTGGCGCTTGGGCTCGCTGACGCGAGTCCAAGCGCCGCCACGGATTCGCCGGTCTGTGTGCCCAGCACATTGAACAACTCCTGGCAGCTGGATGGGTCGCTCACCGTCTCGCCGCTCCCCGGCAGCCGCGACGCCACGCCGCAGACGCAGGTCAGCTTCCTCGGGGTCCCCGCCAACGAGCTGAGCGCCGTGAGCGTGTCCGGATCGCGCACCGGCCCGCACGGCGGACGCCTGGAGCCCTACTCGCAGGGCGACGGCGCCAGCTTCCTCCCGTCGCGGCCGTTCGCCGAAGGCGAGACCGTCACCGTCCGCGCGCTGCTCCACAGCGGTAGCTCCACGCGCCCGCTCTTGGATCAGTTCGGGATCGCGCGTCAGGACCGGCTCAGCTCGACCCCCGAGACGCTCCACCCCGGCAGGGCCAGCGAGGTCCAGAGCTTTCGCTCGCGCCCCGACCTGCGCCCGCCGGTGCTCACGGTCACGACCGGCTCGCCCGGGGGCGCCTCGGCTGCGGGTGGGTCGAGCACCGGCGGCGCGCCGGGAGTCACGACCGGCTCGCCCGGGGGCGCCTCGGGTGCGGGTGGGTCGAGCACCGGCGGCGCGCCGGGAGCGTCCGGCCCCGGCGCGGCGCTTGCCGCCGAGGACCTGTTCGTGGCCCCCTACAACGGCCCCGGCCAGAGTGGCCCGATGATCGTCGAACCGGACGGCGGCCTGCTGTGGTTCAAGCCCCTGCCGCGCTACACCTCGGCCAGCAATCTCGCCGTCCAGACCTATCGGGGCCGCCCGGCGCTCACCTGGTGGCAGGGCGACATCACGATCCACGGCTTCGGCGAGGGCGAAGACGTGATCGCCAACAGCGCCTATCAGGACATCGCGCGCGTGCGCGCCGGCAACGGCCTGCGGGCGGACCTGCACGACTTTCAGCTGACTCCCGCGGGCACGGCGCTGATCACGGCCTACGACCCGATCTACTGCAACCTGTCCGCGGTCGGCGGACCCGGCGATGGCGCGCTCACAGACGCCGCCATGCAGGAGATCGACATCAAGACCGGCCTCGTCATGTTCCAGTGGACGAGCCTCGATCACGTGGCGCTCCGCGCCTCCTACGAAGTCGCGCGCAGCTCGAGCGTGGCCGCGCCGTTCGACTTCTTCCACCTCAACTCGATCGACGTGCTCAAAGACAGCAGCCTGCTGGTCTCCGCGCGCAACACCTGGGCGGCCTACGACCTGGACCCCGCCACCGGACAGATCCAGTGGACGCTCGGCGGCAGGCACAGCAGCTTCGCGATGGGCCCCGGCACCGCCACCGCCTGGCAGCACGATCCGCGCGAACTGCCCGACGGCGCGATCAGCATCTTCGACAACGGCGCCTCGCCGCCGATCCACAAGCAGTCGCGCGCCATCGTCGTCAGCCTCGACATGCAGCAGCACACCGCCACGCTCGTCAGCCAGCTCACGCGGCCCTCGCCGCTGCTGGCCGAAAGCCAGGGCTCCGCGCAGCTGCTGTCCAACGGCAACTGGATCATCGGCTGGGGCCAGATCCCGGACTTCTCGGAGTTCAGCCCGAGCGGCCAGCTGCTGCTCGACGCCCACTTCCCGGCCGGAGACCAGTCCTACCGCGACCTCGGCTTCGAATGGACCGGCAGGCCCGCCGGTCGCCCGGCGTTCGCGGTCGAGCGAGGCGCCGGAGCCGGAGCTGGGGCCGGCGGGTCGGGCGGGGACGCCAGCACGGTCTACGCCAGCTGGAACGGCGCCACGCTGCTCGCCAGCTGGCGGGTGCTGGCGGGCACCAGCGCCAAGGCGCTTGGTTCGGTCGCGAGCGCCTCGCGCAGCGGCTTCGAAACGGCGATCCCGCTTCCGGCCGGAGTCTCCGGTCCGTATGTGACCGTGCAGGCGCTCGGCGCCGCCGGGCAGGTGCTCGCGACGGCGGCCCTGTCGCGCGACCTAGGCTGAGGCGCGCAACGCGCGGCCACGTCGCGCGGAGCGGAGAGGACGGGCAAGGGGTCGGGGAGGGGAAGGTCCAGGCGCAGGGCGCACGCGCACGCGTGCGCGTGCGCCGGGCCGTGGTCGAAGGGCTGATCGGGGGGCTGGGGCTGCGAGCACAGTGAACGCCCCCGCCTCGGCGAGCTGCGCCCAACAGTCAGAAACATTTCTTCACTCCGACGGGCTCGGGCGCCGCTAAGCTCTGGCGTCGGCGGGCGGGCCGGGCCGTTCAAAACGGGCGAGCCGAGTGGTCGCCGACCCGTCATTCCCTATCGTGCGAGGTCAGGAGGATCAGATGCGTAGGAAACGGATCGCCGTGGTTGCGCTCACGGTCTCAGCTGCGGTCAGCGCGCTCGGAGCCGGGCCGGCCGAGGCGCTCAGGGGGTGCGTGCGAGCCCCGTCGCCTGCCCTGACGACAGGCCACCGGGGGGAACGGATACTCCTGCGCCGGGAACCGGGCAAGAATCAGCGGGTCTTGAGGAAGCTGAAGCCCAACACGCTCGTGTGGATCGGGACGACCCCGCGGCTCCGTCGCGTTTGCCCCGTGCACGGCTACTACCCGGTGATGCACGAAAACCGGAAAACCTACGAACAGATCTGGGGATGGATCGCCGGCAGCAAGCTGAGGCTGTGAGTCCCCTCTCCCTGCGCCTCGAACGCGACGGGTTGAGCGCGCTCGACGAGATCGCCAGGCGGCGAGGCTCGCTGCCTGGCGAGTCGGACATGCGACCAGAAACGACGCTCGGCGCCCTCGAAAGAACGCCGAGCTGTATGTCCGACGAATGATGCGCTTAGCGCATTTTTGGGTTGACGTAGAGGTTGTAGACCTGAAACTCGCTCGTTCGGCCACCCGGTACCAGCGTAATACGCATGGGCTGCCAGCCTGCCGTGTTTTCGGGCTGGAGGTTTACGGGTGTCACGAGCGTCCATTCGGTGTTGTTACCGTGGATCTGTCCGGTGTTCTTGGGGTTGTTCCAGGTGTTCGTTCCTTCGTATTCGACGTAGAAGAACACGCCCTCCGCGCCTTTGACGTTGCGGACGAGCGCCCGTGCCGTCGGATATTCCGAGGTCACGCAGACGATCGGGCTGACGGCCTTGGAACCGCTGGGCAGATCGAGCACCGAGCTCTGGCTGCCGTTCCCGAGCGTCGTCGTGACGAGCTTCGCGCCACCGGACAGCTGCCATCCGTGCCCGGTGAAGTTGTTGTAGCTCTCGCCAGGCGGTAGTGTGTACCAGTTGCTGTCGCCAGCGGCGAGGAACGGCTGGACGTATTCGGGCTGTGAGCACTGCGCGGTGTTCAAGGAAGCCTGCGCAGGAACCGCAGCGTAGGCCAGGATGAGCAACGAGAGGCCCAGAAACCCGAGGGTCTTGTGTCTGAAAAGGCCCTTCATGACTAGTACGCACCTTCCGTGGCGTGCACTGGCAGCCGAGCTATCTCGCCGATTCTACGAGACCTCTAGCTTTGCGTCCCCGGCTCGCGCCGGGTTTGCCCTTTTCAGTTGGGTTTTCCGCGCCTGGCATCGACAGCCGGACGCCGGCGCCTGAGGACGAGGGATCAGGCTGGACGCCCGTCGTAGTCCGAGAGCCGAGCCAGAATTGGTGAAGCAGATCGGCTCAGACCTCGGCGGCGGCGTTGGCCTTGATCAGTCGTCCGCACAGCATCCGCGAGATGTTGAAGAGCAGCTTGGCCGCCAGGGTCGGCTCCTCGGCCATCAGCTTGCGCAGCGTCCCGTCGGAGAGCGAGAGGATCCTCACGCCGGGCGTGGCGGCGTAGACGTCGGACTGGCGAGGCAGCTGCAGCAGGAACGCCATCTCCCCGAACACGTCACCCGGCCCGAGCACGTTCACGAGCCTGCCCTGGTGGCGAACCTCGAGGGTTCCCTCGAGGAGCAGGAAGAGGTTCTGGGAAGAGCCGCCCTGTTTGAGCACTCGATCGCCGCGAGCGCACTCGATGATGTTGCTGCGCGCTATGCACTCCCTCCTCTCCGACTGGTCCAGGCCGGCAAAGGCATGGAGCTCCTGTTCCTCGAGGCGTTCGAGGGCGCCCTGCACGTGCGCCCAGTACTCTCCGGGGGCCATGACAGAGGCGGAGCGGACGGCGTCGCCTCGGGCCAGGGCAGCCTCGATCGAGCGCGGCAGGCAGGGACGGCCATCCTCGTCCAGGCTGCCGATCGCCGCGGCCAGGCCGTCCGTGTCACCGGCAAGAAACATCAGCGGGATGAAATAACCTGCCTCCTCGCTGTTGATGTTGTGCTCGGCGTACGTCCGGCCTCCCGCCGAGAGGTTCATGGACAGCAGATGGGGCTCGCAGACACCGAAGACGAGTCGAACGCCAGCGGTCTCGGTGTCCTCGCGCGCGAGCTCGCGCAGCTGCGAGGCGACCGTCCCGCCCCGCAGCTGCGGCGCGACCATCAGCCGCTCGCCGACGGCCATCAGCCGGGGCGGAACCTCAGACAGGAATGGGCCCAGACTGTACTGGTCGATCTGACGAGGCGAGAACCCGTTGGCGCCCAGGGTCAGGCGCGAGGTTCCGATCACGTGTCCGTCCTCTCGAGCGCCATAGAGAATGCTGTGGTCGTCCTCGGGCTCGACCAGTCGACGACCGCGGTGATCCGCGGTCCGGCGGAAGCGGCCCATCTCCTCGACGTACACGTCGTAGCGAAACCGGAACAGCTCCTCGCGGTCCTCTTCGGTCTGCGCCCTGAAAACCTCGACAGTCATCGGTCATCCCCTCATTCCGGCCTTCGGCCTCAATAGCCTCGCTCGATCGGAACGCCGTGCTGCTCGTAGTCCTTGCGCGCTGCCTCGGCAGCCTGGCGGGCCGCGGGGCTGCTGCGGGCGAGGTCTTCCTCCCAGGCGTCGGCGTCGAAGTGCGCTCTGGCGCGGCGCTCGGTGTCGCCCACGCGCCTACGGCTCGTCGTCGGGCGGGAGCATGTGGGGCTCGTTCTCGCGCCAGAACGCCTCCGCCTGCTCGGGCGTCGGGTCGAGCAGTCCGGCGCGCTCGCGGATCGCCTCAGCAGAGGTGTCCGGCACGAGCGTCAGCTCGCCGCCGGCCCGTCGGTCGGTCACGACGTAGCGACCGTTGATATCCCCGCTGAGCTTGACGTGCGCCTGCTCGACCATGCCGCTAATGATCGCAGGTGAGTCGGCAAGCGGCAGGGGTAGCGCTGCACGGTACCCATAGTGCCTTACCTGGATCCACCGGTGTTGTGGATCCAGGCTTACTCGGGATGCGAGGCTTACTTGGGGGGCGCCGCCGCTGTCGGGGAGGGTCGTCGCGCCTTGCCGAGGATGTGCGGGTCGGCGGGGAGCAACGGGGCGGGGCTGAACGGGAAGCGCTCGAAGGTCTCGATCACGAACCCGGCACGCTCGATCCCGGTGGCCGTGTCGCGTGCCAGGTGGCATCCGCCGGCAAGGCGGGGCCACAGGGTCGCGTCGGCGAGCCGTTGAAAGCGTGCCTCCCACGGTCGCCGCGAGATGACGTGCTCGTAGAAGCGAAGCTCCCCTTCGGGGCGTATCAGGCGGAACAGCTCCGTGAGCGCCTGTGCCTGGTCGGGGACGGTGCAGAGTACAAGCGCGGCGACCCCGGCGTCGAAAGACGCCTCATCGCCGGGTAGCCGGCTGGCGCTGCCATCAAGCACAGTAACGGGGATGGGAGCCTTGGTCGCGGCGTATTGCGCGCGTTCGCGCAGGTAGTCCTCTGGCTCGACAGCGACGACTTCGCTGACTGTCGATGGGTAGTGAGCGAAGTTCGCGCCGCTGCCCGCACCGACCTCGATCACGCGGCCGCTCACGCCCGCGAGCAGCTTGCGGCGATGCTCAGCGCCACCGCGACCTTCCGCAAGCTCGGCGACCTTCGTGTAGACACGCGCGAAGACAGGATGGCGGGCTCGCGCGTCGGTCATTCGGGAAAAGTATCTCCGATCGCCGGACTCTCCAAGCGGGCGACACCGCTCGGTGCCACGTCCCTCCCAGGCACTCGCTCGGGACTGCACCGCGGCGCCAGCCACAACTACCATCGTGCCGTCCAGGCGACCGACCGCAGGGAGCAACCCAAGCGAGCAAGCGCGCGGGTCCGCTGGCCTGGTCGGCGTCTCGCCAGCCAAAAGGGTCTCGCCAAAGTGAGTCGAAAACGGCCCTGTGGCGAAGCTGATCGATTCAGAGCACGTCTCCTCCAGCCGAGCTAACGGCCGTGCAACACCCGACTTTTATGAGCTGGCCTTGGCGGCGTGTGCGAGTTGCAGCGCAAGACTTTCACCATCGCTTGTAACGCTGATGTCGGTGAATCCGGCGTCTGTGAGCATGGCTTCCATCTGCCCGTCGGTATGGACGTTTAGGGCGGGTCCCATCGGGGGGTACAGCCACCAGTTGCGCAGCGATGCGGGTGGGAGCGGCCCGGAGAGGCTTGCGATCACGAGCCGTCCGCTGGGCGCTAGGACGCGGTACAGCTCGGCGAGCACGGCTGCGGGGTCGTAGATGAAGAAGAACATGTTGGCCGAGATGGCCGCGGTGAAGCTCTCGGTGGGCCACGGGATCGTCGCGGCGTCGCCGAGCTTGAGTTGCAGTCTGTCCTCGGCGATGGCCTGGCGGTTGCGCGCCATGCACAGCGTGAGCATGTCGGGACTGTGATCCTGGCCCGCCGCTGAGGTGGCGCCCCCGGTGAGCACCCGCTCCAGTAGCACTCCGGGGCCGCAGCCGATCTCCAGCACCCGCTCGCCCTCCTGTGGGCTGAGCGCGTCGAGGATCGCCTTGAACGATTGCTCGTGCGCCTTGGGGCCGTCGCGGTAGGCAAGGCGGCCGAGCACGCCGCCGGGCCGGCGAGCGAGCCCGTCCACTAGCCGCTGAGCGACGCTGGCGTTCAACGCTCAACACCCGCGTATGCGTACACGTACGCAAATATAGCTCGTCTCGATCCTACGTGCTGACGAGCAGCCCATCGAGGATCGCTGCGACGCGCGTCGGGTAGCTCTTGCGTGCGCGGGCCTTGGGCCAATAGTCAGTGAGCGCGGCAAGTGTGGGCAGCTCATCGGGATCGACACTCGATAGGAGGGCCAGTTGGCGCGGTCGGCGGTCGAGTCTCGCGGTCTGGTTCGCGGTCGCTTGGCTGATGACGAGTTCGCCAACCGTGAAGCGCCAGACCGTCAAATATGCCTCCGCTGCCTGCTCGGGTGTCCTACCAGCAGCGACGAACGCCGCGACGATCTCCTCCATAAGCCACAACACCGACGGCGCCATCAGATCGCCCTTCACCAGCACCGGTACCACCCACGGGCTGTGATCCAACCCGTCGTAAAGGAACTTGAACAAAGCGAGCAAGCGGCGGCGCGGCTCACGCGGGAGCCGCGGGCGCGGCAACTCGGCCGCCGCGCGATCGAGCAGCAACGCCAACAGCTCATCACGTTCGCGGACGTGGCGGTAGAGCGCCATCGTGGAACTGCCAAGCTCCCGCGCGACCCGGCGCATCGTCAACGCATCCACACCCTCGCGCCGCACCAGCTCCTCAGCCGCGGCGACCACCATCTCCCGCGACAAACGCGCAGGACGCCCAACACGCCGCGAAGATGCAGAATCCTCAGTCATGGCAGGGAGTCTTGCAAAGCCGGCGTTCCGCGCAAGAACGCTGGCCGCTACGTGCAGCTCGTCATGTGGCCGTCGTGCTCACACGTTCGAGCGTAGATCGCTGGTAGTCGTGTGTCTGCTGGCCCCTGATTCAAGTTCTACTCTGGCTTGCATGAAAATCCGGTTGGAGCACGTCGTAGCCGATGAACTCAAACAGGCGGACACCGCTCGTAAAGGGCAGCGGTGGCCCGATCAGTCGGTTGGCTCCGACGCCGAACGGCGGCGAATCCTCGAACGCAAGCTCACCGAAACCGCCGCGCTCAAACGTCTCACGGATGTACGGCGTCGGGTCGGGCGGATGACGATGGCGAGTCCAGATCACCGTGGCCCCGGGCGCACAAAGCCGCGGAAGATGGCCGACGGCGTTGGCGATGTCATCCGCCGATATGTTGCCGAACACGCCGCACAGAAGAACCAGGTCCGCCGGAACGGCGCCCTCATACGCATCCGTCATCGAGGCATCGGCGACGACGACTTCAACCTCTCCAAGCCTCGCCTCTTTATTGCCAATAGGGGCCGCGCAGCGCGCGGGTCTTCTCGGCTCCGTCATCGAGAGCGCGCGCGAAGCGCTGAGCGGATGGGCGCAGTGGGCGCATCCAGGCGCTGTAGCGGCTGCTGTCACCGTGCTCGGTATCATTGAGGGCGCTCATGAAGGATGTTGAGTTCCGTCGCGCCCTTCTCGCCGACCCGCTTGCGCGGGAGCAGAGCGAGCGTCTCGCCCGAGCGTTTGCGCAGGCGGACGCGGCTCGCCTGGACGCTGCGCTGCAGTCGGGGGATATCGCCGCGTTTCAGAAGGAGCTGGGGCTCAGCGACGCCGAGTTCGTCGAGATCGCCGACGATCTCAGCCAGGCTCGTCAGAGCGCGCTTCGCCAGGCCAGCGAAGCGATGCCCGCCGCCTGATGGCGGACGGCGCCCCCGCGGGGTGCGCGAACCCCGAGGGATTTCTGGTATGCGTAGCAGCTGCAACCGCCGGGGCAGACCCGCTGACGGCGCAGAGGAAGCTCGCGCTCGCCCTCTCCTGGTGGAGCTGCTACATGGGTTTCTGCAGGCAGGGCTCCTGAGCCAACCCCTGGGGCGCTCCGCTTCGGCAGATCGGCCAGAGGCGCGCTGGCGTGTTCTTGTAACGGTGAAGGCGGCGCATAGTCGCCGTTCTCGAGGGCGCAGCTGCTTGAGGGCGCTGCGCAGCTGCTCGCGCCTGTAGCCCTGCGCTGTGCAGATGCGTGGGAACGGCCGGCTCAGAGCGTAGAGAGGCGTTGGTGCTGCCATATTGCTGCCACAGGGCTAGCCTCGCGCGTGAAAGGCGACCCAGGGCAAACTGACGGGCGGAGCAAAAGCTGGCTCTACAAAGCCAGTTGCGGTGAGACGGAGAGGGCGGGATTCGAACCCGCGATGGAGTTTGACCCCCATACTCGCTTAGCAGGCGAGTGCCTTCAGCCACTCGGCCACCTCTCCCGGAGGTCCGGCCAGTGTAGAGGCTCGGGTGGGCCGGTTGTAGGCGACTCCGGTGGGACCTTCGCCGCCGGGCTTCTCGCCAAGCGCTGCTTGGCGAGATTGCCCTACATCATGCCCTATTGAGGTCGTGCGCACGACGAGGGTGCGGCGGTCGCGTCTGACGCTGGTCGCTGAATCGGCGAGTGGGGGCTATGGCGCGGTGCTCACGCTCGGCTCTTCTTCGGCGCCGGTCGTGACGCCCACCGCATCGAACAGCGCACGAGTGAACTCGGTCAGAGCAGCCGTACCGAGCTCCTGCGCCGAGAACCACGCCACCTCGATCGTCTCCTCGCCGTCTGGGCGCGGCTCCCCGTCGATCACGCGCGCGTCGAAGATCGTCGGCACGTAGCCGACCAGATCGCCGTTCGGGTAGCGCAGCCGAAACTGTGGCCCGCCGGCCACGTCGCGAAGGCGCTCGATGCGCACGCCCACGCCTGCCTCCTCGGTCGCCTCGCGCAGGGCAGCCTGATAGGGCGATTCGTCCGGCTCGACCGCCCCGCCGATCGTCTGCCACAGGCCTGTCTGCGCCTCGCGCACGAGCAGCAGGCGGCCATCGTCGTCCCACGCCAGCACGGCCACCGAGGGCACCAGCAGAAAGTCGTGACCGACGGCCGCTCGCAGGCGGCGCAGGTAGGGGGAGATGCCCATCGGCGCAGAGCGTACTTGGCGGTCCATGGGCGGCATGGCGGTCCATGGGCGGCATCCGGTCGGCTCCGGGTCCGGACAGCCTCCGCGCCGCAACCAGATAGCTTTCCGCGCCGATGACCGTCGAGACCCGGCCCGTAAAGACGCGGCGCGAGCTGCGCACGTTCATCAAGCTGCCCTGGCGCCTGTACCGCGACGAGCCGAACTGGGTGGCGCCGCTGGTGATCGACTTGAAGAAGCGCCTGGACAGGGACCGCAACCCGTTCTTCAAGCACGCCGAAGCGCAGTACTTCCTGGCCTACCGCGACCGACGACCGGTCGGCCGCATCAGCGCCCACGTCGATCACGCCTTCAACGAGTTTCAGGAAAACGACTGGGGCCTGTTCGGGTTCTTCGAGTGCGAGGACGACGTCGAGGCCGCGGGTGCCCTGATCGAGGCAGCCCAAAGCTGGCTGCGCGAGCGCCGGCGCGACCGGATGGTCGGTCCGATGGACTTCACCACCAACGACGAAATCGGCCTGCTGGTCGCGGGTCACGAGCATCCGCCGATCATCCTCTGCCCGTGGCATCACCGTTATTACCAGCGACTGCTCGAACGGGATCTCGGTCTGGTGAAGGCGATGGACGTCTACATGTGGAGCGTGCACGTGACGGGCCGCGACAAAGTTCACCCGGCGATCTGGGAGGCCGCCGAGAAGCTCGAGTCAGAGCACGGCATCGTCTGTCGCGGCTTTCGCAAGCGCGAACTGCAACAGGAGGTGACGCGCTTCTTGGAGCTCTACAACTCCGCGTTCGAGCGCAACTGGGGCTTCGTCCCGCTGAACGACGAGGAGGTCCGCCACTACGCCAAGGATCTGAAGCCGGTGCTCGATGAGAACTGGGCGATGGTCGCCGAACGCAAGGACACCGGCGAGGTGGTCGGCGCTGCCCTGACGCTGCCGGACTTCAACCAGGTGCTCGCCAAGCTCAACGGGCGCCTGCTGCCCTTCGGCTGGCTAACGGCACTGCGCGCGAAGGGCAAGATCGACGCCGTGCGCGTGATCGTGCTTGGCGTCAAGCCCGCCTACCGGCATACGGGCGTGGCCGCGCGCCTGTACCAGATGCACTTCGACGCCGCCGAGCGCACCCCGCAGAAGACCGGCGAGGGCGGCTGGACGCTCGAGACCAACGAGGCCATGAACCGCGCCTACGAAGGTCTCGGCGGCCAGATCAAGCGCCGCTACCGCCTCTACGAGCGCGCGCTCTAGGCACAGCCTCCCGACTCGCACGGCGGCGCACCCTCCGGCTCGCTGCCGGTGCCGCGGCGCAAGGTCGTGACTCGGCCCATGGCACCGGATCGGGACTCGCACTACTCTTCAGACCGTGAGCGGCTGGCCGGCATGCTCGTATGAGAACTGGGCTGCGACCTGCGACACGCTGCACGCCCACACGCAGGTGCTCGGCAAGCTCGCCGTGGCGCTCGCGCCGCCCGAGCCCCAGCTGCAGCACACGGCGCTGCGCCTGAGCGCGCGCGGCTGGGAAACGCTGCCGCTGCGCGCGCCCAACGGCTCTGGCGTGTTCGTCGCGGCGCTCGACCTGCGCGCCCACCAGGCGCTCATCGAACACAGCGACGGACGGGACCGGCGCGCCCCGCTCTCCGAGAACCGGCCCGTCGGCGAGGTCACGCGCGAGCTGCTCTCCGCGATCGCCGAGCTCGCCGGCCCGGTCGAGATCGACCCGCGACCGCAGGAGGTCGTGTGGAGCGCGCCGCTCGACGAGGACCAGGAACACGCGAGCTACGACACGGGCGCCGTCGCCGCGTACTTCGAAGCCGCCACCCGCGCGGCCCTCGTCCTGGCCGAGTTTCGCGCCCCCTACCGGGGCCGCTCGACACCCGTGAACGCATGGTGGGGATCGTTCGATCTGGCCGTCAACCTGTTCTCGGGGCGCCCGGCCGAGCCGCCCTCGCAGGACTTCATCATGCGCAACGCCATGGACACGCAGGAGGTCGCCGTCGGCTGGTGGCCCGGCGACACCCGCTACGGCAAGGCCGCCTTCTACGCCTACGCCCATCCGCCGCCCCCGGACTTTGCCTCGGCGGCGCTCTCCAGCGGCGGTCGCTGGGACGATCGGCTCGGCGAGTACGTGCTCGACTGGGATGACGTGCGCGGCGCCGACGATCCCCACGCCTTCGCGCTCGCGTTCGCGCGCGCCGCCTTCCGCTATGCCTGTACCTGCGCCGAATGGGATCCGGCGTTGCTGGCCAGCGCCGAAGCCGATCCTCCGCCGGTGCGCTGAGGCCTCAGCCGGGCAGAGCCGGCGCGACCTCGCTGCCGAGCAGCTCGATCGCGCGAATCACCGCGGGATGGGCGACCGTGCCGACGCTCAAGTGCAGCAGCACCCGGTCGAGTCGCAGCCGCTCGTGGACCGCGAGGATCTTCTCGCTCACCTCGGCTGGGCTGCCGACCGCCAGCGAGCCTGCCGGCGAGCGCAGCGCCTCGTAGCGCTCCGGGGTCATCGGCGGCCATCCGCGCTCGCGCCCGAGCGCGGTCATCGCGGCGGCATAGGGGTGGTAGAAAGCCGCGCTCGCCGCCTGGGTCGTGTCGGCGACGAACCCGTGCAGATGAACCGACAGCGGCAGGTCTTTTGGATCGTGCCCGGCGCGGCGGGCGCTCTCGCGGTAGAGCTCGACCAGCGGACCGAACCGCGCCGGTTCGCCGCCGATGATCGCAAGCGCCAGCGGCAGCCCGAGCGTTCCGGCGCGCACCACCGACGCCGGTGTCCCACCCACCGCGATCCACACCGGCAACGGCTGCTGCAACGAGCGCGGATACACCCCGGCGCGATCCAGCGGCGCCCGCTGCTTGCCCGACCAGGTGACGATCTCCTGCTCGCGGATCTTCAGCAGCAGCTCGAGCTTCTCCTCGAACAGCTCGTCATAGTCATCGAGGTCGTACCCGAACAGCGGGAACGACTCGGTGAACGAGCCGCGCCCAGCCATGATCTCGGCGCGCCCCCCGGAGAGCAGGTCGAGCGTCGCGAAGCTCTCGTAAACCCTCACGGGATCATCGGATGAGAGCACCGTCACGGCGCTGCTCAGGCGGATGCGCTCGGTCCGGGCGGCGATCGCCGCCAGCACCACGGCCGGCGCCGAGGCCGCGAAGTCAGGGCGGTGGTGCTCGCCGACGGCGTACACGTCAAGCCCGGCGCCGTCGGCGCTGACCGCCTCCTGCACCACCTCGCTGAGCCGCTCGAACGCCGTGATCGCGCCATTCGAGGACCCGCTCGCGGTCATCTCGGCGAATGTGGAAACACCCAGTTCCATCAGCTCTGGACGCGGTCGAAGGCCGGCTCGGGGCGCTCGCCGAGATACTCGACCCACGCGCGCTTCACGCACGGATAGTGCTTGGACGCCTCGACCAGGTCCATGAAGTTCGTGATGTTGGTGTCGAACCGCTCCTGCAGCCGAGCGTCCGCGATCCGGCCCTCGTCGTCGAATGCCTTGAGCGCCTGGGCCAGTGAGAACATGTCCGGGTAGACCCGCGCCCCGAGGTGCTCGAGCGGGATGCGCAGCGCCCACAGGCCGCGGTTTCCCCCGACCATCGACGGCGAAGCCGACAGCAGCAGTCCGTGGCGCTCGTTGAACGGTTGCGGATCGAACCGCGACACCCAGTCGATCGCGTTCTTCAGCACGCCCGGCAGCGAGGCGTTGTACTCGGGGGACGCCATCACAAACGCGTCGCAGGCCGCCAGACGCCGGTTCATCTCTTCGGCCGCGGGCGGGAAGCCGATCCTGTCTTCGTCGTCGGCGTTATAGGACGGGCAGTCGAACTCGGACATGCGCGCCAGGTCGACGATGCCGCCCTGCGCCTCGATCGAGCGCGCCGCCAGCTCGGCCAGCCGCGTGTGCAGCGACCCGGCCCGCAGCGACGCGGACAGCACGAGAAACCTCACCTCGGGACGCTGTGCATCGGATGCGTCGTGGTCGCTCATCAGGATCTCCTATCTGCAGGGACCTCGCGTCGAGCGCGTGGTCGGGTGTTGACGGGATTGGGTGTTGGGGGACGTGCGCTGGTCGGGTTGGCGTCAAGCGAGCGCGATCGCGCAGGCTCACGGTAGTGGGACCACGCGCTCGGCGATCTCAGGCTCCAGGGCGAGCGCCTAGGATCTAGGCGGGCGAGACCGGCGTGAGCATCGAGATGGCAGACGGACCGAACGCAGGCGAGGGCGGCGACGCGCGCGTCGATGTGACCGATGCGCCGGAGCGCGAGCGCTACGAGATCTCTGTCGACGGCACGCTCGCCGGCTTTGCCCTGTACAAGCTGCGCCCTGGACTGATCGCCTTCATCCACACGCAGATCGACGAGCGATTTCAGGGCCGCGGACTCGCCGATCGGCTGATCGCGTATGCGCTCGCCGATGCTCGCCGTCGCGAGCTGCAGGTGCTGCCGTTCTGCCCGTTCGTGAAAGCTTTCCTGGAGCGCCATCCGGAGAGCGTGCCGCTCGTTCCCGAGCAGTTCAGGGCCAGGTTCGGTCTGTGAGGGCGACGAGGGCCTACACGCGTCCCTGCGTGAGGCCGTCGATCTCGACGAACGTGTCGCCGTGACTTTCAGGGATCTGGCTCAGGAGAGGCAGTGGCAGCCTGAACCTTATTTTCCTGTCAGGTAGATTGCGGTCTGGCTGTCCGTCTGTCGCGTAGTGCTGCCCATCCGCGGCCGAGCGCGTAGGAGACGGCGCTGGCGCTGCCGACGAAGAATCCGACGGGGTAGTTGGTTTCGTAGGAGGCGGCGATCGCGAACCATACGATCAGCAGCGCGAACGCCACCGACAGGGCGATCGCCACGAGCGGGCGGTCGGTGAACGAGCGGGCCGCCGCCGGCGCGCCGATCATCAGGCTGAAGATCAGCAGCGTGCCGACGACCGGCACGGTCATCGCCGTTGCGAGCGCGAGGACGGTGAGGAACAGCATCTCCATGCGGAAGCTGCTCACTCCTCGAGCCTCGCCCACGTCGGGGAGGATCGAGGAGAGCATCAGGGGACGGTACAGGAGGGCGATCGCGAGGATGCACGCGAGACCGAGGATCGCGGTCGGCGCGATCTCGTTGGGGCTGATCCCGAGCACCTCGCCGAACAGGAGTGAGTAGACCGCCGGTGCGTACTCTTCGCTGAAGCTGAGGAACAGCGCGCCGAGGCCGAGCATCATCACGAGCGCGAGCGCGGTCACGACGTCGTGGCGGCCCCGGCGCCCGAGCACGCCGATCCCGAGGGCCCCGGCGAGGGCGAACACCCCGAGCCCGAATAGGGTGCTGACTCCGATCAGCGTCGCGCCGGCGGCCCCCGCGAAGGACCCGTTGGGGATCGCGTGCGCCGCGAACGCCGAGCCCCGCAGGACGGTGAAAAAACCCACGACACCCGCCACGACCGCGACGATGCTCGCGACCTCCCAAGCGTTCACCATGAAACCCGAAAACACGGTCTAGCGGCTCTGCGGGACAGCCTGCAGCGTCCGGCTGGGATGTTCAGGATCTTCGCCCTGGCGCCGGCGGCGTCGCGCGGGCAGCCCAGAGACCAGATAGACGATGAAAACGAGGGCCACGACGAAGAAGCTGATCGGCCAGCCGTGCCCCGCCGGCGGCCATTCGAAGCTGTCGTAGGCGAGGATGATCCCGAGCCACATCGCGGCGATCCCGATGCCGGCGGCGGTCAGTAGCGCGATCAGCGGACGCTTGGTCAGGCGCAGCGCGCTCGCGGCCGGCCCGACGAGCAGCGCGGTCCCGAGGATCGACCCGATCGTGATCGCCGCGAGCGCGGCCGCCAGCGCCAGCGCGATCAGATAGAGAATCCCGATGGCGCGGACGGGTATTCCCCGTGCGGCCGCCATCTCCGGGCTGACCGTGGCAAGCAGGAGCGGTCGATAGAGCGTGATCGTGATGGCGAGAGCGAGCAGGCTGAGCAGCGCGATCAGCGGGAAGGTCGAGCTCGAGATCGCGAACGCCGAGCCGAACAGGATCGTCACGGTCTCGCCGGTTGTGCTGTGGCTGGCGGTGTACAGGTACAGGAACAGAGCGGCGAGCCCGATCGACGCGCCGAGCACGATCCCGGTGGCCAGGTCTCGTCCGCGGGTGCGCTGGATGCCGATCGTCTCCATCGCACCCGCCGCCACGAGGTTTCCAATTACGAACCCCCACAAGGGGCCGACGCCGACGAGGAACGCCCCGGAGCCGCCGGTGGTGCCGATGTCCCCGAACGCCTCGCCCGCGAAGGCCTGCCCCCGCATGACCGTGAAGACGCCGACCATCCCGGTCACGATCGCAACCAGCGCTCCGACGCCGAGGGCGATGTGGACCGCTTCGCTCTGAAAGAACCCGGGGGCGAACACCGGTGCCAGGAAGTGGCTCACGAGACACTCTCGATCTCGGTGTCTCCGAACGCGACCTCGTGCCCGGCCAGATCTGTCTGCTCGCCGGCCCCGGCCACGATCAGCACACGTCCGTGCACGTTCAGGACATCGACGTGGTGGCCGTAGAGCTTGCTGAGCACATCCGCGCGCACGACCTCATCGGTGCTGCCGCTGACCGCGCGGCCCGAGGCGAGGTACACGATCCGGTCCATGACCCCCAGCAGCGGGTTGATCTCGTGTGCGGAGATCAGCACGGCGATCTGTTGCTCACGTGCGATCCTGGCGAGCAGCGCGACGACCTCGTGCGCGCTGCGCAAATCCAGGTTCGCCAACGGCTCGTCCAGCAGCAACAGCCGCGGGCGCGCGATCAGCGCGTGCGCGATCAAGATTCGCTGCTGCTCCCCACCAGAGAGCCGCCCGACACGGGTATCGGCAAAACGCTTCGCGTTGACCGCCGCGAGCATCTGATCGACCAGCGCACGGCGGGAACGGGACGGGCGCGGCACCCCGAGGCGATGGGCGTCCAGGCCAAGCCCCACGAGGTCCCGTGCGCGCAGCGGCAGGTCGGGGTCGAGCAGGAACTTCTGCGGGACGAAGCCGATCAGCTCGCGTCCGCGGGCCCGGGCGCGAGAGTGCGTGGGCCCACCGACAAGGATGCTTCCCGCGCTCGCGGCCTGCAGGCCGAGGATCGCGCGGAACAGGGTCGTCTTTCCCGCCCCGTTTGGTCCGATCAGCCCCGTGAAGTCGCCGGGCGCGATCGTGAAGCTCACCCGATCGAGGATCTTGCGGCCGGAGAGCCGCACGTCCAGCTCCTGCACCTCCAGGATGTTCTCGCCCACCGATCCGCCCGCCGAGCTCACAGCTTTTCGGTCGAAACGTGTTCGACGACCGCCTTTTCCAGGGCCTTGACCTCGGCGAGCATCCACGACTGGTAGTCATAGCCGGGCGTCGGCATCGTCTCGTACACCCCGACCACCGGAATCCCGGCGCGCTTGGCGGCCTGCACGAAGGATTCGGTGAGCGAGTCCGTGACCTGCTGGTTGTGGACGAACACCTTGACCTTGTGCCCCGCGAACAGGGCGTTCTGGAGGGTCACGTTCTGGGGCGCCGGGTCGGTGCCGTTCATGATGTCGGCCTGCAGGCTGAACGGCGTCAGGTTCTTGGTGCCGGCGGCTTCGAGCATGTAGTCGCCGACCGGCTCGGTCGTCGCGACCGGCGTGTTCGGGTAGGCGGCCTTGAACTTCGCGATCGCCGCGTACCACGGCTTCAGCGATTCATCGAACTTCGTGGCGTTGGCCTGGAAGTACGCGGCGTGGGCGGGCTGGAGCGCCGAGAGGTCGCTTACCAGCGCCTTTGCGACCGCCGGCATCGTTTCCGGCTTGTACCAGAGGTGCGGGTTCGGGGTCGATTCCGGCAGGCCGAGCAGCTTCTGCACGTTGATGACCTTCCTCGAAGAATTGGATCCCACCCCCCCCGAGGCAGCCTCGATCTTTTCCATGTAGGTGTCATAGCCCACCCCGTTTTCGATCAGCAAGCTCGCGGCGCTGACCGCCTGGGCGACGCTCGGGCTGGCCTCGAAGGTGTGGGGGTCGGTGTTGGGGTTGCTCTCGATCGCGGTGACCTTGACGTAGGAGCCGCCGATCTGTTCGATCACGTTCGCGTACTCGTTCTCCGCGCCGACCGCGTCGATCGTGGCGTTCGAGGAGCCCCCAGCGGGCGACGCCGAGGCTGAGGGGCTTGATCCCGGGGAGGAGCTGCTGCCGCATCCTGCCGCGAACAGGGCCAGCAAAACGCTGGCCGCCGGCAGGGCCAAGAGGGTACGTCGGCGCGAAACACGCCGGGGGGCGATCGTCATTGGCGACCTCAATCTGATGGTGGAAAGCACGGTGGCAGCGGCCCATTCGGGGCCGCGCGGCGAACCATAACATAGTTTTGAGTCTGATTCTTATTCTTGACGCCGCGTGGTCGGCCCTGTTGACGCCAGCTGGTCGGCCCTGTTGACGCCAGCTGGTCGGCCCTGTTGACGCCAGCTGGTCGGCCCTGTTGACGCCAGCCGGTCAGCGCTGGCAGGCCGAGCAGTCGCCGCGCAGGATGACCTCGTGCTCGTGCGTATCGAATCCCAGGCGACGGGAGAGCCTGTCGATCGAGCGCTCGAGGTCCCCGTCGTCAAACGGCACCAGCCGCCCGCAGGAATCGCACAGCAGATGATGATGGTGAGCGCCGGCCGGATCGATCAGCTCGTAGCGAGTCATGGCGTCACCCAGCTCCAAGCGCGCCACCAGCCCACGATCCTGGAGCAGATCGAGGATGCGATAAATGCTCGCCCGCGCCACGCTCCGCTTGCTCGCCCGCAGCCGATCTTCGATCTCGATGGCACTGAGAGCGCAAGATTGGTCAGCCAGCAGGTCGATGATCGCGTTGCGTGCGCCGCCCTTGCGATGCCCAGCCTGGTCGAGCACCGCACGGGCGTGCTCGGCCCACTCCGATGTGCTCGTCGCTGACATGACCTTGGATTCTAGCCGGCCTCCAGGCGATAGTAAGACTACTTCTCACTAGCGCGATGCGTTGCTGGCGTTCATCCCGATGGTGTGCGCCGCAGCGTCACAGCCGGCCCTCAGTACTTGACCGCACCGCGCGCGCGGCCACGCCCTGATGCTCCTCGTTCGTGCCGACTCTAGGGTGACCAGGTGAGCGCCATCGCGCAGATTCACGCCCGCCAGATCCTCGACAGTCGCGGCAATCCCACCGTCGAGGGCTGGGCGAGCGCGCCCGGTACCCGGGGCGCGATGCGGTGGTGGTCGGAGGCTGACGGCGTGGGCGGAGATGCGGACACTCGATGACCTGGATGTTGACGGCCGGCGAGTGCTGCTGCGCGCCGATCTGAACGTTCCCCTGAAGACCGACGCGGGTGCGGTGCGCGTCGCCGACGACACCCGCATTCGCGGCGCGCTGGAGACGATCGAGGAGCTGCGTCGCCGGCGGGCGCGGATCGTGCTGGTCTCGCATCTCGGCCGGCCCCACGACCGCGAGCCCGAGCTTTCGATGCGCCCTGTCGCAGACCGCCTCAGGCAGCTGACCGGGGCGCGCGTCACCCTGGCGCCGGAGGTCGTCGGCGCGCAAGCGAAGGCGCTGAGCGAGCGACTCGCGCCAGGTGAGATCCTCGTGCTGGAGAACGTTCGCTACGAGCCCGGCGAGACCAAGAACGATCCGCAGCTCGCGCGGGCGCTGGCGGAGCTGGCAGACGTGTATGTCAACGACGCGTTCGGCACCGCGCACCGGGCTCACGCCAGCACCGAGGCCGTTGCCCACCTGCTGCCATCGGTCGCCGGGCGGCTGATGGAACGCGAGGTGCGAGCACTGAGCGGCATCCTCGAGCGGCCGGCTCGTCCGCTGGTGGCAGTGCTCGGAGGGGTGAAGGTCAGCGACAAGATCGGCTTGGTCGAGCGCTTCCTGCAGGTGGCAGACTCGGTTCTGATCGGCGGTGCGATGAGCTTTCCCTTCCTGCGCGCGGAGGGCCACGAGGTGGGCGCGACGCCATGCTCGCCCGAAGATCTCGAGTCTGCGCGAAGCGCGCTCGCGCTCGCCGCCGTCGGTCGGCACGACCTGCAACTGCCCGAGGACCTGATCGTCGCCGCGCGGCTCGCCGCGGACGCGCAGTCGCGCACGACCGACGGGGCGGACGTGCCGGACGGCTGGCTTGGGTTGGACATCGGGCCGCGCACCGCGGCCCGCTACGCACACGCAATCACGGCCGCCGGGACGGTGTTCTGGAACGGGCCGATGGGGGTCTTCGAGTGCGCGCCGTTCGCGCACGGCACGCGTGAGGTCGCAGAGGCCGTGGCCAAAACGAGCGCGACAAGCGTCGTCGGTGGCGGCGAGACGCTTGCCGCCGTTGCGCAGTTCGGGCTCCAAGCCGGTATCACACACCTGTTGACAGGCGGCGGAGCGACGCTCCAGCTGCTCCAGGGCGCCGCGCTGCCGGGAGTCGAGGCACTCAGCCGTGACGCACCGCAACCCGCGGCGCCGCCGGGATGAGCGCTGCCCGCGGGTCTGGAGCGGTGGTATCGGGTAGGACAATGGCATGAGCTCCCCGGCGGTAACCGTGTTCGCGCCGAACCCGCTGCTCACGGTCACGCTCGAGCTCGAGGGCAGCGAGCGTCAGAGCATTCACTTCCACGCCGGCGGCCAAGGCGTCTGGGTCGCGCGGATGGTCCAGTGCTTGGGCGGTGAGCCGGTGCTGTGCGGGCTGCTCGGCGGCGAGACGGGCGAGCTACTGGAGCCGCTGATCCAGAAGGCCGTGGGCGGACCCGCTCGCCTCGTGCAGAGCTCCAGCGCGAGCGGCTGCTACGTCACCGACCGCCGCTCCGGCGAGCGCAAGTTGATCGCGATGAGCCTCAGCGACGCGCCCTCGCGGCACGAGCTCGACGAGCTGTTCTCGCTGACCTGCGCGCAGGCACTGGCGTGCGGATGGCTGGTGCTCACCAATCCGCTACCCGGCGAGTCGTTGCCGCTGGAGGTCTACCGCGACCTGGTCGCGGACGCGCGGTCGGGCGGCTGCCACACCCTCGTGGACCTGTCATCGCCGCGCCTGGACAGCGCGCTGGAGAGCGAGCCGGACCTGGTGAAGATCAACGACTGGGAGCTCGCCGAGTTCGTGCGCGGCCCCGTCTCGACGCCCGAGCTGCTGCTCGCCGGCGCGCGTCGCCTGCGCGAGCGCGGCGCGCGCAGCGTGATCGTCACCCGCGGCGAGCTCCCAGCGCTGGCGCTGCATGGAGATCAGCTCTGGCAGCTGACGCCGCCTCGCTTCGAGCACGGCTTCCGCGAGGGCTGCGGCGACGCGATGATGGGTGCCCTGGCCGCCGCGTGGGCGCGTGGCGAGACCTTCGAGCAGGCGCTCGTGCTCGGCGCGGCCGCCGGAGCGGCGAACTTCCTGCGCCGCGGAATCGGGCACGCCTCCCGCGAGGTGGTCGAGGAGCTCACCGGCGCGGTCACGCTCGAGCCCTACCCGTTGACCGCAGATGCGGCCTGAGTCTCACCAGCCAGCGGCGACCGGCTCGCCGCGCAGGATCGCCGCGGGCGCCTCGTATGCGATCCACTCGACACGCTCGGGCGGACACACTTCGCGCAGGCGCTCATAACCCGCGCTCAGGCGCAGCGGGCGCCCGCCGTGGGAGGAGTGCGCATCGCTCGAGAGCAGATGCACGAGACCGCTGCGTGCCAGGCCCAGCACGAAGTCCTGAGGGTCACGAGGGCTCCTCTGCGCGATGAAGTCGGCCGTCCACTGCAGCAGACAGCCGCACGCCGCGAGCACGCGCAGACGCTGCTCGAAGTCCGCGCCGGCATGGCGCTCGGGGTGTGCGAGGATCGTACGCACCCCACGTGCTGTGAGCCGCTCGACGAGCGCCGGCAGCTCCTCGACGAGCGAGCCCGGCGCCGGCTCGAGCAGAATCCAGCCGCCTCCGTCGAGTGACAGCGCACGCAGGTGCTCGGCGCTGAGAGAGTCTGCCACGAGCTGTGAGACCTCGCCGCCCTGGGCGATGCGCACGCCCACCCCGCGCTCGTCAAGCTCTCGCTGGAGCTCAGCGACGCGCAGCGGCAGCTCCTCGATGCGCACGTTGTGGTCGGAGCGGATATGCGGCGTCGCGCATACGACGGCGATCCCGTCGCGCTCGGCTTCGCGCGCCATCGCCACGCTGTCGGCGAGATCGAGCGCGCCGTCGTCGAGCGCCGGCAGGATGTGACAGTGTAGATCGATCACGATCCCAATATGCCGTGAACCGACACCCCAATATGCCGCGCCCGCGGGCCGGACTGTATTTCAGCCACCCCGCCTGCTTGGAGCACGACCCGCGGGTGCACATGCCCGAGCACCCGGATACGCCTGAGCGCCTGCACGCGATCGAGCGGGCGCTGGCCTCAAAGGACTGGCTTGGCTGGGAGCGACGCGAGGCCCCGCCAGCGGGGGAGAGCCAGCTCGGCCTGATCCACAGCACCCGCCACATCGATCAGATCAAGGAATTCGCCCTGGCCGGTGGCGGTGCCATCGATGGGGACACGTTCGTTGGGGAGCCCTCCTATCGCGCCGCTCTGCACGCCGTCGGCGGCGCCTGTGAGATGACACGGGCGCTGGTCGCTCGCGAGGCGAACGTGGGCTTCTGTGGGGTGCGACCTTCGGGGCATCACGCCGAACCGGACCGCGCGATGGGCTTCTGCCTGTTCAACAATGTCGCGATCGCGGCGGAGCTCGCGATCCGCGAGCTTGGCGTGCAGCGGGTGTTCATCCTCGATTTCGACGTACATCACGGTAATGGGACAGCCGAGGCGTTTCGTCGCCGCTCCGACGTCCTGTTCGCGAGCATCCACCAGTCCGGGATCTACCCGGGCACCGGTCCGCTGAGCGACGCCGGCTCCGGTCCCGGCGAGGGCTATACGATCAACCTTCCCGTCCCGGCCGGCTCCGAAGAGGATCTATGGCTGTCGCTGCTCGAGCACATAGTGCTACCCGCGGCCCAGGCGTTCGAGCCCGAGCTCGTGCTGATCTCTGCCGGGTTTGACGCCCACCGCTCGGACCCGCTGGCGGACTGCCGTCTGGAGAGTGGCTCGTTCGCGGAGATGGCCCGCCATGTCCGTGACTTCGCCGAGCAGCTGAACGCGCCGGTCGGAGCGGTGCTCGAGGGCGGCTACGAACCCACGGCGCTCGCGGAGTGCGTGTGCACGACGCTCACGGCACTCAGCGGAGACGAGCCGTCGCGATCCGCGGCGCCAGAGGCGCTGCTGACCTCGCGCGCCGCCGCTCACATCGGGCACTACTGGCCGCTGTAGGTCATGCGCGCACGTGGCGCTCCAGGTCACGCGCGCGTACTTTTCCGCGTCGAGCAGACGGCCGATTTCGGATGCTCGTGCCTGTCGTGTCCGCGAGTGTGTGGACATGATGAGAAGCCAGTCTGCAACGCATCCGGTGACCCGTGAAACCGGGACCGTGGAGGCGCCGTGGAAGTCCGAGCTCGTTCGTTTGCGCGACGGCTCCTCGGTGACCATACGCTCGGCGACGAGCGAGGACGAGGCGGCACTGCGATCGTTCCTTGAAGGATTGTGCCTGGAGGCCCGCCGCTTGCGGTTCTTCACTGGAGCGATGGATATCGACCAGGCGGCGCACTGGGCGGTCCTCAGCGGACGCGACCGCTGCGGGCTGCTGGCACACGACGAGACGGGCATGCTCGTCGGCCACGCCTCCTACATCAAGCTCAAAGAGGCCCGCGCGGAAGTGGCGGTCGAGGTCGCCGACCATCTCCACGGTCGCGGCCTGGGGACGATTCTGATCGAGCGTTTGGCGATCATCGCCGAGCAGCGCGGGATCACGCACTTCGTTGCTGAGGTGCTCTCAGAGAACCACGCGATGTTGGACGTGTTCCGAGACGGCTTCGACGGGCATGTGGTGCACCGGGAGGGAGCCGAGAAGCGAGTCGAGTTCCGCACCTCGGATTGGCGCTTGCCGCGCGAGCGCTTCGGCGCCCCGTGATGACCGCTCGCAGCAGTGGAGCGATACGCTCGCAAGACGCGTGACACGGATACTCGGAGGCCCCCTGTGTGGATGATCGAGGCGGAGGGGATCGCCAAGCGGTTTGGCTCCACGCAGGCGCTCGCCCGCGTTGACCTCGTCGCCGAGGAGGGCAAGGTGCTCGGGCTGCTCGGCCCCAACGGCGCCGGCAAGACGACGCTGGTGCGAATCCTGGCGACGCTGCTCAAGCCCGACAGCGGCCGCGCTCGCGTGGCGGGGTGCGACGTCGTCGGCGATGCCGGACGGCTGCGCCCACTGATCGGTCTCACCGGTCAGTTCGCCGCTGTCGACGAGTTGCTGACCGGACGGGAGAACCTCGAGCTCGTGGGCCTCTTCTATCACCTGAACAAGTCCGAGCGCCGCAGCCGCGCCGAGGATGTGCTGGAGCGCTTCTCGCTGACCGGCGCTGCCGATGATCTCGTCAAGACATATTCGGGCGGGATGCGCCGCCGGCTCGATGTCGGAGCCAGCCTGATCGGCCGCCCGCGCGTCCTGTTCCTGGACGAGCCGACGACCGGCCTGGATCCACGCACGCGCAACGACGTGTGGAGCTTCGTCGAAGATCTCGTCGCCGCCGGCACGACCGTGCTGCTGACGACCCAGTACATGGAGGAGGCCGAGCATCTCGCGCACCGCATCGTCGTGATGGACGCCGGCGCGATCGTCGCGCAGGGGACCGCCGCCGAGCTGAAGGACCGAATGGGTGGCGATGTGCTCGAAGCCCGCGTGGCCAGCGCCGCCGACCTCGACCGGGCCGCCGCGTTGCTCGCGCAGCTCGGGCAGCGCGCCCCCCGCATCGATTCAGATCAGCGCCGGATCAGCCTGCCGACCAGGGGCGCCACGCGGATCCTGATCGCCGCCGGGCAGCGCCTGCAGGAAGACGGCATCGCCCTGGAGGACCTCGGCATCCGCCATCCGTCGCTCGACGACGTGTTCCTGTCGCTCACCGGTCACGACGGTGACGTCGGTGTCGGCGGTATTGATGGGAACGGTCGATCGCGCGGCGGCGGGGCCTCCGAAGGGCCGGACGCGCGCGGGGCGCCCGACGGCTCCAGGCCAGTGCGCAAGGGGGCCATTGCGCCGAGCGTCTCCATGCGGCCGAGCACGACCGAGCCCCGGCCCCCGAGCCCGTCGCGGCTCGGCACGCACGCCGTTCGCGACACCGGCGGAGTGGCCAAGCGCAACCTGCTGCGCATCGTGCGCAACCCCCGGCTGCTCGTGATCTCCGCGGTGCAGCCCGCGCTGCTGCTCCTGTTGTTCCGCTACGTCCTGGGTGGCGCGATCCACATTCCCGGCGGCAGCTACGTCGACTACATCGTCCCCGCCGTGTTCATCGAGGCCGTGATGATCGGTGGCATGGCCACCGCGATCGGCATGGCCGACGACCTGCGCAGCGGGATCATCGATCGCTTTCGCAGCCTGCCGATGGCTCGTTCGGCCGTGCTCGCGGGACGCACGCTCGCCGATCTCAGCCGCAGTGTGTTCTCGCTGGCGCTGATGGTCGGCCTCGGCCTGCTCGTCGGTTTCGGCTTCCACGGCGGCGTCGGGGAGATCATTGGCGGGCTGGCGCTGGTGATCGTCTTCGGCTACTGCTTCTCCTGGGTGTACGTCACGATCGGGCTGCTCACCAAGGACCCGGAAACGGCTCAGGTCGCGGGCATCCTGCCGTTCTTCGTGCTCGTGTTCGCGAGCTCGGCGATCGTGCCGGTGGCCACCATGCCGAGCTGGCTGCAGCCGTTCGCGAACCACCAGCCGGTCAGCCTCACGATCAACGCCGTGCGCGCGCTCATGCAGGGCGAACCGACGCACAACTGGGTATGGCAGTCGCTCGTGTGGTCGGCCGGGATCTTCCTGGTGTTCTTCGTGCTCGCGGTGCGCCTGTATCGCAACATCACCGCCTGAGCATCGCCGAGCGCTAAGACCCAGCGATCGCCAGGACGCCTGACCGGCTGGAGCTCGGCAGCCCGACAGCTAGGACATGGCCTGGCCGGCCGCGCTGTGTCCCCCGAGGCCGAGCGCCGCGGCGCGCTCGCGCAGCTCCTCGCGGGCCTCGGGATGCGCCGCATGCTCGATGATCAGCTCGGCCTGCGCGCGCTGGCTGCGCCCGAAGATGCTCGCGCAGCCCTGCTCGGTGATCACGCCGGAGTGTTGGAAGGAGGTCACCGGATCGGTGAGCCTGGGGACGATCGTCGAGGTGTCGCTGCGCTCGTGCCAGGAACGCAGCGCGATCACCGCGTGGCCGCCGGATGAGTGCAGGGCGCCCCCGACGAAGTCAGGCTGGCCGCCGAAGCCGGAGTACAAGCGGCCGTTGATGTGGCTGGCTCCCGCCTGATCCGAGAGGTCGACCTGTAGGGCCGTGTTGATCGAGACCATCCTCGGCTGCGCGGCGATGCGCGTTGGGTCGTTCGTGGTCTCCGTGCGGGTCATGCTCAGCCTTGGGTTCTGATCGACCCATTCGTACAGCTCGGGCGAGCCAAACAGAAACGAGCACACGATCGGCCGGGCCGACCCCAGCGCCCGGCGGCGCTCGAGCTCCATGACGCCATCGCTGATCATCTCCGACCAGATCGCGAGCTCGCGCCTGTCCCGCAGCGCGTGCAGCGTCGCGTCGGGGACCTGGCCGATGCCGAGCTGCAACGTGGATCCGTTCTCGACGAGGCTCGCCACAAGCTCGGCGATCTGCTCGGCGTGCTCGTGGGCCGGCGCGACCGTGGGCGAAGGGAGCTCTTCCTGGACCTCGACCGCGAAGTCGATCAGATCTTCCGCCAGCTCGCCGTCGCCAAGCGTGTAAGGCATCCGTGGGTTGCACTGCGCGATCACCAGGCCACCACGACCCCGCACGCGCTCGATCGCCGCGGGAAGGATGTTCACCTCGATTCCGAGCGAGACCTTCCCCCGGCGGGGAGTCGAGGTGTGCAGTAGGACGACGTCGGGCGGGCGCATGGTCGCGAACAGCCGCGGGACGAGCGACAGGCGCATCGGCAGGTAGTCCAGCTGCTCGCCGGCGTCGCGCATCCCGGGTCCGACGAATGGCGTCTCGAAGATCACACCGTCGCGTCTCGGCAGCGGGGCCTGCGCGGCGAGCATGAACAGCCGGTAGCGCTCCACGGTCCGCTCGAGCGCGTCCAGCAGAGCTCGCGGTGCGCCAAGGTTTCCGCTCGCGACGACGCGCGGCTCCGAGACCGGCAGTGAGCTCAGTGTCTCTCTCAGTCGCTGTTCTGAGATCACCCGCATGCTGAGGCGCACGCTACGCGTCCTCACGGCTCGCGTCATGGGTGCGAACTACGGAGCCGCTCCCGTGACTTATGCGCTGGCCGCATGCCCCGTCGGCGAGTTGACTTCATATGGTGACCTTGGGCGGCGCCTTCCACTGCGTCCGCCGGTCCTTCACACTGAACAGCGATGCAGGGAGAAGCAGACTTGAGCATCTCGACCGCAGCCCCCGTCCGGTCCCCCGTGGATGCTGTGCGTCCGTTTGCGCGCCTCGGCCGCGACGACGTCGCATACGCCGGCGGCAAGGGCGCGAATCTGGGCGAGCTCGCGCGCGCCGGGCTGCCTGTCCCGGACGGCTTCGTTATCGGCGCTCCGGCGTACGCGGCGTTTCTCACGCAGACGGGCCTGCGCGAGCGTCTGGGCCAGCTGCTCGACAGCGTCAACGTGGAGGACACCGCCGCCCTGCGGGCAGCGAGCGCCGCGGCCCAAGCGCTGTTCGACCAGACCCCCATACCGGAGCCTCTGGCCACTGAGATCCGCTCCGCCTACGAGCAGCTGGCGGGCGGAGATCGGGCGAGCGGAGATGCGATCCCGGTTGCCGTGCGCTCCTCCGCGACGGCTGAGGACACCGACGCCACCTCCTTCGCCGGGATGAACGAGACGTTCCTGAACGTCCGCGGCTCAGGCGCGGTCATCGACGCGGTGCGGCGCTGCTGGCGTTCGTTGTTCGGCGCGCGCACCATCTACTACCGAGGCGTCAACGGCTTCGCACAGGCCGACATGGACATCGCGGTCGTCGTGCAGCGCCAGGTGCAGTCGACTCGCGCCGGCGTGATGTTCACGGTCAACCCGGCAACCGGGCAGCGAGACGAGCTCGTCATCGAGGGCTCCTTCGGACTGGGGGAGGCTGTCGTCTCGGGCTCGGTCTCGCCCGACCGCTACGTCGTCGAGAAGGCGACGCTGGCGATCCGCCGTCGCGAGGTGCATCACAAGGACCTGATGATCGAGTTCGCGCCCGACGGAGGCACCGTCCAGCGCAACCTCTCCGAGGCGCAGGCGCTGCTCCCGGTGCTCAGCGACGATGAGGTCGTCGCGGTGGCCGAGCTCGGCCGGCGCATCGAGGAGCACTACGGCTCCCCCCAGGACACCGAGTGGGCATTTGACCCCGACGGGTCGCTGTGGATGCTCCAGAGCCGCCCGATCACTACGCTCGGCGACGAGGCGCCGGTGGACACGGCGGCGCCGGCGCCGTCCGAGCCGCAGGCCGTGCTGCTACGCGGCCTGGGCGGAGCGCCTGGAAGCGCCAGCGGCGCCGCGCGGGTTCTCAGGACGCTCGATGACGCCGAGCGCCTGAGCGATGGCGACGTGCTCGTCACCCACATGACCTCTCCGGATTGGCTGCCGCTGCTGCGTCGTGCCGCGGCCGTCGTCACCGACTCCGGCGGGATGACCTGCCACGCCGCGATCGTCTCGCGCGAGCTGGGCATCCCCTGCGTCGTCGGAACCGGCGAAGCGACTCGCAAGCTGCGCGACGGGGAGGTCGTGACCGTCGACGCCACCCGCGGTGTGGTTTTGGAGGGCGCACGCGCGAGTGAGCCGGCGCCCGCGTTCTCCGGCGGGCAGGCAACCGGCGCGATGCCTGCCGGCTCCGCTGTGCCCCGCGCCGGCGCGCCGGCGACCGCGACGCAGATCCTCGTCAACCTCTCAGAGCCCTCGCAGGTGGCCCGCGTCAAGGACCTGCCCGTCAACGGGGTCGGCCTGCTGCGGGCCGAGATGATGGTGCTCGAGGCCCTCGCCGGCGATCATCCCCGCACCCTGCTGGATGAGGGTCGGGGCGATGAGTTCGTCGCGCGCATGGCCGAGGGGCTTAGCACGTTCGCGGCCGGGTTCGCGCCCCGCCCGGTCACCTATCGCACGATCGACTTCCGCACGAACGAGTTCTCCGGGCTGCGCGGTGGCGAGCGCTATGAGCCGCACGAGTCCAACCCGATGATCGGCTACCGCGGCGCGCTGCGCTACACGCGCGAGCCCGACGTGTTCGCGCTGGAGCTGGCCGCGCTGCGCCAGGTCTGGGACGCCGGCCATCGCAACCTGCACGTGATGCTGCCGTTCGTGCGCACCGCCCGCGAGCTGCGCCGCTGCCGTGAGCTGATGGCGCAGTCGGGCCTGCTCGATCGGCCGGGCTTCGAGCTGTGGGTGATGGCCGAGGTGCCCTCGGTGCTGTTCAACCTCGCCGAGTACGCTGCGCTCGGGATCACGGGCATCTCGATCGGCTCCAATGACCTCACCCAGCTGCTGCTCGGCGCCGACCGCGACAACGAGGTGCTCGCCGAGACCTTCGATGAGCGCGATCCGGCGGTCACCGCCTACCTGCGCGAGCTGATTCCGCGTGCGCGCAGGCTCGGGCTGCGCACCTCGATCTGTGGCCAGGCTCCGTCTGTGCATCCCGAGTACGCCGAGCTGCTCGTGCGCGCCGGGATCGATGCGATCTCCGTCAGCGTCGACGTCGTCGATCGCACGCGCAGGCTGGTCGCGGCGGCCGAGCAGCGCGTGCTGCTCGACGCCGCACGCGGCGCACGCGCGCCCGCCGAGGAGTAGAGGATGTTCGAGGTGCGCATCCACGGCCGCGGTGGCCAGGGGGTTGTCACCGCCGCGGAGATGCTCTCGCTCGCGGCCTTCGACGAGCGTCGCTACGCGCAGGCGTTCCCGAGCTTTGGCTCCGAGCGCATGGGCGCGCCCGTCGTGGCCTTCTGCCGCATCGACGACCACGAGATTCGCACGCGCGAGCCGGTCATGGAGCCCGACGCGCTGATCGTCCAGGATCCCACGCTGCTGCACCAGGTGGACGTGTTCGGTGGCTTCAAGCCCGACGGCTTCATCCTGATCAACTCCGCCAGGAGCTTCGACGAGCTAGGCCTGGGCGACTTCGTCGCTGCCTTTCACCACGAGCGGCTGCTGACCGTGCCCGCCTCCGAGCTCGCGCGCGAGCACACCGGCCGGGCCGTCGCGAACACGGCGCTGCTCGGGGGCTTTGCCGGGCTCACCGGCGTGGTCTCGCTCGACGCCGTCCTTCGCGCCATCCATGAGCGCTTCGCCGGCGCGGTCGCGGAGGGCAACGAGGGCGCCGCGCGGGCGGCGCACGCCTGGGTCCTCGATGAGCTGCGGGAGCTGAGCGGTGCCGCGCCAGCTTGAGGGCTCGCGCGCTGTCGCCGAGGCGGTCGCGCTGTGCCGCCCAGAGGTCATCTGCGCGTACCCGATCTCGCCTCAGACGCACATCGTCGAGAACCTCTCGCAGCTCGTGAAGACCGGCGAGCTGAAGCCGTGCGAGTTCGTCAACGTCGAGTCGGAGTTCGCCGCGATGTCCGCGTCGATCGGCGCCTCCGCCACCGGTGCGCGCGCGTACACGGCGACCGCGAGCCAGGGTCTCCTGTACATGACCGAGGCGCTGTACAACGCCTCCGGCCTGGGCCTGCCGATCGTGATGACCCTCGCCAACCGCGCGATCGGCGCGCCGATCAACATCTGGAACGACCACTCGGACTCGATGTCCCAGCGCGACAGCGGCTGGATCCAGCTCTACGCGGAGACCAACCAGGAGGCGCTCGACCTGCATATCCAGGCGTTCCGACTTGCCGAGGAGCTCTCGACGCCGGTGATGGTGTGCATGGACGGCTTCATCCTCACGCACGCCGTCGAGCGCGTCGAGATGCCCACGCAAGCTCAGGTGGACGCGTTCCTCCCGCAATTTCAGCCCCGCCAGGTGCTCGACCCCGACGAGCCGATCACGATCGGCGCGATGGTCGGGCCAGAGGCGTTCATGGAGGTCAAGTACCTCGCGCACGCCAAGCAGATGCAGGCGCTCGAGCTGATCCCGCAGATAGCGTCCGACTTCAACGACGCGTTCGGTCGGGACTCAGGCGGGCTGATCCGCGCCTACCGCAGCGAGGACGCCGAGACGATCGTGGTGGCGCTCGGCTCGGTCATCGGCACGATCAAGGACACCGTCGATGAGCTGCGCGAGCAGGGCATGAAGATCGGTGTCGTGGCGATCACGTCCTTCCGCCCGTTCGCCATGGACGCCGTTCGTGGCGCGCTCGGACATGCGCAGCGCGTGCTCGTGCTCGAGAAGGCGCTCGCGGTCGGCATCGGCGGGATCGTGTCCGCGAACGTGCGCATGGCGCTCGCCGGCATCCAGCTGCACGGCTACACCGCGATCGCGGGTCTCGGCGGACGGCCGATCACGAAGAAGTCGCTGCGCGCGCTGTTCAGCGACGCGGCGGCCGACCGGCTCGAGCCCCTGACGTTCCTCGACATGGACTGGGACGTCGTCAACCGCGAGCTCGAGCGGATGCGCTCCTCGCGCAGCTCGGGTCCGCACGCCGAGAACATCCTGCGCGACCTCGGAGCGGTTGCTGCGGGGCCGGTATGAGGAACCGACGAACATGACGGCGCCGACGATTCGCTTCTACCAGACGGGCAGCTTCGCGGTTGGCAACCGCCTGCTCGATCCCGAGCAGCGCTCCGTCCAGGCCGGCGAGCAGCGCAGCAACTCGATCACCTGCGGGCACCGCGCCTGCCAGGGCTGCGGCGAGGCGCTCGGCGCGCGCTACGCGCTCGACGCCGCGATGCGCGCCACCGGCGGGCAGATGATCGCCGCCAACGCGACCGGCTGCCTGGAGGTGTTCTCCACGCCCTACCCGGAGAGCTCCTGGCGGATCCCGTGGATCCACTCGCTGTTCGCCAACGCGCCCGCCGTCTCGACCGGCATCGCCGCCGCGCTGCGCGCGAAACGGCGCGAGGACGTGCGCGTCGTCGGGCAGGGCGGCGACGGCGGCACGGTGGACATCGGCATGGCGTGCCTGTCTGGGATGTTCGAGCGAAACGACGACGTGCTCTACATCTGCTACGACAACGAGGCGTACATGAACACCGGCGTGCAGCGCTCCGGCTCGACGCCGCCGGCCGCGCGCACCGCCACCACGCAGGCGGTCGGCCCCGAGCCGGGGAACGTGTTCGGCCAGGGCAAGAGCGCGCCGCTGATCGCGATGGCGCACGAGATCCCCTACGTGGCCACCGCCACCGTCGCCGAGCTGCGCGACCTCGAGGCGAAGGTACAGAGCGCGATGGAGATCCGCGGCGCGCGCTACCTGCACGTCTTCGTCCCGTGCCCGCTCGGCTGGGGCAGCGCCCCGAAGGACACGATCCGGATCGCGCGCCTGGCAAAGGAGTCGGGCATCTTCCCCGTGTTCGAGGCGCGCGACGGCGAGCTCGCAGGCGTCTCGAAGATCCGCCGGCAGGTGCCCGTCGAGGACTACCTGCGCCCCCAGCGGCGCTTCGCGCACCTGTTCAAGCCCGAGCTGCGCACCGAGGTGATCGCCCGCATTCAGGCTGGCGCCGACCGCAACATCCGCCGGTTTGGGCTGGTGGAGGAGCCCGGCCCGCAGTACGCCGACGACGTCCGCGCCGGAGCGGCACAGGGCGGAGGAGCGTGATGGACAAGCCATTCGCGATCACGCTCGACGTCGGCTCGAGCCTGGCGAACAAGACGGGGTCTTGGCGCGAGGAGCGTCCGCTGTATGTGCACCGAATGCCGCCGTGCAACCACGGCTGCCCAGCCGGCGAGAACGTCCAGCAGTGGCTCTATCACGCTGAGTCCGGCGACTACGAGGCGGCGTGGCGTGAGCTCGTCAAGGACAACCCGCTGCCCGCCGTGATGGGACGTGTCTGCTACCACCCGTGCGAGACCGCGTGTAACCGCGCGCAGCTGGACGAGACCGTCGGCATCCACAGCGTCGAGCGCTTCCTCGGCGACGAGGCGATCGAGCACGGCTGGAAGCTCACCGTCGAGGCCGAGCCGACCGGCAAGCGCGTGCTCGTGGTCGGCGCGGGGCCATCGGGGCTGTCGGCGGCCTACCAGCTCGCGCGCCGGGGACACGCCGTCACGATTCGCGACGCGGGCCCGATGGCCGGCGGCATGATGCGCTTCGGCATCCCCCGCTACCGCCTGCCGCGTGATGTGCTCGACGCCGAGGTGCAGCGAATCCTCGACCTCGGCGTGACGCTCGAACTGAGTGCCAAGGTCGCGAACATCCTCGACGCGATCAGCCAGGGCGGCTTTGACGCCGCGTTCCTGGCGGTCGGCGCGCACATCGGCAAACGCGCATACATCCCCGCCGGTGAGGCCGCGCACATCCTCGATGCGGTCACGCTGCTGCGCAGCATGGAGGGCGAGGAGCGCCCGCTGCTCGGCCGTCGCGTGGTGGTCTACGGAGGCGGGAACACCGCGATGGACGCCGCGCGCACGGCCAAGCGCCTCGGCGCGGAGGAGGCGATCGTCGTCTACCGGCGCACGCGCGAGCGCATGCCCGCGCATGACTTCGAGGTCGAGGAGGCACTCGAGGAGGGCGTCATGATGAAGTGGCTGTCGACGATCAAGCAGGCCGGCGCGGGCGAGCTGGTGCTGGAGAGGATGGAGCTCGACGAGACGGGCTTCCCGCGGCCGACCGGCGAGACCGAGACGCTGGGAGCCGACTCGCTCGTGCTGGCGCTCGGCCAGGAAGCCGACCTGTCGCTGCTGGACGGCGTGCCGGGCCTCGAGATCGAGGACGGCGTCGTGAAGGTCAACCGGCGCATGATGACCGGCCACGAGGGCATCTTCGCCGGTGGCGACATGGTTCCCGCCGAGCGCACCGTCACCGTCGGCGTCGGCCACGGCAAGCAGGCCGCGCGCAACATCGACTCGTGGCTACGCGGCCGCGAGTTCGTGCACGAGCCCGAGCCCGAGCTCGCAAGCTTCGAGAAGCTCAACGTCTGGTACTACTCCGACGCGCCCCAGACCGTGGCGCCGCGGCTCGACATGATCCGCCGCCAGTCCACGTTCGCCGAGGTCACGCTTGGCCTGGACCAGAGCAACGCACTGTTCGAGGCGCGCCGCTGCCTCAGCTGCGGCAACTGCTTCGGCTGTGACAACTGCTACGGCGTCTGCCCCGACAACGCCGTGCTCAAGGTCGACGAGGCGGACGGTTACGCCTTCGACCTCGACTACTGCAAGGGCTGCGGGATCTGCGTCACCGAGTGTCCGTGCGGAGCGATCGAAATGGTCCCCGAGACCATTTGATTCGAGTCCTCGGCTGGCCTGGCGACCCGGGGCAGCACGAGCAGTGAGTTCGAGTCCTCGGCTGGGGCGGCCTCGAGGCGGGGGAGCACGAGCAGTGAGCAGCGCGCGTGGCGCTCGAGGTAGTCGGAGGTGCTGCCGAGCACCAGGCGCTTGACTGGACCGTAGCCGCGTGAGCCGACGACGAGGAGGTCCAGCTGATCGCCGAACGCGGCCAGCTCCTCTCCGGCGAGGCCGTACACCGCGTGACCCTCCACGCCCGGCAGCTGCTGCATGCGGCTGTCGGCCTCTTGGAGCATCACGTCGATGACGTCGCCGATGGCGGGCGGGATGGTCCCCGCGTAGGTCAGACTCGGGACCGCCACGACTTCGAGCGCGTGAACCGTTGCCCGGGTCTTCTTTGCCAGCTCCTGGGCGAGCGCGAGCGCCGCCTTGCTCTCGGGCGAGCCGTTGTACGCCGCGCCCACCCTGGTGATCGGGGTGGGGTGCGCGGCGAAACCGCGAGCGGCGACTGCGACCGCGCAGGGAGCGCCGTTGAGCGCCGCGCGCGTGTCGTCGCCCAGCATCACGCGTCCGAAGGGCCCATGGCTGCAGGAGCCGACCACGAGCAGATCGGCGTCCTGCTCCTCGGCCTGCTGGTGAAGGCCACGGCCGGGGTTCGCCGCGACGAGGCTGAGGAGCTCGGCGTCCACACCCGCTGCTGTGCGCTGCGCCTCGAGCAGCGCCTCGGCGTCCTTGCGCTCCTCCGCCACCTCCCCGCCGTGCACGTAGGCGAGCGTCAGCCTTCCGTCACTGTCGATGAGATGAGAGGCAAGCGCGATCGCGTCATGCCCATTGGGCCTTCCATCCACCCCTACGAGCACGTTCTTGAACATCACGGGTCTCCTTGTTGAGTACCAGTCGGTGGCACTACCAGCACCGAGCACGGCGCGTCGTGGGCCACCCTGCGGCTGACGCTGCCGAAGGCGCGCAGACCCTTCAGCCGGCGGCTGCCGATAATCACCAAGGCCGCCTGGGTGCTGTTCGCAGCGTCGATGATTACGTCCCAGGCCTTGCCGAGCTCGATGTAGGGTTCGCCGGCGCTGGGCAACGCATGTTTCAGTCTGCGCGCCTGTGCCCGAATGACGCGGGGGTTCATCTTGGACTCGGCGCCGAGGGCGTTCACGAGCGTGACCCGCGCGTCATTGCTCTGCCCCAGCCGGCCCGCGAGCTCGACCAGATGATCTGAGCCCTCCTCGCCATCGCTGGCGACCAAGATCTGCCCGCCCGCCAACGAGCCGGCGGAAGAACGGCGCACGACGAGCATCGGCGTGGTGAACTGACGCAGCGCGACCGTGGCCACTCCACCGATGATCATGCTGCCCAGCCACGAGATGGCGGGTGCTCCCATCACGAGCAGGTCGTAATCGCGGGCCCGCTCGAGGATGACATCGACCGGGGGGCTGCCCGGGTCAACGACCGTGCTCGACGGCACGCCGGCCTTCGTGGCAATTTGCTTGGCGACACTCAGTATGCGCTTGGCCCGGCCGGGTGTGATGGCAGCGCTCGTGAAAGCGCCAGAGCCCGCTTGGGCGGTGACGGCCAGCAGCGTCAGATGACCGCCGGGGCCTGTCAGCATGGTGGCCATCTTGACGGCCTCGGTGCTCGTCCGCGTGCCGTTAACGGCACACAGGATGTTCGCGAAGACAGGCGTAGAAGCCGGCATAGTCGAGCCTTGGCTGCTCGGGGAACACTGAGGTTTGCGTGGTCGACCTGTCTGAGTGTTGGACATGCCCTGCAAGCTATTGGGCGCCGTCGGCTGGATCATCAGCAGCTTCCACTGGGAAGGGACCGGGAAATTCCGCAGCAAGCCAGGGATAGCCGTTTTGAGATCGCCGCTGACTCTCTGCTCACGCGGGTTGACCAGGGTCCCGGAGATCGTCGACCATGATGTGGTGTGAGCGAGAGGAAAATGAGTCTGGAAGGAGATGGCGCGATGCCGCGAGCGGTGCGATTCGACCATTACGGCGGCGTGGAGGTCCTGAAGGTCGTGGATGTCGAGCGGCCCGTGGCCGGCGAGGGGCAGGTCCTCGTGAGGGTCAAGGCGGCCGGGATCAATCCTGGGGAGGTGGGGATCCGCGAAGGGCGGATGCACGAGCGCTGGCCCGCGACGTTCCCCTCCGGAGAGGGCAGCGACCTGGCCGGGGTGATCGAGGAGATCGGGGCCGGTGTCGAGCGCTTCGCCGTCGGCGATGAGGTCATCGGCTTCACCGACCAGCGGGCCAGCCACGCCGAGCTCGTGCTCGTCGAGGCCGAGCGCCTGGTCCGCCGCCCGCCGAGCGTCTCCTGGGAGGCCGCCGGCGGGCTGCCGATCGCGGGCACGACCGCCTACGCAGCCGTGCGGGCGGTGAACCTCGCTCAGGGAGACACCGTGGTCGTCTCGGCTGCCGCCGGCGGCGTCGGCTCGCTCGCCGTGCAGCTGGCCCAGCTCACCGGAGCGAAGGTGATCGGCCTGGCTGGCGAGCGAAACCATCAGTGGCTACGGGACCACGGCGTGGTCCCGGTCAGGTACGGCGACGGCGTCGCCGAGCGCATCCGCGAGGTCTGCGCAGGGCGGGTGGACGCGTTCATCGACGCCTTCGGCGATGGCTATGTCGAGCTTGCCCTGTCCCTCGGCGTCAGCCCGGAGCGGATCGACACGATCGCCGACTTCCAGGCCGCGCAGGAACACGGTGTCAAGACCGACGGCAGCGCGGCCGCCGCGAACGCGCAGGTGCTCGCCGAGCTCGTGCGGCTGATCGAGCAGGGGGCGCTGGAAGTGCCGATCGCGCATGTCTACCCGCTCGAGCAGGTCCAGGACGCCTATCGGGAGCTCGAACACCGGCACACCCGTGGCAAGATCGTGCTGACATCGTCGCGCGAGCGCAACGACTCCGCGCGAGGCTGACGTCGTCGGAATAGCCTCGCCGCCGCGGTCTCGATGTTGCTGAGAGGTCGTGACTTAATTACTGTCGTGCTTCGTTGGTCGGATGGTGTAGTTCCAGTCACCATGGAAGTCGTGCCGGTGGAGGTTGACTTTGGCGAGCTCGGTGTTGCTGACTTTGATCCCTTTGGGGTAGTCGGTTTCGTCGAGGCGGGCGTAGACCTTCAGGCCGGTGCTTGTGGTGGTGCTCGTAATCAGGTTGATGATCGTGGCGTAGTCGATCAGCGGCTTGCCGCGCCAGTTGTGGCTGATGAAGCTGAACAGGCGGTGCTCGATTTTGTTCCACTTGCTGGTCCCGCGCGGGAAGTGACAGACCACGATCGGCAGCCCGATCCGGTCTGAGAGCTTCTGCAGCTCGACCTTCCACAGCCGGCCGCGGGCGCTGTTGCTGCCGCCGGAGTCCGCGGTGATCGTCAGCTCGCGGGCGTTTGGGTAGGCCGCTCGCCCGAGCTGCTCCCACCATGCGGCGATCGACGCGACCGCGAACTGGGCGGTGTCGCGGCTGATCCCGACGCTCACCCAGCCCTCGTTACGAGCGAGGTCGTAGACCCCGTAGGGGATCGCCTTGCCCTTCGCGTGGCTGGGGAAGTCGTGCGTGTTGACCTGTACTGGCTCGCCCGAGCGCGCCCACTCGCGTCCGACCGCCTTGAACTCGCCGACCAACTCGCGGTGCTTGGTGTTGACGCTGATCACCGGCTGGCGGGCCTTGATCGCCGCCGCGGCGGTGTCGTTGATGTACTGGAACTGGGCGTCGCGGTCGGGATGATCGTCGCCCTCACGCGTCTTGACGTTCGCCTGCATCGTGTACCCGATCCCCGCCAACAGCCGCAGCACCGAGCGATCCACCAGCTCATGCCCCAGCTCACGCAACCCCACCGCGAGCTTCGCCGCGCTCTTCGACGTCCACCGCAACGGCCGCTCAGGATCCCCCAGCGTCGCCGGATCGACCAGCCGCTCGAGATCCTCCACCACCGTCGGATCGCCCTCGCTCAACCGCTTGCGCCCCGCGCCCGCACGACGCACCCGACCAGCCTCAAGCGGCCCCTCCACCGGCTCGCGATCAAGCTCCGCCAGTCCCCGATCAATCGTCCGCCGTGAAACCCCCGTCACCCGTGCCACCGCCGCGATCCCACCACGCCCGTGAGACCGCGCCTCCGCAGCACACCACCGCCTCCGCCCACGCTCGTCAAGCGTAGAACTCATCGCCTCCCACCGAACACCGATCGCACCCTCATCGATCACGCCACAAGATTCAACAACCAGCCCCGAAACCCTTGACCAACTACGACATTAATAAAGTCGTGACCCCTGAGTGGATCGGCGGACCGGGTCTGTGCTTGTCAGGTTCGTGCTTGCGGGTCGGGTTGCAGTGGGGACATGGGTCGCCGCCCGGGGGCGACGGACGCCCGCTCGTCGGTGCGTTGACCCGCCCCGGCGGGCAGGCTACCTGCGGGCCCTGATGCGTCGCGATGCCGCAGGACCCAGCGCCGCAGCTCATCTGCCCCCCACACGATGAAGGGGTATGGGAGCAGGAATGCCAAGTCGTGCGCGGGCAGCGCGGCCGTACCCAGCAGCGACTGCAGCGGCGGCGCGTACACGAACACCGCGGCGAGCGCGAGCTCGGCCACGATCGCGCCGAGCAGGTAGCGGTTGCTGAACACGCCGACCGACCGCAGCGAGGCGCGCCGGGTGCGTACTGCGAACGCCGTGCCGATCTGACCGAAGATCATGCCCAGAAACGTCATCGTCGTGGCCTGCAGGTAAGCGTGGTGCAGCGGATGGCCGGCGCCGGTCGGATCGCCGCTGTGCCAGCCCGCGCCCGCCAGCACGTAGAAGAACCCAGCCAGCGATAGGCCGGCTACCATCACGCCCAAAAACAGCCAGGCGCGCACGAGCATCGGTGCCCGGATGACCCCTTCCGAGCGCGGGCGTGGGGGGCGGTCCATGATGCCCGGCTCGATCGGGTCGCGGCCCAGCGCGAGCGATGGCAGCGTCTCTGAGCCGACGTCGAACGCCAGCAGCTGCAGCACCGTCAGGGGGAGCGGGATCGCCCCGCCGGCTAGAGCAAACACCAGGAACGGCACGACCTCGGGCGTGGCGTGGGCGAAGATGTACTGGATGAACTTGCGCACGTTGTCATACACCTGACGGCCCGCTTCGATCGCCACGACGATCGTCGCGAAGTTGTCGTCGGTGAGCACCATCGTCGAGGCCTCACGCGCGACGTCGGTCCCCGAGCGGCCCATCGCCACCCCGATGTCGGCGACGCGCAGCGCGGGGGCGTCGTTGACGCCGTCACCCGTCATCGCGACCACGTGGCCGGCCCCGCGCAGCGCCTCAGCGATCTGCAGCTTGGCCTCCGGCGAGGCCCGGGCAAACACCAGCTCGCCGGGACCGGCCAGCAGCTCGCGCAGCTCGCGCTCGCGAGTGTGGTCGATGCGGCTGGCGTCGAGCGCCCGCGGGCGCTCACCCCCGATCCCCACCTGACCAGCGATCGCGGCGGCCGTGAGCGGATGGTCTCCTGTGATCACGATGATGCGGATGCCCGCGCTGTGACAGCGCGCCACCGCCTCGATCACCTCGGCGCGGGGCGGGTCGAGCATCGTCACCAGGCCCAGCAGGCACAGCTCGCGCTCGGCGTCCGCGCGGGCCGGGGTCGCGCCCATCGTGGCGGGCATGGCTCTGCGCGCGAGCGCCAGCACGCGCAGGCCTTCGCGGGCGTAGCTCTCCACCTGTTTCATCACGCGCTCGCGCTCGTTATGTCCCAGCGGGCCCAGCTCACCGGCGGCTGACAGAGCGTCGGTACAGCGCGCCAGCACGGCCTCCGGGGCGCCTTTGGTGTGCAGCCACCGGGCGCGAGGACCGCCGTCGGCGTCGAGCGTGGACATCAGCTTGAGCTCGGGATCGAAGTTGTACAGATGCCCGCGCCCGCGCTCGCGCCGCTCGGGATCGACGTCGGCGCCGAGCGCTCGCGCCGCGCTCAACACGGCCACCTCCGTCGGGTCTCCCGTGTCGCCTTCGTCGCCGTCAAGCCGGGCGTTGTTGCACGTGGCTGCCGTGTCGGCCAGCGCGCGCAGGGCGGCGTCATGCGAACCCTGCGCCGGCAGCGTAGCGTCCTCGCCGGTGAGCGTCACCTCCGTGCTCTGCGTCCACACGGCCGTCGGACGCATGCGGTTCTCCGTCAGCGTGCCCGTCTTGTCGGTACAGATCACATCGGTGGAGCCGAGCGTCTCCACGGCGCTCAGCCGCTTGACCAGCGCGCCCCGGCGCGCGAGCGCGCTGACGGCGACCGCCAGCGCGAGGGTGATGACCGGCAGCAGACCCTCGGGCACGTTGCCGGCGAGCAGCCCCACGGCGAACACGACACTGTCGCTGAGCGACAGCCCGGCACCGAAGATCGCCAGCGGGATGAACGCCACCGCCATCCCCACCGCGACCCCGGCGATCAGCCACGCCACCCGGCGCACCTGGCGCTCGAGCGGGCTGGGCTCTTCCTTCACGCGCTCCGACAGGGACGCGATGCGACCCAGCTCGGTGTGCATGCCGGTCGCGAACACCACGCCCACGGCCTCGCCCTCCAGACAGGTGGTGCCGCTGAACACCAGATCCCTGGCGTTCAGACGGGGCACGCCATGGTCGACCAGGTCGCCCGCGCGCAGCACCGACACCGACTCGCCCGTCAGCGTCGACACATCGACCTCGACGGCGCCGCTCAGCAGGCGCATGTCCGCGGCGATGCGATCTCCTTCCTCCAGCAGCACGACATCGCCGGGCACGAGCTCCACGGCCTCGATCGTCACCGGGGCGCCGTCGCGCAGGACCCTGACGTGCTGGGGCATGTAGCGAGCGAGCGCCTCCACCGCACGCTCGGCCTGCTGCTCCTGCACGAACGCAAACGCCGCGTTCAGGACGATCACGAGCAGCACCGCGATGCCGACCGTATCGTTGCCCACAGCGAAAGACAGACCCGCTGCCAGCCACAACAGCAGCGCCAGCGGATGCGTCAGCTGGCGCCCCAGCTGTCCTGGCCAGCGGCGCCCACCGCGGCGGCGCAGCTCGTTGGGCCCATACTGCGCCAGCCGGCGCTCGGCCTCGCTCGTAGTCAGACCAGCGGACGAGCTGCGAAGGTCACGCAGCAGCAGCTCTGCAGCCTCCTCCACCTCGACGTCGTCCGACACGGCTGCGCTGGCGCCGTCGGTCATCTCACGTGCGCCATCCACCATTCGCGTTGAGCGGGCCGGAGTCCAGGCGAGGCCACCATGAGCCGCGATCTTCGAGCAACACACGCCTGCCAGCATCCGGAACTCGCCCTGCTCACGCTACGGAGAACTACGCGCGGGCGTGGCAGCCAAGTTGGCCGAATCAGATGCCGGCAGGCCGGCCGATAGACGTAGTTATCCGCGGCGGCTGGCCGGGAATTGACCGATGGCAGTTGACTTGACGGGCGGTACGTTTGCTTAACGATGAACCGTAGCCACTCCGCATCGAGGCCATGGTTGCCCTAGGCCTGACTCTGCATCCACACAGGATGATCACGGGTGCACTCGCCGCCGTCGTGATGCAAGCCGAGTGCGAGGAGAGAGAGCGCCGCCGGTGCTCGACGATCACCGCGCCGCCGGTCCGCGGCGCGCGGATCACGGCTGACCAGACCACGACGCGGTACCTGCAGCGACTTGAGCGGGGCCAGCACGCCTGCTGCACGTCCTCGCGCGCAGGCCGTGGGATTCCCAACGAGGAGGCGGTGTGTCCATGACGATCGAGCAGCCAGGCGAACGTCGGACGGGCGCTGTCACGTCGCTCGATGATCCGCCGGTGTTCGTGCCGAGCGCGGTTCGCTTCCAGGACCGCCGTGACGCAGGGCGACGGCTGGCCGCGCTGCTCGAGCCACTGCGCGATGAGCTGCCGGTGGTCGTCGGAATCCCGCGGGGTGGCGTGCCGGTCGCAGCGGAGGTCGCGCGCGTGCTCAGTGCGCCGCTCGACGTTGTGGTGGTTCGTAAGATCGGCGCGCCGCAGAATCCCGAGTTTGCGATCGGAGCACTCGCCGAGGGCGGCGTACACGTGCTCAGCGAGCGGACGGTGCGGGCGCTCGGCCTCTCCGGCCCTGAGCTGCGGGCTCTGATCGCGCGGGGCGAGGGCGAGCTCCTCGAACGGCTCGTGCGCTACCGTGGCGCGCACGAGCCTGCCCCGCTCGGCGGACGCACGGTGATCCTCGTCGACGATGGTCTAGCCACCGGTCACTCCGCGCTGGCCGCCGTGCGGTCGCTGCGCGAGCGCGGCGCGAGTCGCGTGATCCTCGCCGTACCGGTCGCCGCGCCCCAGTCCGCGCAGGAGCTTCGCCGGCACGCGGACGAGGTGGTGTGCGTGGAGGAACCCGCCGAGCTCTGGGCCGTCGGCTACTGGTATGAAGACTTCCGGCCAACGACCGACGAGGAAGTCGCGGCGCTGCTCGCCCGATACGGCGAGCCGCCCCGCCCGCAGACGGCCAGCGTCGAGGATCTGGACACGCGCACGGCCGATGACCTGGTCCCAGCCCCGGACTCAGCCGCGGCCACGCGGGGGCACGGCGACGACTCAGCCCCGACCCCGCGCGAGCAGGGCGAGCCGATCGCGCCGCGCGCGGTCGCCATCGCTCTTACCCCGGATCTGACATTGAGCGGCGACCTCACGGTCCCGTCGCAAGCCGGGGGCGTCGTCGTGTTCGCTCACGGCAGCGGCTCCAGCCGCCTCAGCCCGCGCAACCGCTCCGTCGCGAGCGCGTTGAACGAAGCCGGTTTCGCGACGCTGCTGTTCGACCTGCTCACCCCGAGCGAGGAGCTCGACCGCAGCAACGTCTTCGACATCACGTTGCTCGCCACCCGGCTGATCGCAGCGAGCGCCTGGCTGGCGCAGCGCGACGACGTCGGAAGCCTGCCGCTCGGCTATTTCGGCGCCAGCACAGGAGCGGCGGCTGCGCTGACGGCGGCCGCGGAGCTGAACGGCCAGGTGGGCGCCGTCGTCTCGCGCGGTGGGCGTCCCGACCTCGCCCGGAATCTGAGCGCGGTGCGAGCGCCGACGCTGCTGATCGTCGGCGGTGACGACCGGCAGGTGCTCGAGCTCAACCGTGAGGCCCAGCGACAGCTTCGCTGCCCGAGCGAGCTCGCGGTCATACCCGGCGCGAGTCACCTGTTCGAAGAGCCGGGCGCGCTCGAGCAGGTGAGTCAACTGGCGATCGACTGGCTTCACCATCACCTCGCGCCGGCACGCCCCGTCGAGGCGCACGTCGTAAACCACTGACACGGACATTGAGGTCCAGCCGCAGCCCGTGGGTATCGAGGACGTAGTCGGATTGCGGTGTTACACGGACGCGCGCAGGACACGAGTCGCCTAGCGTCTGGCGCAGACCGCGACAGCAGGACAGGAGGAGCAGCGAGATGGACACGATGCGGGCATTCCAGTTAGTCGCCTGGCAGCAGCCTCCGGAGCTGCGCGAGGTTCCGATCCCCGATCCCGGCCCCGGTGAGGTCCTGCTCAAGGTCGCCGGCGCGGGCGCCTGCCACTCGGATCTGCACCTGATGGAATGGCCACCGGGCCAGATGCCGTTCGAGCCGCCGTTCACGCTGGGCCACGAGAACGCCGGCTGGGTGGAGCGCGTCGGCGCGGGCGTGGACGGGGTGCGGGTCGGCGAGGCGGTGGCCGTGTACGGACCGTGGGGTTGCGGGAGCTGCCGGGCGTGCCCGCGCTCGAGTGAGAACTACTGCGAGCGCCAGGCCGAGATCGCGACGATGGGCGGCGGTCTGGGACGGGACGGCGGCATGGCCGAGTACATGCTGGTGCCCTCGGCGCGCCTGCTGATCCCGCTGGATGAGCTCGACCCTCGCGAGGCGGCCCCGTTGAGCGACGCCGCGCTCACCCCCTATCACGCGATCAAGCGCTCCCTGCACAAGCTCGCGCCGGGTTCGAGCGCGGTGGTGATCGGCGTGGGCGGGCTCGGTCACATGGCGGTTCAGATCCTGCACGCGATCTGCCCCGCGCGCATCGTGGCCGTGGACAGCTCGTCCGAGAAGCTCGCGCTCGCCGCCGCAGTCGGCGCCGAGGTGACGGTGCCCGCGGGGCAGGACGCGGAGGAGGCGATCCGCGAGGCGACCGGCGGGCGCGGCGCGGAGCTCGTGCTGGACCTCGTGGGCAGCGACGACACGCTCGCGCTGGCGGCACGGTGCGGGCGCTTTGAGGGGGACATCGCGCTCGTCGGCCTCGCCGGCGGAACCCTGCCGTTCTCGTTCTTCTCACAGCCCTATGAGTGCTCGATCTCGACCACCTACTGGGGCAGCGCGATCGAGCTGATCGAGGTGCTCGAGCTGGCGCGTGCCGGCAGGATTCACGCCCATGTCGAGCGCCATCCCCTGGACCAGGCGGCCGCGGTCTACGAGCGCCTGCGCCGCGGCGAGATCTCCGGGCGCGCCGTGGTGTGCCCGCACGGATAAGGCATGCCTGTGGCAACCACGTCTTTGACACTTCCACTCGGTGAGCGCGACGTGCTCGCCGCGCTCCGGCGGGAGGCGCATCCGCTCACCGGCGATCACCGCGATTACGACGCGCTGCTCGAGTTGATCGGCGACGCGCGGATCGTGCTGCTGGGCGAGGCCAGCCACGGAACCCACGAGTTCTACCGCGAGCGCATTCGCATCACCAAGCGCCTGATCTCAGAGCGCGGCTTCACCGCGGTCGCGATCGAGGGAGACTGGCCGGACGCCTACCGTGTCAACCGCTTCGTCTCGGGCGCCAGGGCCGATCCCGACGCGCAGGACGCGCTTGGTGGTTTTCGCCGCTTTCCGACCTGGATGTGGCGCAACGCCGACGTGCTCGACTTCGTCGGCTGGCTGCGCGCCCACAATCAGGGCCGTCATCACAGCGCGCGCAAGACCGGCTTCTACGGCCTGGACCTCTACAGCCTCGGCGCATCGATGGCGGCGGTGATCGCCTACCTCGACGAGCAGGACCCGCAGGCCGCGACACGCGCACGCGCGCGTTACGAGTGCCTGCAGCCCTATGGTGGCGACAGCGCCGGCTACGGCCAGGCGGTGCTGCTCGGCGTCAGCGAGCCGTGCCGGCGACGAGTGGTCGAGCAGCTCGTGGAGTTGCGCCGCCGCGCCGGGGAGTACCTCTCTCGCGACGGGCTCGTCGCCGAGGACGAGTACTTCTTCGCCGAGCAGAACGCCGCGATCGTCGCGAACGCCGAGGAGTACTACCGCACGATGTTCGGCGACCGCGCGGGATCCTGGAACCAGCGCGACCGGCACATGGCCGACACCCTCGACCAGCTGCTCGCGCACCTCGATCGTCACGGCGGCAGCGCGCGAGCGGTGGTGTGGGCGCACAACTCGCACGTCGGCGACGCGCGCGCGACCGAGATGGCTCAGCGCGGAGAGCTGAACATCGGCCAGCTGCTGCGCGAACGCCACGGCCACGACGTCGTCAACGTCGGCTTCAGCACCTACACCGGCAGCGTCACCGCGGCCTCGCAGTGGGGCGGACCGGCAGAGCGCAAGCGCGTGCGCCCCGCCCTCCCTGACAGCTACGAGTCGCTCCTGCACGCCACCCACATGCAGGCCTTCCTGCTGTGCCCACTGGCGAACTCGGAGAGCGGCCGCGCGCTGTCAGAGCCGCGACTGGAGCGCGCGATCGGTGTGATCTATCACCCGCAGACCGAACGCCAGAGCCACTGGTTCGCCGCGAGCGCCGCCCGGCAATACGACGCGCTCGTGCACATCGACACCACACGCGCGGTCGAGCCGCTGGAGCGTACTTCTGCCTGGGAGCTCGGCGAGCCCCCCGAGACCTACCCGAGCGCCCTCTGAGGGCTCGGGCCGTCAGGGGCTGGTGCGACGTGGACCGGCTCATCGCAGTCCGTAGAAACGCGCAGTCCGTAGAAACGCGCGCCCAGGTTGGGGAGAGTCCCCGATGTGCCGGCTGCGAGCCGGGTCTAGCTTCAGCGTTACGGACCCTCCCGAGGAAAGGCAGGCACCCAAGATGAAGGCTCTCGTTTACCACGGCCCCGGCGAGCGGGGCTGGGACACCGTCGAGGATCCCAAGATCCTCGACCCGGCCGACGCGATGGTGCGGATCGACACCTCCACGATCTGCGGCACGGACCTACACATCCTCAAAGGCGACGTCCCCGAGACCACCCCGGGCACGATCCTCGGTCACGAGGCCGTCGGCACCGTCCAAGAGGTCGGAGACAGCGTGACCACCGTCGCTCCCGGTGACCGCGTGCTCGTGTCCTGCGTCAGCTCCTGCGGGCGCTGTCGCTTCTGCAAGGAAGGCCATTACGGCCAGTGCCTCGGCGGCGGCGGGTGGATCTTCGGGCATCTGATCAACGGCCTGCAGGCCGAGTACGCGCGTGTGCCGTTCGCCGATAACTCCGTGTACAAGGTTCCCACCCAGCTCAGCGACGAGCAGGTGCTGTTCCTCGCCGACATCCTGCCGACTTCGTTCGAGGTAGGGGTGCTGAACGGCAGGGTCTCACCGGGAGACGTGGTGGCGATCGTCGGCGCCGGGCCGATCGGCCTGGCCGCGATCCTGACCGCGAAGCTCTACACCCCGGGGCGGATCATCGCGATCGACCTCGCCGACAGCCGCCTGGAGAGCGCGCGGCGTTTCGGAGCAGACACGACGATCAACAACGCCAGCGAGGACGCGGTTGCCCGGGTCATGGAGCTCACCGACGGTCTCGGCGCCGACGCGGCGTTCGAGGCGGTGGGCGTTCCGGATACCTTCGAGCTCGCCGCCGACCTGATCCGCCCCGGTGGACGCGTGGCCAACATCGGCGTGCACGGGAAGGCCGCGCACCTGCACCTGGAGAGGCTGTGGATCCGCGACGTCACGATCACGACGGGCCTGGTCGACACGTTCAGCATCCCCCAGCTGATGCGGCTGATCGCAAGCGGTCGCCTGGATCCGTCGCTGTTCGCCACGCATCGCTTCCCGCTGGGCGACACGATGGCCGCCTACGACGTCTTCGCCGACGCCGCGAACACCGGTGCCCTGAAGGTCGTGCTCCAAGGGGCCGATGGCAGCTCGCCGGACGCCCAGACAGACCGTGTCGCGGCCGTCGCGTAAGGCCTGGCGGCCTCCGAACGAGGTCTCGACACAGGTTATGAAGCTGCCCGCCGACGGCTCTGCCCTGGCGAATTCGGCCACGATAAACGCAAGCAGGACGACGGCCACAGCTCCTGCGCGCGGCGACCCCTGCGGTGACGGTGATCACCCCGAAGGCGAAGTAGAACGCATCGCGTGGACGATATTCACCGATTCCCTGAGCGAACCGGTCGCGGCTCCGCGGAGCGCGGTAGGCTCTGAAATCCGATGGCTCAAGCTACGCAGGGTCGGCTGGCTCGGCGTGCAGGGCTTCGGGCGCGCCCACACAGCCATAGCAAGCGCAGATTGCGTGCTGTGCGATGTGAGCCCTCAGGCCGCTCCCGATGAGCGCGCCGCCGATCATCGCCAGCGGCCTATCCAAGGACTATGGCTCCGGGCGGGGACTGTTCGACCTCGATCTCGAGGTTCAGCAGGGCGAGGTGTTTGGCTTCCTGGGCCCCAACGGCGCCGGGAAGTTGACGACCATGCGGCTGCTGTTGGACTTGATCAGGCCGAGCTCGGGGTTCGCTCGGGTTCTCGGGTTTGACAGCTGCGCGGAGAGCGTTGAGATTCGCCGCCGGGTGGGTTTCTTGCCCGGCGATCTTGCCCTGTATCCGAAGTTGACGGGAGGGGCCGTGCTCGACTACCTCGCGAAGCTCCGGGGCGGGGTGGATCGGCGAACACGTGACTCGCTCGTCGAGCGTTTCGACGCCGACCTGAGTCGGCCGGTGCGCGAGCTCTCTACAGGCAACCGCCAGAAGCTCGGGCTCGTTCAGGCCTTCATGCATGAGCCGGAGCTGTTGATCTTGGACGAGCCGATCGCAGGTCTTGACCCGCTGGTCCAGCAGAGCTTTCATGCGCTCCTGAGCGAGGTCAGCGGCCAGGGACGAACTGTCTTTCTCTCCTCGCACACCCTGTCGGAGGTCGAGCGCGTCACCAATCGCCTGGCGATTCTCCGTCAGGGCAGGCTGGTGGTCGTCGATTCGCTGGAGAACCTTCGCAAGGTGGCGGTGCAGCGCCTGGAGATCGAGTTCGGCGCACCCGTGGCCGCGCATGAGTTCCGCGCGTTGCCGGGAGTGAGGGAGGTGAACGTCCGCGGTCAAACCTTGACCGTCGCGTTCGAGGGGTCGGCGGACGCCGTCGTGAAGGCCGCCGCGTCCCATGAGGTTTTGGCGATTCGGCCGCGCCAGGATGACCTGGAGGCGATCTTCCTGCGCTACTACCAAGCGGAACATCCCGCGTGAGCTTGCCCGAGTTCAAGATGGCGCTGCGTCTGCGCACGTTCTCCACCGCAGCCGCGGCAATCGGGCTGATCGCCATGTTGCTCGCGGTCGGAGCGTTGTTCCCGGCCGTCGGGCACACGATCGGAAGGCTCAATATTCCCAAGGGAGTCTCTGAGCTGTTGGGCGGTGCCGACTACGGCACCGTAACCGGGTGGTACAGGAGCGAGGTCGGCTCGATCTACGGTCCGCTGGTGATCGGCGCCCTCGCGATCACCGGCGCCTCCGCTGCCACCGCGGGCGAGGAGGAAGACAGGATCCTCGCGCTGGTGCTCGCCCAGCCGATCGAACGCCGGCGCCTGGTCGCGTCCAAGGCAGGAGCGATCGCCGCGGTCGTACTGGCCATTGCGCTCGCCACCTGGGCGGGAATGGCCTTCGGCGTGGCCCTTGCCGGCGGTGGGATCAGCATCGGACACCTCGCTGCATTCTCCCTGCAGCTCGCGTTCTTCGGCCTTGCGACAGGTGCGCTCGCGCTCGCGCTCGGTGCCGGCACCGGCCGTCGCTCCCTCGCCAACGGAGCCGCTGCTGCCGTAGCGATCGTCGGCTGGCTGATCAATGGATTCGCCCCCCTGGTCGGCGCACTCGCCTGGCTGAAGTACTTCTCCCTCTTCTACTACTACGCAGGCCACGACCCCCTGACCCGTGGTGTCGGCATCGGCGACATCCTCGTCCTGGCGTCCTTCAGCCTGGTCCTAACCGCGCTCGCGATGGTCGGCCTCCAGCGCCGCGACCTCCGCGCATAGTGCAACCACGACCGGACGACCACACGAGCACGGCCGCCCCCGCCGCGACTTTCAGCCCGAAGCAGCCACGGGAACGCTCTGCTTGTGTCGCCTGCTCTCCTAGTGTCGCGTTCAGTATTCCGCCGCACCGGTCGCGCGGCGAAGCCCCGATGCCGGCGCGAGGCGCCGCGTCTAGGTTGACTAACGGTCTTTGCGGAGTCACATCGTGCCCGCCGAGGCGTACGCAGGCCCGGCCAGTGCAGCTGGCTCCGCCATCGACAGGACTGGAGGATCGAGCATGCCGTCACGAGTCGCCATCAACGGCTTCGGCCGCATCGGCCGTGGGGTGCTTCGCGCCGCTCGCGAGCAGGAGGCCGACATCGAGATCGTCGCCGTCAACGACCTGACCGACGCCACCACGCTCGCGCACCTGCTCAAGCACGACTCCGTCTACGGCCAGTTCCCCGCGGACGTGCAGAGCACGGGCGATGGCATCGCGATCGACGGACGGGTCATTCCCGCGCTCGCCGAGACCGACCCCGGCAAGCTGCCGTGGGGAGAGCTCGGCGTGGATGTCGTGATCGAGTCCACGGGTCGCCTGCGCACCCGTGCCGGCGCGGCCAAGCACATGGGTGCCGGGGCGCGCAAGGTGATCATCTCAGCCCCCGCCAAGGGCGATGAGCCCGTCGACGCGACGGTCGTCCTGGGGGTCAACTTCGAAAGCGTCTACGACCCCGATCATCACCACATCCTCAGCATGGCCTCATGCACAACCGGCTGTCTGGCGCCTGCGGCGAAGGTTCTGCACGAGACCGTCGGCATCCGCCAGGGCCTGATGACCACGATTCATGCCTACACGGCCGATCAGAACCTGCTCGACGGACCGCATGCAGACCTGCGCCGGGCCCGCGCGGCGGCGATCAACCTGGTGCCCACCTCGACGGGCGCCGCCAAGGCCCTCGGGCTGGTGATCCCCGAGCTGGCCGGGCGCCTGAACGGCTTCGCCGTGCGCGTCCCGACTCCGACCGGATCGCTCGTGGACCTGACCGTCCAGGCCGAACGGCAGACCAGCGTGCGGGAGATCAACGATGCCTTCCGGGCGCACGCCGAGGACGGGCCGCTGAGCGGAATCCTGCGCTATACCGAGGACCCGATCGTCTCATCGGACATCGTGGGGTCGTCGTACTCGTCGATCTTCGACGCCGGCCTGACCACCGTAATCGAGGGCACGCTCGTGAAGATCGTCGCCTGGTATGACAACGAGTGGGGTTACGCCAGCCGCCTGGTGGATCTCGCCGAGCGAGCGCTGATTCCCGTCGCTCAGACGGTGTAGCACGGTCGCGGCTACGTAGTAAGTCGCGTCCCGGTCGAGCAGAAGTCACCGATGGCCCGAGGATGCGCGCCGTTTACCGTGCGAGTTGTGGTTCACACGTCAACCTATCGGGAAAAGGAGTCCACTGAGATGGCCACGAACGTTGCACATTCCCCGCTCTCACATACGACCGCACGGGACCGCGTCCGGGTCAGCGGCCTCGCCGACACCGTCAGCTACTGGCTGATCAGCGCAGGTATCTACCTGACCTTCGGCACCCTGTTCTATTACGCCGCCAAAGAGAAGCTGATCGACGATAGCGGCACGATGCCGGCCGGTCTGGCCAAGGGCTATCACGGCACGTTCATCGCATCGTTCCCCGGAACCAACACCTCGTGGGTGCTGGTCGGCCTGCTCGAGGCGGCGGTGTTCATACTGGTCGCGGCGAGCGTGCTGCGCGGTGAGTTCATGCCCAAGCGGCGCAAGCCGATCCTGCTCAGCGGGCTGGGCCTGTCGATGTTCACGTTCGCGATCATCGCCTGGGGCGAGAACATCACGGGCGGGTTTGTCACCGTCGCCGAGCTGTTTCAGTATCTGGCCGGGACGGCCGTGCTGATCGTGCTGGTCCTGCTGATGCCGCCCTATCGCAAGACCCAGTGGCTGTCGGGGTTGCTTCACCGCGAGCCAGAGCAGGAGTAGCGGCCGATCATCGAGCAGCCCTTCATAACGTCCTTCCGCGCGACCATTCGGCTCGGTACGTCATCAAGCCTGGTGGTCGCCTTCGTGGCCCGCATCTGTAGTCAGCGACGTATGCGGCCCCGGGCAGACCGATAGCATTCGTCGTGACCGTGGAAGGGTGGCAGAGCGGTTGAATGCACCGGTCTTGAAAACCGGCAGGCGGGTAACCCCCGTCTCGGGAGTTCGAATCTCCCCCCTTCCGTAACCCTCAACCTGTTTTTGCAGGACCTGGGCGCGAGCAAGCGACTCTCCGCTGGAGCCGGCGCTCGTTTGTGCCGTGGCTGCGGTCAATGCGAGGTGCGCTGGGGCTCGCGTGCGCCCTGGGCCTCCAACGTCTGCTTGACGACGCTTGTCCCCTGCTCCATCGCCTCGCCGGTGCGGGCGGCCAGCTCGTTCGGCAGCAGATCGGCGGTCCAGACGAACCTGGCGCCATCGCCATCGGAGAAGACCTGCGCCGATGCATTGTGATGTGCGTATGGGCCGTCGATCACCGACCAGACGAGCCGCCGGGCATCATCGTCGAGATCGATCAGGCGCTCGCGCAGGACTACGCCGTCGAAGAAGGTGACGATCCTGTCCTCCCCGTCGAGTCGCGTATCGACGACGAAGCCGGGCACCAGGCGCTCGTGCAGAGCGCCCCAATCGCGCACGGCCGCCCACACGTCCCGCGGATCAGCGTCGATCACGATCTCCTTGCGGATACAAGCCATATCCGCAGTGTGCCTGTCTGCGCCGCGCACGTCTTGGACATTTGTGCTCGTCTGAGAGAATCGGTCACCGTGCTGAGCGCAACCACGTTCCTCGATCGTGACGGCGTCGCAATCGCCGACGTCCTCTGCAGGCACAAGCGCGGCCGTGGGCTCACCGGCGAGCAGGTGAGTGGCCAAACGGTCGTGTTCATTCGCCGTGGCTGCTTCGTACGCAGCGCCGACGGCGTCGAGCGGCTGCTCGACCCGACCGTCGCGTACTGCATCAACCCGGGTCAGGAGCAACGCTACGACCACCCGCACGACCAGGGCGACGACTGTACCTCGCTGTCCCTGAAGCCGGGCCTCGTCGCGTCGCTGTGGGGCGATGAGCAGCTCCTGCCCTCTGAGCCGCTGCCCACCTCCCCGGAGATCGACCTCGAGCATCGGCTGCTGCTGAGCGCCGCGCGTCGCGGCGCCGACCCGCACGAGCTCGCCGAGCGGGCGATCGCGCTGAGCGCCCGCGCGCTCGCACAGGCCGATCCGCGTCGGGTCGCCTGCGGGCGACCGGCCACCACCCGCGCTCGCCGCGCGGCCGCTGATGGGGTCCGTGAGATCCTCACTGCAAATCCGGAGCGCTCGCTACCCGACCTTGCCAACGAGCTTGCGATCTCCCCCCATCATCTCAGCCGCGTGTTCGTCGCCGCGACCGGCCACACCATCTCCCGTCACCGCATGCGCCTGCGCGCTCGCGGCGCGCTCGAGCGCCTCGCCGGCGGCGAGCGGAACCTCGCACGCCTGGCCTCCGACCTCGGCTTCGCCGATCAGAGCCATCTCTGCCGCGTCATCCGCGCCGAGACCGGGCGCACACCGTCGGCGTTGCGCAGCGCACTCGCGACGTCGAGCGTGTAGCGGCGCGGTACGTCAAGGCAGGATCAGGACGCGTTGGGCGGGCCGGAGCGGGGAGCCCCGCGGCCCGAGCGGACGCGTGAAACGGCGCATCGGCGCTGAACCGCATCAGGCCGGTGGAGTCGCCAGCTCGCAGTGCCACATGGCGTTATGTGCTTATGCGAGGTCCAGCACCAGCAGCAACGCGTCTTCGACGGCGCGGAGGTCATCATGCGGAAGGTGACCGACGTGGTCGCCGAGCGCGCGGGCATCTGCCGCGCCGACCATCTCGCAGAGAACCTGCGTCGGGCGCTCCTCGACGGTCACCTCCGGATGGAAGCTCGCGGGGAACGCTGACCGCGAGGTCGGGCAGATCACCACGGTCGAAAGGGTGAGCAGATCGTCGGCTTGGACGATCACGGCGTAACGCCGGCCGTGCTGGACATGTCCGCGCTTGCTCGGAAGCTTGATCCGGTATATGTCACCGCGAACCACGCAACGTCTCCATCAGGTCGGCAACTTCGCGCGCTTCCCGCACGTAGTTCTCGTCCTGCATGAGGCGTTGCGCCTCCGCCGCGAGTCCGCTGCGCCGGCGCTCGCGTTCTGCGGTCTCGGCGATCGCCTGCCGGGCAGCCTCGGCGCGGCTGAGCCCCCGGCGGCGGGCGATCTCATCGAGTGCGCTCAGCCCATCGCGTCCGAGACGCAACGAGAGCGGAGGAGGAGCCGATGCCACCCCTGAAGCGTAGCGCGAAACGCACTACGCGGGTTCGTCTCGCCGCCGAGACCCTGAGCCGGGCGTTCGCGTGGGCGGCTGAGCTGGGCGTTCGCCCGAGACCCTGAGCCGGGCGTTCGCCTGAGACCTGAGCCGGGCGCTCGCCTGGGCGGCTGAGCCCGGCGTTGTGGCCCGTCGCAGCAAAGACCTGTGCCGGGCGCAGCTATGATCCGCGCCGATCATGAGCCCGGCGAGCGAGGATGAGTCTGCCTACCACCTGCTCCTCGATCCCGACGAGGTTCCGGTGACGGCCAGCGCACTGCGGCTGCTCATCTCAGACGAGGCCCATCAGCCCGAGATCCGTAGCCTGGCCCGCGCCGTGCTCGCCCGCCTGGAAGCACAGCCGGCCGGCCTCGATGCCGGGACACCGGCTCCCGCGCAGCCGGCGTCGTTCGGAGATCGGCGGATCCTGAGCGTCCCGCTATCCCCGCCCGAGATGAAGATCACGCATACGGCGGTCAGGTTGCTGATCAACGACCTGCAGCGCGAGCAGCACGACGAGCGCCAGCTCCTGTGGCGGGTCATCGAGAAGCTCCCCGACGAGCACGTCATTCGCGCGATCACGATCGAGTAGGCGCCCGGCCTGCTCTATGATCGGCCCCAAGGAGGGTCGTGAATGGTGCTCGGGGAGGGCTTGCTCGGTAGGGACCGGACGTTCGCGCGAGGGACGGCGCGATGGATGCGCGCCTGACCCGTCGCCAGCTGCTGCAGGCGGGCGCCGCGGCCGGGACGGTGGCGCTCACGGCCGACCCGCTGATCCAGCGCGCGCTCGCGAGCGAGCCGCGCTCGGGCAAGCTCTCCGACATCGAGCACGTCGTGATCCTGATCCAGGAGAACCGCTCGTTCGACCACTACTTCGGCACCCTGCCGGGGGTGCGCGGCTTCGGCGATCAAGCTGCGCGCGGCACCTTCTACCAGCCGGGATACCCGGCGCCCGGCTACGAAGGGGTGCTGCTTCCGTTTCACCTGGAAACCGAAGGCCGGCCCCAGTGCTTTCCGGATATCACGCACAAGTGGCTCGCCCAGCACGAAAGCTGGGATGGCGGCGCGATGGACGGATTCGTACGCGCCCACCTCGCATCCGACGGGCCGGAAGCGGGGCCCGCCACGATGGGCTACTACGAGCGCGAGGACATCCCGTTCTATTTCGCGCTCGCCGAAGCGTTCACGATCTGTGACAACTACCACTGCTCGGTGCTCGGGCCGACCGATCCCAACCGCCTGTACAGCATGTCGGCCACGATCGACCCCGAAGGCACCGGTGGGGGCCCGCTGGTGGAAACGCTCGGGCCGCCGCAGCGCGAGAGCTTCGAAGGGCGCTTCACGTGGACCACGATGCCCGAGCAGCTGTCCGCCGCGGGCGTGAGCTGGAAGGTCTACACGGGCACCGGCCTTGGCGTGTTCGACAACGTGCTCACCTATTTCAAGGCCTATCAGAGCAATCCCACGCTGGCGGCCCTCGCCTTCGACCCGCTCTATCCGTGCGACTTCTCGACCGACCTGGTCAACGGGGAACTGCCACAGGTCTCGTGGGTGCTCACCTCGCTGGAGGAAACCGAGCACCCGGGCTTCTCGACCGCGAAGGTCGGCGAGTACGCGGTCGAGAAGCTGGTGCGCCGGCTCCGGCGCCATTCGCACATCTGGGATAAGACCGCGCTGTTCATCACCTGGGATGAGAACGGGGGGTTCTTCGACCACGTGGCGCCGCCAGTAGCGCCCACCGGCACCTCCGGCGAGTATCTGACGGTGCCCGACGTGACCGGTGACGCCGGCGGCGTGAGCGGTCCGATCGGCCTCGGCTTCCGCGTGCCGATGCTCGTGGTCTCGCCGTTCAGCCGCGGCGGCTTCCTGTGCTCGGACGTCTTCGACCACACCTCGACCCTGCGTTTCCTGGAGACGCGCTTCGGCGTCGAGGTACCCAACCTCAGCCAGTGGCGGCGCGAAAACACGGGCGACCTCACGAGCGCCCTCAGCCTCGTCAAGGCCAAGGAAGGCAAGCCCGAACTGCCCCACGTGACGCTGGACCGGGACGAACACGCGGATGGTGGCTGCGCCGTCTCCAAGCCCGTACCCGTGCCGCCGAACTCGTTTCCGGAAGAGGCCTCGCGCGAATGGCGCCGGCCGGGTGGGCTGTAGGGGCCGCGCGCGGGCAGCGACGACGGCTCGACGCGAGCTCGGCAAGCAGATACGATCACTGGCCGGATGCGTGGGAGGGCCCGGTTCGGGCCACGAGGGCCGCGCGTGCGCCGAGGGATATCAGGGTTCGCGGCGCGGCTGGGAACTGGGACAGCGGCGATCACACTGGTCGCCGGGCTCGCGAACGCCCACGCCGCCGTGGCACCGCGCGTTCACCGGGCCTGTCACGCGCCCAGCGGGGGTGCCGGCGCCTGCCAGGGGCTGAAGCTGGTGGCGGCCTCGCTGCCCGCAACCGAGCGCGCGGCCGCGACGAGCCCCGCGAACGCCAGCACGCGCGCGCATATGGGCCCGGCCGTCACCTACACCTCGCCGCTGCCGGGCTACCTCACTCCGGAAAAGCTGCGCGAAGCCTACGAGCTGCCGAGTGAAACCTCGAGCGCGCCCAGCCAGACGATCGCGCTGATCGACGCCTACGACGATCCCACGGCTGAAGCCGACCTGGGCGTGTTCGACGAACAGTTCGGCCTGCCCGCCTGCACGAGCGCGAACGGCTGCTTTCGCAAGCTGAACGAGGAAGGCAGCCCCAGCCCGCTGCCACCGGCGCAGGGCGAATGGGCGTCGGAGATATCGATCGATCTGCAGATGGCCCATGCGATCTGCCAGAGCTGCCGGCTGCTGCTCGTCGAGGCCAACAGCGAAAAACTCACCGACCTCGGCACGGCCGTCAACGTCGCCGCCAGCGCCGGCGCGAACGAGATCAACAACTCGTACGTCGGCCCCGAGAAGGCCGCGTACGCCTCTTACAGCACTCACTACTACGAACATCCGGGAATCGTGCTGACGGCGGCGTCCGGCGACTGCGGATATCTCAATCAGGCGTGTCCCGCAGAACCCGCCGTGGCCGACTTTCCGGCGAGCTCGCCGAACGTGATCGCGGTCGGCGGTACCGCGCTGAGCGAAGACGGCCAGGGCTGGACCAGCACGGTCTGGGACGAAAGCGGCAGCGGCTGCAGCGACGTGTTCAGCGCGCCGCCGTGGCAGCTCGACGTCCCCGACTTCTCGCAGACCGGCTGCGGCTCCGCGCGCTCGGTCGCCGACGTGGCCGCCGTGGCCGACCCGGAAACGGGCGTGGACATCTACGACAGCACGCCCGAAGGCGACGGTGAAGCGACCGGCTGGGGTGTGTGGGGGGGAACCTCGGTGGCGACACCGATCGTCGCGGCCGAGTTCGCGCTCGCGGGCGGCGCCGACGGGGCCAGCGATCCGGGGGCCACGCTGTACTCGCACGAAGGCCAGAGCGAAGCCCTCGATGACGTGGTCACGGGGAGCAACGGACCCTGCGCAGGCACGCTCGCGTGCCAGGCGGCGCCCGGCTATGACGGGCCCTCCGGGCTGGGCAGCCCGCTCGGGCTGGGGGCCTTCGTGGTGCCCGAACCACCGCTGAACACCGCGCCCCCGAGCGTTTCCGGCCTCGCCGAAGTGGGCCAGACGCTGAGCCTGGCCGACGGCGAATGGACGGGTCGTCCGTGGTCGGTCAGCGACCAGTGGGAGGACTGCGACACCGCCGGGACGCAGTGCACCGCGATCGCCGGCGAGGCCGGACCGACGTACACGCTCGCGCAGAGCGACCTGGGCTCAACGATCCGCGTGCAGGAGACCGCCACCAACGCGGGCGGGCCCGGGGCGCCCGCGCTGTCGGCGCCGACAGCTCCCGTCGGCACGAACATTCCCACGATCAAGGCCTTCACGCCGGCCAAGGGCATAACGGGCAGCGCCGTCACGATCGAAGGCGTCGGCTTCGGACGCGTTGCCGAAGTGCAGTTCGACGGTCTCGCCGCGAGCTACACCGTGGTCTCGCCGACGCGGCTCGAAGCGATCGTGCCCAACGGGGCACGGGCCGGCAAGCTCTCGGTCACCGCCGCGACCGGCAGCGCCAAGAGCGCCGCCAAGTTCACGCCCACGCTGTCGCTGACGGGATTCTCGCCGGCGCGCGCCAAGCCGGGAAAGACGGTCGCGGTCAAGGGGGTCGGCTTCGACCAGGGCTCGCAGGTGAGCTTCGGCGGGGTCGCTGCGGCGAGCGTCCTCTACGAATCCGCCAAGAAGCTCAAGGCGACCGTGCCGGCCGGCGCACGCGCGGGTGCGATCACCGTCACGAACACACTCGCCCCGGTCGGCACCGTCACCAGCGCCGCGCACTTCACGCCCTAGCGCCGCCGCTTCGCGCCCCCGGCAGGTCGCTCGAGGGCGCACTCGCGCCCGGGCGCGTCGACCGCCGCGCCGCTCCGCGCCCACCGAGGGCGCTCACTCCAGGGCGCTCACTCGCGCTCGGACGCATCGACCGCGAACACGATGTGGCGCCGCGCGATCGTCAGGTAGGGGAACCGCTCGACCTCTCCGCCGGCCAGCGGCTGCACCGAGACGTCGGTGAGCGTCAGAAAGTCGCGCTCGGGGGCATTCAAGACGTCCGAGACGCGGCTGCGATAGCCATCGCGAGCCAGCGTCAGGAAGCCGACGATGCGATGGCGCTCGGTCTCGACGCGCACGCGCGCGCGCCGGTGGTCCATGTTGCGAACCTCCTTCGTGCCATGCTCGTTGGGGTCGTGGCCCGCGCCACGCTCGACCTCGGGCTTGCTCACCTAGCCATTATCGGGGACAGCGGCGGGCAGCATGAGCCCGGTCACGGCTGCACGGCATAGGTTCTGGTCAGGCTCGAGCTGAGTCCCGTGGGACCGATCGCCAGGATGTGCACGTTCACGGTCATTGCGCCGGCCTTGCCGACGGCTCGTTGCAGCTGGCGCAACGACGGGCTGCTCAGGCGCAGGCGCACGTGCCCGGCAGCCTCAGCCGGGAGTGGGCGAGCGGTGGCGAGCAGCGTGACGGTGTGCCGCGGCGAGCTCGTGGTGGTGAGCGTGGCCGTGACGCGGATCTTGCAGCCTCGCTGGCAGCTGACCGACAGCGCGACCGCATGCTGCGCGAGCACGCCCGCCCTGCGTGCAAGTCTGACGTGCACGACCGGCGCGACGTTCAGCGGCGGCGGCCAGGCGGTGGGAGCGATGCAGCCGACGCCGGCCGGCGAGGCCGGGTCGAAGCGCTCGACACGGTTGTTGTCGGTGTCGGCCACGTAGACGCTGCCTTCGCAGCCAGCGGTGATGGCCGTCGGCTGTGAGAGCTCGCCCAGCGCCGTGCCGCGCTCGCCCCACTTGGCGAGAAATTCGCCGTTTTCGTTGAACACCTCGACGCGGTTGTTGGCGGCGTCCACCACATACACGCGGCCGGCCGCGTCGACCGCGACGCCGCTCGGATCGTGCAGCGTGCCGCTGGCCGAGCCGAGCACGCCGAACTCGCCCGAGACGGCCCCGTCGGGAGCCAGCTTGACGATACGGTTGTTGCCGCTGTCGGCCACGTACACGTAGCCCGATGGCGCGACGGCCAGGCCTTCGGGGTGGTTGAAGGCGCCTGCTTCCGTGCTCGGCGCGCCGTTCCCGCCTTCGGCACCGATCTTCGCCAGCAGGGTGCCCGTGGGCGAGTAGATCAGCACGCGGTTGTGTTCGGTGTCGGCCACATACAGCTCGCCCGTGGCCGGGGACACCGCCACCGAGGCGGCGCCGCGGAGCAGCGCGCCGCCAAGCTCGCTCGGACCGCCGATTTCAGAGAGATACGTGCCTTCTCCCCACAGGCGCGCGATGCGCCCGTTACCCGTGTCGGCGACGTACACGGCGCCGCGCGGGTCGAACGCGATCCCGGCCGGTTCGGCGAAATTGGGGTTGGCGCCGCCGGCCTGCGACCACGAGAACAGGTAGGGACCGCCGCCGGCCGAGAACGCCTCCACACGGTTGGTGTCGGTGTCGGACACGAACAGGCGCCCGCTCGGATCGACCGCGACCCCGCGTGGCGCGGTCAGCACGCCCGGTGACAGCGCGGGGGTGCCGATCGTGCGCACGTACTGGCCGTTCGGCGAGAACACCTCGACGCGATCGTTGGCCGTGTCCGCGACATAGGTTTCGCCGGCCGCGTCGGCCGCGAGTGCGCGGGGGTAGATCAGCTGGCCCTGCCCGGACCCGTGTCCACCCCAGGAGCGCACGTAATCGAGCTCGGGGTTCAGCTCGACCAAGCGGCTGTTCATGTCGTCGGCCACGTACACGTTGCCGGCCGCGTCCAGCGCCACGCCATAGGGGAAAGAGAACTGTCCCGGGCCGCTGCCCGCTTCGCCGTCCTGCGACTCGAACGTGCCTTCGGGGCCAAATTTCTGGATGCGGTCGTTGTCATCGTCGGCGACCACCACCTCATCGCCGTTCGCGGCCACGCCGTGGGGATATGAGAACTGCCCCGGGCCGCTGCCCTTGAAGCCCCATTCCATCGCTTCGCCGCCGTCGAGGTCGAAGCGCTCGATGCGATCGTTGCCCGAGTCCGCCACGTACACGTATTCGCCCGTAACCGCGATACCGCCTCCCGGGGGCTCGGCGGGGTTCTGCGTCGAGAGGAAGCGGAACTCCCCGAGCCCGCTGCCCGCACGTCCCCACGAGCTCAGGAATTCCCCGGACGAGTTGAACTTCTCGATGCGATCGTGGCTCGAGTCCACCACGTAGACGTTGCCGGCTGCGTCCGTGGCGAGGCCGCCGATCGGCCCGAACTGGCCGTGGCCCGATCCGTAGGAGCCCCACTCGCTGATGAATGCGCCGGTCGGGCTGAACTTCTGTACGACGTAGCTGAGCTGGTCGGCGACGTATACATCGCCTTCGGGACCGAGCGCCACGGCCTCCGGGAAGCGCAGCACCGACTCGGCGCGCTGGCCGATGATCGTGGCCGACGCGTACGGGCAGGCGGGCGCGGCGCCGGCACCGGGACAGGCTTCGGCGCGCGCCGCCGGGGCCGCCAACGAGGCCTCGCCGGCGCAGACCAGCACGAGTGCGACACAGAGCAGGAGATCGGCGCCGCAGCGTCGGCGGACATGGGCCATCGCCAGTCGAGGTTAGGCGATGCCATCAGGCTGATGGACAGTTGTTCACAACCTCGGAACGAGACGCTCACGACCCCGCAACCCGTGACTCACTCGGCCCCGAGGGGCCGGCTCATGATCTCGCACGGGGACGCTCGATCCCGTCGGGAGGCGAGTGCTCAGGCCGGTGGCGCGGACCCTCCCGTCGGGAGGCGAGTGCTCAGGCCGGCGGCGCGGACCCTGAGCTCACCGGCTCGGAGGCGCGCACCGGCTCGGACGCGCTCACCGGCTCGGACGCGCGCGCGTGCAGGCCCGCGCGGCCCGGTGGGACCGTCGTGGTGAAAGCCGGGACGCTGGCACGCACGGGGCCCGTGTCGTGCGCCGGGCGGTTGCGCTCTTCGCGCACGATGTACAGCGGGCGGTGCTTGACCTCGTCGTAGATGCGCCCCACGTACTCGCCGATCACGCCCAGCGCGATCAGCTGAATGCCGCCCAGCAACAGGATCGCAATCGTGATCGAGCCGAAGCCGGGCAGGTAGGACCCGGTGATGCGCAGCGCGAGCACCACCGGGATCGCGATGAATGCGACGCCGGCCGACAGCAGGCCGGCGTAGGTCGCCAGCTGCAGCGGAAGGTGCGAGAACGAGGCGATCGCGTCGAGCGAGAAGCGCAGCATCTTGCGCAGCGTGTACTTCGTCGCTCCCGCCTGGCGGGCTTCGCGCTCGTAGGGAACCGCGGTCTGCGAGAAGCCGACCCATACGGTCATGCCGCGCAAGAAGCGCGAGCGCTCGGTCATCGACAGCAGCGCATCGAGCGCGCGCCGATCGAGCAGGCGAAAGTCGCCCGAGTTCGGCTCGAGATCGACCTGCGCGAGCCTGTCGAACAGCTTGTAGAACCAGGACGCCGTGGCGAGCTTGAAGGCCGTCTCGCCCTCGCGCTGGCGGCGCACGGCGTACACCACGTCGGCTCCGGCGCTCCAGCGGGACAGCATCTCGCCGATCAGCTCGGGCGGATCCTGGAGGTCGGCGTCGATCATCGCCACCACGTCGCCGCGCGCGTGCTCGAGGCCGGCGGTCAGCGCCGCCTGGTGGCCGAAGTTGCGCGAAAGATGGACCACGCGCACGCGCGGGTCGGCATCGGCGATGCGATCGAGCAGCTCCGGGGTCCGGTCGCGCGAGCCGTCGTTGACGAGGATCAGCTCGAACGGGTGGGCGCCGACTGCGTTGACGGTGCGGCGAACGAACTCGTCGATCAGCTCCTCCTCGTCGTAGACGGGAGCCACGACGCTCAGCAGGTGGGGGGTGCGATGCGAGGGCGACGGCATGCGGGCACTACAGCAATGGAGCCTGGGAGGAGAATCTACCGCGGGTGTGTGTAGCTTGAGAAGAGAATCTATCGTTGATGTCCGCGTGAATGTGCCGCTGAAGCAAATCCACCGGCGTGAACAGGCCGCCCGCGCCGGCGCGCCCGCAGAGGCTGCCCAGAGCGGCGCCGCCGGACGGGCTGCTCAGGGCGGCGACGGCTCCGCGGATGCCGGCCTCGGCGATGGGTCCACGCAGGTTGCCACCGCGCACGGGTCCGCTGCGCCACGCGGCTTCGCCGTGGCGCAGCGGCTGCCGCTGATCGTGCAGTTCCTGAAGTTCGGCGTGGTCGGCATCTCGAACACGCTGCTCGCGTTCGCCATCTACACGTTGCTGATCAAGGTGTTCGGCGTCTGGTACGTCGCGGCCTCGGGCATCGGGTTCGCGGTGGGCGCCGTGAACGGGTTTCTGCTGAACCGCAAGTGGACCTTCAAAGAGCATACCGGCGACGCGCTCACACCCGTGCGTTGGGCGATCGTGCAGGGCTGCGGGCTGGGCTGCAACCTCGGCCTGGTCTACCTGTTCGTGAGCGGCGCCGGCCTCGGCGAGCTGGTGGGGCAGGCGTTCGCCACGGCGATCGTGACGGTGCTGACGTTCGCGGTCAACAGGTCGTGGACGTTTCGCACGCCCCCTGAGCCGGCGTTCGCCGGGCCCGCTCAGGGCGAGGACTAGCGAAACAGCGCGAGCAGCGAAAGCCCTGCGGGGATGCGCCCGCCGCGTCCGATGATCTCGGCCTCCAGTCTGAGCGGGCGCTCGAGCAGCCAGTTCGCGGGTTCGGGCGGAACCCACAGGTCGAGGCTGGACTCGGTGGTCTTGGTGGACAGCCGCTCGAGGACGCGCAGCACGATCGCCACCGGCAGCAGCAGCGCGTTGAAGTAGGTGGTGCGCACGCGTTCCCAGCCCGCCTGCTCGGCGACGCGCAGAAGCGAGCGGCTCGTGTAGCGGCGGTGATGGTGGTTGATCACGTCGTGACCACTCCACAGCCACTGGTAGGCGGGCACGGTGATCAGCAGACAGCCGCCGGGCGCGACGACGCGCCGCAGCTCGCGCAGGGCCGCCAGATCGTCGCCGAGGTGCTCGATCACGTCGAGCGAGACCGCCAGGTCGAAGCTTGCCGCTCCGAACGGCATCTCCAGGATCGAGCCTTCGATCACCTCGCCGGCCGAGCGGGCGCGCGCGAGCGCGACACTCGTCGAGGACAGCTCGACCCCGGTGACGGTGCCGTGGCGCATGAGCTCGACCATGTTGCGCCCGCTGCCGCAGCCGGCGTCGAGGATGCGCGCGTGGGCGGGCAGGCGCAAGTGGTCGATCACGCGCTCGAGCACATTGCGGCGCCCGCGGTACCACCAGTGGCGGTCCTCCGCCTGGTGGGTCTGCAGCTCGTAGTCGCGGTCCATCAGCGACGCATCTTTTCCTAAAGGCCCCATCGCGCGCCGTCCGGCCGGTGGGCTTGCAACGTTCCTTGCTCCTGCGCGCGCCGCGATCGCGGCCCGACGCCGGGCTGCGCGCGGCGCAAGATCGCCGCTGCGCCTGTCATTTTGCCGCGTCTAGAACGACTGTTCTGCTCTAGGCCCTGAGCCTGCTCAGCCAGCAGCTGTGCTCTCGGCCCTGAGCCTCATCAGCCAGCGGCTGCTCCGGGCCCTGAGCCTCATCAGCCGCCTCCGACCGAGCGCAGCGAGTAGGCGACCGCGCCGGCCGGCGTCCGCCAGGCCGCGACGGCCCGGTCGGAGTCGGGATCGACGGCGACGGCTGCTTCGCCGTCCGTGCCTGGCGCACCCGCCGCCGTGATCCGCTCCGGGGCCGTGAAGACCGTCCGCCCCGGGTACAGATCGATGCCGCGAGCTGCGTACAGGGCCTGGTCGCCCGCCGGCGAAGCGGCGGACCCTTCGTCCGGCTCGCTCCACAGCGCCAGCACTTCGTTCGCCGGGCCCGCCGTGAGGCCCGCCAGCAGGGCATCTCTGTGAGGGTCGGAGATCGTCGTGATGGCGCTGACTCCGTGGACGTCCACGGAGGCGCAGCGGACGACCCAACGCCCGGAGGCCACGCCCGACCAGGCCAGCATCACGCTCTCGGAGGCGAGCCGAACGAGGCTCGGGGAGCCACTCGGCAGCGCCGACCCGCCGGGGTCGGCAAAGCGTTCGAGCAGGCGCGGCGCGCCGAAGCGAATGCCGACCGCGCTGACCGCGCCGTACACGCTCGTAACGCCGGCGCTCGTTTGCGCCCACGCCAGGATCGCGCGGTTGTCGTCGCTGAGCAGCGACGCGATACGCGCGTGCGGCGCCGCCGCGGCCACGCGCTGCACGGGCGCCCCCGACGGATCTCTGCTGGACATGTAGCGCGTGTATATGACGCCAGCCCGCTCCCAGGCCACGAAAGCGTCCGAGCGGTAGTCGAGCGCCAGCGTCAGCCCTTCGATCGAGCTGCTCGCGGCCGGGCCCACGACCACCGGCGCCAGAAAGCCAGTCTGAAAGCGACGGTGCACGCGCAGCTCCAGGGGGCTCGAGCCGCCGCCGGGCGAGACGAGCGCCAGGTCTCCCAGATAGCCCGTCGCGAGCGCCGCTGGGCCGGCTGCTCCGCCGGTGTCCTGCGGGGACGCGAACGGGCCGCGTGCGAGACCTTCGCTGACGAGGAGCCGACGCGCGCGCGTGCGCGCGCGTCGGCTCCTACCGGCGATCAGGATCTGTCCGTGAGCGGCGCCGGTCGCCGCAATCGGCGCCGCCAGCGCGAGCGCTTGACCCGCGGCGGTTGTCGGAACGCTGGGCATGGTGGGCAGGTCTGTGCCGGGAGTGATCGCGGCCACGCGCGCTCCGGCTCCGCCTGCGCACTGCGGCGCGGCGCCCCAGACGATCGCGCCGGGACCGGTGGCGTGCTCGGGCGAGTCCTTCGGGAACAGGACGCTCGGGCTGCCCGGCGCCGAGCAGGCAGCGAGGATCGCAGGGCGCGACCACGGCCCCCCGCCCTGCACGCTGGCGGGCAGCAGCGCTACGACCACGGCCCCGGCCGCGAGGCAGCCAAGCCCGCCCTTTGACAGCGCCGCCCACATCCGTGTCACCCCTTGAAGGTCAACGGCCCGTAATCGCCGAAGGGCTCGTCACGCGCGCGCACGGCCTCGCGGAATCCCGAGCTCATGGCCTGCTGCTGAAAGGCGTAGCCCTCGGCGGTGTGGCGCGCGATCCCGTCCAGCAGCGTCCCGAGCGCCTGCGTGGCGTGCAGCCCCTGGGCGTAGAGGGTCTGATTGACGAGCAGCTTCATCATGCGCAGCTGGTTGACCGGCATGCGCGCGATGCGTCCCAGCAGGATCTCGACGCGCTCGTCGAGCTGCTCGGGCGGCGGCGCCTCGATCGCGAGGTCCCACCGCAGCGCCTCGGCGCCGGACAGGGAGTCTCCCGTGAACAGCAGGCGCTTGGCGCGCTGGGCTCCAAGCCGATGAGCCCACATCGCGGTCGTGGGCGATCCCCACACGCGCGCCGGGGGGTAGCCGATCTTGGCGTCGGCCGCGATCACCAGCAGATCGGCGCACAGCGCCAGGTCGGTGCCCCCGGCCACGCAAAAGCCGTGAACCTTGCACACGACCGGCTTGCCGCAGTGAAACAGGGACATGAACGCACGGACGTTGCGGCTCATCATCGCGTAGTCCACGGTGGCGTCCCAGATGCCCGCCGGGTCGTGGTTGGCCGCTATCACCGCCGGATCGAGCGGGCTCCCCGACGGCGCCGAGTCAGCGCCCGCGCGAGCGCCCCCGCCCTCGGCGCTGTCGACGAGGTCATAGCCGCCGCAGAAGCCCTTGCCGCTGCCGGCGAGCAGGATCACGTGGACATCGGGATCCAGATCCGCGCGCTCGACGCAGCGCTCGAGCTCGCCCAGCAGCCGGCGCGTGAGCCCATTGCCGCGCTCGGGGCGGTTCAGCGTCAGTCGCGCGATCCGATCGCCGACCTCGTACGTCATGGTCTGAAGCGAGCTCATCTGTCGGCCTCCTCTTCTCGCAAGGGCACGCTGGCGCCACGAGGGCAGTGCAGGGATGCGTGCGGGCGTAATGTGTGCCGCGCCATGTTGCGGCTCGTCACCATACCGATCAGCCACTACTGCGAAAAGGCGCGCTGGGCGCTCGAGCGCGCGGGCATGCCCTATCGCGAGGAGCGGCACGTCCAAGGTGTCCACCGCATCGCGGCACGGCGCGCGGGCGGGGGGCTCACGGTGCCCGTGCTCGTGACGCCGGACGGGAGCATCGGGGAGTCGGCCGAGATCCTCGCGTGGGTCGACGAGCGCACGCCGAGCGAGCAGCGACTGTTTCCGAGCGACCCGGCTGAGCGCGCCGAGGTGGAGAGCCTGTGCCGGCGTCTGGACGAGCGCCTCGGGCCGAGCGGGAGACGGCTCATGTACGTCGCCATGCTTCCGCAGCGCGAGCTGCTGCTGCGCGTCAACAACCAGGGCGTGCCGCGCTGGGAGGACCGCACGATGCGCTACGGATGGCCGGTGATCACCGGCCTGGTCAAGCGCGTGCTCGAGATCGAGCCCGGCGTCGAGGTCGAAGACCTGGCGACCGTACGGGCCGAGCTCGACTTCATCGGCGGGCTGTTGGGCGACGGCCGGCCGTACCTGTGCGGTGAGCGCTTCGGCGCAGCCGACCTGACGTTCGCGGCGCTGTCGGCGCCGGTGCTGGTGCCACCGACCTACGGCGTGTCGCTGCCGCAGCCCGAGACGCTTCGCAGCCAGACGGCCGCGATGATCGAAGGCGCGCGCGAGCATCCCGCCGGCCAGTTCGCCCTCAAGCTGTATTCCGAGCACCGGCGCGAGTCGCTCGCCCTAACTTAGGCTGGGCCGGGTCGCGCTTGGTTCGGCTCGCCGGGCTCGCGCCTGGGCTGGCCGTGGTCGAGCCTGGGCTGGCCGCGGTCGCGCCTGGGCTGGCCGCGGTCGCGCGCCCGCCGAGCGGGCCAGCCGCTATGGTCCGGCGCAGCCGATGGATCTCGTCAACCACAGGTTCCTGCTCGCGGCCCGTCCCGTGGGCCTGCCCAAGGCCAGCGACTGGACCTACGACGAGGAGGCGGTTCGCGAGCCCGGCGAGGGCGAGGTGCTCGTCAAGGTCCTGTGCATCTCGCTGGACCCGGCGATGCGAGGCTGGATCCGCGAGGGCAGGTCGTATATCCCGCCGGTCGAGATCGGCGCGGTGATGCGCGCGCTGGCGGCCGGCGAGGTGATCGACTCAAAGCACCCCGGCATAGCGGTCGGCGACAAAGTGACGGGACTGCTGGGCGTCCAGGAGTACGCAGTCGTCCACGGCGACGGGGTGATGAAGGTGGACACCGCACTCGCGCCGTTGCAGGTCTATCTGGGGACGCTCGGCATGCCGGGCATGACCGCCTACTTCGGCCTGCTGGACATCGGCAAGCCCAGCGAGGGTGACACGGTCGTGATATCGGGTGCGGCCGGCGCGGTCGGGAGCGTGGTCGGTCAGATCGCCAAGATCAAGGGCTGCCGCGTCGTAGGCATCGCCGGCGGGGAACCCAAGTGTCGCTACGTGGTCGACGAGCTCGGCTTCGATGCTGCCATCGACTACAAGAGCGAAGACGTCGCGACGGCGCTGCAGAAGGACTGCCCCGAGGGCATCGACGTCTACTTCGACAACGTCGGCGGCGAGATTCTGGACGCCGCCCTGATCCACCTCGCGCGCAACGCCAGGGTGATCGTGTGCGGCGCGATCTCGCAGTACAACGCCACCGATGTCGTGCAGGGTCCGTCCAATTACCTCTCGCTGCTGATCAACCACGCCAGCATGACCGGCTTCGTCGTGACCGACTACCTGGCCCGCTACGTGGAAGGCGCCCACGACCTCGGCGCGTGGGTGGCCGAGGGCAAGGTCAAGCCACGCGAGGACATCGCCGTCGGGCTCGAGAGCTTTCCCGAGACCCTGCTGCGGCTGTTCAGCGGCGACAACATCGGCAAGCTCGTGCTGCAAGTCGCTTCGAGCTGATCGCGCCAGCGACGAGTGCAGGCCTTTCCGCGAAAACCGGCGCGCCGGTGCTTGCAACGTGCTCGTGCCCGGCGAGGACGTAAGCAGGCTGGCCCGCCTTGCCCGACTGACCCGCTGATTCGCGCTCGATTAGAGTAAGCGCGTGCAGCTATCCGGCAGGCACGTGGTCGTCACCGGCGGCGCGGGAGGGATCGGCAGCGCGCTCGTAAGACACCTGGACGCGGAGGGCGCGCGCGCGGTTGTGGTCGCCGACCGGGAGCTCGAGCCGGCGCGCGCGCTCGCGGCCGAGGTCGGCGGTATGGCAGTCGAGCTCGATGCGCGCCAGCCCGCCAGCGTCAGCGCGCTGGTCGCACGGGCGACCGCAGCGAACGGACCGATCGACATCTTCATCTCGAACGCCGGAGTCCCGGGCGCGTCGGGCGGGCCCGAGGTGGCGGACGAGGTCTGGGAGGAGTGCTGGAGAGTCAACGTGATGGCCCACGTCTGGGCCGCACGCGCGCTGCTGCCGCAGATGACCGAGCGAGGCGAGGGCTATCTGATCAACACCGCGTCGGCGGCCGGACTGCTCACCCAGGTCTCGTCCCTGATCTACAGCGTCACCAAGCACGCGGCGGTGGCGCTGGCTGAGTGGCTCGCGATCGAATGCCGCGACCTGGGTGTGCGCGTGTCGTGCATATGTCCGCAGGGGGTGCGCACGGCGATGCTCGAGCTGGCGCTGCAGGAGCCCGTGGCGGCGGCGGCGCTGAACACCGGCGAGCTGATCGAGCCGGATGTCGTCGCCGCGGCGGTCGTCGCGGGCATCGAAGACGAGCGCTTCTTGATCCTGCCCCATCCGGAGGTGGCGCGCTACATGGCGTTCAAGGGCGCGGAGCCCGAACGTTGGCTCGAGGGAATGCGGCGCATCGTGCGCACCGCCCGCGCGGACCCCGCCTGAGCCGAACCCGTGTGCCAGATTCGTGTGCGCCTGGGCGCTGGTGGGCCGCTCGCCGGAGGTCTATGATCGCCCCTATCGCCAGTGTCCGGCATGCTGGACACGGGTCGTGGTCGACGGGGGAAGTACGAGCGCGAGGAGCGGACGATGAAGACTGCTGAGGGGCAACTCCAGACCGAGCCGCGCTTGGCGCGGGAAGCGAGCACTCTGGCCGAGGCGTTTCGCATAACCGCCGCCGAGCGGGACGACCAGGTCGCGATCCGCACCAAGGGAGACGCGTTCACGATCACGTGGGGCGAGCTGCGCGAGCGCGTCGATGCGCTCGCCGGCGGACTCGCCAAGCTCGGCGTGGAGTCCGGTCAGACGCTCGCGCTGATGCTGTCCAACCGCCCCGAGTTCCATCTCTGCGACCTCGCGGCGATGATGCTCGGCGCGACGCCTTTCTCGATCTACAACACCTACACGCCCGAACAGATCCAGTATCTGCTCGAGGACGCGGACGCGAAGATCATCATCTGCGAGCAGCAGACGCTGCCGCGAGTGCTCGAGGCTCGCGAGCACGTGCCAGGGCTCGAGCATGTGATCGTCGTCGACGGCGATGCACCTGCCGGCACGCTCGCGCTGGCGCAGGTCGAGGGCTCGGACCCGAGCTTCGACGTTGACGCGTCGGTTGCGCAGCTGCAGCCGAGCGACGTGCTGACGCTGATCTACACCTCCGGCACCACCGGCCCGCCGAAGGGCGTGCAGCTGATCCACCGCAACCTGCTCGCCTCGGTCGAAGGCCTGGACGAGCTGATCAGCTTTCCGCAGGACGGGCGCGTGATCTCGTGGCTGCCGGCGGCCCACATCGCCGAGCGCAACGCACATCACTATCTGCCGATCGTGTTCGGTCTGCAGATCACCTGCTGCGATGACCCGCGCCAGGTGCTGTCGTATCTGCCTGAAGTGCGCCCGAGCTGGTTCTTCGCGGTGCCCCGCATCTGGGAGAAGCTGAAGGCCGGCCTCGAGACGATGATCGCGGCCCAGCCCGAGCCACAGCGCCAGGCCACGCAGGCGGCAGTTGACGCCGCCGTGCGCAAGGTGAGGCTCGAGCAGCGCGGCGAAGAGGTTCCGGCCGAGCTCGCGCAGGAGGTCGCGCGCGCGGACGCCGAGATCTTCTCCGGGCTGCGCACGATGCTGGGGCTCGATCAGGTCGAGGCGATCAACGTCGGGGCCGCTCCCACGCCGGTCGAGGTGCTCGAGTTCTTCCACGCGATCGGCCTGCCGCTGGCCGAGCTGTGGGGGATGAGCGAGACCTGCGGTGCCGGCGCGGTCAACCCGACGAGCAAGATCAAGCTGGGCACCGTCGGACCGCCCGCCCCGGGCGTGCAGATCAAGCTCGACACCGACGGCGAGGTGCTGGTCAAGTCCGACGCGGTGATGCTCGGCTACCGCAACCTGCCCGAGCGTACGGCCGAGAGCTTCACCGAGGACGGCTGGCTGCGTACGGGCGACATCGGCGAGTTCGACGAGGACGGCTACCTGAAGATCGTCGACCGCAAGAAGGAGCTGATCATCAACGCCGCCGGCAAGAACATGTCGCCCGCCAACATCGAGGCCGCGCTCAAGGGCTCATCGCCGCTGATCGGCCAGGCGTGCTGCATCGGCGATGGTCGGCCCTACAACACGGCGCTGGTCGTGCTCGACGCCGACTTCGCGCCCGCGTGGGCGGGCCAGCAGGGGATCGAGCAGACCGCGCTCGACTCGCTCGCGCGCGAGCCGGCCGTGCGCGCGGCCGTGCAGGACGCCGTGGACGCCGCCAACGCCAAGCTCGCGCGCGTCGAACAGATCAAGCGCTTCACGATCGTCGAGGGCGACTGGCTGCCCAGCGGCGACGAGCTGACGCCCACGATGAAGCTCAAGCGCAAGCCGATCGCCGCGAAGTACGCCGCTCAGATCGACGCGATGTACGCGAGCTGAGCTCGGTTGCAGGCGATGGCCGAGCGCGCTCTGAGGCAATGAGCTTCGAGCAGATCTCCACCGAGGTGCTCGACGGCGTCATGACCGTGACGCTCAATCGCCCCGAGCGCCTGAACGCCTGGACCGCCACCATGGGCCGCGAGCTGATCGAGGCCTTCGACCGGGCCGACGCCGACGACGAGGTGCGCGCGATCATCGTCACCGGCGCGGGCCGTGCCTACTGCGCGGGCGCGGACCTGGGCGGCGGTGGGCAGACGTTCGACTGGCGCAAGCGCGAGCGCGAGGGCGACGCCGCCGTGCCGCGCGACAACGGCGGCGAGTTCACGCTGCGCGTGTTCGAGGCGACCAAGCCCGTGATCGCCGCCATCAACGGGCCCGCCGTTGGGGTGGGGGCCACGATGACGCTGCCGATGGACATACGCCTCGCGGCCGATGACGCCCGCATCGGCTTCGTGTTCGCACGCCGGGGCATCGTGCCCGAGGCGTGCTCGAGCTGGTTCCTGCCACGCGTCGTCGGCATCAGCCAGGCGATGGAGTGGGTCGCTACCGGCCGCGTATTCTCGGCGCGGGAGGCGCTCGCGGGCGGGCTCGTGCGCAGCATCCATCCCGCGGGTGAGCTGCTCGACGTCGCCAAAGACCTGGCGCGCGAGATCGTCGAGAACACCGCGCCGGTGTCGGTGGCGCTCGCCAGGCGCATGATGTGGAGGATGCTCGGCGCGGAGCACCCGATGCTCGCGCACCGGGCAGACTCGCGCGCGATGTTCGCTCGCGGCCAGTCGGCCGACGCGGTCGAGGGGGTCACGTCGTTCCTGGAGAAGCGTCCGGCGGAGTTCAGCGACAGCGTCAGCGAGGGCCTGCCCGAGATCATGCCCGGCTGGGCGAGCCCGTCGTTCGAGTAGCCGCGGCACGCCAATCGCTGTGACTCGCTCGAAGGCGTGGGAGGGGACATGCCCGCCCATTCGATCCTCGAGCCGCGGAACCAGCCCGCGCCGGCCCCGTTCGACATTTGCGCGGAACGAGCCCGCGCCGGCCCCGCTTGACATTTGCGCGGAACGAGCCCGCGCCGCCCCGTCCGACGTTCGGCGCCCCCCGGGGGGAGGGCGCCGACGTCGAGAGTATTCGGAGCTTGCCAGCCTTGGCTAACTACCAGTCTACTGGCACAGCGGGTTGTAGGGGACTTCCTGACAGGGATTTGGCATCGGCGGCTGCGGCGCGGGAGCCGGCTGCGGTTCGGGTGTCCGCGCTTCCGATTCGGCCTCCAGGGTCAGCAGGTATTCGACGAATTCGACCCCGCCGCCAGCGTTCGGCGTGGTCTGGTTCTGGCATCCCCATTCGCCTTCGATTTCCGCCGGGAACGTGCCGCCGGTCCCGTAGGTGTTCCCCGACACGCAGTTGTTCGTCGATTTCTGCTGGCCGAACAAGCCGCCCTCGATCGCGATTTCGCGCGCGAACGCGGCGCCGCTGGTGCCGTTGTTCGAGAGTTCATTGTCGCTGATCCGGTTGCCGGCGAACTGGAAGGCGATCGTGTCTTCTTCCGGCGGATAGGGGTTGGGGTACTCGAACCCGAGCACGCCGTTGTTGACGTTGCCGGTGACCGTGTTGCGTTCAACCAGGTCCGCGTAGGTGCCGGGGAGCTCGATCCCCACCCCCCACGGAGCCTTCGCCGCAGACGTGTTCGCAGGTGTGGTGAGGTTGTTGTTGTCTTCGACCGTGTCGTTGCGGAAGATCGTGCAGCGTTCGATTTCGGTCGACTTGAACTTGGGCGTCGCCGAGTGGTTGCTCCCCGAGTTGCAGGCGCCGTCCTGCGGCGGCGGACCGTCGCCTGGATTTTCGGAGTTCGGCGCGATCCCGGCGGAGTTGTTTCTGAAGGTCGAGTTTTCGATCAGGAGTTTCCCGCCCGAATTCGAGCCCGAATAGCCCAGTGCGTTGTTTTCCATGACGGCATTGACGATGCGCGCCTTGCAGTTGCGGCACGCACCGAGGTACATGCCCGAATCATTGAAGCCCGAGGCGTAGATGTTTTCCCAGGAGCCCTTGACCATGTTGTTGGTGAAGATTCCATAGCCGCCGTACAGGCTGTCGTCGTATGCGGTCAGGTAGCGGCCGCGCCACTTTTTGGCGCCGATTTCGCCCGACTCCGCGCCGCCGTTCCACCAGATCTCATTGCCGCCCGCGCCGTTGATGTTGAGTTCCCATTCGCCGGTTTCTTCGTTGAGCGACGCGCGATCGAAGTTCTCGACGGTGAGGTTTTCGACGGTGACGTTGTTGGCCTTGTAGATTTCGATGCCGTTGGCTCCGCCTGGAACGACTTTGTTTTCGCCATTGAGGATCACGGTATTACGGTTCATCCCGCGAATTTTGATGCCTGACTGCGGGGCATAGACCCAGACCTGTTCATCGTACGTGCCCGGTTCGATCAGAACCCAGTCGCGTTTGGTCGAGGCATTGACAGCGGCCTGAATGGTCGTGAAGTAGTGGGTGTTGTTCGGAATTGTGGCCGGCGGTTCGCCCTGGCTGACGATATTCACCTGCGGTACGGCGAACGCGGTGCCCGCGAAAACTGCAAGGACCACCGCAGTGAGCGCTGACACCGCTGCAAAGGACCGCGATGAGGGGCCTGTTTGCGAGCGAAGCCGATACCTGCACCTAGACATCCTGGCATCCTCCCTGTTGCTGATCTTGGTGAGCGCTCCCTCAGCTCGTCGAGCGCTTGACCCCCGGCCGCTCGGCTCGGAGTTGGCTTCCCGCCGCCCCGGGCTCTCCCCTCCGCAAGACACCAACCCTATGAACGCAGGCTGACAGGAAGATCGTGTCAGTCTACACAATCCTGGAAGTGCGCAGCGACCAGCGGTTGGCGACTCGACAGGGCCGGGCGGCCGGGCGGCGGTTCGGACCGCCGAGCGGGAGCTCGAGCCCCGCACGAGGCGCGCGCGGTCAGCCCCTGAGCGCAAACAGCGGCCACTCCCCGGGCACGCCCCTGAGCTGGTGCCGGCCGCGGTCCTCGAACGCGAACGGGCCGCCCACCACGGTTCCGGCCACCGTGCCGGACACGAGCACCTCGCCCGCGCCGGCCAGCTCGCTGGTGCGCGAGGCGATGTGCACGGCCATGCCGCCGACGTCCTCGCCGATCAGCTCGCACTCGCCCGTGTGCGCTCCAACGCGAACCTCGATTCCGAGCTCGTGGGCGGCGCGAGTGATCGCCAGCGCGCACCGCAGTGCGCGCGAGGGGGCGCCGTTGAAAGTAGCCAGAAAGCCGTCGCCCACCGCCTTGACCTCGCGCCCGCCGAAGCGGTCGAGCTCGGCGCGCACGCGCTCGTCATGCTGGGCCAGCAGATCGCGCCAGGCGCCGTCGCCGAGCCTGGCCGCGTGCGCGGTCGCGTTGACGATGTCGGTGAACACGACCGTCAGCAGGGCCCGGGCCGGCTCGACGCCGCCGCGGTGGCCGGTGAGGAACTCCTCGACCTCCTCGAGGATCGCGTCGCTGTCGCCGAGGAAGGGAAACGAATCGACGCCGTCGAGCTGGACGTAGCGGGCGCCCGCGATGTGCTCCGCGAGATAGCGCGAGTGGCGAACGTCCCACGCCCTTTCGTCGCGGCGGTGCATGACCAGCGCCGGCACGCGGATGCGCGCGAGCGCCTCGCGCACGTCGAGGTCGTTCGCCGCCCTCAGCAGCGTTCGCGCCTCGCTCGGGCTGGCCGCCAGACGCTCCATGCGCGCCACCCAGCCGGCGAGCGTCGGATCGCTGGCCATCGAGGGGGCCAGCATCCGCAACCTTTCGCTGTCGAGCTCCCCCCACGTGCGTACGTTGCGCTCGGTCAGCTCATCGCGCTCAGGCACCCTCAGCGCCCAGTCGTAGTCCGGCGCCCAGGCCGTGCGCGCGACCGACGCGTACATGATCAGCGCGCCGATCCGGTCAGGGTGATCGGCGGCCAGCACGGACCCGACGAGCCCGCCGAGCAGATAGGTGAACAGTGCGGCACGTTCGCTTTCGACGGCGTCGAGCACGGCCAGCGCGTCACGGGCTTCCTGCTCGAGTGAGTGCGGGCCGACAGGGCGCCCCGAAAACCCGGTGCCGCGGCGGTCGAACAGGATCAGGCGCCCGAAGCTCGCCAGTCGCTCGAGGAACCGGCGCAGCGCCGGCAGCTCCCAGAGCTGCTCGACCTGCGAGATCCAGCCCGGCAGGAACAGCACATCGAGCGGGCCATCGCCGACCACCTGGTAGGCGATTTCGACGTCGCCGCTGCGTGCGTAGTGGGTCGTCGGTGGCATCACAAGTCCTCGATCAGTGCGCGAAAGGGCGCCGAGGGCTCGACGGTCGCGCCGGCGGCATGGACGCGGTCGGACAGCCAAACGTCGGAGGTGACCACGCGCACGGCCCCGGGCTGGGCGTCGGCTCGCAGCCGGCGCACGATCTCATCGTCGGCCGAGTCGCGCCGCGGGCGCGGGGCGTGCGCCACTTCGATCACGGTCGAGGAGATCGGCGGCTTGGGCGGCTGCTCGAATACGACCGTCACGTCCTCGCCACTGGCCGCGGCCCAGTTCTCGAGCAGATAAACGAGGCGGACCATCGCCGCGTGCCTGTCCCGCCACCACGCGTCCGGGCGGGTCCCGATCACGTTCATTCCATCGATCAGCCATCGCATCGCCTCAGCGTATGGAAATGCGCGGCCGTTTCTGGGGACGGGCCATATTGGCCAGCCAGCCAGTATCATGCGCGGCCAGCACCGTCAGCTGCGAGCAGGAGGTTCCGATGGCAACGACCGAGCGCGATATCCAGAGCGTCGAACTCACCGAGCGGGAGTACTGGCACGACGGTCCGCCGCTCGAGCTGTTCAAGCAGATGCGGCAGGGGTGTCCGATCCACTGGACCGAGCGCTTCGAAGACTTTCCCGAGGAAGCCGGGTTCTGGTCGGTCACCACGGCCGATGACATCCACACCGTCAGCCGCGACTGGCGCACCTATTCCTCCGAACGCGGCGGCGTGATCGTGGCGGCCGCCGGCTTTCCACTCGAGCTTGCCCAGGCGATGTTCATCGGCATGGATCCGCCCAAGCACGATCGCCTCAAGGCGCTCTTCCAGGCCGGCTTCACGCCCCGGCGGATCGCGGCGCACGAGGACGCGATCCGCGCGATCGTGGCGACCGTGTTCGACCGCCTGCAGGACCGGGACACCTGCGACCTGGTCAGCGACGTCGCGCAGCCGATCGTCTCGCGCGTGATCGGAAGCTTCATGGGCATCGCCGAGGAGGACGACGCGATCTGGGCGCGGCTGATGAACTCGACCCTCGGAGCGGCCGACCCCGACCTGAACCCGGACGGCTTCAAGGGGGCCGTCGAGAAAGACGTGCCCGAGATCTTCGAGCGCTGCCGGCGACTGATCGCCGAGCGCCAGCAGAACCCCACCGACGATCTCACGAGCGTGCTGATCCACGCAGAAGTTGACGGGCAGAAACTCGAGGAACACGAGATCGTGATGGGCTTCTACCTGCTGATGGCGGCGGGCAACGACAGCACCAAGGCGACCTACTGCAGTGCCATGCGCGCTCTCATGGAAGACCCCGAGCAGATGCAGATCCTGCTCGCTGATCGCGAGCTCGTCCCGAGCGCGGTCGAGGAGTCGCTGCGGATGTTCCCCGCGTTCGCGCACTTCCGGCGCACCGCCACCTGCGACACCGAGCTGCACGGCCAGAAGATCCGCGAGGGCGAGAAGGTCGTGATGTGGTACGTGTCCTCCAACCGCGACGAGACCGTTTACGAGGATCCCGATCGCTTCGACGTGACGCGTAATCCCGATCACCAGGCCTTCGGCGCCGGCGGGCGCCACTTTTGCCTCGGGCCGGCGCTCGCACGCCTGGAGCTGCGGATCATGCTCGAAGAGACGCTCGCGCGATATCCGAAGATCGCGCTCGGCGGCTCACCGTCGCACGTCGAATCGCTGTTCATCAACCAGCTCAAGTCACTGCCTGTCCGGCTCGCCGCTTAGGGCCGGCGCAGGGGGCTGCAAGCCCACGAGGACCACTCAGCCGAGGCGGCGGGGGTCGGGAGTCACCGGCGCAGGACGCCGCGAGCCGGACAGAGCCGTCAGGCGAGGCGGCGCGTGAGGAAGTCGACGAGCACGCGCGTTGCCTGCTCAGGCTCGTCGTCCCACACGAAGTGGCCGGCGTCCTCGAACACGACCAGCTCGGAGCTCGGCAGCTCGTCGTGGAAGCGATGGGCCATGCGCACGCTCGCGAAACGGTCCTTCCCTCCCCAGACGATCAGCGCCGGCAGGTTCAGCCCAGCGAGGCGGCCCTCGTAGGGCTCCAGCTTCTCGAACTCGCCCGAGCGGTAGAGCTCGAGCTGGCCGAGCCGGCGCGTGTCGTCGGCGAACCCCTTCCAGTACTGCTCGATCGCCTCGTCGCTCATGCCGCTGGACGCCGCGCGCATCGCGGCCGCGAAGCCGTCGCGCGTATAGGACCGCACCAGCCGCTCGCCCTCGTCGGGCGTGCGCATCACGTTCGCCAGGTCGTGCCAGCGCCGGTCGGCGAAGAAGCCGCCGTCGGAGATCACCAGCGCGCCCGCGGCGCCGGGTCGATCGCACGCCCAGCGCAGCCCGATCGCCACGCCCCAATCGTGGGTCACGAGCGCCAGCGGGCCGAGCTCGAGCTCGCGCGCGTACCGCTCGAGCGCGTCGATGTGGCGCTCCCAGGTCCCCGGCGGATCGGGCGCGGAGTCGCCATATCCCGGCAGATCGGGGGCGAGCCCCCACCAGCCTGCCTGCGCGACGGCCTCGAGGGCGGGCTCCCACATGAACGAGGACTCGGGGTAGCCGTGCACGAACAGCGCCACGCGCTCGCCGGGCTCTCCGGCAGACCGGTAGGCCAGACCCGCCGCGCGGCCGAGGCTGCTCACGTGCTGCATTCTATGGGCGTGCCTGGATCTCGTCGCGCGGGTGGGAGATCACGATGAGCAGCGGCGCCGCCGCGGCGATCCCCGCCCAGACAGCCGCGCAACGGCCTCCCTCGCTGCGCCTGGTGTTCGGCGGTCTGCTGCTCGTGACGTTCCTGGCCGCGCTCGACCAGACGATCGTGGCCACCGCGCTGCCGACGATCGTGGGAGATCTCGGCGGGCTCGACCATATCTCGTGGGTCGTGACCGCCTATCTGCTCGCGCAGACGGTCGTCACCCCGCTGTACGGCAAGCTCGGCGACATGTACGGGCGCAAGGTCGTGCTGCAGGCGGCGCTCGTCGTGTTCCTCGCCGGCTCAGCCCTGTGCGGACAGAGCCGGAGCATGGATGAGCTGATCGCCTTTCGCGCGCTGCAAGGACTGGGCGGGGGCGGGCTGATCGTCAGCGCACAGGCGGCGATCGGCGACATCGTGCCGCCGCGCGAGCGCGGCCGCTACACGGGGCTGTTCGGCGCCGTCTTCGGCCTGGCCAGTGTCGCCGGTCCGCTGCTCGGGGGCTTTCTCACCAGCCATCTCAGCTGGCGCTGGATCTTCTACGTCAACCTGCCGCTGGGCGTGCTGGCCCTGTTCGTGCTGGGCGCCACGCTGCCCGCGGTCTCCGAGCGCGTGCACCACACGATCGACTACCTCGGCACGGCGCTGCTCGGGGCGGGTCTCGCCGCGATCGTGCTCGCGGCCTCGCTCGGTGGCACATCCGAGCCATGGGGCTCGCCGCTGATCCTCGGCCTGGCCGTCGGGGGCGCGCTGCTGCTCGCGATGTTTCTCGTCGCCGAGCGACGCGCGCGCGAGCCCGTGCTCCCGCCCCGGCTATTCGCCAATCGCGTGTTCGCCACCACGAGCGCCGTGGGCTTCATCGTCGGCTTCGCGCTGTCCGGCGCGGTGACCTACCTGCCGCTGTTCCTGCAGGTCGTCCAGGGCGCCAGCCCGACCGGCTCGGGGCTGCAGCTTGTGCCGCTGATGATCGGCCTGCTGATCACGTCGATCGCGTCGGGCCAGCTGATCACGCGCACCGGCCGCTACAAGGCGTTTCCGATCGCGGGCACGGCGGTGATGGTGCTCGGCCTGTACCTGCTCTCGACGATGGACGCGAGCACCGGCAAACCGACCACGGCGGCGTTCATGTTCGTGCTCGGCCTGGGCCTGGGAATGGTGATGCAGGTGCTCGTGCTGGCCGTCCAGAACGCCGTCGACTACGCCGACCTCGGCGTCGCGACCTCGGGGGCGACGCTGTTTCGCTCGATCGGAGGATCGCTCGGGACCTCGATCCTCGGGGCGATCTTCGCCAACCGTCTGCGCAACGAGCTCATGAGCCTGCTTCCAGCCGGCGCAGCTTCCCGCGTCGGCGCAGGCGCACAGGTCAACCCCAAGCAGATCGATGCCCTGCCGCCGCCATTGCGCGCCTCCTACCTGCACGCGTTCACGAGCTCGCTCAACACGGTCTTCGAGGTCGCCGCCGCGGTCGCGCTGGTCGCGTTCGCGGTCTCCTGGCTGATCCGCGAGCTGCCGCTGCGCGACACGGTCGCGACCGGCGATACCGCTCGCACCTACGTCGCGCCCCGCGACGCCGACTCGCTGGCGGAGATCGTCAACATGATCGGGCGCAAGGACCGCCGCGAGGGGGCGCGCGAGATCGTGCAGCGCGTCGCCGCCCGTGCCGGCGTCGAGCTGAGCCCGGCCGCCTGCTGGCTGCTCGCGCGCCTCAGCGATCCCGACTGTCCCGGCTCGCGCGCGCTCGCCGCGGCCTTCGTCGTCGACCAGGCGCGGCTCGAGCAGGCAGAGCAGGAGCTGCTGAAGGGAGAGCTGATCGTGGCGTCCGATACGGCGCGGTCGGGCTTTGAGCTGAGCGCCGCCGGCCACGCCACGCTCGAGCGGCTCACCGAGACCGGCGAACAGCGCCTGTCCGAACTGCTCGAGTGCTGGCGACCGCAGGAGCACGAGGACCTGGCGCGGCTGATCGCAGCGCTAGCGCGTGAATTCTTCATCGACGCCTCGGCGCTGGACCCACGCCCCGCCATCGCGAGCGCCGCGCCGTAGTCAGCTATACGGTGGGGACCATGTACATCAATCCCCACTTCGCCGAGCGCGAGCTGCCCGTGCTGCACGACACGATCGAGCAGGTTCGCTTCGGCGCGCTCGTGCTGTGCGCGGATGGCCCGCTCGCCGCCCACGTACCGTTCGTGCTGCGTCGCGAGCAGGGCTCCTTGGGGACGCTCGCAGCGCACGTGGCCCGCAACGATCCGCTGGCTCGGCACCTGCGCGAGCGACCCGAGGCGCTCGTGATCTTCGGCGGCGCGCGCGCCTATGTCTCGCCGCGCTGGTATCCGAATGGCGGCCTGCCCACCTACAACTACATCGCCGTTCACGCCTACGGCCGGCCCCGGCTGATCGAGCAGCGCGACGGCGTGCTCGCGCACCTCGCCGAGCTCGCCGAGGTCCACGAGCGGCGCTACACACGGCCGTGGACGCTGGCTGACGCCGAGCCCGGCCTCGTCGAGGGGCTGATCGGGCACATCGTCGCATTCACGATTGAGATCGAGGCCATCCAGGGCAAGCGCAAGCTCGGCCAGAACCGCGGCGTCGAGGACCGCGAGGGAGTGATCGGCGGCCTGCGCGAGCGGGCGTCCAGCGATGACGCGGCGTCTGACGATCTGATCATCGCCGAGACGATGAGCGCCTACCGATACGCCTCGGACGCGGCGCACAGCCTGATCGAGCCTCCCGGCAGCTGAAGCGCGGACGCGGCGCGGCATGGACGCGGCGCGGCCTGGCGAGAGCGGGGGAGACGGGCCACAAGCGCAGGCGGGCGCGTTCTTATCCCTCCGCCGCCTCGCGGTCGGTTCCGATCTCGATGACCGGGTGCACAGCGGGCTCGAGCCAGCGCAGGACCTCCAGCAGCTGCGCCCTGGGCAGCGCGACGCATCCCTCGGTTGCGCCAGCGACCCAGCTGTGCAGGAAGATGCCCGAGCCGGGCGCATCGGCGCCTCGCACGGTCGGATCCATGTTGAACTGGATCACCGCGAAATACGGGTAAGCCACGGTCTCGGTCCAGAGCGCCTCGGACCAGGCAGCAAACGGGGGTGTGGATCCGCAGCGCACGTGGACGAAGCGGTTGTACTGCGGCGAATACGGATCCTCGTCCCACCAGTCGCCGCACACCAGCCGGTGATAGGCGTAGTGTAGCCCGCCGGGGTCGGGTTCGTTGCCGTACATCGCCGCGCCGATGCCGAACACCCCGATCGGTGTGGCGTGATCGCCCTCGCGCCGCTCGTCGGCGGCAAGCAGGTGGCCCGATCCCGTCTCGGCCTGCCACGTCCCGAACACCGCTCGCCACGGCGACGAGCTGCTTGCGCGTTCGTAGGCGCGCAGACTTGCGAGATACCCCGGCGCAGGCGGGTCGGTCGTGGGACTCGACACGACGATCAGCTGCTCGGCGTCAGCGGGAACCTGCAACCGGCCGGCGCCGGCGACCGCGCGCTGCGCCCGCGCGGGCGCCGTCGCGGGGGCCGTGAAGAGGATCTGCGCGATGGCGAGGGCGGCCACTGCCACGAGCCTCGCCGCAATCACGTGCGGTCGCGTCGAGATGCGCCGACCATACCAACGGCAACATGGGCAGGCATCTTTATCTGCCGGCTACCTAGCCTTGAGCGTGCGCCTACGGCCACGTGTCAACGTGTGGCCATGATTTCCAGCGGTGGCTCGAAACACGTGCTGTTCCGCGGCGCGCTGATCGTGACCGTCGCCGCGCTCATCGGCGCGATCGCGGGGCATTTCGTGTGGAGCGCCTCGTCGACGCTCCGCCTGACCCCGGCCTCCAATCGGTCGTTCCGGCCGCTCGAATACTCCGGCTCCGGTCTCCCATCCGGCTCGTCAGAACGCTCTGGCGAAAGCGGCAGCCAGTCTCGCTCGGGTGGCCAGTACGGCTACGGCGGCGGCCTTTTCGGCTCGGGCGGCGAATCGAGTGAAACCGGTGGCCGCGCGAGTGAAAACGGCGGCGGCTCGGGCGAAGGCGGCGGCTCGAATGAAAGTGGTGGCTCCGGCGAAGGCGGCGGCTCGGGTGAAGGCGGTGGCGCGAGCGCAGGCGGTGGCTCCGGCGAAGGCGGCAGCTCGTCTGGCGGCGCGAGCGGCGTCTCGAGCTCGGTCACGTCGAAGGTCGATCCCGGACTCGTTGACATCGACACCGATCTGGGCCTCGAGGGCGGTGAGGCGGCGGGCACCGGCATGGTCGTCACCTCGCAGGGGGAGGTAATCACCAACAACCACGTGATCACCGGCGCGACGAAGATCACGGCCACCGACATCGGCAACGGCACGACCTACAGCGCGCACGTGGTCGGCTACAGCCACAACCACGACATTGCCGTGCTGCAGCTCGAAGGCGCCGCGGGCCTGAAGACGGTGAGCATCGGCGACGCCGCGTCGCTGCAGGTCGGTCAGAGCGTCGCGACGATCGGCAATGCCGGCGGAGTCGGCGGCACGCCGAGCGCCATCGGCGGCCAGGTCGCCGCGCTCGATCAGTCGATCACCGCAGGCGACGACGTCGACGGAACTCAGGAGCACCTCAACGGCCTGATCCAGCTGAACGGCGACCTGCAGCCCGGCGACTCGGGCGGGCCGCTCGTCAACAGCGCCGGCGAAGTCGTTGGCATGGACACCGCTGCCTCTGCCACCTTCCAGTTCGAATCCTCGGCCGACGAGGGGTTCGCGATCCCGATCGACGAAGTCGAGACGATCGCCCACCAGGTCAGCGAAGGACAAGGCTCGGCCGACGTTCACATCGGCGCGACCGGCATGCTCGGCGTGCTCATACGGAGCCAGGGCAGCGAAGGCGCGCTGGTCGAGGACGTGCTGTCCGGCGGCCCCGCGGCCGGCGCAGGTCTTACTGCCGGCGATGTGATCACCGGGCTGGGCGGCACCGCCGTGAGCTCGCCGACCGCCCTGACGGACCTGATCCTGGAAAAGCATCCCGGCGATGACGTCACGGTCACCTGGCAGACGTCCGAAGGCGGGCGGCAGACGGCGACGATCGCGCTCGCCAGCGGACCGGCGCAGTAATAGCGAGCTCAGCAGCCCGAGCTGGGGCCGGCGATCGCTCAGCACCCCGCGTCAGTGGCCCGAGCCGGTATTCGCGGTGGCTTGGTCGGCTCGCTATCCGCAGCTCACGCCGGCTGGACGCGGGGCTTGGCCTCGCTGAAGCGCTCCAGCCCGTCGTCGGGGATCGGCTCCCAGGCGGCAGCGTAGGCGACATACGCGCGCCAGCTCGGGCGAACACCGAGGTCCCCGTCAAAGGCGCTCATGCGCACGCTCATCTGCGCCGGGTCAGCGGGGTTGCGGCTGAACAGTTGCGCGCCGCACTCCCCGCAGAACAGCTTTTCAAAGCCACCGCCGGGCGGGCGCCAGGCCTTCAGCAGCTGCTCGCCCTGCACCAGCCGGAAGGTGCGGCCGTCGATCCGCGCCTGTGCCGAGCTGGCGGTGCCCGTGCGGCGCTGGCAGCGGGTGCAGTGGCAATAGCCCGCGTCGGTGGCCGGTTCGCTGAGCTCGAAGCGCACGCCGCCGCACAGGCAGCCTCCGCTCGCGGCGGGATCACTCACGGCCGACAGTGTGCCACGGGATCACGCGCGCGTGGCCCTCGCCTGCTGGTCCTGCAGCGCGCCGTCCTGATGCGCGCTCTGGTCTCGCGCGCCGTCGGGCGCATACGCCGGTCGCCTGTTCAGCCAGCGTCGGCGCGCCTCGCGGGCGCCGACCGAGCCGAGCTCGGCGAGCAGCGCCCGGCGATCGGTGCCGCGCCGGGCCAGCAAGCGGGTGCTGGCGCCGAGCACGCGCGGCGGGGTGAGCACGCCGGACGGACGCACGCGGTGGTTGAGCAAGTCGAAGAACAGGCCGGCCTTGCCCTGCTGCTGCAGGCGGCGCAGGAGCTCGACAAGGACTGCCGGCACGGCGCCCGGCTCTTCGAGGTCGTAAGCGAACCAGTAGTGCTCGGCGAACTCGCGGTCACGCCAACGACCCCAGCGCGCCATCGCGCGGTCGAGCTCTCGGTCGGAGCCGCCGAGCGCACCGCCGATCGCTCTCGCGAGCGTCTCGGCCTGCAGGAACGCGTCGCCGATCCCGCGTCCGGGGGCGGGGCTCTTGAAGTGACCGGCGTCGCCGCACAAGACCCATCCTGGACCCGACGCGTCACGGAAGAAGCCCTCGAAGCTGAACGCTCCGATCGCGCTCCCGACCGGCTCCGCGCCGGCGATCGCGTCGGCGATCGGCTCGCACAGTCGCGCGTGCGCCATGAACGCCTGCTCGCGGTCGGCCTGGAAGGCGGCGCGCTCGCTGAGCTCCGGCCAGATCAGGACCTGGTAGAGCCCGCTGTCGCACGGAAGCCCGAGGATGAAGTGCTCGGCCCAGCGGTGACTCAGGAATGTCGGCTCGGCCTGCGCGTTCTCGAAGAACCTCCAGAACAACAGCCGCTGGTTGGGCGTCACGTTGTAGCGCCGCGCCCCGGCGAGTCGCGCGACGCTCGAGTGGCGGCCGTCGGCGCCGACGACCAACCGGGCCCGCAGCTCGGTCTCGCTGCCGTCTTCGCGCACGCGCACTCCCGCGACGCGACCGCCGTGGTCGATCAGCGCGACCACCCGCGCGCTGGTATGCACCTCGGCACCCGCCTGCCGGGCCGCGTCGGCGAGGATCGGATCCAGCAGCGCCCGGCGCACCGAGGCGATCGCGCCGGGGTCGCCGGGCAGGCGTGGAAGCTCGATCGCCAGCTCGACGTCTTCGACGCGCGTGTCGGTGCGCATCACCATCGGCGCACCCGTCGCACGCAGACGCTCGATCACGCCGAGGCGGTCCAAGAACGCCAGGGCGTCCGCCTCGAACAGGTGGCTCGAGAGGGTGTCGCTCGGGAAGCTCGCGCGCTCCAGCACGGTCACACGCACGCCGTCGCGCGCGAGCAGCGCCGCCAGCGGCGAGCCCGCGCAGCGGGCGCCGACGATGATCACGTCGGTCTGCTCGCTCATAGGACGCCCACGATGGCTTCGGTCTGCTCGCTCACCGCACTATCCTTTCCGCAACACGTACCTAACGACCGCTAGGTACATGCACGGGGAAGCTACCTAGTCCACGTTAGGTTGTCAAGCGCGCAAGCCAACCAGAGACCGCGCAAGCGCCTGAGCGCGCAGGCGCGGCGCGAGCTGATCGAAGCAGCCGCCAGCGAGCTGTTTGCACAGCGCGGCTACACCGCGACCTCGATCGACGAGATCGCCCGGCGCTCGGGCGTGACCGCGCCGGTCGTCTATGACCACTTCGCCTCCAAGCTCGAGCTCCACCGCCGCCTGCTGGAGCGCCACTACGCCGAGCTGCGCCAGCTGTGGCGCGAGCAGCTGGCCGGCGACGATCCGCCCGAGCAGCGCATACCGGCGGCGATCGACGCCTGGTTCGCGTACGTCGAAGCTCATCCGTACGCCTGGAGGATGCTGTTTCGCGACACGACCGGCGAGCCCTCGGTGCAGGCGGCCCACGCCGAGGTGATCGCGCAGAGCCGTGCCGCGATCACGCCGCTGTTCCTCGCCCAACCGGGGGTCGGCGAGCTGGTCGGCGCCGGCAGCGACGAGCTGGACATGGCCTGGGAGGTGATGCGCGCCGTTCTGCAGGGTCTCGCGCTGTGGTGGTACGAGCACCAGCACGTCCCGCGCGCCCAGGTCGTCGCCACGGCGATGAACGCGCTGTGGATCGGCTTCGAGCGGCTGCAGCGGGGCGAAGGCTGGCAGGGGCAGACGGTCGAGTAGGCGGCCGTGACTCGGAAGCTCACGCTGGCACTCGGGCCGTGACTCAACTCACGCTGGCACCGGAGCCGTGACTCACAGGCTCACGTCGGCGCCTGGCTGTGACTCACAAGCTCACGCCGGCGCCCGGGCCGTGACTCAGAGGCTCTCCGCGGAGGCGTGGCGCAGCTCGCTCGCGTCGAGGGCGAGCAGCTGGCCCACAGATGCTGGAGCGCGTATGCGCGCCACGGCCTCCAGGGCTCGGCCAGGTCGATGATCTCGTCGGGCCTGGTGGGCTTGCCGAGCTTGGCCAACGCGTGCACGACGCCCAGATCGGTGGGCAGGAACGCGTCGGGGTCCGCGAGGGCGCGCATCGCGACGTACTCCGCTGTCCAGGGCCCGATACCGGGGATCGCGAGCAACGCGGCGCGTGCCTCGCCGCGATCGCTGCCCGGGTCGATCACGAGCTCGTTGCGCGCGAGCGCCCCGGCGAGGGCCTGCAGCGTGCGACGGCGCCGCGCCGGACCCGCCAGCGTCGCCGGGCCGGCGGCGGCGATCGCCTCCGGGGTGGGGAAGAGGTGGGTAAGCGAGCCCGTCGGGTTCGGCAGCGGCTCACCGAGCGCGCGCGTCAGGCGGCCGGCGGTCTTGCGCGCGGCGGCCACCGACACCTGCTGCCCGAGCACGGCGCGGATTGCCAGCTCGGCGCCGTCGACCGTTCCCGGGACACGCAGTCCCGGCCGCGCGTGCACCAGCGGAGCGAGCAGGGGGTTGCCGGCAAGGTGCGCGTCGGGCGCGGCCGGATCGCAGTCGAGGTCGAGCAGGCGCCGGCAGCGGCCCACGGCGGCGCCGAGGTCGCGCAGGTCGGCCAGCGTGAGCGCGCAGTCGATGTGGCGCTCGTCGCGCCTGCTCAGCTCCGCGACTCCGCACCCGTGGGGCAGGCGCAGCGTGCGCCGGTAGGTCCCGTCCGTCACCTCCTCGACGCCCGGCACGGCGCGCCCCGCGAGGAAGTCCAGCATGTGGCTCCAGTCCAGCGGATCGCGGTAGGCGAGGTGCACACGCAGCCAGCCCGATCCGTCGCCAGCGACGTTTGCGTGCGAGCGCTTGCGGCGAAGCTCGGTAGGCGTGCGTCCGTAAGTCGCCTTGATCGTGTCGTTGAACTGGCGCACGCTCGCAAAGCCGGCGGCGTGGGCCACGTCGATCAGCGCCAGGCGGGTCGTCTGGATCAACATCCGCGCGCTCTGCGCGCGCTGCGCTCTGGCAAGCGCGAGCGGTCCTGCCCCGAGCTCGGCATGGAGCTGGCGGTGCAGATGGCGCTCGCTGTACGCCAGGCGGCGCGCCAGCCCCGCCACGCCTTCGCGGTCGATCACTCCGTCGGCAATCAGTCCGACCGCGCGCGCGGCCAGGTCACCGCGGCGGTTCCACTCCGCCGAGCCCGGCGCCGCGTGCGGTTGACAGCGCAGGCAGGCACGAAACCCGGCATTCTGCGCGGCCGCGGCGGTCGGGTAGAAGCGGACGTTTTCGCGCTTGGGCGTGATCGCGGGGCAGCTCGGGCGGCAGTACACGCCGGTCGACGTCACGGCCACGAAGAACTCGCCGTCGAAGCGCCGGTCGCGACTGCGCAGCGCCTCATAAAGGACATCGGGCTCGCGTCTCACGGCTGCAGTATGCACCCTCCTCCTAGCGGGTTTCGGACATTGACGGCGCGCGGGACGTACCCGTCCGATTCTCGCCAGACGCGGACGGGTCGAGTCGCCAGCATCCCGGTCGGCCACGTACATAACTGTTGGCGATCCAGACCGGGGCCGAGGGTCGCAGAAGATCGACAGCTCGTACGTATGCAGGCTGTACAATTCGGTGTCGTGCGAGCAGCACGGTTGACATCCACCACGCGCCGAGGACGTATCAACATGCGCGTGACCGAGCATCAGGAGCGCGTTCTCAGGGCGGCCGCCGGTCTGAGCGGCGAGACTCTGACCGGGTTCGTGGTGTCAGTGGCCACCCAGCGGGCCGAGGAGGTGCTGGAGCGGGCTCGCCGCATCAGCGTCAGCGAGGAGGCGTTCAGCCGCTTCGTCCAGGCTCTCGACGCTCCGGTGCAAGAGATGCCCACGCTCAGCCGGTACGCACGCAAGCAGAGCCCGATTCCTGCGCGTTGAACGATCACCCATCGCTCAGCCCGATCGAGGCGCTCGGGCCGGGCCACGATCTTGTCGGATTCGAATGTGGAGTCGCGGCGTTGGATCGCTGGCTGCGGCAGTCAGCTCGGATCGCGGCCGCGAGCGGGACCGCAGCCACCTACGTGCTATGCCGAGACACTCGAGTCGTCGGTTTCTATGCGCTCGCGATGAGCGCCGTCGAGCACGAGCGCGCTCCCTCGCGACTGCGTCGCGGCATGCCCGACCCCGTACCCGTGGTGCTGCTCGCGCGCCTGGCGCTCGATCGCGCCGAGCAGGGGACGTCGCTCGGCGGGCACCTGCTTCTCGACGCGCTCACGAGGTGCGTGAGAGGCGGGCGAGAGTTCGCCGCCAGAGCGGTAGTGGTGGACGCGATCTCACCTGAAGCGGCGGACTTTTATCGGCATTTCGACTTTCACGACCTAGATGACACTCGTCTTTGGCGACGGCTCGCCGACATCGCGAGCGCTCTCGGGGAGTGAGGACCGGGGCGGCGAGCGGCGGAACATCTATTACATCTTTGACCCGAGTCCCGCGGACGCTGGCGACACTGCCACGCGGTGCAGCAGATCGCCCAGCGGGCCCGGCGCTGAGAGCATCGCCCAGTGACCGGTGGGCAGGTCGTAGAGCTCCCACTCGCCGTCGGCGAACGCCGCCGCGCGAGGGTGGCCGTTGGCGATGAGCTTGCGCACGCCTGCCACGTCGATGCCTCCAGCGGCGCAGAAGATCGCCACGCGGCGAACGCCCGCAGGCTTCGCGCCGGTAAGGCTCACCGGGGAGGTCATGGTCGCGTACGGCTGGGGCGTGGCGCGGCTTTCGATCAGCCGCAGATGCTCGTCGCTCAGGCCGCTCGGGCTCCCGAACGCACCGGAAAGCAGCGCCTTGCGGTCGGGCACCGGCCAGCGCCATCCGTCCCCGCGCTCGCGCACCGCGCGGCTCTGCTGCTCGCGCTGATCGGGCGGTTGCACGTTGACGATTGCCGAGCCGTTCGGGAGCGGGCCGGTGTCGAGGTAGGCGACCGCACTCAGACGCTCGGGCCGGCGATCGGCGACCGCCGTGACGACCGTTCCGGCGTAGCTGTGGCCGACGAGCACCGCGTCCTCGAGCGCCTCGTAATCGAGCAGGTTCACCACGTCCGCGATGTGTGTCTCGAGGTTGACCCCGGCATGCGCAAGGTGAACGCGCTCGCCCAGGCCGGTGAGCGTCACCGGATAGACGACATGGCCGTACGAGCGCAGCTGCGCCGCCGCGTCTTGCCAGGCCCAGCCCCCGAGGCATGCGCCCGGGACGAGCACGATGGGTCGCGGCATGCGCTACCGGTCCTGCTTCCGTGCGCCCGGCTCACGCTGTTGCCCGTGCCCGCCCAGATCGTTCTGTTCCTGGGCCCCCTCTCCGGCCGCCAGCCAGGAGAGCAGCGCCGGGCGCGAGAAGCGCCATTCCTCCCCGAACGCGCGACCCGGCAGGTCACCGGCCAGCGCCCGTGCGCGGATCGCCTCGACCGGGAGTCGCAGCATGGCGGCTGCCTCCTCGAGCGTCAGCACGTCCTCGCCGGGCGCGTCCTGCGCGATCTCGATATGACCCACCGCGAGCTGGTCGGCGAGCAGCTCGCTGACGAGATGCTGCTTGCGACGACCGGTCGAATCGACCAGCCGGTCCAGGGCGGCGGCCTGGTCGCGCGGCAGCCTCACGAACAGCGGAACGCGATCTTCGGCCACACGGTGATGATAGCAGTTTGATATCTGTCGCTATTGTCTCAGCCGAGTCCTGCACACCCACAGCGCTAGGGCACCATTCTGGATAGAATCTGTCCAGTCTGACCAGAAATTTTTCCAGGAGGTCTATTGGCCTGGCAACTGCAAGCAGCCAAGCAGCATTTCAGCGAGCTCGTCGAGCGCGCGCGTCGCGACGGTCCGCAACTCGTGACCAAGCACGGGAAGGACGCGGTCGTTGTCGTCTCGGCCGAGGATTATCAGCGACTTCGAGGAGAAGAACCGAGCCTGCTCGAGTTCATTCGGTCGGCTCCGGACTTCGCTGCGCTCGATCTGCGCCGGGCCCGAGATCGAGGCAGAGACGTCGAGCTTTGACGTTCCTGCTCGACACGAACGTCGTGTCTGAGCTGCGCCGCGCTCGGGATCGGCAAGTGAGCGCCTGGGCGGACACCGTGGATGACGCCGACCTTCACCTGAGCGTGATGACGCTTGGTGAGATTCGCACAGGCATAGACCGGCTTCGCGGCCGTGATGCCGACCAGGCGGACACCTTCGCGCGCTGGTTGTCCGAGCTGCGCACTCGTTTCGCCCGGCGAATCCTGATGGTTGACGCACGCGTTGCCGACCGGTCGGGGCGGCTCAACGCAATTGCCACCCGCAACACGGTGGACAGCCTGATCGCGGCGACCGCCCACGTGCACGACCTCACCGTCGTGACCCGCAACACCAGGGACTTCCAGGGGTGCGACGTCCCGCTGCTCAATCCGTGGGAATACCTGCGACGCGAGCCCTGAGAAGGTGCCAAGCCCTGAAAGCCGGCGTGTGATCGATGCGCTCGATTGGTGGTGGATCGCCCGCGTGGGGGTTTCCTCGCTTCGGCCTTCCGTCCACGCGACCGCGCGCATGTCAGGCGATCAGCAGCCTGAGGCACGCGCCGACGCTATCGCGCGTGCCCGTCAGCGAACGGCCGGGAGGCCGCCCCCGCCCCCATCGACGAGCGAGCGCTTAGGCTTAGGGCCGTGACCAACATCAACGACCCCACCTACGACGAGCCACGCGAGCAGCCGGGCTTTTGCTGCCGGCGCGCGCGCCTCAGCCGCCAGGCCGGGAGCGACCGGCTGGGCTTGAGCCTGTGGGAGCTGCCGCCGGGCGAAACGGCATATCCGTATCACTACCACCTCGCCGAGGAGGAGCTGCTGGTGGTGCTCGAAGGCAAGCCGAGCCTGCGCAGCCCAGACGGATGGCGCGAGCTGTCCGAGGGAGAGGTGGTGCCGTTCGTGCGGGGCGAGCAGGGCGCGCACCAGCTGGTCAACCGCACCGGGCAGATCGTCCGGTTCCTGGCATTCAGCACGAACGGCGAGCCGGACATCGTGATCCGCCCCGACTCGGGCACGCTCGGCGCCTATGAGCGTTTGCCGGAGGGCGGCGGGATGCGAGCGGTCTTTCGCAGGGCCGACGCCGTTGACTACTACGAGGGAGAGCAGCCGCCGAGCTGAGACGCCGCATGGCGCGCGTGGACTACGAGCGGCATGGACGCACGTACAGCCGGTTTCGCCAGACCGACCCGAGGATCGCCGCGCGCATCCATGCGGCATTGGGCGATGCGCGCACGGTCGTCAATGTCGGGGCCGGAACGGGCTCGTATGAGCCCACCGATCGCTGGGTGCTGGCGGTCGAGCCGAGTCCGACGATGCGCGCCCAAAGGCCGACGGGCGCCGCGCCCGCGATCGCCGGGCGCGCCGAGGCGCTGCCGCTCGACGATGGCGCCGTTGACGGCGCCATGGCGTGCGTGACGATCCACCACTGGCAGTCTGCCGCGGCCGGACTCGCCGAGCTGAGACGCGTGGCACGGGGACCGGTGGTGGTGTTCACGTTCGAGCTCGACCACCTTCCCGCCTGGCAGCTCGAGTTCCTGCGCGAGGGAGTCGAAAAGGAGCAGCCTCGGTTTCCGGCGATCGCGCACATCGCGGCGGCGCTCGGTGGGCGCACGCGCGTCGAGCACATTCCCACGCCCGGCGACTGCGTTGACGGCTTCTTCGAGGCTTTCTGGCGCCGCCCGGAGATGCTGCTCGACCCCGAGATACGCGGCGCACAGTCGGTGTGGGCGCTGTTGGAGCCCGAGGAAGAGCAGCGCGTGGTCGCCCGGCTCGCCGGCGCGCTCGAGTCTGGAGCCTGGGATGCCGAGCACGGGCACCTGCGGGCGCGCGACAGCTACGATGGCGCGCTGCGACTGGTCGTGTCCGAGCCTGCCTGACGTCCGGGCCTGCCTGACGTCCGGGCCTGCCTGACGTCCGGGCCTGCCTGACGTCCGGGCCTGGCTGACGTCCGGGCCTGGCTGACGTCCGGGCCTGGCTGACGTCCGGGCCCGCATGAGGCGACCGTCTACAGGTTGCGCACCCGCCGTCCGATCACGAGATCGCGGGGATAGCCGGCCGCCTCCCAGAACGTCGAGGCCAGCTCGTCCTCGTAGCCGACCAGGGCGGTGATCCGGTAGGCGCCCTGGCGCTGAAGGTGCTGCTCGCCGGCCCGGACGAGCGCCATCCCGATGCCGCGGCGGCGGTGCTCGGGGTTGACGGCGAGCCGGTACATGTTGCCCCGCCAGCCGTCCCAGGCGGCTATCAGCGCCCCGACGATCGCCCCGCCACGCTCGGCCACGAGCAGGCTTCCCGGCATCTGCGCCGCCAGTCGCTGGACATCGGGGAGATGGTCGGCGGTGGTCGCGTGCCCGCTGCGGGCCTGGCCCCAAAGCTCGAGCACGGCCGGCGCCTCGCGGGCTTGGCACGCGCGCACGCGGAAGTCCCGTTCAGACAAGCGCCAACCGTAGCCGATGAGGCCGCCGGCTCCGGCGGCTGGTGGTTGCCGATCATCGTCATGGCCGACGGTTGGGAATCATGGTGCATGGCCGACGGTTGGGGGTCATCGCGCACGGTCGATAGTTGGCGATCATCATGGACGGGTAATGGCCGGATGGCGAGTGCGATCGCTGCCAACGAGTCCCGGACCCGGCGCCGGGTCCCAGCCACACAACCCCAACCACCCAAGTAGGGAAGGAGCGCCGAAATGACCGTCACGACCAGCCGAATCAGCGAGATCAGCCTCGTAGCCGTTCCCACGACCGACCAGGATCGCTCGATCGCGTTCTACGTCGAGAAGCTCGGCTTCGAGAAGCGCACCGACAATGCCTTCGGCAACGGCTACCGCTGGGTCGAGGTGTATCCGCCGAACGGCACGACCGGCATCGCCCTGGCGCCGCCCCGGGAGCAGAGCGATGACCAGGGCGCGCGCTCGACAGGCATCATCCTGACCACCGACGACATCGACGTCACGCACGACCAGCTGCGCTCGAGCGGCGTGGACGTCGACGCGGAGGTCTCGCGGATGGGCGACCCGGTGCCGCCGATGCTCTGGCTCCGTGACCCCGAGGGCAACTCGCTGCTGATCGTCGAGCGGCAGCGCTGAGCCCGGGGCGGGGGCCCCGCCCGCGGGCTCGTGAGGTCGGCGCCGGGGGCCCCGTGTTGGGTCCGCTCCGGCGCCGACCGCGGAGCGGACGAAGCGTCTATGGCTTCGTGATGTGGTGAACCGGAAACTGCTTGATGTCCGGCGGCGATGTAAAGGCTCGATCGCCGAGCTCCTGGAGCGCACTCTGAAGCTGTCCCGAGGCGAACTGGTCGAACGCGTCTCGCGACTCCCAGAAGTCGATCACGCCCCAACCCGTGTCGATCGGTCCGGCTGCGTGAAAGATCATGCCCGGCGGCGGGTTCTGGTCGATTTCCATCGCGCCGTGCGCAGCGTCGTATTGCTCTTGCGTCCCGCCCTCGAACCTGATCCTGATTCCTACTGCCATCTTGGTCCTCCTCGGCTTTTCGTTCGAGCTTACTGCTCCGAAGCGCCCGCGGGCCGTCCCTCAGGCGCTCTTGCGAAGGACGAACGCCTTCTTCACCTCGAGGCGCGCCCCGTTGCGCGCGACGAAGATCCCCTCGGCGGTGAGCGGCTGCCTGCTGGCATGTCTCAGCAGCTTTTTGCCGGCGTTCGTCAGCTTGAGCTTGAGCTTCTTCACGCCCGCCGCAGAGAAGCTCGCGTGACCGCTGGCGATCAGCACGGGCTTGGGCTTGGGCTTGTGCCTGCTGCTGGCCAGTTTCGCGCCGCGAGGCACCTGATACCAGTCGATCGTCAGGCTTCCCGCCTCGTTGGCCTTGAACGTGACGGTGAAGCCCTCCAGCTTCAGCACGCGCGCGATCTTCGCGTTCTTGCCCGACGGCGTGATCTGCTGGCCGAGCAGCTTCAGCATCTGGGCGTTCAGAGCTTCGAGAGCGCGCCTCGCTTCCAGCAGGCGCCTGGCTTCTTCGGCACGCTTGGCTTCTTCCGCGCGCTTGGCTTCTTCGGCGCGTTTCCTCGCGGCAGCTTCTTCTTCTTCAGCGTGCTTTTTCGGACCGCCGCCCATCGAGCACAGTGAGCCGGCGAGGTTTTCGCCATTGGGTGTGCCGAGACCGGTGGTCATGTCATAGCCGGGTCCGACCGGGTAGGGGCCGCTTTCGTGTCCGGCGGTATACGCTTCGTAGTAGAGCTCGTATGGGCTGTTCGACAAACCGCCGAGAAGTGGTTCGGCGGCATTTTCGGTTATGTCGTGGAAATTGCCCCCGTAGTTGCTGCTCGCGATCGAGTAGAGCGAAGGGTTGAGGAAGCCGAGCGACACGCCGTCGCACGTTGACGAGGAGTCGGCCAGGGCGATCAGTGCGGCCCACAGCGGCGTAGCGCCGCTGGTCCCGCCCACGACCTCCCATTTGTCCTGGAAGAACACGAGGTAGCCTGTGCGGCTGTCCGCGTCGGCGGATACGTCGGGCACCTCGCGGCAGTCCGAGTGACCGCACGGTTTGGGTTCCGGAAGACGTCCTTCGTCATACGAGAATCTGCCGCTGGAGTACTGGTTGATCACGTTTAGCGATGAACTCGCTTCGCGCTGATACTTCGGCATTTCCCACAGCGACGAGACCCCGCCTCCGCTCGCTCCTGCGGAGACGTCGTCTTCGAACGGCCCGTTCCAGACGGCTTCATGGTGGGATGTACTGGAGGTGTTCCACGACGTCGTCCCGCCCACGCCCGTGACGAACGGCTGTGAGGCCTGGGTCATGGTCACCACTTCTTCTTCTGTCGTTCCCACTTCATTTTTCAGTCTCTTGCAACCCGCCGAGCCGGTGTCACCCGAGGCATTGAGGACCGACTGGCCCTGCGCGGCGGCCTCTTCCAACACGGTGCCTTCGGCCTTCCGTTCGGCTTCGCTGTAGAACGTTTCGCAGAACGCCAGCGAGCTCGAGACGACCTTCGCTCGGTCCTGGGTGGCGATCGTGGAGAACAGTTCCTCGACGATGGCGTTCGATTTCGACCCGCTCTCGTACACGAGCACGCTCGCCTTCGGTGCCAGCGAGACGACGTTCTCGATGTCGAGTGCCGCCTCTCCCTCTTCGCTTGCCGAGCTCGGACCGCCGGAGACGTTTTCGGGCGTCACCGAGGCGCTCGTTCCGTAGCACGACTGGAACCCCGCGATGTCAGACGGGTTGAATTTTTCGATCTCGGGCAGCGCCACCGTCACCCCCTGGCCGAAGTCGCCGGCTTTGTACAGGCCCGAGTACTGGTAGTCGTTGGCGAGTTCTTCCGCCGTGCGCCCGACCTCGCCGTCGTGCTCGGCAAAGCCCAGCTGTTCGCTCAGCAACGGGCTGCACGGCTGCGAACCTCCTGTGGTCTGGTTGGGGCTGATCACAGCCGGGGTCAAGGGGCTCGTGAGCGCCGACGACAGGCTCGTGGGCGCGGTCGGTGGCTTGGTTTCCGGGATCGCGACGCTGTTCAGCCCGAACACGGCCTGCACGTAGGGCGCGACGCTCGAGCTGACCGACGGCGCCTCCTGGTTGAGATAGGCGTTGCGGCCGGTGGGCAGCGTGATCTGGGACAGCCCCAGCGAGAACGTGGCCTCGACCTGCGCAGCCGTGCCCGTGACAGGGAGCAGCAGGTTGTTGGCGAGCGGTTCGCCGACATGCAGCCCGTGCGCGCTGAGCGCCGAGCCGACCGCTTCGATCTGGGCCGGAGTGGCGCCGAAGCGGGCGGCGAATTCGGACACGCTCAGGTAGTGGCGGAAGTTCGGCGTCCCGGCGGTCGCCGTTTCGGTCGCGAGCTGTTCAAGCCCTGTCGGGTTCTGCGAGCGCAGCGCCACGTCCAGGTGCAGTTCGGTGCTGGCCGGGAGAGCCCCGGTCAGCTGCGAGCCGGCGGGCAGCGCGGCGGCGCTGCCGATGTGGGTTGTCTGTGCGGCTGCGGCTCCCGTCGCCCGCGCCACGAGGAAAAGAGCCGCGACCAAGCACACAAGCGCGGCCGAAGACCAGCCCCTCCGGTGTGTGTCCGCCGCCCGCCTCGTATCCGTACTAGACATTCTCCCAGCCCCTCTCTGCCCCCTGTCTGTCCCTGTCAACGCCGCACCATACAAGCCTCGCCGGTCGCCTCGCGCCACACGCCGATGCCCCGAATCGCCGCTTGGCAAACCGCGCTGCCCGGCGATCGGGGAGACTCTTGGGGTGCCAGGCGAGGATCTGCAGAGCCGTCCGGTCGAGCTGCTCCAGCGGCTGCTTCGCTTCGACACCACCAACCCTCCCGGCAACGAGCGCGAGTGCGTGGAGTGGATCCAGGGACTGCTCGAGGGGCTCGGCTGCGAGACGCGGCTGCTCGCGGACGGCTCCGGCCGCCCGAACCTGCTCGCGCGCCTGAACGGGCGCGGGAACGCGCCGCCGCTATTGCTGCAGGGCCACGTTGACGTGGTCGCGGCGGTCGGAAGCTGGGGTCGCGAGCCGTTCGCGGGCGAGCTCCACGACGGCTATGTCTGGGGGCGGGGGGCGCTGGACATGAAGGGGGGAGTTGCGATGATGCTGGCCGCCTTCATGCGCGCCTGCCTGCGCGATCCACCGCCACCGGGCGATGTGATCCTGTGCCTGCTCGCCGACGAGGAGGCGGGGAGCGAGCACGGCGCGGACTTCCTGGTGCGCGAGCACCCCGAGCTGTTCGAGGGGGTGCGCTACGCGATCGGCGAGTTCGGGGGCTTCACGATGCAGGTCGCCGGCGTGCGGCTGTACCCGGTGATGGTCGCCGAGAAGCAGGTCTGCTGGGTGCGGGCGACGCTTCGCGGGCGCGCCGGCCACGGATCGCTGCCGATCCGTGGCAGCGCCGCCGGACAGCTCGGGCGGCTCTTGCATCGCCTCGACCGCCGGCGGCTGCCGGTGCACGTGACCCCCGTGGTGAGCTCGATGGTGGAAGCGATCGCGGCCGAGCTCCCGCGGCCGCTCGCGCTCGTGCTGCGGGGGTTGCTGCGCCCACCGCTCACCGACCCGCTGCTCGACGTGCTGGGCGAGCGGGGGCGGAAGTTCGATCCGCTGCTCCACAACACCGCCACGGCCAACGTGATCGCGGGCGGGGAGAAGATCAACGTGATCCCCGGGGAGGTCTCGGTCGAGATCGACTGCCGCCTGCTCCCCGGCTTCGCCCCCGAGCAGGTCTTCGCCGAGCTGCACTCGCTCGCCGGGGTCGAGATGGACTTCGAGGTGATCCGCTACGACCGCGGCGCGGACGCTCCCGACATGGGCCTGTTCGCGCTGCTCGGCGAGACGTTGCGCCAGCTCGACCCGGAGGCGCGGCCCGTGCCGCTGCTGCTCCCCGCCGTCACCGACGGGCGCTTCTTTGCGCGGCTCGGCATCCAGACCTACGGCTTCCTGCCGATGCAGCTCCCCCCGGAGATGGCGTTCATGGAGCTGATCCACGCCGAGGACGAGCGCATCCCGGCGGCGTCGCTGGAGTTCGGCACGAGCGCGATCGCGCTCGTGCTGGAGCGCTTCATCTAGGGCGCGACCCTCGGCGGCGCGAATCGCTAACGGCCCGGTTCGGGGGCTGGCCCGCCTGACCGATGACGCGCTCGAGATAGCCGATCAGCATCTCGGCGCCCTCGGCGATGATGCGACGGTCGGCCCGCCGGCGGCCGCGGAAGGCGAGATCGAGAATGCGGTCGCCCACCTCGACCGCGATCAGGCTCACCTCCGGCGTTATGTCCTCCGGTGACAGCCCGGCCGCCACGAGGCGCTCCCGTGCACGCTCGGCGAGAGCCAGGTTGCCCGCCTGGGCGATGGCGGTGACGGCCGGCGAGACGCGCCCGCCGAACCACAGGCGCACGAACAGGGGGTTGCGCTCGTGGTAGTCGAGGAACATCTCGAGCATGCGCTCCACGTAGTCGCGGATCGAGACCAGCTCCCACTGCGCTTCGGCCGCTTCGGCGCTCCGTTCGATCGCTTCGACCTCGGCCTCCAATAGGCGCGAGAACAGCTCGTCACGATCGGCGAAGAAGCGATATAGCGACGATGGCCCCACGCCGGCCCGCGCGGCGATGGCCGTGGTGGTCGCCGCGTCCACGCCCCCCTCCAGGATCAGCTCTCGGGCGGCGGCGAGAATCCGCTCGACCGTCTCGCGGCTGCGAGCCTGGAGCGGCTGTCTGCGTTGATGCGCTACGTCCGCCATGGTTGCGTCGGGCAATCCTCTCAGACGTCCTAAAGCACCGGATTGACAACGAGTAAGACCGCGTCTATAGTAACGCGAATCCCATTTCAATCTGTAGGAGGAGAGATGCACCGAAGGCTGCACCTGCCAACCCGCGCGCTGGTCGTGTTCCCGCTGGCCCTGATCGCGGCTCTGGCCCTGCTCACCGGCACCGCGATGGCGTCGCGTGTGATGATCGTGACCCAAGGCGAAATACCTGCCAAACGGCCGAAGAAAGTCCAGTACTTCAGCACCATCCAGGCGGCCGTGAACGCGACCAAACGTGGCGACTACGTGCTGATCGAGCCGGGGACCTATGACGAAGCGGTGAAAGTGGAACGGCCGCACTCGCACATCTGGATCCGCGGCATGAACCGCAACACCGTGATCATCGACGGCCAGCACAAAGGCGGCAACGGCATCGAAATCTACAAGGACAACGACGTCTGGGTGGAAAACCTCACGGTGCGCAACTTCGAAGAGACCGAAAGCTGTGGCGATGAAGCGTGCGGCAACGAGATCTGGTGGAACGGCGGATCGGGGTCGGCCAAGATCGGCGCGCACGGCTGGTTCGGTCGCTACCTGACCGCGTACGACACCGGCATGGACGGAGGCTACGGGATCTTCACCAACGACGAGACCGAAGGCTCGTGGGAAAACATCTACTCCTCCGGCATGGACGACTCCGGCATGTACCTCGGCGCGTGCGGCGAATGCAAGGCCCGCATCAGCAACGCGACGATGGAAGATGACGCGGTCGGCTACTCCGGGTCGAACTCGGGCGGCAACCTGATCATCGAAAACTCGGTGTTCCGCGACAACCGGGCCGGGATCGTGCCGAACTCGGAAAACCCGGGCGACCCGCCGCCGCCGTCGAACGGCGCGTGCGATCCGACACGACCCTACGGGCCACACCACAAAAGGCTGCCGAAGTTCGAAAGCACGGAAATCCAGCACTGCACGATCTACCGCGACAACCTGGTGGAAGACAACAACAACCTCACCGCCCCGGTGAACGGATCGACCGCAAAGGCGCCTTGGGGCGTGGGCGTGGAGTTCCCGGGCGTGTACGGGGACGCGGTGGAAAACAACACGATCAAGGGCAACGTCAACGACGGGTTCCTCGGGTTCGAGTACCCGAACCCCTACCCGCCGGAAGAAGACACGATCGTATTCGCGTTGTCCGGCGTGAAGGTCGCCAACAACACGTTCGAAGACAACGGCAGCACCGGTGGGCAGTATGCCCGCGACATCATGTTCCAGGGCGGCATCTTCATAGAATCGCCGAACGACTGCGCGATCGGCAACTCCACGCCCGACGGAACGCAACCTGAAGACCTCGAAGGGGAATGGAGCTGCGCGAACACGACCACCCCTAGCCCCAACGGCGGGGAAGGGGCGCTTGACTGGGTCATCGGGCTCTCGCAGGCATCGATCGAAAGCCCCGGCGAACCGCAGGCCGAACCGGAACCGCAGGAAACTATGCCCAACCCGTGCGAAGGGGTTCCCACGAACCCGGTTTGCGAATAGCGCAACGGTCGGGCCACGCGTGAGCTCCCCGCCGCCGCACCGGCGGCGGGGAGCGTCCGCGCCCCACGAAGAGCACGCCTCGAGCATGGGCAATGAACACGCACAGCCGCAACAGGACGAGCCGGCCGGGCTGACGCGACGCACACTGCTGCGGCGCGCTGCCGGGCTCGGCGTCACCGCGTCCACGCTCGGCGCCCTGGAGCTGCTCGCGACGCTGCCCGCGCAGTCGCTGGCCGCCGGGTCAGCGCTGCCCGAAGTCCAATTCCAGATCGAAAAGCTCTTGCCCCGGCCGGTCAAATCCGAAGGGGTGCGTGCCCGCTTCAGCCCGGTGTACACACTGTTCGCCACGATCGCGCTGACCCGCGCGCCGACGGCGAGCGATCAGGCCACGCTGGCGCAGGCGCTCGCGCAGGTGGAGCAGAGCTACCCGTTCAGCCCCGGCGGGGTGTTCACGATCGTCGCCTACGGCATCCCCTACTTCCAGCGGCTGCCCGGCGGCATGTCCGGGCCGCTGATCCAGGCGCACATGCCGCGGCTGGCCGGCGAACCGGAACGGCCGGCGCTCGAAGAGGCGGTGCCCGGCCCCACCGACGTCAGCCCCGCAAACCCGGAAATCAGCAAGCGCCGGTTCAACGTGCCGGTGCAGATCGAGTCAAACGACATGCTGCTCACGCTGCGCGGCGACTCCAGCGAAATCCTGGAGGACGTGCTCAGCTGGCTGACCGAAGCGAGCACCACGCTCGCGGGCGAGCAGGTCGGCGGCTCGGGCCTCGGCGAGCTCCTGTCGGTGAGCTCGCGGCGGCTGATGTTCCTCGAACAGGGACTCCCCCGCAGGATCGGCGAAGCCGAAGGCCTGCCCTACGCGGACATGCTCAATCCCGCCTCGCCGATGTGGATGGGGTTCGTCTCCCAACAGGTGGAAGGCAGCGGCCCGCCGGCGATCGTCACGTTCCTGGGCAACCGCTCGGCCAGGCTCACCACGGCCCGCCGCGGCGACTACTTCGACCACGGCTCGATCCAGCACCTGTCACATGTGATCCAGGATCTCGAGCAGTTCTACGAACGCCCTGGCGAAACCTACATGCGCCGCGAGGCCGAGATGTTCAGCGCCGACCCCGTCCCGCGCGGCGGCAACCAGGACCCCTACACCAACGGCGGCGGCCCGGCCTTCATCCCCAACACCTTCGCCGGCACCCAGCAGGCCGAACGGGAAGCCGAAGGCGCCTCCACCTTCGACGGCCAGCCTCGCATCGCGCACACCACCGCCCTGCAGCGCACCAGCCGCGCGAGCGACCGCACCCCGATGCACATCCGCGCCGACGGCCCCGGCTTCGACGCCCTCGACGTGCCCGAAGGCACCCCTCAGCCGAAGCTGCACTTCAGCATGTTCGTGCCCACCGCCGCCTTCTTCGCCACCATGCGCCGCAGCCAGGCCTCGCTGGACCTCGCCCAGAAGTACAAGGTCCCGGCCGGCAACCTCGGCCTCGAGCGCTTCCTCACCGCCACCCGCCGGCAGAACTTCCTCGTGCCGCCCCGCCGCAACCGAGCATTCCCGCTCGTCGAGCTGGCCTAGGCGAAGCGGGCATATGCCGAGATCCGGCCGGCGCCCTCGACGTTCGGCGTGATAGGACTTCGTCTGTGCAGGATCGGCTGCGGGTCACCGGTCAGCTGACGATTCCCCTCTCGGAGATCACGCTGCGGGCAAGCCGCTCCTCCGGCCCTGGGGGACAACACGCCAACACCACGGCCTCCCGTGTGGAAGCGAGTTTCGACGTGCTCGCCTCGCGGTCATTGACCGACGCACAGCGCAGGCGGGTGCTGGCGCGCGCCGGGCCGCGACTGGCAGCGATCGCGCAGGACGCGCGATCACAGGCGCGCAACCGCGAATTGGCCCTGACTCGCTTGAGCGCGCGGCTCGCGAGCGCGCTCGCCGCTCCCAAGCGCCGCCACGCCACACGTCCCAGCGCAGCATCGCGTGAGCGGCGACTGGCGGCCAAGCGCCGGGCGTCCGAGCGCAAGCGCGAGCGCCGCCCGCCCGCTGACTCTTGAAGACCTGATCGCCGACGAGGTCCACATCACCCTGCCACGCGCCAAGCGAGGGCTGCGCAGCCCGCCCGGTGTGCACATCCATTTCACCGACCGGCTGATCGACCGTCGAGCTCGACGCCTTGTGCTCGGACGTTTGGGGGCTCACTCGGCCAAAGCAGAGGGATGAGGTGCTTGCGAACGGCCGGTCGCGCGTGGGACATCGGGAGACAGCTGGATGGCTCCCTTGGTCAGGCACCTGGGTCCTGGCGAACTGCGCGATGACTGTGTCGCTGGGGTAATCGAGCTCGAGCATCACTTGTCGTAGCTCAGCCAGCCGCGCAGGCGCGCCTGCGGGATGTTGATCCGCAGCCCCGTGGCCCGGTCTCGGGGCCACTCGCCGGGACCGAAGCCTCCGGTGAGATCCAGACGCGCCGCTGGAATGTGCTCTGCACGTGGAGCGAATTGAAGTCGCCGACCGCGCCATCCACTGCCAGACGTATCCGTGGCCTGCTACGCAGCGAGCTGACCAGCGTTCAGGCCAAGTGCGTCTCGCAGCCAGATGACGTCGGGCCAGGGAGCGCCATCCCGGCGGGAGCGCTCGGCGCGGTTCTCGATTCCACGCAGCAGCAGCTCGAGCTCGCCGCGCTGCCCATTGCGCGCGGCCTCGCGCGGCGTGTGGCCTCCGAGCAACTTGAGTGGCTCGTCCAGCCAGCGGCGGTAGTGGTCGTTGAGCAGCTGGCGCTCGAGGTCGTTGGCTTCCGCCGCCGTCAGTCCGGACGGCGGCTCGCGCCGGCGGGGCGCACGGTCACGCCTACGGGAGGGGAGGTCCGGTTCGAGCGGCAGGATGCTGCGTTCGCGTGGCTCGGCGAGCGTTCCGAGGCGCCGCTCGACAAGCTCGATGGCCGCGTCGAGCCTTGCCTGGGAGACCGCCGCGCACCGCAGCTCCTCCCCGGTCAGCTCGAACGTCGCCAAGCATACCCGTCCGGGCAGCCCGGTGAGGCTGCTCTCAAAGCGCAGCGCCCCCGGTGGCAGCGGCGTGTCAGACATGGGCAACTGCTCACGGGGCACGGTCCACTGAATCGCCTCCCCCGATCCGTCGTCACTCTCACCCACACATGCCAGCTCCGGCGGGTCGTCCAGCAGTTCGAGCGCAGCCATGGCGTCGGTGATCCGCCAGCTCGCTCGGCCGTCGACGAGCGGGTCGCCCTCCGCGGTGAATAAGCTCGGCTCAACGCAACGGCCGGGAGGCACGAAGCGCATCAGTTCGAGCGCGGCCGCGCGGAACACACGATCACTGTCGCCGGGTATCCGGTGTCCGTGGGCGAGGCGGTCGAGCTCGGCGAGCAGCTCGGGCTCCTCGTCGGGCTTGTAGAACAGCGCGGGGCCCCACAGCGAAGGGATCCAGTCGTCATCCATCACGCGGCAGAGCAGGATGTCCCAGCGTGCCGCCTCGCGCGAGACCTCGCCGCTGCGCACGCGCACAACCGCTCCGCTCAGCACATCCTCGAGCTCGATCCAGCGGCCCGCCTCCACGTCATGGACACGCTGCAGGCTCAGGCGCGCCGCGGCGATCCGCGCGGCCACGTCCCGCTCGGGCGCATCGATGTCGCTGCGAGCCGCGTAGCGCCCCGCCGGGGTCTCTCCGCAGGCAAGCTCGCGATCCGAGCAGAACCAGGTGGCGAAGATCGTCAGGCCGCGGTCATCCAACTCGGGCTCGGGACCCCCGAAGTGCCCCAGGGCCGCCTTCAGATCATCCGGGAACTGCGTGGCTGCCCACGCTGAGATGCGTTTGCCGACGGCGTCCTCGAAGCGCGCCGTCTCGCGCTCGCGGCTCTCGGCCGCCAGGCAGCAGCGCTTGTACTTCAGGCCGCTTCCGCACGGACACGGAGCGTTACGCGAAGGTGCTCCCATTGGGGCAAACTTACGATCCAGAGCGGATGGAATTGAGGGCGGCGTGTGATGGCCGAACTCAACGTCTCTTGTCTGGTGCTCCGACATCGCGTGTCGCCGTTTCAACCTCCCTGCTGGGGGTCTTGCGCCCTCGCAGTATCCCTCATCCTCGGCGGGCTGCATCGAGAACGCCAAGCGATAGTCCCTTTTCAGATGCACGCCGCATACCTTCGGCTCGAGTGGACCTGACAGCCGTTAGGCGAAGGGACGTGGTCCCTGTGGCGTTGCGCGCACGAGGCAGGGGTCTTGCTGGAGTTTCTCGTAAGCGTCGCGGTAGCCGGTGCGCTTGCCGGTGAGCGCGTCGATCAGTGGCCGCACCTCACGGCGGACGACCACTTCCCACACGGCCGCGTTCAGTCCTCGGGGCCGAAGTCCGGCCCGGGTGCCGCGGAGACATAGTCCTCGTTCGGCCCGCCAGTCAGACCCGGCCGATAGAGGCGCTCGAACTCCGCCCGCCACCGCGGGTCCTCCTGCTCCAAGCGACTGAGAGCCTCGATGAGCAGTCCACGATGGCGACCCTGCCGGCGCAGCTGCTTGACCTCGCCGGCCAGCGCCAAAAGCGCCCGCGCGGGAATGCGATCGCGCTTGTAACGCGGTACCTGCACGACGGGGATCAGCCCACGGTTGATCCACTTCTCGAGCGTCGTTGAGCTCACATCCAAGAGGTGTGCGGCCTCGGTCTTGGAGTATGTGGAACGGTCCGCCAAGCCCTTCTGGAGCTCCTCGGCGGCGTCCTGCACCGCGGCGCTCAACGCGTCGCGGTCATCTGGGTCGGCACCTCGCAACGCGACGAATGCGCGCGCCATCGACTCGGTAGGGCTCAGAACACGGCTCATACTGGCAGGATAGCATCAAAGTAGTGTTTTGGGGTGCTGGTTTGCCAACTTCGGTCCTATCTGCAGCGCGGCCGAGACGCTGAGCTGGTCGGCTCATGGTCGCCTGTCTTGCAGTCCTCTCCTGCGAAGCTGACGTGATGCGGTCACGATCCCGCTCCTGAACTCATCGAGCGTTTCGGGTGAGCGCAGTGGCGCGCCCAGCGCAGGCTTGCCCGAGTTGACGGTCTGCCAGGCGGCGACCGCGCTCACCATCTCCTCGATCGATGGCGTGGGTTGGGGCTCGGACGCGGTCAGTGCATAGCCGAGATCGGCGGCTTCGGTGGTGCGCAACCCCACGTCGGGGATCTTGCCGTCCACCTGGCAGAAGCGGGCGAGGATCGTCTTGATGATCGAGGTGTGATCGAACTGCTGCTTGCAGACGCCCTGCGTCGCCCAGGGCGAGACGACGAGCGCCGGCACGCGAACCCCCAAGCGGTCGAACGGCACCTTGTCTTGCGGGCACATTGGCGGCGGGACATGGTCGTACAGACCACCATGCTCGTCGTAGGTGATCACCAGCAGGGTGCGTTCCCACGCGCGCGGGTTGCTGATCAGCGCGCGGTAGATCATCAGCACGAGCTCCTGGCCGGGGCGGATGTCCGACGGCGGGTGGTCGTCGTTCGAGGGGTGGGTGTAGCTGGTCGGTTCTTGGAAGTTGGGGTCGATCCACGAGACCTGCGGCAGTTCGCCGGCCGCGGCGTGGTCCAGGAAGCATGCGTCCTCGTGCAGAAGAACGTCGCCGACGTTGACGGCACCACCAAGCAGCATGCCCTTCAGGGTCTGCCTCGGCGGCAATTCGGGCGCGCGACGGTTGACGTAGGCGAAATGGTCGTGATGTGACAGGCGGTAGTGCGGGTCGATCATGCGCAGGCTGCCGGGGAGGTAGGAGTACCAGCGCCAGCTGACGGGCGGACTCGCCCGTTCCAACTTGCGCACGAACGAGCGCTCGGCATAGATCGGAGGTTTTGCATCTTCGCGGCTGGTCGCTCCACCCGTGATCGAGAACAGTCGGTTCGGCCACGTGGCGCCCGGGACGGAGCTGAACCAGTGGTCGCACACGCAGTAGTTGCGGGCGAGGTGGTCGTATACGGGCAGTTCCCCGCCGTCGTAGTAGCCCATCACGAGCCCCGGGTCGGCCTTGGGATGGGTGGCGGCGAAGTTCGCTACAAAGCCGCCGTTGTCGTTTACCAGCTGCTGATCGACTGCGGTGCCGCCGTGTTCGGGATTGAACCCTTCCAACCCGGGGCGACCGAGCGGATGCACGGGGTAGGAGTGCCCGCTGTACTCGTTGGCCATGCTCGCTTCCAGCCCCTCCACCTCGGGCATAACACCGTCGAGCTTCAGGTAGCCGAGCATGTGGTCGAACGAGCGGTTCTCCATCATCAAAACGACGATGTGGTCGATCTTGCCCAGGTTCCCGTTGCTCGAACCAGTCAGCGGAGCCCAGCGCGTGGGCTGTTCGGGCAGGCGCGTCCAGAGGGTTTGGAGCCACACGGGTAGAGCCACGGCATCATGGTACGCCTCGCGCCAAGTTCAGCGGAGGAGAAGACGGGAGATAGCCAAAGCTCCCGTACAGTCATCTTCGGCATGGCAAAGGCCACCTCTCACAAAGCTGCTGATGGCTACCGGGCACGCGACGCGGCGTCGTGGACCGAGGAGAAGCTGATGATCCTCGACACCTACCTCAAAGCGTTTGCCAAAGCGTGTGCGAAAGCTGGGGGCTGGTACGGCTTGGATCTGTTTGCCGGAACAGGACTGAACTGGTCAACGACCCGCGACACAGATATCAACGGCTCGGCGCTGATCGCTCTCGAGGCGGGCTCGCCTGAAGCGACCAAGGTCATCGTCGCCGAGCAGAATGCAGCCTCCTTCAAGGCGCTCGAGCATCGCACGCAGCGCTACGGCGATCGCGTCGTGCGCTTCAACGCTGACGCCAACGCGATCGTCGGGGACATGCTCGCGCCCGTCCCGCGTCGAGCTCCGGTGTTCGCGTTTCTGGACCCTGAGGGGTCGGAGTTGGCGTGGGCGACGGTTGAAGCTCTCGCCGAGCATAAGCGTGGACACAGCCCGAACAAGATCGAGCAGCTGACAGGAAAATAGCGCCAGATGTCCGCAAATTGCGCATTTTCATCAGCCCGTGCGGGCCCGCAGCGCGGGCACGGGAACTAATCCTGTTTCCGACCGATATGGGATTTGTACGGCTGGCACCGGACTATCCGGAGCTCGTGACACGGATCTTCGGACATGAGAACTGGAAAGACATCTACGAGCGGCGCGAGAGAGGTGACATCAGCGCTGAGCAGGCTCGTGGTGAGTACGTGCGTATGTATGGTGACGGCCTCAAGGGCTTGGGCTACAAGACCGTCCTCGACCGTCAGATCAAGAAGGAAGGCGGCCAGCCCATGTACTTCCTGATCTTCGCGACCGACAACGCGGCGGGCGAGAAAATCATGGACTCTGTGTTTGACCGCGTGCGATTGCGCGTCCAGGAGAATCTCGGTCAGGCCACGCTGTTCGACATGAAGAGTGGCCCGCGCAAACGTCGCCTAAACGGCAGCCAGGACTAGATCGTCGCGGCGCGGCGGCACCGGCATCGCGTCATACGTCTGGCCGTCAAGCAGTCGCCCTCCGGCCTTCGGGGTGCGGCCACCCCATTGCTTGAAGAAGAACGCGACGTCCTCCTCCGCGCAGCGATCGCGCAGGTCGTACACCCACGCCGGGTCGCAACTGCGGTGGCGTTCGACCGGACTCGCCGCCGGCGATCAGCCAGTCGATGCCCGTCAAGTCGAGTCCATCGAGCGGCCCGAGCAGCGGCTCGGCCGAGATGAAGCGGACGGCTGCGGGGACCTCGCGCAGGTAGTCCGCGCGGTGGACGAAACGGCGGTTCTCGATCGAGACTCCCATCCAGACGTTCGGATGCCACGGTAGCGACGGCGCCAGCTCGGCCAGACGCTCGTGTCGCTTGGTCAGGATCTGAAACGTGTGCTGGTGAGCCTGCCCCATGACCTCGAAGACCTGCTCTATGTAGGCGTCGTGAATATCCTCATGGAAGAGGTCGCTCATCGAGTTGACGAAGATCATCCGCGGCCGCGACCACTTCAGCGGCTGCTCCAACCGCTGCGGCCATAGCTTCAGCGCAAACCCCTGCTCGTACGGGTGCCCTGGGATTCCCCGCCAGCGCTCAGCGAACGTCTCGGCATAGCAGTGCGCGCAGCCCGGCGAGACCTTGTCACAGCCCGTCACCGGGTTCCAGGTCGCCTCCGTCCACTCGATTGCGCTGTTGTCGGCCATACCAGTCCACCAGCCTAGTCGCACTGCCCAGGTTCAGCTCTGTGAGGTCGTGACGAACACATGTTCGTCCTCTAACCGGACAGACTGCTCCGCGGCTGCCAACAGACGTTGGCGAACGCGCGCTATACGATGCGCCTGCATGGCCAGCCGAAGCGGAACCAGTGGTCGAGGGTTGCATCCAACCGGTGCGCAGCGTCCTACGACCGATATCTACGCCATCGCCGATCGCCTTTGGGAAACGGCGGATGAGCTGCGTGCCAACTCGCATCTGAAGGCGAGCGAATACTCCGTTCCAGTACTCGGCCTGATCTTCCTGAAGTTCGCCGACAGCCGCTTCACCGAGCTGGAGACCGAGCTCGCGGGGAAGAAGTCGGGGCGTCGGGTGGTCGGCAAGGCCGACTACCAGGCCAAGGGGGACCCGCATTGAATCGCCGATCAGATCGGCCACACCTCGGCCGCGTTCACGCTGCAGGTCTACCAGCAGACCCGCAACCGTCGCCTGACCGATCACGAGCGCCAGGCGATCTGGGAGCTGATGCGCTTCGCCGACGAGCCCGCCGAGTGCCCGTTCACGCGTCAGGCCACCCGCACAGACGACCCGGAGTTTAGGTCAGTGAATAGGCCAATGAGCAATTCCAGCGCCTCAACCGATCTTGACGACCTCACCGGCGATGGGTAAAACCGCCCTGTTCTAAGCTATTTCGCCATGAGGTGTTCACGTTTGGGGTTTGCTCTTTGCTGGTGGGGTCATTTGCAGACGTCTGGCTGGCTCGTCACACCTTAGGCGGCGTTTGATCACACCGTCGGCGCGTCCTAGTCGGGGCGCTGGCGGGCGTCGAGGCGCTCGATGCCGATCGCCTCCAAGCGGGAGATGAGCGCGCGGATGCGCCGGTCGTTGTCGATCCAGAGCTGGTACTCGCGGGCCTCTTTTTTGTTCAGATAGCCGCCAACGGTCTTGCCCTGAACCTTGCGGGTCCAGTGCCAATAGGGACCGTGGCGGCGGGGCGGGTCGCCGTGGCAGGCGCAGCTCGGCCTGCCGCAGAGGGTTAGGCGTTCAGTGATCGTGCCTGTGAGCACGTCGGCTGAGCGGGCGATCTGGGCGAGCTCTGAGGCGATCTGGCGCGCCTCCTCGCGCTGAGCGGTATCGAGCTTCATTGGCTGAGTCTCCCATGCGATACGGCTAGTTCCGTCCGTGTCCTCCGGTAGATATACCGGAGGATAGCGAGGTCTCCTGATGACAGGCGCGCGAAGCCTTCGAGCGAGCCGCAACGACACCGCCGCGCAGGCGGCTGCTTCGGCGATCGCGCGCTATGCGCCTTACTCGGTCTCCGAGCGTTCGGCGCACCTTGCGCGCGAGGTGGTGGCCAAGGCTTCGCCTCCCACGCCTGGACGTGCCAAGGCGCTTCTGTTCGCGGCTGGCAAGCTCGCGTCGTTTACGGAGGCGCTGGGACTCGAGCCCTGCGCCGAGTCGCTTCTGCAGGAGGCGCTGATCGAGCGCTTCGTGCGCTGCGGCTGCGCCCGGGTCTCGCCGGCGACGCGCAGAACGCTGCGCACTAACCTGCGCGCGCTTCAGCGCTCGCTCGAAGCTCACCCACAGCCCCGGCCCACACCGCTCCCCCGCGAGCGCGCCAAGGCGCCCTACTCGGAGGCCGAGCTCGCGGGCTACCTGGCCTTGGCGGGCGCGCAGTCAACCGAGGCGCGCAGGATGCGCGCCACCGCGCTCATCTGCCTGGGTGCCGGGGCGGGGATCGTGGCAGGGGAGCTTCGCCACATCCGCGGGCAGGATGTGCTGGAGCGCTCCGGCGGCGTGATCGTGCAGGTGCCAGGACGCAGGGCGCGCATGGTGCCGGTGCTACGGCGCTTTCATGAGCCGCTGCTGCGATCCGCCGCGTTCGCCGGGGAGGGCCTGATCCTCGGCGGCCGGAAGGCACGCCGGCGCAATATCACCGACGCGCTCGTGAGGGCACTTTCGGCCGACAGTTCGCTGCCGCGCCTTCAGGCCGGGCGCCTGCGCTGCAGCTGGCTTTGCGCGTGCGCGCAGGAGATCGGCCTGCACGCCTTTATGGCCGCCGCGGGAGTCGTCTGCTCGCAACGCCTGGGGGACATCGCCGCCTCGCTTCCCGAGCCCGACGAGCGCCAGCTGGTGGCGCTGCTCGAAGGACACAGTGGACGTTGAGATCCGCCGGCTGGAGGAGATCGTCGATTCCTCGGGCGTCGCCCCCCACCTCGAGGCGATGCTGCCCGTGGGCGTGCGTCCCCGTCAGCTACGGGTCCGCACGCTCCTTCTCGGAATACTGATCGCCCTGTCCGATGGGCGCCCCGCGCACCTCACCCGCGTGCACGAGGCGCTGATCTCGCTGCCTGTCAAGGACAAGCAGCGCCTGGGCGTGATCGCGCAGTGGCGCTCAGGAGAGCATGAGCTCACCTACCGGCAGACCGAGCGCACATTTGGCCTGGTCGTCCAGGCGCTCTCAAAGGAGAAGCCGGACGGGCAGCCCTCGCAGGCGCTGCAGGCAGTCATGGACGCGCTCGTCGAGGCTGGCGTGCAGGAATTGGGCGCGCCTTCAAGCTCTGCCCTCGCCGTGGACTGGACAGCCTATGAGTCGTTCGCCCGCCCCCCGCACGGCTCCGAGGAGCGCTGCGCGGACGCCGAGAGCGCATGGGGGCACCGCACCGCCAGCCACCCGGGCGAGGCAGAGGCGTTCTTCGGCTACTACCTGCAGGCAGCGACGATCGTCAAGGAGGAGGGCGGGGACGAGGTGCCAGAGCTCGTGCGCGGGATCACACTCGCCTCCCCCAAGCATGACCCGCCCGCCGCGTTCCTGCCGGTGCTCAAACGCATGACAACAGAGGGCATCGCCCCAGGCGATCTGCTGGCCGACTCCGGCTACTCCTACCGTGAACCTGACACCTTCGCGGCGCCGCTGCGGGCGCTGGGCGCGAAGCTCGTCATCGACCTGCACCCCAACGACCGCGGCAAGAAGGGCACACACATGGGCGCCATCATCTGCAACGGCAGCCTCTACTGCCCGGCCACACCCGAGGCGCTGTTTGAGCTCTCGCCGCTCGCGCCTGGCGCCAGCGAGCAGCAGGCAGCCGCACACGCGCGCCGCTGCGACGAGCTTCACCGCTACAAGCTCTCCGCGATCACCGCCTCCGACGAAGATGGCTACCGGCGCGTGGCCTGTCCGGCTGTCCGCGGCAAGCTGCGCTGCCCGCTGCGGGCAGCCTCGATGGAGCTCTCGCACGAGCGCCCCACGGTCTGCTCCGCACCCCAGCATCCGCCGGTCTGCTGCACCCAACAGACGATCACCGTGCCGGCATCCGTGGCCGCGAAGACCCAGCAGAAGCACGACTACCCCTCCCCCGAGCACCGGCGCTCCTACGCGCGGCGCTCGGCCGCCGAGCGCACCTTCGCGCGCGTCTTCGACCCAGCCACCATCAACATCGCAAGAGGCTGGTGCCGCCTCATGGGCCTCACACCCAGCGCGCTCTTTCTCGCGTGCGCCTTCGTCACTTCCAACACCCACGTGGCGGACGCCTCCGCGGCGCGCAAAGCCGAGGACGACAGGCGACGCGAATGCGGGCTCCCGCCGCGGCGCCGCAGACGGCGCCGGCGCACCATTCACAACCCGGCTGCGGCGGCCGCCAACACACCGCCGAGATAGGACAGCCACAGCCCGCAGCCCGACCAGGAACGCAACCATCGAGGGGCAGCGATCGCAACGCCGCGATCGCCGCGCACCCCCGTCCGCACACCCCGCGATCATGCCCTGGCCAACCTTCACACCAAAGACACCGAAATAAACAGCCGGGCGAGCCATCACCAGCGCGCCCAGGCCAAACGTGAACGAGGAACGAGGTCAAACGTGAAGACCTCTCGCCATGGGCGCGGCGGGTTTCGAACCTGCGACCTCTCGCGTGTGAAGCGAGCGCTCTCCCACTGAGCTACGCGCCCTCTGGGCTGATTCTATTGGGCTTTCGTAGTCCTTGCGGTCCTCAAGCCTACGGCTATGGAAACGCTATGGGAACACACGGGCGGGGGGCTACGCTGGCCGCGCAGAGATGCTCTCGTACAGGAACGCCTCTACGCTCTCGGTGTCGCAGCGACGCACCCAAGCAACGTCGCGCTTGTACGGACCATCGACCGCTGAGCTTTCGACGGTGATGCCCTCCGCCTGCTCTCCGGGACGCACAAAGACGCCCTCGACTTGCTCGCCATCGATCTCGATGTAGACGGGCTGCTCCGGCGAGAATCCCTCGGTCACGTCATCAATCATAGACCGGGGCGCGATGGGCTCGGCGGTGGATCGATGAGACGCGGGACGGGTTGCCTCAAGTTCAGCCCGAAGTTCGCCGATACGGAACCAAGATACGCCAACTTAACGGCGGAAGCGCCGGCGGGAACTCGGTTTAGCGCTTCCCCCGCAACACGATCCCGAGGGTAGTTGAGATGAGAAAGCTCTCTATACTCAGCGCGATTTTTACCGCCTGTACTATCCCGGCGAGCGCCGCCGCTCTCCCCTACCTCACCGTGGGGAATGCGCGACACACTCTCGAACAGCGCTTTAGACGCGAAGAAGAGCACAACGGCGGCATCTACGAGCTTGGGAACTGCTACCGCGTTTCTGGCATGCACGTAAACTGCTACGCCGAGGAACAGCAATCAGCCTCAAGCTGTGAGGTGTGGTTATGGCGCGTATGGGAGACCGCGGACCAACGCGAACGCGAGCATCACGAATTTACAATGGACACAGCAGGCCAATACTGGGAGTCGTGTCCTGAAGAATCGGAATCGGAATCGTGATTCGCCTTATCCTCCCGTCAAGGCACGGCGCGACCCGGCACGGCGCAGCCACCCTGGCCGAAGGCGAACCGAGACCGCATCGGGCAGGATTTGATCCGGCGTGCGCTTCGGGCTCGTGTCTATTACTCCGACTTGGCCGCCATTGAAACCGCCGCTCTGACCCATTCGGACACGCTCTGCTCCCTGTGCTATCTGCTCGGGGGTTGATCCCGGTGGGACAACTTGGGCTAACTGCGCTGGATCGACGCCCGTGTCATGGGCCGTTTTCAGCACGTAGGCATCATGGGATGCTGCGGCAAAGTCGCTGCGCAGGCTGTCACGTTCTGCTGTCACTTGCGCCTCAGCTGCTGCGATCACCATCCCCGCGATCGAGCGACCGATCACGGCCAGCATCGGGCGAGCGATCCGACTGCGCCTGAGCGGGCACCGGCCGTCGCGGGCAATGGCAAGCCGTCCGCGAGCCAGCCCGAGCCACGTACGCCGGGCTCGTCCAGGAGCCACGGCGGCTCTCGGAAGATACGCCTCACCAACAGCTCGCCGCGGGCAACGCCCAAGCGGAACTAGGCTGGCGGCCAACTAGGCCCGATCGCACGCTTGATGGTCAGGGGAGCGTCGGTGCCCGCCGGTACCGTCGTCGGATGGCTCGATCGATGCGGCTGCCCAAAGCAGAGCTGGCCAGAATCCCGACGGAGAAGCTCGTGCGCTACGCGCTCGATGAGACCCACGCTCGGGGGCGACACAAGGCGCGAGTGTTCGCATCGGCCCTCGGGATCACGGCGTCCGACTGGCGCTACCTTCACGATCAGATCCTGGCGGCGCTCCCAACTGCCTCCATCCGCGCAATTCGGATCACGCCGTTTGGCGTCGCCTACGAAGTCCTCGTGACGATCGACGGCCTCAACGGAGCGACCGCTCCAGTCGTCACGACGTGGATTATCCAAGGGGCAAAGCCGCCGCGGCTGACGTCTACGTGGGTGGACATTCCCTGAAAGCCTGCGAGAATCGACTGACCATGGCGCATACCCAACACGCGATCCTCGACGTCGTTGAGCTCCGGGTTGATTCCGGGCGCTGGCCGGCGGGGACGATCGGCACCGTCGTCGAGGCGGACGCCGAGCGCGCACTGATCGAGGTCAGCGACGACCGCGGCCACGCTCTGGACTTCATCTCTGTGCCGCACGATGCCCTGGCGTCGGGGCCAAGCCAACCCAGCCAACGCGTCGCGTCTTAGCCTGACCCTCTCGAGCTCCAACGACACATCGGCATCGAGGCAGGGGTCACGCGCAACATCCAGCCTGCAGAAGAGCCCCGCTGAGACGGGGCTCTTCCTTCGGAGCCTCCAAGCCGCCCGACCGCTGGCGAGCAGCTCAGATGTCGTTGTCTGCCGACCGACGCGGAGCTGATGCGGCGAATGGGGTGTGCCGCACAAGACCGTGTACGGTGGCCTGGGAAGCCTGCGCGGGATCTTCGACCGCCGGTGTCGGGTGACGTGAGGTCGCTCGACGTAAGTCCGACGCGGGCGGTAGGCGTGCCGCGGCAGTCGAGCTGCCGACACCTGGCGGCAGCGATCAGAGCTTGGACGCGAACCATTCCTCCAGCAAGTTCCCGTCGCATTCCAAGCCGCCGAACTGTGCGGGCGAGTTGTAGCCGCTCTTCGTTTTCACGCCCGTGTAAACGCAGCCGGTGTAGGCTCCGGACTTCACCACGAAGTTCGTTTTCCTTGGTTTTCGCCCGACCGTCTCGATCGTTCCGGATTCTTCGAACTCAGTCCGCCGCCAGCGTTTGGAGCTGGTGTCGACCAGCAGCGCAGAGTCGCAGTTGACGCTGCCGGCCGTGATCACGCACATTTCGTATACCTCGTAACCTTTCGGAGCGACTGCGTAGGTGATCTTGGCTGTCCCGGTCTCGCCGTCGATGCTCTTGGCCGTCACCGTGTAGGTAAAGATACCCGGCGCCGCAGTGTTCAGGGTGTCTTTGCCGTCACTGGCTCCGTTGGAATCCGTGCAGGATTCCAGTCCTGGACCGTTGGCGCCCTCGGCGCACGCGAACACCGTTTTCACTTTGCTGCCGACCACGTATGTTTTGTCGGGCTTTGGTGCTGTGACCTTCGCGGTCGGAGCGGCGGGCGTGGCAGGAACGCCGTTCGGTGTGCCCATCCCGGTCGGGCCGTCGTAGCCGACCTCGGCGTCGCACAGATAGAGGTAGGGTTCGCATTCGGTCGCTTCGAACCCCGCGAGCCCTTCGGTCACGTCGTTGAGCGTGCCGAGCTGATCGTAGAACGCGCGCGCGCCCAGACCGCGCACGATCGAGCTCGCGTGTGCCTCGATGCCGGCCACCAGCGGCGAGGACGCGCTGGTGCCACCCACGAGCGCCCAGTCGCCGTTGACGCGCACTGACACGCGTCGCCAGCTGAGGCGAAGATCTCGACGCCGGGATGCTGGTAGTCGGCGTCGTAGGCTTCGCAGCGGTCGGCGCATTCGTAGAGTTCGGCATAGCCATAGCTGTTGCTGATCTCGTTGGCCCCGAGCGCCGCCGCCTCGTTCACCGATGCCGCCATCTGCGCAGGTTCTTCGCCGCTGGCCTCGACCATCAGGATGTGGCATTCGGGGCAGGCCGCGGAGGCCATGTCCGAGTCGAGCGCCGCCTCAGTGTTCCATCCCGGTTCGTTGGCGGGATAATTGGCTTCTTCGCCTCTTTCGTTGACCTTTTTGAAGCAGCCGCTCGCTTTCGTGCACGCCGGCAGGCCATATCTGGTCCGGTAGGCCGCCAGGTCTGCTTCTGCATTGGCGTAGCCGTACGCGTCCACGAGCGCGATCGTCTGCGTGCCTTCCGTTCCCGTGGGGATGTGGTACGCCGATTTCAGGTCAGCGGGGTCGTAGCCGCCGAGTTCTCCGCTTCCTTCGAGCAGGCGTGAGCTGCCCGGCAGCGCATAGCCGTCGGCGACCTTCACCGGGGCCGGCGCTACGATCGCTTCGCAAGCGCCCTCTGGGCACGCCCAGTGGGGCTCGCTCGCGGACGGTGTGGCGGCGACGCCCTGCAGGGACTTGCGGATGTGCCGCGCACCGCCAGCCGCGTCGGCGAGCGCCGGCGCAGCCAGGGCGATCACGCAGCTGAGCGCCAGTGCGATCGCGACGAGGAGGCTCGAGACACGAGCGGCACGCAAGCGCGACCCGACACACGCGAGCTTCCTAGGTTCACGCTTCAAAGCTCCACCCCTGTTTCTTGGGGCCGGAGCGAGTCTCCACCGCCGTCGCCGGCGACGCTATCAGAGCCTGCGCAGAGCGCCTGGCCCGGACTGCGCGCGCAGCGGGTGGTTCCCTCGAACGCTGCTGCCCATTCGCTGCCCAAAACTTGGACGACAGAGCGCTACGTGGGTTCTGATTCGGGCCTCGGCGACAGCGGAGACGTTGTCTCGTCCTCGCGCGCTTCTTGGACCCTCTGGTCCAGGCTTTGGACGTACTCATCCGTCGTAATCTCGCGCTCCACCAGGCGGCGGAGCGTACTCGGCTCAGCGGGTGGCACCGGGCTCTCCATTCATTGCTCCTTTCCATTATGTCGTATCAGATGGCGGATGCAGGTGCTCCGCAACGTCGATGACCGACGCGAGGAGCGTGATGTAGGTTCGATCGACCGGCGAAAAGGCGTCCTTACGGGTGGCCAGGACGTTAAGGACGCCATCTACCTCGCCCGACCCCCAGAGGGGGACCGACACCATCGACTGGTACTTGCGACCCGACTCGGCTTTCGGATGGGGCTTGAATCGCTCGTCATTGGCGAGATCGTTTGACGACTGAACCGGCCCGTGTTGAACGCGACCCCCGCGAAGGAGTCCTTGATCGACAGGCGGAACTCTTGCCGGCTCTCGGGCCGGTGGCCGAGCGCAGGGAAAAGTCCGTGCTCGTCGGCCATCACGAAATCCGCTCCGACCGGCCGCAGGATCGAGAAGCGGACATCTCCTCTCGCCGCGTCCGTGTGGTCGCGCAGCAGAAGCTTATGAGCAGGCTCGAAGATGCCAATCTCGATGAAGTCTCGGACCGAGAAGCTGGGCAGTTCTCCCTCTAGTAGTACTTTGTTAGTCTGTTGGTAGGTGTTGTTCGTCGCGTGGCGAACACCTCCTGCATCGTTGATACTCGATGCGGGATGGTGAATATGTCTGCTGTGGCGGTAGAGGCGGCTGTGCCGGTCTCGGTGGCGGGGGCGGTGAAGGAGCGGTTGGGGGAGTTCGTGGGCGGGGTGGCGTTGGCGTCGATGGATCATCCGGTTCAGCGTGAGAATGCTGAGCGCTACGTGCGTGGCTTGTTGCAGGCTGGTCCGCGTAAATCGCTTGAACCGTTGGTGGGACGGCTGGCGGGAGAGGCTGATTATCAGAGCCTGCAGCAGTTTCTGGCGGATAGCCCTTGGGATCCGGGGCGTGTGATTCAGGCTGTGGTCGAGCGCGTCGCACCGGTCGTGGATGGGGAGGCGTGGGTGCTGGATGACACGGGGTTTCCGAAGGACGGCGACAGCTCGCCGGGCGTCAAGCGCCAGTACTCGGGCACGCTCGGCAAGATCGGTAACTGCCAGATCGGTGTCTCACTGCACGCGGTCAGTGAGCGCGGGACGCTGCCGTTGGGCTGGGCGCTGTATCTGCCCGAGGACTGGTGCGAGGACTCCGAGCGTCGCCGCAAAGCGAAGATCCCTGAGGATGTCGTCTTTCAGACCAAGCCGCAGCTCGGGCAGGCACTCATCGAGCGCGCTGGCGCGTTCGCGATCGACCGCGCGCCAGTGCTCGGTGACGCGGCCTATGGCGATAACACCCAGTTGCGTGGCGCTCTTCACGGCGAGGGCTTGGACTACGTGCTGTCGATCAGTCCCGACACGACAATCTTTGAGGCGGGCACGGCCTTTGCCGTGCCTGAGCGGCGCCGGGGCGCCAGAGGGCCAGCGGCACGCAAGCCGCGCGCGGACCGTGAGGCGGTCTCGGTAGCGGAGTATGCACGCTCACTTGACCCTGAGAGCTTCCAGACAGTCACTTTCCGCGGCAAGGGCAAGACGCGTGTGCGCTCGCGCTTTACCTTTCAGCGCGTCACCGCCGCGCACCCCGTGACCCGCGATAACCAGACACCCCGCGAGGAGTGGCTGATCATCGAGTGGCCCGAAGGCCGCGACGCCCCCAGCGACTACTGGATCTCCAACCTCCCCGCCACCGTCAAGCCCGAGCGTCTCGCGCGCTTGGCCAGGCTGCGCTGGATGATCGAGCTCGACTACCGTCAGCTCAAGGGCGAGCTTGGCCTCGACCACTACGAGGGCCGCTCATGGCTCGGCTGGTATCACCACACCGCGCTCGTCACAACCGCCCACGCCTTCCTCACACTGGAGCGCCTGGACCCAAAAGTCCGGCGGCGGGCCTCACGCTCCCTCAAACGGTCCGCCTCCTCGAGCCCATCTTCGACTGCTGGGCCGGTCATTGCCACACCTGCCACCAGCCAATAGACCTCGCCAACCTACGCCTCCACAAACCACCCCAAAACGAGTGAATAGACTAACAAAGTACTACTAGCCCTCTCCGCAGAAGCGCAAGTGCATCGCGTACATGCTCTGCATAGGCGTCGAGAAGATCGACGCGCGACTCCAGATCTCCGATCTTTGATCGGAGATCCCCCTCGTCGCGAGGTCCGCTGGCCAGAGTCCCGAACGCGATCCCAACGAGGAGCACGATCCCGGCCACAAGGACGAGAACCCAGACAGAGACCTTGTCCTTGGTCAACAGCTGCAGGAGAGGGGGAGCGGCCACGGTAGCCACGAGAGTCACGACAAGCGCGACGATGATCTCGCGTGGAAGTGTCCCAACGACCTTGCGTAGACCCTGCAGCTTCTGTCTCACAAATTCACCGAAGTGCAGCATATGGACTGCCGGCGACGCGACCTCTAGAGTGGTTCGCAGCCGTCCAATCGCCCCCGTCGACCAGAGCCTTCAACCGCTCTGCCTCGTCGTGGTGGCAGTCCATCGGGCGGGCGTAGATCGCCGGCGTGAGCCTGGACGTGGTGTGCCCGATCTGCGCCATCACCTAGGCGGCGCCTCGCCGATCGCGAACAGCAGCGACGCGAACGTGCGGCGCAGGCTATGGGGCGTGAGGCCATCGGGCACGGGCTCGGAGCCTTCCGGCAAGCTGCTCGTCGGCCTGCTGGACCGCCGTGGCGAGCGCCAGCGGCGGATGTTGGCGGCGCCGTGCCGCCCACCCGTGGAAGTCCCGAACACGAGCGCGTCGGGCGCGGTCCAGTCGCGCCCCGTCGGCGGCTAGCTCATCGCGAAGGATCGCAACGGCAGGAACGAACTCTCAGGGCGAGACTTGGTGAGGCGGACGCGGCTGGACTGCGCTGTGGGAAGAACGTGGGACGCCCACCGAAAATCCGCTTAGGAATGCGGGTTTACGGGCGGGCCCGCGACTACCCAAGACGGGGGTCGCCGCCCTCGGCGACGACCTCGACCATGGCCGCGATCAGCTTCTCGCGCAGAACCTTTGTGTTGCCGGGAGTCCCGTGTCCAGAGGGCCTCGAGCGGGACAGGGTGTGGCTCGAAAAGCGCTCAGCCACGCGGTTGATCTGGATCCCGTCCCCCATGATGATGCCCTCGTTTCCCTCCATCGTCCCTCTCGCTGATTCCCTCTTGCGCCTCTCTGGACGACCTCGTCGCGCTGCTCCGATGTGGCGTTCTGAAGCCGCCCTTTTGTGGTTCTCCCCAAGCGCGGCTTGTGGGAAGAAGGAGAACATACGGCGCCTGGTTTGTCAAGGGGTCCTGAAAATACGGACTCTGACCGGCGAGTGACCCCCGTCTTGGGTATGCGGTGGTCACGCGTGCAGGCGTCTCCAAGCGCATTTTCAGTGAGGTTTTTCCGACCGTCGAGGACTGTTATCGGTCGGCGTTCGTGGAGGGCATCGACCGGCTGTCACGCACAGTAGCGGAGGCCGCGGGTCGTGAGGCAACATGGCTCGAGCGAGTCCGCACGGGGCTCGTGGCAATGTTGGGCTTCTTCGACGACGAGCCGGGCTGGGCCCGCCTGCTGGTGCTCGAGACGCCGCTGAACGGAGCAGCGACTTTTGAATGCAGGCAGCGGTTGCACGATCTCTTGGCTGCTCTGCTCGAGCGCGGAGGCGACGTCAGCCAGGGTCGCGGCACTAGTCGTGCGGCCAGGTCGCAGCTGCTGTTGGCGACGCTCGGCGGTGGGCTGGTCGTTGGCGGCGTCTTCTCGGTCATCCGCACGAGCATGGTCGAACGCGACGGTGGCAAGCTGGTGGAGCTGGCGCCGTCGCTGATGGCGTTCATCGTCGCGCCGTACCTCGGCCAGGCAGCTGCGCAGGCTGAGCTCGAGGGCCGGTCATCTGGCGGCGGCGAGGCCTCGGCGAACCACAGCAAGCCCACGCGACCCGAGGCGATATCCGATGCGGCCAAGCTTCCAATCAAGGCGACGCATCGCACGACCCTCGTGCTGCGTGCGATCGCGCAAGCGCCGTACTCGAACAATCGCGAGGTCGCGCAGGCGGCGGGACTCACGGACGAGGGCCAGGCGTCGAAGCTGCTGGCGCGGCTGGAACGGAAGGGCGTCGTCGAAAACGTGGGGATCGGCGCAGCGCGTGGGGAACCGAATGCGTGGCTACTGACTTCCTCAGGTCAGCATGCTCTGGCGTTGATCGGTGCGTCTGCAGCCCCGCGGCCCAGGGGCACGAGGATCAGGGGCGAGGCGTGAAACGCGCGCCCGAAGTAAGAGGCTTCTCGGCGCTGCATCGTGCGTTGTGTACGGCCAGCGTCGTTGAGCGCGAGCGAGTTCGAGAGGCGCGTCATGCAACTACGCGCGTTTCGGGTCCTCACTCGCGGATCGAGACGATCGGTTTCGAGGGTCGCCAACGAGGGGGCTCGTGGCGCCGGTCGATGATTACCGAGAGGAAAAGGAGTAGTGGAAAAGTGAGACACCTAAGGATGATAGGGCTCTGCGTGGCAGCTTTGTGCGCAGTTGGCGCCGTGGTCGCGTCGAGCGCGCTCGCCGGCGTGATAAAGCCTCCGAGTAATCCGGAAAAGGCTAAGAAGTATTTCGTCAACTGTCCCGTCTTGGGCCATTCAGAAAGCGGGATCGAAAACAGCCTCTGTATCGTCGCCGCGACAGAACCGGGCGAAGGCGGCCAGTTCACCGTGGGGCCGATCACAGTGCCGCTTGCGAAGCAGGTTGTACTACAATATGGTCTCGCTGTTAACGAAGAAACGGGCGAAGAACAGTACGTGCCGCCGAACAACGGCGTGGAAGCGATCAAACCGACCCCGGAGCAGGTGCCAGGGGAACCGATAGCCCACATCTCGCTGAAGGAACAGAGCGAACTCGGCTGGCCGGAAACCCTCAAAACCAAGTACAAAGAAGCACAGAAGAAGAAGACCGTCAAGACGGTGTACGAGGCGATCGAACTTGCGGGCCAGCCGAAAACGAGCCGATCGAACCTTCTAAGCACGGAAGGCACGGCGGTGGAAGCGCCGGTTAAGATCAAAGGCGAAAACAAGTGGCTCAGCGAACTGGGTGACGCGTGCTACATCGGCTCGAACAGCGAACCGATCGTACAGCATCTGGTCTCGGGTACGAGCACGTCTCCGCTGACCGGAAAAGAAGTAACCGGGGAGGTCGGTGAACTCCAGTTCAACGAAGCGTTCACGTTTGTAGTGATCAAGCACAATGTGCTGGTTGACAACACGTACGCTGTTCCGGGTGCGCAGTGCACGGGACCGTATTCGGAAGTCATCGCTGCGACGATCGACAGAAAGTTCAGCATACCCCAGCCGGCGGGCGCGAGCCTCACGGAAATCAGGGGAACGCTGTTCAACTCGACAAACCAATACGCTGAAGAAGGTGGAGCGAACTGAACCGTTGAGCACCATCTGTTCGCAATGACGCACTGGGGCCTCCGTCTCATCGAGGCGGAGCCCCGTGTGTTAGGCAGGACGACCTGTCAGGGCAAGCGGACGGCTCGTTTGAGCGAACCGACGAGAAGCACTCGGGAGGGGCCTCGCCTTCGGGTGAAGTCCCTCCCGCTCCCTCTCATCGTCCTCTTCGCTAGAAGGCGCGTCCGCCACCAATCTTAAAAGCCAAGCTGTAACTTACGAAAGTGTGAGGGAGTATGAAATCGAGATGGATCACTATTGCGGCAATGGCTGCCGTCACGGCAGCAGCCTTTAGTATTGCGATCACTGCTGCCGCGTGGGCAACGGCGCCTGAATATGGGAGATGCCTGAAACAGAACACGGGATCGGGAAAACAGTTCCGCGACTCGAAATGCACAAAAGAAGTGGCGACCGGCTCTACAAAGGACAAGTATGAATGGCTCCCGGGTGCCGGCAAACGGAAATTCAAAAGCTCGGGTGGTGTCGGAGTCTTGACGACGATCGGTGGCGCGGGAGTGGAATGTAAATCGGAGTCCAGCGCGGGCGAATTTGTTGAAGGGAACAACAAAGAAGAGGCCGGCGTGTTTGTTAAATTCAACGGCTGCAAATCAGTTGGTAATCCTTGCAGTACACCGGGAGCTGCAAAGGAAGAACTGATCACCAATGAACTCGACGGCATTGTCGGATGGGAAAACAAAGCGAGAAAAAAGACCGATCTAGAGCTGTATCCGGCTGCTGGTGATCCTAATGGTTATTTCATCGAATTCTCGTGTCTGGGTCTAGTCGTGAAAGTGCGGGGCCACGTGCTCGTGCCGATCAAAAACGACAGGATGACGTTGACGGAAACGCTGAAATTCGTCGCCAAAAAAGGAGTGCAGAAACCAGAAAAATGGGAAGAAAGCGCGGAACCCGCGATTTTGGAAGCTAGTTTCAAAGGCGGGCCGTTTGAACAGGCCGGACAGGACATCATTTCGACCGTGTCCGGCGAAGAAGAGCTGGAGTTGAACGCGGTCGTCTGAGGCGACCGTGCGACACGACGCGATGCGTGGAGCTTCGCTTCCGCGCATCGCGTGGTGTCGGTTGGAGGGACGGGGAGAACGGTGGAGAGGGACATGACGGTGGGCCGTGAGGCGCGGGTGATTGAGTGACTAGGCGCGGTGTGAGTGACGCGGGAGCGCTTCGGCTTCCTGGCTTGTGGGACGCGCTGGTACTCGCGCGGTGCCTGCGGTCTGTGCGGTGTGGTGCGGTCCGGGTTGCGCCATGTGTGTTAGCGCTGCTGGTGATGTTGGCGCCCGCGCCTGCGTGGGGGCTGGCGGGTCGCGGCCATGTCTTTGCGGGCTCGTTTTCGGGGAGCGGGGAACAGCAGCTGAGGGACCCGGCCGGCGTCGCGGTGGATGACGCGACGGGTGAAGTGTACGTCGCTGACCGTGTACAGCCCCATGAACGGGTCGAGCGTTTTCGTCCGAATGGTGAGGGTGGATACGAGTTCGTGTCGGCGTTCAACGTGCGCTCGCCGGAAGAGATCGCGGTTGATAATTCGGCGAATCCGGCCGACCCGTCGCGGGGGGATGTGTACGTGGTGGGCGCGGAAGCAGAAGGTGCGAGCAGCGAAGAACATGACGTGCTGTACAAGTACAGTCCGTCGGCGGACAAAGTGATCTTCAAGAAGACTGCTTTTCATGCGGCTGGCGAAGAAGAACTGGAATTGGAAGATGTCAATGGTGTCGCGGTGGACGCAAGCGGTGGGCTGTGGGTGTATTGGGGGGAAGAAGGAATGGTCAGCGGTTTCACGGACGGGGAAGCGAACCGCTGGGAGCCTGGCGCGACGAAGGATCTTGAAATCCCGAGGCTGTTTGAATGTCGAGCGACGCCCGGGTTCGCGGTCGCGCCCGATGACTCGGCGTTTTATGTCGGGCATGAACGCGAGAATGCTCTTGAAGAATGTTCGGAAGAAGAAGGGGCGCCGTCGCTGGTCGCGAAGTTCGACGCCTCGGGAGGTGTGGTTGCTCGAGGGGTGGACGAGGAGCCCACGAGCGGCGTCGCGAGCGACGCGGAAGGGAACGTTTACGTTGATAGCGGCGGCAGCGTGGGGGCGTTCACCGGAGACGGGTCGTTGATCCAGCGGTTCGGGTCTGGCGCTCTGGTGGACGGTGGCGCGGTGGCGGCGATGGCGCAGGGGGACGTGTTCGTCGCCGAGCCTTCCGAAGGGAAGGTGGCGGTGTTCGCGCCGGCCGAAGCGGGGCCGCCGAGCGTGGACGGTGTTTATGCGCAGAGTCTGAGCGCGAGCTCGGAGCGGGTGACGGCGAGCGTCAACCCGGATGGAGCATCGACGACGTACTACGTGCAGTACGGGAGGTCCAGCTGTGTGCAAGAACCGGCGGTGTGTTTGGATCAGCCTGCGCCTCCGGGCGCTGTCGTCGGGTCCGGGTTCGGTGATGACAGCGTCAGTGAGGAACTGTCGGGCCTTATGCCGAACACGACTTACTACTACCGTGTGGTCGCGACCAACGAACACGGTGTGAGCGAAAGCCCGCAGAACGGGGAAACGTTCTTTGCGACGCTGCCGAGCGCGGAAGGTGTGCTGGCGGATCATCGCGAGTGGGAGATGGTCTCGCCGCCGGAAAAGCACGGCGCGGCGGTCGAACCGATCAGCCGCGAAGGCTCGTTGATCCAAGCCTCGGCGAATGGAGATGGGATCTCGTGGACGGCGAGCTCGCCGGTCACAAGCGAAGGTCAGGGAGACCGCCGACCCGAACCGGTGCAGGTGCTCTCCAAGAGGAGCAGCGAAGGCTGGTCCTCTGAGGACATCGCCACGCCGCACACGAAGGGCGAAGGGTATGAGCCGGGTGAAGCGACGGAGTATCGCTTCTTCAGCCCCGACCTGTCCTCTGCGCTGGTGCAGCCGCAGGTGCCCAAAGAACCGCTGGAAAACCCACCGCTCGCACCTGAAGCCAGGGAAAAGACGATGTATCTGCGCGATGACGCAAGCGGCGAATTCGAGCCGCTCGTGACCGCCGCGAACGACAGTGCGGGCACGCCGTTCGGCGGCAAGCTGGAATTCGAGGGCGCGACGCCGGATCTCTCGCATGTGGTGTTCGGCTCGGAAGTGCCGCTGCTGACCGGCACGGTCGGGGAAGGCCTTTATGAGTGGGAGTCGGGGTCGCCGCTAACGCTCGTGAGTGTGCTCCCGGACGGCACGGCGGCGGGGGAACCGTCGCTGGGCGATCTCGGGCGTGACGTCCGGGGCGCCGTGTCCGGCGACGGTTCGCGCGTGTTCTGGACAGAGGGGCTGGGCAACGGCGCCGACGAAGGCCCGCTCTATATGCGCAACCTCGCGACCGAAAAGACGGTCCAGGTGAACGCGGCGCAGGGCGTCGCTGAACCCGGCGAAGAAGAACAGGCTGAAGGCCTCGACGACGTTCATTTCCAGATGGCGAGCGCGGATGGGGGGAGGGTGTTCTTCACCGACTCCTGGCCGTTGACCGGCGAATCGAGCCTCGAACCACTCGACACAGTGGAAGTCCTCGAAGAAGCGCCCGAAAAGACCCGCAGCGTGGGACGTCCGATGGAGCTCTACGAATATGACACAGAAACGGCCACGCTCCTGGACCTCACGGTCGACCAGCACATCGGTGAACCGGCTGACGTCCTGGGGACGATCCCCGGGACCAGCGAAGACGGCGAATACGTCTACTTCGTAGCGAACGGCGTACTGGCCTCCGGCGCGACGCCCGGTAACTGTCAGCGCACGAATCCCTATAACCTCCCCCACCCGGACGAGGCGTGCAACCTATACGTCTCCGAGCCCTCGCCAGATGATCCAGGGGTGCGCGAGACGCGGCTGATTGCGCGCGTGTCCGAGGAAGACGCGGCGGACTGGGGTGAGGGCAACTCGCCGCTCGCGGGCGATCTGGGCGGTGTCACGTCGCAGGTGTCACCCAACGGTCGCTACCTCGCGTTCATGTCCGAGCGCGAACTGACCGGATATGACAACGTTGACGTAAACCCCGAAGCCAAGGGCGCCCGCGACGAGGAGGTCTATCTCTACGACGCCCAGAACAGACGCCTGGTATGCGCCTCATGCGAACCGGGCGGCCAACCACCGGACGGGGTGTTCGACACCGAAGAAGCCGGCGAAGGGCTGGGGCTGACCGTCAACCGTCCAGAAAGCTGGACCGGACACTGGCTGGCAGGCTCGATCCCGGGCTGGACGCTGTTCGAGCTGAACAACCCCGTCGCCGAGCACCAGTCGCGCTACCTCACCAACAACGGCCGCTTGTTCTTCGACAGCTCTGACGCGCTCGTGTCCCAAGTCACGGCTCGTACGAGAGCCGAGACGGTCAATGGCAAACCGCAGCAGGTGGGCGTTGAGAACGCATATGAGTACGAGCCCAGCGGCGAAGGCACCTGCACTACCGCTCCCGGCTGCGTGACGCTGATCTCCTCGGGCACATCCCGGCAGGAATCGGCGTTCCTGGATGCCAGCGAAAACGGCGGCGACGTCTTCTTCATCACCGCCGCACGGCTCGCCCCCCAAGACAGCGACAACAGCCTCGATGTCTATGACGCAAGGGTGTGCGGCACGCCCGCCTCGCAAGCCTGTCTACCGATCAAGCCGCCGCCGCCAGGGGAATGCTCAGGCGAAGAATGCCGGCCCGCCCAGACAACCCAGCAAGCCATTGAAATCACCGGCACGAACACCCTGCACGCTCCCGGCGACAGCACCAGGAGCGAAACGCATGCTTCGAGCACGACGGTGAAGACGAAACCCAAGACGAACGCGCAAGAGCTCGCCGCCGCGTTGAAGATCTGTAAGAAAATCCGCAGCCGACACAAGCGCGCCGTCTGCCAGGCCAAGGCACACAAGCGCTATCCGGTCAAGCAAACGCACGCCAAACGGGCCAGGCAGACATCCCGACGCGCCCGGAGGCCGCGATGAGCAGACCACGGCCGATGCTGATGACCAGCCTCGTGCTGGCGGTCGGGCTGTCGCTTGGGTGCGGCGCGAGCTCGGCCTTCGCCGAAGCGGGGGCGTGGTGGCGGCTGTCCTCGCGCGATGCCCCGAGCAACCTGATGCCGGGCGGGAAGGCGTCGATCATCCTCACGGCCTCGAACGTCGGCGATGGTGGCGTGAACGCCACCAAGACGCCCGTGACGATCACAGACGAACTGCCGACGGGTCTTGAAGCGATCGCGATCCGTGGCGCTCCAGCGTTCGAGCTGATCGAAGAAGGACACCAGATGATCTGCGCACTGGCAAGCATCAGCTGCACCAGCCAGCCAGAATCGTTACCGCCCTTCCAGGCGCTGGATGTCACGATCGAAGTCGCCGTCAAGCCAGGCGCGAGCGGCGGCGAAGAAAACAAGGTGAGCGTGCACGGCGGCGAACAACGAGACGCGCCCGGCGTCCCCGTGGCCGACGCGTCGATCAGCGAGCCGATCCTCATAAGCGGTCAGCCGACGCCGTTCGGGGTCGAAGAAGACGGTTACCAGCTCTCTCCCGAAGAAGAAGGCGGTGGATCAGATACGCGAGCAGGCTCACATCCATTTCAGCTGACAACGACACTCAACCTCAACCAGACCGTCGAAACCGTTCCCGGTCTCGGCCAGGTCCCCGCGGCCCCAGCGCTGCCCAAGAACCTGGCGTTCAACCTCCCACCCGGCCTGCTCGGCAACCCGCGCGCCGTCCCCGCCTGTCCAGAGGTGCAGTTCCTCGCGATCACCAACGGCGACACCAACGAGTGCCCACCCCAGTCAGCGATCGGGGTCGTCGTGGCGACGATCAACGAAGCCGCGCAGTTCCACTACGTCACGCGCACCGTGCCGCTGTGGAACGTCGAACCCGCCTACGGTGAGCCCGCGAGGCTTGGCTTTGAGGTGCTGAAAGTCCCCGTCCTGCTTGACACCGCGGTTCGCACCGGCGGGGACTACGGCGTCACCGTCAGCCTCGAGGACGCCCCGCAGGCCGCGCAGATCCTCTCCAGCGAAGTCACGATCTGGGGCGTCCCCGCAGACGAGCACCACAATTCCGCGCGCGGCTGGGCGTGCATCCTCGAAGGCGTCTATGACAGCGGCACGGTCCCCTGCGAAGCTTCGCCCACCCAACCCCCGGAAGCGTTCCTGACCCTTCCCAGCTCGTGCGCCGGCCCGCTCTCGAGCACCGTCGAAGGCCAATCCTGGCCGATCGAGACGAACGCCGACGAACCAGGCCAGAGCCTCACCCTCGAAGGCAACTCGACCACCTACACGCTTCCCGACCAGCTGAAAGGCTGCGAACAGCTGCCCTTCAGCGCGACGCTCGCCGTGGGACCAGAACAGCAGGCCAACGAAAGCCACGCGCGCGAATCAACCAACACGGCGAGCACACCCACCGGACTGCACGTCGATGTCAAAGTGCCACAACAGGGAACGGTGCAGCCCGAAGCGCTTGGCGAGGCCGACATCAAGAGCACAACCGTGACGCTCCCGGAAGGCGTACTGGCGAACCCCTCTGCCGCGAACGGACTACAGGCCTGCTCACAGGGCCAAATCGGCTACCTCGGGCCCGGCCAAAGCGCCGATCCGCTCGCGCCCGCCACACCCGAACCGCCGCAGTTCTCAAACGCAAAAGCGGCCTGCCCCAGCGGATCAAAGGTCGGGAGCGTACACATCAAGACCCCGCTCCTGAGCGAAGAACTGAGTGGGGCGGTGTATCTCGCGACACCCGCACCCCAGGGCGAACCAGGCCAAAACCCCTTCAACAGCCTGATCGCCCTCTACATCGTCGCTGAAAACCAGACGCTGGGCCTGCGCGTCAAGCTCGCCGGAGAAGGCCAGCTGAACCCAACCACAGGACAGTTGACTACGACGTTCCAAAACACGCCACAGGTCCCGTTCGAAGAACTGAACATAGAACTATTCGGAGGCCCGCGCGCCTCACTCTCGACCCCTCCCAGGTGCGCCAGCTACAGCACCGAAGCGACCTTCACGCCCTGGTCGGGTACCGGCCCGATCAACACGCTCTCACGCCCCGAAGAATTCGCGATCACCACCGGGCCCGGCGGCAGCCCATGCCCCGCCGGCGCGCTGCCGTTCGCGCCGACATTCTCCGCAGCCTCGACGAGCGTCCAGGCCGGCGCCTTCACGCCGTTCAACCTCCAGATCGACAACCCCGACGGCGACCAGCCGCTCGCCGCGCTGACGATGCACCTCCCCGCCGGAGTCGCGGCAATGCTCTCCCAGGTCACGCCCTGCCCCGGCCCGCAGGCCGCCCGTAACCAATGCGGCCCCGAAAGCCTGGTCGGACACTCGACCGCAAGCTCAGGTCTCGGCCCCGACCCCGTCCAGCTGCCCGGCAGCGTCTACCTCACGGGCCCCTACGAGGGCGCCCCGTTCGGGCTCTCGGTCGTCACACCAGCGGTCGCGGGCCCCTTCAACCTCGGTGATGTCACCGTCCGCTCACGCATCAACGTCGACCCCCGCACCGCCCAGGTCACGATCACCTCAGACCCCTTCCCCACATTCATCAAAGGCGTCCCCGCCCAGCTCAAACAGATCAACGTCACCGTCGACCGGCCCAACTTCGAGTACAACCCCACCAACTGCAACCCGATGCGCATCGAAGGGACCCTCACCGGCGCCGCGGGCGCCGCCAGCAACATCAGCTCGCCCTTCCAGGTCGCAAACTGCTCCTCGCTGCCGTTCAAACCCACAGTCAAGGCCAGCACCCAGGGCAAGACCAGCAAAGCCGACGGCGCCAGCCTGAACCTCACGTTCAAATCCAAAACCGGTGAAGCGGACGTCGCCAAAACCATCCTGACGATTCCCGCGGTCCTGCCCGCGCGTCTGACCACCATTCAGAAAGCCTGCATTGCCACGACGTTCGACGCCAACCCCGCCGCTTGCCCGGAAGGCTCGAACATCGGGACCGCCGTCGTGCACACCCCGGTCCTCAAGAACCCACTGACCGGCCCAATCTATCTGGTCTCACACGGCAACGCGGCCTGGCCCGACGCCGAGCTCGTCCTCCAAGGCGAAGGCATCACCATCATCCTCGACGGACAAACCGCCATCAAAAAAGGCGTGACCACTTCGAGCTTCCTGTCCGTCCCCGACGCGCCCTTCGAAACCGTCGAAGCCACCCTCCCCGAGGGCCCACACTCCGCCCTTACCACCAACGTACCCCTGAAAGACCACTACAGCCTCTGCGGACAGACCCTCACCATCCCCACCGCGCTCACCGGCCAGAACCGCACCAACATCAACGAGACCGTCAAAGTCGCCGTCCAGAGCTGCAACGCGGCCAAGGCCAGCAAAACAAAGAGCCTCACCAGCGCACAGAAGCTCGCGCTTGCGCTCAAGGCCTGTCACAAGCGTCAGAAGCGCTATCCCGCCAAGCGCAGCACGTGCGAACGACGGGCACGAGCGCGCTACGCACCAGAGAGCAAGAGAGCGAAGCGGGGAGCGCACGAGACCTGAAAGCTGCGCCTCGCCACGCCGCCCCAACGCGACGCTCGGAAGCAGCGCGTCGGCCCGGACTCCTTCTCCCTGGGCGCGTCAGTCGGAGCGCCTGTATCGAGCCGCGGCCAGGCTCCCAATCCCCGGCATCGGCGGGAACGAGCTCTCAGGGCGAGACTTGATTGGGCGGGCGGCTTGGGCCTGCGCTGTGGGAAGACCGTGGGACGTCCGCTGAAAATCCGCTTGGCAGTGCGGGTTTACGGGCGGGCCCGCGACTCTGCTAGACGGGGGTCGCCGCCCTCGGCGACGACCTGGACCATCGCTGCGATCAGCCTCTCACGGAGAGCATCGCTGTCCTGAAAAGCCCTGCCGCCCCGGGGGTCCGAGTGGGAAAGGGTGTGGCTCGAAGCCCGCTCGGCTACGCGGTTGATCTGAATCCCATTCCCCATGATGCTGCCTCGTTTCCCTCCGACTTCCCTCTCGTTAATCCCTCTCGCGCCACCTGTCCAGGACCTCGTTCTGTCCTCGAAGCTGTGGGTGGCGTGTGGGGAAAAGGAGAACATATGGGGGGAGCTTTGTCAAGGGGTCCTGAAAAATAGGGCGTTCAGAAGCCAGTGACCCCCGTCTAGCAGATACGGTGGTCGCGCGTGCGGAGGTCTCAGAGAGCGTTTTCTACGAGGTCTTTTCGACCGTCGAGGAGTGTTACCGAGCAGCGTTTGAGAAAGGTCTGGCGCGTCTCTCGCGAGCGGTGAACGAAGCCGCGGGGGGCGAGCAGAGCTGGCTCGAGCGGGTTCGGTCCGGGCTCGTTGCTCTGTTGGGGTTTCTCGACGATGATCCGTCCTGGGCCCGCCTGCTGGTGCTCGACACGCCGCTGAGCGTAGCGGTGACACTCGAGTGCAGGCAGCGGCTACACGACCTACTGGCTGCTCTGCTCGAGCGCGGAGCCGAGTTCAGTGACGGTCGCGGCAACAGTCGTGCGGTCCGGTCGCCGTTGCTGTCGGCGACGCTGGGCGGCGAGCTGATCGTCGGTGGCGTCTTCTCGGTCATCCGCACGAGCATGCTCGAAGGCGACGGCGGCAAGCTGGTGGAGCTGGCGCCCTCGCTGATGGCGTTCATCGTCGCTCCCTATCTCGGGCAAGCCGCTGCGCAAGCTGAGCTGGAGGGCAGGTCGTCGCGTGTCGGCGAGGCGTCGGCGACTACGTCCAACCTGCCGCGGGCGCGAGAGATTTCTCGGGCGGCTGAGCTACCGATCCGCGCCACGCATCGTACGACCATGGTGCTGCGCGCGATCGCGCGGGCGCCTTACTCGAATAACCGCGAGATCGCTCAGGCCGCGGGGCTTGCGGATGAGGGGCAGACATCGAAGCTGCTGACGCGCCTCGAGCGCAAGGGCGTGATCCAGAACGTTGGCGTTGGCGCGGCTCGCGGTGAACCGAACGCGTGGCTGCTGACCGCCTCGGGGCGGCGCGCCGTCGAGCTGCTCGGCGAGAGCGTCAGTTCGCGCCCTCGCGCCCGAGCCACGAGCGCGCGCGCGAGGGATACGGCGTGAGACCTGTCCACGCCGTAAAAGACTTTTCGGCGCGATGCCGCGCGCGGTGCGCGGCGAGCGTGGTCGAGAGGGCAGCCGGGCGAGCCGGCCGACCGTCTACGGGACGTGTCCGCTGGAGGTCCGGTTGTCGTTGTGAACGATTGGTCGTGAGTGTTCGCCGACATGGGGATCGCTGGCGACCGGTCGCTTGTTACTCGAGAGGAAAAGGAGCAGTGGAAAAGTGAGACATATAAGGATGCTGGGGCTCTGCCTCGTTGCTGCACTGGCGCTTGGCGCATATGCAGTGTCGAGCGCGTCGGCTCTGCCGGAATGGGGCAAGTGCGAAGCGAAGGCTCACGGTAAATATTCGGATGCCAATTGTACCGTCAAAGCCGCAAGAGGGGCCGGCTCGTTTGAATGGCGGAAGGGCAAAGCAGTCGGCCCCGTGAAGTTTTCGGGCGCAAACGTCGGCAGCGGTGGCGTTCTGTCCTCCACGCTCGAACAATGCGCAAACGAAAAGTACGAATACCACAGAATCCCGCGGTCCAAGTGCGTGGGAGGAATTGAAACGCTCAAGGCCTCAATCGAATGCGAAAGTGAGACCAATACCGGTGAAACGTTCGGCGCGTCCGAAGTAAGGAATGTCTTGGTGACGTTTCGGGGCTGCAAGCTCTTTGGATCAACGCCGTGCGAGAACCAAGTCACTGAAGGGGAAGTAGTAGTTGACCCGCTGAAGGGAAAGCTCGGTTACATCAACAAAGCCGAAAAGAAGGTCGGCTTGCTTCTCGAACCCGCCAAAAAACACGGTGAATTTGCCAATTTCCACTGCTACCATCTCGGCGTTGGCGTTGGTGTCGGGAGCACAAAAGAAGGCGCTTTCTACAAACCGGAAAAAACTGGCGGGTATGACGGCATAATCTCGCCGATTACGCCGGTCAACACGATGACAGACAGCTATACCCAGACTTACACGATCAACCCGGAAACGAACGAAAACATCCCGAGCAAATTCGAAGGCAAGCACATCGAGTTGCTCGAAAGCTACAACTACGTGACTACGGAAGTGGTCGAAAGCCTATGGGCGGCGGCTGGTGAGGAAATCACGAATGTGAACACGCCAGCGGAAGAAGGCGAGATCAAGGCGTAGTCCTCACGCGCCTGCTGAAGCAATGAGAGAGGCGGGCGTCGGGCCATGAGCGGGCTTGCGTCCGCCTCTCAAATCGGGATCGCCACCGAGGTTTGAAGAGAGAGGTCTGATGATCGGTCTGCGGACATACGGCAATGAAGAGACGGGGCGCCTGCGGCCATTGCGTGCGCGGCGAGGACGTCGGCGTTTGCCCGCGTTGGGAATCACCGCGGCCTGCTCGATCTTGGCCAGTTGCTTGGCGCTCATGCTAGGGCCGAGCCTCGCATCCGCCGCCATCGGCCACCCTTTCCTATCGAGTTTGAAGGAAGGCCCGGCGGGCAGCGCACTGAAGGAACCAGGGGCCCTGGCCGTGGACCACACGACCGGAGAGGTCTTCGTCGCCGATCCCGGGCAGGGGACGATCGACGTCTACAGCTCCTCGGGGGGCTTCCTGACCCAGTTCGGCGAAGGAAAGCTCTCAGCGGTGGGCGTGGCCGTGGACGAATCCTCAGGGCTCATCTACGTGGCCGACTCCTTCCAGAACGCCGTGCTCGTGTTCAAGGCCGACGGCTCAGGAGAATATGGGCTGCTGTCCGAATGGTCGGGGGAAGAGGTCTCCGGCGAAGCCTTCGGCGAAGTCAGCGCGATCGCGGTCGATAACTCAAAGAGCGCCTCCGCGGGCGATGTCTACGTGCTTGACGAGGAAAACCCCGAATTGGGCATGGGCGCGGCATACGTCTACAAGCCGAGGCCGCCCGGGGCAGAAGAAGGCCAGGAAGGCGAACTGATCCGCACGGTCAGCCAAGGCATGGAAGAACCAAACGCGATCGCGATCAGCCCGAGCACAGGCGAGGTGTACATCGCGGACAGCCCGATGGGTCTCGTGTATGAGTTCTCGGCCTCGGGCGCCTCAGAAGGAAAGCCCCTGAACGGGTCCACCTCTCCGCAGGGCAAGTTCCGCGGCCCCGAAGAAGAAGAAGGAAACGTCTCGGCCGTGGGCGTCAACGAAGCAAGCGGCGATCTGCTCGTGGCCGAGGCAGAACGCCACGTGGTCAGCGAGTTCAACCCATCCGGGGAATGGGTCGGCTGGATCACCGAGACGCCCGGCGGCCCCCTGGGCGAACCGCGCGGCGTTGCGCTCAGCTCCTCCGGAGACGTCTACGTGGCCGACACCCCAGAGCACCTCGTGGACGTCTTTGGCCCGGGCGCATCGGTCCCGGACGTCAAGACCAACCCGGCCTCGAAGCTCACGCGCACCAGCGCGACCCTCAACGGAACGGTCGACGGCGAGGGCAAAGCGGCCCACTACCGCTTTGAATGGGGCGCCAGCGAAGCATTGGGCTCGAGCACGCCGCTCACTGCGAGCGGCACGGAAGAAGAAAAGGCGAGCGCCACGCTCAGCTCTCTGCAGGCCGGCACCACCTACTACTTCCGGATCTCAGGCGAAGACGAAGACGGGGCCAATGTCGGCGTGATCCGCCAGTTCACGACCCTCCCGGCCGTGGAAGGCGTGGGCACGGGCACCGTGGAGAACCTCACCCCCACGGGCGCCACGCTCACGGGCTCGCTCTCCCCGAACGGCGTGGAAGCGCACTACTACTTCGAATGGGGCCCGAGCACCAGCTACGGCAACAAGAGCCCCGAACCGCCCACCGACGCGGGCTCTGGCAGCGAGGTCGTCGCGGCCAGCACCCCGCTTCAGGGCCTCAGCCCCAACACGAGCTACCACTACCGGCTGATCACGAGCAACAGCTACGGCACAACCGCGGGAGCGGACGCCGCGTTCACGACCTCCGGCCCGCCCCGGATTACGACCGAACCGCCCACCGGCATCGGCCATGAAACCGCCACGATCAAGGCCAAGGTCGATCCCGACGAGCTCGAAAGCGAGTACCGCTTCGAATACGGGGAAACGAGCGCCTACGGCAGCGAAGTGCCCCTCGGCGGAGAAAAGCTCGCGGCGGGGGAGAGCCCGGTAGCGGTGTCCGCCTCGCTCAGCAAGCTGAGGCTCGGCGTCACCTACCACTACCGTGTGGCGGCCACGAACAGCGCGGGCAGCGCCTACGGGCCGGATCAGACCTTCACGACGATCGCTCCGGCGCCGATCGAAAGCGAGTCGGTCGCGGAAGTCTCGGCCACGGCGGCGACGCTACAGACCCAGATCGACCCCCTGGGCAACGAAACCACCTACTACTTCCAGTACGGCACGCAACCGTGCAGGCCCGATCCCGAAGCCTGCACCGACACGCCCGCGCCCCCGGGAACCGACATTGGCTCAGGCGAAACGGGCAGGCCGGCAAGCGAGCGCATCCAGGGCCTGGCTCCCGCGAGCACCTACTACTACCGGGTGTTGGCGATCAACAGCCTGGGCACGAGCGAAGGACCCGAACACGCCTTCGACACCCAGGTCTCCGCGAGTCCCTTCGCGCTGCCCGATGACCGCGCCTGGGAGATGGTCTCCCCGCCGAACAAGCAGGGCGCTCCCGTGGAAGCCCTGACCCGCGAAGGCGGAGTGATCCTCTCCTCGGAAGACGGGGACACCTTCACGTATGTGGCCGACGGGGCGCTCGGGGAAGAAGTGCAGGGCAACCGCAGCCCGGAATGGCAGCAGGTCCTGGCGGAACGCACCGACGATGGCTGGGTGTCACACGACATCGCCACGCCCAGCAGCAAAGCGCTGGGCATCACGGCAGGGCAAACGCCCGAGTATCAGTCCTTCAGCTCCGATCTGTCTGCTGCGCTGGTCCAGCCGGCTACGGTCGGACGCTCCGCGGAACCCCCGCTGGCACCGGGTGTCACACAGGCGACGATGTACGTGCGCGACAACGTGACTGGCACATATCTGCCGCTCGTCACCGAAGCGAACGTCGCCGCGGGCATTGAATTCGGTGACAGGGTACATTTCGTGGGCGCCACGCCGGATCTGAGCCATGTGGTGATCGCCTCCGCGGTCGCGCTGCTCGGTCCGTCATCCGCGCCGGGCCTGTACGAGTGGACCGGAGGGTCGCTTCAGCTCATCAGCATCCTCCCCAACGGGACGCCGGCGAAAGGGCTCGTTGAACTCGGCTACTCCCACGTCCAGGCGGGGGCGATCTCGAGCGACGGCTCGAGGATCGTCTGGACCACGGCGGAAGAAGAACCCCATCTGGGCCATCTCTACATGCGCGACGGCGCGACCGGGGAAACCGTCGAGCTCGACGCCGCGCAGGGCGTGAGTGAACCGCTAGGGCGGGGCACCGCACGCTTTCAGAGCGCCAGCAGCGACGACTCCCGGGTGTTCTTCACCGACCGCCAGAAGCTGACGCCGAGCTCCACCGCGGAACCGAGCTCCAACAAGCCCGACCTGTATGAGTGTGAAATGGTGCAGGAAAACGGCAAGCTCGCGTGCAAGCTCACAGACCTGACGGCCGATCAGAACGCCGGCGAACACGCAAACGTCCAGGCGCTTCTGTTCGGCACGAGCCAAGCCGGAACGATCACGTACTTCATCGCCACCGGGGTGCTCGCCGACAACGAAAACGGCAACGGAGAAAGGGCGATCGCCGGCAAGGACAACCTGTATGAGGTCCGCTCCGAAGGCGCTCAGTGGACGCCCACGTTCATCGCGGTGCTCTCGAGCGAAGACAGCCCGGAGTGGGAAGGCAACAGTATCTCCAACACTGCGTTCCTCACGGCCCGTGTCTCTCCGAACGGCCGCTATCTGGCGTTCATGTCGGCCGCGAGCCTCACCGGGTATGACAACACCGATCAGAACAGCGGCAAGTCCGACGAGGAGGTCTACCTCTACGACGCCGAAAGCGCGAGCCTTCGCTGCGTCTCATGCAATCCAGCTGGTGCTCGGCCGAATGGCGTCTTCGACACCGAAGACGTGGGTGAAGGCCTCGGCTTGCTCGTGGACCGGCGCAAGGTCTGGTTCGGTCACTGGCTGGCCGGCAACATCCCGGGCTGGACAGCGGAGAACCTCACGAGCGCGCTGATCCAGTCGCGCTACCTCTCAGATGAAGGCCGGCTGTACTTCAACAGCCCCGACGACCTGGTCCCCCAGGCGACAAACCACAAGGAGGACGTATACGAGTACGAGCCCTCCGGCGTCGGCAGCTGTCAGAGCCCGACCGGCGGATGCGTCTCGCTGATCTCCTCGGGCGGCTCGGGCAAAGAATCGGCCTTCCTCGAAGCCACTCCTGACGGCAGCAATGTCTTCTTCATAACCGCAGCCCAGCTGGTGCCTCAGGACACCGACACGGCCTTTGACATTTACGACGCGCGGGAATGCTCGGGAGACTCCCCGTGCCTGACCCCCCCGAGCGAAGCCCCGTCGGGCTGCAACAGCGCTGATGCCTGCCATCCGGCCCCACCCCCGCAGCAGGCGCCGCTTCAGGCCTCTGGGACCGCGACCTTCTCAGGCGCGGGCAACGTTCCCCAGGCCGCAATCCCCAAACAGGAAAACAAGGCCGTCAAAACGACCGCCAAAGCGCCCACCCGCGCGCAAAAGCTTGCCAGCGCCCTGAAGACCTGTCGGCGGCGCTACGCCCGTGCGAAGAAGCGGCGCGTGAGCTGTGAAAGGAGCGCTCGAAAGCTGTATGCAGCGAAAAGTGCTGCCAAGGCCAAGCGCTCCTCGAGTAGGCACTCGAAGGGGAGGGGCGGTCGATGAGCCTCACGCTCCGGCTCTCGGTCGCGTTGCTCTTGAGCGCCCTCGTTCTCGTGATCGCGGGTGTGAGCTCGGCAGCGGCCGCCTCGCCCTGGTGGCAGCTCGGTAGCGAAGTCGTGCCGACGAACCTGCCGCCGCAGGGCCAGGGGCAGGTGATCATCGTCGTGAGCAACCTCGGGGATGCGCCGGTTGACGGCAGCAAAGTCCCCGTGCTGATCACCGACAGGATGCCCGCCGGGCTCAGCGTCACGCGCGTGGAACCGTATATCGCGAACGGCGTCCCGGTCGAATGCTCGGTAACGAGCATGATCACCTGCAAGTTCACCGGTGTTCTGAACCCCTATGAACGGATCGGGATCCCCGTCGTCGTAAAAGTCGAAGAGCCGATGGGCACCGTCGTCTCGCTCCCGCAGGAAATCAGCGCGGAAGGCGGCGGCACAGCGAGGGTCTCCCAGAGCATTCCGATCAAGGTCAGTCCCCAGCCCACGCCGTTCGGTGTGGCGCACTACGAACTGGCCCCGTTCAACGAAGACGGCACGCCCGCCACCCAGGCCGGCGCCCACCCCTTCCAGCTTACGACGACGCTCGTCCTGAACCAGACCGCAGAACGGTACCCTGCCGACTTGCCCAAGGACCTGAGCTTCAACCTGCCGCCGGGACTCATCGGTAACCCGAACGCGGCGGCGCAGTGCACGATCAGCGACTTCATGTCGCTCGTTGAAGAAACGAACCTGTGCCCGCCGAGCTCGGTCGTGGGCGTCGCGACGGTCGTCGCGCACGAACCGATCGCAAAAGTGATCACAGCCGTCGTGCCGATCTTCAATCTCGTCCCCTCCCAGGGCGAGCCCGCCCGCTTCGGGTTCGAGGTGATTGGCAAGATCCCGGTCGTGATAGACACCTCGGTGCGCACGGGCAAGGACTACTCCGTCGTCGCGTCCGTCAAGAACGCCACACAGACCGCGGGGCTGCTCATGAGCCAGGTCAGCTTCTGGGGAGTTCCCGGGGATCCGCGGCACGATGACGCCAGAGGCTGGGAATGCGTCGCCGGAGGCGAGTTTGCAAAGCAGGCCGGCAAGCCCTGTCCCAGCTCCAGTGAAGTTCCCCAGCAGCCGTTCCTGACGCTGCCCACCTCCTGTCCGGGCAATCCCCAGAGCGAACCGCTGAGCTCCTCGATGGAAGCCGACTCCTGGGCCGAACCGGGAGCCTACCTCTCGGCCGAATACGCTTGGCTCTCGAGCATCGGCCAGGGGCTCGGCGTGGATGGCTGTAACGAGCTCCCCTTCAACCCGCAGATCAAGGTAACCCCCGAAGTCCACACGGCGAGCACCCCAACCGGACTCTCCGTGAACGTCGAAGTCCCCCAGAAGAGCACCCTGGAAGCCAACGGCCTGGCGGAGGCCGACGTCAGAGACACGACCGTGACCCTCCCCGAAGGAGTGCAGCTCAGCCCCTCCGCCGCGAACGACCTTGAAGCCTGCTCCGAGGCACAGATCGGCTATCAGGGCCTCAATCAGGCCACGCAGACCGAGGAATTCAGCGCGGCGAAGCCCTCCTGCCCGGAAGCCTCGAAGGTCGGGCTCGTGCACATAAAGACCCCGCTCTTGGCCCATGAACTGGAAGGCGCGGTCTACCTCGCCTCCCCGGCGCCAAATGGCGAAGAAGGCCGAAACCCCTTCGACTCCCTCGTCTCTCTCTATCTAGTAGCCGAAGACCCCGTCTCGGGCGTCCTCGTTAAGCTCGCGGGCAAGGGCGAACTGAACGAACGCACCCTGCGAGTCTCAACCACGTTCTCCAACTCCCCCCAGGTCCCCTTCGAAGACCTGAAGCTCGAACTCTTCGGTGGCCCCAAAGGCTCTGTGAGCACCCCCGCGCACTGCGGAGCCTATGCCACCGAAGCCGCCTTCACGCCCTGGTCGGGCACCGGAACCGTCGATCTCAGCTCACCCGCTCAGGAATTCGAAGTCGGCTCAGGAGCAAACGGCGGTCCCTGCGCGGGCGCCGTGCTTCCTTTCAGCCCCGGCTTCATCGCACAGGGCACGAGCGCTCAGGCCGGCGCCTACACCGGCTTCAACCTCGAACTCTCCCGCCCCGACGGAGATCAGGCGCTGAGCTCGCTCTCGATGCACCTACCCCCGGGCAACGCGGCGATTCTCTCCACGGTCAGACAATGCTCGGAAGCGCAGGCCCAGGTGGATGCCTGCCCACCGGAAAGCCGGATCGGGGACGCCGCGGCGATCGCCGGGCTAGGACCTGAACCCTATGTGCAGAGCGGCGGCAGGGCCTACATCACCGGCCCCTACGAGGGCGCCCCCTTCGGCCTAGAGATCGTGACTCCGGCAGTGGCTGGCCCATTCAACCTGGGTACGGTCACGGTGCGCTCGAAGCTGTTCATAAACCCGGAAAACGCGTCCGTCACGATCGTCTCAGATCCTCTGCCCACCGAGCTGCGAGGGATCCCCCTGCAGCTGAAACGAGTGCTCGTGAACGTCGATCGCGAACACTTCGAGTTCAACCCGACCGACTGCGACCCGATGAAGATCGAAGGAACCGTGGACGGAGCAGAAGGCGCGAGCGCCACGGTGTCCTCGCCATTCCAGGTCGCCGACTGCCAGAGCCTGCCGTTCACTCCGAAGCTCACCGCCTCGACAGACGGTCACGCCAGCAAAGCGAACGGGACGAGCTTCATCGTCGATGTCGAATCCGGCGGGTTGGGAGCAAACGGGGTGGCGCAGGCGGGGATCGCGAAAGTCGACCTGCAGCTGCCGAGGATCCTGCCCGCGCGTCTGTCAACGCTTCAGAAAGCGTGCACCGAAGGCGCATTCAACGCGAATCCCGCCTCCTGCCCGGAAGGGTCTGACATTGGCACGGCGACGATTCACACGCCCGTGCTGAATAGTCCGTTGTCGGGGCCGGCGTATCTGGTCTCCCATGGGAATGCGGCGTTCCCGGATGTGGAGTTTGTGCTGCAGGGCGAAGGGATCACGCTGGTGTTGGACGGCAAGACGCAGATCAAGGATGGGGTGACCTACTCGAAGTTCGAATCGGCTCCGGATGCACCGTTCACGAGGTTTGAAACGGCGCTTCCGGCCGGTCCGCACTCGGCGCTGACCGCGAATGTCTCCGAACGCAAGCATTTCGACTTGTGTGGCGAAACGCCTGAGATGCCGACGACGATCACCGGCCAGAACGGAGCCGTGATCGAACACGACACCAGGATCGCGATCGAGGGCTGCGGTGCGGTCAAAGCCGTCAGAGCCAGGAAGCTCACCCGCGCCCAGAAGCTCGAGAAAGCGCTTGCGGCGTGCCGAAAGCGCTATACGCACGCGAAGGCGAAGCGCTTGCGGTGCGACAAGCTCGCCCGCAAACGCTATCCGGTGGCGACGAAGGCGAAGAGGGGCAGGCCCGCTCGCGCGAGGAGTCTCGGGCGGTGATGGTGCCGCGCCGCCTGGCTGTCGTCGGGGTGGCTGTCGCTTTGTTGTCGTTGTGCGGTTGTGGATCGCAGGACAACGGCGTAGCCTCGAAAACTCCCGCCGAGATGCTGGCCGCGACGGTCAGCGCGGCGCAAAGCGCCAGCTCGGTATACGTGCAGTTGAGCTCTGACAGCGGGCCGCTGGCGTCCGCGCTGAACATGCGGTACACGAGGGAAGGTGCGCAGGGCCGATTCTCGCTGCTGGGGTTGCGCTTTGAACTCGTGCGCGTCGGTGACACCCTTTATGTCAGCGGCAACAAGGCCTTCTACAGGCAGCTCGGCCAAGTCCTCGGCGGCTCCACCGGGGTCACAGTCGCGAAGCTGCCGGCCGGCACATGGTTGAAGGGATCGGCCACGAGCGGACCGTTCGCGCAGCTCGGCGCGATCACGGACATGGACTCAGAGCTCACGGTGATCCTCGGCCGTCGCACGCCCGTGGCCAAGGGGGACCAGGCAACGGTGGCCGGGCAGCCGGCGATCGAACTCAAGCAGGCCGCCAAGCTCTACACCGGCACGCTGTTCATCGCGACGACCGGCAAGCCCTACCCGCTCCTGCAACGCAAGACCGGACGCGAACACGGCCAAACCACCTTCACCGACTGGAACCAGCCCCTCACCCTCACACCGCCCGCGAACGCAGCCGACATCAGCCAGCTCGAACGTGGTGGCCGCTGACAAGCTAAAGCCGGATCCCAATCAGCTCGAGCACCGCGATCCCAGTCCGGCGCTCGCCAGGAAGCGGGCAAGCAGGACGCGTTCGGGGATCGCGCGCGAGCGCACATATGTCTGCGAGACCGGCTAGCCGGCGACCGCTTGTCGGTCGCTGACAGCGAGGTGCCGCCGACGGAGCAGCATCTTTGTGCCGGATGCTGACGGACCGACGCGACCACGCCGCGCTGTGGGAAGACCGTGGGAAGGCCTTCCGAAACCCTAGTACTGATGCGGGATTGCGGGCGGGCCCGCGACTACGAAAGACGGGGGTCGCCGCCTTCGGCGACGACCTCGACGAGGGCCGCGATCAGCTTCTCGCGGATCGCCTGCGTGTCCGCAGAACTTCTGTCGCGACGGGAGCGTGAGCGCACCTGGGTGTGGCTGGAAGAGCGCTCAGCCATGCGGTTGATTTGGATCCCGTCCCCCATGATGCTGCCCTCGTTTCCCTCCGTCGTCCCTCTCAACTGTCCCTCTTGCGCCGCTCGTCCCAAGACCTCGTCCTACACCCGAAGCTGTGGGTGGCGTGTGGGAAAAGGAGAACAGATGGGGGCAGGTTTGTCAAGGGGTCCTGAAAACTAGGGCGCCGACGAGCGAGTGACCCCCGTCTTTCGTATACGGTGGCCACGCGCGCGGGGGTTTCGGAGAGCGTCTTCTACGAGGTTTTCCCGACCGTCGAGGAGTGTTATTGGGCGGCGTTCGAGGCGGGTCTGGAGCGGCTCTCGGGTGCGGTCGAGGAGGCCGCGGCGCGGGATGAGGCGTGGCTTGAGCGAGTTCGTTCCGGGCTGGTCGCGCTGTTGGGGCTTTTCGAGGACGAGCCGTCCTGGGCGCGTCTGCTGGTGCTCGATACGCCGCTTAGCGCAACGCTGACGTTCGAATGCAGGCAACGACTGCACGAGCTGTTGGCTGGTCTGCTCGAGCGCGGTGCTGATGTTACCAAGCATGGCGCTGCCAGTCGCGCGGCCGGATCGCCCATCCTACTCGCGACGCTTACCGGCGAACTCGTCATCGGCGGCGTCTTTTCAGTCATCCGTACGAGCATGCTCGAAGGCGACGGCGGCAAGCTGGTGGAGCTGGCGCCGTCACTGATGGCGTTCATCGTCGCGCCGTATCTCGGTCAAGCCGCTGCGCAAGCTGAGCTGGAGGGCAGGCCGTCCCGTGCCAGCGAAGGGCTGGGTCTCGAGCCGGGACTTTCGCGGGCCCAGGTGATATCCCGTGCGGCCGAGCTTCCAGTCAGGGCGACGCATCGCACGACGCTCGTGCTGCGCGCGATCGCACGGGCGCCGTATTCGAACAATCGTGAGATCGCGGACGCCGCGGGAGTGTCAGACGAGGGCCAGACTTCGAAGCTGCTCGCGCGCTTGGAGCGTCAGGGCGTAATCGAGAACGTGGGCATCGGCGCGGCTCGTGGTGAGCCAAATGCCTGGCTGCTGACCGCGTCGGGGCGGCGGGCCGTCGAGCTGCTCGGCGACAGCTCGAACGCGCGAGCGCGAACCACGGGCGTGCGGGCCAGGAGGCCGGTGTGACACCCGAGAGCTTTTCGGCGCGACGCTGGGCGTGGCGCGCGGCAAGCGCCGTTGAGAGGGCAGCTGGACGCGCCGGACGACCGTTGACAGGACGTGTCTGCTGGACGCCGAGCTGCGACTGTGAACGATCGGTCGTGACTGCGCGCATACGCGGCGAGCACGGGCGACCGGTCGATTGTTATCCGAGAGGAAAAGGAGCAGTGGAAAAGTGAGACACGTAAGGATATTGGGGCTCTGCCTGGTTGCGGTTTGCGCGGTCGCGGCGTATGCGGTTTCGAGCGCATCGGCGCTGCCGGAATGGGGCCAGTGCTACGCAAAGGCCGGCGGAAAATACGCCGATAGCAATTGCCAGACCAAAGCCAAAAAAGGCACCGGCGCATACGAATGGCGGAAGGGGACAAAAGTCAGCGCCGCACAGAAAAGGTTTGAAGGCGGAGGCGGCCTCGGCATTCTGACCGCCGAATACTACTACTGTGAACCCAACGAACCGCGGGCGCCGCACTGCAAGGCAGGGGAACAGGAAAGGCTCTTCCTCGAACGACGGATCTCGATCGAATGCGAATCCGAGACGAACACTGGTGAAGCGGCCGGCTCGAAGGATGTGGCTAACGTCTCGGTGATCTTCCGCGGATGCAAGCTACTTGGAGCGGTGCCCTGCTCGAACACCGAAGTTGAAGGCGAAATTCAGACCAACACGCTGAAGGGCGAGCTGGGCTACATCAACAAATCCACGAAGGACGTGGGCGTGCTGCTGGAACCGGCGGCAAAACATGGTCGGTTCGCTCAGTTCGGCTGCCTCAGCGGGTCGATCACCACGGTGGTTGGCGTGGGCAACGCAAAGGAAGGCGCGGCGTACTCACCAGAAAGCCATGGCGGGTATGACGGGATCATCTCGCCGATCACGCCAGTCAACGAAATGAGCACCGAATTCACGCAGGTTTTCACGATCAATGAAAACCTGGAAAACGTTCCGAGCCACTTCGAAGGCAAACACATCGAGTTGCTCGAATCATTCGTCTACAGCACTGAACGGCCCTACGAGTTGACGAAATGGGGGAAAGCTGGTGAGACGATAACCAACGTCAATCATCAGATTAGTGGTGAAGCTGTAGAGATCAAAGCGTAGTCACGCTGACGGCAGGGCAACGCGTGGGGGCGCTGGTGGCGCCCCCACGCACGCTACGGATTGCGTGCGGAGCCCATGGTGGAGTTTTGAGTGAGGGTTTGATGAGTATTTTTTGGACAGGCGCCCGGGGAGATGAGCTGGGTGTGCAGTGGTTGCCCCGTAAGCTCGCGGTGCCGGCCGTGGCCTGTGCCTGTTCGCTGCTCTGGCTGTTGGGGGGCGTGGTGCCGGCATCTGGCGCGGTCGGACACCAGTTTCTGTCGAGGTTGACCGAAGCGCCGGCGGGCACGGCGCTGTCCGCGCCGGCGGCTGTGGCTGTGGATCATGCCAGCGGTGATGTGTTCGTCGGTGATCCAGGAGCTGGGGTGGTGGACGTATTCAGCTCGACGGGGGCGTATGTGACGCAGTTCGGCGAAGGCATCGAACCGGTCGCGGTTGCGGTCGATGAAACCAGCGGGGATGTATATGTCGCAGAACCGGTGAGTGATGGGGTGCTGGTGTTCGAGCCCAACGGCACGGGCGGTTATGAACAGCTGTCGGAATGGTCGGGCGCGACCGTTCAGGGCGGGGAATTCGGAGAAGTCGCGGGCGTCGCCGTGGACAACTCGACGAGCGCCGGCGACCCGTCGGCGGGGGATGTGCTGGTGCTGGATCGCGAAAGCCGCGCCGAAGGCGTGGAAGGCGGCGTGGTGGATGTCTTCAAGCCTCACCCACCGGGCAGCGAAGAAGCGCGCGAAGGCGAACTCGTGCGGGTGCTGTCGGGCGTGAAGCTGATCGAACCGAATGCGGTGGCCGTGGATGCGGCGACTGGTCGAGAGTATGTGGCGGACAGCCCGGCGGGTGCGGTGTACGAGTTCAGCTCGTCTGGAGTCTATGAAAAAGCGAAGGTGTCGGGGTCGGGTTCGCCGCAGGGATCGTTTCGCGGCAAGGAAGAAGAAGAAGGCAATGTGACCGGGATCGCGATCGATGAAACGACGGGCGATCTGCTGGTGGCAGAGGGCGAACGGCACGTGGTGGGGGAGTTCGACGGCGCGGGGGAATGGGTCGGTTGGATCACGCAGACCCCGGCGGGGTCGTTGGGGGAGCCGGATGGCGTGGCGGTGTCGGGATCGGGCGATGTGTATGTCGCGGACGCGGGGTCGGCTGCCGTGGATGTGTTCGGGCCGGGTGTGCTGGTGGCGGATGCGAGCACCCGGAACGCCTCGAAGCTGACGCGCACGACGGCGATCTTGAACGGGGTCGTGGATGGGGAGGGCAAGCCGGTGCGCTACCACTTCGAGTGGGGCGCCAGCGAAGCGTATGGGTCGAGCACGCCGGTGCTGGAAGGCACCGGCGGGGCCGAAGAAAAGGTTACGGCAGATATCGGAGAGCTGCAGGCGGGTGTCATGTACTATTTCCGGCTGGTCGCCGAAGACGAAGACGGCACGAACGTGGGTACGGGGCTGGAATTCACGACGCTGCCTGCCGTGGAAGGCGTGACGACGGGGAGGGTGGAAGGTTTGGAGCCGACGGGCGCGACGCTGACTGGATCGCTGACGCCGGGCGGTGTGGAAGCGAGCTACTACTTCGAATGGGGTTCGAGCAGCAGTTACGGTAACAGCACCCCGATCGTGGATGCGGGAGCTGGTGGGGAAGCGGTCGAGGCGCAGGCGCCGCTGAGGGGCCTTTTGCCTAACACGACGTACTTCTACCGGGTGGTGGCGCGCAACGACTTCGGGACCACGCTTGGCGAAGGCACGAAGTTCACGACCTCCGGTCCGCCGCGGATCACCACGGAACCCACTGGCGCGGTCGGGCATGAAACGGCGACGATCAAGGCGAAGGTCAACCCGGATGAGCTTGAAAGCGAATACCACTTCGAATACGGCGAAACGAGCGCCTACGGCAGCGAAGTGCCGGCGGGCGGCGCCAAGCTCAGCGCCGGGGAAGCGCCGGTCGCGGTCTCGGCCGCGCTGACGGGGCTCAAGCTCGGCGTGACCTACCACTTCCGGGTGGTGGCGAGCAACGCTGCGGGCACGACCGTCAGCCCGGATCAGACGTTTACGACGGTGCCGCCTGCGTCGATTGACAGCGAGTCGGTGGCGGAAGTCAGCGCCACGGGGGCGACGCTTCAGACGCAGGTCAACGCGTTGGGGCGCGAAACGAGCTACTACTTCCAGTACGGCACCGTCAGCTGCGAAGCAGAGCTGCTGGGATGCACGGATGTGCCCGGCCCGCCGGGCACGGACGTCGGCGCCGGCGAAAGCGACGTGCCGGGCAGCGTCACGGTGCAGGAACTCAAACCCGGCACGACCTACTACTACCGGGTGCTCGCAAGCAACTCGCTGGGCACCGCGGTCGGGGCGCAGCACACGTTCGCCACGCAACCCTCGGCGTCGGCGTTCGTGCTGCCGGACGATCGGGCGTGGGAGATGGTCACTCCGCCGGACAAGCACGGCGCGCCGGTCGAGGCGCTCACGCGCGAAGGCGGCTGGATCCTGGCCTCCGAAAACGGGGACGCACTGACGTATCTGGCCGGCGGCGCGATCAACGAAGAAGTTCAGGGCAACCGCAGCCCTGAAGTGCAGCAGGTGCTCGCCGTGCGCGGCACGACCAGCTGGAGCTCTGAAGATATCGTCACGCCGCAGTCCAGGGCACAGGGCGTTGGCGGTGGCCAGCCGCCGGAGTACCAGTTCTTCTCGCCAGACCTGGCGCTGGCGCTGCTGGAACCGAAGGGCGTGGGCGCAGAACCGCCGCTGGCATCGGGCGTGACCCAGAAGACGATGTACCTACGTCCAGATGAACCGCTGTTGCCTGAAGTCGGCGAAGAAGCCGACTACAACGCGGCGCAGGCGAACAGCGGCTTCTTCGCGCCCGGGTACCTGCCGCTGGTGACCGAAGCCAACGTCGCGGCGGGGACGGTCTTTCAGGACGACGTTCGTTTCGTGGACGCCTCGCCGGATCTGACGCACGTGCTGCTGGCATCGAAAGTCGCCCTGGCGGGCCCGTCGTCGGCGCCGGGGCTGTACGAGTGGTCTGAAGGCGCGCTGCAGCTGGTGAGTGTGCTGCCGGACGGGTTGCCGGCGCACGACCCGGAAGCGGGCTACTACGTTCTGGCCGCCCATTCGATCTCGGATGATGGCTCGCGGGTGATCTGGACGACCCCGGAAGAAACGGGGCAGCTGGGGCATCTGTACATGCGCGACAGCGCGACGGGGGAAACGGTGCAGCTGGACGCACCGGCGGAAGGCGTCACGCCACCCACCGGGGTGGGTGCGGCGCACTACCAGGCGGCGACCGCCGACGGGTCGCGGGTGTTCTTCACCGACAAGCAGCGCCTGACCGCCGACTCCACCGCTGAACCGACGCTGGGCAAGGCCGATCTGTACGAGTGCGAAATCGTCGAAGAAGCCGGCAAACTGGCGTGCCATCTGAAAGACCTGACGGTCGACTTCAATGAAGGTGAACATGCGGCCGTGCAGGGTCTGATCTTCGGGATAAGCGAAGACGGCTCGAGCGTGTATCTGGTCGCCCAAGGTGTGCTCGCTGGCAACGAAAACGGCCATGGCGAACACGCCGAGCCCGGCGCCTACAGCCTGTACGACATCCACGAAACCGCCGGCGCTTGGGAAACGACCTTCATCGCCGCCCTCTCCAAGGAAGACAAACCCGAGTGGGAAGGCGAAGTGCTCGGCGATGCCGCGTATGTGACCGCGCGCGTCTCCCCCGATGGACGGTATGTGGCGTTCATGTCCGATGCCACGCCGACGGGGTATGACAACATCGACCAGAACAGTGGCAAGCGCGACGAGGAGGTCTACGTGTATGACTCCTCGAGTGGCAGCTTGAGGTGCGCGTCGTGTGATCCGACGGGCGCGCGGCCGGTGGGCGTGTTCGACACCCAGGAAGCTGGCGAAGGCCTCGGGCTGCTCGTGGACCAGCGCAAGGTCTGGATCGGACGCTGGATCGCGGGCAACGCGCCGGGCTGGACCGCCCAGGAATCCGGCAGCGCGCTGTATCAGTCGCGCTACCTACTCAACGACGGACGGCTGTTCTTCAACAGCCCCGCCGATCTCGTGCCGCAAGCGACCAACCACAAGGAGGACGTCTACGAGTACGAGCCCAACGGCGCAGGCAGCTGCCAGAGCGCCACCGGCGGGTGCGTCTCCCTGATCTCATCGGGGAGCTCCAGCCGGGAATCGGCGTTCGTGGAAGCGACCCCGAGCGGAAGCGACGTGTTCTTCCTGACCGCCGCGCAGCTGCTGCCACAGGACACCGACACCGCCTTTGACATCTACGACGCACGCGTCTGCACCAGCCAGTCGCCGTGCCTGAGCCCGCTCGCGGCTCCGCAGGCGCCGTGCGCGAGCACCGAAGGCTGCCGGCCCGCCTCCCCCGCCCAGCAGGCGCCCGCGGGAGCCTCCGGTACCGCGACGTTCACTGGGGCGGGCAACGCCGCGCCACCCGCCAAACAGGAGGTCAAAGCCACCAAAACCACCGCCAAACCCCAAACCGGGGCACAGAAGCTCGCCGCCGCACTCAAAGTCTGCAAGAAGCGATACCCCCACTCCAAGCACAAACGCCAGGCCTGCGAAGCGCACGCCCGCAAACTCTATGCCCCCAGAACCAAAACAAGCAAGCACAGCAGCGCGAAGAAGACCGACACGGCGTACGCCAAACCAAGGGGCACACGATGAGGGCCCCGCGACCCGTGCTCGCTCGATGCAGCCCGACTCGCTCGCTGTCGCTGGTGCTCGCGGGCGTACTGCTGCTGGTAGCGCTCGCGCTCGTGGCGCCAGCGATCGCGTTCGCGGAAGCACCGTGGTGGCGGATCGAATCGGAAGTCGTGCCGAGCTACCTGCCGCCTGAAGGCAATGGGGAAATCTTGGTGGCGGCGAGCAGCCTCAGCGACGCGACGATCAACGGCGCCGGCGAGAGCCCGATCGTGATCACCGCCAAGCTCCCGGAAGGGCTGATCGTGACAGGCTTCCCGCCGACAGACATCCGCGGCATACCGGTGGAATGCACGGCCGCGACGTTCGTCAGATGCACCTACACCGGTGTCCTGTATCCGTATGAACGGATGGAGGTACCGATCGAGCTGCAGGTCGAAGAGCCGAAAGGCACCAACGTCTCGCTGCCCGAGGAATTGAGCGTGGAAGGCGGCGGCGCGGCGAAGGTCTCGAGCACTCGGCCGGTTCACATCAGCGGCGAAGCGATCCCATTCGGAGTGCAGGGCTATCAACTGTTGCCGCTGAACCCCGAAGGCACACCGGCCACGCAGGCGGGCTCGCACCCCTTCCAGCTGACAACAACACTGATCCTCAATCAGACCCGGGAACGCTACCCTATTGCGCTGCCGAAGGACCTGCGCTTCAACCTCCCGCCAGGGCTCATTGGCAACCCGACTATCGCGGCGCAGTGCTCGATGGCCGAATTCAGCGCATTCGTAGATGAAACGAACGCGTGCCCCCCAAGCTCCGTCGTCGGGGTCGCCGCGGTTACGGTCCACGAACCCCTCGCGCGTGTCATCACCAGGACCGTACCGGTGTTCAACCTCGTGCCGGCAGAGGGCGAGCCCGCGCGCTTTGGCCTGGCGGTGATCGGCAAGGTCCCGATCATCATCGACACCTCAGTGCGAACCGGCAAGGACTATGGCGTTGTGGCGAGCGTGAGTAACGCCACGCAGGTCGCCGGGCTGCTCAGCAGTCAGGTGACGCTGTGGGGCGTGCCCGGCGACCCGCGCCACAACGCCTCCCGCGGCTGGGAATGCGTCGCCAACGGCGAATTCTCCATGCAGATCAAAAAGACCTGTCCTGCATCGAGTGAAGTGCCACAGCAGCCGTTCTTAACGTTGCCGACGTCGTGCCCGGCAAACCCGGCGAGCGAACCGTTGACATCTTCGATGGAAGCGAATTCGTGGGCTACGCCGGGGAACTTCCTTTCCAGCGAATACGCGTGGTTGAGCGCCACCGGACAGGGGTTGGGCATGGATGGCTGTAACGAGCTGCCGTTCACCCCCTCGATCGGGGTGACACCCGAAGTGCACACGGCGAGCACGCCGACGGGCTTGAGCGTGAACGTGGAAGTGCCACAGAAGACGACGCTTGAAGCCAATGGGCTGGCCGAGGCTGATGTGCGCGATACCACGGTCACGCTACCCGAAGGTGTCCAGCTGAGCCCGGCAGCGGCGAACGGACTTGAAGCATGCTCGGAGGCGCAGGTCGGCTATGTGGGCCTCAACGCGGCGACGCAGACGCAGGAATTCACGGACGCCCAGGCATCGTGTCCGGCAGCGTCGAAGGTCGGGCTGGTGCACATCAAGACGCCGCTGCTCTCCCACGAACTGGAAGGCGCTGTGTACCTAGCCTCGCCCGCGCCGAATCGGGAAGCGGGGAAGAACCCGTTCAACTCGCTGGTGGCCCTGTATCTGGTCGCGGAAGATCCGGTGTCGGGCGTGCTGGTGAAGCTCGCTGGCGGGGGCGAACTGAACGAAAGCACGCTCCGCGTGTCTACTAGGTTTACGAACGCGCCGCAGGTGCCATTCGAAGACCTGAAGCTCGACTTGTTCGGTGGTGCGCGGGCATCGGTGTCCACCCCGGCGCGTTGTGGGGCTTATGGTACCGAAGCGGCGTTCACGCCGTGGTCCGGGACGGGGACGGTGACTGTGGCCTCTCCCGCCCAGGAATTCGAAATCCTCTCGGGCGCACATGGCGAGGGATGTTCGGGCGGCACGCTGGGCTTCTCCCCAGGGTTTGACGCCCAGGCAACCAACACCACGGCTGGATCGTTCACGGACTTTCAGCTCGAACTGACTCGGCCGGATGGCGATCAGGCGCTCAGCTCCGTTTCAATGCACCTGCCGCCGGGCAACGCCGCGCTGCTCTCCTCGGTCACGCTTTGTGCGGAACCCGAAGCGGCGAGAGACGAATGCCCGACCTCCAGCGAAGTGGGCCACGCGACGGCGGTCGCTGGGCTCGGCCCTGAACCCTATGTGGAGAGCGGCGGGCGGGTGTTCATCACCGGGCCGTACGGAGGCGCGCCGTTTGGGCTCGAGATCGTAAGCCCCGCGGTGGCCGGCCCCTTCAACCTGGGGACGGTCACCGTGCGCTCGAAGCTCTTCATCGACCGCGACAACGCCTCGGTGACGATCGTGAGCGACCCGTTGCCCACCGAGCTGCGGGGGATCCCGTTGCAGCTCAAACGAGTGCTCGTGACCGTGAACCGCCCAAATTTTGAGTTCAACCCCACCAACTGCTCGCCGATGAAGATCGAAGGGACCGTAGACGGAGCAGAAGGCGCCAGCGCCGGGGTGTCCTCGCCATTCCAGGTCGCTGACTGCCAGAGCCTACCGTTCGCTCCAAAGTTGACGGCCGCTACGAACGGTCACGCCAGCAAAGCGGACGGCACGAACTTCCTGGTGAGCGTCGGCTCCGGCGGGATCGGTCTGAACGGGGTGGCGCAGGCCGGCATCGCGAAAGTCGACCTGCAACTGCCCAAGGCGCTGCCCGCGCGGCTGTCGACGCTCCAGAAAGCCTGCACGGAAGCGGCGTTCAACGCCAATCCCGCGTCCTGCCCGGAAGGCTCTGACATCGGCACCGCGACGATCCACACGCCGGTGCTGAAGAATCCGCTCTCCGGCCCCGCGTATCTCGTGTCCCACGGGAACGCGGCGTTCCCCGATGTCGAGTTCGTGCTCCAGGGCGAAGGCATCACGCTGGTGTTGGACGGCAAGACGCAGATCAAGGACGGGATCACCTACTCGAAGTTCGAATCGGCTCCCGATGCGCCGTTCACGAGGTTTGAAACGGTGCTGCCCGCCGGTCCGCACTCGGCGCTGACCGCGAACGTCGCCGAACGCAAGCACTTCGATGTGTGCGGAGAAAGTCTCGCGATGCCGACCACGATCACCGGCCAGAACGGCGCCGTGATCGAACGAAGCACGAGGATCGCGATCGATGGCTGCGGAGCGGTCAGAGCCGCCAAAACCAGAAAGCTGACCAACGCCCAGAAGCTCGCAAAAGCGCTCGCCGCTTGCCGCAAGCGCTACACGCACGCGAAGACCAAGCGCCTACGGTGCGAAAGGCTCGCACGCAAACGCTATCCACACGCGAACAAGGCGAAGAAGGGCAGGCGCGCTCACACCGAGCGCCACCGGCGGTGACAGTGCCGCGCCGCTTGCCCGTGTCGCGGCTCTTGCGGCTCTGGTCTGGCTGATCCCGCAGCGTGCGAGCGCAGCGGAGCCGCTGAGGCTCCGAATCCACGGGAGCGCCGCCCACGAGCCCTCTGGGACAGACTTCGGTCGGGCGGGCTCAGCGGGGACGCGGCCGTGGGAAAAGTGTGGGATGGGCTCCAAAAAGCCCAGTATCCATGCGGGATTACGGACGGGCCCGCGACCGAACCAGACGGGGGTCAGTGCCCTGCACGATGGCCTCGACGGTTGCGTCGAGGGACCTCGCGTGAAAGGCCTCGGCGGGCTCGCGATCCCTGCTCTGGAGGGTGTTCGAGCTCTCGCCGGTCAGCTCATAACGCTGTGCCACAGCGCGATTGACTCGCATTCTCGCGTTCATCGCTGCTTCCCCGTTCCCTCAGTCTTCCCTCTCACGATCCCTCTCAGGTGCTCCTCGCCAAGCGTGTGTGTCACCATCGTCAGCTCGCACGAAGCATGCTGTCGCTCTTGGTCCCCAAGCTCACATACAGCTTTGTGGGAAGAATGAGAACATATCCCGCGATCTTTGTCAAGGGCGTGTCAAGAAACCCTGAGAACAAAGGTTTGCGCGCGCGAGTGACCCCCGTCTGGTTCGGACGGCGGTTACGAATTACGGGCACGCAGGGCACCGTCTGGATGACGTTTTCGACAGCGTCGATGAGTGTGTCTTGGCGGCCTTCGACGAGGGTGTCGCTCGGCTTTCACGGGTCGTAGCCGACGCAGCTCTATGTGAACGGGGCTGGCGCGAGCGTTTGCGTGCCGGCCTGTCGGCGGCACTGGAGTTTCTCGACGCCGAGCCCAACTGGGCGCGCTTTTTGCTGCTCGAGCCGCCGGTTGCCACGATCGCAGTCGCCGAGCGCCGCCAGCGGGTGCTGCGCGAGCTGGCCGCTACGCTCGAGGGCGACGCGCATTTCAAGCGCGCCGACGCCGCAGCGTTTGCACCGTCACCCGCGCTGGCGGCCGAGCTGGTGGTTGGCGGCATCTTTTCAGCGGTACGCGGGCAGATGCTCGAGCAGCCGGAGCGCTCCTTCGCCGCGCTCGCGCCCTCGTTGCTGTCGTTCATCTCGATGTCCTACGCCACGGTCGACGCCGGCATCGAGCTCCGTCTGCCGGTCCGCGCCACGTACCGGACGACGCGTGTGCTCGGTGCGATCGCCGCCCGGCCACGTTTGAACAACCGTGAGATCGCCGACGCGGCCGGTCTGCGTGACGAGGGCCAGACCTCGAAGCTTCTGAGCCGGCTGCAGCAACGCGGTCTGTTGGAGAACGTGGGTCTCGGGGCGGCCTACGGCGAGCCGAACGAGTGGCTCCTGACAGCCTCGGGCGAGCGCGTCCTGAACGCGGCGCGCCGGCTTTCTGCAGCGGATCCCCGTAGGCCGGCGGGCGGGGTTGTAAGGGGCGCGGCGTGAGACGCGCGCTCAAGAGCTTTTCGGCGCAACATCGCGCGCGGTGCGCCATGGCGCCGTTGAGGACGCGACCGGATGACGCGGGGTGCTGTTCGCATAGATGCGCCCGCTGGTTGCCCGGTCGTGACTGTAGACGATCGGCTGCTTGGGGTCGCAAGCGAGAGGGCTCGTGGCGCCGGTCGATTATCACCGAGAGGAAAAGGAGCAGTGGAAAAGTGAGACATATAAGGATGTTGGGACTGTGCCTGGCCGCTGTGATGGCGGTCGTCGCATTCGCCGCCTCGAGCGCGTTCGCGAAGGGTCCGGAATGGGGCAAGTGCGAAGCAAAGACAGGTGGTAAATACAAGGATGCAAACTGCACCGAAAAAGCCAAAAAAGGCGAAGGCGCGTTCGAATGGAAGAAGGGCGCGTCGCTCAAACCGGTAAAGTTCTCGGGCGGCAACGTCGGCAGTGGAGGGGTTCTCACCACCCAGCTTTACTCGTGTAAGGGGGAAGAAGGAAAGGAACCGCCAAGCGTGCAGTTCCAGAGGATTCCTCGGAAAAAGTGCGAAGAAGGTGGAGGCAAAGTTGACAAGGAATTCGGCGAGTCGATTCAGATAGAATGTGCGTCCGAGCATAATACGGGAGAAATTGTCGGCAGTAACAAAGTCGGCAACATCTCCGTAAAGTTCCTTGGATGCAAGCTGTTTGGGTCGGCGCCGTGCTCGAACGGGCCGGTTGAAGGAGAAATCCAGGTCAACGCATTGAAGGGTGAGCTGGGGTACATCAACAAAGCCGAAAAAAAGGCCGGTATTCTTCTGGAACCGGTGGCGAAACACGGCGAGTTCGCGAAATTCAACTGCGCCGGCCTCCTCGAGACGGTTGTTGGCGTCGGTAACACCAAAGAAGGCGCCTGGTACACGCCAGAAAAAGATGGCGGTTACGACGGAATCATTTCTCCGATCACGCCCGTGAACACGATGACCACCAAATACGAACAGGTTTACACGATCAACCCGGAAACCCAGGAAAACATCCCGAACAAATTCGAAGGCAAACACATCGAGCTGCTCGAAGACTACGGTTACAACCCAGAACTGCCGAGCGAATCGACGATGTGGTCGCCGGCTGGTGAGGAAATCACCAACGCGAATACCGCGGAAGAAGCAGGTGAGCTCAAAGCGTAGCTACAGGACTTTTCCGCCGGCCGGCAACCGCTTCGCGGGTCGGCCGGCGGGAAAAGCTCCTGCCGCTTGGCTGATTCGGTGGGCGAAATGAGCGCTAAGACATGGTGGCGGGTCCTGGTTGTGGCTGCGGCCGAGATGTTGAGATGTGCCCTAGCTTGCGTGGGTCTCGTTCTCGTTGCGTCTGTGCTGGTCGTGCTGGTAGGCCCAGCGGCCGCGCAGGCGGCGACTGGCCATCAGTTTCTCGCCAGCCTCGGAGAAGCGCCGGCGGGCACGGCGCTGGCGGAACCTGGAGCGGTGGCGGTCGACGGCAGGAGCGGGGATGTGTTCGCGGCGGATCCCGGCGCTGGGATGATCGACGTATACAGCGCCTCGGGCGCGTTCTTGACGCAGTTCGGCGAAGGGCAGCTTTCGGCGGTGGGCGTGGCCGTCGCCGAAGCGTCTGGGCTCGTGTACGTGGCCGACTCTTTCCAGGATGCGGTGTTGGTTTTCAGGCCGAATGGGGCGGGGGGCTACGCGCTTGTCTCGGAATGGCCTGGGAACGGGGTGCCGGGCGAAGCGTTCGGGGAAGTCACCGGCATCGCGGTGGATAACTCGAAGAGCGTGTCCTCGGGCGATGTGTATGTGGTGGACGGGGAAAACCCCGAACTGGGCCTGGGAGTGGTGTACGTCTTCAGGCCCAAGCCAGCGGGGGCGGAAGAAGGCGCTGAAGGCGAACTGGTCCGGACGTTGAGCGCCAAGATGGAAGCGCCCAACGGGGTGGCGGTCAGCGCGAGCTCGGGCGAGGTGTATGTCGCTGACAGCGCCACGGGCCTGGTGTACGAGTTCTCCGCCTCGGGAGCCTCCGAAGGCAAGCCCCTGAGCGGGGCGGGCTCGCCACAGGGCAAGTTCGGCGGCCCGGAACAAGAAGAAGAAGGCAACGTCAGCGCGCTGGCGTTGGATGAAACGAGCGGTGATCTGCTCGTCGCCGAGGCCGAACGCCACGTCGTCAGCGAGTTCAACTCCTCCGGCGAATGGGTCGGCTGGATCACGAGCACCCCAAGCGGCCCTTTGAGCGAACCGCGCGGGCTAGCCGTGGGCTCCTCCGGCGATGTGTATGTGGCCGATATGGCGATGCACGTCGTTGACGTCTTCGGGGCGGGCGTGCTGGTCCCGGATGTGACGACCAAGCCCGTGTCGAAGCTCACGCGTACGAGCACGATGCTCGACGGCACGATCGACGGTGACGGCAAAGACGCGCACTACCGCTTCGAATGGGGATCGAGCGAAGCGCTGGGCGCGAGCACGCCGCCGATCGCGAGCGGCACAGGCGAGGAAAAAGCCGGTGCCACGCTCACCGAACTGAAGGCCGGCGAGGGCTATTACTACCGGATCGTCGCCGAAAATGAAAACGGCACGAACGTCGGCGTGATCCGCCAATTCACGACCCTTCCCGCCGTCGAAGGCGTCAGCACCGGCACGGTGCAGGATCTGTCCCCGACAGGCGCGACCCTGACCGGCTCGCTCGCGCCCAACGGCGTTGAAGCCCACTACTACTTCGAATGGGGCCTGACCGGCGTCTACGGCAACAAGAGCCCCGAACCGCCGGTGGACGCGGGCTCTGGCAGCGAAACGGTCGCGGCGAGCACGAGCCTGCAGGACCTTAGCCCGAACACCACCTACCACTACCGGCTCGTGGCGAGCAACGGCTACGGCATCACCACCGGGCAGGATGCGACGTTCACGACCCCCGGCCCGCCGCGGATCACAAGCGAACCCGTGACGGGCATCGGGCACGAAACAGCCACGCTCAAAGCGAAGATAGACCCCGATGAGCTGGCAAGCGAATACCACTTCGAATACGGCGAAAGCACGGCCTACGGTACGGAAGTGCCGCTCGGCGGGGAAAAGCTCGCTGCGGGCGAAACGCCCGTGGCGGTCTCGGCCGCGCTCGGCAAGCTCGAGCTCGGCGTCACCTACCACTACCGTGTCGTTGCCGCCAACAGCGCGGGCACGACCTACGGACCGGACCAGACGTTCACCACCATCGCACCGGCGCTGATCGAAAGCGAGTCCGTCGCGGAAGTCTCCGCCACCTCAGCCGCGCTGCAGACCGAGATCAACCCCCTGGGCAACGAAACGAGCTACTACTTCCAGTACGGCACACAGCCGTGCAAGCCCAACCCCACAGCCTGCACCAGCATCCCAACGCCCCCGGGCACCGACATCGGCTCAGGCGAAGCCGACAGGCCTGGCAGCGAACGCCTCCAGGGCCTGCAGCCGGCCAGCACTTATGACTACCGGGTCATCGCGATCAACTCGCTGGGCGTAAGCGAAGGCCCCGAACACAGCTTCGTCACGCAGCCTTCCGCCGCGCCCTTCGCGCTGCCCGATAACCGGGCGTGGGAGATGGTCACCCCGCCGAACAAGCAGGGAGCCCCAGTGGAAGCGCTCACCCGCGAAGGCGGGGTGATCCTCTCCTCAGAAGACGGCAGCAGCTTCACCTACGTCGTGGACGGAGCGCTCGAAGAAGAAGCCCAGGGCAACCGCAGCCCCGAATGGCAGCAGGTCCTGGCCGAACGGACCTCCAACGGCTGGATCTCACACGACATCAGCACGCCGAGCAGCAAAGCGGAGGGCATCACCGCCGGCCACACGCCCGAGTACGAGTACTTTACGCCCGATCTCGCCCAGGCGCTGGTCGAACCGGCTGGGGTGGCCGCGGAACCGCCGCTGGCGCCCGGCGTTACGCAGGCCACGATCTACCTGCGCGATAACGGCGCCGGCACGTACCTGCCGTTGGTGAGTGAAGCGAACGTTGCGCCGGGCACGATCTTTGGCAGGGAAATCCATTTCGTCGGTGCAACGCCGGATCTCGGTCATGTCGTGATCGCCTCGAAAGTGGCGCTGACGGGAGGAGCTTCGGCGCCCGGCCTGTACGAGTGGACCGCGGGCGCGCTCGAGCTCGTGAGCGTGCTCCCAGACGGAGCCCCGGCGAAAGGGCTCGTGGAACTCGGCTATTCGAATGTCCAGGCCGGGGCGATCTCCGACGATGGCTCGCGGATCATCTGGACCAACGTCGAATCCGAACCGAAGCTCGGGCACCTCTACATGCGCGACAGCCCGACGGGCGAAACCGTGCAGCTGGATGCGGCGCAGGGCGTCAGCGAGCCAGCAGGTGCGGGCACGGCGCGCTTTCAGAGCGCGAGCAGCGACGGCTCGCGAGTGTTCTTCACCGACCGCCAGCGCCTCACGCCCGACTCCACCGCGGAACCCTCCACGAACAAGCCCGACCTGTACGAGTGCGAAATGCTCGATGAAGACGGCAAACTCACGTGCAAGCTCACAGACCTGACGGTCGATCGGAACGCGGGTGAACATGCGAACGTCCAGGGTCTTCTGCTCGGCACCAGCGAAGACGGCGCCAGCGCCTACTTCGTGGCGCAGGGCGTGCTCGCAACAAACCAGAACGGCGATGGAGAAGCCGCTCTGGCCGGGTTCGACAATCTGTATGAGGCCCACTATGAAGGCGGTCAGTGGACGCGAACGTTCATCGCGGTGCTCTCAGGCGAAGACAGGCCTGAGTGGGAAGGCAACGGGATCGCGAACGCCGCATTTCTGACCGCGCGGTCCTCGCCGAACGGAAGGTATCTCGCGTTCATGTCCGCCGCGCCTCTCACGGGGTATGACAACACCGATCAGAACAGCGGCGAGCCTGACGAGGAGGTCTACCTCTACGACTCGGCCAGCGCGGACCTGCGCTGCGTCTCGTGCGATCCCACCGGCGCGAGACCGGACGCGGTGCTGGACAGCGAAGGCGTGGGCGAAGGCCTGGGGCTGCTCGTAGACCGGCGCAAGGTCTGGTTCGGGCACTGGCTGGCCGGCAACATCCCCGGCTGGACGGCGGAGAACCTCACGAGCGCGCTGATCCAGTCCCGCTACCTCTCAGATGAAGGCCGGCTGTACTTCAACAGCCCCGACGATCTGGTGGCTCAGGCGACCAATCACAAGGAGGACGTCTACGAGTACGAGCCCTCCGGCCTGGGCAGCTGCGTGAGCCCGTCCGGCGGCTGCGTCGCGCTGATCTCCGCGGGCAGCTCGGGCAAAGAATCGGCGTTTCTCGAAGCCACGCCCGACGGCAGCAACGTCTTCTTCATAACCGCCGCGCAGCTGCTGCCCCAGGACACCGACACCGCCTTTGACATCTACGACGCGCGGGAATGCTCGCAACAGTCACCGTGCCTCAGTCCCCCCGCGCAAGCTTCGTCCGGCTGCGGCACCGCCGATGCATGTCATCCGGCGCTGCCCGCCCAGCAGTCACCCCTGCAACCGTCAGACACCGCGACGTTCTCCGGGTCGGGGAACATCTCCCAGCCTCCACCGGCCAAGCAGGAAAAGGACGCCGTGAAGACGAGCTCCAAACCCCCCACTCGGGCGCAGAAGCTCGCGAATGCCCTGAAGGCGTGTGAGAAACGGTACCCCCACTCGAAGAAGAGGCGAAAAGCCTGCGAAGCGCACGCCAGAAAGCTCTACGCAGCCAAGAGCGCGACCAAGCCGAGGGCCAGGCGGTCGTCCCGGAGGCGCTCGAAAAAGGGAAGGGGTGGACGATGAGCTTCTCGCGACCGCTGACGCTCGTTGGAGAAATCGGGCTTCTCAAGAGAGTCTCGCTGGCTGCGCTTCTGGCCAGTGCGCTGCTGGCAACGGCCGGGGCGGCGCCGGCGTCTGCGCAAGCGCCGTGGTGGCAGCTGGGCTCGGAAACGGCGCCGAGCAACCTCCCGGCCGACGGGCAGGGACAGCTGGTCGTGGTGGCGAGCAACCTCGGCGATGCGCCAGTCAACGGGAGCAAAACGCCGGTGATCATCACCGACAAGCTCCCACCTGGATTGACCGCGACCGGCGTCGAAACGTCGTTCATCGGCGGCGTTCCCGTCGAATGCTCGATCGCCACGATCCTGACCTGCAGCTTCGCGGGCGTGATCAACCCCTATGAACGGATCGCGGTCGAGATCAAAGTAAAAGTCGAAGAGCCGCCAGGCACGACAGCCTCGCTATTCGATGAAGCGACCGTGGAAGGCGGTGGCGGAGCGAGAGCAGCGAGGAGCCTACCGGTCGAGATCAGCGCCAATCCTTCTCAGTTTGGCATCGCCCGCTACGAACTCGCGCCGTTCAACGAAGGTGGGACACCCGCCACCCAGGCCGGCGCGCACCCATTCCAGCTGACGACCACGCTCACGCTCAACCAGACGGCCGAACGCTATCCGGTCGCGCTGCCCAAGGACCTGAGCTTCAATCTCCCGCCCGGCCTGGTCGGCAACCCCAACGCGGCAGCCCAGTGCACGATGGCGGACTTCTTCGCGCTGGCTGAAGAAACCAATCTCTGCCCACCGAGCTCCGTGGTCGGCGTCGCGACCGTGGTCGCGCACGAACCCCTGGCGCACGTCATCAGCAAGACGGTCCCCGTGTTCAACCTCGTGCCCTCACAGGGCGAGCCGGCACGGTTCGGCCTGGAGGTGATCGGCAAGATCCCGATCGTGATCGACACCTCTGTGCGCACGGGCCAGGACTACTCCGTGGTGGCGACGGTCAAGGACGCGACCGAGACCGCGGGCCTGCTGAGCAGTCAGGTCACGTTCTGGGGCGTCCCCGGCGATCCCCGACACGACAACGCGCGTGGCTGGGAATGCGTGGCCGGCGGCGCATTCGCCAAGCAGGCCGGCAAACCCTGCCCGACCTCGAGCGAAGTTCAACAGCAGCCCTTCCTCACCCTGCCAACCGCCTGTCCGCCCAATCCGACGAGCGAACCGCTGACCTCCTCGATGGAAACGGATTCGTGGGCCGAACCGGGTGCCTATCTCTCGGCTGAATATGGGTGGCTGTCGAGCACGGGGCAGGGCCTTGGGATGGATGGCTGTAACGAGCTTCCCTTCACACCCTCGATCCGGGTCACGCCCGAAGAGCACGCCGCGAGCACCCCGACGGGGCTGACCGTGAACGTCGAAGTTCCGCAGAAGACGACCTTGGAAGCCAGCGGCCTGGCCGAGGCGGACGTGCGCGATACGACCGTCACACTCCCCGAAGGCGTGGAGCTGAGCCCCGCGGCAGCGAACGATCTGGAAGCCTGCTCCGAGGCACAGATCGGCTATCACGGCCTGAACCAGGCCACGCAGACCGAGGAATTCAGCGCAGGCGAGCCCTCGTGCCCCGAAGCCGCCAAGGTCGGGCTCGTGCATATAAGAACGCCGCTCTTGAGCCACGAACTGGAAGGCGCGGTCTACCTGGCCTCCCCTGCGCCCAGTGGGGAAGAAGGGAAGAACCCCTTCAACTCGCTCGTCGCCCTCTACCTGGTAGCCGAAGACCCGGTCTCAGGCGTGCTCGTAAAGCTCGCGGGCGAGGGCGAACTGAACGAAGACACGCTGCGGGTCGCAACGACGTTCACGAACGCCCCGCAGGTCCCCTTCGAAGATCTCGAGCTCGAGCTCTTCGGTGGCCCCAAAGGGTCGCTCAGTACCCCCGCGCACTGCGGCTCCTACGGAACCGAAGCGGCCTTCACGCCGTGGTCTGCCACGGGCACCGTCGATCTGAGCTCCCCACCGCAGGAATTCGAAGTCAGCTCCGGAACAGACGGCTCGGCGTGTCCAGGCGGTGCGCTGCCCTTCAGCCCGGGGTTCGTCGCGCAGAGCACGAACGTTCAGGCCGGCGCGTATACGGGCTTCGATCTCGAACTCTCGCGTCCCGACGGCGACCAGGCGCTCAGCTCTGTTTCCATGCACCTGCCGCCGGGCAACGCCGCGCTGCTCTCCTCGGTCAGGCAGTGCTCAGCGGCGCAGGCCCAAGCAGACGCGTGTCCGGCGCAAAGCCTGATCGGGGAAGCGACGGCGATCGCGGGCCTCGGACCTGAACCTTATGTGGAGACCGGCGGCAAGGTCTACATAACCGGCCCGTACGAAGGTGCGCCGTTTGGGCTCGAGATCGTCTCTCCGGCGGTTGCCGGCCCGTTCGATCTGGGGACGGTCACGGTGCGCTCGAAGCTGTTCATCAACCCGGAAAACGCGTCGGTGACGATCGTCTCGAACCCGTTGCCCACGCAGCTGCGGGGTATCCCTCTGCAGCTCAAACGTGTGCTGGTGAGCGTGAACCGCCCGGACTTCGAGTTCAACCCGACCAATTGCAGTCCGATGAAGGTCGAAGGAACGCTGGATGGAGCCGAAGGCGCGAGCACCGGAGTGTCCTCGCCGTTTCAGGTCGCCGATTGTCGGAACCTGCCGTTCGCTCCGAAACTGACAGCCGCAACGAACGGCCATGCCAGCAAAGCCAGCGGGACGAACTTCGTGGTGGACGTCGAATCTGGCGGGCTGGGAGCACGCGGGGTCGCCCAAGCGGGCGTCGCCAAAGTCGACCTGCAGCTGCCAAAGACCCTGCCCGCTCGCCTCAGCACGCTTCAGAAAGCCTGCACAGAGGCCGCCTTCAACGGAAATCCAGGATCCTGTCCTGAAGGGTCTGACATCGGCACGGCGACGATCCATACCCCGGTGCTCGAGAACCCATTGTCGGGCCCGGCCTATCTGGTCTCGCACGGCAACGCGGCGTTCCCGGATGTCGAGTTCGTGCTCCAAGGCGAAGGCATCACGCTCGTGCTGGATGGCAAGACACAGATCAAGGGTGGGATCACCTACTCGAAGTTCGAATCGGCTCCGGATGCGCCGTTCACCCGGTTTGAAACGGTGCTGCCCGCCGGTCCGCATTCGGCGCTGACCGCCGACGTGGCTGAAAAGAAGAAATACGATCTGTGTGGGGAAAGCCTCGTGATGCCGACTACCATCACCGGTCAGAACGGCGCGGTGATCGAACGGGACACGAAGATCGCCGTGCAGGGCTGCGGCGCGGTCAAGGCCGCCAGAGCCAAGAAGCTCACAAACGCCCAGAAGCTCGCGAAGGCGCTCGCCGCTTGCCGACAGAGGTACCGGCACGCGAGAGTCAGGCGCGCTCGGTGCGAAAAGCAGGCGCGCCGGCGCTACCGGGACAAGAAAGCGAAGCAGAGCGGCCGGGCCGCGCGCCCGGACAGGTCGGCTCGCAGACGGTAGGCCGACCGGGGCCGGCCGGCCGTGCTCGGCAGCAGAGTGCGAGGCATGGCCGCTCTGGGTCGGTGCGTGCGCCGCGGGGACGCGGCCGTGGGAAAAGCGTGGGATGGGCTCCAAAAAGCCCAGTATCCATGCGGGTTTACGGGCGGGCCCGCGACTTGACTAGACGGGGGTTACTGCCCGCGGCGATGGCCTGGACGGTCGCGTCGATGAGGCCGGCGCGCAGCGTCGCGGTGTGCTCGCGATCCCTGCTCTGGAGGGTGTTCGAGCTCTCGCGAGTTACCTCGTAAGACCGCTGTACAGCGCGATTGACTCGCATTCTCGCGTTCATCGCTGCTTCCCCATTTCCCTCCGTCTTCCCTCTCGTGATCCTCTCACGGCGCTCCTCGGCGTCCGCGCTCGCGACTCTCGCCAGCGCCGACGGCGCTCGCTGCCGCTCTCGGCTCCCCAAGCTCACGTGCCGCTTTGTGGGAAGAATGAGAACATATCCCGCCATCTTTGTCAAGGCGGTATCAAGAAATCCAGTAAACAAGCCATCCGTGGGGCGAGTAACCCCCGTCTAGTCAAGACGGAGGTCACCGGTTTTGGCGATTCGGGGCGTACGGTCGACGAGGTTTTCGGCGGCGCCGATGAGTGTATCTTGGCGGCCTTCGACGAGGGCATTGCGCGCGTTTCAGGACTCCTGGTCGAGGCGGTATCGGTCGAGCGGGGTTGGCGTGAGCGCGTTCGCGCTGGGCTGGTGGCGCTGCTTGGGTTCCTGGACGAGCAGCCGTGCTGGGCTCGCTTTCTGATTCTCGAGCCGCCGGTCGAGGCGCTAGCGGTCGCTGAGCGCCGCCAGCGTGCGCTGTCTGCGCTCGCGCGAGCGCTCGAGCGTGAAACTCGAGGGAGGCGTGTTGGTGACGGTCAGTTCGAGGCCTCGTCAGGCCGGTCGGCGCCGTTGACGTCGTCGAGCTTGATCGCCGAGATGGTCGTGGGCGGCGTAGTGTCGGTCGTGCAGTCGCAGCTGCTCGAGCGAACGACGAATCCGCTGGTCGAGCTGGCGCCGTCGCTGATGGCATTCATACTCGGCCTGTATCAGAGGAACGGGCGCGGCGTGTCAGAGCGCGAGCACCTGCCGGTGCGTCCGACCTACCGGACCACGCGCGTGCTGGAAGCGGTGAGCGCTGCTCCGCGGTCGAACAACCGTGAGATCGCCGACGCCGCGGGCCTGCGCGATCAGGGCCAGACCTCGAAGCTCTTGAGCCGTCTCGAGCAGCGGGGGCTAGTCGAGAACGTCGGGCTCGGAGCGGCATACGGGGAGCCGAACGAGTGGCTGCTGACAGCCGCTGGCGGGCGCGTCCTGGAGGCCGCGCCCGGGCTCTCCGCGGGGGATGCCGGCCGGCCGCGGGGCCGGCGGTTGGTCGGGGGCGCAGCGTGAGACATTCAAGCTTTTCGGCGCAACGTCGCGCGGGACGCGCGACGACGCCGTTGAGGACACAAGTGGGTGACGCGGAGGGCCGTTCCTACAGACGCGCCCGCTCGTTGTCTGGTTGTGAGTGTGGACGATCGGTTGCGAGGGGTCGCAGACGAGAGGCTCGTGGCGCCGGTCGATCGTTATCGAGAGGAAAAGGAGCAGTGGAAAAGTGAGACATGTAAGGATGCTGGGGCTGTGCCTGGCCGCTGTGATCGCGGTCGTCGCATTCGCCGCCTCGAGTGCGTTCGCGAAGGGTCCGGAATGGGGCCAGTGCTACGCGAAGGCCGGCGGTAAATACGCCAACTCGAACTGTACGATGAAAGCGAAAAAAGGCGCGGGCACAGATGAATGGCGCAAGGGCGCCGAAGTCGCGCACAAGAAGTTCACGGGCGAAGGCGGCACCGGGATTCTCAACGCATATCTGGAAGCGTGTGTGCGGGGAAACAAGGATGCGTCTTGCACCGAAGAACAGATCAAAAACGAAGAAGCAGAGTACTTGCCCATCTATGTCGAATGCACGCACGAGCATGCCCTTGGAGAAGCGAAGGGCAAGGACGAAGTCGCAAACGTGCAGGTGGTGTTCACCGGATGCAAGGCGCTCGGATCGCTTCCGTGCAGCAACAGCTCCAACGCGGAAGAAGTCAAGGTCAACCTCCTGAAGGGCGAGCTGGGCTATATCAGCAAAAGCAACAAAGAAGTGGGCGTTGACCTCAACCCGGTGGTCAGCAAGGGCTCGTTCGCCCAGTTCAACTGCGGCGGAAATCTCACGACCACGGTGGGCGTTCAGACGAGCAAGAAGGAAAAGCCGGTCTACCCGGGCAAAAAGGGTGGCGGCGACGGGATCATCTCGCCGGTCACGCCGATCGACCAGATGAGCGACTCGTTCACGCAGACCTACACGACGACCGAAGCCGACGAAAACATTCCGAACAAATTCGAAGGCAAGCCGCTCCAGGTGCTTGAAGCGCAGGTCTACAACACCAACGAACCGGAATACATCACCGCCTGGTCCAAAGCAGGCGAGTCGATAACCAACGTCAACACGACGGAAGAAGAAGTCGAGATCAAAGCGTAAGCGACGCTTGAGCGACTGAAGACACGCCACATGGGGCCACTTCGGTGGCCCCATGTACGCCTTGGGGTCGAGAAAACCCCACGGACTTCACGCAACGCACAAAGCCACACCCAACCGAAACCGGACCCCGCCGGAAACCGCATTGCGACGAAAACCGCACGCCACCCGAAACCGCATCCCCAGATCGCGAACCCGATGTCGAGGAGAGATCGAATGAGAGGCCGCAGCGCAGCCGCAGTTTGCAGGCGCGTCGCGTGCGTGCTGGCGCTTGTAATCGTTGCCGGTGCGGCGGGCACGGTTGCGAGCGCCGTGGCCGCGGTGACTCACCCGTTCGTGTCGAGCCTGTCCGAAGCGCCGCTCGGCACGAAGCTGATCGAACCAGGCTCGGTGGCAGTGGATCACGCCACCGGTCAGGTATTCGTCGGCGATCTCCTCGCCGGTCACGTCGATGTCTACAGCTCCGGCGGGGCGTATGAGACCCAGTTCGGTGAAGAAATCGAAGCGGCTGGCATCGCGATCGATGAAGAAAGCGGCGACGTCTACGTCGCCGAACCGTATGAAGATGCCGTGCTGGTCTACCGTCCCGACGGGACGGGCGGCTACCGGCTGCTCTCGGAATGGTCGGGAGCCGCGACGCCGGGCAAGGCCTTCGGTGAAGTCACGGGCGTGGCGTTCGACAACTCGAAGAGCTCGTCCGATCCCGCCGCGGGCGACCTGTACGTGCTGGAGTCAGAAGCGGTCTCGGAAGGTGCGGGCACGGGCGCCGGCGCGATCGACCTGTTCAAGCCGGAGCCGAACCCCGAAGGCTCAGAAGAAGGCGAAGGCCAGGAAGGCGAATTCGTAAGGCGCCTGAGTGGCCCCGCGCTCGAAGAACCGGGCGCGATCGCGGTTGACTCCGCCACCGGTCGGGTGCTGGTCGGCGACTCGGACAAGGGCGCGATCTACTCCTACAGCGACGAAGGCTCCTTTCAGGAAAAGCTGACCGGCAAGGGCTCTCCGTACGGCTCGTTCGAGGGCAAGGAAGAAGAGGAAGAAAACGTCGCGGGCCTGGCGGTCGAAGAATCCAGCGGCGACATCTACGTGGCGGAAGCCGAACACCACTCCGTCTCCCAGTACAGCGAAGCGGGCGACTGGCTGGGCTGGAGCACCACCGCTGCTTCGGGGGCAGCGCTCTCGGACCCCCGCGGCGTGGCGCTCACGAGCGCGGGCGACGCGTACGTCGTTGACGCCGGTGCGGCGCTTGTCGATCTCTTCGGCCCCGGGGTCATCGTCCCCGACTCGAGTACGGGCAAGGCGTCGAAGCTCACGCGCACCACCGCGCTCGTGAGCGGCTCGATCAACGGCGAGGGCAAAGCCGCGAGCTACAGCTTCCAGTGGGGCGAAAGCGAAGCGCTGGGCCAGGCGACTTCCAGTCAGAACGCGGGCACAGGCGAAGAAAAGGTGTCCGCCACGCTCACAGGGCTGCACGCGGGCAGAACCTACTACTTCCGCATGCTCGCCGAGAACGAAAACGGCGCCAACTACGGCATCATCCACGAATTCCAGACCCCTGCGGCCGTGGAACTGCAAAGCGGACCGGTCAAGGAACTGAAGCCCGAATCGGCCACGCTGACCGGCTCGCTCACGCCCGGCGGCTTCGAAACCAAGTACTTCTTCCAGTGGGGAGCCTCCACCAGCTACGGCAGCGTCACGCCGACCGTCGACGCGGGCTCGGGCTCGGGCGCCGTTTCGACCGAAGCCGCGCTTCAGGGCCTGATTCCCAACAGCACCTACCACTACCGTCTGGTCGGCGAAAACGAATTCGGCACCAGCTACGGCGCCGATGAGAAGTTCACGACCTCGGGCCCGCCGCGGATCACCCAGGAACCGACGACTGGCATCGGGCATGAACAAGCCACCCTGCACGCCAAGGTCGATCCCGACGAGCTCGCCACGAACTACCGTTTCCAGTACGGCGAAACCACCGCCTACGGCTCGGAAGTCCCGACCGGAGGCCAGGGCATCGGCGAAGGCGAAGCACCCGTCGCGGTCTCGGCCGCCCTGAGCGGCCTGAAGATCGGCACCGTCTACCACTTCCGCGTGCTGGCCGAAAACAGCGTGGGCACCGTCGCAGGACCGGATCAGACGTTCGAAACGATTCCGCCTGCGCCTGTCGAGGCCAGCTACGCCGGCGAAGTCAGCGCCACCGGCGCAACGCTTCACACCGAGATCAACCCGCTCGGGCACGCCACGACCTATTACTTCCAGTATGGAACGCACAGCTGCAGGGAAAGCCCCGCATCGTGCACCGACACGCCCAGCCCGCCCGCGGAAGTTGGCGCAGGCGAAGGAGACGTCGCCGAGAGTCAGATCCTGCAATGGCTGGCGCCGTTGACCACCTATCACTACCGCGTGATCGACGCCAACAGCCTGGGAACGACCGAAGGGCCCGAACGCACGTTCATCACCGAAGCGGGCGAAACCCCGTTCGCGCTGGCGGATGACAGGGCTTGGGAGATGGTCTCTCCGGAAAACAAGCATGGCGCGCCGATCGAAGCGCTGACACGCGAAGGCGGCGTGGTCCTCGCCGCCGAAGACGGCGAGGAGCTGACCTACGTCACGAACGGGTCGATCATCGAAGAACCGCAGGGTAACCGCAGCCCTGAACAGCAGCAGGTGCTCGCGACGCGCACGTCGGAAGGATGGCGCTCGCAAGACATCGCCACGCCCCAGAGCAGGGCGCAGGGAGCCTCGCCGGGCAGCGCGCCGGAGTATCAGTTCTTCACGCCCGACCTGTCGCAGGCGCTGGTGCAGCCGTGGGCGACGAGCACATCTGCGGAACCGCCGCTCTCGCCCGAAGCGACGCAGGCGACGATGTACATACGCGACGACGCCAGCGGCGCCTATACCGCTCTGGTGAGCGAAGCGAACACCGCGCCGGGCAGCGAATTCGGCCACAGGCTGCATTTCGCCAGCGCGACGCCCGACCTCTCCCACGTGGTGCTGCGCTCGGAAGTCGCGCTGACGGGTCCGGCGTCGGGGAAAGGGTTGTACGAGTGGTCGGAAGGGCAGCTGCAGTTCGTGAGCGTGCTGCCGTCGGGGCTGCCCGCCGCCGAAGCCGAACTGGGCTTTCACGGCAACGTGCTCGCGCACGCGATCTCTGGGGACGGCTCGCGGGTGATCTTCACCAGCAAAGAAGAAAACTCTGGTGACGGTCACCTGTACATGCGCGACACCGCTAGCGGTCATAATCAGACGATCCAGCTCGACGCCGCGCAGGGCGTCGCCGAACCGTCGGGTAAGGGCTCGGCGCAGTTCCAGGACGCCAATGTCGAGGGTTCTGAGGTGTTCTTCACAGACCGTCAGCGCCTGACCGCCGACTCGACCGCCGAACCCTCGCTGTACACGCCAAAGCCCGACCTGTACGAGTGCGAAGTCACAGAAGAAGCCGGCAAGCTCGCCTGCCAGCTGAAAGACCTCACCGTCGAGCACCAAGAAGACGAACACGCGGACGTGCAGGGCTTCATCCTCGGCTCCAGCGAAGACGGCGCGAGCGTCTACCTGGTCGCGCAGGGCGTGCTCGCCGGCAACGAAAACGGCAACCGGGAACGCGCCGAAGCGGGCAGGGACAACCTGTATGAGCTGCACTACGCCGCCGGCCACTGGTTGACAACGTTCATCGCGACTCTGTCGGGCGAAGACAGCCCCGAGTGGGACGGCGCCCAGCACGCGAACACCGCCTACCTGACCGCTCGCCTCTCACCGAACGGGCGCTACCTGGCGTTCATGTCCGCGGCGAGCCTGACCGGCTATGACAACGTTGACGCCAATCCCGAAGCCAAAGGCGCCCGTGACGAGGAGGTCTACCTGTATGACTCCGACACGGCCAGCCTCACGTGTGTCTCCTGCAACCCCACCGGCGAGCGGCCCAGCGGGGTGCTCGACACCGAACACGCCGAAGAAGGGCTCGGCCTGCTCGTCGACCGGCGCCTGGTCTGGGAAGGACACCGCCTCGCCGGCAACATCCCGGGCTGGACCGCGCAGACGATCGAAAGCGCGCTGTACCAGTCGCGCTATCTCTCCGACGAAGGCCGGCTGTTCTTCAACAGTCCGGACGACCTCGTGGCGCAGGCCAAGAACCACAAGGAGGACGTCTACGAGTACGAGCCCTCCGGGGTGGGCACCTGTGAAAGCGCGACGGCCGGTTGTGTGTCGCTGCTCTCATCGGGAAGCTCGCCGCGCGAATCGGCCTTCCTGGAAGCGACGCCCAGCGGCGATGACGTCTTCTTCATCACCGACGCGCAGCTTCTGCCGCAGGACACCGACACCGCCTTTGACATCTACGACGCTCGCGTGTGCACCGAAATCTCGCCGTGCCTGACGGCGCCGACCCCCGCGCAGCCCGGATGCGAAAGCAACCCCTCCTGCCGCCCCGCACAGCCTGCGCAGCAGGCGCCGCTGGGCGCCTCCGGCAGCAGCACGACCTCGTCCGGTCCCGGAAACGTGACCCAGCCCGCCAAGCACGAAAGCAAGGCCACCAAATCCACCACCAAGCCGAAAGCGCTCACGCGCGCGCAGGACCTGACGAAAGCGCTCGAGGTGTGCCGCAAGACCCACCCGCACTCCAAGCACAGGCGCAGGGCCTGTGAAGCCCGTGCGCGCCAGCGCTATGGGCCGAAGAAGACCAAGGGCAAGAAGTCGAACGCCCAGAAGTCGAACGCCCAGAAGCCCAAGGCCGACAAGTCGAAGGCGAGGGATCGCGGATGAGCACGCCGCGATCGACAACGATGTCGGTGCCCGCAGTGCGCCCGCTCACGCTCGCGCTGGTCCTCGCGGCCGGCCTGATCGGCGCCTTCACGGGCACGGCCCCGGCCCTCGCCAGCACGCCCGCCTGGCAGGCGATCAGCGAACCGGCGCCGAGCTACATGCCCGCGGGCGGCGAAGGGGAGATAATCGTCGGGGTCAGCGACCTCGGCGACGCGCCGGCCAGCGGAGCGAGCACGCCGGTGTCGATCACCGACCGCCTGCCCGCGGGGCTCAGCGCCACCGCTATCACCGGCTCGGTCAGAAACGGCGTTGAAGTCAAGTGCCCCGCAGGCAGCCCGCCGCCGTCGCTCACCTGCACGTTCGCGGGCATCCTCAATCCGTACGAACGGCTGACGATCACCGTCAAGGTCAAGATGTCCTCCGGCGCCGCCGGCGCGCTGGCAAATGAAGTCGCCGTGGAAGGTGGCCAGGGCCCGGAAGGCGCGCACGTGCCCGCCTACTCCGCCAGCGATCAGCTCACGGTCAGCGGGGAACCGACGCCGTTCGGCCTGCAGAGCTACCAGCTCCTGCCGCTCGAGGAAGACGGCGTACCCGCCACGCAGGCCGGCTCGCATCCCTTCCAGCTGACGACCACGCTCGTTGTGAACCAGACCGCCCAGCGCGAGCCCGTAGCGCTGCCCAAGGACCTCAGCTTCGTGCTGCCCCCCGGCCTGATCGGCAACCCGACCGCGGTCGAAAGCTGCAGCGAAGCGGATTTCGTCGCGCTGGTGCTGGAAACGAACCTGTGTGCGCCGAGCTCGGTCGTCGGCGTCGCCGAGGTGGTCGCCTACGAACCGATCAGCGGCATCATCACCAAGACCGTTCCCGTGTTCAACCTCGTTCCGGCCAACGGCGAGCCCGCGCGCTTTGGCTTCGAGGTTGACGGCAAGGTTCCGATCGTGATCGATACCTCCGTGCGTTCGGGGCGCGACTACGCGGTGGTGGCAGGCGTGCACAACGCCACCGAGACGGCGGGTCTGTTGAGCAGCGAGGTGACGCTATGGGGGGTGCCGGGCGATGAACGCCACAACTCCTCACGCGGCTGGGAATGCGTGGAAGGCGGCTACTACCAGAAAGAGATCCACAAGACCTGCCCTGCCTCGAGCGAACAGCCGCCCAACCCGTTTTTGACGCTCCCCACCTCCTGCGCAGCCAATCCCAGCTCAGAACCCGTTAGCTCGAGCATTGAAGCCGACTCCTGGGCGCAACCGGGCCAGTTTCTGGGGAGCGAATACGAGTGGTTGAACGCCTCTGGCCAGCCGCTGGGCTTCGAAGGCTGCGCGCAGCTACCGTTCAGCCCGGAAATCGACGTCACGCCGGAAGCGAACAGCGCGGCCACGCCCACGGGCCTGACCGTGCTGGTCAAAGTTCCCCAGGCCACCACGCTCGAAGCCGGCGGGTTGGCGGAGGCCGACGTCAGGAACACGACCGTGACGCTGCCCCAGGGCGTGCAGCTCAGCCCCTCGGCGGCGAACGGCCTCGAAGCCTGCTCGGAGGCCCAGATCGGCTTCACCGGCCTGGACGCGGCCAGCCAGACCGACGAATTCAGCGACGAAAAGCCCTCCTGCCCGCCCGGCTCAAAGCTCGGCACAGTGCGCATCAAGACGCCGCTTCTGAGCCACCCGCTGGAAGGCTCGCTGTACCTGGCCTCGCCTGCTCCCAACGGCGAAGCTCACCGCAACCCCTTTGGCTCGCTCGTGTCGCTCTACCTGGTAGCCGAAGACCCCGTCTCGGGAGTGCTCGTCAAGCTCGCCGGGGAAGGTCAGCTCAGCGAAGGAAACCTGCAGGTGTCGACGACCTTCCGCAACGCCCCGCAGGTCCCCTTCGAAGAACTCGAACTGAAGCTCTTCGGTGGCCCGGAGGCCTCGCTCTCCACGCCGGATCGTTGCGGCGACTACGCGACGAGCGCCTCGTTCACGCCGTGGTCTGGCACCGAAACGCTGAACCTGAGCTCGCCGTCCGGACATTTCGCGGTCACCTCCGGCGTCGACGGGTCCGCCTGCCCCGGCGCGATCCCCTTCAGCCCGGGCTTCCTCGCCCAGACCTCCAGCACCGAGGCCGGCGCGTTCACGGGCTTCGCGCTCGAACTATCGCGTCCCGACGGCGATCAGGCGCTCAGTTCGGTCTCGATGCACCTGCCGCCAGGCGTCGCGGCGCTGCTCTCGTCGGTGGAGCTCTGCAACGACGCGCAGGCCAGCGCCGACGCCTGTCCCGCCTCGAGCGAAGTGGGCGAAGCGACCGCGGTCGCGGGCCTTGGCCCTGAACCGTATGTCGAGACCGGAGGGAAGGTCTATATCACCGGCCCCTATCAGGGCGCTCCGTTCGGCCTCGAGATCGTGTCTCCGGCGGTAGCCGGCCCGTTCGATCTGGGCACCGTGACGGTGCGCTCGAAGCTCCTCGTAAACCCAGAAAATGCGTCGGTCACGATCGCCAGTGACCCGTTGCCCACACAGCTGCGAGGTATTCCGCTGCAGCTCAAACGGGTGCTCGTGAACGTGACCCGCCCGAAGTTCGAGTTCAACCCGACCAACTGCAGTCCGATGAAGGTCGAAGGAACGCTGGATGGAGCAGAAGGCGCCAGTGCTGGGGTGTCCTCGCCGTTTCAGGTCGCCGGCTGTCAGAGCCTGCCGTTCAAGCCCTCGCTGACCGCCTCCACGAACGGCCATGCCAGCAAAGCGAACGGCGCAAACTTCATCGTCGACGTCGAATCGGGCGGGGTTGGAGCGAGCGGGGTGGCCCAGGCGGGCATCGCGAAAGTCGACCTGCAGCTGCCGAAGGCCCTGCCCGCGCGGCTGTCAACGCTTCAGAAAGCGTGCACGGAAGCGGCATTCAACGCCAACCCAGCCTCCTGTCCGGAAGGGTCGAATATCGGCACGGCGACGATCCACACGCCGGTGCTGAAGAGCCCGCTGTCCGGTCCGGCCTATCTCGTCTCGCATGGGAATGCTGCTTTTCCGGACGTGGAGTTCGTGCTGCAGGGCGAAGGCATCACGCTCGTGCTGGACGGCAAGACCCAGATCAAGCACGGCATCACCTATTCGAAGTTCGAATCGGCGCCGGACGCTCCGTTCACCAGGTTTGAAACGGTGCTCCCGGCGGGTCCGCACTCGGCGCTGACAGCGGATGTGGCCGAAAAGAAGAAATACGATCTGTGTGGCGAAAGCCTTTCGATGCCCACCATGATCACCGCCCAGAACGGTGCGGTGATCGAACGGAGCACCAAGATCGCGGTGCGGGGCTGTGCTGCAGTCAAGGCTTCGAGAGCGCGCCGGCTCACGAACGCGCAGAAGCTCGCGAAGGCGCTGGTCGCGTGCAGAAAGAGGTACAGGCACGCCGGTGCCAGGCGCGCCAGGTGCGAGAAGGAGGCACGCCGGCGCTTCCCGGACCGCAAGGCGAAGAAGAGCGTCAAGGCCGCGCGCGCGAACAACAACAAGCGTGCCGGCAGCGAGACCGCCGCGCGGTAAACAAGCCCGTCACGCTGTCGGCTCACACGGCCGCGCTCGACGTCAGCCGGCTCGCCGGCGAGAAGGGCCAATGGGCCCCGGCGAGCCAGCCTTGACTTATTTGAGGACTCCCCAGCGCCGCTATGGCCTGCTCCGGAGGGTCGAGCTTTTGACGCCGGCCTGCTCCAGAGCACGCCGAATCACCCCGGCTCCCGGGATCACGGCCAGATCACAGCCTCGCCTCCGGCAGAGCCTGCTGCGGAAGGCGACCACGGTGGCCCCGATCGGGTCGATGCGCGCGAGCTCGCGCAGATCCAGCGTCAGGGCGGTTACCCCTTCCTCGCACAGACGCTCGATCTCTGCCTCGAGCATCGGCGCCGAGCCGCCGTCCAGCTCGCCGGTGAGAACCAGCGTGTGCGCGTGGGTCCTGCTCGGCACGAAGCTGATTTCACTGGACACACGTCGTGCATGCGTGCTTTCGACCAAGAAAGCGCGCCTCTGAGTCGGGGTGCGCGGGGCGGCGGCCTCGCCGCTTGGCGTCCCAACATTTTCCTGCGTTGGCGCCATCTGGTGGCGTTTCATTCGTACAGCTCCTTCCAACGAACGTTCGAACTGAGTTCACGGCGTCCCGATCGAGGACGCCGGCCGTCGGGTTAAAGGAACTGCGGACTAACCAGGTCGCTCTGGGATCAGCGCGTAGTACGTCGTCAGCCACGGCTTGGACGACAACCGCAGCGTATGCATCGCACACGGAGCGCCTGAAAGCAGGATCCCGGCCTGGGTGAGGGCCGGCGAGGGGGCGCCACCCGAGGCGCCGGCCGCGGCGCCCGAGCTCCCGCCCGGCACCAAGCCGGGAGCGGGCGCCACAGGGACGCTGCCGAGCGAGGAGTCGCCGTGGCCCGCGCGCGCGGGCGCGCCGGCTTGGGCCGCCATGATCGAGGAGATCGCCGTGGCGACATCTGTGCCACCCAGGCTCCCAAGCCCAGCTCGATCGCCCGGCCAGCCTTCGCCGCAGCCATCGCCGCCTGCCCCGAGCGCGGACAGCTCGCAGCTGAGCTCACCGGTCAGCCGCGCCGCCGTTTCCTCGGCGAATTCGCCGATCGCCGCCGCGTGCACGCCGACGCCGCGCGCGCTCGGCCCCGCACCGCTCACAACATCAGACGGCACGTCCGGCTGGCCCGCCTGAGCTTCGACGATCGTGTCCTGCTGATCGCCAGGCGCTTCGGCTCCTTCGACAGGCGCAATCGGACGGGAAGCAGCTTCAGCTCCTTCTTCGGTCGCGCCCGCGCGCTGCGCTTCTTCCGAGCCCGACCCATGGCGAGCCGTTTCCTCGCCGGCTTCGGAACCTGTCCTCGCCGTGTCGCGCGCGGGTTCCTGTTCGCCTTCGCTCGCCTGCCCGGCCCCTCGCGCACCCTGTTCGCCGCCTTCGGCTGGACCGCCGGGATCTTCTTCCGCGCCCTGCTGAACCGGGGGGCCTCCCTGTTCTTGGCGCGGCGCTTCTTCGACCGGAGGGGCCTGCTGTTCCTGGGGGGTTTCTTCGGCGGGCGGACCTTTGTGTTCGTGCGGTGGTTCTTCTGCCGGAGGAGCTTCGCCTTCGTGCGGCGTTTCTTCTCCTGGCGGAGCTTCCTGTTCGTGCGCTGGTTCTTCCGCCGGAGGAGCTTCGTGTTCTTTCGGAGCTTCTTCATCCGGCGGCGTCTTGTTTTCTTGTGGAGCTTCTTCGGCTGGAGGCGCCTGGCCTTCCCCTTTGGCTTCTTCGGTGAGAGGAGCTTGGCCCTCCTGCGAGGCTTCTTCGGTCGGCGCCGCCTGATTTTGCTGCTGCACCGCGTCGCGATCGTCCACGCGACCTGTGCGAGGCACCGCGGCGATTTTGACCGTAGCCGGCGCGAGCGCGTGGGCGTTCGCGGCGAACACCAGCAGCGCGAGCAGCGCTGCAGTTGCCGCGCTGACGCGGAGCAGCCTCTGCCTGACAGTCCCCGCCGGCGCGCCCCAGGACAGGCTTGGCATTTACGCTCTCAGCGTCCCTGAGACGGCCATGACTCGTCTTCGTTGCTGTTCAACCGCGGTCCGGGTTCGGGCTGTGACCCCGATCTGAGTAGGCGAGCGACGCGACAATCTCTGGGCCTACTTGATGCGGATCCTCGAGCCGTCTCGTTCGAGTTCCTCATCCGCATCTCCCACGGAACCGGCGCAGGCTTCACGCCTACGATCAAATCGACGCTGCTCGACTCGACCCTCCGTGGTCGTGTGCTGCGCCTCGGAAAGCTCGATCGCCGCCATGTGCTCGGCGATCGCCGCGGCCCGCGCGTCATCGCTAACCGCAGCCAAGCGAGCCATCGTCAATGCAAACGACAACACACCCAGCCAGATAACCGGAATCAAGATGACGAGCATCGACCTAGCGTAAGGGATCGGCGCCCCGCGTGCGTCGCAGGGCGTGTTCATCGACCTCGCCGCCCGATCCGCCGGGCGCACGTCCGGCGGGCTCAGCGACGCCATCCGCGTCGCGACGCCCGTCAGCCGGGTCGCCACGCCCGTCAGCCGGGTCGCCACGCCCGTCAGCCGGTAGACTCGTCTGCCGGGAGGAGCAAGAGGGTGTCAGCCAGGCAAGGCCTCGAAGGAGATCGCCCGCGATGATCGCGGCGCCAGGCAAGCGAGCAAGGGCATGATCACCTCGCCCTCGCGCGCGGGCCTCGCCGCCCCGCGCGCGGCCGTCGCCGCAACCATACGGCGGAGCGGGCCCCCCGGCGCGCTGATCGGCGCTCTGATCGCGATGCTCGCATTGGCGCTGCCGGCCGCGGCGAGCGCGCCCGCACCGGACAGGTGCGCGTCGCCCCCGGTCACGCCCGCCGGTCCCTGCGGCATGGACTTCGAAGATGCCTTCTCGCATTACACGACCGGCGACCCCCGCGAGCTGGTCGCGTACATCGAGGGAGGGATCAACTGGCATATCCCCCAGGCCAAGGAACTGGTCGGCAGCATCTACGTGAACTGGCACGAATTGCCCGTTCCCTGCAAAGGCTCGACGATGGTCGTCGGCGGGGTCAGCAAAACCTGCGAAACCGTCTACTCGAAGTCGTTCGCTGACTACGACGTCCACCACGACGGCGTCGTCAACGCCGAAGACTGGGACGAAGACCCGCGCGTCCACGACTCCAACGGCAACGGCTACATCGACCCCGAGGATCTGATCGCCGCGTTCTCCGACGGCGTCGATCATGACCACGACGGCTATGTCAACGACATCTCCGGCTGGGATTTCTACGACAACCAGAATGACCCCGCGACCGAAGACTCGACCTACGAACACTCCGATGACCAGATGCTGGTGATCCACCACGAGTGCCCGAAGTGCATGATCATGCCGATCAAAGCCGGAGACGAGGCGCTCGACATGACCGACGACCTCGCCAAGGCGTGGCTGTTCGCGGGCGACTCGGGCGCCAGCGTGATCGTGTCGGTGACCGCCGACCTCGGCTACTCGTCGTTCATGCGCGAGGCGGTCTCGTATCTCGAGTCAAAAGGCGTCGCGATGGTCGAGTCCTCGAACGATTTCGACTCGACCGACCACCAGGGCGGCATGTTCTGGCCGTACGTGATCCCGGGCAATGGGGCGCTGCCCGCGCCCGGGGGAAACGAAGCCCGCTGGACCCGCTCTGACTACACCTCCTGGGGAGCGCACAACATCCTCACGGCCGCCACCACGGGCGGCTCCACCTCGGAATCGACACCCACGCTCGGCGGCGCGATCGCGCTGCTGCAGTCCTACTCGCGCAAAGCCGCGGCCGAACACCTGATCTCCTCGCCGCTCACCGGCCCAGAAACCGACCAGGTCCTGATCGCGACCGCGAAACGGATCACCGAACGCACCCTGCCGTGGCCGGGTCGACCGGGGGAATGGAACCCGCAGTACGGCTACGGCATCCCGAACGTCTATGCCGGCATGCAGGCGGTCGCGCAGGGTGAGATCCCGCCGGTAGGGCGCATCGAATCACCCGCCTGGTACTCGCTGGTCGATCCGACCACGACCAGTAGCGTTCCGGTGACGGGGACCATCCAAGCGCCGCGCAGCCCGTCGTTTCACTGGGTGCTGCAGGCCGGGCTCGGCGGCGATCCGCAGACGTGGCTCACGATCGGGGAAGGCAGCGGGGCGGGCTCCTTCTCGGGTCGCCTCGGCACGCTGAACATGTCCGAAATCCCGCAAAGCTTCTGGTCGGCTCACTTCAGGCTGTCCTCGTCGAAGGACCTGAAAACCGCCGAACAGTACGCCGTCACGCTGCACCTGTCGGTGACCGATGCGAGCGGGCGGACAGGGGTGGATCGCAGGACGATCAACGTCACGCACAACTCGAGCTGGATGGCCGGCTTCCCGCTCAAGCTCAGCGCCGGCGGCGAAAGCCAGCCGGCGCTCGTGGACCTGCAGGGCACGGGCCGCCTGGACATCGTGTTCGGCGACTCGGGCGGCTACGTCCACGCGATCGACCCCGCGACCGGCAAAGAACTGCCCGGCTGGCCGGTGCACACCGACCCCGAGTCCGTCCCGGTCTCGCACGACGGGGTCGAACCGGGCTATGAACCGATCATCGCCGACGTCGCCGTGGGCGATCTCGAACACACGGGCAACCTGTCCGTAGTCGCCGCCACCGTTAACGGCAAGGTGTTCGCCTGGAGCTCGCACGGAGAACTCGAGCCGGGCTGGCCGCAGGTGTGCAACACGGGTGTGAGCCCGCCCGCGATCCCGCGTCCGGCGCTCGCCTTCACCCGCCTACCCACACGGGGCACCGCAGCCGGGGGGCCGGTCCTGTTCGATATGGCGGGCACGGGTCAGCTGGACGTGATCGAGGCCGGCTGGGACGGCTACATACACGTGTGGCGCCCGGATGGCTCGAACCTGCCGGGCTGGCCCGTGAAGGTGCAGATGCCCGAAGGCTTCACGCCCGCGCCGGGCTACGATCTGATCGACGACCAGAAGCTCGATGCCGCCCCAGCCGTGGCCTATCTGGAAGGACGCTCCAAGCCACCGGACCTGGTCATCCGTCCGCAGTACACCGAGACGAAAGGCGCCGGCCTGCAGCTCTCGCCGATCGGGTTTGCCTTCGCGTACCACAGCAACGGCACCCTGATGAGCGGCTGGCCCGTGCAGCTGCCGGGCCTGCTCGAGTACTACGGATCGGCCCAGGAGTTCGTGACCGAGGGGGCGTCCGATCCGGTCGCGGCAGATGTCAGCGGCACCGGAGCCGATGACGCGGCGGTCGGTCCCGCGTTCACCCCGCCCTACCTGATCTCCGGCGAAGGAAAGATCCTCGGAACCTTCGGCGCACTCCCAGAATTTCCGTTCTTGAACGAAGTCCCGACGCCGTTTGCCACGACCGGCGCGTTCGGCGAGCTCGGCAAAAGCCTCAGCTTCGCGATCGGCGAGCTGGGCTCGAGCTCGTTCGCGTCTGCCCTGGCGGCCCCCAACAGCGGTGCGGGGCTCAACGACTTCGAGTCCTCGTTCCCGGCCACGGGCGGCGCGCCGCTGCCGGGGTTCCCGGCCAAGCGCCAGGGCGCTGACCTGCTCGGCGAGCCGATCATCGCTCCCGTCACCAAAAACGGCGGCCCGGCCGTGATCGACGGAGGCGACTCCGGCGCGCTGCAGGCCTACAACTCCGCCGGCCGGCAGGTCACGGGGTTCCCCAAGTGGACCACGGGCTGGACCCTGTTCTCCCCGGCCGCGGGCGATCTGCTCACCGACGGCAAGGTCGATCTCGTCAGCACGACCAGGGAGGGCTATCTGTTCGTGTGGACCACGAAAGGCCCTGAGCGCGAAAACACCCAGTGGTGGCACACCCAGCACGATGAATGGAACACCGGCAACTACGAGGCGGTCACGCGCCCGCCCGGTGCGATTCGCACGGCCAGCTGGCGTGTCGGCTCGTCCAGCGCGAAGCTCACCGCGCCCGGATCGACCTGGTACGAAGGCACGCCCGCCTCCTATCAGCTGCGCCTCGAACCCGAGGACACGACCGTCAGCGCGCCCGCCACCGTGCCCGCCGGCCGGACCCAGAAAATCACGATCCCCGCCGGCACCACACGCGTAGGCATCCAGGCCGTCGGCCCGACGGGTCTGCTCGGCCAGATGCTCTGGCTGGGCGAACCCGGCTGAGCGTTACGCGGTCGCGGCCGCCGGCCCAGCGTGCCGGCCCGTCAGGGCGGCGATGCGCTCGCGGTCCTCGGGCGAGGCCTCAGCCAGGATCGAGAGCACCGTGCCGAACAGCGCCGAGGGCAGCGCCTCGGGCTCAGTCAACTTCAGCAACGCCAAGCCCAATCCGAGGCCCATCGTGATGTTTGCCAATTGCTCGCCCGCCCCGTCGAGCAGCTCGAAGCCGTCCGCAGCCGCGCTGTCGCTGGCAAACGACGCGAGCGTCGCGCGCAGCGCATCGAACCCTCGCGCAAGACTGTGACGCAGACGCTCGTCGCGCTGGCCGTGGGCCCACAGCTCCATCAACAGGCGGAAACGGTCGGGGTGCTCTTCGAGGCCCTCCATCCAGTGCTCGCTGCCCGCCAGCGGGCGCTCGGCCAGCGCACGGTCCTGATCGAACAGCCCGACCTGCTCGGCGATCTGCGCGGCGAGATACTCCTCCATCAGGGCCACCAAGAGGTTCTCCTTGCTGCCGAAGTGCGCATACACCGCACCCTTGGACAGACCGGCCTCCGAGGCGACCTCGTCGAGCGTGGCGCCGTTGAAGCCGCGTCGCGCATAGACCCGAGCCGCGGCCGCGAGCAGCCGCGACCGCGTCTGCGCCTTGCGCGCGCTGCGATCGAACTCACCGCGCGGCACGGCGCCTGCTTGCTATATACTCACGAGTAGATATACTCAGCAGTATAGTGCATGGATAGGCCCGATAGTGGGTGAGTAGGGACTGCTGGAAGGAGTGGCGCGATGAGGAAGACCAGCGAGCTGCCGCCGGGCCCGCGGATGCCGGCGGCGCTACAGACGCTCGGCTTTTGGAGCCGGCCAACGGCCTTTCTGGAGCGCGCCCGCGAGCGCTACGGGCGGCGCTTCACGATCCGGCTGCTCGGCTCGCCGCCGTTCGTGATGCTCTCAGACCCCGACGAGATCAAGCAGCTCTTCCAGGCACCCGCCGAGGTTCTGCATCCCGGCGAGGGAGCGCGGATCCTCGAACCCGTGCTCGGCCGCCACTCGGTGATCCTGCTCGACGAGGACCCTCATCTCGAGCAGCGCAAGTTGATGCTGCCCGCGTTCCACGGCGAGCGCATGGCTCGCCTGTCCGGGCTGATCGACGAGCTCGCGCGCGCGGAGGTCGCCTCCTGGCCACGCGAGCAGGCGCTTACGCTGCATGAGCGGCTGCAGGGCCTGACGCTCGAGATCATCCTGCGAGCCGTCTTCGGGCTCGAGCGCGGCGCGCAGCTCGATCAGCTGCGCGGGCTGCTCACGAGTCTGCTCGCGTTCGCCGAGAGCCCGCTGTCGCTGCTCCCGCCCGTGCCGCCGGCGCTTGCCCGCCACGAACCGATCGCACGCCTGACGCCCACGGCCAGCCTGGAGCGCGTCAACAGACTGATATTCGAGCTCATCGACGAGCGCCGGCGCGAGGGCGGCGGCGGTGAGGACGTGCTGAGCATGCTGCTCGAGGCCGAACACGCGGACGGCTCGCCGATGAGCAACCAGGAGCTGCGCGACGAGCTGCTGACGGCACTCGTCGCGGGCCACGAGACCACCGCGTCGCAGCTCGCCTGGGCATTCGAGCGGCTCTCACGCGAGCCCGCGGTGCTGGACCGTCTGCACGCGGAGCTCGACAACGGCGACGACGAGACATATCTGACGGCCACCATCAACGAGATCATGCGCCACCGGCCGGTTCTGCCCAACCCCGAGCCTCGCCTGGTCAAGCAGCCTGTGCAGATCGGCGACATCGTCTACCCGCCGGGCGTCGCGCTCGTCGCGAGCGCCTACCTGCTCCATCACGATCCTGCGATCTACCCGGACCCTTACGCGCTGCGCCCAGAGCGCTTCTTGGAGCAGTCGCCCGGCACCTACACCTGGATTCCGTTCGGAGGAGGCCGCCGACGCTGCCTCGGTGCCAACTTCGCGCTCCTGGAGATGAGGCTCGTCCTGCGCGCCGTGCTCGAGAGCTGCGAGCTGCGCCCGGTCGACGGCCCGCCGGAGGCCACCCGCAGGCGCAGCATCACGATCAGCCCCGCTCGGGGCAGCCGGGTCGTGCTCAGCGATCGGCGGCCGGCAGCGGACCCGCGCCCCGCTCCTGCCCCGGCGCTCGTGGCCTAGGCCTGGTGGCCCAGGTCCTCGTGGCCTAGATCGCTGTCGTCTCCGTCCTCGTGGTGCAGAAGATCCGGCACGCCACGGGCTGGTACGCGGCGCCCGCCCGAGCCGACTCAGCGGTCGGGACCGAGCCGCAGCTCCTCGCCCGCGAGCTCGATGCCGAGCGGTTCGATCAGCACCCGGCGCGCTCCGGCCTCCACATGGCCGCCCACAATCGCCGCAAGGCCCTGCTCGGCTGCCAGCGCCACGATCTGCTCGCCGGCGCCCGGTGCGCAATAGATCGCAAACCCGCTTCCCATGTTCAGCGTCGAGTAAGCGACCCTGGCCGTCATGCCGGCCGCGTCGACCAGGAACTCGAGAACCTCCGGGACCGGCAGCAGGCGCTCGATCCGGTACGTGAGCTCCCGGCGCGGGCGCATCAGCTTCAGAAAGCCGTGCCCGGTTATGTGGCTCATGTACGTGACCGGCAGGCCCGCGTCGAGCGCCGCCTCGGCCACACGCGAGTAAATGTAGGAACGCCGCAGCAGTGCCTCGCCGAACGCCTCTCCGCCCTGCAGCCGCGTCGCATAACCGTCGGGTAGATCGGCGGCGATCATCCGCGCCAGCGATGAGCCGTTGGCATGCAGGCCGGTGCTCGCCACCAGAACGATCTCATCGCCCGGCGCAAGCTCCCGTCCGAGGACCGGCTCGCGTGTATCCGGGACCACGCCCACGGCGCTGCCCGCCAGCTCGATCTCGCCGGCGTTCACAAGTTCGGGCAGCGACGGCGACTCGCCGCCGCCCCACGTGCAGCCGGCGTCGACGCACGCGTTGAACCATCCTTCGATCAGCTGCTCGTGCCAGTCACGATGCTCAAACCACTCCGGCTCGCCCGTCGAGAAGTAAGCGTTGACCACCAGCGGGCGGGCACCGACGCAGCAGAGGTCGTTGACGATCGCGGCGACCGTGTCGTAGGCGACGTCCGCGAAGCGGTTGTGCCCTTCTTCGGCCACAGCCCGGGCGATGATCGACTTCGTGCCGAGCCCCTCCAGAACGAACGCGAGCGTCTGACCGCCCGACTGGAACACGAACGCGGACTCGCCGCGCGAGGCATCGACGGCCTCGCCCCCCCGGCGCGCGAGCTGCGCCGAGGTCTCGAGCGCGGCGCCCACCGCCAGCCGCTTGCCGGCATCCAAGACCGCGTAGTCGACCCCCGCATCGCGATACGCCTGATCGCCCCGCTTGCCGGCGCTGCTCATGAGCGCCGCCTGCCTGGCTGGCGAATCGTCGCGGCGCGCTGAGGCTGCATAGGAGCCCGCAGTCTAGTGGGCGTCAATCCTGCCCAACCTGCCTATAGGCTTCTGCGCGTCAAGGCTGTTCCGCCGCGCCGAAACCGAAGGGAGCGCTCGAATGTGCCGCTGGCTCGCCTATACCGGCTCACCGCTGCTGCTCAACGACGCGCTCTATGCCCCCGCCCATTCGCTGATCGATCAGAGCCTGCACTCGAAACTCGGCGCCGAGGCGACCAACGGCGACGGTTTCGGCATCGGCTGGTATGACTCGACGGCGACGCCGGGCCTGTTCAAGAGCGTCGAGCCGGCGTGGAACGACCACAATCTGCGCGAGCTCGCCAGCCACATCACCTCGCCGCACTTCTTCGCGCACATCCGCGCCGCGATCGGGTCGGCCGTTCAGCAGACCAACTGCCACCCGTTTCGTCACGGCCGCTGGCTGTGGATGCACAACGGCTTCATCGCGGAGTTCGCCACGGTCAAGCGCGAGCTCGTGTTCGCCGTCAACCCGGAGCTGTACGAGGAGATCGCCGGCCAGGCCGACTCCGAGGCCCTGTTCTTCCTGGCGCTCAGCCTCGGCCTGGAAGGCGATCCGCCTGGCGCGGTCGCGCGCGCGATCGGCCTCGTCGAGTCGCTCGGGCGTAAACATGGCGTCGAGTACCCGTTCCAGGGCACGATCGCCACGACCGACGGCCAGCGCATGTGGGTGTTTCGCTATTCGAGCGAACACCAGTCGCGCTCGCTCTTCTACACGACCGACGTGCCCACGCTCAGACGTCTCTATCCCGAAGCCCAGATCCTGCACCAGCTCTCCGACGACGCGCGGCTGGTCGTGTCCGAGCCGATCGGCGAACTGCCGGGTGCATGGAACGAAATGCCCGAGAGCAGCTACGCCGTGATCGGCGGCGGGCAGGAGGAGATCCTGCCCTTCGTCCCTGAGCCGCCGCCTACGACCCCAGCCTGACGGCGACGTGCGGGCGCAGGCGCGCGGACGCTTCCGAATAGGCCGCGGCCAGCGCGTCCACTTCGGCGGGCGTCAGCGATTCGCCGAAGGCCGCCGCGCCGCCGAGGTTTTCGTAGTCCTTGTGCAGCTTCTCGGCAATCTGTGCAAGCTCGAAGTGTCCGTCGTACACACTCTCGATATATAGATCGACGTTCTTGCGCGCGAACCTCGCGGCCGCAGTCCTTACTGCCGCCTGCTGAGCGCTCGCGCTCGCGCCGGTTCCGTTCGCATTCGCTTCGGGCGCGCTGCTTTCGCTTGCACTCGCTCCTGACCCGTATATGCCCGCGGGGCTGGCGGCTTCGATCTGATCGATCGCCGCTCCGATCAGGCCCCAGCCACGCGTCGAGAGCCCGGCGAAGCTAGTGAACAGGCCCGCCAGCTGAGCCGCTGCTCCGGTCAGGAAGTGTGCTTCGAACAGCCCCGGTTTCCCGATCAGCGCAGCGCTCACCGCGGCGGCGCGCACGGGCGCGCGCAGGCTCTGCACCGAGCCGGCGGGCAGCCCGTCGGAGACCAGCGGCCACGCGCGCTTGGCGGCCGCGAGCTCACGGTCCACCGGCCCCTCGACGCCGCGCAGCGCGTGCACCGTCGCGACCAGATCTTCGCGCTCCAGCCGCATCTGGGCCGGGCCCGCCTTGGCCGCGCCGCAGCCGCTGAACGCGACGCTCAGCACAGACAGCGCCAGCAGCGCCGCGAGCACGCCGGCCGTGGCGCCTGTGCCGCGCCGAAAGGGCCCCGCACGCCGAGCGCGCCGCTCCTCGCCTGCGGCGGCGAACTCGGCAGATCGAGCGCGAGCGGCGCCTACGCGCTGAGCAGATCGACCACGAATATGAGCGGCGCGTTCGGCGGAATCTTCGGCGGCGAGCCCTTCGCTCCATAGCCCAGCGAAGCGGGGATGATCAGCTCGCGCCTGCCGCCGACCTTCATGCCCACCACGCCCTGTTCCCAACCGGGGATCACCTCGCCCTTGCCGAGCGTGAACTGGAACGGTTCGTTGCGTTTCCAGGAGGCGTCGAAGACCTTGCCGTTTTCATACAGCGCTCCCACATAGTTGACCGTCACGGTGTCGCCCGTCTTGGCTTCGGCGCCGGTGCCTTTGATGATTTCCTTGGTCACGAGCGTCGTCGGCGCGGGGCCGCTCGCATGTGGCACCGTCGGTTCTTTGGACAGAGGCCCGCTTGTCGGGGTTTTGGCCGGAGCCGTGCTCGCGGCGCTCGTGCTCGTGGTCGTGGTCGCGTTGACGAGCTGTTCGTCGGCGGCATTCTCGTTGCCGACGGTGATCGTGCTCGAGCCACCCGAGCCGCAGCCCGCGATCACGAGCGCTGCACCGAGCGTCGCGAGTCCGAGTCCGAGGCGGTGGGGCAGGCCGAGGCTGGAGCCGCCGCGCGAGCGGCGCGAGCGGAAGGTCTCTGGCGTGGAAGGAAGGTCTTTGAAGTTGGTCACGGCCGGGCAGCCTAACGCAACTGGAGGTCGATGTGGCCGGTCGGTCTCGTTCGCGGCCCCGAGCCGGCGCGCGCGTCGACGCGCTCGGGTCGCGCTAGCATCCGGCCTGGACCGTGCTAGGCGGGGAGTTAGCGGCGCCCTGAACCCGCAATCCGCTCTAGCGGGGCTGAACTCCCTTCCGAGGGGTTTCCGTCCCGGTCGCCCCGTCGCTTGAGGCGTCGATGGCTCGGGTCCCGCGCGGTGTCGGCTCGCGAACCAGGTCAGGTCCGGAAGGAAGCAGCCTTAAGCGATGCCCGGCAGGCGCAGCGGGGGCTCCCGGACCGGAGTCTCGTGTGGCGAACAGCGGCCGGTGTGCGGAGCCTCGACGAGGGGTGCACGGTCCGTCATGCGCAGCGCTTGAAAATCACCCAGGAGCGGTTCGCGGTTGCGCGCGCGAATCCGGGCGGAACGCTCACCGGCAGATGCGGGTCGTGGGGATCCAGCACGTAGTGTTCCTCGACTTCCGTGCTTGCCGGGTCGAGGTAGGTGCCGTCGGGAATCGGGCGGATCTGGGCGCTGATGATCTCAGCTGGGCTCGTCTTCAGATACAGCGCCAGCAGCGGAATCGGTGCATGATTGGGCACGCCGACGGGCCCGCACTCCAGCGCGATCGCGTGGCTGCGCACGAGCGCCACGAGATCGTCTTCGATCCGCTGCTCCTTGGCCAGCTTGTCGAGTTCGGTGTGCGTCGCGTGGTATTCGCTGGGCGCGAACGCGACCAGCGCCAGCACCACGACCAGGCTGCCAGCCATCCACGGGCGGCGGCGCGGATCTGTGCGGGCGAGCTGCGTCCAGCCGAATACGCCCGCGCCGCAGAAGATGCACAGGATCGCGCTGGCCAGAAACGCGTAGCGGCTGTTGATCGGCAGCCCGGCGGTCGCGAACGCGGCGAACACGAGCACCGCCACGACGCCGGCGATCGCGCCCGGCAGCGCCCGCTTGCGCAGCCACAACAGCGACAGCACGCCGCCCAGAGCCGCGCCGAGCAGGACCGGCGGGCGCAGGATTTCGCCGATCCGCCGCGGTATGTACTCGGGCACATTGGCGATCCCGGTGACGCGATCCAGGATCGCGGCGGTGTTGCGGGTGTTGGTCAGGGACCAGAACGGGTTTCCGGTCACGGCGAGATCGCTGGCAAGCCACAGCAACGGGGCGGACGCGGCCAGCAATGTCAGGCCCGCGAGCTGCCCGCGCGAGTGCGCGGGCGGGGATTCGACGCTCGCGTCGAGCCGGCGCGCGGAGTCGTCGAGCCGGCCCGCAGAGCCGTCGAGCCGGCCCGCGGAGCCAGCGGGGTCGGAGCTGTGTGCGAACGGCTCGGGGTCGTGAGCGAACAGCTCGCGAGGCCGCCCGCGGGGGGGCACGAGCCGCCAACCGGACCGGCCGGCCGGTCGCTCGGCGCGCTCGATCCCGGGCAGCAGCTCGAACAGATACAGCCAGTACAGCCCCGAGAAGACCCACGCCTCTGGACGCAGCAGTCCGGCGAGCGCCAGCAGGCCAAGCACGGGCGCTCCCGCCCGCGGCCGGCGCGACTCGATCAGCAGGGCGCCGAGCACCAGCAGCAGATAGGGGATGTCAACGTAGGCGCGCACGCCATAGGAGAGAACCGGCAGGCGCGTGATGAACAGGAGCGCCGCCAACACCCCGGCGGGGCGTCCAAACCAGCGCGAGCCCAGCGCATAGATCACCCACGCACAGGCCGTCAGCGCGAGAAACGCCAGCGCCACGGTCACAGCGACGATCGTCTTGGGACCCAATGGCGCCAGCACCACGCCGAGGATCTCGATCAGGGGATGGGGCGTCGGCGCGATCGGGACGGAATACGCCGGCGTCGAGCCGCGCGAGATCTGGCCACCCCAGGCGAGCGCATAGAGCGTGTCGTAGTTGACGAAGCCCACACCGGCGATCAGACGCAGGAGCACCGCTCCCGCGACGATCGCGACGGGCGCCGCGAGCCGTTTGAGCCAACTCGTCACAGGCGCGGACGCTATCCGCTCCACCCGGCAGCCCGGGCCGGGGGGGCTCGCTCTGCGGCACGGGACAGCGGTTGGCCGCGAGTAGACTCAGCGGGGCGTGCCGAACCAGCCCCAGGCAGAGCAGCAGACCTCGTCCCTGTATCGCAGGCACCGGCCGCGCACGTTCGAGGAGGTCGTCGGGCAGGAGCCGGTCGTGCGCACCCTCAGCAACGCCGTGGAGCGCGATCAGGTGCATCACGCCTATCTGTTCGTCGGCTCGCGCGGGACCGGCAAGACCTCGATGGCGAAGATCCTGGCCGCCTGCTTGAACTGCGAGCACGGGCCGACCGTGCAACCGTGCGGCACGTGCGACTCGTGCAGCGCGATCGCGCGCGCGAGCTCGCTGGATGTGATCGAGATGGACGCCGCATCGAACAACTCGGTCGACGACATCCGCGAGCTGCGCGACAGCGTTGCCTTCGCGCCGGTATCGGGCAGGCGCAAGGTCTACATCCTGGACGAGGCCCACATGCTCTCGACGGCCGCGTGGAACGCGTTTTTGAAGACGCTCGAGGAGCCCCCGCCGGACACCGTGTTCGTGCTCGCCACCACCGAGGCGCAGAAGGTTCCCGCGACGGTCATCGACCGCTGTCAGCGATTCGACTTCCAGCGCCCAACCGTGGAGCAGATCGCGCAGGTGCTGCGACGCACGGCCCAGTCGGAGCACATCGAGATTCCCCCTGAGGCCGTCGCAGCGCTCGCCCGCTCGGCCACGGGCAGCTTCCGCGACGCGCTCGGGACGCTCGAGCAGCTGCTCGCCTACAGCGGCCGCACGATCGCGCTCGATGACGTCCTGGCCGTGCTCGGGGTGCCCGACGCGCAGCTGCTGGAACGAGCCGTCGACGCTGTTGCCGCCGGCGACGCGCGGACCGCGCTGCTGGCCCTCGCCGAGTGCGCCGAAGCCGGACGTGACGCGGCCTCGTTCGCGGCCGGCCTGCAGGCGCGCGCGCGCGAGCTGCTGGTCGTCCAGACGCTGGGCGAGCTGCCGGCCGAGCTGGCGCTCACGCCCGACTCCGACGCGCGGCTGGTCGAGCAGGCCGCCCGCGTCCCGCACGGCGCGGTCGTGCGGCTGCTCGAGCTGCTGGCCGAGGCGCTCGAGGGAGTGCGCGCCGGCACCGACCCGCGCACCGGCCTCGAGCTCGCGCTGGTCAAGGCCGCCCGGCCGGAAGTCAACTCCTCGGCGAAAGCGCTGCTCGCCCGCATCGAGCGCCTGGAGGCGGCGGGACCATCGGCGGGCTCGGTCGCCGGCTCGGCTGCTGGCACTGGTGGCGCGGGCTCCGGGCACGATGCCGCCAGCCAGACCTCGCCGGCGCCCGAACGCGTGGCGACGTCGGTGAGCGCTACCGGGCCGCCACCGCCGACAAGCTCCGCGACAGCGGCCGATCCGTCGCCCACGCAGGAGTCGGTGCCTGTGGCGGACACCTCGACAGGCCAGCGCACACGCGTGACCGAAACCGTGCCCGAGGCGCAACCGCTGCGCGACCTGCAATCGCTGGTCGAGCTGTGGCCCGCGGTCGTCAAGCTCGTCGAGGCCGACAACGGGCTGGTCGGAGCCGTGATCGCGAACGCCAGGCCCGTCGCCGCGAGCGGGGCGGACCTCGCCGTCGGGTTTCCGACGAGCGCTTCGTTTTTGAAGCGCAAGGCTGAGGATCCCGCCAACCGCACGATCGTGGCTGACGCGCTGCGCGAGCTGACCGGCGCGCGCTGGCGCGTCTCCTACGAGCTGCGTGAGGAGCTCGAGGCCGGCGACGACGGCGAGCCGCGCACCTACAGCGAGGAGGAGTGGATCGAGCGGTTCAAGGCCGAGCTCGACGCCGAAGAGGTACCGCTCGATCTGCCGCCCGCCTCGGACGGGCCTCGCGAGACCGCGCTCGACGGACAGCGGAAGGGGGCGTGACCGGTGGCCAAGGGTTCAAAGCCGCGCAAGGGCAAGGGACCGGGGATGCCTCGACAGACCAAAGCCAAGGCGCCCGGCATGCCGCAACCGGGCAGCCCACCGAACATGCAGCAGATGTTCAAGCAGGTGCAGGAGATGCAGCTGCAGATGCAGCAGGCGCAGGAGCAGCTCGGCCAGGAGACCGTGCAGGCCTCCGCCGGCGGTGGCATGGTCAGCGTGGTCGTCTCGGGGGACCTGCAGGTCAAGTCGGTCAGCATCAGCCCGGAGGCGGTCGATCCCGACGACGTCGAGATGCTCGCGGACATGGTGCTGGCGGCGGTCAACGAGGCTCTACGCGCGGCGCAGGAGCTGGCGGCCGGCCGGCTCGGCGGGGCCACCGGCGGCCTCGACCTCGGCGATCTCGGGCTGCCGGGCCTGCAGCTTTGAGAGGCCTTCCGGTGGTGGGTGGGCAGCCGTGAGCTACGCCCCTCCTGTGCAGCGTCTGGTGGGCGAGCTATCGAAGCTGCCCGGCATCGGCTCGCGCACGGCGCAGCGGCTTGCGTTTCACATCCTGCGCTCCTCCGAGGAGGACGCGCTGGCGCTGGCGGACTCGATCCGCGAAGTCAAGGAGCGCATCGGACTGTGTGAGGTCTGCTTCAACCTGACCGACCAGGCGCGCTGTCGCATCTGCTCGGACACGCGCCGCGATCAGAGCCTGATCTGCGTCGTCGAGGAGGCCGGGGACGTGATCCCGATGGAGCGCACCCACGAGTACGAGGGCGTCTACCACGTGCTCGGAGGGGCGCTCTCGCCGATCGACGGCGTCGACCCCGAGGATCTGCGCATCGCCGAGCTCTACGCGCGCGTCTGCTCGACCACGGACGCCGTCAGAGAGGTCGTGCTGGCGACCAACCCGAACACCACGGGCGAAGCCACCGCGCTGCACATCGCGCACGAGCTGCGCGAGCGCGCTCCCCAGGTGCAGGTCACGCGCCTGGCGAGCGGCCTCCCGGTGGGCTCAGATCTCGAGTACGCCGACGAGGTCACGCTCGGCAAGGCGTTCGCGGGCCGGCGTTCGCTGTAGCAGCTGCTCCTGGGGGCCGGCGGGTGGCTCCCGGCCGGCGGGTGGCTCCTGGGCCGGCGGGTGGCTCCTGGGCCGGCGGGTGGCTCCTGGGCCGGCGGGTGGCTCCTGGGCCGGCGGCTGGCTCCTGGGCCGGCGGCTGGCTCCCGGGCCGGCGGCTGGCTCCCGGGCCGGCCCTCGCTTCGTCGCAGCTCCCATCAAAATGAGAGCGCGCGCGCGCACACGCGCGCGCGCATGCGTTCACTCGAGGACCGCATCTATGCTGCCGCTGTGTCAGGGATCGTGGTAATGAAGTTTGGCGGCACCTCGGTTGCCGACGCGCAGCGCATCAAGCGAGCCGCCCAGCGGATCGTTGACAAGCGCGCGGCCGGTGCGCGCGTCGTCGCCGTGCTGTCGGCGCGCGGCAAGACCACGGATGAGCTGATCGCGATGGCGCAGGAGGTATCGGACTCGCCCGACCCGCGCGAGATGGACATGCTGCTGTCCACCGGCGAGCGCATCTCGTGCGCGCTGTGCGCAATGGCTATCGACGACCTCGGTCAGCGCGCGATCTCCTTGACCGGCTCGCAGGCGGGCATCGTGACCGACTCCTCACATACCCAGGCACGCATCATCGATGTTCGCGCCGAGCGCATCTTCGCCGCTCTCGATGAAAACCGGGTCGTGCTCGTCGCCGGCTTTCAGGGTGTATCGACCGACTCCAGCGATGTCACCACGCTCGGCCGCGGCGGCTCGGACACCACTGCCGTCGCGCTCGCCGCCGCCGTCAACGCCGACGTCTGCGAAATCTATACCGACGTTCCGGGCGTCTTCAACGCCGACCCGCGAATCGTCCCGAACGCGCGCAAGCTTCCCACCGTGTCGTTCGAGGAGATGCTCGAGATGGCCGCCTCCGGCGCCGGCGTGCTGCAGCTTCGTTCGCTCGAGTACGCGCGCAACCACGGCGTCCGCATCCACTGTCGTTCCTCATTCGACGATGAGCCCGGTACCGTGGTCGTCTCAGAAGGAGAAAGTGTGGACCACGTCGAGAAGCCGCTCATCACAGCCGTCACCCACTCGACCTCCGAGGCGATGGTCACGCTGACGGGTGTTCAGCACAGGCCCGGCGTGGCCGCCAGCATCTTCGAGGCGCTCGCCGAAAGGGGTGTTGACGTCGACATGATCGATCAGAACGTCCCGCTCTTGGCCGGGGGACTCGCGGAGATCTCCTTCACCGTCGCACGCGAGCACCTGCGTGACGCGCGCACCGCACTGGAGCCGCTGGCCAGCGACGCCTACACCGAGCTGGTCGCGCACGAGGACATGGGCAAGGTCTCGATCGTCGGCGCCGGCATGCGCTCGCACCCGGGCGTGGCCGCGAAGGTCTTCCGCGTGCTCACCAACGAGGGCGTCAACATCGAGATGATCTCCACCTCGCCCATCAAGATCTCGTGCGTGATTCCCCGCGACCGCGTCGAGCAGGTCGTGCGCGCGCTGGCCGGCGCGTTCAGTCTCTCGGGCTCGGACGCGATCGTGCCCGAGCGGCCGTTCGACTCGGGCGCCTAGCAACGCGAGGCGCCCGCGGAGGCTGGGGCGCGGGCGATGCCGGTCACGAAGGCCGGTGGGCGCGGGCCCAACGCCTCGGGGCTGGTGGGCGCGGGCGATGCCGCTATCGGGGGGCTGGTGGAAGCGGGCGATAACGTCCTTTTCCCATTCCGATAACGCGATGTCCACACGCGGACCCGTCTTCGGGCGCACGATATGGCCATGAGTGGGAACCGGAGCGCGGGTGCAACAGGCAGCTGCGGCGCGGGCCTCGCGAGCGCTTGTACACGCAGAGGTCTGTGGGCGGCGAGAGCGATCGTTCAAAGCGACGTTTGCGCTGCGCGAAAGCGCGACTTGCAAGGTATAAATGCCGTCTAGCAAAGCCGCTCTAAGCACGCTACGATACGGCGGTCGGTCGGGATGAGGCGGCGGCGAGCAAGGAGGCCAGAGGGGAGATGAGGGTCGAGACTGGGACTGGGACGGAAGCGGACCTGCCGTGGGGTGGCCCTGCGGCTCGCCCCCGCGGAAGCGCGGGAGCACGAATTCGGCGGCGCTCTGCGGGAGAGCAAGCAGAGGCCCGCGGGCCATCGGCGTCGATGCGCAGAGACGCGCTGTTTCGCCGTTGCCTGCTGTTGGCGGACGTAACCGCGATCGTCGGTGCGTTCGCGCTGACGCTAGGGATCTACTCCAGAACGCTCCATCTGACGTGGGGCGCGATCCTGGTTATCCCGGTGCTGGTGCTAGTCGCAAAGATCACGGGACTGTACGACCGCGACGAGGTGCTGCTGCGCAAGACCACGCTCGACGAGGCGCCCAAGCTGTTTCAGCTGGCGACGCTGTGCGCCCTCGTGATGCTGCTGCGCGGCACGCTCGTCGTCAAGGGCGCGCTCGATCGCCACGAGGTGCTGTTCCTGTGGCTCACGCTCGCGGCACTGCTGATCATCTGCCGGGCGGCGGCGCGCGTCTTCGCGCTGCGGATCGCGCCGCCCGAACGCTGCCTGTTCATCGGCGACGAGAGCCTGGCCGGGACGATCTGCTCGAAGCTGCACGACCACGGAGGCGTCAAGGCGGACGTGGTGGCGCATCTCGACCTCGACCAGGCGGCGCCCTGGTCGAGTGATACCTTCTCCGCGCCGCGCCTCGCCGAAATCCGGGACCTCTCCGAGTCGATGGACGTGCACCGCGCGATCGTCGCCCCAGGCTGGAAGGGAGCGGAAGCCGGTGAAATTCTCAACCTCGTGCGCACGCTCAAGGCGGTCGGTGTGAGGGTCACGGTCGTACCGCGGCTGCTCGAGGTGGTCGGGTCGTCGGTTGAGTTCGACGACCTGCATGGAGTGACCCTGATGGGAGTTCGCCGCTTCGATCTGACGCGCTCGTCGATGGCGGTGAAGCGCGCCTTCGACCTGCTGGGCGCATCGATTGGACTGCTTGCGGTCTCGCCGCTGTTGATCGCGATCGCGATCGCAATCAAGCTCGAGAGCCGCGGCCCGGTCTTCTTCCGTCAGCTGCGCGTCGGGCGCTACGGTCAGCGCTTCTACATGCTCAAATTCCGCACGATGGTGCAGGATGCCGAGGCGATGAAGGACTCGCTACGTCACCGCAATGAGGCGCAGGAGGGGCTCTTCAAGATCGCCGAAGACCCGCGCACCACCCGCATCGGCCGGTTCCTGCGCAAGACCGCCCTGGACGAGCTGCCGCAGCTTCTGAATATCGTCAAAGGCGAGATGAGCCTGGTCGGACCGCGCCCGCTGGTGATCGAGGAGGATCGGCGCATCCAGGGCTGGAACCGCCGCCGGCTCGAGCTGATGCCCGGGATGACCGGTCCGTGGCAGATCCTCGGCCCGGCCCGCGTGCCGCTCAGTGAGATGGTCGCAATGGACTATCTGTACGTCGCCAACTGGTCGCTGTGGACCGACATCAAGATCCTGCTGCGGACCGTGCCGCACGTGTTCGGGGGTCGCGGGCTCTAGGCAGACCCGGGGGCGGCGGGCTCTAGGCGGACCCGGACCGTGCCGCACGTGTTCGGGGGTCGCGGGCGTGTTCGGGGGTCGCGGGCTCTAGCCGGACGGAGGGCGGCGGGCTCGAGGCCGAGCGTGCCGCACGCCTTCGGGGGTCGTGGATCTAGCGGGCCCCGTGGATCTAGCGGGCCCCGACGCCGGTGCGCGAGCCGCGGTCTGCCCGGACGCTCCCGTCGTCGCCGACCGTCCGCCGGCGCGGTTCGGCCGGGCGCCTGCCTCGGACGGGCGCCTGCCCTGAGGGACTCTGGCGCCGGCGCTGATGGGCGCGATCGCGCCCGCCGTCGGTTATCGCCCGCGGGGCCGAGCTCATCGCCGAGCTGTCGGCCATCACCGCGGCAGTCTCAGCCGTCGCTGCGAGCAGACTTCTGTCGGCGCGCGAGGCCATGGAGCAGGCGGCGAGGACGAGCATGACTACCGCCAGCCAAGCGATGGGAATCAGGATCAGCAGCATCTGAGTAATTGCCTTTCAGGAGATACCGGCGTCTCTCTCCGGTCGGCATATCCCCGAAACACATTAGGCTTGAGTTCGTTGCGTCAGTCACGCGTCCAGCGACGGCGCTTCGGGTCACGCCTCGAGCGAGCTCTGCAGCTGCTCCAGGACCCTGACCACGCGCAGCCCGCTGAGGCCGTCCGAGCGCGGTGGATTACCGGTACGCACGCACTCGATGAAGTGCTCGCACTCGACCCGCAGCGGCTCGACGTTGGCGACTCGTGGCGAAAAGATGTCGCCCGAGCGCATGATGTACTCGCCCCACGAGCGAGCCTCCTGGTCGAAGCCCTTGTCGTAGAGCGTGAGCTTGCCCTCGATTCTCATGTCGTCGAAGGTCGCCATCCGGCGAGACCCGACCACGGTCAGGCGGCGCTCCTTGTGCGGGTCAAGCCACGATAGGTGCAGGTGCGCCACGGCCCCCGAGGGGAACCGCAGGTAGCAGAAGACCACGTCCTCGACCCCCCTGCGCAGGTAGCTGCGTCCGTGCGCGACGCCCTCGACCGGCTCCTCGTCGATAAGCGCCAGCACAACGGAGATGTCATGTGCGCCGAGACTCCAGAGCGCGTTCTCCTCTGCGCGCACCACGCCCAGGTTCAGGCGGTTGGAATACACGTAGTACGGCTCGCCGAGATCGCCCGCCTCGAGCATCTCCTTCAGGCGCGTCACCGCCGGGTGGTACTCGAGCAGGTGCCCCACCATCAGCGTCCTGCGCGCCTGCACTGCCGCCTGTACGGCGCGTTCCGCGTCCGCGGCGGTCGTCGCGAGCGGCTTCTCGACGAAACAGTGCTTACCCGCCTTCGCCACAGCGATCGCCAGCTCGGCGTGTGTCGGCACCGGCGTCGCCAGCACGACCGCGTCGAGCTCGGGGTCCTGCAGCAGATCCTCGAGCGTCGCGCTGCTGCGCACCTCCGGGAAACTGCGGGCAAGCCGCTCCCTGGCCTGTGCCGACGGATCGCACAGCCACACGAGCTCGCTGCCGGGGATCGCAGCGAAGTTGCGCGCCAGGTTGGGGCCCCAGTAGCCCAGCCCTACCACGCCGACCTTGACTGGCTCGGGCTCGACCGTGGCCGTCTCGGGCTCCGCGTCGGCCGCCACCGGCTCGCTTGCTCGCGGCGAAGAGGCGGCTGAGTCCGAGGACTCGCGGCTCACGTCCGACCCCTCAGTGCGCCCGCGATCTCGGCCGCGAGCGCTCCGATCGCCTCCACGCACCGCTCTGCCGCGTGCCCGTCGCCGTAGAGCGCCGGGCGCTCGGCCGGCGGCTGGCGCGCGAGCGCCTGGAGCGCCGCATTGGCGTCAAGGTCCACGAGCGTGTTCCAGCCGACCTCCACCGTCTCGACCCACTCGGTGCTTGCGCGCAACGTAAGGCAGGGCACCCCGGCAAGGTACGCCTCCTTCTGGACGCCTCCGGAGTCGCTCACGACCGCGCGCGCGCGGCACAGCAGCGCGCTGAACTCGAGGTATCCCAGCGGCTCGCCGAGCTCGATCGCCGGCGTCTGCTGCAGGCGCGTGAGCAGGTCGGCGTCGCGCAGCCGCGCGCGTGTGCGCGGATGCAGCGGCAGCACCAGCCGCAGGCCGGACTCGGCCGCGAGCCTCTCGAGCAGCGCCACCAGCTTGCCCAGGCGCCCGGGATCGTCAACGTTGCCGGCGCGGTGCGCCGTGCACAGCAGATACTCGCCCGGCTCGACGCCGTGGCGACCCAAGCTCGCGTCATCGCCCTGCGCGTCTCGCAGGCGGCGCAGCGCCACATCGACCATGACATCGCCCACCAGCTCGATCCGTCCCGCGACCGCCTCCCTGCTGAGGTTCGCCGCGGCGGCCTGTGACGGGCACAGCAGCAGGTCTGCGAGATGGTCTGTCAGCACGCGGTTGAGCTCCTCCGGCATCGACCGGTCAAACGAGCGCATTCCCGCCTCGACGTGCACCACCGGCACGCCGGCCTGCGCCGCCGCCAAGCCGCCCGCGAGCGTCGAGTTCGTGTCGCCGTACACGAGCGTCGCGTCTGGCTCGAGCTCGTGCAGGAGCGGCTCGAGCGCGGCCAGCATGCGCGCGGTCTGCGACGCGTTCGAGCCGCCGCCGATCCCCAGCTCGCGGTCGGGCGCGGGCAGGCCGAGCTCCGCGAAGAACACCGCCGACAGCCCGTGGTCATGGTGCTGGCCGGTGTGGACCAGCACCTCTTCATGCTCTTCGCGCAGCGGCGCCGAGACCGCCGCCGCCTTGATCAGCTGTGGGCGGTTGCCGACGACCGTGACGATCCTCACGGGCGTGCCCTTGACCTGTGGACCGGGGGGTGGTCGGGAGGGCGGCCTGACCCCCTCCCGCTCGATTTCTGTGGGCGGTTGCCGACGACCGTGACGATCTTCACGCGCCGCAGCCTACGCGCCCGCGCGCGTGCAGGCCTGGCGCACAAACCGGCGAGACGGTCACGGCGCGCGTCAGCCCTCAGGCGGCCGCGCCCACGACCGACGTCGACCAGTCGATCACCGACGTCGGTCTGACCACGTGGCGATTCAGGCCGAGCTCCTTGGGCTCGAGACCGAGCGCCAGGCCGACCAGCTGGGGCAGGTGCAGCACCGGCATCTTCAGCTCCCTGCCGACGACCCCTTCCGCGAGCGGCTGCTGCATGTCGAGGTTTAGATGGCACAACGGACAGGGGGTCACGAGGCAGTCCGCCTCGGCGTCGACCGCGTCGCCGAGATGACGGCCGGCCTGCTTCAGCGAGGCGTCCTTGTTCATGGTGATGATCGGAAAGCCGCAGCACTTGCGCATCCCGGCATACTCGATGACCGTGCCGCCGAGCGTCTCGATCAGCTGCTCCAGGTAGTGGTCGCGGGGGTGCTCGGCGTCGATCTGCAGGCGCGCGCGCGGGCGCACGATGTAGCAGCCGTAGAACGGGCCCACCTTGAGGTTGCTCAGCGGCCGCTTGACCCGTGCGCGCAGGCTCTCGAGCCCGATCTCCTCGACCAGCAGCCACAGGAAGTTCTTGTTGGTCAGCGGGCGGGCGGGGTCCTTTATATAGCTGAGCCCCTCGTCGGCGAGGTTCGAGTTGACGCGCTCACGGTATTCCGCGTTCGCGTCCAGGCGCTCCTGGCACTCGCTCTGGGCGCCCTGGCAGGTCGAGCAGATGTTCATCATCAGCTCCGCTCCCTGCACCTGTTGCGCCAGCGCGAACGTGCGCGCGTTGAGCGTGTCGGCGAGCTCCTGGTTGTGCTCGGCGATCACGCCCGCGCCCGTGCAGCACGCACGGTCCAGCTCGACCAGCTCGATGTCCAACAGCGGCGCCACCTGCGCCATCGAACCGTGCAGCTCGGGGGTGAAGCCGCGGCTCACGCAGCCCGGCCAGTAGGCGACCCTCATGCCTGCTCCCCTTCGTTCGTAGCCGCCGCTCCGGCGGTCTCGGTGGCGGTCGCCGCGGTGGTCCCGGTGGCGGTAGGCGCGGCGGTTTCGGACGCCGCTGCCGCAGGCTCGGTGGCGCCCGTCGCGTCAGCGCCGGCCGCCGGCGCGCCCGCTGCGGCGGACAACGGCTCTTCAGGGGCCGGCGGCACGTCGTCTTCGTCGCGGCCCATTACATACAAGTTCAGCTCGAAGCGTTCAGGCTGGTCGTCGATCTTGTGATAGATCGCCTTGACCGCCTTGAGGTCCGCCCGCGGGATCTTGTGGCCGAAGATCGCGAGTTTTGGGCTGACTTTCCCGCGCAGCAGACCTTTGAGCACCGCCGGCAGCGAGCTGATGATCTCTTTACCGGCGGCCGGATGGAATTTGCCGAACCACGAGTCGCCGCCGTACGAGCGCGCCAGCAGCTCGGCCTCGTGGTTGAGCCCGTAGTCGCGCACCAGCGTCGTGAAGGCGGCCTCGTGGCGCTCGCCGTTGTTGCGATCGACGATGTGCTGGTCGGACACGGCGATCCTGCGCAGGCGCATGATCTGGCCCATCGGGTTGACGTCCTTCGGGCACGCCTCGACGCACTTGAAGCAATGCGTGCAGTCGTAGAGCCCGTGAGGGTCCTGTGCGAGATCCACGAGGCGCTCGCGCTGCTGCTGATCGCGCGGGTCGCCGACGAAGCGATACGCCTTCGCCAGCGCCGCCGGTCCGATGAACTCGGGGTCGACCTCCATCGCCAGACAGTCCGACACACAGGCCCCACACTGGATACAGGCCATCGTCTGGGTCACGTCGACCATGCTCTCGCGAGGCACGATGTACTCCCGTTCGGGCGGCGGTTCGGAGGGCAGCAGCCACGGCGTCACCCGCTGGACCTTCCGCCAGTGCACGTCGTCCATGTCCACGATCAGGTCCTTGAGCACCGGCATGTTGCCCATCGGTTCGACCACGATCGTGCCGTCGCCCGCGCCGTCGCGAGCGTGGTCGAGGTGCGTGTGACACGCCAGGCCCGGTTCGCCATTGATGCGCACGCCACACGAGCCGCAGATCGCCTGGCGGCACGAGCAGCGGATCCCGATCGAGCCGTCGAAGCGATCGCGCGCCTGCAGGATCGCCTCGAGCACCGAGCGATGGGGCTCGAGCTCGACTGTGTGCTCATCCCAGTAGGGCGGCTCGCCCGACTCCGGGTCATAGCGGCGCAGCCTCAGCGTGAACTGCTCAGGCGGCCTGTGCACGTCCTCCATGTCGACCATCTAATACTTCCTTTCCTTGCGCCGCCCAGCGTATGCCCCTGTCGATGCCTCCGTTTGCCGGGGCCGCCCGGCGTGTGCCTGTCTCGCTGCCGTCGTCTGCGGGGCCCGCCGAGCCGTGTCCGCCATCAGTACTTCCTCTCCTCCGGCTGCCACTGCGTGATCGTGACCGGCGAGTAGCTGATCTGAGGCTCGCCCGCGCCATTCGCGCCCCGCGTGATGTCGATGTGCTTGAGCCAGTGCTCGTCGTCGCGCTCGGGGAAGTCGGTCCTGAACTGCGCGCCGCGCGACTCCTTGCGCTCGATCGCCCCCGCCACGACCGCTTCGGCGCAGTCGAGCATGTAGCCGAGCTCGATCGCGCCCAGCACATCCTGGTTGAAGACCGTGCCGCGATCGTCGATCCAGGCCGCGTCGGCCTCCTCGCGCAGGCGCGCGATCACCGACCGCGCCTCCTGCAGGCCCTGTTCGTCGCGGAACACCGCCACATGCCTGTTCATCACCTCGCCGAGCTCGTGCTTGACCTCCGACACTCGCCTGCCGGTGTGCTCGCGCGCGAGGATCTGCTCGATCGCCGCCACATCCTGCGCTCGGCGCTGCTCGCTGGCGCTCGGCATCGGGATCGTCTGTGCCCGCCTGGCGGCGTGTTCGCCGGAGCGCCTGCCGAAGATCAGCGTGTCCAGCAGCGAGTTGGCGCCGAGCCGGTTGCCGCCATGGACCGACACGCACGCCACCTCGCCTGCCGCGTAGAGCCCGTCGATCGGCGTGCGCCCTTCGACGTCGGTCTTCACGCCTCCCATGATGTAGTGCTGGCCCGGGCGGATCGTGATCGGTTCGCGCGTTATGTCCACGCCGGCGAAATCGCGACCGAGGTTGACGATCTCGCGCAGGGCCTCGAGCGTACGCTTGCGCGGCACCACGCTGACGTCGAGATAGATCCCCTCGCCGCGCGGCCCCACACCGCGGCCCTCGTTGATCTCGATCTGCTCCGCCCGCGACACCACGTCGCGGGACGCCAGCTCCATCTTGTTCGGGGCCGATTTCTCCATGAAGCGTTCGCCGTTGCGGTTGAGCAGGTGCGCGCCCTCGCCGCGTGCGCCCTCGGTGATCAGGATCCCCGACTCGACCAGACAGGTCGGGTGGTACTGAACCATCTCCATATCCATCAGCGGGGCCCTGAGCCGGTAGGCCAGGGCGATGCCGTCGCCGGTCACAATCAAGCCGTTGGTGGTCGGCTTGTAGGCCTGACCGGCGCCGCCACACGCGAGGATCACGTTCTTGGCGTTGAACACCTCGGTCTCACCCGAGCGCACGTCGCGAGCGACTGCGCCCGAACAAGCTCCCTGCTCGTCCTGCAGCAGCGAGGTCACGAACCACTCCTCGTAGCGGTCCACCGTCTCGTGGTGCTTCATCAGCTGCTCGTAGAGCACGTGCAGGATCGCCTGGCCCGTGATGTCCGCGACATAAGCGGTGCGCTTCATCGAGGCGCCCCCGAACGCCCGCAGATCCAGTTCTCCGCGCTCGTTGCGGTGAAAGGTCACACCGATGTGCTCGAGGTGCATCACCTCGTGCGGCGCTTCCGAGCACATCACTTCGATCGCATCCTGATCGCCCAGGAAGTCCGAGCCCTTGACCGTGTCATAGGCGTGCGAGCGCCAGTCGTCGGTGACGTTGATCGCCGCGTTGATCCCGCCCGCAGCCGCGACCGAATGCGAGCGCACGGGGTGCACCTTGCTCATCACCGCCACGCTCGCACCCTGCTCGGCGGCGGCCAGCGCGGCCCGCTGGCCAGCCAGACCGGCCCCGATTATCAAGATATCGTGTGCTGGCACGAGGCGGGACTCTATATGCCGGCGCTACATGCCCGCGGCGGGACGCAGCGCTTTACGGACCTGCGCCACCGTCACGACGCCCTGCAGCACGCCTTGCTCGTCGACCGCGACCATCGCCCCCAGGCGCCCAAGGCCCTCGCTGCGCAACAGCGACTCCAGCGGCTGGTCCTCGCCGATACGTACATGCAGATCCTCCTCCAACACGTCCGTCACGGGCAGTGCCGGACGCCCGGCCGCAATCTCCGCGTTCAACTCGCTGCTCGCGCACCACTCCCAGAAATCGCCTGGCCGGGTCGACCACCGCGAACCACGGCCAGCGGTAGCGCAGGAAGAACTGCTCCTGCGCGTCGAGCAGGCTCAGCGCCGCCGGGATCGTGACGGGCTCGCGATCCATCACGTCTGCCACGGTGACTCCCTGAATACGCTGGCCGAACTGGCCCTGCGCCACCGCTGCGCTTGCCGCGCGGTAGAGGAAGTACGCCAGCACCAGCACGAATAGGCCTTCGCTGTCACCCTTGCCGAACACGACGAGCCCGAACGCACCGAGCGCCAGTGCAAACGCCTGGCCCGCGCGTCCCGTCCAGCGCGTCGCGCGGTTGCGATCGCCCGTGCGCCACCAGATCAGCGCCTGCGCGATCTGACCGCCGTCGAGCGGAAAGGCGGGAATCAGGTTGAACACCAGCACGAACAGGTTCACCGTCGCCAACCAGCTCAGCCATACGAACGCCGGCGTCGCGCTGCCCGTGCCCGCGGTGATTTCCGTGAAGCTCGCCCCCGGGGACACGAGGTTGCCCGCCACGGCGGCCACCACGAACACCGCCAGCGTCACCAGCGGGCCCGCGATCGCGACCTGCAGCTGTGCCCCCGCCGTCCGCGGCATCTCGCGCATGCGGGTCAGCCCGCCCAGTGCCCAGAGGTCGATCCCCGCGACCTCCAGCCCGTGCCGGCGCGCCATCAGCGCGTGTCCCAGCTCGTGCAGGATCACGGAAGCGAAAAACGACAGCACCACGGCGACCGCCACGAGATAGGCGGTCGTCTGCGCGCCCCCGAGCACTTTGTGAAACAGCGGCGTAAAGAAGATCACGAACAGGAACAGCACGAAGAACCAGCTGAAGCCGACACCGATCCTGATGCCGAAGACCCGAGCCAGCTGGAAGTTCGTGCGCCGAACCATGCCCCTTGAATGGTAGGACCCGCGCCCGGGCCATACCCGTCCGGACCGGGGTCAGACGGCCGTCCGGACCGGGTCAGGTAGCCGCGCGGACCGGGTCAGACGGCCGGGCTGGCGCGCGCGATGATCGTCTCGAAGTCGGTTCCCGCCGGCAGCGTGCCGTACTCGAAGCCGGCCTCGCGTCCCAGGCGCGCGGCGCAGAAGGCGTCGGCGACCGCCGCCGGCGCGTGGCGCACGAGCAGCGAGCCCTGCAGGCACAGCGCCATGTTCTCGACCACGCGGCGCGCACGCTGCTCGAGCGTTGTCGGATCGGCGAACTGGCCCTCCAGCTCGCGCACGCGCGCGTCCAGCCGGGGGTCGGCGCCCTGCGCCAGCTTCACCTCGGCGAGGAACACCCCCAGTGACCGCGGCTTCTTGACGAGCGCGCGCAGCACGTCGAGGCTGATCACGTTGCCCGAGCCCTCCCAGATCGAGGCCAGCGGCGCCTCGCGGTAGAGCCTCGGCATGCCCGACTCCTCCACATAGCCTGCGCCGCCCAGACACTCGAGCGCCTCGAACGCATGGTTCGGCGAGCGCTTGCACACCCAGTACTTGCCGACCGCCGTCGCCAGGCGCTTGAACAGCTGCGCGTCGCTTTCCTCCGCGCCCGGACTCCCGGCCGCCAGGGCGGCCAGGTCGGCATCGGCGCTGGCTTCGTCGTAAGCCCGCGCGAGGCGCATCGCCAGGACCGTTGCCGCCTCGGCCTCGAGGCACAGATCGGCGAGCACGTTGCGCATCAGCGGCTGGTCGATCAGCAGCTTGCCAAACGCCGCGCGATGCGCCGTGTGGTGGATCGCGGACACCACGCCCGCACGCATGCCCGCGGCGCCGCCGATCACGCAATCGAGCCGCGTGTGGCCCACCATCTCGATGATCGTCGGCACGCCTCGGCCGGGCTCACCCAGCATGCGCGCCCAAGCCCCGTGCAGCTCGATCTCGCTCGACGCGTTCGAGTGGTTGCCGAGCTTGTCCTTCAGCCGCTGGATATGAAAGGCGTTGCGCTCGCCGTCCGGCCGGACGCGCGGCAGCAGAAAGCACGACAGGCCCTCGGGCGCGCCGCTCGGTGACTGCGCCTGGGCGAGCACCAGAAAGAAGTCCGACATCGGCGCCGAGCAGAACCACTTGTGACCCGTGATCTCATACTCGGCCGCGGCCCCGCCGCCGTTCAGCGGGCGCGCCACCGTCGTGTTCGCGCGCACATCCGAGCCGCCCTGCTTCTCGGTCATCGCCATGCCCGCGATCGCGGAGCCCTTCAGGCTCGCCGGGATCAGCCGCGGGTCGTAGGTCGTGGCCGTCACGAGCGGTTCCCACTCGGCCGCCAGCTCCGGCTGCGCGCGCAACGCCGGCACCACCGCGAACGTCATCGTGAGTGGACAGGCGAACCCGGCCTCGGCCTGAATCGCGGTCATGTACAGCGCCGCGCGCGCCGTATGCGGCGAGGCCTCGCTGCTGGTCCACGGCAGGGAGTGCAGCTCGTGTTCGACGCCCATCCTCATCAGCTCGTGCCACGCCGGGTGAAACTCGACCTCGTCGATGCGATGGCCGTAACGGTCGAACGTGCGCAGCACCGGCCTGTTCTCGTTCGCCAGCCTGCCCCACAGCTGCTGGGGATCGCCGCCGATCAGCCTCCCAAGCGCGCTCGCGCGCTCGAGCACCCATGATGCGCCCTCGCGCTCAGTCGCCTCGACCAGTGGTGTGTTGTCCGAGAACACGTCCCGACCCTCCAGCGCAGGGACCTGGTTGAAGACCTCGTGCGTCTGCCACGGAGCGCTGCGCTCTCCGGCCATTGCTCTCGAAACGGTCGCCATCACGTCCCTCCTGACACGCTCGCCATTACGTCGCTCCTGAACTTTCGCCGTCGTCTGACAGTGAAGCAGATGTCACAAGCTCCCCGAACGACGACCTTCGCCGGGCCGTGGCCGAGCGTTCGCCGAGGACGGGCCCACACGAGCGGCCAGCGCCTGCGGCTACCGAGATCTCGCTCGCCAGATAGCATCGCGCGCCCGGAATGTTGCGAGCGCGTCCTGCCAGGTGCGCTCGCCATCTTCACAGCCCCCGTCCCAAGGACGAACCAGACATGGCGAAGATCAAGGTCCTAAATCCCGTCGTCGAGCTCGACGGCGATGAGATGACCCGCATCATCTGGTCGTTCATCAAGGATCAGCTGATCGTGCCCTACCTCGACATCGAGCTCGACTACTACGACCTCAGCATCCAGAATCGTGATGCCACCGGTGATCAGGTCACGGTGGACGCCGCCAACGCGATCAAACGCCACGGCGTCGGCGTCAAGTGCGCCACGATCACTCCCGACGAGGCTCGCGTAAAGGAGTTCGGGCTCAAACAGATGTACCGGTCCCCGAACGGAACGATCCGCAACATCCTCGGCGGCGTCATCTTCCGTGAGCCAATCGTGATCTCAAATATTCCCAGGCTGGTGCCGAGCTGGCGCAAGCCGATCGTGATCGGGCGCCACGCGTTCGGCGATCAGTACCGCGCCACCGACCTGCTCGTGCCCGGCGCTGGCAAGCTGACGCTCAGCTTTACTCCCAGCGACGGCGCCGAGCCGATCGAGCTCGACGTCTTCGACTTCCCCGACTCCGGTGTCGCGATGGCGATGTACAACCTCGAGAGCTCGATCCGCGATTTCGCGCGCGCCTCGCTGCGCTACGGCCTGCAGCGTGGCTACCCGGTGTACCTGTTCGACCAAGAACACGATCCTCAAGCGCTACGACGGCCGCTTCAAGGACATCTTTCAGCAGATCTACGAGGACGAGTTCAAGGCCGACTTCGAAGCCGCCGGCCTCACCTACGAACACCGGCTCATCGACGACATGGTCGCCAGTGCGCTGAAGTGGGAAGGAGGCTACGTGTGGGCCTGCAAGAACTACGACGGCGACGTCCAGTCCGATGCGGTCGCACAGGGCTTTGGATCGCTCGGACTGATGACCAGCGTGCTGATGAGCGCCGACGGCAAGACCGTCGAGGCCGAGGCCGCGCACGGGACCGTCACCCGTCACTACCGCTTGCATCAGGAAGGCAAGCCCACCTCGACCAATCCGATCGCCTCGATCTTCGCCTGGACCCGCGGCTTGCACGCACGCGGCAACATGGACGGCACGCCCGCTGTCAGCGAGTTCGCCGACACGCTCGAGCGCGTCTGCATCGAGACCGTCGAGAGCGGCAAGATGACGAAAGATCTCGCTGCGCTCGTTGGCCCCGACCAGCCCTGGCAGACCACCGAGGAGTTCCTTGCATCGATCGATGAAAACCTTTCTCAGGAGATGAACCGATGACCTCTAGCCCCGTACGCGTGACCGTCACCGGCGCCGCCGGCCAGATCGGCTACAGCCTCGTCTTTCGTATCGCCTCCGGCCAGCTGCTCGGCCCCGAGCAGCCGGTTGACCTGCGCCTGCTGGAGATACCGGCGGCGATGGCCCCGCTACAGGGCGTCGCGATGGAGATCGTGGACTGCGCGTTTCCGCTGCTCGCGGATCTCGATCTGCACGACAACCCCGACGATGCCTTTGACGGCACCAACATCGCGCTGCTGGTCGGCTCGCGCCCGCGCACCAAGGGTATGGAGCGCGCCGAGCTGCTCGGCGAGAACGGCAAGATCTTCACCGTCCAAGGCCGCGCGCTGAACGAGCACGCCGCCGCGGACCTGAAGGTGCTGGTCGTCGGCAATCCCGCGAACACCAACTGCCTGATCGCCATGTCCAGTGCGCCGGACATTCCACGCGAGCGCTTCACCTCGATGATGCGTCTCGACCACAACCGCGCGATCGCGCAGCTCGCCTCCAAGCTCGAGCTCCCGGTCAGCGACATCTCGCAGATGGGCGTCTGGGGTAACCATTCGCCGACCATGTACGCCGATCTCTTTCATGCGCAGGTCAGAGGGCAGCAGGCCGCTGCGGTGGTCGACGATCAGGTGTGGATCGAGAACGAGTTCCTGCCGAACGTCGGCAAGCGCGGAGCCGCCATCATCGAGGCGCGCGGCGCCTCCTCGGCTGCCTCCGCCGCCAACGCGGCGATCGACCACATGCGCGATTGGGTCACCGGCAGCGACGACGGCTGGGTCTCGATGGGAGTTCCCAGCGACGGCTCGTATGGCATACCAGAGGGACTGATCGTCGGCCTGCCTTGCACGTGCGCAGGAGGCGAGTACGCAGTTGTCAAAGACCTCGACCGAGATGCGTTCTCGCGCGCCAAGATCGACGCCTCGATCGCCGAGCTGATCGGCGAGCGCGACACCGTCAAGGATCAGGGCCTGATTTGAGGGAGGCCCCCGGAGGATCAGAGCCTGATGCGCGGTCAGCCCTGAAGCAGTGGCCCCGGAGGATCAGGGCCTGATGCGAGAGAGACCCGGAGGGATCAGGGCGATGTGAGAGAGACCCCGACGATCAGGGCCTGCCCTGGAGCGCTGGCCGGGAGTCTCGCTGCAACTCCCGGCCGCCGCTCGCGTCTAGGCTTTCGGTTGCCAGCCCCTGCCCTGCTTGGTGAGCTTGCCTTCCTGCTCGAGACCGGGCAGCACGCGGTAGAGGTAGTTCTGCTTGATGCCCATCTTCGCCGCCAGCTCGGGGATCGTGATCCCTGGCTGTCCCTGAACCAACGCCAGCGCCTGGGCGGCACGCGTGCCACTGCCTTTACGTCGTCCCGCGCGGCGTTTCGTCGTGGAAGCCGCCGTGCCACTGCCCGGGGGCCGGCCCACTTTTTTCGGGCGCCCCACTTTTTTGGTTTTGGGTCGTCCGGGTTTTTTCCTGATCGTCGTCGTCGCTGACGCGGCTTTGCCCGAGCCGCGTGGGCGTCCGGGCCCACGTTTGCGAGCACCGCCGGCCCTCGATGCGCCGATGCCATCGAGTGCCGAAGCCGCAGCCTCCAGGCGACGGTACTCGTCCATCAGCGGCATCAGCTCGTTGAGCCGGTCGGTGATCTCCCGGCGCTTCTCGTCAAGGAAGTCGGTCACGATTCAATCCTCTTCACTAGTGCAGGTGCATGATCTAAATACGCCCTAAATCACGCCTGGTCCTCTTGCCAACACCTTACACTACTTGACATCGGAAGCTTTGCACGGATACGTGCAAGTTGCGGACTGGACATCGTGCAGTTGTCCTCCACTCGCTGTAATACGTCAGCCGTCCGAGTCAAAACGAGCACGCAGACGACTGAGCGTGCGCGTAGCCTCGCGCTCCGGCATGCCTCCAACGAGCGCCCGGCTAACGATGGCACCCAACGGGCCCAGGGGTGGATGGAACTCGTTGCGGTAGTCAAAGCGCGTTCCGCCGTTCTCGGCGCTCAGCACATATTCGGTGCGTGCCCGCGAACGGGCCGGCCCCCGGCCCTCCCACACGGCGCGTTCGTGGGGAACACACTCCACCAGCTTCCAGTGAACCTCGAGGTTGACCCCGCGCAGATGTAGCTGCTGATCCATCCGGTATCCGACGCACACCGGACCGTCGTCCGCATGCTCGAGCTTGCGATGGATCGTCACCCACTCGCCCAGCCGACTCGCGTCCATCACCAACTGCCACACCTGCTCGGCAGGCGCGTCGATACAGATCGATGCCGTGACCACACTCATGACTGTGCCTCAACCGGTGCGCTCGAAGGGCGGGTGGCAGGACTTAAGCACAGCCTCTCACCATGCAGGCCTTTGCTCGCCGCACCGTGCGCAACCCCAATCACTGCGCCGCCAACCGAATCACCGCGCTGCCAGCGGCTCTGTTTCCTCCCACTCTCGCAGCGCGTGCTCGACGGCCGAGTCGAACGAATGCAGCTCGACGCCCAAGAGCGCTGCGGCCTGCTCGTGCGCCACGCCGTCGATGCCGCCCGGGAGCAGATCCCCCTGCAGGCTCTCCATCAGCGCGGTCGTCAGCTCGGGATCCTCCTGCGCGATCGCGGCGGCCACGCGTGCCACCACGGCAGTGGCGCTCACTGACAGCCCAACCGCGGGACGCGCCACCAGCATATGCTCGGCGATCCGCTCGATCATCCCGCCATAGCTGAGCACGTCGGGCCCGCCCACGTCGAACGTGCTGGCCGTGATCCCGCGCGCTTCGGCTGCCGCGACGAGCATCGCGACGATGTCGCGCTCATCGATCGGTCGCGTGCGATAGGTCCGCCACGCCGGCAGCGCCAGCACGGGCATGCGCTCCACCAGGTGCACCAGTAGACGAAACGAGCGCGAGCCCGCGCCGATCACGATCGAGGCGCGCAACACGACCGTGTCGCCGACGCCGGCGCGGAGAATGTGCTCGACGGTCGCCCTGCTCGCGAGGTGACGTGAGCTCGCAGCCGGCGCTCCGGCCGCGGTCCAGCTCGCCACGGGCCCGCCCAGATACACGACGCGCCTCACTCCCGCGCGCGCCGCGGCGCGCGCGAAGTTCTCGGCGGCGATGCGATCGCGTTCGGGAAACGCCAGGCGATTGCGAGCCGGCTCGTTTCCTCGCGCCGCGCCGCGCGACTCCATCGAGTGCACCAGGTAATAGGCCATCTCGACGCGCTCGAGCGCGTCTCCGAGGCCGGCTCCGGTGAGTAGATCTCCGGTGCGCACGTCGAGGTGCAGCCTCCCGCTCGGGCGTTCCGAGCGCCCGACTCTCGCCGGGTCGCGCGTGAGCCCCACCACGTCGTGTCCCGCCGCAAGCAGCTCCGGGGTCAGCAGGGAGCCCACGAAGCCGCTCGCTCCGGTGACGAGGATGCGCATGCACCTAGATCATGACAGCGCAAAGTGCGGCCGCGCACGTCAGCCGGCCGGCTCGAGCGCCACGATCCCTCCTCTTTGCGGGCAGAAATCGGTTTTCTCTGCGATTTGCGAGGTGGCTCCTGAGGCTCCGTGCGATCGGTGCTTTGATGGTCGCGATCCGTTCACCTCAGCGGCTAGGAGTCGAGTGCAGAGAAGACAGACCAAGCAGGCGCCGCGCAAGATCAGCTGCGACGATTGCTTCTTCCGCTGCAATCTGCTGTGCGCACTGGACCTCGATGAGCCGTGTTCCACGTTTCGTCCCAACGAGGCACAGCTGAAACCACCACAGCAGCTGCGATTCGTATTCCGGCAAGAGCGCCGGGCGCGGGCCGCGTGGTCCTTCCCATCCGCCCAGGAGCAGGCAGCCTTGTACACATAGCCCAGCCCGTCCAGACGTTGGCGGGCCCGGCGCAGGCGCTCGCGAGCGTCCCTGAGACCAGCGGGCTCGTTGTGGCAATATGCGGTCCAGGAGCGGCCGTCTCGCGCCGGTCTGTGCGCCCGATCTCGTCTCAGGGCGTATATTTGACCGCGACCTGCAAGCTGATCAAATAGGCGGTGGCTGAAATGGCGGCGAAACGTCGTGGTGGTGGACCTGGCAAAACCGAGGCTACGCTGGCCGATCTCCGGGCGGCGGCGATGCGCAACCGGTACATAGAACGTCTGATCGAAGACGAGGAACTGCGCTCCAGGCTGCTCGTCGCGTACGGCGCCGCGCGCAGCGCCTACGGACGCATGAACAACGGCAAGCCCGCGAGCAAGGCGCTGTTCGAGGATCGCCGGCTCCAGCGAGATCTGCGCCAGGCAGTCGAGGCGCTGCGCGACGCCGCCACAACGCTGCGTGCGCCTACGCCCAAGCGCCGCCGCCGGGGTGGGCCTCGCCGTACGTTGCTGCTCGCGCTCGTCGCCGGGACGCTCGCACTCGTGCTCAGCGAGGGCCTGCGCAACAAGCTGCTCGACCTGATGTTCGGGGCTGAGGACGAGTTCGAGTACAGCTCCACAACCACGCCGTCCGAGCCCGCGCCGGCCCCGACGCCCGCCTCCTGACACAGCGACCCTCACGAGCAGCGAGATGACAGCCACCATCGATCGCGCGAGGGCGCCGAGGACAGCAGACGGGGAGAAGGCAAGGCGCATCGTCGAGGCGATGCGCCGCAGCGTTGCGCAGCGCGGGACCGCCGGCTCGACGTTCGATCACGTTGCGCGCGAGGCCGGCGTCTCGCGCGGCCTGCTGCACTACTACTTCGGCACCAAGGAGCAGCTGCTCGTCGAGGCCGTGAGGCGCGACTGTGAGCTGCGTATGGAGTCGCTCGAGCAGCAGCTGGCCGGCGCCCGCACCGCCGAGGACTTCGTCGGCCTGATGGCCCAGAGCCTGCAGCAGACGGTTCGCGAGGAACCGGACCTCCTGACGCTCCTGTTCGAGCTGTTCACGCTCTCCCAGCGCCACCACGAGATCGCCACCGAGTACGCCGAGCTGCTACGCGCCATGCGCAAACACGTGGCCCAGATGCTCGCCACGGCTCAGCGCGAGCGCGTTGTGCACCTGCGCGCCGAGCCAGACGCGATCGCCGAGATCCTGTTCTCGCTCGGCGACGGCCTCGCCATGCGCATGCTCACCGAGCCCGAGCGCGACTTCGAGGCGACCGTGCAGGCCGGCATCGCCTGTGCGCGTGCCCTGATCGCTGACTGACCGCGCGTTGTCGTCGCGGGTTTCGGCCGGCGGCGGCGCATGCGCGCCCGCGCGTGCGCGAGCCGGGTGCTGACCAACCGGCGGCCGCGCCAGTTTCGGTGGGCGGCGGCGCACGGGCGCGTGCGCGCACGCGCGCGCGGGCGCTCCCGATCGCATCGATCGACAGATCGCCGTCCGGACGGCTCCGGGCATTGGCACTGACGGCTCTGGGCATTGGCACTCTTATAATCAGACTGCCAATGCCCATCTACGAGTACAGACGCCCAGACGGCACCACCTTCGAGATCGTCCAGTCTTTCAGCGACCCGCCGCTCGAGCGCGACCCCGATACCGGCGCGCCTGTCGAGCGCGTCCTGCACGCGCCCGCCCTGCACTTCAAGGGGAGCGGCTTCTACAACACCGACTACGGCACCCGCAAGCGCCAGCGTGAGACCGCCGCCGCGGCTGAGAGCGAGTCGAGCGCGTCCAAGGCCTCCTCGGCGGACGGCTCCTCCAAGGGGTCTGACGGCGCCGCCAAAGGCGGTGGCGAGGGCAAGAGCGGCAGCGACGGCAAGAGCGCCGGCGAGAAGGCCTCGTCAAACGGCGCCAAGCCCGACGCCGCCAAGCCCGTCAAGGCTAAAAGCTGACCCCCGTGCAGTGGCTCGGCTGGAAGTCGGGCTTGGCCGGAAGTCGGGGTCGGCTGGAAGTCGGGGTCGGCTGGAAGTCGGGGTCGGCTGGAAGTCGGGGTCGGCTGGAAGTCGGGGTCGGCTGGAAGTCGGGGTCGGCTGGAAGTCGGGCTCGGCTGGAGTCGGCCGCGAGCCTGCTCAGCCGGCCATGAACTTCGCCACGTCCGCACGGCGCGCTTCTTCGGAGATCGTCAGGCCTTCTTCGCCGCTCGGCAGCGTGGTCTGGCCGGTCGGCAGCAGCACGCGCGTGGGGGGTGTGCCGGTGATGGCCAGCGAGCTGAACATCGCCAGCAGTTCGGGTCCGCTCATGTCCGAGATGATCGCCGGCGGCGCGTCCCAGGCGATCCAGGGCAGGCGCAGGAAGCTCGAAGGTGAGAGCAGCTGGCTCTTCATCGCCGTGAACAGCGCCTGCTGGTGTTCCTCGCGCTGGATGTCCGTCTCGTCGGGAGCGCACAGGTTCTCGCGGGTGCGCGCCAGGGCCACCGCTTCCTTGCCGTCGAGATGGTGCGTGCCCGCGCTCAGGCGCAACGTGAAGCCGCCGTCTGCCGAGCCACCGTCGAGGTTCGACACGATGCACCCACCGCTGTAGGTGACCCCGCCCATCGCGTCGATCAGCTGAGGGAAGTTTTCGAAGTTGACTTCGACCACGTGATTGATCGGGACGCCGAGCCATTTCCCGATCACCGCGACCGACTCGGCCGGGCCGCCGAACTCGTGAGCCGCATTGATCTTCTCCAGCCCGTGTCCCGGGATTTCGACCACGGTGTCGCGGGGAATCGAGAGCCGCGCCGCGTGCCCGTCGCCGGTCCGGATCAGCATGATCGTGTCCGAGCGCCCGAACCCGGTGGTTTCGGCGCCGGGTTCCTTGCTGTCCTTTTGGCGGCGATCCGAGCCGAGCACGAGGATGTTGTTCGCCGAGGTCAGCGGGTTGCCCGCGGGGTCCAGCACGCTCTGCACGTTCGCCGGCAGCGGCGTCCGCTCGAAGTGGGAGCTGATCAAGAACAGCACCAGCGAAAGCGCCACCCAGCTTGCTGCCAGGGCCAGCAGGCCGAGGATCGCCCGTTTGGGCGTGACCCGCTCGCGCCAGCGCGGGCGCGGCGTGCGCGTCCGGCCGCCCCCGGAGGCGTGCGGATCGAGCAGCGTCTCATCGGCGGACGTGCGGGGGCGCAGGCGCGGGCTCGCCCGGTAGCGCGTGTACTGCTGCTGCTGAGTAGGCTCGCTGGGCATCGACCTATATTTGCGTGATCGGCGCCGAGAACCCTCCGCTTCCCCGCGCGCAGCATGGCCGCTTGCTGGTCTGCGCCACGCCGATCGGCAACCTCGACGACGTGACGCTGCGCGTCCTGCGCGCACTGGCAGAGGCCGATCTGGTTGCCTGCGAGGACACCCGTCGCACGCAGATCCTGTTGCGGCGTCACGACGTCAGCGCCAAGCGGCTGCTCGCCTACCACGAGCACAACGAACGGCGCCGCTGCCCTGAGCTGCTCGAACAGCTTCGCGCCGGCGCCACGGTGGCGCTCGTCAGCGACGCCGGGATGCCGGTGATCTCCGATCCGGGCTTTCTGCTCGTGCGCGAGTGTCTGGCCGAGGACATCCCAGTGGAGGTGCTGCCAGGGCCGAGCGCCGTCCCGGCCGCGCTCGTGGCCTCCGGCCTAGCCGCGCCGCACTGGTCCTTCGTCGGGTTTCTGCCACGCAAGCGCCCTCAGCGCGAACGGCTGCTGACAGGCGCCACCGAGACGTTGGTTGCGTTCGAGTCACCGCATCGTCTCTCGGCCACCCTCGACATGCTCGAGCAGATCGATCCAGACCGGCCGGCGGCCGTATGCCGCGAGCTGACCAAGCTCCACGAGGAAGTTGCACGCGGCACCGCAGCCGAGCTTGCGCAGCACTACCGCGGGCGTTCGGCGAAGGGCGAGATCGTGCTCGTCGTAGGCCCCACAACCGCCAAGTAGCCTTCAGGGCAGTGTCGTCCTTCTACGTCACCACTCCGATCTATTACGTCAACGCCGCGCCGCACCTCGGGCACGCGTATACGACGATCGCCGCCGACGTGCTCGCGCGCCACCACCGCCAGCGCGCCGAAGAGGTGTTCTTCCTGACCGGCACCGACGAGCACGGCGAGCCGGTCGCAGATGCCGCGCACGCGCTCGGCATCGCGCCGCAGGAGCTGGCCGATCGCAACGCTGAGCGCTTCAAGGCGCTGGCGCCGTTGCTCGAGGCATCGAACGACTTCTTCATCCGCACCACCGACCCGCCGCACATCGAGCGGGTGCGCGAGGTGCTCACACGCGTTCGTGACAACGGCTTCGTCTACGAGGGCACCTATGAAGGCTGGTACTGCCCGCGCTGCGCCGACTTCAAGGCCGAGAACGAGATCGACGAGGGCAACCGCTGTCCGATTCACCACATCGAGCTCACGCGCGAGCAGGAGGACAACTACTTCTTCAAGCTCTCCTCTTTTCAGGGCCCGCTCGAACGCCTCTATGCCGAGCGCGAGACCTTCGTGACGCCGCGCACGCGGCGCAACGAGGCGCTGTCGTTCATCCGCTCGGGCCTGCGCGACGTTCCGCTCACGCGCCACAGGCTGACCTGGGGCGTGCCCGTGCCGTGGGATCAGGAGCACGTCTTCTACGTGTGGTTCGACGCGCTGCTCAACTACTACACCGCGCTCTCCTACGCCCGTCCGGGCGTCGACCTGACAGACACGTTCTGGCCCGCCAGCTGCCATGTGATCGCCAAGGACATCCTGCGCTTCCACGCCGTCTACTGGCCCGCGCTGCTGATGGCCGCCGAACTGGAGCTGCCCAAGCGCGTGTTCGTGCACGGCTACCTGCTGATGGAAGGCGAGAAGATGTCGAAGTCGCTGGGCAACGTGCTGGACCCGTTCGCCGTGATCGAACGCTTTGGCGCCGACGCCCTGCGCTTCTATCTGCTGCGCGACGTGCCGTTCGGCCAGGACGGGTCCGTGTCGACCGCCGCGTTCGAGCAGCGTTACGAGAGCGAGCTCGCCAACGAGCTGGGCAACCTGGCCAGCCGCACGCTCGCGATGATCGCGCGCTACCGCGACGGGGTCGTCCCGGCCGGCCCGCCCGATCCGATCCTCGCCGAGGATTTCTTCGGCCTGGCCGAGCGCGTGGCCGGTCTGGTCGATCAGATCGAGCTGACAGCCGCGCTCGACGAGATCTGGCAGCGCGTGCGCAGGCTCAACCGCTATGTCGAGGAGCAGGCGCCCTGGCGACTGGCCAAGGACCAGGCGCCAGCCGCCACGCTCGATCGTGCGCTCGGCACGCTCGCCGAGGGGCTGCGCGTGGTCTCGGTGCTGCTGTGGCCCTACCTGCCGGCGAGCACCGCCAAGCTGCTCGACGCGCTCGGCGCCCCCGATGTGGCACTCGCCGGTGCGCAGCTTGGCGCCGGCACGCTCGGCCGCGTGAGCACGCTCGAGGTGCTGTATCCCAAGAGCGTCGAGCCCGAGCCCGCCTGATCGCCGATCGACACGGAGCCCGGGTGATCGACAGCCACACCCATCTCGACCTGTGCGAGCCGCCCGACGCCGAGCTGATCGCGGCCGCGCTGGCGGCGGGCGTGAACCGCATTCTCACGGTCGGCACCGACGCCGCCTCCTGTCGCGCCGCGCTCGCCGCAGCCGAGCGCCATTCACAGGTCTATGCGGCGTTGGGGCGGCACCCCGACAATGCCAGCGGCTTTGACGAGCCGGCGCTCGCCGAGCTGCGCGAGCTCGCCGCGCACGAGCGCTGCCGTGCGATCGGCGAGACCGGCCTCGACTTCTTCGTGCGCGACGGTCGCGCCGGCCCGCCGCGCGCCGAGCAGCAGCGGGCCTTTGCGGCTCAAATCGAGCTGGCCAGAGAGCTGTCCAAGCCGCTCGTGATTCACTCCCGCGAGGCTGCCGAGGACACGCTCGCCCAGCTCGCCCGCGAAGCCGCCGCGGTCAGCGTGGTGCTGCACTGCTTCTCGATGCCCGCACACTTGCAGGAGTGCCTGGATCGCGGCTACTTCATCTCGTTTGCGGGCAACGTCACCTACAAAAGCGCCGGCGAGCTCGCCGGCGCTGCCCGCGCCGTGCCCGACGAGCGGCTCTTGGTCGAGACCGACGCTCCGTATCTGACCCCTCAGGCTGTGCGCAAGCATCCCAACCAGCCCGCGTTCGTGGTTCACACCGCGGAGTTCCTCGCGCAGCTGCGCGGCGTCAGCATGGCCGAGCTCGGCGCCACCGTCGAACGCAATGCGGCGCGCCTGTTCGGCTGGTGATGGCAGCGCGACGGCGCAGCCGGGAGCTGGGTCAGAACTTCCTGCGCGACCCGAACATCCTCGGCGTGATCGAGCGCGCAAGCGAGCTGTCGGCGCGGGACGTCGTGTTGGAGGTCGGCGGCGGCGAGGGCGTGCTGACCGCCCACCTGGCCGCACGCGTCCGCAGGGTGCACGTGCTGGAGCTGGATGAACGCCTGCGCGACACGCTCGAGGGACGCGTCGGGGCGCTCGACAACGTCACGGTGTGGTGGGGCGATGCGCTGCGCCTGGATCTCGCGGCACTCGAGCCGGCGCCGAGCAAGCTCGTGGCGAACCTGCCGTACGGAATCGCGGCGGCGCTGGTCCTGCGCACGCTCGAGGAGCTCGAGAGCGTCAGCATGTGCGTGGTGATGGTCCAGCGCGAGGTCGGCGAGCGCCTCGCGGCTGCACCTGGCAGCGGGGCGTACGGGGTGAGCTCGGTGCTGGCCCAGCTGGCGGGAGACGTAACTGTGCTGCGCGCGGTGTCGCGGACCGTGTTCGCGCCGGTGCCCAACGTCGACTCGGCGCTGGTCAGGATCGTCCGCACCGGCGGCGCGCCATCGCCGCAGGTGCGCAGGCTGGTGGCCGGCGCGTTCGCCCATCGGCGCAAGGCGCTGGCGCGCTCGCTGGCGCTCGCGGGCATGCACCGCACTCGCGAGGAGATGCGCGCCGCGCTGGTGGCGCTCGGGCATCCCGCGGATGTACGCGCAGAGCGGTTGGCGCCGCGCGAGTTCGTGGCGCTCGCGCAGGAGCTCGAGCTATGAGCGTCCTGCCGTTGCGCACGCTCGCGCCCGCGAAGATCAACCTCGGTCTGTTCGTCGGCCCGCGCCGCGCGAGCGACGGCCGGCACGAGCTCGCCAGCGTGCTGCAGGCGATCTCGCTCGCCGACGAGCTCACGCTCGAACACGCCGCCGACGGCGCCGCGGGGGCTGATGAGGTGCGCTGCAGCGGCCTGGCGCTCGATGCGCCCGAGACGCTTGGCGCGAGCGCGCTGAGCGCGTTTCGGCAAGCCACCGGCTGGGACGCCCCCGCGCTTTGCCTGCGCATCGTCAAGCGCATTCCCGTCGCCGCCGGGCTCGGTGGCGGCTCGGCCGATGCCGCGGCCGCGCTGCGCCTGGCCCGAGCCGCCTCCGGCCTCGGCTCCGACGAGCTGGTGCGAGATCTCGCCGTGGGGCTCGGCGCCGATGTGCCCGCGCTGCTCAGGCCCGGCCGCTGGCTGGTCACCGGAGCGGGCGAGCTCCTGCACGAGCTTCCGCCGCCGAGCCATCCCTTTGGAGTGCTCGTGCTCGCCGCGGGCACGGGTCTGTCCACCGCCGCCGTCTACGAGCAGGCCGACCGATCAGGGCCCGGCCGTGCCCCGCAAGAGCTCCGGCGCATCGCCGCTGAGCAGCGCTCCGCGCTCGAGCTGGGTGCCGCCGTTCCCGCCCCGCGCGATCTGCTGCACAACGACCTGCAGAGCGCCGCGCTCGCGCTATGCCCTGAGATCGAGCCCGCCCTGCAGCAGACGCTCGAGAGCGGTGCCGACGCCGCCTTCGTGAGCGGCTCCGGCCCGACCGTGGTCGGCGTGTTCGTGCGGGCCAATGGCCCCGGCCGCGCTCAACGGGCGGTCGCCGGGTTGGGCGCGCGCCAGCCGGCGCCACTGTGGGCCGAGTCCGTGCAGGCGCCGTTTGCGCGCGTGCACGCGGGCGACATGTAGGTGCGTAACAATCACCGAGATGAGCAGGACCGACGTTGACTATCTGGTTGCCGCCTGCGCCGGCGTGTTCGGGCTCGCGCTGTTTGCAGGGCTGATCCTGATGCCCGCCTTGACCAGCTACGCGCGTCTGTGGGAACGCATGGCGGCGGGGGTGCTCTCGCTGTACGTGCTCGCCGTGCTCGTCGGCATCGGGATGGTGGCCGCGCTGGCCGTCGTCTACTTCTGGGGCTAGCCGCGCTTCGTGTCCGAGCTCGCGCCGCTTGAAGCCGTCACCGAGGCGGTCGAGTCAGGCGCAGGGCTGCCCGAGGTCGTGCGCGCCGCGGCCAAGGCTCTCGACGCCAGCCTGGCGGTGGCCGACGCGTGGGGCGCCACGCTCGCCGTAGCCGCCAGATCGCCTGCCGAGGAGCGCGCGCTGCTTTCGCAGGCCGAGGGTGTCAAGAGCATTGCCCTGCGCGTCGCCGACGCCTCGGTCGGCACGCTGCACATGCGCGCCCGCAGCGAGCCCACCTCGCAGATGACGCGGCTGCTGGTGACCATGATCGCGTCGGAGGTCGAGCGCGTGCGCGCACCCGAGCGCGCCTCGGAGATGGCCGCCGCGGACTTCCTGCGCGCGACCCTCCGCCGTGAGCTGGGCGGTCGCGAGGAGCTGCTTAACCGCGCGCGCGAGCTCTCGCTCGAGCTCGAGGACGGCGCCAGCATGATCGTCGCCCGCGCCCATCCCCAGGCCCCCACCGACGAGGGCTGGCGCGCGCGCGTGCGGGCTGTGGCCGAGCGGGGAGCTCGCGCGGTCGTGGGCCGCTCGATCGCGGCTCTGTCCGAGCGCGAGGGCGCGGCCGCCGCCAGCGCCGAGGTGCTGCTGCTCGTGCCGGGCGGCGATGAGGCGCTCGCCGCGCGCGCCGCCGAGGCCGTGCTGCGCGAGATGGAGGCCGGCCTCGCCGGCTACACGTTCGCGATCGGCCGCAGCCGCATCGCCGAGGACCCGACCGAGCTGCCGCGCGCCGCCAGCGAGGCGCTGCTGGCCGCCAACGTCGCTCAGGGCGACTCCGACGGCGTGGCGCTCGCGTTCGAGCAGACCGGCGCCTACCGGCTGCTGCTGAGCGCCATGAGCGAGAACCCCTCGGAGCTCGAGCGCTTCTACGAGGAGACCGTCGAGCCGCTCGTCGCCTACGACGAGCAGTACGAGACCGAGCTGGTGCGCACGCTCGCCACCTTCCTCGAGGCCGACGGCAATGTCGCCGGCACCGCTCAACGGCTGTTCACGCACCGCCACACGATCTACTACCGGCTCGAGCGCGTACGCGAGCTCTCGGGGCTCGACGTCAGCTCCAGCGACGGTCGCGAGAAGCTCAGCCTCGGACTCAAGGCCATGCGTGTCCTCGGCATCTCCGCCGCCGACGGGCCGGCATCCGAGGCCGGCGCCGAAGGGGGCCGCGTGCCCGGGCGCTCAACGCGCCGGTCGTGACGGTGCTGATGATCCCGATGCCCTCGCTACGCTGCGCGATGCGCGTGAACCGGCCGGTCGGCCGGCGAGAAAGTATGTTTGTTTTTTAGCGAGCGTGCGCTATGGCATATGCGCGATGCTGTTAAGCGCGCACCTTGTGCGAAATTTGTGCGACGTTCGGCCGAGCGTGCTCCATGGTAGTAATGGCGTATATACGTATGCTATCTCTGGCTAAAAACGAAACCACATACCCGGGGGCGGTGAGGGTCGCACTCACCTGACCCAGCCTCGTGCGAGGATGTAGGCGACCCAGCGAGATAACTCGGCCCAGTGGGGGGTCGTCCAACGGCAGGACACCAGGTTTTGGTCCTGGGAATCGGGGTTCGAATCCCTGCCCCCCAGCTTTAGTCGGCGCCGCCCCGCCCCTCCCCGTGGTCCGGCTCGCGCTGCGGCTAGCATCCTCCGAGTGAGTCCGGCGCCGACGGTCCTGATCCTTGCCGCGGGGAAGGGCACGCGCATGCACTCGCGCGAGCCGAAGGTGCTGCACGACCTGTGCGGGCTGCCGATGGTGCTTTGGCCGGTCCGGGCTGCGCAAGCCGCGGGGGCCGGCCGAGTCGTGGTCGTGGATTCGCCCGAGCGTTCGCTCGAGCATGTACTGCCCGCGCAGGCGCAGCTGGCCGTGCAGCCGCGACCGGACGGCACCGGTGGCGCTGTTGCCGCGGCGATCGCGCAACTCGACGCCGGCGGCGCTCAGAACGACGCGCCGGTGGTCGTGCTCAGCGGCGATGTCCCGCTGGTCGGCGCCCCGGCGATCGAAAGCCTCGTACGCGCACATGAAGAGAGCGCGGCGCAGGCGACGATGGCGAGCACGATGCTGGACAACCCGAGCGGCTATGGACGGGTTGTCCGCCACGGCGACGGCTCTTTCGAGCGAGTCGTCGAGACGAAGGCCGGCGGTGACGCCAGTGCTCAAGAGCTCGCGATACACGAGGTCAACACCGGCATCTACGTGTTCTCGGGGCAGGCGCTGCGTGCCGCGCTTCCGCGCCTGACTGCCGATAACGCACAGGGCGAGCTCTACCTGCCGCAGGTGCTCGAGCTGATCCGCGCCGATGGGGGAAGCGTCGGGGCGCACACGATCGCGGACCCCCAGCTGGTGCTCGGCGTCAACGATCGCGCCGAGCTGGCACGCGTGCGCCAGCTGGCGCAGGCGGCGATCCATGCCCGTCACATGGCAGCCGGGGTGACCATCGTCGACCCCGTGACCACGGTGATCGACGTGGACGTCCAGATCGGCCCGGACACCACGATCGAGCCGTTCAGCACGATCAAGGGCGCCACCAGGATCGGCGAGGGCTGCGCCGTCAAGCACTCCTATCTCGTGGACTGCGTGCTCGAGGACGGCGCCAGCGCCGGACCGTTCGCCTACCTGCGTCCCGGATCGCTGCTGCGCGCCGGCGCCAAGGTCGGAACGTTCGTAGAGGTGAAGAACTCTGACATCGGCGCGCGCGCGAAAGTTCCACACCTCTCCTATATCGGCGACGCCGACGTGGGGGAGGGAGCCAACCTCGGCGCCAGCACGGTCACCGCCAACTACGACGGCCGCGCCAAGCACCGCACGACGATCGGAAGGCACGTGCGCAGCAGCGTCCACGTCTCGTTCGTGGCCCCTGTTACGGTCGGTGACAACGCGTACACGGCCGCCGGCTCGGTCATCAACGAGGATGTCCCGGCGGGGGCCCTAGGCATCGCACGCCCGCGTCAGATCAACAAGGAAGGCTACGCAGCGCGGCGCGAGGCGCAGGCGCGCGAGGCGCAGGTGCGGGAGGCCCAGGCGCTGGAGGCGCAAACGCCCGAGGCGCGTCAATCTGCGTCATCGGAGCGCGAGCGCGAGCGCGAGTCCTCCGGAGCCGGCTCGTGAGCGCAGGCCGCGGTGCGCCCGGTGCTTGGGCGCGGGGCACGTCGCAAGAGCTGTTTACACTGCGAGATGAGATGAGCAGCGCGATAGAAACGCGCACGCGCCAGTCCGCGCAGACCAGCCTGCCGATGGACTACAACAAGCGGCTGATGCTGTTCAGCGGGCGCGCGAACCCGCAGCTGGCGATCGACATCGCCGACAAGCTGGGCGTGGAAATCGGCCCGGTGACGGTCAAGACGTTCTCCAACGGCGAGGTCTACTGTCGCTACGAAGAGTCCATCAGGGGCGCCGACGTGTTCATCGTCCAGTCCACCTGCGGCAACCCGCAGACCGGCGTCACCGCCAACGACTCGCTGATGGAGCTCCTGTTCATGATCGACGCCGCCGTCGGCGCCTCGGCGCACCGCGTGATCGCCGTGACACCCTGGTTCGGGTACTCCAGGCAGGACAAGAAGTCCGCCCCACGCGAGCCGATCTCTGCACGGCTGGTGGCCCGCATGCTGGAGTCGGCCGGCGCAGACCGCGTGCTGACGATGGATCTGCACGCCGGCCAGATACAGGGCTTCTTCCAGAAGCCCGTCGATCACATGACCGCGCTGTTCATGCTCACCCAGTACTTCGCCGACCTCGGCCTATCGGATCTGGTCGTCGTGGCTCCCGACGCCGGCCGGGTGAAGCTCAACAAGAAGTTCGCCTCCAAGATCGGCGCCGAGCTCGCGATCCTCGACAAGGAGCGCCCCGCCCAGCAGGTCGCCGAGATCGGCTATGTGATCGGCGACGTCCGGGGCAAGACCGCGGTGATCGTCGACGACATGATCGACACCGCCGGCACGCTGGCGGCGGCCGCGCGAACGGTGCTCGACGAGGGCGCGGCCCGCGTCTATGCCGCCGCGACGCATGCAGTCTTCTCCGGCAACGCCTTCGAAAACCTGCGCAACTCCGGTCTGGAGGAGATCGTCGTCACCGACACGATCCCGGTCAGCCCCGGCCGGCCGGCGAACGTGCGTGTGCTGCCCTGCGCCGAGCTGCTCACCGATTCGATCCGCCGCATCTTCGTCGACGACTCGGTCAGCGAGGTCTTCGGCGGCGAGAACCAGCTTTTTTAGCGGGCCGTCGTCAGTCCGCGGGTCGTCGAACGCCTCGCCACCATTTCACTCGAGCCTGTACCTCCAAGTCGGACCTCGTCGCAACCCATTTCGGACGAACGCGGCCCGCGTGTGTGGTGGCGAAACCTGCCATCTGGCCGACGCAGGCTCCTGCGCGCTCTGCTGGCCGTGGCGGTGCTGCTGTGCCTCGCCGGCGGTGGCGTACTTGCGCGCTACCTGTCGGTGGAAAACGTGGAACGCCACGACATTCTCGTGCTGCTCCAGGCGCAGGCGCGAGGCGATCCCGGCCGCGAGCTCGAGCTGCTGGACGGGTGCCGCGCGAGCCCGTCGTGTGTCGCGACCGTGCGCGCGAGCGCGGCCAGGCTGCAACGGCCAGGCGCAGTGAAGCTGCTGTCGGTGGTGTCGCCGACCGCCGGCTCGCTCACCAGCAAGACCGGCGCCACTCGCGTGGCCTGGACGGTGATCGGAAGATTGCCGGTCGTCCAGTGCGTGCGGGTGCGCCACAGCGGGAACCTGCTGAGCGGCTACGAGATCACGCTGCTCTCGCTGAGCGCGCCGATCTCGAGCGAAGCCAATTGCACGAAACCGTCGGCCACCGAACAAGAGGAACGAGAAGAAGCCGAAGAAGCATCGCCGGAATGACGAACGGCCATTGCTAGAGTCTGCACTCGCCCATGGCCAGCAGCACCACCAAGCTCAGCGTCCGCAGCCGCGAGCCCGATGGCTCGCGCGCGGCGCGCCGCCTGCGCCGCACCGGGCGCGTTCCCGGCGTCGTCTACGGCGGCGGTCACGAGTCGGTCAGCTTCGACGCCGACGCCCGCGAGCTGCGCCTCGCGCTGGCTGGAGCCGGCGCGGTTCTCGACCTGAGCGTCGACGGCGGCAAAGCCACGCCTGTTGTCCTCAAGGAGGCTCAGCGCGACCCCGTCCGGGGCGAGACCGTGCACATCGATCTGCTGCATGTGCGCCTGGACCAGGCGATTCACGCGGTCGTCCCGCTCGAGCTCACCGGCGTCGACGACGCCTCGGGCGTCAAGGAAGGCGGCGTGCTCGAGCAGATCGTGCGCGAGGTGAACGTCGAGGCGCTGCCGACCGCGATTCCCGAGTCGATCGCTCACCCAATCGGCGACATGCAGATCGGCGACACGATCGCGCTGGGGTCGGTGGCGATGCCCGAGGGCGTGTCGCTGCTCGACGACAGCGAGAGCGTGATCGCGACGCTGTCTCCGCCACGGCTCCAGACCGAAGCCGAGGACGAGATCGAGGCCGAGACCGAGCTGGTCGGCGAGGGCGAGGGCCAGGCTGGGGAGCAGGGCGAGGCCGACGGCCCAGCCCCAGACGGTTCTTCGGGCGGGGAGTAGGTAGCTGCCGCTGCGCAGGCCGTTTAGGCGCGGCGGCGCGGGCGGGGCCGCCGACTGGCTGATCGTGGGACTCGGCAATCCCGGCCGCGAGCACGCGGCGACGCGCCACAACGTCGGCTTCATGGTCGCCGACAGGCTCGCCGAGCGCTGGCAGCTGGGGCGTCCCCGCCAGCGCTTTCGCGGCCTGATCGCCGAAGGCCGCGTCACTGACCCGATGCCGGGGGCGCCAGGGCCCGGAGGGCCGGGCCCGCGCGTCGCTGTGCTGTGGCCGCAGACCTACATGAACGACGCCGGTCGCTCCGTCGGCCCGGCACGCGGCGCCTTCAAGCTGCCGCTCGAGCGGGTGGTGGTCGTCCACGACGAGATCGATATTCCGTTTGGCGACATTCGCCCGCGGCTCGGCGGCGGCCTGGCGGGCCACAACGGGCTGAAGTCGATCAAGCGCGAGCTGGGCGGCGCAGACTTCGTGCGGGTCCGCGTAGGCGTCGGCCGGCCCGCTTCGAGTGACCCGGAGATCGTCTCCGCGCACGTGCTCGGGCGGTTTCGCGAGGATCGCGAGCAGGTGCGCGAGCTGGTTGACCATGCCGCCGATTGCGTCGAGCGCATCGTGCTCGAACGGGAGCCTCTGTAAATGGCCCTGCGCGCGCTGCTCGGCATGATCGACGACGATCCCGGGGCGGCCGAGCTGGCCCGGGACGGCGGCCGCGCGTTCGTGTCGGCCTCGCTGCGCCCCTACCTTGTCGCGGCGCTCAGCGATCGCGAGGCGGCGGCGCGCGCGCGCCCGACGCTGGTCGTGGTCGGCGACGATCGCGCCGCGCGTGAGCTGGCCGGCGATCTCGCCGCCTGGCTGGCGCCCCGGCGCGTGCGCTACTACCCCTCGCGCGGCGTCACGTACGAGTCGCACCTGACCCCGCCGGCCCATCTCGTCGGCCTGCGCGTGGCGGCGCTCGACGCGCTGCTGGCGGCGCCCGGGCAGAGGCCGCCCGCGGAGGGGTCGCGCGTGCAGGGGTCGCGCGTGCAGGGGTCGCCTGGGCAGGGGTCGCCCGGGCAGGGGTCGCGCGTGCAGGGACCGCCCGCGCAGGAGCCGCCGGTGGTCGTGGTGAGCGCCGTGGCGCTCTCGGAGAAGGTGCCCGATCCGGCGCTCCGTCCCCGCTCGTTCACGCTCCGCACCGGCGATCTGCTGGATCTGGACGAGTGCGCGCAAGAGCTCGTCGCCGCCGGATACGAGCGCGTCGAGCAGGTCGAAGATCGCGGCCAGTTCGCGCTCCGCGGGGGCCTCCTGGACGTGTTCCCGGCGACCGAGGATCGCGCCGTGCGCGTCGACATGTTCGACGTCGAGATCGAGTCGCTGCGCTGGTTCTCGACCTTCACGCAGCGCTCGCTCGGCGATCTCGAGGAGGTCGAGATCGCGCCCGCTGCCGAGCTCGCGCTCGAGCACCGCGAGCTGGCAGAGATCGCGGCCCTGGATGAGCTCGAGCGGCCAGACATCGCCGAGGTGCTCCCGGTCGAGCGCTTCGGGGCGTTGCTCGACCTGGTCGGCGACAGCGCTGAGCTGTTGGTCGCGGCCGAGGAGGAGCTGGCGCCCGCGCTCAGCGACCATTGGACGGACGTCACGGCGGCATTCGCGGCCGCCGACGCCGAGCAGCTGTACGTGAGCCCAGAGCACATCGAAGCTGCGCTTGCAGACCGGGCCCGCGTGTGGCTGTCGGCGCTCGCGAGCGGACAGGCGATCGAGCTGCGCGCCCAGGCGGCCGACGTCGCCGCGCGCACCCTGGCCGAAGCCGAGCCCGAGCTCGAGAAGCTCGTGCGCTCGGGCTACCGGACCGTGGTCGCGTTCACGCGCCGGGGCGAGGGCGAGCGTGCCGCCTACAACCTCGCGCGTCTGCAGGCCAGCTGGCTCGGCGAGGACACCGACGCCGGCGCCCGGCCGCTAGAGGCGTCGCTGCGCTTCGCCGCGGCATCGCTGCGCGAGGGCTTCGTGGCACCGTCGCTGAAGCTCGCCGTGTTTCCCGAGCACCGCCTGCTGCGCCGCCGGCGCGCGACGCGTGCGGGCGGCGAGCCAGCCACCGCCGGCGGCCGCCGGGCGCAGGCGCGCCGTGGGGCGCTGCGCTCCTTCAGCGAGCTGCGCACCGGCGACATCGTGGTGCACGAAGATCACGGCATCGCTCGTTTCGCAGGGTTTGAGACGCGCACCGTCGCCGGGATCACGCGCGACTACCTGTATCTCGAATACCAGGGCGACGACCGCGTCTACGCTCCCACCGAGCAGCTGGCGAAGATCTCCCGCTACGTCGGCGCCGGCGGAGCGCATCCGCCGCTCTCCAAGCTCGGCGGAACGCGCTGGGCGGCGATGAAGACGCGCGCGCGGCGCGCGGCGCAGGAGCTGGCGGGCGAGCTGCTGGCGCTATACGCAGCGCGCGGCTCGCGCCTGGGCCACGCGTTCGAGCCCGACTCCGACTGGGAGCGCCAGTTCGAGGCCAGCTTTCCCTACAGCGAGACCCCCGATCAGCTCGAGGCGATCGAACTGGTCAAGGCCGACATGGAGGCCGCGCGCCCGATGGATCGCCTGATCTGCGGAGACGTCGGCTACGGCAAGACCGAGGTGGCCTTGCGCGCCGCGTTCAAGGCCGCCAGTCAGGGCAAGCAGGTGCTGATGCTGGCGCCCACCACGATCCTCACCCAACAGCACTACGGGACCTTCGCCGAGCGGCTCGCCGACTATCCGATCAACGTCGAGCAGGTCTCGCGCTTTCGCTCCACCGCCGAGCAGCGCGCGGCGATCGCGGACTTTGCGCAGGGTGGCGTTGACATCCTGGTCGGCACGCATCGGGTGCTCTCGCGCGACGTGCGCGCCAAGGACCTGGGACTGTTGATCGTCGACGAGGAGCAGCGCTTCGGCGTCAAGCAGAAGGAGCTGCTGCGCCAGATGAAGCTGAAGGTCGACGTGATCTCGATGTCGGCCACGCCGATCCCGCGCACCCTGCAGATGTCGCTCGCCGGGCTGCGCGAGATCTCGGTGATCGAGACCCCGCCCGAGGGGCGGCGGCCCGTGCGCACCTATGTCGGCGAGTATGAGGAGGAGCTCGTCAAGCGCGCCATCCTGCGCGAGCACGAACGCGGCGGGCAGGCCTTCTTCCTGCACAACCGGGTCGAGTCGATCGAGCAGACCGCCGAGCGACTGCGCGCTCTCTGCCCGGGCGTGCGGTTCGCGGTCGCGCACGGGCAGATGGCCGAGGGCGAGCTCGAGGCGGTGATGATGGACTACCTGCGCGGCGGCACCGACGTGCTGGTGTGCACGTCGATCATCGAGTCGGGCATCGACATCCCGCAGGCCAACACGCTCGTCGTCGAGCACGCCGACGCCTTCGGGCTGGCCCAGCTCTACCAGATCCGCGGGCGCGTCGGACGCGGCCGCGAGCGCGCCTACGCCTATCTGCTGTACGACTCCGCCGCGGCGCTCAGCCCCGAAGCGGCCCAGCGTCTGGCGGCGCTGTCGGACTACACCGAGCTCGGCGCGGGCTTTCAGATCGCGATGCGCGACCTCGAGCTGCGCGGCGCCGGCAACCTGCTCGGCGACGAGCAGTCCGGGCACGTGGCCGCGCTCGGCTTCGAGCTGTACATGCAGATGCTCGACGAAGCAGTTCGCGCCGCATCTACCGCCCGCGAGCAGGCCGGCGAGGACGACGGGGAGCTCGCCGAGCCGGTGCGCCTGGACATCAACGTCGACGCCTACGTGCCGGCCGACTATGTCCCATACGAGCAGGCCAAGATCGAAATCCACAAGCGCATCGCCGGTGCCGTCGAGGTCGCCGAGCTGGGCCAGCTGCGCGAGGAGCTCGAGGATCGCTTCGGTCCCGTACCCGAGCCGCTCGGGAACCTGCTTGCGCTCCAGCGCGCGCGCATCAAGTTCGGGCAGGCGGGAGCCTCCGCCGTGAGCTTCCGCGGCGATCGTCTGGCGGTGACGCCGATCGAGCTGGACTCGACACGGGCGCGCGCGTTGCGCGAGCAGCTGCCCGAAGCGCTCTACGAGTCGGGGCGCGCGCAGGTGTCGATGCGAGTCCCCCACGACGGCCCGGCCCGGTTTCCCGCTGTTGTCAAGGCCGCCGACGTGCTGCTGGCGCTCACGCGCGAGGCGGCCTAGCGTATGACCGCCTGCCACGATCCGGAGCGCTCGTTGCAGCTTCCGGCCCGACTTACGCACACGCGCCGCAATTTCCGCTAGAGTGCCCGCGTCGTGTCTAAGCATGTCCGTCTGATCTCGGCGCTTGGCGCCGTTTTCTTTGCCGTCGGCCTGGCGGCGTGCGGCGGCATACCTGGGAACGCGGTCGTGCAGGTGAACGGCACGCCGATCACCAAGTCCACGTTCGAACACTGGATGTCGGTCGCGGCCGCGTCGAGCGCAACGACGCCGGGCGAAAAGCCGGTCATCCCCGACCCGCCCGACTACACGGCCTGCATCGCGCACCTGGAAGCCACCACCCCCAAAACCAAGGGCTCCAAGCCACCGTCGAAGACGCTGCTCAAAAAAGAGTGCGAACAGCAGTACAAATCGCTGCAGCAGGAGGTGCTGAGCTTCCTCATCTCGTCCTCGTGGGTGCTCGGCGAAGCCGAAGCGCTGGGCGTGAAAGTCAGCGACGCGGAAGTCAAGAAACAGTTCGAAAAGATCAAGAGCGAGGAGTTTCCCAAGCCCGAAGAATTCAAGAAATTCCTCGCGAGCTCGGGCCAGACGGTCTCGGATCTGCTGCTCCGCGTCAAGCTCAACATGCTGTCGACCAAAATCCAGCAGAAGATCGCCAAGAAGAAAGCGACGGTCTCCAACGCGGAAGTCGAAAAGTACTACAAGGAACACAAGTCGCAGTACGGCACGCCCGAAAAGCGCGACCTGCGGGTGATCCTCACCAAGAACGAAGCCGAAGCCAAGCAGGCTAAGCAGGAAATCGAATCCGGCAAGAGCTTTGCGGAAGTCGCCAAGAGCAAATCGATCGATCCGACCAGCAAGAACAACGGCGGAGAACTGCCGAACGTGACCAAGGGTCAAGAGGCCAAGGCGCTCGACGAAGCCGCCTTCTCGGCCAAGACGGGTGTGCTGAGCGGCCCGGTCAAGACTCCCTTCGGCTACTACGTCTTCGAAGTCAAGAGCACCACGCCGGGCAGCGAAGAGGCGCTCTCGAAGGCCAAGTTGACGATCAAAACCCAACTCCAGTCGGAGAGTCAGCAGAAAGACCTGAGCAAGTTCGTCAAAGAATTCCGCAAAACGTGGACTGCCAAAACCGAATGCGCCCAGGGCTACGTGGTCGAGGACTGCCAGGAGTACAAAAAACCGAAGAAATCGGCGACCACCACGACGCCCGCCTCGCCGACCGGATAGCACCCGCGACCAGATGAGCCAGATCGCGCGCGTCCATGCGCGCCAGATCCTCGACAGCAGGGGCAACCCCACGGTCGAGGTCGAGATCGGCCTTCGTTCCGGCGCGCACGGCCATGCGGCGGTGCCGTCGGGGGCATCGACCGGCGAGTTCGAGGCGGTCGAGCTGCGTGACGGCGGCGAGCGCTGGATGGGCAAGGGCGTGGGGCGCGCCGTCGCCAACGTGAACGGCGAGATCACGGATGCGGTGATCGGGCTCGATGCCGCCGATCAGCGCGGGCTCGACCGCACGCTGATCGAGCTGGACGGCACCGCGACCAAGGCCCGCCTCGGAGCCAATGCGATCCTCGGCGTGTCACTGGCGGCGGCCCACGCCCAGGCGGCCGAGGAGGGCCTGGCGCTATGGCGCTATCTCGGCGGAGATGCCGCCCGCGTGCTGCCCGTGCCGATGATGAACGTCCTCAATGGTGGCGCTCACGCCGATAACAGGGTCGACTTCCAGGAGTTCATGATCGTCCCGACCGGCGCGCCCAGCTTCTCCGAGTGCCTGCGCTCCGGCGTCGAAGTGTTTCATGCGCTCAAGCGCACGCTGCACGAGCGCGGCCTCAGCACCGCTGTCGGCGACGAGGGGGGCTTCGCGCCGGATCTCAGCTCCAACGAGGAGGCGCTGGAGATGCTCGTGGCGGGCATCGAAGCGGCCGGCTACGAGCCCGGCGCGGATGTGGCAATCGCCCTGGACCCGGCCTCGAGCGAGCTGTACGACGGCAGCGGCTACGTCCTCGAGCACGAGGGCCGGACGCTGAGCGGCGATCAGCTGGCCGGCTACTGGGTCGACCTCGCCGGGCGCTACCCGGTCGTTTCGATCGAGGACGGCATGGACGAGCACGACTGGGATGGCTGGAAGGCCCTGACCGAACGTCTCGGCGACCGGCTCCAGCTGGTCGGCGACGACCTGTTCGTGACCAGCGCCGAGCGCCTCAAGCGCGGCATCGAGCTGGGGGTCGCCAACGCGATCCTGATCAAGGTCAACCAGATCGGCACGCTGTCGGAGACGCTCGACGCGATCGCGCTGGCGCGCGAGGCCGGCTATAAGACCGTCGTCAGCCACCGCTCGGGCGAGACCGAGGATGTCACGATCGCCGACCTCGCGGTCGCGACCGGCTGCGGACAGATCAAGGCCGGCGCTCCCTCGCGTTCGGACCGGGTCGCCAAGTACAACCAGCTGCTGCGCATCGAGGAGCAGTTGGGGCCAGACGCCGAGTTCCCTGGGCGCTCGGCCTTCCGCGCTTGAGGCGCGCCCATCGACGCGTGACGCGCGATTCGCGCCTGCGGCGCGCCGACCGGCGTGGCCCGCGCGATTCCGCGCCTGACGCGCGCCATGCACCTCGCCCGGCACGCAGGGATTGGGCCGGCGAGAGCGAAATGCCAGCAACAATGGCTCGCACACAAGCGTCCAGCGCTCGTTCTACCGCGACCGTCGGAGTCGGTCCGCTCGAGCGCGTGCGCTGGGATCGCCTGGGCCGGATCGCGATGCTGTTCGTGCTGGCGGCGCTCCTCTACCTGTACATCAGCGCCGGCGTGCGCCTGTTCTCGACCTGGCGCGAAGCTCGCGGCGACAGCGCGCAGGTGTCCGCGCTCGAGCATGAACACGCCACGCTCGTGAGCCAGCACGAAACGCTCGGCAGGCGCGGCAGCGTCGAAGCGGAGGCTCGCAAGCTGGGCATGATGAAGGCCAACGAGCAGCCCTACGTAATCACCGGCCTGCCGAACAACTGACGCCACCGGTCAGGCCCGCCGAACGACCGACCCTCGCAGAGCGGTTCCATGGCCCGCTGCTAGCCTCGCCTGAACGTGTCTTCGTTCGAGAACGCCATCTTCCAATGGCACCGGGGCGAGCGCCGCCTACATGAGGCCCCACCCGAGCAAAGCGCGCTGCTCGAGCGCATAGTCGCTGCGCTCGTCGCCGAGCTGCGCAGGCGCCTCGGTGGCAGGTTCACCGCGCAGGAGCTGGTCGAGCTCTATCTGAACGGCACGTCCTGGTGCATGCAGACCGCGATGAGCCTTGCGCCCGATAGCCCATGGGCCTGGGACTCGGGCCTGGTCGTAGACGCCGCCTTCGGTCGCTACCTGCGTGAGGCGGCAGACTACGCGGGCGGCAGGCGCGCGCTCAGCGAGGCCTAGACGGACCACGCGCCCTAGTCATCGTCGCCGACGCGTGTGATGACGATGCGGTCCTCCTCGACCGTCACCTCGACCGGCCGGTGTCCAGCCCAGTGCTCGGCGTAGATCGGATTGTCCTGGATCGCCGGATCCAGCCACAGCCCGTATCCCTCCTCGCCATGGTCGAACGTCCCCTCCAGCGGGCCTGCATTGCGAGCCGCGCCGCGGCGCCGTCCGCCGCGGCGGCCGCGGCGGCGAGCAGGTGGTCGGTCATCGTCCTCATCCTCGTCGTCGGCCGCGGCCAGCGCCTCTGCCTTCTCACGCTCGGCCTGCACTTCAGCGGCCTCGAGCTCGGCCGCGATCAGCGCATCGTCCTCGGCTCTGAGGTCGACTTCGTCTTGGTAGTCGATCACTATCGCTCCCTCCGTCGCCTCGTCGTCGCTCACAAGCTCGTTCTGGCGCTTGAACTGCTCGATGTCGCGAACGGTCACGTCCAGCTGATGCGCTACCCAGGCATCGGTCCGACCCTGGCGCACCCAGCTGCGGATCTGGTTCAGATGTGGGCGTAGCGACTTACGAGCCATCGACGGTCCGTGAGACTAGCGCATAGTCCGTCGGTAGCGCCAAGGTGTGCTGCCCGGTCGAAGCTGCGGCCCCAAAAATGAACACACGAGGCTGCGTCCGACCGGACGTACGACTATGCTTGCTCAAGCTTGCGCGGCTGCGGCCATCCCGCGCGGTGCTTAGTTGGCTAAGAGGAAGGGTGCGCGGCAATGCTGGTGCTGACACGCAAGTCCAATCAAAGCATCATGATCGGCGATGACATCGAGGTGTCGGTACTGTCGGTGATGGGGGACAAGGTGCGGATCGGCATACGCGCTCCCCAAGATGTCCCCGTGTTCCGTACCGAGATCTATCTCGAGATCCAGCGCGACGGAGCGTCATCTGGGGGTGAAACGGTAACGAAACCGGGCCGCGCAGAGGACGTCAGCGTCGACCTAGGCGAAAGCAACTCTGCCGGCGACGAGTAAGCCTCACGGGTCTCAGCGGAGAGCTTCACGCGAGCAGCAGGTACAGGGTGCTGAACATCACGGCCGTGACGATCACGGCTGTCAGCACGAGCGCCAATACCAGTAGGGCAAAGCGCACCGAGCCGCGCTTGTGGCGGCGCTGCACCTCGCGCTTGAACGCGCGCTGCTGGGTCGTGCGCCGCAGCGACTCGCGCCGGTGACGGTCGAGCGAGATCTCCTTGGCGAAGGCCTGCTCTATCTCAGCAAGGCTCTGTCGCATCTTCATCGGCCTGTCTCCCTGTCCCTCGCGGCGTCCTCGGTCGCTCGCGTACGGAGTACGCCACGCTCCCTGCGTCCTTGCGAGGAACAGCGATCCAGGCCGATCGCGCGTGTCTCCCTGTCCCTGGCGGCGTCCTCGGTCGCTCGCGTACGGAGTACGCCACGCTCCCTGCGTCCTTGCGAGGAACAGCGATCCAGGCCGATCGCGTGTGTCTCCCCGTGCTGGGCGGCGTCCTCGGTCGCTCGCCGGGGCTGCGTGTGGAACTGCACTAGCCGACCGGGGCGCCGGCTTCTGCGCCCTCGTACACCTTCACGAAGCGCAGATAGTTTTCCGCGACCTTGCGCGCGCCCGCAGAGCGCTCGATCTTTCCGTTGACATAGGCTTTGAGCGGATCCCACCAGATCGAGCGACCGATCGCGAAGCCGACGAATCCTTCGACGGGAGCCGCCTGCCTGAGCCAGTGGTTGACCTTGGCGTCGTCGGCGCCGCGGCCGAGGACCACGCAGACGACCTGATCGCGTCCGCCTGCACGGGCCTGGGCGACGAGCATCTCGCAGTCCGAGCGCTCTTCGACACCCTCGATCTTCCACACGTCCACCTCGATGCCCCCATCCTGGATCTCGGCGATCGCGCGCCGCATCAGCTCCGGACGCAGCTCGGCCTCGTAGCGGCTCATGTCGCCGCCCACCGACTGCAGCTGGGCATCCTCGGCCGGCACCAGCAGCTCGAACAGGAACTTGGGGTCGTGCGCTTGCAGCCACTTCGACAGGCGTGCCAGCTTGGTCAGCTGCTCGCGATTGCCGGCGCTGTCTCCGTCGGCGTTGTAGCGGACGAGCACCTTGGTGAAGTCGGGATCGAACTTTTCGATGTGAGCCCCAAAGTCCTCGCCGTACTGGAAGTCGAACAGGACCTGGCCCGAGCGCTCCGCGGGCATCGCCAGCTTGAGGCCTTTTTCGCGTGCCTCCTCGGGAACGGTCGAGCCGAATTGCTCGTCCACGAGCACGCCCGTGACCGCAGGGTCCGCTCCCGCGGTGACCGCTTGGGAAAGGCCCTCGAAGATCAGGTGCTTGGCGTCGGCGATCATCGCCGTCTGCTCGGCGTCGGGTTCGCCCTCGATGCCGAAGAACTTGGTCTGGAACGAGCCCCGGTGGTCGAACGCGAGGATGTAGAGCTTTTGGTCGTAACCCGGCTTCATGGCCTTGAGTATCCCAAAGCGGCGCCTCGCGGGCAGCAAGCACCGCACAGCCCGCCCCGACGGGCCGCGACTCGCGGTGGCCGGGCTGCGCGCCCACTGCGGCCGGCCGGCCGCAGAGGGCTCTTAGAATGGGACACCATGTCTCGCGGCTCGGACCTGTTCGTCGTATGCAAGCAGTGCGGCTCGCAGGTCAGCCCGTACATCACCGAGTGCCCCTATTGCGGTCACCGCCTGCGCAAGCGCGCCCCCAAGCTGCCGCGCGCCAAGAGTCGCAGCAACGCGCTCACCAGGCTGGCGGGCAAGCCGAGGCTCACCCGCTCGAGGGCCCCGCTCGTGCGCGGGCGCGTGGGCCGGTGGTCGCGACACAGCGAGTACGCCGGAGAGCGCCCTCCGTATGCGACGATCGCGCTGGTCCTGGCGGGAGCGGCAGGGTGGCTGGTGATCTGGGCGGGGTATGTCGACTTCGGCAAGCTCGCGATCGAGGGCTCGCTGCAGGGTGACTGGTGGAAGCTGATCTCCAGCCAGTTCGCGTACGTCAACGGCATCTACGCGTTCGTGGCGGTTCTGGCGACCGCGCTGTATGGCTGGCTGCTCGAGCGCCGGCGCGGATCGGCCATCGTGCTTGCGACGTTCCTTGGAGGGGGCGTCACCGGAGCGCTGCTGGCGAGCGCCGTATACGCCGATCCGATCGTGAGCGGAGCCAACGGCGCGGCGCTGGCGCTGCTCGGCGCCTGGGCGGTCCCGGATCTCGAGGCCAGACGCCACGGTTATTACTACGACGGCGACCTGCTCGGCACCGGAGCGATCGCGCTGACGCTGCTCGCCCTGCCCTACGCCCGCCCCGAGGCGAGCTGGCTGGCGGGCGTCACCGGCGGGGCGGTCGGCCTGACGATCGGCTACGGCCTGCACCTGATGGATCCGCCCGAGCTCTGAGGCTCTGCCCGGCGGGCCCCCATATGATGAGGTCCCCTGCGACCGCAGGCACACGCGACCACGAACAAACAGGAGCCGCCAAACATGGAGATCCGTTTCCTAGGCCACGCCGCGTTCGAGCTGAACGACGGTTCGACGTCGGTGCTGATCGACCCGTTCCTGACCGGCAACCCGAAGGCGGCGGTGAGCGCCGATCAGCTCGAGCCCCAGACGATCCTGCTCACGCACGGCCACGCCGATCACTTCGGCGACACGGTGTCGATCGCCAAGCGCTGCTCCTGCGACGTCGTCGCGATCGTCGAGATCGCCAACGAGCTGTCCGCGGAGGGGATCGCCGTTCACGACCCCAATATCGGCGGCACCGTGTCGTTCGATTGGGGCTCGGTCCGGCTCGAGCCCGCGTGGCACAGCTCGATGACCCCCAAGGGCACGGCCAGCACCCCGGCGGGCCTCGTGGTGCGGATCGGGGGGAAGACCATCTACCACCTTGGCGACACGGCGCTGTTCTCGGATCTGCAGCTGATCTCCAAGCTCGCCGGCACGATCGACGTCGCGCTCGTGTGCATCGGCGGGCACTACACGATGGACAGGCACGACGCCGTCGAGGCCGCGCGCCTGATCGGAGCCAGGCAGGTGATTCCGTGTCACTACGACACGTTCCCGGCGATCGAGACCGACGTGCAGGCGTTCAAGTCCGAGGTCGAGTCGGCGGGCATCGGCGAGGTCGTCGTGCTCGCGCCGGGGGAGACTCACTCACCATGACCATGACCAACGCCGTCGTGCTGATCGAGGCCGAGCGAGACGCGCTCTCGACGCTGGGCGGCGAGCTTGCCGACATCGAGGGCGTGGCCGAGGCGTACTCGGTGACCGGTGAGTGGGACTTCGTCGCGATCATCAGGGTTTCAGACCACGAGCAGCTGGCGGACGTCGTCACGGTCGAGATCGGCCGTCTCTCCGGCGTCGCGCGCACCCAGACGATGGTGGCCTTCGCGGCCTACTCGCGCCACGATCTCGAGGCCCTGTTCTCGCTCGGCGAATAGGCCGCGATGCCGGCGGTCCCGCTGAAGCCCGAGTACGGGCCCACGCTCGGGCAGCTGCTCGCGCCGCGCTGGCGGCGGGCGTCGCGGCGCGCGCACGTGCGGGTCGTGCTCGCCGCAGTGGCGCTGGTCACGCTGCTCGTCGGCGCAGCGCTCACACTCGAGAACGCGCAGTACGCCCGCGGCGGCCCCGTGCCCTTCAGCTTCAGCTACCGCGATCTCCACCGCACCGTGCCGGCGGCGGGCGAGTATGTGCGGGTCCAGAGTCGCAGGCGCGGAGGCCTGAGCGACTCGTTCGCGGTCGGCCCGCTGATGCTGCCTGCCTACACAGTCCCGTTGAACGTCGAGCTGCCGTTGTATGCGGCCTCGTACATCGCGCGACTGAGTCGCCGATATGAAGATTTCCAGCTGCGCGGCGAGGGCGAAGCGAAGGTCGACACGGTGCCCGCATACGACATCCTCTATGAGGCCCGCGCAGAAGGGCGCCCGATGTACGGGCGCGACATCCTGCTGCTGCCCGAGCAGCACCATCCGCGTGCGGGCGTGTACATCACGATGCTCTCCTCGCCGGCGACCAATCCCGGAGTCACCTCACCGATGCTGGTCGGGACCACCGGCCTGCTCGAACTGCCGATCGAAACGTTCACGATCGGCTAGTGTTCTCGCCGACCGGCTGGCGCTGTCGCCCGCCGCTGCGGAAGGGTCAGCCCGCAAATCAGAGCCGCGTGGCAAGTAACGGCGGGGTCGAACCGTCGGCCGGCAGCTCAGAGGCGTTCGAATCGTCGCGGCAGTGTCTGATTTGACCGGCTCCACTATTCGTGTTACCATCGGTAACCTGAAGTTGGAGGCAGAGGCGGCGGCCGACGGGCGCCGGCTTCTGTCGGTTGGAGCAGTCTCGGGAGCTCCCGTCCCGGAGTCCCGGGTTTAGATAGCGCGATACCTCGGTAGAGCCGCCGTGGGTTGGCGGCGACGCCTGCGGGTTGCTGAGAGCGGCCCTGAAGCCGGGCTTCAGCATGGGAGAGGGAGCGAACGATGCCATCGAAAGTCCGGATCCTCGTCGCGGTACCCGCGCGCCCGGCGCAGCGGCGGCGGTATCGTGTCTCATTGGGTTCGTCGCCGGCGCGCAGCTGTACGGGCGCCAGCTCGGGAGCGCGAGCACAAGCCTTGGTGGCGCGTGAGGGAGAAGAGGAAGACATGTTGAGCATCCGCATAGCGCTCGCCAGCAGCGCCCGGGTCATGGCGGGGGCGCCGGGCGTGCGCACGGCGATCGCCGCAGGAGCATGTGGCGTGCTGGTCGCAACCGGCACGCTCCTCGCTCCGAGCGCCTCGGCGCAGAGCAGCGTCTCGCCCCTCCCAGGGCAGACCACCGCCTCGATCACGGCGAGCCTCTCACCCGACAGGCTCGGCGCGAACGCATCTCTGACCGTCACGATCCGCTATGGCGGAGGCGAATTCGGCGTGCCCTCGCCCGTGCGCAAATCGATCCTGGAGTTTCCCGCGGGCCTCAATCTCGAAATCCCGAGCCTGCACAGCTGTGCCGCCGGGCGCCTGCTGGCACGCGGCCCGAACGGCTGCCCGTCGCGCTCGGAGCTGGGCGGAGGACGCGCGCTGGCGGAGGTCCACGTCGGCACCGTCAACGTCACCGAGAACGCCTCGCTATGGGCCTTCCTCGGACCGCTGCAGAGCAATCTCGAGCCGACCTTCGAGATTCTCGCGCAGGGCTACACGCCGGTGGACGAGCGCACCGTGCTGAGCGGAACCGTGCTCCCGGCGCACGCGCCCTACGGCGAAGAGCTGATGCTGACGATTCCGCCGATTCCCACGCTCATGTTCGAGCCGGACGCCTCGATCGTCACGTTTTCGCTGACGATCGGCAAGAGCGGACGGCATGCGCCACGTGGCGCAGACACGATTCTCGTCCCGTCCAGCTGCCCGACGGGCGGCTTTCCGTTCGCCGCCGAATTCACCTACGCCGAAGGCTCGACCGGTACCGCCCTGGCGACGGTTCCGTGCCCGTGATCGCCGCCGTGGAGTTCACGGCGTCGATTCCACACGGTCGCTTGCGTATCGGTAGTGTTATAGATCAATGGCACAGCAGCACTTCACGCGGATCCAAACAGGCGTCGAGAGCATCCAAAGGGTGTCGAGAGCGTCAATAGCCGCACGAGAGCAAGACAAAGAAAGGGAAGCAATGCCACCCACGCATAACATCAGCGCGCGCGCGCGCAAGCGCGCCGCAGCGGTCACGACGGCAGCGCTGAGCGTCGCCGTGTTGATGGCGCTGGGCCCGCTCGCGTCCGGCGGGCAAGCCGGCGCCTACCAGCGCGTGGCCGCCGGCCAGCCTGCTGACGGCGCGCAGTCAGGATCGGGTCCAAGCGCGAGCGCGGCGAGAACGTTCTCCTTGAACGAGACCGGACGCCTGCACCTGACCAGCAAGCACGGTTTCACCCTCAACGAGCAGGGGTCGGCGTCGGGGACCGTGAAGGGCACGATCTATGTTCACCTGACGATCGTCTCCAGCAGCCACGTGACGGCCCAGGTCAACATCTATCCATCCGGGGGCTCGATCACCGGAAACGGAAGCGCGGGCTATCACCGGGGCAGCGAAAGCGCCGCGTTCGACGGGTCGATGTCGATCAGCAGCGGCAGCGGCAGCTATCACGGCGCGCGCGGCTCTGGCCTGAGCTTCAGCGGCACGATCCAGCGATCGAACGACGCCGTCACCGTGCACGTCAGCGGTACCGCCTCGGACTGATCCGATGCTCGAGCTGCGAGACCTCGTCAAGCACTATCCGGCCGTCGGCGGCGAACCGGTACGCGCAGTCGACGGGGTCTCGCTCGACGTCGCGGCCGGCGAGATGGTGGCGCTGTACGGGCCGAGCGGCTCGGGCAAGACGACGCTGCTGTTGATGATCGCCACGCTGCTCGCCCCAACTTCCGGGACCGTGCGAATCGGGGGGCGCGACGTCTCGTCGCTGTCTGAGCGCGAAGCGTCTCACTTCCGGCTATCAGAGCTCGGGTTCATTCGCCAGAGCTTCGACCTGTTGCCGGGTGTGAGCGCGATCGACAACGCCTCGCTCAAGCTGCTCAGCACGATGCGCTGGCGCGACGCCCAGCGCGAGATCAGACCGCTGCTCGAGCGTCTGGGACTGGGCGAACGCCTGGAGCATCGCTCGGAGACCCTCTCGATGGGCGAGCGCCAGCGTGTGATGATCGCGCGCGCTCTCTCGACCAAGCCGCGGCTGCTGCTCGCCGACGAGCCCACCGGGAGTCTCGACACGCAACGAGGCCGCGAAGTGCTCGAGCTGCTGCGCGGCCTCTGCCGCGAGCGCGCGGTCGCGGTGGTGCTCGTGAGCCACGATCCGATGGCCGCCCAGTACGCGGACCGCGTGTTCGCGCTGCGTGACGGCAGGCTCTCGGACTACGAGAGCGAGCAGGTCCAAGTACCGCTGGCCGTCGGGTAAGGCGCGCCGGAGCGCAGATGACTCGTGGGCCCTCAGAGCGCTTGCCCCGCTCGCTCGAGCCGGGGGCGCGGCGATGAAGGCCGTCAACGTGCTGCACCTCTACCGCGTGCGGCTACGCGCGCGGCTCCTGCAAGAGTGCCTTGCTGTCGTGGGCATCGCCGCCGGCGTGGCGCTGCTGTTCGCATCGCAGGTGTCCAGTGCCAGCCTGCAGAGCTCGGTCTCGCAGTTCGCGCGCGGGATCGTCGGCAATGCCACGCTGCAGCTGGTGGCGCGCGGACCCCAGGGTTTTCCGGCAAGTGTGCTCACTCGCGTTCGGGGCGTGGACGGCGTGCATGTGGCGGCTCCGCTGCTCGAAGCGAGCGCGAACGCCGTCGGTCCCCGCGGCAGGGAGTCGGTCGAGCTGATCGGGGCCGACTCGAGCCTGTCTGCGCTCGACGGCACGCTGGTGCGCCACACCGCGCTCACGCCGTTCGGCGGGATCGGCGCGGTAGTGATCCCGGCGCCGCTCTCGCGCAAGCTCGGCGTGACCAAATTCGGTCAGGAAGTCACACTCCAGACGGGCGGCCACAGTGTCGAAGCACCCCTCTACGAACAGCTCTCGACCAAGCAGATCGGAGCGCTGATCGACAGTCCCGTGGTGGTCGCGCCGCTGTTCTACGCCCAGGAAATCACGGGCCTGAGCGGACGCCTCAGCCGGATCCTGGTGCAGCCCGTCGCCGGCGCGCAGGCCCGGGTGCGGGCTGTCCTCGAGGCGATCGGTGCCGGACGCCTGAACGTCGAGACGGTTGACCACGAAGAAAAGCTGTTCCTCAAGGCCGCCGCAGTGAGCAACCAGGCGACTGCGCTGTTCTCGGTGATCAGCGCGCTCGTCGGCTTCCTGTTCGCGTTCAACGCGATGCTGCTCACCGTTCCGCAACGCCGGCGGCTGATCGTCGATCTACGCCGCGACGGCTACGCACCGAGAACCGTGATCGCCGTGCTCCTGTTCGACTCGGTCGTGCTTGGCCTGGTCGCATGCGTGCTCGGCCTGGCGCTCGGCGAGGAGCTCTCGATCCACCTGCTCGGCTCCAGCCCCGCGTTCCTGTCGCTGGCCTTTACGGTGGGATCCCAACGCGTGGTGAGCGCGGCGAGCATCGCGATCGCCGTCGGCGGGGGGATGCTGGCCGCGATCGTGGCGGTTCTCAGCCCCCTGCGGGACATCCTCTCGCGCGACCCGCTCGCCGCCGCGAGCACGCACGAAGGCGCCGGCGGACCGGGCGCCGGCTGGCGACCGGCGCTCGCCGGCCTGGTCTGCCTGCTGGCCGCAAGCGCGCTGCTGCTGGCCGCGCCCGATGCGGCGGTCCCGGGCATGGTGCTGCTGCTCGCGGCGCTGCTGTTGGTGCTGCCGATCGCTCTCAGCGCCACGCTCGCCGTCACGAGGCGGGTTGCCGCCGCGATGACGAGCGTCGTCCCACACGTGGCGGTGATGGAGCTGCGCGCGGCGCGCGCTCGCGCCGTCGCGATCACGGCCACCGGAGCGATCGCGGTGTTCGGCAGTGTCGCGATCGCCGGCGCACATGGCGATCTCCTGCACGGCCTGGAAGACACCTCACACGACCTCACCGCCGGCAGCGACGTGTGGGTCGCTCCGGCCGGCGCATACAACGTGCTCGACACGGCTCCGTTCACGCCGGTTGACCGCGCCAAGCTCGAACAGCTCAAGGACGTGAGCTCAGTGCGCCTGTACCACAGCGTGCTGCTGGACTACGGGGAGCGGCGGCTGATCGTGATCGCGCCGCCATCGCAGAACATCGCGGGACTCGTCGCCGCTCAGCTCGTGCAGGGCAACCCACGCGCCGTGGCAGAACGGGTGCGCACCGGAGGCTGGGTGGTGCTCTCGCAGGCGGTCGCCGCCGAACAGCACCTGCACGTGGGCCAAGCGTTCACGCTGCCGACGCCGGACCCGCTGACCGTCCGCCTTGCCGGGCTCTCGACGAACATCGGCTGGGCGCCTGGCGCGATCGTGATGAACGCCTCGGACTACGACAGCGCCTGGGGCAGCCAGCAGGCAAGCGCCTACGACATCGTGCTCGCGGCAGGCGTGTCGCCCGCTGTGGGCGTGCGCGCGATCGAACACGCGCTCCCGCCAAGCTCCGGCCTGGCCGTCGAGACCGTCGCGCAGCACATCGCGGCACAGCACGCGCTGAGCCACCAGGCGCTCGCCCGCCTGACCGAGATCGCCGTGCTGATCCTGATCGTGTCGGTGCTCGCGATGGCCGCCGCCGTCGGCGCCATGGTCTGGCAGCGGCGCCCGCGGCTGGCCAAGCTCAAGCTCGAGGGGATCCCGCGCGCCGAGCTGTGGCACACCATCCTGCTGGAGAGCCTCTTGCTGCTCGGCGTCGGCTGCCTCACCGGGGCGCTGTTTGGCCTGTACGGCCAGCGGCTGGCCGACCGGGCGCTCGCGAGCGCGATCAACTTCCCCGTCGTCTACTCGATCACCGCGCTCGCCGCGCTCGGGAGCCTCGCGCTGGTGATGGCCACGGCGCTCGCGATCCTCGCGATCCCCGGCTACATGGCCGCGGGCGTGCCGGCGGCCTTGGCGCTGCAGGACTGAGCCCGGGGCGGGTCGATCTCCCACACGTTTGCAAGGTCCTGACCCACGCCAACTGGCCGTTAGACCCACCGGAAACCAACCGACGCATACCGCGAATAAACTGAGATGATCAGCGAGACGGATCGGATCAGCGAGACGGATCGTCGCGCCACCGACGCGAATCCTCGCCCGTACAGGCAGATGGCTCGTGCGCGCTCGCGCGAGCGTACGCGCGACGCACTGGCCGAGGCGGCCGCGGAGGAGTTCTACGAGGGTCGCTGGCAAGAGACGTCGCTCGAGGCCCTGTCGGCGCGCGCCGGGACCACCAAGCAGACGCTGCTACGCCACTTCGGCTCGAAGGACGGCCTGCTGCTGCAGGCGCTTGCGCGCGCGGGCGCGCAGGTGCTCGACCAGCGCTGGAGCGCGCCGCGCGGAGACATCGGGGGGGCGGTCGAGAACCTGCTCGACCACTATGAAACCTGGGGAGAGCGCTCGCTGCGCATCGGCGCCTGGCAGAGCGGTCCGCCGGCGCTCGCCAAGCTCTCGCAGCTCGCGCGCCAGGTGCACTACGACTGGGTCGAGCACGTGTTCGAGCCGTGGCTCGACGGCCTCGACGAGCCGGCACGCACGCGCCGGCGCGGCGCGCTGATCGCGCTCTGCGACGTGCAAACCTGGTGGCTGCTCGCGCACGATCTCGGGTTCGAGCGCGCACAGTTGCGCGCGACGCTCATCGACGCGATCGCAGGCGTCGTGGGCGAGCAGCGCTGAGGCCCGCCGGCGCGGGGCGCGCTCTATTCGGCGGTCGGCGTCTGGCCGGAGGCGGGCGCTTCCGTCGCGCTTTCCCCTTCAGCCTGGGGTGTCGCGGCGGGCGCCGGCGTGGTGGTTTCGGCAGGCGGGGCTTCAGGCGAGGTTTCCACGGGCGGGCTCGTGGGCGCGGTCTGTGCTGCCGATGCCGTTTCGGTGACCGCCGCCGTGCCGCCGGTGGCCGATTCGGTGGCACCCGCAGGTTCGGCTTCAGCCGTCGACCCCGGCGGTGTCCCATTGCTGGTAGCGGAGTTCGGTAGCACGGTCGTCTGGCTCGTGACCTGGGTCACCACCGGGGGGGCCGCTGGCTTCGGCGGCGCCGGTGTCGCCGGCTTGACGGCCGTGGCCGGGCTATCGGTGGCCGTCTTGACGTCGGCGGCGAGCTTGACGGCGGCGGGGGTCACGGCCGGGCTCTTTGCAGGCGGGTTCGGGTGGGCCTTCGGGTGCCGCGCCAGCGACGCAACGCGCGCGCGCACGGGTGGCACGGTCGCCGGCTGAATGTGCTCATGCACGACCACGGGTTCGACGGCTGTCGTCGCAGGCGCATAGGTGCTCGCCGCGAGGTGATGATGATGCGGGACGGGTCTGCTCGCGTGGTCGGCCTCGACCGCTCCAGCCGTGACGATCGCTGCCGCCGCCAGTCCGGCCACCGCCTTGGTCGCCAGCGCGCCGGCGCCCGCTGTCAGGATCCCACCCGCGCCGCCTCCGGCGCTCGCGGCGGCTCCGGCACCGGCTGTGGCTGTGGCGGTCGCGCCCGCCGTGGCGCCGGCTCCGGCTCCGACGTGAGCGCTGCTCGCCGACGCGGTCGAGCCGAGCTTGCTGAGGATCAGCTTCTTCGCCATCAGCAGCGGGCCTACGGGGAAGATCGCGGCAAGCGCCTGATTGTTGGTCTTGAGCTGGCGCTTGAAGAAGCGACAGCGTTCACAGCCGCGCACGTGTCGGCGCGCGGGCGCGCCCAGCTTGGTCAAGCCCTCGGCGGCTTCGCCGAGCTGCATGCGCACTTCGTCGCAGCTCAGCTGGCGCGCCTCCGCGGCCTCGGCCAGCGAGATGCGGGCGCGCACGAGCAGCGACTTCACCGACGGCACGGTCGTCTCCATCGCGTCCGCAATCTGCTCGTATGAGAGGGCGTCGATCTCGCGCAGCAACAGCGCGGTGCGCTGCGTCTCGGGTAGCTCGTTGACGTCGCCGAGCAGCTGTCGGAAGCTCTCGCGGCGCATCACACGCTCGCCGGTTGACAGGCCGTGGTCGGCGAAGTGCACGTCCATCGAGTTGACGCCGATCGCCGAGGCCCGGCGCAGGTGGTTCAGCGAGCGGTTGCGCGCGATCCGGTACAGCCACGGTCTCACGTTGATCGCGCGCTCGTCGGCCAGAATCGCGTTGAACGCGGCCGTGAACACCTCTTGCAGGACGTCCTCGGCATCCTCGCGCGAGCTGAGCATGTGCCGGCAGAACGCCAGCAGGCGTGACTGGTAGCGGGAGAACAGGACCTCGAAGGCTGCGTGCTGGCCGCGGCGGGTCAGCGCGATCAGGCGCTCGTCAGACTGCAGGCGCAGCAGCGCAGACGGGCCGCTGAGGCCCGGCATGCCCCTATGTGTGAGCGCTGAGGACTCCACGGCACCTGGTCCTTCCCAGTAGTTCTCTACCCGTGGGACACGGTAGCAACCGTGTAGTTGCGCTTTTCTAAAGGGCAGCCTTGCCCTACCTAAAGATCGTCCGTAGCCCTCATAAAGCCTGCGGACGGGTGGTAGATCGTACGCAGAGCGCTGGGAGGAGGCAGGGTGGCGTGTAGAGGGGGGTCCGTAGGCGTGCAGATGGGTGTCCGCAGCGAGAACCCACGCGCGCGCGCACACGCGCGCGCGTGGGTCGGCGTTTTGCGAGACCTCACCGCGCGGCTGGGATATTTTGCGAGACCTCACCGCGCGGCTGGGATCGCGGGCTGTTGACGCCAGGGGCCGCTCCGAGACCTCCGGCCTAGAGCCCATCGCGCAGGCGCGTGGTCTGGCGTTCCGGACCGATACGATCGGGACACCCGGGTGGACAAAATGGCAAAGTCAGCGGACTTAAAATCCGCCGCGCGTATGCGCTCTGCGGGTTCGATTCCCGTCCCGGGTACTGCCTGCTCGAGCCGGTCCGCGTTGCGGGAGCCGCCTTGTTGAGCGCGATCGAGCGGGCCAGCGGATAGAGTCGCGTCGATGGCCGTCGAGCAGGGCAGCGAGGAGAGCACGGAGACCTTCCACGGCGGGCGCCTGGTCGCGCGCCGGCTGCGCGCACACGGGGTCAGCAAGCTGTTCACGCTTTCGGGCGGGCATCTGTTCTCGATCTACGACGGCTGTCGCGAGGAGGGCATCGCGATCGTCGATGTGCGCCATGAGTTCGACGGCGGCGTTTGCCGCCGAGGGCTGGGCAAAGGTGACGCGCGAGCCGGGCGTGTGCGCACTGACCGCGGGGCCGGGAGTGACGAACGGCGTGAGCGCGATCGCGAGCGCTCAGGCCAACCACTCGCCGATCGTGGTGCTCGGCGGGCGCGCCCCGGCGGGACGGTGGGGGATGGGGTCGCTGCAGGAGATCGATCACGTTCCGTTCGTGCGTCCGCTGGCGAAGCTCGCCGCGACGCCCGAGAGCACAGCCGAGATTCCCGGGCTGGTTGACGAGGCCTTCACGAGCGCGCTCGCGCTGCACGGGGGGCCGGCTTTCGTGGACTTCCCGTTGGACTACGTGTTCATGGAGGCCGCCGAGCCGCCCGATGCGCTGCACGGTCTTCCCGGCCGGGAGCGCAGGGGCGCCGAGGGCGCCGTGATCGAACGGGCCGCAGAGCTGCTGCGCGGCGCCGAGCGTCCGGTGATCATGGCGGGCACCGACCTGTACTGGGGTCATGGCGAGGGCGAGCTGCTGGCGCTTGCACAGACGCTGCGCGTTCCGGTGTTCCTCAACGGGCTGGCCCGCGGCTGTGTACCCGCCGATCACGAGCTGTTCTTTTCGCGCGCTCGCTCGCATGCGCTGAGGAGCGCCGACGTGGCGCTGGTGATCGGCGTGCCGATGGACTTCCGGCTGGGTTTCGGCGGCGCTTTCGCCGAGGACGGCGAGATCGTCGTGATCGACACGGCCGAGCCTGAGCGCCGCCATCCGCGGGCCGTCGCCGCCGAGCTGTACGGAGCGCTCGATCAAACGCTGGCCGATCTGCGCGCGGCAGCCGGCGACCAGGCGCTTGCGAGTGGGTCCTGGATCGAGGAGCTCAGGAAGATCGAGAGCGAGCGGCGCGAGGCCGAGCGCGACGAGCTCGAGGACGACCGCGCGCCCCTGCATCCGCTGCGCGTGTACCGGGAGCTCGGCAAGGTGCTCGAGCGCGACGCGATCATCGTCTGCGACGGTGGTGACTTCGTTTCATACGCCGGACGCGTGATCGACAGCTTCGAGCCCGGCTGCTGGCTCGACCCGGGGCCGTTCGGCTGTTTGGGCACCGGGTCCGGTTACGCGCTTGCAGCCAAGCTCGCCCACCCCGAGCGCCAGGTGGTATTGCTGCTCGGCGACGGCGCCTTCGGCTTCTCGGGAATGGACTTCGACACGCTGGCCAGGCACGGCGTCAACGTGGTCGGTGTCATGGGCAACAACGGCATCTGGGCGCTCGAGAAGCACCCGATGGAGTTCCTCTATGGCTATTCCGTCGCCGCGGACCTGCGTCCGGGCACGCGCTATGACCTGGTGGCCGAGGCGCTCGGCTGCCACGGCGAGCTCGTCGAGCGCCCCGACGAGCTCGCGCCGGCGCTCGCGCGTGCGCTGGCCGCGGACGCGCCTGCGCTAGTCAACGTGCTCACCGACCCGAACGTGGTGTATCCGCGCAAGTCCAACCTGGCCTGAGGACCCGACTAGTCAGCCCAGGCCGGCCAGCATGATGGCCCCGCCGTAGAGGATGTCGTGCTCGGAGACCTCGACCCGGTCGAGGTTGAACAAGCGCATGGCCTGCGATAGCAGGATCATGCCGGCGACGATCGTGGGGGCGCGCGCGGGGTCGAGGCCCACGACCGAGCGGCGCTGGTCTTCGCTCATGTCCGCCAGGCGCGCCAGCAGCAGCTCGACGGTGGCGAGCAGCAGCGAGTATCCGTGGATGCGCGCCGGATCATAGGGGTCGAGCGCCAGGTCGATGGCGGCCGCCGAAGTGGCCGTTCCCGCCACGGCGATCCCGCGGTGCACCGCCTGACGCGCGTCCGCGGGCAGCCCTCGCAGGAAGATCGAGCGCGTATCGGCCGCGAGCTCCTGCAGCTGCGCCGGGGCGGGCGGATCGCTATGGATGTGGCGCTCGCTCATCCGCACCACGCCTGCGTTGAGCGACACGTGAAAACCGGCCTGGCGGCCGACCCCGACGATGAACTCGGTCGATCCGCCGCCGATATCGATCACGACGGTCGGCTCGCCTCGGGGCGCGGTCTCGGCGGTGCCTTTAGGGGCCGAAGAGCCGCCGCCAGCCGAGGCGCCCCCGACCGGCGCCGCGCCGGCCTGAACGCCGACATCGGACTGGCCGGACATGGCACCGAGGAACGTCAGCCGCGCCTCTTCGTCGCCGGAGAGGATCCTCGCGTCGAGGCCGTAGGACGTGCGGACCCGCTCGGCGAACTGGGCACCGTTCGCGGCCTCGCGCGCCGCCGAGGTGAGCACCGCCAGGGTACGTTCCGGCTGCAGGCGCTCGAGCTCGGGGCGAAACTGCTCGAGCGCCGCGAACACGCGGGCCTGCGCTGCCTCCGCGAGGGCTCCGCTGGAATCGACGCCGGCGCCCAGTCTCGTCACGATCGAGCGGCGGGCGAGCTCGGAGACCTGGCCCTCGGCCGATACGTCGGCGATCAGCAGGCGGGTCGAGTTCGTGCCGATGTCCACTACCGCTGTGCGCATCGGGCGGGATGGTAGATCGAGCGGGCGGCCAGCGGTCGTCAGCTAGGGCCTCGCCCGCCCGTCAGCGAGGTCGCCTGGCGGGGCGCTTGATCGAGGGCTCCGAGAGCTCGGCGCGCCAAGCCGGCAACCGTGCGAGCGTGCTTGCGTGGCGCTCTCTTGGCGTTCGATCTTTGCTAGAACATGAGGAGCGACGCGGGGTGGAGCAGTCTGGTAGCTCGTCGGGCTCATAACCCGAAGGTCGCGGGTTCGAATCCCGCCCCCGCTATGACAGTTATCTGAGGACCGCTCGCCGGAGACCAGCTTCTAAGCGCCAACGGTCGCTTGTGGGGCAAGAGCGGACTCGAAGAGCTCCCCTCCCGTTGGCGATTTGCGGGACGCGGTGGGCCGGCGTGCGGACCTGCTTTCAGTTGCCCGCGGTGCTCACGACACCCGCGAATCGCGCGTCGCCATCCCAGGCGCCGGCATCACCGCCCGCGGTGACCCGCACGCGCTCGCAATCGCAGACGAGCAGTAGCCAGCGGAGTGCCGCGGAGCGTTGCTGCTGATCGTCCTTTTCGATCGCGTCGCTTGGTGTAGCGCGGACGCCTCCTTGGCCCCCGTTGCGAGCGTCCGCGGCAAGAGCTGCGCCCGGGGTGGACCTACCCGCGTGGGTTCCAGATGATCTCCCAGAGGTGTCCGTCCAGGTCGCGGAAATAGCCTGAGTAAATCCCCCACGGCCTGTCATGTGGCGGCCCGGGGAGCGTGGCGCCGGCGGCCTCAGCCTGGGCGAGCACCGCATCCACGTCCGGCTTGGTGGCGACGAGCTGCCCGATGCTGAACTCGCCCGACGTCGGTGGCCCAAACGGTATCTCCGCGTCCTTCGCTAGTGTCTCGCGCCTTAAGTTCGCTGCTTAAGTGTGGTATGCTGTGGTATGCCAAGAACTGGACGGCCCAAGCAGGTGTTGGAGTTGACTGATGCCGAGCGTGATCAGTTGGTGCGGTGGGAGCGACGCAGGAAGTCTTCACAAGCGTTGGCGTTGCGCTCGCGGATCGTTTTGGGGTGCGCGGAGGGGCACTCCAATAAGGATGTGGCGGTGGCGTGTGGGGTGTCAACGCCGACGGTCGGGAAGTGGCGCCGACGGTTTTGTGAGCTGCGGTTGGACGGTCTCTCGGACGATCCGCGGCCGGGCCGGCCGGCGAGTATCACCGCCGAGCAGGTCGAGGACGTGGTCGTGGCGACGTTGGAGTCCACACCGGAGAACGCGACGCATTGGTCGCGTGCGAAGATGGCCGAGCGCTCGGGATTGTCAAAGTCGACGATCGGGCGGATCTGGCGGGCGTTTGATCTCAAGCCCCACCGCGCCGACACCTTCAAGCTGTTGACCGACCCGCTGTTTGTGGAGAAGGTCTATGACATCTGTGGCTTGTACCTGAATCCGCCCGAGGCCGCGGTGGTGCTCTCGGTGGATGAGAAGAGCCAGGTGCAAGCCTTGGCGCGCTCCCAGCCAGCGTTTCCCATGATGCCCGGCATGCCGGAGAAGCGCACTCACGACTACCTGCGCCACGGCACGACTAGCCTGTTCGCCGCGTTTAACACCGCCGACGGGACCGTGATCAGCTCAACGCACCGCCGCCACCGCGCGATCGAGTTCAAGAAGTTCTTGACCAAGATCGACAGCCAGGTCCCCGGGCATCTCGACGTGCACCTCGTCTGCGATAACTACGGCACCCACAAGAGCCCCGCCATCCAACGCTGGTTGACCGCACACCCCAGGTTTCACATGCACTACACCCCGACGTACTCCAGTTGGATCAACCAGGTCGAGCGGTGGTTCGCTTACCTCACAGACGATCTGCTACGCCGCTCAGATCACCGCAGCGTCCAGGCATTGGAGAAGGACATCCGCGAGTGGACCAACGCGTGGAACGAGAACCCCAAACCATTCATCTGGGTCAAGACCGCAGAGCAGATCCTGGATTCCATTTCACGACTTCTACAACGAATACGGCGCGGGACACTAGCTCCGTGCGCGGGTACAGGGCAAGTATGAGGTCTCCGTCGAGGTGGAACATCGCAACGTCGCCGGCCGGGTTCTCATCGTCGCCGGCGAAGTCGGTCCCGGTGATTCCTGCCGAGTCCAGGCCGAGGCCCTCGCGGTAGAACGCGAGCGCGCAGTCGAGATCCGATACAGCGAGCGTGATCACATGGATGCGCGATTCCATCGTGCATAGAGTGCCGCATCCGCGCGGACGCGGGCGCGTCGGCATACACCGCTCGCGCTCCTCCAGCGGACGACCTGGAGGAGCCGGCGCTGACGACCTGATCACGACTGCTTAGCGCCGTGTAAGCGAGCGTATGCCGGCGGAGGGCCTCACGATCGCGCCCATGCGGGCGGCGGTCGGCTCAGATAGGCTGGCCAGCCATGGCACCAGAGCACGCCCTTGTCAAAACGCGGCGCGAGGGGCGCATGGTTATCGCGACGCTCGACAGTCCGCCGCACGGGCTGATGAACGCCGAGATGGTCGCTGGGCTCGACGTGCTCGTCCGGGATGTCGAACGCGACGCGGGCATTGGCGCGGTCGTCCTGCACGGTGCCCATCCCGAGCGCTTCCTCGCGCACTACGACGTCGGCGAGCTGCTGGACGGGGCCAAGGCGGCGGGGGTGAAGGTCTCCCAGCGCCAGGCCAACGTCGCGCAGCGAGCCGTGCGCACGGTCGTGCGTGTCCCAGGCGCCGACGGCGTCGTCGTGCGTACGCCGGCGTCGCGGATCTCGGTGAAAACCTCGTCGAGGTCGCTGCGCGTCCGTGCGAGTAGCCCCACGCGTGCGCCACCGTCGGCCAGGCCGATGGCGATCGCGCGCCCGATACCGCGACCGGCTCCCGTAACGAGGGCGGTTCTGTCTTCGAGTCCGGTGGGCGTGTCGTTCCTCTCTGCAGTTGTCGTGTGGTATGTCGCGGCCGAATATCAGCCGAGCGAGTCGATCCAGCGCTCGAGCCGGCGGGCCTCGTGCAGCATCAGCGCCGGGTCGCGGAATGCGTTCGCGATCACCGAGATGCCTTGGTATGAGGCGATCAACGCGACGGCGAGATCGCGTGCATCGCTTCGCCCGAGGTCGCGAAACTGCCGTTCGGCCCAGTCGATCGGCAGCGCGAGCACGTCGCGGGCGCGGCATGCGAGCCGGTCGTCGCGTTTGTCGAGCTCTGAGCACAGTGTCCCGACCGGGCAGCCGCGCCGAGCGATGTCGTCGCGCTGCCCTGCAAGGCCGCGAACCAGCGCCCGAAGCCGCGCGCGCGGCGTTCGGTGGCGAGCGGCGAGCTCGAGCATCTCCTGTACCTCGCGAGCACGCGCGTCGATCGCCGCTTCGACGAGCTGATCCTTGGTCTTGAAGTAGTAGTAGACGTTGCCGACGGGCACCTTCGCGTGCTCGGCGACATCCGCAAGCGTCGTGCGCGCGACGCCCTGCTCGTAGATCACACGCTGAGCCCCGTCGATCAAGCGCTCGCGCTTCCCGCGTTCGCGCGTAGCTCTCTGCACCTCGGCCATGGCAGGACTCTAGCGTGCCGATCGTGCTAGCTTCAAGTTAGTCGTCTGACTTAGTGCGCATACGAGAGTCTTGCGATGTGCCCGTCGACTGCATTGCCCCTCCCCAACGCGAGGACGTGAACGCATGACACAGAACCAGGGAAAGACAATCTTCATCACGGGTGCCAATACCGGTCTCGGCAAGGAGCTGGCGAGACAGCTGGCGCTGCGCGGGGATTTCGAGCGGATCTATCTCGGCTGCCGTAATCCGGAGAAGGCGGAGCGCGCCAAGGACGACTTGGAGACCGTCAGCGGGCGCGCGATCTTCGAGGTAGTGATCATCGACCTAGCAGACCTTGCGTCGGTACGAGCTGCGGCGTCCGCGATCGGTGCTCCGTTGAACGCCCTGGCGATGAACGCTGGCGGCACCGGCGGCCCCACGCCAGCAACGTTGACGCAAGATGGGGTGACTGAGATATTCGCCCAGAACGTGCTCGGTCACGTGGTTCTGCTCGAGGAGCTGCTGGCAGCCGGGCTGCTCACGGATGTCGCGGTCCTCGTCGGCAGCGAGGCGGCGCGCGGAGTCCCGAAGCTGCGGATCGCCCGGCCGACGTTCACCGACCACAGCTCAGAGGAGTTCGCGTCGGTGATCGACGGCTCGTTCTTCCAGGGCGGCAGCTACGACGTGATGCTCGCCTACGGCCAGGTCAAGTACCTCGGCGCGCTGTGGATGGGTGCGATGGCACGCATGCACCCCGAGCTCAGGTTCATCACGATGTCGCCGGGAAACACCGCGGGAACCGAGGCGCTGCGAGACCAGCCCGCGCTCGTCCGGATCATCGGCAGCCGGATCCTGCTGCCGTACCTCGCGCCTGCCCTTCGCATCGGGCACAGGCTGGACGTTGGCGCCAAGCGACTCGTCAACGCTGTCACGGACGCGTCGCTGCAGAGCGGCGTCTTCTACGCAAGCGCCGCCAGCACGATCACCGGACCGGTCATCGACCAGGCCGAGATCGTTCCCGACTTTCGCGACCCGGAGATCCAGGACCGCGCATACGAGGCGATCCAGCGGTTCCTACCGGGGGTCGCCGCGGCTTGACGCCCTGGGCGCCTGCCGGCACCAAACCAGCGCTCGCGGGCCGCCACGGATGCGGCACCTTATCGCGCTCCAGGTCGCCGACCTCCAGCACCAGCCGTCAACCTCTCGCGGCGTCCTGGGACACCCACGGATCGAGAGACATCACGCTCGCGGGTGCCAAGGACCGATACGCACGACGCCAAACCACGCGCAGGCCGATGTCGCAAAGCCGCCGCATGAACCGGCCAGCCATCAGCAGGTAGGGTGGTCTTTGTGAGGAGCAGCGACGTCGTGTCCCAGCATCGCGCCGCTGGGCGCGAGTTTGAGGCGGCCGGCGTCCGTAGCTTCGTCCTCGAGCAGGGAGACGGTGAGGTCGTCCTGTGCATGCACGGGGTGCCGGCATCGTGCTTCCTGTACCGGAAGGTGATCGCCGAGCTGGCCGGGCGAGGCCTGCGAGGTGTTGCGTTCGACCTTCCCGGTCTGGGACTGGCGGCACGGCCGCAGCAGTTCGACTACAGCTGGACCGGGCTCGGGAAGTTCAGCGCCGCGGCCGTCGACTCACTCAAGCTCGGTCGCTTTCACCTGGTCGTGCACGACATCGGCGGTCCGATCGGTTTCGAGGTCGCCGCCGCGATGCCCGAGCGGATCAAGTCGCTGACGATCCTCAACACAGTTATCGAGGTGGAGCAGTTCCATCGTCCGTGGATGATGGAGCCGTTTGCGCGTCGCGGCGTCGGCGAGCTGTGGCTCGCGTCGATGATCAAGCCGGTCTTTCGCCAGCTGATGTACTACGCCGGTATCCGTGTCCGGTCGGCGACACCCCCCGCCGAGCTCGACGCCTACGTCGAGTTACTCAAGCGCGAGGACGGGGGTCGCGCGTTCCTGAAGATCATGCGAGGCTTCGAGCGGACCGCCGCAAAGCAAAGCCTCTACGTGGGAGTGGTTCGCGACGTGCCGTACCCGGTTCAGGTGGTTTGGGGCGCCGACGACCCCGCCCTGAAGCTATCGGTCTACGGCGAGCAGGCGCGCCGCGCCACTGGTGTGGAAACGGTCCATACCCTCCCGGCCAAGCATTTCCTGCAGGAGGATCAAGCACCTGCGATCGCCGAGCGGATTGCCGCACTCGCTAGGCCCGAGCCACCAGCTCCCGCACAGCGATAGCAATCTCGCAGCGCGTCACTCGTGCGAGCGAGCGGCGCAGCAAGCGCTCCTGCTTCGCCCGGCGCAAGCGGGCGTGTGTGCCGATCCTCAGTTGCTGGTGTCGAAAGTCGTCCCGAGCAGGTAGTGAGTTGGGCCGCTGGTTACTGCTTCGTGCCCAATTGCGAGCGCGTCCGCGTCAGCGGCGGCGCCACTCCCAGGGTGCTGCAAGGCCGCCCAGTGGCCGCGAGGCGAATGCCCTGTTTTCGCCCCCGCGAGGGGTATTTGTGCCGAACCCACCCGGAGACTCGGAAAGCGCGGACAGGAGGGACGCCGTAGCGCCTCGCGGCCGGACGCCAACCTGCGGATTCGCGCGTGGCGAGATCCGGGGCGCGTCTCGCTGCCGGGTCGCGGTCCTGCTTGGGCGCTGGCGCGGGCTCGGTCCCAGCTTCGTGGTGCCGCGTGGTTTCCTCAACCTAGTCGTGCGCTTCGGGGTACGAGCGGCTGGTCAAGCAGTTGCACGTGAGGCGACGACGAAGGCGCTGCTGCGCGCACTCGTCGCCAGCGGCTCTCCGACCGGGTCGGCCGCGCGACGCACGATCCACCCGCACGGGTTGAGCATCCGGTCGAGATCTTCGACGGTGACCGCCGAGCGCAGCGGCTCGCCGCGTTCCGTGACGGATGCGTCCAATCGCTCACGGCGCATCCGTGCCTCGTCATTGCGAGGAATCAGCGCGATCTCGAGAACGAGCATGCTGCCACCCGCAGCGCGCTCGGCGAGCCCGCTCAGCAGTCCGGTGACTACGTCCGTCGAGAGGTAGGGCGTGATCCCCTCGCACACGAACAGCGTGGCGACGTCGGCGTCGTGGCCCGCTCGCGACAGAGTAGCCGCCACGTCCTCCTGGCCGAGGTCGATCGGGACGAACGTCACGTGCTCGGAACTGACGCCGAGCCGGTCCAGTCGAGCCCGCTTGTCCTGCTGCGTATCAGGGTGGTCGACCTCGAACCACGACAGGCCGTCGCGCGCGTAGCGCAGCGCTCGACCGTCGTAGCCGGCCCCGACGAGCACCGCCTGCCGCATACCCGCGTCCACGGCGGCGACCACGGCCCGATCGACGAACGCCGTGCGGACCTGCAGATAACGCCTCAAGGGCGCATCGCCCACCTCGATCCCCGCGGCAACGTCACACAACAAGCGCTGGTCATCATCGGGCCGGCCATACACCGCAGGCACGCGCTCGAAGTGCAAACGCTGGGCCGCGACTCGCCGGGCCGTCCACGACGCCTGCCCGCCGTTCATCCCGCCCCCCACCCACCAAGCTGCGTCCGTCGATCCTGCGGTCTCATCGAGATCGGTCACTCTAGGTCTCTCGATGCGCTTCCCACCGGCTGACACGCGAACTGTGTAGCGATAGGCCCTTCGTGCCCGATGCCTCAACCGATGCGCGATCAACTCGAGCTCGCCAGTCGTGTGCACGCCCAGCGCGAGCGTCATTGGCTGGATCGTTCCCCATGTCGCGTTGACCAGGACGAGCCCTTCCTCGCCGTCGAGCGCCTTGGGAACCTTGCACACCTGCTCGCGCCGCGGCAGACGCTCGAGATTCAGCGCGTCGGTCCCGGTGTTCATCGCTGGCCTCGCCACCTGCTGCTCGAGCCTTTCGCATCGCGGGACTTGCCCGGCTCGTGGAGTTGTCTCTCGAGCGCCGGCTCGCGGGGCCAGACCGCAGGCCCTCCCGCGGTGAGCCAGGCGCTCATGCCGCCGGTGACGCTCATCGCCTCCAAGTCGTGGCGCCGGGCGATGAGTGCGCCGAGCGCGCTGCGGTGCCCGGAACGGCACACCAGGGCGACGGGTCGATCGGTTCGGATCTCTTCGATGCGGCGGCGCAGCTGAGGCAGAGGGATGTGGGTCGCACAGGGAATACGGACGGCCCGGCGCTCGCGATCGCCGCGGACGTTGACGAGCGAGATCGCGCCGCTGAAGAAGCGGTTCGCCGCACGTGTGGGCTCGATCGAAGGGATGCCGAGCAGACGCATGCTCATGAATGTCCGAAGCGGACGTCAGGCAGGATGCGCCGGGCCCACCGGGGCAGATACCAGGCGCGAGGTCCCATCAGGCGGAGCAGGACCGGCAGCAGCAGCAGCCTGACCAGTGCCGCGTCGAGCAGCACCGCGACACCGAGAATGATGCCCATCTCCTTGGGCGGCAGCGGCCCGGAGAGCGCGAACGTGAAGAACACGGCGACCATCACCGAGGCCGCGGCGAAGATGACCCGCCCGGAGTGCGCGATTCCGCCGACCATCGCGTCCTTCGCGCTGTGTGTTTGGTCCCAGTGCTCCTTGGCCGAAGAGAGCAGGAACATCGTGTAGTCCATCGAGATCGCGAAGATCATCGCAAAGAAGAACACTGGGCCCCATGCGTCAAGGAAGCCCTGCGGCTGGAAGCCGAGCAGCGAGTGAAGCGCGCCGTCCTGGAAGATCCACTTGGAGACTCCGAAGGCTGCGCCGGTTGCCAGCAGGTTGGTCAGCACGCCTACCGCGGCGAGCAGCGGCGCCTGCAGCGCGAACAGGAGCAGCAGGAAGCCGAGGCCCAGCACCACGCCGATCACAAGGGCGGTCTTCGCGGACAACAGGGTTTGCAGGTCGTGGTTTTCGGCAACCGCGCCTCCGAGGAGCGTCCCCGCGGGCATACGAGTTCGGAGCCGGTCGATGGTGGCGCCGACCGCGGGGTTGGAGGGGTCCTGGCGGGGGACGGCCGTGACGAGGGCGAGTCCGCCTCCGCCGGGTTGGGTGGGCATCACCTGGGTGATACCGGGATCGCTCTGTGCGATCCGCGCGACCGCGGCAGCCTGTCCGGCTGGGGTGACTAGCTGTAGTGGGCCGGTCGCACCAGGTCCCAGGGCCGTCTGCACCTGGCCATACCCGATGCGCGAGGAGTCGCTGCTCGGCACGACCTTGATCGAGGGCATCGACGTCTTCAGCTGTGTCACTGGGAACGCGAGTGCGACGAGCACCACGAGCGCAGGGATGCCGTAGCGAAGCGGGTGGCGCCACAGGCGCTCGCCCCAGGCGGCGAAGCGGGTAGAGCGATGCTCGCCGGAGTGCGCCCACGGCAACGACAGGTTGTCGACCTTGGGACCCAGCCGTGCCAGCACGGCGGGCAAGAGCGTCAGCGTGGCGGCGAGCACGAAAATGACCGCGAGCATGATTCCGAGACTCATGCTGCGAAATGCCGGGCTGGGGACGAGCATCACGGCTGTGAGCGAGATGAGCACGGTGACGCCGCTGAAAAGCACGGCCTTTCCGGCAGTGTCCATCGTGACGGCCGTGGCATCCAGGGGATCGAGCCTCGAGCCGAAGAATGCGCCGCGGAAGCGCATCACGATGAACAGCGCGTAGTCGATTCCCAGCGCCAGCGCGAACATCAGCGCGAAGTTCATCGCCCAAATGGAGATCGGCAGGATCAACGTGCCGAGGTAGAGCGAGCCGGCGGCCGCAAGCAGGCCGAGCATCGTCAGCATGAGCGGCAGCCCGGCGGCGACAAGCGATCCGAAGGCGAGCAGCATGATGGCGAGCGTCACCGGCCAGGAGATGACCTCCGATTTGAGCATCGCTGAGCGGTTGGCCGCATTGAAGTCAGACCACATCCCTGCTGCGCCGGTGAGATTCACATGTACGGTGCCTGTCGAAAGCCGCTTCAGGGTGCCCTTCACGCTGTCCGCCGCAGCGACCATTTCGTTCGGGTCCCGGGCGGCGCCTGCCTGCACGATCGCCGTGTGACCGTCGCGCGAGATCGACAGTCCAGGCGCGGGGGCGACGACCGTGTGCACGGCCCGATCGGCTCGCAGCGTCCGTTCGACGCGCGCAAGCACAGACCTGAAGGCCGGGGTGCTGACGGTCTGCGTCGGGGAGTACACGACCGTCATCAGTCCATAGCTTCCAAGACCGGCGAAATCCCGTTCGATCAGCTTGCGGGCCTGCACTGACTGTGACCCGCTGGCTTCCCAGCCCGCACCCGAGAGCGCGTTCTCGACCCGCGGCGCGAAGAAGCCGAGCACGACCGCGACCACCAGCCAGCCAATCAGCACGGCGCGAAAATGAGTCGCGGTGCAGCGGCCGAGCCGGCCGATCGGCCCGACACGCCCGCGCTGCCGGCTCGGTGGCTCGGTGGTCCTCACATCGCGAGGCGCTGTGACGGTGCTCATTCGGACGCTCCCGTCGGCAGTAGCGCGTCGAGCTCGTCCAGCTGGCGGCGTAGTCCGCCACAGACCTGCTCGCACAGCGCGAACACGCCCGCGTCGGCAATTTCATACAGCGAGAAGTTGCCCTCCTTGCGCCGGCTCACCAGCCCGCTGCGCAGGAGGAGGCCGAGATGCTTCGAGACGTTCTGCTGTGAGGCACCGGTCGCCTGCTGGAGCTCCTGGACGGTCGCAGGACCGTCGCGCAACGCGTCGAGCAGGCGTATTCGCATTGGCTCGGCGAGGACGCGGAAGCGCTCGGCGATCATCTCCGCGAGCGGCGCCGGCAGCGGGTGCGGAACGTCGCTTGTGTTGGGCATGATGCCAACATACCACAACTACACCGTTGTATGCTACTGTCGTTGTATGAGCATAAGTCATCGACCAGTGGCCCTCCCATGAGGATGACCGCGACAGCGCGCCGCATGGGCAACAGCCTCAAGCACGAGGTCGACGTGAACGGCCGCCACATGATCGTCACCGACGAGCCCGAGCGCCTCGGTGGCTCAGACCTTGGGCCGGCGCCGCACGAGTTGCTGGCAGCGACCCTCGCCTCATGCGTCGCGACGATGATCGCCATGTACGCCCAGAACCGCGGTTGGGACATCGGCGAGACGGCCGTCGAGGTGAACTACGACGCGGACAGCGCTCCGCGGAGCTTCGCCACCGACCTGCTCCTTCCTATCGACCTGACGCCCGAGCAGCAGCGCAGGCTCACACGCGTTGCCGAGACGTGCCCCGTGCGCCGGGCGCTCGAAGCGGGCTTCGCCTTCGAGGAGCGGATAGTCGCGCCCCGGGCACCGGAAGTGGCTGCGTAGCCGAGACTCCACCGCGATGTGCCGAGACGTTGACGGCAAAACCCAGCGGACCGCGTAAGGTTGACAGCACCCGAGACGAGTGCTTTCACGGCCGACGCGGGCGCCTCGCCCAACCTGGGTCTGGCTTGCGCTTAGGACGACCAGCGTCAGCCCCGGGCCGTCGCCCGCTGGCTACTGCTTTCTCTGCGATTGCGAGCGCCTGCTGGCCACCGCGGGCGGCGCTGCCGGCACCTCGGACGGCGACGCGCGATTCGCCGGCGACGTGAGCACCCCGGGCAGCTGAAAGCAGGTCCGCACGCCGGCCCGCGGCGAGTCTCGCAAATCGCCAGAAGCGGGGCTCCGGCAACCGCTTCCCTTGCACGAGCGGCAGCCGACAGCGAGGGGATCTCACTGCCGCTGCGGACGACCTACAGGCGCAGCCCGCGGCCGAGGTACCTTCGCAGCACAAATAGGCTGGGAATCGCCGTGTTTATGGCAGCTTGCGCACTTCCGTGATCTGGTAGACGCGGCCACAGAGGTGTTTGGGAGCGTCGGGGATCTGCGTACAGACCCCGCCCCCGCTATATACGAATACCCCGACGGCGCCTTCGGTGTAGGTCGGGTTCATGTTTTTTGGGAGCAGTTCGGGGACGATGGTTGCGGATAGCTCAATCGTTCGGTTCGGCTTGTCGTATGTGACGGTGATCCGAAAGGCGTCGCAGATCTCGGCGAGTTCTGTCGCGTCAGCGCTCTGAAAGGTCGGGCACCGGGGCACCCGCATCCACCGCCATCACAGCCATGATGCCTCCTCGCGTCGAGAACAACGACGCAAGAGGGTTCGCCCCAACCGCAGCGAACTCCTACCCCGAACCTAACAAAGCACTATTAGGTCCCTGGGGACTTATGACGATCCTCGGGAAAGGTATCGCCGAACGAAGGCAGGCCGCTGCGCGAGGCGCCACGCGAAGCCTCGTCCTCGATCACGTCCCAATGCTCAGCCAGTAACCCGTCCTCTATACGCACGATGTCCACCACGATCCGGTCTGGGCGGCCGTCGCCATATCCCCACAGACGCCCGTGCGCCATGACAAAGTCGCCCTCGGCCACAATCACTCCCATGTCACGCCGGTGTGTTGGAGGAAACGACTTCACCAGCTCAAGCAGGCCTTCGCGGCCCGGCGGGATATGGGCGCTGTGTTGGGTGTAGTTCGGCGAGAAGAACGTCTCGGCCACGACGAAGTCTCGTTGGTTGAATAGCGCCTCAAACGCGCTGCGCACGATTGCCTTGTTTCGCTCCTCGAGCGAGCCGGTCATGATTGCGTCCTCTCGTGTTTTCGACAATTTGTCTGGTCGCCAGAAGACCTCGCTGGGCTCCAGTGCTCCTTCTGCCGGGCCCCTTCCGACGCCAGGCCGGGAACCTCTTGGACGCGGGCTAACGGCCCATGCGGTCAACGCTCGCATCGTCTCTCCAGGACGACATCACGCGAATGCGCGATGTCGAGGAAAGCCTCGTAAGTAGAATCGTGCTGTGAAGGTAGCGATTGCAGGTGCTCACGGGAAGATCGCGTTGCGGTTGACGCGGCTGCTGGCCGTCGACGGGGACCAGGTCATCGGGCTGATCCGCAACGCGGATCACGCGACCGAGGTCAGCCAGGCGGGAGCGTCTCCGGTCGTATGCGACCTTGAGAAGGGGACCGTCGAGGAGATCGCCACGGCCATCGACGGTGCAGACGCCGTGATCTTCGCTGCCGGCGCCGGAGCTGGTAGCGGAGCGGATCGCAAGCTGACCATGGATCGCGACGGAGCGATCAAGCTCCTGCGCGCGGCCACGACGACTGGCGCCCCGCGCTACGTGATGGTCAGTGGAGCGGGCGTCGAGGACCCGCCGGACGGCGACGAGGTCTTCGAAATCTACCTGCGGGCGAAGGCGGAAGCCGATGCAGCGATCGCCTCGAGCGATCGCGAGTGGACGATCGTCAGGCCGGGCGGCCTGACCGATCACGCGGGCACTGGGAGCGTCCGCATTGACGCTGCCCCGTTTAGGGGATCGGTGCCGCGTGATGATGTCGCGAACGTGCTCGCCCGCTTGCTGGGAGATTCGCGCAGCGGCCGCCGCGTCCTTTACGTGAACTCAGGCGAGCAGCCGATCGAGCAGGCTCTCGACGAGGTTCTGGGCGGCTCCAGCTGAGCGGCGAGCCGCGGCGGGGCCGGGCGCAGGGCACCCCGACCACACTGCGGTTTTTGCCCGTTAGGAGTGGACTGGCACGCGCTGATCGGACTGGACCCACTGGTGACCCCGTCCGCTCTGCCGTCCTTCATCTGCCGCGCCGTCGAGGACGTTGACGTCCCGCCGGAGAGCACCTTAGGTGAACGCTATCTCGCTGAGTTCGATCGATACGAGTACGGGTTCGTCGAGTGACTGTCCGTCCGGTGTTCGCTGCACGATCCTGTGCCGCGTCGGGACCACGATGCCGGCGACCTCCGTGTAGTCGCTGAAGTAGTGCGCTCCCGGGGCGTTGGCCTGGATCACGATGTCGTAGTCATGTCGCCGGAGCAGACCGTCGGCGCCAACATACAGCGTCTGTTCGCTGCTGTGTGTGGCGAGATTGTTCGGCCACACCAGGTGCAGGCGGCTCCACTCCTCGCTTTCCTCCTGCCATGGCTCGAGCTCGCGTATCTCGAACCCCGGAAGGGCATATGTGAATGGCTGTGTGAGGTAGGTCCACATCGAGATGCCGACGAAGTAGGCAAGCTGCGGTGTGGACCAGGGGGTTTCAAGGGTGTGGCCCTCAAACGACGCACGGGGTTCGTCGAGCTCCTCGAGTAGGTCGCCGGTCGTGCTCTCTCGATCGCGACGTGCTCAGGGGTGAAGGCGCTTCGACGGTCGGGGGCCCGAAAGGGGTGGTGCGAGACGCGCTGTTGGTGAAGCGTTGCCCTCACGAAGACGTCGGCGAGGGCTCCCGCCTGGCCCTTAAGAGCCCACTCAGCGCCGTCTTGGAGGAGCCGAGCTGAGACCGCGTCAAGTTCGTTCCAGCGCCCAAGGCCTCCGTGAGCGTCGATCGTCGCGTTGAGTAGTTCGTTCATCTGGAGTCACCTGGTCGTGGTGTGGTGACGTTGCGAGGGCTCCGAACTCTCGGCTGTGGCTAAGCCACGCAACTCCTGATCGCCCCGCGCCCATGCCCGGCTGCGGGCTTTCCAGACCGGGGTGTGGCCGAGCCGCGTAGAACTTTCGCTACGCCGTAACGGCCCGATCTCTGCAGGTAACAGCGGCGTCGCGGATCAGGGCGGTGGCCCTGTCCGGATGGGAAACCATCGCCACGTGACTGGCTGGGATCTCGACCGTTGTCGCCCCCATGCGCTCGGCGAACATGCGCTCGGCTGGCGGCGGGATCGCTTCGTCGTTCTCGGCAACCACGTACCAGGACGGCAGCCACTTCCAAGCCGGTACGCCCATCACGTCGCCGAAGGTGTTTCCGGCCAAGGGCTGCTGCACGGCGTACATCACTCTCGCCTTCGCCGGCTCGACGTCCGCGGCGAAGTGGTTGACGAAGTCGTCTTCTGAGAGCCACACAAAGCCCTGCTCGTCGGTTGTGGAGTGCGCGAGCGCTGGCGTCGGAGGGCCCTGTTCGGAAAGGCCGCCGAGCGTCTCGCCCTCGTTCAGCGCGAACGCGGCGATGTAGACGAGCCCGACCACGTTCGGGGCGTCCGTTCCGAGGGAGGTAATGATGTGGCCGCCATAGGAGTGACCGGCGAGGACCGTCGGGCCGTCCTGGAGCGCCAATACCTGCCGCAGGCGGGCCACATCGTTTGCGACGGACGTCATCGGGAACTGGGGAGCGGTGACCTTGTATTCAGCGGCCTGCAGGCGCTCGATGACGCCGGCCCAAGAGGAGCCATCGGCCCAGGCGCCGTGGACGAGGACGATGTTTGGTTGATCGGCCATGTGGGTTCCTCTCAGTCGGGTTTTGCGGGCAACAGGCGCGCCACGGCTGCGGGGTGTCGCGACCGCGGCGCGACCGCCGGTCCGTGTTGTGGCGGTCGTTTCCCGCGTCGGTCTTCAATTCGGCCTGACTATTGCCGCGGGAATGCCAACGGACATCGCGTGATCGCGCCATATCTAGGACGCGCTCGCGGTTGCCAGTGACAAGGCGAGCCAACTGTTTGCCGACCCGTCTATGGCGACGAGCAGTCGCTCGTATCCGAGCGCGTCGAGCTCGTCTCGTGTGTGCTCGCCGGGCATGGGCCACTTGCCTTCAGGATGGCTCTGGCGCAATCGGCTCGGGTGGGTTGCGTGGAGCGTCGATGCGACCGCACGTCCAGGCTGCCCACCTTGCTTCGCGTCCTCCTGCCACGGTCGCGATGTCAGAGGGATCTGGTCGCAAGAGGACGACGCTCAGGAGCGTGCCGGCGAAGCAGATCGCTGCGGCGATCCCGAACGCCAGCTGGTAGCCGCTGGCAAGCGCTCCGAGGCGAGATGCACCGCTGGCCAGCTGGCTGGCTGTGTGGGAGTCGGCGAGCGTGCTGAGGACGGCGAGCCCGAGCGCTCCGCCGACAAGGCGCGAGGTGTTGATCAGCCCGGACGCGAGCCCGCTCTGCGCGGGTGGGACCCCCTGTACTGCCGTGATCGTGAGCGGTACGACCGTCATGCCCAAGCCCGCACCAGCGATCACGCCTCCGGGCAGCACCGCCGCGACGTAGCTTGCCCCGGGGCTCACGCCGCTCAGCAAAGCGAGACCGACAGCGGAGCTCAGCATGCCGGCCGCGATCGCGCGGCAAGCTCCGACCAGGGCGACCATGCGCGGCGCGAACGTCGCGGCCAGGGCGACGCTCAGCGTTATCGGCAGGAACGCAAGCCCCGCCTTCAACGCGCTGTAACCGAGCACGCCCTGCATGAAGAGGCTGAGGAAGAACCACATCGAAACACACCCGCGTACAGCAGCGCGATCACGAGGTTGGCGGCGCGCAGCCGGCGCATCCGTAGAACCGCGAGCGGCAGAAGCGGTGCGGCGGCAAAACGACCCTCCACGAGCGCGAACGCCCCGAGCAGCGCGATGCCGAGCGCGATCGAACCGAGGACTCCGATCGAACCCCAGCCCAGGCTCTCGCTGCGAACGATCCCGTATACGACAGCGACCAAACCGAGCGTGACCAGCATCGCGCCGGCGACGTCAAAGTCCCGACTCAGATCGTCGCGCCGGCTTTCGGGAATGACTCCGCGTCCGAGCGCAATCACCGCGAGCCCGATGGGAGCGTTGATCACGAAGATCGCGGGCCACCCAAAGACCTGCGTGAGAATGCCTCCGAATAGCACGCCTGACGCCCCACCCAATCCAGCCATCGCGCCCCACACCCCGAGCGCGCGGTTGCGCTCCGGGCCCTCCTTGAACGAGGTGGTGATGATCGAGAGGCTCGCCGGCGAGAGCACCGCTCCGCCGAGGCCTTGAAGGGCACGCGCCCCGATCATCAGCCCCCGGGAACCAGCGAAAGCGCAGAGGACTGATGACGCGCTGAAGAGTGCCGTTCCGGCCAGGAACACGCGGCGGCGCCCAAGCAGGTCGGCCGCGCGGCCGCCGAGCAGCAGGAAGCCGCCGAACGTGATCGTGTAGGCGTTGACCACCCACTGCAGCCCTGTGGTGCCGAAGTGCAGTCCCCTCTGTATCGACGGCAGCGCGACGTTCACGATCGAAACGTCGAGGATGACCATGAACTGCGTCACACACACCAGAGCCAGGAGCACTCCCGGCTGCTTGGGCGAACCGGGCGTTGCTCCGTCTCGAGGGACCTGCGTTACGGTCGCACCACCTCCTCGGCGCTCATCTCGCTCCCCATCTCCGTTCTCCCTCAAACTTGGCCACATCCCGCCTGGCTCTCGTGCAGCGACGGCGGCACGTTGACGCCCAGGGCCTCGAGAAGCACCGCCAGCTTCCTGTCGAGCTCGACGCCCACCGTGGCAACCTCTGGGATACCGAAGCTGTCGAATTGCGTGCTCGGCTGGTCGGCCGTGAACCACGCCTGTCCGGCCGAGTCTTCCCAGATCACCGTGTGCAGAGGGGCATACAGCATCGCTCGAGGGTCATACCGGAACATCTGCTCGGCAAGCGTGTGGTTGCCCATCAGGTAGGCAATGCAGTCGGCGTCGTCGCCGGCGAGCTGCATCACTGGATCCACGTCGTTTCGAAAATAGATCAGGAACCCGTACGGAGCGCTGTCCGCCATCAGTTCGAGCATCTCCGACCACGGTGCGGCACGTTCCACCAACGCCGTGACCTGCTCAAGCGGGAGCGCCGGCACAGCTTGCTCATAGCGCTCCTGAAACTCGCGTACGCCCGGAACCGCAACGGTTAGACGCTTGACCGTGTAGGTGGTCTCTGCCTGTGACGTGCCGTGAATCACGACTCTGCTTTTGCGGCGAGTTCGGCCCGCGCGGATTGGGCGATGTCCGCACCTGTGTTGGCGTGCCCGGCTATCCCCCAGCCCCCTTCGGGGGACTCGGTGAGCAACACCCAGGTCCGTTGCGCGAGGCTTGGGTCGCCGGCGGCACGTGCCACGATCTCGGTTAGCTCTTTGACGACGCCGATCTGCTTGTCGCGGTCGAGCGCACCGGTCGGTGCCAGCACCTGCACGCGAACGTAGTTGCTCTCGCCGTTCACGTTCGCGAGTGAGGTGTCGGGGAGATCGTGCACGAACCCGGCGGTGTTGTTGCGGAACAGCGGCAGGTCGGGCACCTGCTCCCAGCGCATCACCGCGTCTGCGAGATTGGTCGCGAGCGTGTGCTTGTCGGAGAACGTTCCTTCGGCCGCGTAGACGTCGATCATCGGCATGACGAGACCTCCTGAGTGACGTTGTAGCCCCTCTCCTGGAGGGCGTCGGGGGCGGCGCTCCAGGGTGAACCATCCGCCCACATGCCGTTGACGGGGCCGTCGTTCGGTAGCTCGCTCATTTGGGCTCCTCAGGTCGGGATGGGTGGGGGCGATCAAGACTTCAAGGACGTCTCGAGTCGAGTCACCGCTCGTTGTCGTTGCTTCGGCGCTCCGGATGATTCCGGCAGCCGGTCCCCTTGACATCGCGCGATCGAGTGGGCGCTTAGGCGTTGCCTCCTCGCCACGCGCTCGCGGCGTGCGCGCGCTGCTCCGGCTCCGAGGCACTATGATGCGCGTCATAGAACATGCCTCGTGAGTCCAACGCACGCCAGAAAATGATCGAGAGCGCCGCGCTGTTGTTCAGCGAGCGCGGTGTCCAGGGGACCTCGTTCACTGATGTCCTCGCCCACAGCGGGGCGCCACGCGGATCTGTCTACCACCACTTCAGCGGTGGCAAGACCCAGCTGGTGGAGGACGCGACCCGCTGGGCTGGCGAATTCACGATCGCGGGGGCCGTCGCCGCGGTCGAGCGCCGCGATCCCGTGGCCGCCGTCGGTTCCTTCCGCAGGCACTGGTCGAAGATCCTGCGGGCCAGCGACTTCAGGGCCGGCTGCCCGGTAGCCACGGCAGCGCTCGAAGGGTCGCACCAGCCGACCGCGCGGGACATCGCCGGAGAGGCTTTCGCCGACTGGCAGGAGGTGATCGCGGATGCATTGCGCAAACGCGGCATAGCGGTGGGGCGCGCCCGCTCGATCGCGACGCTCTTGCTGGCGTCGCTCGAGGGCGCGATCATCCTCTGCCGCGCGCAGCAGAGCCTGCGACCGCTGGAGCGTGTATCGGACGAGCTGGAGCTGGTGATGGCTTCGGCGCTCGAGGCCGAGCAGCCGCCCAGCGTGGCGACAGCGTCCGTCGAGGAGTAAGGAGGCAGCCCATGGAGCAGACGGTGTCGCGTCGTCATCTACTTCGTGGCAGGGATGCCCCACTCACGGTGCTGGGCGACACGCTCGATCGGGTGCGCGCCGGCGACGCCGGCGCGATCATCCTCGTCGAGGGGGCCGCGGGCATGGGGAAGACTCGTCTTCTCGATGAGGCCGCGAGGATGGCACTCCGAATGGATTTCGCGGTCGGCCGGGGCGCCTCCGAGCCCGGCGAGGGAATCGAGCTGGCGGCCCTGATGGACGCCCTCTTCCACGGCGATCCACCACCGCTTGAGCCAGGGGCGCTCGGAGAGCTTCCGGCCGTGCCCGAGCAGCGCTACTGGCTGCTTCAGGAACTGCAGGCACTTATCGAGCAAGCCGCAATCACGCGGCCGATACTCCTGGCGCTCGACGACCTTCAGTGGGCCGACGCCGGCACCGCGGCAGCCGTGCGGGTTCTGACCTCACGCCTGAGCGGCCTGCCGATCGCCTGGATCGTGGCGCTGCGCCCGCCCCAGGGCTCATCGCCAATTTCCACCACCGTGCGGTACCTCGAGGGGGCCGGCGCCGAGACGGTCGTCCTCGGTCCTCTTGACGAGGCCGCGGTGGTGCAGATCGGGCGTGACCTCACGGGCGGCGCCCCCGCTGACCCGTTGATCGCCCTGATGGCGGGCGCGCAAGGAAGCCCCTTCCTGCTGACCGAGCTGTTGACCGGGCTCCTCGATGAGGAGCTGCTCCAAGTCGATGATGGGAAGGCTCGCCTGACGGACAGTCGCCTGCCGGCCCGGGTCCACGCGAGCATGCGTGAGCGCCTCGACGGCTTGTCGGACGCCGCCCGTCAGTCGGCCGTCCTGGCGGCCTCGTTGGGGCGCACGTTCTCCTTTGGTGAGTTGGCGGCGATGCTCGAGCGACCTCCGTCTACCGTCCTCGGACCGGTCGAACAGTTGATTGACGCCTCGCTCCTGGTTGATCGTGACGGGGACCTGGGGTTCCGCCACGACATCACCCGCGATGCCGTCCGCGCGAGCGTGCCATCTTCGGTGCGACGTGCGCTGGATCGCCAGGCGGTTGACGTTCTGCTCGAACACGGGGCGCGGGCCTGCGAGGTTGGCACCCAACTGGCCGACAGCGCGGTCGCCGGCGACGAGGCGGCCGTCGGGACCCTCGCGAATGCGGCGCGGATCGTCGGCACGACTAACCCAGGCGCCGGTGCGGAACTGAGTCGCCGGGCGTTGGAGATCGCGACGGCGACAGACCCGCGTCGGGCCGAGCTGGTGACCGAAACTGCGCTACTTCTACACGCTGCCGGACGCGGCGAGGAGGGCCGCGCGTTCATCGACGCGCACCTGCGAAGTGCCCTGCCTGCCGAGGAGGAGGCGCGCGTGCTCCTCACGATCGCGGGCATGTTCGCCCTATCGCCGGACCTGCGGATCGATGCCGGTCGCCGGGCGCTCGCTCTTGAGGGCCTCTCGCCGGTTTTGCGGGCGCGCCACTACGCGGCGCTCTTCCACAACTTCCTTGTCGCAGGACGGTTCGACGAGGCCCGCGAGGCGCTGGACGCGACCAGGACGGCGGTGCGCGCGAGTAACGACGGCGTCGCCGCGTTCAGCCTGCTGCTCGCCGAGGCGGGACTCGAGTACGTCAACGGCAACTTCATGCGCTCGGTCGAGTTGACGGAGCAGGCCGCGCGCTCGCCGGCCGCCAAGAAGGATCCGCCGCGCGAGCGTCTCGGCCAGGAGATGCGATCCGAGGCACTCATGGTCGCCGAAAAGTTTGAGGAGTCGTTGCTGGCGACCGAGGAAGGCATCGCCGACGCGAAGCGGAGCCGCCAGGGGTGGGCGCTTCACATGCTGGAGACCTGGCGAGGCAGGCAGCTCTTCCAACTCGGACGACTCGAGGACGCAGCACCCGTCCTGGAAGGACAACTGGGCCCGGAGGAAGAGGATCGGCTTGCCGGGCTGCTCGACGCCGCCGGCGTAGTCGCGCTGGGTCGGGTCGCCCTCCACCGCGGCGACGATGGCCAGCTGGAGAGGACCGCGGCCCTGGCTCGGACAATGGTCGGCGAAGGTCCGCCTGGCTTCCGCCGGCACGCCTCTTGGCTCCTGGCTCTACGGGAGATGGCGGCCGGAGACCCGGGCGCGGCCCACGGCTGGCTGTGTGCGCTGGGCAACGACGAGCGCAAGTCGATCCTTCCGCTGTTTCCGGCGGACATCACCGATGAGACGCAGCTGGTGCGCATAGCCCTCGCCGCAGGCGACGAGGAGCTCGCCGTGGCGACGGTTCTCGCCGCGGAGCGGCGCGCTGAGGCGAACCCCACCCTAGCGGCGATCGTCGGCGCTGCAGCTCACGCGCGCGCTCTTCTGGACGAAGGTGCGGAGCAGCTCGAGAAGGCTGTGGAGCAGTTCGAGCGGACCCAACGGCCCTTGGCGCTTTCATCGTCCCTCGAGGATCTCGGGGCTCGGCGGATCGCCGCGGGTGAGGAGAAGGAGGGGATCGAGGATCTGGAACGTGCCCTCAAGATCAATGTGGAGTCCGGGGCAGCATGGGACGCCCGGCGCGTGCGGGCAAAGCTCAGGGCCCGCGGCGTCCGTCGCCGTGTGGTGGGCAGTTCGGGTCGCCCGGACACCGGATGGGGCGCGATGACCGATTCGGAGCTCGCCGTCGCACGCCTCGTCGCCCAGGGACTCACCAATCGCGACGTCGCCGAGCGACTCTTCGTTTCACCACACACCGTGAACAGCCACCTGCGTCAGATCTTCGCGAAGTTGCAGATCAACTCGCGCGTCGCCCTAGCACGGCTCGCAAACGACCATGACCGGTCCGTTTAGTCGACATCACCCATTCGCGCGATGTCCCGTAGGCCCGAACCCGCGAGACTTTCCGCTGATGTCTTGCAGCCATCGAGACCACATCAGGCTCTCGGTCTTGCCGGAGACCGTGCCCGGCTGCGAGGAGTGCCTCGCCTCGGGGGAACCGTGGCTGCATCTGCGCGTGTGCCTGGAGTGCGGGCACGTCGGTTGCTGTGACGAGTCGCCGAACCGCCACGCCACCGCGCACGCGAACGCGACACGACACCCGTTGATCCGCTCGCTGGAGCCAGGCGAGGAATGGGCGTGGTGCTACATCGACCGCGTCGCGATGCTCGTCCCGCAGGTCAAGGGATCGACGCGGATACCCCCCTCGCCGCTCGCCGCTTGAGACCAGACCGAAGGCACCGGCCCGCGCGACGGGTCTCGGTCTCACTGCGAAGCTCGCTCGGTCGGTGGCGGCGCAAATATGGCGCGATCGAGCGATGTCGCGCCGGCCTCGGCGAGGCACATTCCCAAGGCTGCTGAGACGCTACGGGCAGCCCATCGGTCACGGACAGGAGGAGTAATTCATGTCAGACGGCGCTGTGAATATGAGCCCCCGGCAGCGCGAGGCCGACGGCCTCCAGATCAGGTACGCCGAGAGCGAGGGCGTCGCTGACGAGACGGTCCTACTCCTCAATCCCTGGCCCGAGAGCCTGTTCGCGTGGAACACGATCTGGTCGCGCCTGGACGAGAACGCGCGCCTCGTCGCCATCGATCTACCGGGTTTCGGTCAATCTGAGCGCCGAGCTGAGCTGCTTTCCCCACGGGCCATGGGTGGGTTCCTGCTGCGGCTCATAGACGAGTGGGAACTAGGACACCCGCACGTGGTCGGGCCCGACGTGGGAACCGGCGCCGTCCTGTTCGCCGCCGCCGAGGACGTTGACCGATTCCCCAGCGCAGTCGTCGGCAGCGGCGGTGCATCCTTCCCGCTCGAGGTGACAGGCGCCCTGGAGCAAATCATCGAGGCTCCGGACCTCAGCGGATTCCAGGCAATCGATGGACGCGACATCGTCGCTCAGGCACTCGAAGCCATCGAGCGACACACGCTGCCCGAGGCCGTACGAGAGGACTATCTGACCTCTTACGCGGGCGAGCGCTTTGTCGAGTCGGCGGCCTACGTTCGTCAGTACCCCTCTGACCTGCCGGTCCTGGCCGAGCGACTCGGCGACATCCGCACCCCGGTTCAGATCATCGCCGGCCGCCACGACGCGCTCGTGCCACCGAGCAACGCCGAGTTCCTGCGCGCGCGCCTGCCCGACAGCAAGCTCGACATTCTCGAGACCAACCATTTCACCTGGGAGGACGGTGCCGACGACTACCTGGAGCTGACGAGGTCCTGGATCCAGGCCCACAGCACCGCAAGTTCGACAGGGTGAGCACGCGCGGTGACACCAACGGTCGGCACAGCGTGTCAGGCGCTTCGGAGACACACATGATCGTGCTGCCCGGCGGAGGCTACGCCGAGCACGCGGCCCACGAGGCCGAGCCGATCGTGGCCTGGCTGAGCGGCCTGGGTGTCAGTGCCAGCGTGTTTCGCTATCCGCTGTTGGTGCGCCACCCCCTACCGATGAACGCCCTGCGAGCTGAGATCCGCCGGCTTAGGGACGGCGGCGCGGAGCGCATCGGGCTGATCGGCTTCTCCGCCGGCGGGCATCTCGCGGGACTGGCTGCACTCGCCCCGGGCGGTGATGCTTACGACGCGGTCGATTTCGCCGTGCTCGGCTACGCGATCACCTCGATGGAGACAGAGACATATCGACCGGCACGCGTGATCCTGCTGGGCGAGGATGCGACACCCGAGCTCCGTCGCGCGACCTCCCTGGACGCGTTGGTCACCAAGTCCTCGCCGCCGTTCTTCCTGTGGCATACGGCCGAGGACGCCTACGTCCCACCCGAGCACACCTACCGTCTGGCGGAGTCTCTCGCGGCCCGCGGGGTCCCCCACTCCGTCCATGTGTTCGCCCACGGCCCGCACAGCCTGGGCCTGGCACAGGGCAGCGGCGACGCCGCGGCGTGGACGACGCTGGCGGCATCGTGGATAGCCGAGCAGAGCAGCCGCCGACTCGAGTCTCAACCCGGACACCATCGAGCTTGATCAATCGCGAACGAAAGGGAAGCATGAGCGCAACCACCGCAGTCAACAGCTACATAAGCGCCGAGAACCGTCGGATCGAGGCGGCAAACGGGATTACGTTCGCCTACCGCGACCTCGGCAGCGGCGAGGTGCCGCTCGTGCTCCTCCAGCACTTCCGCGGCAACCTCGACAACTGGGACCCTGCGCTGATCGACGCGCTCGCGACCTCGCGTCGCGTCGTCACGTTCGACAACGTCGGCGTGGGAGCCTCGAGCGGGACGACGCCGAACACTATCGAGGAGATGGCTCGCGGCGCCACCGGCTTCCTGAGCGCGATGGGTTACGAACGCGTGGATCTCCTCGGGTTCTCGATCGGGAGCTTCGTGGCGCAGGAGATCGCGCTCGCCAGGCCCGACGTCGTGCGGGAGCTAATTCTGGCGTCTGCGGCGCCACGCGGTGCCGCCGGGATGCACGGCTGGGCGCCAGACGTCATTGGCGCCGTCGGTCAGCGCGAAGGCAGCGCGGAGGGCTACCTCGCGGTCTTCTTCACCGGATCCGATGCGAGCAAGCAGGCGGGGCAGGAAGCGCTCGGAAGGATGTACTCGAGACAGCAGGACCGCGACGAGGAAACCGGTTGGGAGACGCGATTGGCGCAGTACGACGCCGTCTGCGACTGGGGCATCCCGGAGCACGCGGCGCTCGAGAGGGTGAGCGCCATCGAAGTGCCGGTGTTCATCGCGAACGGCGACAGCGACCCCATGATCCTCCCCCGCTATTCGTACCTGCTCGCCGGCCTTATCCCCCACGCGAAACTCAAGCTCTACGACGACGCGGCCCACGGGTTCCTCTTCCAGCATCACGCTGAGTTCGCGGCCGACGTCGGAGCCTTCCTGGACGCATGAGCGGGTGGACCTTGGCGCCCGCGACGCCGAGCCGCCTGGCGACGCAGAGGCTGATCCACACAGAGGAGACATCACGTGAGCAACGAGAGATACCTTGATGGGAAGACCGCGTTGGTCACGGGCGCAACGTCTGGAATCGGCCGGGCCGTCGCTGAGGAACTCGGCCGTCGCGGCGCGGAAGTGTTCGTCCACGGCCGTGACGCGGCGCGTGGGGCGGCGGTGGTGGATGCCATTGCCGTGGACGGTGCCAAGGCCGCATTCGTCGCAGGCGACGTGACTGACGCGGCGGGCATCCGGACGATTGTCCAGCGGGTTGGCGCCGTTGACGTGCTCATCAACAACGCGGGGTTCGCGTGGTACGGGCCAACCGACCAGCTCGACGTCAACACGTTCGACCGCCTCTTCGCCGCAAATGTACGGGGGCCGTACCTTCTGGTGGCCGCGCTGGGCCCGATGATGGCGGCTCGAGGAAGCGGCAGCATTATCAACATCGGCAGTCGCGCGGGCCAGATTGGTCGTTCCGGCGGCGCGGCCTACAGCGGTACGAAGGCCGCACTGGCCGCGATGACGCGCACGTGGGCGGCGGAGTTCAGTCCCTTCGGCGTCCGCGTCAACACCGTCGCCCCGGGTCCCGTCGCCACGGAGGCGATTCCGGCCGATCGGATCGACGCTCTCGGCGCAACCACGGTGCTGTCAAGAGCCGCGCAGCCGACGGAGATAGCGCCCGTGGTCGCATTCCTCGCGTCACCGATGGCCAGCTACGTGACCGGCGCCCTCTACGCCGTCGATGGCGGAAGCGGCGCGTAACGCAATGGCACCCTCGGCTGCGGAGCGCCTCACCTACCCCGTTCCTCGTTTCAGAAAGGACCCACCCCATGTCTGACGCAGAGCAGAACAAGCAGGCCGTCGTCGACTTCCTGCAGGCTTCGTTCGTCAACGGCGAGCCAGAGCAGGCTGTCGCCCTCCACGTCGGTGACCGCTACATCCAGCACAATCCGCTCGTCCCCGACGGTACTGAGCCCTTCATCGGGTTCGTGCATTGGCTGCGCGGCCAGCATCCCGAGCTGCAGTTCGAAATCAAGCACGTCCTGGCCGACGGCGACCTCGTCGTCACCCACTCCCACATGAGTGGCTCGCCCAGTGAGCGGGGACAGGCCGTCGCGGACCTCTTCCGCCTGGAAAACGGCAAGCTGGTCGAGCATTGGGACGTAATCCAAGAGGTCCCGGCAGAGTCGAAGAACGACAACAGCATGTTCTGAGTGCAACGGCAAGGAACAGCCCGGGCGCTCGCGCGACGGTTGGCACGAACGCGCGATGTGCGACCAGCAGCGACGAGGCGTCGTCCGGAGCAACAACGCGACGAAAGGATGGCCATGTCGGCAGCTTCTGACTCCCCAATCAAGACCCAGGAGGGCTGCGAAGACAAGGGGCGACCGCCCTGCTTCTCGCCTCAGTGAGAAGCTGATGGTCCGACGGTCGGGTGTCGTCCGGCTCGTCGGTTTGGCTCTCGGACGGCGGCGGGCTGACTCACTTTTCGCCTGTTGACCGTTGGCCTGACCGGCTTTTGCCGTGTCGCCCGCCGCCGCCGAGGATCGCCGGCGTGACTTGATAGGAGCGTGGCATCGCCCCAACTGAGGTGTGTCCGCCGGAGATCCGCTCCGTCGGCCACAACCAACGAAGGGACGGTGTACATGATCGTGATCGGGGTGGACACACACAAGCGCTCGCACACGCTTGTCGCGCTCGACGCGGCAACGGGAGCAACGCGCGGACAGCTGACGATCCCCGCCGGCGACGAGGGCACACTCGATGCCTTGCGATTCGCCGGCGAGCTCGACGGCGAGCGGGTATGGGCTGTCGAGGACTGCCGACACGTGTCCGGCCGCCTGGAGCGAGGGCTGCTCGCCAGCGGCGATCGGGTGGTGCGGGTCGCGCCGGGGCTGACTGAGCCCTCGAGGCGGGCGGTGCGCGAGCCCGGGAAGTCGGACCCGATCGACGCGACCGCGATCGCTCGCGCCGCGCTCAGAGAAGGGATCGACTCGCTGCCCGTCGCGTTCCTGGACGAGCAGGCGCACGAGATCCGGGTGCTGACCGACTACCGCGACCAGCTCGTCAACGAGCGCGTCCGGCATATCAACCGGCTGCGCTGGCACCTCGTGCAGATAGCCCCGCAGCTCGAGGCGCAGATCCGGCCCGCCGGGCTGGAAGGCCCGCGCATCCGGGCGAGGCTCGCCCGCCAGCTCGGGCAGCTGCCCCGCAGTCCGCAGCTTCGCGTCGCAAAGGCGATCCTGAAACGGATCTGTGAGATCTGCCGAGAGGTGCAGGCGCTGCTCGCCGAGCTGCAGACGCTGATCGAGGCTAACTGCTCGCAGCTGCTCGCCGAGCGTGGCTGCGGACCGGTCACCGCCGCGATCATCATCGGTCACACCGCCGGCGCCAGGCGGTTCCCGACCGACGCGTGCTTCGCGCGCCACGCCGGCACCGCCCCGATCCCGGCGAGCTCCGGCAGCACCACACGCCACCGGCTACACCGCGGCGGCGACCGCCAGCTCAACCGCGCGATCCACATCATCGCGCTCTCACGCGCCCGCACCGACCCAGCCACCCGCGTCTACCTCGACCGCCGCCACGCAGAAGGCAAGACCAAGAAGGAAGCGATCCGTTGTCTCAAGCGCCACCTCGCGCGACGTCTCTCGCGGCTGCTCTACACGACCCAGCCAGCGGCTCCGCAACCACGCGCGAAGCCCGCCAACACCCTTGCCGTCGGCGCTCCAGCCCTGATGCCGTGCACTCGCTGAAATCGCGCAAATAGCGAGCCAGACTTGACATAGGAGAGGCAGAAGCGGGGCTCCGGCAACCGCTTCCCTTGCACGAGCGCTAGCCCGACACGAGGGGATCTCACTGCTGCTACGGAGACCTACAGGCGCAGCCCGCGGTTGACGTACGCCTTCGCAGCACAAATAGGGTGGAAATCGCCGTGTTTATGGCAGCTTGCGCACTTCCGTGATCTGGTAGACGCGGCCACAGACGTGGTTGGGAGCGTCGGGGATATGCGTACAGACCCCGCCCCGGCTACTTGCTGAAGAAATAGCTGCAAATAGGCTTGGAACCGGTGGTCGATCTGAAAGACGCCGTGACTGTTGGCGCGAGGTAGGCGGGACGGGCGCCCAGTATCCGAGTTGTGCACGAGCACGCCGACCATTCGTCCATTTCGGGGTCGGCGGCCGAGGGCTCGTGACGCGAGAGTCCTAGTGTGTCCGGTGTGCGTGTGTCTGGCCGGACCGTCGCAAAGACTGATGTCGCAGTCTGCGACGGGGTGCCGGCAGCGGTCGCCCTACTACGTGAGGCCGGATCGGTCGAGCGCGCGACGAGCGGCTTCGTGGAGCAGTTCGACATCCGCGACGGGTCATTGGTCTCATGTCCAGAGGAGGTTGAGCTGATCACCGCGGGCCAGGCTGACCGCCTGACGGTGCCGCTCGACAGCCTCGAGGCGGAGCTTGTCGCGGTACTCGACAGCGACGGCCGGCGTCTGGCCGTGCTCACGATCCCTGCTGTGCGCGATGCGGCCGACATCGAGCCGGCAACTCCGCTGCTCGACGAGCCGCTGGACGAGAGCCCCGCAATCGTCTGGCTGAAGGACCTCGATGGCTGCTACCTGCGTGTCAACCGCCGCTACGTCGAGCAGCTCGGGACCGATGCCGAGCGCGTGTGCGGCCGGACCGACGCCGAACTCACCGCCGCAGGGTCGATGGAAGGGCTGAGACTGGAGGAAAAGAACATCGCCGGACGAGAGCCGCTAGAGCTCGAGTACCTGATCGACGCGTTTGAAGAGCGCCCTAGGTTTGTCGCTCTGCGGTTTGCGCTACGCGACCGCAACGGACAGCCGACCGCCACTTGCACTGTGGCGGCACCGATCGCAGAGGCCTCGCTGGCCCGTTCGGAGTGCGACCGGCTGATGAGAATCGATCGCTGGGGACGGCTCGACGCGTTCGCGATCCGTCAGGAGCTGCTCGGCGAGTGGGGGCTCACGCTGGCCGACGGGAGCTCCGGTCCACCCCTCGATCGTGACGATCGTGTCGCCGCGGCCCTCGTTGAGCGAGACGAGGCGCTCGCCGCAGCCACGCGGCTGGAAGAGGAGCTGTTCAAGGAGTGCGAGCAGCGGGACAGCCTCCGCGCCGAGTCGGAACGCGCTGTCCGGCGCACCGACGACGCTGTCCGGCGCGCCGACGAGCTCGATTGCGCCGCCGCGGCCGAGCGGGCGCGATCCGAGGAGCTCGAGCAGTCGCTTGTTCGCGCCGAGGCGCGTGTGAGCGAGTTGGAGGCCGAGCTGACGGCCGTCCGAGCCGAGCTCGAGGAGCACCTGCTGCCTGCGGAGCCGCTCGAGGCCGCCGCCCCGGCGCCGGAGAGCGATGGCCTCAAGTGGGTCGTAGGCTCGCAGCGCGCCCTCTCGGCCGCGCTCGTGGGCGTCACAGAGTGGCGATCGGTGCTCAACCACGCGGTGGACACGCTCGGCTCGGAGGGAGGATGGGATGCGACGATCGCGTGGTACACCGACAAGCCGCATGGGTCGATGAGGTGCGGCGCGATCTGGACGCGCGACCCCGCATGCTTGGGTACGCTCAAGACCCAGATCTGGCAGCACGTAGAGGATGCGGCGACGGCAGAGTTCGGTCGTGCTCGCAACCGGATGGCGACGACCTGCCTGCTTGATTTGCATTCGGCCGAGGACCCGCTGCTAAGGGACGCTGCGGCGGAGGGCATGGGTTCAGCGCTGCTGATGCCGGTAAGCGACGGCGGCGAGACGATCGCGATGCTGGAGCTGTTGTCTCGGACGGTCACCGCGCCGGACCCGGAGCTGATGGTCTCTCTCGAAGCGATCGCTCTGCAACTCGGCGCAACCGCGCAACTCCTCAGGCTCGCGGACGGGCCCAGGTGGCGGGCCGGGCGCCGATGAGCGTCCGCGCCTGCGGCGATGGGATCTCCGCTACTTCGTCGCCGCGGGCGCCGTGAGTGGCTTGCCCACGGGGTCGAGGCTTTCCTTCACGACCCATTGCCTCTCCAACACGTCCCGTCGGAACTCCCCATCAGGGCCAATCCAGCGCCTCATACGTTCCTCGGTCCCCGGGTTAGTCACGCACAACGAGTCCTCGCTCTTGTCCACGTCGACACCGAGCTTGAGCGCGACGGCCAGTATACGGACGAGTTGGTCCGTCACCTGCGTCGGGTCGTCCTCGTCTAGCTCGATGTTCATCTTCATGCGCCCGGATCGGCGCGCCGGGACGTTTACTTAAGCGCGGCGGGGTCATCGTGGACTCCGCGCCGAGGTATCGCGGCTCGCTTGGCGCGAGGACGAGCTGCGAGCCTGGCAACGCGACCGAACATCGCGACCGCTATCGCAGGGGGGCGGGCCTGTGGGATGCTTTATTCGATCTGGGCATAGTTTTTGGTTGGCGGCGCGGTACTCGTGGATGAGGCCGCCGAGCCGGTCGTGTCTGCGGATCGGTTCGGCTCGCGACGTCGGGAGGGGTTGTGTTGGCGGGCAGGGTTCGGGGGGTGCGAGGCCGAGCGCCCGGTGCGGCCTATGCGTGTTGTGGTGGTTGACGAACCCAGCGAGCACCCGTCGTTGGTGTCGGGGGTTGGCGATCAGGGTCCAGTCGAGGCACTCTCGTCTGACTGTGCCGACGCGCCGCTCGCAGGTCGCGTTTGCCTTCGGCGCCCTGAAGGGGGTGTGGATCACGCCGACGTCTTCGGAGTTGAAGACGGTGTTGAAGGCGCGGGTGAACTTGCTGTCGTTGTCCCGGACGAGAGACTTCAGGGCCTGTCGCGCTCGGGCAGGGAGAACACGAGGTTCCTCGTCTGCTGCGCTGTCCACGCGCCATCGGGGTTCTCGGTCAACCCGGCGAGGTGCACGCGCCGGGTGGAGAGCTCGATGAGGAACAGCACGTAGATCCGCCGTAGCGTGATGGTCTCTACGGTGAAGAAGTCGCACGCGATCATGCTGTGAGCCTGACCACGGACGAACTCGCGCCAGGGGAGCCCGCCCCGCGCCCCGGCCGGTCCGAGGCCCGTGCCGGTGAGGATCCTACGGACGCTCGTCGGCGAGAGCCGGATACCGAGACCGTTGAGCTCCCCAACGATCCGCTGGTAGCCTCACCGCGGGTTCTCGCGAGCGAGCCGAAGAACAAGGTCACGAACCTCCCGGCTGACCTTGGGGCGGCCTGGGCGGCGCTACGGATAGGTCCACCGTTGGGCGACGAGCCGGCGGTGCCACGCCAGCAGCGTTTCTGGGGTGACGAAGAACGAGCGCCACTGAGCCCTGGGGAGCAGGCGGCTCGCGGCGGCCAGGAACGCACGATCTACTGGCCGCAAGGCGGGGCGCGATACCTGGCGCCGCAGCACAGCGAGCTCATGGCGCAGCACGACGATCTCGAGCTCCTTGAAATCCGACGAGCGAAAGCGCAGCAGCACGAGTGCCATCACCCGCCCGAACATCACGTACAAGAACGACGCCAGCACCAGCTCCTCCGATCCTCGATAGAGCCAGCGACACTACGGGCCCGCACCGCCCCGAAACGCCCGCTACCAACGCACGATCGAATTTCGGCACCCGACACGCTGAACATACGAACACGTACACGTCCAGCGTCGATCTCACCGCCCCTTCAACGCCGGGCACCTACCATGTGGTCTTTGCATTTGGCTTGGAGCTGACTGCCGAAAACGTTGCTTCTGGCACAAACTGGACCGAGCCGGGCGGAAACGTGTGGCATGATGGCAACGACATCGCCGAATGGTCGAGCACGCAGATTTCTGAGGCCCAACAATTCGGGTGCGCAACGTCGTGGGAGCTTCAGAACGAACAATGCTCCGCCCTCTACGTGCCAGCGACAGCAATCACCATTCACGTGTCGTGACGGTCCACCACCATGTCGGTGAACCCGGGCTCGGGCTATCGGGGTGGTGATTGGACTACAGGCTCAGGTGCAGGCGCAGCGCGTCGTCGAGCGAGGTCATCAGCGATGAGGGCAGGCTGCCGAGCAGTGCGCCTATGCGCTCTGCGTCTATCGAACGAACCTGCTCTGCCTGTGCCTTCGAGTCGTGCGGCAGTCCGCCCGTGCCTGATGGGAGCAGCACTTGGAACGGGTAGACGCGCTCGATGTTCGAGGTGATCGGCACGATCGTCAATACTCCACGCCCGAGCCGCGCCGCGGCACCGTTGGCCTCGTCGTTGCTGACGATGATCGCCGGCCGGCGCTTGTTCGCCTCCGCGCCGCGAGTCGGATCGAGGTCCACCATGCGCACCTCTCCGCGTTGCATCACATGCCGTCGCCGACGACCGTGTCCCAGAGGTCGGCATCGCCGCTCTCTGTCCACTCATCCCATGCGTCGCGATAGGCGTCGTGCAGCTTGCCCAGGCGCAGGACATTGATCGCTTGATGTACTACGGCCGAACGGGACGGGAGCGAGTGGGCGCTCGCGTACGCGTCGAGAAACTCGACATCTTCTTCGGGGAGGCTCACACTTACCTTCATACCTAAGATACTACCATGTATCCTACTGAGGTAGTAGAGCGAGTCGTGCGCCGCGGGCCGCGTCGGAGCGACTGAAGCCAGAGCCTTCAGCTGCCTGGCGCCTGCTGCGCCTCCGACCGCGGCCAAGGCACGGCCCGTCCCGCTAAGTGGTGGCTTTCGCAAATACGCGGCGTTTGACGGGCGCGCTTGGTGCAGGCCGTGTCGCTGGCAAGGAAGTTTCGTTGACGTTGGTTGTCTTGACTGATCGACGCGGCGTCGCACGGTCTGCACGCTCGATCATCGCTTCGGTGGCGACCGCGTTCATGCTCGCCGCTCCTTGGCTGCGGTTTCGTCCAGCGCGGCGGGTGCCAATGTACGTATAGCGCGCCCGATCGTAGCCTCGCCTGCGACGGTCCCTCCGGTCCGAGGTCGCGCTGACGAACGCCTCCGAGGCGCCGCGGGTGTGCCGGGTGTGCCGTAACAACAGTTCGGGCTGCCACAAGCGCCGAGCGTGTCGCTTGGCGATCGGTTCGCACGAGGACGGCGAGCCCATCTTCATGCTCAAGGGCCGCGGCGCGGGTGTGGACGGGTGTGGGCGGAGCCAGCTCGTCGCGTCAAGCCGTGGCATCGCCCGACGCGTGCAGAAGTTGCTGGTATCGCTCGACGGTGATGAGCACTGCTCGTGGCTGATTGCGGCGTGTGATGACCAACTGCTCGGCGTCACCGCGCTCGAGTCGATCCAGCGCCTCGGGAAGCTCACGCGACGCAGTCTTGCTCGGCAGCAGCTCATCGAGGCGAATGCGTAGATCCATGGGTTCCTCCATCGCAGTGAACGACATGAACGGTATCTGTGCGACCGGTCGGATCGCTTCAAAGGGCGCCCGCAAAGACATCCTCAGGAGCAGCTCTAGGGATTCCGTCCGGGGCGCATGAAAGGGTGCCGCGCGTGTGGACTTACGCACCTCACGGTCATGTGACGGCAGCCGGTTGTCTACCGGCTGCACGCTGCGTCTGCGCGCTTCAAGGAGGTGTGGCGTGAGTGGCGAGCCAGACGATGTCCTGATCGCAGGCATCGCGGGCAGTGACAGCTTCTGTGCAGAGCACTCGGCAGAGGCGCTGTTCGCGCGCTACGAGGATGCACCGGCGAACGCGTCCCCGAGCTCGGCTGCCGAGAAGGCGACCGACCCATCCGAGCTCGGGCGCCCCAGCGACGTTCGCGCTCACCCCGTCGTCACCTACGCCGTCGTGGAACACGCCGAGCGCTACCGCAAGCTCATGCAGGTGCTCCTGGCGGAGCATCGCAACTTCGGACTGCGCCTGCGCCCGGAGGAGGTCGCCGAACGCGCCCGTGAGCAGTTCGGCCTTGTGCTCGACAAGGACAAGACGGTCGAGGCGCTCGACGCGCTCGGGGGATGGGGCGCACTCGATCGAGAACACGATGCCAGCCTCGCCGTCACCCCGGAGGAGTATCGCCGCAACCGCTTCACCTACGAGGTCACCCCGGCCGGCCGTCGCACCGAGGAGTTCCTGACCGAGCTCGACTGCCTGCAGGAGCACACCGGCGCGCTTGACGGCAGCCGGCTGCCCGGCATCCGCGACGCACTCGACAAGCTGGCCGATCTGCTGGCGAACGATGAGCCGGATGCCCTGGCTGTGCGCAGGCGCTTCGAGCAGGTGCTGCTTGAGGTGGAGCAGCTTCATGCCGGCGCCGTGGACTTCATGCGCAGCCTTTCGGCGGTTGTCTCGCGGGGCGAAGCGCTGGACGAGGCGCAGTTCGAACAGTGCAAGCGCTCTTTGATCGATCATCTGCAGGGCTTCAGGCGTGACTTTGAACGACACGCCGAGGACATCCTAAGAGCGTTCGAGCGCGTCGAGGCGCAGGGATCGGAGCGCATGGTGGGTGTCATCGTCGAGCTCGAAGACCTGCCTGAGCTGCCCGGCGTCCCGCGGGCCACGGCGGTGCAGCGGCGGCGCGAGGAGCTGCTCGGCCAGTGGGCGGGCGTGCGCAAGTGGTTTCGCGGAGATCGCCGAGCGCAGTCGCCGTGGCAGTCCTTGAAGGACCGAGTCGTCATGGCGATCAGGTCGATCATCGACATAGCCGAGGCGATCGCCGAACGGCGCAGCGGGCGCATCGATCGCGCACGCGCCTATGAGCATCTGGCCGCGCTCGCCTCGCGGCAGCAGCCGGGACAAGCGGCCGGGGTTATCGTGGCTGCTTTCGGAATCGGGATGCCCCGCCATGTCGGCGTTGTGGAGCACGACCCAGAAGCGATCTCCGCGCCCGGCTCCACGAGCTGGTGGGACGCTCCGCCCGCGCCCGTTGTCGCATATCTTCGCCGTCCCGGGAGCCGGACGCCGGGAGGCGGCTCAGGCGCCCCCATCCCCGACCTTGCGCGCGCGCGCGAACGAGCGGCGCAACGCCGCGAGCATGAGCGCGCGGAGCTCCTGGCGCTGCTGCGCCGCTTTCCCTCGGGACAGCCGGTGCACCTCAGCGACGTCGCGCGGCTCGACGAGGGCGAGTTCCGGCATCTGCTCGGCTGGCTTGCGCGAGCGTTTGAGACGGCGCGCGACCGTCGGGGCGGGCGTCATGCCCAGTCGAGCGACGGACGGGTCCTCATCAGACTCGAGCCACCCGCGACGGATGCGGCGCGCGTCTCGATCGTGACCCCGACCGGCGTCTTTCACTCGCCCGACTACCGGCTGCAGGTCAGTGGATGAGCCTGGCGCCGACCACGCTGGAGCTGCAGGCGGCCGAGGAGCGCCAGGCGGCGTTGCGAGCGCTGCTGCTCGAGCCGTTCGTGGGCGCCGAGGAGCAGGTGTTCGCGCTCGTGCGCGAGCACGAGGCCGAGCTCGCGAGCCGCTGCAACTGGCTGCTCGGCTACCGGCTCGAAGTCACGGCGAGCTTCGCCAGACTGGTGAAGGCCCCGACCGACCGAGCTGTGGCCAGGACGTTGCGCGTCCCGCCGGCCGGCAACGCCGCGCGGGAGCGCCCATGCGACGAGTGGGCCGCGCTCAGCGACCGCGGCGCGGTGCTGCTGCTGCTGACGCTCGCCGTGCTCGAGCGCGCCGGCGCGCAGACCGTCATCGGCGAGCTGGCCGACACGGTGCGCGACACGGCGGCACGCTGCGAGCGCCCACTGGAGGTCGACTTCGACAGACGCCCCGAGCGCGTCGCGTTCGCCGACGGGCTGTTGCTGCTGTGCCACTGGGGCGTGCTCAACCTGGTGCACGGAACCCGAGCTGGCTTCACCCGCCTCGCCGCCGGCGAGGACGAGGCCTTGTTCACCATCGATCGCAAGCGGCTTGCGTTCGTTCTGCGGGACCCGTTCACGGCGGTCAAGGCGACTTCGATAGATGACCTGCGCGAGCAGCCGGACTCCTACGCGCCGACGCCGGAGGGACAGGCGCGTCAGCTGCGCCATCGCGTGACACGTCGGCTGATCGAGGATCCCGTCCTGTATCTCGACGAGCTCGATGACGACGAGCGCGCTTACTTCCTCGGTCAGCGTGCGCTCCTGGAGCGCCGCGTGAGCGAGTGGGTCGGCCTGCAGGTCGAGCGGCGCGTCGAGGGGAGCGCCGCGGTCGAGACGGGTCGCGCGCTCACCGACCTTTCCTTCCCGGCGCAGTCTACGATCAAGCAGCTCACGCTGCTGCTCTGCGACGCGCTGTCCGATGTCCACGCACAGGGACTGGACCTCATGGGAGACGATCGGCTGCGGGCCGAGGTGCGCGGGCTGCTGCAGCGTCACGGCGCAAGCTGGAACCGCGACCCCGACGATCCTGCCGTGCTGGCCGGCGTCGTCGAGCAGGCGCGCCGGCTGCTGATCGAGCTCGACCTTGCGAGCGCTGCCCCCGGAGGCCTGCGTCTGCGGCCCCTGCTCGCGCGCTTCCGTGAGCCGCAGTTGCGCGAACCGGGTGCCGTCGACGGCAGCGGCGGGGAAGGGGAGGCGGCGCCGTGACCACCGCCGATCGCTATCGCCTGGCGCGCTGCGGGATCGTCAACCTGTACGAGTATGCCGACCAGACGTTCGAGCTGGCCGGCGGCAGGCTGCTGCTGCGCGGCCACAACACCTCCGGCAAGACGAAGGCGCTCGAGCTGTTGCTGCCGTTCTGCCTCGACGGCGACATCTCGCCCAGCAAGCTCGACCCGTTCGCGAAGACGGCCAAGGAGATGAAGTGGAATCTCGTCGGCTGTGTCGAGGCCGATCAGCGAATCGGCTATGTTTGGCTCGAGTTCGAGCGTCTCGCCGAGGAGGGTCCGCAGCGTGTCACGGCCGGCATCGGTCTCAAGGCGAACACGTCTGTGAAGGGGGTGACGCGCTGGTATTTCCTGGTTGAGGATCGTCGCGTGGGAGACGATCTGCGGCTCGTACGCGACAGCCGGCCGCTCACCAAGCGCGAGCTGGCGGTCGAGCTCGGCGATGAGGTGACGCTGCTCGACACGCCGAGCGAGTACCGCCGCGCGCTCAACAGAATGGTCTTCGGCTTCGCCGGCGAGGAGCAGTACAAGACGATGATCACGCTGATGCTCGAGCTGCGCAGGCCCCATCTCTCGAAGGCGCTCAATCCACGCGAGGTGACGCAGCTGCTGTCGGCGTCGCTGCCCGAGGTCGACCATCAGCTGATGCGCCGGCTGGGGGATGGGCTCGACCAGCTGGAGGAGATGCGCAGCGTGTTGCAGCGCATGCGCGACGCCCACGGCCGCCTCGGCGACTTTCACGAACAGACCTATCGCGCGTATGCGCGCGCCGCCGTCAAGGAGCGCGGCGACGCGCTGCGCACTGCCGAGACCGGCTACGACAATGCCGCCCGTGCTCGCCGGCAGGCCGAGGACGCGGCGGCCCAAGCCGTGGTGGTCGCAGAGGAGACACGCCAGCGGTTGCGCGCGGCCATCGACAGCGAGCAGCGCCTCGACGGCGAGCTGCGAGCGCTGCTCGGCTCGGAGGAGTGGCGCTCCGTCGAGACGCTCGAAGCGCTCGGCGACTCGGCGCGGCGACAGGAGCGCGCGGCTGCCGACGCGCGCAGCCGCGCCGAGCAGTCTGCGGGCGACGCCACCAGCGCGGAGGCCGACGCGATCACCGCACAGGCGGCGCGTGAGGAGGCTGAGCGCGATGTCGCAGGCGACCTCGACGAGCTGGCGGACCTCGCCGACACTGGCGGCTTTGCGCGTGTCCACAAGCGCCTGGCGGGCGAGCTGCCGGGTCCCGGCGAGCCGCTCGAGCTGTGGCGCGGTCTGGCCGAGGACGAGCTGGGCCGCTGGCGTGCCCATCTCGAAGCGCACGAGCGGCTGTTGAAGGAGCTGGCGCGCGCGGAGACGCGTCTGGCGATTGCGCGTGAGCACGAGGACGGCGCCGCACTAAGGGTGCGCGATGCTCGTGAGCAGCAGCAGCTGCGCGACCGCGAGGTCGTCGAGACCCGGGAGCGGATCGCCGGTGTGGTCGAGAGCTGGATGGCCGAGCTGCGGGAGCTTGCGCTGGACGAGGCCACACGCGAGCTCGTGCTCACGCGCGCGCTCGAGGCAGGGGGGGACGACGTACCGTCTCCCGCCGAGACATGGGCCGGCGCAGCCGCTCAGCGTTTGGGCGATCTGCTCGATCGCGAAGCGCGCGTGCAGATCGAGCTCGACACGCTTGCGGGGCGGCTCGGCGAGCTGCACGCCGAGCGCGACGCGCTGGAGCAGCAGCGCGACATGCCGCCGCAGCCGGTTCCCGCACGTCCGGCCGAGCGCGACGGCCGCGCCGGCGCTCCCCTGTGGCGCCTCGTCGACTTCGCGCACGAGCTCACCCCCCCGCAGCGCGCCGGCATCGAGGCGGCGCTCGAGGGGGCCGGGCTGCTCGACGCCTGGGTGATGCCGACAGGCCAGGTGCTGGAGCCGGAGGCGTGGGACGCGGCGCTCGTATCGGGCCGCCGATCGGGGGCACAAAGTCCGAAGGACCGGGTCGGCCAGATCGACGGCCCCACGCTGGCCGATCTCCTGCTGCCCGTCGAGGACACACCGGTTCCGACCTTGATCTTGGCGGGAATGCTGTCTCGTGTAGCGGTAGCAGACGAGGCGACAGCCGCCGAGGGACCGGCGATCGACATGCAGGGCGGCTACGCGCTCGGTCCCCTGCGTGGACGTTATGGCAAGGCGCAGGCCGAGCATATCGGCGCCACGGCGCGCGCGGCGCGGCGTGCGGCGCGCCTGGCCGAGATCGTCGCCGAGCTGAGGGACATCGAGCGTCGCATCGAGGAGAGCAACGCTCAACGCGGGGCGCTGGCCGCACGTCGAGAGCGGCTGGCCGCCGAGCAGCGCGACTTTCCCTCGCTGGCAGCGCTCCTCGCGGCCCGCCGTGCACAGGCGGCGGCCGAGACGCACGCCGAGCGGCTCCTTAGCGAGCAGGCCGCGTGTGAGGCCGCGACGCTGACCGCCGCCGGTGGGCTGCAGAGCTCACGCACCGAAGCCGAGCGGCACGCCCGCGAGGCCGGCCTGCCGCCGGGTCTGCAGGCGCGCGAGCTGCAGGGCTTGCGCGACGCGGTCCTCCACTATGCCGCCGGCGCGCGCGCGCTCGAGCGCACATGGATCCGCTTCGCACAGGCGAGCGCCCAGGCGGAGGCTCTCAAGGTGCGTGCAGGCGAGCTCGGTGATCGTAGCCGGGCACTCGAGCGAGCCGCCGTGGCGGAGGAGGGCGAAGCCCGCAGGCTGCTCGCCGAGCACGCTGAGCGGGAGGCGAACCTGAGCCGCGGCGCGCAGCAGGTCCGCGAGCGCAAGCGTGCGGTCGAGCAGCAGCGAGATGCCGCGCGCCAATCGCAGGAAAGGCTCCACCACGAGGACAAGGACGCCGCCGTGGCCGCGTCGAGCACGGCCACGGTGAGCGAGACGGCGGGACGGGAAGCGGAGCTGGCACGCGAGCAGCGTGAGCGCGCGCTCGCGGCGTTCGCTCGGCTCGAGTGCTCCGACATGTTCGTGCTCGCGCTCGAGGAGCACGCGCCCGCCGATCATGCCGATGCGGCGGGCTGGACGCTCACGCGAGCGCTGGAGGCGCTCCGGGCGATGCCGGCGGAGCGGCTGCGGGTGCGCTCGTCGCTGAACAGCCTGGCCAACAGCGTCACCCACGCGAGCTCCCAGCTTGACCGGGAGCTCGCGCAGCATGTCGATATGACCGTGCTCGTGGAGCACGACCCCGACGGTCTCGTGCTCGTGCGCGTGCGCGACGGCGCGGCCGAGCGCCCGCTGGCGGAGCTGATGGAGCGGCTGGACAGCGAAGTCGGTGAGCGAGAGCGTGCGCTGAGCTCCGAGCAGCGGCGCGTGCTGGGCGATGCGCTGCTCGAGGAGATCGCGCTCCATCTCGCCGACTGCATCCACGACGTGGGCGGGCAGGTCGAGGACATGAACGCCACGCTGCGCCGGGCGAGCACGGCGGCGGGGAAGATCGTGCAGCTTGGATGGGTCCCGCGCGAAGACGACCGCCTCGACCTGCGCGAGATCGTCGCACTGCTGCGTCGCTCGCCGGCGGCGCGCTCGGAGGACGATCGAGGAGCGCTGCTCGATTTCTTTCGCGCGCGCATCGAGCATGCACGTCGCGCGGCCGCGGAGGGAGCCACGCCGGAATCGGTCATCGACAGTCTGCGCGGAGCCTTCGACTACCGCGCTTGGTTCGAGTTCGAGCTGTGGGAGGGCCGGGGTGAAGAGCGCCAGCGCCTCACCGCACGCCGTCACGCCACCGGCTCAGGCGGGGAGCAGGCGGTGCTCGTGCACCTGCCGCTGTTCGCGGCGGCCGCGGCCCTCTACAACACAAGTCACGAGCGTCGCGCCCCGCGGCTGGTGATGCTCGATGAGGCGCTCTCGGGCATCGACGGCGAGACGCGCGAACGCGTGCTTGGCGCCACGGTTGACCTCGATCTCGATCTGGTCATGACCTCGCACGAGATGTGGGGCACATATCGGACGGTGCCCGCGCTGTCGATCTACCAGCTGTATCGCGAGCAGGGCACTCCCGGCGTCGGGTGCGAGCACTTTCTGTGGGATGGAGCGCTCCTGCGCGAGCAGGAGCAGGCCGAGCTGTTCCGGGTATGAGGGCGGAGGTGCGCCTCGCGGTGCGCGACCCGGCGCTCGCCGAGGCCATGAGCGCGGTACGTGCTCGCTACGAGACAAACGGGGCCGCTCGCGGAGTGGCCCGCCTGGAGGCGCTTTCACCCGAGGAGTCGCGCGCGCTCGATCGTCTATGGCCGGCGAGTGCGCGACGGCGCCCGCGCGCCGGGCGGCCGTTCGAACTGGACCTAGCGCGCTGGGATGCCCACCTGCGCACCGAGCTTGGGATCGATCTGCGCGAGGCTCTCGAGCTGGCGGGCGGATGTCTCGATCCTCGACCGCAACGTCGCTCGCGCCTGAGGCGGCGCAAGGATGCCTTCTGGTCGGAAGTGCGCCGGCATCCGCTCTGCCTGCGCGAGGCGTCGGTGCTCACTTGGATCGACCGTCTGCGAGCTACCGGCCGGCCGCTCGGCGCACAACCGTGGGAGTCCGATGCCGAGCGGCACCTCGATGGCGCGTTGACCGTCGGACGTGAGCTTCCCCGCCACCCGCCCGTCGAGCGCAGTGCGCTCGCGGCTGAGTTGCTGAATGGCGACGCCCATGCGCTCGACGACGATCGGCCGGTCGCTCGGCTGCTGATCGGCCAGCTTGCCGTACGCGCAGGGCTGACGGCCACGCCGCGCGCGGCGGCGGAGGTGCGCGTTCTCTGGCAGCGCTTCGGCGTGCTCTGCGATTCGGCGTCGGCGACCGCGCTCGCGCTCAATCTGGCGCCTGTGCCATCGACCCCGCTTGCGCAGGCGATCGGCCTGATGCACGGGCAGCACGTGGCGCTTACGCTCGGGCAACTGCAGCGGACCGCTCTGAGGTTCGCCGGCTGCGCCGAGGCTTTCCTGTGTGAGAACCCGACCGTTCTCTTGCGGATCGAATCCGAGCTCGGCGCCCGCTCGCCTGCGCTCGTCTGCACAGGCGGCTGGCCCAACGGTGCCGTGTGCACGCTGCTGGACCAGCTGCGCTGCTCGTCGGTCGTGCTTCGTCATCACGGGGACTTCGACTGGGCGGGCCTCGAGATCTTCGCCTGGCTGCGACGGCACTACGGCGTCACGCCCTGGCGCTTTGATCGACCCAGCTATGAGGCGGCCGTGCAGAGTCGTTCCGATCGCCTGGCGACGCTCGAGGTCGAGCGCGCGAAGTTTTCCGATGACGACGCCCTCGCCGCCTCGCTCGGGGAACGGCGGCGCGCGGTGCCCGAGGAGCTGGTGCTGTCCGATCTCGTTGGGGATCTCAAGTCGAGATCAGCACACGGATACCGGGCGCAGGAGCCGGTCGCTGCAAGACCGATGATGTCCGTCGCTCACGGCAGAATGCGCTCGTGATCGCTCTGCACGCCGTCTGGTCGCGCGACTCACGGCTATGCCTGTGGGGTGAGGATTCCTCGCTGCCCGCCTGCGTCCGCGGACGCCCGCCGCTGAGTCCGGGTCCACGGCGCCATCCGTTCGCATGCGTCACCGAGGCGCTCGCTGGCGCGCTCGAGCGGCTCGATGTGGCGCTCCCGCCGGCGGCGAGCTATCAAGGGTCGCCCGGCAAGCGCGAGCTGGCGCTGCTGCTGCCATCCTGGCGGCGCGGCCCGCAGGCTTCGCCGCAGCTCCTGCGCGCCGTCGAAGACGGGACGAGCGTCGAGCGGGCCTCCCGGCTCGATGCCTGGGAGGTGCCCGCGATCGAGCTTCCCGCGGGCGGGGAGCTCGATCTGCTGCTGGCGCTGCCGGCGGGTCCCGTCGCGGGCGTGGCGGTCGGCGAGTCGCTTCGCTTCCTCGCCGAGGCTGGCAAGCTGGGGCTGGAGCTGGTGGCGCGCGGGCGGCTGCTGCCCGATCTCGTGCGCCGCGCGGATCGGTGGGTGGCGCGGTGGCGGCCGATCACGGATGCTCCCGGCGACAGCCAGCGGGTTGCGGTGCTGGTGCGCTCGATGCCGGCGCTCGTGCGGGCCGAGCTGGGCCTCTCCGACCAGCGCGATGCGAGCGCCGGAAATCCATCCGCGATGATCGTGGGCGAGGTGCTCCAGGCCGTGGTGGATGCGTCTGCGCGGGAGTTTTTGGGAGATGGCCTGATCGACCCGCGTGCCAGTGATCGCGCCGAGGGGGGCACGGTGGATGCCTGGCTGGGTGCGCTCACCGACGAGGACCCCGTCGTGGACGGGGACGTGTGGGAGCTGGCTGCGCTCGCCGAGCAGCTGGAGCGGTGGCGGTTGGCGGGAGAGCGCTATGCGGTGCGGCGGATGTTCCGCACCTGCTTCCGGCTGCGCGCGCCCGGAGAAGCGGACGAGCGCGCGGAGCTTGGCGAGGCTGAGGATTGTGAAGAGGCCGGGCAGGCGCTCGCCGAGGCCAAGGCGCTCCGGGAGCGGCCCGAGGAGGAGCCCTGGCGGGTGGAGATCCTGCTGCAGGCCAAGGACGACCCGAGCGTGCTGGTGGCGGCCGAGGAGGTGTGGGCGCGCAGCGAGCGCTTGGAGGCGCTGGGGCACATGCTCGAGAATCCGCAGGAGCGGCTGCTCGGGGGGCTGGGATACGCGCTGCGGCTGTGGCCGGGGCTCGAGCCCGCGCTGCGCGAAGCCGCACCGACGGGCGTCGATCTCGACTCCGAGGGTGCCTACGGTTTCCTGCGTGACGCGATGCCGGCGCTCGAGCAGGGGGGGTTCGGGGTGCTGGCGCCGGCGTGGCTGGGTGAGCGCATGCGTGTGAAGCTGCGCGCGAAGCCGATGGACGAAGAGGAGTGGGAGGAGGGAAGCGGGCTGTTCGGGATCGATGGCCTGTGCGCGTACGAGTGGCGCGTGGCGGTTGGCGAGGAGACGCTTTCGCTTGACGAGCTGCGGGCGCTGGCGGCGTTGAAGGTGCCGCTGGTGCGGGCGCGTGGGCGCTGGATCGTGCTGCGCGCCGACGATGTGGAGGCGGCGCTCGGGTTCTTCAAGCGCCGCCAGCAGCGGGGCAGGATGTCCGCGGGCGAGCTGCTGCGCGAAGGGCTGGCCCTCGGCGGCTCCGGCGCTGCGGCGGGCGGACTGGATGTCGAGATCGAGGGGGAGGGGTGGCTGGCGGAGCTGCTGCGCGCCGACGGGGAGCACCGGCTGCGGGCGATCCCGACGCCGGCGTCCTTCGCGGGCGAGCTGCGCCCCTATCAGGAGCGCGGGCTGGCGTGGCTGGCGTTCCTCTCAAGCCTCGGGCTTGGGGCGTGCCTGGCCGACGACATGGGCCTCGGCAAGACGATCCAGATGCTCGCGCTGCTGCTTGCCGAGCGCGAGGCCGCGGACGGTGGGCGCGGCCAGCGCAAGAAGATCGGCCCGACGCTGCTGATCTGCCCGATGTCGGTGCTCGGGAACTGGCGGCGGGAGGCGCAGCGGTTCGCTCCGGATCTGCAGGTGCGCGTCCATCACGGCCGCGGGCGGCTGACGGATCGCGAGTTCGCCTCCGCGGCACGCTCGTGTGACCTGGTGCTCACCACGTACGCGCTCGCGCTGCGCGACCGCGAGACCCTGGGGAAGGTGAGGTGGGAGCGGCTCGTGTTGGACGAGGCGCAGAACATCAAGTCGGGGGAGGCCAAGCAGACGCGTGCGATCCGTGCCTTGAAGGCCCGCCACCGCGTGGCGCTGACGGGGACGCCGGTCGAGAACCGCCTGAGCGAGCTGCACTCGATCATGGACTTCCTCAACACCGGGCTGCTGGGCTCCGCGGGGAGCTTCCGGGAGCGCTTCGAGATGCCTATCGAACGCTACCGCGACGGGCGCGCTACTGCGTGTCTGCGGCAGGCGACGGGCCCCTTCATCCTGCGCCGGCTGAAGACTGACGGGGAGATCATCAGCGACCTGCCGGAGAAGATCGAGATGCGGGTCGACTGCCACCTGACGCGCGAGCAGGCGACGCTCTACCAGGCGGTGGTCGATGACATGCTGAAGAAAGCCGAGCACGCCGCGGGAATCGAACGGTCGGGGATCATCCTGGCGGCGCTGACGAAGCTCAAGCAGGTGTGCAACCACCCGGTGCACCTGCTCAAGGACCGCTCGAGCCTCGAGGGCCGCTCGGGCAAGCTGGCGCGCCTGGAGGAGATCCTCTCTGAGGCACTCGCCGAGGGCGACAGGGCGCTGTGCTTCACCCAGTTCGCGGAGCTCGGTCACATGCTGCGCGCGCACCTGCAGGAGCGCTTGGGGCGTGAGGTGCTGTTCCTGCATGGCGGCACGCCGAGGACGGCGCGCGAGGAGATGGTGGAGCGCTTCCAGTCCGAGGATGGGCCGCGGGTGTTCGTGCTCTCGCTGAAGGCGGGCGGCACGGGGCTGAACCTGACCGCGGCCAACCACGTGATCCACTTCGACCGGTGGTGGAACCCGGCGGTCGAGGACCAAGCGACCGACCGGGCGTTCCGGATCGGCCAGCGCAAGAACGTGCAGGTGCGCAAGCTGACGTGCGTGGGCACGCTCGAGGAACGGATCGCGCAACTGATCTCCGAGAAGCGGGATCTCGCCGAGCGCACCGTCGGCAACGGCGAGGCGTGGATCACCGAGCTCGACACGAAGAGGCTGCGCGAGCTGGTCGTGCTCTCCGGCGACGCGGTGGCGGAGGCGGTGTAGTGGCCAGCACGAGCTACCACCCGAAGCTGGAGGACGTACGGCCGCTGCCGGCCCGGGAGGGCATCGGGGCACGCGTCCTGCAGCTCGAGGCGAGCGGTGAGAGCTGGTGGTCGCGGTGCTTCATCGAGCTGTTGGAGTCCTTCGGCGTCGGCTCGCGGCTGGAGCGCGGCCGCGAATATGCGCGGGGCGGCCAGGTGACCGAGCTCGAGGTCGAGCCGGGCATCGTGCTGGCGAAGGTCCAGGGCTCGCGCTTCACTCCCTACCGAGTGCGGATCCGCGTGCAGACGCTCTCCGAGCACCAGTGGCGGCGTGCGGAGAGCGCGATGGCGGCGCAGGCGCTCTCGCTCGCCAAGCTGCTCGCGGGGGAGATGCCTCACGACATCGAGGAGCTGTTCGCGGCGTGCAGGCTCCCGCTGCTCCCGGCCTCCTACGGCGAGCTGAAGGCGAGCTGCACCTGCCCCGACGAGGAGAACCCCTGCAAGCACCTTGCGGCCGCCTACTACATCCTCGCGGAGCGCTTGGAGGAGGATCCCTTCCTGATCTTCACCTGGCGCGGGCGCACCCGGGAGGAGCTCATGGAGAGCTTGCGCGTGCGGCGCGGAAAGGCGCGCCCGAGCGTCGCCGTCACGACGGCCGCCATCGTGGCCGTGTACCCCGACGGCACCGCGTCCCCCGAGGCCGGCGTCCCGCCGCTCTCGGCGCTGCTCGACTGTTTCTGGAGCAGCGGTCCCGAGCTCGCGGGGATGCACATCAGCCCGCTCGCCGGGGAGGCCCCCGACGCGCTGCTGCGCCAGCTCGGGCCCGCGCCAGTGCGGAGCGGCGGGCGCGAGATCGCCGAGCTGCTCGCCCCCGCCTACGCGCGGCTCGCGCTCGCGGCGGAACAAACAGCGCTCGGCGAGTAGCACGACCTGTGGTCCGGGGTAACCTCCCCCGGTCCCGTGAGGCCGAACTCGCTGACGCTCAGCGCCGGCACTGACTCCGGCTCGTGGGCCTGTCCCTCTGGTAGTGAGGCCTCGACGCGCAGCGTCGCCCAGCCACGGCCCTGGTAGGTCAGCTTGACGTCGAAGCGGTGCGCGCCGGTCTCGCGGACCGCTTCCGGCGGCGTGTAGCTGAAGGAGAAGCCCGAATAGGGCGTGGCGAAGGCCGTGTCGAGGTCGCTGAGCAGCTCGTCGAGGGAGCCGTGGAAGAGCGCGTCGAGGTCGCGGGTAGCGCGCGCCTGGTTTTGGAAGCGCAGTTCGCAAGCGATACCGCCCTTGATCAGGAAGCGCGCGGGCGAGTCCTCCTCGCGTACACGCTTCAATGCGCCGAGGAAGGCCATCGCAGAGACGCGCTCGCGTACCCGCCGTACGCCGAGGCCGCTTGCCTCGGCATAGTTGGAGACCGGTCGACCGAGCTGCTTCTCAGTCTTTGGCTGACTCCTCGATGGCGGCCCGGCACTCATCGTGCCGGGAGAGGACCGTACGTTGCGCAAACCCCGTGGTTGTGCGGGCGCAGCCGTTGAGCCTGGTATGAGCAGCGGGCCGACGATCGGGGCGAGCCGCTCAGATGGAGTCGCTCTTGCGCCGGTTGCAGTCGGCGCACAGAAGCTGGAGGTTCTCCAATGTCGTCGCGCCGCCGTGGGCCACGGGCAGAATGTGGTCGTACTGGAGGTTGAAGTTGCCGCCACACTCGACACAGCGGCCCCCATCACGCTCAAAGACCGCGCGCTGCAGCTCGGTCGTTATCGGGGTGCGGGTCGGGCGGCCATTTTCCTCAGCCCGCATCAGGCTTCGCGCTGATCGCAGCTTCTGCTCTTGCTGGCGCTTGCGCTGCAAGACGAGGGCCTTGACGTCCTCGGCGTCCAGGCCGCCGTCGTCCCACCAAAAGCCATCCAGGTACTGCCAGAGGTTGCGCCGGCCCTCGTGCCACATCAGCACGGGTTCCGACGCCTGCTCTTCCTGCGCCGCTCCCACCTGGACCTTCGACCAGCGCAGCTCCATGACCTTGCGCCCCGACTGCACCGCGTAGCGGTGGCCTGAGATCGTTCGGGTCAGGGTCCAGGGCAGCTTGATGAGCTGCGCTTTGTTGTCTACGCGGAGCATCCCGGAGCCCGTATCGGCATACTGATCGCCCCCTTTGAGCCTGCGACAGACTGCAAGCTTTCACGTAGCCCCGGCGATGACGGGTACGGCGGGTACGCTTCCTTGCCGTCATGAACGTCCCGGACCCACCGCTCTCCCGCGACGTGCTGGAACGCGGCCGTGCGTACGTGCGCGTCGATCAGCGGGTCGTGGCGGCGCTGCCCGAGTTGAGCGAGGCGATCCGCTCGTTTCAGCCCGTGCCAGGTCCCGCCGGCGAGAGCGTCGCCGGATGGCTCACGGAGCGGGCGTTGAACGAGCCGCAGGAGGCGACCGTCCGCGTACGGCTCAACTACGGCAGGGTCGCGGGCGTATACGCGCTATGCGCCGCGCAGATCGCCCTCAGTCGCGAGGAGCGCGCCCAGCTCGGCGGCGTGCACTACCGCACTCAACCGGCGATCCTGCTCGCACAGTTCGCGCGCGCCGCGGACACGCCGGGCATCGGCGACGAGATGCTGCGTCATGCCGACACCAGCGCGCGCCGCGCGCTGCGCTATGTCGGCGCAACGGTGCTCGTGGTTGACCCATTCGACCAAGACACCGCCGCGATGTGGCGGCAGCGCTTCGGCTTTCAAGATTCCGAGCAGGCGGTGCCGGGCAACCCCCGGCTACGCCGGCAATGGCTCATCCTTCAGCAGTAGTCGGCGCCTTCGGCTTCCAGCTCGGCCAGCAGCTGGTCGGCACTCTCGTGAAACGCGCGCACGCGAGGATCGCGGCGCGAGCGCTCCAGATCCCGTTCGTCGATCACGATCACCGCCTGGTCGAGCACATCGTGCAGCTTGTCCTTGTCGAGCGCTGTGGCCACGACTTCAGCGTACCGCAATAGAGCGTAATCGCGGCGCCGCACGGGCTGACCGGGTGGCAGGCCGCATCGAGCGGACGTGCCGCGATGGTCGCTCGGCTCAGGGCTCACCCGCCAACACCGCCTTCGGTACAGGTTCTCGCCCACCCCCGTCGATCGCCGTACCGCCGGTGACGGCCCGCCAGTGACTGTCCGAAAGTCGAAACACCATAGCCTGCGGTTGCACTGCGGGCCAAGTTGCCGCCGCCCATTCGCCTTCGACTTTGATATTCGTCAGACAGTCGCCTTCGCCCTTGCTGAACCCGACGAGATGAGCTTGGTTTGCGGCGACTTCCAGGTTCGCTTTCAACGAATCGCGGGTCTTGCCGCAGGACCCCGTGCCTGATGAAGATGCGGCTGGCGCGGTGGGCGTTTCAGTAGTGGACGTCGAGGATGACGACCCTTCCTTGACCCATCCATGTTCAAGCTCCGTATTGACGGCGGTTTCAACGATCCTGCGTGTTCCGTATTTGACGCTCGCCGCTGTCTGTTCTTCTGCTGTACCAGAGAAGCGTCCTTCTTTCTGTGCATTCAAGGCTTCTGCACCGGCCGCGGCACCCAGCTGTTTCGCCGGCGTAATGCTTTCCACGACTCGCAGGATCTTCGGACAGGTCGCCCGTGAATGCCCCATTTCTTCACAGGTTTCCTCGAACGCCACTTTCAGCTTTTCGGGGTATTCGCCGGTGCTGACAGTCCGCGTCTGGTCGACTGACGCCGCACTCGACTTGACCGACTTGGCTGAGCTGCCGCATCCTGTAGCCGTCATGACGACAAGCACGGCCGCCAAGACTGCACGACAGCGTTTCGTGGCCACGTCCATCATACGGGACCGTACCAAGTATCTGGGGGCCACATCAGGACGAATCGCCGTCCGGCACCGCTTCGGCCGGCGGAGCGATGCGCCGAGGTCGCAGTCCAGCATCCACACAGGTGCGCAGCGTGAAGCAGCGTCATTCTGTGCGTCGCGCGAGCGGGCGTGTGAGCAGGCTGGCCACAAGCTCGCGCTGGCCGGTCGCCCACAGGCGGCCACGGCTTGTCGGATGGGGCAGGGCGAGCACGTCGCTTTCGGATTGCGCCAGCGCGATCTTGCCTCGGTGAAACTGGTCGCGGTGCTCGCTCCAGGACGCCTCGCCCAGCAATCCAATCGCCGCTTTCGCATCCCCACCGAGTGCAATGAGAACTCCGGGCGCGAGCAGTTCCAGCTCTCTCCGCGCGAATCGTTCTGGACAGTTGACCTGCATCGCTTTCGTGGGTTGGCTGCGGTTGTGCGTTGGCGAGCACTTGATGGCCTGGACACGGGCAACGCGCTCGTAGGCGGCAGCCGCCTCCTGGGGAGTGGGCTGCTCTACGGGATCGTGTCCGTCGAGACTGACGAGAACAGCGAGCGCGGTCGCCATCGAGCGGTAAGCAAACCAGCTCCGATGGGGCCTATACCCCCCTTGCTCAAGCACTTTGATCGCGGTTTCGGCGATCGCGTACTCCACCCCGATCGTCCACCATCCATCGTCTTTCTTCTCGGCGTTGTTGATATTGAGCGACACCATGCACACTCCGGCGGGCTTGTACCGCTCCCCCACCCACGGCCACAAGATCGACGCGCTCTCCCCGAGCTCGTTAGTCGCCGGGAATACACGCGGCAGTTGGGCTTGCTCTCGCGCCCAGCAGTCCGGTGCGGACGGGCAACAGCGGTGCAACGCGAGCGGCTCGTCGTTGACGATTACCCCGGCCGCCTCGTAGATCACGGTGAGCTTCGTCAACATCCGTGTACGTGCTGGCGTGTTCCACCGGGGGTGGTGCCACGTGAGGATGTCACCGACCTGCTGCTCGTCCACTGCGTCCCTTATATCAAGGAGTCATCTTGCAGCGAGTTCGCCTCCTCCCGCGCGCGGCCAACCCGTCTACATCGTCAAACCTTCGGCCCAGATGGCTAAAGATTTCCTAAATCTTTGCCTTGTGTTGTCACTTTTCGGGGGTCAAAACGGCTTGTAGATATAGGGGAGTCTTTCGCGGACTCCTGTGGCAGGGTCTTCGCCGGCGCCTGACATTCTGAGCCGAGACATTCGCCGCCCGTGCAAGCGGGCATCAAAAGCCATTCGCCGTGAGGACTGCCGCGACGTCCGCGTGGCTACGCCGCGAATGGTCGCGCTCTCCGCCGAGCAGGAGCGGGAGGCGGCCGCGCTGCTCGGGCGTCTCCTGCTCGACGCGGGCAGCAAACAGGCGGGCAGCGTTTTCGACGGCGCTTTGGGCGGCGTTTGCCCAGGCGCTTTCGGCGACGCGACCTCGGCGGCCGGGGGACCCGAAAAGCCGCACGGGAGCAGAGGATCGGGCCAGTGAGCAAACCCCAACAAATAAGGGCAGGTGATCGTTCTAGGAGAGCGAGGGCCGTGCAGCGGCGTGGGCTGCGCGTGAGCGCGGATCGTGTGTTCGAGCTCGCGCGGCATTTGACGTGGCGTGACCGTGAGATCGCCAGGTGCCTTTATGACCATCAGGTGCTTGCCACCGGCCAGCTGGAGCTGCTGTTCTTCTCCTCGCGTCGTCGCTGCCAGGACCGGCTGTTGTTCCTCTACCGGGAGCGTGTGATCGACCGCTTCTATCCGCACAGCCCGTTCGGGTTCGGCAAGCCGCAGGCGCACTGGCTGCTCGATGAGGCCGGCGCGATCCTTGTCGCCTCAAGCCTAGGCGTAGAACCCAAGCGGCTCGGCTGGCAGCGCCGCGAGGACTGGGCCTCGCACACGCAGCTCGCGCACCGCCTGGGAGCAAACCAGTTCGTGTGCGATCTGATCGCCGCGACCCTGTCCGACCCGCGCATAGGCGTGACCGCGTGGGACTCGACTCGCCGCGCCACCGAGCGCCTTGACAGCAACGCGCCTGTCGAGCTTGTGCGGCCCGACGCGGGCCTCATCCTCGACGCTCCCGCCGGCGCGATCGAGTGCTTCCTTGAGTGGGACCGTGCCACCGAGACACAACAGCGGCTTGAGGAAAAGATCGAGCGCTACCAGCTCGCGGAGGCTCGCCTGCACGATGAGACGCAGGTGTGCAACGTGCTGTTCGTCGTACCGGGACCGGGTCGGATCGACACGCTACGCCGCGCATATGTCGCGCTTGAGCCCAAGCGCGAATGGAGCCACGAACAGGGGTTCGGCACCTACAGCCTCGACGGGCGCTGGCCGATGCTCGCCACCACCACAGCCGCGCTGCAAGAAGCGGGGCCGCTGGGGAGCGGGAGGCCATCCCATGACGCGCATCTGCCTCTACACCCGCATCTCCACCGACGAGGAGAACCAGCCGACCTCGCTCGCCTCCCAACACGAACGGCCAGTCCAACGCATTTTGCGTTATTTTGTCCAACAAGCTAGAAGAGCCCTGCTCGGACCTACAGGTTCCAGACTTCCTCGATACGGCGTACACGGTCGCGGGTAGGTGTTTCAATCCCGCCCCTGCTCTGCCGGCACGTAATCCGCCCGCTCGGCGCAATCTGTGCAGAGCGTCTTGTACTAGAAAGCCTTCGGCGTCCTCGGTCGCCGACGCTATCTGCCTTACCGCATCCCCAAGCGCATCCCAGCGCGCCTGCACATCGGTTGGCAGAGCGGCCACGCCTGCCGGCGCATCGTCGGTGTGGCCGCTCTTTTTCATCTTAAGTTCCTCTTCGTCCGTCGCTCGATCACCGGTCTCCGACTGCTTCTCGTTCGTCGCCCGCTCACCGACCACGGCTGAAAGCGGCTTTCCAGATACAGTCCCCATACCCGCCCTCACCGGCAAGTCAGCATCAGGTTGTGCTCGATTCCCAGTACCGTGTGCCCGCTGCGCGCTGCTGGGCTGACAGTGCTCGGGGTTCCAGCCCGTTTGCGCCGCCCCGGCGCTCACCGTGGGTGCCTAGGGATACGCGACCCTTTGGCCGGGTCGCCGGCCTTGATGCTCGCCCTTGTTCGGCTACCGACTGCTTTTTACTCCGTCGTTCTCGTGTCTGCCGCTCCGATCTCACTCCATCAAGCTGGCCTGCCAGTTGTGCTCCTGTATGCGATTGTCGAGCTCACGACGCTGCCTGGAGAGGTCGTCGAGCCGGTCCTGCAGCTCGCTGACGCGCACGTGGCGTACCGTGCGGATCTCTGAGCGGCTGTACCGCGAGAACCCTCTCCCCAGCAGGCCGTCGTCGCCGGTGGCCGTCTTGATCGCGGCCCGCAGGGCGCCCTGGCGTAGCGCGATCACGTCGCGGCGCGCAAGCGCCTCGGTCACGGTCTCCCCGGCTGCGAGCCTCGCCTGGGCATTTGAGTGGTTGATCCTCGCGATGAGCCCCTCGAGCTCGTCGCACTGCCGGTCGATCTCCGCCAGAAGCTCGTTGGGGTTCTCAGGCGGCTCCTCGTCCTCCTGGGCCACGACGCAGGCGCGCAGGCGGTCCTGCAGCTGGGCGATCCGCTTCTGCAGGTCGGATCGGTGGTTGAGCGCTTCTCCAATGATCATGTTCATGCCGCGGATCGTCGCATACTATAAGTAGCATTACAAGTAGCGAGCACAAACTTCTCGCCCAGCGCTGGATAAGGTGTCCCGAGCCAATAGACGACGGTGCCGGCACATGGGGCTCGCGCTGATGCTACCCATCGTCTGTAGACTCATCGGCTGCACGGCTGCGACGATCGTCGCCCGGTGCCGGCGAGATCTCCAGACCACGCCTCCCTCGGCCAGGCGATCAGGGAATTGCGCCTCGCGATCGGCCTGTCTCAGGAGGCTTTCGCCGATCGCTGCGGTCTGCATCGAACCTACGTCGGCGGCATCGAGCGCGGCGAGCGCAACGTCAGCTTCGCCAACCTTCTGCGCCTCGCCCGAGCCCTCGGAGTGCGCCCGACGGAGCTATTGGGGCGTTACGAACGCTGCTTGACCACATCGCTCCGTCTCCGGCCTTGACGCGGATAAGGGCTACGTCATTTGCGCGCCGGGCGAGCAATTCACGTCCGGCGCGTAATCATCCGTCTGGACACGATGCTGCTGACGATCAACACGACGCGCTCGCCGGCCACCGATCTCGGCCACCTGCTGCACAAGCATCCCGAGCGGTTGCAGTCCTTCTCGCTGCCGTTCGGCCAGGCGCGGGTCTTCTATCCGCGGGCCACGGATGCGAGCTGCACGGCTGCGCTGCTGCTCGACGTGGACCCAGTGGGCCTGATCCGCCGTGGCGTGCGCTTCCCTCGGCTCGATCAATACGTCAACGATCGACCCTACGTTGCCTCCTCGTTTCTGAGCGTGGCGATCGCGCGCGTGTTCGGCTCTGCCCTGGCGGGCAAGTGCGCCTCGCGGCCTGAGCTGCCGGAGGAGGTCCTGCCGCTGCGCGCGCGCCTTGCGGCGATCGGCTGTGCTGGTGGCGAGGAGGTCCTGCGTCGGCTGTTCGAGCCGTTGGGCTACGCCGTGCATGCCGTCCAGCATCCTCTCGATGAGCAGTTCCCGGAGTGGGGCGAGAGTCGCTACTTCACCGTCGAGCTCGACGGTCGTGTGCGCCTGAGCGAGCTGCTCACGCACCTGTATGTGCTCGTGCCGGTCCTCGATGCGCAGAAGCACTACTGGGTCGGCGATGCCGAGGTGCAGAAGCTGCTGCGCCGCGGCGAGGGGTGGCTGGCCCGACATCCCGATCGCGAGCTCATCGTCAACCGCTACGTGAAGTACCAGCGCTCACTGCGCGATGAGGCGCTCGCCAAGCTGATGCAGGAGGAAGACCCGGATCCTGACCAAGGGCAGGACGCGTCGCAGGCAGAGGAGGAGGCCGTCGAGGAACCGTTGCGCCTGGGCGAGCAGCGCATCGGTGCGGTGCTGGCGGTGCTGAAGGCAAGCGGCGCCAACCGTGTGCTCGACCTCGGCTGCGGCAGCGGCAAGCTGCTCGGCGCGCTGATCAAGGACCCCGCCTTCGAGCGGATCGTCGGTGTTGACATCTCTCACCGGGCGCTCGAGGTCGCCTCCTCGCGCCTTCGCCTCGAGCGGCTGGCGCCCAGGCAGCGCGAGCGCGTACAGCTGTTCCAGGCCGCGCTCACCTACCGCGACAAGCGCCTCGCGGGCTTCGATGCTGCCGCGGTGGTCGAGGTGATCGAGCACTTCGACCGGCCGCGGCTCTCCGCGTTCGAGCGCGTGACCTTCGGCGAGGCTCGCCCGTTGACGGTCGTGGTCACAACACCGAACCGCGAGTACAACGCAAAGTTCGACGGCCTGCCCGCGGGACAGTTCCGTCACCGTGACCATCGCTTCGAGTGGACGCGATCACAGCTCGAGCACTGGGCGGGCGAGGTCGCCGGGCGCTTTGGGTACGGCGTGCGCTTCCTGGCGGTAGGCCCCGAGGATCCGCAGCTCGGGGCGCCCACCCAGATGGCGGTGTTCGCGCAGTGAGCGAGCAGGCGGCTGGCACCGCCGCGCGGGAGCTTGACGTTCCCGAGCTCTCGCTCGTCGTGCTCGTCGGAGCCTCTGGGTCTGGCAAGTCGACGTTCGCCGCCAAGCACTTCCTGAGCACCGAGGTTCTCTCCTCGGACCACTGCCGCGCGCTCGTGGCCGACGACGAGAACGACCAGGGCGCGACCAGCGACGCCTTTGAGCTTTTGCACTTCATCGCGGCCAAGCGCATGGCCGGCGCCCGGCTCACCGTGGTGGACGCGACCAGCGTGAAGCGCGAGGACCGCGCGCGACTGGTACGGCTGGCGCGCGAGCACCACTTTCTGCCCGTCGCGATCGTCTTCGACGTGCCAGAACGGGTCTGCAAGGAGCGCAACGAGTCCCGGCCCGACCGCGACTTCGGCTCGCATGTGATCCGCAACCAGATCCGCGACCTGCGCCGCGGCCTGCGTGGCCTGCGCAAGGAGGGCTTCCGTCACGTGCACGTGCTCTCGGACCCTGAGGTGGTTGACGCGGCGGGCATCAAGCGCACGCCGCTGTGGAACAACCGCACCGCCGAGCACGGGCCGTTCGACATCATCGGCGATGTCCACGGCTGTGCCGACGAGCTCGAAGCGCTCCTGCGTGAGCTGGGCTACGAGGAGGCCGCGCAGCGCGAGGGCGCGTTCCCGGACGGCGGTCCGGTATACGCGCACCCCGAGAGACGGATCGCTGTCTTCGTCGGTGACCTCGTCGACCGCGGTCCGCGCGTCCTCGACACGATCCGGCTCGTGCGCAACATGGTGCTCGCCGGATCGGGGCACTGCGTACCTGGCAACCACGACGTCAGGCTCGTGCGCAAGCTTCGTGGCCGCGATGTGCAGATCACGCACGGACTGGACCGCTCGCTCGCCGAGCTCGAGGTGTTGCCCGAGGAGCGTCGCAAGGCGGCCGTCGAGGAGGTCGTGCGATTCCTGGACTCGCTGGTCAGCCACTACGTCTACGACGACGGCAAGCTCGTCGTGGCGCATGCCGGGATGAAGGAGGAGATGCAGGGGCGAGGCTCCGGCAAGGTGCGCGACTTCGCGCTCTTTGGCGAGACGACCGGTGAGACAGACGAGTTTGGGCTGCCGGTCCGCTGGGACTGGGCCGCCGAGTACCGCGGGCGCGCGGCCGTCGTCTACGGCCACACACCGGTGCCCGAGGCCGAGTGGTTGAACCGCACGATCAACATCGACACAGGTTGCGTCTTCGGCGGGCATCTGACCGCCCTGCGCTATCCGGAGAAGGAGCTTGCGAGCGTCGTCGCCGCGGCAACGTACGCCGAGCCCGCAAGGCCGTTCCTGCCTGAGCGTGAGGCGGCGCCGACGTTGACGGCGCAGCAGCGAGAGGACGAACTGCTCGACATCGACGACGTCTTGGGCAAGCGGATCGTCTCCACGCGCCTCGGGCGCAATGTGACGATCCGCGAGGAGAACGCGATCACGGCGCTCGAGGTCATGGGACGCTTTGCGACCAACCCGAAGTGGCTCATCTACCTGCCGCCGGCCGTCTCGCCGTCCGCGACGAGCAACGAGCCCGACTATCTCGAGCATCCTGCCGAGGCGTTCTCCTATTACCGCCAGGAAGGCGTCCCGCGCGTGGTCTGCGAGCAGAAGCACATGGGCTCACGAGCCGTGGTGATCGTCTGCGTGGACGAGGACGCTGCACGCCGGTGCTTCGGCGTCGCAGATGAAGGCGTCGGTGCCTGCTTCACCCGCACGGGCCGGCGCTTCTTCGATGATCACCTGATCGAGTCCCAGCTCCTGACACGCGTCCGTGACGCCGTCGCGGGCAGCGGGCTGTTCGAGCGCCTGGAGTCCGACTGGGTGCTGCTCGACTGCGAGCTGATGCCGTGGTCAGCAAAGGCCCAGGAGCTAGTGCGCGAGCAGTATGCCGCCGTCGGCGCCGCCGCGCGGGCCGGGCTCGGTGAGACGGTGAGCGCATTGGAGGCCAGCGCGAACGCCGGGGTCGATGTCGGTGCGCTGCTCGAGCGCTTCCGCGCCAGGGCGGATGACGCGCGGCGATTTGTCGATGCCTACCGCCACCACTGCTGGCCAGTGCGCACGATCGACGACATCAAGCTGGCGCCGTTTCATCTGCTCGCCAGCGCCGGTGCTGTCCACGTCGACAAGGACCACCTCTGGCACATGCAGACGCTCAGCGAGCTCTGTGAAGCGGACCCGCTGCTGCACCCGACCGCGTACACCGTCGTCGATACCACAGACGAGGGCAGCCTAAAGGACGGATCTGCCTGGTGGACGGAGCTGACCGAGCGTGGCGGCGAGGGCATGGTCGTCAAGCCGTTCGACTACATCGCGCGCGGGCGGCGCGGCCTCGCGCAGCCCGCGCTGAAGACCCGTGGGCGCGAGTATCTGCGGATCATCTACGGCCCCGACTACACCGAGCCCGCAAACCTGGACCGGTTGCGTGAGCGGGGCCTCGGGACAAAGCGCTCGCTTGCCCTGCGCGAGCTCGCCCTCGGGATCGAGGCGCTCGAGCGCTTCGTGCGCGACGAGCCGCTGCGGCGCGTGCACGAGTGCGTGTTCGGCGTGCTCGCGCTCGAGAGCGAGCCCGTGGACCCGCGGTTGTAGGTCGCTTCGCCACGGCACCAGATCGCGCAGCCAGCCGACATCCCGGCCCAGCGGCCACCACTCCTCGAGCCGCCTGACCAGCGCGTGTGCACGCTAGCGATCCGCAGATGATCGCGGTCTGACACTCTGTTGCGATGCGTAAGCGCCGAGCCAACCGCGACGCAGCCCGCCGGGTCGTGGTCCCATCGATCGGCATCCGCGACATGGCCATCGACCTCGGCACAGCGAACACGCTCGTCTACGTGGAGGGTCGAGGCATCGTGGTCTCGGAGCCCTCGGTCGTGGCATCTGATGCAATGTCGGGGCAGGTGCATGCGGTCGGCGTCGATGCCCAGCGCATGATCGGGCGCACGCCCGCGACGATCTCCGCGACCCGACCGCTGCGTCACGGGGTGATCGCCGACTTCGCGGTCACCGAGGCGATGCTTCGGTACTTCATCCGCAAGGTCCTCGACCGCTATCGAGCGTATCCGCGGCTGATCGTGTGCGCCCCGTCGGGAATCACGCAGGTGGAGCAGCGCGCGGTCGAGGAGGCCTCGCTCGCGGCCGGTGCGCGGCGCGTGCACCTGATCGAGGAGCCGATCGCCGCGGCGATCGGCGCCGGCCTCGAGATCGAGGAACCGATCGGACGGATGATCGTTGACGTCGGCGGCGGAACCAGCGAGATGGCGGTCATCTCGCTCGGGGGCATCGTGCGCTCGCGCTCGCTGCGCGTGGGCGGATACGAGATGGACGAGGCGATCGCCCGCTACCTGCGCCTGGAGCACTCGCTCGCGATCGGCTCGACCACCGCCGAGGCGCTGAAGATCGCGATCGGAGCGGCGATCCCCCTGCAACCCGAAGAGGTCTACGAGGTGCGCGGACGCCACCTCCTAACGGGCCTTCCGACGGAGGTGCTGATGCGCAGCGGCGAGGTGCTCGAGGCGATCCGCGCGCCGCTCGAGGAAGTCGTCGACGGCGTCAAGGACACGCTCGAGGAGACCCCGCCGGAGCTCACCGGCGACATCGCGCGCGACGGCATCCTGCTGGCCGGCGGCGGCGTCCTGTTGCGCGGCTTCCCCGAGCTCCTCTCCGCCGAGACGGGGCTGCCGGTGTCGCTCGCCGGCTCTCCGCTCACCTGCGTCGCGCTGGGATCCGGAGGCGCCCTCGCGCACTTCGACGACCTCGCCCGGGCAGCCAACCGCAGTCGCCTGCGATTCGCGCGCAGCGTCCGCTAGGCGCCTCGGCGCTGTCTGCTCGGAGGCTCTCGCCGCCCCGTAGCCGTGGGCTACGCGTGCGCGGGTTGCAAGAGCTGCGCCTGGGCGCGGCTAGCGCGCACCTCGCCGCCGATCACCTCGGTACGCTCGATATCGAACGCGCCGAGGTGCTTGCCGATGAACCGGAGCGCCTGCTCGTCTGACTCCTCCGCCGAGTCCTGGTCGCGAAACAGGCTGACCGACAGGACCTCGCCCCGTCCGCAATCGAGCGCATGGTAGGCCTCGAAGCCGGCCATCTCGGAGATTGCATCGGCAAACACCTCGTCGACGGTCAGCATCAGCGCGGAGACCTCGCCACGGCGCAGACTGTAGCGCCTGACGCTCGCGAACCGTCCGGGCCTGTGCGCATGCGCCGGGCGCAGCATCTGCTCGTCGGCGCGACTGACCATCACCTCGCCGTGAAGCGACTCGATCCGCGTGAACGGCAGATCGCTGAGCCTCTCCGCCGTCCAACGCTGCGCCAGCTCGCGCGAGCGCTCCGCCTGCCGAGCCTCCTTGAACAGGCTGATCGTCATGATCTCCCCCTCGCTGGAGTCGATGAACTCGTAGGAGAGGAACCCGGGCTGCCTGCAGATCTCGCGCGCAAAGCCCTCATCGACCCGACGTGCCAGCTCCTCCGTGGACCCGTCCTTCAGGCGATAACGCCGCATGCTTGCAAACACCTGGTGCTCCCTTCGTGTCGTTGCCAAGCGCTTCGACCGACGAGATCGCGGGCCATAGCACCTGCCTCCTACCCGCCCCGGACCAGGTCCTAACGGTGCCGCTCGGGCTTGGCCTGCGATGCACTATCGAGCGCGAGACCTATTGAGATGCTCGAGCTCGGGTGGACGGTGGTAGGCGACTAAGCTGCGCCCTCCCGACGAGCGACGATAGGAGCGGCAACGATGACAGGTGAGATGGTCAACATCAGTACCCAGGACGGCGTCGCGGACGCCTACCTCTCGCTACCCCCCGGGCAGGACGACAGCCACCCGGGTGTGCTGTTCATCATGGACGCCTTCGGCTTGCGCCCCCGGATCGAGGAGATGGTCGACCGCATCGCAGCCCGAGGTTTCGTCGTGCTCGCCCCGAACGTCCTCTACCGCGCCGGCCCCGCGTCGAACATGGAGATGCCCGATCTGGAGGACCCTGCGCAGCGGGACCCGTTCTTCGCGCGGCTGCGGCCTGCCATGGCGCAGCTGACGACCGAGCGGATCGCCAGCGACGGGGCGGCCTACCTCGACTACCTCGGCGAGTTCGCAAGCCCGCCGTTCGCCATCACCGGCTATTGCATGGGTGGGCGCGTCGGCTGGCGGATCGCAGCCGCCTACCCTGAACGCGTCGCGGCGCTCGCCGCCTTCCACGCCGGGGGACTCGTGAGCGATGACCAGGACAGTCCGCACCTGAGCGCCGGCGCGATCTCCGCCGAGCTCTACCTCGGCCACGCCGACAACGACCAGAGCATGACCCCGGAGCACGTAGCGGCGCTCGAGCAAGCGCTCGAGGAGGCCGGCGTGCGATACCGCTCAGAGCTCTACGAGGGGGCCGCCCACGGCTACACGATGAGCGACACCGCCGCCTACGACGAGGCGGCGGCCGAGCGGCACTTCACCGAGCTGTTCGCGCTGCTGGACAGGACGATCGGCGCCTGACGGCCGGGTACCCCAGCCGGGTCGCTCGCTCGTCAGTCCACCTCGAGCTCAGGCTCGCCTGCGTGGAGTAGATCGGGGAGCGTCTGCGTCGATCGTGTCTGCGCCGCGGGGACTTCGAGCGGGTTCTGGATGTCCGGGCGTGCGAGCGCGAGGTAGCAGACCAGGACGAAGACGGCGAGGGTGAACACGATCGCCGTGGGGCCGTCGCCGAAGTTGAGCCCGCTGAGGTTGTGGGGCTTGCTGATGTAGTCGGCGAAGGACGCTCCCAGCGGCCGGGTGATGACGTAGGACATCCAGAACGCGGCGATGCCGTTCAGGCCAAACTGCCAGCGCGCCAGCGCGGGGATCAGGATGAGGATCGCAAAGAAGATGCCCGAGTCCAGGTAGCCCAGGTTCAGCGCGATCGCGGTGAAGTCTCCAAGCGCGGTCCCGAGGGCAAAGGTCGCGAACACCGTCGCCCAGTAGTACGCCTCACGTCGCTGGGTCGTGATGCTGTGGATCGACAGCGTGCCCTCGCTGCGCTGCCACAGCCAGAAGATCGCGGCCAGGATCACGGCCCACAGCAGGGTCGTTCCCGCGTAGGGGATGTGGACATCGAGATGCAGGAAATCCGACACGCCGGTCCCCGTGATCGCGATCGCATAGGCCAGGGACCAGTAAGCGAAGGCTCGGTAGCGGCGCGTTTCGAACTGCAGCCCCAGTCCCACGACGATCACGAGCACCTCGATCCCGCCGCCCACGAAGTTGCCGTACGTCTTCAGGTAGTCCGACGTGGCCTCCCCGCCGGCCGTCGTGAGGATCTTCACCACCCAAAAGACAAGGATGACCTCCGGGACCTTCGCCGCCACGGGCGCGGGAAAGAAACGACCAATCAGCGGGACCAGACCGTCCCCCGACACCGCTCGGGGGTTGGGGCTGGGTGAAGAGCGGCGAGGATGGCGAGCGGATCCCACGTTGCGGACGTCTCCTTGGGCTGAACGAGGGGCACGGTAGCAAGCGGCCCGCCATCGGGTCTCAGTCAGTGAAGCATCGGTCCCGAAGCCGAGCCCGCGGGACGTCGACCGAAGGATCGTTCCGATCGGAGACCGAGACAGCCGACCGTCAAGGGCCTCGCGTGCGCCCTGCGGGGGCCCTCAATCCGAGCGTCGGTCTGCGCGGCGACCGCCCGCTCGACTACGCAGCGAAGCGCTGGATCGCGCGGGCGCGGCGCCTCTCGGCCTCCACCTCGCGATCCTTGGGCGGGGCGGAAGTCACCAGGCCGTCCAGTAGGCGGCTCGTCGCCTCGGCGGTCTCCCGGACCGCGCGTTCGAACACGGGCGCATTCGCCTGGGAGGGCTTGGTGGATCCGCTCACCTTGCGCACATACTGCAGGGCCGCGTCGTGGATCTCCTCGCGGGTGGCCGGTGGGTCGAAATTGTGGAGCTGCCTGATGTTGCGACACATAGCTTTGAGCATATTAGACGCTGGTCGTGATGCCGAACAGGCTGTCTGCGAGCTACCGGCCGCCGCCCGTCATCCTGCCGCGGCCCCCGCCATGCTCCAGTCGCGATCGAACCAGCGCCTGATGCGGCTCGAGCCGAACTCGGCCTTCTCGGCGGCCAGCGCCGGTGACGGGCCGATCAGCTCTCCCGAGCGCTGGTCGCCGAAGAAGGTGACGTCGACCATGGCGACCTCGTCGCCTCCGAACTCGAGGTAACAGATGCCGCGCCCGTCGTATTGGGCCGTGCTCGTCGCACCCCGGATACGCGCGACGAGGTGCTGTGCGGCAACCGCTGCATGCCCCTCGGCGAACACGCCGGCCTTCGGTGTCCCGACCGCGGCCACGTCGCCGATCGCATAGACGCCGGGATAGGCCGTCTCGAAGGTGACCGGATCGACCGGGATCCACGCATCCTCGAGCAGCCCCGCGTCCGCGACGATCGCCGGCGCGCGATGAACCGGAACCGCCAGGAGCAGGTCGTAGGGCATCTCGCCGCCGTCGCGCAGCAGGGCGACCTTGCGGCCGGCGTCGAGCTCGTGTATCTCACGGCCTGCGTGCCACTCGATGTCGCGCTCGGCGAAGGCCTCGAGTATCACCTCGGAGGCTGCCGGCGCGGGTGGGATGGGACGCCCGAAGTCCATCACGAGGGCGATCTCCGACCGCTCGCGAAGCCCGCGCGCGAGCAGGTGCTCGTGCATCAGCAACGCGGTCTCACTCGGGGCCGGCGGGCACTTGAATGGCGTCGACAGCACACCGATCACGACCCGGCCGCCGCTGAAGCGGTCGAGCACCTCACGCGCCGAGAATCCCCCCGACACCGTATAGAACTCGTGCCCGCCCTCGGCAAGACCGGGCGTGGCCGCTGGATCGAGGTCCGCCCCCAGCGCGACAACCATCAGGTCGCCCTCGAACACGCCCGCCTCGGTCTGCACGGTCCGTGACGCCGGGTCGATCGCCAGAATCGCGGTTTGCACGAATCGCACGCCGGGCTTGGTGATGCTCGCGTAGGGGTGGCGAACCTCGTCGGGAAGCGCCTTGCCGAACATCACGTCGAGCTTCGAGAAGCCGAACACGAACGCATCGCTCTTGTCGATCAGCACGACCTCGATGTCCTCGCCGAACTCCTCGGACAGCCGTGTCGTGAGCTCGAGACCTCCGAAGCCCGCGCCGAGGACGAGAACCCGCGTCCTTTTCGCTGGTCTGTCGATCGTCATCACGAAGCCGGCTGGCAAGACGTCGGGCGCACAGGGGATCCGCCGATCAGCTCGGCTGCGGCACGATTCGGATGTAGGGCTTCGGTGACTCCCACGTGCCGAACAGCTCCTTTGCCTGCTCGTCGTTGACCGAGCCGGCAATGATCACGTCATCGCCGGCCGTCCAGTTCACCGGTGTCGCGACCTTGTGGTCGGCCGTGAGCTGCAGCGAGTCGATCACGCGCAGGACCTCGTCGAAATTGCGCCCGGTCGTCATCGGGTACACGAGGATCAGCTTGATCTTCTTGTCGGGCCCGATCACGAACACGTTGCGCACCGTCTGGTTGTCCGCCGGTGTGCGCCCGGCCGGGTCGCCCGACACCTCGCCGGCGAGCATCCCGTACAGCTTCGAGACCCTGTAGTCCGAGTCGCCGATGATCGGGTAGTTGGGCGCAGCGCCCTGCGTCTCCTCGATGTCCTTCGCCCAGCCCGAGTGCTTCTCGACGGGGTCGACCGACAGGCCGACGATCTTCACGTTTCGCTTGTCGAACTCCGGCTTGATCTTGGCCATGTAGCCGAGCTCGGTCGTGCAGACCGGCGTGAAGTCCTTCGGGTGCGAGAACAGGACGGCCCACGAGTCGCCGATCCAGTCGTGAAAGCGGATCGGCCCCTCGGTCGTCTGGGCCTCGAAATCAGGTGCCGTATCGCCCAGCTGTAGTGACACGCGTTGCCTCCTCTGTAGTTCGGTCACGACCGGTCGTCGCGGTCCTCGAGCGGTGCAGGTGTTCGGCGGCCGCGAGCTGCAGCCCGATGCCGAGCCCAAGCGTATCCGCGAAGCTCCTACCGTGTCCCGCGGGACCGATATGCGCCGAAACCGATGATCGCGGCCTTGACGTCATGGGCGCGCGAGCGCGAGGATCGGGGCCGAGCTGATCCTCGCGCTCGGGCCGGGCCGCAGGCCAGTCGGGTCGGGCTCGACCCCGGGCTGTCCCCTGGGGGGCAGGTCGTTCGTCATAAGGATGAAAACGATGTCCACAAGGAGGACAACATGCAATACGCCCTGTTGATCTATGAGCAGCCAGGCGCCTACGACAGTCTGTCCCCGGAGGAGCAGGAGGCGATCAACGGCGAGTACATGGCGATCTCGCGCGATGAGCAAGTGGTCGGTGGCGCCCACCTGCAGCCGGCCGCGACCGCCACGACCGTGCGCGTCCAGGGCGGACAGTCGGTGATGACCGACGGTCCATTCGCCGAGACCAAGGAGGTGTTCGGAGGCTACTTCGTGGCGCAGGCCGACGATCTCGACGCGGCTCTGGCGCTCGCGGAGCGGGTTCCGGCGGCCCGGATGGGGGGCTCGGTGGAGGTGCGCCCGCTGGCAGAGCCGCCGGCTTGATCGAGCGGGTCTTTCGCGACCAAACGGGGCCGCGTGCTCGGATCCCTGGTGGGCTTTCTCGGCAACTTCGATCTCGCCGAGAAAGCCTGCCAGGACGCGCGTGCGATCGCGGCCTCAGAGCCGCAGCGGCTCCCGCGCCGTCGCCTCAGCGAGCTGTAGCTGGGCTGTCGCTCACGACGACGGACCGATGCGCGACTCCAGCCAGTTCGCGAACGGCCTGCGCACGCGCACGAGGGCGTTGCCCAGGACGGTCGCGACGATGACCATTGCCACCAGCCCCACGTAGCCGAGCACCAGCACCAGCAGCCCTACGGCGATCGGCACCATGATCGCAACCGCCAGCCACTCGTACCGACTTCGATCCTTTGAGAACACTCTCATGTACCGCGGATCGTCACGGGCTTGCCGCGTCTTGAGAAAACCGGCTTGACATCAAAGACGCGGCTACTTCCGTTCCAGATGAGGCAGCGGGTGTCGTGGTTGGCGGCGACCCCACGCGCGGCCGCGACCCGCGGCTCAGCCAGCGCCCGGCAGGCCGCACTGCTGCGCGAACGGAGGTAGGGAAAACCCGCGGACTGGACTCGTGCCAGCTCGGCTGGGAAGAGAAATACCCCGCGGCGCGCGCGCCGATGTGTCGATCCTGATAAGGCCTCCTCAGGCGCGACGCGCTGGCGGCGTAGGGCGGGGGTTACGATCCTGCATCCGGCGCTCGCCTCCGCGCCCGTTGCTGGCAAAGTGGGGGCGATGCGCGCTCTGTTCGTCGGTGACGTCGTCGGTCCGCGCGCCGTGCTGTGGCTGGCAGAGCGCCTTCCCGGCCTGCGCGCTGAGCACGGCGTGGATGTGATCGTCGTCAACGCCGAGAACTGCGGTCCCGACGCCGAAAGCATGACCGTCAACGGAGTCGAGCGGCTGCTTGCCGCAGGCGCTGACGTGATCACGGGCGGCAACCACGCCTTCGACGGGACCGAAGTCGAGGCGGTGCTCGAGCACGACCGCATGGTGCGCCCGCTCAACGTCGCGGATGGGGTCCCGGGGCGCGGCTCGCTCATCGTGCGCGCGGGCGATCAGGAGGTGCGCGTGGTCGTGCTCGCCGACCGGCTCGCGCTCGACTACGCGCCGGCGTTCGCCCACATGACGGTTGAGCCTTACGCCGCCTGGAGCTCTCTGCCCGCGGGGCCCACCACGCTCGCGGAGATGCATGCGCTCTCGGTCGCCGCCAAGCAGGCGCTCGCCTACGCGCTCGACGGTGAGGTCGCCGCCGTGCTCGGCACCCACACGCACGAGCCGACCCTCGCGCTGCGGATCCTCCCGCGCGGCACCGCGCTGGTCACCGACGTCGGCATGACCGGACCCTGCGACGGGCCGCAGGGCATCCACGCGCAGCCGGTGATCGAACGCACACGGGGGCTTCCCGCAGCCGAGCTCTCGCCGGTTCGCCCCGCCGAGGGCGAGATTGTGCTCGGGGCGGTCCTGCTCGAGATCGAGAACGGCGTGACGCGCAGTCTGCGCCGGCTCGAGTGAGCGCTGGGCGGGCTCAATCGCTGTGCAAACCGCCTCATCTTGCGCGACGCTGCAGCCAGGGGAGTCGGCGCAGCGCGGCCGTGAAGCGCGGCGCGCGACGCCGCGGTCGGCTCACGGCGAGTGGGCGCCGGCTTGCGATCGCGCCGATCCGGTCGCCCTGCTGAAGCAGCAAGCGGCCACGCGCGTGCAGGAGCTCGTTCCGATCCGCCACGGGCGCATGCTCGTCTCGCCGTTCACGTTCTACCGCGGCGCCGCCGCGGTGATGGCGGCGGACCTCGCCGCCACGCCGGACTCGGGCATTGTCGCGCAGGCCTGCGGCGACGCCCATATCCTCAACTTCGGCGGCTTCGCCGCGCCCGATCGCAGGCTCGTGTTCAGCCCCAACGACTTCGACGAGACGCTGCCGGGTCCATGGGAGTGGGACGTCAAGCGCATGGCGGCGAGCGTGGAGATCGCCGGCCGCCACCTCGGGCTGCCCGTTCCGCGCCGGCAGCCGATCGTGCTGGCGTGCGTGCGCGAGTACCGCGAAGCGATGCGCGCGTTCGCGCGCCGCAGCCATCTCGAGGTGTTCTACGAGCGTCTGAACGCCAGCGAGCTGGCCGACCGCTTCGGCGGCAAGCTCGACCCCAAAGGCCGTCTCGAGTTCGCCAGGCAGTTCGCCAAGGCGCGCCGCAAGACCAGCCTGCGCGCCGTCAAGAAGCTGACCGAGCGCGTTGACGGCAAACCCCGCTTTCGCAGCGTCCCACCGCTGCTGGTGCCCTTCCGCGAGCTGTTCGAGCCGGACGATCCGCGCCACCCGGACACCTACATCCGCCAGCTGCTCGACGAATACGCCGCCAACCTCGCGCCCGACCGGCGCTACCTGTTCACGACCCACAAGTTCGTGGACATGGCCCGCAAGGTCGTCGGCGTCGGCAGCGTCGGCACGCGTGCGTGGGTGTTTCTGCTGGTCGGCCGCGACGGCGCCGATCCGCTCGTGCTGCAGGCCAAGGAGGCGCAGGCCTCCGTGCTCGAGCCATACATCGGACCCAGCGAGTTTGCAAGCCACGGCGAGCGGGTCGTGCGCGGCCAGCGCATCTCACAGGCCACCAGCGACATCTTCCTGTCCTGGCAGCGCAGCGCGAGCCTCGACGGCCAGGAGCGCGACTTCTACGTGCGCCAGCTGTGGGACTGGAAGGCCTCGGCCGACCTTGCGACCCTCAGCGAGGCCGGCCTGCACGCCTATACGCGCGCCTGCGCATGGTCGCTGGCCCGCGCCCACGCCCGCTCGGGCGACCGGCTCGCGATCGCCGCCTATCTCGGTGCCGGCTCGGTGTTCGACGAGGCGATCGCACGTTTCTCGGTCGCCTACGCCGACCAGAACGAGCTCGACCACCTGCGCCTGGTCGAGGCCGTGGCAACCGGCGAGATCCCGGCTCAGCGGGGCGTCTGAGTCGAGCTCGAGCCCTGATCGTTGGAGCTCTGCCCTACTGCGGCAGCCCCAGCGTTCCCAGCAGCGTGTCCCAGTCGTTGAAGCCTTCGACGGTTTCGGTGCGTTCGAGCTTCGTTTCGATTCTGGTCGTCTGCTGGACGAGGCCCTTGTCTTCCGGTTCCTCGTACGGGGCGAGCAGCCGCTGCGGGACCGTGTGTCCTTCCAGCGATTCGGTGTGTGCGTCGAAGCTCAGCGTGCTGGACGGAAGCGTCTTGAAGCCGCTCGCGCGCCACGCGCGCACGTCCCCGCAGAGATCGGGCAGCGCCAGCGTCGACAGTCCCTGCAGGGTGCTCGCATAGTGCTGTGCCAGCTGGGTGATCTTGGCGTTGGTCCAGTGCAGCGGTCGCACCGCCTTGACGAACGCCCGAATCGGTCCAGCGTCGGCACGGTAGCTCACCGACCACAGCGCGCCCGCCACCTCGTAGGCCGGCCTCTCGGATTCTTCGTTCTCGGGCGCCCCGGTGCCCACGTCCGGGCATTCGTGATGGAGCTTGTCGTTCAGGCGCGCAATAGCCGCCTGCGCGGGGCTCGCCAGCGCCTCGCTCGCCCGCGCGAACGTGAAGTTCGCGACTATGTACGCGTGCGTCGAAGCCACGTCCTGCGGGGTGGCCTGCGCCGGCGCGGCCAGCGTCGCGGCCGGCGCGAGGCCCAGCCCAAGCGCGACCACGATCGTGCAACATCTCCGCATCCCAGCCCTAGCGTATCTCGTGCGGTCGCGACGGTCACCCAATAGGCTCCCGTGAGGCTCCGATGACCATCCACCGCGCCTTACGGGACCCGAGGCGATGAGCGCCTCCGCGGCTCCCGCGTCGTCTGCCGGCGCAGCTGCCGGACTCGACGCTGCCGCCCAGCGCATCGCTGCGCTGGCGGGCGAGCTCGCCCCCGAGACCGAGCGCACGCGTACCCTGCCGCCGGCGCTCGTGGACGAGCTGCGCGCCTGCGGGCTGCTGCGGGCGTGCGCGCCTGCCGCGCTCGGTGCGCCGCAGGCTCCGCCCGCGCTCGTGCTGCGCTGCGCCGAGACGATCGCGCGCGGCGACGCCTCGGCCGGCTGGTGCGTCTCGATCGCCGCCACCAGCAGCCTGCTGTCGGCCTACCTGCCCGCCGACGGAACCGCCGAGGTGTTCGGCGACCCACACGCCGTCGCCGCCGGGGTGTGGGCGCCGACCGGGGGCGCGACGCCGGTCGACGGCGGCGTCCGCGTCTCGGGCAAGTGGTCGTTCTGCAGCGGCATCTCGCACTCCGACTGGCTGTTCAGCGGCTGCGTGATCGCCGACGGCCGGGCCGCAGACGGCATGCCGACCCTGCGCGTGGTGGCGCTGCCCACGACCGAGCTGCACGTCCTCGACACCTGGCACACCAGCGGCCTGCGTGGAACGGGCAGCCACGATGCGCTCGCCGAGGACCTGTTCGTGCCCGAGCACCGGGTGCTGACCCTGCTCGGCGCCGCGCCGCGCCTGGACGAGCCGCTCTACCGCTTCCCGGTCTTCGGCTTCTTCGCGCTGTCGATCGCCGCCGCGGCGCTCGGCAACGCGCGCGGGGCGATCGACGACCTCAGCGAGCTCGCCGCCGCCAAGACCGCGCTGGGATCCAGCCGCGTGCTGGCCGAACGGCCGGCCACGCAGGCGGCGGTCGGTGCGGCCGAGGCCTCGCTGCGCGCCGCGCGCGCTCTTTTCTACGAGGCCATCGACGAGGCCTGGACCGCCGCGCAGAAGCCGGCGCCCGAACAGGCCGCTGGCCCCGAGTCTGCTGAGGCCTGGTCTGCCGAGGCCGGGTCTGCTGAGCCCGCGTCTGCTGAGGCCGAGTCTGTTGACGGTGGGTCTGCCGATGCCGCGTCGGTCCGGCTGCGTCTGGGACTGCGGCTGGCCGCCACGCACGCCGTGCGCACCTCGGCCGAGGTCGCGCGCGCGATGTACGACCTCGGTGGCGGCAGCGCGATCTACGACAGCTCGCCCCTGCAGCGGCGTTTTCGCGACGCCCACACAGCCACGGCCCACTTCCAGGTCAACCCGTCCACGTGGGAGCTCGCGGGGCGCCTGCTGCTCGGCCTGCCGACGCGCACCGCCCAGCTGTGAGCGCACGCGCCCGGATCGATAGGATGCCGCCGAGCATGAGGTTCGAGATCGCATGAGCCACGCTCCGGGCTGGGGCTCGTGGACCTTCCAGCCGGTCGTCGTGATCGCACTGATCGCGGCTGCCGTGGTGTACGCGCGCGTCTACCGGCGAGCCGCCGCGCGCTCATCGAGCTCGGCGCCCAACGCCAGTCACTGGCTGCCCTACGCCGCCGGGCTGGTGGTCCTCGCGATCGCCCTGCTCTCGCCGCTCGACCCGATCGGAGACAAGTATCTGCTGTCGGCGCACATGATGCAGCACGTGCTGCTCTCGGATGTCGCGCCCGCGCTGCTCGTGCTAGGCCTGCGCAGCCCCGTCCTGCCCCTTGGCCTGTCGCGCGAGGCGCTGCGCGCGGTGGCCCCGGGCGGTCGCTCCGGGCGCTGGCTCGCGCGCCTGACCTCGCCGTGGCTGGTCATCCCGCTGTGGGCCACCGTCACCTGGGTGTGGGCGATCCCGCGCGTGTTCGACTTCGCCGCCGAACACCAGGTCGTGCACGCGCTCGAGCACGCCACGCTGTTCTACGCCGGCCTCGCGCTGTGGTGGCTGATCATCGATCCGCTCCCGCGCGCCCGCCTGCGCCCCAACGGCCAGCGGCTCGCGCTGCTGGGCTTCACGCGCCTGGCCAGCGCCGTCGTGTGCCTGCCGCTGACGTGGATCACGGTCACCCAGTACCCGCTCTATGCCGGCGCACCGCGCGCCTACGGGCTTTCGGCGATCAACGATCAGCACCTCGCCGGGGCCAGCATGTGCTTCATCGAGTTCCTCGTCTTCGGCATCGCCTTCACGGCCGTGTTCATCGACATGCTCGGCCGCTCGGACTCGCGCGAGACGCTCGCCGAATACGCCGCTCGCAGTTGACTGAAGCGACCTTCTACTTCGACCTTGGCTCGCCGTTTGCGTATCTGACGGCTGAGCGCATCGGCTCGGTGCTGCCCGAGCCGCTCGCGTGGCAGCCGATCTCGCTCGGCGCGGTGTTCAAGGCGACCGGACGCTCGTCCTGGGCGCTCGGCGATCCAAGCCGCCGCCGGGCGGGAATGGCCGAGGTCGAGCAGCGCGCCCGGCGCTACGGTCTCGCGCCCCTGTGCTGGCCCGACCCGTGGCCGGGCAACTACCTGTTCGCGATGCGCGCCGCCACCTTCGCGTTCCAAGCGGGACGCGGACGGGAGTTCACGATCGTCGCCTTCCGCCACGCGTTTCGCGACGGTCGCGACCTCAGCGACCAGGCCAGCGTCCTGCGCGCCGCCGCCGACGCCGGTCTGGACGCGCAGGCCGTCGAGCATGCCAGCGCCGCCCCGCAGGTCAAGCTGGCGCTGCGCGCCGCCACCGACGCCGCTCGCGAGCTCGGGGTGTTCGGAGTCCCCACCGTCGCGGTCGACGGTGAGCTGTTCTGGGGCGACGACCGGCTGCAGGATGCGGCCGCTGCGCTCGCGCGCCCAGACGCCGTGTAGCCCCGACTTCGACGTTTGTTCGATCATCGCCTGCGCCCGTCAGGGGCGAAGGGCCCTACGCCGACGCCTATCCCGTACGCGCGAGCGAGGGCGCGAGGCTGTTCGGGCCTCGGGCTGGGCGCCCTGCTCGGCGAGCCCCATCACGATCGCGCGAAGCGAGGTCCCAGATGCCCAGCCGAACCGACACATCCAGCAGATCGCCCGACGACCCCCAGCCGGAGCCGCTTGCATTCGCCCTCATCGAGCGCCCTCTCGATCAGCACGCGGACGTCGTCGCGGTCGAGGGCGAGCTCGACCTCACCACCGCGCCGCGCCTGAAGTGGACCCTGCTCGACGCGCTGGAGGCGGGGCACAGCCAGCTCGTGCTCGACCTGTCGCGCTGCAGCTTCATGGACTCGACCGCCCTCGGTGTCCTTGTCGGCGTCAACCGCGGCCTCGACGCCGGAGCACGGCTGGCGATCGCCTGCAGCCGCCCCAACGTGCTGAAGATCTTCGAGCTCTCCGGGATGGACGGCGCCTTCGCGCTCTTCCCCACGGTCGACGAGGCGCTCGCCTACGCGCGGGGGAGCGCCGCTCAGGTCGGCGGATGACGCCCGGCGCGCCGATCGCCGCCGAGACCGCCGGACAGGCCGGCGCCGCTGCTCGGCGCCACACGCGCGCACGCCCCGCTCGCCGAGATCGTTCCGTGTTCTCGCGGCGCGCCCGCCCGACGCTCTCGCGCACGCTGACCGGCGTCGTGCTGGTGTCGGCCTCGATGGCCGCCTTCGCGCCGTCCGGTCAGGCGAGCTCGTCCGCGGGCGTGCCGCCCAAGCCGGGCAAGGCCGGCTCCGGCCAGGCGGGCGCCCCGCCGCCCCCCGGCCCGGCGCCGCGCCCCGAGCGCAGCTCAGGAGGCGAAACATCCGGAGGCTCGACCGGCGCAGGCGCGCCCGCCGCGAGCAACACCGGCACGCCCGCCCCAGCCACGAGCACGCCGGGTGAAAGCTCGAGCCCGAGCGCCACCCAGACCGGCGGCAACGGGGGCCAGGCCGCCACGAGCCACCAGGAACCGGGCACCAAATCCTCGGCGGCGCACACCCGCCGGGAAAAAGCCAAGCGCGCCAGCCCCAAAGGCGAAGTCAAAACCAAAGCTCAGGAAGGCCAGTCCCCACCGGCCGGCGGCAGCACCGGCACGGGCTACCCCCCGAGCACACCGGCGACGGGTGCCCCCGCCGGTTCGCCCGCGAGCTCCGCGACAGCCGCCTCCGGCGCCTCACACGCGCCGTCGCCAACGGTCTCGACCTCGCCGCCGCCGCAACCGGTCATCACCGGTCGCTCACCCCAGGCAGCCGGGCAAGCCGGTCACGCCCGGCATCGCCCGAGCAGCTCGCCATCGGGGCTCGCGGGCCGGTCGGCGCTGGGTGGCGCACACGCGTCCGTGGCGCTCGCGCCGCTCGCCGCACTCGCGCAAGCGCCGGCGGGCGAAGCCGCCACTGCGTCCGCGCCCACGCCCGCGCGTCCCGCGCGGGCCGCGCGCCCTCACCCCGGCGCGGGACGCCAGTCGCCCCTGGTGACCACGTTCACGCGGATCGTCAACGTCGTCCCGACGCCGGTCCGCGTGGTGCTGATCGCTCTGCTCCTGCTCGCGCTGGGGCTGGCCGTGCGCGCGTGGCTGGCCGCAGTCAGGGCGCGCCGCCTGGAGCAGCAGCGGGCGCAGCTGCTCGAGGACGTCGGCCTGCTGCAGGCCGCGCTGCTGCCGCAGGCGCCCGCAATGCTCGGGCCCGTGGGCACGTCGGTGGCCTACCGTCCGGCCGCCGGCCCGGCGGCCGGTGGAGACTTCTATGACGTGTTCGCGCTCGAGGACGGCGGCCTCGCCGTCATCGTCGGCGACATCTCCGGGCACGGGCGCGAGGCGCTGCCGCACACGGCGCTCGTTCGCTACACGCTGCGCGCCTATCTCGAGGCCGGGCTGTCGCCGCGGGCGTCCCTGCAGACCGCCGGAGCCGTGCTCGAGCGCCAGCTGGGCGGGTCGTTCGCGACGGTCCTCGCGGCCACCTATCAGCCGCGCGAGCGCGTGCTCGTCTACGCCTGCGCGGGCCATCCGCCGCCCGTGATCCTCGGCTCGCAGCCGCTCGCCGCGGTCACCGCCAGCTCCGCGCCGCCGCTGGGAGCGGGCATGCGCACCGGCACCCGCCAGACGGTCGTCTCGCTGCCCGGGCGCACACAGGTCTGCTTTCACACCGACGGCGTCACCGAGGCTCGCATCGGAGCCGAGCTGTTCGGCGCGTCGCGCCTGCAGCGCACGCTCGCCGAGCTCGGCCCGGGCGCGACGGCAACGGCGCTGCTGGACAGCGTCGCCGCTCAGGCCAGCGCGCGGCCCGACGACATGGCCGCCTGCCTGCTCTCGATCGCGGGCGGTCCGCAGGCGCCGGCCGCGCTGGTGGAGGAGCTCGAGCTCGATCGCCACACCGCTCCCAGCGAGCGGACCGCGCGCTTCCTGCGCGCCTGCGGCGTTGGCACGCGCGAGGCCGCCGAGGTCGTGCTGGCCGCGCAGGCGGCCGCCCGGCGAGCCGGCACAGTCGTGCTCGCGCTGCGTCTCGGGCCGGGCGCGCCCGAGGTCGAGCTGCGCCAGGACACGGTCACGCTGCTGCGCGCCGCGCGCACGCCGGACCCAGAGCGGGCGGCGCTGTCGTCATGACCGAGCCGGCCTCGCGCGCAAGCATTTCTGCAAATACAACCGACTCGACGGAGGCCCGAGCATGAGCAATCCGACGTTGGCCCCGGACGCCGCGATGGCGCTGGGAATCGCATCGACCGCGATGCCGTTTGCACGTACGCCCGAGGCGCAGGCCGAGCGCTGGCTGCGCGTCCTGCGCCTACACGGCGATGCAGGCGCCGCGCTGCAAGCACTCGGCGTCAGCGAGGAGCCACTGCGCGCAGTCGACGAGAACGGCCACGCTGCGTCTGGCACCAACGGCGCCGGCGCAGAGCCCGATGCGGTTGAGCGCATCGCCGTCGGCGCCACGGAGATCGCGGTCGGTCGCGGGGCCGGCGGCGTCGCCACGAGCGATCTGCTGCTGGCCGTGATGCAGGTCTACGGAGCCGACTTCGACCGCGTGCTGCAGGCACACGGCACCGATCGCGACGAGGTGCTCGAGCGCCTCGGACGGCTCAATTAGCGACCGCGCGGACCAGCGGCGCGGACGGGCGGACCACCGGCGCGGCGCGGCGCGCGGACTAGCGGCGCGGACGGGGGCGGACCGGCGGCGCGGCGCGCGACCGGCGCGCGCGCACACCGGCGGCAGGGCTCGCGGCCCAGCTACGCCTTAACCTGGTCGGGGGCAGCCCCTGCTCACGGCAAATCGACCGGGAGGTCGCGCGATGTCTCCTTGCACACATCTCGACCAAGTTCGCGTCTTTCACCTGCCCGAGCAGGTGGATGGCTGCGAGGACTGCCTGGCGATCGGCGGCGAGTGGCTGCACCTGCGCATCTGCCTGGAGTGCGGCCACGTGGGCTGCTGCGATGACTCGCCCAACCGTCACGCAACTGCACACGCGCACGACAGCGAGCATCCCCTGATCCGCTCGCTCGAGCCCGGCGAGGACTGGTCCTGGTGCTACGTGGACCGGACGCTGATGCGCATCGAAGGGGTCGAGGGCACGACCCGGATACCGCCGTCGCCGCTGGCTTGACGGACGCATCCGCCGCAGCCGGTTCCGCGACCGCCAGCCCGCCCGCGGGCAGAACCGCGTGGGCACGCAGTCTCGGGGCGCCCGTACGCGACTTCCTCAGCACCGAGACCGGCGGGGCGGCCGTGCTGGCGGGCGCGGCGCTGGTGGCGCTGGCGTGGGCCAATTCGCCGTGGTCGCACAGCTACCAGTCGTTGTGGAACACGACGCTTCAATTCAGCGTCGGCACGCACGCCATCTCCGCCAGCCTGCGCGCGTGGGTCAACGAAGGCCTGATGACGCTCTTCTTCCTGGTCGTCGGACTCGAGGCCAAGCGCGAGCTCGACCTCGGCGAACTGCGCGAGCGCAACCGCATCGCGATTCCGGTCCTGGGCGCGCTCGGCGGCGCGGCTCTGTGCGTGGGCGTCTACCTGGCGATCAACGCCGGCGGCAGCGGCGCTGGGGGGTGGGGCACCGCGATGTCGACCGACACCGCGCTCGCGCTGGGGGCGCTTGCGCTGGTCGCGCCCACCGGCGCCGCGCGCCTGCGCGTCTTCTTGCTGTCGCTCGCGGTCGTGGACGACCTCGGGGCGCTGCTCGTGATCGCGCTGGCCTACAGCACCAACGTGTCGCTGCCGGCGCTCGCCGTGGCGCTCGTCCTGTTCGCGATGCTGGCGCTGCTGCGCTTTGCGCCGCGCTGGCGCGAGCCGGCGGCGGTGGCGGTCGGGATCGGGGTGTGGCTGGCGATGTTCGAGTCGGGCATCGACCCCGTCGTGGCGGGGCTGGCGATCGGGCTGGTCACGAGCGCCTACCCGCCCACGCGCGCCGATCTCGAGCGCGCAACCGAGCTCGCGCGCTCCTTTCGCGAGCAGCCCACCCCCGAGCTCGCCTACGAAGCACAGCGCGGCCTGGCCGCGGCGATCTCCCCGAATGAACGCCTGCAGTACAGGCTGCACCCGTGGACCAGCTTCATCATCGTGCCGCTCTTCGCGCTGGCCAACGCCGGCATTCACGTTGACGGCCCGCTGTTGCGCAGCGCGCTCAGCTCGCCGGTGACGATCGGGATCGTGCTCGGCTACCTGCTGGGCAAGCCCGCCGGCATCCTCGGCGCCTCCTGGCTCGGGACGCGCCGCTGGCTGGGCGGCTCGCGGCTGGTCGTGACCTGGCCGGGCTTGGCGGGAATCGGCGTGGTGGCCGGCACCGGCTTCACGGTCTCGTTGCTGATCGCCGCGCGCGCCTTCCATGGCCAGCTGCTCGATCAAGCCAAGCTCGGAGTGCTGGCGGCCGCGCTGCTCTCACCGCTGCTCGCACTGATCGCCTTCCGCCTGATCGGGCGCCTGCCTGCGCCCGTGCGCGCCCGCCAGCTGGGGCGCACGCCGGCGCAGCTGATCGACTTGGCCGAAGACGTCGACCCGGCGCGCGACCACGTCCGGGGAGCGCCCGACGCGCCGGTCACGCTCGTCGAGTACGGCGACTTCGAGTGCCCATACTGCGGACGCGCCGAGCCGATCATTCGTGAACTGCTCGCCGAGTGGGGCGACGACCTGCGCTACGTGTTCCGCCACCTGCCGCTCAGCGACGTGCACCCCTGGGCCGAGCCCGCGGCCGAGGCCAGCGAGGCCGCGGGCGCGCAGGGGGCGTTCTGGGAGATGTACGACATCCTGCTCGCCCACCAAGGCGACCTGACGCCGGGCGACCTCAACCACTACGCGCAGACGCTCGGGCTCGACCGGGAGCGCTTCAACGAGGAGTTGCGCAAGCGCACCTACGCGCCGCGCGTGCGCGCGGACGTCGCGAGCGCCGACGCCAGCGGCGTCTCCGGGACGCCGTCGTTCTTCATCAACGGGCGCCGTCACAACGGCGCCTACGACATCGACACGCTCAGCGCGGCCGTGCGCGCCGCGCGCCTGCGGGTCGGCGCCGTCAGGCTGGCGCGCGCGACGTCATGAGCGCGACCGGCACCGCGAGCCCGGCCGAGCGCCTGAGCGTGGAGATCCGCCTGCCGGGCTGAACCGCGGCGCGCGCCGGGCTGCAGCGCTCGCCCAACCGCTCCAGCGTTTGCTCGAGATCGGCGACGTTCAGCGCCAAGCCCCAGAAACGCGCCGGATGGTCGGGCCCGCCCCCACGCGCGATCACCTCCTCCGGCTCCTGGATCACCTCGAGGATCTCTGCGCCGAGCCGGAAGAACGCCTGGCGCGGAGCGCCCGCGGGGGTCGGCTGCTCGCGAATCCGGCGCAGGTCGAGCCCGGCCGCCTGCAGCGCATCGACGGTGCGATCGAGCGCGGGCGACATCGCCACGACGTGGTCGATGCTCACCACGCCGTTCGGATGCGCGGGCGCGGGCGCACGCGCGGGCTGCTGCGAGGGCGTGCTCGGGAGCCCGTCGAGCGCCGTATCCGACAGGTCGCGCAACGACCACCCGACGATCCCGCGCTGCTGCTCCCCGGCGCGGAAGCGCAATCTGACGGCCCCGATCTGGCAGGACCCGTCGTGGACCTCGAAGCCGAGCGCGGACCAGCGCGCGCCGTCGTCGGCGATCGCGAGCTCGTCGATCGTGGGAGCGGCCATCGACGCGATACCTAGCAGGTGACGCTGCGTCGTGGGTCGCGCGGGCGGCTGGCCGCGGCGCTGCGTGGTGGGTCGCGCGGGCGGCTGCCTGCGGCGCCGCGCTCGGCGGACTGGGCGCGGGCCGCCAGCCGTGCGAGCGCCAGCGCGCGGCGCTGCACCTCGCGCCAGTCATGGTCGGCTTCGCTGATCTGCTCGACAAGACGCTCGGCCAGGTCGGCGGCACGGGTAATCAGGCTGCTCTCGCACATCCGGGACACCTTTCTCGATGCGAACACACGTTCGTGTCTGCAAAGGCTACGGGGAAAGATGGCCGCGGCGCGGTCAGCGGGCCAGAAGTCACATCGGCGCGATAGAGAAGTCAGGCTTTTGCGAGAGAGGCGAGAACGGCGCCTACGGACGCAGCTGCACGGGCAGTGTCTTGAGCTGGTTGAGGAACACCGATTCGACGATCGTCGGCGGCGCCGCCATCCGCATCGCCGGGAAGCGCGCGAGCGTCTCCTCGAACAAGATGCGCAGCTCCAGGCGCGCGAGCGCCGTGCCCAGGCAGAAGTGTCGGCCTCCTGCCCCGAACGCCTGGTGCTCGGCGTTGCGGCGGACCTCGAAGCGGTCGGGGTCCTCGTAGACGGTCTCGTCCCGGTTGGACGAGACGTACCACATCACGACCTTGTCGCCCTCCTTGATCTGGCGCCCGTTCAGCTCGGTGTCACAGGTCGCGGTGCGGCGGAAGTGCGCGAACGCCGGAAACATACGCAGCGACTCCTCGACCGCCGCCGGGATCAGGCTGGGATCGTCGAGCAGCAGCCGGCGCTGGTCGGCGTCTTTCATCAGGGCGCGCATGCCCGCGCAGTAGGTCGCCTTGGTGGAGTCGTTGCCGGCGGCCACGAGCAGGAAGAATCCCATCACGATCTCGTGTTCCTCGAGTCGCTGCCCGTCGATTTCGGCGTGCACCAGCACGCTGGTCAAATCGTCGGTGGGATGCTCGCGGCGTGCCGCGATCAGCTTGCCACAGCGGGCGAAGATCTCCGCGATGCTGTCATGGATCCCCTGCTCGACGGTCGCGGCTGGGTTGAGGTCGGGATCGCTGGCCGCGAGCGTCGCGTTCATCAGGCGCGCCCAGATCGCGTCGTCCTCGGGCGGGATGCCCATGAAGCTGCCGATCACGCGCGAGACCACCGGCTGGGCAACGTCGCTGACGAGGTCGCAGCCCTCACGCCCGTCCAGGCGCTCGAGCGCCTGCACGACGATCGCGCGAATCGCCTGCTCGTGTGCCGCGATCCGCTTCGGGGTGAAGCCCGCCTGGAACAGCGCCTTGATGCGGTCGTGCTTGGGCGGGTCCATGCCGATGAACATCGACTGCGTGAGCTCGAGCGGAAACACCCGGCTGGCGGCCGTGACGCCGCCGCGTTCAGAGGAGTAGGTCTGCCAGTCGCGGCTGACCGCGTGCACGTCCTCGGCGGTCGTCACCGACCAGAACCCCGACTCGTCGGGGAATTCGGTGATCGCCGACGTCCAGTGCACAGGGCACTGCCTGCGCATGCGCGCGAACAGCTCGTTCGGAACGCCGTGCTCCCACACCTCTCGCTCGGTCAGGAGCACGCTCTCGAGGTCGCCGCTCTCGAGGTCGCTGCCCAGCGTGGCCATCGGGACCTCCAAAGGTCGAACTTTTGCCTGCGAACGATCTTAGCCGCCCGGCGCGTGGCCGGTACGCCCGTTTACATCGAGCGAGCCGCGACGCATGCGGTGCACGGGGAGACGCCGACGCGTTCAGGCTCCAAAGCCGCGTCGCATGCGGTGCACGCGGCGCAGCTCCTGTACGTCCTCGTCGAGCGAGGGCAGCGCACCCGCGGAATCGCTCTCGCCGAGCAGCTCGGGTTCGAGCCGGTGGCGCACCAGCTCGCCGGCGACCTGGTCGACGCGCTGCGCGCCCGCGCCGATCCGTGAGCTGACAACGCGCTCCAGGCGCTGGTCGCGAAACAGCAGGCCGACTCCGTCGTCGAGCGCCCAGCCTCCGGGCAGGGCGCCGTCGCGCACAGCTGCGAGCCAGACGGGCAGCCGCTCGGGCTCGCCGTCGGCGTGCACCGTCAGCGAGCCGTCGAGCAGGCCGAGTCCGGCCAGCGGCTCGGGTGGGCCGCTCGAGCGGGTGATGCCGCCCTCGAGCCAGCACATCGCGCCGGCGCTGATGCCCGCCAGCACGATGCCTGCGCGCCAGGCGCCGACGAGCAGCCGGTCGAGGTCGTGGGCGCGCCAGATGGCGAGCATGTTGCGCATCGACCCACCGCCGACGTAGAGGACGTCCTGGGAGAGGACCAGCTCGCTCAGGGGGCGGCGCAGCTCGCGCAGCCGAAACAGCGAGAGGTGCTCGGCGACGCACAGGCGATCGGCGAAGCGGGCATGAAAAGCGTTGATCTGGGCCGTGGTGTCGCCCGACGCGGTGGGGAGGAAGAGGATGCGCGGCTGGCGGACCGGCGCGGGGCGAGCGCTCGCGGTGGGGCCGGAGCCGAGCTCCGTGGCCGTGGCGCCCGCGTGCGCGCGCTCGAGGCGACTCGCGGTGGGGCTGGAGCCGAGCTCCGTGGCCGTGGCGCCCGCGCGCGCGCGCTCGAGGCCCAGCGACAGCACGAAGTCATCGAGCAGCGGATTTTGCGGCTCCATCGTGAAGCCCCCGCCACCCATCGCGAAGATCGTGCGCCGGCCGGGGGGTGCCGCCGAGGCGCTCACGCAGCCACGCCGACGCGCTCGCGAGCCGCAGGGTCCGTGCTGAGGACCTCGCCGCCGCCGGACCGCGCAAGCGCGAAGCGGGCGTCCAGCTGGTTCACCTCGAGCGGGAACTCCATCACCGACTTGGCGACCGGCTCGACGCGGTAGGCGAAGGCGCCCGCGCGGGCGCTGACGACCCGCTCGAGCAGGGTGCCGCGAAAGTGCAAACCCACGCCGTCGTCGGCGGCGAAACCGGGACGCATGCCATCGCCGACGAAGCGGTGATACTCGGCGCGACGCGCCGGCTCGGCATCGTAGTGCACGCAGTTGGAGTACGGCAGCAGCCCGAGGCCCGACACACGCCGGGGAGCCCCGTGGAAGGCCGACAGGGCCTCGGCGAACCAGCACAGCGAGCCGGCCGACGGTCCGCACAGGACGATGCCGCGCCGCCAGGCCTCGCGAAGGATCGCGTCGAGCCCGTAGGCGCGCCAGGCGCCCAGCATCGAGACGACGTTGCCGCCGCCGACGTAGATGACGTCCTGACCGAGCAGATGGCTGGCGAGGTCGTCCTCGACCCCGCTCGTGCCCTGGTCGCGGCGGAACAGCGATACGTGCGAAGCGTGGCAGCAGGAAGCGAACCGGCGGTAAAAGCGCACCACGTAGTGATCGGCATCGCCCGAGGCGGTCGGCAGGAAGCACACGCGCGGGCGTCCCGGTCCGGCCAGCGAGAGGATGTAGTCATCGAGCAGTGAGGAGGATCTCTCCATCGAGAAACCGCCGCCGCCCAGTGCCACGATCTGGGGCGGTCGCGACGCGGCGTGTGGAGAGGTGCGCATCAGGCTCGAGGGACCGGGGACAGGCCTATTCCATGCAAGCATCAGCATCGAGCACCGCGGCTCTCGCGGATATGGACCGGCGTCGGAGATCTGCTCTGGCCGAGCTGGACAGGCGCACATGCGAGCTGTGCCGGCCCGGGTCCGGACCGGTCCGCGCGGAAATCTTTAGCTGGCTCACACGCTGCTCCTACGACGGGCCGGAAGGCTTTGAACCGTATGAGCACGAGCGAGCGTACGAGCATCAGCCGGCAGGTCGGCCGTGCCCGTGAGGACGGCGCCACAATCAGAAGCGTGCGAGTGCTGGTGGTGGACGACGACCGAGCCGTGCGCGACGCCCTGCGGCGGGCGCTCACGCTCGCGGGCTACGAGGTGCCGGTGGCGGCGAGCGGCGAGGCGGCCTTCGAGCAGGTGGTGCAGGGAGTGCCGGACGCGATCGTGCTGGACATCGCGATGCCGGGACTCGATGGACTCGAGGTCTGCCGGCGCCTGCGGCGCCTGGGCAACCGGGTCCCGATCCTGATGCTGACGGCGCGCGACGCGGTGTCGGACCGGATCGATGGACTGGACGTGGGCGCCGACGACTACATGGTCAAGCCGTTCGACGTCGGCGAGCTCAAGGCGAGGCTCCGCGCGCTGCTGCGCCGGGCGGGAGCCGACGGGGGGGACGCGCAGGCGCTCGCGTTCGCCGAGGTGCGCCTCGACACCGCCCGACACGGGGCCGAGGTGAACGGCAAGCTGGTCGAGCTGACGCGCACCGAGTACCGCCTGCTGGAGCTGCTGATGCTCAACCCCAAGCGCGTGCTCACGCACAGCATCATCTACGACCGGGTGTGGGGATACGACTTCGGGCCGGCCTCCAACGCGCTGAGGGTGTACGTCGGCTACCTGCGTCGCAAGCTCGAGGGAGCCGGCGCCCGGCAGCTGATCCACACCGTGCGCGGAGTGGGATATGTGCTGCGCGAGCCGTGAGCGGCTGCGGCACGCGTCGTTGTACGTGTGCCGCAGGAGCCGTGCGCGACGATGACCCTGCGCACGCGCATAGCGGCCGTGGCGGGGGTGTCGGTGGCGCTGGCGGTGCTGGCGGTCGCGATCAGCCTCTACATAGCCGTGCGATCGGATCTGCGCGGGGCCGTGGACAAGGGCCTGCACGCGCGTGCAAGCGTGCTTGCACGCGCGCTCCCGCACATCGACCGCGGCGCGATCGCGAGGGGGTCGGGCGCCGTGGTGCTGTTCGGAGGCGCAGCCACCCATGCGCGCGTCGGTGGCACGCACCCATCTGCCGGCGGCGGCGCGGGCATCTATGCGTTCAGCGGAATTCCGAGCAAAGTCGGCCCCGCTCCCTTCGGGGGGGCCTCGGGATACGTGCAGTTCATCGCGCCGAACGGCAGCGTGCTCGTGCCCGGCGGCCAGGGCAGCTCCTCCTCGGCGATCGCGATCGGCGCCGGGGAACGTGCGATCGCCAGGCGTGGGCACGGCGACGTGCTCAGGGATCGAACCGTCAACGGCACACGGCTACGGGTGCTGACCGACGGGATCGGCCCGCGCGGCGCCGTGATGGTGGCGCGGCCGCTGAGCGAGGTCGACAGCGAGCTCCGCGAACTGCTGCTGATCCTCGCGATCGTCGGCGCGGCCGGGATCGCGCTGGCGGCCGCGTTGGGCGCCATCGTCGCACGGATCGCGCTCGCGCCGATCAGCCGTTTCACGGCCAGGACCGAGCGCCTGACCGCCGACAGCGCGTCGGGCAGCAGCGAGCTGGACCTGTCCGGGCGGCTCGAGGTCAAGGGCCGGGACGAGCTGGGCCGGCTGGCCGACAGCTTCAACCGCACGCTCGACGCGCTCGAGCGCTCGGTCGAGGCGCAGCGCCAGCTGGTCGCCGACGCGGGCCACGAGCTGCGCACGCCGATCGCCAGCCTGCGGGCGAACATCCAGGTGCTCGGCGAAGCGGAGCGGCTGCCCGACGCCGACCGCCAGAGCCTGCGCGAGGACATCGTCAGCGAGCTCGACGAGCTGACCGCGCTCGTCTCGGACGTGATCGAGCTGGGGCGCGGAACCGCGGGCGCGGATCAGCGCGACGACGTGCGCCTGGACGAGATCGTCGCGGCCGCCGTCGAGCGGGCCCGGCGGCGCGCCCGCGGGGTGACGTTCGAGCAGAGGCTCGAGCCGACGCTCGTACGCGGCGAGGCCGCGAGACTCGACCGGGCTGTGTCGAACCTGCTCGAGAACGCGCGCAAGTGGAGCCCGGAAGAAGGCCTCGTCGAGGTCGGCCTGAATGCGGGCGTGCTGAGCGTCCGCGACCACGGGCCGGGCTTCGACGAGCAGGACCTGACTCACGTGTTCGACCGCTTCTATCGCGCCGACCGCGCGCGCAAGCTGCCGGGCTCGGGGCTCGGCCTGGCGATCGTGCGCCAAGCGGCCGAGGCGCACGGCGGCTATGCCGAAGCGCAGAACGCGCCCGGGGGCGGGGCGCTCTTGAGGGTCAGCTTCGGGGAGCCGGTCGATTTGCCGGCGGTCTCGCACGAGCCGCTGGCCGGCGGGCGGGCGTAGCGTTCCCGGGCGTGTGTCGCGGGCGCCCGGCGTGGGGTTGGCCGCTCGGCGTGGTGTTGGGCCCTCGGCGTGTTCACGGCGGCTCGGAGCAGGAGATCCCGAGAGCCCGTCTAATAGAACATTCGTTGGGGTTCGCAACTTTTGCGTTACTGATGAGTCTAAGACGTTAGAGAATCCTTTTGATGGGGACCCTTGGGCTTGACTGGAAAAGCCTTCGAGGGCGCGTGGGCGCCCTGGCCGATATGGAGGTAGTGATGAAGCTCCACGCTCGACTTTCGTTCTTTGCGCCGCTGCTCGGCGCAGTTCTGTTCGCGCTCGCGGTCTCCGCGCCCGAGGCGCAGGCGTCGTCGTTTGGCGTGGAAAGCTTCTTTGCCGCCAACTGCAACAAGGAACATGAAGGCTGCAAAAAACCTGAACATGCTTCTGAAGAACTCGAAAAGGCCAGAGAAGAAGGCTACACGCAGGCGGGCGGGCATCCTCCGTTCGGGGTGACGGACTTTACGGTGGCGACCAGAAAAGTGGGAGCTGCGCTGGTGCCGGAAGGCAGAGTCGACCACATCCGTACCGATGTCGCTCCCGGTCTGAGCACCAACCCGGAAGCGGTTCCAAAGTGTGGAGAAAAAAAAGAAGAAGAATTCGGAACCACACCAGTAGCGCCGGGAATATTCCTGCCTCCCGAATGTTCACCGTCAACGGTCATCGGAGTCAACAAAGTGGTCGTGGCCGTCGAGGTCGCCGAAGGTGTTTATCTGGACCTGCCCCTCGAAGGCCAAGTTTACAACCTCGTGCAGCCGAACGGTCTCGCGTCGGAGTTCGGTGTGGCCATTGAACTCCCCGAAGCCCTGACCGGCGGGATCCCAGGACTCTTCGCCCATACCCTGATCGAAGGGCATGTCGAATGGGCCAGCGATTATCACGACTACTTCGAAATCAACGTGTCACCCGAACTGCCGCTCATATCCTCACGCCTTGTCTTCAAAGGCAACATCGGCGAAGGCGAGGGCGAATTCGGCAGCGGCGGCTTCCTCACCAACCCGACCAGCTGCACCGGTCCCGGTCCGCAGACGACCTCGAAGCTGACGCTCAAATCCGAAGAAGGCGCGACGGCCACTGCGACCTACACGACGCCGATCGGCACCGAAAACTGCGGCATCCTGCCATTCGCGCCGACGTTCTCACTTACTCCAGGGTCCGGCGAAACGGGCTCCGACGCGCCCGACGGCGTGACCGCCGAAGCCGCGCTGCCGCACAACCACAGCCCTGAAGGCCTCGACTCCTCGCAGCTCAAGACGGCGGGCATCACGCTGCCGGAAGGCATGACGATGAATCCATCGGCTGCCCATGAAGTGACGGAAGCATGCACGCCGAAGCAAATCGGCATAGGGAAGACCGAACCGGTCACATGCCCGGCGTCGTCCAAGATCGGTACGGTCACCCTGAACGTGCCCGGCCTTCCAGCGGGATCGCTCCAGGGCAACATCTATCTCGGCGGACCTGAATCGGGCCCGATCACCGGACCCCCGTATACGATGTACGTGGACGCGGAGTCCTCGCGGTACGGCATCTCGGTGCGCCTGAAAGCCTCGGTCGTGCCGAACGAATCGACGGGCCGCCTGACGGCGACGTTCAGCGAAAACCCCGAACAGCCGTTCAGCAACATCGTGATGCACTTCAACGGCGGCGCGCTCGCCCCGATCGCCAACCCGCTGGTGTGCGGCGCGACGACCACGGGAACGAGCTTCACCCCGTTCTCCGGCACTTCGGCGGTGTCGCCGCTGGTGTCCCCGTTCAGCGTCAACAGCAACGGCTCCGGCGGCGCCTGCGCCTCGCCGCTGCCGTTCTCGCCCACCCAGGCCACTCGCAACCAGCCGCCCAGCAGGGCCGGCGCGAACACCTCCTACGCGCTCGAACTGGAACGCGGGAGCGGCCAGCAGTACATCTCGCAGATCAAGTCCACGCTGCCCGAGGGCCTCGTCGGTCTGATCCCGGCGGTGACCCAGTGCGGCGAACCTCAGGCCGGCAAAGGCGAATGCCCGGGTGCCAGCCAGATCGGCACGGTCAAAGTGGCCGCGGGAGCGGGCCCGACGCCCTACACGTTCTCGGGCAACGCCTATCTGACGGGCCCATACGACGGCGCTCCGTTCGGGATGTCGATCGTCGTTCCCGCCACGGCCGGGCCGTTCAATCTCGGCAACGTGGTCACGCGCGCCACGATCAACATCGACCCCTACACGGCGCGCGTGACCGCCACCAGCACACTGCCGACGATCGTCAAGGGCGTGCCGCTGCGCCTGCGCAAGCTCGTTGTCGAAATCAACCGCCAGGGGTTCCTCAGGAACCCGACCAACTGCGGCGTGCTGAGCACCGAAACGACCCTCACCGGGTTCGTGCCCGGGGCATCCGGCAACGCCAGCGCGCTCGTGTCGAGCCCGTTCCAGGTCGGTGAATGCAACAAGCTCGCGTTCAAGCCGACGTTCAAGGCGTCAACCGGCGCGAAGACCTCGAAAGCCAATGGCGCGAGCCTGACGACCACGATCACCCAGCCCTCCGGGCAGGCGAACATCAAATCGGTGCTCGTACAGCTGCCGGGGCAGCTGCCCTCGCGGCTGACGACGCTGCAGAAAGCCTGCATCGAAGCGACGTTCGCCGTCAATCCGTTCAAATGCCCGTCCGGCGCGTTCGTCGGCGGCGCGACGGTGGTAACGCCCACGCTGCCCGGCAAGCTGACGGGCCCCGCGGTGCTCGTGTCGCACGGCGGCGCCGCCTTCCCGGATCTCGATCTGATCCTCGAAGACGACGGCGTGCGTGTGATCCTCGTCGGCAACACGGACATCAAAAAAGGCATCACCACGACGAACTTCGCCGCGCCGCCCGACGTGCCCGTGTCGGAGGTATCCGTGAACCTGCCCGTGGGTCCGCACAGCGCGCTGGCCGCCAATGCCAATCTGTGCGCCAGCAAGCTCGTGATGCCGACCACGATCACCGGCCAGAACGGCGTGACGATCAAACAGAACACCACGATCACGGTCAGCGGCTGCGGCGTGCGGATCGTCGGAGCGAAGGTGATCGGCAACACCGCCTACATGACCGTGCAGACGTTCGCTGCCGGGCGTATCAGCGGCAAAGGCAGCAATCTCTCGACGGTCTTCCGTCACCTCGGCTCCGCGCAGAAATCGGCGTCGCTGAAGGTGCCGCTGTCGAGCTCGGGCCGGCGCAAGCGCCGCCCGTTCAAGGTCAAGGTGCGCGTCGGCTTCGTGCCCAAGAAGAAGGGCGCGCCGACCTCCTCGGCGTACGCGACCGTGCGCTTCAAGTAGCGCGCCGCTCGCCTGCGGGCGGCGGCGCGCACCCGCCAGCGCGCCCGCGCCTTTTCATGGCGCCGTCTATGCCGTAGATTTGAGTGGATGAGCGCTACGGGTACGGACACCTCAGGGTCGTCTCAGGAGGCCGGTCCGCCCGCGCCGGACGCGGGTGGGGAGCCGGCGACGATCCAGTCGCCGGCGCGCGGCGCGCAGCTGCCCGAGCCGAGCGACCCGCTGCTAGCGGGCGTGCGCCGCCTGACGCTGCTCGCCGACCGAGCCGAGGACGGCGAGGCGATCTTCAGAGGTCTCGCGCGCGAGCTGCTGCTCGCGCCGGGCGCGGAGGAGGTCCACGTCCACCATCTCGCCGGCTCGACGGATACCGAGGAGCTCGTGGTCGTCTACCTGTTCGAGGGCGAGGGCCGCGTCAGCTATCTGACGCCCCGCTCCGAGCGTCCTCCCGCGGTCGGCTGGGTCGCGAGCTCGGCCCGCAGCTTCCTGGCCGCCGACCAGGGCGAATTGGCCGTCTCGGTGCCGCGCGTCGCGGCGACCGGCGCCATCAGCTGCGTGCTGCTGCTGCCGATCGCCGTGCGCGGCGAGGTCGAGTCGGTCGTGATGCTGGTGCGCCGCGACGGCCACGCCTTCGATCCGCCCGCGATCGAGGTCGCGGCCACGCTCGTCGAGCAGGCGGCCACCGCGCTCGCGCTGCTGCGCGCGCGCGCCGAGGCGGGCACCGATCCGGTCACAGGCTGCATGAACCGCCGGGCCATGGGCCGGCGCCTGCACGAGGAGATCGGGCGCGCCATGCGCACCGGCAGCCCGCTCTCGTGCCTGCTGGTCGATCTCGACAACTTCAAGCTCGTCAACGACAACCAGGGCCACCAGGCGGGCGATGACGTGCTGCGCGAGGTCGGTCAGGCGCTCGTGGGGGAGTTTCGCGAGTTCGACCGCGTGGCCCGTTACGGCGGCGACGAGTTCGTCGTGATCCTGCCCAACGCCGGCCTCGACAGCGCCGCGAGCGCCGCCGCCCGCGCGCTCGCGCGCCTGCAGGCGCTGCCCGGTGGGGAAAGCGACACGCGCCGCGCCGAGACCGGGATCGGCCGCGGCGAGACCGCGGCGGACCGGGCCGAAGCGGCGGCGAACCCGACCGGAGCGGCGGCCGCTGGCAGCGTGGCGGCAGCTGGGCGCGGGGCGGCGGCTGGCATCGGGGCGGCAGCCGGCACCGTGGCGGCGGCCACGGCTGAGCGGACGGCGGTCGGGCCCGAGGGGGCGGCCCGGCTCGAGGGGGCGGTCGGGCCCGAGGGGGCGGCCCGACCTGAGGGGGTGGCCCAGGGGCCCGAGGGGGCTGCGGCCGGCGCCGAGGCCGAGCCGCGCTTGGGGGCATCGATCGGCGTCGCCGAGTGGCAGCCGCCGATGAACGCCGACGCGCTGCTGCAGGCATGCGATGCGGCGCTCTTGCGCTCCAAGCGCCAGGGCAAGGGCCGCGTCACGCGCGCGCCGGCGCGCGCGCACTGAGTAGAGCGGCGATCTGGGCCGCTATTGATGAGCGCGCCGGAGATCGCGTGGGTACTCGGCTACACCCGATCGCGGAGGAGATCGGCGACATCCGCCGGTTCGCCTCCCCGTCGAGGTTGTGCGGCCATACCGGCGTGTGCCCGCGGGGGTCTACCAGTCCGGTGAGCGCGACCATCGCGGCAGCCTGACCAGGAGCGGTCCCACCTACAGGCTCCTGCCAGAGCGAAGGGTTGGTTGCGAGTGAGCATGTGCCAGATCGCCTCGGCGAGCTTGCGCGCGGCCTCGACGCGCGCGACCTTCTTGCCGCGCTGACGGCCGAGGCGGCCGGCGGTGCGCTGGTAGCGCTCGCGGTAGACTGGGCAGCGGGCGGCATGGGCAGCGGCCTCGATCAGCGCCCCGCGCAGGTGCCAGTTCTCGCCGTCCAGGATGCCATCCAGGCGGTTTGATCATGGGAGCCGGGTGTGCCCGCGGTTGCGGCCGATTCTCATTTCAGGATAGACAGCGGGCAGCTGTACTGTTTATGGAGCCTGTTTGCCTCGACCTTCCTCTGTGAGCGAGTCGCGTGCACGTGCCTCTCAGTCCAGGTCCTGTATGCGCGGTTGCACTGGGCGTGGGTCCAGGCATGGCCTCCTTTGCTACCGGTCGAGGTCGGGTTCGGGTTGAATGTCACCTCTTCGCCGTTGTCGGTGACCGCGGTGCACTGGGTGCTCGACGGACACGCGAGGTTGAAGATGGCGGCGCTCACGTTGAACGCGACTGGGATGAGGGTGCCAGGCGAGAGCGGGTTGAAGGTCACCTCGCTGTCCAGCGAGCCGGGGATCGCCGTGCACTGGGTGCTCGATGGACATGCGATGTTGTCGTATTCGCTGCCGGTGCCGAGCGTGACGGCGGCCGGGGTTCTAGGCGAGAGCGGGTTGAACGTCACCTCCATCCCGCTGTCTGTGATTGCCGTGCACTGAGTGCGTGCGGGACACACGAGCTTGAAGCCTTCTTCGCCGCCGACCCCGCCGACGCCAAAGACCGTCATCGGGGCAGGAGCGCCCGGCGAAGTCGGGTTGAAGGTCATCTCGTCTCCGTTGTTAGCAATCGCGGTGCACTGCGTGGAGGCGGGACACGCGACGCTCGCGAGCTGAGACCCGTGAGGCTCGATCATGATCGGGGTGGGGGTGCCGGGCGAGCTCGGGTTGAACGTCACCTCGTCCTCGTTGTCACCAATCGCGGTGCACTGCGTGATCGACGGACAGGCGACGCTCCTTAGCAAGACGCTATTCTCGATCGTCGTCGGGGTGGGGGTGCCGGGCGAGCTCGGGTTGAACGTCACCTCATCCCCGTCCTCCGCGACCGCGGTGCACTGCGTCGTTGACGGGCATGCGACACTCTCGAGGGAGGGATGGAGATTGACTTCGAGCGTGGTCGGGGGGCCAGGCGAAGTCGGGTTGAAGGTCACCTCGTGGCCACTCCTACCGATCGCTGTGCACTGCGAGCTCGACGGGCATGCGACGGCAATGAGCTGGCCGGCACCGATCGTGATCGGAGCGGACAACGCCGCGCGTGCAGCCGCCGGGAAACCAGCCGGCAAGGCGAGCAGCACACAGACGGTCAAGCTGCCCCACCAACCGCAGCGACTCGCCGGCCTCCCGAGGCCACGTCCCCGCGACACCGCCTCCAGCCTCGCCAGCGCGCACGCATCCGTGGCTGAGGGTGTCCCACCACGCGGCCCATCAGTGTAAGCACCGTGCATCACGCTCGCAGTCCCTTCCGTCTTGCCCGCACCAAAGCAGTTTCCCCACCATCTAGCAGATGGAAGCTCCGCTTGGGGACGCATCGTCCAAGCCGGCCGTCGTCGGACGCTGGATCTTGATGCGTGCGGTCCGGCCTCGTGAAGGGACCGTGCCATCGGCGGCGCGTGGATGGACACAGCGTGTGACAGATAGTCGGGCCAGCGCCTACAGTTTATTCGCCAACGATGAACAGGACTACGCCCGCGATGATCCCAAATATCCCCACTCCTTTCATCCATAAAAGAACCAGCCTATAACAAGGCGACACGAGCATGGCATCAAGTTGTGAAAACGGAACTCCCCGCCGGATCATCCCGTTCCATACGCGTGGCATCACGCGCGGCATGTACCACTGCGCCCACGTCAGCGACAACGCACCAACCATGAGCGTCAGCAATCCGGGCGACAGCATACCGCGTGTATCGATACGACACTTGGCTCGGTACTGCGGGAGAGCATGCGTCTAGTTTCCTTATTCAATCGCTTCAGTTATTACATAGCCGCCAGCGTCGATGACCGTCAGTGCGCCAAGCGCGCAGTGGAGGGTCCCAATGGTGTCTGTCGCGCCCTCACACACGGCGAACCCCAGAACCCCCCCGCTATGGTACCTCCACCAGCCACCCCCTACACTATCCTACCCGCCAGGCTGCGACCTTTGTCGATCACTTCTCGTTCGTACTTAGAAGTCGCGATCTTAAAATAACCCACAAGCTTGGCCGGCATTTCTGCCACGTGTGCCACAAATCTGAATATATGTGTAGTTGCCTTGGGAAAAGATTGATGGTTGCAGATTACGGTCGAATGGACAGGTCCCAGCAGGGTCGCTTGTATTCACAGGATCATCTTCATCAGACATGTACGAACCAATACGGCCTTCCGGGTCGGGGCTGGGTCCAGCGTCCCGTCGTCGGATCATCGTAGCGTTCGCCAAAATAAAGACGCTCGCCGATCAGCGCGAAGGGTCATCTGCACCGCTCGCGACTGTGCGCAGATCGATGTAGAGCACGGCCGCCGCAAGTGCCGCCAACGGTGCCGTGACAATTCCCATGATCACGCGAATGGCCAGACCCAGACCCGTCCCTACGGAGTTCGCGGCTAGATCAACACCCGAAGCCAAGAGCCCTACGAGAAACACCATGACGAAGACCACACCGAACACCCGCCAGCCGTTGCCCCGCACTAACTCGCGGCTGCGCCTGAGCGCGCGAAGACCACCTGGCCGCTCGAGCACAACGACCGGGGCGGCCACGGACCAGACTGTTGCGACGAAAAGGCCAGGGACGATAATCAGGATGAAGCCGATGTAGACCCCGATACCGGCGACGACGCCGACGAGGACCAGCTCACCAAACACTGGCGTGACCGCGAGCAGCAGCTGGCCAACTGTCGTGTCGCGCCGCGCAGCTTGAGCATCGTTGACGAGCTTGACTACCATTCCCGCGAACAACGTAGTGGCCACGTCAGAGATAAGGAAGGAGACGTACACGAGATCAGGCGTGGCGGCTATCAAGATCGCGCCGAGAATCCCTATGGGAACAAACACGACAGCGGCCGCTGGCAACAGCACTCGCGCATGATCCAGATACATATTGCAGACCCGGCGGATCACCGAGCCGGGTTCGATCGAGTTGCTCATCCCGTGCCTGCAGCATCGACTGTCGTTGCCATCGGAGCAACAATACGCGAAGCCCGTAGCCCTCGACCGGACCAGCCTCTCCAGCGCGCGGGTGCGCCCTATTCCATGATCGTCTATGGCCGAAACAACGTCGAAGCGTGCGTATGGTCCCGACCGTTGCAATGGCCGAGTAGCCATCGTCTATGGATTGGGGCACGCACCCTTTTGGGTCGAGAGTTCGTAGATACAATGACCAATCCCGAACACTTCTTTCTCGATGTGAAACGCTGTTTGGAGGCGATGCACGACTTCGCTCTACGAGACGGTTTCTTCGTCTAGGGCGTGATAGAGGCCGGTGTGCTTGAACCAAGACTCAATTTTGTGTAGCACTTCGCAGTTCAACTCAAATGCACATGCTAGGTTTCGTCCTGACGGATCGGACTCGTTGACCGGAGCATCGCCGCGAACGTGAATTCCGGGGCATCGCTCAACGGGCCGGGCTGGGTCCAGCGTTCGGTAGTCGGGTCGTAGTAGGGTTCACCGGAAATGGTAGAGGCCGTTTGTTACGTTTCCCGCACCGACATTACCACGGGCCATGTGTATCAGACCGTTGGACGATCCGTGTGTTGGCGAGCAGGAAATATGAGAACCAGGATCAGGGGCACAATCCAGCCAACGATCAAGGACGCAACTAGATAGACGATAAAACTACGCCCGCGTCTCTCGGCTAGCCGCCCGATGAGAAATGCTGGCAGGACGTAGCAAACAAGCAGCGCTAGCAGTAGAACGATGTGGATGGGGTGAGTCACTGGAGCACGAGCGTCTTAGAAGGCCGGTTCTGGTTCAAATCCAAAGAACCGTTTTGGATAACAAGCTTCAGGAAGATTAGGCTTTGGCTTTAGAATCAGTGCCTTACTGCACTCATACAAGTAGAGTGCTTTACCAAACTTATCGGCAATACCGTGGATCCTCTCTGCGAGTTGCTGCAGGGTTCCCCTATAGAAGCCACTCGCAACTCCGGCAATGTCGGACGCAACGTGCACGCCTTCCTTTTCGACTTCGTGATAGAACGAGCACGAGAAGATGAAACACAAGCCGCTCGGATCGATCTCGTTGATCGGATCGTCGCCAACAAACTCGTACCCTTCACCCATTGCATCCTGCTGCGTCCACCGTCCGGTTGTCGGGTCATAGTAGCGTGCACCGAAATGGTAGAGGCCGTTGGGGACGTTGCCTTGGCCAGCGTCGCCTCCGGGCATGTGGTAACCGCCCTGCAACAGGAACGGATCGCTCATGAGGCTATACGGCATCCCAGTTGCCTCGGTGTTCTCGCCATACGGACCATAGCGGATGGTTTGCACAAGTTCTCCGCTGCTGTTGAGTAGGCCGATAACATCTCCTTGGGTGTCGTAGACAGGATTGTAGCTGGTGCCGCCTGGTAGACGCTCGTCGATCAGCAGTCCTGTGGGCGTGCGGGCGTAGTAGCTCGTGCCAGCTTCGTTGACCTGCTTCGTTATGCCGAGCGTGCTGTTCTGAAGCGCGATCGACCCTACGCCAACGAGTTTGCTCTGGCCGCTGCCCAAATAGCTGACGGCCTGTTCGCTAGATGACGGCGGAGTGAGATCCTTGAGTTGGTTGAGATTGTTATAGGAGAAGCTTGTGCTTTCGGGTTCGGCGTAGCCGGTGATGGCTGTCTCGTTTCCCGCGCCGTCGCAGCTGTCGCCGCCGCGTCATCACGGACCTCCCACGTCTCATTTGGAGCGTCCAGCTCCGTGTATCTCCACCATCCGGTGAAGAAAGCGATCTCAGGCCCAGGAAGGTACACGGGGCCCAATTTTTAGGTCAAGACCAATAGTCGGAATCTGGTACTAAACTCAACCTTTTGGGCTCCCGCGCCGCCGCGATCACGTCCAGCGGGCGCCTGGAGGACGCCTTGAGATCCGGAGGGGCACCGGTAAGGTCGCCTTGCGATGTGGGGCGCTGCTGGCCTCTTGGCCTGGCGGCCAATCGAAAGCCGCGGGCGTCTGCGAGACTGCGCCTAGACCCCTAAGAGAGCGGCACGGGAGGCCTGGATATGTCCGAGAACAGCTTTGGCGCGCAGAACACCCTGGACGTGGACGGGCGCACGTATGAGATCTTTCGTCTCGACGCGCTCGCCGAGCGCTTCGACGTGGCGAGCCTGCCGTTCTCGCTGAAGGTGCTGCTCGAGAACCTGCTGCGCACCGAGGGCAACGGCTCGGTCGGCGCCGGCGATATCGAGGCGCTCGCCGGATGGGACGCCGCGGCGCAGCCCAGCAGGGAGATCGCGTTCACGCCCGCGCGCGTGCTGATGCAGGACTTCACGGGCGTGCCCGCGGTGGTCGATCTCGCGGCGATGCGCGACGCCATGGCCGAAATGGGGGGCGATCCGGCCAAGATCAACCCGCTCGCGCCGGCCGAGCTCGTGATCGACCACTCCGTGCAGGTCAACGCGTTCGGCACTCGCGACGCCTTCCGGATCAACGCCGAGCGCGAGTTCGAGCGCAACCGCGAGCGCTACGCGTTTCTGCGCTGGGGTCAGGGCGCGTTCGAGCACTTCGCCGTCGTGCCCCCCGATACGGGCATCGTGCACCAGGTCAATCTCGAGTACCTCGCGCGCGTCGTATTCGCCGAGCCCGCGCCCTCTGAGGGCCGCTCTCACCCGCGCGCCTATCCCGACACGCTCGTCGGCACCGACTCGCATACGACGATGGTCAACGGCCTCGGGGTGCTCGGCTGGGGGGTCGGGGGGATCGAGGCCGAGGCCGCGATGCTGGGCCAGCCGATGTCGATGCTGATCCCGCAGGTGCTCGGCTTCAGGCTGCACGGCGAGCTGCCCGAGGGCGCCACCGCGACCGATCTGGTCCTGACCGTCACCGAGATGCTGCGCGAGCGCGGCGTGGTCGGGATGTTCGTCGAGTTCTACGGCGCCGGCGTGGCCGGCCTGCCGATCGCCGACCGCGCCACGATCGGCAACATGTCGCCGGAGTTCGGCTCGACCTGCGCGATCTTCCCGATCGACGCCGAGAGCCTGCGCTACCTCGAGCTGACCGGGCGGCCCGCCGAGCAGATCGCGCTCGTCGAGGCGTACGCCCGCGAGCAGGGCCTGTGGCACGACGAGCGCTCCCCGCAGCCGCGCTTCTCGGACACGATCGAGCTCGATCTCGGCTCCGTGGAGCCGAGCCTGGCCGGCCCCAAGCGACCCCAGGATCGTGTTTCGCTGACGCAGGCGCGCGATTCGTTTCGCGAGTCTCTGAGCGGATACGTGCAGCCCTATGACTGGCGCGACGAGGCCTCCGCCGAGAGCTTTCCCTCCAGCGACCCGCCCGCCAACGGCAACGACGAGCCCAAGCCCAACGACGGCGGCCCGAGCTACGCCGGCCAGCGCCTCGGAGCCGCGGCGCACAGCGCCACCCACAACGGCGCGGTCGCGGTGCACCTGGCCGACGGCAGCGACGTCGAGCTCGCGCACGGCCACGTCGTGATCGCTGCGATCACCAGCTGCACCAACACCTCCAACCCCTCGGTCATGATCGGCGCCGGGATCCTCGCGCGCAACGCGCTCGCGCGCGGCCTGCGGCGCAAGCCGTGGGTGAAGACCTCGCTCGCGCCCGGCTCGAAGGTCGTCAGCGAATACCTCGACCGCGCCGAGCTGACCGAGCCGCTCGAAGCGCTCGGCTTCAACCTCGTCGGCTACGGCTGCACCACCTGCATCGGCAACTCCGGGCCGCTGCCGGCGGAGATCTCGCAGGCCGTCGGCGAGGCCGACCTCGCGGTCGTGTCGGTGCTGTCGGGTAACCGCAACTTCGAGGGACGCATCAACCCGGACGTGAAGATGAACTACCTCGCATCGCCGCCGCTGTGCGTCGCATACGCGCTCGCCGGCACGATGGACATCGACCTGCTGTCCGAACCGCTCGGCCGCGACGAGCAGGGCGCCGAGGTGTACCTGCGCGACATCTGGCCCTCCGAGCAGGAGGTCGCGCACACCGTCGAGCAGGCCGTCCAGGCCGACATGTTCCGCAAGAGCTATTCCGAGGTGTTCGCCGGAGACGAGCGCTGGAACGGGCTCGAGGTGCCCGCCGGCGAGCGATTCGCCTGGGACGAGCGCTCGACCTATGTGCGCCTGCCGCCCTACTTCCAGAACATGCCCCCCGCGCCCGAGCCGATCCAGGACGTGCGCGGCGCGCGCGTGCTGGCCCTGCTGGGCGACAGCGTCACGACCGACCACATCTCTCCCGCGGGCGCCATCAAGCGCGACGGCCCGGCTGGGCTGTATTTGCAAGAGCAGGGCGTCGCTCCGCGCGACTTCAACTCCTACGGCTCGCGCCGCGGCAACCACGAGGTGATGCTGCGCGGCACCTTCGCGAATATCCGGCTGCGCAATCTGCTCGGCTCCGGCAGCGACCCGCTGCCGGAAGGCGGCCTCACCAGGCACCTGCGGGCGCCGACGGGCAGCTCGCCGCAGAGCGGCCCGCCGGCCGTCGAGCAGATGTCGATCTACGACGCCGCCATGCGCTACGGGCAGGAAGGCGTCCCGCTGATCGTGCTCGCAGGCAAGGAGTACGGCTCGGGCTCATCGCGCGACTGGGCCGCCAAGGGCACCAAGCTGCTGGGCGTGGTCGCCGTGATCGCGCAGAGCTTCGAGCGCATCCACCGCTCCAACCTGATCGGCATGGGCGTGGTGCCGCTGCAGTTCCCCGCCGGTGAAAGCGCGCAGTCGCTCGGCCTGACCGGCGAGGAGCTGTTCGCGATCGAGGGCCTGGCCGATGCTCTCGGCGATGGCGCGGCTGGCGAGCGCCCGTCCGGCAACGGCCGCGCCTCGGCCGACGGCGGCCAGACCAGGGGTGAGGTTCAGGTCACGGCGCAGCCGCCGTCCGGGGAGCCGATCTCGTTTCGAGCGCGCGTGCGCATCGACACGCCGCGCGAGGCCGACTACTACCGGCACGGCGGTATTCTCCAGTACGTGCTGCGAGCGTTGCTGGCGTCAGATTCGGCCGCGACGCCCGCGACGCGATGATGCCGCCGAGCGAGCGCGGGCTCGCCCCGCGGCTGCTGCTCGACCTGCTCGCCACGCACGGGCCGTCCGGCTACGAGACGCCCGCAGCCGAGGTGTGGTCGCAGGCCGCCGGCGCGTTCGCCGAGGTGAGCGCCGACGTGATCGGCACGCCGCTGGCGCTCGTCGCGCCCAAGCATGGCGCCGCCACGCCGCCGCGCAGGCTGCTGGTGATGGGACACATCGACGAGATCGGCCTGATCGTCAACCACATCGACGACGACGGCTTTTTGTGGTTTGGGCCGGTCGGCGGCTGGGACGCGCAGATCCTGGTCGGCCAGCGCGTATCGCTGGCGACGCGTGAGGGCGAGGTCAAGGGCGTCGTCGGCAAGAAGCCGATCCACCTGCTGCGCGAGGACGACCGCAAGAAGGTGGCCGAGCTGCGCGAGCTACACATCGACATCGGCGCCCGCGACGGCGAGCAGGCGCGCGAGCTCGTGCGCGTCGGCGACGTCGCCGTGATCGACGCCGACCCGATCGAGCTGCCGGGCGGTCGCCTGGTGGCGCGGGCGCTCGATAACCGAGTCGGCTCGTATGTCGCGCTGCAGGCGGCATCGTTGGTCGCGCAGGCGGGCGGGGCGGACTGGGAGCTGGCGGCCGTCGCCGTCGCACAGGAGGAGATCACCTTCGGCGGCTCGCGCACGAGCGCCTTCTCGCTGCGGCCCGATGCGGCGATCGTGATCGACGTCACCCACGCCACCGATGCGCCCGGCGTCGAGGTCAAGGAGCTCGGCAGCCACCCGCTCGGCTCTGGGCCGGTGCTGACGCGGGGCTCGACGATCCACCCGAAGCTGTTCGAGCTGCTGTACGACACCGCAGGCGAGGAGCAGATCCCGGTCACCGTCGAGGCCTCGGCCCGCGCCACCGGAACCGACGCCGACGCCGTGCATCTCAGCCGCGCAGGCGTTCCGACGGCGCTCGTGTCGATCCCGCTGCGCTACATGCACTCGCCGGTCGAGCTGGTGCAGCTCGACGACATCGAGGCGGCCGCCCGCCTGATCGCCGCCGCGGCGCTGGCGCTCGACCCCGAGGCGTCGTTCACGCGCTGAGGTCGATCGGGCGCATCCGGACGTTCGAGCCCAGCGGGATAGGCCCTGAGCCGAGCCTGCCGAGAGCCCGTCAGGGCGTCTTCGTGATGACGTTCCCCGCGGGGCCGATCACGTACCAGAGGCCTCCGTTGGTTTCGAGGCCCTGGCCGGTGGCCTGGCCGGCAGTCGAGTCGGATACGTACGTGTACAGTGGCCAGCCCGCATAGGTGGCCACGCTGCCGCCTTCTGGGTCGGGCAAGCTGCTGAGCAGCGCGGAGTTGACCCCGCCCGAGGCCGTTGCCTTCTGGCCGGTCGTCAGCTTCAGCGGGGGCCACAGCGAGGCGCACGTGCTCACGCACGTGACCTTTGCGTGCTTGTCCGGGGCGAAGGTGTAGAGCGTGTGGCCCTGACCGTTCACGAGGATCTTGCCCAGCCCCGACACGCTCGCGCTCGACACGGTCGCCCCGCTCGAGCTGCTCGACGAGCTCGAGCTGGTTGACGAGCTGCTCGGCGCCGGCGCCGGAGTGCTCGCGGAGGAGCTCGACGAAGGCGTGCTCGAACCGCCGCAGCCGGCGAGCGCCGCCAGCACGACGACGAGCACAGACAGCGAGGAGATCGTTCGCATCGAGACCCTTCGCATCGGTTACCTCCGTTTCTCACGCCCGCGCCGGCGCAGATCGTTGGCCGGCGATCGCGTTTGGCCGACCCAGGCCGCGTAGTCAATCACAGTCATCGGGCCTCGGGCGATGGCCCGATGACGCGATCGCGGCAGGTCCCGACGGCCGCCGCGGCCGTCGGCCCAATGCTCTCTAGGCGCTCAGTTCGCTGAATTCCGACGCCTCGTAGGCGGAGCCCGGCGTTCCTCCCAGCGCCAGCATGCGCAGGCCTTCCGGGCCCGCGTAGATCTTGCGCTTCGTCTCCGGTCCCACGCGCACGAGCACGTCGGGGGTGAGCGGGATGCGCTGGCCTTCGACATCGATCTCGCCGGAGCCGCGCATCGCCGAGTAGACCTCCTCCTGGCCGTCGGAGGCGTGGTCGTGCTCGGGGTACTCGCTGTAGTTGGGGGGCAGGTCGATCACCTGCATGCCGAACGACGCCACGCCAAGCTCGGCGCGGGCCTTCTTCATGCCGCCGCCGAACCCGGCCTCCATTTCGTCGATCTGCTTCGCCGTATAGTCAGCCATTGGTGCCTCCTGTGAGAGCGGTGGGTTGAGGTCGCCCGCCCAGCTTACCCACGTACGAGTCGCTTGTACGTGATCCGGTGCGGGCGATCGGCCTCGGCGCCGATCCGCGCCCGACGGCTCTCCTCGTAGGCCTCGAAGTTCCCCTCGAACCAGACCACCTGCGAGTCGCCCTCGAAGGCCAGCACGTGCGTCGCGATCCTGTCCAGAAACCAGCGGTCGTGGGTGATGATCACCGCACACCCGGCGAACGCGAGCAGCGCCTCCTCGAGCGCGCGCAGCGTGTTGACGTCGAGGTCGTTCGTGGGCTCGTCGAGCAGCAGCAGGTTGCCGCCCGTGCGCAGCAGCTTGGCCAGGTGCACGCGGTTGCGCTCACCGCCGGAGAGTCTCGCGATCTTGGCCTGCTGGTCAGAGCCCTTGAAGTTGAACCCGGCCGTGTACTGGCGCGAGTTCATCGACAGCTCCCCGACCTTCAGCTGGTCGCGCCCTGCGGAGATCTCCTCCCAGACGGTCTTGTCGGGGTCGAGCGCGTCGCGCGACTGATCGACGTAGGCCAGCTGGACGCTCTCACCCAGCTCGAGCGTCCCCGCATCGGGCTGCTCCTCGCCGGTGATCATCCGGAACAGCGTCGTCTTGCCCGCGCCGTTGGCGCCGATCACGCCGACGATCCCGGCGCGTGGCAACTCGAAGCTGAGGTCCTCGATCAACAGCCGCTCGCCGAACCCCTTGCGCAGGTGCGCCGCCCGCAGCACCTTCTCGCCCAGGCGCGGCCCCGCCGGAATGTGAATCTGAACCTCCTCGAGCTTGACCGCGCTGTCCTGCGCCAGCAGCTGCTCGTAGCGCGCCAGGCGAGCCTTGGATTTGGTGCGCCGCCCCTTCGGGTTCGTGCGCACCCACTCCAGCTCGGCGGCGATCGTGCGCCGCCTGCCCTGCTCGGCACGCTCTTCGCGCTCGAGCCGTGCCTGCTTCTGCTCGAGCCAGCTCGAGTAGTTGCCCTCGTAGGGGATGCCGCGACCGCGGTCGAGCTCGAGAATCCAGCCCGCGACGTTGTCCAGGAAATAGCGGTCGTGGGTGACCGCCACGACGGTGCCCGCGTACTCGGCCAGGTGGCGCTCCAGCCACGCCACCGACTCCGCGTCGAGATGGTTGGTGGGCTCGTCGAGCAGCAGCAGAGCCGGCGCTTTCAGCAGCAGCCGGCACAGCGCCACGCGGCGGCGCTCGCCGCCCGAGAGCGTGCTCACGGCAGCGTCGGCCGGCGGCAGGCGCAGCGCGTCCATCGCGTATTCGAGCTCGGTCTCGAGGTCCCACGCGCCCGCCGCGTCGATCTGGGCCTGAACGGCGGCGAACTCGTCCGCGGTCTGATCGGAGTAGTCGGCCGCCAGCTCGTTGAAGCGATCCAGCAGCGCCTTCTTGTCCGCCACGCCCTCCTCGACGTTGCCGCGCACGTCCTTGCCCTCGTCGAGCATCGGCTCCTGCGCCAGCATGCCCGCGCTCGCCCCCGGCGCGAGCGCCGCCTCGCCGCGAAACTCCTCATCCGCGCCCGCCATGATCCGCAGCAGCGTCGACTTGCCCGCGCCGTTGTACCCCAGCACGCCGATCTTTGCGCCCGGCAGGAACGCCAGCGTGATGTTCTCGAGCACCGTCTTGTCGGGCGGCACCACCTTGGTGAGGCGCTGCATCGTGAAGATGTAGTGCGTCAATTGCTTATTGGCCTCCCACTGGCGCCTGAGTCTACGACGGACGCGGGGATCGGTCACGGCTCAGAACGCCTCCCCGACCGGCGGCCTCGTGTGCCCGTTCGGTGGCGATGCGGGTGGCTTCGCGCCGAAGGATGCGCCGCGCCGCGGCGAGCGCGGCCGGGGATGGTCCGGTGCGGCCTCGCAGCCGGCCGGGCGGACGATCGCTCATTTCTTCGCCTCGATTGGCACCGGAAGACCGCCGCACCGATTCGATCGGCAGCGTCGCGCCTGGCGGCGGTCGGTGTGTGTCAGACGCGCCCAACGCCGACGTAGCCGTGCCAGAAGCTCGGATTGAACGGACGGCCCAGTCGCGCAGCCTGCAATTCACCTGGCGATGGGACCGTCGAGAAAAAGTCCTCAATCTCGGCCGGACATTCAGGGGCCTGCAGGCGCTCCCAGGCATCCTCCACTCCGGCCAAGGCGAGATATTTGATCAATTCGGCATGCGTGTCATCGTCCACACGACCGCCGTACACATCTAGCTCCGCACGCATCCGCTCACCGAACTGGCCGAGGGCGGACCGAAGCCGCTCGACCACCTCTAGCACGCGGTCGTCTGTGGCGGTCTCGATGTAACCTGCCATTAGGCGCAGCGGCCATGGGTCCCTGCCTTGGTCCCGACGCCCGCAAGCGTACTCGCGGATGCCGTTTGCAAGGGTGCCTCTGCGACGACTTCATCGTCCACTACTTCTTCGGCGGGCGACCGACTGACAAACGGACAACCACCGCCACGATCGAACAACCAGCCTGATTGCCCATATCGGCGGGGTTGCCTATGCGGCGTCGGCGAGGCGTCGATTGTCGGCAGTCGTTCCCGATCTGGCCGCTATGCGCGCGGGAAGTCGTTACGCTCACCGGAACTACGTCGGAAGCGATAACGATGCGCAACTACAATCGACGGCCGTCAGCGGCAATGATCATCAGCGTAATCGCGCTTGTATTCGCGATCGTCGGCACCGGGCTGGCTGCCAGCCGTTGGATTATCACGAGCACGTCTCAAATCAAGCCGAGCGTCCTTAAGGAGCTTCGTGGCCACACGGGTCCTGTAGGGAAGATAGGTCCTGCAGGGCCAGAAGGCAAGAGCGGGCCGGAAGGCAAACAGGGCGCGGAAGGTCGTCAAGGACCCGAAGGCAAGGCTGGCCCAGAAGGGCCCGAAGGCAAGGCGACTATTGGTCTGATCGCTTCACCGCCAAGCGCAGAACTGAAAGCTGTCACAGGAGAACAGACGGTCGCGACCCTTCCGAACGTGCCAGCCGGCAAGTACATCGTCAACGCGAAGGTCACGCTCTATAACCTAGGAGAGGAAAAACATTTGCTTAAGTGCGTGCTTAGAGCGTGGGGGGCAAATGACGGTGCGTCAACCTCGCTTCCGGCAGCGACCGACGCTGGAGACGTTCAGACACTCGCGATGTCTCTTAGCTTCGAAGATATTCGCGCGTCTGCCGTCACGCTGGACTGCAACGGCGTAGAACCGGGAGCTGGACCAGTAGCGGCGGAAGACCCCGTGATCTCAGCGGTGCAGGTGCAAACCCTCGTGAGAGCCGTTCCAGAATAGTCAGGTGGCAACGTAAAGCGAGAGAGCCCTCATGGCCGTCGTTGCGATCACTGTGCGGCGGCCTGAACCCGCGATTCCGTACAGCCCAGTCGTCTAGTCGACCCGGTTGAAGCAGCGCACCTCGTCGCAGATCGGGACAGAGCCGAGGGCGGTCGCCCTCATGGCTCGGCTGTCTCGATCGCCGCAGCCAGCTCGTCCCGATCGTTGAAGGTGACGGTCTCGCGCTTGCCATCGCGTTCGGCTTGACGTTGGGCACGACCCTCCTCGATCCAGCGCTGCTCCTTCGACTTTTCAGAGGTCGGTTCTTGATTGGCGAACGGCCGCGACGGCTTTGCCTTCTCGCGCTCGGGCTCGGGGCCTGGCGCTACACCAACAGCGAGCAAGCCCGCGAGAACGTCGGGCACGGCGACATATCCGGTTCGTGGACCGCCGCTCGGGATTTCTAGACCCTGTAGCTCGCGACCGTGACGGAACGGCAACGGCTCGACTGACGGTACGTCCTCATCGCCGACAAGGCGGGCAATGCGGTGGCTGCGCTCGCGACGAGCAGCGAGCGTGACCAACGATTCAACAGCCTCGCGCCATGCGGTGTCTGTCGTCTCGACCTCGGCGCGCAATTCGGCGGCGTATTCACTGCCGTGTCTCTCGACTGCGATGTCCAGCTCGTCACGACAGCGCTGTAGGTGCAACTCGGCGATCTTGGCCTCGTGGCGGGCATCATCGAGCTTGCGATCATGCTGAGCGGTGTGTGTGCGCTTCGGCTCGGTCTTGCCAAGCGCGCGAGCCTTCTCGGCCGCCTCGGCGTCTGCCCACTCTGCCGAGGGCCGTGTCTGCTCCAGCTCGACAACATCGCGGCGACGCTCGTTCAGGTCCGCGGTCGCCTTCTCGACTGCGGTCGCACGCTCACGGAGGGCGCTGTGGGAATCTCGGCGGCTGGTGAAGGGAGTTGCACTGTCAAAGTCCGTTCGCGGCCTGTGTGCTCGCACCGGCGCTGATGACGGCTCGCGTCATCTGCTCAACCATTCGTGCACCGATCTCGACCAGTTCGACATGATCGTAGATTTTCGATTTGACTTCGCTGACGCCATTTACCTTCTGTGCCGCGACAACGACACAACCACGGTCGAGCGCTTCCTGCACGTCGGTTTTTTTCCTCGTCCAGTCCCACTATTTTCGAGATCGCGCGAGGCTTGATTTTCACTCCCGAGAACGCCAGCGTCACTTCTTCCTCTGAACCGTTCCCGATTATGAACCTACCCATTTTGGCCATTGATTGAGTCCCCTCAGAGATTGGCGATAACGGTCGAGCCAGGGTCGCGACGCGCTGCCCGGTTTTCTGCTCGGGGTCGTCTCGGGAAAGAATGGTGCGGGCTGCGCAGGTTCGGCCATTGACAACAAGTGTGCCACACACCGCGGTAGGTCCAACGTGAATCACCCCGAGCGAGTTGAGCCCCAGCGCTACTGCGGGGGCGGACGCTAAGCAATCGCCGGGGAAAGGGCCTCTAGGTCCTGCTCGCTTCCGGGGGTCACGCGGGGCAAGAAAGAAAGCATCAACTCGCGTCTGGCGCGGATGCCCTGAGTCGTCCGTTCGATCAACCCCAGCTTGCTCAGCGCGTTGAGGTCGCGTGTGACCGTCTTGCTCCCCTTGCCTGCGTACGCTTCGGTCAATCCTGGCGTCAGGCTAGAAAGCTGCGCACGACGGGTATATCCGTCGTGCTTGAGCGCGAGAACGAGATCGCGCTGGCGACGCGCCGTGACCGTACGGTCCGGAAACATTGAGTGGACGTAGTTGAGCCAGGTGGCTGCAACGATCAGCTCATGCACGTCTTGCAGCTGTTGCTGTAGCTCCCCCACAAATCCCTCAGCCGCGTAGCCAAGGAACGGCACGAGGTCCCCCCCCGACTTCGACGCATGCTCAAGTTGCCGGTAGTAATTCGTCCTCGTCGCGTTGTAGTGGTTGGAAAGCAGGTGTGCGGCGACCGACGGAATGCCGGCGGCGGTGAGGATGCCGAACTCGACTAGGCGTGCCGTGCGTCCGTTCCCGTCCCCAAATGGATGAATCCATGCGATGTAGACGTGGGCGACGACGGCGCGCAGAAAGGCGTGTAGGAAGTCCTTGGCGTGGTCCTGGCCGTCGCGTTGAAAGTCGGCCCCATTCAGCCAGTTGCACAACTCCGCGATCAAGAAGTCGCAATCCTCCGCCGGGGCCCCTCGGTAGACGTTGCCCACGACGATGCCGGTGGTGCGAAACTCTCCCGGCACCACATGATCCTCAACCTCAAGACCCTCTAGCACCTGCAAATTGAGCGAGCGTAGCTTCTCGGGAGTGACCTCAAACTTACCGTCCCGGTGTACTTCCGTTTCGATGTTGGCGAGCGCGCGAATGACGTTTTCAAGCTCTTGTTGGAGGTACTCTTGACTCTGCGGAACCTCTAGCGTGCCCTCTACGGCAGCGACTGCTTGCTCCTCGTTGAGGCTGTTGCCCTCGATGGCCGCACTTGCTCGCGCACCCTTCGCGAGGTAGACCCTTTCCATCTTGCCTGCGAGCCTCGGCGGCAGCGGCGTCTTGGAAAGATGGCGGCACTTCGAGTGAGCTTCCCCGACGTGGTTCCAGAACGTCCACGGTGCGTGCACGAGGTCGAGTCGGAAGCTGATCCACGGGTGGGACGCCAAATAGTCCTTCGTGGTGTCCGTCTGGATGTCCGTTGCAGTCGCCATAAAAAGCGTCCATTTGCAGGGAAGGCAAGATTATAGCACGATTTTTGTCCCCAATTGATGTCCGCTAAAACGGGCGCTAGGGAGGTCGCCTTGGTGGGCCTTCGCGGAAACGGGCGTGCCCCGGTCACGCAGGCGTGCGTCTGCTTCATGCGACCTCCGGCGCTTGCGCAGGTCACGCGGTGCGCCGGCGAGTACGCTCCCAGGCATGGCCACCGCCGGCCGTGCAGCTCGGGACCGCGCACGCCAACGCGAACGTGCGAAGCGCAGGGAGGCCGCGCGCAGCGTCGAGCAGGTGAAGGCGCTTGCCAGGTGTCGGATCGCGACAGTCGAAAAGCTCACTGCGGGACACGCGCGCGAGCTCGGTCTAGGCGCTTGGCACGCATTCGAGCTGACCGCGGATGCGCGGTGTGCGCGCTGCCGACACTCGATCGCACGCAGGAAGCGAGCTGTGCGCCGGCTCTGGCCGGCCAGGTGCACCCTCTGCCGCGACTGCGCGAGTCGAGCGGGTTACGTGGTCGCCGAGGCCGGCTCGCGCGAGGTCGAGCGCTTCGGGCAGGCGCCTGCTCGCGCGGTCATCCCACCCGAGCGCAGCGCTGCTGGCGTCGCAGGCGAGGCCGGCACGGAGGACATCGCCGAGGCGGCGTAGTCCGCCCTTCACGGCCAGTCGATCTTGATGCGCCCGCGGCCCCGGCCGGGCAGGATGCGTACCCGCATGCCCAGCGCCTTGATGAGTTCGCGCTGGCCGTCCCGGGTCAGGCCGTCCCAATCGCGGGCCGAGAGCTTGACCGTCAGCGTGCCGTCCACGGCGAGCGCATCGTCGTAGCGCTCTTTCGCCCGGTCGCGCGCGTCATGCAGCTGGGCCAACGTCTCGACCGTGGCCGGCTCACTTCCCAAGCCGGCAGCGGCTAGGGAACGCACAGCACCATCGAGGGCGTCCTGCGCCTGCTCGAGTCGAGCATGGGCATCGGGCACACCGGACGCAGCCGAGCCGGTCTCAGGGTCTGCGAGCCACCGCTGAACCTCCGCGATGACGGCGGCCTCGACGAGCGTCGCCGAGATCACGACATGCAGCTCGCAGTCGTTGTTCTGCCCACAGCGGTAGACGCCGTACGGCCCGGTCTTGCGAGGCAGCGTCGTTGCGCTCATCCGACAGCCGCAGGACCCGCACCGCAACACGCCGAGCCGGGCGAGCAGTAGCTCGCTGCGTGGCATCGGGCCGCGCGGGATCCTCGTCTTCTGGACCTGCTCCCACAGCTCGCGCGGAACGATCGCCGGCCACGCCTGCAGATTCACCAGCTCACCGAAGTGCAGCTCGCCGAGATATGCGCGACTGCCGAGCATCACCTCGACGCCACGGACGCTCAGGGTCACACCGTGGCGCTTGAGCATCGCCCGGACCTCCCTGATGGTCCTTCCCTCAGCGCGCATCTCGAACGCCCGGAGAACGAGCTTTGCGCGCCGCTCGTTGACAGCGAACGTTCCGTCGTCCTCGCGCTGGTAGCCGACAGGCACGCGCGCCCACGGCGGCTTGCCTTCGGCGATGCACCGCCGCTGTACGTCGCGCATCTTCTCTTTGACCGCCCGGCGCTGATCCTCGGTCAGGAAGCTCTCGAACGTCGTCCGGCGCCAACCATCGTGGGAAGCGTGCGTGACGATGTTGCCGTCGGCGATCAGCGTCCCGCCCGCCGTGTCCATGCGACGGCACAGTTCGCCGCTGGTCGCGATCGAGCGGTCCATCCTGTCCCGATACGAGAAGACGATCGCATCCGCCTTGCCGGCCTCGACGTCGGCGAGGGCGCGTGAGAGCTCCGGGCGCTCCTCCAGGGGCTTGCCGCCGCTGATGTCCAGCTCCTCGTGGGTCGCGACGAGCTTCAGCCCGTGTCGCTCGCAGGACTGCCGGATGCGCTCGCGCTGAATCTCGGGCGACAGGAAGCGGTTGCCCTCCCGGCCGTTGACGCGGCTGACGCGGACGATCCCGATCGCACGCTTCGTGGTGGTTGCCATAGTGCATAGATATCGTAACACGTTAGCACGTACTGGGCCGGCATCGCGCCGAGCAGGATATGCGCTCGGCGCCGGCGAACCTCAGCGCACGACCCGGGCCGGCTCGCGCCCGAACCGGCGTGCCAGCTGATCGGGACCTGTGCGAGCGTGCAATCCTGCCGGCTGATCTTGCCCATGCGAGGCGCCCGGCCCGATAACGTTGTTTAGGCATGAGCGCGACCATCCTGGATATCGAGCAGCACCTGCTGCTGCTCGAGCTGGAGCCCCCGTTTGACAAGCGCGAGGTCCAGCTGGCCCGCCGGCGCATGGCCAAGCGCTGGCATCCGGACATCGCGCCCTCGGGACGCCAGTTCGAGCACGAGCGCCATCTGAAGGCGATCAACGAGGCTGCCGACCAGCTCGAGCGGCTGGCCGAGACCTCGCGCGGCGGACGCGTGTCGCGCAACGCCGTGCGCGTCAGCGCCGCGGCGGCCCGGCGCGCGCGCGAAGAGGAGGGACGCCGCGCCTACGAGGCCGAGCAGCGTGCCCGCGCCCAAGCCGCCGACCGCGCCAAGCACGACCCGTTCGGGAGCCGCGTCCCCGACCACTCGATCGTGCATCGCTACGCACGCTGTGTCTCCTATCCCGAGTGGGGCGTCGGGACCGTGACCGGCATCTACTTCAGCGGCAACCCCACCGGCGAGGACGAGGTTCAGCAATGGGCGCGCGTGCGCTTCAGCCACGGCATCCGCACGGTCCCGGCCGGGAGCATGCGCTTCGTGGACTTCTCCAAGCCCGACCCCGCCAGCGAGCGGGTCGAGCGCTTCATGGTCGCCGCGCAGCGCGCCATGGCCGAAGGCGAGTACCAGCTGGCCGCCCAGCGGCTGGTCTACGCGCGTGACGCCGAGCCGCGCAACGTGGCCGTGCTGCGTCTGATGACGCTCGCCTTCTGGCAGGCCGGCAACCTCGACGCCGCGGCCCGCTCGGTGCGCGACTGGGCGCGAGCCGACAAGGGTCATCCGGCCGCCCATCGCTTCGCGGCGCGCATCTACGAGGACATGGGCGCGATCGATCTCGCCGAGGAGGCCGCCGAGCGGGCCGCCGACCGCGGCCCGTCAGACGCCGGCGCCTGGGAGCGCCTCGGCCGCCTGCGCCTGCGCCTGGGCGACCGCGAGGGATCGCTGCAGGCCCTGCGCCGCGCCCAGGAGCTCGCCGCCAGCGAGTCGCTGCGCGAGCTGATCGTCGAGGCGCTGGCGCTCGAGCCGCAGGCGAGCGACACCGCCGGGCCGCGGCGGGCCGGAGCGGCAGCGGCGTAAGGCGCCCGCGCGCCGCAGCTAAAGGATGTTCACCGCCCGCGAGATGATCAAGCCGATCGTCACCAGCGACACGAGCGACTGCGCCCCCATCACGCTCTTCGCCATCGGGCTCAACGGCATCGTGTCGGTCGGCGAGAACGCGGTCGCGTTCGTGAGCGACACATACAGGTAGTCGATGAAACCCGGGCGCCAGTTGAGCGGCTCCACGCGATCGTCGCTCATCTGCGGAAACAGGAAGTCGGGTGGGCCATCGTGAGCCGCGGCACGCCGGCCCGGCCCGCCGCGATCGAGCTCCCAATACCAGAGCGCGAAGATCAGGAAGTTGGTCAGCCAGATCAGCACGCCCGAGCCGATCAGGCGATGGCCGGATGCCACGTTGTGGTGCAGGAGAAAGTGCGTCAGCAGCCCGAGCGAGACGGCGTTGGCGGCGCTCACGATCGCGGTCAGGCCGATCGCCACGCGTCGTCTGCGCGGGTGCTCGTGCTCGAGCTGGTTGGGCGTCGCGAGGAACAGTCCCAGCAGCAGCACCCCCTCGAGCGCCGGCAGCAGCCAGACGGGGCCCACGGTCAGCGCTTCCGGCAGCGCCAGCTGCAGGCCGATCGCCGCGAGCACCGTCAGCCACGCCGGCCACGCCGGCTCGGGCTCGGGGGGCGGCGGGTAGGGCCGGCCGGGAGGGGCAAGGTCGCGATCGCTGGAGCTCGCCGCCGCCATGATCTCAAGCCTACGAGCCGCTGCGGCTGTACCCTGGACATGTCGCCGTATCTGCCCGAGCGGATCACGACAGGTTGCCGATGGGAATCGAGAGCCCCGTTCATCTGCTGTTCATAGGCGCCGTCGCGCTGCTCGTGCTGGGGCCCAAACGCCTGCCCGAAGTCGCTCGTGCCCTGGGCAAGGGCCTGCGCGAGTTTCGCGAAGCCATGGGCGAGCAGCCCACTGTGCGGCCCGCACCGGCCGAAGGCGCCCCGGCTGCGACCCAGCCCGACGGCTCGGCGAGCGCCTCGACGGGGCTCGGCGGCGTATACGACCTCGCACCGCCCCCGGTCGTGCAGAGCGATCCGGCTGTGCAGGCGGTGGCGCCGGTCTCGGTCGCACAGATCGACCCGGCTGTGCAGGCGGTGGCGCCGGTCTCGGTCGCGCAGAGCGACCCAGGTGCGCGGCCCGACCGGCCTGCGAGCGTCGATCCGGTGCATGCGGACGTTGATCCGGCCCAACAGGTACCGTCGGCCGGTGCGCCTGATCGTCGCCCGCTGTGAGGTCTCCTACATAGGCCGCACCACCACCGTCCTCGGCCCGGCGGTGCGCCTGCTGATGCTCAAGGCGGACGGCACGTTCATGGTGTGGGCCGACGGCGGCGGGCCGAACGTCAAACCGTTGAACTGGATGACCCCGCCGACCGTGCTCGAGCAGGAGCACCGCGGCAGCGACCCGAATGGCCAGCTCGAGCGGCTGGTCGTGCGCAAGCAACGCGACGAGGAACGCGTTGAGGTGGCGATCGGCGAGGTCCTGGCCGACATCGAGCACGACCTCGACGTCCTCTGCACCCAGGAGAAGGAGGGCATCGAGCGCGAGCTGCAGGAGCTGCTCGCCGACGCTCCACAGTGGTGCGGTGAGGGCTTTCGCCTCGTCCGTCGCGAGTGGCCCACCGACATCGGTCCGGTCGACCTGATGTGCCGGGACGGTGCCGATCAGTGGGTCGCCGTCGAGATCAAGCGCATCGCCACGATCGAAGCCGTCGAGCAGCTCACGCGCTACCTGCAGCGCATCCGCTTGGACCCTGCGCTCGAGTCGTGCCGCGGCGTGCTCGTGGCCAAGGTGATCAAGCCCCAGGCTCGCGTGCTGGCGGTCGCGCGCGGCATCGACTGCGTCGAGGTTGACATCGAGCTGCTGCGCGGCACGCGCGAGCCCGAGCTGACGCTGTTCGCGGCCTGATCGGAGGCTCGCCGTGCCCGAGAGCGGCTCGTGCCCGCCCGCACGATCGCGCGCTCACCAGGTAGGCTGCTGACGATGGCCGAGCCCGCCACCGACTCCGCAGACGCGACCGCCGAGGCCCCCGTCGAGCAGCCGGCTGTTCGCAGCGAGCGGCGCGGCAACGTATTGCTGATCACGATCGACCGCCCCGACGTGCGCAACGCCGTCAACGCGGCCGTCGCGGCCGGCGTCGCGGGCGCGCTCGATGAGCTGGACGGCGAGGACTCGCTGTCGGTCGGCGTGCTCACCGGCGCGGGCGGCTTCTTCTCGGCCGGGATGGACCTCGGCGCGTTCGTTCGCGGCGAGTCTCCCTGGTTTGGCGATCGCGGCTTCGCGGGCATCGCCCAGCGCGCCTCGGTCAAGCCGCTGATCGCCGCGATCGAGGGTTTCGCGGTCGCGGGCGGCATGGAGGTGGCGCTCGCCTGCGATCTGATCGTGGCCGCGCGCGGCGCCAAGCTCGGCATCCCCGAGGCCAAGCGCTCGCTCGTGGCCGCCGGCGGCGCGCTGCTGCGACTGCCGCGACGCATGCCCTATCACGTCGTGATGGAGCTTGCCCTGACCGGCGACACGATGCCGGCCGAGCGCTTTCACGAGCTCGGAGTCGTCAACCGGCTGGCCGAGCCCGGCACGGCCGTGGACGTCGCGCTCGAGCTCGCCGCCGCGATCGCGCGCAACGGCCCGCTGGCGCTGAGCGCCTCCAAGCGCATCCTGCAGGAGCAGTACGACTGGCCGACCACCGAGATGTGGGAGAAGCAGGGAGCCATCTCGGGGCCGGTGTTCGTCTCCGAGGACGCCAAGGAGGGCGCCGCCGCCTTCAAGGAGAAGCGCGACCCGGTCTGGCGCGGCCGCTAGCAGCGCGGGATCCGGACTTCCTCACGGTCGTAAGCCCGCTACGCGGGGTCGGCCGTGACGAAGTCATGGACCTGCTTGGCTGATCAAGGGTCGACCAGGGGCCAGCAGGCTCTACGGCCTCAGGCGCTTCTTGCGCCGGCGCTGGGCCATGATCATGCGGAATCGCCGCCACAGCGCTCTCATCAGCGCTGCCCCGGCACCTTGCGCGGGTACTGCGAGATCGGCACGCGCAGGTCGATCGCGGTGGTCACGATCCGGTTCTGTTCGCTGATGTGCGCCGCGGGATATCCCTCGCCGGGACTGGCGCGCTCGGGCCGGCCGATGTAGCCGAAGCCGAGCTGCTCGTCCATGATCTGCATCAGACGCGGGAACATGTGCGCACGCGCTCCCATGTTGCGCGGCTCCTCCTGCACCCAGACGATCTCCTGCAGCTTCGGATAGGAGCTGATCAGCTCCATGATCGGGTCTTCGGGGAAGGGATACAGCAGCTCCACTCGCCCGACCGCCAGGCCCTTGTGCGAGGGGCGGTCCGGGTGGCCGACGAGGTCGTAGTAGATCTTGCCGGTGCACAGCAGCAGCCGCGTCACCCGCTCGCTGTCGACGCCCGGCTCGGCCAGCACGGGTTGAAAGCGAGTGTCGCCCGACAGATCCTCGATCGAGCTGGTTGCCTGCGGCAGGCGCAGCAGCGACTTCGGCGTCATCACGACCAGCGGACGCTGCTTGGCCACGCGCGCCTGACGGCGCAGCAGATGAAAGTACTGGGCCGGCGTCGTCGGGCTGGCCACGCGGATGTTGCCCTCGGCCGCCAGCGACAGGAAGCGCTCCAGCCGGGCCGAGGAATGCTCCGGCCCGGAGCCCTCGTAGCCGTGCGGAAGCAGCAGCGTCAGGCGCGTGCTCTGCCCCCACTTCGCCAGCCCGGACACGATGAACTGGTCGATGATCACGTCGGCGGCGTTGACGAAGTCGCCGAACTGCGCCTCCCACAGCACGAGCGTCTCGGGCGCCTCCTGGCTGTAGCCGTACTCGAAGCCCAGGCACGCCAGCTCTGAGAGCGGACTGTTGTGCAGCTCAAACGGCGCCTGTGCGTCCGGCAGGCTCTGGATCGGGCACACGGCCTGCCCGGTCTTGGCGTCGTGCAGGACCATGTGGCGCTGGCTGAAGGTGCCCCGCTCGGTGTCCTGCCCGGTCAGCCTGATCGGTGTGCCCTCGGTCAACAGCGACGCGAACGCCAGCGCCTCGGCGTGCGCCCAATCCAGGCGGGGAGCCGGGCCGTCCTCCGAGGCCCCAGCGTCGTCGCTCGCGGCGCCGTTCAGCGCCTCGCGGCGTCGTTGCAGCTGTTTGACGAGCTTGGGATGGACGGTGAACCCGTCCGGCACGCGCAGCAGATCCTCACCCAGCTGGCGCAGCGCGGGCGCGGGCACCGCGGTGCTGACGTCCGGGCTGCGCGTGCGGTCGAGCTGATACTCGCCGGTCCCCTCCTCGGTGCCCTGCTCGGCCGCGGCTTTGATCTTGGTCTTCAACCGCTGGTGCAGCAGCGTGAGGTTGTCCCACACGCTCTGGCCGAGCTTGTCGACCTCCTCGCGGGTGACCACGCCCTGGGCGATCAACTGTTCGGCCCACAGCTCGGATACGCGCTTCTTGGTCTTGATCTTGGCGTACATCTCGGGCTGCGTATAGGCGGGCTCGTCGGACTCGTTGTGGCCGAACCGGCGATAGCCGATCAGGTCGATCAGCACGTCATGCCCGAACTCGCGGCGGAACGCGAACGCCAGCCGCACGGCGCTCATGCAGGCGGGAACGTCGTCGGCGTTGACGTGGATGATCGGCACGTCGAAGCCCTTGGCCAGGTCCGAGGCCCATTGGGTCGAGCGGGCGTCGTCGGGGTCGGTCGTGAAGCCGATCTGGTTGTTCGTGATCAGGTGCACCGTGCCGCCGACCTTGTAGCCATCGAGGGCCTGCAGGTTGAGCGTCTCGGCCACCACGCCCTGAGCCGGGAACGAGGCGTCGCCGTGGATCACGATCGGCATCGCCGCGTCGGTGTCCTGGCGCGCGTGCGGCCCTTCGCGCGCGGTCTGGGCAGCGCGCGTGGCTCCCTCGACGACCGGCGAGACGTACTCCAGGTGGCTCGGATTGGACTCGAGGTTCACCATGATCGTGCCGCCCTCGGGCAGCTGATAAGTGCCCTGCGTGCCGTGGTGGTACTTGACATCGCCCGTGCCGCCCTGGGGGATCGTCGTGACCGCCTCGAGCGTGGAGGCCCCCTCGAACTCGGCGAAGATCGTGTCGTACGGTTGACCGAGGTTGTGCGCCAGCACGTTCAGCCTGCCGCGATGGGCCATCCCGACGACCACCTCGCGGCAGCCCTGCGCGGCCGCGAGCTGAATCAGCTCGTCGAGCATCGGCACGGTCATGTCGAGGCCCTCGATCGAGAACTGGTGCTGGCCGAGATAGGCCTTGTGCATGAAGCGCTCGAGCGCGTCCACCTCGGTCAGGCGCCGCAGCAGCGTGAGCTGCTGATCGGCGCTGAGTGGCTGGCGGAAGGCGCCCGACTCGATGTGCTCGCGCAGCCACACGCGCTGGCGGTGCGATGCGATGTGCTCGATCTCGTAGGCGATCGTGCCGCAATAGGTTTCGCGCAGATGCGGCAGGGCGTCCGCGAGCGTCTCGCCCGGCACGTACATCTGCAGGATCCGCGCCGGGATCCGGGCCGCGATCGCCGGGGTCAGGCCGACCGACTCGGGGTTCAGCCCCGGTTCGCCTTCGGGCTCGGAGCCGAGCGGGTCCAGGCGGGCGGCGAGATGGCCGTGGCTGCGGAACCGCGTCACCAGCACGCTGGCGGCGTGCACCGCCTCCATCAGCTCCTCGCTCGTCGCGTCCGGTGCTGCCGGCTGCACGCGAGCCGGCGCGCTCGCCGGCTCGCCGCTGGCGACCGCGTAGTCCGCTCGCTGCGGGCTCAGCGGCAGTCCGAGCGCCGCGAACACGTCCTCGTAGAAGCCCGCCTCGCCGTGCAGGCGCGCGTCGATCTCGGCCAGGAACCGGCCCGACTCGGCGCCCTGAATGACCCTGTGGTCGTAGGTCGAGGTCATCGTCATGACCTTCTCCGCCCCCAGCTGGGCTCCGATCTTGGCCAGGCCGGGCGGATAGCCGATCGCGCCGGTCGCGATGATCGTGCCCTGGCCCGGCATCAGCCTGGGCACCGACGCGACCGTGCCGATGCCGCCGGGGTTGGTGAGCGTGATGTTCGCGCCCTGCAGGTCATCGGGGCCGAGCGTGTTCGTGCGCGCCTTCTCTACGAGCGCGTCATATGCCTCGATGAACCGATCGAAGCTGAGGCTGCCCGCGTCGGCGATCACCGGCACCAGCAGCGTTCTCGAGCCGTCCTTCTTCTCGATGTCCACCGCCAGCCCAAGCTTCACCTGCCCGTCGTCGACTCGATTGGGCTTGCCCTCGATCTCCTCGTAGTGGCCTGCCATCACCGGCATCGCCACGCACGCGCGCGCGATCGCGAATGCGATCAGATGTGTGAACGAGACCTTGCGCCCAGCCGCCTTGAGCTCGCGGCGGCGCGCGTCGAGCTCGCCCACGGTCAGCGTCCTGAAGCTGGTCGCGGTCGGGATCGAGCGCGACTGCTCCATGTAGCGGGCCAGTGCCGCCGCCCCGCCTCTCAGCTGCCGGGCGCCTGCCGGCTGGCCGTCGCGTTCGCCGCGTGCAGCCCCGCCGTCCTGTCCGCTCCGCGCCGGCTCGCCGGCGGGGCCCGGCGTTGCGACGGCTGCGTCTCCGTTGCCGGAGGCCGCCTCGAGCACGTCTGCCTTCAGGATCCGCCCGCCTGGCCCGCTCCCGCGGACGCTCGCGAGGTCAACTCCCTGCGCGGCCGCGGCGCGCGTTGCCACCGGCGAGGCGTTCGCGGCGCTCGGTGCCCGACCGTCGACCTGGGCGCTCGGCCCACCGCCGTTGCCGCCAGACTGCTCGGAGGCGCCCGCCGGCTCGCCGGCGGCGCCAGCAGCGTCCTCGTCGCCGACGACGATCCTGGCGATCACCTGCCCGACCGTGACCGTGTCTCCCTCCTCGACGAGGATCTCGCTGACGGTGCCCGTGGCGGGCGAGGGCAGCTCGACATCGACCTTGTCGGTCGATATCTCGACGATCGTCTGGTCCATCTCGATCCGCTCGCCGACCTTGGCGTGCCATTCGAGGAGCGTCCCCTCCGTGACAGACTCGCCTGCTGCGGGTGTCACGACATCTATCGTCTGCGGGGTCGTGGTGCCCGTCGCCATGTGCCATTCACTCTAGCGCGGTCGCTCGGCGGACCTCACCACGGGGCAAACGGCTTGCAGGTGCGCTTTTTCACATGTGCTCGACGGCCTGCGACGGGGTCCCCGAGGGTCGGTCGCGCTGCTCGCGCACGAACTCATAGCTGCCGAAGAACGGCCCGATCCCGCCCAGCACCGCGACGGCCACCGCCAGGCGCAGCGAGACCACGCGCATGCGCGCGCAGACGATGCACGTCAGCGACATCCCGATCCACAACAGCCCGTGCGTCATACCCAGCACGAACGTCACGGGTTCGGGCTTGCCGAGCACGAACGCGCACACGAGCAGCGCGGTGTAGATGCACGAATGTGTGAACGACACCCACTTCAGACGCCCGACCGTGATCGGTCCGAGGCGACGAGCTGCCGGGCTCGGGTCAGCGGCCGCCTGCGCTTGACTGGTCGCGTTCGCTTGACCGGCCGGGCTCACTCCGCCGAGAGCCATTGCGCCATCAGGCGCAGCGGCGCCTCTGCCTCCGCGGGCCAGTTCTCGATCTCAGGCGGCCACCACGCGAACTCGTCGTGCTCGTCGTCGGGAGTCACGTCGGCATCCGCACCCTCTGCCAGCCAGGCCTGGCCGACGAACATGACGAGGCTGTGGGGGAGTCGCAAGAGCGCCTCGCCGCGCACGCGCGCGGGCTCGACCGACCACTCCTCGCGCAGCTCGCGCACGAGCGTGTCCGCCGGGTTCTCGTCGCGATCGACCGCGCCGCCGGCGCCCAGCGCCCAGCGTCCCGCCCACGAGGCGACCCACGACGCCCGCCGGCCCGCGAGCCAGCGGCCGTCGGCGGAGCGCGTCACGCACAGCGCCGCCACGCTCTGCGACGCATCGCCGGCGATCAGCCTGAGCGCCCAGCGCTGCGGCTGCAGCTCGAGCGTGATTCCGCCCGCGGGCTCCTCCGAGTAGCCGACCAGCCGCGCCGCGATGCCGTCGTGGCTGGGCGAACCGCGTTCGCGCAGCTCGGCGATCGCCTGGTCGGCCGCTTCGCTGTCCTCGCGCGAGGGCTCGTAGTGCTCGGAGCGCCAGCTGGCCGCGACCCGCTCCAGTGGCCACGGCCCGCGCGCAAGGATCTGCGGCTGGCCGGCGGCGATCGGTGGCGGTTGCGTGGCCATGCTCGCCTACAGGCTAATGCCCGCGCGCCCGCGCGGCGTGATATCGATCCAGCCGTATGAAGGTCGCGATTCTCGGTCCAGGCGGGGTCGGCGGGCTGCTCGCCGGGGTGCTGGCGCAAGCCGACGCGCAGCGCGCGCGTGCCACCGCTGAGCTCGAGCGGGTCAGCGCTGAGCAGGAGCGGCCGAGCGCGCAGATCGAGCCGTCGAGCGGCGAAGCCGAGCCCCCGAACAGCGAAGTGCCACGCCGGGTTGCGGCGCCACACCGCGTTGCGGTTCAGGTGATCGCGCGCGAGTTGACCGCGCAGGCGATCGACAAGCGGGGCCTGCGGCTGCGTAGCGTCATGTTCGGCGACTTCCACGTGCCCGTCCCCGCGGCGTCTGCTGTACACGAGCCGGTCGATGTCCTGATCGTCGCGACCAAGGCCGCGGGTCTCGCGGACGCGCTCGAGCGAATCCAGGCGGCGCCGGCGCTGGTGCTGCCGCTGCTCAACGGGCTCGACCACATCGCGCAGCTGCGCGAGCGGTTTGCGCCCGAGACCGTGCTCGCCGCGACGATCCGCGTCGAGTCAGACCGCCCCGAGCCGGGGGTGATCGTGCACACGAGCCGGTTCCTGCGGATCGACATGGCGTCTGGAAGCCCGGGCGCGGAGGCAGGTATGGAGCGCCTCGCGCAGGCGTTCGAGGACGCGGACGTGCCCGCGCGCGTGGTGCTGCCGATCTCACAGCGCTCCGAGGCCGACGTCATGTGGTCCAAGCTCGTGCGTCTGAACGCGCTCGCGTGCACCACCAGCGCCTACGACAAGCTGCTCGGCGAGATCCGCGGCACCCCGGAGCTGCGCGACGAGCTGATCGCGACGATCGCCGAGGCCTGCGCCGTTGGGCAGGCGGAGGGGGCTCAGGACGTCGAAGCGGGGGTGGCGCTCGGCGAGCTCGAGCTCGCCCACGACACGCTCGGCAGCTCGATGCAGCGCGACATCGCCGCCGGACGCCCGCCGGAGCTGGACGCGATCCCCGGGGCGATTCTGCGCGCCGGGGCGCGCCACGGCCTGCGCTGCCCGACGATCGAACGTCTCGTCGCGATGATCGCCGCGCGCGCGGGCGTGCCGCTGCCGACCCGTTAGCCGTCGAAGCGGCCCGGCGGTGCCTGCTCGGCCTCGTGGGGGGCGCTCGCCGGGACCGAGCGCGTCGCGACCGCCTCCACCGCCTCGGCCGCCTGCTCGACCGCGCCCTCGTCGTGTTCGACGTCGCATAGCACCCTGAAGTTGCCCGTCGTCTTGCCGTCGGCGTGGATCGTGATGCCGGGCAGGATCTCCTCGCCCTCCTCGAAGCCCAGGCGCTCCATGTCGAAGTGCGCGAGACCGATCCCGTATGCGGTGTGCGTCGGGTTTTCGCGGTCGTGCGCCGCCACCGCCTGTGCGAAGCGCTCGAGGTTCTTGGCGATCTTGTCCGTGCCCGCCATCGCTGCGCTCAGGGTACATTGAAGCGATGGACGGCCGCCAGCCAGCGAACGGACGCGTGCCGCACGATGGCGCGATCATCACGACCGTGGCCCTGACCAAGGTCTACCCGGGAGGGGACTTCGCCGCGGTTGACGGCCTCGACCTGAGCGTCGGCGCGGGCGAGATATTCGGGCTGCTCGGCCCCAACGGAGCGGGCAAGACGACCACCGCGGGGATGCTGACCACGCGCGTGATCCCGACCTCGGGATCGGCGCACGTGGCCGCGATCGACGTCGTGGCTCAGCCGACGCTGACCAAGCAGCTGATCGGGATCGTCTCCCAGCAGAACACGCTCGATCGCCAGCTCACCGTGTGGGAGAACCTGTACTTCCACGGGCGCCTGTTCGGCATCGGCGCGAGCGAGTCCGGGCGGATCGCCGATCAGCTGCTCGAGCAGTTCCAGCTCTCGAAGTGGGCGAAGGCGTCCGTGTATGCGCTCTCGGGCGGAATGGCCCAACGGCTGATGGTCGCGCGCGCGATCTTCCACCGGCCGGCGGTGCTGTTTCTCGACGAGCCGACCGCTGGTCTCGACCCGCAGGGGCGCCTCGCGCTGTGGGAGCTGCTGGGGGAGCTGAACCGCGAGGGCCAGACGATCCTGCTGACGACCCACTACATGGAGGAGGCCGACAAGCTGTGTGACCGGGTGGCGATCATGGACCACGGCAAGATCCTCGCCCTCGACACACCCGAGGCGCTGAAGCGATCGGTCGGGGCCGACACGATCGTCACGGTCAAGGCGTCGGGCGACCCGCAGGCGCTCGCCGAACGCTTGGAGCGCGAGATCGGCGAGGTAACACGCACGCGGGTCTCTGGCGGCGCCGTCGAGCTGCACGTCAAGGGCGCGGAGCGGCTGGTGCCGCGCGTGGTCAACGCAGCCGAGAGCGGTGGGGCCGATGTGGCCGATCTGTCGGTCTCCGAACCCAGCCTGGAGACCGTATTCATCAACCTAACCGGCAAGGAGCTGCGCGACTGATGTCCGCCGCCCCGTCCGCTGCGCCGCCCGAGGCCGCCGTGCATCGCCGCATCGCGCTCGAACCCACGCGCTCGACGATCACCGCCAGCCGCATCGCGCTGTGGGCGCTGATCCTGCGCGACCTGGTGGTGCTGCGCAAGCACTTCGGCGAGTTCGTGGTGCGCACCGTGATCCAGCCGTTTCTGCTGGTATTCGTGTTCCTGTACGTGTTCCCGCGCATCGGCCAGGGCATCGGCGGTGGCGGGGGCAAGGCGTCCGAGTCCGCTTTCGCCACCGTGCTCGTACCGGGCGTGGTTGGGATCTCGATCATGTTTCAGGGGATCCAGGCCGTCGCGCTGCAGCTCTCCACCGAGTTCGGCTACACCCGCGAGATCGAGGATCGCGTGCAGGCTCCCTGCCCGATCTGGCTGGTGGCCCTCTCCAAGGTGCTCTCGGGAGCAGCGCAGGGGCTGCTCGCGGCGGTGATCGTCTTCCCGATCGCCGACGTAATCCATGCCCCGGGGGTGCATGCGCACCTATCGGTGACGTGGTGGATCGTCCTCACGTTGATACCCCTGGCGTGTGTGACGATGACCTCGCTCGGGCTGCTGCTCGGGACCGCGTTCGAGCCGCGCAACATCGGTCTGATGTTCGGTTTCGTGGTGCTTCCCCTGACATTCCTGGGCGGCACCTACTACGAGTGGACACGCCTGTCGCCGGTCCAGGTCGCGGGTGTGCACTGGCTTCAGATCCTCGTGCTCGTCAACCCCTTGATCTACATCAACGAGGGCTTGCGCGCCGGGTTGACCGAGGCGCCGCACATGTCCCTGCTGGTCGTCTATCCGGTGCTGATCGGCTTCCTGGCCGTATTCCTCACGCTCGGACTGCACAACTTCCGCAGGCGCGTGCTGGCCTGAGCGGGCTCGCCCGGGCGCCGGCGCGCGGGCGGTGAGCGCCGATCTCCGGAGTGCCCGAATCGTGTCGCTCTGCTCGAGTCCGGGCGCGAGCTCGCTCGTTCCAGGGCGCGATAGTCTGAGCGCTCGACAACCGCATGCCGACGAAAGGCGCGTCATGCCAGAGCACCTCAGCGGTCGCCATCGCGACACCCTGCGCAAGATCTTCGCTCATTCCTCGAGCGACAACATCGAGTGGCGCGAGGTCCTGTCGCTGCTGCGTGCCGTCGGCACGGTCCAGGAGCGCCACAACGGCAAGCTCGAGATCGTCATCGGTCCGGAGACCGAGGTCCTCACGCCCCCGCACGGCAAGGATCTCGCCGAGCCCATGCTCGTGGACCTGCGCCGCATGCTGACCGAGGCGGGGCTGGCGCCCGGCGATGCGCCCGCGGTCCCGGATCAGCGTTCCCGCGACCACGGCGACTCGCGCTGGGGCGAGCCGGCGTAGCGTCGGTTGTCGGCCTGTGCGTCAGCTGTACGTTTCGGCGACGAGGTCTTGGCCGCTGGACTGAACATATTCGAGGGTCAGTTCCACCGGTGCGGTCTTGGGGCATGGTGCGCCACTGCCCTTGGCGCGTTTGGCGATGCCGGACATCAGCGCTGTGACCTCGCCGGGGAGACCCATGTTTCCTTCGAGCTTGCCGATGTCCCAAATGCACTTGGATGCGGGTTCGTATTCGCTGACTCCGAGCACCAGCTTTGGGCTGTATGTGAGCTCGAGCCGACCCGCGCTGGTGACCGTGGCGCGCTTCGCGTGTCCGCCATTCCAGGACGTGTTGCCCGAGGGCAAGCAGGTATCTCCGCCCGTAGAAAACGTCAGCGTGTCCATGGGCTTGGCATTGGACGCGAGCGTCCCTTCCGCGTACCCAAAGCAGGTCGTCTGTCTATGGTTGATGGTGGGGGTACCTTCTGCCATCTGCACGGTCGCCCCGGGGCTGGTGATTTTGCCCCCGGCGAGAAGAAAGACGGGCGCCGCCGCCGCACCTGCGCTGGCAGCCGAGGCTCCGAGCGCGACTGCCACGAAACAGATCACGCCGAATGCCCTCGCTCTCATGCTCTCCTCCCAGGTCGAAATCGGGTCAGGCAAGGATAGACAGCCGCGGGGCGCGAGCTAGCCCTGCTCGATGATCTCGACGCGATACCCGTCGGGATCGCGCACGAAGCACAGGCGGCCCCCGCCCTCGCGCACCGAGTAGGGCGGGCGCTCGGGCTCGATGCCCTGCTCCGCCAGCCGCGCCAGCGTCGCGTCGAGGTCGTCGCTGGTGATCGCGATGTGGCCGTAGCCGGTACCGAGCTCGTACGCATCGATGCCGAAGTTGAAGGTCAGCTCCAGGCGCGGCATGTTGCCGTCGCCGGGCTGGTTCATGAACACGTTCACCGCCTCGTCGCCGATCGGGATCCGCCCGATCTCCTCGAAGCCGAGCGCGTTGTAGAAGGCCACCGATCGATCGATGTCGGTGATCCGATAGCAGGTGTGGATCAGGGCCATGTCGGGAGTGTATTTGAGCCCGCGCAGCGCGGCCCGTCTCGAGAGGCCTCTGGGGCTCGTCACGGGTCCGCGCGACCAGGACCGCCGCCGAGCCGCAGGCATGCAAGGATGGCGCCGTGCTGATCGAGCGCTCGTCAAACCCGCAGTTCGTGTCCAACACGTATCTCGTGGCCGACGGCCAAGGGGGACAGGCGCTGTTCATCGACGCCGGCGGTCCGGTCGAGCCGTTGCTCGACAGCGCCGAGCGCCTGGGCCTGCAGCCGAGCCACGTGCTGCTCACCCATCACCACTTCGACCACGTGTGCGAGGTCGCAAAGCTGCGCGAGCGCTGGCCCGAGCTCGAGGTCCTGATCCATCCGCTCGAGCTCGAGGGGCTCGGAGACGTGCCGGCGAGCACGCTGGAGGCCGGCGTCACCATGCGCTTCGGGGGGCTCGAGCTGCGTTCGCTGCACACGCCTGGGCACACGGCGGGCATGCTCTCGTTCCTGCTCAGCGACGACACGGGGCCGGTCGTGTTCACCGGCGACACGCTGTTCGCCGGCTCGGTCGGAGGGGTGCGCGCGCCCGGGCACACGACCTACGCCGACCTCAAGGACTCGATCATGGGCAAGCTGATGGAGCTGCCGCCGCAGACCTTGATCGAGCCGGGCCACGCGGACACCACGACCGTCGCCCGCGAGTGGCAGGAGAACCCGTTCATCCGCGTCTGGCGCGGCCTCGACGAGGAGGGCAGCGACCCGTGCACCGCGCTCGGCGAGCCCGCGACGCTCGTGCTGAGCTGCCGCGACTACGACGGCGGCACCAAGGCGTGGGTGCGCTGGCCCGACGGCTCGGACGACATCGTGCCGGGCTCCCGTGTCGAGCCTGCCTGAGCCGGCGGGCAGCTGGTGAGGCGCTGTCGGCTCGGTGCCTGCCTGCCGAGGGCCCTTGGCCGAGCGCCTACGATTCAGGCGTATGGCATCGCGTGAGAGCAAAGACAAGATCCCGACCTCGCGCGTGCGCAGGACGGCGGCCGTCGGCAAGCTGGCGGCCAGCGAGGCGGTCAAGCAGTTCGGCACCCGCGCCGCCAATGTGACGCGCGGCGAGCAGGCCTCCGAGGAGGCGCTCGCCAAACGCCAGCTCGAGACCGCCAAGCAGATCGTGGCGGCGCTGGGGACGATGAAGGGCGCCGCGATGAAGCTCGGCCAGGTGATGTCCTTCCTGGACGTCGGGCTCGTCGGCGAGGAGTACCGCGAGGAGTTCCAGCACGAGCTGGCCAAGCTTCGCGACGCCGCGCCGACGGTCTCGTTCAAGCAGATGCGGCGCGTCATCGAGGACGATCTCGAAGCCCCGATCGCGGAGCTGTTCGACAGCTTCGACGAGGAGCCGATCGCGGCCGCCTCGATCGGGCAGGTCTACAAGGCCACGCTCCTCGACGGCCGTCGCGTCGCCGTGAAGGTCCAGTATCCCGGGGTCGCGGCCGCGGTCCGCGCCGACATGCAGAACCTGGACATGATCATGCGGCTGCTCAAGCGCATGACGCCGGGGCTCGACGCGAAGGCGGTCGCCACGGAGATCAGGGAGCGGATCGGCGAGGAGCTCGACTACGAGCTCGAGGCCCAGAACCAGAGCTCGTTGGCGCGCATCTTTCGCGGTCATCCGTTCATCGCCGTGCCCGACGTCGTCACGGGCCTGTCGCGAGAGCGCGTGCTCGTGACCGAGCTCGTCGAAGGCATGGGCTTCGAGGAGCTCAAGCGCCGCCCGCAGCGCGAGCGCGATCGCGTGGGGGAGATCATCTTCCGCTTCTTCCTCGGCTGCCTGTACAGGCACCGCCAGTTCTCGGGCGACCCCCACCCGGGCAATTTCCTGCTGCTCGACGACGGGCGCGTCGCGTTCCTGGACTTCGGCCTGTTCAAGCGCATGGAGCGCGCGCCGGTCGAGCTCGAGCTCGCCTGCCAGCGGGCCGTCTGCGAGGGTGACGCAGCCGAGCTTCACCGCCTCTTGGCCGCATCCGGGTTCCTGCCCGAGCCCGAGCGAGTCGATCCCGAGCATCTGCTGGCATTCGTGCGCTCGGCGATCTGGTGGTACACGACCGTTGACGAACCGGTGCGCCTCAGCCCGGACATCGCCACCGCGGTGATGATCGAGAGCTCGGACCCGCGCTCCAGCTTCTTCCGCGAGATGCGCCACCAGGACATGCGCCCGGAGCACCTGTTCGGCCGGCGCATGGAGCTGCTGACGCTCGCCGTGCTCTCGCAGCTGCGGGCCGGCGCCAACTGGCACCGCATCGCCCGCGAGTGGATGTACGGCGATCCTCCGGTCACGGCGCTCGGCCGCGAAGAGGCCGACTTCTACGGACACGCCGGCGTCGCCGTCGGCGGCTGATCAAGCTCGGCCGAGCGGAGCGTCGATCGCCGAGGACGTGGACGGGCGGTCGTCCGCCCAGAGCTCCTGGATCTGCACTCGGCGCATAGGGGAGAATCGAGCAAATCCCCTGTAAATCCGGTGCCGTCCGTTCGCTGAGATGACCTAAGATCGGCGTAAACCGGGTGTCATAAGGGTGTCACGACAACCCAAGGAAAGGGAGCAGGTCATGGCAAGCAAGCCGAAGACTCGCGGACACGGGCAGGGGTCGTTGTGGCAAGAGGCGTCTCCTAGCGTGGGAGAGCGCACCACCTGTTGCTGCAGGCCCCAATGCGAGCACAACGGGTAGCGCTCGCGCTACGCTGTGGTTATTGTCCGGGCGACAGACCCAGGGGAGCAGTTATGGCGATCAGAATCAAGCTACGTGACGGGACCGAGGCGCTGATCCAAGCAACCATGGCTGAGTGGCAGGAGGCTGTCCAAGCTGCCATGAGGGAGCAGAAGGTGCTCGAAATCGAGCAGCCCGACGGTAGAGTCGTGATCGTCAAGCCCCAGGAGATCCAGTACTACGAGGAGGACCCGGCGGCGGCTCCTGCGTTGGAGGATCGTTTTCGAGCTGCGACGGTCGGCTGAGTAGGTAGCCCTGTTCCGCGGGGTCACCCGTGGCGTGGGGGTCCACGACCTCTCCCTTGAATCGGAAGCCGGGGCCGCCAAACTCGAACGGGCCGATCATCCGCGGAGTGAGGACGGCCACGAGCGTCAGAACCAGCGCGAGGCCGACAATGATCCATTCGCGTTCGACCGCCGCGTAGCCAAGGACGACCACGCACAGGACGGCCACCAGGTGCGAGACGCGCGGGGGCCAAACGAGGCGGTCGGGGTCGTGGGCCATGCGAGGGACCGTAACGCCTCGCGCGGGCGGATCGGTGGTGCGCGCGAGGACCGCCTCTGACCGCCCAAACGGTGTCAAAACGGTGTCACGAGGCCAGCAGATGCGGTTCTGCAAAGCCAGATTCGCAGCCTAAAGCTCCTGGATCTGCATCAGGCTGGTCGACCCCGGCCGGCCCGACGGCAGCCCGGCCGTGATCGCCACACGCTGGCCGGGCTCGCACCAGCCGAGCTCGACGACACGTTTGGCGGCGTCGGCGATCAACGCCTCGGTCGTCTCGTGGCGGCGCATCGAGGCCGCCTGCACGCCCCACATCAGCCCGCAGCGGCGAACCGTCTCTTTGCCGGGCGACAGGGCGTAGATCGGCACGGTCGGACGATGCGCTGAGACCAGCCGCGCCGAGCGTCCCGAGAGCGTAGGGATCACGAGCGCGTCCAGGCGCAGCTCGCGCGCCGCCACGCAGACGTTGTGTGCGATCGTGTAGGCCGGGTCGGTGTCCACGCGGCGCACGCGCGAGGCGTTCCAGTCCTCGTACGGAGCGATCACCTCGGTCTGCTCGGCGACCGCTGCCATCATCGCCACCGCCTCGACCGGATAGGCGCCAATCGCGGTCTCCTGAGACAGCATCACGGCGTCGGTCCCGTCGAGGATCGCGTTCGCGACGTCAGCCACCTCGGCGCGCGTGGGCCGCGAGGAGGTCACCATCGAGTCGAGCATCTGCGTCGCGGTGATCGACGGGCGCGCGGCGCGCCCGGCCAGCCGCAGCAGCTGCTTCTGCACGATCGGCACGCGCGCGATCGGCAGCTCGATCCCCAAGTCGCCGCGCGCCACCATCACGCAGTCGGCCGCGCGCACGATCTCCTCCGCGCGTTCGACGGCCTGCGGCTTCTCGATCTTGGCGATCAGCGGCAGGCGCGTGTGCCGGCGGATCGACTCGACGTCCTCGGGACGCTGCACGAATGACAACGCCACCATGTCCACGCCGATCGACTCGCCGTGGCGCAGCAGCTCGAGATCCTGCTCGGGCACCGCGGGCAGCGAGTCGAGCGGCCCGGGGATGTTGAGGCCCTGGCGCGAGGCCACGGCGCCTCCGACCTCGATCTCCGCCTCGATCTCGCACTCCGACGCACGCACCTGCGCAACGCGCAGCCGCACCGAGCCGTCGGCGAGATACAGGACCTCTCCGGGCGCCACCGATCCCGCCAGTCCCGGCCAGGAGATGCTCATCCGCTCGGCGCCGCCGAGCTCGTCGGTGTCGCCGCAGAAGATCGTCAGCCGCTCGCCCGGAGTCAGCTCTACGACGTCCTCACGCAGCGCCCCGATCCTGAGCTTCGGGCCCGGCAGGTCCTGCAGGATCGCCACGGGCCGGCCCGCGCGCCCGGCCGCGTCGCGCACGCGCCTGACCGTCTCGGCGTGCTCCTCGCGGGTGCCGTGCGAGTAGTTCAGGCGCGCCACGTCCATTCCCGCACGGATCATGCGCAGCAGCGTCTCCGGCTCGCGCGAGGCCGGTCCGATGGTGGCGACGATCTTGGTGCGGCGCATCGTCATCGCACGGTAGCGGCCTACGCGGTCAAGCCCGGCCGGCTGCCGCGGCTTTACAGGCGGTCTTGCCACGCGGTGAAGCCGGCCGGCTGCTGCGGCTTTACAGACGGGTCTTGCCGCCGCTTTGCCGGAGGTGCCGCGGACGGGCGCTGGCGCTGCTCATACCATCCGGCGCATGCTCGGTCCCTCGCGTCCGGTCCCGCGCGTGGGTGCCCGCGCGCGGATCCTCCACTTCGGCGGCCACGCCGAGGTTGGGAGGGTGGTCGCGGTGACCGACGGGGGGCGGCGCCTGCGCGTGCGCGCGCACAGCGGCGAGTCGCTCGAGTTCGTGCTCAGCCCGGCCACCGCCCGGTTCGTCGCCGCCGGCGTCGCCCACGGCCCGCGCCTGGAGCTGCTCGACAGCCGCGCTTGAGCCTGCTCGTGACCGCCGCGGTCATGACGACGTTCTCGGTCGTGTAATAACGAAGAGTCGCGCACGACGGCGGCGATACGCTTGGCGCGCCGCCTGTAGATACATAGGCACACCACCGCGATAAATTGGAAACGCCCGCCATGAAGCTACCTTCACATGCTGGTCACGGCGCCTTCACATCGGGGAAGTTCTCGGCACAGTGCGCCCGGATCATGTCCCTGATCCAGGCCCGCTCGTCCTGCGTCGCCACCCGGTAGCGCGCGAGCAGCTCGCGCTGGCCTTCGAGCGACGCGCCGGCGATCGTCCAGCGTGTCGCCAGCCGCTCGAACAGGAACTCCACGGACCGTTGCCAAGCGTCCTCACGCGAAAGTGGGTTGCCCGCGAGCGTGCTGACATACTGCGCGCGCGTGGCCGCCGTCAGTGAGCCCCGCAGGGTCAGAACGTTGCCCTGCTCGTCGGTGTAGTCGCTGGCCGGAGCCCTCAGCTCGTCCCGCCCGCCGCCGTCGTCTGTCGCTCCGCCGCCGTCCTGCGCCGCCCGGCGGCGCCCGCGTCTACCCACGCCTGCGGCTCAGGCGGCGTCCGGGGCGGCGTCGAGCAGACTCGCCGAAGCCGAGGCGCTCTGCTGCAGCTCACCCGCCGCCTCCAGCAGCTGCCCCCGAACGTCGCCGGTGATCGGGTTGCCGTGGCCCGGCCATGCCGCCGCGGGCTCCATCTCTGCCAGCTTGCGCATGCTCGCGCGTGCCTGCTCGGTGTCGTAGCTGTAGGTCTCGAAGGGCGCGTGCGGCCCGGAGTTACGACCCCAAAGGTTGACCGTGTAGAAGCAGTCGCTCACCAGCGCTAGGCGGTCGCGCTCCCGCCACAGCCCGATCAGGCCCGGGGCATGGCCCGGCAGGTCGATCACCCGAAAGCCGGCGATCTCGTCGCCTTCGCGCAGCGTCCCCGCGATGCTCACCGGGCCGCCGTCCCAGGCGTAGCGGTGCAGCAGTTTCTGCAGCTGTCTCGACACCGGAGGCACTCCGGCGAGGTCGGCAGGCCAGTAGCGAAAGCCGCCGCTGCCTTCCGCGTCCTGCACCTCATCGGGATGGCACAGCACCGGAACGCCCAGCCCCGGCGCGCTGCCGCGGTGATCGGTGTGTCCATGCCCGAGCACGATCCGTCTGATGCCGCCCAGCCGCGCGCCCGCGCTTGCCACGGACCGCGTCATCGTGCGCGCGCCCGCGTCGAACATCGTGATCGCGCCCTCGTCCTCGATCATGTAGACGTTGCAGCGACCCGGCTGGCCCTGCACGCACCAGACGCCCTCGGCCACGAGCTTCGGCTCGGTCGTGCCCGCCAGCCCCGCCAGGACCCGCGTCTTGACGTTGAAGGCCCCCATCATCCGCTGCTCCGCGGGCGAGCCCTGCGCAGGCATCATGCCGATCTGGCGCGTCAGCTCCATCGTGTCCGTGAATGCGTCGTTGGACTGAATCAGCCCGTCGCGCACGCTCAGCACATCCACGCCTTCGAGCTGGAGCCTGTGCCCCGTCGGCGTGACGCCGTTCAGCGTGCCAGGTCCCGCGAACGTCCCGCTGAGGCGCCAGCGCGCCGCGCAGCGCTCATCCTGGGTCGTGGTCTCGATGACCTCCATGCGCATGTCCGGCACCGCCGCGATCAGACCGCCGATGAACTCGCGCACCCCGTCGGGCCCGATGAACACACCCTGGCCGCGCACGTCCTCGCGCCCGTCGGGCGCCCACATCGCGCCGGCCTCGTCGACCTGATGGGCGTCGACCGCTTGGAAGTACCGGCGCACGACCGCTTCCGCCTTCTCGCCGGAAATCCGTTTGCGTCTGCCTGAGCTCACCCGCTGTACGCTCGCGGCAGCCTCCTGCACCTTCGTGGCCGCGCTGCTCGTGCGCGCGTTCTCCTGCTCCGCCATGTTGACCTCCTTTGGTGCGCCCTGGACCCGTCTGGGCCGCACTGGAGTCTAGGCGCTCTCGCCGGGTCGCGCAGGGATCGCCGAGAGCACGGTGGCGCGTTGCGGAGGGTTTGCCAGCGATGCGGTGATTTGCCGGTCTCTGGGGTCGTCCGCCTATAGGCTGGCTGTGTGGCGGGCACCACCGATCACACCTCCGCGGCCGCCCCGGCGACGCTTGCGGCGAAGCGCGCCCCCGCGGCCAAGCCCGAGCTGGGCCGTGGCGAGCGCGTGCTGCCGGGCGTCTTTCGCCTGCGCCTGCCGCTGCCCTGGCCGGGGGTTCCGCACTGCAACGCTTGGGCCGTGGCTGCCGGCGACGGGGTCGTGCTGTTCGACACCGGCATGCACCAGCCGGGCTCGATCGTGCAGCTCGAACGGGCGCTCGCGATGTGCGGCCTGCAGATCGAGGACGTGCGTCTGGTCGTCTGTACGCACGCGCATTCCGACCACTACGGCCAGGCGGCGACGATCGTGCAGCGCGCCGGCTGTGAGCTGTGGATGCATCCAAATTACGAGCACATGTCCACCTGGGCGCAGGACCCGGACGCCGCCCTCGCGCGGCGTCTCGAGGTCGCCCGCCAGAGCGGCGTTCCGGAGGAGCCGCTGCGCCGGTACGCGGCCGAGCGCGCCAAGAACCGCGAATCGGGGATCGCCGCCGCGATCGAGCCCGATCGGCCGCTGCTGCCGGGGGTGACCGTCCACACGGATCTCGGCCCCTGGAGCGTGCACGAGACCCCCGGTCACGCGCCCTCGCACGTCTGCCTGTTCCAGTCCGAGCGTCGGCTGCTGATCTCGGGGGACCACCTGCTCGGGAGGATCTCGCTGTTCTTCGACTACGGCTACACGCCCGATCCCGTCGGCGAATTCATGCACTCGCTCGACGTCGTCGAGCGGCTGCACGCGCGGCTGTGCCTGCCCGGGCACGGGCGCACGTTTGCCGACGTGCACGCCCACATCCAGGGCAATCGCGAGCTCGTGCGCGAACGCCTCGACCAGACGCTCACCGCGATCGGCGAGGGCGAGCCGCCGACTGCGTTCGAGCTGATACCCCGGATCCATGGCGAGCTGGCGCCGCTCAACGCCCAGTGGCTACTCACCGAGACGCTCGCGTTGCTGCGCCACCTCGAGGTCGCGGGCCGGGCCGAGCGCATTTCCGGCGAGCCCGAGCGCTGGACCGCGACGATCAACCAGGCTGCCTAGGCAGAGCCGTGCGGTGGCGCCCGACGCGATCGACGGCTCCCGGACGCTCGCCTCGGTCGACGCGCCGGCCTTGCCGACGGCGGGCTCGGTGCCGCCGGCGGGCTCGGTGTCGACGGCCGGCCCGGTGCCGACGGCGGGCCCGGTGCGAGCTGCCCGCTTGGAGGGCCGGGTCGGTCGGGAGCGGCTGGCCGGCTCGGCGAAGCTCGGCGCTCAAGCCGGTGGTCTCGGCGAACGAACTGATAACCCACCCACAGCACGACGGCCACGACAAGAATCAGGACAGTGACTTCACGCAAGACCAACAGCAGTGCTTCGCGCGCGACAACGTCGCCTGCGGCGACCATATCGTCTCCCTACTCAGACACGACCGCGAGCGTAGCGCGACCGCGCGCGCGGCACGGCGAGCCCATCGCGGCGGCGCTTCTACCCGCGGCTGCTCTTCTACCCGCGACCGCGCTACTACCGTTAGACGATGCGCATCGATGAGATCATCGCAGCCGGCAACGGCCCAGTGTTCTCGTTCGAGTTCTTCCCGCCCCAGACCGAGGGGGGCGAGCGCAACCTGGACGCGGCGCTCTCGGAGCTCGGGCCCCTGCAGCCCTCGTTCGTCTCGGTCACCTATGGCGCGGGCGGCTCGACGCGGGCCAAGACGATCGACATCGTCAAGCGCATCCGTGAGCAGTACGACCTCGAGGCGATGGCGCACTTCACCTGTGTCGGCGCCACCGTGCCCGAGCTGCGGGCCACGCTCGACGAGATGCTCGCCGCCGGAATCGACAACGTGCTCGCGCTGCGCGGCGACCCGCCCGCAGGACAGCAGGAGTGGGCCAAGACCGACGGCGGGCTCGAGTTCTCGAGCGAGCTCGTCGCGCTGATCCGGGCCGGCTATCCCTTCGCCATCGGCGCGGCCTGCTTCCCGGAGACGCACATCCACGCCGTCAGCCCCGAGGACGATCTGGCGCACCTCGGCGAGAAGGTCAACGCCGGCGCGGACTTCCTGATCACCCAGCTGTTCTTCGACAACGCCCTCTACCTCGACTTCGTCGAGCGCGCCCGCAACGCCGGCATCGACGTCCCGATCATCCCGGGCATCATGCCGATCACCAGGGTCGGCCAGATCGAGCGCATGGCGGAGCGATGCGGGGCCTCGATCCCGGACGCCCTGCGCAGCGAGCTGCGCGCGCGCGGGGAGGACTCGGAGGCGGTGCTCGACTTCGGCGTCGCCTACGCGACCCTGCAGTGCGCCGAGCTGCTCGCCGCCGGCGCGCCGGGCATCCACTTCTACACGCTCAACCGCTCGCCCGCCACGCGCGCGATTCTCTCGGCGCTGAAGCTGGCGCGGCCGTGGGAGCGGACCGCGCCCCGGGCGGCGTCCCTGCCGTCAGCTCAGCCTGGCTCGATCTCCAGCGCCTCGGCCACGCGCGCAGAGCCATCAGGCGCTTCGTAGCGCACGTTGACCGAGTCGTTCTGACGGTAGGTGCCGACGCCCCACGCGCCGAGCAGCCAGCGCCAGCCGCTGATCTTGTCCTTGCGCAGATCCTTCTCGAACACCAACGCGCCGCCGCGCACCGAGAAGTCCACGCCAAGCTCCTGGCGCACCCCGTTCAGGTAGACCTCGTAGGGGTCGCGCACCTCGCGCGGCAGCCTCACGGTGGATTTCGCCATCGCTGGGATTATCGCCGCCTACGCGCCCGATCGGGCGCGTACTCTCCCAGCGTGGCCGACATCCCTTACACGGTGCGCCGCTCCGCGCGCGCGCGGAGCGTTCATGTCAACGTGCGCACGTTGCCCGAGCGTCGGTCCGTGGGCGTCGAGGTCGTGCTGCCACAGCGCGCCTCCGAGCGAGCCGCCGCGGCGGCTGTGCGCGAGCTGCGGCCATGGATCGAGCGGCGCATCGGCGAGGCCAGGGAAGCGCTCAACACGATCGCCGCCCGCGCCGGCACCGTGCCATACCTGGGCATGCCGTTGCAGCTGGTCCCACAGCCCGGACGCACACGCGTGCACCGCGCAGGTCAGCGACTCTTGGTGCCGGGCGGGGATGCACGCCCCGCGCTCGAGCGCTTCTACAGGCGCGCCGCCCGTGCCGAGATCGCGCCGCGCCTGGATCGCGCGGCCGCTACCGCCGGCAGCCGCTATCGCGACCTCTCGATCCGCGCCCAGCGCACTCGCTGGGGCTCGTGCTCGGCCGAGGGGCGCATGAGCTTCAACTGGCGCCTGTTGCTCGCGCCCGAGCGCGTGCTCGACTACGTGATCTGGCATGAGGTCTGCCACCTGCAGATCCTCGACCACTCGCCCCGCTTCTGGGCGCTGCTCGAGCTGCGCTGGCCCGGCTACCGCGAGGATCGCGATTGGCTGCGCCGCCACGGCGCCACGCTGGTCTTGTAACCGGCGTCCGGCCTTCTTGCCTGGTGCGCGCTCCGCTTAGGTCGGCGACAGGATGTCGCCGTTCTGATTCGCGGGACTGGATGTCCCGCGGAGGTGACTCTTTTGTGACCGCCGCGCGCGCACAGGCAGCCACCGTCGAGGGCCATCCAGGCCCTCGATTTTTTTGATCAGCCGCGCTGATCGATCGGGATATAGGCGAGATCCCGGTCGCCCGTGTAGATCTGGCGCGGGCGCGCGATCTTCTGCTCCGGATCGAGCACCATCTCGAGCCACTGCGCAATCCAGCCGCTCGTGCGCCCGATCGCGAACATCACCGGGAACATCGCGACCGGCAGGCCCAGCGCCTCGTAGATCAGGCCGGAGTAGAAATCGACGTTCGGGTAGAGCTTGCGTGAGGTGAAGTATTCGTCATCGAGCGCCCGCTTCTCGAGCTCGCTGGCCACCTTCAGCAGCGGGCTCTGACCGCGCACCTCGAACACGTCATCGAGGTATTTGCGGATGATGCGCGCGCGCGGATCGTAGTTCTTGTAGACCCTGTGCCCGAACCCGATCAGGCGCTCGTGGCCGGCCTTGACCCCCTCGAGGAAGTCGGGGATGTTCTCGACCCGCTCGATCCGCGTGAGCATGCGCAGCGCCGCCTCGTTGGCGCCTCCGTGCAGCGGCCCGTACAGCGCAGCCACTCCCGCCGCGACAGCCGAATAGGGATCGACCTGGGTCGATCCGACCGAGCGCACCGCGCTCGTCGAGGCGTTCTGTTCGTGGTCGGCGTGCAGGATGAACAGCACGTCGAGCGCTCGCTCGAGGCGTGGGTCGGGCTCGTACTTCAGCTCGGTCATCCGGTACATCATCGAAAGGAAGTTCCCGGCGTATCCCAGGTCGTTGTCGGGATACACGTATGGCTGGCCCATGTTGTGGCGGAACGCGAACGCCGCCAGCGTCGGCATCTTCGCCAGCAGCCTGATGATCTGCATCGTGCGCGTGTCGGGATCGTGGATCCTGCTGGCGTCCGGATAGAACGTTGACAGCGCCCCGACCGAGGCCACCAGCATGCCCATCGGATTGGCGTCGTAGCGGAATCCCTGCATGAAGTCCTTGACGTTCTCGTGTACGAACGTGTGGATCGTGATCTCGTGGGTCCAATGCTCGAGCTGCGCGCGGGTCGGCAGCGCCCCGTTGATCAGCAGGTAAGCGACCTCCAGGTAGCTCGAGTGCTCACACAGCTGCTCGATCGGATAGCCGCGATGCTGCAGGATCCCCGCCTCGCCGTCGATATACGTGATCGCGCTGCGACACGACGCGGTATTGGTGTACGCAGGGTCGTAGGCCATCAACCCGAAGTCGTCCTCGCCGGTCTTGATCTGGCGCAGGTCCATCGCGCGGACTGTCCCGTCCGTGATCGGCAGCTCGTAGGTCCTGCCGGTGCGGCTGTCCATGACGGTCAGCGCGTCTCCCGCCGCGCTTGCGCCGTTGCCCGATCCCTGCGCTTGCGTCTCGTCGATCTGCATGTGGTCGGGTGAGCTCATCAAGATCTCCTGTCTAGCTAGAGGGCATCGAAGAAGGGGACACCGCTATCCCGACTTTGGAGCTGCACCCTCGATTATGCGACACGGCGGGGCGCGACCCGCCGTTCGCGCGCGAAGCTCATGGCTTGGCTGCGCCGTAGCGGCTCTCGGTCGCCTCGACCTGCCCCTGGTAGTGGCTCCCCAGGGCCTCGTGACCGTAGGGTCTGAGCGCCGGGGCGTCGAGCGTCATGAACGACAGCTGGGCGATCGGCAGCCCCGGATACAGCTTGATCGGCACGCGCGTCAGGTTGTTGAGCTCGAGCGTCAACGTCCCCTTCCAGCCCGGGTCGCAGAAGCCCGCGGTCGCGTGCACGATCAACCCGAGCCGGCCGAGGCTCGACTTTCCCTCGATCCGCGCCACGATGTCATCGGGCAGCTCGACGCGCTCGAGCGTTCGTCCCAGGCAGAACTCGCCCGGATGAATCACGAACGGCTCGCCTGCCGGCGGCGTCACCTGCTCCGTGAGGCCCTGCGGCGGCTCGCGCAGGTCGATCGCCGTGACCTTGTAGTTGTGGAACACGCGAAACGAGTCGCCGAGGCGCAGGTCCACGCTCGCAGGCTGCACCATCGCCGCGTCCCACGGATCGATCGTGATGCGGCCCTCGCGCACCAGCCGCAGGATCGTGCCGTCGGACAGGACCGAGGCGGGCGGGGAGGGGTCGGCGGCGTTCATCCGCGCGATTCTGGCACGAGCCACGGCGCCGCCCGGCTGCGGCCCAACGGGCTGGCGAGCCTCAGTGCCGCGTCAGTGAGCGTGCCGTGACGACGCGCACGCGCGGAGCCCGCACACGCGCGGGCGCCTGCGGCGAGGGCTGGCCGTGCGGTCCACGCCGCGGCGGACGCGGCCGTGGCCCACGCGGATGATGGGGATGCAGCGGCCTCAGGCGCGGGCCGATCCCGCCATCCTGCTCGGCCTCGGCCTCGGCCTCGGGCGTCTGCTTGACGGCCCAGCGCACGATCAGGAACAGCGCCGCGATCGGGATCTTCAGGAACACCATCAGCCACACGAAGAGCCAGACGTTCACGCCTCGATCGTACTACCGATCGCGGCATCCGTGGTTTCTACGGGGCAAACATCCGTGCTTTTCCGCGCGCCAGCAGGTGCCGGCATGGGCTAACGTCGAGAGGGAACCGGCGAGCCGCTGAAGCTGGTGATCTCGCGCAACTCGTGGATGCGCGCTTCGATGTCAGGGTGCTCGAGGCGCGCCACGCGCTCGGTGCCGAACTCCTCGACGTTGAACGACGCCAGCGCCGTTCCGTGCGCCATGGCATTGCGCAGGGTCTCGTCATCGAGCGCCGCCCGGTTGCCACCCTCCCCGGCGGAGGGGTCCAGATGGGCGGCGATCGTGCCCATGAAGCCGCCGGCGAACGTGTCGCCCGCGCCGGTCGGGTCCAGCACCGTCTCGAGCGGAAAGGACGGAAGCCCGAAGAAGCGCTCGGCCGTGAACAGGGCCGAGCCGTACTCGCCCTGCTTGGCCACCACTGCGCTGGGGCCCCAGCCGATCACCTCGCGCGCCGCCCTGACGAGGTTGGGCTGCCCGGTGAGCATCCTCAGCTCGGCGTCGTTCAAGAGCACGCAGTCGACCGTCTCGATCACGCGCACGAGCGCGTCGCGCGCGGTGTCGATCCACAGGTTCATCGAGTCCAGCGCCACGAAGCGCGCGCGATCGCACTGTTCGCGCACGCGCAGCTGCAGCTCGGGCTGGATATTGGCCAGAAACAGCACGTCGCAGGCGCGTGACTGCGGCGAGAGCTTCGGCTCGAACTCGGCGAACACCCCGAGCTGGGTGTCGTCGGTGTGGGCCGTGTTCAGGTCGTAGTCATAGTGCCCGCGCCAGAAGAACGTCTTGCCCCCGCTCACCCGCTCGATGTCGGCGGTGTTCACGCCGTGGCGCTGGAGCTGGGCGATCTCGTCCGACCCGAAGTCATCGCCGACCGGTCCCACGACGTGCACGTCGGCGAAGAACGAGCACGCCAGCGAAAAGTGCACGGCCGTCCCGCCGAGCATGCGCTCGCGCTCGCCGAACGGCGTCCTGACCGAGTCATACGCGATCGAGCCCACGACGGTTATCGACATGGCGGGGCACCCTATAGCCTCTGCGCGAATGCGCGCCATCCAGATGCGAGAGTTCGGCGGGCCGGAGGTGCTCGAGCTGGTTGAGCTGCCGATCCCCGAGCCGCCCCAGGACGAGGCGCTGATCGAGGTCACGCGCGCGGGGATCAACTTCGCCGACACCCATACTCGCGTGAACTCCTACGTGCGCAAGGCCACATTGCCGCTCGTGCCCGGCGCCGAGGTTGCGGGCGTGGTCGCCAAGGCTCCGGCGGGAAGCGACCTGCGGGAGGGTCAGCGCGTGGTCGCGCTCGTGGGCGAGGGCGGCTACGCGCAGTATGCGACCGCACCGGCCGCGCTCGTGTTCGCGATCCCCGACCAGCTCGACGACGGCAGCGCGCTCGCGCTCCTTCTGCAGGGCACGACCGCCTGGCACCTGTATCGCACGTCGGGGCGCGTGGCCGAGGGCGAGAGCGTGGTCATCCACGCTGCAGCCGGAGGGGTCGGCTCGCTCGCCGTCCAGCTGGGACACGCGCTCGGGGCCGGCCGCGTGATCGCCACGGCCTCCAGCCAGAGCAAGCGCGAGCTGGCGCTCGAGCTGGGCGCCGACGTAGCAATCGATCCGGCGCCAGACGGCCTCACCGAGCGGCTGATCGCGGCCAACGAGGGGCACGAGCTGGATGTCGTCTTCGAGATGGCCGGTGGCGAGGTCTTCGACGCCTCATACCGTGCGCTCGCGCCGTTCGGGCGGCTTGTCGTCTGCGGCATCGCCTCGCAGGAACCCAACCAGGTCTCCAGCGGCTCGCTGCTGCGCCACTCGCGCGCGGTCGTCGGCTTCTACCTGTTCCACTGCCTCGAGCACCCGGGAATGTTCACCGACGCGCTCGCCGACCTGCTCGCGCGTGCCGACCGGGGCGAGCTGCGCGTGGTCGTCGGCGAGACCTATGCGCTCGCCGATGCCGCGCAGGCGCACATCGACCTGCGCGAGCGCCGCACCACCGGCAAGCTGCTGCTCGACCCGTCGCGTTAGCACCGAGGTGACAGGCGCGACCCGCTCGCCAGCTAGGCTGACGCCCGAGACATGAGCGAGAAGACCTTTGCACAGCTCGGCCTGTCCGAGGCAACGCTCGAGGCGTTGCGCGAAGTCGGCTATGAGTCGCCCAGCCCGATCCAGGAGCAGGCGATCCCCTCGATGCTCGAAGGGCGCGACGTGATCGGGCAGGCCCAGACCGGCACCGGCAAGACCGCCGCCTTCGGGCTGCCGATCCTCGAGCACGTCGATCCCGAGCTCGGGGAGGTGCAGGCGCTCGTGCTGACGCCCACGCGCGAGCTGTGCATTCAGGTCACCCAGGCGCTGCGCGCCTACAGCGGGCGCAGGGGCGTCGATGTGGTCGCCGTGTTCGGCGGCGCGCCGATCCGCAGCCAGCAGGCTCAGCTGCGGGCGGGCGGCCACGTCGTCGTGGGCACCGTCGGCCGGGTGCTCGATCTGATCTCACGCCACTCGCTGATGCTGCACGACTGCAGGTTCGTGGTGCTCGACGAGGCCGACGAGATGCTCGATCTCGGCTTTCTGGAGGATGTCGAGAAGATCCTGTCGCTGACCCCGAGCGGGCGTCAGACCGCGCTGTTCTCGGCCACGATGCCGCCGCCGATCCGCCAGCTCGCCGACCGCTACATGTATGAACCGGTGACGATCGAGGTCGAGTCGGCGACGCTGACGATCGACACGGTCGCCCAGTTTCAGCTCCCGGTGCAGGCGCGCGACAAGCCCGAGCGGCTGGTCGAGGTGCTGCGCGCCGAGCACGGGGCGGGTGGGCCTTCCAATCAAGCGATCGTGTTCGTGCGCACCAAGGTCCGTTGCGAGCAGCTGTACAGGACGCTGCGCGACCGCGGCATGAACGTCAGGGCGCTGCACGGCGACATGACCCAGGGGGCCCGCGACGGCGTGATGCTCGCGTTCAAGGCCGGCCGGCTGCCGATCCTGGTGGCCACCGACGTCGCCGCGCGCGGCCTCGACATCTCCACCGTCACGCACGTCATCAACTACGACGTTCCGACCTCGCCCGACATCTACGTGCACAGGATCGGACGCACCGGGCGCGTGGGACGCTCGGGGCGCGCCATCACGTTCGTCGAGCCGCGCCAAAAGCCGGAGCTCGAGGCAATCGAGCGTCACATCGGCACCTCGATCGAGCCCTGGCGGCAGGGCGCCGTCGGCGAACCCACGCCCGTACGCGCGCGCCCGCGCCGGCATTCCAAGCCGCGCGTCTCGCGCCGCGGCCCTGAGGAGGAGCACTACGTCAAGCTCGTCCTCAAAGGTGGTCGCGCCACAGGCCTGCGCGTGGCCGACATAGTCGGCGCGATGACCTCCTCGGCGAGCCTCGACGGCGAGTCTGTGCGCGACGTGCTGGTGCTCGACCGCTTCTCGTTCGTGTCCGTCCCCGCCACCGCCGCCGACCGCGTGATCGGCGCGCTCGAGGGACAGAGCGTACGGGGCAACGAGCTGAGCCTCGAGCGAGTCAGTCGCTAGGATCTCCGCGATGTCGACGGCCACGATGACCACGAGTGAGGGAGCGATAGCGTTCGAGCTGTTCGACGAGGACGCCCCCAAAACGGTCGAGAACTTCCGCAAGCTGGCCGCCGACGGCTTCTACGACGGCCTCACCTTCCACCGCGTGATCAAAGACTTCATGATCCAAGGCGGCTGCCCGCAGGGCACGGGCACCGGAGGACCGGGCTACACCTTCGAGGACGAGTTCAACCAGCACAAGCTCGTGCGCGGCGCGCTCGCGATGGCCAACGCCGGGCCCGACACCAACGGCTCGCAGTTCTTCATCGTCACGGCCGATGCCTGCTCCTGGCTGGACGGCAAGCACACGGTGTTCGGACAGGTGAGCGACGGCATGGACGTGGTCGACAAGCTCGAGGCCGTCGCGACCGACGGCTCGGACCGCCCGACCGAGCCGATCGGCATCGCCACGGTCGCGCTCTCGGACTAGGTCGCCCAGCACGTTCCCCCGAGCCTGCGCGCCCGCTCATGCAAGCCTGCGTGGGCCCGCTCATGCGCGCCTACACGGCCCGCTCAGACAGGCTTGCGCGGCCCGCGGGCGCCAAAAGCTGGCGAGACAGCCAGCGGAGTACTCTTGATCTTGATGTAAGCGCAAGACCATGGGCCGCGCAACGGCACACGCGAAGGAAGGGGACTGAGATGGCGACCGTCGAGCAGCACGTCGAGCAGCGGGCATCCGAGGAGCAGGACGCTGCTCCGCGCATCGGCGAGGAGATCTCGGTCGAAAACCCCGCCACCGGGCAGATCATCGCCACGGTGCCCGACCTGGGCGCCGCCGCAGTCGCCGAGATGGCCCTGCGCGGGCGCGCGGCCCAGCCGCAGTGGGAGGCCTACGGCTTCGACGGTCGCGCGCGCATCCTGCTGCGCGCCCAGAAGTGGCTGATGGACAACGCCGACCAGGTGGTCGCCACGATCGTCTCGGAGACCGGCAAGACGTTCGAGGACGCCTCGCTGGCCGAGATCTCATACGCCGCGAACGCGTTCGGCTTCTGGGCCAAGCACGCGCCCGAGTATCTCGCCGACGAACGCGTCAAGTCAGGTCAGATCCTGGTCAAGGGCAAGAAGCTGATCCTGCGCTACCGGCCGCTTGGCCTGATCGGCGTGATCGGCCCCTGGAACTATCCGCTGACCAACTCCTTCGGCGACTGCATCCCCGCGCTCGCCGCCGGCAACAGCGTGATCCTCAAGCCCTCGGAGGTCACGCCGTTGACCTCGATGCTGATGGCCGAGGGTCTGCGCGAGTGCGGCCTGCCCGAGCACGTGCTGCAGATCGCGACCGGCCGCGGCGAGACCGGCGCGGCGCTGGTGGCGGAGGTCGACATGATCATGTTCACCGGCTCCACGCGCACCGGGCGCAAGGTCGCGCAGGCCGCCGCTGAGCGCCTGATCCCGGCCTCGCTCGAGCTCGGTGGCAAGGACCCGATGATCGTGCTCTCGGACGCCGATCTCGAGCGCGCCGCCAACTTCGCCACCTACTACTCGATGCAGAACGCCGGCCAGACATGCATCTCGATCGAGCGCGTCTACGTCGAGGAACCGGTCTATGAGGAGTTCGTCGCGAAAGTCACGGAGAAAGTGCGCGCGCTACGCGTAGGCCCGCCGCAGGGGTTCGGCTCGGTGGAGGTCGGCGCGATCACCTTCCCGCCGCAGTTGCAGACGATCGAAACGCACGTCGCCGATGCCGTCGACAAGGGCGCACGCGTGCTCGCCGGCGGCCACGCCATCCAGACCGGCGGAGGGCGCTTCTACGAGCCCACCGTGCTGGTCGACGTTGACCACACGATGAAGATCATGACCGACGAGACCTTCGGGCCGACGCTGCCGATCATGAAGGTCGCCGACACCGAGCAGGCGATCGAGCTCGCCAATGACACCGTCTACGGCCTCGGCGCCTCGGTCTTCACCCGCGACACCGAGCGCGGCGAGCAGATCGCGCGGCGCATCGAGGCCGGTGCCGCCAACGTCAACGACGCGATGATCAACTACACCGCGCTCGAGCTGCCGATGGGCGGCGCCAAGGCCTCTGGCCTGGGCTCACGTCACGGCCCCGGCGGCATCCGCAAGTACTGCTCGCAGCAGGCCATCGTCGTCACGCCGCGGCTCGCGCTCAAGCGCGAACTGCACATGTACCCCTACAAACGCCGCACCTCGCGCCTGCTTGCCGGGCTGTTCAAGCTGCTGTACGGGCGGGGCCGGCGCGCCTGACCGAGGGGCGTGGTCTTGCCTTCGGGGCGAGCGCCCCTCGTCCGGCACTGTCGCGCCGTGCGCCAGCAGCACATCGCGCGTACCCGGATCGCTCGCCGGCGACATCGTGATGGCGCACGCTCAAGCCATCTCGGCGGCCAGCTCGACTGCCGGCATGGGGCGTGCCCTAGCCGGAGCAAGCTCGGTCACTTCGCCTATCGCCAAGTTGGCGATCAGCTTGGGGTGCTAATTCGAGCCCGGTTGTCTCGGATCGAGCCTGGTTGTCTCGCTTTGCCTGAGGTCATGATCGCGCAGAACTGCCGATCATGACCTGCAAATCGATGGCGGGACGTTCTAAAGAACATCGCCAAATGGCCGATTAGCAAGCTAGAAAACGTATGACACTCGTATCTCGAGATATCCGGACCCACCTTAGTCGATATGATTTGCGCGTAAGCGTAGGGAAGCAGCTTCGTACAGAAGTACGATAGTTCTCTCTAGAGAAGTAGCTGTCATTTCTGTAGCGTTCTGAGCGACATGCGCCTAGAAAACGAGAACAACAAGACGAATGAGCTTCCTGCAAAGAGGAATGAGCTTCCTGCGATAGCGGGTGGAGCACCCCAGCCGAGTGAGCGTCTACGTGCGGCTAGCCAGCATATGGAGCCTCCCGAGGCTGAAGCCGCTGAGCAGATTGCCCAGGCGTGGCAGCAGATGTCGCCCGCCGAATACGAAGCGTTCGCGCGCAGCCTTTAGGAATCTGCTCGCCAAAGCAGATAGCGCTTGCGTGGCTGGGGACGGCGGTGCTTGGGCACGGGCTCGAACTGCGGGATGCGGCGATTGATACCCGCGTTGATGATCTCGTCGAATCGCCGCTCCTCTAGCTCCCACAACAAGCCGCCGTTGCCCACGTTGACGTCCGAATGAAGGCGCCGAGCAATCGCTCGGGCGCAGAGCACGAGCTGGACAAGCGCGAGCGGCCGATCCGCAGTGTGGACATAGCTCTCGAAGCGATAGTCGGCGATCATCAACGGTCCACGGCCCTTCTGGACGTGAAGACGCATGTGGGCGCAGACACGGCGCTTGAACTTGCTAGGGCCGACCACCTCTAGGCTGCGACCGCGAGGTGGATCGACCGTGCATATGCACCATTCATCGCGAGGACTGGGCCAGTCGACAACGCGGATTCGCGTTGCGCCGCCGGGGCGCTTGGCGACATGGACCGCCTGCGACATAAGCACCGCAGCTTATGCCAATAGCCAGACTTCCTCGCAAACGGGTCGAGTAGCCCTGACAGGAAAATAGCGCCAGATGTCCGCAAATTGCGCATTTTCATCAGGCCGTGCGGGCCCGCAGCGCGGGCACGGGAACTAAACGGAGACACTGGCCTTCAGGCCACATGTCATGCCGGCAACACGGAGCCAGAGCAGTGTTCAGGACGCGACCGACTGGGAGCTCAGGCCGCGATCGACAGGGGGATGCGGAGCAGGCGCTCGAGCTCGGGGATCGTGCTCTCGGCGCTCGTATGATGCACCGTCGCCATCCCCAGCTCCTGCGCCGGCGTGAGGTTGAACGGCAGGTCATCGACATAGACGCACTCCGCAGCGCCGAGGCCGGCGCGCTCCGCGCCGAGCTCGTACATGCGCCGCGCCGGCTTGCGGATGCCCTCGCGCCCCGAGATCACGACGCCGTCGAACAGCTCGTCGAACAGCTCGTGCGGATAACGCTGCGTGCCCCACGAGTTGGACACGAGCGCTGTCCTGATGCCGGCGCCGCGCGCCCGGCGCACGGCCTCGATCATCGCCTGGTCGGGACCCACGCCCGCGAACAGCCCGTCGATAAGGCCATCGGCATTCACTCCGAGCAGCCCCGCCAGCCGCTGCTCGAACAGCGCCTCCTCCAGCTCGCCCTTCTCGAGCGCGATCAGCAGCGCGCGGAACTCGGGGTCGGCTTTGAACCGGGCCGCGAGCGACTGTGGCTCGATGCCGGCCTGTAGGCAGTGGGCGTAGAACGACGCGAACAGGTTCGTCGTCAACACCCCGCCCCAATCGATCAGCAGCCCCGTGCGCCGCTCCGGCCCGTCGCTTGTCAGCTCGTCGTTGGCCGTCAGCTCGTCGTTGGCCGTCAACTCGTCGTTGGCCGCCGGGTCGTCGTTGGCCGTCGGGTCCTCGCCGACCGTCCCGTCGTCCCTCGCCCCATCGGAGCTCCCCGGTGGGTCAGTCATCACCGTACGCCACCCCTTCAGCCTGCCCCGCCAGTTCCAGCACGCCGTCGCCGAACTGCCTCAGATACGGGTCATCCGTCGCGCCCGCGAGCGCGCGCTTGTAGTTTCCCTCCATGAACACCACGGACTTCCACAGCGCCAGCGTCGTATACCAACGCAGATCCTCCATCGAGCGACCGGTCCTGCGCTCGTAAAGCTCGATCAGCTCCCGTCGCGTGGGAAAGCCCTGCCGTCGCGTCACCCCGCCGAGGTACTCGCGCATGCCGCCGCGCGGGTCCCCGCCCTCGGTCCACATCATGCACAGGTAGCCCAGGTCCGCGAGCGGATCTCCGATCGTCGCCATCTCCCAGTCGAGCACCGCGAGCAACCGCGCGGGCGCCTCTGGCGCAAAGATCGTGTTGCCGAGCCGATAATCGCCGTGCACGATCGTCGCCGGCGGCGGCGGATCTTGACTCGGCATGTGCTCGCCCAACCAGGCGCCGACGCGTTCGACCGCCGGGATCTCGCGCGTCTTGTTGATCTCCCACAGGCCCGTGAAGCGGCGCAGCTGACGCTCTAGATACCCCGTCGGCTTGCCGAAGCCCTCGAGTCCCACCCGCTGCCAATCGACCGCGTGGATCTCGGCCAATGCCTCGATCAGCTCCTGACCGATCCCGCGCCGTTGCTCGGCGCTGTCGAGCGCGGCCGGGACGCTCGAGACGATCACCTCTCCCTCGATCCGCTCCATCACGTAGAACGGGCATCCGATCACGCCATCGTCATCGCACACCGCCAGTACGCGCGGGACCCGCGCCGGCGTGTCGAGCAAGGCCTCGAGCAGGCGCGCCTCGCGCAGCACGTCATGCGCGCTGGGTGGCAGCGGCGGGCGCGGCGGGCGCCTGAGCACGAGCTCGCTTCCGCCGCGCTCGATCAGGTAGGTCACGTTCGAATGGCCCTCTCCGATCGGCTGCGCCTCGATCTCGCCCGCGCCGAGCCCGTGCCGGTCGAGGAACGCCCGCAGCGGCTCGAGCACCAGCAGCGGCGGGCGCGCGTTCGCCGCAGCGTCCGCATGGCTGCGCACAATGTCGTCCGGCGCGGTGGCTGTGGGCATGGCCTGCAAGCTAGCCGAGAATCGCAACCGACCGCAACCTCCACCGCACGAGGGTGCTTAAGGATCATGCTCAAACACCAGACCCGACTCCTGCTCCTGCCGCTGGCCTGTCTGCTGCTCGGCGTTCTGCTCGCGCCTGCACAGGCACTCGCCTCGCACACCGAGGCCGTCTACTTCGAGGGCTCGAGCGACCTGCTCAGCGCCAAGACGCGTCCGCGCACTATCCAGAAGCTCGAGCATCTCGGCGTCAGCGCGCTGCGCATCGAGCTGGCCTGGTACGACGTCGCGCCCTCGCCCACCAGCGCGGCCAAACCCAACTTCGAACCGACCAACCCGGGCGCCTATGCCTGGGGCGAATACGACGCGCTGATCAACGAAGCAGATCGCCTGCACTGGAAAGTGCTGCTCACGATCACCTCGCCGGTCCCGCGCTGGGCCACCTCCAACCGGGCAGCGCCATATGTGACCAGCCCCAACGCGCTCGACTTCGAACAGTTCATGACCGCCGTCGCCCGCCACTACAGCGGGCGCGTGTCGCTGTTCTCGATCTGGAACGAGCCCAACCATCCCGCCTTCCTGCGCCCCCAGTTCAGCTCGAACGGCCAGCCGGCCTCGCCGCGTATCTACCGCAGCCTCTACCAGGCCGGCTACGCCGGCCTCGTGGCCGGCGGGATCGCGCATCCCGCGGTGCTCCTTGGCGAAACTGCGCCGGTCGGCTATGACAGCGTCAACGCACGCCGCGAAGGCGTACTCCACGACGTCGCTCCGCTGGCGTTCCTGCGCGGCGTCCTGTGCCTGAACACCCACTACCGGAAAGCCGCCACCTGCGGCCCGCTGCAGGCAGCTGGCTACGCGCACCATGCCTACACCTTGCCCGCCGGCCCCTACTACCAGCCGCGAGGCCGCGGCGAGGCCGATGACGTCGTGATCGGCGTGCTCTCGCGGCTGGTGAACGCCCTCAACAAAGCAGCCGCCGCGCACGCGCTGCCCGCGGGCCTGCCGATCTACCTCACCGAGTTCGGCGTGCAGACCTACCCGAACAGAGAACTCGGCGTCCCGCTGCCCAAGCAGGCGCAGTTCGACGCGATCGATGAACACATAGCGTGGAGCAACCCGCGTGTGGCTGCCTTCTCGCAGTATCTGCTCAGAGACGATCCCCTCAGCAGCGGCGCCGCCGGTGCGAGCGTCAACGGCGGCTTCGTCGGCTTCCAGACCGGCCTTGAAACGGTCACCGGCCGGCTCAAGCCGCTCTACTCCAGCTGGCCGCTGCCGCTCACCGTCGCCAAGACCCGCCATGGCTACGCGCTATGGGGACTCGTGCGTCCGACCACCGGCGTCACCAGGGCGACCGTGCTGATCAGGCGCCGCGGCGCGCGCGCATATCGCGTGCTGCGCACGGTCACCACCAACGGACTCGGGTACTGGAGCTTCAGCTCCTCCACGCGGGGCGTCGCTTGGCGCGTGCGCTGGACCAGCCCGAGCGGCGTCAAGTACGAAGGTACCCCGATCGAAGCCTACTAACGGGCCTACGATGACAATGTGCCAGAGCTACCCGAGGTCGAGATCACAGCGCGCCTGCTCGACGGTGCGCTCCGCGGGGCGCGCATCGAATCCGCGCTCGCGCCCGGGATCAACGCGCTGAAGACGTTCGACCCGCCGCTCTCCGAGCTGGACGGGCGCGTGATCGCAGGCGTGCGCCGGCGGGGCAAGAACCTGATCATCGAGATCGAGCCCGCTGGGCAGAACGGCGGGCCCGCTGCGGCGGCCGGCTCGGCCGGTGCAGAGCCCGCTGGGCAGAACGGCGGGCCCGCTGTCGCGGCCGGCTCGGCCGGTGCGCTTTTGCTGCTGATCCATCTGATGTCCGCCGGGCGACTGCAGCTGTTCGATACGCGTGCCGGACCGCGTGATCGCACCTCCAGGCTGCTCGTGCGCCTGGCGGACGGCCGCGAGCTGCGCCTGCGCGAGTTCGGCTCCAAGCAGGCCGCCTGGGTCAAGCTCCTGCCCGCCCGCGAGCTCGACACCGACGAGTCGCTCGCCAAGCTCGGCCCCGAGGCATGGCCCGACCCAGGGACGGCGCGGGCGCTGAAGGAGCTGCTCGACGCCCCGCGGCCGCTGCACCCGCTGCTGCGCGACCAGCGCGTGATCGCCGGCATCGGGCGCTCGTGGGTCGATGAGATCCTGTGGCACGCCCGCCTTTCGCCCTACAAGCGCGGCGCCGACCTCAGCGCCGCGGAGTCCGCGCGGCTGCGTGATGCGATCGTCACGACGCTCGGCGGCGCCGTCGCCCACTACGAGCAGGCGCTTGCGCTGCCGATCCCGGACAAGCTGCCGATGCCGCTGCAGGTCCACCGACGCGAGGGCCAACCGTGCCCGCGCTGCGGCCAGACGCTTCAGGCAGTGCACTTCGAGGACTATGTGATCGCCTACTGCCCGGCCTGCCAGACCGACGGTCGCGTGCTCAAGGACAGGCGGCTCTCGCGGCTCTTGAAGTAGGGCGCGCGCGGGCCGGACCTGCGGCTCAGGGCCGGCCCGGGCCGGTCTGCAGCCGGCCTGCGTGCCGGCATGCGGGCTCCATGCACCGGCCAACGCGCGGCGCTAGACTCGCACGATGAGCGCTCCGGGCACGTTGCGCGTCGGATCGGGCGAGCCGCTCGTGCTGATCCACGGGTTTTCGTGCTCTCCGGTCGTGTGGCAGCCCGTCCTCGGGGGGCTCCAGGACTCCTTCGAGATTCTCGCGGTGGCACTCACGGGCCACGCGGGCGGCCCCGAGCTGCCCGCCGGCACTCCGGCGTCGGTCTCTGCCCTCGTCGACGGCGTCGAGCGTGAAATCGACGAGTGCGGCTTTGACACCGCACACATCGCCGGCAACTCGCTCGGCGGCTGGATCGCGCTCGAGCTCGCACGGCGCGGTCGGGCGCGCTCGGTCATCGGGCTCTCGCCCGCGGGTGGCTGGGAGCGTGGCTCAGGCGAGGAGAAGCGGCTGAAAGGCCTGTTCGCGCGCAACCACGCGCTGGTCGCGCGCACGATCGGGTACATGCCCAAGCTCGTAAGCCGTCCGCGCCTGCGGCGCGCGGTGCTCGGGCAGGCGCTGGCTCATGCAGACCGGCTCACGCCGGCCGAAGCCCTGAAGATGGCCCAAGACGTGCTCGACTGCACGATCTACTTCGATCTGATGGCAGCCGTCCTGCGCGACGGCCCGCCGGCGAGCTTCGCGGCGGTCACATCCCCCGTGCTGCTCGGTTGGGGAACGAAGGACAAGATCTTGCCGGAGAGTCGCTACGCACCGCAGATGCAACGGCTCGTTCCGCAGGCCCGCTCGGTCGATTTCGAGGGCCTCGGGCATGTGCCGATGGGCGACGATCGCGAGCTGATCGCGCGCACGATCGCCGACTTCGCCGCGCAGGCCCAGTCCGGCCCAGTCCGGCCGGGCGCCGCCGACCGGCAGGAGGGCGGTGTGCAACCCACCGCCGCCGCTCCACAGCCGATTGCGTGATCGAACCCGGCCAGCCGGCCCCGGACTTCGAGCTCCCCGACCAGGATGCCAAGCCGGTCAGGCTCTCGGACCTGCGCGGCCATCCGGTCGTCGTCTACTTCTATCCCAAGGCCGACACACCGGGCTGCACCACGCAGGCCTGTGGCGTGCGCGATCACCGCGACGACTACAGCCGGCTCGACGCCACCGTGCTCGGGATCTCACCCGACCCGGTCGCGAAGATCAAGAAGTTCGCCGACAAGCACACGCTCGCCTTTCCCCTGCTGGCGGACGAGGACCACGCCGTGGCCGAGCGCTACGGCGTATGGGTGCAGAAGTCGATGTACGGCCGCACCTATTGGGGCAACGAGCGCACCACCTTCGTGATCGGACCCGACGGCCTGGTGCTGGATGTGCTGCGCAAGGTCAAGCCGGCCGAGCACGATCGGCTCGTATTGGCGGCTCTGGAGCAGGGCGCCGCCGCCGGCGTAGCCGTGCGTGGCGGCACGCGCGGCAGGTCCCACCTCGGCTAAGCTGGTCGCCCAGCCAACTCGAACCCCGGGGGCAGACGTGTATGGCGTGAACGAGGCATCGCTCGAGCATTTCGACGTGCTGATCGTCGGAGCCGGTCTGTCGGGCGTCGGCGCCGGCCATCACCTGCAGGCCAACTGTCCGGACCGCAGCTATGCGATTCTCGAGGCCCGCGACTCGATCGGCGGGACCTGGGACCTGTTCCGCTATCCCGGCATCCGCTCGGACTCGGACATGTACACGCTCGGCTACTCCTTCCGCCCGTGGCGCGACGCCAAGGCGATCGCCGATGGCCCCTCGATCCTGCGCTACGTCCGCGACACCGCGCGCGAGGAGGGCATCGAGCGGAAGATCCGCTTCGGCCACCGTGTCGTGCGCGCCGAGTGGTCCAGCGCCGACTCTCGCTGGACGATCGAGGTGCAGCGCACCGACACGCTCGAGACGGTCTATCTCAGCTGCGGCTTCCTGTTCATGTGCAGCGGCTACTACCGCTATGACGAGGGCTACACGCCGGACTTCGAGGGCACCGAGCGTTTCGCCGGTCGCGTCGTGCACCCACAGCAGTGGAGCGATGACATCGACTACGCCGGCAAGCGCGTGGTCGTGATCGGCAGCGGCGCCACCGCGGTCACGCTGGTCCCGGCGATGGCGCGCACCGCCGCGCACGTCACGATGCTGCAGCGCTCGCCCAGCTACGTGCTGGCGCTGCCCGCTCAGGACGCGATCGCCAACTCGCTACGCGGCGTGGTCCCGAGCCGGCTCGCCTACTCGATCGTGCGCTGGAAGAACGTGCTGATCACGATGCTCGTGTTCCAGCTCAGCAGGCGCCGGCCCGGCGTGATCAAGGACTTCATTCGCAAAGGCGTCGAAAAGCAGCTCCCGCCCGGGTACGACATCGACCGGCATTTCAAACCGCGCTACAACCCGTGGGATCAGCGCATGTGCCTGGTGCCCGACGGAGACCTGTTCGAGGCGATCAGCACCGGACGCGCGTCGGTCGTGACCGATGGCATCGAGACGTTCACCGAGACCGGCCTCAAGCTGGCCTCGGGAGCGGAGCTCGAGGCCGATCTGATCGTGACCGCGACCGGCCTGAACATGCTGCTCCTCGGCGGCACGCAGATCGCCGTTGACGGCCGCGACGTCGATCTGTCGAAGACCATGAGCTACAAAGGCATGATGCTCAGCGGCATCCCGAACATGGCAATGGCGCTCGGCTACACCAACGCTTCGTGGACCCTGAAGTGCGATCTCACGTGCGAGTACGTCTGCCGCGTGCTCAACCACATGGCCGCCCATGGATACGACCAGTGCACGCCCGAGAACCGCGATCCGTCGATCCAAGAGCAGCCGCTGATCGACTTCTCCTCGGGCTACATCCAGCGCTCGATCGACAAATTCCCAAAGCAGGGCTCGCGCACGCCCTGGCGCCTGTACCAGAACTACGCGCTCGACATCCTCAGCCTCAGATTCAGCGCGATCGAGGACGGCGCGCTGCAGTTCTCGCGCAGCGGCGCCTCGCTGGCCGGCGCCCCCGAGCCGATCGCCGCCTGAGCCCGCCGCGGTACTCACCCAAGCCGCGCGACGATCCGACTGAAGCCGCGCAGCGACAAGGGCCGGGCGCGCTCACCGCGAGCCCAGCGCGTCAGCTGCTCACCCCGCGCTGAACCGAGCAGCCTCGTTGGCGCCCGCGGTGGCGTCCCCGGGGCTGTAGGAATGGGCGCCGGCGCCCGCCAGCTTGCCGCCGTCGACGATCAGGTATTCCTCGCGGATCGGCCGCCCGTCGAACCAGCACTCCAGGATCTCGCGCACGCCCGCCGCGTAGCGAGCCTGGGCGGACAGGCTCGTGCCCGACGTGTGGGGCGTCATGCCGTGGTGGGGCATCGTGCGCCACGGATGGTCGCGCGGCGGCGGCTGCGGAAACCAGACGTCGCCCGCGTATCCCGCCAGCTGGCCGCTCGCGCACGCCCGTGCCACGGCCTCGCGATCGCAGATCTTGCCGCGCGCCGTGTTGATCAGGTACGCGCCGCGCTTCATCTTGGCGATCAGCTGCTCGTCGAACATGTTCTCGGTCTCGGGGTGCAGCGGCGCATTGATCGTGACCACGTCGCACGCCTGCACGAGCGACTCGACGCTCTCATGAAAGGTCGCGCCCAGCTCCTGCTCGAGCTCCGGGGCGAGCCGATGGCGGTCGGTGTAATGCAGGCCCACATCGAACGGCTTCAGCCTGCGCAGCACCGCCGAGCCGATCCGTCCCGCCGCGACCGTGCCGACCTGCATGCCCTCGAGGTCGTACTCGCGGCTCGCGCAGTCGGCGATGTTCCAGCCGCCCTCGACCACCCATTTGTAGGACGGGATGTAGTTGCGCACCAGCGCCAGGATCATCATCACGACGTGCTCGGCCACGCTGATGCTGTTGGAATACGTTACCTCGGCCACCGTCATGCCGCGATCGATCGCCGCCTGCAGGTTGACGTGGTCAGAGCCGATCCCCGCGGTCACGGCGATCTTCAGCTGCGACGCTTTCCCGATCCGCTCAGCCGTCAGATAGGCCGGCCAGAACGGCTGCGAGATCACGACCTCGGCGTCCGGCAGCTCGCGCTCGAACACCGACTCGGGACCATCCTTGTCAGCCGTCACGACCAGCTCGTGCCCGCTGTCCTCGAGAAACCTGCGCAGCCCCAGCTCGCCCGAGACGCTGCCGAGCAACTCGCCCGGCGTGAAGTCGATCGCTTGCGGCGTCGGCGTGCTCTGCCCGTCCGGATATCGCTCGATCCGCGGAATGTCCGCGCGCGCGTACTGCGGCGGAAAGCCGTTGACCGGATCGTCATACAGCACGCACAGGACCTTCGCCATCGTCTCCACCTTTCAGGCTCGCCACTCTGTCGCGCGGCTCGCTCGCGCCGCCGGCCAACCTTAGCCGCGATCCGCCGACGGCAGGGTGGTGAGGGGCGCCGGGCGCTGCCGAGGCTTCTATGATCGGGCGGGTCGGCCGGGAACGGAGGCCTTGGAAGGAGGTTCGGCATGTCGGCGGACACCACCCTTGAGATTCCCGAGCATGAGTTCGAAGACGACGACCGGCAGGACGACGAGGAGTTCGGAACCGACGAGGAAGAGCTCGATCTCGACGAATTCGACGACATCGACGAAGACGACGACGAAGACAGCTGAGCCTGTCACGCTCGCACGGCGTTTCGAGCAGCCCGGGCCGGGTCGGCGAGGCCCGAGTCTCGCACGGCGTTTCGAGCAGCCCGGGCCGGGTCGGCGAGGCCCGAGTCTCGCACGGCTTCTCGAGCCGCCCGGGCCGGGTCGGCGAGGCCCGCGACGGTCGCGCTTGCCGGTACCGCGATCGGCGCCGTACGCTTGAGCTGTGCCCCTGACGCCTGCGTCAACCTCGATCACCGAAAGCCTGACGTCGTTCTCGAACGCCGCGTCGCAGTTCTTCACCGATCTGGCGGCCGTCCACTGGTTCGTGCTGCTGCTCGGGCTGACGTGCTTTGCCTTGAACCTGACGCTGCGCTCGCGCGCATACTTCCACACCCTGCGCGCCGCCTACCCGGCCGTGAGCTTTCAATGGCGGCGCATCTGGGGCGCGTACGTCGCGGCGGTCGGCTTCAACAACATCGTGCCGGCCCGCGGCGGCGACATCATCAAGCTGTTCCTGACGCGCTCGTCGATCCCCGGCTCGAGCTATCCGACGGTCGCGTCGGCGTTCTTCGTCGAGTCCATCTTCGATGTCTGCGTCGGCGTGCTCGTGCTGATCTTCGCGCTCACGCGCGGCGTCTTCCCCAAGCCGCCGGACTTCTCCAAGCTCAGCTCGTTCGACATCTCCTACCTGGCCGAGCACTTTCGCTTCACGCTGTTCCTGATCACGCTGCTCGCCGTGATCGGAATGATCGCGTTCGCGATCCTGTCGGTGCGCCTGCAGGCCTTCTGGGCGCGCGTGCGCCAAGGCGTGACGATCCTCTCCGATCGCCGGCGCTACCTGCGCGAAGTCGTCGCCTGGCAGGCGGTCGCCTGGATCTGCCGCTTCGCCGCCTTCTGGTTCCTGCTCGAAGCCTTTCGTGTCGGCGCCTCGGTCGAGAACGTGCTGCTCGTGTTCGGCGTCGGCCAGGTCGCAGGCGCCGTGCCGTTCACGCCCGGCGGCGCGGGCGTGCAGCAGGCGCTGCTCGTGAAGGTCTTTGCCGGCGCCGCCCCCACGGCCGTGATCGCCGCCTACTCGGTCGGCCAGCAGATCGCGATCGCGGCCTTCACGGCGCTGCTCGGGCTCGGTGCCGTGGTGTTCATCTTCCGCTTCCGCTCGTTCGGCGAAGTCCTGCATGCGGGCCGCGCCTCACGCGAGGCCGAGCGCGCGGCTGAAGCGCGTGACCGGCTCGACGGAGCGTCCGCCCAGCGAACGCCGCCGGGTGCCGTCGCCGAGGACGTGCCCGCGGCCGTGGCCGCCGACGAGGCCCCTACTGCAGCCCGGCGCGCGCCTCGCGCACGAGCGTCACGGCCTCGGGAAAGATCCTGGCCATGACCGTCCTGATCTGCTCGGCCTGCGCCTCGGCGTTGCCCTGCAGGTTCACGCGTTCCACGGCTGCCACCGTCATGTCGACCGCCAGCTTGATCGCGTTGTCGGCCCACGCCAGCCGCTGCTGGCCCTGCATCTGCTCAGCGAACTCCGCGAGCCTGCGCTGCAGCTCCTCCGGGTCGCCGAACAGGTCGCCGAGACCGCCGCTCTCCATGGTCGCATCATAGACTGACCTGCCCATGCCGAGCGCAAAAGAGATCCGGGCACAGGTCGCGCGCGAGTCAGAGCTTCGCTCGCGCCTGGCCGTGCCCGCGTTCGCCGGTGGCGTCCTCTACTTCATCAGCTCGATCATCGTCACCACCACGCTCAACGCCGCGCCCACCGTGGGACTCGTGCAGGGGATCGAACCGGCGCTCAAGGGCGAAGCCAACCCGGCCATCAGCCCGCGCGCCCCGGAGGTCAAATACATCAGCGCCCACGCCCTCGCGCTGGTCGCCGGCAGCACGATCAAGGCGCTGTCGCTGGGTGCGCTCGTGCTCGTGCTGCTGCTGTTGGTGGACGCCACGCGCTTTCGCCGTCCGCAGACGTGGTCGGCCGCGCGGCCGCTCGTGCTGATCGGTGGCGTCGCGCTGGCCGTCGTAACGCTCCTGCACCAGATCGTGAGCGCGATCCAGGCTCACAACTTCGCCACCGGACACGACCTGACCAACGCCTCGGTCGAACACGCGCTCACGCAGGGCACGCTCAATGTCGCCAGCCAGTACCTCGATCTGGTCGCGGCCTTGGCGCTCACCGCCGGCATGATCGGGGTCGCCGTCAACGCCATCCGCGTCGGCCTGGTGACGCGCTGGATGGGCGTGCTCGGAATCTTCTCGGCGATCCTGATCTTCGTCCCGATCGGCGGCGCCACGCTGGAAATCATTCCCGCCTTCTGGCTGGTCGCGATGGGGATCCTCTACATGGGCCGCTGGCCCAACGGCGACCCGCCGGCATGGGAGGCAGGGGAGTCGCGACCGTGGCCCACGAACGCAGAGCGCCGCGCCGAACGCGAACAGCAGGCCGGCGGCAAGGCAGGCGCGGGAAAGGGCGCGCCCGCAAAGCCGGCCAAGTCCAAGCCTGCGACCGCGGCTCCGCCCGCCCAGGCCGCGTCGGGACCCGAGGCTGCTCCGGCGTCGGACACTGCGACCGCATCCGATACGAACGCCGGCCCGGCCCAGGGCACGGCGACAGCCGACGCCCCGACGGCCCCGTCATCGCAAAAGCGTCGCCGCAAGCGCCGCGTCCGCGGCTAAAGGCGCGAGAGATGGCAGGTGAGCCCAAGATGAGACCAGGCGATGCTCCCAGCGGCGCTGGCGGGGCCGGCGTTGGCGCGGCCGGCGTTGGCGACGGGGCGGGCGCTGACGGGGCTGGCGCTGACGGCGCGCTTGACGCTGAGCTCGCTGCGCTGCTCGAGGTCGAGAAGTTCGAGCCCCCCGAGGCTTTTCGCGAGCATGCGCTCCTCAAAGATCCGTCCGTCTACGAGCGAGCCGCGGCCGACCCGCTGGCATGGTGGGAGGCGCAGGCGCGCGAGCTCGACTGGTCGCAGCCGTGGACGCGCGTGCTCGACGACGATCAGCCGCCCTTCTACAAGTGGTTCACCGGGGGCACGCTGAACGCGTCCTACAACTGCCTCGACCGCCATGTGCTCGCCGGCCGCGGCGATCGCGTCGCGCTGCACTGGCGCGGCGAGGACGGCCAGGAGCGCGACCTGACCTATGCCGAGCTGCTGGCCGAGGTCAAGCTGCTGGCCCGCGCGCTCGGGGACCAGGGCGTGCGCAAGGGCGACGTCGTCGGGATCTACCTGCCGATGATCCCAGAGGTGGTGGTGGCGATGCTCGCCTGTGCGCGCATCGGCGCCCCCCACAACGTCGTCTTCGGCGGCTTCTCGGCCGAGGCGGTGCGCGAGCGCATGGAGTTCTCCGAGGCCCGGCTGCTGATAACCGTCAACGCCGCTGCGCGCAAGGGCAAGATCGCGCCGGTCAAGGACCGCGTCAACGAGGTCATGGGGGATCTGGCGACGCTCGAGCGCATCATCGTCGTGCGCAGCAAGGGCACGACCTGCCAGATGCAGGCGGGGCGCGACGTCTTCTACGACGAGATCCTCGCGGCTGCCGCGCAGGCCGGCCCGGACTACCCCGCCGAACCACTCGACGCCGAGCACCCGCTGTTCATCCTCTACACGTCCGGCTCCACGGCCAAGCCGAAGGGCATCCTGCATACGACCGGCGGATATCTCACCGGGGTCACCGCGACCCACCGCTACGTGTTCGACCTCCGGGCGGGCGCGCATCCCAATCCCGACGTCTACTGGTGCGCCGCCGACGTCGGCTGGGTCACCGGGCACTCCTACATCGTCTACGGGCCGCTCGCCAACGGCGCCACCTCGGTCATGTGGGAGGGAGCCCCCGACTACCCCCACAAGGGCATCTGGTGGGAGCTCGTCGAGCGCTACGGCGTCACGATCCTCTACTGCGCCCCCACCGCGATCCGCGCCTGCATCAAGTGGGGCCCACAGTGGCCAGGCAAATACGCCCTGGACAGCCTGCGCCTGCTCGGCTCGGTGGGCGAGCCGATCAACCCGAAGGCCTGGCTCTGGTACCACAAGGTGATCGGCTCAGAACGCTGCCCGATCGTCAACACCTGGTGGCAGACCGAGACTGGCGCCATCATGATCACGCCGCTGCCGGGCATCACGGCGACCAAGCCCGGCTCCGCCACGCAGCCGTTCCCCGGCGTCGAGGCCGCCGTGCTGAGCGAGTCCAGCGGCGAGCCGATCGAGAACGGGCAAGGCCTGCTCGTGCTCACGCGCCCGTGGCCATCGATGCTGCGCACGCTCTACAAGGAGCCCGAGCGCTTCATCGACACCTACTTCAAGCGCTTCGGCAACGAGACCTACCTGGTCGGCGACGCCGCGCGCCGCGACAACGACGGATACCTGTGGGTGATCGGGCGCATCGACGACGTCGTCAACGTCTCCGGCCACCGGCTGTCGACCGCTGAGATCGAGTCGGCGATCGTCGCTCACCCCGACGTCGCCGAGGCCGCCGTGATCGGCCAGCACGACGAGGACACCGGTCAGGCGATCGTCGCGTTCGTGACGCTCCAGGGCGACCTCGCCGGCGACGAGCAGACCGCGGCGGGTGTCCGCGCGACCGTAGCCGAGCGCATCGGCAAGTTCGCCCGTCCGAAGCGCATCATCTGGACCGACGACCTGCCCAAGACCCGCTCGGGCAAGATCATGAGACGCCTGTTGCGCGACATCGCGGAGGGTCGTGCGCTCGGTGATGTCACCACCCTGCGCGACCCTGCGGTGACCGAGCAGCTGCAGGAGCGCGTTAGGGAGATCCAGGCTCAGGAAGCCTGAGTCCGGCGGGGGGCTTGGGTCCGGGGGAGGCTCGGGTCCGGGGGAGGCTGGGGTCCGGCGGGAGGCTGGGTCCGGGGGAGCTTTGGGTCCGGCGGAGACTGGGTCCGGGGGAGCTTTGGGTCCGGCGGAGACTGGGTCCGGGGGAGGCTGGGGTCCGGGGGAGGTTTGGGTCCGACGGGAGGCTGGGTCCGGGGGAGGCCGAGTCGGGCCTGAAGCTCGAGCCGCGCAGGAAGACCGAGCTCGCCGGAGAAGGAGACCGCAGGCTCACGGCTCCATCTCGATCTTCTCATCGGATCTTTAGGCTGCTCTGAGAACCTGCTGGTCGAATGTGCACGAGGGGGCTGCGGGTGCTTCGGCCCGCAGAGCGAAGGAAATCCATTGGCCCCTCCAGCCCACGATCAAGGTCCTGACCTGCCCGGGTCACATTCGCCCGAGAGCAGCCTCGCGGTCGAGACGCGCGGCCTCGTCAAGCGCTTCGGCCAGCGCACCGCAATCGACCAGGTTGACCTGCGCGTTCCGCGCGGCTCCGCATTCGGCTTCCTGGGCCCAAACGGCGCAGGCAAGACGACCATGATCCGGATGCTGCTCAGCCTGACCCACGCGACCGCCGGCAGCATGAGCGTGCTCGGCCGTCCGGTGCCCGCCCAGCGCGCCGAGGCGCTCGAGCGCGTCGGCGCGATCGTGGAGGAGCCGCGCTTTCACCCACATCTCTCCGGTCGCGAGAACATGCAGATCATCGCGGCGGTGCGCGGCCCGGACGCCTTCGCCCGGATCGATCCGGCGCTCGCGCGCGTCGGCCTGGCCGACCGGGCCGACGAGAAGGTCAAGAAGTACTCGCTCGGCATGCGCCAGCGCCTCGGTGTCGCGCGCTGCCTGCTGGCCGACCCGCTGCTGCTGATCCTCGACGAGCCCACCAACGGCCTGGATCCCGGTGGCATACAGGAGTTCCGCGAGATGATCCGCGCGATGGTCGAGCAGGAGGGGCGTACGGTCTTCCTCTCCTCGCACCTGCTGGACGAGGTCGAAAAGACCTGCGACGCGGCCGCGATCGTCGACCGCGGCAAGGTCATCACCCAGGGCCCGATCGCCGAGATCTCGCGCGGCGGCGATGGGGTTCGCGACGAGCTGCTCGTCGGCGTCGACGACGTCGAGCTCGCCCTGCAAACGCTCGGTGGCAGCGAGCTGGTGCGCGAGGCCCAGCGCTTCGAGGACGGGATTCGCGTGGTCCTGCAAGGCGCACCCGAGACGGCAGCCGCGGTCAACGCGGCGCTCGTGCGCGCCGGCGTCGGGGTCCTGCGCTTGGAGCCGGTGCGCCATAGCCTCGAGCAACGGTTCCTGGAGATCACGGCGCGTCTGGACGAGGCGCCCGCCGGGGATGGGAGCTTGAGCGCCACCCACGAGGAGGTGCGGACATGACCGCCATTGCGCTGCGCATGACAGGCGCGGACTTCCTCAAGATCCGCAAGAAGCGCGGCACCCTGATCTGGGCCCTGGTGCTGGCGCTAGCTCCGATCATCGTGTTCTTGACCGTCAAGGCCATCCAGCACTCCTCCAATCCGCACAAGTACGGACCCGCCGGTGGCACCACCGGGTTCAGCGACGGCCTGCGCGTGCTCGCGCTGTTCTTCGACCCGCTCGCGGTCATCCTGATCGGAGTCGAGGCCGGCGCCGGCGACGCATCCGCGGGAGTCTTCCGTGACCTGGTCGTCACCGGCCGCTCGCGCCTGGCCCTGTTCGCCTCGCGAGTGCCCGCCGCATTGGCCCTGAGCTGGCTCATCACGATCGGCGGGTTTGCGCTGCTGACGGCCGGCATATTCGTGTTCGCCGGCAATCTCCCGACCCCGGACGGCGCCCTGATCCTCAACGGACTCGGCTTTGCGCTGCTCGCCGCCGGGGTCGTCTGCGTCGTGGCCGTCGGATTCGCGTCGCTCACCACCTCCAAGCCGGCATCCATCACGGCGCTGATCGGCTGGCAGCTCGTAGCCAGTCCGCTGCTCGCGCAGATCAGCTCGCTCGGCAGCGCCCGCGATGGCCTCCTTAGCCAGGCGATCGCCCATTTCAGCCCGGTCCATATCGGCGGCGGCGGGCGCGGGGCCACAGTCACGATGTCGCAGGGCACCGCGCTGCTCGTGATGGTCGCGTGGCTCGCGATATTCCTTGCGCTCGGCGCCTGGCGCACGAACAGGATGGACGCCTGAGGCGTTTGCGCACCTGCGACCGGCTCGGCCGGCCGCGCGTCTGACGGTGCGGGCGCAAGTGGCGGTGCGGACGCCCGTGGCGGTGCGGGCGTGGGTGGCGGTCGGGACGCGCTGCCGGCGTCAGGCCGCCGGAGTCAGACCTTGTGGTTCTCGGGCACCCAGGAGCCATCGTCCTGGCGGACGAAGTCCTGGAAGAGCTCGGGCGCCTCGGCGCGCATGATGTGCGCGATCCGGTCGAACACCAGGCGCAGCTCCTCCTCGGCGCCCTCGGCGCTGCGCATCTCGATCACATGGCGCAGCGTGCGCACGTTCGCGGTCCAGATGATGTCCGTGCTCAGCCCGATCGGCGCCAGGCGGCGCAGCGCCGAGGTGATCTCCTTCTTGATGTGAAACGGCAGGCCGTCGGCGTCCAAGCCGAGCGTGTCGGCGGCGCTCAGCTGGAACTCCTCGAGCTGCTCGACGATGCTCAGCACCCGCTCGCGGATCGGCTCGAGCGCGGGCGGCACGCGAAAGCCGATGTCGGTGAGCCGCACGTAGCGCAGGCTCTCCTGGCTGAACGCCGAGCCGGCGCGATGGCGCACGAGCTCGTGGGTGAAAGCGCGGCTCACGTTGCGCAGCGCAAACGAGTAGCTCGCGTGCTCGAGCACACTGCCGTGGCCTGAGCGCAGGATGTTGGCGAAATACTCATGCCGGTCCGTGCGAATCTTTTTCACGTTCGCGTTCAGGCCCGGCTCCCAGCTGCGGTAGCAGACACGACCGGCGAACTCGAGCAACAGCTCGCCGTCGTTCGGCGGCGAGCCTTCAGCTTCGCCCAAGCGACGGTCAAGCCAGGACGCGCCACCGACATCCTCCAGATACGCGCGCATCCCGTCCACGTCCACCGAGGGGCGAGCCACGAGAAAGACGGAGGGCGTGGTCTCGTGCATGTCGGCGGTGGTCTCGTCGTGATCGGGCAGTGTGGCTGGCGCGCTCATGAATAGCGCATCCTGGAGCACCGTTCGGACGCATCATCTCGATCCGGCGCCCGATCGGGCGTTTCGCCCGGGGCCACCGGCGTCGGCGTGACGGTTGGGTGTGGGCCTCGAGGTGGCGTCAGCTGAAGCCGGCGGCTTTGGCTGCGAGCGAACGGTAGATAAGCTCCGTGCCAATGGCCGCCAGCCCAGCCTCGACTCCCGCCGATCCCGAGCTCGAGCAGGCCGCCTGGGATCTCGAACTGCTGGTCGACGGCGAGGGGTCCGACGGCGTCGAACACCGCCTGGAGGAGGCGCTGGCACGCGCGAAGGCGTTCGCCGAGCGCTACGCCGGCAAGCTCGCGGAGCTCGACAGCGAGGGCCTGCGCGAGGCCATGAGCGAGCTTGCGAGCATCCAGGACCTCGCCGGGCGCGCGGGCTCGTACGCCGTGCTCGGTTTCTCGACCAATACGGCCGATCCAGAGCGCGGCGCGCGCCTGCAGCGCACGCACGAGCGCGCCACCGAGATCGAGACCACGCTGCTGTTCTGCGAGCTCGAGTGGGCCGCGCTCCCGGAGGAGCGCGTGCGCGAGCTGCTCGCCGGCGACGGGCTGGACTTCTGCCGCCATCACCTGCAGAGCGTGCGCCGCTATCGCGAGCATCTGCTGTCAGAGCCCGAGGAGAAGATTCTCACCGAGAAGGCCCTGACGGGGGCGTCGGCCTGGTCGCGCCTGTTCGAGGAGCTCACCTCCGCGATCGAGGTCGACCTGGAAGACGGGCGCGCCCCGCTCGATCTCGCGCTCAGCCGCCTGGAGCTGCCCGACCGCGAGCTTCGCCGCGGCGCGGCCGAGGCCGTCACGGCGGCGCTCGCGCCGGGGCTGCGCACGCGCGCGTTCCTGTTCAACACCCTGCTCGCCGACAAAACCACCGACGACCGCCTGCGCCGCTACCCGAACTGGCTGGCCGCGCGCAACCTCGCCAACGAAGCCAGCGACGAGTCCGTGCAGGCGCTCGTCGAGGCGGTGCGCGCGCGGTATGAGATCCCGCGCCGCTGGTACCGGCTGAAGGCGAAGCTGCTCGGGCTCGAGCGGCTGGCCGACTACGACCGCGCCGCGGCCGTCACCGACGACGACGTCACTTTCACCTATGCAGAGGCTCGCGAGATCGTGCTCGACTGCTACTCGTCCTTCTCCGACGAGCTGGGCAACGTCGTGCGCGGCTTCTTCGAGGGGCGCTACATCGACGCGCCAATGCGCCCGGCCAAGCGTGGCGGGGCCTTCTGTGCGTCCACCGTCCCGGCCGTACATCCCTATGTGCTGCTCAACTACACCTCGCGCCGGCGCGACGTGCTGACGCTCGCGCACGAGCTCGGCCACGGTGTCCACTTCGCGCTCGCCGCCCGCCAGGGCGTCTTCCACCAGAGCACCCCATTGACGCTCGCCGAGACCGCATCGGTGTTCGGCGAGCGGATCGTGTTCGGGCGCCTGCTCGCCGAGGACTCCGCGCCCGCCTCGCGGCTGGCGCTGCTCGCCGAGAGCCTCCAGGACACGATCGCGACGGTCTTTCGGCAGGTCGCGATGAACAGCTTCGAGGATCTCGCCCACACCGCCCGCCGTGACGAGGGCGAGCTGTCGGTCGAGCGCTTCGGCGAGCTGTGGTCCTCGAGCCAAGCCGAGCTGTTCGGCGACTCGATGGAGGTCACCGACGGCTACCGCTCGTGGTGGTCGTACATCCCGCACTTCATCGGCTCGCCCGGCTACGTCTACGCCTACGCCTACGGCCAGCTGCTCGCCTTGTCGGTCTACCAGCGCTACGAACAGCGCGGCGCCGAGTTCGTGCCGCAGTACCTGGAGCTGCTTGCGGCCGGCGGCTCGCGCACCCCCGAGGAGCTCGCGCGGATCGTCAACATCGACCTGAGCGATCCGGGCTTCTGGGACGCCGGGCTGGATCTGGTTGAGCGCCAGCTGGTCGAGACCGAAGCCGCGGCCGCGGCCGCCGGCCGGGTGTAGGGCCTCGGCGGAAGACGGGAGGCTCCCGAGGCGGGCCTTTCGAGTGCTGTACGAGAAGACCGGCAGCACCAGGCGCCAGCCAGCTCAGTGAACAGCTCCGATAGCAGTACTGATCGTGTATCGGAAGACGTCGCTGAAATCTAGTCGCGGACCTGCGCCTGATGTGAGCCCGCTGACCGCCGGTCACCGTATCGTTTTCACTTGCCGACCACGGTGATCACGAGGGTGAAGGCTGTCGATTGTCGCATTGTCGCACCCCGGTCGCGCTCATGCCGTAGCGGGCTTCACAGGCATCTTCCAGCTGCGTGAGGCCCGCCTCATCGCGGCCGTGTACCGCGACCGGCTCCCGAGTAGGTATTTACGAGATGTTGACAGTTTACATTGTCCACGATGTAAATCGTCAAACAGGAAGGCTCTCATTACGCAGAATCATTTCAATAATCAGGGACAATGAATAAGAAACACGCCTTGTGGTGGGCCGTGCGGCCCGCTAGGTTGTCTTAGCGACACTTTTTTTGGATAGTCGATATTGGCTTGATTGCGGTACCCGCACGTTTAGCTGCGATCAGCCCGATCACATCAAAATAGCCGCCTGGAACAGTCATCTAAACTCGTGACAACCTCACGACTTCCCACGACGAAAAACGGCTAGCCGATGTCAGCAGTCTCGACTTCGGATGGCATCCTCTACTCATGCACGAGCGAGCCCTATGTCGCCGAGGGCTTGCGTTCAGTGCGCTCCTCGCTGTGCCACCATCGGCTGGCGCATCACCTGTTTGCCTCGATCGGCGCTGAGACCGCCCGCGGCGGCGAGCGAGCGAGCGAGAGAGAGAGAGAGAGAGAGAGTCACGATCGCGCGCTTTGCGTCGTCAGGCAATCCGTACCTTGACAAGATCGCCAACATGCGCAGATCGCCGTTCGAGCGCACGATCTACCTCGACAGTGACACGTTTGTGCTCGACGAGATCGCCCACATTCTGCGGTTGCTGGACCGCTACGACATCGCTGTCGCGAACGCGTCCTGCTTCGCGCTGGAGGACCCGCAGGTGCCAAGGGCGCTCCATGAATTCAACACGGGGGTCCTAGCCTGGCGCTCCAGCGACCGGATGACCGCCTTCATGAAGAGCTGGGAAGAGACCTACCTGGCCTGGCTGAGCGAGGAGCCGTTCGCGGGCGCGCGTACGGCGAGCCGCGGCGGGCGCGCAGATCAGCCGGCGTTCCGGCGCTGCGCGTGGCAGCACGCGCTGCGGGTGTTCGTACTCGCGCCCGAGTACAACTTCCGCATCAACTCTCCAGTGACGCTCGTTGACGACGTGCGCGTCATCCACGGCAGGCACCCCGACTACCACGCGCTGGCCCGCGCGGTCAATTACAAGCGCGGGCGGCGGACGTGGCCGCGCCGGCCGCGGTACGCGCGGATCCTGCGGCGCGCGCGGACGGCCACGCCCTTCCTCTCGTCCGAGCCGCGGCCGCGATGGAAGTCCAAGCCGCAGCCTCGATGGAATGTGGACGAGCGCGACAGGTCGTGGGATTCTGGCACAGCTTAGATCCGTTCATGAAGCCGACCCACACGTCTTTCCGCTTGCGCGTGCCTCTCGACGCAGCCCCGCGTCGAGGTCTGGCGGGATACCGCGGATGGTGTATTGGATGCGCGGCGGCGCGTAGATCAGGCGGTGATTACGCCAATCAGGCGACGCGGTTCCGGCACCGGCTCACCCGCTTCGCGCATTCCCGTGATGTGCATCGGGATCGCCTCGCGCATCAGCTGTTCGACCTCCGCCTGCGACTTGCCGGTCGCGACACAGCAGGGCAGATCGGGCGAGTACGGGCCCAGCCCCCATCCTCAGCAGTTTCGTAGATGATCAGATACTCACTCATCGCAGCTACTGAATCCCAGACTTGCGCCCGATATCGGCCAGCTGACCGACGGTCATCGTATCGCTTCGCTTGCCCGTGACTGTGATGAAAGATCAGAGCAGACCCAGCGCGCCGCCGACCCCGTGTACGAGGTCGAACAGCGGCTGGGGGATGATGCCGAAGAACAGCGTCGCCGCGCCTGCCAGGATCGCGACGAGGGCCACCTCGGGTTGGGGCCGCTGCGGGCGCTCGTCCAGCTCAGGCGAGCCGCCTGCGATTGCGGGCAGCTCGGGTGAGGCGCCTACGATTGCCGGCTGCGCGGATGAGTCGCTGGCGACAACATTCAGCTCGGATGAGCCGCCGGCGACAGCCGGCAGCCCGCTTTGAGGCGCGGGCGTGACGCCCGGGCCTGCAGCGGCGCTGGGCGCGGGGGAGAGGGCCGTCGACGAGCCGTCGGCTGGGCTCGCGGCATCCTCCGGTGCGCTCATCCACATCGCCGCCACCACCGGCAGGTAGTAGCCCAGCGAGATCATCGAGCCGATCACGATCACCACGCCGAGCCAGGTGTAGCCGCCCGAGACCGCAGCCTCGATCAGGTAGAACTTGCCCATGAACCCCGCCGTCGCGGGGATCCCCGCCAGGCCGAGCATCGCCAGCGTCATCGGCCACGCCAGCTGCGGGCGCTCGCGTCCCAGCCCGCGCACCGCCGCGATCGAGTCGCCGAGGGCGGTCTCGCGCTCGCGCGCCACGATCGTGGCGAACGCCGCCATGTTCATGAACAGATACACAACCAGGTAGAACACCGTCGCCTGCGCTCCGAGGCCGGTCGCGACCACCACACCCGCCAGCATGTATCCGACCTGCCCGACGGAGGAGTAGGCGAGCATCCGCTTGAGCGACGCCTGGCCGAGCGCGCCGACGTTGCCGACCACGATCGTGATCGCCGCAAGCACCGCCACAGCCGGTCCCCAGCTCTGATGGACGCCGATCAAGGCCACGTCGAACAGGCGCAGGAACACCCCGAGGGCAGCCACCTTGGTGGCGACCGCCATGAACGCCGTCACCGGCGTCGGCGCACCCTCGTAGACATCCGGCGTCCACTGGTGAAACGGCGCGACCGACGCCTTGAAGGACAGGCCCACCACGCACAGCCCGACGCCGGTCAGCGTCAGCGGATCGGTGGCGAGGCTCCCGTTTGCGCTGAGCGCGCCGGCGATCGCGCTGAAGTCGGTCGCCCCGGTGGCGCCGTAGATCAGCGCAAGGCCATAGAGCAGCGTCGCCGAGCCGACCGAGCCCACGATCAGGTACTTCAGGCCGGACTCCAGGGAGCGCTCGCGCCGCACTTCGGTCGCGCACAGCACGTACAGCGGGATCGACAGGAGCTCGAGCCCCAGGAACAGCGCCAGCGTGTTCTGGGCCGCCGCCAGCAGCGACATGCCACCGATCGACGTCAGCAGCAGGGCATGCCACTCGCCGTGGGCCGCTTCGCGCGTGGCTTTCGAGCGCCAGGCCAGCAGCACCGTGCAGGCGCCGCCCGCCACCAGGATCAGATTGAGCACCAGCGACAGGCTGTCGATGCGCAGCGCCCCGGCCAGCACCGACTTCTCGGCGCCCCACTGCCAGATCGTCAGGCCCGCCGCCGCGGCCAGAGCCACCAGGCTGAGCGCCGGCACGACGTGTTCGCGGATTCGCCTCGGACCGACCAGCCCGACCAGCAGCACGATCACCGCGCCGCCGAGCAAAGCGATCAGCGGCGACAGCGCCGCGAAGTCAACGTCCGGGCCTTTGAGGGTCGCGATCATGGCTGCACGCTCGCCGAGGCGCTCGGGAACGGCGTTCGCAGTGACGCTTGCGCACTCGCGACAGCCGCCTTGGTTGACGCTTCGCTGCGCTTCAGCGCCAGCTGCGGGTAGACCGCCATGAACACGATCACGGCCACCAGCGGCACCAGCACCGCGCCGTCGCGCAGCGCGATCTCGTGCGAGTTGACGCCCTTGCCGACACGGTTGTGCATCGAGCGAATGAACAGCCGCAGCGCGTACACACTCGCCATCACCACGCCGCTGAAGGCGATGATCGCGATCACCAGCTTGGCCTTGAACACGCCCAGCAGGATCAGGAACTCGCCGACGAAGTTGGCCGAGCCGGGCATCGCGAGCGTCGCGAGCGACACGATCAGGAAGATCGACGCCAGCACCGGCGCGCGAAACGCGATCCCGCCCATGTCGCGCACGTCCTCCGAGCCGCCCGCGCGGCGGCTGAGCACCGCGATGATGAACAGCAGCGGCGCCACCACCAGGCCGTGGTTGACCATCTGCAGCAGCGCCCCCTGGGCGCCCTGGGGGTTGAGCGCGAAGATCCCCAGCGTGATGAACCCGAGCTGCGCCACCGACGAGTAGCCCGCGATCAGGCGCGCGTCGGTCTGCGTGAACGCCACCATCGAGCCGTACAGGATCGAGGCCAGCGCCAAGATCAGCATCAGCGTCTGAAAGTGCGCAGCGGCCTGCGGATATAGCGGCAGCACGATCGCCAGAAACCCGTACGCGCCGACCTTCGAGAGCACCCCCGAGAACACCATCAGCACCTCGATCGGCATTGCGCGATACGCGTCCGGCATCCAGCCGTGCAGCGGAAACGCGGGCATCTTCACGAGGAACGCAGCTGCGAAGAACAGGAAGATCCACTCCTGCGAGCCCTTGCTGAGCGGCGTCGCCTGCAGCGCTGAGAGCACGAACGTGATGTGCCCGCCGCCCTGCTGAGCCGCCAACACACCGGTTGCGATCGCCGCCGCCAGCATCAGCAGCGAGCCCACGAACGTGTAGATCACGAGCTTGATCGTCGCCCGCACCCTGCCGGGTCGCGGGTGGGCGGGGTCCCAATTGATTCCGACCAGGAAGTAGAACGGGATCAGCATCAGATCGAAGAAGAACACGAACAGCGCCAGATCCTGGGCCACGAACGCGCCGAGCACGGCCGACTCGGCCAGCATGAAGAAGAACCAGAACAGCCGTGGCCGCTCGGGCGGGTGGGCCCCGGTCCTCAGGTTCGCTGCGATCGTCGCCGTCGCGAACAGCAGCGTCGTCAGGCCGACCAGGAACACGTTCAGGCCGTTGATCCCGAGCTTGTAGTGAATCCCCAGTTCGGCGATCCAGACGACGTTCGTTACATGGGTGAGTCCCTTCGTGCCCGGCGAGTATCCGGCGATGTACCCGATCGCCAACCCGAGCGCGCCCACCGCGCCGATCAGCGCCAGCACGCCCGGGATCTCCCAGGATCCGCCTGCGGTAGGCGAGCGGTCGCCGCGGATGCGCCCGACGAGCGTGGACAGGATCGCGCCGAGCACCCCGCACGCGGCCGGCAGCCAGATCATGATCGAAAGCGGCGGCATTCTCAGCTCTGCAGTAGGAAGTAGAGGCCAACCGCCGTCAGGCCCAGCACCAGCAGGGCCGCGTAGTAGCGCACGAACCCGCTCTGCACCGCGCGCACCGCGGCCGAACCCGTGCGCACGATCCCGGTGGTCCCGCCGACGAGCGTGTCCTGCACGAACACGCGCTCGAACGTCCCGGTCGCGAAGCGCCCGGCGGCCGCGACCGGTTTCACCACCAGCGCGTCGATCAGCTCATCGAAGTACCACTTGTGCACCAGCAGCTCGTAGACGGGCGCAAACCGCTCGCGCGCCGCCACGGCGATGCTCGGCTCGCGCACCCAGATGCGGTAGGCGATCGCGATGCCGCTGAGCCCGAGCACCGTGCCGAGCACCATGCCGAAGATCAGCAGGCCGTCGCGCGTGTGCGGTTCATACAGCGGCGAGCCCGCGAAGCTCGGGCGTAGGAAGTTGACGACCACGCTGTCCACGCCTGGTATCTGCACGAGGCCGGCGCACACCGAGCCGAACGCCAGCACGACCATCGCGACCTTCATCGGCATCGCCCGCTCGGCGATCGTGTGATGCGGTCCAGGGAAGCCCACGTCCGTGTCCTCGACTTCGCCGTTGGCCGGGTTCGTGGGGGTCTCCGCGTGGTACAGGTGTCCCTGTTCGAGCTCGCGCGCCTCTTTCACCGGGTCGCCGTAGAAGGCCCGGAAGATCATCCTGAACGTGTAGATCGCGGTCAGGAACGCGCCCAGGTAGCCCATCACGTACAGCGCCCAGTGCCAGCCGCCGCGCTCCGCCGTGACGAGCAGCACCTCGTCCTTGGAGAAGAAGCCGGAGAACGGCGGGATGCCGGACAGCGCCAGCCCGCCGATCACAAAGCACGCGAACGTGAACGGCAGCGCCTTGCGAAATCCGCCCATCCGCTCCAGCGACTGCTCGCCGGACATCGCCCCGATGATCGACCCCGCCGCCATGAACAGCAGCGCCTTGAAGAACGCGTGCGTCATCAAATGGAACAGCCCAGCGGCGTACGCCCCCACCGACACGCCCATGATCATGTAGCCGATCTGCGACATCGTCGAGTACGCGATCACGCGCTTGATATCCGTCTGCACCAACGCGATCGTGCCCGCGATCAGCAGCGTCACCGCGCCGATCACCGCCCCGGTGTCCTGCGCCGCCGGCGCCAGTTCGAACAGCACGTGCATGCGCGCGATCAGATACACGCCCGCCGTCACCATCGTCGCGGCGTGGATCAGCGCGCTGACCGGGGTCGGACCCTCCATCGCGTCGGGCAGCCAGGTGTGCAGCGGGATCTGCGCCGACTTGGCGATCGCGCCGACCAGCAGCAGCAGGCAGCCGACCACGATGTCCGCTTCGCCGGAATGGAACACGTGCGGCGCCTCCTTGAACGTCTGCAGGAAGTCGAGTGTCCCGGTGTGCTTGAAGATGAAGTACGTGCCCAGCACCAGTCCGACGTCGCCGACCACGTTGATCACGAACGCCTTGATCCCGGCCCGCGTGGCGGTCGTTCTCCTGTACCAGAACGAGATCAACAGGTACGAGGCCGCGCCCACGAACGCCCAGCCGACGATCAGCAAGAGGAAGTTGCCCGCCAGCACCAGCAGCAGCATCGAGAACACGAAGAAGTTCAGGTACGAGAAATACCTCGCGAAGCCGCGGTCCTCTTCGAGGTAGGAGATCGAGTACAGGTGAATCATGCTCGAGATCCCGCTGACGATCAGGATCATGTACACGGACAGCGGATCCACCAGGATCGACATCTGCCCGTTGACCCCGACCGTGTTCGCGTATTCCCACAGCGTCGAGGTCAGCTCGCGGTCCTGGGGCGAGTGGCCCTGCAGCGAGATCAGTGTGCACAGCGCCAGCACGAACGACAGGCAGATCGCGCCCGTCCCGATCCAGCCGGCGGCGCGCGGCGAGAGCAGGCCGACCACGCGGTAGCCGAAGCCGATCACGAGCATCCCCAGCAGCGGCATCAGCAGCACCAGCCAGGCGAACGTGGTGGTCGTCACCCCTGCAGCTCCCGCAGCTCGTCGACGTCGATCGGCAGCCTGCGCCGGTAGATCGCCACGATCATGCCGAGCCCGATACAGACCTCGCAGGCGGCCACGGTCATCACGACGAGCGCCAGCACCTGGCCGTCGCCGCGGCCCCACATGCGCGAGAACGCGATCAGCGCGAGGTTTCCGCCGTTCAGCATCAGCTCCAGGCACAGCAGCACCACCAGCGGGTTGCGCCGCACGATCACGCCGACGGCGCCGAGCGCGAACACGATCGCCGACACCGCCAGATACCAGCCGATCGTCACTGCGAGCCTCCCGCCGAGGGCTTGCCCGCGGCGACCGGCTCGGCGAGGTCATGGGGGGGAGCGACCGACTCCTGCGGTGGCTCGGCCGTCTCCGGCCGGCGCGCGCGTGTGAGGCCCAGACCGTCGCCGACGCCCTCGCGCATCGTGCCGGTGCCGCGCGGGCGCACGAGGTCCAACGGCGTCAGGCGGTCGCGCAGATCGTCGCCCTCCTCACTGATCCCGCCACGTCTGCCGGCCAGCAGGATCGCGCCCACCGCCGCGATCAGCAGCAGAAACGACGCTCCCTCGAACACCAGCAAAAAGCGCGTCAGCAGCAGTTCGCCGATATACGCGGGCGTGCCGTAGGCGTGCCCGCCCGGCGTATAGGGCGCCCCGTATTCCGAGACGGCCTTCAGGCCGGTGCCCAGCAGCGCGATCAGCAGCTCGACCAAGAGCGCTCCGCCGAGCACCGCCGCCCCGAGGCGCAGGTTCGCGCCGGCCGGTCCGCGCCCGCGCATGCGCTCGCCGATCTGCACGATGCGGTCCCCCTCGTCCCGCCCGCCGATGTACGCCACCACGAACACGTACAGGACCATCACCGCCCCCGCGTAAACCACCACCTGCACGGCCGCCACGAATTCGGCGCGCAGCAGCAGGAACAGCACCGACAGCGACAGCAGGTGCCCGACCAGCGCGAGCACGGCGAAGAACGGGTCGCGCAGCACCACCACGCCGACCGCGCCGGCGATCGCGCCGATCCCGGCGATGAAGAAGAACAGGGAGCTCATCTTGCCGACCTCCTGTCGGCGCTTTTGATGGGGACGTCGGCCGTCCTGGCCGCCGTGACCGGACCTTCGGTCCTCATCTTGCCGACCTCCTGTCGGCGCTTTTGATGGGGACGTCGGCCGTCCGGGCCGCCGTAACCGGACCTTCGGTCCTCATCATTCGGGCAAACCCCTCACTCGCCCTCGTTCCTCAGCGGGGTCCGCTCGAGCGGCTCGGCCAGGAGCATCTCCTTGGTGAAGATCAGATCGGTGCGGTCGTAGTCGGAGAGCTCGTAGTCGTGGCCCATCGTGATCGCGTCAAATGGACACGCCACCTCGCAGTAGCCGCAGAAGATGCAGCGCGACATGTTGATCTCGTACACCGCGGCGTAGCGCTCGCCGGCAGACACGCGCTGCTCGGGGGTGTTCTCGGCGGCCACCACCCTGATGCAGTCGGCCGGGCAGGCGGCCGCGCACAGCGAGCAGCCGACACACTTCTCGAGGCCGGGGTGGGCGGGGTCCGAACTTTCGAAGCGGTGCAGCTTGTGGCGCCCGCGAAAGCGCGGATACACCGGGGTCTTCTGCTCGGGATACTGGACCGTGACCGCGTCCTCGCGGAAGCGCCCGAAGGTCGTGACCAGCCCGCGCACGGTCTCCACGAACGTGCGCCAGGTGCCGCGGGCCACGCCCGGCGCCGGGGTGCGCTTGACCTCGACCACGTCATCGCCCGGATCCCACCTGGCCGGCGCCGATGCTTGGGACGAAGTCGCGGGGGGCACCGTGGCGTCGGCAGAACGGGTGCCGGTGGGGTCCGTTGCTGCGCTCGGCGCGGGCTGCTCGGAGCTCATCAATGCGTCACCACCACGAGCACGGCCGTCGCCAGCGCGTTCAGCGTCGCCAGCGGCAGCAGCACCTTCCAGCCGAAGCTCATCAGCTGGTCGTAGCGCAGCCGCGGCAGCGTGGCGCGCACCCAGATGAACAGGAACGTGATCAGCGACATCTTGACGAGCACCACGATCGGGTCCACCCAGCCCGGCGGGTGGATGCCGAACGGCATCAGCCAGCCGCCGAGGAACACGGTCGTCACCACGCCGGAGACGACGATCACGTTGAGGTACTCGGCGAAGTAGTAGGAGGCGAAGCGCCCGCCACCGTACTCGGTGTTGTAGCCGCCGACCAGCTCGGCGTCGGCCTCGGTCAGGTCAAACGGGGCGCGGTTGGTCTCGGCGAAGCTCGCCACCAGGAAGATCAGGAAGCCTGCCAGCTGCGGCACGATGTACCACATGCCCGCCTGCGCCCGCACGATCCCCGTCAGCGACAGCGTCTGCGCCGTCATGATCACCCCGACCAGCGCGAGCGCCTGCGAGACCTCGTAGGAGATCAGCTGCGCCGCACCGCGCATCGCCCCCAGGAACGAGTACTTCGAGCCTGAGGACCAGCCGCCGAGCATGATCCCGTAGAAGGCCACGGCGCTGAACGCAAACAGGTACAGCGGCCCGATCGAGACGTCGATCCCGTACAGGCCCACCGGCGTGCCGAAGATGTGCTGCACATCGCCGAACGGGATGATCGCGAACGCCGCCACCGCGGTCACGATCGAGATCAGCGGAGCGATCGCGAACAGCAGACCGACCGAGGTGCTCGGGCGGAACTGCTCCTTGGTGAGCAGCTTCACGATGTCCGCCAGCGGCTGCAGCGCGCCGTACGGACCGACTCGGTTCGGGCCGTAGCGAGACTGAAAGCGACCCAACAGCTTGCGCTCGGCGATCAGCACGACGGGCACGAGCTGCAGGCCGACCGCGAAGATGACGATCGCCTTCAGGACCTGGATCCACCATTCTTCGTAGTAGCCAACGGTCGCGAGCAGCCACGGCGAGACCAGCGCGTGCGCGAGCGCGCTCATACGAGCTGCTCCGTCGCGGGATACGCCTGCGCGGCCGAGCGCTCCTGCCAGCGGACGCCTTTGCCGCCGATCTCCTCGAGCGTCAGCCCGCGGTAGAAGGGCACGGCGTCGAACAGCTGCTGCGAGGCCATCGGGCCGGTCGACACCTCCAGATCGATGCCCCCGTGTCGCGCCAGCTCGACCAGCACCCGCCACTGCGCACGGACCTCTCCGGGGTTCGCCACGGCCGCGCGGAGGCGCTGGATGCGCCCGTCGGGGTGCACGATCGTGCCCTCCTTCTCGGCATACGCCTGCGCCGGAAAGACCACGTTGGCGTGCTCGCGCAGCCCGTCCGACACCACCGTCGCGAACGCCACCACGGTCGCCGCGCGCCCGAGCCCCCGCTCCCACAGCGCCACATCTGCGTCCGCGCCGACCGGGGTTCGGCCGTTCGAGGAGGGACGCTCGTCGGCCGCGCTCTGCTGCGCCGGGATCAACGGGTCGCACTCCATCAGCAGCGCCGCCGCCAGCTCACCGGCCGCCAGGCTCTCGGCGATCGCGCGCGCGTCGCGTCCATCCTGCGCGACCTCGCCAAGCCCGGCTCCCGCGTTCGGCAGCACGCCCGCCTCGCGCAGGCCGCGACCGTTCGTGCCAGCCGGGATTTCGAGCAGGCCCGCGCCCTCGGTCTGGTGAAGCGACAGCGCGCGCGCCAGCTCGAGCAGCGCCTGCGCATTCGCCGCGCCGTCAGGTCCGGCCGTCAGCCGCTCGTGCCAGAGGATCACGATCTCATCGCCGGCGCCCTTCAGCCGCTCGATCAGCTGGCCGGCCGACTCGCCGTGAAGCTCGGCGGCCGCCGCTCGGTACAGGCGCACGCCATGGCGGCGCGCGCCCTTGCGCAGGCGCAGGTCGAGGATCGGCGCATCCGCGATCGGGTCGCTCTCCAGCACGAGCACCGCGTGCGCGAACTCCAGATCGCTGACCCGCGCCTGCAGGCGCGGGTCGCCGAGCGCGCGGTGCAGCGCCAGCGGCAGCGTGCCCGCGCTGCGCGAGTCGAGATCAGCCGAGCCGAGCCCCTCGCGCATCAGCCGCGCCAGCACAAAGCCCTCCTCGTTGGTGCTCTCGCCGCCGACCACCGCGCCGGTGCGCGGGCCCGCGCGAGCCAGGCCCGCGGCGGCCTCCGCCAACGCTCGCTCCCACCCCACCGGGCGCAGCTCGCCGCCATCGCGCAGCAGCGGCTGAAGGACGCGCTCGCCGGCCGCCACCGGGCTGGCGCCGCCGGCCTGGGCCAGGCCGCCCAACGCCGGATAGGCGAAGCGCCCGCGATCGCACAGCCAGCCGTCGTCAACCTCCGGGTGCTCGCGCGCCTGCACGCGCAGCACGCGCTCGTCGCGCACCGTCAGCGTGACGTTGCACTGGGCCGGGCACAGCGTGCACACCGAGCCCGCGTCCTCGATGTCCCAGGGGCGTGCGCGAAAGCGATACGGCCGCGAGGTCAGCGCGCCCACCGGGCAGAGTTCGACGATGTTGCCCGAAAACGGCGCCACATAAGGGTGGCCGTCGAACGTCGACACGTACGAGTGCGCCCCCCGCTCGAGCAGCACGAGCTGATTGTCTTCGGAGATCTCCTGGCTGAAGCGCACGCAGCGGTAGCACACGATGCAGCGCTCGCGGTCGATCGCGATCGTCGGGGACAGCTCCAGCGGCTTGACGAAATGACGCTTCGGCTCGACGTAGCGTGAGATGCCGGGACCCCAGCCGAAGGTGATGTCCTGCAGCGGACACTCTCCGCCCTTGTCGCACACCGGGCAGTCGAGCGGATGGTTGATCAGCAGGAACTCGACCACGGCACGCTGCGCCTCCTTGACGCGGTCGGACTGCGTGTGCACCACCATCCCATCCTTGACCGGCGTCGAGCAGCCGGTCTGCAGCTTGGGGATGCCCTCGATCTCCACCAGGCACATGCGGCACGCGCCGACCGGCTGGCCCAGTTTCGGCTCGTAGCAGAACACCGGAATCTCGACGTCGCCGTATTTCGCGGCATCGACCAGCATCGCGTTTTCGGCGGCCTGGACCTCCTTGCCGTCGATGGTGAGAGTGATGATTTGCTCCTGCGGGCGTGGCATCTACACCGCTGCTCCGGCCGGTTCGTGCTCGAGACGCCGGCGCTCCATGTGGGCTTCGAGCTCGTCTTTGAACTTGGCGATCATCGAGCCGATCGGCATCGCCATCGCATCGCCCAGCACGCACAGGCAGTGGCCGATGATGTGCTCCTGCACGGACGCCATGACCTCGAGGTCCATCGGGGTGGCCTCGCCGCGATCGATCCGTTCGAGCATGTGCACGGTCCAGTTCGTGCCCTCGCGGCAGGGCGTGCACTTGCCGCACGACTCGTGCCGGTAGAACTTCGCGGTCTTCAGCGCCAGCTCGAGGATCGGAGTCGTGTCGTCGACCACGATGATCGCGCCCGAGCCCAGCATCGAGCCGGCCTTGGCGAGCGACTCGAAGTCGTAGGGCACGTCCAGCTCGTCGCCTGTCAGCACCGGGGCCGATGAGCCGCCCGGAAACCAGCACTTGACCGACCGTCCCGGCGGCGGCCCGCCGGCGAGGTCGTAGACGATCTCCCGCGAGGGGATCCCCAGTTCGATCTCGTAGTTTCCCGGTCGCTGGACGTGGCCCGACACCGACACGACCTTCGTGCCGGTCAACTGCTCGGTGCCGAGCTTGGCGTATGCCGCGCCGCCCATCTCGATGATCGTCGGCACCGTGGACAGCGTCTCGACGTTGTTGATCAGGGTCGGGCCTTTGTAGAGCCCTTCGTTGGCCGGAAACGGCGGCTTCAGGCGGGGATTGCCGCGCTTGCCTTCGAGCGAGTCCAGCAAGCCCGTCTCCTCGCCGCAGATGTATGCGCCGGCGCCGCGATGCACGACCAGCGAGAGCGAGTGCTCGCTGCCGAGGATCCGCTCGCCGAGATAGCCCGCATCGCGGGCTTCGGCGAGAGCCGCGTCGAGGATGTCGGCCTGCTGGGCGTACTCGCCGCGGATGTAGATGAACGAGCGGCTCGCGCCGGCGGCGTAGGACGCGATGATCAGGCCCTCGAGCAGCATGTGCGGGCTCTTCTGCATCAGTTCGCGGTCCTTGAACGTGCCCGGCTCGGACTCGTCGGCGTTGCACACCAGGTACTTCTCGATCGACCCCTTCGGCAGGAACGAAACCTTCTTGCCCATCTGAAAGCCCGCCCCGCCGCGCCCGCGCAGGTTCGAGGCTTCGAGCTCGCTCAGCACCTGTTCGGGACTCATCTGCCCGAGCGCCCTACGCAGTGACCGGTAGCCGCCACGACGTTCGTAGACCGCGAGCGTATTCAGCCCGGGCTCGTCGATGCGGTCGAACAAGAGCTTTCTGCTCATGCCCGGCCTCCCTGATCCGCGCAGGGACGACGCACCAACTGCTTGTCGGGCAGCACGTCCCGACCGGCGCGCACGTCCCCGAGCAGCTGGGGCACATCCGCGACCGTCAGCGGGCCGACGTAAACGCCGTCAACCGACGCCATCGGGGCGATGTCGCAAGCACCCATGCACTCGAACGAGCGCACGTTGAACGCCTGATCGTCGCCCGCCGCCGCTCCGATCGCGGCGTACAGCTCGTCGGCGCCGCGCAGCGAGCAGCTGATGTTCGTGCACACGTATATGGCGTGGGCGCCCGCCGGCTCAGTCTCGAGCATGTCGTAGAACGTCGTCACCGCATCCAGCGACGCGGGCGTCACTCCCATCACGCACGCCACCTGCTCGATCGCCTCCGGCGAGCACCAGCCGTGCACGCGCTGTGCGGCCTCGAGCGCGGGCAGCGCCGCCGAACGCGTGTCCGGGTAGAGCGCCATGTGTTGCTCGATCTCGCGCCGCAGCTCCTCCGGGACCGGCGTCGTGGCCGGATCCGGGACCGTGGCCGGGTCCTTGTCGAGGTTCGCGGGAACGTCCCAGCCGCGGGCGCTGCTCGTGTTGCTCATCGCGCGCCCCGCTGTCGATGCGGCTGCCGCGTGGCTCGTTGTGAAAGGGCGCGGAGGCATTGTGTTCTGGAATGGAGCGCACGCGCGCGTGTACGCGCGCGCGCGTGCGCTGCTGATTTGGATGTGGCTGCTGAAGGGGCTGCCGTGCTCACCGGTCGATCCCTCCGAGGATCGGGTCCAGCATCGCGGTCGTCGCGATCATGTCGGCCACGTAGCTGCCGCGACACATCGGCGCCAGCGCCTGCAGGTTGACGAAGCTGGGGTCGCGCATGTGCACACGGGCCGGCTTGGAGCTGCCGTCGGAGCGCACGAAGCAGCCGAGCTCGCCGCGCGGCGACTCGATCGGGCAGTACACCTCGCCCGGCGGCACGCGAAAGCCCTCGGTGACGAGCTTGAAATGGTGGATCAGCGCCTCCATCGAGGTCGCCAGCTCATACCGGGGTGGCAGCGCCACCTTGCGATCGGTCGTGATGTGCGGTCCTTCAGGTAGACCGTCGAGCGCCTGTTCGATGATCTTGACCGACTCGTATATCTCCGCCAGCCGCACGGCGAAACGGTCGTAGTTGTCGCCCTCCGTGCCGACTGGAATCTTGAAGTCGAACTGGTCGTAGGAGCTGTACGGCGCTGCCTTGCGCAGGTCCCACGGGTTGCCCGAGGCGCGCAGCAGCGGCCCGGTCACGCCCAGGCCCAGCAGCGTCTGGGTGTCGAGCGGGCATGTCCCACGCAGGCGCTGCAACACGATCTCGTTGGAGTTCAGGATCGCGCCATACTCATCCGCGCGCCTGGGCATGATCTTCAGGAACTCGCGCAGCTTCGACGCGAACCCGGCGGGGATGTCCTCGATCACGCCGCCGACCTGGAAGTAGCGCGTGTGCATGCGCTGGCCGGAAGACATCTCGAACAGGTCGAGGATCAGCTCGCGCTCGCGCAGGCAGTACAGGAAGATCGACGTCGCACCGAGATCGAGCACGCTCGTGCCGAGCCAGATCAGGTGCGACGCGATGCGGTTGAGCTCCAGGTGGATCACGCGCAGGTACTGCCCCCGCTCGGGCACCTCCACCTCGACCAGGCGCTCCACCGCGGAGACAAACGCCATCGCGTTGAAGTAGTAGGAGAGGTAGTCCATCCGCTCGACCACCGGGATCACCTTCCAATAGGACTTGTCCTCGGCGGTCTTCTCGATACCCGTGTGCACGTACCCGATCACCGGTTTGAGGTCCCGCACCACCTCACCCTGGAGCGTCACCAGCAGCCGCAGCACCCCGTGCGTGGCCGGATGGTGGGGCCCGAAGTTGAGCGTCAGCAGCTCGTGGCGCGCGTCGTCGGAGGTCTCGAACGAGTCGCTTCGGACCTGCTCCTCGATCGGCGCGAGGCTGATGCCCTCCTCGTGGAGGCGGTACTCGGAGATCCCCGAGCGCGTTTTCGAGCCGTCGCTCATCGCCCGGGCTGCGCCTTCAGCGCGGCGCTCTCTTTGACGAGGGCGCTCGTGGCGTCCTCGGGCGAGGAGGTTGGCTCGTCCTCGCGTGCCTCCAGCCATTTGGCCTCGTCGCGCGTGAATATCACCGGTTCCCCGCCCACCGGGAAGTCGCGTCGCTGCGGATGGCCCTCGTAGTCCTCCGGCATCAAGATCCGTCGCAGGTCGGGGTGGCCGTCGAACACGACCCCGAACATGTCGAAGACCTCGCGCTCCTGATGGTCGGCGGTCGGCCATTCCCTTGCCACCGACTCGACGTGCGGCTCCTGCGAGGACACGCGCAGCTTGATCGTGAGGCGATCCACGCGGCTCATGTCGAGCAGCTCGTACAGCACCCCCAGGCGAGGCTCATCGGGGTAGTAGTCGACGCCGTGCAAGCTCGCCAGGAACGCGTAGCCCTCCGTGCGCATCGACTCCAGCACCTCTCTGATGCGGGAAGGCTCGATCTCGATCGTTGCGCCGTCGCGAAAGTACACGGTCTCGCGCGCCGCGTCGCCCAGCTCGCGGGCGAGCAGCTCCAAGCCCGTGGCGTCAGGCATTGAGGGGATGCTCCTCGGTGCCGACCGCGTCGTAGCGATCGCGCCAGCCGAGGTCAGGGTTGTCCTGCACCAGCTTGCGCAGCTTCAAGATGCCGTGCATCAAGGCCTCCGGGCGCGGCGGGCAGCCCGGCACGTGCACGTCGATCGGCATGAACTTGTCCGCCGGCACCAGCGCGTAGTTGTTGAACACCCCCATCGAGCTGCAGCACGCCCCCATCGAGATCGCCCACTTCGGCTCGAGCATCTGGTCGTACAGCCGCCGGATGATCGGCGCCATCTTGATCGACACGCGCCCGGCAAGGATGATCAGATCGGCCTGGCGGGGCGAGGCGCGGAAGGCCTCGTAGCCGAAGCGCGCAATGTCCATGCGCGGGCCCGCGGCCTGAAACTGCTCCATCGCGCAGCACGCCAGCCCGAAGCCCAACGGAAAGAACGAGTTCGAGCGCGCCCAGGCGACCGTCTTGTCGAGCGTCGTCGTCAGCACGCGTTCCTGCACGTAGCGTTCGAGCTCCTCGCCCTCCAGGTGCGCCGGCCGATTGGCGCCTTCCAGGTCGCCGCCGCGCAGCAGCTGGTGGGCGCCCAGGCCCTGCACGAGCAGATCCTCGCGTTGCGGCGCCCCCGCGCCGGCGCCGTGTCCGACGGCGCGCTGCCGTGCGTCGTTGCCCGCGCGCCTGCGCCGCCGGCCCCTCAGCGCCACTCGAGCGCCCCTCTGCGCCAGACGTAAACGAACGCCACGAACAGCAGCACGATGAACGTCGCCGTCTCGGCGAGCGCGTACCCGCCGTACGCGCGCAGCTCGATCGCGATCGGGTAGAGGAACACGACCTCGATGTCGAACAAGATAAACAGCATCGCGATCAGGTAGAAGCTGATCCCGAAGCGCATGCCCCGTTTGACCTCCGAGGGCAGTCCGCACTCGTACGGGTCGCGCTTGCGAGCGATCTCGCGCCTGGGGCCGATCGCCGAGTTCAAGACCGCAAACGCGACTCCGACCCCCCCGCCGAGCAGGACAAAAACGATTGCGGGCAGGTAACTACGCAGCACGGAGCGCTGTTATATCACCGCTTGTGGCAGTGTGTTACATAGTGACGATCGGCTCGAAATCGTGAATCGCGCGGTCGTCCTCGCCGCCCTGGCAGTCGCGCTCCTCAATGGCATGCCGGCCGCCCTCGGCCTCTGGTGCTGGTATCGCGCCCGCCCCAGCCGTGCTTTCTGGATCCTGCTCCGCGTCGGCCAGCTCGGCGCGCTCGCCTTCGCGGTTCTCGTGGGCGCCCTGGCCATCGCCGGCGACTACTCCAGCGACCGCCTGTTCTATCTGTACGCGCTGCTCCCGCTCGCGATCGCGTTCGTCGCGGAGCAGATCCGCATCACCTCCGCGCAGACCATCCTCGACCAGCGCCACCTGCCCGACGCCCAGGCGATCGGCCAGCTGCCCGAGCCCGACCAGCGCGCGATCGCCGCCGCGATCCTCGCCCGGGAGATGGTCATCATGGCGCTGTCGGCGCTCGTAGTCGTATTCCTGGCGCTCCGCGCCGCCGGCACCGCGCACGGGTACTGAGCTGAGGCCCCTCGCGGGGCCTTACGCACGGGTACTGAGCTGAGGCCCTTGCGGGGCTATACGCACGGGTACTGAGCTGAGGCCCCTCGCGGGGCTATATATTCCCGCCGCAATGAAGGCAGCCGTCACGACCCTCGGCTTGATCGCGTCCGCCGCCGTGCTCGGCGCGTGCGGAAGCCAGGGCATCGACGTGTCCAAGGACAGCCCCTACTACAAAGGCGCGGTGCTGTTCCTCGACCACTGCTCGGGGTGCCACACGCTGTCAACCGTCGGCGCCCAGGGCTCGGCCACCAGCATCAGCGACCGTCTCAAGACCAACGGCCCCAACTTCGACTACCGCAAGGAGAACGTCGAACAGGTTCTGTTTGCGCTGCGCAACGGGGGCTTCACGGGGGCGATCATGCCCGAGAACGTCCTCGTGGGCCACGACGCCTACGACGTCGCCGAATTCCTCGCGCACTACTCGGGCTCGAAGGCCCAAAAAACGCCCACGACGCCAATCACGCTGTCAACCAAGTAGAGCGCAGCGGCAGGCACGCCGCAGCCGAGATCCGCCAGGCGCAAACGGCGAGACCGGCGGCGCCCGCGCTCGGCGGGATAGGCTCCCGGATTGATGCTCGACCTCAGGCGGATCCGCGAGGAGCCCGACGCCGTGCGCGCGGCGCTCACGCGCCGCGACCCGGCGCTTGCGGACGCCGTCGAGCAGATCCTCGCCGCCGACCGCCAGTGGCGCGCCGCCACGCAGACCGCCGAGGGCCTGCGCGCGACCCAGAAGGCCGAATCCGAGGCGATCGCGGCCGGCAAACGCAAAGGCGAGGACGTCGGCGAGGCGCTCGCGAAGATGAAGCAGCTGAGCGCCGAAGTAAAGGAGCTGGTCGAGCAGGCGGGCGGCGCCAAGCAGCGACTCGACGAGCTGATCGCGCGCCTGCCCAACCTGCCCGACCCCACCGCTGCCCCCGGCCCCGAGGACGAGCTCGTGCGCACCGTCGGCGACCCGCCCGCGTTCGAGTTCCCCGCGCTCGACCACCTCGACCTCGCCGGTCCGCGGATCGACATGGAGCGTGCCGCGACGCTGTCGGGCACGCGCTTTGCCTACCTGCTGGGCGAGCTCGTGCTGGTCGAGCTAGCGCTCGTGCGCTGGGCCCTCGAGAAGCTCCGCGACCACGGCTTCGAGCCCGTGATCCCACCGGTGCTCGTGCGCGAGCACGCGCTCTATGGCACCGGGTTCCTGCCCGACACCGAGCAGCAGATCTACGCGCTGCCCGCCGATGAGCTCTACCTCGTCGGCACCTCCGAGGTGGCGCTCGCCTGGCTGCACGCCGGCGAGATCCTCGACGCCGAGCAGCTGCCGCTGCGCTACGCCGGCTTCTCGCCGTGCTTTCGCCGCGAGGCCGGCGCCGCCGGCAAGGACACGCGCGGCATCTTCCGCGTTCACGAGTTCGACAAGGTCGAGATGTTCAGCTTCGTCGCCTCGGGCGAGTCCGCAGCCGAGCACGAGCGCATCCTCGCGATCGAGGAGGAGATCCTCACGGAGCTGGCCCTGCCCTACCGCGTCGTGAACATCGCAGTCGGCGAGCTGGGCGCCTCGGCCGCCAAGAAGTACGACTGCGAGGCCTTCCTGCCGAGCCAGTCGCGCTATCGCGAGCTGACCTCCTGCTCGAACACGACCGACTACCAGGCCCGGCGCCTCGACATCCGCATGCGCGCCGCTCGCTCAGGCGAGCGCGAGAGCGGACGCGCGATCGAGCCCGTGCACACGCTCAACGGCACCGCGCTCGCGGTCGGCCGCACGCTCGTCGCGCTGCTCGAGAACGGTCAGCGCGCCGACCGCAGCGTCGAGCTCCCGGAAGCGCTCGTGCCCTACGGCGCGCCCGCGCTGCTCGCGCCCGCGGGCTCCGGCTCGTGAGCCTGTCGTTCGCGTCTGACGAAACTCGACAGTGCTCTCAACCGTGGACAACGCGCCGGTCTCAACACTGGACAGTAAGGCGACGGCTTCTCTTGTTACTCTCAAGTAGAACACGGACATACTTGACGGTGGCTGGGGGATAGACGGAGAGGTACCGTATTCGCGCGGCCGCACGGAGGAGCCGCGTGGAGGAGGACATCCAGAGGACCCAGATCCTCGAGGGCATGACTGCCCTCGTGGCCGAACGCGGCGTGGGCGCGGCCACGCTGGCCGACGTGATCGCGCGCGCCGGTGTCTCGCGGCGCGCGTTCTATCGATTGTTCCCCGACCGCAAGAGCTGCCTGGTCGCGGCGTTCGATCTCGGCGTCCAACGCGCGTCCGCGCGCATGGGGCCCGCGTATGCCGCACAGAGCCGCTGGCGCGACGGGATCAGGGCGGGGCTGGCCGAGGGGCTGCGCTTCCTCGATGACGAACCGGCGATGGCACGGCTGCTGGTCGTGCACTCGCTCAGCGAGTACAGCGAGCTCGTGCGCCGCCGCGCCGAAGTGCAGGAGCAGCTGTGGAAGGTCGTCGACCGCGGACGCGGCGAGGCCGGCGCCGGACGGGCCGAACCACCGCCGATCGTCGCCGAGGGCGTGGTCGGCGCGGTCCTGACCGTAGTCCAGACACGCCTGCTCGCCCAGGACGCCGATCCGCCCGACGAGCGCCCGACGATGGAGCTGTTCAGCTCGTTGATGAGCCTGATCGTGCTCCCGTATCTCGGGCCCAGCGCGGCCCAGCGCGAACTTGCTCGCCCGGCGCCGCTGCCGACCAGGCGCGGGGGAGTGCCGAGCGCTCCGATCTCGAGCTTCGACGATCACGGTGTACGTCTGACCTACCGCACCGAACGCGTGCTCAGCGCGATCGCCCAGTATCCCGGCGCCAGCAACCGCGAGATCGCCGAGCGCGCCGGGATCATCGACCAGGGTCAGATCTCCAAGCTGCTCACGCGCCTCGAGCGCGCCGGGGTCATCTCCAACCTCAGCCAGGGCACCGCGCGCGGCGCTCCGAACGCGTGGAGCCTGACCGAGCTCGGCGAGGGGATCGAGCGCGGCGTCTACCGGCGCTTCAGGCGCGTCCCACGCGCAGACTGACCGCAGGCTGACAGGGTTCTTGCAGCAGGGTGACGGTTCTTAGGACACCCTAACTCGAGCTGTGCTAGCTTCTGCGGGGTGGATATCCAAGCTCGCGAGTCGGGATTGCCACAGCGTCCGCTACAGAGATCGCGCCCGCGCCTGGGACAGCGTACGAGCATGTACGTGTGGACCGCCATCCTGCTCGCCGTCTCGGTGACGGTGGTCATCCTCGGCTGGCACGCACGCGGCGGCACCACCGACCCGACCGCGCTTCCGCCCGGACATCGGCTCAATCCCACGACGGTCGTGATCGACAGCGCGATCCTCGTGTTCCGCGAGGGGCTCGAGACGATCCTCGTCCTGGCTGCCGTCACCGCCAGCTTCCTCGGGGCCAATCGCGTCTATCGCCGGCCTGTGGCGATGGGCGGAGCCGGGGCGCTCGCCATGGGGGTCGCGACCTGGTTCTTCGTCGTCTGGCTGATCGGACGTTTTCACGGCGGCGAGTTCGACGTACAGGCGGCCACCGGCCTGCCCTCGCTGATCGTGCTGCTGATCGTGCTGAACTGGTTCTTCCACAAGATCTACTGGACCGGCTGGATCTCCAGCCACCACAAGCGCCGCCGCGGCCTGCTGTCCGCCGGGGGTGGGGGTGGGGGCACCGAATCAAACCGGCGGCGCATGCTGCTCGGACTGGCGCTGCTCGGGTTCACCTCGGTGTACCGCGAGTGCTTCGAGATCGTCATCTTCCTGCAGAACCTGCGCGAGCTGTACGGGTCGAGCGTGGTGCTCGAGGGCGTCGTGATCGGCCTGCTGTTCACCGCCGCCGCCGGCGTGCTCACGTTCGGACTGCATCAGCGCCTTCCGTACAAGCGCCTGCTGATCATCACGGGCGTGATGATCCTGTTCGTGCTGATCGTCTCCGTCGGCGAGGAGGTCAACGAGATGCAGCTCGCCGGCTGGATCGGCACGAGCGAAATTCACTGGCTGCAGATCCCGGGCTGGATGGGCACGTGGTTCTCTCTGTTCAACAACTGGCAGACGTTCCTCGGCCAGTTCATCGCCTTGGCGCTCGTGCTCGGCTCCTATGCCGGCGCCCAGTATGTGCGCATCTGGCGCCCCCGTCGTCGTGGCGAGAAGGTCGCCAAACGCGCCGAGGCGCCTCCGCGAGTCGAGCGCGCCCCCGAGCCGGCGCACGCGCCCGCGATCCTGCCCGCGCACAACTGAGCTGCCTGATCCCGCCCGGATAGCTGATCCCGCCCGGTGCCTGATCCCGGCCGGGTGCCTGGGCGCGGCCGGTGCCTGATCCCGCCCGGGTGCCTGGGCGCGGCCGAGCGCACGCGCGCAACGGACCCGCTGGGCTGAGCGCCGGCCGGTCGGTTGGACGGCACCGCTCAGCTGACGGAGAACACGAGCGAGCGCGCCTTGCCGCGCCCTGGCGCGAGCGTCAGCCGGTAGCTGCCGCGCGTAAGCATCCTGCGCGCGTTCAGGCTGGCCTGATCGCGGCCCCTGATGGCCGCGACCGTGAAACCGCCTTGCAGCGACTGCCAGCCTCTGCGGCCGTGCGTCTCGGCGAGCCGCGCGAGGGTGACGCGCACGCGCGCCGCGACGTTCAGGGTGAATGCGAACCGCAGCTGGGAAATGCGCGGGTGGCCGAGCGCCAGAGCCGCGAGCGTCGCCTTCGTCAGAGCCGGCGCGGACAGCAGCGGTACCGTCCTGCCGGTCTTCGCTCGTGTGGTCGCGAGCGCCTCGTCGGCGCCTGTCGGGGAGCCGCCGCGGCCGCCGGTTTCGTCGTTGCCTTCCAGGCCAACTTCTTCGGCTTCACCTTCGCCACCCGTCACGTCTTCGTCTTCGGTCGCTTCGCCTTGGCTGCCGCCCTCGCCTCCCACGGCGCCTTCACCGCCCGAGCTCGTGCCGCTCCCTTCCCCGCCACTGCCCGAGCCACCCCGTGCGCCTGCACCAGCCGGCGGCTGGAACGCGGCCAGTCCGTAGGGGGTGCCCACGCCGCTGGGGCCGTCGTAGCCGCTGCGCGCCAAGCAGATCGCGGTGGCCGAGCAGGATCGCGACGCTTCGGCGGGCGAGCAGTCCGACAGGCCGGCTTCGCCGGTGTCGCTGAAGCCCTTGGAGCACACACCGTTTGATCCCGACACCACGTCGTGCAGCGCGCCGGGGTCCGTGGCGAGGTTTTCATACAGCGTGCGCGCGGGGGCCACCGCCTGCCCGGCTTCGTCCTTGCCCGCGCCGCCTGCCAGCGCGAACGTCGAGGCGATGATCGGCGAGGCCACGCTGGTGCCCCCGATCGTCACCCATCCGGAGTATTCGCCGCCTCCCTTTTCCTTGACGGGGGTCGAGTCGTACACGGCCACGCCCGTATAGGGATCGGCGTCGGCGGACACATCGGCGACCGCCCGGCGCGTTCCGCAGCCCACCGACGACCAGTCGGACGTGCGCTGCTGCCACGCGGGCGCCGTGAAGATCGTGCTGCACCCCCCGCCGGTGGCGCCATACCCATTCCACACGGTCTCTTCCTTCCAGGCTCCGCTTTCGCTCAGGCGCAGCCGCGTCCCGCCCACCGCAACCACGTGCGGGGAGGCAGCCGGATAGTCGACGTAGCCGAGCGCGTCGTCTTCTTCAAAGCCCCAGTTCAGATAACCGTCGTCGCCCGCGGACGCGGCGATGACGACTCCGGGGTCGTTGAACGGGCCGTCGTCATCTTCCGCCGCCGTGATGTCCTGCCGCGGACCGCCCCACGAATTCGAGATCTCCGTGGCCCCGAGCCGCTCGGCCTGCGCCTCGGCTTCTTCGAGCGCCGAGTCCGCGTTGGAGGACGCCTCCACCAGCAGGATCCTGCAGCTCGGGCAGAGTCCGTGCGAGACCTCCACGTCGGTTGCGATCTCCTGATCCCATCCGGGTTCGGTCGTGGCTCCGGTTCGCCTGACCTTGGTGAAGCACCCGTTCGCGGTCGTACAGGCCGGAAGTCCGAACTGTTCATCGAACACCTGCAGGTCGTGTTCGATCGTGGGATCGTCGAAGGCGTTGACGAGCGCGATCGTCTGCTGCGCCACCGGCGGGCGTGCGCCTTCGAGGCCATACGCAGCTCGCAGCTGCGCCGGGCCATAGCTTCCGCTCCACGGTTCGGTGTATACGGTTTTTTCTGGTTCCGGCGATAGCTGCGCGGCTTCGGTCGAGGCGCTCGAGGAGCCCTGAGCCTGTGCCGCGACTTCGTTTTGCCCCGGCCCTCGATCCGGCCCTGAGCCCTGACTCGAAGGCGTCGGTTCGCCGTCCGCCGGGCCTGTGCTCGCCTGCGCGCCGCGCAACGCCAGCGGCTGCTTGGCCGACAGGCGCAAGCCCAGGCAGCTCGAGTATCCGGGGGCGGGTGCGCCACAGATCGCACGGACTTCGTAAGCGCTCGGCGACAGTTCCGCGTCGGCCGCGGGGGCCAGCGCGATCACGACAAGGCAGGCCGACGCTGCCGCGGCGAAGGCCGTCTTCGCGTTCATCGCCACTGAATCGGCGCCGGCGAGCGATGCCTTGAGTGGTGGGTGTTCGCGCAAACGGACGATCCGCTCCGCGCCGGGCGAGGCCCGGGCGCGCCGTGGATGGCCGCGCGCGGACTGGGCACGGGGCGCGTGCGGACTGGGCGTGGCGCCCGAGCGGACTAGGCGTGGCGCCCGAGCGGACCAGGCACGGCGCCCGAGCGGACGAGGCATGGCGCCCGAGAGCACTAGGCTGAGATCAGCGATGCGCCCGTTCGGCCTCTTGCTCGCGCCCGAGCCGCCGCCGCGCCGGGTGGGCGTGCTGGTCGCAATCGCCGCGGTCGTGCTCTGCACGCTGGTGATCTACCCGCTGGGGCGCGTCGCCCCGGTGGTCTCGCTCGGCGTCGTGTACCTGTTGGGCGTGCTCGTCGTCGCCCTGATCTGGGGTGCGTGGCTGGGTGCGCTCGCCGCCCTGCTCAGCGCCGCCGCGTTCAACTTCTTTCACCTTCCGCCGGTCGGCCAGTTCACGATCCGCGACACCGACAACTGGGTGGCGCTGATCGCGTTCCTGGTCGCCGCCGCGCTGGCCAGCTCCGTCGCCGAGGTAGCCCGCGCCCGTGCCCGCGAGGCCGACGAACGCCGGCGCGAGGCCGACCTGGCCGCCGAGATGGCCCGCCTGCTGCTGAGGGGCGACGATCTCTCGCAGGCCCTGCCCACGGTCGCGGCCCGCATGTCGCATGTGCTCGGGTTGAACTCGGCGGCGATCGAAATGCTGGCGCTCGACGCCGACGAGCGCCGCGTCGCGTTTGCGCTCAGCGATGGCACGCGGCGGCTCGGCACGCTGATGGTCGGCGCCGACACGCCCGAGGCGAGCCTGCGTCGCCTGCAGACGCGGGTGGTGCCGTCGCTCGAGGCGCTGCTCAGCGCCGCGCTCGAGCGCGAAGCGCTGCTCAGCGAGGTCGTCGAGACGGCATCGCTGCGTCGCGCCGACGCCGTCAAGACGGCGGTGCTGCGCGCGGTCTCCCATGATTTGCGCTCGCCGCTCACGGCGATCGCGGCGGCGGGCGAGGCGGTGGCGCTGCCGAGCCTCGCGCAGGCCGAGCGCGAGGAGCTCGCTTCGGTGATCGCGACGGAGACCCGCCGCCTCGCGCGACTCGTGGAGAACCTGCTCGACCAGTCGCGCCTGGAGGCGGGCGTCGCCGAGCCGCACCGGCGGTGGATGTCGGTCGAGGAGGTGCTCGCCGCCGCGCTCGAGGAGCTCGCGGCCGGGCCCGGCGACTTCACCCTGTCGGTCGACCGCGACCTGCCGTTCGTGCGCGCTGACTCTGCGCAGCTGGAGCGAGCGTTCGTCAACGTGCTCGAGAACGCCCGCCGGCACGCAGACAGTCACGCCGTGTCCGTGCGCGCGCGGGCGGTGCGCACGCATGGGGCCCGCAACGACCGCGTGATCGTCCGCGTCGTCGATCGCGGCCCAGGGATCCCACCGCTCCAGCTCGAGCGCGTGTTCGAGCCCTTCTATCGCGCCGGCGGCGCCGGCGGCCTCCAGGGACGCCACCCCGGCTCGGGACTTGGGCTGGCGATCGCGCGTGGCTTCGTGCAGGCCAACGGCGGCAAGCTGTACGTGGAGTCGCTGCCCGGCCAGGGCGCCACGTTCGTGTTCGAGCTGCCACTCGATCCGGTCCCCGCATCGCCCGCGGATCTCGCTCGCGACACCACGCCGACCGCGGCGAGCGTGGCCAATGGCGGCTGACCCGCCACGCGTGTTGGTCGTCGACGACGAGCTCCAGATCGTGCGCGCCCTGCGCGTGGTCCTGCGCGAGGCCGGCTTTGAGGTGGTTCCCGCCCAGACCGCCACAGAGGCGCTCGACCGCGCCGCGGTGCGCCCGCCGCAGGCGGCGATCGTCGACCTGGTCCTGCCCGACGGCGACGGGATCGAGGTCACGCGCAGCCTGCGCCAGTGGAGCGGGATGCCGATCCTCGTGCTCTCCGCGGTCGGCGATGAGGAGCAGAAGGTGCGCGCGCTCGAGGCCGGCGCGGACGACTACGTCACGAAGCCGTTCGGCACGCGCGAGCTGGTGGCGAGGCTGCAGGCGGCGCTGCGCCGGGCTGGCAGCGCCGGCGGGGCCGAGGAGCCGCGGGTCGAGGTCGATGGCCTCGCGGTGGACTTCGCCGCGCGGACCGTCAGCAGCGACGGCCAGCCCGTGCACCTGACCCCGATCGAGTTCGACCTGCTGCGCGTGCTGATCCGAAACCGCGGCCGCCTGATGACCCACCGCGCGCTGCTCACCGAGGTGTGGGGTCCCGCATACGCCGACGACGTACAGGCCCTGCGCACCCATATCGCACGCCTGCGCGCCAAGATCGAGCCGCACACCGCCGCGCCGCGCTTCGTCATCACCGACCCGGGCATCGGGTACCGCTTCGCGGGCTGAGCGGACCTGATCGGTCCACCCGCGAGAGCGCCGTAACGAAATCGTTATACGCGCTCGTCCAATCGTCACGGGGTCGTGATGAGCCGGCGCCAATAGTTAGGCCATGGACGTGGTGGCGGTGGTACTCGGGATCGCGATGTTCGCGGTCCTGCTCGCAATCATCGAGGGGATCGACCGGATATGAGCGTCTCCTTGCCGGCCGGCTACCTGATCGCTCACATGAGCGGCGCCGACGTCTTCGGTCTGGTCGTGTCGGTGCTCGTGATCGCGTACCTGTTCTACGCGCTCATCCGCGGAGAGAAGCTCTGAGGTGCCCGCATGTGGGGGGCGACGTTGATCTCGGTGGCGGCGCCTGATGGCGAGGCTCCTGCGGCACATGAGTCTCGAGCCATCCGGAGGGACGACCGGGCATGACGTTTAGCGGCTGGCTGACGATCGTGCTGTTTGCGGTCATCCTGACCGTGCTCGCGGTTCCGCTTGGCAGCTACATGGCGCGGGTGTACCGGGGTGAACGAGTGATCTTGTCACCTCTGTTCGCCGGTCCCGAGCGCTTCCTGTACACGATCCTGAGGGTCGACCCCGAGCGCGGCCAGGATTGGAAGGCGTATGCGAAAAGCCTAATCATCTTCTCGCTTGCCGGCTGGCTGTTGCTGTACGCGATCCTGCGCACGCAGAACGCGCCCTGGGTGCCCCATGCGGTGAACCCGCTCGGCTACCACTCGGCGCCGTGGAACGTGACGTTCAACACCGTCTCGTCGTTCATGACGAACACCAACTGGCAGTACTACAGCGGCGAGACGACGATGACCTACCTCAGCCAGATGATCGGGCTGACCGTCCAGAACTGGCTGTCGGCGGGCGTCGGGATCGTCGTGGCGGTCGCGCTCGTGCGCGGGATCATCGGGCGCAGCGGCAAGAGCATCGGCAACTTCTGGCAGGACCTCGTGCGCACGATCCTGTACGTGCTCGCACCGATCTCGGTGTTCGCCGCGATCGTGCTCGTCTCCCAGGGCGTGCTCGCCAACCTCTCAAACTACCTGACGGTTCACACGGTCACCGGTCTCACGCAGACGATCGCGATGGGCCCGGTCGCCTCGCAGGAGGCGATCAAGGAGCTCGGCACCAACGGCGGCGGCTTCTTCAACACGAACTCGGCGCACCCGTTCGAGAACCCGACCCAGTTCACCAACCTCTTCGAGATGCTGCTGGTGCTGGTCATCCCGGCGGCGCTCGTGTTCATGTACGGGCGGATGACGGGTAACCGCCGGCAAGGCTACGCGATCTACGGGGCGATGATGTTCATGTTCCTCGGCGCGGTGATAGTCGCGTACGTTGCCGAGGCGCACGGCTCGCCCGCCCAGCACGCGGCCGGCCTGCACACCCAGGTGATCTCCGGCTCGGGCGGCGGCAACATGGAAGGCAAGGAGCAGCGCTTCGGGATCGCGGGCTCGGCGCTGTTCGACGTCGTCACGACCGTCACCTCCTGCGGCGCCGTCAACAGCGCGATCGAGTCCTTCACAGGCATCGGCGGTGCGGTTCCCTTCGCCAATTTGTCAGCCAGCGAGGTGATCTTCGGAGGCGTCGGCACGGGCCTTTACTCGATCCTGCTGTACGTGCTGCTGGCGGTGTTCATCGGCGGGCTGATGGTCGGGCGCACGCCGGAGTGGCTCGGCAAGAAGCTCGAGGCGAAAGAGATAAAGCTCGCCGGCCTGGGCATCCTGATCACACCGCTGGCGGCGCTGTTCTGCACGGCGCTGGCCACCGCGAGCAGCGCTGGGCGCAAGTCGATCTCCGAAGCGGCGCTCTCCAAGGCGGGCGGCAACACGCCGCAGGGCTTCTCGGAGACCTTCTACGCCTACCTCTCCCAGGCCAACAACAATGGCTCCGCGTTCGCGGGATACACGGGCTTCATCCAGCCGAACGCCGGCAACGTGGGCTCGCATGGCATCACCTTCGCCGATCTGCTCGGCGGTTTCGACATGGTGTTCGCGCGCTACGCGCCGATCCTGTTCGCGCTCGCTGTCGCCGGGGCGCTGGCCGGAAAGCGCGTGACTCCCGCCGGCCTCGGGACGATGCGCACGGACAATCCGACGTTCGTGGTACTGCTGATCGGCGTGATCATCCTCGTCGGCGCACTGACGTTCTTTCCCGCCCTGCTCCTCGGCCCGATCGTCCAGGGCCTGACCGGACACCTGTACTGAGATGAAACGCGACGTCATCACCGCGGTAATCGGAATCCTGGTGTTCACGATCCTGCTGGGACTCGTCTACCCGCTGTTCATCACGGGCGTCGGTCAGGTCGCATTTCCCGGCAACGCCAATGGACAGCAGATTCACCTGAACGGCCAGCTGGTCGGCTCGAAGATCATCGGGCAGAACTTCGGCACGCCGGTGCTCGAAAAGAACGGCAGGCCCAAGGAAGTGAAAGGGGCGGTCGTGACCGAACCCGACCCGCGCTACTTCCAGTCGCGTCCGTCGGCCACCGAAGGTGGGGCGAACAACGCCGCCGCGAGCACGTTCTCCAACAGAGGACCCAACAGCGTCAAGACCAGGGAAGCGGATGAAGAAAACATCAAGGCGTATCTCGAACTGAACAGGCCGTACGCCCCGGGCCTGACCGTGGCGAAGATCCCGGTGGATGCCATCAACACCTCGGCGTCGGGCCTCGACCCCGAAATCTCAAAGGCAAACGCCTGGATCCAGGCCCACCGCGTCGCGGCCGTGCGCCGCCTGCCCCTGGCGACGGTCGACGGCCTGATCGCCAAGTACACCTCCGGCCGAGGGCTCGGATTCTCCGGCGAAGAAGGCGTAAACGTGCTCGAGCTGAACCTCGCGCTCGATCGTCTCAGGGGGAGGGCGAGCTGATGTCTGCGCGACTCGACCGTGGGCGCCGAGACCGAGCCCCCGAGTCAGGAGGAACGAGCTGATGTCCGCGCAGGCTGTGACCCACGAGCGTCAGGCGATCTCGCTGTTCCAGCGCGACATCGTCAAACGCGCGCTGATCGACAGCGTCAAGAAGCTCGACCCGCGCGTTCAGATCCACAACCCCGTGATGTTCGTCGTCGAGCTCGGCTCGCTTATCACGACCGTCACGTGGGTCATCCAGGTGTTCGGCGGCAAGCCGTTGGGCGGCGGCAGCGACCCCAGCTGGTTCACGTTCACGATCGCGGTCTGGCTGTGGCTGACGGTCATCTTCGCGAACATGGCCGAGGCCTTCGCCGAGGGCCGCGGCCGCGCGCAGGCCGACACGCTGCGCACGATGCGCAAGGAGACCGTCGCAAAGCTGCGCGACGGCTCCACGAAGGCCGCCTCCGAGCTCGCGCGCGGCGACGTCGTGGTCGTGACCGCGGGGGAGCTGATCCCCGGAGACGGCACCGTCATCGAGGGCATCGCGACCGTCGACGAGTCCGCCATCACGGGCGAGTCCGCGCCGGTGATCCGCGAGTCCGGCGGCGATCGCAGCGCGGTCACCGGCGGCACGCGGGTGACCTCGGACGAGATCGTCGTTGAAATCACCCAGGAGCCCGGCCAGTCGTTTCTCGATCGCATGATCGCGCTGGTCGAGGGCGCCGAGCGGCGCAAGACGCCCAACGAGGTCGCGCTGAACATCCTGCTCGCGGCGCTGACCCTGATCTTCATGATCGTGGTGGCCACGCTGCGCCCGTTCGGCCTGTTCGCCGGCACGCCGATCTCCGAGACCAGCCTGATCGCGCTGCTCGTCGCGCTGATCCCCACCACGATCGGGGCGCTGCTCTCGGCGATCGGGATCGCCGGCATGGATCGCCTGGTGCGCCGCAACGTGCTCGCGCTGTCCGGGCGCGCGGTCGAGGCCTCCGGCGACGTCGACGTGCTGCTGCTCGACAAGACCGGCACGATCACGATCGGCAACCGGCTGGCCTCGGAGTTCGTACCGATGCCGGGCGTGCCCGAGTCCGAGCTGGCCGAGGTCGCGCAGCTGGCCTCGCTCGCAGACGAGACGCCAGAGGGCCGCTCGATCGTGGTGCTCGCCAAGCAATATGGCATCCGCGAGCACGACATGAGCACCTTGAACGCGGAGTTCGTGCCGTTCACCGCGCAGACCAGGATGAGCGGCGTCGACCTCGACGGCAGGCGCCTGCGCAAGGGCGCGGGCGACGCGATCATCGATCTGGTCCGCGGCGAAGGCGGCTCGCCGCCCCCCGAGCTGCAGGCCCAGCTCGACCGTATCGGCAGCGAGGGCGGCACGCCGTTGGCGGTCGCGCGCGACAGCCAGGTGCTGGGTGTCATCTATCTGAAGGACACGATCAAGCAGGGCATGGCCGCGCGCTTCGAGCAGCTGCGCGCGATGGGCATCAAAACGGTCATGGTCACCGGCGACAACCGCCTGACCGCCGCCAAGATCGCGGAGGAGTCCGGCGTCGATGACTTCCTGGCCGAAGCCACCCCCGAGCGCAAGCTCGCGCTGATCCGCGAGCAGCAGCAGGACGGCCGGCTCGTCGCGATGACCGGCGACGGCACCAACGACGCGCCGGCGCTCGCCCAGGCCGACGTAGGCGTGGCGATGAACACGGGCACCCAGGCTGCGCGCGAGGCGGGCAACATGGTCGACCTCGACTCGAACCCGACGAAGCTGATCGAGATCGTCGAGGTCGGCAAGCAGCTGCTGATCACCCGCGGCGCGCTGACCACGTTCTCGATCGCCAACGACGTCGCAAAGTACTTCGCGATCCTCCCGGCCGTATTCATCACCACCTGGGCGACCAGCACGGGCGGCAAGAGCCCGTTGCACGTGCTCAACATCATGAACCTCGGCAACCCCGAGTCGGCGATCCTCTCCGCGATCATCTTCAACGCGATCGTGATCCCGCTGCTGATACCGCTGTCGCTGCGTGGTGTGCGCTACCGGCCGATCGGGGCGAGTGCGCTGCTGCGGCGCAACCTCTGGATCTACGGTCTCGGCGGGATCATCGCGCCCTTCATCGGCATCAAGCTGATCGATCTAATCGTCTACAACCTCCTCGGAGGATGAGCCAGGAGGCCGTCGCGACCGATCTCCCGCCCCCCAGAGCCACAGCCGATGATCAGCGCGCCCGCCATGAGCGTGCCGTGAACGAGCGCGCCCGCGGCCAGCCCGGTATGGCGCCGACCGTTGAAGAACGGCGCCGGGGTCGGCTCAAGCTGTTCTTGGGGATGGCCGCCGGAGTGGGAAAGACGTATCGGATGCTGCTCGAAGGACACGCCGAACAAGAGGCCGGCCGCGATGTGGTGATCGGCCTGCTCGAGACCCACGGGCGCGCCGAGACCGCCGAGCTCGCCGAGGGCCTTCCGCTGGTGCCCCGGCGACGGGTGCGCTACCGCGACGCCGAGCTCGAAGAGATGGACCTGCCGGCGATCCTGCAGCGCTCACCCGAGCTCTGCCTGATCGACGAGCTCGCCCACACGAACGTGCCGGGCGTCGAGCACGCCAAGCGCTACGAAGACATCGAGGACGTGCTCGCGGCCGGCATCGACGTTCTGTCCACCGTCAACGTCCAGCATCTGGAGTCGCTCAACGACCACATCACCGAGCTGAGCGGCATCCGCGTGCGCGAGACGATCCCCGATGCGATCCTCGCGCGCGCCGACGAGGTCGTGCTGATAGACCTCAACCCGGAGGCGCTGCTCGAGCGCCTGCGCGCCGGCAAGGTCTACCCGGCCGAGCGCATCGACGCCGCGCTCAACAACTTCTTTCGCATCGAGAATCTCGCCGCGCTGCGCGAGGTGGCGCTGCGCCAGGTCGCCGAGGAGGTCGGCGCCAAGCGCTTCACCACCGAGCTGGTGGGGTCGCGCGAGGAGAGCCTCGCCGCCTCCGCGCCACAGGCCGTGGGCGAGCGTCTGCTCGCCCTGATCGAGCCCTACCCGGGCGCGCCGCGCCTGGTGCGCCGCGCCTGGCGCTCGGCCCAGCGGCTCGGCGCCGATCTCGATCTGCTGTGGGTGCGTGCCCCCGGCCAACGGCTGACCGAGGACCAGGAGCGCTCGCTCGCCGCGCTGCGCCAGCTCGCGTCGGTGCTCGGCGCGAAGATGTTCGAGCAGGAGTCCGATGACTTCGTCGGCTCCGTCGCCGAGCTCGCGTCTGAACGCGGCACGACCTACATCCTGCTCGGCCGCTCGCGCCCGGCGCGCGGCCTCGCCCGGCTGCGCGTTCCGTTGCCTCAGCGGCTGATGGCCCAGCTCCCGGGCGTCGACGTGCGCATCGTCGCCGATCGCTCCAACCGCCCGAACGGCGAGCGCCAGAACAGCGAGCGCCAGAACAGCGAGCGCCAGAACAGTGAGCGCCAGGACGGCGAGCGACCATGAGCGCGCTCGCCGTCGTGCTCGTCGCCCTCGTCGCCGTCCTGGTGGGACTCGCCGCGGGCTACTGGCTGCCGCCGCACGGGCGCCGGCCCGCCGCCGACAGGCCCCAGTCCGGACGGCGCCGCATCCTGCTGCCGTTCACCGGCCAGGCGATCTCACGTCGCTCGTTCGAGGCGGCCGTCCGCCTCGCCAAGGCCGAGAACGCGATCGTGCTGCCCGCGTTCCTCGCGCGCGTCCCGATGAACCTGCCGCTCGACACGGCGCTGCCGGTCCAGTCGGCCACGGCCATGCCGCTGCTCGAGACGATCGAGCAGCGCCTGTCGGCGCAGGGCATCCCCGTCGAGTCACGCGTCGGTCGCGGGCGCTCGGCGCGCGACGCGCTGCGCCGGCTGCTCGAGGACGAGCACTTCGATCGCATCATCGTGTCAGCGGACGAAGACCCGCGGGCGGGCCTCGACTATGACGACCTGCGCTGGCTGCTCAAGCGCGCGCCCGCCGAGGTTCTGATCCTGCGGCCCGCGCCACAGGACACCCGCACCATCTCCGCCGCGACGGTCGGCGGCCACTTCTGAGCATAAGCGCCGGATTTACCGGCGCCGCGGCCGCTATGCCCCGGCGATCAGCAGCACGGCGAACACGACGTAGGCGGCGACGATCACGATCCCGGCGCCCCGGGACAGCCCGCGCCGGAGATACGCCAGCACCAGCGCCAGCGCCGTCATCGCGACGTAGAAGACCGTCACGAACGTCGCCTGCGCGCCGTGTCCCGCGACGCCCAGGATCGTTACGGGTATCAGCAGCCCGGCGATCACGTTGAAGGCGTTGCTGTTGAGTGCCGTGCTGAGCGTCGCCGCGCCTCGGCCGCGCACCGCGAGGTACACCGCGGCGACGGCGTTCGGCAGGCTCGTCACGGCGGCCAGCACGAGCCCGCCGACCACGATTCCAGGGACGCCGTGCTCGCTTCCCAGCTGTGTCGCGGTGCGCTCCATCGCGATGCTCGCGCCGACCACGATCAGCACCGCGATCGCGGCTACTGCGCCGTCGCGGCGGGTGCCCGGACGCGGGTGGATCGCCGGCTCGAGCTCGAGCTCCTCCTCACTGACGGCCGCCACCAGCCACCCGGCCCAGGCGCTTGGTAGCGGCAGCCTGGCCAGACGTTCGTGACGCAGCCCGAGAATCGTCACATACGGCACGATCACCGCCAGCGCCAGCGCCAGCCCCACCGCGGGCGCCACCGCGGCTGTGACCACCGCGAGCGCGACCAGCGCGATCCACAGGGCCACGCCGCCGCCGAGCTCGATCACGCGCCGGTGCAGTCCGATCCTGCCGGCGACGATCGCTGCCAGCCCGATCAGCGCCGCGATGTTGAACACGTTCGAGCCGATCACCACGCCCGCGCCGACGTTGCCGTCGTGGCGAATCATGGCGGTCACCGCTGTCGTGATCTCGGGCGCGTCGCCCGCCAGCGCCGCAAGCACGCCCAGCAACGCCTCGGACAGGCGCAGGCGCGCACCGACGCGCTCCAGCGAGACCACCAGCACCCAGCTCGCGCCCACGCTGATCGCGCCCGCCAGCACGAACGCGAGGATCAGGACCCCGTCAGACACGGCGTGCGCCGCAAGCGCTCGCACCCCGTGCCCGCTGGGCGAGCGGCGAGCGCGGGATTGTCGGGATGGCGCCGGTCACGCTGTCTACTCCCCAGGGGGCACGCCGACCAGGCTTCCCGGCTCTCCGGCAGGGAGTCTATATGCCGCTCTCACGTCGCTCGCCGCCGTGGAGCTCGCGGCATGCCCGCTACGAAGGCCCCGGGCAGGTACCGACGGGTGCGCAGCGTAAAGGTATGTAGGATCGCGCAACCATCCGACCCCCCGGCTGTTGAGCTAAGACATGAGACCTTTTCGCCGCCTGCTTCCGCTGCTCGTACTCGTCCTGGCGCTCGCCGCGCTCGCACCGAGCGCGATCGGCAGCTCGACCAGCTCGCGTGCACGAGCGCACGCCGCCTCGTCGTTCGTGACGGGCATCGGCGACGAGGCCGGCGAGATGTTCGGCAACCCGATGTGGCAGCAGCTGCATACGAAGATCGCGCGCTACATCGCCCCCTACGACGCGGTCGTGCACTCCTACTCGCTCGACAAGGCCAAGCTCTGGATCCGCGAAGCCGAAGCTCACCACCAGCAGGTGCTCGTCGCCTTCTACCACTCCGAGTACACGCCCACGCGCATGCCGAGCGTTGCGACCTACCAGAAGGACGTGGCCAAGTTCGTCAAGCTCTTCCCGCACGTGCGCCAATACCAGTCCTGGGACGAGGCCAACCGCGGCAACGAACCACACCAGTGGTCGAGCCCGACGGCGGTCGAAGCGGCCAAGTACTACCAGGCGCTGATCCGCGTCTGCAAGGGCTGCACCGTGATCGGCCTGGACGTGCTCGACCAGCAGTTCATCCAGCCCACGCTGCGCTACATCGCCGAATTCAAAAGCGAGATCGGCAAACTCAAGACGATCATGCCGAGCATCTGGGGCCTGCACAACTACTCCGATGTCAACCGCCTGGAATCCTGGCGCACGCGCGACATCATCCGCGCCTTCGGCCGCGGTCAGGTGTGGCTGACCGAGACCGGCGGGCTCGTCAAGTTCGGCAATGGCTTTCCCAACAGGCACGGTGAAGGCCTGACGCGCTCCGCCAAGGTCCTCAAGTACGTGTTCGCCGTGGCCGGCGCGCTGCCTCAGGTCAAGCGGCTGTACATCTACGACTGGACCGGCGGCACCTCCCGGACGCGCTTCGACGCCGGCCTGATGAACGCCCGCGATCAGCCTCGCCCCGGCTACGTGGTCGTCTGCAAGGCGCTCCGCGCAGCGCGCTGCAACGTCAAGACCGTCAAGAACTGAGCCGCTCCACGCGGGGCTGGCCGCGCGAGGCGCGGATCGCGGGGGCGCGGAACCCGTCCGGCTTGACGTTTCGCAGCAGGCGCATCGCCAGCAGCGCCACCAGGCCGGCGGCGGCGGCCGCGGGCGCGAGCACCTTCAGCGGATAGGTGCTGAAGCCCGGATGGTCGTTCGGGTTCAGGGCCGTGTGATCGCCCGCCTTGTAGATGCTCACGAGCCCGGCGTGATCGATTCCGAGCACGGTCGGTCCCAGCGCAGCGAACAGGCCCCACGCTGCCAGCACCAGCACCCCCGCGCCCATCGAGGCGCCCGACAGGCGCAGCCGCGGCGTCGCCCAAGCCGCCAGCACGGTCGCGCCGCCCGCGGCCAGCAGAAACGGCCAGATCCCGCCCCAGCCGCGTCCGAGGCCGTATGCCGAGGCGATCGTCGGCTGAAACAGAGCTTTGCCCACGTAGCGCATCCACGTGACCGTCTCGGTCTCGTAGCCGACCAGCGGATGCGTGATCGTCGCGATCACGGTCGCGGCGATCGAGACGGCGGCCAGCGCCACGGTCGGGCCCGGGAAGCGCTTGAGCGCGAGCGCGATCGGGAACGCCAGGAACGGCAGCAGCGTGTCCAGAAAACGCGGGCCCATGAAGCCGCCGCCGAACGGCAGGTAGTAGCCGGAGTTGTACGCCAGATAGCAGAAGCAGATGCCGCCGATCGTGAGCGCCTCGGCGCGCCGTCCGCGCCGGTACAGGAGCACCGTCCCGATCGCGCCCATCACCAGCACCGGTGAGATCGTCAGAAGCCCGCGCGAGTCCAGCAGCAGCGTGGCGAGCACCCGCAGGCTGGGGGCGTCGATGCCGAAGAAGCCTTTCTGCTGACGCGGGATGTTCGAGTAGGCCAGGTGCGTCCACGAGTGAAAGGCGTAGTGGTTGTAGAGCAGCAATGGAACGACGCCCACCAGCCCGCCCGCCACGTACGCGCCGCCGCGGCGCAGCACGCCCACCAGCGTGAGCGAGTCCCGGCGCGAGAGCAGGAACAGGCCCAGCACGATCGCCGCAAAGAACGTCGGGTACTCCGAGCTGAACGCGTAGCCCATCGCCAGGCCCGCCACCGCCAAGAGCGCCATGCTGGGTGGCCCGTCGCGCTCGCGCAACAGCAGCCAGAAGGCGCCGAACGTGAGAAACGTCGTGAAGACGTGCGAGAACAGCAGCGTCGAGAGCGGCAGCACCATCGTGCCCAGCCCCAGCGCGATCGCCGCGGCCGCGCCATAGCCGGGCTCGAAGCGCTCGGCCACGCGCCACAGCAGCAGCACCAGCAGAAAGCCGGGCAGCACGTTCGTCCACAGCCCGATCAGGTAGATCATCCCGTCCCCGGGCCGCTCGGGCGGCGCCACGTGCGAGCGCGTCCACGCTTCCGCGCCCACGATGTTCAGCGCGTCGTAGAACGGCAGCGCGAACAGCGCCATCCCGGGGGCGCGAGCCGAGTACCAGTGACCCTTGTAGTAGGCCTTGTCCCCGGTGTTCGCCTGGTAGGCGTCGATCGTCGTGCTCCCGTTGTTGAGCGCGCGGATCAGGTCGTAGTGCGAGGTCTGGTTCCAGGAGAAGCTCTGGATCAGGGTCGCGTAGGCGAGCCCCGTCAGCACGATCGCCACCAGCGCCAGGTGCCGCGGGCTCGTCAGGCGGCCACGTGCCGGGTCGCCCCCGCCGGGTTGGCTCGGCGCGTGGGCGTGGACCGCCGAGCGGTCCCCTGCGTGCCCGTCGCTCATGGATCTGTGCCGTGCAGGGCCGCGGGCCCCGGTCCGATCTCGTAGATCACGAGCGAGCCAACCCGCCGGCGCGTGATCCCGAGACCCGCGATCGGCTTGGCCGCCGCCGCTGCGGGGTCCGGCGGCTCGGGCACCTCGGGGTACTTGATCGCCGGCAGGGCCGGCATCACGGTGTGCAGGACCACCGTACGGATGTGGTAGTAGCGCAGCTTCTCCACGCTCGCACGATCGGGGAAGCCGTTCATGCCGCCGCGCAGGTCGTCCAGCGCCGGCAGGTCGAAGGTCGAGTTGCCGACCGGGATCTTGTAGAAGCCGTCGGTCGAGAAGTACTGCCACAGGCGGTCCGCCGCGCCGTCGGTCGGGAGGTCGAGCACGGGACCCGGCAGGCCGCGTTCGGCCGGTACGGGCTGGGGCACGACCGGGTGGCCCAGGTGCCCGGCGCCTTCCCCGAGAATCCCGATCACGAGCACGGCGCCGACCACCGCGCCGAGCGCCGACAGCGAGCGCCGCGCGCCCCAGCGGCGTGCCAGCCCCACGAGCAGCTGCACGCCCGCGCCCGCCAGCAGCGCATAGCAGAGGGTGGCCAGCGTGAAGACCCGTCCGGGCACGCGCACGCCGTCCCAGCCCGGAGCGAAGTCGTACAGCAGGCGGTATGGATAGCCGGCGCCGGTCAGGCCGAGACCGAACGCCAGCACCGAGCACACGACGATGCCGGCGAGCAGGCCGAGACGCAAGCGGGATGTGTATGGATGCCCGCCCACCCCCTTGCCGACCGCGGCCGAGCGGCCCGCGCGCCGGACTTTGATTTCGTCGGCGTCTGCGCCCGGCGCGCCCTCGGCCAGCCTGCCCACCCCCACCAGGCCCACCAGGGCGAGCAGGAGGATCAGCCCGCCGGGGAAGAAGATGCTCTCGTTCTTGGAGTTCACTTTGGCGCGCATGCCCGACGTGAGGCTGCCCCACACGCGGTTCTCCGTGGACGCCGCCAGCAGCGCGGGCGGGCCCGAGGAATAGGCTTCGACTTCGCGCAGCGTGCGCTTCGCGGTCGGGTAGTCGTGTGCCACCTGCAGGTAGGGACGGGCCTCATAGACGGTCACCGCGCCGACCACGGCCATGCCGATCAGGGTGACGGCGATCAGGCGACGGGGCAGCAGCGCCCGGCTGCCACGACCGCGCCACCAGCTCCACAGCGCCAGCAGCGTGAGGATCAGCAGCAGATACGCATACTGCAGGCCGAGCGTGAAGCCCAGGCTGATCTGCCAGGCCGAGACCAGCCAGCCGGCCAGGACCAGCCCGCGCGAGCCGCGCCGGTAGCCGCGCAGCAGCAGGAACAGCGCGAACGGGATGCCCCCGGAGGAGATCACGTGCAGGTGCCCCGCCTCGGTCACGCGGTACGGGGCATACGCGAACGCCACACCGACCGCGGCGGCGGCGATCCGGCCGAGCCCCAGCTCCCGGCCGAGCAGGTAGGCGCCCACGAAGCACAGCGACCAGGCGAACAGGAACAGCAGGTTGTAGCGGACCAGCGCCGCCACGGTGCCCGCGCCGAGGAAGCCGGCCGGCCCGTACCCGAGCAGCGAGTCCGAGAACGCGAGGCTCAGCGGGTGCGGGTAGAACGCGTTCGAGTTGAAGACGTGCAGCGGATCGCCCAGCATCGCGTGGCCCACCCACGCGATCTGCCAGGCGGTCCGGATCGGGTCTCCGAGGTCGGGCGAGATGCGGCTCGACATGTGCAGCACCAGCGGCCAGCTCGTGAGCACGGCGAGCGCGATCCCGGCGAGCACCACCCATGCCAGCTCAGCGCCGCGCAACGCCGGCGACGCGCTCCAGCGCGCGGGTCGCTCGGCGGCCGGAGACTTCGAGGGCCGGTCCAGTAGCGCGCTCGCCATCGACCGGCGCAGCATACGCGAGCCGCCGGTTCCATCGCGGCAGCCGAGCCGGGCTGTCTGTCGCCTGTCGACTCCCTGCAAAGTGGATCTGGTAAGACTCCCCGCAATGAGGGTGCTGGTGGTCGGAGCCGGGGGCGTCGGCGCTGCGTTCGCGGCGATCGCGCAACGACGCCAGGCGTTCGAGCAGGTCGTGCTCGCCGATGTCTCGGGCCGGCGCGCGCGCGAAGTCGCGCAGGGTCTCGGCGAAGAGGACCGCTTCGCGGCCGAGCCGGTTGACGCATCCGACCGCGACGAGCTCGTCGAGCTGATCGCCCGGACGCGCCCGGACGCGGTCCTGAACGCGTGCGATCCGCGCTTCAACGAGCCGATCTTCGGCGCCTGCTTCGAGGCCAAGGTGACCTACCTGGACATGGCGATGACCCTGTCCGAGCGCCATCCCGACCGCCCGTACGAGCTCGTCGGCGAGATGCTCGGCGCGCGCCAGCTGGCGCAGGACGAGCGCTGGGAGCAGGCTGGGCTTCTGGCGCTGGTGGGAATCGGAGTCGAGCCGGGGCTGTCAGACGTGCTCGCCCGCTACGCGGCCGACGAGCTGTTCTCGGAGGTGCGCGAGGTCGGCGTGCGCGATGGAGCCGATCTGGTGGTCGAGGGATACGACTTCGCGCCGACCTTCTCGATCTGGACGACGATCGAGGAGTGCCTGAACCCGCCGCTGATCTGGGAGCGCGAGCGCGGCTTCTATACGACCGAGCCGTTCTCGGAGCCAGAGCTGTTCACGTTTCCCGAGGGCATCGGGCAGGTCGAGTGCGTGAACGTCGAGCACGAGGAGGTCGTGCTGATCCCGCGCTGGGTTGGATGTGAGCGCGTCACCTTCAAGTACGGGCTCGGCCGCGAGTTCATCGAGGTCCTGCGCACGCTGCACAAGCTCGGCCTCGACTCGACCGAGCCGGTGAACGTGCGCGGTCAGCAAGTCGCACCGCGCGACCTGGTGGCGGCCGCGCTGCCCGATCCCGCGACGCTGGGCGAGCGGCTGAGCGGCCGCACCTGCGCGGGCACCTGGGTACGGGGCGTCGGGACCGACGGGCGCGAGCGCTCGACCTACCTGTACCACGTGGCCGACAACGGCTACACGATGCGCGAGTACTCGAGTCAGGCGGTCGTGTGGCAGACCGCGATCAATCCGGTCGTCGCGCTCGAGCTGCTGAACGAGGGGCTCTGGCGGGGAACCGGCGTGCTCGGCCCGGAGGCGTTCCCGCCGGGGCCCTTCCTCGAGCGCCTGTCCGACCTGGGCGCGCCGCACGGGATGATCGAGCTGGCTTGAAGACCCGTCACATGGCGCACACGACGGCGTCATGCCGCGTGCGCGCCATGTCCCCCCGCGACGGGGCGGCGTACCCCCGAGAGGAGCTCCGAGGTATGTGCAGGCGAAGAGCTCGGCATGGCTGTCAGAAATCCACGCGTGCGGGCGTCGGCGCCACCGGTGGCGGCTGCTCGAGCAGCCCGGGCGGCGCGGTTTCGGTCTTGCGCGAGAAGTACTCGCGGAAGAACGGTCGCGAGACGAGCATGATCACGAAGCCGAGGACCATGCCGCCGATCCCCATCAGCAGCGGCAGCGTGATGCCGAGGCCGAACAGGTGGATCGGGCTCGCGGAGACGTTTTCGGCGTGGCCGTAGTAGATCGCCGCCTTGATCCCCACGCCGAACAGCATCAGGCCGCCGATCAGCGGGGCGAGTCCGAGCATGATGAACTTGCGCGCGCTTTCGGTCAGATCGTGGCGGTAGTACCAGCCGCACGCCACGCCGGTGAAGCCGTAGTAGAAGCAGATCGGGAAGCCGATCGAGGTGATCGAGTCTTCGAGCACGCTTCCGTGGGCCAGCAGCAGCGCCACCGTGATCATGACTGACAGCACGCCGAAGCCGAGCGTCGAGACGGTCGGCGTCAGGTAGCGCTTGTGCATTCGAGCGAGCAGCGATGTGACGGCTTTCCAGTGGGCCATCGAGAGGGTGGTGCGGGCGGTGGGCAGGATCGTCGTCTGCGTCGATGCCGACGCGGACGTGAGCACGGCGATGATCAGCAGCTTGCCGAGGACGCCAGTGCCCAGCACGCCAGATCCGAGCGCGCTGAGGACGTCTTCCTGGTTGGCTTCGTTGGTCAGGAATCCGGTGCCGTGAAAGGACTGCGAGGCCGCCGTGACCACGACGTAGATCAGCACGAGCAGCACCGTCGAGACGACCGCCGCCTTGCCGGGACCCTCGGCAGGGTTTTCGGACTCCTCGTTGACCGCCACGCCCGAATCCCAGCCCCAGTAGATGAACACCGCGAGCAGCAGCGCGACGACCAGGTCGCCGAAGTTCATCGCAAAGGGGTTGATCCAGGACAGCGACGGCTTGATCGAGCCGGCCGGCGGATGGCTGCCGTAGACCTTGGCGAAGGCCACCACCGAGAAGACCGCGAGGATGAGGACCTCGGCGCCGAGCAGGACCTGCTGGATGCGCGCGGACAGCTCGATGCCGCGATAGCAGATCCAGGTCATGATCGCGATCCACAGGACCGCGGCGACGATGATCGCCGCTTTGGAGCTGCCCAGTTCGCTGAAGCCGAACAGCTTGAACGTGTAGATCGCGGCGATGTCCGACAGCGACGCCATCACGATGACGTCGGCCAGGAAGATCGCCCAGCCGTTCATCCAGCCGGTCACCGGACCGAACGCGCGCGTCACCCACGCGAACGTGGTGCCGGCGTCTGGGTCGGCGCGGTTGAAGTATTTGTAGGCCGCGGCCACCAGCAACATCGGCACGAACGCCACCAGCATCACGGCGGGAGCGTGCACCCCCACGCCCTTGACCGCGACGATGAAGCCGAGCGTCGTCGCGAGCGAGTATGCCGGCGCGGTCGAGGCCACGCCGATCACGATGTTCGAGAGATAGCCGATCGCGCCCTTTTTGAGCCCCTTGTCCATCACTCCCGACGGCGAGGCGGGCTGGACGGGGCTCGATAGACCGGCACCTTCGATGGCCATGAACGGCTCCTCCTAGAGTCCGACTGACCTAGAACGCTCTTGTGAGAAAAGGTACGGACACAAACGGCGCAGGCACAAGGGGCGCGATCCCCAAAACGTATGATCGATCTTGTCCACTTCGTATAATTTCTGCCGCGGTCATTGAACTGGCAGCGCCTTGAGCCTGACATGTTGGCAGAGTACGGTTGTCCTGAGTGTCCAGCGACAAGTTGGCCCAGTGTCGAAAGGGCCGTCCAGTGTCTGATCGAGACATGCTGCGTGTTCCAAAGGAGGTCGCACGATGGCTGCCACACCAACGAGCACCGGTCTGAGCGACGACGCCGCGGCCACGGGGTCCGGCCTCGGTCAGGTCGTGGGGCAGGAGTCGGCGGGTGGCGCCGGCAGCGAGCTGCAAGCGCTCGCCAAGCGCCATCTGTGGATGCACTTCACGCGCATGGGCGTCTACGAGGAGGGCGCCGAGGTACCGGTGATCGTCAGCGGCGAGGGCTGCTACGTCTATGACGAACACGGCAACCGTTACCTCGACGGGCTCTCGGCGCTGTACTGCGTGAACGTCGGGCACGGACGGGCCGAGATCGCCGACGCGGGCGCGCGCCAGGCGCGCGAGCTCGGCTTCTACACCAACTGGAGCTACGCCCACCCCCGCTCGATCGAGCTGGCGGCGCGGATCGCCGAGCTGGCCCCCGGGCCGCTGAACCGGGTGTTCTTCACCTCGGGTGGCTCGGAGGCGGTCGAGTCGGCCTGGAAGCTCGCCAAGGCCTACCACGCCGCGCGCGGCGAGCCCCGCCGGCACAAGCTGATCGCGCGCCAGCTGGCCTATCACGGCACCTCGATGGGCGCGCTGAGCGCCACTGGCCTGACGCCGCTGCGCGAGCCGTTCGAGCCGCTGACCCCGGGCGGGCACCACGTGCCGAACACCAACTCGTATCGCTGGCAGGAAGATCGCGACCCGCTGTGGGCCGCGGACGCGATCGAGGAGGCGATCCTATTTGAGGGCCCACCCACGGTCGCCGCAGTGATGCTCGAGCCGGTCCAGAACGGCGGCGGCTGCTTCGTCCCGCAGGACGGGTACTTCCAGCGCGTGCGCGAGATCTGCGACCGCCACGGCGTGCTGCTGATCTCCGACGAGGTGATCTGCTCGTGGGGGCGGCTCGGCCACTGGTTCGGCTGCGAACGCTACGGGTACGAGCCCGACATGATCACCACCGCCAAGGGCATCACCTCGGCGTATGCCCCGCTCGGCGCCGTGATCGTCGCGGACCACATCGCCGAGCCGTTCATGCACGGCAAGCAGATCTTCAACCATGGCTTCACCTTCGGCGGGCATCCGGTCGCGTGTGCCACGGCGCTGGCGAACATCGATGTGATCGAGCGCGAGCAGCTGTGCGAGCGCGTGCGCTCCAACGAGAGTCGCTTGCGCGCGACGCTCGAGGGTCTGCGCGACCTGCCGATCGTCGGCGACGTGCGCGGCGCCGGCTACTTCCACGCGATCGAGCTGGTCAAGGACAAGGCGACGAAGGCCACGTTCGACTCAGAGGAAGCCGAGCAACTGCTGCGGGGCTTCCTCTCCGGCGAGCTCTACCGGCGCGGGCTGATCTGCCGCACCGACGACCGCGGCGAGCCGATCGTGCAGCTGTCGCCGCCGCTGATCGCCGGCGAGGAGCAGTTTCGGGAGATCGAGGCGATCCTGCGCCCGGTGCTCAGTGAGGCCTGCGAACGGATGGCGCGGTGGAACTCACCGTCGAGGGCCTGACCTCCGAGCTGGGGCTCGCACTGGCCAGCGGCCAGAGCGCCGCGAGCCGGCACGTGCGCTGGGTCCACATCACGGAGCTCGTCGATCCAACGCCCTGGCTGAAGGGCGGCGAGCTGCTGCTGACGACCGGTCTGCAGCTCGAGACGCCGAAGCTGCAGCGCTCGCTGGTCGAGCGCCTGGTCGAGCACGAGATCGCGGGGCTGGGCTTCGGCACCGGCTTCGCCCACAAGCGCATCCCCACCGCGCTGCTCGGCGCGGCGCGCGCGCACGAGTTCCCGGTGTTCGAGGTCCCCTACGAGCTGCCGTTCATCGCCATCACCGAGCGCGTGTTCGCGCAGCTCGTCGAGGAGCGCTACGAGCTGCTGCAGCGCAGCATGGCCGGCGACGTGCTCGCCGAAGCGCTCACCGGCAACCTCTATCCGGAAGAGCTGCAGGCCAAGCTGCGCCCGTTTGGCATCGGCGAGCAGGCGAGCGTGCTCGTGTTCTCGCCGGCCGACCCCGCGGTCGCGGCGCCGCTGCTCGAGCGGGCGCTCGAGCGCGAGCGGGTCAACTGCCTGGTTGCGATTCGCGCCGGGCTGCTGTACGCGGTCATCGGCGTCGACGGCATCACGCCTGAGCCGGTCGACCTTGCCGGGCGAATTCGTGCCGAGCTGGCCGCCCGGCTCGGCACGGACGTCGCTGCGGCGGCCAGCCGGCCGGCCGCCACGCACGCGCTGCGGCTCAGCTTCCACGAGGCGCGCTGCGCGCTCGAGGCCGCGCGCCTGCGCAACGGCGCGGGCACGCAGACGGTCGCCACCTTCAGGGACCTCGGGGCGTTCCAACTGCTGCTCTCGCTGCAAGACGACGACGCGCTGACGTCCTACTGCCGCAGCGTGCTCGGACCGGTCGAGCAGGGCGAGGGCGAGTACGGGGAAGAGCTGTTGCGCTCGCTCGACGTGTTCATCGAAAACAACGGCCATTGGGAGAGGGCGGCCAGCGCGCTGTACTGCCACCGTCACACGCTGCGCTACCGGATCAAGCGCATCGAACAGCTGACCGGGCGCGATCTGAGCAGCGCGCGCGACCGCATCGAGTTCTGGCTGGCGCTACGCGGACGCGAGCTGGCCCGATGAGGATCGGCGTTCCGACCGAGATCAAGCCCGACGAGTACCGCGTGGCGATCACGCCCGCGGGCGTGCGCGAGTGCAGCGCGCACGGACACGAGGTGCTCGTGCAGGCGGGCGCCGGGCTCGGCAGCGCGATATCCGACCAGCAGTTCCTCGCCCAGGGCGCGCGCATCGTGCCCGACGCGGCAGCCGTGTTCGAGGCCGCGGAGCTGGTGCTGAAGGTCAAGGAGCCCCAGCCGGCAGAGGTCGAGCTGCTGCGCGAGGGCCAAACGCTGTTCACGTATCTGCACCTCGCGGCCGAGCCCGAGCTGGCGCGCGCCCTGCAGCGCGCGGGCGCCACCTGCATCGCCTACGAGACGGTCGAGGACGCGAGCGGGCACCTGCCGCTGCTCGCGCCGATGAGCGAGGTCGCCGGCAAGATCGCCACACAGGCCGGCGCCTTCATGCTCGAGAAGCCGCTGGGCGGTCGCGGCATCCTGCTCGGCGGGGTCCCCGGCGTGGCAGCCGCCACCGTGCTCGTGATCGGCGGCGGGGTCGTCGGTATGAACGCCGCCTTCATCGCGATCGGCATGCAGGCCGACGTGTTCGTGTTCGACCGCTCGATCGACAGGCTGCGCTACCTCGAAGTCGCATTCGGCGGGCGCGCCTCGACGGTCTACTCCTCGACGCTCGCGATCGAGGAGATGCTGCCGCTTGCCGACCTCGTGATCGGCGCCGTGCTGGTCCCCGGCGGGCGGGCCCCATACGTCGTCACGCATGCGCAGCTGCGGCTGATGCGCCGGCACGCCGTGCTGGTGGACGTGTCGATCGACCAGGGCGGCTGCTTTGAGACCTCGCGCCCCACCACGCACTCCCAGCCCACGTTCGAGGTGGACGGCATCACCCACTACTGCGTCACGAACATGCCGGGCGCCGTCCCGATCACCTCCACCTACGCGCTCACCAACGCCACCCTTCCGTATGTGCTCGCGCTCGCCGACCGCGGTCCACAGGCGGCGATGGCCGACGATCCAGGGCTGAGCATGGGCCTGAACGTGCGCGCCGGCGAGATCACGCACCCCGCGGTCTTGCAGGCGCTGGCAAGCATCGAGGCGGAGACGGTCAGGACCTGAGGGCGCATGCGAGGGGCCGAGGAGCCGAGGAGCAGAGCGGAACATGCCGAGAGCCCGAACGCGGGAAGGTCGTCAGCGAACAGGGGAACACTGCAGGCCCAAGGCCCTTACCGAGCACGCGAACACCTGAACGGAGGAGCGCATGGCGACGGCGACACAAACTCTGAGCAACTTCATCGACGGCGAGTCCGTCGCCTCACAGGGCGAGAGCGAGCCGATCCTCAACCCTGCCACCGGGGAGGCGCTGGCGCGGGCGTCGAAGTCGACGGTCGAGGACGTCGGGCGCGCGGTCGGCGCCGCGCGCAGGGCGTTTTCGCAATGGTCGGCCACGACGCCCGCCCGGCGCGCGCAGGCGCTGCTGGCGCTCGCGGATGTGATCGACGAGCACGCCGAGGAGATTGCACGGCTCGAGGCGCTGAACGCCGGTAAGCCGATCGAGGCCGTGCGCAGCGACGAGCTGCCGGTGATGGCCGACAACCTGCGCTTCTTCGCGGGTGCCGCGCGCTGCCTGGAGGGCCGCGCCGCGGGCGAGTACATGGAGGGCTACACGTCCTACACGCGCCGCGAAGCGGTCGGGGTGATCGGCCAGATCACACCCTGGAACTACCCGCTGATGATGGCCATCTGGAAGATCGGGCCCGCGCTCGCCGCCGGCAACACCGTCGTGCTCAAGCCGGCCGAGACCACCCCGATCACGACCGTGCGCCTGGCCGAGCTCGCCGCCGAGATCCTGCCGCCGGGCGTGCTGAACGTGATCACCGGACACGGTCAGCCCACCGGTCAGGCGCTGATCGGCCATCCGGACGTCGACATGGTGTCGTTGACGGGATCGGTGCAGACCGGCAAGCACGTCGCGCGCACGGCCGCCGAGACGCTCAAGCGTGTGCACCTCGAGCTCGGCGGCAAGGCGCCGGTCCTGGTATTCGACGACGTCAGCCTCGAGACCGCGCTCGAGACGATCGCCGGGACCGGCTACTACAACGCCGGCCAGGACTGCACCGCCGCGACCAGGGTGCTGGCGGGCGCGAGCGTCTACGACGAGGTCGTCGCCGGCCTGGCCACGCAGGCACAGGGCCTCGTGATCGGCGACACGCTCGCGCCCGACACGACGCTCGGACCTGTCAACTCGGCCAAACAACGCGAGCGCGTGCAGGGGTTTCTCGATCGCCGGCCGCCGCACGCCGAGCTCGTCACGGGCGGCAGCGCGCCGGACCGCGCCGGCTTCTACCTCGAGCCGGCCGTCGTGGCAGGCCTCGAGCAGGGCGACGAGCTGGTCCAGAGCGAGATCTTCGGCCCCGTGATCACCGTTCAGCGCTTCACCGACGAGGACCAGGCGGTCGCTTGGGCCAACGCCACCCGCTACGGGCTCGCCTCGTCGGTCTGGACGCGCGACGTCGGACGCGCACTGCGCGTCTCGAAAGCTCTGCGCTTCGGCTGCGTCTGGATCAACGACCACATTCCGCTCGTATCGGAGATGCCGCACGGCGGCTTCAAGGAGTCGGGCTATGGCAAGGACCTGAGCGTCTACTCGCTCGAGGACTACACGGTTATTAAGCACGTGATGGCCAACCTGCAGTAGCCGCGGCCGGGGCCCTGTCAAGCCTTGCGCGCGAGCACCTGATAGACCGAGGTGAAGCCGCTCTGAAAGCCGTTGCGCGCGGCGCGCAGATACAGGCGCCAGATGCGGGTGCGCTCTCCTCCGGCGAGGCGCTCGGCGCGTTCGCGGTTGGCGTCGAGACGATCGATCCATGCGCTGAGAGTCCGTACGTAGTCCTGCGCCAACCCCTCGACGTGCTCGGTCACGAAGCCCGCGCGCTCGAGCGCGAGCTCGATGCGCGAAAGATGCAGCGGCGCCGCGTCCGGAAACACATAGCGCTCGGAGAATGCGCCCGCCTCGGGGTCGTCGTGGCGCAGGCGCGCGATGCCGTGGTTGAGCAGGCGCCCGCCCGTGTCGAGCATGCCCGCCAGCCGCTGCCCGTACTCGTCGATGCGCGTGGCACCGACATGCTCGACCATGCCGATGCTGGCGATCGCGTCGAAGCGCTCGCCGCCGCCGAGCTCGCGGTAGTCGGCCAGGCGGATCTCGACGCGATCCTGCAGGCCGGCTTTCCGCACGCGCCTGCTCGCCAGCTCGGCCTGGTTGGGCGACAGCGTGATCCCGACCGCGTGCACGCCGTGGCGCGCAGCCGCATGCAGCACGAAGCTGCCCCAGCCGCAGCCGACATCGAGGACGCGCTCGCCTTCGCGCAGCGCCAGCTTGCGGCAGACGAGCTCGCGCTTGGCCAGCTGAGCCTCCTCGAGCGTCTGCGCTCCGCGCGAGAACAACGCGCAGCTATAGGTCATCGAAGCGTCGAGGAACAGCTTGAAGAAGTCGTTTGAGACGTCGTAGTGATGGCGCACCGCGCGCGCGTCGCGCGCGCGGCTGTGCCGCTGTCCGCGCGGGCGCAGCTCGCTCGCGGGAACGCGCGGCGGCCGCGTCAAGCCGCAGGCGCGCAGCGCGGCCAGTGCCAGGCGGGCGCGCGTCGCGCGGTCGATCGGAGGGGCGCTGAAGCTGTCAAGCAACCCGATCACGCGATCGAGGTCGTCGACCTCCAGCTCGCCTGCTGCATACGCGCGGCCGAGACCCAGCTGCCCCGGCGCGCGCAGCAGATGGGCGATCGCCGCCGGCGAGCGGGCGTTGAAAGTCGGCCCGTCGTGGCTCGTTCCGGCGAGCTCGGAGCCGTCCCAGAAGCGGACGGTGAACGGGCGCTCGGGCAGCGCGCGCGCGAGCTCGCGGCGCAGCGGCTTCGGGTTTGCGAGCAGGGCGTGCGTCATCCGGCCGTTTGGCTGAGTACCCTCCGCTGATCCTGCGTGCGCCATTTCGCATCATCCGCGCGCCCGTCAGCATGTCCTGCCCTGTCTGGCCACATGTCGATAGCCAGCCTACGGGTCGCGCTGGTAGGTTGCGCTGCGCATGAGCCCCGGTCCCGCCTCCAGCGAGCTCCTCACCGACGACCTTCCGGGCCCCGACGACGTCCAGCCGGGCCCCGACGACGTCCAGCCTATCCACAACGAGATGCGCGATCGCGTGATCACCGGGATCGTCACGCTCGCTCCGATAGCTGCGCTCGGCTTCGTCGGCTGGCAGCTGTGGGACGGGCTGCTGGGCCCGGGCGATGTCGCCGTGTTCGCGATCATGTACCTGCTCACCGGGCTGGGGGTGACGGTGGGCTTTCACCGCCTGTTCACCCACCGCAGCTTCAAGACCTCGCGTCCCGTGCGCGCCGTCTTCGCCGTGCTCGGCTCCGCCGCGATCGAGGGCCCCGTGATCTCATGGGTCTCCGATCATCGCAAGCATCACGCCTTCTCCGATCGCCTCGGCGACCCGCACAGCCCGCACGTGGATCACGGCGCCGGCTGGCGAGGGGCCCTGCGCGGACTCGCCCACGCCCACGTCGGCTGGCTGTTCATCCATACCCAACGCGGATCGCGCGAACGCTACACGCCCGACCTGCTCGCCGATCCCGTCGTCTCGTTCGTCGACCGCACCTTCATCGTGTGGGCGCTCGGCGGCTTGGCGGCTTCGTTCGCGCTCGGCCTCGCGATCGGCGGGACGCTGCGTGCCGGGCTCACCGGCCTGTTGTGGGGGGGAGCCGTGCGCATGCTGGTGGTGCACCACATGACCTATTCGATCAACTCGCTCTGCCACTTCTTCGGTCGCCGCGACTACGCCACCGAGGACCACTCGCGCAACCTGCTGTGGCTGTCGCTGCCGACGCTCGGCGAGGCGTGGCACAACAACCATCACGCCTTCCCGACGTCCGCCAGCCACGGTCTCGGCTGGCGCCAGCCCGACATCTCCGCGCTGGTCATCCGCGCGATGGCCCGCGCCGGGCTGTGCTGGGATGTGATCAGCGTCCCGGAGGAGCGGCGCGGCGCCAAGCGCTACCAAGTCGCGTGAGCCCGGTGTGAGGTCGCGTGAGCCCGGTGTGAGGTCGCGTGAGCCCGGTGCGCGTCTCGTGAGCAGTCGCGTGAGCCCCTTGGTCGGCTAACGTCGCTGGCGTGAGTCTGCCGTCATTCCCCTCCGATCCCAGCGACGCGGCCACACGGCCGGCGTCCGAGTCGCACTCGCTTGACGCCGGCGCCGCCGAGGACCGAGCCGGCGCGGGCTCCGACGCCGAGCTGCTCAAGAGCTACGACGTGCTGCGCCTGCTCGCGCCCAACCCGGGACCGCTGACCCTGTCCGGCACCAATACCTGGGTCGTCGGGCGCCGGCCGGCGTGGGTCGTTGACCCGGGTCCCGCGACCGAGTCGCATACGCGGCGTCTGTACGCGGCAATCGAGGCGCGCGGCGGACTCGGCGGCGTCGTGCTCACGCACGACCACGAGGACCACACCGAAGCCGTCGCCGAGCTGCTCGAGCGCTATCCGGCGCCGCTCGCGGGCGGGCGCGGCGAGGTCGATGTCGAGCTCGCGGAGGGCGTGCGCTTTGGCCCGTTCGACCCGGTTGCCACCTCCGGGCACTCTCCCGACCACTTCGCGCTGATCGCCGACGGCGCCTGCTTCACCGGAGACGCAGTCCTCGGCGAAGGCTCGGTGTTCGTCTCGCCGCATCGCGGCGCCATGTCCAACTACCTGCTGGCGCTCACGCGACTGCGGCTGCGCGACGACTTCAGCGTGATCTGTCCCGGCCACGGCCCCGTCGTGTGGGACGCCGAGGGCAAGCTCGAACAGTACGTCAACCATCGCCTCGATCGCGAGCACGCCCTGATCCGTGCGCTCAGCCACGGGCTGCGCACCGAACGCGAGCTGCTCGACACGGTCTGGCCCGAGATCCCCGAGGCGATGCGCCCGCTCGCCAGCGTCACGCTCGCCGCCCATCTGGACAAGCTCGACGACGAGCAGATCCTGCCCGAAGACGTCGAGCGGCCGACCTTCGAAAGCTTCGACTGGTGAGCGCCGGAGCCTTCGGTTCGCGCAGGCGGGCGCGCCCGCCACGCGCCACGCGTGACGACGAAGGGAGCCAGCGCGGCGACGGTGCGACGCGATCACGCGAGGGCAGCCGCTCGGACGCAGCCACCGCTGTGACCCCACCGTCGTACGGCCCGCCGATGCTCTCGCCGTTTCCGCAGATCGGTGACTACGGCTTCCTGTCTGATTGCCACACCGGTGCGCTCGTCGCGTCCGACGGCGCGATCGAGTGGATGTGCCTACCGCACTTCGACTGCCCCGCGGTCTTCGCGGCGATGCTCGACCGCGGCGCCGGCAGCTTCAGGATCGGTCCCTACGGAACTTACGTGCCGGTTGGCCGGCGCTACGTACCGGGGACGAACCTGATCGAGACCACCTGGATGACAGCGCAGGGATGGCTGCGGGTGATCGACGGGCTGACGATCGGCGAATGGCACGACAACAAGGACAGCAGCAGCCATACCCGCCCGCCCACCGACTTCGACGCCGACCATCTGTTGGTGCGCTGGGTCGAATGCGTGCAGGGACAGGTCCAGGTCGAGCTCGTCTGCGAGCCGCTGTTCGGCTACGGCGCGATCTCCGCGCGCTGGACTGCCGTTGACACCGGCGAGGAGGGCGGCTTCGCGCTGGATGCGAGTCCGGACCCGCGCGTCCAGGAGGCGGCGGCGCGGGCGCGCGAATCGGAGCGCCGGATGAGCGCCGCAAGTGGCGATCAGCACGGCGCCGGTGCCGGGCGGCCTGGAATGGATGGGCCACCCGAGCCGGTGCCCACGGATGGGCCACCAGTGCGCGCGCGCGACACCTACGCGGACATCGAGCTCGGGTTTCGCCTATACAGCGACCTGCGCATGGGCGTCGAGCTCGGCCGGGTGCACGCTCGCCACACGCTCGCCGAAGGCGAGCAGCGCTTCTGTGCGCTCTCGTGGACGGAGGCGCGCGGCGGGCCGCGCACCGCCGCGGAAGCCAAGCGACTGCTCGACGACACCAGCAACTTCTGGCGCGACTGGCTGGGGGACGGAACGTACCCCGACCATCCCTGGCGCCGTGACCTGCAACGCTCGGCGCTCGCGCTCAAGGGTTTGACCTTCATGCCAACCGGCGCGCTCGTCGCCGCGCCGACGACCTCGCTGCCGGAGACGCCCAGGGGCGCTCGCAACTGGGACTACCGCTACTGCTGGATGCGCGACGCCTCGTTCACGCTGTGGGCGCTGCACGCGCTCGGCCTCGACTGGGAGGCCGACGACTTCGTCGAGTACGTCGCCGAACTCGCGCGCAACGACGACGGCTCGCTGCAGATCATGTACGGCATCCGCGGCGACCGGGACCTGCGCGAGTCGACGCTCGAGCATCTCAAGGGCTATGAGGGAGCGCGGCCCGTGCGGATCGGCAACGGCGCCTACAACCAGCGCCAGAACGACGTCTACGGGGCGGTGCTCGACTCGGTGTACGTACACGCCAAGCAGCGCGACCACGTTCCCCAGGGACTGTGGCCCGTGTTGATCGACCAGGTCGGCTGCGCCGAGCGCGTGTGGCGCGAGCCCGACCAGGGCATCTGGGAGGCGCGCGGCGAGCCCCGGCACTACGTCAGCTCGAAGCTGATGTGCTGGGTGGCGCTCGATCGCGGCGCACGTCTGGCCGAACGTCGCGGTCATCAAGACTCGGCCGAGCGCTACCAGGGCGTCGCCGACGAAATCCGCGCGGACATCCTCGCGCACGGAGTTGACCAGCGCGGCGTGTTTCGCCAGCACTACGACACCGACGCGCTCGACGCTTCGAATCTGCTCATCGGGCTGGTGCGGTTTCTGCCCCCGGACGACGAACGCCTGCGCGCCACCGTCCATGCGATCAAATCAGAGCTCACCGAGAACGGACTGGTGCTGCGCTACCGCACCGACGAGACCGACGACGGGCAGCAGGGCGAGGAGGGAACGTTCCTGATCTGCTCCTTCTGGCTGGTCTCCGCGCTGAGCGAGATCGGTGAGCACCGCGAGGCCGAGCACCTGTGCGAGCGCCTGCTCGCCTACTCCTCACCGCTCGGGCTCTATGGCGAGGAGCTCGAGGCCTCGAGCGGCCGCCACCTCGGCAACTTTCCGCAGGCGTTCACGCATCTCGCGTTGATCAACGCCGTCACGCACGTGATCTCAGCGCAGCAGGATCAGTAGCCGGGCTCGCCGGGGAGGATCAGTAGCTGGGCTCGCCGGGGAGGATCAGTAGCCGGGCTCGCCGGGGAGGACCACGCGGGCGCTTCCGCCCTCGGCGACCACCTTCGGCAGGACCGGCTCGACCGTGCGTCCGCGCGTGGCTGTCAACAGCTCCTGCGCGGACGCGAACGCCACCAGCGGCTCGAGGTTCTTGATCGTCGGGAACACCAGCGCGATCTCGTCGGCGCGGTGAGCCTCGAGCGCACCGGCGGGCGTGAACCAGCCGAGGTCCACGCACTCTGCCCCGTCGACCCGGGGCTCCTGGCCATCGGGCAGCGGTGCGAGAAAGAAGTGCGTGTCGTAGCGCGTCTTGACCACGGCGGGCGTGATCCAGCGCGAGAACTCGACGAGCTCGTCCGGGCTTTGCAGCACGATCGCCGCCTCCTCGCGCAGCTCGCGGATCGCGGCCGCACGCAGCGCGCCATCGCCGTCTCCGTCGCTCGCATCGACCGCGCCGCCGGGAAACACCCACACGCCCCCCATGAAGCGCGCACTCGGCGTGCGTCGCACCAGCAGCACCTCGAGCGCACGCCCCCCGCCGCGCAAGACGATCACGGTCGCCGCCTGACGCGGCGGCGTCGCCGGGCCGGGGTTGTACTCCTCGCCCGGGGCCGGCTGGCCGGCTGGCACGGCTGAGTCCATCGAGCGACTCTACCCGGATGGCGCAGCGCTCGCTAGTCTTCGACGCATGAGCGCAACCCAGACATTGCAGCGCTGGATCTGCGAATCCTGCGGCTACATCTACGATCCCGACGAAGGCGACCCCGACGGCGGTATCCCGGCCGGAACCCCCTTCGAGGACATTCCCGACACCTGGTTCTGCCCTGTGTGCGGCGCCCGCAAGAGGGACTTCGTCCTCTACGAGGACTAGGACGGAACTGACCGACTGGCAGGCGCTGCTGGCGATCGATCGCGAACGCGTCTGGCACCCCTACGGAGGCCTGCCGCCGGCGACGTCGGCGCCGCTGCCGGTCGTGTCCGGGGAGGGCGTGCGGCTGCGGCTGGCCGACGGGCGCGAGCTGATCGATGGGATGGCCTCGTGGTGGTGCGCGATCCACGGCTATCGCCACCCGGCGCTCGATCGCGCCGCCAGCGAGCAGCTGGGCCGGATGGCGCACGTCATGTTCGGCGGGCTCACGCACGAGCCGGGCGTGCGGCTGGCCGAGCGCCTGACCCGCCTGGCTCCGCCGGGACTCGAGCGTGTGTTCTTCGCGGACTCGGGCTCGGTGGCCGTCGAGGTCGCGATCAAGATGGCGCTCCAGTATCAACGCGCCGTCGGGCAGCCCGCGCGCACGCGGCTGCTGACCGTCAGGGGCGGCTACCACGGCGACACCTTCGGCGCGATGTCCGTGTGCGATCCGGTCGGCGGCATGCACAGCCTGTTCACGGGCGTGCTGCCCGCCCACGTCTTCGCCGAACGCCCGCCCGGCGGATTCGATGCGGGGCTCGATCCGGACTGGGCCGGGCACGTCAGCGGCCTGTTCGACGAGCACGCCGGCGAGCTCGCCGCCGTGCTCGTGGAGCCGGTCGTCCAGGGCGCCGGCGGCATGCGCTTCTACGCGCCCGAGTGCGTGGCGCTGCTGCGCGCGCTGTGCGACGAGCACGGGCTGCTGCTCGTGCTCGACGAGATCGCCACCGGGTTCGGGCGCTCGGGCGCCATGTTCGCCTGCGAGCACGCCGCTCTGGCGCCCGATGTGATGTGTGTCGGCAAGGCCCTGACGGGCGGCTACATGACGCTCGCCGCGACGCTCTGTACGCCCGCCGTCGCCGAGGCGATCTCGGGCGGCGAGGGCGGCGGGTTGATGCACGGCCCCACGTTCATGGCCAACCCGCTGGCCTGCGCGATCGCGCTCGCGTCGCTCGATCTGCTCGAGGATCGCGACTCGAGCTGGCGCGCGCGCGTGGCGATGATCCAGGAGGGCCTGCGCGCCGGTCTGGAGCCCGCGCGCGAGCTGCCCGGCGTGACCGACGTGCGCGTGCTCGGCGCGATCGGCGTCGTGCAGCTCGATCACGAAGTGGACATCCCAGCCGCGACCGCGCTCGCCGTCGATCGAGGTGTCTGGCTGCGCCCGTTTCGCGACCTGATCTACACGATGCCGCCGTACATAATCGAGCAGGACGAGATCGCTCGCGTGAGCGCCGCACTGGTGGCGGCGGCAGGCAGCTGAGCTCAGCGCGCCCAAGCGGCACGCCACAGCTGCCATGGAAGCGCGTCACCTGCGCGGGCGAGGTCGGCGATCGCCGGACCGGGCACCGATCTCAGGACGGACACTTCGACCCGGCCGACGCTCGCGATCGTCTCGCGGTTCGAACGCTCCAGCGGCGAAGGCTGCTCAGGCCACGGCGTGAGCACGACCGCCCGCACGGCGAGGCCGGCCGCGCGCGCGGCCTGCAGCGTCAGCAGCGTGTGGTTGATCGTGCCCAGACCCGGCCGCGCCGCGATCAGAACCTCCAATCCCAGCGCGACCGCCAGGTCGCGGACGGTGAAGTCGTCGCTCAGCGGCACCAGCAACCCCCCGACCCCCTCCACGATCAGCGTGTGCCCGCTCGGATCGGAGTCGCTGTTCTGAGGCGGCTGATCCAGTCCGTCGGGCCGATCCAATGAGCTGGGCTCGGCGTTCGCGCGCGTCTGAGGCTCACCCGCCCTGCGCGCCTGGGCGACCATTTCGGCTGGGTCGATCCACGCACCCTCGATCTGCGCCGCGAGGTGGGGCGACACCGCCGGGCCAAATCGCAGCGGCGCGACGTCCTCGGGCCTCATGCCGGCCACGGCCGCCAGCAGCTGGTGATCGGCGGGCCACGACCCGGCCGGCTCGTCCAGGCCGGTCACGACCGGCTTGTGCGCAACCACGCGCTCGCCGGCTTGCACCATCGCGGCGAGCAGCGCCGCGCTCAACACAGTCTTGCCGACACCGGTGTCGGTTCCGGTGACGAACAGCCCGCGCACGCCCGCGCCCGCGCGACGCGGCTCTCAGGCCGCGCGCGAGACGGCGTATTCCTCGCGCTCGAGGTCGAACGGCGCGCCGGCGCCCGCGGTCTCGCGCGCGGGGCCCGACGAGCCACTGGGTAGGAGGGTCTCGCGCTCCAGGTCGAATGGTGCGTTGGCGCGCGCGCGGCTCGAGGTAGCGCTCGGCTCGACCGGCGCTCGGGCGGACGGCTCGAACTCGAAATCGGGCTCCAGCTCGGGCCGCTCATCGTGCGCGGGCGCGACCGCGGCCGCGGCTGCCTGCAGCGGCAGCGTCGCGAGGTTGAGGTCGAGCTCGCGGGCGGCCTCGCTCAGGATGCGCGCCGCGCCCGCCAGCTCTTCGGCCGTGTGCGAGGCCATCGTCGCGAGCCTCAGGCGCGAGCCGCCGGGCGCGACCGTGGGCGGGCGGATCGCCTGGGCGAACACGCCTCGGCGCAACGCGGCCTCACACAGGCTCACGGCAGCCAGCGCGTCACCGACCACGAGCGGGACGATGTGCATGTCGCAAGCGTCCGCGGCAAAGCCCTCCGCCGCCAGCGCCCGTCTGAGCGCCCGTGCGTTCGAGCGCAGCCGCTGAACCCGATGGGGCCGCTCCAGCAGCAGCTCGAGCGCGGCCAGCGCCCCCGCGACCGCGGGCGGTGGCGGCGCGGTCGAGAAGATCAGCGGCCGGGCCGCGTTGATCAGATAGTCGACCGTGGCCTGGCTGGCGCACGCGTACGCGCCGTAGGAGCCCAGCGCCTTGCCGAGCGTGCCGATCAGGAGGTCGATCTCGTCCTCCAGGCCCGCGGCCGCCACCGCGCCGCTGCCATCCGCGCCGAGCGCGCCGAGCGCGTGAGCCTCATCCACGATCGTGCGCGCCTCATACGCGTTCGCGAGCTCCACGATCTGATGCAAGGGCGCCACGTCGCCGTCCATCGAGAACACGGCATCGGTCACGATCACCTGCCGGACATGCGCCCGACCGGCGCGCACCGAGCCCGATCGCGCGTGCGCGCGCGTCCCGGCACGGGCCCCGTGCCGGCGCAGCAGCCACTCGAGGTGCTCCATGTCGCCGTGCCTGTACACGACCACCTCGGCGCGCGAGAGCCGGCAGCCGTCGATGATCGAGGCGTGGTTGAGCTCGTCCGAGAAGACCGTGTCGCCGCGTCCCGCCAGCGCCCCGATCGCGCCCGCATTGGCGAGATAGCCCGAGCCGAACAGCACGCAGGCCGGGCGGCGGTGAAACGCCGCCAAACGCTCCTCCAGGCGGCGGTGGATCGTCATCGTGCCCGATATCAGCCGTGAGGCTCCGGCGCCCACGCCCCAGCGCATCGCGGCCTCGGCCGCGGCTTCGCGCACGCGCGGATGGTCGGCGAGGCCGAGATAGTTGTTCGAGCACAGCAGCAGGACCGGCTTGCCGTCGAGCAGCACACGCGGACCCTGCGGCCCGCTGACCATCCGCAGGCTGCGCCGCAGCCCGAGCTCGTCCAGTTCCCGGAGCCGCTGCTCGATCTCGTTCACTGGTCCTCGCGCTCGGCCGGGACGGTGAGCGCGTCGCACCCGTGGACCGGCTGATCCGTGCGGTCGGCGGGCGATCTGTTCGGCGCGCCGTCGGGGCGCGGCGGCACGTTGCGCTTCGCCCGGAAGCGCAACTGCGAGGAGGGATCCCAGAGGCGCACCTGCAGGCCGGTCTGATGCGGGCCTGTCTGGTCGCGCGGCGCACCGTGCGCGCGCCCAGCCCTTGCGGGCGCGCTCGGCGCGCTCGTGCCGGCCTCGCGCGGGCCTGCTCGCGTGTCGCCAGCTGGCGCACCCGGGCCTGTGTCGGCGCTCGGCCCCGGTGCCAGCAGCTCCTCGACCAGGTCGGGCGTCTCGCCGCGAAGCCACCCGCTGCGATTGTCCGGCCGCGGGTTGCGGCCGTTGTCGGGCTGGCGCGCGACGTTCAGACCGAGGTCCTCGAACATGCCGCGGTCCTGCTCGGGCGCGGAGCCGAGCGTGGTCAGGAAGTTGCCCATCATCACTCCGTTGAGCCCGGCCTTGACCGCGAGCGGCTGCAGCTCGCCGAGGTTCTCCACGCGCCCGCCGCACAGCCGGAACAGGGCTTCGGGAAGGATCAGCCGGAAGATCGCGATCCACTTGACGGCCTCCCAGGGATCGATTGGCTGGCGGTCGCCGAACTTGGTGCCCGCCCGGGGATTGAGCAGGTTGATCGGCACGCTCGTGGGATCGAGCGCGGCCAGCTCGAACGCCATCTCCACACGCTGCTCGCGGGTCTCGCCGAGGTTGAGGATTCCGCCCACGCACGTCTCGAGTCCCGCCTCGCGCACCGCCGCGATCGTGCGGATACGCCCCTCGTAGCGGACCGTCGTCGAGACCTCGTCGTAGTAGCTCTCGGCCGTCTCGACGTTGTGGTGCACGCGCTGGATGCCGGCGTCCTTCAATGCCATGGCGCGCTCGACCGACATGTGGCCGATCGAGGCGCAACGCTTGAGGTTCGTATGCTCCGAGACCAGCCGCGCCCCCTCGAGGATCCTGTCGAAGTCCCGCTTCGACAGGCCCTGACCCTGTGTGACCATGCAGAAGCGGTGGGCACCTGCCGCTTCCGCGGCCTGCGCGTGCTCGAGGATCTGCTCGGGGCTCATCATCGCGTGCATCGGCGTCTCGGCGTCCGCGAAGCGTGACTGCGCGCAGAAGCCGCAGTCCTCCGCGCACCCGCCGGACTTGGCGTTCACCAGCGAGCACATATCGGTCGAGTCGCCGAAGCGCTGCACCCGCGCCGTCCAGGCCCGCTCGACGAGCGCCTCGATCTCGGTGTGATCCTCGATCTCGCCGAGGCGCCTCGCCTCCTCGCGGGTGATCAGCGGCGGCATGTGCCCAAAGTACGGCGCGTCCCGGACGGCACCTCCAACCGAGCCGCCGGCTATTCGTTGCGCCAGCGTGGGGCGCGCTTCTCGGCGAAGGCGCGTATGCCCTCGCGCATGTCCTCCGAGGCGAACGAGCGGCGCCGCAGCTCGATCAGCTCCTGCGCAACCTCGGCCGGAAGCTCGCCCTCGGCGCGCAGCAGCGCCGCGATCGCCCGCTTGTTGCCGAGCTGCGAGCGTGGCGCGTTGCCGGCCAGCTCGACCGCCAGCGCGAGCGTCGCCGACTCGAGCTCCGCCTCGGGCGCAACGCGGTTCACCAGGCCCCACGCGAGCGCCGTCGCGGCGTTGACGTGGCGGCCGAGCAGGAACAGCTCGCGCGTGCGCGGGGCGCCGATCGCATCGATGAAGCGCCGCAGGCCCGTGTGCGAGTACACCAGCCCCAGCTTGGCCGGCGGCATCCCCAGCTTGATCGCCTCCCTGGCCACCCGCAGGTCGCAGGCGAGCGCGAGCTCGAGCCCGCCGCCGATCGTGTGGCCCGGCAGCGCGGCGAGCGTCGGCCACGGAAACGCCTCGAGCGCGTCGATCGCTTCGGTGAACGGATGGGCCACGAGCCGCTCCGCCCGTTCTTCGAATTCCTCATCGGGAATCTCGCCGATGTCGTAGCCCGCCGAGAACATGCCGTGGGCGCCGGTGAGGACCACGCAACGGATCGCGCCGTGCTCGTCGGCATGCTGGTGCAGCGTCGCCGTGATCGCATCGAGGATCGGGTGATCGAGGGCGTTGCGCTTCTCGGGGTTTGAGATCGTCAGCCGCAGCACATCCGCCGCCGGCCGGTTGACCAGCAGCTTGCCCTCGGCGAGCTCGCGTGTGTCAGCGTCTGCGGGCACGCCTACTCGAGCACGACGAGCGTGTCGCCCTCGTTGACCGCCTGGCCCTCCTCGCAGCGAATCTCCGCGACCGTGCCTGCGTCTTCGGCCTCGACGGGCATCTCCATCTTCATCGACTCGAGGATCGCGACCGTGTCCCCCTCCTCGATGTGGTCGCCCACCTCGCACTCGATCTTCCATACGGTGCCTGTTATGTGCGCCTCCACGTTGACCACGCGCGTACCTCCTGGGGACTTTGGCGAGTCGTGACTTGCCTCCGAACGATCGCTGACAATAGCTCGGTTGGCCGATGATCCTCTCGATCGATCAGGGAACCACCGGAACCACCTGCTTCGTGTACGACGAGCAGGCGCAGCCGGTGGCGCGCGCGTACCGGGAGCTGCGCCAGCACTTCCCCCGACCGGGCTGGGTCGAGCACGACGCGAGTGAAATCTGGGAGCTCACGCGGACGCTCGCGCTCGAGGCGCTGGCGAGCGCCGGGGCCCAGCCGGGCGGGCTCGCGGCTGTCGGGATCGCCAACCAGCGCGAGACCGTTTGCGTGTGGGATCCGCGCAGCGGCGAGCCCTTACATCACGCGATCGTGTGGCAGGATCGCCGCAGCGCCGAGCTCTGCGAGCGACTGCGGGCGGCCGGCCACGAGCCGTTGGTCCGCGAGCGCACGGGCCTCGTCCTCGACCCGTACTTCTCGGCGACGAAGATCCGCTGGCTGCTCGACAACGTGCCAGGGCTGGCGGACCGCGCGCGCGCGGGCGGCGCCGTGTTCGGGACGGTCAACTCGTGGCTGCTGTTCAAGCTCACCGGCAGCCACCTCACCGATCCCTCGAATGCGGCGCGCACGCTGCTGTATGACATCGTGCGCGGGCGCTGGGATTCCGAGCTGCTCGAGCTGTTCGACATTCCCGGGCGCGCCCTGCCCGAGGTCCGGCCGAGCGCCGGCGTGTTCGCGCAGATGCTGCCCGGCGTGCTCGGCGCCCATCGCGCACCCGTTGCGGGCGTCGCCGGTGACCAGCAGGCGGCGCTGTTCGGCCAGGCCTGCCTGCAGCCCGGACTCGGCAAGAACACGTACGGCACCGGCTCGTTCGTGCTGCTCAACACGGGTGCGGCGCCGCCCGCGCCGGCGCCGGGCCTGCTGAGCACCATCGCCTGGTCGCTGGGCGGGCGCACCGACTACGCGCTGGAGGCGTCGATCTTCGCGACCGGCGCTGCTGTGCAGTGGCTGCGCGACGGGCTGGCGATCATCAGCGACGCATCCGAGACCGAGACGCTGGCGGCATCGCTTCGCTCCAACGAGGGCGTCTACTTCGTGCCGGCGCTCACGGGTCTCGGCTCGCCGCACTGGGACCCACGCGCACGCGGCACGATCGTTGGCCTGACGCGCGGCAGCGGGCGCGCTCACCTGGCGCGGGCGACGCTCGAGGCGATCGCCTACCAGACCGTCGACGCGGTGCGCGCGATGGAGTCGGCCAGCGGGGCGCCGCTCGACGAGCTGCGCGTCGATGGCGGCGCGAGCGCCAACGCCTGGCTGATGCAGTTTCAGGCCGACGTTCTCGGCGTTCCAGTGGTGGTCGCGGAGACCTCCGAGACGACCGCGCTCGGCGCCGGGATGCTGGCGGGCGTGGGCGTCGGGCGCTGGACGCTGGACGACGTCGCGGCCGGCCGGCGCACGCGCGCGCGCTACGAGCCTGGCATGTCCGAGCAGGAGCGCTCGGAGTTGCTGGCGGGCTGGGCCGACGCGCTCGCGCGCACGCGTGCGCCGTTGGCAACCGAGCCGCCGCCCGGCCCGGCCGGCGCGTAACTTTGGGCGCGCCGCGAGGTACAAGCGCACAGACGAGAAACGCGCCCGACAGGCGAGAGATGCCGACGGGCGAGACGCCGCCAGATGAGAGTCGCATTGACAGATGAACGACCCCACGGGTAGATGCACGACCTAGCCTCGATGCGCGAGCAGGTCTACGCCGATCAGCGGCCGAAGGAGCACTTCGACCGCTTCCACGAGCGCGCCCGCACGCGCGAACCCAACGGGGTCTACGAGGCGACGCGCCTGCTGACCTCGCTGTACGCCTACACGTTCCTGCGCGCGCGCTCGATCTCCTGCGAGCAGGTCCCGGGCGCGGGTCCGGTGATTCTCGCTCCCAACCATTTCTCGTTCATGGATCACTTCCTGATGGGCTGCTACATCCGGCGCAAGGTGCGGTTCATGGCAAAGTCGCAGCTGTTCAAACCGCCGATGCAGAGCATCTACAGCCCAGGTGGCGTATTCCCCGTCCGTCGCGGCGCTCGCGACGAGGAGACATTCATCACCGCCAAGGCGATCCTCGCCCGCGGCGGCGCGATCACGATGTACTGCGAGGGCGGGCGCTCGCGCACCGGGCGTATGGCCAGCGAGGCCAAGCCCGGCATCGGCCGGCTCGCGCTCGAGACCGGCGTCCCGGTGGTGCCGATCGCAATCCAGGGCTCGTCGCGAATCCGCAACTGGAGGCGCCTGCAGTTCCCGCGCGTAACGATCCAGTACGGCGAGCCGATGCGTTGGGAGCCCGTCGAGCATCCGACCCGAGCCCAGCAGCAGGCGGTCGCCGACGAAATCCTCGGCGTGATTCGCGAGCAATATGTGGGGCTCGAGCAGCATGGACGCAAGGGCGTCCTGCGACGCGTGCGCGCCGAACGCCGCGCAGCCAAGACACCGGCTGTGGCCTGAGTCTCCGGCGCTTTCGCCCGCGTCCCGAGGCGCACGCCGCGCTCGCCCCAGGCCGTCGGGGGTGGGCCCTATGGTTAGTCCGCGCTCGGGCTTCGGTCGGCGCTTGAAATCCACTGAGCACTCCGCTGGCGGAGGGAGGATGGCGTGAACAATCGGGTCGACGTCGGCGGCGTCATTCGGCGCACGTTCGAGATCTACGCGGACCAGGCGCTCGTGCTGATAACGGCGGCCGCAGTCGTGTTCGTGATCAGCGCGATCGTGGGCGCGCTGCTGGTCACGGCCTCGCCCGGCCTCGCGATCATCGCGCTGGTGGTCAGCCTCGTCGCCAGCACCCTGTTCACGGGCATGGTCGTCGAGCTGGTGGCCGACGTCCAGGACGGCAGGCGCGACGCGAGCCCCGGTCAGCTGCTGCAGGCGGCGGTGCCGGTGCTGGGGCAGCTGATCCTCGTGGGCATCGTGGCGGGTATCGGGATCGTGATCGGCTTCATCCTGATCATCATCCCCGGCCTGATCCTGCTCACGATCTGGTCGGTGGCGGCGCCGGTCGTGGTGCTCGAGCGACCCGGTGGCTTGCGTGCGCTCGGGCGCAGCCGCGAGCTCGTGCGCGGCGAAGGCTGGAACGTGTTCGCCGTGATCCTGCTGATGGTGATCCTCGTCGCCGTGATCAGCTTCGTGATCGAGGCCGTCGCGGCCTCCGCCGGAACCGGGATCGATCTGCTGGTGCGCGTAGTCGTCGGCATCCTCACCGCGCCGATCTCAGCGCTCGCGTCGGCGGTGCTCTACTTCCAGCTGCGCGGCCCAGCTGCGCGTGAGGACACTGCGGCGGACGCGCCCGTGACGGGTTCTCCGGTCGCGCCCTGACCGCGCAGGCTGCCGCTCAGGGCCTCAGCCGGTCATCCCGCCGAACAGGCCGCCCGTGACGTGCAGCGTCTGGCCGTGGACGTAGTTGGACCAGGGCGAGCACAGGAAGAAGATGCCGCCGGCGGCCTCTTCGGGCGACGCCGGGCGCCCCAGCGGTATCAGCATCGCGGCCATTTGGCGCATCTGCTCGGGAATGCCCAGCTGGATCGTCTCGCCGTCCTTCTCCATCACGTTCTCGTCGACCTTGGCCTGCGTGAGGCGTGTATCGATGAACCCGAACGCGACCGCGTTGACGTTGACTTTGAACTGACCCCACTCCTTCGCGACGGTTTTCGTGAGACCCACGACGCCGGCCTTGCCCGAGGAGTAGTTCGCCTGGCCGGCGTTGCCGAACGTGCCGGAGGTCGAGGACACGTTGACGATCTTGCGGAAGACCTCCTTGCCTTCCTCGCGCTCTTTCTTGGCCGGCTCGCGCAGGTGCGGAGCGGCGGCGCGGATCACGCGGAACGGCACGATCGTGTGGATGTCCAGCATTTTCTGGAACTGGTCGTCGGACATCTTGTGCACGGGCGCGTCGACGGTGTAGCCGGCGTTGTTGACGATGATGTCGATCTTGCCGAACGCGTCGATGGCCTTCTGCACCAGCTCGTCGGCGGCGCCGGGCTTGGTCAGGTCGCCGGCGTACACAGCCGTCTCGCCCGAGATCTCCCCGGCTGCCTGCTCGGCCACGTCGCCGTCGAGGTCGTTGATCAACACCTGCGCGCCCTGCGCGACGAGCAGCTCAGCCGTCGCGCGTCCGATCCCCCGAGCCGAACCGGTGACTATCGCCGACTTGCCGTCGAGTACTCCCATGGTCGTTGCGTCTCCTCTGTTGTCCGATGGTTGTCGGCCCGGAGACTATCTGTACGACGTGGTGCGCGTACGACGTGGTCTTTACGTCGATCAGCCGGTGATGATGACGCCGAAGTCCTGCGTGTACAGAGCGCCCGGCTCGCCTTCGGCACGCGCCGAAGGGGCGTGGGGGCTGACGCCGATCCCGGTTTCGCGATAGTTGGCATCGAGGATGTTCGCGCGGTGCTCGGGCGATTGCATCCAGCTTTCGACGATCGACTTTGGAGTCGCCAGCCACAGCGTGCCCCAAGCGATGTTCTCGCCGATTTCGTAGCCGATCTTCGAGCTGTAGATGTAGCCCGCCGCCTGCATCCTGCTCAGCGGGGTGGTCGCGCCGGGCCCTTCGTGGCTGAAGTAGTCATCGACGGCCATGTTTTCGCTGTGGCCCTGGGCGCAGTTCTGCAGGTCCGTGCTCAGCTGGAGCGGGCGCTCGCCGTGGGCGATGCGTTCGTCGTTGATCAGGCAAAGCGTGGCTTCGCGGACGGCTTCGAGGTTTTCGGGATTGGGCGTCAGGCTGGCGTCCGGGCAGACCACCACTTGCGGGCTCGCGGTGCTCGTCGAGCTGACAGCGCTGCTCTGGGAGACGGTCGTAGGGGCCGCATGCCGACCGTGAACGTCCCGTCGGTTGCGCGCCGCACGGGTTCCGTGGCGGGCTGTGTGGCTGACGCCGTGGACGCGCGTGTTACCGGAGCCATGCCGGTGGCCGGCGCCCTTACGGCGTTTTGCGGCCGACCCGTGCGTGTGATCGCCCGTATGTCCGGAGGCTCCGGCACGTCCGCGCCCATGGGGCGAGCCGTGGCTACCGTGGCGGCGGTCGTCTCCGGCCGTGCCGGCGCGACCGACGGCGGCGCGCTTGCCAGCGCCGAGGTCCGTGCGTCCGGAGGTTTCGGCGCCCGCGAGGGCGGGCGCAGTCGCCATCAGAAGGCTCGCGGCCGCAAAGGTGGCCATCGTGGCGACGGCGCGGTTGGCGATCTCGCGCAAGCGGGTGCCACGATGAGTAGAGGTTGGCTTGCCGGGTGCGTCGGCCACGGGCGGGGCATCGGTCGCAGCGACGGGAAGCGTTAGGGGCCGGCAGCGGCCTGGACGGATTCCAGCGGCCGTTTCCCAGGCGGTTCAGGGCTTCACGGGACATTCGCGCGGCCGTGCAAGATCGCGGTCAGCGCGTCGCGCTGCAGAAAGTAAGCAGCTCTACTGTTTACTTTCTGGTTGTGCTCCGGTAGCTTTTGGCGCGCCGTTTTGGCCTGCTCGCTCACCAGTCAGAGCAAATCGAGAACCGAGGAGATCGCCCGACATGGCCGCCACCGCCGAGAGCGTCGTGAAGCCCGACTTCAAGGCCGCACGCAAGCACTTCATCTTCAATGACGAGCACGAAGCGCTGCGCGAGTCGATCCGCAGCTTCGTCGTGAAAGAGCTGGCTCCACACTCCGAGGAATGGGAGGAGACGACGTTCCCGGACTCGGTGTTTTCGCGCATGGGCGAGCTCGGCTTCCTCGGGCTCGACAAGCCCGAGGCCTATGGGGGCCAGGGCGGTGACTACTACACGAGCCTCGTGCTGGCCGAGGAGATCACCCACGCCAACTCCGGCGGCCTGGCGATGGGGGTCGCCGTGCACACCGATATGGCGATGCCGCCGATCCTCGCGTTCGGCAGCGAGGAGCAAAAGCAGCAGTGGGTGGTGCCTGCGATCAAGGGCGAGGTGATCCTGTGCCTCGGCATCACCGAGCCCGACGCCGGCTCCGACGTGTCGGGGATCAAGACACGCGCGGTGCGAGACGGCGACGACTACGTCATCAACGGCTCGAAGACGTACATCACCAACGGCCACCGCGCCGACGCGATCGTGCTCGTCACCAAGACCGATGCCGACGCCGGATACGACGGCTTCACGCTGTTCCTGGTGCCGATGGACGCGCCGGGGGTGATCCGCGAGAAGAAGCTCGAGAAGCTTGGCATGCACGCCTCCGACACCGCGCTGCTCGCCTTTCAGGACGTGCGCGTGCCCGCAAGCGCGGTGCTCGGTCAGGTCGGCAAGGGCTTCTACCACATCATGTGGGAGCTCCAGGGCGAGCGGCTGATCGGCGCCGCCGGCTGCGTCGCCGGCGCGCAGAAATGCTTCGAGCGCACGCTCCAGTACGCCCACGAGCGCAAGGCGTTCGGGCGGGAAATCGGCAAGTTCCAGGTGATCCGGCACAAGTTCGCCGAGATGGCCACCAAAATCGAGTCGGCCCGCCAGATGGTCTACGTGACGGCGTGGCGGTTTCAGAACGGCGAGTACCCGGTGCGCGAGATCTCAATGGCCAAGCTTCACGCTGCGCGCGTCGCGGTTGATGTCGCCGACGAGTGCATCCAGATCCACGGCGGCGCCGGCTACATGCGCGAGTACGGAGTCGAGCGGGCCTGGCGCGACGCGCGCCTGAACCGCATCGGCGCGGGCACCGACGAGATCATGCTCGAGGTGATCGGGCGGTCCTATGGGCTTTGATCAGCGTCCGGCGCCGCCATCGGGGTGGTCGGGAGGGGGGCCTGCCTCCCTCCCGCTCACAGATCATGCTCGACGTGATCGGGCGGTCCTATGGCCTTTGATCAGCGTGGCGAGTGCCGGCGGCTGGAATCGGGTGCGGCTCGGGCGGCCGGGCGTGAAACAAGTGTGAAGGAGGCCGGAGGGTAGTTTGTTTTTTCAGGCTTGGTGCACTTACGTATTCACGCGGGCGCGGACGAGGGCGGGCTTGGCGGGGAGGGTGTGACACGGGCGTCACACGGAGGTTGCCAGGCAATCACACGAGCCGAGCGGCGCTCCCCGTAGATACCTTTGCGCACCGAACCGGAAAAAATCAATACTCACTCGACGGACCTTTACAACGTATTGACCTGACCTCTTCGGCGTCCCTGCCACCGTGATTCACCCTCCTGCCGCAGTGATTCATCCTCCTGCCACCGTGATTCGGCCTCCTGCCACCGTGATTCGGCCTCCTACCCCGTGATTCGGCCTCCTACCACCGTGATTCAGCCTCCTTTCACAGACGAGCACGAACAGCTGCGCGCCTCGATCCGCGGGTTTCTCGAGCGCGAGCTGGCGCCGCACGCGCGGCGTTGGGAGGACGAGGGCTGGTTCCCCAACGAGGTGTTCGGAAGGATGGCGGCGCAGGGCCTGCTGGGCCTCAAGTACCCGGAGCAGTACGGCGGCCAGGGCGGCGACTATCTTCACGAGGCCGTCCTGTGCGAGGAGATGGCGCGTGCGGGATCCGGTGGCACGGCCGCCGGGGTCGGCGCGCACATCAACATCGCCACACCGCCGATCTGGAAGTTCGGGACCGAGGAGCAGAAGCAGCGCTACCTGACGCCGGCCATCGGCGGCACGAAGATCGGGGCACTCGGGATCACCGAGCCCGGCGCCGGCTCCGACGTCGCTGCGCTCGCCACGCGCGCGGACCGCGTAGACGGCGGCTTTGTCGTAAACGGCGAGAAGACGTACATCACCAACGGGGTTCGCGCGGACTTCATCCTGACGGCCGTCAAGACCACGCCTGAGGGTGGGCACCACGGCATCTCATTCTTGATCGTCGACCGTGGCGAGGGCATGAGCTCCGCGGCTTTGCACAAGCTCGGCTGGCACGCCTCCGACACAGCCACGATCAGCTTCCAGGACGTGTTCGTACCGGAGGACAACCTGCTGGGTTCGCTCGACGAGGGCTTCAAGCTGATCATGGCCAACTTCCAGTGGGAGCGCCTGGCGATGGCGCTCGGCGCGGTCGGGGCGATGCAGCTCGCGTGGGAGCGCACGGCTCAGTTCGCGCGCGAGCGCACGGCCTTCGGGCGCCCGCTCAGCGGCCACCAGGTGATCCGGCACAAGCTGGCGGACCTCGCCACCTCGGCGTACACGTGCCGGTGCGTGGCATACGACGCGCTACGGCGGTTCGTGGCCGGCGAGGAGCCGCTCAAGGAGGTCACGATGGCCAAGCTGTTGACACAGCGCGCGTCGTTCGAGCTGATGGACGCATGCCTGCAGATCCACGGCGGCGCCGGCTACATGCGCGAATACTGGGTCGAGCGCGCAGCTCGCGACGCGCGTCTTGGGCCGATCGGCGGCGGCAGCGACGAGATCATGCGCGAGATCCTCGGGCGGGTGCTGTCGCTGTGAGCGAGCCGGTGGTGACTGGCTACGATGCGCCCGTGTCCGGGGAGTCGGTCCTGTACGGGCTTGTCGATGGCGTCGCGACGATCACGCTCAACGAGCCCGACACTCGCAATGCGCTCTCAGCCGAGCTGCTGCAGGGCCTGATCGGCGCGTTCGAGCGCGCGCGCGAGGATCCGGACGCCCGTTGCGTGGTGCTTGCATCCTCACACGAGAAGACGTTCTCGTCGGGAGCCAATCTCGGTGGCTTCGCCGGCGACGTGCCGCTGGTGCACAAGCACTTCGGCTCGGACCGCTTCGTCGGCCTGTTCCGGCTGATCGGCGAGCTGGGCAAGCCGACGCTCTGCGCCGTACGCGGCCACGTCCTCGCGGGAGCGCTCGGGATCGCGCTGGCGTGCGACTTGATCGTCGCCTCAGAGCAGGCGACGTTCGGAACGCCCGAGATCAATATCGGCGCGTTCCCGTTCATGATCATGGCGCTGATCTACCGCAACGTCCCCCGCAAGAAGGCCAACGAGCTACTGCTGCTCGGCGAGCGCTGGAGCGCTCAGGAGGCGCTTGCCGCCGGCCTCATCAACAAGGTCGTGCCGGCAGAGCAGTTCGACGCGGCCGTCTCCGAGTGGGCGCGGAAGCTCGCCGGTAAGTCGCCGGTGATCATGCGTCTGGGCAAGGAAGCGATGCGCCGCCAGCTGGACATGCCGCTCGACGACGCGCTCGACTACCTGCGCGCGCAGCTGACGCTGGCGCTCTCGACCGAAGACATCGTGGAGGGCGTCACCGCCTTCTTTCAGAAGCGCGACCCCGAATGGAAAGGCCAATGAGCTCCATAGCCGGGTCCGAATCTGCGGCGCACGCACGCGCGCGCACGCGCGCGCGTGCGCTCCGTTTCCGGACACAACTCCTCTGTGCCTCTTTACAACGATATGCCCGACCTCGTCCGGACTGGAGCGTTCGATGAGCACCCCCGAGTCCATAAGCGCCGCGCCATCGCTGCTCCGTCCTCTGGTCGAGGACCTGGAAGCGCGCCGTGCCAAGATCATGCTCGGCGGAGGAGAGGAGAAGATCGCCAGGCAGCACGAGCAGGGAAAGCTCACCGCGCGCGAGCGAATCGCGCTGCTCGTCGACGAGGGCACCTTCGTCGAGCTGGGCATCCACGGGCGACCGCACTCCTCACAGCGGGCGATGGACGGCGTCGAGGCGCCGGCCGACGGCGTGATCACCGGATACGGAAAGCTCGACGGCCGCCTGACGGCGGTGTGCGCGTACGACTTCACCGTCATGGCGGGCTCGATGGGCATGACCGGCGAGTTCAAGGTCACGCGCCTGCGCGAGCTGGCGCTGCGCGAGCGGATCCCGTTCGTGTGGCTGCTCGACTCCGCGGGAGCGCGCGTACAGGAGGCGGCGGGCGCGATGTTCGCCGGCTCCGGGCATCTCTTTCGCGAGGAGGTCGTGATGAGCGGTGTGATCCCGCAGATCGCCGCGCTGATGGGACCGTGCGCCGCGGGCACCGCGTACATCCCCGGGCTCGCCGATTTCGTGCCGATGGTCAAGGGACGCGGCTCGATGGCGCTCGCCGGCCCCCACCTCGTGCGGGCCGCCGTCGGTGAGGACGTGACCCAGGAGGAGCTGGGTGGCTCGCGCGTGCACTGCCGCAAGTCGGGCGTCGGCGACATGGAAGTGGGCAGCGACGAGGAGTGCATCGAGCGCATCAAGGAGTACCTCTCCTACATGCCCCAGAACTGCGAGGCCATGCCGCCCGTGCGCGTCAGCGACGATCCCGTCGACCGCCGCGAGGACTCGCTGCTCGACGTGCTCCCTGAGTCGAACCGCAAGCCCTATGACATGTACGAGGTGATCAGGCGGATCGTCGACCACGGCGACTACATGGACATCAAAGGCCAGTGGGCCAAGACGATCATCACCTGCTTTGCCCGCTTCGGCGGGCGTCCCGTCGGAATCGTGGCCAACCAGCCCAAGCAGCTCGGCGGGATCCTCGACAACGACTCGGCCGACAAGGCCGCCCGCTTCGTGAACCTCTGCGACGCGTTCGCGGTCCCGCTGGTGTTCATCCAGGACGTTCCCGGCTTCATGGTGGGAACGAAGGTCGAGGCCGAAGGGATCATCCGCCACGGCGCGAAGATGCTGCACGCCGTCGCCGCGGCAACCGTGCCGAAGATCACCGTGATCACGCGCAAGGCCTATGGCGCCGGCTACTACGTGATGTGCGGTCGCGCCTACGAGCCCGATCTGATCGTCGCCTGGCCGAGCGCCGAGATCAGCGTGATGGGGGCCGAGGGCGTGGTCGAGATCGCCTTCCGCAAGGTCGTCGAGCAGGCCGAGGACCCCGTCGTCAAGCGCGCCGAGCTGATCGAGAACTTCCGCAACATCTTCAACGTCTACATCGCCGCCGGGAACGACCTGATCGACGACGTGATCGATCCGCGCGACACCCGGCCGACGATCTGCCGCGCGCTGGAGATGGCCGCCGGCAAGCGGATCGAGCGACCCTGGAAGAGACATGGAGTGGTGCCCGTATGAGCGTCGAGGATCCTGTCGTCATCACCTGCGCCATCTCGGGCGTGCTCGCCAACCGCGAGCAATGCCCGGCGATCCCGTATACGCCCGAGGAGTACGCCGCCGAGGCGCGCCGGATCGTGGACGAGGGCGGCGTGATGATCCACATCCACGCGCGCAAACCCGACGGGTCTCCGAGCTTCGAGGTCGAGGACTACCAGGCGATCACCGACGCGATTCGCGCCGAGGTGGGGGAGGCGGCGATCATCAACCACTCGACCGGCGCCATCGGCGTATCAGTGGACAAGCGCGTCGAGTACCTGCGCGCCTGCCGGCCCGAAGTAGCCGCGCTGAACATGGGCTCGATGAACTACGCGAAGTACTCGCGCTCGCGCAAAGCCTTCGTGTTCAACATGGTGTTCGCCAATCCATTCGATGAGATCATCGAGCTGCTGCGCGCGATGAACGAGCTCGGCATCAAACCCGAGCACGAGTGCTTCGACATCGGGCACGTCGGCTCGCTCGCGCCGCTGATCGACATGGGCGTGCTTGACCCGCCACTCCACGTTGACTGCGTCATGGGAGTCGTCGGCGGCATCCCGCCGACCGCCCGCAACCTCGCCGCGATGGTCGACAACATTCCGACCACGGCCTCCGGCGACGGTGCCCGCTCGCACTGGGGCGTGATCGGGATCTCGCGTGAGCAGTGGCTGCTGGTCGCGGCTGCGCTGACGCTCGGCGGCTCGATCAGGGTCGGCCTCGAGGACAACCTGTACCTGCCCGACGGCCAGATGGCACGGTCCAACGGCGAGCTGATCGCCAAGGCCCGGCAGATGACCGAAGACGTCGGCCGGCGTGCCGCCAGTGTCGATGAGGCGCGCGCGATGCTCGCGATCGGTCAGCGTCAGCAGGTGGGCGGCGCGTGACTCTGCCGCTGCAGGGCCTTCGCGTGCTCGATCTCTCGCGCCTGCTGCCCGGCGGGTTCTGCTCGCTGCTGCTGGCCGACTTCGGCGCCGACGTGCTCAAGGTCGAGGACACCGGCATGGGCGACTACATTCGCTGGTCGCCGCCGTTTTACGAGGGCCCGCCCGGCCTCGACGACAGCGCCAAGTCGGCGCTGTTCCTGTCGCTGAACCGCAACAAGCGCTCGATTCGCCTCGACCTCAAGAGCGAGGCTGGCCGCGACGCGCTGCTGGCGCTCGTGCGCGACGCCGACGTGGTGCTCGAGTCGTTCCGCCCGGGCGTGCTCGACCGTCTTGGGGTTGGCTACGAGCGCATGCGCGAGGTCAACCGCGGGATCGTCTACTGCGCGATCAGCGGCTACGGCCAGAGCGGGCCAAAACGCGACGCCTCCGGGCACGACATGAACTACCTCGGCCTGGTCGGGCTGCTCGGCCTGACCGGCGAGCGCGACGGGCCGCCGGTGCAGGCGGCCGGCCAGATCGCCGACCTCGGCGGCGGCGCGCTGATGGCGGCGTTCGGGATCATGCTCGCGCTGCGCGAGCGCGACGGCACCCCGGCACGTGCAGGCCATGAGGGGCTGCCCGGCTCGGGCGAAGGCCAGCTCGTGGACGTGTCGATGGCCGACGGCGCGCTCTCGTGGCTGGCGATGGTGGCCGCCGCCTATTTCGCCGACGGCGCCGTTCCGCACCGGGGCGATCTGCCGCTCGCCGGCTCGCTGATCTGCTACCGGCCGTACGAATGCGCCGACGGCTGGGTCACACTCGGGGCGCTCGAGCCGAAGTTCTGGCAGGCCTTCTGCCGCGGGGTAGGGCGCGAGGACCTGATCGCGAGCCAGTTCGAGCATCCTGGCTCGCCGGCGCATGCGCAGGTCTGCGAGATCTTCCGCGCGCGCTCGCGCGTGCAGTGGGAGTCGTTCGCCCGCGAGCACGACTGCTGCCTGGAGCCGGTGCTGGCGCTGGACGAGGCGCTCGAGTCAGAGCTCGTGCAGGCGCGCGAGATGGTCGTGGAGCTCGACCAGCCAGGCGCCGAGCAGCCCGTCCGGCAGCTGGGCATCCCGATCAAGCTCTCCCGCACGCCCGGTCAGCACGCTCGCCTGCCGGGACCGGCGCTCGGGGAGCACACCGAACAGGCGCTGCGCGCTGCAGGCTATTCCGAGCAGGAAGTGGCACAGCTGCTGGCCCAGGGCGCGGCCGCGGGCGCGTCCGAGCCCGCGCCGCAGGATGTGGGCTTCCGGGCCTGAGCGGAGCCGTCATGAGCGTCGCCAACTGGAGCCGCCGGTGACATCCATCGATTGGAGCCGTCGATGAGCGTCGCAGGCGCGCGCCCGCTCGCGAGCAGCACAGGCCCGCTGCTGAAGATCGGCGAGCTCGCCGAGCGTGCCGGTGTGAGCGCCGGCACGATCAGGCACTACCTGCGCGAGGGCCTGCTGCCGGAGCCCGTCAAGACGAGCCGCAACATGGCCTACTACTCGGTCGACTACGTCCAGCGCATCAACCTGATCAAGCGCCTGCAGGAGGAGCGCTTCATGCCGCTGCGCGTGATCAAGCGGATGCTCGAGGACGATCCCGAGCACGTGCAGGCGCTGATCGAGTTCGAGGACCGGATCATCGAGCGCGCCCTCGCGAGCGCCGCCGAGCGCACGCGCGTTCCGGCGCGCGAGATCAGCGAGCGCTACGCCGTCCCGCAGAACGTGCTCGACCGTCTTGCCGAGATCGGCGTGCTGACGCCGACCCGCGGCGGCTACAACGCCGACGACGTCAAGATCGTCGAGGCGATCAGCCGCTTTCGCGCCGGCGGCTACGACGAGACGCTCGGCTTCACCGTCTACGACACGGTTCGCTACGTGCGGGCGCTCGAGCCGCTCGTCCAGCAGGAGGTGCGCGCGCTGCTCGACCGCCTCGCGGGCGAGGTCGAGCTGGAGAGGGCGCTGCAGATCATCGAGGCCGGCGTCGAACCGCTGCGCGAGCTGATCGGAGCGATGCACTCGAAGCTCCTGCTCGCCGAGCTCGCGCGCCAGCCCCGGCGCTGACTACCACTTCGCTCGGTGATGCTCGACCACGCCGAGGCCGTGTGCGAGCTCGAGCCCGCCGGGCAGCGATCCGTGAAAAGTCCCAAAGGGCGCCCGGTAGTCGCTGCTCACCAGCAGGAGATTCTCTCTGCGACGGCGCTCGGCCACGGGGAGGAATCGCAGCGTCGAGCCGTCCTCGGCGACGATCTCGGACAGATCGGACGCGAAGCGCACCGGCCGCGCCTCGCTGGGCACTCCCTCTAGCCACACCGCTCGCTCGCTGCCCGCCTCGGGGTCGTTTACGCCCGCCACCAGGTTCCACGCCAGCGCCCGGCCGCGCTCGTCGCGACCGACGCCCGCGCTCCAGTCCCACTCCGTGCGCCGGGCGTGGTAGCCGGCCGTGTCGTCGATCACGGCCAGCGCGTCTATCGCGCGGGGCTGGCCCCGAGCAAGCCTGAGCCGCCCCCGCGCGCTAACTCCGGCCTGCTTGCGCGTCCACACCTCGCCTCCGCCCTCGTGCTGGCAGCGCGTCTCGACACGCCGGTCGGCGCGCCCGGCTTCCGCGAGCTCCAGCTCGAGCTCGACCTCGCCGTCCCGGACGCGCAGCGATCCCGGCGCCAGCTCGACCGCGCGATCCCGCCGCGGCGCGAGCATGCGGGTGCGCTCACGCAGCCGCCCGTCGGCGCGGGTCAGCAGGGCCCAGAAGGTCTGGCGCGCCGGCCCGACCTGCACTCGTGCCGCGCACGCCATCATGTGCTCGTCGAACACGGCCACGTAGCGCCAGCGCTTGAGCGGCCGCCCCGCGTGCAGCAACGAGTAGCGGGTCGGCTCAAACTGATCCACTACCGGACGGCGGTTTCGATGCGCGCGCCGCTGGCGTGGGCGCGAGTGGCGGCCGCCGGCGCTTGGGCGGGCGTGGGCGCCCAAGCGCGCCTCAGCACAGCCCCGCCGGGAGCTATGCTCTGAGTTGTTGACTGACTGGTCAATCTAGTGACGCCGGCCAGGACGCCCGGCGCTCGACGAGTACTGTCGCACCGGGCCCGTGCGGCAAAGGGGAACGCATCTTGAAGGTAGCGGCAGTCCAGCTCAACTCGACCGACGACTTCGACGCGAACCTGGCGAGCGCCGATCGCCACGCGCGTGCTGCCGCCGCGGACGGCGCCGAGCTGATCGTGCTGCCCGAGAAGTGGACCGCGATGGGCACCGATCAGCAGCTGCGCGCGGCAGCCGAGCCACTGGACGGCAAGGCGATCGCATGGGCGCGCGCGCTTGCGAGCGAGCTGCGCGTGGAGCTGATCGCGGGCTCGTTGCTCGAGCGGATTCCAGGTGAGCAGAAGCTCGCAAACACCTCCGTGCACGTCGGACCGTCCGGCGCCGTGCGAGCGGTGTACCGCAAGCTGCACATGTTCGACGTCTCGATCGACGGCCGCGAGTACCGCGAGTCCGACATCGAGCTGCCCGGGGAGCAGCTCGTGCTCAGCTCTACCGCGACCGGGGTCGCGCTCGGCATGTCGATCTGCTACGACCTGCGCTTCCCGGAGCTGTATCGGGCCCTCGCGGTCGCCGGAGCTCGCATGTTCGTGCTGCCGGCTGCCTTCACGCTGGCAACCACTCGCGACCACTGGCAGACGCTCCTGCGCGCCCGCGCGATCGAGAACGAGGCGTTCGTGGTGGCCGCCAACCAGGTTGGCGCGCACCCCGGCCACCATCGCTCTGGCGGACGCTCGATGATCGTCGATCCGTGGGGCCTGGTGCTCGCGCAGGCACCCGACGGCCCGTGCCACATCGTGGCCGAGCTCGACCTCGATCGCCAGCGCGAGATCCGCGAGCAGCTGCCCGTGCTCGCCAACCGCCGCCCGGAGCTCTACACGAAGGTCAACAGGGGCAGTCCCGGCGGGGGCTCGTCGCAGGGCCCGCCCGCTGCTGCGGCCGATCCCGGTGCGGACTCCCGGCGAGACCTGCTCGTCGTCTCCGCCGGAGATCGAGCTCGATGAGCGCCAGCAGCTCTTCGGTGGCGCGCGCCAGGCTCACGAGCGACAAGCGCCGCCTGATCCTCGAGGCCGCTGTGCGGGTGTTCGCGCGCCAGGGCTTTCACGCCTGCCGGGTCGCCGACATCGCTGACGAGGCGGGCGTCGCCTATGGGCTCGTCTACCACTACTTCGGCTCCAAGGACGAGATCCTCGACACGGTCTTTCTCGAGCGCTGGAACGTCATGCTCGAGACGATCCAGGAGGTCGATGGGCGCGAGCTGCCTCCACGCGAGAAGCTCCACGAGGTCGCCTCCTTCATCGTGGACTCCTACAGCCACGATCCCGACGTGATGAAGGTGATCATCGTCGAGGTCACGCGTGCCGCCAACTCCTTCGGCCAGACGCATCTGGGCCAGATCCGCCGAGCCTACGAGCTGATCGGCGACATCGTGATCAAGGCCCAGGCGCAAGGCGCCTTCAAGCCGGAGATCGACTCGCGTTTCGCCGCCATGGCGTTTTACGGAGCGATCGAGCAGATGCTCACCGGCTGGATCTTCGATCTGCTGCCGAGTGGGCCCGAGCACTTCGAGCGCGCCAAGTCGCTGGTCGTCGAGGCGGTATGCGGGGGCCTCGAGCGCAGGTCCGAGCCCGAGCGGGACAGCGGCTGACGCTCGCTCGGTGGCGTGTGTCGGCCTGGCTCGACCTTCACACGACCCCCGCGCGCAATAGACTGGCGCGACGATGGAGAGCGACGTCGTCAAGCGCCTGATGTGGTCCGGCCTCGTGGCCTGCGTCACGGCCCTGTCCAGCGCACTGGCTCACCGCGCGGCCGCGCGCGTGTGGCGGCGCCTGTTCGACGAGGAGCCGCCCGAGTGAGCGCGAGCTCCGGCGCTGGTCCCGGTGGCGGTCCGGGGGGCGATGTCCCCCAGAACATCGCCACCGCTATCGCCGATATCTCCGAACGCGCGACCCTGCTGGTCCGCGAAGAGATCGAACTTGCCAAGGCCGAGGTAGCCGAGAAGGCCAGCAAGCTCGTCCGGGGCGCGATCGTCGGCGCGGTCGCCGGGATCTTCATCGTCACGGCGCTGTTCTTCGCGCTGGTCGGGCTCGCCTGGCTGCTCTACTACTACCTGCCGATCGGCGACGACTACACCTACTTCTGGGGTTTCTTCGCGATGGCCCTGATCCTGCTGGTGCTCGGGCTGATCGCGGGCCTGATCGCCGCCCGCGCGGTCAAACGGGGCGCGCCGCCCATGCCCGGCATGGCGCTCGAGGAGGCGCGTCTGATCCGCGATACGGTCTCGCACACCCCCGAGACTCCGCACTCGCCGCCGGCGCCCGGGAACGCCTTCCCGGCGGCCGCACCATACGGCGCCGCGGCCCCAGCTGGGACCATCGCGCCCGCCCCGGCCGCCGGCACCGCCGAGCCCGGCGGCCCGGCAGGCACGGCCCCGCCCGTGCCAGGCGCCGGCACGGTCCAGCCCGCGCCGAGCAGCGCAGGAGCTTCACCGACCGGGGGGACCGACGCGCCTGCGCCGTTGACGGCGGTGTCCTCCACGCCCGTCGAGGCCGCGCCGTCGGCGCCGGACCAGACGGGCCCGTCCGGGGCCGCTGACCACACGTCTTCGACGCCCGCGGGCCACCAGCCGTCGGCGTCGGCTGATCCGGGCGCACCGGCCCCTGCCGACAGCCCACCGTCATCGGAGCCCGACCAGGAGGCCAGCAGTTGAGGACCCACGCCAGAATATCTGCCGGGATTGATGCCGCCGTTCCGCGGCGTCATACGCTGGCCGGTTCGGGGATGCGAGCGCAGCGAGTGTCTCCCGTTTCGGTCGCGATGCTCGACGTGCCACCAGCACGCCTGCGCTCGCGTACGGCGTCTGCCATCCACGGCCCGACGCCCTCAACCCACCATCTATTCTGGCGAGGGTCCTGATGCCAGAGCGTTCTCCCGCCGAGATTCGCAGCTCGATCGAGGCAAATCGCGCGGCGCTGGCGGTCTCGATCGGGCGCCTTCGGGGCGAGGTCGCGTATCTGACCGATTGGCGCGGACACCTCGAGCGTCACCGCCGCGAGGTCATGATCGGCGCGGCGGTTGCCGGTCTGTATCTGAGCAGACGCATGCTGCGCCGGCGCAGGCGCCGCGGCTGACGGCCGGCGCGGCGCTCAGCCCAGCAGGCTACGCGGTACCGCGCCCACGCCGATCAAGCCCGGGCCTGTATACGTACCGATCACCGGGCCCACTTCCGAGGTGAACACGGGGTCGGAGCCGAAGATCTCGCGACAGCGCCCAAGCAGCCGCTCTGCCTGCTCGTTCGCTCGAATGTGCTGGACGACCCAGCCATCCGATCCGGCGTCGTGCAGTTTCTGTGCGTAGGACACCATCCGCTCGAACGCCCGTCCGGCCGTGCGCACACGCTCGACGGGCGTGATCTCGTACTCCATCGACAGGATCGGCTTGATTCGCAACGTCCCACCGAGCCACGCCTGCGCCCTGCCGACACGTCCGCCGCGCTGCAGATACTCGAGCGTGTCGAGGCAGAACCAGATCTGCAGGGCCCGGCGTGTCTCGTGTATCCGCTCAGCCACAGCTGTGCTGTCCGCCCCTGCTTTGGCCGCAGCGGCGCCCGCGAGCGCCAGCAGCCCGATTCCGCCGCATGCGGTTTCGCCGTCGATCACCGTCACCCGCTCACCCAGGCCACGCTCCTGAAGCAGCTCGCGCGCCTGCCGTGCCGCCTCGCAGGTGCCCGAAATGCCGCCCGCCAGATGCACCGAGACGATGTCCTTGCCCTGCTCGATCAGCGGCTCCCAGACGGTCAGGAAGTCGCCGATCGAGGGCTGTGAGGTGACCGGCGTCTCGGGATCCAAGCGCAGGCGCTCGTAGAACGCATCGAACGTGTCCATGTCGAGCTCGCGCGCCGGCTCCTCGCCTTTCCAGCCGACATACAGGCTCACCTGGTGGATCTCTTGCGCCTCGGCCAGCCGTCGCGGCATGTAGTTGGTGCTGTCGGTCACGACCGCGACGGCGCTCGGCATCGCTCGCGGACGCTACAGCAACGACCGCCGGCCGCGTCTATCGGAGCAGATTCTCGGGCCTGGTCAGGCCGGGCGCGACGGCGTGCTCCAGACCGGCGGGCTCCGACGAGGCCGGCCGATCGGCCGGGCCGGCGCCGTCGGCCGAGTGGGCGCCGTCGGCCGGGCCGGCGCCATCGGGCAGGCCGAGCGCCTGCGCGAGCTCGCCCGAGTCGTACATCTCGAGCACGATGTCACAGCCGCCGATCAGCTCACCGTTGACGAACAGCTGCGGGATCGTGGGCCACTGCGAGATCGCCGAGAGCTGTTCGCGGATGCGCGGATCGGGCAGGACGTCGACCGCCGCGAACTGCGTCTGCAGCGCCTGGAGCGCGGCGACCGTGCGAGCGGAGAAGCCGCACGCGGGCGCCTCGGGCGTGCCCTTCATGAACAGGATCACCTCGTGCTCGTCGATGGCCTGCTGGATCGCGTCGCGAATCTGGTTAGGCTCGGTCTCTGACATGGCTGCTCCTGGCTATTGAGATGTCTGCGTGCCGTCGCCGTGGGAGGTCTGGCTGACGGGGGTGGGATGAGCGTCGAGGCGCTCGGGGCTGTGCGTCTGCAACGACAGCGCGTGTATGCGCCCGCCGATCTCCGGGCCGAACACGTCGTACACGAGCCTGTGCTGCTGGATCCGGCTGCGGCCCGCGAACGCAGGCGCAATGACCGTCGCGCGGAAGTGATCGCCCCCGCCCGTCCAGTCCTCGACCTCGGCTCTCGCCCCTGGGATCGCCGCCTCGATGCGCTGCTTGATCTCATCTGCGTCCGGCATCCAAGCAAGCTTAGAACACTTCCTGGCGTCGCTATACTTTCGAAAGCAATGGTCACGATCACCGATCTCGGAGCGCAGAAGGTGCACGAGTTTCTCGACGCCCAGGAAGCCGACGCCGGCGTTGCCGGGCTGCGCGTAGGGGTGCGCGGGGGCGGCTGCTCGGGCTTTCAATACCAGCTGGCCTTCGACGAACAGCGCGACGGCGACGAGGTCTTCGAGAGCCACGGGCTAAAGCTGCTCGTCGACGGCGCCAGCCTGCCGTACGTGCGCGGCTCGGTGATCGACTACGAGCAGAGCCTGCAGGGCGCCGGCTTCAAGGTCGAGAATCCCAACGTGGTCGCAGCCTGCGGCTGCGGCTCGTCATTCCGGGTCGCCGAGGAGGAGCAGGTCTCGGCCGTCTGAGCCCGGCTCGGCCTGCTCTTGGGCTGAGATCGGGACCTGAGGACTAGATGGCGTCCCGGCCCGGGTGCGGTGTGTCCTTTCGGCTGCGACGTGCTGTGCTGGCCGGGCTGTGAGGTGCTGTGCTGGCCGGGCTGTGAGGTGCTCTGCTGGCCGGGCTCTGCCGGCCAGGCTTCGACGTTGCTCTGCCGGCCAGGAAGTGTGACGTACCGTGCCGGCCAGGCTGCGACGTCCCGTGCGGGCAAGCCTGACCCAGAGTCGCGCCGATGCTTGCCCCTGCGGCCTGCCGCGGGCCTGCCGCGGCGCCTGGAGCGGGCGCCTTCGCATCCGAAAATGTGCGTCAGGAGCGGGCGCGGCGATAAACGGCAGGCGGGAGTTTACGAGCCTTTGACAGCGGGTAGACCTCTCTAGAAGCCGGAGATCGGGGCCGACGGCGGGCCGACGGCGCCCATTAGATACTCCGGTTGACATGGAACTGCGGCGTGTGGTACCGTCGTTGACATCATGTCAGATCGTGTTTGCGGCCGCCACGTGGCCGACTGGTGCTGGGCTTCTTCATCCGGCCGTGCCGGCGAGCCTGGGCGCTGACCAACTATCTGACCAACTATGAGAGAGGGAAGGTAATAAGTAGATGCGAAGCATCAAAATGATGGGGATAAGCGTGCTCGCGCTGTTCGCGATAGGCGCGTTCATGGCGGGGACCGCCGACGCGACGGCGGTGCTGAAGCTGAGTACGAAAGGCAAAGGCCTTCTTGGAGCGGGAGCCGCTGTCCAGGCGAGCAGCTCGAATCTCGTCTTCGTCACGAGCGCCGGCAATCTCGAATGCAGCGAAAACGTCCTCAGTGGGACGCTGACGAACAACTCGGCAGCAAAAGACAAGTCGAGCGTCACCTCCGAGAAATCGTCGGGCAAAGAAGCCGAAGGCGACTGCAAAACCACCACTGTGCTTGGGCGCGCCAAGATCACAGCCGGCGACTTCCCGTGGACCCAGGAACTGAACACCAAAGGCAAAGGGGCGACCAAAGGCACGCAAAAGGTCAAGTTCGAATCGCGATTCCCCGAAGCAGGCAACATTCCCTGCATCTTCGAAAGCAAAAAGGTCGCGCAGACCTTCAAAGTAGGCAAAGCCGGGTCGCCGGTGCCGGTATCGCTGGTCGTGACCAACCAGATATTCAAACGAGGCAAAGGCAGCAACGCGGCCTGTCCGACAGAAGGCAAGCTGAGCGGCACCTTCGAATTGACCTCGGGTGGCGAAGCTATCGAATCGGAACTGTAGCTCGACGCAGCACAGCCAGTTGAAGCAAGTCGCTTGGGCCGGCCCGATGATTGGGCCGGCCCAAGTCGTGTGAGAGGCGAGCGCAAGGCCATGTCAGTCGCGAGCGCCAAGGTCGTGGGGACCGCATCGATCGGCGCTGAGCGGTGTTCGAATGCGGTAAAATCATTCTTTCATGAAACAAGTTCGGGTCAGGCGGCCGCGGGGCTGCTTGGATCGGGCGGCCAGCGGGCTGCCGGGGTCTGAGCTTGCGGATTCGGGGTAGGGAGCCAGGAAACATGGGTCAGGCAGATGGGGAGATCGCCACAGGCAGGCGCATAGCGGGAGGCCGGGACGCCGTAGCGCGCGGGGGCCTTCGCAGGCTCGCCCGCTTCAGCCTGGTCTGGGGCTGGCGGTTTGCCCGGCGCCGCGCCGTACGCCGCGCGGCGCGCTGGAGCATCGTCGCCTGGTCGAGCCCGCTCCTGCGCTGGGGACTGCTCTGTTGCTGGCGACTGCTGGCGCGCCCGCGCCGCAACGAGCGTGTCGTCCGGCACGGCGCTACGGTCGTCCGAGCAGGCGTCGCCCGACGAGGCGCTCGCCGGGTCGCCACGGCGGGCCTGGTCGCGACGTTTGTGGCGCTGCTCGCAGCGGCTTCGGCGTCGGCGCAGACGGCGAGTCCCGCGTGGGAACTCACCTCTGTCCACGGACCCACCAACGTGCCGCTGACGCCGAGCGTCAACGAGGTCTTCACGCTGACGGTCCGCGGCAGCTCCGGCAAGTACTCGCTGACCTTCGAAAACGGGGAAACCGAAGAATTCGGAACCACCAAGCTGATCCCGTTCGATGCCAGCGCGCAGGAAGTGCAGGAAGCGCTCGAAAAGCTCAGAGAAGGCGAACACAAGGCGATCGGGGAAGGCAACGTCAAGGTCACCGGCGGTCCCGGCGACGAACACGGGACGAAACCGTACGTGATCGAATTCGTCGGAGCGCTCGGGGGACGGGACCTGGGTACCGAAGCGTTGGTCATCGAAGAAAGCACGCTGTCTGAAGCCGAAGAAGAACGGTGCGAAGCGGAAGGCGCCGAATGCGAACCTGAAGCGGCGCTCGCTACTCCCGGGTCGCGCGACATCGTCAACTATCAGGTGATACCGCGTAACACCGGCGGCGCAGCTGCCCAGCCGCCGGCGCCCGGCCAGCCGATCACGATCAGGGACGACCTGCCGGCGGGACTGACCACGCGAGCCACGGCCGAAGGCAGCGGCTGGTCGTGCGCGGTCGCGGAATCGAAAGCGGAAGAAAAGCAGCGCAAAGAAGCCAAACTGCCGGAAGGAGCGGGGCGCGCCCAGATCCAGTGCACTTCCGAAGCGACCGTCAACCCTGACTCCGAGGCCGAACCGATCGCGTTTCAGGCGGTCGTCGACACGAGCGTCGTCAAAGAAGGCTCGACGCTCGAAAACACTGCCAACATCAGCGGCGGCGGCGCTGCGACGGTCGAAACCGTCGATTCCGCGCTCGTCAGCGCTACGCCCGCTCCGTTCGGCATCCACGACTTCACGGCCGCCACGTTCAACGCCAGCGGCGAAACCTACACGCAGGCCGGGGGGCACCCGTACGCCGCCACCACCAGCTTCTTCTTCAACACCGTGCCGACCTTCGACAAGGGAGAACAGGCGACGCTGCCGGATCCACCCGGCAACGTCAAGGACGTTAACGTCAAGCTGCCCGCCGGCTTCATCGGCAATCCGCAGGCCGCCAAGCGCTGCTCGCAGGCCGAATTCACCTCCGGCCAGCCGGGCGGGCCCGAGCAGGGAGTCGGCGCCTGCCCGGCCGAATCCCAGGTCGGCTCGGCCGCCGTCTACTATCACAACTTCGGCGGAGAACCGCAGAAAGTGGCGGTCTACAACCTGGTGCCGCCCGCCGGCGTCCCGGCGGAGTTCGGCTTCATCTTCGACAACGTGTCGATCCGGCTCGACGCGCACGTCGTTCGTGAACCCGGAAGACACGGCGAATACCGCGTCACGGTGCTGTCTGCCGACGTCAACGAGATCTACCCGATCTACGGCGTCACGCTTAGCCTGTGGGGGATCCCGGGAGAAAGCTCGCACAACGCCGAACGCTTCGAAACGAAGTTCAAGAAGGGCGTCGAAGACAGGGAAGGCGAAAGGCCGTTCCTGACCAACCCGACGGACTGCGCGGCCGAGGCGCAAGCCACCGAAGCCGAACAGGCCGAAGCTCAGGAAACACACGCCACGCCCCGTGTCCGCGCACTGGCTCCGGTGACCACGATCGCCGCCGACAGCTGGGAGGCGCCCGGAGGACTCAACGCTCAGGGCGATCCCCTCAGCCCCGCCACCGAACCGAACTGGCACGAGGCCACCGCCACCTCGCCGCGCGTGACCGGCTGCGGCCAGCTGAAATTCAGCGAACCGCCCAGCGTCGAATTTGGGCCAACCGCCGGAAGCGGCACGAGCGCTGCCGATCAGCCCTCGGGCTACACGTTCGCGCTGCACGTCCCGCAGAGCCAGTCGCCATCGGGCCTCGCCACGCCGGTGCTCGAGGACGTGACGGTGGCGCTACCCCAGGGCGTCTCGATCTCGCCCTCAGACGCCAACGGCCTGGAAGCGTGCGGCCTGCTGGCGAGCAGACAGCCCGCGATCGGGCTCGAATCGATCGAACCCGGCCTGTGTACGGAAGCGTCCCAGATCGGCACGGTCAAGATCAAGTCGCCGCTGCTCGAAAACGAACTGGAAGGCCGCGTCTACGTCGGCAACCCGGAATGCTCGCCCTGCTCGGCCGCCGACGCCGAACACGGCAAGCTGTTCAAGCTGTTCATCGAAGCGGAAGGCTCCGGCGTGCGCGTCAAGCTCGCGGGCACAGCCTCGACGAACGCGAGCACCGGACAGGTGACCACGACGTTCGAAGACAACCCGCAGCTTCCGTTCGAAACGCTCGTGCTCACCCTCAAGAACGGCCCGCGTGCGCCGCTCGCAAACCCGCAAGCGTGCGGCAGCTACTCGACGAGCGCCGAGCTGACGCCATGGAGCGCCGGCGCCACGCTGCCCGCCGACGGCGAAATCCCAGGCACCCCCGATGTGGAAACGCAGTCCAGCCCGTTCGTGGTCAGCCGCAACGGCGCCGGCGAAGGATGTCCGCCGAGCGATCCGTTCCATCCCGGATTCCAAGCCGGCACCGCAAGCTCGACGGCGGGCGCCTACAGCAACTTCACCACGAACTTCACGCGCGAAGACGGCGAACAGGACCTGTCGGGGATCACGGTCCAGACGCCGCCCGGCCTGATCGGCAAGATCGCTGGCATCACCCGCTGCGGCGAACCGCAGGCCGGCGACGGCACCTGCCCGGAATCCTCGCGGATCGGCACGGCCACCTCCGCCGCGGGCGCGGGCTCTGACCCATACGTCGTGTCCGGCCCCGTCTACCTGACCGAAGGCTACAAGGGAGCTCCGTTCGGCCTGTCGATCCCCGTGCCCGCCAAGGCCGGCCCGTTCGACCTCGGCACCGTGATCGTGCGCGCCGCCATCAACGTGAACCCGTTCACCGCAGCCCTGACGATCACGAGCGATCCGCTGCCGCAGAGCATCGACGGCGTCCCGTTCCGGCTGAAAGTCGTCAGGGTCGAAGTCAATCGCAGCGAATTCATGCTCAACCCAACCAACTGCGAAGGGAAATCGATCATCGCCCAGCTGACCGGAGCGCCGGTGAAAGCCGGCGAAGGCGCCGGCAGCTTCGAAGCAAGCGCGCCGTTCACGGCCAGCTCGTGCTCCCAGCTCGCCTTCGAACCGACGTTCACCGCGACCACCCAAGCCAAGACGAGCAAAGCCGACGGCGCCAGCCTGGTCGTGAAGGTCGGCCAGAAACACGGCGAAGCGAACATCCACAAGGTCGAAGTGCAGCTCCCCTACGCCCTGCCCGCCCGCTTGACCACCCTCCAGAAAGCCTGTACCGAAGCGCAGTTCAACGCCAATCCTGCCGGCTGTCCGGAAGCGTCTGACGTCGGCTATGCGAAAGCCGCCACGCCGCTGCTGAGCTCACCGCTCGAAGGGCCTGCATATCTGGTCTCGCACGGCAACGCGGCGTTCCCGGACCTCGAGTTCCTGCTGCAGGGCGAAGGCGTCCACATCACGCTCGACGGCAAGACCGACGTCAAAAAAGGCATCACATACTCGAAATTCGAAACCGTTCCCGACGCGCCGATCAGCTCGTTCGAAACGGCCTTCCCGGAGGGCCCGCATTCGGTGCTCGCCGCCAACGGCGACCTCTGCACGCAGAGCCTGATCGCGCCGACGACGATCGCCGCGCAGAACGACCTGAAGATCACCCAGCAGACGAAGATCGCCGTGACCGGCTGCCCGCCGCCCAAGCCCTCGATCGCCGTCACCAAGATGAAGGTGAAAGGCTCGAGGCTGCTCGTCACGGTCAGGACATCGGCAGCCGGCACCGTGAAGATCTCGGGGCGCGGGCTCAAGACCACGGTCAAGCGGAACCTCAAGGCCGGGACGCACCAGATCAAGGTCCCCCTCACCAAGGCCGGCAAGGCTGCCCGCAGGAAGCACAGGAAGATCGCCGTCCGCGTGAGCCTCACCGTCGGCAGGCAGAGCGCTACGAAGACGGCGAAGGTGAGGGTCTGACGCGATGAGACGCAACCTACTCGGCGCCGCGCTCGTCTCGTGCCTCGCCGTCGCCAGCCTCCTGCCCGCTGCACCGGCGAGCGCGCAGAGCTGCCCCAATGAAGCGGCTCGTCTGCAGCAGGGCTCGACCTACCTGGCCCAATGCCGGGGCTATGAGCTGGCCTCTCCGGTGCTGAAGAACGGGGAGGAAGTCGTGGTCCAAGAAGTCCACGGTCCACAGGTGCCCTTCGAGGCGGCGCGCGAAGCCGGAGGCATCGCCTTCATGACCCTCGGCGCCCTGCCCGAATCCAGCTCGGGTGGGATCTATGACCAGTACGTGGCCGACAGCAGCCAACCGGGCTCCGGCTGGCCGGCGCTCTCGCTGCAGCCCGAAAGTCAGTTCCTGGAAAGCTACACGCGCGAAGGCAGCACCGGCGAAACCGAGTACTTCGCGCCCGATCTCTCCTGCGGGATCGAGCAGACCGAACTCCCGCTGCCGGAACACAGCGGCGAATCGAGCCCCCAGCTGCCCGAAGGGGAGACCGCCGCGGAACGCATCACCAACCTGTACGTGTGGCACGCCGGCGCCGGGTCCGGTGGCGCGCCCGCGCTGGAATCGACGAAGCTCATCTCCGGTGAAAAGCCGGCGAATGCCGCTGAAAGCGAGCGCGGCAACACCTTCTCAGTCGACGGCGCCACGGCCGGCTGCAAACGCGTCGTCTTCGAAAGCGAATACCGGTTCCTCGGCGCCCCCGCGGGCTCGCTGTACGAATGGGTCGAAGGGCCGGCGGGAGGAAACGGCACGCTGCGCGTCGCCTCCGTCGTGGGCGAACGCGAAAACGCCGACCACGAAAAAGAACCGATGCTGGCCCGTTCGGTTTCAAGCACGCAGATGGGCGAACGACAGTCCGATCTGAACGAGCTGACGAGCGAAGTCACGGACACCGGGGAAGAAATCTCCCGCGTGATCTTCACCGCGATGGCCGAAGCGGGCACGAACAAAGGGCACGAAGCGATCTTCCTGCGTGAAACCCGGACGCCTCCGGGGTCCGCCGGGGCCGAAACCGCCTCGACGATCGAAGTCTCCGCATCGCGAGGCGCCAGCCTGGAAGACACGGGCGCGAGGTTCGAGGGCGCGTCGGGCAACGGCCAGCAGATCTTCTTCACCGCGAACTACGGCCTGAGCGCTGAGACGAGCGCCGGCGCCGAAGCGCCTGCGAGCTGCGATCAGAGCCTCGGTCAGATGGGTCCCGGCTGCGATCTGTACGTATACAACGTAAGCACCAGCTCGCTGACCGACCTCTCGGCCGATCGGGAAGAACACAGCGGTGACAAGAAAGGGGCGGGTGTCACGAGCGTGCTCGGGATCTCCGAAGACGGCTCGGTCGCGTACTTCTCCGCGTCCGGCCGGCTCGTCGCAGGCAGCGGCAACACGCAGGCCTACAACGAACTGACGCTGAAGGCCGAAGCGGAACTGGCGGAACTGCTGAACCGGAAGGTCGAAGCGGAATGCAGCTCGCTTGTCGAACCCAAAAGAAAAGAATGCGAAGAAGCGGGCAAAGCAGAACCGAAATTCAAAGAACAGGTAAGAACGGAACACGAAGCTCAGCAGAGCAAATGCGCTGAACTGGCAGCCCGCTCGGAGCAGGAACGGTGCGCAGGCGTGCTCGCGAGAGATGAAGCGAAGCTTCGCGACGCCAACGTATATGCCTATCGGGAAGGGCCAAATCAGGCTGTCGAGCTCTTCTACGTCGCCACGATCGGCCAGCGGGAAGCCGGTACCGGAGCGAAGCAGGGTGAAGAACTGGACGCCATCTCCGGGCCGAGCGGAATGCACTACGCAGCGTCGCGCGTGTCCCCCGACGGCAACTACCTGCTGTTCGCGACGAACCTGAAGGTCCGCGAATCCGACGGCGAAGAATACGAAAACCGCGATCAGATCACGAATGAACCCGACTACGAGTCCTACGAGTACTCGCTCGCGTCAGCAGGGCTGACGTGCGTCTCGTGCACCCCCGACCGCGCCGAACGGCCGATCGAGCACGGTCTCCATGGGTCCTTGGGAGGATTCCAGACCAACGAGAACGGCTACCTGCAGCGCAACCTGAGCGACGACGGCACGGTGTTCTTCGACAGCGTCGATCCGCTGGTGAGCCGGGCCGCGAACAAAACGGTGAACGTGTATCAGTGGCAGCCCGAAGAAGTGGAAGGCTGCGAACCGGTCCTCGGCAAACCGGGCGTCGGCTCCGTCTGCTTGCTCGACAGCGGCACCGATCCGAACGCCTCCTACTTCGCCGACGCCGGCGCCAACGGCGAAAACGTCTACATCACGACCCAGCAGCAGCTCGCGCCTCAGGATCAGGACGGCCTGCGCGACGTCTACGACGTACGCATCGACGGCGGCATCCTTGCTCAGACCCTCTCGCGCTGCGCTGAAGAAAAATGCCAAGGCGAATACTCCGGGCTCGGCTCGGCCCCGTACACGAGCGAATCGGGCGTCGGAGGCGGCAACCCGACGCCGCAGACCCCCCCGCCCGGCCCGGGCAAGGGCGGGGTGGCCGCGTTCACTGCACATTCGGTCAGCGTCAGACACAAGATCCGCGGCACGAAGGTCGCCGTGTCGGTGTCGGCGCCGACGGCCGGCCGCATCTCGATCTCCGGCAGAGGCGTGAAAGCCGTTGCGAAGTCCGAGTCAAAGACGGGCATATACCAGCTCGAGGTGGCCCTGACGGCCAAGGAGAGGAAGCTGCTGAAGCGCCGCAAGCACGTCAAGCTGACCCTGCACGTGGTATTCGCGCCGTCCTCGGGGCACGCGTCGGCCGCACGCGCGGCAGTGACCTTCTTGTAAGACTCGCCCCGGGGCCCGTGGGTTTGAACCCTGGCTGAGCGGGTAGCGCAGCAGGTGTTGGCCCCTGCTGGCGCAAATCGCCGGCGCCGCCTGATTGTGGTGGGGCAGGGTCGAGGGAAAAAGGAGCAGATGAGGATGAAGCGGATGGCAATGGTGTCGTGGCTATGCGCTGGCCTCGGTGCGTGCGCGCTTGTTGGCGCGGTCGCACCGGCGGCGTCAGCGGCGCTCCCAGAACTGGGGCGATGTGTTCGGGTAGAAGGCGTGAAAGAAGGCAAGAAAACCGTCTACCACGGCAACTACGGCAACAAGGGCTGTACCCGCGAAAAGCCCGGAGCCGGACGGTATGAATGGAGCGCGGGACCGGGTGCGGAAAAGACGTTCTCGGGGGCTGGCTCGGCCGAAGCGGCGACGCTCGAAACGGCCGACGGCAGGCAGATAGCGTGCGGCGTGGGGCGCAGTGAAGGAGAATACACGAGCGCGAGCACCGAGACGCTGACGTTCACGCTCAACAACTGTGAAGAAACCGCTATGCACGTGCCTTGCCAGAGCTTCAACCCGGAAGAAAAAGAAGTCAAACCCATTGAAGGAACCATAAAAACGCTTCCCCTGCAGGGTGAACTCGGGTTCATCGCGAACGGCGCGAAGCCGACGGTTGGCTGGGCCATCAAGCCGGAGATAGGGTCGTACCTGGTGGAGCTCGAATGTGGCACCACCATCGGCTTGGGAACCCAGGTCCTGCTGGAAGGTTCGTTTATCACGCAGCTGAGACGTCCGCTTGACAAGATGGCCGAAGAATTTCATCAGAGGTATGCGGCGATCGATGGCAAGCAGACGCCCGAACAGCTCGAAGGCGGAACCACGGACACGCTCACGGCCAGCTTCGTGACAGGACTCGAAAAGACGAGCGAATCGATTGGCTATATCGCCAATGAAGAACTCGACGTGGAAGAACCCATCGAGATCAAAGCCAAGCCCTGAACGGGCCAGTCGCGGGCGTCCGGGCCCTACGGGGGCTTGCGGGCGCCCGCGACGGTTGGCGTAGACACGAGACACAAGAAGAAGGAGCGGCTAACAGATGAAGAAGATCAGAACACTCGGGCTGTGGCTGGCGGCGATGCTCGCCGTCGGCGCAGCGCTCGCCACGGGGGCCTCGGCCAAGACGGTGCTCATCGGCAGGACTGCCAAGGGCCCGCTCGCGAAGGGCGCTGAACTCAAAGCCAGCAGCTCGAACCTGAAATTTGTCACGAGCGCGGGCAACCTCGAATGCTCGAGCAACATCCTGACGGGCACCGTGACGCTCAACGAAGCGCCGAAGGACAAGGGAACGATCACGGAAGAGAGCTCGACCGGCAAAGAAGCCGAAGGAGATTGCAAAACGACGACGGTGCTCGGGCGTGCCAAGATCGAAGCAAAAGGATTCCCGTGGCCGACTGAGTTCACCACCAAAGGCGTGAATACGGTCAAAGGCACCAAAAAGGTGGCGTTCAGGTCAACCTTCCCGGAAGCCGGCAACATCGAATGCATCTTCGAAAGCGGCAAGGTGACCAGCAAGTTCACGGTGGGCGCGCACGGCAAACCGGTGGCGACTGAAATCACGACGTCAAACCAGGTGTTCAAACTCGGCAAAAAAGGCAGCAACGCGGCCTGCCCGAAGGAAGGCAAGCTCAGCGGCACGTTCGAAGTGACCTCGGGCGGCGAAGTCGTCGAATCCGAACTGTCCTAACGCAACGGGCCCTATTCGGAGCCAGAGCAGCAGTCAGCCAGCCGAGCGCCGCGCACGGCGCTCGGCTGGCGCGTGCCGGCGCTCAGGGCTGGTGTTTCGGCGGTCGGCCGGTGTTTCGGCGCGCGGCTGGTGTTTCGGCGCGCGGCTGGTGTTTCGGCGCTCGGCCGGTGTTTCGGCGGTCGGCTGGTGTTTCGGCGCTCAGGGCTCGTTGCGCAGCGAGCGCCACAGGTAGCGGCAGGCGAGCGTGCGATACGGCCGCCATGGTGCGGCGATCGCTTCGATCGTGGCCGCGTCGGGAAGCTCGTCCAGCTCGTAGGCCCGCTCGATCGCCCGGCGGATCCCGAGGTCTCCGACGGGCAGCACGTCGGGACGTTCGAGCTGGAACATCAGGAACATGTGCGCCGTCCAGTCGCCGAGGCCCTTGACCGCCACCAGCTCGGCCAGCACGGCATCGTCGTCGAGATCGTCCAGGCGGTCGAGCTCGAGCTCGCCCGCGATCACGTGTTCGGCCAGCGAGCGCAAGAAGCCCACCTTGGCCCGCGACAGACCCGCGGCGGCACGGAGCTCTTCCGGCTCGTCCTCGAGGATCTGCTGGGGCGTCGGCGTGCGGCCTCCGTAGCGATCGGTCAGGCGCGTGAAGATCGCGCGGGCGGCGTTCACCGACAGCTGCTGACCGACGATCGCCCTGACCAGCGCGCCGTAGTGATCGCCCTGCGCTGGGCGCCCGTCGCGCGCGTCGGGCAGGCGACCGACAGCCGCGATCAGCTCGGCCAACACCGGATCGGAGCGGCGCAGATGCGCTAGGCCGCGCGGCACGCCCGCCTCGCAGCGCTCGCAGCGCGGGTCGGCTCGCAGCTTGGTCCGCTCGCAGCCACTGCCGGCTCGCAGCTTCGTCCGCTCACAGCGCCGGCAACGCGACCCCGATCGGCTCGCCGTCGAGCGCGTTCAGCGCGCGCTCCAGCGACATCCGCAGGCACGTGAAGCTCGGCGTGTCGCGCACGGTGTAGCGCGAGGCCTCCGTCGTGCGCAGGCGCTGGACCAGGTCGAGGAACGTCCCCACGTCGTCGGTGTCGAACGCCACCACGAACTCCTGATCGTCGATGCCGAACGAGTACGCGGTGTGGTTGTCCACGCCCGGGTATTCGCGCCCGACCTCGATGTGCTTCTGCATGATTCGCCAGCGCTCGCCGGCATCCAGCGCGTACCACTCGCGCGACTTGACGAACGGATACACGAACACGTACTTGCCGCGAAACCCGCGCGCCAGCGTGCGCTCGTCCTCGGAGTATTCCGAGCTCTTGCGCATCCCGAGAAACGAGTACGCCACGTCGGCCCACTTCATCAGGCCGCTCTGACCGAGCACCACGTGAAACTCGTGGATCCGATCGAGGTTCTCGGCCTCCGCGAGCAGCATCAGCTCCGCGTCGCCCCGCGTGCCCACGAGCGAGAACGCCTGCAGCAGATGCCCGTCGGCGAAGTCCGCGCAGGCCGCCAGCAGCTCGCTCTTGTCCTGGCTGCGCTGCAGTCCGCTCAGGCGCCGCCAGGCAGGATCGAGCTTCAAGAACGTGTACTTGACGAACCGCCTAGCCGCCACCTCTCGATTATCGCAGGCGCTCTCGTGTCGGCGCCCGATCGCCGAGCGCGTGGCCATCGGCGACCCGGGGTAGAATCGCCGCGTGCGGGTCGCCCTCGTCTCTCCGTACTCCTGGACCTATCCCGGCGGGGTCACCCGCCACATCGAGGCTCTCGCCGACGAGCTCGAGCAGCGCGACCACGAGGTCCGCATCCTCGCGCCCTTCGACCCCGACGACGCGCTCTCCCGGCGCCTGCACCGCGGCGCCCGTCCGCAGGCGATGGACCCGCCTGCGCGCCTGCGCTCGCTCGGGCGCTCGTTCGGCGTGCCCGCGAACGGCGCCGTGTCGAACATCACCGGCACGCCCCATGCGGTGCTCGCGCTGCGCCGCGAGCTGCGCGAGGGCGGCTACGACGTCGTGCACCTGCACGAGCCGGTCGTACCGCTGATCTGCTGGGACGCCCTCATGAGCGCGGGCTCGATCCCGCTCGTCGGCACCTTTCATACCTATTCCGAGAATCCGATCACGAACGGGATCGCGGCCGTCCCGCTTGGTGCCCGCCGGCGCATGAACCGCCTGCGTGTGCGTATCGCCGTGTCCGAGGCCGCCGCCTGGACCGGCCGGCGCTTCTATGGCGGGCGCTACCGGATCGTCCCGAACGGTGTCCACGTTGACGCGGACGCCGGGGAGCGCGAGCCGGCGCGCGACGGGCGCTCGCGCGAGCTGGGGGGCAGCGCGGACCCGCGCGAGGTGGGGGGCAACGGGAAAACATGCGAGGTGGGAGGCGCTCCCGACGGTCTGCGCATCCTGTTCATCGGCCAGGCCGTCGAGCGCAAGGGCCTGCCCGTCCTGCTGCGCGCCTTCGAGGCCCTGCGCGAGCACGTCGCGGCGACGCTCACGCTCGTCGGCGCCTCGGCGCAGGAGGTCAACCATCTGATGCTCGACGATCGCGGCGTCCGCGCTCTCGGGAAGCTCTCCGACGCCGACAAGCGCCAACAGCTCGCCCGCGCCGATGTCCTGTGCGCGCCGTCTCTGCACGGGGAGAGCTTCGGCATGGTCATCACCGAGGGACTCGCCGCCGGAACCCCTGTGCTCGCCTCCGATATTCCCGGCTACCGCGACGTGCTCGGCGACGGCATCGAGGGACAGCTCGTCCCCGTGGGCGATCCGCTTGCCCTGGCCGAGGCGCTGCGAGCGCTCGCGCTCGACCCGGCCCGACGCCGGCGCATGGCACTCGCCGCCCGCGAGCGCGCCAAACGTTTCGCCTGGCCGCACGTGGCCTCAGAAGTGCTCGACTGCTACGAGCAGGCCCTCGCGGTCGGCGAGCCGGCGACGCCGCTTGCCCGCGCCGCCGTGCGCCACGGGTTCGTGCCGGCCGACCGCCTGCCCCCGGTGCCGCCCCAGCGTCTGCCCTCGATGCGCGCGCCCGCAGCGACAGGAGGCGCATCCGCCGGCCGCATCCCCGGGCGCCGCCGCCGGACGGCGCGGCGCGCTGTGCTGGCCGCGACCTCGCTAATGGGCCTCGTGCTGGGGTGGCTCGCGCTCGAGCGCGTCGGAGTCACCCGTGTGGCCGCCTCGCTGCTCGCGTCCAAGCCGGGTCTGCTCGTCGCCGGGCTCGCGTTGATGTGCGCCGCCATGTTCACGCGCGCCATCGCCTGGCACGCGATCCTCGTGCGCGCCCCGACCGGGCGGCGCGCCAAACGGCGAGACGCCATGCAGGGAACGTTCATCGGGGTCCTGATGTCGGCGACGCTGCCCGCACGCCTGGGCGAGCCCTCGCGCGCGATGATCGTCGCGCGGCGCCTCGGGCGCGCCCGCGAGACGCTCCCGGTCGTGGCGGGCACGATCGTCTCACAGGCGCTCATGAACCTGCTCGCGCTCGCCGTCCTCGGCGGAGTCACGCTCTCGAGCGTCAGCGTGCTCGACCATCATGACCGGGCCCTGCTGCTGGTCGCGCTGGCCCCGCTCGCCGCGCTCGTCGCCGTGGCGCTCGCGCCGGCGCTGATACCTCCCTCAGCGGTCTCGCGCTCGCGGCGCCTGCACGCGCTCCTGGTCGGCGCGCGCGCGACGCTGGCCAGGCTGCGCGAGGGCCTGCGCATCTTCCGCCAGCCCCGCCGCGCCGCGCTGGCCACCGGGCTGCAACTCGGTGCCTGGGGGTTGCAATGGATGTCCTGCTGGCTCTTGCTGATGGCCCTCGGCCTCGACTCCCACGCCGGCGTCGGCGCTGCCGCCGCCGTCCTGTTCGCGGTCAACGTCACCGCCGTCATCCCGGCGACCCCAGCCAACGTCGGCGTCTTCCAGGCCGCCTGCGTCGCCGTCCTGGCGGGCGTCTACCACGTCTCCACCCCCGAAGCCATCGCCTACGGCATCGTCCTGCAGGCCGTCGAGGTCACCACCGCGCTGATCATGGGCCTGCCCGCGCTCCTCAACGAGGGCCTGTCCTGGCGCGACGTGCGCCTGCGCACGATCCACGCCACGCCGGTGCGCCTGCCCGCGCTGCCCGAGCCGCTGCGCGTGGCGGTACACGACGAGCGCTGAGCCTCAGCCATACGCCCGATTGGCGTGATGCCAAGTGGCATAACTCTGACTGGTATAGTGCGGTCGATGCCGGGCAATCCATTTCACTACGGCACTCCTGCCGAGGGAGATCACTTCACCGGCCGCGAGGACGAGCTGGCGGCCCTGCTCAGCCGGATGCGAGCCGGGATCAACGTGGTCGTGATCTCGCCTCGCCGGTATGGCAAGACATCGCTGCTGCTGCGCGCCGAGCAGGAGCTCGCCGGAGATGGCGCGGCGGTTGTCCACGCCAACGTGCTCCGCAGCCGTGACCTGGGCGGGCTCGCCTCACAACTCGCCACCCAGGCGTTTCGCGCTCCCGGCGGGCGCTGGCATCGCGCCCGTCAGGTGGTCCCCGAGTTCTTGCGGCGATTGCGGGCCAGGCCGGTCGTGACCTTCGAGGGCGAGCACCCGAAGTTCGCATTCGACGCCGGGCTGAGCGCTCCCGACGCCGACGAGGTGCTCGCCGACGTCTACGCAGTGCTGGCGGAGCTCGCTCCTCGCCGCTGCGCTGCGCTCGTGCTCGATGAGTTCCAATCGATCGTCGATCTGGGCGCGCATCTGCCGGGGCTGCTCAAGGCGCTCGCCGATCAGCACCCACGCGTCTCGCTGGTCTTGGCGGGGTCGCGCCGGCACCTGATGGAGCAACTCGTCAGCGCTCGCGGCGCGGCGCTGTACGGAATGGCAGAGCCGATCACGCTCGGGCCGCTGCCCGAACAGGTGATGGCGGCGCACCTACGCACTCGCGCTGTTGCCGGCCGCAAGCGAATGAGCGACCAGGTCGCCCACCTGATCGTCGCTCTTTCGGGCCCGGTCCCCAACGACATTCAGCGCCTGGCCTACGAGGCCTATGACAAGGCGGGTCCCACTATCGACGAACCCGCAGCTCATGCCGGCCTAGCGGACGCGGCCGCCCACGATGCAACCGGCTACGCCGAACGCTTCGAGCTCTTGTCGCCGGGACAGCGACGCGTCCTCGCGGCGCTCGCCGAGGCGCCAACCGAGCAACCGGCGAGCGCCGCGTTTCGCGCCCGCGCAGCGTTGGCCAATGCATCGTCGGTCAAGAAGGCCCTCGCCGTACTCGAAGGCGCCGAGCTCGTCGCCCGCCGCGACGGGGCCCTGGTGGTGTCCGATCCGTTCTTCGCCGCGTGGCTGCGAGGATGAGCCAGGACCGCGATCGAGTTCACCCGCGGAGCTTCGCAAGACGTCACCGTGCGGCGCAGCAACCGGCGCCACGCCATGAAAGGGGCCGAGCAATGACGGGTGTGCCGGATCAGCCGCCTCGCGCCAGCTGCCCAATCCGTGCCAGCAAACGCCTGACCACGAGACGGTGCGCGCCGGTGCCGATCACCGCCGCTCTGTAGGCGTGGCCGGCCGTCCCGGGGAACACGGCTCTAGTTTCCGCGCTCAAGCGGCTCGTTGAGCCTGACGCACCAGTAGGTGCCACGTGCAGCGTCAGCGAGTAGCGCGCGAAGCGATGCTCGCCGGCCAGCGCGATCAACGCTGGGCGCTCGGCGCGCTCGACGCGAAAGCCCATGACCACGCTCGGCGGGCTTGGCTCTGCGCCGGCCATGCGCGCGCCCGCGCGCGTGCCCACGGGCGGGGCATACGGCGCCCGGAGGATGCGAGCGCCCGCCCGGCCAACGCGGCCCGTCGCCACAGGTCCGAAGCCGCCGCCGAAGCGCGGCAGCACCTGCTCGACGATCACGTCCCAGACGCGCTCGGGCGGCGCTTTCGCCTCGATCGAGTACGCGTCGATGAACGACAGCTCGGGCAGGTCTGCCGTGGGGTTCGGATCGTCCGGCGGAGAAGGGTGGCTTGTGAGGGCCGGGTCGCCGGGCGCAGAGGCGTGGCGCGTGGGGGCGGGATTGCCTGTTGGCGCGGGATCTCCCGTCGGGCTCACGACGCGCGCTCGGCCGTCGTGATCGGGCGGTCCACCCAGAAGTCGCGCGCCAGCGCTCTGCGCTTCCGCCACAGCTCGGCCTTGCCGATGAAGCTCAGCACCCCGGCCGCCTGGTCGGCGTCCGGGACCTGCCAGGCGCCGTTGACCGCGCCGCTGAATCCCGCCGACAGCGCCTCGAAGCCCTGTGCCGTATGCAGATCGGCCTCGGCGCCCTTGTCGATGATCAGCTTCAGCTGGCGCAGCGCCTGCTGGTTCTTGGACAGCACCAGCTCGACCAGCGCGCCCGTCTCCTCGCGCAGCCGGTCGCTCGCCACCACGCGATTCCACAGGCCGAGCTCGACCGCGCGACTGGACGGGTGAAGCGCCCCCAGCAGGTTGATCTCCTTGGTCATACGCCGCCCGATCAGCCGTGTCATGCGCGTGGTCCCGCCCCAGCCGGGCGTGATGCCGACGTTGACCTCGGGCATGCCCCACTTCGCGCGCTCGGTCGCGATCACGAAGTCGCACGCCATCGTGATCTCCAGACCCCCGCCCACGGCGTAACCGTTGACCGCGGCGATCGTGACCTGATCCAGGTCGGCCAGCGTGTCGGCCATTCGCTGGTAGCCGCGCACGCGGCGCACGACCTCGTTGGCGTCGCCCCAGCTGCCCATCTCGGTGATGTCATCGCCCGCGCAGAACGTCTCTCCGGCACCGTCGATCACCAGCACCCGGATCGTCGGCGTCCGCTGCACCAGCTCGAGCACCGACATCAGCTCATCCGAGAGCCGGATCGAGAGCGCATTGCGTCGCGCCGGCCGGTTGAGCGTCACGCGGGCCACCCGACCGTCCTGCTCGAACAGCAGCTGCTCGAACGGAGGCGTCTGCGCGCCGGCGCCGCCCGCCGCTCCGGCGACAGTCAGCGAAGGGCTGTCGATCACGTACCGCCAGCTCCCGTCGCGCCGGCGGCGGGCCACCTCGGCGCTCGTTCCCTCGTAGCCCGTCCCTCCTCCTTCGTTGCCGGCGAGCTCGATGTGCCACCGATTCGAGATCAGCGCCACATCGCCCGCCAGGATGGTCTCGCTGGCGAGCATCGTGAGGCGCGGCGCCAGTGCCAGCAGGCCTGCGAGCCGCTCGCGAATCGCGGCCCGGCCCGCGGCGGCGACGCCGTCGGGGCCGACGAAGGCGGCGTCATCCTCGTAGAGGGCCATCATTCCCTCGAGGTCGCCCGCGCTCGCGCGCTCGGCGAACAGGCGGCCCAGCTGCTCGGGATCGCCTGCCGGCTGGGCGGGATCGCCTGCCGTCTGCTTAGGATCACTCGGTGTCACGGTGTCTTCTCCTCGCTCGGCGCTTCCGTTTGAGAGAAACCGATGGTAGCTTTTGTGAACTAGTAGCTCAACAAGATTATCGAGGGACCGAAACTAGTTGCCAGCCAGGAACCACACGAAGAGGCCGGCCTCCGCGGGCGGCACCGCGAACGCGCGCCGCATCGCGGCTGCGAGTGGCACCGCGGCCACAGACACCGCCACCAATGCGGCCGATACCGCCACCGTCCAGGAAGCCCTCGCGCTGCTGGCCGATCGCTGGACGTTCCTGATCGTGCGCAACGCCTTTGTCGGCGTTCATCGCTTCGGAGAGCTACAGCGCAACCTCGGGATCGCGCGCAACGTCCTAGCCGACCGGCTCTCGAAGCTCGTCGAACACGGCCTGCTCGAACGCGTGCGCTATCGCACCAACCCTGATTGGTACGAGTACCGGCTCACCAAGCGCGGTCTCGACCTGTATCCGCCAATTCTGGCCTTCTTTCACTGGGTTGACACGCACTACGGAGATCCGGACCGGCCCGCCGTGCGACTTCGCCATCGGGGCTGCGGCAAGCTCACGCGGCCCATGCTCGTCTGCTCGGGCTGCAGGGCGCCGCTGCGGCCTCAGGATGTCGAGGTCGTGCGATAGGGGACCATTCAAGGCTTCGACCGGATGCTCGTGGCTCAGGCGCGCGTCGAGGGCCTCACGCTCGCGACCGCTGATGAGCAGCTGCAGCGCTACGACGTGCAGACGCTGGCGGTGTCGCGTCCCTGAGGCGCCTCGCCCCAGCCCGACATCGCTACTGGAGCCAGTGAATGAAGCCCGGATAGGGTGGCCCCGCCTGGATGAAGCTCGACAGCGCGGTGACGAGCCTTCCCATCGATGGGGCGCCTTGCGGAAAACGTCGCGGGTGCAGGATCACGATGCCGTGGTGGTGGCGATCGCGACTTCTATATTCGCGCTCCAGGACGAGGAAGTCATCGCGGTTATACGTGACGATCGCTCGTTCCTGCTCCTGCGCCCGGGCGAACAGGTCTGAATCGGCGAGACCTCGCAGGTCGGGACTCTCATCGACGGCCGCGACGTCGTGGCCGCGACTTCGAAGCTGCTCGGCGATCCGCGCCGAGAGCATCTCGTCGAGCAGCAGCTTCACGCGAGCGCGTGCTGCTCACGACGCCACTGGCGCTCGGCCGCGTCGGCCTCCTCGACGTTGCGCCTGATGCGCTCGTCGATCTCCTGGGGATACTCCGCGTAGTAGCGCACCGCGACCCTCACCCGGGCCGGCGAGAGGCTGCCCCACTCGGCCGCTGCAGCCAGCGCAGCCTCGCCGTCGAGCCCGCTCGCGCGCACGGCGGCGATCACCTCCCACACGTCGGGGCCGCCTGAGAGCGCGGCACGACGGCCGGCCGGGCCGTCGCGAAAGACGACCCCCGGATGATCCTCCATGCGCAGCCCCTCGTCGATGTACCGCTCGGCGAGCCGCGACTTGTTCAGTCCCACGCGCGCGCCACGCCGCTCCAGGCGCTCCACGATCGAGGCGTTCAGGCGAGCCGAGAACTGACGTGCCTCCGACATGTAAGACAGTGTAACGCAGCTCAGGTCTCGAGCGGCTTGTCGACTCCGTCGTCGTCTGGGATGACGTGGAGCAGGCCTGCCACGTCGGCGAACGCGGCGTCGGCTGATACGAGGGCGCGCGCACCGCTGTCGATCGCGGTCGCGGCGAGCACGGCGTCGAACGCGCCGAGGCGCTCGTTGTGCTCGAACAGCGACAATCCGCGGCGCAGGTGCTCGTCGCCGACCGTGAGCAGCGGCGCGAGCATGTCGGCGTAGGCGCCGCCCAGCTCCGCCGCATCGGAGCGCCCGCGGCGCTGCGCGCGCACGTCCACGCAGGCCACGACAAGAGATATGTCCGGACGGATGCCGTACACTACCGATATGGCGTCACGCGCTAGGACCAAGAACCGCAGGATCGAGATCCGGATCACCGAGGAGGAGCGCACTCTCGAGCAGGCCGCGGCAACGGCAAACGGGGAGACCCTGAGCGAGTTCGTACGCCGAGCGGCCCGCCGCGAGGCCGAGCGAACGCTGGCCGAGCGCACCAGCTACCCCGTTGACGATGAGGCTGCGCAACGATTCCTCACCGCGCTGGAAGAACCCTCGTTGAACGCCGAACGGGGCCTGCGCCGACTCATCGAGAAGCCGAGCATCCTGCCGAGCGTGTGATCTCGCGGCTGAGCGCGACCACGGCGTTCGACCGCGGGCGGCATCGGGTCGAGACGTTCAGCTGCGGCCAGGAGACGCTGGACCGCTGGCTGCGCGCCTACGCGGGTCAGAGCCAGCACCGAGACGCTGCCCGCACGTTCGTCACCGCCGAGCCGGACGGCACGGTCGCCGGCTACTACACGCTCGTCGCCGCACAGGTCGAGCACCAAGACGCAACCGCCGGGGTCCGGCGAGGACTGTCGCGGCACTTCCCGATCCCCGTTGCACTCCTCGCCCGCCTCGCGGTCGCCACCCCCCACCAGGGCACCGGCCTGGGCCGCAGCCTTCTGCTCGATGCGCTCCAACGCGTTCTGCGAGCCTCCGACGAGCTCGCCATACGCGCGGTCACCGTCGATGCAATCGACCAGCACGCCGCATCGTTTTACCGCGCCTTCGGATTCGAGCCCTCGGACATCGCGCCCGATACCCTCATGATCTCCCTGCATGCCGTACGACAAATACTTGGCCGATAGCCGGTAGAACCTGTGGCTGTGCTCGGTAGACACCGCGCTGAGCGACCTCTACCCTGACATCGCCGGCCTCACGGAGCGGGGCGCGCTGCTCTAGCAGGCTCATGTTTGTGGGCAGACCGGTCGGGGCAAGAGCACTTTGCTATGCGTTGCGCTCTGGCGGCTCTTGCGAACAAGTCCGGCCCTACGATCATGGAGCAGTAAGCGCGTTCAGGACATTTACAACATTGCAACTGAGCGAACAACGGCGACACGGTCTTCAGCGGTCCCCCGATGTGATGGGGTGGTAGAGTTCGGATGGTATGGCTGCGAGCGTGGGCATGCGTGTCTTGATCGGTGTGGTCCTGTCGGTAGTGACCGGGCTCGGTGTGGGGGTGGCGAGTGGCTCTGCAGGCGGTGACGCTCTGCAGCCGGCGCCACCGGCCGCCGAACTGCGCGTGGAACTGCAAAATGCGACATTCGGTACGCAGACCTACACGCTAACTTGCAGTCCGGCGGGTGGGACGATGCCCAACCCACCGGCGGTGTGCTCGGCGATCGCTGCGGAACTGGCGCTGCTCGTGAATCCGGGCGAGCTTCCGCTTGCGTGCACAGAAGCGACGGCCGTGCACGTGAGCGGAACTTACAACGACACGCCGGTTGACGCCGAGTTTACGCCGTCGTGCCCGGACCCCACCAGCCGGGACCGGCTGCTCGGGCGCTGGTTTTCTTTCCTTCCGCACGAAAGCAGTGTGGTGCGTGTCGATCAGGGGGTGGGACCGCTGAGTCTAGGCGAGTCCCGGGCCGCTGTCCTGTCTATATTCGGAAATGGTAAGGAGGGTCGCCGGGGCGTGAGGGTCTACCGGGGTGTCCAGCGAGTGGTCGGCCACAGTGTCGCCTCTATCTACGCCGTCGGCTATGACGGCGCTGGGAGGGTTGACACGTTGATCAGCATCGCGGGAGCTCTACAAATTTACGACCGCGTTGTGGAACGCGCCGATCCTGAGGCGCCAGAACCGGAACGCAACCCAGTGCTCGCGCGCTGGTTGCGCGTGCGGTGCGCGGGTGTCAAGGCTCGCGCTGTTCGCCCTCTGGCTCATGCGCCAACAACCGTCATCGGCCCAGTGGTCGGGAGATACTCGTTCGAAGAACAGGCCGTCGTGGTCGTGTCGGATGCCCCACGCAGCGCTTGTGCCGTCGCCGGGTATCTGCGAACCCACGACTTGTAGTTGCTGACCTGACCGAGGCATCGGCCCACGGCCGGCTTGTTTGGTACCGACTGCGTGTAGGTCATGCCGAGTAGGTCTGGTCCGGCTGGGGCTCGAGCACCCAGTCCTCGAAGGGCCGGAAGCCTGGCACCGTCTACCACTATCGTCTCGTCGCGTCGAGTTGGGCCGGTACCACGGAAGGCGAAGATCATACGCTCACGACGCTGCCGACATGGACAATCCAGACTACTGCCAACCCGCATGGCGGGGAGGCACTCGACTGGCTGTACGGGGTGTCGTGCCCGTCTACGACGGCTTGCACGGCGGTCGGCGAGTATTCGGGCGCCGAAGGTGGGTACGTCACGCTTGCCGAGCGTTGGAGCGGCACGTCGTGGGAAGTGCAAAGTACTCCAAATCCGGTTACCGCGACGGGCAGCTTCCTCGAAAGCGTCTCGTGTGCTTCGACGTCCGAATGCATGGCCACTGGATACTATGAAATCGCGGACAATAAGCACTACACGCTGGCGGAGCGCTGGAACGGGTCTACCTGGACGGTACAGAAAACGCCAAGCAAAGGTAACTCGGCGAATCTGGTGAGCGTGTCCTGCGGCTCCTCGAGTGAGTGCGTCGCCGTTGGCTGGTACGTCGAAAGTGCTAAAACCATGCCGCTGGTCGAGATCTGGAACGGCGAAAGCTGGAAAGTGAAGGCGAGCGCAACACTCCCGAGCGAAAGCAAAGAAGGATGGTTCGAAGGCGTCTCTTGTGCCGCCGCGAAAGCTTGCACCGCCGTCGGCACATATCAGCCCCCTCTGTTGGGAGAGCACGCGCTCGCCGAGAGCTGGAAAGGCTCCGGTTGGAGCGTGCAAGCGACAGCCGAACCCGAAAGCCATCTGCTCGGAGTTTCATGCACCGCGGCGAGCGCGTGCACCGCCGTAGGCGACTATAAAAATGCCGACGTCTCGGGCGAATCGCACGACACGGAAACCTTCGCAGAGGAAGGCCTGATCGAGCGTTGGAACGGAACGTCGTGGCAGCTCCAGACGCCTCGCAATCCGGAAGGTCGATCGAAAGACGAAGGCAGCGCGCACTGGGCATTCTCGCGGGTGTCGTGCGCATCCGCGAGCGCCTGCGTGGCGGTCGGGTACCACACCAGCAGCGAAAAGCCCTATGGCACGCTCCTGGGCGAGTACTGGACCGGTACGAGTTGGGAACTCGAATCTCCGGTCGATCGACCTGGTGTCGAATGGGACAGCCTTGAAGGCCTCTCGTGCCCGTCGGAAGTATTGTGCATGGCGGTCGGATACTCATATAGGAGCTCGCTCGAGGTCGAAACCCTGGCCGAGAAGGGCGAAGAATTTTAGGTAGGCCACCATCACCATCCGGGTGACGCCTGGCCGAGATGCGAGCGTCGTCCCGGATGGTGATTCGGCTTCAGTCGAGCGCGAGCGTCCGGATCGGGCGCTTAAGTGGATCCGGAGCGCGGGCGCCTCGGAACGAGTGCTCGGCGGGGGTGAGCGTTTCGGCCTCACCCATGACGTTGCCAGATTTCCGTCCGATATCGGCCAGGACGCTCGTCTGCATCGTAGCGCTTCGCTTGCCGGCGATGGTGGCGCTCCGCTGAGCGGGATCGAGCGGGCGGCGATGATGCTGATGATCTTGCGCTCGGTGCGGCCGAGGTTGTCCCAGTCAGCCTCGATCTCACCCGTGACCGCGTGCTGGGCGGCGGTCAGCGCGCGCAGCCATGTCTCACCCGTTGCGGGTGCTCCGCGGTGTGAGAGCTCGTAGAGGTGATGGGCGAGCAGCACGCGCGCTGGGGGTGTCCATGGGCTACATCCAGTAGGGGCGCGAGCGCGTCCCCGGGGTCGCGATCGGCGCGTTCGAAGCGCTCGCCGATGTAGTCCGCGAGCTCGTTCTGTGGCAGGGGTGGGAGCTCGATCGTGGCCGCCTGCGCGAAAAACGCTTGACGGCGGTCGCTGAACAGGTCGCGCATCAACCCGGGGTGCGATCCGGAGAATGTGTATGCGGCCGCCGTGCCGTGCGTCTCGAGCTCCGAGCGAATCGTCGCGGGCGCGGCCGGTCCGATGCGAACGACGTCCCGGAACTCGTCGAACGCGATCGCGCATTGTCGGCCGCGGCGCTCGTGCAGCTGGCGTGGCAGAGCGATGCGCTCCAAGAGCGTACGCTGCTGCACCTGTGGTGAGATGCTCACGCCGACCGCGCCACGCGCCGCCGTCACCGTCGGTCGCAGCGTTGCGATCATGCCGGTCAGCCACCGCCAGCTTGGCGTAGGTGGGATATAATCCCACCATATGGGGGTGATCACCCCCCGTGAAGTGGGTCTTTGCACCACCGGGTGGCTCAGGCCATCGCCGGCTCGTCCTCTTCTTGGACCGCGCCGTCGGGCGGGTCCTCGTCGCCCAGCTCGGGTCGGCCCTCGCCCGCGCCGAACAGCGAGGGGTCGCGCGCCGAGCCCTTGATCAGGTCGTCCGGACTGCCGTTCTCCAGCAGCCGGCCCTGTTTGGTGCCGAAGTAGATCGCCTGCGGGTGGTGCGCCACGAGCGCCAGCGTCGACTGCTCGGGGTCGGGCGCGTAGCCCTCGGTGATCTTCATGCCGATCTGGCCCAGGTTCAGGAGCTGCTCGACCTTCAGGTGCTCCGACTGCTCGGGCACCGCCGGATATCCCCACGAGTAGCGCCTGCCCTGGCTGGCCGGGATGCCGAGCATCCGCCGGGCTTCGTAGTGCAGCCACTCGGCGAGCCCCTCCGCGGTCTGTACGCCCAGTCCGTGCACGAACAGCTGCTCGGAGAACTCGCCTTCGGCCTCGAGCCTTGCCATCAGCTCGGTCACCTCCGAGCCGACCGTGACCGCCTGCAGGGCGATCACGTCGAGCTCGGTTGGCGGCTTGCCCGTTGATCGGGACGCACCCGGCTCGCCCGGGCGGAAGAAGTCGGCCAGGCACAGCCTGTCGCCCTTGGGCTGGCGCGGGCACACGAACCGCGTGAGCTCGCTCGTCGGATCGTTCGGGTCGAGCTCGGGGTGGGGCCCGGCCGTGCGAGGGTCGAGCACCACGATCTCGTTGCCGAGCGCATAGCAGGGGAAGAACCCCAGCAGCGCGCGCGGATGCAAATAGGTCTGCTCGCTCCACATCCGCTCCAGCCGCGGGCGGAAGTCATCGCGCAGCAGCTCCTGCCAGGCCTCGCCCTTGACGCCGCGCCCGCCCCAGTGCAGCTTGAACAGCACGTGCGTATCGAGGTGCCTGTACACGTCGTCCAGGTTGACGGGGATCTCGCGCACGCCCCAGTAGGGCGGCTCGGGCACGGGCGCGTCGGTCCGCGCCGCCGAGCGCACCGAGTCATCGGCGAAGTTCAGCACCTCCACGGGCTCCTCGCCCTTTTCACGAAACGCCCGTGCGCCAGCGTGCAGCTTCTCCGACAGCGCCTCGCGCGCCTGCGCGTCGATCAGCTGGTCCATCACCGCCAGGCCCTCGAACGCGTCCTTGCAATAGAACACGCCCGGCTCATACATCTCCTCTGACTCCTTGCCCGCGGGATACAGCGCGCGGTAGCCGAACGCGCGGTTGATCGCGGCGCCGCCGATCAGCACCGGATAGGACAGGCCCTTGGCGTGCAGCTCGGCGATACAAGCCGGCATCTGCTTGGAGGTCGACACCAGCAGCGCCGACAGGCCGATCGCGGTGGCCTCGTGCTCCTGGGCTGCGTTGACGATCGTCTGGATCGGCACCTGCTTGCCGAGGTCGATCACGGTGTAGCCGTTGTTCGTCAGGATCGTGTTCACCAGCGACTTGCCGATGTCGTGCACGTCGCCGAACACGGTCGCCAGCACCACCGTGCCCTTCGTATAGCCCTCGATCTTGTCGAGGTATTTCTCTAGCTGCGCCACCGCGCGCTTCATCACCTCGGCCGACTGCAGCACGAACGGCAGGATCAATTCGCCGGCGCCGAACTTGTCGCCCACCTCTTTCATCGCGGGCAGCAACACCTCGTTCAGTGTCGGCACCGCGCCGATCTTCTGCACGCTGCGGTCGATCCACTCCTCCACGCCATCCCGGCGCCGTCGCAATATGTGGAAGTGAAGCGCCTGCTCGGGCTCCATCCCCTCGGTCGGGTCGGTCGCTCCCTGCGCCTCGTCCTCCTCGCCCTTGGACTCGAAGTGTGCGATGAACCGCTCGAGCGCGTCCTCGCGGCGGTTGAACACCAGGTCGTCCGCCAGCTCCCGCTCCGCGTCCGGGATCTCCGAATAGGGGGTGATGTGGTTGGGGTTCACCATCGCCAGGTCGAGCCCCGCGTCCACGCAGTGATGCAGGAACACCGAGTTGAGGACCGCCCGCGCGCCCGGTGAGACCCCGAAGGACACGTTCGAGACTCCCAGCGAGGTCTTCACCGATGGAAGCTCCGCCTTGAGCGCGCGTATCCCCGCGATCGTCTCGACCGCCGACGGGCGCCACTCCTCGTCTCCGGTCGTCAGCGTGAACGTCAGGCAGTCGAAGATCAGCAGCTCCGGGTCCAGGCCGTGCTCCTCGCAGCAGAGATCGCGGATCCGCCGTGCGATCTCGAGCTTGCGCTGCGCCGTCTTGGCCATCCCGACCTCGTCGATCGTGAGCGCGATCAGCGCCGCCCCGTGGGCCAGCGCCAGCGGCACCACGCGATCGAGCTTGGCCCGCCCCGCCTCGAGGTTCACCGAGTTCACGATCGCGCGTCCGGGGATCTGCTCGAGCGCCCGTTCGATCACCTCCGGCTCGGTCGAGTCGACCTGGATCGGAGCCGGCTGGGTCAGCGAGATCTTCTTGACCACCTGTCGCATCTGCTCGTCCTCGTCCGGGCGCTCGGTGAGGGCCACGCAAACGTCCAGCACGTGCGCCCCGCCGGTCACCTGGTCCTCGGCGATCTGCACGAGCCCGTCGTAGTCGTCCGCCAGCAGCAGCTCCTTGGCCTTGCGCGAACCCTGCGAGTTCACGCGCTCCCCCACCATCGTGGGCGCGGGCTCCTGCGCCAGCGGGGTGGCGGCGATCATCGAGGACAGGTGCGCCGGACGCGGGTTGGGACGCCCGCCCGCCCGCCCGCCCGCGCGCGGTCCCTCGCCGCGCGGAGCCGAGCCGCCCACCCGCTCGACGATCGCGGCGATGTGCGCCGGGGTAGTCCCGCAGCAGCCGCCGACGATCCCCACGCCATAGCGCTCGACGAACTCCGCCAGCGCATCGGCCAGCGGCTCTGGCTGCTCGGGGAAGATCGTCTCGCCATCGGGCCCCTGCAGCGGCAGGCCCGCGTTGGGGATGCACGCCACCGGCAGCGGGCAGTATTCGCCGAGGAACCGGATCGCGTCGCGCATGTCCTCGGGCCCCGTCGAGCAGTTCAATCCGATCACGTTGACCTTCAACGCCTCCAGCGTCGTCAGCACCGCCGAGATATCCGTCCCGAGCAGCATCTTGCCGCCGTTCGGCAGCAGCGACACCGATGTGTGGATCGGCAGCGTCCGGCCGGTGCTCTTGAACGCCTCGCGCGCCCCGAACACCGCCGCCTTGACCTCGAGGATGTCCTGCGCCGTCTCGATGATCAGCAGGTCCGCGCCGCCGTCGATCAGCCCCGCGGCCTGCTCGCTGAAGACCTCGACCAGCTCGCCGAAGCGGATCTGCCCGAGCGTCGGATCCTCCGATGCCGGCAGAAACCCGGTCGGGCCGATCGACCCCGCCACGAATCGCTCCGCGCCCGCCGCCCTGCGCGCGAGCTCCGCCGCCTTCGTGTTGATCTCGACCGTGTACTCGGCCAGCCCCCACTCGCCCAGCTTCAGCCGCGACGCCTGGAACGTGTCGGTCTCGAGGACTTCCGCGCCCGCCTCGAGCATCGAGCCGTGCACGCCCTCGATCACGTCCGGCCGGTTCAGCACGAGCGCCTCGTGGCACTTGCCCGCCAGCCCGCCGTAATCCTCGCTCGTCAGGTCGAACTGCTCCAGCGTCGCGCCCATGCCGCCGTCGTACACGACGACGCGCTCGCTGATCGTCTCCAGATAGTCGCGCATAGCTCTTTGAGCCTAACAACGCGCGATCTGGTCACGCGCGAGGGGCGTTTCTCACGTGCCCGGGGCGTTTCGCCCTTTGTCGGCGCCGCTGCGGCGATCAGGGTGTCGGTCAGCGGCATGCGATGGTACCCGTCGCTTCGCTGTGCCAGCTCACCGAGCGCGCTCATAGCGGCGTCGGTGACGGCGCGATCGTTGCGCAGGATTCGAAACCCGTCGAGTTCCATCTCCAACGCGATGTACTCGGCGCTGGTACGGGCGGAGTAGAGGATCTCCATTCGCACGATCGGGGTGATCCACAGACGATCGTCCACGATCGTTTTGTCGATGAGCTGGTTGGGGAGCGACGAGAATCGCCACCATGCCGACGTGTTGACGATGAACGGCGCATCGCCTTCCAGCAGCTCAACGGCGTTCACCGCGGGTCGCTTACGATTCGTTGTCCGTCAGCTGCTCGATGTGCTCGAGCGTGTCCCGATCAAGCCCATCCGGGCTAAGCACTCGCTCGATGAATCGCCTGCGCCGTTCGAGACGCTCCTCGTCGCTTAGCGCAGGGGTCTCAGCGGTCGGGGTGGTGCTCAAAACAGAACGTCTCACGACTCCAAGGGTAGCGCCCGACACAACAGGAACCGGGCTTGGCGGACGCACGGCTGTCGTTGCCGGGGGGCTGGTAGAGCGACGAGAACTGTTTGCTGTTCAACGTACGGTCTTCCTCACAGTTGAAATAACCGAACCAGACCAACGGTTCGTACGCTATGAGCCGTGCGCGAGGTCTCGACCCGGACGCGGGGTCAGCCGCGCATCGGCGCGGGATCGGTCTGCAGGGCCTTTGCCGCACGTGCGCGTGCCCTGCGCGCGCGCGCCGTGCCGATCAGCTCGCCCACGCGCTCGCGGTCGCGCTCATTCGTCCCGCCGCTCACGAACAGCGCCGCCACATACGCGACGCTGCCCGCGGCCAGCGCCAGCAGCAGCCCGCCGAGGGAGGGCGCCAGCCGTTCGAGTCCCCGGCTCGCCGCGAACCCACACGCGTACGCCACGGGCACAGCGAGACGCTGGCGGGCGGGCCAGATCTCGTGCAGCGGGCCGGATAGGAAGGGCTGCAGCACCACCGTCTTCCAGGCGATTTCGAGCAGGAACCCGGCCAGCAGCGCGATCGCCGGACCGACGATGCCGAGTCTCGGCGTCAGTAGCACCGTCAGCGCAATAGTGGCGGTCACGCGCGCGATTGACGTCACGCTGGTTATACCCGGCCTGTCAACCGACCACAGCGCCTGCGTCTGCGCGGAGGAGATCGTGGCCAGCGCCGGAAAGGCGATCAGCAGCGCGAACGCGGGGGCCGCGCGCGCGAAGCCGGGGCCGAACAGGGACAGGATCCCGTGCGCCGCGCCCCCGAACACCGAGGCGATCAGCAGCATCCCGATCAGCGCATAGCGGCTCGTGTCGAGTAGCGCGCGGTCGAACCCTTTATGGTCGCCGCGCCCGCGACGGCCCACGAGCGTGGGATAGAGGACCTCGCCGATGCGAAGGTTCACCTGTTGCAGGCGTTCGGGGATGGTCTGGGCCCGGCTGTATGCGCCCACGATGCCCACGGGCGCCACGAGCGCGATCGCCCAGATCCCAACCTGCTGGCTCACGCCTTGGGCGATGCCACCCGGTGTGATCTTCAAGCCGAAGCGCAGCAGGCCCGGCAGAGCGTTCATCCCCTCGCGGTAGCTCGCGCGATTCAGGCGGGCGTACACGAACCGACGAACGGCGAGCGTGCGGTGGATGAGCGCAGTAAGCGACGCGGCGATCGTCGCTCCCACCAGTCCCCAGACAGAATGCCAGACGATTCCGAGCGGTACCGCGATCGTTAGAAAGCTGAGCGTTTCGTGCAGCCGCACCCAGAACAGCTGCCGCCCGGCCACGAAGGCGGAGAAGATCGAGTCGATGTTCCAGCCCGTATTGGTGACGATCGTGTAGCCGGCAAGGCTGACCAGCATCGGCGCCACCAGCCCCGGGTGGTGCAGCGGTCCGCGGAAGATGAGTACCGACACCCCGGCCACGATCAGCGCCATCACTACCGTCAGTCCGCACGAGAACGTGAACGCCGCTGCGAACAGCTGTGTCACCCGTGGATGGCGTGGCTCCAGGTTCGTGATCTCCTTGATCAACGCCGCCTGCTCCTTCGCAGTCGAGACCACCCACAGCGTCGCCACGGGAGCCGAGACAATCGCGAACTGCCCGATGATGTGCACGCCATAGATCCGCGCCGTCGCGATCGTCGAAACCACGCCGAACACCGCCACGGCGAGAAAGCTCATGATTCCAAAGCTGAACCCCGCGCGGTAGCTGCCGTGTCTGGCCCGCTCCTGCGGCCGTTCCCGTGCGGCCTCGACACCGCGCCCGGCCGGCTGGTTGTCGCGTCGGGCGTTCTCTGGAGGGGGCTGGGCCATCGGTCGCTCTCCGATCAACGCCTCCCGCGGGCATCGGCTTGCGGTACCGGCACTTGCGATCGATCGCAAGTCACCGCCGCCCGCCGTCGTTGATCGGCCGCGTGGCGATCCGGCCCATCTTCGTCTTCTCGACAACGAGCAGCGGCTCGTGATCCGCGGGCTGCCCACGGCGTGACCAGATGTTCGCGGTGCTGATACCAGTTGGGCCAGGCGGGCGGGAGGTCGAGCGCCTCCGGGACGTTCTCGACAGCCTCCGAGCCTTCGAGGGCGCCGATGAGACACACCTCATCCTGGTAGACGACAGCTATGTGCCTCGTGATCTCGCGAGGGAGGCGAAGCCCTGGGCATCGTGCGAGGTCATACGAACCGGTTTGTGGGCCAGAGGGGAGCCGGGGCTTCCGCACCGAATAGCGAGAAGACCCGGACACCCCCACCCTTACAGCGCAATGGTCGCTGGAACGATCGACGGCTTGCGGGCAGCGGCTGAGCGCGAGCCCGAGTTCCTGCTGAAGCTCGACACAGATGCGCTCCTCATCGGCCCCATGACCGAAAAGCTTCGTGCGACATTCGCAGATAAGCGAGTCGGACTGGCCGGGGCCTACACGCACTGGTGCAATGGTGTACAACGCGATTGGTCAGGCTGGGCGACGAGGTTGCGGAAGTTGCGTGGAGCGATCTCGCCCGTTGCGATTGGACCAGGCCGCGCTCTCCGATATCGATCTCCGCGCGACGCCGAGGCGGTGCGGAGGCTCCTGAGGCGCGCGGAAGCGAACGGATATGTCCTGGGTGCCCATTGCCTGGGCGGCGCTTACGCGGTGGGGCCCGCCCTGTTGAGTTGTGCGGACCTGCTCGATTGGCAGCCTTGGGTCGGGACGGGACTGAGCGAGGACGTCGTCGTAGGTCTCTTAAGTGCCGCCGCAGATCTGAAGGTCGGTGAGTCCGTCAGCTCTGAAGGCGTATTCGGTGTTGGCTTTAGAAACCTTCCGCTACCGCCGGCGCGGCTCATCGCGGAGGGGTATAGCGTCGTGCACTCGGTGCGAGACCAGGAGTACGGACAGGAGAGCAAACTCCGGCTCTACTTTCGACAGCAGCGGTCTCTGCAGGCCGCGATCTCACGGTGAACCTGCGGTCCGCGGCTCGCAAGTCACCGCCGCCCGCCCTCGTTGATTGGCAGCGTGGCGATTCGACCGATCTTCGTCTTCTCGATAACGCGGAGCGGCTCGACGCTCGTGCAGCGGGTCGTGGCCGCGCACGACGGGGTCGCGACCGTGTCCGAGCCGTGGCTGCTGCTTCCCTATCTGTACACGCTCCGCCGCGACGGCGTCAACGCCGAGTACACCCACCCGCTGCTCGTCGCGGCGATCGAGGACTTCTGCAAGGAGCTGCCGGCCGGCAGCGAGGACTACCGGCGCGAGCTGCGCGAGTTCGTGCTGCGCCTGTACGAGAAAGCCGCCGGACCGGGCGCGCGCTACTTCCTGGACAAGTCCCCGCCCTACTACTTCGTCGCCGACGAGATCATGAGCCTGTTCCCGGAGGGCAAGTTCATCTTTCTGTGGCGCAACCCGCTGAGCATCATCGCCTCGATCATCGAGACTTGGCGGCTCGGGCGCTGGTCCCCGACGCTGTTTCGCGAAGACCTGTTCATCGGCCTGCCGCGACTGGTCTCGGCCTACACCGCCAACCACGCCGGCGCGCATGCGGTCCGGTTCGAGGACCTGATCGCCGGCGACACCCGTGTCTGGCGGCGGTTGATGGCCTACCTGGAGATCGAGTTCGATCCCGGTGCGCTCGATCGCTTCAACGAGGTCGAGCTGGGCGGGCGCATGGGCGACCACGTCGGCACCGGTCGCTACTCGAGCCTCAGCGCCGAGCCCGCACAGAAGTGGGCCGAGACGATCGCTAACCCGCTGCGCAACATGTGGTGCCGCCGCTACCTGCGCTTCCTCGGCGATGAGCGCCTGGCGGTGATGGGCTATGACGGCGAGGCGCTGATCGACCAGCTCGATGCCTTGCCGCTGGGCACCTCACTGCTGCTCGAGGACCTCGGGAGCCTGATCGGCGACATCGCGCGCGAGCCCGTGCGCGTGCGCATGCGCCGGCGCGGCATCGGCGGTCCCAATGTGATCCGCGAGCTGCTCCGGGCGTGAGCCTGGCTGCGTCACCGGCGGGGGAGATGGCTGCGCATGCGAGCGCGCGCGCGCATGCGCTGCCGGTCACCGTCATCATCCCCGCCTACAACCGGGCGGAGATGCTGCGCCGCGCGCTGAGGAGCGTGTTCGCACAGGAGCCCACGCTGCCCGATCAGGTGATCGTCGTCGACGATGGCTCGAAAGACGACACTGCCGCCGTCGCCGAGGAGCTGGGCGCCAGCGTGATACGCCACCCCCGCAACCTCGGGCTCTCCGCAGCCCGCAATACGGGTCTGCGCGCTGCCCGCCACGACTGGGTCGCGCTGCTCGACTCCGACGACGAGTGGCTTCCGCATCACCTCGCCGGCCTGTGGGAGCTGCGCGCCGATCACGTCTTGGTGACGGGCTCCTCGCTTCAATGCGGAGCCGATCCCGCCGCCGATCGCTTCGCCGGTCCCGTCACGCGCCATCCGCTCGTGCTCTGCTCAGGTCGCCAGCTCGTGTACCCGAGCAACATCATTCAGGTCAGCGCGGCGATGTTGAGCCGCCGGCTCGCGCTCGAGGTGGGCGGCTTCCGCGCGCACGAAGGCGTGGTCGAGGACTTCGACATGTGGCTGCGATTGCTCGAGCACGGCACAGGTGTCTGCTCGCCGCGCGTCAGCGTCATCTACCACGTCCACGACGCCCAGATGTCCAGGCAGGACCTGCGAACGATGCACATCGCCCACGCGCAGGCGGCCGCGGCACACGTGCAGCGTGTCGGTGGCTCGCGCGTGCCGCTGCAACGCCGCGAGGCCGTCGTCGCGTGGGACAACCTGCGCGAAGCGTTGCGCGCGCGCCGGCGCCGGCAGGCTGCAGGCTGGGCGCGCTTTCTCCTCGCTCGTCCGCAGCGCGTCATCGGACTGATCGGCCTCCTCGCGCGGCGCTATCGCGTGCGCCGGCGCAGCGTCGCGCTGCGCAGCGCGGGCGTCGGACGCAGCCTTGATCGGGCAGTGCCTGAAGGGTGAAAAGGGCAACGCTTGAAGGGCCGAAAGGGTCGAATTTCACATGTGGACGTCGCAGCGCTTCCGTGGCGAAAGAATCGCCCTCATGAGACGGTTAAACGGACGATGCTCAAACGTTACGTCGCCTACGGGCTCGAGCTGCGCTCCTTCTTCGACCTGCCCGGCATGCCGCCCGCGGCGTCGAGCGAGCTCCCCGCCCTCACCTGCCGGCTCGTCAGGCCGGCGCAGCTCGAACGCTCCTGGAGCGGCTGCTGCTCCCAGCCGGCCTGGAAGGGACGCCTCGGCGACGGCCGTCAGCTGACGATCCTGCGCGGGCGCATGGGCGACCTGCTGTTCAGATACAGCGACCTCGCCTGCTTTCGCCTGCACCCCTCGCAGGAGCTGCTCGACTGCGCTCCCCGGTGCGAGGGCCGGGACTGGCAGCGCGTCCTGCTCAGCAAGGTGCTCTCCTACGTCAGCGTCGTACGCGGCAACGAGGCCCTGCACGCGGGCGCCGTCGAGTCGCCGGACGGGGTAGTCGCGTTCGCCGGCCCAAGCGGCGCTGGCAAGTTGACGCTCGTGACCGAGTTCCTGCGCCGCGGCTGGCCGCTGTTCACCGATGACGTGCTCACGCTCCGCAGCGAGGGCGATCGTCTGCGCGGGTACCCGGGCACGCCACACGTGAATCTCATCCAGGATTCGGGCAAGGCGGGCGAGCGCTGGCTGGTCGCCGACTCCGCCAGCCGGGCGCCGCGACCGGTCCGCATGATCTGCCTGCTCAGGCGCGCCCGCGGCCACGCGCTCGATGCCAGCGTGCTGCCGGCAAACCCCCTGCTGCTGGCCCCGTACATGCTCGGATTCCGAGGTGAACACGAACGCCAGCGCCAGCGTTTCAACCTATACGCCGACCTGATGCGCAGGGCCACGCTCGTGTCCCTCACGGGCGATCTCGACGATCCGCCCGGGGCCTTCGCCGAAGCAGTTGACCGGCTGCTGGTCGGCGATCTCGCCCTGGCCGGTCCCGCCGGATGACGCGCGGGTCGCTGGCGCCTGCGCCGGTGACGCCGGACGCCGCCGGCGACGTTCGTTTGACGCTCGTGACGCCGGCGCAGCAGCCGGCCCGACGTCCGCGATCGTTCCGTGCGGAGGCGGCCCTGCCGCTCGCGTTGCACGCGATCACCAAGCGCTGGCGCGCCAACCAGACGCCGGTGCTCGACGACGTCGACCTGGCGCTCGAGCCGGGCACCAGCACGTGGGTGGGGGGGCACAACGGCGTCGGCAAGACAACCCTGCTGCGCATCGCCGCAGGGCTGATCCACCCCGAGCAGGGCTGCGTCGAAGCGCGGGGGATCACCGTCCATCAGGAGCGCCAGCGCTACCAGCGGCTGGTGTCGTTTCTGCCCGCCGGTGATCGCGGCCTGTACGCGCGGCTGACCGTCGAGCAGCATCTCGACTTCTGGGCACGGATCGCGATGGTGCCGGCCACGCGGCTTCATCGTTCGCTCGGCGATGCAATCGAGACCTTCCAGCTGGGCGAGCTGCGCTCGCGTCGCGTCGATCGCCTGTCGATGGGCCAGCGTCAGCGGCTGCGCATCGCGATGACCTTCCTGCCCGAGCCCGAGGTGGTGCTGCTCGATGAGCCTCTCACAAGCCTCGATCGCGATGGTTCCGAGCTGCTCGCCCGGGCGAGCGCGCGCGTGCAGGCTCGTGACGGCGCGGTGCTGTGGTGCTCGCCGGAGGCCGCGCCGCCCGACTACGGCTTCGACGCGAGCTGGACGCTGCAGGGGGGAAGGCTCCTACGCGCATGAGCGAGCTCGGCCGCTCGAGCGAGCTCAGCTGCTCCGCCCGCGCGTTCATGGCGGTGCTGAGAAGAGATTTCCGCGTCTACATGTCCTACCGCACGCGCATTTTCAGCCAGGCCGCCAGCACGCTCTTCAGCCTCGCGCTGTTCTATTACGTCTCCCGGCTCGTGCACGTGCGCAGCTTTGCCTCGCCGGAGAAGTACTACGCGTTCGTCGTCGTCGGACTCGCGCTGCTCGGCGTGATCTACTCCTGCTTCACCACGCCCGGCCTGGTGCGCCAGGAGCTCGTCGCCGGCACGCTCGACCGGCTCGTGCTGTCCCCGTTCGGAGCGGTCCGCAGCATTATTGCGATGACACTGTTTCCGCTTGCCTACGCGTCGGTGTTCGCGGCACTCAGCCTGGTGCTCGCGTGCGCCGTCTTCGGTCTGCAGCTGCATTGGTCAACCGTCCCTCTGAGCATCCCGATGATGGGGCTGACGCTGCTCACGTTCCTGCCTTTCGGCCTAGTGTTCGCGGCCATCACGATCGTGGTCAAGCAGGAGAACGTCGGCACCAACTGGGTCGTCGCGATCCTCGCGCTGATCGGCGGCCTGTACTTCCCGATCTCGCTGCTGCCGCACTGGCTGCAGGTCGCCGGCACGCTGCAGCCCTTCACCGCGGCCACCGACGTCCTGCGCCATCTGCTCGTCGACAGCCCGCTCAGCCAGCCGATCGGCACCTCGCTGCTGCAGCTCTCGATCTTCGCCGCCATCCTGATGCCGCTGTCCATCCTCGTTCTCAGCGCCGCCGTTCGCCTCGGCCAGCGGCGCGCGACGATCATCGAGTACTAGCCGACGCACGGAGGACCGATCATGAGCTCCAAGACCTTGCCCGACGTATCGCTGCTGGCGGCCAGCGTCAGGGTGCCTCAGCACGTCGTCCATCGCGGCTTCCCCGCCGAGACCGTCGTGCTCAACCTGCAGACGGGCACCTACCACGGTCTGAACCCGACCGGAGGCGCCATGTTCGAAGCGCTCGAACGGGCTCACAGCGTGCGCGCCGCAGCGGCGCTCGTGGCCGAGCGCTTCCGCCGCCCGCGAGACGAGATCGAGCAGGATCTGTGCGAGCTCTGCGAGGCGCTGCGTGAACGGGGCCTGATCGAGATCGATGGCGGCGCCTGAGCACTACGCGAGCCCGACCTTCGCACCATCGGCCCGACCGTGCGCCGATCGCGTCGCGAGACGGCTCGCGCGCATGCACGAGCGCGCTCGCCTCGCCGGCGAGATCACGGTCACGTACCTGTGTGCCCGGCGAGCACTGAGCCGCGCGCCGATTGCGGCGGCCGTCACCGAGCTGCGTCTGCAAGGGTCTCGCTCGCCGCCGCACCGGAGCGGTGAGTGCCTTGGCGAAGCGCGGCATCTCGCCAGCGCGGTGATGCGTACGCTTGCACTGCTGCCGGGCGACACGCGCTGCCTCGCGCGGTCGCTCGTGCTCTTGCGGCTGCTCGCCCGCCGTGGCATCCCAGCGACGCTCGTGATCGCCACGCGCACCACTCCGAGCTTTGCCGCCCATGCCTGGGTCGAGCACGCCGGCCGGCCCGTGCTACCCCCCGGCGATGGCTCGTTCGGCCGGCTCGTCGAGCTGTAGCGAGGCCATGCCGGCGACCGCCGCAGCGACCGTATTCGGCTTGGACGTCCGCGCCGAGCTGCCGTTGACGATGCTCGCACACGCGCGTGCTGCCCCGACCGGACGCCCCCTGCACCTCCGTCTGGCCAGCCCGCCGGTCAGAGATCTGAGCTGGCGCCGGCAGGCTCGCGCGATTTGCGTGCGCACGCGCTCCGACAGGTCCGTGTACTTTCGCATCGAGGCGCATCCGCGCGCCGGGTATCTGATCTGGGGCGAGCGAAGCGGGTCGTTCCTGCTCGCGCCCGATGGACAGAGTCTGACCTGCGCACCCGGCGGGGGCGTCACGCGGCGCTGGGAACGCTTCCTGGTGGCGCAGGTGCTGCCGTTCGCCGCGCTCGTCTCCGGGCTCGAGATCTTTCACGCCAGCGCCGTGGTCCTCGACGGTCGCGCACTTGCATTCGTCGGCCCCTCCGGCGCCGGCAAGACCTCGCTCGCGCTCGCGCTCTGTGATCGTGGCGCCCGCTTCCTCGCGGACGACGTTCTGGCCTTGCAGCCGCGGGCGCGGCGCCTGATCGCACACGCCGGCACCCCGGCCGCGGGACTCGACCATCGCGAGGCCAGGCGGCTGCGCCAGGCGGGACGTCCGCGCACGGATGACCTGCTCGGTCTCGACGCGCGCGAGCAGGTGATACCGGTCGAGGGTGCCCGCGGTCCGGCACCGCTCGGCGGCCTGTTCCTGCTCGATCGCCGCGCCGAAGGGTCGGCCGGGCCGCGCTTCGCCGCCGCCGCCGACGCGCGCATGCTGCTCGCCTGCACCTTCAACTTCGTGCTCGACAGCCCGCGGCGCATGCAAGGATTGCTGCACGCGTGCGCGCTGGCCGCGCATGGCCGGGTCGAGCGCATCGTCGTCACGCCCGCCACCGACGCCGGCGCCCTGGCCGCGGCCGTGCTTGCACGCGTCGAGGCGTCGCGCGCCGAGGTGTACCAATGACGCGCTCCTTCGCCGGCGTCTTCGGCGCGAGCGCCTGCGCGCCCGGCTCGCGCCTGCTCGGCGCGCTGGCGCCGCGGCCGGCGCGCGCGCATGAGCTCGGGCCGCTGCGCGTCGCCTACAGCGGGCCGGCCGTCGCGCCCGCAAGTCCGCTCTGCCTGCTCGCGGGCCACATCGACAACGCCGCCGCCCTGCGCGCCGAGCTCCAGGCCGTGCCGGGGGACACCGTCGAGAGCCTGCTGTGCGAGGCCTATCTGCGGTGGGGCCTCGAACTCCCGTCCCGCCTGCGCGGCGACTTCGTGCTGCTGATATGGGACAGGCGGCAGGAACGCGGGCTGGTCGCTCGCGACCAGCTGGGCGTTCGCTGTCTGTACGTGCACGAGGGCGCCGGCGCGCTGTCGTTCGCCACCGAGGTTCACGAGCTGCTCGGCGTCCTGCCGAGCCGGCCGGCGCCCGATCGCGCCGGCGTCGCGCACTGGATCGCCGCCAGCACTCGGCCGGGGGAGGGCACGCTGTATGAGGGGGTGCGCCGGCTGCCTGCGGGCGGCATGCTCGTTCTGGAGCGCACGCGCGCGTGCGCGCGTGCGCGTGCGCTTCGCTATTGGATGCCTGTTTACGAGGAGCCGCTCGATCGCGCCGAGCCCGACCTCGAGCTCGGCCTGCGCGAAGCGATCGGGCACGCCGTCGGTCGCCGGCTCGCCGGCGCCGGTCAGACCGGCGTGCTGATGAGCGGCGGTCTGGACTCGGCCGCGGTCGCGGCGCTCGCCGCCGCGCAGCGACCCGGCGGCGTGCTCCCCTGTTCCGGGGTGTTTCCCGAACGCCCCGCCGCCGACGAGTCCGCGCTGATCGGGCAGCTGCGGAGCGTTCTGGGCCTCGCAGGGATCACGGCGCAGGTGCGCCCCGGCGGCCTGCTCGCGAGCGCGCTCGAGTCCCAGCGGCGCTGGCAGCTGCCGCTGCTGAGCTGGGGCGATTTCTGGACGCTGCCGCTGCTGCGCGCCGCCGCCGCCGACGGTGTGCAGGTGATGCTGGGCGGCGACGGCGGAGATGAGCTGTTCGCCGTGCGCGCCTACCTGCTGGCCGATCGCCTGCTGGAAGCGCGCCCACGCCAGGCGCTCGCGCTCGCGCGCCAGCTGCCCGGGGCCGGCCAGCGGCCGTCGCGGCGGGAGCTGTCTCGGATGGCGAGCGCGCTCGCGCTCGGCGGAGCCCTGCCCTACCGCGCACACGAGCTGCTGCGCCGACGGCTCGAAGGCCGCAGCCTGCCTGGCTGGCTCATGCGGCAGGCGGCTCGGGCAGTACGCGAGTCCGCCGATCCCCACGCCTGGAAGCGGCTGAGCGGTCCGCGCTGGTGGGCCCACGCCGCCCACGGGCTCGCCCGCGAGGTCGAGGAGACGGGTCTGTTCGAGCTGCACCGCCATCGCGCGGCGCTCGCCGGGCTGGAGGCCCGCCATCCCCTGCTCGACCTCGATCTGGTCGAGCTCGTGCTGCGTCAGCCACCTGTGAGCACGTTCGATCGCGATCGCAACCGCCCGGCCCTGCGCGCCGCGATGGCGGGACTGCTCCCGGACGCCGTGCGCCTGCGCGCCCACAAGGCGCTGTTCGACTCACTGATCGTCGACACCCTCGCCGGGCCGGACCTCGACGCCGTGCGGCGACTGCTGTGCGATCCGGGCGCCGAGCTCGGGTCCTACGTCGAGCTCGCCGCGATGCGGCGTGCGCTGCTCGAGCGCCCGCCGGCCGGCGCGCCAGGTCCGTCCGCCGGCTCGCGGGCCCGCACCAGTGAGCGCTTCACCTGGATGCAGCACGTCTGGCGCCTTGCCACCGCCGAGTGCTGGCTGCGCGCACAGGCGGATCCGACGGGCGAGCGTCTCGAGCAGGTTGTGAACGCGAGCCCTGCTCGCGTCAGGCTGAGTCACGACGCCGGTACCTTTTCCCGTCTTGACTGTGCAGTTCGCAGTCGTAGAATCTCAACGCTCTCCGGTACTTCGCCGTCCTTGGCAGGAAGGTCCCTTGGCAGGAAGGCGGATATCTCACCACGGACGAAGGAGTCAAGCCATGGAGAACAGACCGACTTATGAAAAGGCCCGTGTAACCGACTATGGCACGCTGCAGGATCTCACCGCAGGCTGTCTCGGCGCCACCGGGGGAGACTCCACGGTGCGCTCAGGCCACGTCGGTGAATTCGTGGTAGGCCCTGAAGTTCACACCTCCCAGATTCAGTGCAGCTCTACTCCCTGAGTCTGAGCGGCGCGACCGTCACCGTGAGCTGATCGGCCTGCGACGGCGGCTCAGCGGGCGCAGGCGGTCGCGGCCCTCGACCAGCACGCGCCGCGCCAGCGGCCACGGCTTGATCGCGGGGCTCGCGAGCGAGGCGGGGTCCAGCGGGCGCGCGGGCTCGAGCGTGAGCTGCAGTGTCCGCCGGTTTCCCACCGTCACCGGGAGCTCAGGCGACGTCCAGCCGCCGGGCGTGCGCAGCATCGGCGCGCGCAGCTCGCCGCACGCCAGGCCTCGCCATAGCGGCCCGCCGTGGACGTCGGCGGTTTCGACTCGCACTGCAGCGATCCCGTCGGGGATCTCAAGGACCGCGTGGCGGGAGAACATGCGCATCGCCAACACATCTCCCTCCCGGGCGCAGGTGAAGCTGGCGCGGGCGATCCGATCGAGCGGTCTCCAGCGCACGTTCCCGAGGCCGTTGACGTCCGCTGCCGCCTGGCCAAGCACGTCGAGGCCGCCCGCCATATCCCAGTGGTGTCCGTACAGGATCAGCGGCTGACCCAGGAGCGCGCGGAACACCAGCTCTTCGCGGGGATGGTCGAGGTGATAGCGAGGAAGGATCGGCAGGCCTCCTGCAACCATCTCAGCCGGGTGCCACCCCGCCAGCGGCGTCGGCGGCGGCAGCCCGGCGCGCCAGGGATAGGGATTGCTGATGCAGGCCGCCTCGAACCCCAGCCTGAACATCGCTCGCAGCACGGCCTCTGAGCATGCGCCGTGGGGAGGCGCCATCACTCTGCTGACCTGCATGCACGCCCGCCGCTCAAAGGCGGCCACGCGCCTCAGCGCCTGCGCGACCGCCGGCTCAGCGGCGTCGTCGCTTGACAGCCGCCCCAGCTCGCGCGCCACGTGATCGTTGCCGTGCACCAACAGCGACACGTGGGCGCCGTTTTCGGAGATCAGGCCCGCAGCGCGGCGATGAACGCACCAACCATCGAGGGGAACCGTCGCCAGAGCGATGTGATAGCCGTGCCAGCGTGCATGCTCGACCAACTCGGGATACCTGAGATAGCCATAGGAGGTCCAGTGCAGGTTCGGGTCATCGATCACGAACGCCGCCTGCAGCGGACGCTCGCCCCAGTCGGCCTGTTCGTCGTGGCCGAGATCGACGCCGTGAGCGGCGCCGCTGCCGTCAGTCATCGCGCGCAAAAAATGAAGCAGCGGCACGAGACCCATGAAACGGCCCGGGCGCAGGTGGTCCCGCAGCGTCTCACCAGCTTGCAGCTCGTGGATGGCGAACGCGCTCACCTGCACTCGGTCGGAGCTCTCCCTGCGCCACCACACGGGCCTGCCGCCGGCCGTTGCGAGCACGCGGTCGCGTCGTTCGCACCGCAACGCCCCGCTGTGCGTCGCCATACCGTCGGCCAGCCGGCGGCCCCGCAGCGCGCGGTGCACGAGCGCATCGCCGCTGAACGCAATCAGCACGCGCTCGGTGGGGTGCTCTTGCGGAGTTGCGGCAACGAGCGTGCGCGGGCCAGCCGGGACGTCGGGAGAATGGGCGGGATCGGGGGCGCGGGCAGGATCGAGCACGAGCATCCCGTCGAGGCTGTTCGGATCGGCTCTGTCCGCGTCTGTGAACGTGATCGGCAGGGCCTGCGCAAGCGCGTCAAACAGCCGCTCCAGCGAGTGAAGCGCCTGTGCCGGGCGCACCCCGACACGCTGGCGGGCCCGACACGTGACTGGCTGTTCGGACGGGATGGCCGGTCGGCACATTGACATGGTGAGCTCGCCGTGCTCGGGCATAGCTGCTTGAAGAACGCCCGGCGCGGAAGCTAGACGGTAGCTAGAAGCGAACGCCGTCACGCTCCGTTATTCGTCCATGCCGAGCCTCGGTGGGACCCGCACACGCGACGCCCGCCGGGTCGTGATGCTGCTCGAGAACAACCCGTATCCGCAGGATACGCGCGTGCGCAACGAGGCCGAGTCGCTGACCGAGGCCGGCTTTCAGGTGACCGTGCTTGCGCCACGCGGCGCCGCGCAGGCGCCGTGCGAGCGCGTCAACGGCGTCGAGGTCCGCCGTTATCGCATCGTGTGGGCCGGCGGCTCCTCCCTGTCGTATGTGGCGGAGTACGCGATCGCCCACGTCCAGCTGCTGGTGCGTTCGCTGCTCGCGCTCGTACGGGGCGCGCGCGTGCTGCACCTGCACGGTCCTCCCGACACGCTGTTCGTGGCCGGCATGTTCGCTCGCGCCGCCCGCCGCAAGGTCGTCTTCGACCTGCACGACTCCGGCCCCGAGCTGTTCGCGGCGAAGTTCGGCGCCTCGCCGGCCGCGCTGGGAGCGTTGCGGGCGGCGCAGCGTCAGGCGATTCGCTGGGCCAGTCACGTGATCGTCACCAACGAGTCGCAGCGCGAGCTGGTAAGCCGCCGCGGCGGCCGGTGCAGCGACGAGGTCTCGGTGGTGCGCAACGGACCGCGCGACCGGGAGTTCGGCCAACCGTCACCGCCGCGGCCGGGGGCGCTCGCGGCTCCGCGGCTGATCTATGTCGGCGCGCTCGACACGCAGGATGGCGTGCTCGAGCTGGCGGATCTGCTTACAGCCCCCGGCCTCGAGCAGGCCAGGCTCACGATCGTGGGCGATGGGCCGGTGCGCTCGCGACTGCGCGATCGCTGCCGCCAGCTCGGCGTTGACGCGCGCGTCACGTTCGCGGGCCACGTCGCGCACGCGCTGGTCCCGCGTCTGATCGGCGACGCCGACATCGGCGTCGATCCGGCGCCGGGCACCGAGCTCAACCACGGCTCGACGATGATCAAGGTGGTCGAGTACATGGGCGCCGGCCGGCCGCTGGTCGCTTACGCGCTGCGCGAGACCCGTCGCAGCGCCGGCGAGGCGGCGCTGTACGCGCCCTGTGGCGAGCAGGCGGCATTCGCGGCGCTGGTCGCGCAACTGGCAGGCGATGGCGACCGCCGCTTGTCGATGGCGCAGGCCGCGCGAGCGCGTGCGCGCGAGCTTGCTTGGGAGCGCTCGGCGCAAGTTCTCCACCACGCCTACGAGCGCCTGACCCTCGCCTGAGAGTCCGCGGCGTGCTTGCAAGTAAGCGCGCACAGACCGCGTTGGTGAACCGTGACCGCGACTGCGCCCGGAGCCACGCGCCTCGCCGGTCCGCGCGCGCGGATCACCCGGCCTGCCCGCGTCCACGACGAGAGCGCGCAGCTGGCGGCCGTCGTCGGGCCGGCCTCGATGCGCCGGGCAATCGTCGACGCGCTCTGCCAGGAGCAACTCGAGGTGACGGTCGTAGACGACCCCGAGGCGCTCGATCAGATCGCGCTCGAGCGAGCGCCGTCGCTCGTCGTGCTGATTGTGGACGAGCCGCTGCCATCGCGCTCGGACACGTTCGCGTACACGCGCCGGCGTGCGCGCGAGACCCACATCATGCTCGTCTGCAGGGCGATCGAGGGTTGGGAAATCCGCGACGCGCTCGCCGCCGGCGTGACCGGGATCGTGCTCCGCTCGCAGATCTCCAGGGCGCTCGTGCCGTGCCTGCGAGCGATACGCGCGGGCCAGGTCTGCGTGCCGTACCGCAATCGCCGCCAGCTGCAGCGTCCGGTGCTGTCCGCGCGTGAGAAGCAGATCCTCGGGCTGGTGGTGATGGGTTGCATGAACCGGCAGATCGCCGACCAGCTGTTCCTCGCGGAGAGCACGGTCAAGAGCCATCTGTCCTCGGCTTTCGGCAAGCTCGAAGTGCACTCGCGCAACGAGGCGGTCGACCTGATCCTCGATCCCCGGCACGGACTGGATCTGGGCATTCTCGCGCTCGGTGGCGAGCCCGTCAGCCGCCGCGCGGACGCCTGCACGTGAGCGCAGCTGCGGACATACCGCTGACGGTCATGGATCATGGCGATCCGGCCCTGTTCGGTGAGGTGATGCGCGCGATCGAAGAAGTGGCCGCCACCGGCGCGTTCACCGGGGGCCGCGCCGTCGAGGAGTTCGAGGTCGACTACGCCGCCTGGTGCGAGGCCGCGCACGCAGTCGGCGTCTCCTCGGGCACCGACGCGCTCGTGCTGGCTCTGCGCGCGCTGGAGGTCGGCCCCGGCGACGAGGTGGTGGTTCCGGCCAACTCGTTCATCGCCACCGCCGAGGCCGTCAGCCTGGTGGGGGCGCGGCCGCGCTTTGCCGACGTCGATCCCGAGACGCAGCTGATCACCGCCGCCACGATCGAGCCCGCGCTGACGTCCGCGGTCTCCTGCGTGATCCCCGTCCACCTGTTCGGGCGCACGGTCGACATGGAGCCGATCATGACGCTCGCGCGAGCCCGGGGCCTGCGTGTGATCGAGGATGCCGCGCAGGCGCACGGCGCCCGCTACCGAGGCAGCCGCGTCGGCACCATCGGCGACGCCGGCACGTTCTCCTTTTACCCGGCCAAGAACCTCGGAGCCTGGGGCGACGGCGGTGCGGTCGTGACCGGCGACGAGCGGATCGCCGAGCGAGTACGCCTGCTGCGCTCACACGGGGAGAGCCCCCGCTACCACCATCGCGTGATCGGCACCACCGCGCGGCTGGATGCGATCCAGGCCACCGTCCTGAGCGTCAAGCTGCGCCGGATCGAGCGGTGGAACGAGGCTCGCCGCCAGGCCGCGACGGCCCTGCGCGAGGCTCTGCAAGGCTCCGCGCTCAGCCTGCCGGTCGCTGCCCCGGCCGGCTGTGACCACGTCTACCACCAGTTCGTGGTGCGCTGCAGCGAGCGCGACGCTCTGCGCGCGCTGCTCGCGGGCGCCGGCATCGCCACGGGCATCCACTATCCGATCCCGATTCACCGCTCGAAGGCCTACGCGGCGCTGGCCGGCCGGCGTGACCTCGCTCCCGTCGCCACCAGGCTCGCGCGCGAGAGCCTGTCGCTGCCGATGTTCCCGGCGCTGAGCGCCGAGCAGATCGGGCGCATCGGCGATGTTGCCGCAAGCTTCGACGAACGCGACGCGCGTCGAGCCGTGCTCGCGGCGAGCTGACCGACCGGCGCGCGCGGATGCCCGAGCTCACGAATCCGGGGCCGAACATGCCCGAGCTCACCCGCCCGCCCGCGCCCGGCGAGCGCGTGCGGGCGTCCAGCGCCAGCAGCCGGCGCGGCCGCCCGCTCACGCTGGCCGCTGTGCGCGTGCTCGATCTGCTGATCGCGGGCACCACGCTGCTGATGTGCCTGCCGATCCTACTCGTGGCGGGCATCCTGATCAGGATCGAGAGTCCCGGGCCCGCGATCTTTCGCCAGCGCAGGCTCGGGCGCGATCGGCGCCCGTTCACTGTGCACAAGCTGCGCACGATGTGCCTGCAGGCCAACCCCGACGTCCATCGTCGCTATATCGACGAGCTCATCAAGGGCGCCGAGACGACCCATTGCAACGGCCACGGCGATCTATACAAGCTGGCTGCCGACGACCGCGTCACCAGGGTGGGGCGCTTCCTGCGTCGTACCAGCCTCGACGAGCTGCCACAGCTGTTCGACGTCCTGCGCGGCCACATGTCGATCGTGGGCCCCCGCCCGGTGATCCCCTACGAGGCTGAGCTCTACCCCGAGCACTACAATCGCCGTTTCGCCGTCAAGCCGGGCCTGACCGGCCTGTGGCAGGTGAGCGGGCGCAGCGAACGCACCTACCGGGAAATGGTGGAGCTCGACATCTCGTGGGTCGAGCGCCACTCGGTCGCCGGATACCTCGCGATCGTGGCACGTACTCCCTGGGTCCTGATCCGCAGCCGCGGCGCGGCGTGACCCAGCTCGCCGCCTTTCACAGCGAAGTGGAAGCAAGCGAGACAGCTCCCCGTTTCCCCGTCAGGAGAACACATCACAGATCAGGGTGGTCGCGGTGAGCGCCGGACGTCGGGCTAACAACTTCGATCTGTTGCGGCTCGGCGCTGCGGCGCTGGTCGTTCTTCACCACAGCTTCACCGTGACCGGCGGTCGCGATCCGTTGAATTCCTTCAACGCTAAAGACACGTTCGGCAACGTCGGCGTTCTGATCTTCTTCTCGATCAGCGGCTACCTGGTTACCCAGAGCTGGGAGCGAACGGGTAGGGTCGTGCCGTTCGCGCTCAAGCGCGCGCTGCGTTTGCTGCCCGCTCTGGTCGTCTCGGTCGTGCTCGTCGCTCTCGTGCTTGGCACGATCGTGACCGCTCTGCCCGCGCGCGCCTACCTCGGATCGTACGAGACCTACCACTACATAATCGAGAACTCGCTGCTGCACACCGTCTACACGCTCCCTGGCGTCTTCGCCCACGTTCCTTATGCAAATGTCGTCAACGCCTCGCTGTGGACGATCCCGATCGAGGCCCACGCGTACGTGGGAGTGGCGCTGCTCGGCGTAGTCGGCCTCTGGCGGCGCTCGTGGGCGTGGCTGCTGCTCGCCGCGGTACTGCTGATGGTCAACTCCACAACGATCAGCGCTCATCTTCCGCTCAGCCATCCATTGCTATCCCTGCTCGGAGGGGCTCGTACGGATGTGCGCTACCTGGCTGCGTTTTGCATAGGAGCTGCGCTTTACGCGCAACGCGATCGCGTTGCGCTGCGCTGGGATATCTTCTCGCTGGGCCTCGTGGCTTACCTGATAAGCCTGCTCGCGAACCCCACTCTGCACGAGTCGGTGGCGATTGTCACGATCCCTTATCTGACACTTGTGCTCGCCTTCCGCACAGGTCATAGGCTGAGTCTGCCCAAGAGGCTGGGGGATCTGTCATACGGCATCTACTTGTACGCGTTCCCCGTGGAGCAGGTGATGGCGCAGTACATCACTCGCACGCCGTCGGTTGTGTTTGCTATGGCTATGCCCGCGACCGCCGCAGTTGCGTTTCTATCGTGGCATGCGATCGAGGCACCAGCCCTCAGACTCAAGCCGACCGGATCTGGAGAAGGCCGACTCCGGGAAATGATGGGGTGGTTGACGGGGCGCTCCCAGCGTCACCGCCGCGGCGCGGCGCAGTCTACCGCGGCATCCACCGGCCCATTGGCGACATCGCCCGGCGTAGTGGCCACATCGCCTGGCCAACTGGCGACGTCGCCCGCCGAAGTGGCCGCCTCGCCTGGCGGAGTGGCGAAGTCGCCCGGCTAACTGACGGGCGTCGCCTGACCGTGCTAACCCAACAGTCTCCGCGAGAACGGAAGCGTTGCGGTCACCGCGCCGTTGATGCCAAGAATCGCCAGCGGGGGGGACGCTCGCCGGGCGACGTATCGACACTCGCTCTCAACGCACTGGAGGACGCTGACGATGATCACCACGCCCATCGGGATCGCCATCATCGGTTACGGCTATTGGGGGCCGAACGTCGTTCGCAACATCCTCGAGCGGCCAGAGTTTCGCCTCATCGGCCTGTGTGAGCTCGATTCGAGCCGGAGCGCCGACTTCTCAGGACGCCATCCGGGCGTCAGGATCGAGTCTGACCTAGATGAGCTGTTGCTCGATTCTCGTATCCAGGCAGTGGCGATCGCAACACCGCCCCGAACCCACCACGAGCTCGTGCGGCGCGCCCTGCAGGCGGGCAAGCACGTGCTGGTGGAGAAGCCCTTGGCGACAACCGTCGCGGATGCCGAAGATCTGATCGCGCTTGCGGATGCGACCGGCGCGGTGCTCATGCCAGGTCACACCTTCGTGTACAGCCCGTCTGTCAACAAGGTCCGCGAGCTGATCCACTCGGGCGAGGTGGGCGAGATGTACTTCATCACGTCTTCGCGCATGAACTTGGGTCTGTACCAGCCCGACGGCGTGATCAGCGACCTGGCGCCGCACGATCTATCGATACTGCTCTACTGGCTCGATCGCCCGCTTTCGCATGTCTCGGCTGCTGGCCAGAGCATCTTTCAGCTCGGCATCCCAGAGACCGCGTTCCTCACGCTGCGCTTTGCCGGTGGAGCGACGGCCAACGTGCAGATCTCGTGGATGGCGCCTCGCAAGATGCGCCAGATGGTGGTGGTCGGATCGAAGCGAATGATCTCCTACGAGGACACGTCCTCGGACGAGTCGGTCCGGATCTACGACCGTGGTCTGGACTTCTGCCAGGCTCAGGCGCCCGCCACGTTTGGTGAGTACCAGCTCACGTATCGCAGCGGAGACATCGTCGTGCCCCGCATCGACGCGGCCGAGCCGTTGTCGTTGGAGCTCGCAGACTTCGCCCGCGCAATTCGGACCGGCGCCGAGCCGCGCTCGAACAGCGGACTGGGACTCGAGGTCGTCCGCGCGCTGGAGGCGGCTCATCGCTCGATGGAGCGTGCCGGTGAACCCATCGAGCTCGCCAACACCGGCGGCTTTCGGTACGGCGAGCCTGCCTCATCGTCAGACCCACTCGCCCGTTCCGCTGTCCGGCGCAGCGACGTATCCGCAGTCGTGGGCAGTTGATGCAGCCGAGGTTGCGACTCGCCTATCTGACGACGCACTACCCGGCGTTGTCGCACACTTTCATCCTGCGCGAGGTCGCAGCCCTACGCCGGCTTGGCGCAGAGGTACACACAATCTCCCTGCGCCGCACTGACGGGGAGCATCTGCTCTCGCAGGAGAATCGCGACGCCTGGCAGACGACGTACGCCATCCTCCCGCCACGCCCACGAGACGTGTTGACCACCCATCTACGCGCGCTGCTGCGCTATCCGCGTGGCTATCTGGGTACATTCTACGAGGCACTGAGCCTCGCTCGTCCGGGCGTCAAGGGAAGGCCGCTGTGGCATGTCTTCTACTTCGGCGAGGCGATCATGCTCTGGCGTCGCTGTGTGGCTTTGGGCGTGAGCCATATTCACGCTCATCACGGCTCGGCGCCCGCCGACGTCGCATTGCTGGCAGCGCGCTTTGGCCGAGTCGTGGGCGCGGGCCCGCCGACGTGGAGCCTCACCGTGCACGGCCCCACCGAGCTTTCGGATGTCACGCGATTCGGTCTCGGCGAGAAGGTACTTCGCGCCGACGCGGTCGTCTGCATCAGCGACTTCGCACGCAGCCAGCTGATGGCTCTCGTGGACCACCGGCACTGGGCCAAGCTGCGCGTCGTGCACTGCGGCGTGAGCCCTTCCGAGTATGCGCATCTGAACGAGCGACCCCACGCCCGGCCGCAGCTGTTGTGCGTGGGCAGGCTGGTTCCCGAGAAGGGCCAGGCGGTCCTGCTCAACGCCATCGCTCTCCTGGCTCAAGAGGGGCACGACATCGAGGCTGTGCTCGTAGGCAGCGGTCCCTCGCGAGCCCCGCTCGAACGGCTGGCAGCGGATCTCGGCATTGCAGACCGCGTCGTCTTCAGGGGGGCGCTCGGAGGCGAGGAGGTAAGGCGCTGCTATGCGAGCGCGTCGCTGTTCTGCTCCCCCAGCTTCGCGGAGGGCGTGCCGGTGGTCCTGATGGAGGCGATGGCATGCGCGCGCCCGGTCATCGCGACGGCCGTCGCCGGCGTGCGCGAGCTCGTGCGCGACGGAGACACGGGGCTCCTGGTCACGCCCGGGCGCGCGGACGAGCTCGCCAGCGCGATCGCCACACTCCTTCGCGATCCGCAGCTGCGCTCACGCCTGGCAATCTCCGGGCAGGAGCATGTTCGGCGGGAGTTTGACGTGGATCGCTCCGCCGCATGCCTGCAAACTCTGTTCAACGAGATTCCCGGCCCTCGGCATCGAGGGCTCCAGCTACGCGATTCAGCAGCCGAGTCCGCGGCACGGGGAGCTCGCGGAAGCGAGGTCCAAACGGCCGCGGTGCTCCTGACAGAAACGCGATCCGGTGACAACCCAGAACGCATTGCATCTGCGATTTGACCGCGAACTCTTCCGCTCTGAGATGACAACGGTCCAGACAGCGCACGAATCCCCGGCCCATTCACGCGCCGATGGCCTTCGGATTGTCTGTGTGGTGTCGTTCCTCAACGAGCAGCGGCACCTGGAGGGGTTCCTCGACTCGATCGCGGCGCAAGAGCGCTTCCCCGATTTGTTGTTGCTCATCGACGATGGCTCGATCGACGGCTCCGCGGCGATTGCCGCGAGCTTCGCGGCCCACCGAGCGGATGTCCGCCATCTGCGCCGGGCGGTGCGACCGGCGGCACGCGACCGTCTCGCGCAGGCGCCCGAGCTGCGCGCATTCCAATGGGGACTGTCAATGATCCGGGAGCCGTGGGACGTTGCGGTGAAGATGGATGCCGATCTGGAGCTCTGTCCGGATCTGTTCGCCACACTCGAGCGCATTCTCATCGAACAATCAAGGCTTGGAATCGCAGGCGCGCATCTCAGCGTGCTCGATCCGCGGACCGGGGTGGCGGTGCGCGAACGCTGCCCGCCGCACCACGTGCGCGGGGCCACGAAGTTCTATCGGCGCAGCTGCCTGGAAGAGATCTCGCCGATTCCCCCGATCCTGGGATGGGACACGATCGACGAGATCGCGGCGCGCCAGCACGGCTGGCAAACAGGCAGTTTCGACTGTCCGGGGGGAGATGTGATCCACCAGAGACCGACTGGGAGCAGCGATGGCATGCTGCGAGCGCAGTACCGGTGGGGCGCATGCGCGTATGGCATCGGCCAGCACCCCGTCTGGGTCACGCTGAGCGCGACACGCCGGCTCGGCCAGCGCCCCCGTGTGGTTGGCTCGCTCGCGTTCCTAGCGGGCTGGTCGGCCGCTGCGTTGCGTGGCTGTCCGCGCGCAGCGCCGCACGTGCGCGCCTACGGGCGCCGCGAGCAGGTCTCGATCCTGCGGCGCCATGCACGGCGCATGACGCTCGCGTGATGGCGATCTCGCCGGTCAGCAACAACGATGTGCCGCTGCGTAGCGGAGCTCGATACGCGCTTTCCTCGCCGCGCGTGCGGTCGCGACGGCTGCTTCAGCGGTTGCGCGGCTATCCGTCCCGCAAGTGGCTTCAGCGGCACGGGCTGGAGCTTGGCCGCGACGTGTACATCGACGAGTTCGCGGCCTTCGATCATGGCTTTCTGTGGCTGATCTCGATCGGCGACGAAGCGGTGATCTCGGCTGGGGCGAGGCTGATCGCTCACGACGGCGCCACGAAGCATTGGACGGGATACATTCGCGTCGGTCGGGTGGACATCGGCCGGCGGGCCTACATCGGAGCGCACGCGCTGGTGCTTCCAGGGGTGACGGTCGGCGAGAATGCGATCGTTGGCGCCGGAAGCGTCGTCTGCCATGACGTCCAGCCGGACTCGATTGTCGCGGGCAACCCCGCGATCGAGGTCGGGACCCTCGAGCAATTCACAGCGAAGCATCTCGGGCGCATCGCCGAGCGCCCAGCCTATCCGCGGGCGGGCTTCTCGAGCTACGACTACGTCACCGCCGAGAACATGCGCAGGATGTGCGCCGAGCTAGCGGACGGGTGCGGGTATGTCGAGTAGAGAAGCGAAGTTGACAGCTCGTCGAAGGCCGGCCGCGCCAAAGCAATCGCGGAACCTAGCCCCACGCTGGACTCGTTGACCGTCAAAAGTTCTGCGCGCAGGTGGGCGTTAGTGGCGTGGACGCCGGCCCGGTGTTCGTGGCGTGAATACCGCAACCCCGGCCCATCGGGGCCTGCAATTTGACCTAACTGCAACGTTCCGATTTCACAGCTATTTGACAGCCTGACCCCTCCGATTGCGACGGGCAACTCGCATTCGCGGAGCCCGACACCGCAGCTGCCGACAGACGCGGATACGCCGACAGACCCGGGTACCGTCACGGCGGCAATCGGCCGGCACAAGCGACTGGTGTTGGTGTGTGCCGTCGTGCTCGCGACCATCGGCGCCATCGGTGGTGCCGCTCGCCAGGTCAGCTACACCTCTGCTTCGACCCTTCAGGTCGGCAAGGTCAATCCGAACTCGCCGGGCTTCTACGGATTCGTCCAGTCTGCGAGCGACCTCGCCACCGTCTTCAGCCGCGCGATCACCGCCGCACCCGTGTTGGAACAGATTCAGAGACGACTGGGCCTGAGCCCGGGTGACGCTTCCGAACAGCTATCTGCGGAGCCGATCCCCAGTAGCCCTGCCTTCCGTGTGATTGCTACGGGGACCAGCCCGCGCGAGGCGATCCGACTTGCAGATGTCACCAGCCAAGCCCTGATCGCCTACGAGGCGCATGCCAACACCTACAACCCCGACACACGGCGGCTGCTGAGAGAATATCGCGCCGCCTCGCTCAACCTGGCCCGGGCGACGACACAGGCTCGCGAAGTCGCACGCCAACGCGCGCGTCAGCCCAGTTCGCCGGCAGTGGGCTCGCTTCTCGAGAGAGCCCAGGCAGCGCAAGCCGCCGCCTCGCTACAGGCCCAGGCCCTGGCCAGCAACTACCAGTTGAGCGCACAGAGCACCACATCAGGCCTCCTCTCGCTCGTCGCCGGCGCGGTTACGGCCAGCAGCAACCGGAGCTCTCAGGTTCAGCTTCTCGGCTTCGTCGGGTTGGCAGGTGGCCTCGTGATTGGTTGCGCGCTTGCCGTCCTGCTCGAGCGGCGGCCCGCGCTCTCGCGCTCTCGTCTCGGCAGCCCGCGATCATAAAGGCCAGAGCAGTGGTCGAACGCGCGGTCTGGCGTCCCCCCTGGTATCTCTGGTTCGCCATTGGACTGGGCCTGCTCCTGTTGATCCACGAGCGTTTGCCCTGGATGCTGCACGGGCACTGGATTTTCATCGTAGCGGTCGCAATCGGTGCGCTGCTGCTGGTAGCGGCCACCTTGTGGGAGCTTCCCCCGGCGGGAATGATGTGCGGAGCGATCGCGCTCACGATCTTCTCCGGCAGCTGGGGAAGCATGGGGTTTCCCGGTTTTCCGTTCGTGCCCGACCGTATCCTGCTCGTGGCGGCGCTGCTGGCATTGTTCCTGCGAGCGCCCGGGGCCGCCGGCGCACCCAGGTTGAGGTTCAGAGGCGTGCACCTACTGCTTGCGCTCACTGTACTGTACGCCACCGTCTCGGCTGCCGCTGCTGGGACGCTCGCAAGCAAGGCTGGTGTGTTTGATCTGCTCGACCAGCTGGGTGTGATCCCGTTTCTGATGCTGCTCGTCGCTCCGGCCATCTTTTCCGGTCCGAGGGAGCGCGACATGTTGCTCGTCACGCTCGTGGGTTTGGGCGCCTATCTGGGCATCACCGCCTTGTTCGAGGCGATCGGGCCGCATGGCCTCGTGTTTCCGCACTACATCGCGGTCAGCGACGAAGCGAACCCATTCGGGCAGGCGAGCGGGCCATTTCAAGCTCCAGTGACCGAGGGATTTGCCTGCTTCGCCTGTGGGTGTGCTGCTGCGATCGCCTTCCAGCAGTGGCGGGGACGTGCGCGGCGCTGCCTTGCGGGCGCGGTCATCGTGCTGTCGGCCCTCGGGACGTTCTTTACGCTCGAGCGCGGGGTCTGGATTGCGGCAGTGGCCGCGGTCGCCGCGGTCGGTCTCGCCGCGCCCGAGCTGAGGCGTTGGTTGGCGCCGGCTGCCGTCATATGCGGCCTCCTCCTCGTGGGGGTGCTGGCTGTCTCTCCGTCTCTCTCCAGCCACACGTCAGAACGCTCCGCGGACCAGACATCGGTGTGGGATCGTCAGAATCAGACGGAAACAGGCCTGCGCATGATCGCGGCCAAACCACTGTTCGGCTTCGGCTGGGATGCATACGAGCGTGAAAGCCTCAACTACTTCAGGCAGGCGAGCAGCTATCCAATGACGGGATACAGCGACCACGAATTGCCGCTGCCGTTGCACGACACGTACCTGTCCAACGCCGTCGAGCTCGGACTCGTCGGAGCCCTGTTGTGGCTTGCATCGCTGGCATGGGGGGTCGGCGGGGCGATCGTCAGCTGCGCGACCCCGGAGCTGCGAGCGTGGCGGCTCGGGCTGATCGCGATCGCGGTCTTCTTCTGCGTGGTCGCCTTCTTCGACCCCCTTCAGCAGAATTTCTCTCAGCTCTTGCTGTGGCTGTGGGCCGGAGCCGTGATGGTCGGTGCGACCGAGCGGCCACGGGCGAATATCGCGCGCGCCCAAAGACTTCGTGAGCCCCTAACCGTCGCCTGATTTGGATGCGACAGAGTATCCGCGACTGCGATCTTGAATGCGAAAGGGGTTCGCTCGACGGAGTCGCGGGAGAGGGTGAATCGCTGTCTCGACGTGCCAAGCACAGACTACTCGAGGCAGGGTTGGCTCGCTCGGCCCCATACTACCGCAGGCGCTTGGAGAACCAAGGGTTCTCGATCGTCTCCAACGACTGCTGGGGGGCGGCCGTGTACGAGCACCTGGGTCTCGCCTATAAGACACCCTTCGTAGGACTGTTCCTCGCGGCTCCATGCTTCGTGCGTCTGCTGGCCGATTTGCGAGGCTACCTGGCTTCCTCGCTCGAGTTCGTCGACGACTCGCGCTATGCCTACCTGGAGCGCGAGCGGCGCCGAACGTCAGATCCGTACCCGATTGGTCTGCTCGGAGGAGACGTCGAGCTGCATTTCGTGCACTATCCGAAGAGGGGCGTGGCGCGTGAGAAGTGGGAGCGTCGCGTCGAGCGTGTTGACTACGAGAGTCTCTTCATCAAGCTGTCGGCGGACAAGGACCTTTGTATTCGTGAGCATCTCGAGATATTCGACGCAATGCCCTACGCAAACAAGCTCTGCTTGACGGACCGTCCCTACCCAGGCATACGCAGTGCGGTCCGTATTCCGGGCTATGTCAGCAACGGTGCAACTATGTACCCGGTCTGTCTACCGTATGTGAACGTTGTGAGATGGCTCAACGGCGGACCGGTTCGGCGCCAGCGGCCGTGGCCGCGATCGCGCAATTTGGAGCCATCACGCGACGGGCCTCGGGAGCCGCGACACAACGATCAGTGAAAGCTTGTCGTTGGGATGCGCTCGAAACGGCTCCGCGTCGAGTCACGAGCGAGGCGCATCACCCTCAGCCCATATCTGCAGAGCACACGAGTGCCATGCCCGATGGACAACATCCCCCGCTGCTCACACGACGCACGCGGGCGCTTGTGCAGCATTCCGCCGTGTGCCAGCAGCTGGCGACGGGCGAACGCTCGCTGCCCTCCCTGTGGTGTCAGCAACCAGTCCACGAGACTCGCATCCGCGCTGAGCTGGGCCGCGTTTGCCGATGGGTTCGGGTCGGCAAGGTGTGTTGCGAGTCGCGCGCGGGTGTCGAGTTCGACGTGAGGAGCCGAGGAGCTGGGCGGTCGGCACGCCCACGAGCCGCTCCGCGACTGTTGCCGCCGCAAGCAGCGCGCGCGCGAGGGCCGGATATCGATCGAGAACGTCTTCAAATGCACCCGGCTGCAGCCCCGAGCCGAAGATATCCCACCAGGCTCCCAGGTCCGTGGCCAGCCGCAGGTTCAGGAATCCGTCGCGAGCGTAAAACAGCAGCAGGCTGACGAGCTCGTCCAGCGGACCCGGGCGGCGCGCCCCGTGAGGATCCTCAATCGCACGGTCAAGCATGTCGCGAGCAAACGTGCGCTCGTACCAGTGGACGCGCCAATGCAGCTCAAGCGGCGGCAGCTGTCCCAGCTCGTGGCGGAGCGCGTAGTGCAGCAGCGGCAGCCCGTCGGTCCCTGCATCGTCGGTTGGAGCCGCGTAGCCGACCGCACGGACGACCTCGACTGCCGCCTGCAGATGGCCTGCCGCCACGAGCAGATCGATATCCCCTGCTGGACGTCGTCCCGGATCACCGTATATCGCCTGCGCTAGGAATGCTCCCTTCAACGTCAGCGACGGGATTCCCGCGCGGTCGAGCGCCTGCATGAGATCGACCGAGACGAGCTGCAGCAGGGCGCCCTGTCGGCGTGTCTGGGAGATCGCCTCCTCGGTGACCTGTGCGAAACGTTGGGGTACGGCCCCGCCAGCAAGCTCCGTGATGCGCCGGCCGAGCAGCGGCAGCAGCCGGCGTGTGAGCAGCGTTGCGTACAGCAGATCCCAATCCACCGCGCACGCCAGCTTTTCGGCCAGCCGGCGTGATGCCGTCCGGCGCATCGCGGTGCCCGCGCTCAGCAGGATGAGCGCGGCCTCTGGGCTTTCGCGCCTCATGGACTCGCGTGCAGTTCCATCTTGAGCAGCTGCAGGTGCGCCCATGGGAACGAGGCGAGCAGCTGGCTCGGGTAGCGGCCTTCGAAGAAGCCGCTCGGGCCCGCGTACGGATTGCCTCCGGTGAGCGTCGGATCCTGGCCAACGAAGGTTACGTTTGCGGCGAAGTCGCGTACGATGATCCCGTAACGCTGGGCCGCCTGCGCGATCATGCGCGTGACGGGAGGCATCGCCAGGCCCGCCAGGTCCAGATTGGGGTCGAGACGCAGGTGCGCGCCCTCAGGCAGCGATGAGGGTTCCGAAGAGCTCCCGTCGGTCCGCTGCGCCGGAGATGCGAACACGCCAGCGCGAACATCTGGAACCGCAATCGCCAGGGCATGGTCGATCTGTCCCCGCCGGAGTTCTTCGATCATCATGACGCCGCCGGCGAGTGCGAGCGAGCTCGCTGAGGCTCCCCACCACGGCTTCGCGCCGGGCCATGCGTCGGGTCCGTATACGCCCGAATTCGTGGAGACGTGTCGTATTGCACCTCCCCAGGACGCGTGCCAGCCGTCGGCGTCACGCGCGAGCTGCCAGAACTCCCACATCCGATCGGTGCTCGGCTGCCACACCACGAGGTCACCGTCGCTGCCTTGGGCGGGTTGCGCCGTGGATGGCAACGGAACCGCGCTCCAGGCCGAGCTCAGTGCCGCGTCCGGCGCGTGATCGAGCTGGATGGGCACAGTCGGCTGAGTGGCCGAGACCGTGACGATCGGCACGCCATATGAGGTCGTGTTGATCCACGGTCCACGCCGTTCGGTCTCCTCCTGCGCGACTTCGCGATCGAGGGCAGCGACGATTTCCGCAGATTGGGGATCGAGGGGAGCGTCGGGCGGAACGGCTCGGTTCCAGATGCTGCCGGGCGCGAAGAATTGTGGGGGTTCTGCCGGATCGCTTCGCTGTGCGGACCAAGCCTGCACCTGCTCGTGTGCGGTGTGGCGCCGCTGCGGGACGGGCCCTCGGCGGGTGCTTTCGCCACATCCTGACAGCGCCGCGCCACATCCCGATAGCGCCAGGCCGGCGCATAGCAGGCCTAGCAGCGTGGCGCTTTTTCGACTGGACTTCGACACAAACGCGCGCGGGCGGTCGGCTTGCCGTGGCCGATCGAAACGACGCTGTCGATCGAAAACCACGAGAGAACAACGACTGCGAGGCTCGATTCTCGCAGTTCAACTCGATCCTGGCGCTCGCCATGAGCGCCAGGAGTGGTCGTTTTTCGTCCCCGATTCAGGTTCTCGGGCGTGAGCCTCCGGGGTCATCGATCGTTTGAAGGGAGTGCAGCTGATTCAGGTGAACAGTTGTGGAGGGGACCGCAAATCGTAGTCGGGATCGACGCGATCGCGGTGCATGAGGTGAAGGCTGTTATGGAATGAGGTGGACGCTGTCATGAGTGGATAAAGCGACGCTCTCGCGGGTGTGAAAAATCGTGGGCGGTGCGGGCGCTTGCGCCGTGGCGGCTGATCGTCGCGGGAGCGGCCTCGCGGCTGATCAGCTCGGCGCGCAGCGCCCTGCGCCCGCGATGGTGCAGCCCGTGAATCGAGCCCTCGCTCTTACCCGTACGTGTGGCGATCTCAGTTGGCGAGAGGCCGGCGAAGTGGCGCAAGACCAGCACCTCGCGCTGCGCCAGCGGGAGCGTCGCAAGGGCGTCGCGCAGCTCGTTGATCGGTCGTTCGTGGTGAGAGTGGCCCACGCTGTACTCGGACTCGGCGCCGCGAACCTCCTCGACCGGAACGAGGCGTCGCTGGCGAATGTGGTCGACGGCGGCATTGCGGGCCACGCGCAGCATCCAGGCGAAGAACGGGACGTCGCGCTCCTGGTAGGTCCCGATCACGCGCATCAGCTTGGCGAACACGTGCTGGGTAACGTCCTCGGCCTCGTGATAGTCGTGGACGATGCTGCGCACGTAGCCATATATGTCATCGGCATAGCGCGCGTAGAGAAAGCCAACCGCGTCGCGATCGCCGGCCTGTGCCCGCTTGACTGCCTGCGAGATCAGACGCGCAGCGGCCTGCTCGCCGCTCTCCTGCGCTTCACTGGGCGTGGGACTGTTCGTCTGTTCGTCCTGGGATGCATCCTGCGGTGCATAGTTGACGCAATGCGCCATGGGCTTACCTCCGTGTCGAGTCCGCTTTCCCTCCGTGGTCAAAGGTGAACGGAAGCTGAACGAGCCGTTATCCGTTATCGGTGAATTGCTACCGTGTCTGGGTCTCGTGCGTGCGGTCATCGGTTCATGCGATGAGCCAAAGTTTGTCGTCGCGGCAGATGTGTCGCCGGCATGCCGGTGCGCGGAGTTCATTCGACTACGACCCTTCGCGCAGAGTCACCTGCAACACCTGGAGCTGGCTCCACGGGAATGACGCCAGCAGCTGGTCTGGATAGCGGCCTTCGAAATAGCCGCTTGCGCCGGTGTACGGGTTCGCTTGCGGAGGCGCGGGCGCCTGCGCAAAGAAGGCGACATTGGAAGCCTGATCTCTGACGATGATCCCGTAGCGCTGGGCGGCCTGCGCGATCATCAGCGTCAGCGGCGGGAGGTGCAGGGCAGCCAGATCGAGTTCTGGATTCAGGCGTAGGTGGGCGCCCTCGGGCAGCGCGAGCGGATTCGCGGAGTCCCCATCATCGCGCTGGGCGGGCAGCGCGTAGACGTCCGCGCGCGGGCTCGGAATCGCGATCGCAAGCGCGTGTTCGATGCTGCCGTGCTTGAGGTCGTGAAAGGTCATGAGCCCGCCCACCAGCGCCAGCGACGTCGCGCTCGCGCCCCACCAGGGCTCGGCCCCGAGCCAGGCTTCCGGTCCGTACACGCCGGGATTTTCAGAGACATGCTGCATCGAACCGCCCCACCGCGCCCCCCAGCCGTCAGCGCCCTGTGAGAGCCGCCAGAATTCCCACATTCGATCGGTGCTGGGCTGCCACACGACGAGGTTTTTGTCCGTGCCGGCGGCAGGCTGCGCATCAGACGGCAGGGGCACGGCGCTCCAAGAGGCCGCCAGCGCCGGTTCGATGCTTTCTTCGAGCGCCACCGGAACGGTGGCCTGATTGGCGCCGACCGTGTACAGCGGCACGCTGTATTCCGTGGTGTTGATCCACGGCCCGGTCCCGGCCTGCAGCTCGCTCGATATCTCGGCGTCGAATTCCGCTACCAGCGCCGCCGAGCTCGGATCGATTGGAGCATTGGCCGCGAGCGGCTGATTCCAGAAGCTCGATGGGGAAAAGAAGTGAAACCGTGAAGCGGCTGTCGTGACGCCACCTTCTTCGCCGACAGGTGGTTCTGTGACGCCGCCTTCTTCGCCGACGGGCGGTTCTGCGGCGGATGGCGATTCCGGCGGAGCGGAGGATTCAGGGCTGGACGGCGATCCCGGGCTGACAGGAGATTCATCGGACTGTGTCGAGGGTTCGCCGGTCTGGCCGGGGGCAGCAGGGGGAGCACCCGCCACGGCCTGCGCGGCGCCGGCGGCGGCCAGCGGCTGGCCCGACACGGGTCCCCAGCCGGACGTGCGATGTTCGGGCTTGGGTGGCCGGTGCTGCCGGCTGCAGCGCTTGCCTGCGCTCGGATGCGGGGGCGTGCGCCCGGTCCGACGTGCGCTCGCTCGCGCCGAGGTTACACGCGCGCGCGCCGCGCCAATGGCGGTGAGCCTTCTGCCGGTGTGGGTTGTGCCCGTGAGCGCCGCGGTGCCCGCGAGCGCCGCGCCAGAGCGCGTGCGCGCCGCGGTGGCGCACCTGCGTCGCGGAGATGCACGACGCGCCTGCGCCGCCCGCTCACGTCGCGACTGCGCTGCACGCGTCCGGCCAGGAGGAAGTGAGAGCGCATTCGGCGCAAGCGCGAGAACGGTCACGAGCGAGAGCGGTGCGCTTGCGAGGGGCAGGCAGCTTCGAATCGTCATCATGCGACCAGCGCGCGGCATGTGAAATCCTCTTCCTTGACGGACGTCGCGAGGTGTGCGCGAGGGTCATGTCATACCATCGGTAACACGCTCACGACCAAGGGTTGGACGTTTGTACGAGCGTGTTAATCGACCAAACGTCGATCGGCCGGACGTTCACCTGCTCGCTGTTCGCAAGCTTGCCAATTCGACCGGCGCCGGGTCACGCGTGAGATGCGCGTGCGGTGAATACTCGCGATTGCGCGCCAACTCAGCAACGGGCCGAGCCGTGCGTAATTCACGCACGACCTGCGGGGAGAAATTCTGTGGTCTGCCCGGACTGACCTCGCGGCGCGCAGGCCCGGACAGACCTCGCGGCGCGCAGGCCCGCGCCGATCAGCCGTCGTAGCTCTGCACGAACTCCCACGGATGGGGGCGCAGGTCGATCTCTTTGGCTTCTGCACGCTTGTAGGAGACCCACTCCTCGATCAGATCGGCCGTGAACACGTCGCCGTCGAGCAGGAACTCGTGGTCGGCCTCGAGCGCGTCCATAGCGGCGCTGAGCGACTCCGGCACGTGCCCGATCTTCGCGAGCTGCTCCTCGGGCAGGTCGAACAGGTCGGCGTCGAGCGGATCGCCGGGCTTCAGCCCGCGTTTGATCCCGTCGAGGCCCGCCATCAAGAGCGCCGAGAAGCCCAGATAGGGGTTCGTCAGCGGGTCGGGCGGGCGGAACTCGACGCGCTTGGCCTTGGGCGAAGACAGGTACATCGGGATGCGCACGGCGGCCGAGCGGTTGCGCTGCGAGTGCACCAGGTTGACCGGCGCCTCATAGCCGGGCACGAGGCGACGGTAGCTGTTGCTCGACGGCGCCAGGAACGCCATCAGGGCGCGACCGTGCTCGAGCAGGCCCGCGACGTAGCCGAGGGCGAGCTCGCTCAGCAGCGCGTAGCCGTTCTCGTCGAACATCAGCGTCTGCGAGTCCTTCCACAGCGACTGGTGCACGTGCATGCCCGAACCGTTCTCTTCGAAGATCGGCTTGGGCAGGAACGTCGCCGACTTGCCGGCCGCGCGCGCGACGTTCTTGACGATGTACTTGTGCATCATCAGCGCGTCGGCCATCGGCAGCAGCGGCTGGAAGCGCAGGTCGATCTCACCCTGTCCCGGGCCGCCGACCTCGTGGTGGTGAAACTCGCAGGCCACGCCGAGCGCCTCGAGCGTCAGGACCATCAGCGCGCGCAGGTCGCCCATCGTGTCCATCGGGGGCACCGGGAAGTAGCCCTCCTGCGAGCGCGGATGGTGGCCCACGTTGGGCTTGGCGTGCGGGTCGCCGAAGCCCGAGCCACGGTTCCAGTAGGCCTCGGCGGTATCGACCTCGTAGTACGCCGCATGCGTTTTCTGGTCGAACGAGACGTGATCGAACACGTAGAACTCGGCCTCCGGGCCGAAGAACGCCGTGTCGGCGATGCCGCTCTGGACGAGATGGCGCTCGGCCTTCTGCGCCACGTAGCGCGGGTCGCGCGAGTAGGCCTCACGCGTGATCGGGTCGATCACGTTGCAGATCAGCGACAGCGTGCGCTCGGCGTAGAACGGGTCGATCTTCGCAGTGGCCGCATCGGGCAGCAGCAGCATGTCCGACTCGGCGATCTGCTGGAACCCGCGGATCGAGGACCCGTCGAACCCGAGCCCGTCGCTGAACGCGTCCTCCTCGAGGGCGCTCACCGACAGAGTCATGTGCTGCCAGGTCCCGGGCACGTCGGTGAACTTGAGATCGATCATCCTGACGCCCAGCTCGTCGGCCATCGCGAGCGCGTCCGCAGCGCCGGCGTCGCTCTTGCCCGCGAACTTCTCGATCGTCAGGGGCTCGTCGCCGGAGACGAGGTCACGGATAGCGGTCTGCTGCGGTGTCGCGGACATTGGCGGATCGACTCCTCCTGGCAGGGGTTTTGCGCGGCGGCACACGCACCTTGCGGCCGCGCGAGCCCGAAGGCTGAGCGCGCAGGGCGGAGCCGAGGCGCAATCGTATAGGGGCGCTTCGCGCGAAGGGCATCACCGCCTGGCGAAAACGATGGGGGTCCGCTTTCGACAGCGGGCCAAATGCCGGGTGGCGATCGGACTGGCCGGATATCAGGAGCGGCGCATGTACGGCCCCGGGCCTGACCGCCATCGGACCGGCCGGATATCAGGAGCTGGGCACGTAGGGCCCGAGCGTGACCTTGCCGGTTTCCGGGTTGACATGCCTGACGCGCGGTCGCGGCGCGACGTGCACGAGGAACCCTCCCTGCGGGATCGCGCCCGAGGGGAAGCGGGCTCTGGCCTTGCCCGAGAGCCCCGCGGCGACCACATAGTGCACGTGGTGCAGTCCGGGCTCGACCGGCGTCACGAGCCAGTGGAAGGTGGCGCTGGCGCCCGGTGCGAGCGGGCCGAGCGCCCACGTTTCGACGTACGCGGTCTGGCCGCCACCGGGCGGGGCCACGGCTTCGCTTTCGACCGGATGTTTGGGAATCGCGCCGGGTCCTCGTTCGATCGCCCAGATCGGCCGCTTCCTCGACGCCACGCCTGGGAAGCTCGTGTTGTAGTACAGCGAGTCCAGCGAGACCGCGACGTTCGGGATCGTCTGCGTGCCGGCGTTGTTGACCGTCAACACCAGCGCGGCCGGCCGCGCAACCGACTGCAGCGGCGGGAAGCTGGCGTGCGTGATCCGCACGGGGAAGACGCCGCTCGCTTCGCCGGCGTCCTGGCGCGAGCCCGAGCTGCAGCCGGCGAGCGCGGCGGCGGCAAGCGCCGGCACGAGTACAGCCGCCAGGCGCCTCGCCCCGACGTTCTCAAGCCCGCACAGCGCCCTCACGGTCGGCCACCATACCAGCGGCGCACCAACGCGAGGCCCGCCCCGGCGCTAGTGCGGCACGCACGATGGTGGCGTGCGGGTGATGCATCGCGTAGAGTTCGCAGAGCGTTGACGCCACCGAGGAGGGACGACAGGACAGATGGTTCGCAGTGCAGCAGAGCGGGCGTACCTGCCCACGAGGAACCTGCTCGAGGAAATCGGGGACATGATGATCCTCACGGGTCGCACGATCGTGTCCGCGCTGCGACCTCCCTATCCATATGGCGGCGAGTTCGTCTCGCAGTTCCTGTTCGCGCTGCGGCTCTGTTGGTTCCCGCTGCTGATCTCGACGGTCTGCATCAACTACGCCGCGCCGGGCCTGCAGGCGGCCAACTTCCTGACGATCTTCGGCGCGCTCGACCGGCTCGGCGGCTTCTTCGTGCTGGCGGCGATCCGCGAGATCGGCCCCAACGTCACCGCGATCGTGCTGGCCGGCGTGGCGGGCACCGCGATCACGGCCGATCTCGGAGCGCGCAAGATCCGCGAGGAGCTCGACGCGCTGCAGGTGCTGGGCGTCGATCCGATCAAGAACCTGGTCGTGCCGCGCTTCCTGGCGCTGATGATCGTGACGGGGCTGTTCGACATCTATGCGCTGCTGTTCGGCCTGTTCGGCGGGATCCTCGCGGAGCTCGTCAACGGCCAGCCGCTCGGTCCCTTCTGGGCCACGTTCTTCGCCAACGCGACCACCACGGACCTGTGGGGGTCGGTGCTGAAGACGACGATCTTCGGCGCGATCATCGCGATCGTGTGCTGCTACAAGGGCATGACCGCCTCGGGCGGGGCCGAGGGCGTCGGCCGCGCCGTCAACCAGGCCGTCGTGGTGACCTTCCTGGCGATCTTCGCCTTCGACTACACCTTCACGCAGACGCTGCTGGCCACGCATCCGGGGATCCTGGTGATCAAGTGAGCGGGCTGGTAGGAGTGAGCGGGCTGGTACGCAGATGAGCGAGCCGCTGGCGGTCCCGCGCGAATGGATCTCCTCGACCGGGGAGATCGCCGGGTTCACCGGCAACATCGTCCGCGACGTCTGGGGCCTGCGGGTCTTTCGCTTCTTCGGGGAGGCGCTGCGCCAGTCGGGGATCCTGATCATCTCCTCGACGCTGATCATCTGGGCGCTGATGTTCATCCTCGGCTTGGAGTGCGGGATCGAGGGCGCCTACTTCACCGAGGCCCAGGGAGCGCCGGCCTACTCGGGCGTGTTCAGCGCCTGGTGCGACCTGCGCGAGATCATCCCGTACGCGTTCGGCTACATGATGGCCGCCAAGGTCGGCACCGGCATCGTGGCCGAGCTCGGCGCGATGCGCATCTCCGAGGAGATCGACGCGCTCGAGGTGATGGGGATCGACTCGATGACCTTCCTGTGCGCGACACGCCTGCTCGCCGCGTGGATGGTGCTGCCGTTCATATACCTCGCGGGAATCGGCGGAGCCTTCCTGGCGTCCTACATCGCGGTGGTCCAGCAGATCGGCTACGTCTCTTCAGGCGGGTACCTGCTGATCTTCTGGCAGTTCCAAAACCCGCCCGACTTCTTATACAGCCTCATCAAGGCCATGTTCATGGCCACCGCGATCGTGCTCGTAGGCTGCTATTACGGATACAACGCCAGCGGTGGCCCCGTCGGGGTCGGCACCGCGACGGCGAAGTCGATGGTCTTGAACCTGATCCTCGTGCACTTGATAGGCATGCTCGGCACACAAATCTTCTGGGGCGCCAATCCGCGCGCCCCGATCGGCGGCTGATCGTGGCGAGCGAGCGCTCAGACATGCCGCCAGGCTCGCGGGGGGCCATGCCGCCAGGCTCGGAGGAGGCCATGCCGCCAGGCTCGCAGGGCGCCATGCCGCCAGGCTCGCAGGGGGCCGGCGCCGATCGCGACGACGAGGCCACGCGCGGCGCCCTCACAGCCGAGCGCGAGCGCCCGCCCGAGCAGGACGCGATCGAATTCATCGACGTGCACAAGTCGTTCGGTCGCAACCATGTGCTGCGCGGCCTGAACATGAGCCTGCCGGAAGGCGAGATCTCCATGATCATCGGCCCATCGGGGACGGGCAAGTCGGTGTGCATCAAGCACATGGTGGGCCTGCTCTACCCCGACCAGGGCGACGTGCTCGTGTACGGCAAATCTGTGCCCAGCCTGTCCGACGACGACCTGTTCGAGATGCGCAAGAAATTCGGCGTCCTATTCCAGGACGGCGCGCTGTTCGGGTCGATCAACCTGTATGACAACGTCGCGTTCCCGCTGCGCCAGCACACCGAGAAGAGCGACGAGGAGATCGCCGAGATCGTCAACCGCCGCCTGCGCGAGGTGGGGCTGGGAGGCGAGGGCGAGAAGATGCCCAACCAGCTCTCCGGGGGCATGCGCAAGCGCGCCGGGTTCGCGCGCGCGCTGGTGCTCGAACCGAAGATCGTCCTGTTCGACGAGCCCGACTCGGGGCTGGACCCGGTCCGCACGGCGCTGCTGTGCGAGCTGATCAAGGAAATCCACGCCGAGAACGGCGGCTGCTACGTCGTGATCACCCACGACATCATGAGCGCCAGGCGCGTGGCCGAACACATCGCGGTGCTGTGGAAGGGTCAAATCGTCGAGTCCGGTCCCGCCGCCGAGCTGTTCGCCTCCGAAAACCCATTCGTGCGCCAGTTCCTCTCGGGCGATGCGGCCGGTCCGCTCGGGATGGAGTGAGCCCCGGGCGCGCCGCGGCGCGCCCGGTTAGCCGAGCCAGCGTGCGTTTCGCTTCGGCGGTCGGTTGACCCGCTTGCGTCGTGTGGCCGACCCATTAGCCTCGTGTCCGTGTACGTGTCTCGGCTCTGCAGGACGCTCGCCGCCAGCGCGACGCGCCGCCCGCTGCTGACCCTCGCGCTCGCGGGCGCTCTCGGGCTGGCCGGCGTGGGGCTGGCGCTCGGACTGAGCCCGAGCGCGGCCACGAGCACGTTCGTGTCGAGCTCCAGCCCGCAGTACCGGGCGACGCAGCGCTTCTATCGCAACTTCGGCGAAGAGCCGGTTGACGTCGTGGTCAAGGGCAACCTGCAAAAGCTGCTGCTCAGCTCGGACATCGACCGGCTGGTCGGCCTCGAGGGGTGTCTATCGGGCAACGTCCCGGCGAGCGCGCTGGCGGGCGAGGGTGGGCGCAATGGGCCGTGCGGGCGCCTGGCACGGGCCAAAACGGTGAAGGTCGTGCTCGGCCCGGGCACGTTCGTCAACGAGGCTGCCGAACAGATCTCCGCGCAGCTGGCGGCGCAGACCAAGCAGGCGGACGCGCAGGCCGCCACGGCGCGTAAAGTCGTGACCAAGGCCGCGCTGGCACGGGGGATGGGCGAAGCCGAAGCGCAGGCGCTGGGCAAGCAGGCGAGCGCGATCACGATCGCTCGCTTCAAGGAGGGCATCGCGACGCTCGCGCTGCAGTACGGACTGGTGTCCGAGCCGGGCCTCAACGAACCGGGCTTCGTACAGACGCTCGTGTTCGAAGCGAACAAGCCCGTCGGCACGCCCAAGCAGCGCTTTGCGTATCTGTTCCCGAGTCCGGAAGCGGCGCTGATCTCGGTGCGCATGAAGCCCGGACTGTCGGCCGGCCAGCGCGCGCAGACGCTCGCGCAGATCGACGCCGCGGTCGCCATGAAGCAGTGGCGGCCGCAGTACGGCGAGACCTACCTCGTGACCGGCGAGCCCGCGATCGTGAACGAACTCACCCGCTCGATCAGCCATTCGATCGAGCTCTTGCTGATCGCGGTGCTGGCGGTGATGGCGCTGGCGCTGAGCCTGATCTTCAGCGGGCGCCCGCGGCTGTTGCCGCTGGGGCTTGCGCTGCTGGCGGCGGCGCTCACGTTCGGTGGGCTGGCGCTCGTGGGTGCCTCGCTCACGCTCGCCCAGGTCGCCGTGTTGCCGGTGCTGATCGGGCTGGTGGTCGACTACGCGATCCAGTTCCAGTCGCGGGTCTCGGAGGAGCTGGAGGCGGGAGCGGGCGACGCGCGGGCCGCGATCGGACGCGCGGCCCAGCACGGCATGCCGACGATCGCGACGGCGTGCGCCGCCAGCGCCGCGGCCACGCTCGTGCTGCTGAGCTCGCCGGTGCCGATGGTGCGAGGCTTCGGCGCGCTGCTCGCGATCGGGCTGGGGATCGGGCTGCTCTGCGTGATCAGCGCCGGCTCGGCGGCGTTGGTGCTGGCAGGGCCGCCCACCGAGCACGGGAGCGCCTCGGCGCGGGCAGGGCTCGCAGCGCGCCTCGGACCGGCCTGGCGCGGAGCCCGCGAGCTGCTCGCCGACAACGCGCTCACGCGCGGCGTCCGCCGCGCCGCGCTCGTGTATGCCGTGCGCAGGCCCACGCTCGTGCTGGGGGTCGGCCTCGCGCTGGCCGCGGTGGGCTGGGTGCTCGCGACGCAGACGCCGGTGCAGACGAACATCGAAAAGCTCGTGCCTCAGAACATGGCGTCGCTGAAGAACCTCGACACGCTCGAGCATCTCAGCGGCGTCGGCGGCGAAATCGACCTGATGGTCAGCGCACACGACGTCGCGCGACCGGCGACGATCGAATGGATGAGCTCGTACGAGAGCGCGATGCTGGCTCGCTTCGGCTACACGGCAAACCGCGGCTGCGGCAAGGCGCGGCTGTGCCCGGCGTTCTCGCTGCCCGACCTGTTCGAGCACGAAGGCCAGGCAAAGGCCAAGCTCACCACTGCACAGGTGGACGGCCTGCTGAGCGCCATCCCGCCGTACTTCTCGCAGGACGTGATCGCGCCCGGGCGGCGCGTGGCGACGCTCGCCTTCGGCATCAAGCTGATGAGCCTCGGTGAACAGCAGCGCGTGATCGAGGCGATGCGCTCGAGCTTGCGCCCGCCGCGCGGCGTCACCGCGCAGCTGGTCGGGCTGCCGGTGCTCGCGGCCCAAGCCAATGCGCAGGTCGCCTCGCCGTGGCGACGGCTCGAGCTGCTGCTGCTCGGGCTCGCGGCCGTGACGCTCGTGCTGCTGATCGCCTTCCGCGGCGATCTGCGCCGGACGCTGACGCCGCTTGCCCCGATCGTGCTGGCGAGCGGCTGGTCGGCGCTGATCCTGTTCCTGGTGCGCGTGCCGCTGAACCCGATGTCGGTCACGCTGGGCGCGCTCGTGATCGCGATCGCGACCGAGTTCAGCGTGCTGCTGGCCGAGCGCCACCGCCAGGAGCTGCTGGCCGGCTATGACCCCGCCGAGGCGCTGCGCCGCACGTACCGTCACACCGGCGCGGCCGTGGCGGCGTCGGGCGTCAGCGCCATCGCCGGCTTCGCGGTGCTGGTGCTGTCCGACATCGCGATGCTGCGCGACTTCGGTTTGGTGACCGTGGTCGACCTGACCGTGTCGCTGCTCGGCGTGCTCGTGGCCCTGCCGGCGACACTGATGCTCACCGGCGCGGCCGCCGAGCATGGAGATCATCAGGGCACCTCGCTGCTGGCGCGCGCCGGCGCGGCGCTCGGGCGCAGGCGGCCACGGGGCCGGGCACGCCATGAAGCCGTCTGAGCCTCCTGGTCAGCTCCCGGCCGGCGGCGGCGACCGGCGCGAGGCACGCGCGCGCATGGGCCCGGTGCTCGGCCCTCGGCGTTACGGGCGCTACGTGGGCCTGCTGGCGTTCGCGATCCTCGTGCTGATCACGATCAACATCGCGCTCACCAAGCCGCACGGCGTGGGCGGGGTCGCGACCGGCCACCGGATCCCGCCGTTCGCGGCGCCGCTCGCGAGCGGAGACCTCGAAGGCGCGGTCAACGTGGCGACCAGCGCCAACGACGGCGCAGCGGGCAAACGGCCGGCCTGCGAAGTGCGCGGCGCCGGCGTGCTGAACATATGCGAGCTCTACGAACGCGGCCCGGTGGTGCTCGTCCTGTTCGTCGACGCGGGCTCGTGCCCCGGAGTGCTCGGAGACATGCAAGCGCTTGCGCGCGAGTTCCCGGGCGTAGGCTTTGCCGCGGTGGCGATCAAAGGCGAACGCGCGGCCCTGCGCAAGCTGATCCGCGCGCGCGGCCTCGACGACATCCAAGTCGGTCTGGACCCCGAAGGCGTACTGGTGGATCTTTATGGGGTGGCGAGCTGTCCGCAGATCTCCTTCGTGCTGCCCGGCGGCGTGGTCCAAAGTCCGGCTCTGCTCAGCCGGCCGGCGCTGGAGGGCCTGCGCGCGCGCGTGTCGGAGCTGGTCGCCGACGCCAGGGCGCACGGCTGGAGGCCGCCCGCGTGAGCGACCCGGTCCCCGAGGTCGGCTGGCGCGCCAGCGAGATCGAGCAGGAGCTTCCGCAGCTGCAGCTCGTGGTGGCGCGCGCTCGCCTGGCACGAGCAGGGGCCCACCGGCGCAGCTCGCCCGCGGGTGTGCAGCGCCAGTTGCGAATGCTCTCCGACCGCTTCAAGGGCGCGCGCGCGGTCGGCGTGCGCAGCGAACCAGTGCCCGCCGCCTACCGGGTGTTCTACAGGCAGATCGGGCTCGACCCGGAGGTTGCCCACACACCGATGGAGGCGGCCGTGCTGGAGCGGATGCTGCGCGGCGGCTTCCTCTCGGGCAACCTGCTCGAGGACATCCTGCTGATCGCCCTGATCGACACGGGCGTACCGGTGTGGGCCGTGGACGCGGGCGCGATCGACGGCGATCTCGGCGTGCGCCTGAGCATGGCCGGCGAGCCGCTCGGGCGAGCGCCGGACGCCTGGTCGTTGCCGGGCGGGCGGCTCGTCGTCGCCGACGGCTCGGCGGCGCTGGCGCTGCTGTTCGGCCAGCTCGCCAAGGAGTGCGAGACGAGCACGCGCACGCGCGAGGTGGCGTTGTTCGCGGTCCAGGTCTCGGGCGTGCCCACGCTGTTCGTCGAGGAGGCCCTGTGGATCTGCAGGAGCGGCTTGCAGGGAGCGGACTACTGAGAGCCGCCAGCCGCGCGCGCTGGTAAGATCGCTTAGACGCTAGGAGGAGTGCAAGTGCAGCTCACCATCGACCGCATCTCGGCTCCACAGATCGACGAGCGGGCCGCTCGGCGCGCGCTGCGCCGGCAGGTCGCCAAGCTCGAGCGCGAGCTGGCCGAAATAGTCGCCATCGGCTTTCCTCACGTCGTCTCACCGGCGCCCGCCGGCGAGACCGCGGGCGGGCCTCAGGGCGGGCCGTGCCTGCTCGATCTCGGCGGCCTCGAGCGTGCTCGCGATGAGCTGGCCAGCCGCATCCAGGCGGCGCGCCGAGCCGTGGCCGAACGCGCCGAGCTCGAGACGCGCTCGCGCGAGCTGCTGCGCAGGATGCAGCAAGATCCGGCGCGCTACAAGTTCGCTCGGCTGCCGGTCACCGATCTGGGCGAACGCGGCTGCGGCGTCTGGGAGGTGCGCCCGCGCCTCGGCCTGATCGGCATGCTGGCGGGCTGGTGGCAGGTCAAGCTTTCCTCCGGCTGTCCGTTAGGCCGGGGCCGCGCTGAGCCGGCGCGGCCCTGATTCCTTTGGTCCGTCGTCAGACGGGCGCCATCTCGGGTGTGGCGCGCATCGCGCGCGCCCCCGAGCTGCACAGCATCGCCGCGAGCGTCTGGCGCTGGCGCTCGGTCATCGAGCCGAGCGTCTTCTTCTCGGACATCGGCACCTGGGCGAGAAACTTGCGACAGCGGGTGTGGCCCCAACGGCGCTGGCTCATCAGCAGATCGGCGACGGCCATGCTCGCGGCCTCCCAGGGGCAGTCAAGCAGCACTTCCGTGACGTCTAGCTCCCCGATGGCGATCCGTCGCTTGAGCTCGGCCCGAGCCAGGCGGACCTGATTGGCGCGTTCGAGGGCCCGCATATACTGGGGGCCGGCAGGGGCGATCGTCGCTGTCGCGTTCATGGTCTGAGTCTCCCCGTCGCCCGCGCCTCTATGCGGCGGGCGACAATCGTGCTGGACAGGTGGACGGTGTGGGGCGTTCGCGTGGCCGCCAGAGAGCACCCATGTGCACGCCACACGGGCATTCTCAGCGTATGTACCGGACCCGAGGCGGGCCCCTCTCCCGGTTAGTGTCGCTGGAGGCGAGCCTCCGAGCGGTCATGCAGAGCGCCTCTGCAAGCTACGTCAGGGAGGGCCACGGGGTCAACCCGAGCACCGAGGGTTCGTGCGCTAGAAGCGATCTTTTTTGTGGGTCGATCGACTTGTGAAGATCTGGACAAGTCTCGTGAAGATCTAGAACAGCTTTCGTGAAGATCTCGAAAACTCGCAAGCTGCGCTCGCGCGCCGGTGATCCTGGATTGTGCGGCGGGCGAGGTGGGTAGGCCCGTCGGCCGCTAAGCCGGTCCGGGGCCGGGCAGAGGCCCGTGCAGGGCCTCGAACTCGCGCTTGACGCGCGCGAAGGCCTCGAGCGCGCGCTCCAGCGTGTCACGGTCGTGCGTGGCCATCACGCTCGTGCGCAGCAGCGCCCCGCCCGGCGGGACCGCCGGGTGCAGAGCGGTGTTGACGAACACGCCAGCGTCGTAGAGCGCCTTCCAGAGCAATGCCGCCCGCCAGTCGTCGCCGACGAGCACCGGCACCACGGGCGTGACGATCGTCGCCCGGCCGTCCGCGTGCGTCACACCGGGCGCCTCGGCGCCGGTGTCCGCCGGCAGCTCCTGGGGTGCGACGACCGCGAAGCCGAGCTCCTGCAGGCCCTCGCGGAGCACGCGCGCGTTCGCGAGCACCCGCTCGAGCAGCGGCGGGCCCTCGGGCGAGCGCACGATGCGAAGCGCTGCGAGCGCGGCGCCGAGCGCCGCCGGCACCGCGGACGCGGTGAACAGGAACGCACGCGAGTACAGACGCAGATACTCGATCACGTCCGCCGGCCCGGCCACGAATCCGCCGCACGAGGCGAGCGACTTCGAGAAGGTGCCCATGCGCAGGTCCACCCGCCGCTCCACGCCGAGCAGCTCAGCGGTCCCCGCGCCGCGCCTGCCCAGCACCCCCGCGCCGTGGGCCTCGTCGACCATCAGGCGGGCGCCATACGTCTCGCAGAGCTCGCAGATCGCGCGCAGCGGCGCGATGTCGCCCTCCATCGAGAAGACGCCGTCCACCACCACCAGCACGCCCCCACCGTCGCCCTGAGCACGCTGCAGCGCCCGCTCGAGCTTGTCCAGGCGGCTGTGGCGAAAGGGACGCAGCTTGGCGCGCGAGAGCAGACAGCCGTCGAGGATCGAGGCGTGATCGCCGGAGTCCGCGATCACGGTGTCGCCGGCCGCGAGCAGCGTCCCCAGCGTGCCCACGTTGGCCTGGTGGCCGGTGGTGAACACGATCGCGTCCTCGGTGTCCATCCATTCGGCGATCTCGCGCTCGAGCTCGAGGTGCAGCGGGATCGTGCCGTTCAGAAAGCGCGAGCCCGTGAGCCCCGTCCCATAGCGGTGAAGCGCGTCCTCGGCACCCGCGAGCACGCGCTCGTCCGCGGTCAGACCGAGATAGTTGTTCGAGCCGAGCATGATCCGGCGTGCCCCCTCCATCTCGACGACCGGCATCGCGGCCGATGTGAGCACGTGGAAGTAGGGCAGGATGTCGGCCTCGCGGGCGGCGCGCAGGATCGCTTCGCGTTCATGGCCGCGCGCCTTGGCGAAGACGTCGCGTGGAGCGGGCTCGCTCGCTGCGTCTTGGGGCTCGTCTGTGCTGATCGCCATGTCGTTGCGCGGGTTCTTGCGTGTAGGGTCCCGGCGGTGAGCGTCGAGTGTAGGGTGCCGGCCGTGAGCGTCGAGGTCAACGCGGTGTCGGGCGGGCGCGACCTGAAGCGGTTCATCGACCTGCCGTTTCGCCTGCATGCTAACCACCCCCTGTGGATCCCCCCGCTGAAGCTCGAGCGGCGCATGTTCCTCAGCCGGCGCCTGAACGCGTTCTTCAGCCACGGCGAAGCCGAGTATTTCCTGGCGCGGCGCGGGGGGCGCGTGGTCGGACGGATCACCGCGCAGATCAACCATGCCTTCAACGATCACCGCAAGAAAAGCTGGGGCTGGTTCGGGTTCATCGAGCTCGAGGACGATCCCGAGGTCGCCCGCGCGCTGCTCGACGCCGCCGAGGACTGGCTTAGGCAGCGCGGCTGTGAACGCATGGTCGGTCCCGCCAACTTCGCCATGAACGACGAGTGCGGGATCCTGATCGAGGGGTTCGAGCTGCGCCCGATGATCTCGCAGCCATGGCACCCGCCCTACTACCAGCGCGTCCTGGAGGAGGTCGGCATGACCAAGGCGATGGACCTGTTGATGTGGAAACTCGAGGTCACCGAGCGCGACAAGGTGCTCCCGGTGATCTGGGAGCTTGCCGAGAAGGCCCAGAGCGAGCACGGCATCCGCGTGCGCCCGATGCGCCGACGGCAGCTGCGCAAAGACATGGACTCGTTCGCCGAGGTCTACAACGCCGCCTGGTCTGAGAACTGGGACTTCGTGCCCTACACCAAGAAGGATCTCGACGGCCTCGCCCAGGAGCTGCAGCTCGCCTTCGACCGGCACTGGTTCATGATCGCCGAGCGCGAAGACACCGGCGAGGTGGTCGGCATGGCGATCACCGTCCCCGATCTCAACCAGGTCCTCGCGAAGATGCACGGGCGCATGCTGCCGCTCGGCTGGTGGTACTTCGTGCGCAAGAGCACGATCATGGACCGCGTGCGCGTCGGCTGGCTCGGCGTCAAGCCCGCCTACCAGCACACCGGCGTCGCCGCCAAGCTCTACCAGGGGCACTTCGACGCCGCCGAAGCGACGCCCCAGAGCGGCGGCGAGATGGGCTGGATCCTGGAGACAAACACCGCGATGAACCGCGGCATGGAAGCGATGGGGGGGACGGTCGTCAAGCGCTACCGGATGTACGAGCGCGAGCTTTAGGCGACGGTCTGCGTCGAGCGGTCGGGGCCGGCGTTTACACTTGGCCGCGTGAGCGAGCCGGGCGAGATCGTGAGGCTGCCGAGCCCCGAGGGGCTGCCGGTGCTGGCCCCCGAGGCCGTTGTCCGCGACGAGTTCGTACATCTGCGCGAGCCCGCCGGGCGCTCACTGATCCGGTCCGTGTCGCCGGCCGCGCAGACCGCGGTCGTGGCGGCGGGCGGATTCGTGGCGGGCGCCGCGATCGTCAGCCTGGCCAGCCGCCGTCGCCGTCGCGGCACGCGCAGGCGCGACCCGGCGCGCGGGCGAGCTCCGCGCCGGCGGCGTGCGCTGATGGAGATCGTCGGCACGCGCTCGCTGCTGCTCGACGTTCACCTGCTCGGCTCGCCCGCCGATCGCTGAGAGGCCGCGCTGTCTGCCGCCGGCCAGGTCGAGCTGCGCCGGCGTCGAGGGTCGAGCCGGCCTGAGGCGCCGGGCGAGCGCCAGGTCGAGCTGCGGATCCAGGTGCGCCCGGCCGGCCCGTTCCGGCTTCCGCGTCGCCTCGGCCGTGACGGGCTGACGCGCAGGCGTGCCGGAGTGATCGAACGGCTCCTGCACGATCCGAGCGGCGAGCCCGTCGCGGTCCGCGCCGCCGAGGCCGGGCACGGCGAGGTGCTGTTCGGCGCGCGCGCGCGCAGTCGCGTCGCGGCCGAGCACGGCATCGCGCGGATGCGCTACGCGACCGGCGTCGAGGACGATCTCAGCGAGTTCGTACGGCGCTTCAGGACCGACCCGCTGATCGGGCATTCGGTGCGGCGGCGACCCTGGCTGCGGGCCTCGCGCCGTCCCGAGCCGTTCGAGGCGTTCGTGTGGGCCGTCTGCGAGCAGCTGATCGAGTACGAGCAGGCGGTCCTGATCCAGCGCCGGCTGGTCGCTCGGCTCGGCCGTCGCTGGGCCGGCGAGGAGGCTTGGGCCAGCGGCCTGCGCGACTCACCGGCGGCTGCTGCGCTGGCCCAGGCCGCGCCGGCGTTGCTCGAGTCGTGCGGGCTGTCCGCGACCCGCGCGCTGGCGCTGCGCAGAGCCGCGCGCGAGGTGGCGACGGGACGTGTGGACCTGCACGACAGCGAGCCCGAGTGGGGCTGGCAGAGGTTGCGCGCGATCCGCGGGATCGGGGCCTGGACCGTCGAGATCCTGGCGCTGTGCGGCCAGGGCCGCTACGACCAGCTGCCGGCCGGCGACCTCGGGCTGCTGAAGCTCGCGGGACGGGTGCTCAGCGGCGGCAACCCACACGCGCGCGCGAGCGAACAGGAGGTCCGCGAGCTGTTCGCCCCCTATGGCGAGTGGGCGGGCCTCGCGGCGGTGCATGCCGCCGGGCTGTAGCCCCGCTGTGGCGAGCGGGCGGGCCTCGCGGCCGTCCACGCCGCGGGGCTGTAACGGACCGGCACGCTTGTGCGGACGCGGGCCGGCACGCTCGTGCCGATGCGGGCGTCGGGGCGCGCGCGGAGCCGATGCCAGGGATGTGCGCGCAGAGGCGACGGCTGCCGTGGGCGGGTCTCATGGCCGTGCATGCTGCGGGGCTGTAACCGACGGGCACGCCGGCGGGAAGCACTTCTATTTTTTTTCTGCGAGCGCTATGGCATATACGAGGCGCTGTCGGAATGTGCGCGCGCCGGTGCTTCGGACGCAGCCGGCGGCCTGAGCGTGAACAGGACCGCGAATATCGCCAGGCCGAGGACGTTCGTGAACAGCCGGTAGTCCAGCCCGATCGGCTCGAAGATCGCAGCGCGCGTCGGTCGCGTGTGCGGGATCAGGCCGGCCGCGGCGAACAGCCCGGTGATCGTGAGCGCGGCCAGGACCATGGTGACGAACATCAGCGCGACGATCCTCACGGTGAACGGCGTCCCGTAGTACTTCCGGTAGGCCAGCACGATCGGGATGATGATCAGGTCGGCGAAGATGAAGGCGATCACGCCGGCGAAGCTGATGCCGCCCGACCACAGAACAGCCGCCAGCGGGATGTTGCCGACCGAGCAGACGAAGCTGAGCACGGCGATCAGCGGACCGACGATCACGTTCTCCACGAGCCGCACCGCGCCCGGGGCATGCTGCAGAAAGAGCGCGTCGAAGAAATCGTTGCCGAGCAGGGCGATGAACCCAGCGAGGAAGAACCCGGCGATGATCTCCTTGTACAGCATCGCCCAGTCGGCGCGAAAGTTGCCCGCCACCTGCGACCAGGCGGCGACGCTCCTGAGCTGGTCGCGCAGCGGGCGCGTGCCGGCGGCGGCGCCGGCCGGCGAGGTGTGGTGTTGATGAGCAGCGCCGTGCTGGCGGGTGTCGCTGCCGTGTTGATGACCAGCGCCATGCCGGTGAGTGTCGCTGCCGTGTTGATGACCAGCGCCGTGCCGGTGAGTGTCGCTGCCGTGTTGATGACCGCCCCGGCTCCGAGCCTCCAAGCGCTGGGCATGAGCCCGTGCCTGCGTCTCCAAACGCCGTGACACGAACAGCCGCAGCAGCCCGGTCATGATCGCGATCAGCACAATCCCACCGATCAGCTCCGCGAGCGTGAACTGCCAGCCGAGCAGCACCCAGATCACGATTCCCAGCTCGAACACCAGGTTGGTCGAGGCGAACTGGAATGCCAGCGCCGCGGCGGCAGACGCGCCGCGCGCGAACAGCGCCCTTGCGATCGCGATCGCCGCATACGAGCACGAGGACGAGGCTGCGCCGAGCGCCGTCGCGAGCCCGACCGGCCGCGGCCCCGCTCCGCCAAGCGCTCGCTCGATGCGCTCGCGCGGCACCCACGCCTGCACGACCGCAGAGATCGCGAAGCCCAGCACCAGCGCCCACCACACGGTCCACGCCATCAATAGCGCGTTGGAGACGCCTTCCCAGATCGTGTCGATCACGCCCATGGCAGCAGCCTGCGCAACCATGCCAGAGCGCGCCGGCGGAGCCGGGGTATGGGCGCGCGACTGTCAGCGCCGCCGGTCGCGCTCGAGCAGCAGCGCGAGCGTGGGGCACGCCTGCGCCGCCCGCCTGGCGTGGTTGACCAGACCCGGCGGCAGCGGCCGGTCGTCGAGGATCGGGTAACCCCAGTCGTCCAGCGTCACGCGCTCGGGCAGCAGCTCGGCGCACATTCCGTGGGCCTCGCAGGCGATCGGGTTCACGCGCAGGCGCTGGCTCATCGGCTTGGCAGACCGCCGGTCGGATCGACAGGCTGTTCGCGCGAGTGCGGCGCGCTTCGGCGAGCCGAGGGTCTCGAGGCGCTCGCGCTCGCGCCGCCAGCCTGGGCGCGCGCACGAGCCCAGGCCGGCGTGGGGGAGGGGAGCGGAAGCTCGGAGGGTCGCGCGCAGGCCTCACATGGGCCGTGGTGCGCGTGCTCGGCGAACTCGGGTGCGAACGTCTCGAGCGCGCTGGTGATGAATCGCGCGGCGCCGTCGGGGTGGCCGCAGGCGCCGCGCCGGCGCACGAGGCCGGCCAAGCGGGTGACGCGCTGTGTGGTGTTGCCGCTCCTGACGCCCGACGCGAGCTCCTGCACGCTTGTCGCGATCGCGTCCAAGCCGTGCACGCACGGTCCGCACTGCCCGCTGCTCTGGTCGGCAAGCCAGCGCGCGACGCGCGCTGTTTCGGCCACCACGCACGCGTCCTCGGAGAGCAGCGCCAGCACGCCCGCGCCGAGACTGGCGCCGTGAACGGCGAGGTGTTCGTCGGACAGCGCAACGCCGGACAGCAGCTCGCCCGCTATCCAGGCGCCGCCGTACCCACCGACGAGCAGGGCGCGCGGGGCGGTGGTGGTGCCACCGGCCGCATCGAGCAGCGACGCCAGCGAGGCGCCGTGCTCGATCTCGTACACGCCCGGGTGCGTCACCGGGCCCGACAGGGTCACGAGCGCGGAGCCGGGCTGCGACGGGGTGCCGAGCTGCCTGAACCACTCCGGCCCGTGGCGCGCGATCAGCGCGAGGTGGGCCAGTGTCTCGACGTTGCTCACGAGCGTCGGACGGCGCCTGACGCCTCGCTCGAAGGGCAGCGGCGGAGTGAAGGTCGGGACGGCCGGGCCACCGCCCAGGTAGTTGACCAGGGCCGACTCCTGCCCGGCCACATAGTCGCCGGGCACGACGCTCAGGTGCGTGCGCACGCGCTCGCCGGCGCCGCGCCGGCGTTCGTCGATGGCTGCGACCGTGCTCTGCTGGCTCGCGGGCGCGGTCTCGCAGACGCCAACGATGATCTCGTCGGCGCCGACCGCCTCAGCCGCCAGCTCGGCGCCGTCGAGCACGAGCTGGGGGAGCATCTCCATCAGCGTCCGGTCCTTGTGACTGGCGGGCTCGCCCTCGGCGGCATTGACCACCACGATCGCCTTGCCGCGCGCGCCGGCGACGGCGCGCAGCTTCGTCGCCGCCGGAAAGCCTGCGCCGCCGTAACCCCGCAGCCCGGCCTGCTCGACCGCCGCGATCAGCGGGGACTCTTCGCGACGGCGCCGTGGCCGCGCGGTCGCGGGCCGGCCGTGCACCGACCGGTGCTCTGCGAGGCTCATCGGCCCGTGCCCGCGCACGCCGCGCAGCAGACGCGGCAGCAGCGCTGGTGCCGGCCCGGCGTCGTCTGCCCAGGCCGGAGATCCGGGCTCGGCGCCTGCACGATCCCCGAAGCGATCCACCACGAGACCGTCGTTGCTCATCGAGCGCTCTCCGCGGCCGTTGTCCGCGCCTGCACCGACGCCTGCGCCTTTGCGCTCGTGTGGCCGAGCAGCGCCGCGGGCGTCCCGGACCGTCGCGCCCATTCCGATCCCAGCGGCCCGCTCGGAATCCAGACCGCGAGGAACAGCGCGAACGCCGCGACACCACCGAGCGCGGCTGCCCGGCCGCGCACATTGGCCGGCCAACCGGTGAGCACCCGCACGATCACTGCCGCGAGCACCAGCGCCAGACAGGCGAGGCTGAGCGACAGCAGCCAGGCCTGCTGCACGTCGCTGCCGGTGCCCAAGCCGTGCAGCAGGGCAATCGGCCAGCTGGCATAGGTCAGCCAGTGCACGGCACGCCAGCCCGAGTAGCCAATCCGCTGACGCAGCAGGCTCGTGAACATGACGGCCAGGAGCAGGTCGAACGCGACCGCGCCGAGGCCGAGCCAGAACGGCCGGTACGAGCCCGCGAACGGCACCACGGCGTCAAGCAGCGAGATCGACGCGAACCCGTCGAGCACGGAGGTGAGGATGTGCAGCACGAGGAACACCATCGCGAGCAGCGACACGTTGCGATGGACCGCATCGATCACGAAACGCGGCCAACGCGGGGTGCTCCAGCGGCCCACGTTGACCACCCCGAGCACGACTGCCGCGGTGAGCAGCAGCAGCGCCATCGCGCCGGTCGCGCGCGTCAGGTACCAGTAGACGCTCGGCCCCGCCGCCGCGAGCGTGAGGGTCATCGGACGATCTCCTGAGCTTGGGCCGCACTCGCGCGCGCAGCGATCGCATGCGCCGCCATCGCCTGTAGGGCCATCGCGCGTGAGGCCATGCGCCGCGAGCTCGCGCGCCGCGTCGGCGTGGGTCGCAGCCCCGCCTGCTCGGAAGCCACGAGCCGCGACTTCGCCTGCTCGGAAGTCACGGGTCGCGACTTCGCCTGCTCGGAAGTCACGGGTCGCGACTTCGCCTGCTCGGAAGTCACGGGTCGCGACTTCGCCTGCTCGGAAGTCACGGGTCGCGACTTCGCCTGCTCGGAAGTCACGGGCCGCGACTTCGGCCAGTCGCCGACGATGTGCGCGCGACCGTTCGCCTCCACCAGTCGGGCGGGCAGGCCGAGCGAGCGCAGCCACGCCAGCGCTCGCCCGCCACGCACGATCGCTGCCGTGGTCGCGATGTTTGCGTCGGCGCAGCTGCCCGCCGCCGCACTCACCGTGCGCCAGATTCCGGATGCCGGCTCGCCCGTGGCGGGATCGAGGATGTGGTGCATCGTGCGTCCCGCATGGCTCCAGCGGCGTACGGACGTGCTCGAGGTCGCCAGGCCGCCCGACACGATCGTGACGGTCTGCCCGGGAGCACGCGGGTCGCTGCGATGGTCGTCGGTCACGCGAATCAACCAGCCGCCCTCGGGCGCGGGTCCACTCACGGCGATATCCCCGCCGATCGCCACGAGCGCGCCGCAGGCGCCCGCGTCTGCTGCCGCACGCGCAGCACGATCGGCTGCCCAGGCTTTGGCGGTGGCACCGAGATCGAGCAGGGCGCCCGCGGGCATGCGCACGAGGCCACGCTCGCGGTCCAGCACGACCCGTCGCCACCCCCGCATGACCCGCACGCCCGCCGCAGCAGGCCGGCCGGGCGCCGGGGCCGGCGTGCTCGCGCCGGGCGCGTCCAGCAGCCGCCAGTCACGGTCATAGCCGGCCAGCACGAGCGCCGCTCCGACCGTGGGATCGACGTCGCCCGCGGTGATCTCCGCGCCGCGCAGAGCGAGCGCGAGCGCCTCCATCAGCAACGGGCTCACGGGCACGGATCGGCCTGCGTTCGCGTTCACGCACGTGATCTCGGAGTCACCGCGAAAGCGGCTGCACGCGCGGTCGATCGCGTCCAGCTCACGCTCCGCGGCCACACGCGCGCGCTCGCGGGCGCCCGGGTCGGTCACGCGCAGCACGACCGTGCTCGCGAACGCCTGCCAGATCGTCTCCGCGGCGGCCGTCACGATCCTCCGGACACCACCGGCGATTCCTGGGTGGACGCCGATTCCTGGGCTTGCGAGGAGCTCTGACCGGATGTGGCTTCCCCCGCCGATCCGGTTTCTGTCGAGCTCGAGCCTGCCTGGCCCGTCGAGGATTCCTGGCTGCTCGAGGATCCGCTGCTGCTCGAGGATCCGCTCCCGCTCGAGGACTCGCTGCCGGACGATTCCCCGCTGCCCGACGATTCCCCGCTGGAGCTTTCGCTCGAGCGTTCGCTTTCTTCGGCGGAGCTCGACCCCGCGGAGGTGGCTTCTTCCTCCGTCGCCTGAGGTGCGTGGGTGGGAGACTGAAGCGTGCTCGACGAATCGGAGGATGAGCTTTCGGAGGACCGCCCCGTGCGAGCGCCCTTACCCTGGCGGGTCGAGTCGGCTTTCACGGTCCGGCCCGGAAACGCGTTGGCCGCGACGTCCGCGAACAGGCCGGTGAGCGCAACGCTGCACGCGATCGCCCAGCGGTTCACCCGTCGCAGGCGGCGCAGGGCCGCGTCTCTGGCGTGTGTTGGCGGTGACATCTGAGTGAGCGGAACTGAATCTGACTCAGTACGGGTGCATCCGAGCCAGGGCGTTATGAGACAGAGTCTGTGATGAGTGTGTGCTGCCCGTCTAAGGAGCTGATAACCGCTTGATGAGAAACCTCATTGAATTGGCTGAGTATGGAATGCCCGTCGCCACGGGCCTATCCTGAGTCCGATGGTGCGCCTTGGAGCAAGCTGGATCAGGCCGGCCGGTGGGAGTCCGGTCCGGGTAGACGCCGGAGTGCCCGGTAGCAGGCCCCGGTTCGTCGTCGAGAGGCGGCGGGCTGAGCGGGGCGTCGAGAGCCTCTTTGGAGGGAGCAAGCGTGTGGGCTGGGATTGCAGCCTCGTCACAGGAACAATCGGGGAGCCGAGCCGCTCATTTCACGGCGAAGGCCATGTCCGCCAGTCCCAGGTCCGGATCGGGTGCGGTGGGTCCCTGCGGGGTAGGGAGACTTGCACGCGCGCAAGGTCTGATCGCGGAACAAGGGAGGCCCGTCTGGCCAGCCTCGTCAGCAAAGACCGCTCGTATAAGCCGATGGCGAAGTCGAGCGGAGGCCAGCGGGAGTCCGAGGGGGTCGTAGTAGTGAGGATCGGCGTGCAGAACAACGCGCCGGGAGCGAAGGACCCCTGCTTTGATCGCGCGAGCGGTGAGGGTAAGCGGTAGGGCATGGTCGAGACCGCTCGATCCATAAACCCCGCTGGGCGTGAGCCTGGCGACCCCGCCAGCGAAATGGCCCTGGAGGCCACTGGTGGGGATCTGCGAGAACTTCAGCGCAAGCTATGGGTGGCCGCCAAGCGGTCGCCGGGTAGGCGTTTTCACGCCCTGTTTGACCGGATCTTCAGGAGTGACGTCCTTGAGGAGGCGTGGAGGCGCGTGCAGCAGAACAAGGGTGCTGCCGGGGTCGATTCTCAGACGCTGGCGGACGTGCAGGAGTACGGTGCGGAGCGGCTTCTGGCCGAGTTGCAGCGGGACCTGCGCCAGGGGTCTTATCGTCCGCGGCCGGTCCGGCGGGTTGAGATTCCCAAGCCCAAGGGTGGCGTGCGGCCGCTCGGCATCCCGACTGTGAAGGATCGGATTGTCCAGCAGGCCGCGCGTATCGTGCTTGAGCCCATCTTCGAGGCCGATTTCCTTGACGTCTCGTATGGGTTTCGCCCGCGCCGGTCGGCCACTGATGCCAAGGAGGTGTTGCGTCGATCGTTCATCGACGGGCACCGCTTCGTGTTCGAGGCCGACATCCGTGACTACTTCTCCGTGATCGACCATGAGCGTCTGCTCGGGAAGGTCGCAGAGCGGGTCTCGGACCGGTGTGTGCTCAAGCTCGTGCGGCAGTGGCTGCGGGCGGGTGTGATGGAGGAAGGGGTGCTCCGGCAGTCTGTCGCTGGAACCCCGCAGGGCGGCGTGATCTCGCCGCTTCTGTCGAACATCTACCTGCACGCGTTGGACCTCGCGTTCGCTGATGGTGTTCACGGCAGGCTCGTCCGCTATGCGGACGACTTCGTCGTGATGTGCAGAAGCGAGGAGCAGGCCTGCGCGGCCGGAGAGCTGGCCAGGCAGGTTCTGGCCGATCTCGGGCTTCAGCTGCACCGGGAGAAGACGAGAGTCGTTGATCTCACCGAAGGCGGGGAAGGTCTCGATTTCCTTGGCTGCCACTTCCATGCCCGCGTGTCGGGCAAGCTGCTGGAGCGCGGCATCCGCCGCTACTACCTCCAGCGCTGGCCCTCACAGGCGGCGATGAAGCGCGTACGCCAGAAGATCAAGGCGATGACCGGCCGAGGCCGTGTCGGCACGGACATCCGCGAGGTGATCTCGTGGCTCAACCCGATCCTGCGCGGCTGGGGCAACTACTTTCGCACCGGCAACGCCGCCATCCGCTTCAACCAGATCGACCGCTATGTCGTGCGTCGCCTGAGTGGCCTGATGCGCAAGCGTTATGGCCGCAACCTGCGACCCGGCCAGTGGCAGACCTGGACGCGCGAGTGGTTCGAGGCCCACGGCCTCTACCGCCTGCGCGGCACCATCCGCTACCCGGCAATCGCGTCGTGACCATCATGAAGATCATCGGCAAGCCGTGTGCGGGAAAACCGCACGCACGGATTGAAAGGGGAATGGGGAAACGGGCCAACCCGGCACCGCGCCCCTGACTACCAATGCCGAACCTGGCAAACGACCGCACCGGCGCGAGGATTCTGGTGATCGAGGATGAGCCCGGGATCGCCGACTTCGTGCGCCGGGGCTTCGAGGCCGGGGGCTTCGAGGCGGAGACCGCCGCCGACGGGATCGAGGGCGAGCGCATGGCGTTGAGCGGCGGTTTCGACGGGATCGTGCTCGATCTGATGCTCCCCGGCCGCGACGGCCTCGACGTGCTCGCGTCAGTTCGTCGCGTCAAGCCGAGCGTGCCGGTGATCGTGTTGACGGCGCGCGGAGAAGTCGGGGATCGCGTGGCCGGGCTCGACGCGGGCGCAGTCGACTACCTGGTCAAGCCGTTCTCGATGGCCGAGCTGCTGGCGCGCATGCGCGCGCAGTTGCGCGTGCTGGCGCAGTCCTCGGCGACCTCGCTGGCGGGCGCCGGGATCGAGGTGAACCTGCTTACGCGCAAGGCGCGCCGGGGCGAGACGGAGGTGCTGCTCTCGAGCACCGAGTTCGAGCTGCTTGCCTATCTGCTGCGCCACTGCGGGCAGGTGCTCTCGCGCACGCAGATTCTCAGCGCGGTCTGGGGCTACCAGCACGACCCTGCGACGAACGTCGTGGACGTATACATCGGCTATCTCCGTCGCAAGCTCGCCCGCGCCGGCGATCCGGCGCCGATCTTCACCGTGCGCACGGTCGGCTACCGGCTCGGCGGATCGAGCTAGCCTCGCGATGAGCAGGCCGCGCAGATCGGTGCTCCCGACTGGGCTGCGCTGGCGCCTGGCGGCGTGGGTGGCGCTCGTCGTGCTGATCTGTACGGGGATCACGTTCGTCGCCGTCTACCGTGGCACCGGCTCGCAGCTGCGCCACGAGATCGACCACGAGATAGAAGGCGACTCGGCCGAGCTTGCCCACAACCTCACGCTCACGGGCGCGCGCTCGCCGGCGCGGGTCGCACAGGCCGCGCGGCTGTACGTGAGCAGCCAGCCGTTCGGCGCCAGCTCGACGCTGCTGTTTGCGATCGTGCCCGGAGCCGGAGTTGCGACCAATCGCCCAGAGCTGCTCTCGCCGCAGGCCAAGCCCGACAACGGCGAGACGCCGGCCAAGCAGACGCGCGAGAACCGACTCGCCGCCAATCTGCTGCACGCCCGCGATGGCTTCAGCACGCTGCCGCTGCCCGACGTCGCCAACCTGCGCGTGCTCAAGCGCACGCTCATCCTGTCGGGTGGTGCGCGCGTGACGATCGGCGTGGGCGAGCCGCTGGCCAGCGTTTCGCGCGCGCAGAGCGGCGTCGCGCGAGCGTTCGTGCTGGCCGCGATCCTCGCACTGATCGGAGCGTTGCTCGGCGCGTATGTGATCGGCACGCGTCTGTCACGCCCGCTGCGCCGGATGGCCGCGGTCGCCGCCCGGGTGGACGCCGGCGACCTGCAGCCACGCATCCATGGCCCAGGCGGGCAGAGCGCCGAGGTACGGGTCCTGGCGGAGGCCTTCAATCACATGCTCGATCGCCTGACCGCGGCATTCGCCGGTCAGCGGGCGTTTGTGGCCGACGCCTCACACGAGCTGCGCACGCCCCTGACGGTGATCCGCGGGCAGCTCGAGGTGCTCGCGGCCCAGCCGAGCCCATCGGGCGCCGAGGTGCGCCGCGTCGAGCGTCTCGTGCAGGCCGAGCTGGCCCGCATCACGCGACTGGTCGACGACCTGCTGCTGCTGGCCAAGGCGGAGCAGACTCAGTTCCTGCGGGCCGAGCCGATAGCGCTCGGCCGGTTCGTGCAGGAGCTGTGGGACGGCGCAAGCTTGGTCGCGACTCGCCAATTCGAGCTCGGACCGGTGCCGGACGGAATCCTCTACGCCGATCCCGACCGGCTCGCTCAAGCGCTGCGCAACCTGATCGCCAATGCGATCGATCACACCGTCGCCGGCGACGGGCGGGTGCGGCTGCTGGTCGAGTCCGCCGGCGCCGGGCGTGTGCGCTTCGTGGTCGAGGACGACGGTCCCGGGATCCCGCTCGCGCAACGCGAACACATCTTCGAGCGCTTTCACCGCACCGACAGGGCCCGCGATCGTGCCTCTGGCGGAGCCGGGCTGGGCCTCGCGATCGTGCGCGCGATCGTGCTCGCCCACGGAGGCCAGGTAAGCGCGGGAGACTCACCCGAGGGCGGCGCGCGGATCGCGATCGAGCTCCCCGGCTTCGAGCCGGCGCCGCGGAGCGCGCCGGCGCTCGGGCGGGCGCCCGTGCCGGCGAGCGCCGCGGGCGATAGCCGGGCCGCGCGGGTGCACTGAGGCACTCAGGGGGACCGGAAGCAGGGTGGGTCGTGCCTGGCGCGGCGCGCGCCTCGTTGTCCGGTCCTGGCGCGAGGTCTCCGACGCAACGCGGGTGGCTTCTCGTGCAGCCGTCAGGGAATCAGCACGGCGGCGCCAGTGAAGCGCCCGGCGCGCAGATCCTCGAGTGCCCGGCCGGCGTGCGCGAGCGGATAGCTGTGGACATGGGTCTCGACCGGAACCCGCGGCGCCAGCTCGAGGAACTCGACGGCGTCTCGCCTCGTCAGGTTGGCGACCGAGCGCACCACTCGCTCCTCCCAGAGATCGTGGTATGGAAAGCTGGGGATGTCGCTCATGTGGATGCCGCCGCACACGACGGTCGCGCCGGGCGCGAGCGCGCGCAGGGCAAGCGGCACGAGCGCTCCGTCGGGAGCAAACACGATTGCGCCGTCCAGCTCTGCGGGCGGCGCCTGCTCGGAGTCACCGGCCCACACCGCCCCGAGCGAGCGCGCGAACGCCTGCGCAACGGCGTCGCCCGCGCGCGTGAACGCATACACCTCGCGCCCTTCGTGCGTGGCGACCTGCGCGAGAATATGCGCCGCCGCGCCGAACCCGTACAGCCCGAGCCGCCGGGGCGCGCCGGACATGCGCAGGCAGCGGTAGCCGATCAGCCCCGCGCAGAGCAGGGGAGCGGCCTGCGCATCGGGATAGCCGTCGGGGATCGCAAAGCAGAAGCGCTCGTCGGCCACGGCGTAGCCGGCCATCCCGCCGTCGATGTCGCAGCCCGTGAAGCGCGCGTACGGGCACAGGTTCTCGCGGCCGGAGCGGCAGTACTCGCACTCGCCGCACGTCCATCCCAGCCACGGCACACCCACACGACGTCCATCGGCTGAGCCGCTGTCGCTGACGACGGCGCCGACGATCTGGTGTCCGAGCACGCGTGGAGGGTGCTTGATCTCGACCTCGCCGTCGAGCAGGTGCAGGTCCGTGCGGCACACGCCACAGGCCTTCACGCGCAGCAACAGCTGGCCCGGATCCGGCCGCGGGATCGGTCGCTCGACCAGGCGAAGCGGCTGGCCGACGCGCTCGAAGACAATCGCTTGCATCGTCTCGGCTGCCATGTCTGCCAGTGAACCACACACACGCAGGCGCCCTGCCCTCGTAGCGGAGCCTGTGTTCTAACCGAAGAACAGCTCGGCCGTCTCGTACAGCCTGGGGTCGAGCAGCTTGGGCTCGCGCAACGCCTGGGCGAGCTTCACCTCGACTATCTCGGTGCCCCGCAGCGCCACCATCGTGCCGAAACGACCCGCGGCGATCGCGTCCATCGCAGCGACGCCGAACCGGGTCGCCAGCACCCGATCGTAGGCCACCGGCGTTCCGCCGCGCTGTACGTGTCCGAGGATCGTGACGCGCGTCTCGTAGCCGGTCCGCCGCTCGATCTCGCCCTCCAGCACCACCCCGATGCCCCCGAGGCGCACGTGACCAAAGGCGTCGGTGCTGGCCCCGGCACGCGTCTGGAGCGTGCCCTCGCATGGCACGGCTCCCTCGGCGACCACGACGATCGAGAAGCTGCGCCCGCGCGCGTGACGGTGGCGCAGGCGCCTGCACACGTCCTCGACGTCGAACGGCCGCTCGGGCACGAGGATCGCGTCGGCTCCTCCGGCGATCCCGGCGTGGGTCGCGATCCAGCCGGTGTGCCGGCCCATCACCTCCACGACCATCACGCGGTTGTGGGACTCGGCGGTCGTATGCAGCCGGTCGATCGCGTCCGTCACGATCTGCACGGCTGTCTGAAAGCCGAACGTGAAATCGGTCCCGCCGAGATCGTTGTCGATCGTCTTGGGAATGCCGACGAGCGGTATGCCCTCGCCGGCGAGCCGCAGCGCGACGCCGAGCGTGTCCTCGCCTCCGATCGGGATCAGCGCGTTGACGCCGCGACACCCGAGCGTCGCCCGGATCGTCTCCAGGCCGTCCTGGCCCGGGGCGAACGGGTTGGTGCGCGACGTGCCGAGAATCGTGCCGCCGCGAGGCAGGATGCCGGCTGTGCTCTGCGGCGTCAGCTCGATCGCCTCGTCCTCGAGGACACCGGCCCAGCCATTGCGAAAGCCGATGAAGCTGTGCTCTTCGTCCGCCAGGCCGCGCCGCACCACCGCCCGGATCGCGGCGTTCAGTCCTGGGCAGTCGCCTCCGCCGGTGAGCAGTCCGATCCGCGCCATGCGGGCCCATTCTGCACGATCATCGCTACCCCGCCGATCGCGGTAGCACGAGCAGTGAGCAGCGTCCGTGCCGTTGCAGGTAGTCGGACGTGCTGCCGATGATCAGCCGCTTCATCGGTCCGTATCCGCGCGATCCGACCACCAACAGCTGCACTTCGCCGCCGAACGCGGCCAGCTCCTCGCCGGCCAGGCCGTAGACGGCGCGGGCATCGACCCCTTCGAGCTGTGCCATCCGCTCGTTGGCTTCGGAGAGCATCATTTCGATGCTCTCGCCGAGTGCGGGAGCGCCGAAGCCGGTGAAGGCATAGTTGGGGATCGCAACCACGTCGAGCACCCGCACCAGCGCGCGCGTGCCGGCGGCCAGCTCGCGCGCCTCGGCCAGCGCCACCTCGCTCTCAGGCGAGCCGTCATAGCCCACGCCGATCTTTTCGATCGGCACGGGGTGCTCGGCGTAGCCGCGCGTGGCCACGGCGACGGCGCACGGCGACCCGTTCAACGCCGCGCGCGTATCGTCTCCGAGCAGCACCCTGCCCACTGCTCCGCGGCTGCACGAGCCGACGACGATCAAGTCGGCCTGCCGCTCCTCGGCCAGGCTGTGCAGCCCCCGGCCCGGGCTCTGCGAGGCGTAGCTGACCAGCTCGGCCTGTACATCGGCCAGGGCGCGCTCGCGTTCGAGCAGCTCATCTGACTCCTTGTGCTCGCCGGTCAGCATCCCCGGAGTCACGGCGTTCACGAGGTTGGCGCCGCCCTCGTGGACGTTCGCCAGCATCAGCGTGCCGGCCGGATCGACCAGCCGCCCCGCGAGCGCGATCGCGTCGCGGCCGTTGGGACGTCCATCGACGCCGACGATCACCTTCTCGAACATCGCGCCTATCCTAGATGCCCTGTCCGGGTACTAGATTCCCTGTCCGGGCAGGAACTCGTTCGTGAACGGCGGCAGCCCGTCGTTGGGGTCTTGACGCAGCAGCCCGTTCGCATACATCCAGTCGCCGAAGCTCGCCCACTGCGAAGGCTGCTGCCAGCCGTACGGGTTGCTCGAGTTGGCGGGCAGCGCGGCGGGGAGCGTCTGGCGGATCGATTCGAGCTGCAGCTTCGGTTCCAGCGAGGGATTCGCCTTCAGCACGAGCGCCGCCGCCGCCTCCGGGCTAGCGCGGACCGCCCGCTCGCCGCGGGTAAGCGCCTGCAGGAACGCCCGCAGTTCTTCGCCGCGATGGCGCGCCTCATCTTCGCGCACCACCAGCACGAGCTCGTCGTAGCTCGGCACTCCCGCTTTGTCGACGGGGATCACGACCGGGTGCTTGTGCATCAGGCGCAGCTGGATCGCCTCGTAGTTCCAGAAGCCTCCCAGCGTCGCCGCGACCTTGCCGGCGAGCATCGCGGGGACGAGGTTGAAGCCGACGTTCACTTCGTGCACCGTGCTCGGGTCCACGCCGGCCGATTTCAGCGCGGTCTGCAGCTCGAGCGCCTGGTAGTTGATGCCCGCGGTGCCCACACGCTTGCCGGCAAGGTCGGCGACGGTTTGCACGTGCTGGTCGCCGAGCGCGATGATCGAGGTCAGCGGGCGCTGGACGAGCGCGGCGATCGAGACCAGCTTCAGGCCCTGGTCGCGAGCGAGCAGCAGCTCGGGCTCATAGGAGATCGCCATATCGACCTTGCCCGCCGCCAGCAGCTTCAGCGGTTCGGCCGTTTCAGAAGGCACCACCGGGTGTACGTCCAGCCCGACCGCGCGAAAGTCGCCATTTGCGATTGCGGCATACAGCGGCGCGTGGTCGGCGTTCGGAAACCAGTCGAGCATCACCGTGAACGGCTTCGTCGCCGGCGCGGACGCGGCATTCTGCTTGGTGCCGCAGGCCGACAGCGTCAGCACGCAAAGCAGCGCGGCGCCAGCCAGCCGGAGCTTCACCGAACCGCTCCCTTCGATCGGTAGGCCCACGGCGCCAGCCGGCGCTCGACGAGCGCGAGCCCGTAGAAGCAGGCGATCGCGAACGCGAACAGCACCAGCGCCGCCGCGTACGCCCGCGGGGTCTGCAGGGCGGTGAGATCGGCGTTGATCTCGTGGCCGAGGCCGCCGTAGGGACCGGTGGTCGCGGTCTGGGACTCGGCGATGTAGGCGCCGATCACTGCGACCGTGAGGGCGATCCGCGCGCCGCTGATCGCGGCCGGGAGGGCCGCGGGCAGCTCCGCGAGGCGAAACGCCTGCCAGCGCGAGGCGTCGAGCGTGCGCAGCAGCTTGAGCTCGTCGGGATCCACCGCCGCCAGCCCGTCAACGGTGGTGACGAGCACCGGGAAGAAACAGATCAGCGTGATCACCACGAGCTTCGGCAGGATGCCAAAGCCCCACCAGAAGATCAGCAACACGGCGATCACCGCCACCGGCACGGCCTGCGAGCCGACCGCGAGCGGGTACACCGCGCGGCGCAGCAGTGGCGACAGGTGGATCGCGACGGCCAGCCCGAACCCGACCAGCAGCGCCAGCACGATCCCCAGCAGCACCTCCTCGGCCGTCGGTTTCAGGTTCGCGGCGATGAAGCCGGCGTTGTTCCACAGTGCCGCCGCGACTTCATGCGGCGCCGGCAGCACGAACCTGTTGACGCCGCCAAGCTGGACATACAGCTCCCATGCGCCCACCAGCGCCACGAGCAGGACCGCCGGCGCCAGCACCGCTGCGATGCGATCGCGAGACGTTCGAGCCGTGGCTCGGCGTGAAGTGCTCACCGCACGTACTCGATTGCGCGCGCGGCCGCACCCGTTTCCAATGCGATCAGCGCCTGCTCGCGCCGTGCCACCACATCTGCGTCGGTGCGCGAACGCGGGCGCGCGAGACCAATCTCGAGCTCGGCCACCACACGACCGGGCCGGGGTGAGAGCACCACCACGCGGTCCGCCAGCACGACCGCCTCCTCGACGTCGTGCGTCACGAGCACGACGGTGCGCGGCTCGCGCTCCAGCGCTTCGGCCAGCCAGGCGTGCATTTCCGCGCGCGTGATCGCGTCCAGCGCCCCGAACGGCTCGTCCAGGCACAGCAGCCGCTTCCCGGACAGCAGCGTCCGCACGAACGCCACGCGCTGGCGCATGCCGCCGGAAAGCTCGTACGGACGCGCGCTCTCGAAGCCGGACAGGCCCAGCTCGGCGAACACCTCGGCGGCGCGCGCGCGCGCCTGTGCGCGCGGTACGTGCGCGATCCGCAAGGCCAGCGCGGCGTTGTCGAGCGCGCTCAGCCACGGCAGCAGCAGGTCGCGCTGGGGCATCAGCGCCGCGGGCGCGCAATCGATCGTGCCGATCTCGGGCCTCTGTAGTCCGCAGATCAGCTCGAGCAGCGTCGTCTTGCCACATCCGCTCGGGCCGACGACCGCGAGCAGCTCGTTTGCCCCGGCGTGCAACCAGATTCCGGCGAGCGCCTGCACGCTGCCGCGGTCAGCGGCGGCGTACGCGCGACTGACGTCGGCGATCTGCACGGGAGGCGCCGAGGCACCGTCACCGGACGGTATCGGCTTGCTGCTGGGCGGTCTCGGACCGGGCTCTAGCCCCGTCTGCACGTCACTCCCTTCGCGGGCATTACCCCACAGGTTCAAAGGGTCGGCGCGAGGGAGCGAGCTCCAGTGCGCCATCTCAGCCGGCCTTCCCGCCAGCCCCCCTGATGTCTATCCGCGTTCGCGGATGCTAGCGCGCGGCGCGCGCGGCCGCCGCCGCCGCCCGGCAGCCGCCATCGCAGTGACCGGCCCCTGGTAAGGGTGCGGATAGCCATGGCCTGCGCAAGGTCAACGTCTATTGCGTCAAAGCCAGACCCGGGCGCGCGAGCGCTCGCACGAAGTCCTCGAGCTGCGAGGTCGTCCAGCACTCGAACGCCGTGCAGTGCTGCTCATAAGCGGCGATCACCGAATCGCCGTAGTTCCAGTACAGACGCGGCTCGGGGTTCAGCCAGAACATCCTTCCCGCCCTGGCGGCGATCTGCGCGAAGATGTCCTCACGCGGATCCCTCCCGTTGGTGCGCGCGTCGCCGAGCACTATCACGGTGGCGCGCGGGTGCAGATCGTCGCCGATCAGCTCCAGCAGCTCCGACCACACGCGCCCATAGTCGGTGTAGCCGGAGATGTCGGCGACGCCGGCGTCGCTGCCGATCCGCTCGCTGACGGCTTTGAAGCTGCGCTCGCGTTCGAAGATGTCGGTCACCTCGCTGATCCGCTCGATGAACACGAACGAGCGCATCTTGCGGAAGCTGTCGTGCAGGGCGTGCAGCACCGACAGGAAGAACACCGAGGCCGAGGTCACGCTCGTGGAGACGTCGCACAGCACATAGATCTCCGGCCGCCGCGGGCGCCGCGGCCTGTACTTCAGCACCACCGGCACCCCGCCCGTCTGCAGCGAGGCCCGCATCGTGCGCCGCACGTCAACCTGTGCATGGCGGCGGTGACCGCGCGCCTGCAGACCCTGTGTCGCCAGCCTGCGACGCAGCTGGGCCACGACGCGGTGCACCGCCGCCAGGTCCTGCAGCGGTCCGGACGGCAGCGCCCGGTCGAGGTCGCCCAACGGCCGCGCCGGCGGGAGCGTCCCGCTGCGCTCGATCTGGGCGCGCTCGAGCTCGCGCCTGAGCAGCATCTCAAAGCGTCGCAGCGCCTCCCGTGGCAGCCCCTCGCGCCGGGGGTCGCCAGGCGGGAGGTCGGGCTGGGGTTCGCTGCGCAGCCCCAGCGCGCGGCGGATGCGCTGCACGTCCACGCCGATCACGCCCGAACCCTCCTGGCGACGCGCGAACGCGGCCACCGCCATCCGCGCCAGATCTCGCATCGCGCCCTCAGCTCCCTCGCGCAGCGCCACCGCGATCTGGGCGCGCAGCGCTTCGAGCTCTTCGTCGGTCAGCTCGTCGAGATCGAGACCGCCAGGCGCCGCGTCGTCGTGCTCGCGCACCCCCTCCCGCGTCGCGGCCAGCTCGACCGCGCGGAAGAAAAACCGCTCGAACACGAGCTCGAACACGCGCCTGTCCTCCTGGCTCTTGGCCAGCGTCGCCGCGAGCGCCTCGCGGAAGTCCCGCAGATCGGTCCAGCTGATCTCGCGCAGCACCGCGAACGCATCGAGCAGCTCCGAGGTGCCGATCGCGACACCTTCGCGACGCAGCTCCTCGCCGAGCGCCAGCAGGGTCGCCGGGAAGCCGCCCGCGGTGCCCGACGCGTCCGCGCTGGCTGGGGCGGCCGCCGGAGCCCCGGCGCCACGAGCGGGCAGGCGGCCCTCAGACGGCATCGGCGGGCGCGCGCAGCTTCAGCCCGACGCGCTCGGCGACCAGATCCATGTCCGTCCGGTGCTTGACGATCACCGACATCGTGTCGTTGAACGTGTCCGCGTCGATCTCCTGCACGCCGAGCAGCAGCAGCGCTCGCGCCCAGTCGATCGACTCGGCGATCGAAGGGGGCTTCTTGAGGTCGAGCTCGCGCACCATCCCGATCACCTCGACGAGCTTGCGCGCCACCGTGGCGGGCAGATCGGGCGCATGCAGCCGCACGATCGCCAGCTCGTGCTCGAGCTCGGGGTAGTCGAGCCACAGGTACAGGCAGCGCCGCTTGAGCGCCTCGGTCAGCTCGCGCGAGTTGTTCGAGGTCAGCAGCACCACCGGATGCGTGCGCGACCGCACCAGGCCCAACTCCGGGATCGAGATCTGGAAGTCGGAGAGCACCTCCAGCAGCATCGCCTCGAACTCCTGGTCGGTCTTGTCGATCTCGTCGATCAGCAGCACCACCGGCTGCTCGGAGGCAATGGCGCTCATCAGCGGCCGCGCCAGCAGGAAGTCCTCGCCGAAGATGTCGTCCTGCACCTCCCGCCAGCCGGCGCCGTCGGCCTCGGCCTGGATGCGCAGCAGCTGCTTGCGGTAGTTCCACTCGTACAACGCCTTGGCCTCGTCGAGGCCCTCGTAGCACTGCAGCCGCACGAGCTCGCGCCCCAGGAGCTTGGCCAACGCCTTGGCCAGCTCGGTCTTGCCGACGCCCGCCGGACCCTCCACGAGCACGGGCTTTCCCAGCCTGGTCGCAAGGTAGGCGACCAGCGCGGTTGACTCGCCCGGCAGATATCCGACCGTGCGCAGTCCCTCGGCAACTGCGTCAACGGAGGCGGGCGCCGGAGCGGGGTTCTGCATCGCCCGCAATGATAGGTGCACCCAATCGCATGCCCGTTCAATCGGGATCGCTCGGGGGATCCTCGAAGGAGAGCTGCTCCGCCGGTTTGATCGCGGCCACCGGCCGGCGCGAGCCGGCGCCGCGCGCCCCGGGAGCCGCCGGTGGCGGGGGTCGGCGTGGCCGCACGCGCGTTATCGGTGGCTCGGGATGACGCTCGGCACGCATCCGCGACCCGGCATAGGCCATCAGCGCGCCCGCCGCGAGCGCGAAGAAGATCCCCCACTGGATCCCCACGTTCGCGGCGATGCCGTGGCTGGAGATGCCGGGCTTGTCGAACAGCCTGAACACGAGCAGCGCCATGGTCCACAGGCCGGCGGCCATCACGACGACTCCGTCGCTCCCGGGCAGGTGGAAATCGCGCCCCTCGGCGCGCGCGTAGAGCAGGTAAACGACCGACACCGCGACCAGCAGCACGGCCGCCTCGACGAACGAGAACACCTGGAAGGCGTTGAGATTGCGGCTCTGCAACGGCGCCGTTCGCGGAGCGTCCACAATCGCGTTCTGCTGATACCAGGGCAGCAGCATCGTGACGAACAGCGCCACCGCCGCGCCCGCCGCCAGGCGCCGGTCGGCGCTGAGAGCCCGCCAATCGCGCGCCAGCCGCTGCATGCCTGCAGTCTAGGGTCCGGCTTCACGGAGCTGCGAGGGTGGGTGTGCCCGGGCCTGGGCAGTTGAGCTGCGCGGCTCGGTCAGCGGGCCTTGGCGCCCTTGGTGAGCGTGATGGTCCCGCTCGTGGTGGCGAAGTTGCCGGCAAGATCTCTGGCTGTTATCGCGAGCGAATAGGTGCCTGCCTGCGCCGGCGTTGGCCACAGCAGTCGCGGCTTGCCGCCTTCGACGGTGGCGGAGTTGGTCCATACCGTGCTCGCCCCGCGCCGGACCGTGATCGTCACCGTGGCGATCTTCGAGAGCGACACCTGGACGCCTGCGCGCGCGTTGGTCGGCAGCGTTGTCGTCAGCAGCGACACCACCGGCGGCGTGTGCAGGTAGCTCGTAAAGCGCTGGGCGGTCGCGCAGTAGATGGCGTCGCCGGCGATCGGGGCGTTGGCGTGGCGGATCGGCGGGCCGTTGCGCGTGCGTTCGCACAGGTGCACCAGGAATTCGGTCAGCAGTTCGTGGTAGTTGAGGTCCGATTCGCCGAACTGGTCGTACCGAGACCACGCGCCCGTGTCGTAGTGGGGAACCTCCAGGCGCGCCTCCGCGTCTCCCGCTTCGAACAGCGCGAGTCCCACCGGATCCTTGGTGATCGAGGTGTAGTCGTAGAGGCCGACGAGCGCCTGTATGAATCCGTTGAGGATCCTGTCCTGCGGCGCGTAGGTGTACTCGGCGTACTCCGCGCCGGCGGCGGTGCTCACGCGCACGCCTTCCGGTGGCGGCGTCTGGAAGATGCCAAGCGCCTGCTGGGCCGCGGTCAAGTACGCGGGTTCGCGAAAGCGCGACCAGGCGCGCGCGAGCACCTGCAGTGCGGTTCCCTGCGAGAGCCCGCTCGTCCAGGGCGGCGAGCCGCCGTCGAAGTGGATCATGTACTCCCAGGCGATCCCGCCGGCGCGTTTGGTCGCCAGCGGGATCGCTTCGGCCAAGAGCTGGCGCAGGCTGGCGTTTTCGTTGCGCGCGTAATAGCCGTTGGCCGCGCCGAAGGTCCCCAGCCACTGGATCTCGAGGCCCTGGCCGGCGTAGTACTCCCACACGAGCCTGCTCTGCGGGAAGCTCACGCGCTGACCGTTCGGGAGCAGCGGTTCCGCGGTCCACCACTGCGTGTTGCGTTCGAGCGTGAGAAACACGGCCGGCAAGCGCGAGGCCGTGAATGCGCCCGCGGCCGCGATCTGCTGGACGTTGGTGAGCACGCTCGCCAGTTCCGTCCTCCTCGTTCCCGTCAGCTTCTTCAGCGATCGCTGTGCCGCCGCGTAGGCGGACGCGTACTGGCTGTATGTGGCCGCCGTGATCGCGCCGCCGGCCTTCAGGCTCGTGAGCGCCGACGTCACGCTCGGACCGCGCGGCGGCGTAGCCGGCCCGGCAGGCGACCGCGAGGCGTACGCGCACGCGGGCGGCACGCACGCGAGCGCCGCAGCGGCTGCGATCAAAAACGTGAGCCCACGCGTGTGTGCGCGCGCGCGTGGGCTTGCAAAGGAGTGCATCGCGCGGATCCTAAGAAGCCATGTCGGGCGTCCGCGCACATGGGCCTGCAACCCGTCTGCCTGCATGGAAAGTTGCGCTGGCTCGCTCGCCCCAGCGCCCGTTGCGCCGCTCCTGCGCGGGTGCGTCGTGCTGCTCCTGCGCGGGTGCGTTGAGCCGCTCCCGCGCACGTGCGTTTCGCTGCTCCTCCGTGCCTCCATGCCTGCACCAACCGCCGGGCTCCACGGCAGTTGCGCGGCGCCGACGCGCGCGAGCCGCGGCCCAGGACGCTCGCGCGGGCCCCCGGCTACGCAGGTCGCGGACGGCGCGCTATTCCCGTCCGACCTCCTGGTCGTCGGCTTCCAGCGGGTCCTCCTCCTCATCGTCCACGTCGCCCTCGATCGAGCTCTCGCCGCCGGGGTGATACGCGACCTGGAAGCGCTCGATCAGCTCGTCCCGCCGGTGTTCTTCGACCGGCACCTCGTCCGAGACGAGCACCCATTCGGTGCCCTCGAGCTCCTCCATGTTGAAGATCTCGTGATCCATCTCAGGCGAGTCATCGACGATCAGCAGCACCTCCGTCTGCGGGTTGAAATACGTACCCGGACGGTTGGCAAGCTCGTCGAGCTCGAAGGTGCGGTGATCGGCCATGGCGCGTTTATACCCGACCGGCGGCCTCTACGCCCAGCGCGTCTACACGTCGAACTCGGCCAGCGTCCGCGCCACCTCGGCCTCGATGTCGAGCGGCTCGAGCCCCTGCCGTTCGCGACGTTCGTTGCGCGCCACCACCAGCTGCAGCACCTCTTCCTCGATCCCCTGATCGCGCTGCGGCATGCTCGACTGAACGGCGGTCAGGCGCGCCACCTCGGCATCGACATCCAGTCCCGGCTCGCCTCGGCGCTCGAGCCGTTCGCTGCGCGCCTGCAGCATCTGCCGGATTTCCTGCTCGCGCTCGACGCGTTCGCGCTCGGGTCGGGCCAGCAGGGTGTTCCCCGCCGACGCCTCGTGCTCGCCTGCTCCCGGGCGTGGCTCGCCGGTGGCGTGTCGCTGCGCATGCTCGCCCTCGCCGGTGAGGCTGCCCTGGCCGATCTCGTCATAGACGCTCCCGCCTTTGCCGAGCAGGAACACGAGCGACATCAGGATCGAAAGCGCCACCGCGCCGAACACGACGATCTGAAACGTGCTGTGCACGTTGTGATTGTTGCGAACTTCGCCGCGCTGCGACGGCCAAGCGCCCATGCCCAAGGAAGCGGCTGCAGGCAGGTGGCCACAAGACCGCTGCGGGACGCCGCTTCGACGCGGGCTGCACCCGTCGAGGCCGCGGGGGCTGGGGGCCCGCCGCGCCGTCCCCGGCTCCCGCTGGCGGTCGCTTGGGCGCATCGCTCTGCTCGGCGCGCTACCCTGGGAACAGACAGGTGATTGACCAATCAGTCAATCGCCGCGCATGCCCCGAGGAGAGCACAACCGATGGTCGATTTCACGCTCACAGACGAGCAGAAGAACCTGCGCGAGATGGCCCATGACTTCGCCGTGAAGGAGATCCGGCCGGTCGCCTGGGAGTACGACAAGGAGGGCACCTGGCCCCAGGACGTCGTTGACAAGGCCTGGGAGGTCGGCCTGATGAACTCGCACATCCCCGAGGAGTACGGGGGTGCGGGTGCGGGCTACCTCGACGGCTGCCTGATCGAGGAAGAGCTCTCATGGGGCTGCTCGGGCATCCAGACCTCGCTCGGGTGCAACGGGCTCGCGACGGCACCCGTGATCATCGGAGGCTCGGAGGAGATCAAGAAGGACTACCTCGGTCGCCTCACCGAGGCCCCGCTGCTCGCGTCGTTCTGCCTGACCGAGCCAGACGCCGGCTCAGACGTCTCGGGCATGCGCACCAGCGCCGTCAAACAGGGCGACAAGTACGTCATCAACGGCTCGAAGTGCTTCATCACGAACGGCGGCTATGCCAACTGGTACACGGTCTACGCGAAGACCGACAAGGACGCCGGCCATCGCGGGATCTCCGCGTTCGTCGTTCCGCGCGACGCCGGCGTCGTCGTCGACAAGAAGGAGGACAAGCTCGGGCAGCGGGCCTCGAACACCGCGACGATCTCCTTCAACGACGTCGAGGTCCCCGCCGAGAACCTGATCGGCGAGGAAAACAAGGGCTTCAAGCTCGCGATGATGACGCTCGACCGCACGCGCCCGGGCGTCGCCGCGATGGCCGTCGGCATCGCCCGGGCCGCCTTCGAGTTCGCCACCGACTACTCGCGCGAGCGCGTCCAGTTCGGCGTGCCGATCGCCATGCACCAGGCGATCCAGTTCATGATCGCCGACATGGCCACTGAAATCGAAGCCGCCCGCCTGCTCGCGTGGAAGTCGGCCGTGGTGCTCGACCAGGGCGAGCGCAACACGCTCATCTCCTCGCACGCCAAGCGCTTCGCCGCCGACACCGCGATGAAGGTCGCGACCGATGCGGTGCAGATCTACGGCGGCTACGGCTTCATCAAGGAGTACCCGGTCGAGAAGCTGTTCCGCGACGCCAAGATCATGCAGCTGTACGAGGGCACTTCCCAGATCCAGCGTCTGGTGATCGCGCGCGAAACGCTGCTGCCGCGTCGCGTCGAGGAGCCCACCGCAGTTCCCGCGTAGCCCTCCGGGGGCTCAGCCGATTGCCATGAGCGGACCGTAGCTCGAGATCTGCGCCCCGTTGGTCACTCGCACGAGCACGCGGTACACGCCCCGCCTTGCCGGCACGACGACGTTGAACTTCGAGCTCGTCGCGTTACGGGCTACCAGCCCGGTCCCGCCCATCAGCACGCCGTGGCCGTGCACCTCCCTGAGGACGCCGACCTGCATCCCGTTCTCGGCCGGTGTCACGGCCCCGAAGATGCGCACGTGATGAGGGCGCCTGGCGCGGGCGACGTGACTTTCGACCTGGACCGCGACATTCTCGACCGCGACCGGGCTGATGACCGGCGGAGTGCTCACCGTCATCACCTCGAACCTGGTGTTCTCGGTCAGAGCGGGCAGCGGGAACGAAAAGCCGCCCGTCGCCGTCGTCAGCTCAGGGTTCTCGATGTCCTGAAAGCCCGCCGTGAATGGGAACGGGTCTGCCAGCAGCTCGACCTCGCGGTTGGCGTTTTCGGTGCCAGAGAGCGTCCCTCCTACGACGACCGTGGCTCCGTATTGGGCCGGGTTGGGCGAGGGTGCGATCTGCACTGACAGCGGCACCTTTGTCGTCAGCAAGGTCCGGTAGCTACCGGTCGCCGCGCCTGCGCTGTTGACCGCGACCAGGCGGTAGTAATAAACGGTCAGTGGCTGCAGTCCGGTCACGGGCAGGCTCACCTTGACCGTGCTCGTGCCAGCGCCCGCATCGGCGATCGCCGTCTGTCCACCGAGGGCGATCGTGGGCCCGTACTGAAAGTAGTAGGACGTGTCGCTGCCCCTCGGGTTGACCGCGCCGGTGAGGACGGCCGAGTCGTAGCTCACCTGCTGCGCGGCGCCGGTGGACACGCTGGCCTGGGACGCCGCGTTTGCCGCCGTGACCGGCCCAAGCGCAGCGATCGCCGCGAGCGCCGCCAGCAGCGCGCCCCAACGGCGTGCCCAGGGCGGACGCGCGGATGCGATCGGCTGCGAGCCTGTCCCTGTTGCTGGTGCTTCTTCGAGTCTCCTGAGTGCTCTTGCGAATGTGCTCATGCGTACCACCTACCCGCCTGTCTGTCGCTCACCCATCCCATACAACCCGCGAGCCGAGCAGTAGGTGCGCGCAGGCAGCGGTCACCGAAGGTCCGCCGGGGAGCCGGCTGTCGCCTGGCGGACGCTCGATGCCCGCCCCAAGGTAGGCTCCGCGCACAAGCCGCCCACTGCGGCGCGCTCGAGGGTCGAGCGCAGCGCCGCTCGAGCAGACAGGAGATCGTCACAGACATGTTCGTCTTCAAAGCCGCCGTCGTCGGCGCCGGAACGATGGGCGGGCAGATCGCGCAGACGATCGCAGCCGCCGGCGTGCCCGTCGTGCTCAAGGACATCGACCTCGCGCTCGTACAGGCTGGGCTCGACGAGGCGCGCAACGTCACCGCGGGCCAGGTCGCCAAACTCGTCGAGAAACAGCGCCTGACCGCCGAGCAGGGCGAGCAGCGGGTCGCGCAGGTGCTCGAGCTGATCACCGGCACCACCTCCTACGCCGACTTCGGCGCGGTCGACTTCGTGATCGAGGCGGTGCCCGAGCGGATGGAGATCAAGCGCAGCGTGTTCGCCGAGCTCGACGCCACGACGCCCGGACACGCGATCCTCGCTTCGAACACGTCGTCGCTATCGATCACCGAGCTCGGCGAAGCCACGCTGCGCCCCGAGCAGGTCGTCGGCTTTCACTACTTCTACCCGGCGTCGATCATGCCGCTGATCGAGATCGTCGAAGGCGAGGACACCTCGGCAGAGACCGTGACCTCGGCGGTCACGTTCGCGCAGGCGATCCGCAAGCAGCCGATCACCTGCGCTGAGGTCCCCGGCTTCGTCGTCAACCGCATCCTCAACTCGGGCGTCTCCGAGGTCTGGCGCGCACAGGAGCAGCAGGGCCTGTCGATCAAGCAGCTCGACGAGGGCATCGGCGGCTCGGGCCTCGTTCCCGTCGGGCCCTACCAGCTCGTGAACCTGCTCGGCCTGGACACCGTGCTGCACGTCGCCGAGCACCTCGTCGAGTCATATGGCGAGGAGCGCTTCTACGTGCCCGGCTCGATGCAGAAGCTCGTATCCGAAGGCAAGCTCGGCGCCAAGACCGGCGGCGAGGGCTTCTACGACGCGCAGGGCGAGCCGAACGTGCCCGGCGAGGCCGAGCCGGACGTCGCGCAGCTGGTCGAGCTGATGTCGCTGAAGACGCTGATCGAGGCGTGCCTGGTGCTCGAGGAGCGCGTGGCCACGCATCGCGATATCGACTTCGGGATGATGGCCGGCGCCGGGCTGGACCCGCGTCGCGGCCTGATGCCGCCATTCATGCGGGCCGACAGCGATGGCCTGGACAAGGTGCTCGAGCGGATGGAGAACGCGCGGGAGCGTCACGGCGAGCGCTTCGCCCCGCCGACGATCCTGCGCCGCCTGGTCGCGCAGGGGCGCCTGGGGTCCGCCAGCGGCCAGGGCTTCTACGCCTATCCGCGCGCCGATCCCGAGCAGCCGGCAGAGGTGATCAAGCTTGAGACGCGCGCCCCCCTCGGCGACGGCGGCGCCGTCGCGATCGCGTGGCTGGCCAACGGCCAGATGAACGCGCTCTCGCCGAACGTCGTCGAAGATCTCGCCAAGGTCTGGGCGCACCTCAAGGTCGCGTCCGGACCGGCCGTGCGCGCGCTCGTGATCGCATCCTCCAACCCGTTCCTGTACAGCGCCGGCGCCGACATCAGGTCGTTCACCAAGATGGACGCGACCGCCGGACGCGAGCTGCTGGCAGGCATGCATGCGCTGATGCGCGAGGTCGGCCAGTCCGGCGTTGCCACGATCGCCGCCGTCAACGGCCTGGCGTTCGGGGGCGGCTGCGAGCTGGCGATGGCCTGCGACGTGCGCATCGCCGCGCGCTCGGCCCTGTTCGGCCAGCCCGAGATCAAGCTCGGCATCATTCCCGGCTTCGGTGGCACCCAGCGACTGCCGCGCCTGGTCGGGCAGGGCAAGGCGCTCGAGATGAACCTGATCGGCGATCCCGTGCTCGCCGAGGAGGCCTTCGAGCTCGGCCTCGTCAACCGCGTGGTCGAGGATCACGAACTGCTCGACACAGCGCTCGCTTGGGCGCACAAGCTCGCCGCACAGGCGCCGCTCGCCGTCGAACAGGTCAAGCGGGTCTCGGGCGCCGGCGATCTCGATGAGGGCATCGCCGCCGAGCAGCGCGGCTTCGCCGAGGTGCTCGGCAGCGCGGACGCGCGCGAGGGAATCGCCGCGTTTCTCGCCAAACGCACTCCCCGCTTCGAGGGCAAGTGAGCACCCACGGGCCGCGAGTGAGACCGGGGCGCAGGTGAACACGCAAGCGCAAGCGAGCCCTCGAGTCCAGGTGAGCGCCCGGGCGGTCGGCTCACGCGCACGCGAGCGCGACACCGAGCGGCTCGCCGGGCTGGTGCGCTCCGCCGGCTCGGTCGTGGCGCTCACCGGCGCCGGCATCTCGGTGCCGTCCGGGATCCCCGACTTTCGCTCCCCGGGCACCGGCCTGTGGGAGCGCGTCGATCCGATGGAGGTCGCGCACATCGACACGCTGCACGACGACCCTGCGCGCTTCTGGCGCTTCTACGGCGAGCGTTTCGCCACGCTTACGACCAAGCGTCCGAACGCGGCCCATCGCGCGCTCGTCGCGCTGGAACGGGCCGGATGGCTCGCCGGCGTGGTCACCCAGAACATCGACATGCTGCACCGCGCGGCCGGCACGGCCGAGCTCGTCGAGATACACGGCTCGATCGCGCACTGCAGCTGCCTGCGCTGTGGCGAGTCCGTGGCGCAGGAGCAGGCGCGCGCGCGTCTGCTCGCCGAACCCGACGGCGTCCCGCGGTGTGAGCTCTGCAGCGGCCCGCTGCGGCCGGACGTCGTACTGTTCGGCGAGCCGCTGCCCGAATCCGCGATCGCGCGCGCGAGCGAGCTGTGCGCCGACGCCGGCCTGATCCTGTGCATCGGCTCGTCGCTCGAGGTCCAGCCGGCCGGCGCGCTGCCGCTGCTGACGCTCCGCTCGGGCGGAGCGATCGCGATCGTCACCGAGGGCCCGACGCCGCTCGACGAGCTGGCGGCCGTGCGCATGCGCGGAGACGTCGTGCAGGAGCTCAGCGCCCTGGCAGCGGCGCTCGAGGCAGAGTAGGGCCGGGCGCCGCGAGCGCGGCGCCGGGGCTCAGTGTCCCGATCGCGGCGCTCGGGCCGGCGTAGCCGGCGCTCCCGGCAGCAGGTAGAGCAGGCCGCCATGGTGCAGCCCTGCCTCGCGCGAGACGTCCGTTCCGTGCGCGCGCACCCACCTGACCGGCTCCGAGCAGGCGGCGTCGACCGACTGGGCGGGCCCGGCGCAGAACGTGTTAAGGAACGCGTACCGGACCTCCCCGGCCGCGATCAGGCGGCGCAGCTTGGCCACGCTCGTGAACACGCGAGCGTCGTACGTCGTCAGGACCACGATCGGGCGCGCGTCCTTGACCACGAGCGCGCCGATCTCCGTTGAGGACTCCGCCGCAAGCTCGTAGCGGGCGCCGTCCTGATGGGCGCGCACGTACGCGCTGATCGATTGCTCCTCTTCGACCGGCAGGGCGCCCACATAGCCGGCATCGCTGATGCGATCTTCGATCGCGGTCACGTCGGCGCGCAGCGGCAGCGCCAGCACGGCCACCAGCGTCAGCGCGATCGCGCCAGCGCCGAGCAGCGCCCGCTGCCGCCAGCTCGGTCCCCCGGCGCCCCGGTCTTGGGCCGCGGCCGCGCGGCGCGCGCCCACGGCCAGCGCGATCGCCCCGAGCGCGCTCGCCAGCGTCAGCCACCAGATGCCGCTGCGCCCGTACAGCAGCCGCTCCACGTAGTAGACGGTCACCGCCAGCGCCACCGCCAGCGCGATCAGGCGCGCGCGCAGCGGTCCGCGATCGCCGCCCGCCGAGCACGCCCAGGCCACGCCGATGCCCAGCAGGATCGCGACAGCCGGCGTAAAGCTTTCGACGTAGCGCGGGTGCAGGCGAATCATGTGGCTGAACAGCACGATCCCGGTCAAGGCCCACACGCCCACGCCGGCAGCCACCGCCAGCCGCAGGCGCTGCGGGCGCGCTTGCCCGGAGATCGGCTCCTCGGGGCCGCTGCGCAGGCCGAACGCCAGCGCCGGAATCCCGAGCAGCAGCCCGACCAGCAGCTCCAAGCCCAGCCGCTCTCCCGACAGCGGCCCCACGGTCGCCAGCAGGCGCGTCACCGACGGGGGCACGATCGGGATGTGATCGCGCTCCTCCTGGGTGGCGACCGCGTAGCGGTGTCCCGGTTCGTAGACCGTGCCGCCCGGTTCGGGCGATTTGCCGGCCAGCCGGTCGGACCCGTTGAACACGAACGCCGCGTTCCAGGCGCTGCCATTGGTCGAGCCGATCGCATACGGACGATCGTGCGCCGGCACCAGCAGCGTCGCCGTCAGCCAGACCAGCGCCACCGCCACGTAGAGGGCGCCGGCCGCCAGCATCTGCGCCAGCCGTCGCCGGCGCGGCCCCGGCAGCCCCAAGTAGGCCAGCAGCGCCAGCCCGGGAACCGCCACGAGCGACTCCAGCAGCTTCACGTCGAAGGCCACGCCGAGCAGCGCCGCGCCGCCGAGCAGCCAGCCGCTGCTGCCGCTCTCGCACGCCCGCAGGATCAGCAGCAGCGCCAGCACGATCAGCGCCATCATCACGCCGTCCATCGTGTCGCTGCGCGATGTGATCAGGGCGATCGGCATGAACGCCAGCGCCGCCGCCGCCGCCAGCCCCGCGGGGGTGCTCCACATCCGCCGCACCGCCGCGAACAGAAGCGGCACCGCCGCGACCCCGGCGAGCGCCTCGGGCAGCTTCAAGCTGGTCGAGTCAAAGCCGAACAGCTTCACGCTCGCCACCTGCAGCCACAGATCGACCGGGGGCTTGTCGATCGACACGCTCGCGCCGGGCTCGAACGCGCCGAAGAAGAAGTTGTGCCAGGACAGCGTCATGCTCTTCACGGCGGCGTCGTAGAACGGGTCGTCGAGCACCTGGCCGAGGTGGTACAGGCGCAGCACGGCCGCAACGAGGGTGATCACGGCCACGGCGGCCCAGGCCAGGCGATCTCGCGATCCCTGCGCCTGCGCCGGAACGGGTGCGGTCTCGACCGCTGCTAGCTGGCTGGCGACGGGTGGCTCCTCGCGAGATCCCGCACCGGCGCGATCCCCCAGCGTCCCGCCACGTCCTGCAGCTCCTGGTCGAGCGCCCAGCGGTCCGCGCGCTCGGGCCCATCGTGTTCGGGGCTGGCGCCCTTCAGCTGCATGCAGCCCGCGTTCTGGCCGATCGCGGTCAGCGCGGCGATCTCCTCGGCGCTGAACGGCCCGACCGCCGGTGTGGCCGCCAGCTCGGCGCGCTTGCGCTCGATCGGCTTGGCGTGCGGCCCCGGCTCCTGGATCAGCGTGGGCGCCACGCACCGCACAGCGGCCTGCGCGAGGCTCCAGCTGCACGCCAGCTGCAGCATCGTGAGCCCGTGCTCGGCCGCGAACGGGCGCATCAGCTCGAGCTTCTCGCGCCCCGCCTCGATCCAGCCCTCCGGGCGAAACGCGCGGTGGTCGTGCGCGGCCAGCTCGTGTCCTGGCAGCACGTCGTCGTGAAACAGCCCGCCATAGTCCACGACCCGCGCGATCAGGCTCACATCGTTCGCTTGCGCTGCATCGAGCACCAGTCCGCCGGGCCACGGCTCGAGCGGGCTGAGGATGATCATCGCCCACTCGATCAGCTCGCCATAGCGCTCGAGGCAGGCGATCAGATCGAGCGTGAACCCGTTCGCGGGGCCCGGCGCGACGCCGAGCCTGCGCGTCAGGCCCTGCTCGCGCACCGCCGCCATCCCCTCCCAGACGGCCTCGCTGCGATAGCCGATCCGGTCGGGGTTGTGCAGCAGCAGCAGGTCGAAGCGCTCGACTCCGCAGCGCGCGAGGCTTCGCTCGGTCGCCATCCGGATGTAGTCGCCGTAGGCGCGCTCAGCGCGCAGGCTCGGATCGGTGAAACGCGGATATCCCTTGGCCCCTTCGCGCTGACCCGTGTAGAAGTCGTGCCCGATCGCTCCCACGAGGCAGTAGCGCTCGCGCTCGATGCCGGCCAGCGCGCGCCCGAGCAGGCGGTCGGCGTCGCCCGTCCCGTACACGTCGGCCGTGATCACCGTGTCGATGCCATCGCCGGGACGCAGCAGCGCCTGCAGGCGCTCGGCCGGGAGCGGCTCGCCGAAGCGCATGAAGCGCCCACCGCTCCACGTGCCGATCGCGGTTCTGCTCGGATCCATGGTGAACTGCACTTTACGGGCCCCGGCGGCCCGCAGGCGAACAGGGCCCGGCTCGCGCAGGGCTCCGGCCGGAGCCGCTCAGACGCCCTCGAATCCTGCCGCCGAGCGGGCCCGCAGCGCAGCCTCGAGCCGTCCCAGCGCGTGCTCGATCACCGCCTCGTCGGGCTCGCCCGAGCCCCCGTCGGTCGCGGACTCGACGCTGGAGGAAGCGGCCCTTTCGCCCGCGACGACGGCGCTCGCGCCGGTGGCGACGGGCCCCCCCTCAGCTTCCTCGCCGGCTGCCGTGCGAACCTCGGCCGGAGTCTCGGGGAGGGCCGCCTGGGCGGCCAGGGCCACGCCCTCGCGCAACGAGCCGAGCTCCGCCACGCGCAGCGGCAGGTCGCCGCGGCGCTCGCCGGCAAGCTCGACCAAAGCCGCGCGATAGGCGCGCTCGAGCTCGAGCGCGGCATGCTCGACGCGCCCATGTTCGAGATCCAGTCGCGCCCGCAGCGCGAGCTCCTCGCATAGCAACGGCTGCTCGCGCGCGCTCAGCAGACGCGCCAGGCGCTCCTGGGGGCGCAGCGCCGCCGAGCGCCGACGCCGGCGCAGTCAACCCTTGCCTTCGCCGCCGTGCAGCTCGCCCGCCCCCAGCTCGACCGCGTGCAGCCAGCGGCCCTCCGCGACCTGCTCCCCCTCGCCCCAGCCGGCGCGAATCCGGGTGGCCTGCGTGGCGGACACCTCGCGGGCGTACGGATCGGCGCTGGCGATGCGATGCGCGTAGAGGATCCGGTTGAGCACCTCCGCGGCCGACACGACATCGTGGTCGGGGTCCAGGCTCGCCAGCCACGCCCTGGCCTGGCGCTCGGCCGCCAGCGAGATCGGGTCGACGACCGTCGCGCGCACCCTGGCCACCGGGGCGGGCTCGGGCTCGGGCGCGATCGCGGGCAGGCGCGAGGGTGCATTGCCGCGCAGGCGCCCCAGCCCGCGCCTGTGCCCGGCGGCCGCCGCGCCTGCCGGCGCCTGCAACGTTCGCAGCACCACCACGTGCTCGGGCTCGCCATCGCGCCCGGCGCGCAACAGATAGCGGCCGTCCGGTATGCCCAGCGGCCACGGAAACTCGAACTGCACGAACAGGAACAGCGGCTGCGCCATGCCTGCACCGTATCCTGCTCGTCCGGCCCGGCTGGGCCGTATCCTTCCTGTCCGCCTCCCGTCCGGCTGTACACACCGTCCATGCCCGTTCAGGGCACCCTGCATCCAATGTCCGACGCGACCACTGCCGTCAGAAACCTGCGCGAGCGCCTCACCGGCAACAGTGAGGACCGGCTCGGCAAGGCGCTGTCCGAGCTGCTCGACAATCCGCTGCTGACGGGCGCGATCGGCCGGGCCTTCGATGCCCGCGAGAAGGCCGCGCAGGCGCAGGAGCTCGCCATGGGCGCGCTCAACATCCCCTCTGCCGCCGACATCGAACGGCTCACGCGCCGCCTGCGCGCGGTCTCGCAGCGCCTCGAGGGAATCGAGGATGGCGTCCACCGCCTCGATCGTGCCCTCGCCACGCACCAGGTCGAGTCGCGTCTGGAGAAGATCGAGGAGCAGCTGGGGGCGCTCAGCCAGAGGCTCGACCGCCCGCCGCCGGCCACATCTACGCAGCGGGCGAGCGCCGCGAAACGCAAAGCCCAGGCGCGTAAAGCCTGAACCGACCTCACACCGCGAGCGCGGCCACCGCCGTTGCGCCAATACGCTCAGCGGCGGCGAGCAGGCTGTGCGGATCGATGCGCGCGCGCGTGCCGCGCGCGTCGAACGTGTCCGACACCGCGAGCACGCTGGCGAGGGGCACCCCAGAGGCGGCCCCTAGCGCGAACAGCGCGGCGGACTCCATCTCGATCGCGAGCGCGTCGCCGGTGTCGGGGCGGCGCCCGGCGTCATAGAAGAGATCGACGCTCGCGACCGCGCCCGCATGCGAGCCCGGAGCATGTCGAAGCAGGGCCTGCGTGAGCCCTGAGTCGGCCGCCACCCGCTCGCCCGCGCCGAGCGCGCGCGAGGTGCCATCGAGGCAGATCGACTCGCGCGCGATCACGATCTCGCCCAGCGCCACACCGGGGTCCAGCGCCGCACAGGTGCCGACGCGTATCGCGCGCCGCGCGCCGAGCGAGACCAGCTCGGACAGCACGATCGCCGCCGACGGGCCGCCCATGCCCGTGCTCTGGATCGTCAGCGGCGCGCCGTCGGCCCGCGCCGGCCCCGTGTATCCCCACAGGCCGCGGTGGTGGTTGAACATCTTCGGCTGCGCGATCAGCGTCTGTGCCAGCGCAAGCGCGCGGCCGGGATCGTCGGGCAGCAGCAGTCGCTCGGCCAGCTCGGCGGTGGGGTGGAGGTGGATTCGCGCGCTCGGCGGGCCGGGCGCGCCGTGCGGCTCGGGCTGCGACACGGGCGGCGACTTTAGACTGCGAGCCGATGAGCGCGTCTTCTCCCAGTGGCCTGACACTCGCGCAGGTCGCCGCGCGCGCGGGGGTGGCTCCGGGGACGGTCCGCCGCTGGGTCAAGGAGGGACTCGTTCCCCAGTACGACGGCACCTGGACGCCGGCGGCGGCCTCGCATGTGCGGATCGTGGCGCGGCTGCGCGAGCGGGGACACTCGGTCCAACGGATCCGCGAGGCCAGCCAGAGCGGCAAGCTCGCGTTTGGCTACGTCGACGAACTGCTGCCCAGCACCGAGGGCAGGTACAGCACCAGGGAGGCCGCGCGCGAGACGGATCTCGAGCCGGCACTGGTCGAGCGGCTGATGGCTGCGATGGGCCTGAACGTGATCCCGACCGAGTCGATCTCCGAGGGCGACCTGCAGGTGCTGCGCTACGGCTCGGAGATCCTCGCAGCGGGCCTCCCGGCTCCCGCGCTGCTACAGATCGTGCGGGTCTACGCGCAGGCAATGGCGCAGGTGGCGGACGCGGAGGTGCGGCTGTTTCACCTGTATCTGCACGAGCCGCTGATGCGCGACGGCGTGCCCGGCGTCGAGGTGGCGCAGGAGATGGAGGCGATGACACGCGAGATGCTGCCCTTCGCGGCGCCGTTCATCAACTACCTGCATTCGCGGCTGCTGGGGTACTTCGTCGAGCAGGACGTGATCGGCCACATCGAGTCGGATCTCGACAGCGAGGAGACGACCGAGCAGGGGCGAATGCGCGTGGCGATCGCGTTCGCGGACCTGGCCGGTTACACCAAGCTCACCGAGGAGGCGGGCGAGGCGCAGGCCGTCAACGCGGTCGAGCGCTTCGTGGAGCGCGTCGAACGGACGCTGCCGATCGAGGCGCGCGTGATCAAGACGCTCGGCGACGAGGTCATGATCGTGGGGGCCGACGCGGGCGCGCTCACCTCCTGGGCCGTCGGCCTGCGCGGCGAGCTGCCAGACGGCCTGCCCGCGCCGCGGATCGGCATTCACAGCGGCACGGCGATCTACCGCGACGGCGACTACTACGGCCGCGAGGTCAACCGCGCCGCGCGCGTGGTCGCCCGCGCGGGCGGTGGTGAGGTGCTCGTGACGCGGCCCGTCGTGGACAGCGCCAACCGGCAGGACGGCCTCGAGTTCGACCTGATCGGCGAGGTCGTCCTGAAGGGCTTCAACGAGACCACCGAGCTGTTCCTGGCGCACGCGCGCGGGGAGTGATGCACGGTGGAGCCCGCCGAGCTGCGGCAGCGGGTGCGCGCCGAGGGACTGCTCGGGCAGCGCGCCCCGCTCGTGGTGATGGTCTCGGGCGGACGCGACTCCGTTTGCCTGCTCGACGTCGCAGCCACCGTCCGCGGTGTCCGTCGGGTGCACGCGCTACACGTCAACTACGGTCTGCGCGGGGACGACTCCGACGCGGATCAGCAGCACACCGCGCAGCTGTGCGCCCAGCTCGGGGTCGAGCTCGAGGTTGTGCGAGTCGGCGCCCCCGAGCGGGAGCGTGCGCTGGCGGGCGGCAATCTGCAGGCCTGGGCCCGCGAGCTCCGATACGGGGCGGCCACACGGCTCGCGCAAGATCTCGATCGGTCTGACGCCCAGCAGCCGCTCGATCGGTCCAGCGCCTCGGCGCTGGTCGCGACCGGACACACCGCCAGCGACCAGCTCGAGACGATCCTGTATCGCCTGGCGGCCTCCCCCGGCCGGCGCGCGCTGCTGGGGATGGCGCCGCGCGACGGCAGGATCGTGCGGCCGCTGCTGTGGGTCACTCGCGCACAGACCGCGGAATACTGCCGCGCCCGTGGGCTTCCCTGGCGCGAAGATCAGAGCAACGAGGACGAGCGCTACGCGCGCACGCGGGTTCGGCGCCGGCTGGTGCCCGCCCTGCTGTCCGTTCATCCCGCCGCCCAGGACAGCGTGCTGCGCACCGCTGCGCAGCTCCGCGAGGAGTCGGCGCTGCTCGCCGAGCTGGTCGAGCGCGAGCTGGGGGGTGCGGATGCGATCGCGACCGAGCGCCTCGCCGAGCTGCACCCGGCGCTCGCGCGGCTCGTGGTCGTGCGGCTGACCGAGCGCGCCGCCGGCGAGCACGTCCCGCAGGCTGGCGAGCGCGTGTCCGAGATCCTGTCGCTCGCAGCGCGCGGCGGACGCGCCGAGCTGCATGTCGGCGGCAACATCAGCGCCACGATCGCGGACGGCGTGCTGAAGATGGCCAGGCTCCCGCCGCGCTGCTGAACATGGCCAGGCTCCCGCCGCGCTGCTGAAGATGGCCAGGCTCCCGCCGCGCTGCTGAAGATGGCCAGGCTCCCGCCCCGATGCTGAAGCTGGCCAGGCTCCCGCCGCGGTGACTACACTCCGCCAGGTGGCTACCACCACGACCGACCAAGCCGGGGACGCGATCGGCGAGGTGCTGGTCAGCGCCGAGGCGCTGCAGCGGCGCGTGCGCGAGCTGGGCGAAGAGATCTCACGCGACTACGCCGGCAGGCCGCTGCTGCTGATCGGTGTGCTGAAGGGCGCCGTCTTCTTCCTGAGTGATCTGATGAGGTTCATCGACATCCCCGTCGAGGTCGATTTCATGGCGGTCGCGTCATACGGCTCGGCCACCGACTCCTCGGGCGTCGTGCGGATCCTGAAGGACCTGGACGCGGCGATCGAGGATCGCGACGTGGTGATCGTCGAGGACATCGTCGACTCGGGTCTGACCCTGCAATACCTGTTGCGCAACCTCGGCTCGCGTGATCCCAGGACGCTCGAGGTGTGCGCGCTGCTGACCAAGCCCGAGCGTCGCAAGGTGGCGCTCCAGGCCAAGTACGTCGGGTTCGAGATCCCGAACACGTTTGTCGTCGGCTACGGCCTGGATTACGCCGAGCGCCATCGCAACCTGCCGTTCGTCGCGGCGCTCGAGCGCTGAGCCGCGCCGCCACGAGCCCAAAAAGGCGACTGCAGAGCGCTAGAAGCCGCCTCAGCGGCGCCCGCGCAGAGCCCGCAGCGGCTGGGAGGTCCGATCCTGCGTGGTACGCTTGGTGACTGGCGGCAATGACCGAAACCGGCGCCAGGACCTAGTGATATCGCCATGAGCCGTTCCTTCAAGAGCGCCGCGTTCCCAATTCTGATCGTGCTGGTGCTGGCGTTTCTGGCCGTCAAACTGGTCAGCCCGAGCTCCAACGACGCGCGCCCGCACAGCTACCACACGCTGGTCTCCAAGGAAATCCCGAGCGGCGAAGTCAAGTCGGTCGAGTTCAAGAACAAGGGCAAGGCGCTCGAAGTTCAGCTGAACGCCAAAGGGAACAACGAAAAGTATGAAATCGGCTTCGTCGAACAGGCGGCGCCGCAGCTGATCGCGCAGCTCGAAAAGGAGGGCGTCAGCTTCAACATCGAATCGGAAAAGAGCAGCGTGCTGCTTTCGCTGCTCACCTACATCCTGCCGTTCATCATCTTCCTCGGGTTCTGGATCTTCCTGATGAACCAGGTCCAGGGGGGCGGCACGAAAGTGATGTCGTTCGGCAAGTCGCGCGCCAAGCGGCTGTCGGCGGACTCGCCGAAGATCACCTTCCGTGACGTGGCAGGCGTGGATGAGGCGGTCGAGGAGCTGCACGAGATCAAGGAGTTCCTCGAGAATCCGAAGAAGTTCCAGGCGCTCGGTGCGCGCATTCCCACCGGGGTGCTGCTGTACGGACCGCCGGGAACCGGCAAGACGCTGCTGGCACGGGCGGTTGCCGGCGAGGCGGGCGTGCCGTTCTTCTCGATCTCAGGCTCGGACTTCGTTGAGATGTTCGTCGGGGTCGGCGCCTCGCGTGTGCGCGACCTGTTCGAGCAGGCCAAGCAGAACAGCCCGTGCATCATCTTCATGGATGAGATCGACGCCGTCGGACGCCACCGCGGCGCCGGGCTGGGCGGCGGGCACGACGAGCGCGAGCAGACGCTGAATCAGCTGCTCGTCGAGATGGACGGGTTCGAGGCCAAGGACAACATCATCATGATCGCGGCCACCAACCGCCCCGACATCCTCGACCCCGCGCTGCTGCGCCCCGGGCGCTTCGACCGCCAGATCGCGGTCGACCGCCCCGACCGCAAGGGCCGGGCCAAGATCCTCGAGGTGCACACACGCGGCAAGCCGCTCGCCAAGGAGATCGACATCGACGCGCTCGCGGGGCAGACGCCCGGATTCACGGGCGCCGATCTGTCGAACCTGATCAACGAGGCCGCCCTGCTCGCGGCGCGCACCGGCAAGCGCGAGATCAACCAGGAGGAGCTCGAGGAGGGGATCATGCGCGTGATCGCCGGCCCCGAGAAGAAGACGCGCGTGATGAGCGAGAAAGAGCGGCTGATCACCGCCTATCACGAGATGGGCCACGCGCTCGTCGGCCACTTCCTGGAGCACTCCGATCCGGTGCACAAGATCTCGGTGATCTCGCGCGGCCAGGCTCTCGGCTACACGATCTCGATGCCCCAGGAGGACCGCTTCCTGACCACGCGCGCGGAGTTGAACGACACGATGGCGATGACGCTCGGCGGACGCGCCGCCGAGGAGATCGTCTTCGGCGAGATCACCACCGGCGCGTCCAACGACCTGGAGAAGGTCACGCAGACCGCCAAGCAGATGGTGATGCGCTTCGGCATGAGCGAGAAGCTCGGACCGCGTGTGTTCGGCCACGATCACGGGCAGCCGTTCCTCGGACGCGAGTTCTCGACCGAGCCGGACTACTCCAACGAGATCGCGCGCGAGATCGACGACGAGGTCCGGCGGATCGTCGAAGGAGCCCACCAGCGCGCACGCGACATCCTCACCTCGCATCAGCACGACCTCGAGAAGATCTCCGAGATCCTCGTAAAACGTGAGACGATCGAGAAGGAGGAGTTCCTGGCGCTGCTGGACGGCAAGAGCGAGCAGGAGGTCTTCGGCGAGGAGGATTCGGACAGGTCCGAGATCCCCGCTCCGCCGGCCCCGGCCGACCGTCCCGAGCGTGAAACGCCGCGGGCGATCCCGCGCCCCGGGCTCGCCGGTGGCACGGCGGACATCAGAGCCGCCGACCGCGAGCGCCCAGACCTGACCTGACCTGACCTGAGCCGCCGGCCGGCTCGCGCCACGGCGGCTGAGACGACCGGCAATACGGGCACGCCGCAATGCGCGGCCTGACGTCGGCTATCTGTCCGCTGGCCTTGATGTCCACACAGCCTGCGGCCATCGTCATGTCGATGCCCGCATCGTCATGGCGATGACTCGGTACTCGACACGAATCACCCGCACTTGCGGAGCGCGCTGCCTAGTCGCGCTGGTCGCGACCCTGTTGCTGGTCGCCTTACACGCCCCGAGCGCGCGGGCGCAGGGGGGAGTGGCGTACATGACCGGATACGACGGTTACTCAGAGCTCGGAGACGGCGGGCTGGGGCGCGACGGGAGTCGCTTCTCGCCCGAGCTCGTCCCTGGCCTGTCGAGCGTCGTGGCGGCGTCGACGAGCTACTACGACACGCTCGCACTGCTGGCGAACGGCACGGTCGAAGGGTGGGGCACGAACGAACACGGCCAGCTCGGCGACGGCACCACCGAATTGCAGCCGACGCCCGAGCAGATCCCGGGTTTGTCCGAAGTGACGGCGGTCGCCGCCGGCTTCGAACACAGCCTCGCGCTGCTCGCGACTGGCACGGTCGAGGGCTGGGGGTCCATCAAGTACGGCGACGGGACCACGGAAGAACGGCTAACCCCCGAGCCGATCCCGGGCCTGTCCGAAGTCGTGGCGATCTCCGCCGGCTGCGAGGACAGCTTCGCGCTGCTCGCGAACGGCAGCGTCGAGGCCTGGGGTGCGAACAGACACGGGGAACTGGGCGACGGCATGACCAAACCGCAAAAGGAACCCGAGCCGATTCCGGGCCTGTCCGAAGTCGTGGCGATCTCGGGCGGGTGTAGCTACACGCTCGCACTGCTCGCGAATGGCACGGTCGAGGGGTGGGGCGCGAAAGAACACGGCCCACGCGGCCACAGGACCTTCGAAGAACAGCTCACGCCGGTGCCGGTCCCGGGCCTGTCGAACGTCGTGGCGATCTCCGCCGGCGGCGCGTTCGGCCTCGCGCTGCTTGCGAATGGAACGGTCGAGGGGTGGGGCTACAACGAATACGGCGAACTCGGCGACGGAAGCACCGAAGAACAGCTGACGCCCGTGCAGATCCCCGGGCTCTCGGAAGTGGCCGCTGTCTCCGCCGGCGCCGACTTCGGCCTCGCGCTGCTGGCGGACGGTGGGGTCCAAGGCTGGGGCTTCAACCTCTACGGCGAACTCGGCGACCTGACCTCGTCCGAGCGGCTGTTCAGCGAAGAACTTGAATTCCCGAACGTAGCCGCGGGCCTCGCTCACGGCGTAGAGAATTACGACACGCTCGTGATCGAGGGTGCCCGCGCGGGCGTCTCAAGCTCAGCGCTCGCTTTCGGGACGGAGCCGGTCGGCGCACAGGGCCCGCCGCAGACGCTGCTGGTCACCGATGCGGGACCCGCGCCGCTAACGATCTCGGGCGACTCGCTGAGTGGACCGGGGGCGAGCGCTTTCGCCGAGCTCTCCGACGCCTGTCAGGGCGCGACGCTCGCCCCCGGCGCTTCATGCGCGATCGAATACACGTTTGCTCCAAGCGCCGCCGGCGGTGCCAGCGCGACCGTCGCGATCTCATCTTCGGCGGCGCAGGCGTTGCCCCTGGTCGCGCTCACGGGCACCGGCATGGCTGTGGACGCCGGTCCCGCCCCCGGGCCGAGCGCAGGCGCCGCCGCGCCGAGCCTGAGCAGGCTGGTGCTGTCCAATAGCAGCTTCCGCGCCGCCAACACCGGTGCGAGCGTCCTGCCCGCGACCAACTCGGGTGGGACGCTGGTGTCCTATACCGACAGCCAAGTCGCGATCACCACCTTCGCGGTGCAGCGCGAGCTGCATGGCCTGAGAGCACGCACAGGAACGGCCAGGGCTTGCGCGAGCGCGCCGAAGGGACACAAGCGTCGCGAACGACGCGCCGAGCGCTGCGTCTACTTCCGGACGCTCGGCAGCTTCACTCACGCCGATGCCGCCGGCGCCAACCGCGTGCGATTCAGCGGACGCTTCAAGGGCCACGCGCTGAAGCCCGGCAGGTACCGCCTCACCGCCACCGCCCGCTCGAGCGCCGGCGCCAGCGCCACGCGGACCGTAGCGTTCACGATCAAGCGCTGAACGCAGTCTCTGACCGGAGGCGGAGGCAGTCCCTGCGCGCCTGCCGGCTGATCGGGTCAAGAGGCGGGCGCCGAGGCGGCTGGCCGGAGGGCGCAGGTGGCGGGTGGGAGAGCGCAGGCCGGCGGCAGTAGGTTGCAGGGGTGAGCCCTCCTTTCCGCGTCATGGGGATCGTGAACGTGACGCCCGACTCATTCTCGGACGGAGGACGCTTCCTGAATGCCGACGCGGCGATCGCGCACGCGCGCCAGCTGGCCGATCAGGGCGCCGAGATCCTCGACATCGGCGGCGAATCCACGCGACCGGGCGCCGAGCCGGTCGCCGTCGATGAGGAGCTTCGCCGGGTCGTACCGGTCTTCGAAGGGATCGCCGGCATATCCGCCGAGCTCTCGATCGACAGCTCGAAGGCGCCGGTCGCCCGCGCGGCGATCGAACGCGGAGCGACCATCGTCAACGACGTCAGCGCGCTGCGCGCCGATCCGGCGATGGCCGGACTCCTGGCCGAAACCGGGGCGGCGTGCTGTTTGATGCACATGCTCGGCGAGCCCCGCACGATGCAGCGCGACCCACGCTACGAGGATGTCGTCGACGAGGTCAAGGCCTTCCTGGAAGAGCGCCTGAGCTTCGCGGTGCGCGAGGGCGTGCGCGAGGAGCGCATCTTGCTCGATCCGGGCATCGGCTTCGGCAAGACCGCCGCCCACAACCTCACGCTGCTACGACGCCTCGCGGAGCTGACATCGCTCGGGCGCCCGCTGGTCGTCGGCACCTCGCGCAAGAGCTTCCTCGGGCGCATCCTGGCGGACGACGCGAGCGAGCGCCTACCCGGGACGATCGCGACCAACGTGCTTGCGCTGGAGCGCGGCGCGAGCATCTTCAGGGTGCACGACGTCGCGCCCGTGCGCGCAGCGCTTCAGACCGCGGCTGCTACGTTGGACGCGCGATGGACCCAGAGCGTGGCGAGGAGCACGACGAGCTAGAGGATGATCTCGGCGGGTCCGGTCGCGGCGGGCGCGACGGTGAGCCCGGGGCCGGACGGGACGGAGACGGGCGCGCGTCTGCGCCGCGCGGTGGCTCCGACGACGGCTACGAGCCTGACGACGACGACGGCGGGCTCGAGGACGAGCGCGAGGAGACCGGGGAGTCGGTCACGATCGAGATCTCCGGCCTGTCGCTCTACACCCACCACGGCGCCAGCGCGGCCGAGCGCGAGGTCGGCCAGCGGCTCGTGCTCGACCTGCGCCTCGAGTTGGGCGAGACCGACGCGACAGTGACCGACTCGATTGCGGACACGGTCGACTACGGCGAGGTCTGCCAGCTGGTCGCGCTGGTCGCTCAACAGCGCTCGCATCGAACGCTCGAGCGCCTGTGCAGCACGATCGCCGATCGCCTGATCGGCGACTACGAGCTCGAGGCCGTGTGGGTCAAGGCGACCAAGCCCGAGCCGCCGATCCCCCTGCCCGTCGACGAGGTCTCCGTCGAGGTCTGGCGCGAGGCCGAGGAGTAGCGGGTGGCTGACCCGTCCGGGCAGGTGGGACTGCTCGGGCTCGGCTCCAACGTCGGCGATCGCCGTGCGCAGCTGCAGTCGGCCGTTGCGGCCCTGCCCGCCGCCGGAGTCACGGTGCTCGCGAGCTCCTCGACCTACGACACCGATCCGGTCGGCGCCGTGCCCGACCAGCCGAGCTTCCTCAACGCCTGCGTGCGCGTCGAGACCATGCTCGAGCCGCTGCTGCTGCTCGACGTGCTCAAGCGCTTGGAGCGCGAGCTGGGCCGCGATGCGTCGGGCGCGCGCGACGGCCCGCGCGCGATCGACATCGACGTGCTGCTGCTCGGCGATCAGGAGCTTGCGCACCCGCGCATGCGACTTCCGCACGAGCAGCTGCTGAGGCGACGCTTCGTCCTGATCCCGGCGCTCGAGCTCGACTTCGAGCTGCGCACGCCGGCCGGCGCGGCGCTCGCGAACGCGCTCGCGGCCCTGCCGTTGGACGAGGGCGTGCGCTGGGCCGGTCCGCCGCTGAGCCTGCGCTGAGCGGGCTCAGCCGCCACGCGGCCCTGCATGGATGAGACTGGTGGGCGACCGAGCCCGCCGCCGGCGTGCCGGCAAGCCTGGCCTGGCCGCAGCTCACGGGAACGCCACTTCGTTCACGGCCTCGTCGAGCTGGACCCTGTTCGCGCTGCTGTGCCGCGGCGCAGGCAGCGTCGCCGCATGCAGGGGCAGCACCGAGGCCCTGCTCACGTGCGGGGGCTTCGTGTCGCCACCGCTCACCAGCGCGAACGTCGCCCCCAGCGCCGCGGCCACCACCACTGCCGCCAGCGTCGGCTTCAACCTCGATCTGATCAGCTCGCTGCTCGATCGCTCGCGCGGAGCCACGATCGCCCGCGCGCGCTATGTGGGGGCCGGCTGAGGCACCCACTCAGGCGGCAGCACGCCTGCGGGCACTTCGCCAACCTGAGGCGGAAACCAGTCCACGAGCTTCGCGGCCGGCCGGCCCTCGATAAGCGGGCCGAGGTCGCGGATGCTGAGCAGCAGACGGATCGTGCTGCCGATCTGCAGGTCCGCGGCATTGGGCCGCTCGCCGCCGATGATGCCCTCCTCGATCCAGCCGTTGACGCGGTCGAGCTGGGCGGGCAGCGCCGCCAGGTCCGCGCGCGCGCTGGCGTCGGTCGCCCTGTTGCGGACCGCCATCAGCCGGGCCGTGAGCGGCATGGCCGGACGTCTCAGCGGGCCCGGGAGCGGCAGTTTCGCGTCGCCGACAAAGCTCTCCATCGCCAGCGGACGACGCAGGAACGCCACGTCGAGCAGCCGGCGCGGCACGCTCTGCAACACATCGTCGCCCCAGCGCTCGGCCTCGAGCACACGCGCGTAGGCTGGATCTCCCGGCGGGGGCAGCAGCGGCGGCTCGGGTTGGAGCGTGTCCAGACGGCGCATGATCGAGCGCGATCCCAGCAGCCGCTCGCGATCGATGCGCATGCCCGGAACCGTGACACCCCCATAACGCAGCGGGCCGATCACGAGCTGGCTCATCGGCAGCAGATCCACACGCCGGTAGGGAATCGACTTGAGCTCGAGCGCCGCCTGCACCGCCGCGCAGGGGTGCGAGCCGGGCAGCACATACAGCTTGACGCTCATCCGCTCACCGAACCTCTCATGCTCCTCGCCATCGCTCTGAGGATAATGCCCTGCGCATGCTTCTGGTCGTAGACGTCGGCAACACGCAAACGCACTTCGGCGCGTTTCGCGACGATGAGCTGGTCGAGCACTGGCGCTTTGCCACCGTGCGCGAGTCCACCGCCGATCAGCTGGGCGCTGCGCTGCACAACCTGCTCGGCCTGCGCGGCCTCGGCTTTGCCGACCTCGACGCCTCGATCATGTCCTCGACCGTGCCCCAGCTCGAGCCCGAGTGGACCGAGATGGCCTTCCGCTACCTCGGCCACGACATGCACGCGGTCGGTCCGGGCACTCGCACCGGCATGGCGATCCGCTACGACAACCCCCGCGAGATCGGAGCCGACCGGCTCGTCAACGCCGTCGCGCTGCGCGAGCGCTTCGGCGGGCCCTCGGTGTGCGTTGACTTCGGAACCGCCACCACCTTCGATGTCGTCTCGGTCGACGGCGACTATCTCGGCGGAGCCCTGATGACCGGGATCGAGATCTCGCTCGAGGCCCTGACCGAGCGCGGCGCGCGCCTGCCCAAGGTCGAGCTGGCGCCGCCACGCTCGGTCATCGGCCGCAACACGATCGACGCGATCCGCTCAGGCGTCGTGTACGGCTATGCCGGTGCGATCGACGCGATTCTGCGCCGTCTCTACGACGAGCTCGGCGGGCGGGCGGCCGTGATCGCCACCGGCGGGCTCGCGCACCTGGTCGTCCCCTTCAGCGAGGAGCTTGCGGAGATCGACGATTTCCTCACGCTCACCGGGCTGCGCCTGCTACACGAGCGCAACCGCCAGCACGACCCATAATGGATGCGTGCCCGCCTCGTCCGGCCAGCTGACCGACCGATGGATGCTCGGTCCGTTGAGCGTGCCCAACCGCGTCCTGCTCGCGCCGCTCGCCGGGATCGGCAACTGGTTCGTGCGCCTGCAGGCCAAGCGCTACGGCGCCGGCATGGCCTTCTCGGAGATGGTCTCTTCGCACGCCATCCACCATGGCAACGAGAAGACGTGCGTGGAGATGCTGCGCATCCATCCCGCCGAGCGCCGGGCCGGCCCGCTCGGCGACAGATCCGGGCGCGAGTCGGCCGACGGATCCGCGCACGAGTCAGGCGGCTGGCCCGGGCACGAGTCGGCCCGCGGGCCCGTCTCGATCCAGCTGTTCGGCGAGGACCCGGCGATCATGCGCTCGGCGGCGGCGCAGGTCGCGAAGGCCGGGGCCGACGCGATCGACATCAACATGGGCTGTCCGGTGCGCAAGGTCTGCAAGACGGGAGCTGGCGTCGGGCTGCTGGCCGACCCCGCCCGCGCGATCGCGCTCGCGCGGGCGGCCTGCGCGGGTGCCCGCGATGCCGGCCACGAGCTGCCGGTCACCGTCAAGCTGCGCTCGGGCCTGGTCGCAGGCGACACCTCCGGCTTCGAGCTGGCCCACCGGCTCGTCGAAGAGGCGGGCGTCGCCGCGATCGCCTTCCATCCGCGCTGCGCCGCCGTCCAGCACAAGGGCGAGCCCGACTACGAGCTCGCGGCACGCCTGGTGCAGTCGCTGCCGGCGCCCGTGATCCTGACGGGCGGCCTGCACGACGCCCGGCGAGTCCGCAGCGCCCATCGCCTCACCGGCGCGGCCGCCGTCATGCTCGCACGTGGCTCGCTCGGCAATCCCTGGCTGTTCTTGCGCCTGCTCGGGCGATTCGAGCGCGAGCCCACCAGGCAAGAGGTCCTGGATGAGCTGCGCTGGACGATCGAGCGGGCCGCCGAGCATCTCGGCGAGCTCCGCGCCACGCGCTACCTGCGCAAGTTCTATCCCTGGTACGTCGCCAGGCTCGGACTCGACGCCGCCGCAGCCAGGCGCCTGAACGAGTCGCTGCAGCGCACCGACACGCTCGACCAGGCCCGCGGCCTGCTGGGCCTCGAGCCCGCCGCCGTGTTCGACTCTCGAGCCAGCCGGCCTGTCAGCCGCCGCGTGATTCGTCGAGCCTGCGCCGTTTGGCCGTCCCAGGGCTCCTGTATAGTGCCGCTTATGAGTATCAATGGTCAGATCGGCGGACCGGACAAGCTGGGCCCCTTCCCGCTGAACCGGACGGTCTGTGGGGACTGTTCGGAACTGATCCCGCTGCTGCCGGATGCGTCCGTCGATGTGGTGGTGACGAGTCCCCCTTACTGGGGACAACGCCTCTCGCAGGGGATGGGCGTGGAGGACGATCCGCGCGAGTACGTAGCTGCGTTGGCCGACCTGTTCGCAGCCCTCCGGCCCAAGCTGAAGCCCTCGGGCTTGGTCTGGATCAACATTGGCGATGCGTACAACACGCCCGTGAACTGGCGGCTAGAGGACCGCAGTTACAGCACACTCGGCGAGAACGGCACGGGGCTGGCCGACAACAACTCAGCCTACGTAAAGCCGCGGGCAAAGAGGAAGGCCTTCGTTGAGCCAGACGTAGGCTGGCTCAGCTACGGCAACCTTCTCGCCCTGCCGCAGCGGCTCGTGATCGAGCTCTGCGATCGTGGCTATCTGTTCCGCGGCGAGGTCATCTGGCGCAAGAGCAATCCGATGCCCGAGGGACGCTGCCGGCGGCCCCACCGGCAGCACGAGTCCATCCATCTTCTTGCCCCGGCCGAACGCCATTGCTTCCGGACCTCGCCGCCTGTCGGGTCGGTTTGGGAGTTTCCGAACGAGCGAATCACCGGCAAGGCGCACTTCTCGCGCTTTCCGACCGAGCTGCCGCGGCGGTGCATAGAAGCGTACGGAGTTGTGGGTCCTGACGTGGTGGCGCTAGACCCGTTTGCGGGCTCGGGTACCACGGGCGTCGCCGCCGCCGGTCTCGGGTGCTCCTTCATCGGCTTTGAGATAGACCGCGAGCAGGCCGACGCCGCTAACGCTCGGATAGACACGGCACCGGGCTTTCAGCTCGCCTTGGCCTAGAGCGCGTTGTCCCGCACGCGCTTCCAAGCGTCAATCACGAACCGCGCGAACGCGTCGCCAGCGGGGTCGCTGAAGTCACACACGTAGATGCGACCGCGAGCGCGCTGGCTGGCGGGCGTCTCGCGGGTCCGGCGGTTGTAAGAGAAGCAGGCCGAGAAGTACCCGTCGTCCTCAATGTCCTTCCGCTTGGCGCTGCGTTTGTCTGTGCCGCCGGTCATCGGTGCTCCAAGCTCGCCCCGATTGACGGGCTCCTCGCCCGGTGTGCTCTTGCAATCCATTGTCCACAGGGGGGAGCAGTAGCCGGAGTCCACCAGCGCTTTGCTCATTGGCACGTCATCTGTCCGGCGCTCGGCGAAGCTGGCCTTGACGTGTACGACGCCGAAGCAGCGGGGTTCGCCATCGTTGTCGCCGAGCAGCAGCACGTCCATCTTGTCTGCCTCCAGTCGGTCGGCCACGGCCAGCTGGGAAATGTAGTGCCGTCTTTCGGCGGTGTTGGCAATAACGATTCGGACCCCCTCCTTAGCCAGGGCCGGTCCGTAATGGCGTACCAGGATCTCCTCCAGCGCCCAGCCGCCGGTTCGCTTCCAGCTCTGGCCCAGGTCAAGGCGCGCGTAGTGCGCCGGGTGATTGAACGGGTCGTGATACGCCCGCGACACCACAAACCACCAGATATCCGACGGGTTCGCGTGCGGCCAAAGCTCCATCGCGCGGAGGAACGTTCGGGCGACGGCCGAGGTCTTTATCGCGCCCTCGTCAACCGCGCCTTCGCTAGCCAGCGCCGCGAGCCCATCTCGGAGTGCCCGAACCACATCCTCAAACTCATCCATTGTCGCACCAGCGAGTCGGTAGCTCGCGTCGTAGTCGGCGTACCGAAAGTGGACGATGAGCACGTCGGAGTCCGTCAACTCGGCTGACAAGAACCGATCAACGGCCGCCGTGGTCGTCTCATCGTTGGCAGGGAGCGCGAGGTCGGCAATGAGGTCGGACAGCTCATATCCAAGCGCTGATAGCAACACGACGAGCACATCAAGCGTTGGGATCGTCCGCCCAGACTCAAATCGTCGGACCCAGCCCGGCCCGAGGATCAGGCGGGCGTCCAGCTCCTCCGGCGAGACCCCTGCCTTCTCGCGCAGTTCCCGCAGACGCGAGAGGAGGACGGCGACGATAGGATCAGCGGTCATCCAGCAGGGTGCTCGGCGCCGCGCCGAGCGCGGCCGCAAGCTTGTGGATGTTCAAAAGGCTGACGTTGCGCTCGCCGCGCTCAACGCTCCCCACGTAGGTCCGGTTGAGTCCGCTCAGGTCGGCGAGTTCTTCCTGCGAGAGCCCTTTAGCGGCCCGAAGCGAGCGCAGGCGCTCGCCAAAACGTGCTCGTGGATCGTCTCCGTCGGTCGTCACCGCGGCGATGCAACTGGATCGCCGCCTATGCGTCTACCGCTTTTGAGTGCCACTCCGGTGGGACCTCGCAGAGAGCGACTGCGGGCTGCGTGTAACGCGAGAGCCCCGAAATGTTGCTTCGCGGCGCCTCACCGTGCTTCGCGATAGGCAGATAGTGGCTCGTGGTGCTATAAAGGAGTTACTGGTTCATCGCAATAACTATTATTGCTAATTACTGCTTTATGGTACCAACGCAATACCAACGAAAGGAGAGTCGATGTCAACGGCAACAACAGTCCAGCAGTACGAGACGGTCCCGACCCCCCGCCAGTTCGTCGGCGAGGTGTACGCGCTCCTAGCGCGCCTGATGGGAACGTCGGAAGCCGACGTCGCCGAGGAGGCCGTCATTGCCGAGGAGGCGACCCGCCCAGTCACGACCGACGAGCACCTGATCCGCCGGATCTACAACGAGAGCCACGAGGCTCACCGGCGGCTTCTGAAGCGCCTCTCCGAGAGTCCCGACGAGTGGATCTTCGCAAGCCAGCTCGCTAAGGATCTGGAACTGAAAGGCGGCAATAAGTCGCTGGCAGGGATGCTGGGGGCACTTGGCCGGCGCAGCAACCACCGCTACGAAGGAAAGCGCGCCTTCTACAGCGAGTGGGACCACCTCGTATACGAAACCAAGCACATGATGCCCGCGGCTGTGGCCAACGTGATAGCCACGCTCTAGCGTGTGACCGAACAGCAACGGCTCCCCACGAGGCCCGTCGGCGTTCGCGCCGGCAGGCCCCAATCGTCTCGGCGAGCTTGCCCTATCCGTTGCCCCACGGTGTCGGCTCTGCACCAACGCAGAAACCCCGCCGAAGCGGGGCTTCTGCCAGAGCCGACACCGGGACTTGAACCCGGACCCCTTCATTGCGAGTGGAGGGGCTGCGCGGGCCAGCCGAATGCAGAGGCGGCCGTCGGTCCGCCGCCGCAGGCGGGACCCCCAGCCCGAGAGCCAGCAGGGCGCGCACAGGTCATCCGACGCCCCGCGAAGCGGGTTTTACGGTCGGATGAGACGCGCCCCTGCCCCGCTATACTGCTCGCTCGCCGCAGCCCCGAGGCCCGACGCGCGCCGCTTGAAAAGGCGGCTTTTGCGTTTCGTTGACCTGACCACCTACCGCGATTCGAGCGTCACATGCAGAAGGACGTCATCCTCACCCCTGAAGGTCTCGAGAAGCTCAAGGACGAACTCGAGCAGCTGTCCACCGCCAAGCGCCGCGAGGTCGCCGAGCGCATCAAGGAGGCGCGCGAGTTCGGAGACATCTCCGAGAACTCCGAGTACGACGACGCCAAGAACGAGCAGGCCATGATCGAGAGCCGCATCCTGCAGCTCCAGGAGAAGCTGCGGATGGCGACGGTCATCGAGGCCAAGGATCTGTCCACCGACGTCGTTCAGGTCGGCTCGGTCGTGCACGTCAAGGACGAAAAGACCGGCAAGTCCGTCAAGTACACGATCGTCGGCTCGGCCGAGGCCAAGCCGCAGGAGAACAAGCTGTCCAACGAGTCGCCCGTCGGTCGCGCGCTGCTGGGGCGCAAACGCAACGAAACTGTCGCCGTCAAGGTTCCCCGCGGCCCCGCCCGCAAGCTGAAGATCACCAAGATCGACGTCGGCCTCAAATAGGCTTCGCCGATGACCGAGGGCAAGCACGGCCTGCCCGAGCTGATCGCCGAGCGCCGCGCGAAGGCCGAGCGTCTGCGCGAATCCGACGACAGCGCGTTTCCCTATGCGTTTCCCGGCGTCGAGCCGATCGCCGCGATCCTCGAGGCCTACGCGCATCTGCAGACCGGCGAGGAGACCGAGGACTCCCATCGCGTCGCAGGACGCATCGCCGCACGGCGCGGATCCGGCAAGGCCGCGTTCCTGGACCTCGTCGACCGCAGCGCCAAGATCCAGCTGCACGCGCGCGTGGACGTGCTGGGGGAGGAGGCGTTCAAGCGCCTGCTCTCGCTCGACCTCGGCGACCTGATCGGGGTCAACGGCGCCGCCATGCGCAGCCGCCACGGCGAGCTGACGCTGCGCGTGGACGGCTATCAGGTGCTGGCCAAGGCGCTGCGCCCGCCGCCCGACAAGCATCACGGGCTGATCGACCCGGAGACGCGCCATCGCCGGCGCGAGCTCGACCTGATCGCCAACGAGGAGACTCGCGAGCTGTTCGTGGCGCGTGCGCGCATCATCTCGGCGATCCGCGCCTATCTCGACGGCGAGGGCTTCATCGAGGTGGAGACGCCCGTGCTGCAACCGCTGTACGGCGGCGCTCTGGCGCGGCCTTTCACGACCCACCACAACGAGCTCGACCGTGACCTGTACCTGCGGATCGCGACCGAGCTCTACCTCAAGCGACTGCTGGTGGGCGGGCTCGAGCGCGTGTACGAGCTCGGCAAGGACTTCCGCAACGAGGGCGTCTCGACCAAGCACAACCCCGAGTTCACGATGGTCGAGTTCTACGAGGCCTACGCCGACTACGAAGACGAGGCCAACCGCCTGGAAGCGCTCGTACGGGCCGCGGCGGGCGCGGTCGCGTACTCGGGCGAGCTCGACTTCGACCGACCCTGGCGTCGCGTCACCTTCACCGAGGCGATCCTCGAGGCCACCGGCCTCGAGCTCTCGCAGGGGGGAATGCGCGACGCCGAGCTGCTGCGTCGCGCGATCGCCGAGCGCGGACTGGACCTGGACGTGAAGGCGCTCAGCTGGTTCGCGCTCGCAGACGACCTGCTGTCGAAGTTCGTCGAGCCCACGCTTCGTCAGCCGACCTTCGTGACCGACTACCCGGTCGAGCTGTCGCCGCTCGCGCGCTCCCACCGCTCCGAGCCGGGCCTGGTAGAGCGTTGGGAGGCGTTCGCGGGAGGCATGGAGATCGCCAACGCGTTCAGCGAGCTGATCGACCCTGACGAGCAGCGCGCGCGTCTGGCCGCGCAGGAGCGTCTGCAGGGCCTTGGGGAGTCGGAGACGATGCCCTACGACGAGCTCTTCATCGAGGCGCTCGAGCAGGGGATGCCGCCGGCAGGCGGCGTTGGCGTGGGGATAGACCGGCTCGTGATGCTGCTCACGGGCCGCGACTCGATCCGCGAGGTCGTGCTTTTTCCCGCAATGCGCGACTGAATTCGGGGCAGGAGCGGACCAGCACTCAAGGGCTTCGCTCGCTGCGACGATTGACCTCCATGGGGCCGCGTGGGCGATTGGTAGACTGCCCTTGAGGCCGTCGATAGACCACATAGCGCTTGAGGCACCGTCCTCGCAGGAAGGATCTACACCATGTTCGAGCGATTTACAGAACGGGCCCGACAGGTGGTCGTTCTCGCGCAGGAGGAGGCGCGGACGCTCAAGCACAACTACATTGGCACCGAGCACATCCTGCTCGGGCTCCTGCGCGAGGAGGAGGGCCTGGCGGCGCGCGTGCTCGAGAGCCTCGACATCACCGTTGAGCGCGTGCGCGCGCAGGTCGTGCGCATCGTGGGCTCGGGCGAGGAGGTCACCTCCGGCCAGATCCCCTTCACGCCACGCGCCAAGAAGGTGCTCGAGCTGGCCCTGCGCGAGGCGCTGTCGCTCGGGCACAACTACATCGGCACAGAGCACATCCTGCTGGGCCTGGTGCGCGAGAACGAGGGCGTGGCGGCGCGCATCCTGCTCGACTTCGACGCCGACTCCGAGAAGATCCGCAACGAGGTCATCCGCATGCTCTCCGGCCCCGGCGGGCGCCGCCAGGGGCAGGGCGCCGGCTCGGGCGCCGGCTCCGGGCCCGGTCCCGCCGAGGGCAAGAAGTCCTCGAAGCTGCTCGACCAGTTCGGGCGCAACCTGACCAAGCTGGCCGCCGAAGGCAAGCTCGACCCCGTCGTCGGTCGCGAGACCGAGATCGAGCGGATCATGCAGATCCTCTCGCGCCGCACCAAGAACAATCCGGTGCTGATCGGCGAGCCCGGCGTCGGCAAGACCGCGGTCGTCGAGGGCCTCGCGCAGCGCATCACCAACGCCGACGTCCCCGAGCTGCTCAAGAACAAGCAGATCTACACGCTCGATCTGGCGGCCCTGGTCGCCGGCTCGAAGTATCGCGGCGAGTTCGAGGAGCGCCTGAAGAAGGTGATGAAGGAGATCACCCAGCGCGGCGACATCATCCTGTTCATCGACGAGCTGCACAACCTCGTCGGCGCCGGCGCCGCCGAGGGCGCGATCGACGCGGCGTCGATCCTCAAGCCGGCGCTCGCCCGCGGCGAGCTGCAGACGATCGGCGCGACCACGCTCGACGAGTACCGCAAGTACCTCGAGCGCGACTCCGCGCTCGAGCGCCGCTTCCAGCAGATCCGTGTGGAGGAGCCGACGATCGACCAGACCGTCGAGATCCTCAAGGGCCTGCGCGACCGCTACGAGCAGCACCACAAGGTGCAGATCACAGACGACGCGCTGCAGGCCGCCGGCGAGCTCGCCGACCGCTACATCTCCGATCGCTTCCTGCCCGACAAGGCCATCGATCTGATCGACGAGGCCGCCTCGCGCATGCGCATCAAGTCGATGACCTCGCCGCCCGCCAATCGCGAGCTCGAGACCGAAGTCGAGTCCACGCGGCGCGACAAGGAGGCGGCGATCGAGGCACAGGAGTTCGAGAAGGCCGCCGCCCTGCGCGACAAGGAGCGCAAGCTCACCAACCGCAAACGCGAGCTCGAGGAAGCCTGGGAAGCCGGCGAGTCCGGCGAGCGCCCGGCGATCGGCGAGGAGGAGATCGCCGACATCGTCTCGATGTGGACGGGCATCCCGGTGTTCAAGCTGACCGAGGCCGAGACCCAGAAGCTGATGCGGATGGAGGACGAACTGCACAAGCGCGTGATCGGCCAGCACCCGGCGATCGAGGTGATCTCCAAGGCGATCCGGCGTTCGCGCGCCGGCCTGAAGGACCCCAAGCGCCCGACCGGCTCGTTCATCTTCCTGGGCCCCTCGGGCGTGGGCAAGACCGAGCTCGCGCGCACGCTCGCCGAGTTCCTGTTCGGCGACGACGACGCGATGATCCGCATCGACATGTCCGAGTACATGGAGAAGCACGCCGTCTCGCGCCTGGTGGGCTCGCCCCCGGGCTACATCGGCTATGACGAGGGCGGCCAGCTGACCGAGGCCGTGCGGCGCAAGCCCTACTCGGTGCTGCTGCTCGACGAGATCGAGAAGGCTCACCCCGATGTCTTCAACATCCTCTTGCAGATCCTCGAGGACGGCCGCCTGACCGACGCCCAGGGACGCACGGTCGACTTCCGCCACGCGATCGTGATCATGACCTCGAACATCGGCGCCGCCGAGATCGCGCGCAACACGCCGCTCGGCTTTGCGGTCTCCGACGACGAGACCGGCATCACCTACGAGGACATGAAGAACCGCATCATGGGCGAGCTCAAGAAGGTGTTCCGGCCCGAGTTCCTCAACCGCATCGACGACGTGATCGTCTTCCACAAGCTCCAGAAGGACGAGATCAAGCAGATCGTCGAGCTGCTGTTGCTGCGCATCCGCGAGTCGATGGCAGAGCGCGAGCTGCAGCTCGAGCTGACCGATCCCGCCAAGGACATGCTGGTCAACAAGGGCTGGGATCCCGCCATGGGCGCGCGTCCTCTGCGCCGGGCGATCCAGCGCTACATCGAGGATCCGCTCGCCGATTTCGTGCTGCGCGAGGAGATCGTCCCTGGCGCCACAGTCGTGGTCAATCCCGCTCCAGAGGGCGAGGAGGGCGAGGTGCGCCTGACGGTCGTCAAGCCCAAGAAGCAGAAGACCCCGGTCGCCGTCGGCGCCGGTGACGGCGGCGGCGCCGCGAGCGAGGATCCCGACCTCGCAGAGGGCGAGAGCGCCGGCGAGCCCGCGCCCGAGCCTCCGACCGAGCAGTAAGGACACCTCGCTCTGCAGATCGCCCCGATGGCCGCCGCCGACTGGCCGGCGGTCGCGCGCATCTACCGGGAAGGCATCGAAACCGGCGACGCGACCTTCGAGCGGGGTGTCCCGTCCTTCGAGCAGTGGTCGCGCGCGCGGCTCGCGCAGCCGCGCCTGGTGGCACGCGACCAGTCGGGGGAGGTGCGCGGCTGGGCCGCGCTCAGCCCGACTTCGAGCCGGCCCGTCTATCGCGGTGTCGCCGAGGTCAGCGTCTACGTCACGCCGGCTCGCGCCGGGCAGGGGATCGGAGGAGCGCTGCTGCGGGCCCTGATCGAGGAGTCCGAGCGGGCCGGGCTGTGGACCCTGCTGGCCGGAATCTTCCCCGAGAACCGTGCCTCCGTCGTCCTGCACGAGCGCTGCGGATTCCAGCTCCTCGGCGTGCAGCGTCGCATCGGTCAGATGCCCGACGGGCGGTGGCGCGACGTCGCCATGTACGAGCGCCGCAGCGCGCTCATCGGTGTTGCCTGAGCGGGGCTGCGGGCGTTCGCAGATCCCGCATCTGTCGCGGCGAGCAGGGCATGAACGGGGCATGCCCGCCCCGTCTAAACGCACGCCCACGCCGGCGTTCGCCGTGCCGGCGGGGCCTGTGAGACAGCTGGCGCGGGGGCGAATACCGTAGAATGGGCCCTGGTGGCCCCACGATCCGGCGAAGAATTCGATATCGAAGCAAGGCCGGAGCCGGGGCTGATGAAGGCGCTGGAGATGGTGGCGCCCGGAACGGCGCTGCGCGAGGGCATCGACAGCATCCTGCATGCTCACAGCGGCGGGCTGATCGTGATCGGCGAGCCCGAGGAGCTGAGCTTTCTGAACTCCGGCGGCATCAAGCTCGACATCGACTACACGCCCGCGTTCCTCTATCAGGTCGCCAAGATGGACGGCGCGATCATCCTCAACGCCAACTCGACCAAGATCGCGATGGCCAACGTCCAGCTGATGCCCGATCCGACGATCCTCTCGCACGAGACCGGGACCCGGCATCGTACCGCCGAGCGCGTCTCCAAGCAGACCGACGCGCTCGTGATCGCCATCTCGCAGCGACGCGAGGTCGTGTCGCTGTACGTCGACGGCATCAAGTACATCCTGGTCGATATCCCGACCGTGCTCGCCAAGGCCAACCAGGCGCTTGCGACGCTCGACAAGTACCGCAGCCGCCTCGACCAGGTCTCCACGCGCCTGACGGCGCTCGAGTTCGAGGGCGGCGTGACCCTGCACGACGTCCTCACGGTGCTCCAGCGCTCAGAGCTCGTGACGCGCATGGCGGTCGAGATCGAGCGCTACATCGTCGAGCTCGGCAGCGAGGGGCGGCTGATCGAGATGCAGCTCGAGGAGACGATGGTCGGCACCGCCGCGGAGAAGGCGGCGCTGGTCCGCGACTACCTGTCGACCTACTCGGACGAAGCCTTCGCGCTCGCGCTCGAGGAGATCGGGCGCCTCGCACACCAAGACCTGCTCGACTTCGGGCGCCTGGCCGAGCTGCTCGGCTACGACCGCAAGCTGAACACGCTCGACTATCCGGTGGCGCCGCGCGGATATCGCGTGCTCGGGCGTATTCCCAAGCTGCCCAGACTGGTGGTCACACAGATCGTCAACGAGTTCGGGGGCCTCGAGGAGCTACTCGCCGCGACGGACGCGGACCTCGAGGCCGTGGAGGGTGTCGGGGAGATCAGAACCAAGGACATCCGCGAGGGCCTGCGCAGGCTGCAGGAGATCAATCTCGTGGACCGCTACCTGCAGACTTGACACCGGCTCGCGCATGCAGGCCATTACGAAGGAGGACACCATCAGCGCACAACCAACCGAACAGACCCTCGCTGTGGCTACCGACGCCGCCGAGTCGTTGCTCGAGCAGCTCGAGGTCAGCCGCGAGGCCGAGCTCATCGAATTCGAGCTCGGCGACCACGTCGTCTATCCCCACCACGGCGCGGGCAAGGTCGAGGGCAAGGAAGAGATGGAGATGCTCGGCGAACGACGCGAGTACCTGACCATCAAGATCCTGCACAACGACATGACCGTCAAGGTCCCCACCGAGAACGCCGGTCTCGCGGGCCTGCGCCGCGTGATCGACGAGGAGACGGTCAAGAAGGTCCTCGATGTGCTCCAGGACGAAGTCTCCGAGATGCCCAAGAACTGGAACCGCCGCTTCAAGCACAACCGCGACAAGATCAAGACGGGCGACATCTACGAGCTCGCCGAGGTCGTGCGCAACCTGGCGCTGCGCGAGTCCCAGAAGGGACTGTCGACGGGCGAGAAGCAGATGTTCACCCGCGCCAAGAAGATCCTCGCCTCCGAGCTGATGTACGCGCTCGACAAGGACGAGGAAGAGGCCGAGGAGTATCTCGACGAGCTCCTCGCCAGCTCCGCCTCCAGCCGGCTCGCGGTGACCGCCGACTAATCCAGGCTCGAGGCCGTCGCGCACGCAGCAGGATCCCCGATGTCTGCTGCGTGCGCGATAGCCTCAGCCGCCCGCTCGCCGTGGCGATCGCACTGATCCTCGCCGCCGGGCGCGGCGAGCGGCTCGGCGCGTCCGTGCCGAAGGCCCGCGTGCCGCTTGCCGGACGCTGGCTGATGATGTGGAGCATCGACCTCCTGCGCCAGCTCCCCGAGATCGAGCGCCTGGTGGTGGCTCTACCCGCCGGCAGCGCGGACGCTCCGCCGTCCGAGGGTGCTGCCGCCGTGCCGTCCGAGGGTGCTGCCGCCGTGCCGTCCGAGGGTGCTGCCGCCGTGCCGTCCGAGGGTGCTGCCGCCGTGCCGTCCGAGGGTGCTGCCGCCGCCCCCTTCGAGGATGCCGGAGCCTCGCACGAATGGGACGCCGCCGTGGCCTCGTCGCCGGAGATCCTCACGGTCGCGGGCGGGGCCACGCGCTCTGAGTCGGTGCGCCTGGCGCTGGCCGCGGCGGGGCCGGGCGATCCGGTGCTGGTCCATGACGCCGCGCGCCCGTTGCTGAGCGCCGAGCTTGCGCAGCAGACCCTCGCCGCGCTCACCGGCGACACGGGCGCCGAGCTGGACGCGGCGATCGCCGCTGCGCCTGTAGCCGACACGATCAAGCGAGCCAGCGACGGCGTCGTCGTCGAGACGCTCGAGCGCTCGGGCCTGTGGGCCGTCCAGACTCCGCAGGTGTTCCGGCGCGCCCGGCTGGAACGCGCGCTCGATGTGCCCGCGTCCGTGCTCGCGCAGGCCACCGATGATGCCTGGCTGGTCGAGCGCACGGGCGGGCGGGTCGCGATCGTGCCCTCCTCGAGCGCCAACCTGAAAGTCACCACCGAGCTCGACCTGCGGCTCGCGGAGCTGCTGCTCGAGCGCCGGCCTGCTTGAATCGTCGGCTGGCGCCGCGCGGTTCACCCGGTTCAAAGGTCTGTCACAAACCAGCCGGCCGCCGAGGAGCGATGCTCACCGACTACCACGTTCACCTGCGCCCCGACGACCTCGACGCGAGCCCGGCCGAGTACTTCACGCAAGCCAACGCCGAGCGCTATCGCGAGCAGGCGCGCACGCGGGGGATCAGCGAGCTCGGCGTCTCGGAGCACGTCTATCGCTTCACCGACTCGCTATGCATCTGGCGCCATCCTTTCTGGGTCGAGAACGCCCGCGACGACCTCGGGGAGTACTGCCGGTTCGTGCGCGAGCAGACCGATCTGCGACTCGGCATCGAGGCCGACTTCGTGCGTGGACGCGAGGATCGCACGGCCAGCCTGCTCGCGTCTCACGACTTCGACTACGTGCTCGGCTCGGTTCACTTCCTCGGCGACGAGGCGCTCGACATGGACGAATACGGCGTCTGGCGCAGCGGTCGCAGTGCCGAGACGATCTGGCGCAGCTACTTCCAGACGCTCGCACACGCCGCCACCAGCGGCCTGTTCGACGTGCTCGCCCATCCCGACCTGGTGAAGGTCTGGGGAGGCGCGCGACCGCTGCCGAGCGGCGACCTGCGGCGCTACTACGAGCCCGCCGTCGAAGCGATCGCCGAGGCCGGTGTCGCCGTCGAGGTCTCGACCGCCGGCCTGCGCAAGCCCGTCGGAGAGCTGTACCCGGCCGAGCCGTTCCTGCGCATGTGCCTCGACGCCGGAGCCCCGGTGGCGCTCTCCAGCGACGCCCACCGCCCGCAGCACGTGGGCGCCGGCTACGAGCGTGCGCTCGAGCTGTTCGAGCGCCTCGGCGTCAGCGAGCTGTGCGTGTTCGACCGGCGGGCGCGCCGGCTCGAGCCGATCGGCGCGGCCGTGCGATGACGCTCGTCGGCATCGGCTATGACTCGCACCGGCTCGTGCCCGGCCGCAAGCTGATCCTGGGCGGGGTCGCAATTCCGCACCCGCTCGGCCTCGACGGACACTCCGACGCCGACGCTCTGGCTCATGCCGTCATCGACGCTCTGCTCGGCGCCGCGGGGCTCGGCGACATCGGCGAGCATTTCCCCGACAGCGACCATCGCTGGCGCGACGCCGACTCGATGGCGCTGCTCGAATCGGTCGTCGCCACGCTCTGCGAGCGAGCTCTCGTGGTCGTCAACGTCGACTGCACGGTGCTCATGCAGGAGCCCAAGCTCGGGCCGCGCAGGCGCGCGATCCGCGAGCGCCTGGCGCACGGCTTGGGCATCGAGCCGGCGCGTGTCAACGTCAAGGCCACCACCGGCGAGGGCATCGGCTTCGTCGGGCGCGGTGAGGGCGTGGCGGCGCTCGCCGTTGCCAGCGTGCGGCCGGCGAGCGGTCAGGCGGCTGGTGAGCCGTCACCCGGCGGCGGGGTGCCGCCGGCAGGTTGAGCGGCTTGACTAGGGTTGCGCGGGCGATGCCACGGGACGTCTATATCGAGGACACACGAACCGGCCGCGTCCAGCTGCTCGAGCCTCGCGACCCTGGGCGGGTGGGCATCTACGCCTGCGGCCCCACGGTCTACAGCCGCATCCACATCGGCAACGCCCGCCCGTTCGTGATCTTCAGCCTGCTCAAGCGCCTTCTCGAGCACGAGGGCTATGAGGTGAACCTCGTGATCAACGTCACCGACGTGAACGACAAGATCTACGACGCGGCCCGCGCGCAGGGACGCCCCAGCGCCTCGCTGGCTGAGGAGATGACCGCCTGCTACCAGGCCGACACGGACGCGCTCGGCCTGGGGCGCCCCGACCACGAGCCGCTGGCCTCGGAGACGATCGGACCGATCATCGAGCACATCCAGACGCTGATCGAGCGCGGCCACGCCTACCCGGTTGACGGCGACGTCTACTTCCGCGTCCGCTCGGACCCGGCATACGGCTCGCTCTCGCACCGCCAGCTCGACGACATGGACCAGGGCGAGGATGGACCAGGTGCCCAGCCCTCCGCCGGGCGCAAGCAGGACCCGCTCGACTTCGCCCTGTGGAAGGCGCGCAAGGAGGGCGAGGACACGTTTTGGCCCTCGCCTTGGGGGGACGGCCGCCCGGGGTGGCACATCGAGTGCTCGGCGATGGCCGAGGCGCTGCTCGGTGTCGGCTTGGACATTCACGGCGGCGGCTCTGACCTGCTGTTTCCCCACCACGAGAACGAGGCGGCGCAGACCCGCTCGGCCCGCGGCGCGGAGCTCGCGAAGCTGTGGATGCACAACGGCATGATCCAGCTCACCGGCGAGAAGATGGCCAAGTCGGCGGGCAATATCGCGCCGCTGCACGAGGTCCTCGAGCAGTACGGCGCAGAGACCGTCGTGATGTATCTCGTCTCGGGGCACTATCGACAGCCGCTCGCGTTCTCGCAGGGGAGCCTCCAGCAGGCGCGCGCCAACGTACGGCGGATCCGCGAGGCGGCGCGCCAGCTGCGGCCCGGCCCGACCGGCTCGCGTGACTCCGAGCACGTGCGCTCTTTTCGGGACGCGTTCTTCGCGGCGCTGGCAAACGACTTCAATACCTCCGCGGCGCTCGCGCAGCTCAACGAGTGGCTCCGGGCAGCCGGCTACCTCGGTGCCACAGGCAGCGACGAACTGGCCGAGATGCTCACGGTGCTCGGGCTGGAGTCGCTGCTCGACCCGCCCCCGCAGGCCCCGGCAGACGTCGTCAGGTTGGCGGAAGAGCGAATGACGGTCCGCTCGCTGCGCGACTTCGCCGCCGCCGATGAGCTACGCGAGCAGATTGCCGCACTCGGCTGGGAGGTGCGCGACGTGGCTGAGGGCTTTGAGCTGCTGCCCCTGTGATCGTCGTGCCTGACGCCCTCGCTTATCGTCGAGCCGCACTGTCGTCAAGCGTCATGCTGGCCTCGTGATCGCCGAGCTGGTGCCCTTGTGATCCTCTACGGCCGCAACCCCGTCCGCGAGGCGCTACGGGGTCGCAGGTCTCACAGCGTGGGCGAGATCTGGGCGGTCGAGTCCGCCCTCGCGCGCGAGCCGTGGCTGCGGGAGGCTCCCGTCCGCGTGACCTCGGCGCGCGAGATCGAGCGTCGCTGCGGCTCACCGGCACATCAGGGTGTCTGCGCCGAGGCCGGCCCATATCCGTACGCGGGCGCCGAGGAGCTGCTACGCGGGCACGAGCCGCTGATCGTCGCACTCGACGAGGTGCAGGACCCCCAGAATCTCGGCTCGATCTGCCGCACGGCCGAGTGCGCCGGCGCCGCGGGGATCGCAATGCCGCAGCATCGCGCCGCCGAGATCACGCCGGCAGCGTGCAAGGCCTCGGCCGGAGCCGTCGAGCACCTGCGCATCGCGCGCGTTCGCAACCTGGCCGACTTCCTGATCATGGCCCGCGAGGCCGGCTGCTGGTGCTACGGGGCCAGCGGGGACGAGGCCAGCGGGGACGAGGCCAGCGCGGACGAGGCCAGCGGGGACGAGGCCAGCGCGGACGAGGCCAGCGGGGACGAGGCCAGCGCGGACGCCGTGGACGCGTCTGACCAGGCCGGAACCGGGGACCGGCGAGCGCGCCGCGCATCCGCGGGCCGCCAGCCCGCCCGTGCGGTCGGCTACGACGCTCCCGACTACCGCGGCTCGGGGGTTGTGCTGGTGCTCGGCAGCGAGGGCCGGGGCCTGCGCCCACGTGTCGCCGGCGCGTGCGATCAGCTGATCGCCCTGCCGATGCTCGGCCGGATCGAGTCGCTCGGTGTCAGCGCCGCCGCCGCTGTGATTCTGTATGAGATCTTGCAGCAGCGCCGGTCTCGCCCTTGACAAGGGTGCGCAACTATGCCAATCTCGCGCCCACATAACGCTGAACCTCAGGTTCAGGCAATGAGTATTGGCGCCAGGGGAGGAGTGCGCCACTGAGCAAATCCGGGCTTTCTGCGCCTTTTGGGCGCTGGAGCGTACCGAGAAAGGACCTGCTCGTGGCACTGAGAAACCCCCGCAGCCCTAACCCTGAAGTCAAGGTCGACGATGCCTTTCTGATCGCGCTCGCCAAGCAGGGCGACCGCGCCGCGTACGACCGGCTGGTCAAGCGCTATCACGGCTTCGTCCGCCTGAAGGCCTCCTCCTACTTCCTCGCCGGCGGCGACGCCGACGATCTGATTCAGGAGGGCATGGTCGGCCTGTACAAGGCGATCCGCGACTTCCGCACTGACCGCGAGTCGAGCTTTCGCAATTTCGCCGAGCTGTGCATCACGCGCCAGATCATCACGGCCGTCAAGACCGCCACGCGCAACAAGCACACGCCGCTCAACCAGTACGTCTCCTTCTCATCCACGCCCGCCGCGGCCGGCGAAGACGTGCCCACGCTCGATCAGATGCTTCCGGGCCCGAGCGTGCACGACCCCGTCAACCAGGTGATCTCCTCCGAGGAGCTGCGCTCGCTCGTGGGCTGCCTGTCGAGCGCTCTGTCCGAGCTCGAGAGCCGCGTCCTGTCGTTGTATCTCGACGGCTGCTCCTACGAGCAGGTGGGCGAGCGCCTGTCCTGTGACACCAAGACGGTCGACAACGCCCTGCAGCGCGTCAAGCGCAAGGTCGGCGCACACCTGCAGGCCCGCGCGGTCGCGGCCTGAGCCCGGTCGCGGCGCGAGCCCGAGTCCAACGCCCGTCGAAGTGCGCGGCCCGCGCCCAGGTCCGAGGCTCGCGCGCAGCGGCCTCGTTGATTGGCATCCGACGCCACCCGGGTTTGGCGGCGCCGCCAACCGCACGCCGGCGGCCGCCCCGCGAGGAGGCGGCCGCGCAGCGCGAGCGCGGTGCTGGTTACTGCCCTAGGTCTGGCCTTCGGAGGGCAGCGAGCTGTTGTTGGGTGGCTCCGGTGTCAGCGCGCCAGCCGGTGCGGGCATTACTTCGACCGGCAGCAGCGGGCTCGCGGCCCCCTCGTATTCCGGATCGCCCGGAACCTTGATACGGAACTTCCTGGCGCCCGCGACGAACGGGCTGTGGATGATCGAGAAGCTGCCCGTGGCGCTCTCGATACCGACATCTGCGACGTGGAAGCCGATGCCGAGCGGATTCTGAGCCTCCAGATAGACCACGTGGCCGGGGCGCGCAGGCGTGACCGTGCCCGTGAACGTCAGCGGCTGGCTCGCCCTCACCGTGGTCGGGGCGACCGCTGCGCTGACCTTGTACTGCACGCCCTCGTACACCGCGGCTGAGCTCCGGCCGGCACCGGTGACCTTGTAGAAGGCGCTTTGCAGCGGCGTCTGCGGGGCGAACGCATAGGCGCCGCCGGTGGTGGTCACGGCTTTGGCGACTGCCACGAATGCCTGCGCCGGCCGTGGGCGCTCGAGCAGCGTCAGTGTCTTGCCGGCCCCTGCCGCGAGCGTGCCCGTGATCGTGGTCGATTGCCCGTAGGAGACCGGCTCGGCCGAGCTGAAGATCGTCAATGCCGGATTCTGCGCCTGCGATATCTCATAGGACAGCGTCTCGGATGCCGCGCGATAGCTGGACCTGTTCGGCCTCACGATCACGCGGATGTTCGCGGCGCCCGGAATGACGAAGGTGTGGATGATCGAGAAACTGCCGGTCGGTCCGACCACGCCGAGGCCGATGCGGCGCCATTCTTCGCCGTTGTTCGCGTTCTCACGCTGCAGGGCCACGATCGCGCCCGCGTCGGCGGGGCTGACAGTGCCTGCGAACGTGACCCGGTTGCGGTAGAAGGGGTGCGGGCCGCTGTGCAGCAACGGACCCCCGCCCGTGAACAGCTCGGCGCCGTTCGGCGGACCAGTTAGGCTGACCCTGGGCGCCACATGGACGATCCGTTCGACGCTACGCGCGCCGAGCCCGGTGGCGTAGAAGGCCGTATCGGCACTCAGCGCCGCGGACGTCAGCTGGTAGTTGCCGGCCGCGTCGGTGGTGGCCGTTCCCGCGCTGCTCGCGGCGGTGCCCACAGGCGAGCGCTCCATCACGGTCACGGTCTGGCTCGCGACGCTCCCTTCGGCGCAGCTAAGCCGGCCGAACACCAGCGCCGATTCGCCGTCTTCGACGTACCGGGGCGCGGCGTTGGCCGTCAACTTGCAGCCGCCCGGGCTCGTCACTCGGTGTCCTGCTACTCGGTGTCCCGCTGCTCGGTGTCCTGCGTGTCTGCCAGCGCCGCGGATCGCGAACGCGCCAGCCGGAGCCAGCGCGAGCGCCGCCGCCGCGATCGCGGCGGTCGTCGGTTTGAAGATACGCATCTGACCTCACCTCCTGGGGTTGAACTGGGGTCGAATGATCTGCTCTAGCCGCCAAGCGCGACCGACCAGCCGGTTGGGCATCTGCGCCGGCAATACGTGTGGACCAGCTTCGGCTTCATCCCAATCAACCCCTCAGAGCCGGGTTCGATTCGGTCTTTCTTGCGTTCCCTTTAGGTAGCCGCTATGTGCGATCAGGCGGCCCTGTCACGTCGGACCGAGATCCGCCGCCGCCGATATCACGGGGGTCCGGAGCGGGCGGTATCGTGCAACACTTGGGTCGCAGGCTGGCGTCTGCGCAGGGCCGTGGCCGCGGCTGTGCCCGCGCAACACTGAACACAGGAGGCAGCAATGAGCGCGTCATACCCGCGCGGGGGGTCGGAGTGGGAGCCGGACACGCCGGAGCCCGGGCTGGACGCCACGCTTGAAGAGGCCGCCCGGGCCTGGTGGCTCGGGCTCGTCGTGGGGCTGCTGTCGGTTGCCGGCGGCGTCGTCTTGATCGTGTGGACGAAGCCCACGCTGACGGTGGTTGCGGTGCTCGTCGGCATCGAGCTGCTGATCGGCGGCATCTTCTTGATCATCGCCGCCTTCGGGCGGCCCGCCGGCTCGCGCTCCGGAGCAGTGCTCGCGGGCGCCCTGGCCGTGATAGCGGGCCTGATCGTGGTGCGACACCCAAGCGGGAGCGTCCTCGTCATCGCGCTCGCGGTCGGCATCTACCTGATACTCGCCGGCGTCCTGCGTCTGGTCGGCGCGGTCGAGGCGAGCCGCGGCCGCGGCTGGCTCCTGCTGGGCGCCCTGTTCGACCTGGTGCTCGGCATCGTGATCGTCGCCTGGCCGAAATTCGGGATCACCACGCTCGCGATCCTGCTGGCGATAGTCCTGATCGTGCGCGGCCTCGGGCTCGTACTGATCGCGTTTGTTCTGCGCGCCGCCGGCCGCGAGCTTGCGCCGTAGCGCGGCCGCCGAGGGTACGAGATGAGCGCGGGCGAATCGGCGCCGGCCGGCGCCGCGAGCAACGCCGACACGAGCCGGGCCCGCGGGGCCGGGCTGGTGCTGTTCACGCTTGCGTCGGCGCAGTTCCTGATGATCCTCGACAGCTCGGTCATGAACGTGTCGATCGCGACCGTCGCCCGCGACGTGCACACGACGGTTACGGGGATCCAGACCGCGATCACGCTGTACACGCTCGTGATGGCCTCGCTGATGATCACCGGTGGCAAGATCGGCCAGATCATCGGCCACAAGCGCGCTTTCGCGATCGGCTGCGTCATCTACGCCTGCGGCTCGGCGACCACCGCGGCCTCGCCGAGCCTGGCCGTGCTGATGATCGGCTGGTCGTTCCTCGAGGGCGTCGGCGCCGCCCTGATCCTGCCGGCGATCGTCGCGCTGGTGGCGTCCAACTTCGGACGCTCCGCGCGCCCGCGCGCCTATGGCCTGGTCGCCTCTGCCGGCGCCATCGGCGTCGCCGCCGGACCGTTGATCGGGGGCCTGTTCACGACCTACCTGTCGTGGCGCTACGTGTTTCTCGGCGAGGTCCTGATCGTGCTGGCGATCCTTGCCCTGACGCGCCGTATCGCGGGCGGGCCCCGTGCCGAGCGCGTTCGCCTGGACCTCGTGGGCACGGTGCTCTCGGCGCTCGGGCTCGCGCTGATCGTGTTCGGCATCCTGCGCGCGGGGGCCTGGGGGTTCGTGCTGCCCAAGCCCGAAGCGCCGCAGTGGCTCGGACTGTCGCCGACCGTGTGGCTGGTGCTCGCGGGCGGCATCGTCGTGTGGCTGTTCCTCGAGTGGGAGAACCGCCAGGTAGACCGTGGCGGGGAGCCGCTCGTGGACCCGGCGATGCTGCGAAATCGCCAGCTGCAGGGCGGTCTGATCTCGTTCTTCTCGCAGTATCTCCTGCAAGCCGGGCTGTTCTTCACGGTACCGCTGTTCCTGTCGGTCGCGCTCGGGCTGTCGGCGATCGAAACGGGCGTGCGCCTGCTGCCGTTGTCGGTCACGCTGCTGCTCGCGGCCGTGGGCGTCCCGCGCGCCTTCCCGCGCGCCTCGCCGCGCACGGTCGTCCGGGTCGGTTTCCTCGCGCTGTTCGCGGGCATCGTCGTGATGGTCGGCGCGCTCGACGCCGGCGCCGGCCCGGAGATCGTGACCTGGCCGATGCTGCTCGCGGGGCTCGGCATCGGCGCACTGGCCTCGCAGCTGGGCAGCGTTACCGTCTCGGCGGTCCCCGACGAGCTCAGCGGCGAGGTCGGCGGCCTGCAGAACACGCTCACCAACCTCGGCGCCTCGATCGGCACCGCGCTCGCCGGGGCCGTGCTGATCGCTGTGCTGGCCTCGTCGGTGCACAGCGGCATCAAGCAGAACCCGGCCGTGCCTGCGAACGTCAAATCGGAGGCCACCGTGCAGCTCTCCGGTGGAGTTCCGTTCGTCTCGGACGCCGACCTGCGCTCCTCGCTCGAGCACGCGGGCGTGGCGCCGGCCACGGCCGACGCGATCGTCGAAGAGAACGCCACCGCGCGCCTGGCCGCGCTGCGCGCGTCGCTGTCGCTGCTGGCCGTGATCGCTCTCGTGGCGCTCATCTGCACGCGCCGGCTGCCGACCGAGCAGCCGGCGGCGCTCGCTACGTAGTTAGCCGCGGGACCGCGGGTGGCGTGGCGTCACGGGAAGGACCCACACGGACCGAGAGCGAACTACACCTAGTAACAAAAGATCCAAGCCTATGGCGGGGGACGGTAGAACGTCCGCGACCACGGCGTTGGACAAGTAGCAGGAATTTCAAGCCGAAAGGAGCGAGGCAATGGCAGCGACGGGAGCGCAAGCGGGCGGGGGAGCCCGCCTGAACGAAGAAGAAGCGGGCGTGGGCTGGATCATGTTCGCCGGGATCATGCTGATGATCGCCGGCGTCCTGAACGTGATCTACGGCATCGCCGCGATCGACAACTCGAAATTCTTCGTCCACACCACCGAAACCCAGTACATCCTCAGCAGCCTGAACACTTGGGGCTGGATCACGCTGATCCTCGGCGCCCTGCAGATCCTCGCCGCCTTCTCGATCTGGGCCGGCGGCACATTCGGGCGCTGGTTCGGCATCGCCGTCGCCGGCCTCAGCGCGATCGGCGCGCTGATGGCGATTCCCGCCTACCCGTTCTGGTCGCTCGCGGTGTTTGCGATCGACATTCTGATCATCTACGGCCTCGCCGCCTACGGAGGCCGGCAGGTGGCCTAGATCCGCCGCGCTCGGGGCTCCCGTGCAACGGAACCTCGGATCTTTGGGCCGGAGCCCGCGCCGGATGCCCGGCGCGGGCTCCGTGCCGCCCGGTCAGTGGATAGTCTGCGGATCACATGGTCCTGGCGATCTCGACCGCACTCGGATCCGGCCTCGGGATCCTCTACCTCGTGCTGCTGCTCGTGCTCGGGCTCACGTCGATCAAAAAGGGTCACTGGATCATGTTCCTGCTCGGGATCTTCATCCCGATCTTTTGGATCATCGGGGCGCTGATGCCCCCGGTGCAGCGGTCATAGGGCGAACGCGATGAGCGATCAGGCGCCGGCGCATGGCCCCGACGTGAGCGCCGAGACGCCGACCGCCGTGTCACCGGCCAGCGGCGACGCGGCGCACGGCGGCGCGCAGCGGGGCGCAGCCGGCCACAGCGCCGCAGGCGCCGGCGAGGGCCACGGCTCGCACATCTGGCTGGTGCGGTCGGCGCTGGCGCTCGCCACCCTGCTCAGCATCATCGGCATCTTCGCGGTGTGGGCCAACCGCCAGCTGCTCGACACCTCCTACTGGACCGAAACCAACACCAAGCTGCTCGAGAACCCCGCGATCCAGGAAGAGCTGTCGTCCTACCTGACCAACCAGATCTACCAGAACGTCAACGTCGCGGGCGAAATCCGCGCGGGCCTACCGAGCGAACTCAAGCCGCTGGCCGGGCCGGCGGCCGGCGGGCTGCGCAGCGTGATCGAAAAAGGGATCGTCCTGGCGCTGCAGCAGCCTCGTGTCCAGCAGCTGTGGAAGACCGCCAACGAGGTCACCCACAAGCAGTTCGTCAACCTGATCGAGAACAAGGGCAGGGTGATCCGCACCCCGGGCGGCGGCGCGGTGATCCTCGACCTGCGCCCGATCGTCTCGGAACTCGCGACGCGCTTCGGCGCCCCCGCCTCGACCGCGGAAAAAATTCCCGCGAGCGTCGCGCAGATCAAGATCTTCAGCGCCAAGTCGCTCGAAACCATGCAGTCGGCCGTGCGTCTGCTGCGCAGCCTGGCGGTGATCCTGCCGCTGCTCGTGCTGGCGCTGTTCGCGGCGGCGCTGGCGCTCGCGCGCGGGCACCGTAGCCGCACGCTCGTCAACATCGGCCTGGTGTGCGTCGGGTCTGCGCTGGTGGTGCTCGTCGCACGCTCGATCATCGGCGCCAAGGTCGTCGACACCCTGGCCACCACCGAAGCGGTGCGTCCCGCCGCGAGCGCGGCCTGGTCGATCGGCACGAGCGTGCTCGTCGACGTCGCCGGCGCGCTGATCTTCATCGGCGTCGTGGTCGTGCTCGCCGGCCTGCTCGCCGGGCGCTCGCGCTGGGCCACCTCGACGCGCCGCTCGCTCGCGCCCTACCTGCGCGACCGGGCCGACATCAGCTTCGGCGTGCTCGCCGTGGTGCTGCTGATCCTGTTCGCTTGGGGCCCGATCGACGCCACCCAAACACTCACGGGCATCCTGCTGATCGCGGTGCTCTCGTTCTTCGGCCTGGAGATGCTGCGCCGCCAGACCGCCGCCGAATTCCCGGATGCCGTTTATGTCGGTGGACGCGACACGATGCGCCGCGGGATGACCAGCGTGCGCGACACCTTCGCGCGCGGGCGCGCCAGCCTGCACGCGGGATCAGAGCACGGCGGACACGGTGGCGCCGCGGCAGATCCGGTCGAGCGGCTCGAGCGCCTGGCTGCCCTGCATGCTCGCGGGGCGCTGACCGACGAGGAGTACGCCCAGGCCAAGCGCGAGCTGCTCGGCGGCTGAGGGCGGTGGGCCGCCGCGCTGCCGGCGGGCGCGATAGTGTCGCGGACGCACGGTGCAATGGTTCACGCTGCTCATCTGGCTGCTCGTCGCGATGCTCGCGCTGCCGCTCGGCGGAGGTGTCCTGCTGGGGCGCGCCGCACTCGCAGTGCAGGCGACGGCGGCCGTCGCAGGGCTGGCGCTGCTGGTTGTGTTCGTGGCGACCGACGAACCGGCGGCGCTCGCGTGGATCGCCTGCGGACTTGCGCTGCTGGGGGCGCTGGCGATGGTGTTCGCGGTCGCCGGCCTCACCTCTGAGCGCTCGGGACCGGTCTCGGGCGCGCAGGCGCTCGAAGAGCACGCGGCCACGCTCGCCGGAGCCCAGCTGCCGCTGTTCATCGTGGTCGCGCTGCTGACGATGCTGGTGGCGCTCGAAATCGGGACGTGAGGTGGGCGCCGCCGCCGCAGCGGCCGGCAGCCGCGCCGACGAGACGGCCTCCGACGCGCCGGCTCGCGCCGGGCTCGTCCTCGCCACGCTGATCCTCGTAGCGGCCGTCGCAAACCTGAACCTGGCCGTCGCCAACGTCGCCCTGCCCTCGATCGGCAGGCATTTCGACTCCGGCCAGACGACCCTCGATCTGATCGCGGTCGGCTACTCGCTGGGCCTCGCCTGCTCGGTCCTGTGGCTGGGCGCCCTCGGCGACCGCTACGGGCGCAAGCTGATGCTGCTGGGCGGCACGATCCTGGCGATTCCGATGTCGCTGCTGGCGGCGTTCGCGCCCAGCGACGTCGTGCTGTTCATCGCCAGGCTCGGCGGGGGCCTCGCGGCCGGCATGGCCTACCCGACGACCCTGGCCCTGATCACGGCGCTGTGGTCGGGACCGGCGCGCACGAAGGCGATCGCGCTGTGGTCGGGCATCGGCGCCGCTGTCGCCGCGCTCGGCCCGCTCTGCTCGGGCCTGCTGCTCCAGCATCACGAATGGGGCTCGGTGTTCCTGCTGACGCTGCCGCTGGCGGTCATCGCGATCGTGATGGCCTGGCGGCTCGTGCCGGCCCACGTCAACGAGACCACCGGCGCGGTCGACAACCTCGGCGGCATCCTCTCGGTCGTGCTGGTCGGGGCGCTGATCCTCGCGATCAACGTCGCGCCCGTTCCCAACCAGACGGCGCTCACGGTCGTGCTCGCGCTGGTCGCGCTGGGCGCGCTGATCCTGTTCTTCGTGCGCCAACGGCGTGCCGCGAACCCGCTGTACGACCTGAAGGTCGCGGCTCGCCCACCGTTCTGGGTCGGCGCCTGCGCCGGGATCATCGTGTTCGGCTCGCTGATGGGCGCCATGTTCATCGGCCAGCAGTACCTACAGAACGTGCTCGCGTACTCCACCGTCGACGCCGGCGCCGCGATCCTGCCCGCAGCCGTCTTCATGGTGCTGGTCGCGCCTCGCTCGGCGAAGATCATCGAGGCCTACGGGACGCGCGTCTCGGTGCTGATCGGCCAGGCCTTCGTGCTGCTCGGGTTTCTCGCGATGCTGCTGCTGTGGAAGGAGAACATCGCCTACTGGAAGGTCGGTCTCGGCTACGCGCTGGTCGGCATCGGCGTGGGCCTGGCCGGCCCGCCGACCTCGAACGTCTTGACCGGCTCGGTCCCGGTGCGCCGCGTGGGCATGGCCTCGGGCACCGCCGATCTGCAGCGCGACCTCGGCGGAGCGATCATGCAGTCGATCTTCGGTGCCCTGCTGACCGCCGGCTACGCCACCGCCGCCGGGGTCGAGCTGGCCGGCAAGCACACGACCAGCAGCATCGAAAACCTGCTGACGAAGTCGTTCTCGAGCGCCGCCGACGCCGCCAAGCAATACCCGGCGCACTCCAGCGAAATCATCGCCGGCGCCAAGAGCGCCTTTCTCGCAGGCGACCAGTGGGCCTATGGCGCCGGCATCATCGCCGTGCTGATCGGGGCGGCGCTCGTCTACCTCAAGTTCCCCAAGCACGAGGACGAGCAGCGCCTGCTGGCCGACTACAACGCCAAAGCAGGGTGAGAGCGAGCGCGCCGGCGCGCTCGCCGACGAGAACCCGAGCAGGTCTGCGACGCACGCGTCCGGTCACTGCGCGGCGACGCGCAGCAGCACCGTCGTATAGGCCGGAACGGTCGCCCGGATCGCCCCGCTGGTCGTCGCGGTCGTGTGCGTCCACAGGTTGCGCAGCGTGTAGCTCGATGCCTGGGCCATGCCCACCGCGTGCGCGCTCGTGGCGATCGTCGCGGTGCTTGCGCCCTGGTTCAGCAGCGCCACCGCGCGCGAGCCGTCGTCCAGCGGCTTGACCCACACCTGGCCGCCGCCGCTCGAGGACAGCAGCGTGCCCTGCACGCCGGCGGGATCCTGGTCGATCGCTATCACTTCCCTGTTCGACAACGCTTCAAGACTGGCCGGCGAAATCGTCTGTAGGTTGGCACTCACCATCAGCGGCGCCGCCAAAATCGCCCACATGCTGAACTGGGTCCTGAACTGCGCATCGCTCATGCCCTGGCCGGGACCGAGATAGTCGGGGTCGTTCCAGTGTCCCGGTCCGGCCGCCTCGGGATGGGTGGCGTCGGCGTCGATGTTGCGCAGGACCGAGGCGAAGGGCACATATCCGGGCGAGCCGACGTCGGTGTCGGTACGCCAGCTGTTGCCGACGCTCGGTCCGAACGTGTAGGAGGAGAAGGCCGACCCGCCAAACGCCGGTTCGCCCTGGAACTGGCCCGGTTCGAGGAAGTCGCAGATCGACAGCAGCATCGGCCGGTGCGAGGAGTTGCGCACGATCGCCTCGTGAAACGCCGTGTAGGCGCTGGCGGGATTGAGGTGTTCGCGCACGCCTCCGCAGAAGTTGACCTTGACGGCGTCAAAGCCCCACGCCGCGAACCTGTTGACGTCCTGCTGGTAGTGGCCGTAGCTGCCCTCGGTGGCACCGCCACAGCCCCGCCGCCCGGCGTCGGTATAGAGGCCCACGCGCAGGCCGGCGGCGTGCAGGGTGCTGGTCAGCCAGTTCATGCCGTGCGGCCACTGCGCCGGGTCGACCTCGATCTGCCCGTGCGGGCCGCGCTGGCCCTGCCACCAGCCGACGTCCAGCCAGATGTAGTCATAGCCGTCGCGCTCGAGCCCGCTCTGGATCAGCATGCTCGCCTGTTCGAGCACGGTCGACTCGCTGAAGCGCGGGCCGAGCGCGAAGTAGGTGTCCCAGCCCATGTACGGGGTCGGCGCCGGCACGCCCGTCGTGCTTGCCTGCGCGGGGCTGGTCACGACCGGCCCCGCGAGCGCCAGGGCGAGCGCGCAGGTCCACGCGCCGAGGATGCGCCCGCCCAGGCTCACTGCGCCCGCTTCCGCGAGCCACGCTGTCGGGCTGCGTGTCCGCGCGCGGGCGGGTCGTGCAGCGTGAGCGCCGCATTTGCGAGGGTCGCTTTGAGCTCGCCGATGACGGTCCCGGTCACCGAGACGGTCGCGCTCAGACGATGCGCGCGCGCGAGCAGCCTGCGGTCTGCGGCGCTGAGCGGGAGCGTGAGCGTGCGCCGTTCGCCGCGCTTGAGGTGCACCGTTGCGCCGGCCAGGGTCAGGGTGACGGTGACGCGCCGCGCGTGCTTTCCCTTCCCGGAGGTCCGCGACTGCCTGGTGGTGACGCGCACCGCGATCGCGCAGCCGGCGGGCGCCTGCGTGGAGCAGCTCAGGGGGATGGCGATCGCCGTGGCGCTTGCGCTCAGCTTGCCGACCTTCGTCTCCCCGGCCGCAGCCAGCACGCCCATCGCGGGCACCGCCACGAACCCGCTCGACGCGCTTGCGCTGCCGGCGGCGTTGGTGGCGGTCACGCGGCATTGGAGATGGTGCTGGGCGTCGGCGGCACTGCTCACCACGTAGCTCGAGGACGTCGCGCCGGCGATCACGGTCGCGTCGCGGATCCAGGCGTAGGTGAATGTCGCGCTGCCCGAGGTCCCCGTCTCGCAATACAGCCGCACGCCGTTCGCGGGCACGCCCAGGATGTAGGGGTTCGGATACACGATGCTCACGGCGGGAGCCGTCGTGAAGGTCGCGTCAGCGCCGTAGTTGGTGCCGTCCGCGTTGGCAGCGACGATCCGGAAGTGGTACGCGGTTGCCGCCGCCAGCCCCGAGATCCGGGCCTGGACCGTCTGCAGGCCCCCGGTGGCGGAGGGCGCGGGGGCACAGGGGACGGTCTGGCCGTAGCCCGTGGTCGTGCCGTATTCAAACAGGCACAGGCTGAGCACGGCGTCGCTCGGGTTGACGGTCGCCGTCAAGGTCGCTTCGCTGGGGGTGATTTCGGTGGCGCTGCCGGTGCTGACGAGCGGCACTTCGACCGTCGCGCGCACGACCCTGCCGGCGCCGTCGACTGCCATGCAGACACCGTCGGGCAGGCACGAGATGCTCGTCGTCGCCTCACCAGAATCGGCGCCCGATTCGCGCCATTCCGGCAGTCCTGACGCCGGGTCATCGCTCGCTCGCGCGACGCCGAGTTCGTCGACAGACACGCACAGGCCTGAGCTGGCGCACGAGATGCCGGTGGGCATCGCCGTCGGGTCGATCTGCGTCTCGCTCCAGGTCGGCGCCGATGCTCCTGGGTCGGCGCTCGCGAGCCCATTGCCCGCGCTGTCAACTGCGACGCACAGCCCCGCCGAGCCGCACGACACGGCGACCAGTTCGCCCATGGCATCGATCGCCCTGGCCTGCCAGTTAGCGGCCCCGGGGTTTGTGCTCGTGAACAGCTTGCCCATGGCGTCGACCGCCACGCACAGCGATTCGCTCGGACAGGCCACCGATCGCAGCCGATTGCTGCCGTCGATGTCGGTCGCGGTCCAGGTCGGGTTCGAGGCGCCGGCGTTGGTGCTGACGAGGGCATGGCCTGCCTGGTCAACCGCCACACACAGCTTCGTCGACGGGCATGAGACTCCCGTCAGGGGCTGGCTGTCGATGCTCGTTCGCTGCCACGTGCCCGCGCCGCCAGCGGTGGGGTTGGGATTCGTCGAGGCGACGACCGCGCCGGTTTCGTCAACGGCAACGCACAACGTGTTCTGTTCGGAGGCGCACGACAGCGCGGTGAGCGCGTGTCCCTGATCGATCTCGTGCGGCGAAGACCAGGTCGGTCCCGGAGACGCGGGCGAGCTCGTGGTGTGCAGCACCTGTCCGTCGCGATCTACCGCGACGCACAGACTTTCGGAGGGGCACGCGATCGCGCTCAGCGACTGGCCGGGATCGATCGTCTGCGGCGGCGTCGACCAGTGCAACGGCGCCACCGCCTGCGCGGCCGCGGGCGCGAGTGCGCCGGCCGCGGCCAGGATCAGGGCGATCACGCCCGAGCGGAGCCTGCGGTTGCGAGCTCGCGCTGCCGGTCGATCGCTATGGGGAAGCTCCTCGCTCGTGAGCTCGCGCTTCAACTTGCGTTCCTCCTAGTCGCGGGCGGGTGGCAGGCGGCATGCTCGCGCGTGCGCGTGAGCCGGCATTGTTGCGGGCTACGTCAAGGAACGCGCCGGCCGGCTTGGGGTTGCGGTCGATCTGGCCTGATCTTCATCGGCTGGGTCGCAGGCGTCTCGTCTTTGCCGGCGGCGCACGCGCGCGCGCGTGCGCGTGCGCGTGCGGTGTCGTTTCGAATGGCTCGCCTGGGCCATCCGCCGGGGTCGCCCATCGTGGCTCGCCCGGGCCATCCGCCGGGGTCGCCCATCGTGGCTCGCCCGGGGCATCCGCCGGGGTCGCCCATCGTGGCTCGCCCGGGGCATCCGCCGGGGTCGCCCATCCGGCTACGCGCGCGCGCCGGCGAGCGAGAACTGCGGGAGTGAGGTCGCGCCATCGACCGCGATCGCCTGTCCGGTGATCTGAGCTGCGTCGGCGCCGGCGAGAAACGCCACGGCGCCGGCGATCTCGGCCGGCTCCACCAGCCTTCCCGTCGGCAGCTGCTGCAGCAGGCGCTCGCGCAGCTGCGCCGGCATCGCCAGCACCTGCTCGGTCGCCACGAGGCCCGGAAGGATCGCGTTCACGGTGATTCCGTGCGCGGCGTTCTCGCTCGCGAAAGTCCGCACCATCCCCAGCTGTCCCGCCTTCGACGCCGCATAGGCGACCTGGCCGCGCAGGCCGCCGAGGGCGGCGATGCTCGAGATCACGACGATCCTGCCAAAGCCACGCTCGCGCATTCCGCCGACGCAGGCCCGCACCGTGCGGAACGCGCCGGTGAGGTTGACGTCGAGGTCGCGCCCCCACTGCTCTGGCGTCATCTCGTGCCCTGGCGCGATCGTGGTGGTTATGCCGGCGTTGGCCACGCACACGTCGAGGTCATCGAACGCCGGGAAGGGATCGCGGGCCACGTCGAGCGTCAGCGTGCAGCCGCCCGCGAGGTCGAGCGTCACCACGTCGAGGCCGTCGGCCGCCAGGCGCTGCGCGATCGCGGCGCCGATCCCGCGTGCCGCGCCGGTGACAAGCGCCCGCCGCGCGCTCGCGGTCACAATCCAGTCCCAATCGGCATGAAGGAGGAGACGATGACAGACCGCTGGTTTTCGGAGCACGAGCTCGAGCAGATGTCGCGTCCGACGATGGACCGCGCCATCGAGGCGATCGACGCAGGCGACCTGGCCGAGGCCCGGCGCCTGTGCCGCGAGATGAAGCACGAGTGGCAGATGCTGCACGACCTGATGGCCAGCGGCGTGCTCGACCTGGTGTCGTTCATCCAGCAGCGGCTCGGCGACGAGGGCGTCGCGCAGGCCTGGACCGAGAGCATGAACCGCGGCTGGAGACGCCACCACGACGCGATCGCGGCGCTCGACCGGCGCGGCCTCGTGCCGCTGCTGGCGGCCACGTGGCGGGCACACTCGTGCTCGGGCGTCGGCCCGAATCCAGGCAGCTTCACGATCTCCGAGGACGACGAGAAGGTGACCTTCACGATGAGCCCGTGCGGCTCGGGCCAGCGGCTCGTTCGCAACGGCGCCTACGAGGGCCTCCCGGACGGCGGCGGCACGCGCGCCGCCCACGACTGGTCCTTCCAGCGCAAGGGGTTTCCGCTGTACTGCACGCACTGCACGTTCATGAACGAGTCGCTGCCGATCCAGTGGTCGGGCTATCCCCTGTATCCATGCGATCCGCCCGAAGACTACGCGCGCGACCCGTGCACTTGGTACTGGTACAAGGAGCTCGACGCCATACCCGAGCGTCACTGGCGCCGCTATGGCGCGGTCAAGCCGCAGCACGCGAGCTGAGGCCCAGCGCCGAGACTCCAACCCGAGGCCACACGCCGAAACCGCGAGCTGAGGCCACGCGCCGAGACCGTAGCCGGGGCCGCAGACTGAGACTGCACGCCGAGGCTGCGCGCCGAGGGGTACCGTTGAGCGGTGGACTCCCGCTCGCGCATTCTCGCGTTTGGGTCGTGCGCCGCGCTGGTGCTTGCCGGCGTCGCGTGTGCGCTGCTCGTGGGCGGGCTGACAGGCGAACTGCTCACGATCGTGCTGATCGCGATCGGGCTCGGCGGCGCGGTGCTGCTCGTCTTTCTGGAAATCGGCCTCGGCGAGGAACGCGATCGCGCGCACGAACAGAGGCGGCGTCGCGGTCGTGAACAACAGCTAGGCGGCGCCCCAAGGCCGCTGCGCCGGCGCTGGCCGCGCCGACCGGGTCCGGGCTGAAAGGGCCCCGCGAGCTCGACCCTGTCGAGCTTCTCTCGGCGCGTGAGGCCCTGCCAAGGTTCTCGCGGCGCGCTCGACTGGGATGTTAAGCGCGCCGCAAGCCAGATCGGGGACGTCGGGCGACAAGCACAGATCCCCGAACTGACACAAACCTACTCTTTTCTGAGCTGTCGCTCAAGTAACGGTTCGGCCAAGCGCGGGCGCGAGCGTGGGCCGTCGCGGCCGGCCAGCCCGAGCGGGGCCCAGCCGGGGTCACGCGCTCAGTGTCGTGAAGTCGCGTGGTGGCTCACTGCCGGCGGCCGCGCGTGGTGGTCGACGATCAGGTTCGTGCGCAAGAGCGTGAAAGCGAGCGCGAGCACGACCGCGATGACCGCCGCGGCCGCGATCGCGAGCATCGCCGGGCGCGCGAGCCGGCGCGAGCGATGGAGCGTCGGCGGCGCGTCGGCGTCGAGCACGGCGCTCGCCGCAGACTCGGCGCCCACTCCCGCGACAGCCAGCATTGGGCGCTGGTGTGCCTCGAGCCTCAAGGCGTCGGCGACCTGGTCGCGCAGGAGGTTGAGCTGGCGCTGGCGCGCGAACAGAAACACCGCCAGCACGGCCACCACGATGACTCCCACGAAACCGACGACCGCCCCGATCTTCGAGAGCGTGCCGGCGGGGGCGGCGGAGCGCGGGGCGAGGTCGACGTTGCGAGGCGAGGCGCTGCTCGGGGCCGGCACGATCGGCTGCCTGCGTGTCGGCGCCACGGGCAGGGTCTGCTCGGCCATCGCGAGCATCGCCTGGGGCGAGACATTGTCGGTGAGCGTGTTTTCGATCCAGTAGGCAGCACCGTCTTCGTGCCAGGCGATGGTCCTGACGTGTTCCCCGGCATAGAACAACTCATAGGTGCGCGAGCCGACGTGAACGGTCTGGCCGGGATCGCTCAGCAGCGGCGGATCGGTCCAGGTGGTGCCCTGAACGTCGTAGTACTGTCCAAGCTCGCCGCGGTTGATCACGACCGCGTAGATCGGGTGCACGTGCCCCTGCGAATCGTGGATGTGATACAGCCGCAGTTCATCCGGTTCGGCTTCTGCGTAGCTGTCCCGGGCTCTCGGATACTCGAGCGGAAACGGCAGATTGGGAGCCTGCGCGCGTGCTTCTCCTAGCTCCCCGGGGGTGGTCGGCGTGAGCGCAAACCCGGGGCCGGCGCTATGGCCGTGGGAGGCATGCGAGGGATGCTTTCCGACGTTGAGGGCGTGACTCGGGATCGTCGCCGTACCGCCCAGGAACGATTCGACCGCTTCGTGGATCTGTTCGGGTGTCGCCGTGTCGAACGTCCGTTCCAGGTAGCTGACATGGAACGCGACCTGGCGCACCGGCTTGCCCGCAGATTCGATCAGCAGGTAGAGCAGCTGCAGGATTTCTTCTTCGCTTTTGAGCGTGTTTTCGACGAACTTGCCAAAGATGCGCTCGAACTTTTCACGGTTTTCAAACAGCGACGGGCCGTATTGGGCCTTGACCTGCAACAGGAAGCGCTGATCGCGCGCATCGCGTATCAGCGAGGTGCTTTCGTGGCGGTTTGCGACGAATTCGAGCGCTTCGGTGCCACATAGTTTCTGGTAGCCGGGCTGGAGGTGAATTTCGAAGTACTGTTCGCCGCCGGGTTCGTTTGTGTGTTCGTAGCGCTTGTCCACGGTCATGTAGACGCAGCCCATCACGTTCACCGCTTTCGCGAATTTGTGGAAGTTGGTGATGAACACCTGGTTTACTTCGACGCCGAGCACCTGCTTGATCGTTTCGGTCATCAGCTTGACCCCGCCGGCGGTGCCGCCGCCGTTCTCCCAGCCATAGGTGAAGGCGGAGTTGATGCGATTTTCTTCGACTTCGCCGTCGGGCTTGTCGATCGGGACCTTCAGCTCGCGCGGGATCGAGAGCATCGAGATCGTCGGCTGATTGGGGTCGATGCGCACGAGCAGCATCTCGTTGGAGTGCGGCAGGACTTCGTTGTGGTAATACTGCGTCTGGGCGCGTTCGTCGTTGCCGATCAGCAGCAGCGTCTCAGGCGCACCCCGGCTGGTCGGCGCGAGCACGCCCGGGGCGACCTTCACCGGCTTGTGCTGCTGGAGCGCTTCGACCAGCCGCCCGACCTCGTTCAGCGCGATCGCGGCCGTCGCCCCGCCTGACAGCAGGATGATTCCGAACGCCGCGATCAGAAAGCGCGTCGTCATCCAGCGCCGGCGCGGCGGCTCGGAGGGCATCCCCCCGGGCGGCGGCACTCCCGGGAGCCTGGGCGGCGGCGTTGCGAACGTGCTCACGCGCGCCGCTCGACTGGGCGGGTCTGACGGGGCGGCATCGGCGATCTAGCGGGCGGCATCGGCAAGTCCGGGAGGGCGCGTGCCCGAATGGCGCGGGCGCGTTCCCGAACCAGATTAGGCAGGCGCCAATGGTAGCCCGGCCGACGGCGGGACGGAGCAGTCGCGCAGGCCTCCGGCGCTCTGGCCGCCAGTCGGGACAGTGATGCTGCGGCGGACAGTGATGCCGGGGCGGACAGCGATGCCGCGGCGGACAGCGATGCCGCGGCGGACAGTCGTGCCCCGTCGGACAGTCATGCCGCGTCCGACGGCCATGGCTCGCTCCGAATCGGGGGAGACTCGCCTGGGCGTTGCCGGCAACTGCCGGACGCGAGGCGCAGGTGACGGCGCGCGGGGGGCTCACAGCCCGCTCGGAACGCCGAGCCCGAGCGCTGCAGGATCCCCGGTCGTCCACCAACACTGCGCCAACTTGCACTTGATATGGACTTGACAATAAGACTTACATCAAGTATGATTTAGTGACAGGCTGAGAGAGGGGGTCTGCCGTTGGGGGTGGTGCTCGCTGGGGCAGCGGGCCCAGTCACTTGTGCTGTGCAGCGTTCGAGTGGATCGGCGCTGCGCGGCACTGAGTGATCGGGCGGCAGGAGTGACTGGCAGGCAGGGCCAGCGCGTAATTGACTGGCAGGCAGGGCCAGCGCGTAATTAATAGACAGCTGCACGGCATTGACTGATCTCGCGCCGTGCAGCATCAGCGACCGGCGCAGGACGGCGCCGAGTAGTCAGTACTGGACGGTACTGGGCGTAAGAAAAGGCGAGTGCGCGCGTGCGCCACGCCAGCGGCTCACGCGCCTGTCGAAGGAGTGACTGACGATGGTTGCGGGTTCTGTGAGAGAGCGCGACGGGCGCTTTTACGCTCGGCTGCGTGTGCGCGTTGTCGATCCGGTGAGCGGCGCTTCGCGCTGGCGGCAGGTGGAGCGGGCGGCCGGTCCGAGCCGGCGTCGCGCGCTGGAGATGCTCTATGCCCTGCGCGCGGAAACGCAGGACGGAATGTTCTTGGCGTGCGGCCTGAACGTGTCCGAATTGGGTCAGCGGTGGCTGACAGAGCACGTGCAGGTGGACCTGAAGCCCGGTGCGGTGGCAGAGTATCGCAGCACGTTCTTCCGCCATGTGCTGCCGGCGCTCGGCGACATGGAGGTGAAGGACGTTCGTCCTGGGACCGTGAGCATGCTGCTTTCGCGCAAGCGCGCCGAGGGCCTGTGCGAGGGTACGGTCGCGAAGATTCGCCGTCACGTGCACGCCCTGTTCGCGTTCGGTGTGGATGCGGGCGTGCTGGCGCTGAATCCGGCCGATCTGCCGCGGCGGGGGCGGCGCAACGGTCAGGGGCGGCGCGGGCGCGGCACTCAGCTCAGCCCGGTACAGGTGCATAGATTCCTCGAGGCATGCTCTTCACGCTGGCGCCCGTTCTTCACCGTCGCGCTCGACACCGGCCTGCGCCGCGGTGAGCTGATCGGGCTGCGCTGGGAAGACGTGGATCTGCTGCAGCGGACCATCTGCGTGCGGCGCAGCATCGGCGTGCACGACCGCCCCGGTCGTCAGGCGCTGCGACGCCCGCTGTCCCCGAAGACGCCCGCCGGCGAGCGCCTCGTGCCGATCCTGGGCGGCGCGCAGGCGGCGCTCGAGCGCCTCTACATGGAGGCTCTCGACGCCAGCGACGGCGCGCCCGTGTTCACGGCTGTGACCGCCGGACCGGATGGCGCCGGTGCGGCCAGCGAGGCGGCGAGGCCGCTCGACCCGCGGATGGTGACGAGGGTGTTCCGCCGCTATGCCGATCGCGCCGGCCTGCCGGCCTCGATCCGCTTGCACGATCTGCGCCACACCGCCATCACCAACGCGATCGAGCAGGGCGAGGACGTCCTGCTGGTGTCCGCGTTCGCCGGGCATGCCCACCCCTCCACGACCGTCGACGTCTACGGACACCTGCTGCCCGGGCGCGTGCGCGAGGCGGCGCGGCGCATGCGTTCGCTCGCACCGGCGCCGAGGCGGACGGCTACGGGTCTGGACGCCGCGAGCCCGGCCACAACGACGGCCGGCCGGCTGGATCGAGTCGATACCGCTTGGTGGCCCGAGCGCGGCTCGTGAGCGGGGCGCATGGCCACCCGGCCGGGTGCCCGGCGGACCGCCGATTCCCCACGACCCGGCGGCTCGAGCGCGCGATCCAGGCCGCTCGATCACGACCTGGCCGCTCGTTCACGACCAGGCGGCTCGCGGGTTCGCCAAGTTGGGTTTGGCCCGGCAGTGCGCTGGGTAGAAACTGGTCGGAGCCTCGTCCCCCCCGGGGCTCGAGAGGGAGCGGGCGGCCCTGGTCGTTAATCCAGTCGAGCCCAAGCCAGGGGCTGGCTGGAGACCAGGGCCGATCCCGACCCTCTCTTTGCGCGGGCGCAGCCGATCACCACGCAGATGCCTCCGCTAGGGTGTCGCTGCGGTGAGGACCAAAGGGAAGGGCCGAGAGCGATCGACGGCGCGCGTCGGGCCACGGTTGGGGGCCGCGGCGGCGTCGCTCGTGGCGGCCGCGGTCGTGGCCGGGTGCGGGAGCGGCGGCTCGAGCACAGCCGGCGCGCCCACCAAGGCTCAATACATCGCGCGCGTCACCGCCGTCTGCACGGCTCTGACAGAGCGCAGCGAAGCGATCAGCGCGGGGGCGCACAACTTCGAAGCGGCCGTGCGCGAAATCGTTGACGCCTACGAACAGGCCGACCGCCAGCTGCGCGCGATCGCGCTGCCGGCCTCGTCAACGGGGCCCGAGGAATGGCTTCACTGGCGCGAAACGGCCACCTCCGCCATGCGCGGGGCGATCGACGCAAAGCCCTACTCGCACGCACGCACCGCTGCCTCGGCCGACGAATTCAAAGCGAACGAAAAAGCCCGCGCCCTGGCCAAGGCCTATGGGCTGTCGGCCTGCCTGCGCACGTAGCGCAGCGCAACTGCGCTTCTTGCCGCGGGTTCCATTGGCAAGCCCGCAGCGTGCTCTGGCCGGTTCCCTCCAGGGCACGCCGCGTGGCTGTCATGGGTAATCGCGCTACGAGCAGCGCCTGGACGTGCGAGCCTTCGGCCATGTATCACGTCGAGCTGCGCCACTTCCCGTTCACCGCCTATAGGTTCAACCTCAGCGACCGTGAGCTGCTGGCCCTGTTGGACCCGTGGGTGCACGACAAATGGATCGACCTCGACGAGCGCAAGTGGAGCCCGCAGCAGGCACGCATCACGGTGCTCGAAGGCCCGGAGATGCCCGTGTACGAACTGTCGATGGGCCGCGGCTGGCGCAGCGCGCAGCGCAAGAGCAAGGACGTGAGCGCGCAGGTGCTCGAGCGCGCGCGAGCGCTGCTGGTGCAGGCACCGGACTTGGCTGGCGCCTGCCCGACTGGCAAGGCGGGGCCCGCGGCAGGTGCGACCGGTGGTCAGGCGCAGGCCGTGGCCGGCCTCGGCGGCCGGGATGCGGGGGCGATCGGTGCCACAGACGCTGCGGCGCCGCCTCCTGACGGACCGCGGGTTCCCACGGTCGGCGAGGCAGGCGCCGGTGCGGCAGGCGAGCCCGACCTGCGATCGCTGCTCGGCGATGATCCCGACGGGCTGCTGCAGGCGTGGCAGCTGGTCGCCCAGCGCCGTCCTGAGCTCACGCCCAGTGAGTCGCTCGCGCTGGCCGAACAGACGCTCAGATCGCTGGGGTGAGGCGCGTCCGCGGGCCGAGCTCAGCCCCGGGCGGGACGCTCGGCGCGCGCCCCACACCGGAGGGCGCCGCTAGACTGCCTGTGCGCGTGGTGGGCGTAGCTCAGCTGGTAGAGCTCCTGGTTGTGGTCCAGGCGGTCGGGGGTTCGAGTCCCCTCGCTCACCCTTTGAGGTCTTCACGTTTGACCTCGTTCCTCGTTCACGTTTGGCCTGGGCGCGCTGGTGATGGCTCGCCCGGCTGTTTATTTCGGTGTCTTTGGTGTGAAGGTTGGCCAGGGCATGATCGCGGGGTGTGCGGACGGGGGTGCGCGGCGATCGCGGCGTTGCGATCGCTGCCCCTCGATGGTTGCGTTCCTGGTCGGGCTGCGGGCTGTGGCTGTCCTATCTCGGCGGTGTGTTGGCGGCCGCCGCAGCCGGGTTGTGAATGGTGCGCCGGCGCCGTCTGCGGCGCCGCGGCGGGAGCCCGCATTCGCGTCGCCTGTCGTCCTCGGCTTTGCGCGCCGCGGAGGCGTCCGCCACGTGGGTGTTGGAAGTGACGAAGGCGCACGCGAGAAAGAGCGCGCTGGGTGTGAGGCCCATGAGGCGGCACCAGCCTCTTGCGATGTTGATGGTGGCTGGGTCGAAGACGCGCGCGAAGGTGCGCTCGGCGGCCGAGCGCCGCGCGTAGGAGCGCCGGTGCTCGGGGGAGGGGTAGTCGTGCTTCTGCTGGGTCTTCGCGGCCACGGATGCCGGCACGGTGATCGTCTGTTGGGTGCAGCAGACCGGCGGATGCTGGGGTGCGGAGCAGACCGTGGGGCGCTCGTGCGAGAGCTCCATCGAGGCTGCCCGCAGCGGGCAGTGCAGCTTGCCGCGGACAGCCGGACAGGCCACGCGCCGGTAGCCATCTTCGTCGGAGGCGGTGATCGCGGAGAGCTTGTAGCGGTGAAGCTCGTCGCAGCGGCGCGCGTGTGCGGCTGCCTGCTGCTCGCTGGCGCCAGGCGCGAGCGGCGAGAGCTCAAACAGCGCCTCGGGTGTGGCCGGGCAGTAGAGGCTGCCGTTGCAGATGATGGCGCCCATGTGTGTGCCCTTCTTGCCGCGGTCGTTGGGGTGCAGGTCGATGACGAGCTTCGCGCCCAGCGCCCGCAGCGGCGCCGCGAAGGTGTCAGGTTCACGGTAGGAGTAGCCGGAGTCGGCCAGCAGATCGCCTGGGGCGATGCCCTCTGTTGTCATGCGTTTGAGCACCGGCAGGAACGCGGCGGGCGGGTCATGCTTGGGGGAGGCGAGTGTGATCCTGCGCACGAGCTCTGGCACCTCGTCCCCGCCCTCCTCCTTGACGATCGTCGCTGCCTGCAGGTAGTAGCCGAAGAACGCCTCTGCCTCGCCCGGGTGGCTGGCGGTGCGGTGCCCCCATGCGCTCTCGGCGTCCGCGCAGCGCTCCTCGGAGCCGTGCGGGGGGCGGGCGAACGACTCATAGGCTGTCCAGTCCACGGCGAGGGCAGAGCTTGAAGGCGCGCCCAATTCCTGCACGCCAGCCTCGACGAGCGCGTCCATGACTGCCTGCAGCGCCTGCGAGGGCTGCCCGTCCGGCTTCTCCTTTGAGAGCGCCTGGACGACCAGGCCAAATGTGCGCTCGGTCTGCCGGTAGGTGAGCTCATGCTCTCCTGAGCGCCACTGCGCGATCACGCCCAGGCGCTGCTTGTCCTTGACAGGCAGCGAGATCAGCGCCTCGTGCACGCGGGTGAGGTGCGCGGGGCGCCCATCGGACAGGGCGATCAGTATTCCGAGAAGGAGCGTGCGGACCCGTAGCTGACGGGGACGCACGCCCACGGGCAGCATCGCCTCGAGGTGGGGGGCGACGCCCGAGGAATCGACGATCTCCTCCAGCCGGCGGATCTCAACGTCCACTGTGTCCTTCGAGCAGCGCCACCAGCTGGCGCTCGTCGGGCTCGGGAAGCGAGGCGGCGATGTCCCCCAGGCGTTGCGAGCAGACGACTCCCGCGGCGGCCATAAAGGCGTGCAGGCCGATCTCCTGCGCGCACGCGCAAAGCCAGCTGCAGCGCAGGCGCCCGGCCTGAAGGCGCGGCAGCGAACTGTCGGCCGAAAGTGCCCTCACGAGCGCGTCGGTGATATTGCGCCGGCGTGCCTTCCGGCCGCCGAGGATCAGGCCCTCCCCGGCGAACGCGGCGGATCGCAGCAGCGGCTCATGAAAGCGCCGTAGCACCGGCACCATGCGCGCCCTGCGTCCTGGCACCTGCACGATCACGCCGCCGGAGCGCTCCAGCACATCCTGCCCGCGGATGTGGCGAAGCTCCCCTGCCACGATCCCCGCCCCGGCACCCAGGCAGATGAGCGCGGTGGCGCGCATCCTGCGCGCCTCGGTTGACTGCGCGCCCGCCAAGGCCAGGTAGCCCGCGAGCTCGGCCTCCGAGTAGGGCGCCTTGGCGCGCTCGCGGGGGAGCGGTGTGGGCCGGGGCTGTGGGTGAGCTTCGAGCGAGCGCTGAAGCGCGCGCAGGTTAGTGCGCAGCGTTCTGCGCGTCGCCGGCGAGACCCGGGCGCAGCCGCAGCGCACGAAGCGCTCGATCAGCGCCTCCTGCAGAAGCGACTCGGCGCAGGGCTCGAGTCCCAGCGCCTCCGTAAACGACGCGAGCTTGCCAGCCGCGAACAGAAGCGCCTTGGCACGTCCAGGCGTGGGAGGCGAAGCCTTGGCCACCACCTCGCGCGCAAGGTGCGCCGAACGCTCGGAGACCGAGTAAGGCGCATAGCGCGCGATCGCCGAAGCAGCCGCCTGCGCGGCGGTGTCGTTGCGGCTCGCTCGAAGGCTTCGCGCGCCTGTCATCAGGAGACCTCGCTATCCTCCGGTATATCTACCGGAGGACACGGACGGAACTAGCCGTATCGCATGGGAGACTCAGCCAATGAAGCTCGATACCGCTCAGCGCGAGGAGGCGCGCCAGATCGCCTCAGAGCTCGCCCAGATCGCCCGCTCAGCCGACGTGCTCACAGGCACGATCACTGAACGCCTAACCCTCTGCGGCAGGCCGAGCTGCGCCTGCCACGGCGACCCGCCCCGCCGCCACGGTCCCTATTGGCACTGGACCCGCAAGGTTCAGGGCAAGACCGTTGGCGGCTATCTGAACAAAAAAGAGGCCCGCGAGTACCAGCTCTGGATCGACAACGACCGGCGCATCCGCGCGCTCATCTCCCGCTTGGAGGCGATCGGCATCGAGCGCCTCGACGCCCGCCAGCGCCCCGACTAGGACGCGCCGACGGTGTGATCAAACGCCGCCTAAGGTGTGACGAGCCAGCCAGACGTCTGCAAATGACCCCACCAGCAAAGAGCAAACCCCAAACGTGAACACCTCCCTTGAGAAATAGCCGCAGATCGCCCGTGTGCCACGACGGGCAGACAGCTCGGGGCGTGCTGGAGGGGCGTTTACTGCCTGGGCGCAGTCGCACGACGGTACATGCGCTGCGCAACTCGCTGCGCCGTCGCCGGCGGCGCTGTCCGTTCGCCACCTTGTGCGACCAGCCGACCTGGCTAGGGCTGGCTGTCAGTGCTCGCCCTCCAGTATCCGACGTTGCCGTCTGCCCGGAGGAGGATCACACGTTGTCCTGGCTGTCGCCCGGCCAGACGCCGATCTTGTCGCTGTCCGGATAGACAGCGACCGCGGGCTCACGGGCGCTCGAGAACATCATGACCCGTGCGGCTTCACCGCTGTTGCTGACCTTGAACACGTTCGCCCGCCGCACCATGCGATCATCGCATAGCCCACGCGGCGCGTCGGCAGCAGCTCAAAGACTCTCGACTGCGCCACGATCGTCCTCGATCTCGCGGTAGCAATAGTAATACAGGCCTCGCACGCCGTGGGTACGTCGGCCTCGGCCTTAGACTGATCGGACAACGACAGAGGAGGCTTCACATGGACAACGCCGAGCGGGCCACGGGTTGGTGGATCTTCGCAGGCATCCTGCTGGCGGTCAGCGGTGTGCTCAACATCATCTGGGGTATTGCCGCGATCTCTGAATCTCATTTCTTCGTTGGCGAAACGCACTTCATTATCAGCGGACTGAAAACCTGGGGATGGATCACGCTGATCCTCGGTATCGCTCAGGGCATTGCGGCACTGTCACTTTTTGCCGGAGGTGAATTCGGACGCTGGTTCGGTGTGCTCACGGCTGGGCTCGTCGCGATCGCCGCGCTGATGGACATCGCGGCCTATCCGCTGTGGTCGATATGCGTGTTTGGCCTCTCGCTGCTGATCCTCTACGAGCTGGTCAAGAGCCCGGAATCGCAGTCTGCAGTGTAGGAGTCGAGGTTTCCAGCTCACCCGGGGGCGCCATGTCGCGGTTCCCCCGGGCGAGACGCGGTTCCCCCGGGCGAGTCGCCTGACCAGCGCGGGTAGTCGTCTCACGGTGCCAACGTCACGAGCGCGGCGCTGCTCGGCGCCAGCGCCAGCTCCGGCTTGCCCCGGCCGTCGTATAGGCGCGCCGGCGGCTGCCGTGGGGTCCAGGCTCCCGCTGCACTGACTTCGGCCCCGCCGAGGCGCACGTGCGCGGTGGCGTATGGCGAGGGGCCGGTCAGGCGCAGGATCGTTCCGCCGGGAGCCGCGCGTGCGAGCCCGGCCGGGCGCGGGAGCGCCAGCCGCACCAGCAGGGGCGCTGCGCCCGGTGGCTCGAAGTTCACCAGCAGGACCTGGATCGCGCCGCTCGGTTGCAGGAACGCCCACGCGGTCATGTCCGCGTTGGCCTGCGCGGTGGCCCGCAGCGGTCTTGCGCCGCGCACGCGCTGTGCGAGCAGCAGGGCGTACCACTCGGGGTTCGCGTGCAGCCCGCCGGCGCTCGCCACGAGTGGACTGTAGGAGCCCGGCCAGGTGAGCAGATCGTGGAAGTTCAGACCGCTGATCCCGGCCGTGAGCGCCCGCGCGATGTAGTCGCTTGCCCACAGCGCCGACGCGAAGGTGTCGCTCACCCCCGGCTCTCCTTTGCAGGAGATGTCGTTCGTCTCGTCGATCCGCAGCGGCGCGCTGCCGGCGCGTTCGATCGCGCGCAGGCTCTGCAGCATCGAGCTCTCGCTTTCCCTGGTGGACGGAGCGAGCAGCTCGCCGACCGTTGGGCTCGAGCCATCGCAGCTGCTGAGCGGGTAGTAGTGGTCGGTCAGCACGTTCGGGTGCAGCCCCGCGGCGGCGCGCAGCCATGGCAGCACCGGCTCGCCGCTCGAGGTGTCGGGGCCGGCGATCGCCACGCCCGGGGCGGCACGGGCGATCGCCGCACGGTAGGCCTGGAGCTCGCGCGCGTATCCGACGAAGCTCCAGGTCGGTCCTCGCAGCCCTTCGATCGCGAAGCGGTCCGGCTCGTTGCCGATCGCGACGCCGGCCAGCCTCGAACCCAGCAGCGCGTGGGCAGCCGCCGCCTCGCGCGCCGCCGCGCCCGGATCGTAATGGCCGAGGCTCACGGTCAGCAGCACGCTCGCGCTCGTCTCAGCGGCGAGCGCCGCGAGGCTTCGCAGATCGCCCGGGGTGATCTCACCACTCGCCCAGTGCGGCAGCGGGCCCCCTTCCGAGAAGGCCACGCGGGCGTCGGCGCTGACGCCGCCGAAGCGCAGGCTCGGGTCGCCGAGAGAGCGCAGCAGCTGCAGGACCTCGCCGTCGTGCGCGTACCCGGCCACGCGCGCCAGCGCCACGTCCTCGAACGAGAGCCCGAGGAAATCGGCAGGAATCTGTGCGCCCGGCTGGCCGCGGTCGATGCTGACGGTGACAGGCAAACCGCTCGGAGGAGGGCCGCCCGGCGACGAGCTCCTGATTGGCCTGGTGGCGCTTCGCGCGATCGCGCGCCCGCTGCTCGCGTGTGCGCTCAGGGCGCTCAGCGAACCGCTGGCGTGCCGCCCGGCGGGCCCGTGACCGGCCGTGGCGGCGACCGCAGCCGCCACCAGGACGGCCAGGCCTAGCGCCGCAAGCGCCGCGAGCCGACGCCGGTGCGAGCGCCGCCGGGGGCGAGGGGACATCGCGTCAAGATACCCGCGGCCGGCCGCCGCGGAGCAGGGCCAGCGGTAGCGCGTCGGCGCGTTGGTGCTGCACGGTGCTACACTACCCCCGTGCCCACATCTCGCGCGCGTCACACGATCACCGAGACCCCGCCCGTGCGCGAGGCGCTCGACGAGCTCCGCGCGCGTCTGCACGGCGAACGCGTTGACTACGCGGAGCTGCTGGCACTCGGAGCCCGGGTCAAGGCGCGCAGGCTCCCCGACGACGCCCGAGCCGCACAGGAGGCGGCCACGCAGCTTGCGCAGATGGTCAGCCAGCGCTCGGTCCCGGTCGACGTTCAAGCGGCCGACGAGGTCAAGCGCCTGGGCCTGATCGCGACCGACTAGCACCTTGCTGCTGCTCGACAACTCCGCCTGGGCGCGTCTCTCCTCGCAGCGCCTGGCGCAGGAGCGCGTACAGCAGATCGCAGCGTGGATGGCCGAGCGCAAGCTGGCGACCTGCCTGCCGTTCCTCCTCGAGGCCGGCTACTCCGCGCGATCGGGCACCGCGCGCGCGGAGATGATGTCCAACCTCACGCGGCTCCCGCGAGTGGAGCTCGACAAGGAGATCGAAAGCGCCGCACTCGAGGCACAGCGCGAGCTGGCAGAGGTCGGTCACCATCGTCTCGCGCCGGCAGACCTCGTCATCGCCGCGTGCGCCGACGCCGCCGGCATGGGCGTGCTCCACTACGACAGCGACTACGACGTGATCGCGGGGCGCACGACACTCACGTTCGACAGCCAGTGGCTCGCGCCGCCCGGGACCCTGTGAGGCGGCGCCCGCGAGAACGCCCTTGTGAGCCGGGCGCAGCCTGAAACCTCGACAGCGCGCGATCCAACGGGCGCGATGCCAGTCTTGACGGTTGGATCGCATGTCGAACCGCCACCGGGTGATTTGGGACCCGCGTCCAGTGCCAAGCGCGCCGCGGCCCGCCAGCATGATCGGCATGACTCGGGATCCGTGTTCCGCGGAGGAGAGATAGCCATGCATGGTCACTCGCGCAGCGTCGAGCGCAAGATCCGGCTGTGGATCGCCCAGCAGGAGAGCAATCGCCGCATGCAGGCGCGGCTCGATCGCCACGACGCTCGCGTTGACGCGCCCTTCCAGCGGCTTCCGCGCCCGAGCGACGCGCGCCCGCACCGCGGCGTTTCGCGGTAGAGCTGTCCGCAACGCCGACTGGGCCCGGTCGCTCCCCAGTCAACCGGGCCCAGGCTCGCGCGCGACTCGAGCCGCGACGGGACTCGAGCTAGCGCATGCGGGGATCGACGAACACGTCGTCGATGCGCGATTCGCCGAGGACCTCGGTGAATCGCAGCGCGATCTGCGCTGTGCCGCCCGAGAGCAAGCCCTCCACGGCAGAGCCCGTCAGCATCGCCGCAGTCGGCTCCCACTGGCCGCTCAGTGCGACGACCCCGACCGGCAGCGTGACCGGGCCGAGCGGTGTCTCGTTCAACGACCTGCACCAGCAGCGTCGAGAGCAGGCTGCTGTTGCGCGCGAAGAACCGGAACGTCGGGTAGCTCGCGTTGACGCAAAAGAACGGCGATTGCGCGGACGCAAGCGTGCCCAGCGCCAGCGAGTCGGAGCTCACCGAGCCGGTGACGCCGTAGGGCTCGCCGCCGGCCACGAGACCGGCCTTGCCGTGCACCGTCCAGCCCGCCAACGAGCCTTCGAAGTGGCCGCCCGGGACGAGCTCGTATTCGGTCGTTTCGCCCCAGCGTGCGAACGGCTGGGACAGCGCTGTTTCGTTGCACGCGCCGGTGCTGATCAGCGCCGCTCCCGCGGGAGCGGCACTGAAGGCCCCGAGCACGAGGCTCGCGCATGCGCACAAGCCGACCGAGACGATGCCCCGGCGACAAAGGCTATTGCTGGCGGACCGGCGGAGCGACCTGTGAAGCTGCTGGAAAGGGGACACAAGAGCCTCCATGCTCGTGCTGTTACTGGCGGTCGAGCCGTCTCTGCGCTCTGCGCGAGACCTCTGACTTTGCGTCCCCGCCTCGCGACGGGTTTGCCCTTTTCAGTATCGATCTGGAATCTGTGGACAGCATCGCCACAGATCGCCTCTGGCTGAAGTGCCTTTGGACACCTGTTTGAGATCAGGCGGGACTGGGCTCGCGCGGCGATCAGGCGGGACTGGGCTCGCGCGGCGATCAGGCGGGACTGGGCTCGCGCGGCCTGTACGGCTCCAGCTCGCGCCGGGCGATCGAGAGCTTGTGCACCTCGTCGGGACCGTCGGCCAGGCGCAGCGTGCGCAGATGCGCGTATGCCCGGGCGAGCCCAAAGTCGTCGGTCACGCCTGCTCCGCCGAACACCTGGATCGCGCGGTCGAGCACCTTCAGCGCCACGTTCGGCGCCGCCACCTTGATCGCCGCGATCTCCACGCGCGCGTTGCGGTTGCCGACGGTGTCCATCAGCCACGCCGCCTTCAGCGTCAGCAGGCGCGCCATCTCGATTTCGATGCGACTCTCGGCGATCCAGTCCTGGATGTTGCCCCGCGTCGCGATCGGTTTGCCGAACGTGACGCGGGTGAACGCCCGCGCGCACATCCCCTCGTACGCCCGCTCGGCGGCCCCGATCGCGCGCATGCAGTGGTGGATCCGTCCCGGGCCCAGCCGCGCCTGCGCGATCATGAAGCCGTCACCCTCGCCGGCGATCAGGTTCGACGCCGGCACGCGCACGTCCTCGAAGTCGATTTCGGCGTGCCCCTCCTGGTCGATGTAGCCGAACACCGGCAGGTTGCGCATCACCGTCACCCCGGCCGTGTCCATCGGCACCAGGATCATGCTCTGCTGGCGATGGAACGCCGCGTCCGGCTGGGTCTTGCCCATCACGATCATGATCCGGCAGTGCGGATGCAGCGCGTTCGAGGTCCACCACTTGCGCCCGTTCAGCACGTACTCGTCGCCGTCGCGCTCGATCCGCAGCTCGACGTTGGTCGCGTCAGAGCTCGCCACCGCCGGCTCGGTCATCGCGAACGCCGAGCGGATCTCGCCGTCCAGCAGGGGCCGCAGCCAGCGCTCGCGCTGCTCGGCGGTGGCGAATTGGTGCAGCACCTCCATGTTGCCCGTGTCCGGCGCCGAGCAGTTGCACGCCTCCGCGGCGACATGCGAGCGCCCGAGCAGCTCCGCCAGCGGTGCATAGTCGGTGTTCGACAGCCCCGCGCCGTCGTCGGGATCCGGCAGGAACATGTTCCACAGCCCGGCCTCGCGCGCGCGTGCCTTGAGCTCCTCCATCACCGGTGGCTGGTAATGCGGGTCGCCCGACTCGCGCAGCTGGCGCTCGTAGACCTCCTCCGCGGGATAGATGTGCTCGTCCATGTACGCGCTCAGGCGCTCTTTGAATTCGCTGCAGCGCTGGCTCGGCTCGAAGTCCATCGGTCCTCCCTTGGTCTGTGCGATCCCCGGGATCATCCTCGATCGCGCGGGCCGGTGTCGGCTCGGCCGACTCTCTCGACGGCGCCCGCGCGCGCCCGCGCGCGTGTGAGCGCGTGTGGACGTGCGCCCTGCTGCCGGAACTCTCTCGGCCGCCCCTGAGCCGTCTGGCGTCAACCTCACCCAGTGACGTCAGCCTCAGCCTGAGGGTTAGGTACCAACGCCCGGCGCACGGCGGCCTGCGTCCCGGTGCCAGCCTCGCGGTTTGCAGGTTTCTGGTTTCGTGCAAGTGTTCGAGGGTACTAGTACACTGTATGCTTCTGAATCCGCTCGCGGAGTCGCGGGACGGGTGCAGGCTGTAGCGCTGCAGACCCCGTTCGGCGGGCTCTGCGGCCGGCAGGTGGTGGCCCCAGGGGCCCGCCCCATGGGCCCCTTCGGCCTTGAACGCGTCGTGCACGATGAGTAATGTTGAGGTATAGAGACGCCAATGTTCTCCGGCGTGGGTCGCCGGAGATCTCGATGACGCCGGACCAGCAAGGTTTCGGAGCTACCCGGATCGAGGCGGACCTGTCCATCAACCAGAGGAGAAAAACCTGATGCGCAGAGCATCCACCTGTCTGGCCCTGCTCGGCCTTGCCGTCCTCGGCTTTGCCCTGCCCGGCGCCGCCTCGGCCGCGCCGACCGTCAAGCTTGTCGCGAAGGCCGTGCCGATCCCGGGCTTTCCCGGCACCGGCAACATCCTCGGCGCGGGAGCCGCCATCGAAGCCAAGTACGAAATCATCGGCACCGAATTCACCGGCGGCGTTCCGTCGCCGCTGACCCACTTCTCGTTCCTGCTGCCGGCCGGCACGAAGCTGCACCCGCAGGGCTTCGTGACGTGCACAGCGGCGACGCTCGAAAACATCGGGCCAAGCGGCTGCAACAAGAAGTCGCAGGCCAGCCCGGTCGGCAGCGCCGGCGTCGTGGACGTGATCGGCGGGGAACCGGTCCGTGAGAATGCCACGCTGCAGGCGTTCTTCGCGCCCGGCGGCGGGCTGCAGTTCTACGCCAATGCGCCCTCGCCGATCTCGGCGCAGCTGATCGCGTTGACCGGCAGCTTCGGCGGGCCCGGCGGCCTGCAGCTCTCGGGTCCGATCAAGCTGATCGAAACGGTCCCCGGCGCGCCGCCCGTGTTGACCACGTCGATCAACATCAAGGTCGGCTCGGCCTACAAGCAGGGCAAGAAGACGGTCTACTACGGCACGCTGCCGAAGACCTGCCCCAAAGGCGGCTTCCCGGTCAAGTCCGAATTCACGTTCCTGAGCGGCGAATCCGTCGTATCCACGTACAAGGCGCCGTGTCCTAAGAAGTAGCCACCAGACAGATGACAGCGGCGGGCCATGCCCGCCGGAGGGAACGCGAGAGGGGGCGGTCGCCCGTTAAAACACCGGGGCCGCCCCGCTCGCTGTTGAAGGCGAGGAAGGGAAGGGTTGAGCGAGACCAGGAGGTGGAGGAGAGGCACGGTCGCCATCGCTACTGTCCTCGGCATGGCCGCGCTCGTCGCGGTCGTGCTGCTCGCTACCTCAGCCGGAGGCAGCAGCGGCAGCTACGAAGTGCGTGCGATCTTCGACGACGCCAACAACATCATCTCCGGCGAGGACGTCAAGATCGCCGGCGTCAAGGTCGGGGTCGTGGGCGCGGTCACGCCCACGCCGCAGCAGAAGGCCGCGGTCGTCCTGCACATCGAAACCCCCGGCTTCCAGGACTTCCGCGAAGACGCCTCCTGCACGATCGAACCGGAGGCGCTGATCGGCGAGAAGTTCGTGAACTGCCTGCCCACGCAGCCGCGCCCCGAAGACACCCCGCTGCCTCCGCCGCTGAAGGTGATCCCTGCGGGCCAGGAAGGCGAAGGCCAGCGCCTGCTCCCCGTCACGAACACCTCCAGCCCGGTCAACACCGACCTGCTCAACGACATCAATCGCCTCCCGGTCCGCCAGCGCCTGACGATCATCCTCAACGAACTCGGCGCCGGACTCGCGGGACGGGGCAGCGACCTCAACACGGTCCTCAAGCGCGCCAACCCGGCGCTGCGCGAACTCGACCGCGTGCTCGCGATCCTCGCCAACCAGAACAAGCTGCTGGTCAAACTGGCCGACGACTCGGACGTGGCGCTCGCGCCGGTCCCCAAGATCAAAGAATCGATCTCGAACTTCATCGTCCAGAGCGACACCGTCGCCCGCGCCAGCGCCAACCAGCGCGGCGCCATCGCACAGAACTTCGCCGCCTTCCCGGCGTTCCTCGAACAGCTCGGGCCGGCGATGGAACGGCTCGGGCGCTTCGGCGAACAGACGCTCCCCACGTTCACCGCGCTGAAAGCCGCCGCGCCATCGATCAACCGGCTGTTCGCCCAGATCGCCCCGTTCTCCAACAGCTCGAGCAGCTTCTTCCAGACGTTCGGCAAGAGCGCCAAGATCTCCGGCCCCGCGCTCGCTTCGTTGCAGCCGCTGCTCGCCAGGGTCGCGAAGCTCGGCAGCTCCGCCAAGCCGTTCAGCGCGAGCCTCGCGGAACTGTTCACGAGCCTGCGCGACACCGGCGGGCTCGAGCGCCTGATGGACTTCATCTTCCTCGGCGCCAACACCACCAACGGCTACGACGCGCTCGGTCACTTCCTACGTGCCGAACTCGTCGCCAACGCGTGCCTGAGCTACTTCACCGAACCGAAATCTGGCTGCAGCGCCAAGCTGTTCGCCAGCAACGGCCTGTCCTCCTCGGGCGAAGGGGAAAGCGGCGCCGGCGCGAGCACGGCCAGCGCGACTGCCGCCAGCGCGAACGGTGCCAACGACACGAGCGTCGTGATGCAGCGCACGCTCGCGGTCCTGAAAGGCGCCACACCCGCCCAGGCGATCGCCGAGTACCCCGAAGCCGGCGCGGCGCCGGGCGCCGCGGAGACCCACGCGGGCGCCGGCACGGACGGCAAGCAGGCCGGCACTGCGAGCGAGGGCTCGGCGAAGGCGGGCGTCACGGGCTCGCAGTCGGGCGGCGCCAGCTCGCAGCCTGCCGGTCGAACGGGATCCCCGCCCACCCCGCCCACCCCGCCCAACTACACGCAATCGCCGCAGGGCAACGAACCCGACGCGATGCTGCTCAACTACCTGCTCGGAAACTGACATGAGCGCGTCCCTCCATCCAAACGCCGAGCCGATTCGCGAGTCGCGGTGCGACCAACAGGGAGCCGGCGGTGGCAACCACTAGCCCGCCCAGACCTCCCAGCGCGCCCCCTCCGCCGCCGGACGAGCTGCCGCTCGGCCCTGCGCGCGGGCGGCCCGCGGCGCCCTCGCGCGTCGCGCGTGGGCTCGCGATGAGCGCGATCGCGCTCATCGTGCTGGTGATCGCCTACCTGCTCATCTCCGGCGGCGGCAGCACCACCTACTACGTCGAACTGCCCGAAGCCTACGAACTCGTGCGCGGCGACCAGGTCCAGGTCGGCGGCGTGCCGGTCGGCAGCGTCTCCAACATCGTGCTCACGCACAGCTACACGGCGCTCATCACGATCCACGTCGAATCCTCGGTCGCGCCACTGCGCGTGGGCACCGTCGCGGAAGTCAGGGTGCCGTCGCTGACCAGCGTCGCCGATCGCTATGTCGCGCTGCAGCTCGCGCCGAACAACCGGCCCGCGCTGCCCGCCGGCGCGACCTTGCGGGGCAGCGCCACCAGGTCGGTGACCGACCTCGACCAGCTGTTCAACACGTTCAACCCGAAGACCCGTGTGGGCCTGCAGCAGCTGATCCAGGGCTCGGCCGAACAGTTCGCCGGCGCCGGTCGCGAGCTCGGGCAGGCGACCGAATACTTCGGCCCCTCGCTCGAAGCCCCCGACCACATCTTTGCCCAGCTCGTCAGCGACCAGGCGACCTTCACGCACTTCCTGATCGAAACCGGCAAGGCGCTCACCACGATCGGCGCGCGCAAGGAACAGCTCAGCGACCTGGTCGAACACGCCGACCAGACCTTCCAGGCGCTCGGCGCCCAGCAGAGCAGCCTCGCGGCAGGCCTGCGCCAGTTCCCGGTCACGCTCGCGCAGGGCAACAAGACCTTCACCGAGCTCCCGCCCACGCTCGCCGCGCTCACCAAGCTCGCCAACGCGCAGAAGCCCAACACGACCGCCCTCGACGAACTGTTCACCAAGCTGCAGCCACTCGTCACGACCGCCACGCCGGTGCTCACCGACTTCAGCCAGGCGATCAGCCGCCCCGGCCCCGACAACGACCTCACCGACTTCGTGCGCGTCATGCCCGAAGTCGCCAACGTGCTCACCACCGCCTCGCCCAACGGCGTGCGCGCGCTGCGCGAAGCCGTGCCGATCACCTCGTTCTTCGGGCCCTACTCGCCCGAGCTCGTGGGCACATTGAACTCGTTCGGCCAGACCACCGCCTACTACGACGCCAACGGCCACTACGCCCACGTCAGCCCGGTCTCGCCCTCGTTCTCGCTCGGCTCGGGCGAAACGCTCACGCCGTCGAGCGCCCAGCAGGCACTCCAATCGCTCAAGAGCGGCGAGAATCGCCGCTGCCCCGGCGCCGCCACCCAGCCCGCAGCCGACGGCTCCGCGCCCTTCACCGACAACGGCGCGCTCGGCTGCGACCCGACCCAGACACCATGAAACCCCGCCGCCAAGGATCGCTCGCCGCCAGCCCGCTGCTGATCGGGGGGCTCACCGCGCTGATCGTGGTCGTGGCCGTCTACCTCTCCTACAACGCCAACAACGGACTGCCGTTCGTCCCCACGTACAACATCAACGTCGAACTCCCGGAAGCCTCGGCGCTGCAGAAGGCCAACGAGGTGCGCATCGCCGGCAACCGCGTCGGCGTCGTCAGTGCGCTCAAACCCGTCCAGGACCCGAAGACCGGGCGCGTCACCGCGCTGGCCGAACTGAAGCTCGAAAAGCACGTCGAGCCGCTGCCGGCGGACACGCGCGCGATCGTGCTGTCGGTCTCGACCATCGGCCTGAAGTACCTCGAACTGGAAAAGGGCACATCCGCTCAGACGCTCAAGCCCGGGGCCACGATCCCGGTCTCGCAGACGCGCGAACCGGTCGACATCAACGAGCTGTTCAACATGTTCGATGCCAAGACGCGCACCGCGATCCAGCAGAACACGATCGCCTTCGGCGACGGTCTCACCGCGCGGGGCATCGACTTCAACGAAATCATCCATACGCTCGTCCCGCTCACGACCAAGGCGACGCCCGTGCTGCACAACCTGGCCTCGGCAAAGACGCGCTTTGACAACTTCTTCCCGGCGCTCGACAGCGTCGCCGCGCAGGTCGCGCCCGTGGCGAGCACGCAGGCCGCCTTCTTCACCGATGCCAGCACCTTCTTCACCGCCTGGGCCAGCGTCGCACCGGAGCTCGAAGCCACCATCAAGGGCGGCCCCGAAGCGCTCAAACAGGCGACCTACTCGTTCGCCTACCAGGCGCCCTTCATCGAAAACGCCACCGAGTTCATGCGCCTGCTGCGCCCAAGCGCGATCTCGCTGCGCACCGTCGCGCCGCAGCTCGCGCACGCCTTCGCGGTCGGCGCCGTCAACCTGAACGCCGCCACCTCGCTCAACAAGGGCCTGGCCGAATCGGCGCGGTCGCTGGAGGAATTCGCGAAGAACCCGATCGTCACGCTCGGTCTCGAAGCGCTCACGCAGACCACCGAACTCGGCACCCCGCTGCTGGCCGGGATCGCGCCCGAGCAGGCCTACTGCAACTACATCACGCTCGCCTTCCGCAACGTCGCCGGGCTCCAGGCCGAGAACGTCGGCGTCGGCTCGCTCGCGCGCGCCGCGGTCGTGCTGTCGCCCACGGGTCCCAACGCCGAGGGATTCCCCTCGTCCGGTCCCGCCGCCGGCCCGTCGGTCGAACGCAACGGCTCCGGCCAGCCGATCAACAACGACCACCTGCACTACAACCCGTATCCGAACGTCGCCGGCCCCGGCCAGCCGCGGCTATGCGAAGCCGCCAACGAGAACTACATCGCCGGCAAGACCGTGATCGGCAACGTGCCTGCGGGCGGCTCCACGACCAACCGCGAAATCACCACGCGCGAACAGAACCTGTTCGGGCAGCGCTACCCGGCCGCGACGCTGCGTGCGCTGGGGATCACCGCCAGCGGGAGCGGGTCGTGAGCGGGTTTCTGAAGCGTCTGCGCTTCTGGCGCCGCCACGACGAAATCCCGGTGGCCGAACTGCGCCGCTCCAACCCGTTCCGCGTCGGCGTCATCTTCCTGGTCCTGCTCGCAATCGGCGTGTATTTCGGCTTCACCAAGCACATCCCCTTCAAACACGGCTATCGCCTGACGGGGGTCTTCATGAGCGCCGTCAACACTCATCCCAAATCCCCCGTGCGCATCGCCGGCGTCAACGTCGGGCAGGTCACCTCGATCGAACGCCAGGGCGCCGTCGGCGTCGTGCACATGGAAATCGAACCCAAAGGCCTGCCGATCCACTCCGACGCGACGCTCAAGATCCGCCCGCGCATCTTCCTCGAAGGCAACTGGTTCGTGGAACTGCAGCCCGGCACTCCCTCCGCGCCGACGCTGGCCTCGGGCTCGACCATCCCGAGCACGCAGACCTCCGATCCGGTCCAGATCGACCAGGTGCTCGACGCGCTCAACACCGACACGCGCGCGAACCTGCAGAACTTCCTACAGGGCTACGGCGACGGCCTCACGCGCAAACCCGATGCCGCCGAAAACGCCGAACAGAACCCTGAAGTCTACGGCCTCACCGGGGCCGGAGCTCTCAACCAGGCCTACCGCCGCGGTCCCGCCGCGGAGCGCGGCTCGGCGATCGTCAACCAGGCGATCGGCGGCACCGAATTCGACGACATCTCCAAGCTGATCGCGGCGATCGGCAAAACCACGGGGGCGCTCAACGTCTACGAGCAGTCGCTCAGCGAATGGGTACCCAACTTCAACACCTTCTTTGCGATCTTCGCGCACCAATCGCCGAGCCTGACCGCGACGATCAGAGCGCTGCCCGGCGCGCTGCACTCGGCGAGCGCCGCGTTCAAGTCACTGGACGCGTCCTTCCCGCCCACCCGCGCCTTCGCCGAAGCGCTTACACCCGGCGTCGAACAGACCAGTGAGACCGTCGCCGCCGCGCTGCCGTGGATCGAACAGGTGCAGGCCTCGCTCGCGCCCACCGAGCTCGGCGGCGTCGCGAAGGGCCTGCAGCAGGCTGCCCCCTCGATCGCCAAGCTGTTCGGCGAACAGCCGGCGTTCTACCATCAGGGCGACCTGTTCGCTCAGTGTCAGAGCAAGGTGATCTTCCCGGCCGGCACCGAAAAGCTGCAGGACGGCGCCAGCAGCACGGGCACGGAAGTCTATAAGGAGTTCTGGTACGCCCTCACGGGCCTCGCCGGACTCGGGCAGAGCTTCACCGGCAACGGCCCGTTCGGGCGGTTCATGATCGGCAGCAGCGGCCAGACCGTGCGCTCGGCCCCAGCTTCGATCCTCGGCACAAACCTGCACGGCCTGCAGATGCTCGCGCACGCGCCGCTGCCGCCGCTCGGCACGAGGCCGGCGTTCCCCAAGGAAGAGCCGCCGTATGAGCCGCACGTGCAGTGCAGCACGCAGACGCCGCCCGAAGTCAACGGCCCGCTCTCACAGGGCCCCGCGGACGGGAGTGGCGGATGAGCGCGATCGATCAGGACGATCAGCCGATGGACGGCGCCCACGAGGACGGTGCGAGTGGCGGCGCGCGCGACACCCACGAGGGCGGGCTCGGCGTCCGCGAACAGATCGAGCGCTACCGCTCGGCGTTCATCGCGGTTGTCACGATGATCATCATCGCGGCGCTCGTCGGCGGCTACATCCTCGCGCACGAGAACCTCAAGCTCCCCACCTGGGTGCCCGTGCTCGGGCACAACTACTTCACGCTCAAGGCCGAATTCGAGAACGGCGCCGCGCTCACGCCGGGCCAGGGCCAGGCGGTCACGATCGCGGGCGCCAAGATCGGTGAAATCGCGAGCGTCGAACTGGACAAGGGGGTCGCGCAGGTGACCATGCACCTGACGCCCAAGTACGCGCTCATCTACCACGACGCCACCCTGCTGATGCGGCCCAAGACCGAATTGAAGGACATGACGGTCGAGGTCAACCCGGGCACGCCGTCCACCGGCCGCGTGCAGAGCGGCGCCACGATCCCGCTCGCCCAGACCGCTCCCAACGCCAACCTCGACGAACTGTGGGCCGGCCTCGACGCCGACACCCGCGCCTACCTGCAGTTGCTGCTGGCCGGCGCCGGCGAAGGCTTCAAGGAAAACGGCCCGGCCTTCGCGGCCACGCTGAAGCGCTTCGATCCGCTCGCGCGCGACCTGCAGCTGATAACCGTGGAACTGCACACCCGCCACGCCGAGATCGCGCGCTCGATCCACAACTTCCGGCTCCTGATGGAAGCATTCGGCAACAAGGACAAGCAGCTGGCCGACGGGATCCAAGCCTCCAACGCCGTGTTCGCCACGTTCGCGCAGGAGGACAAGAGCGTCGAACGCACGATCCAGCTGCTGCCCGGCGCCCTCAGCAAGACCCAACACGGGCTCGGCAAGATCGCGAGCGCATTCAACGTAGTCGGGCCGACGCTCGGCGAGCTCGAGCCGTTTGCCCATTCCGTGGCCCCCGCCCAGGAAGCCGCGCGCGCGTCCTTCAAGACCACCACGCCGATCTTCAAGACCGAGATCCGCCCGTTCGCGCGCGAAATCCTGCCCACCATCAACGCGCTCGCGCCCGACACCAAGAACCTCGCCGAAGCGTTCCCCAAGCTCGCGACGAGCTTCTCGGTGCTCAACGAATTCTTCAACGAGCTCGCGTATGACCCGGGCAAGAACCAGGCGGGCTTCCTGTTCTTCCTGGACTGGGGCAGCCACAACCTCAACAGCGTCGTCAGCTCCGCCGACGCGCACGGCCCGCTCGGGCGCGCCCTGCTGTACATCAACTGCGAAGTCCTGCCGCTGCTCGCCCCGGCCGCGAAAATCAACAAGACCGTCAACATCCTCGTCGGGCTCACCAACCCGCCGACCCGCTCGGAGTGCCAGAGCCAGGGCATCCTCAAAGGCGCCACCACCACGAGCGCGCGCGCTGCGCCCGGGACGCCGGCCGGCCCGTTCTCCGGTCTGGTCAAAGGCGCCTACGGGGAGGGCGCAGATGCGCTCAGCACGGCCTCGGACGCCGGCTCGGCGGGCTCCGGTGCCGGCTCGGCGGGCTCTGGCGCCGGCCCGACGGCCTCGGACGCGGCCTCGGGCACCACAGGGGGAGCCGGCTAAGCCATGCAGAAGCGCGCCCCCACCGTCGGCAACATCCTCGTGATCGTGCTGTTCGTGCTCAGCTGCTTTGGCCTGCTGCTGTTCCTGTGGGAGTCCTTCGGCGGGCCGGTCCCGCTGAAACCGAAGGGCTACCAGATCACGATCGCCTTCCCCCGCGCGCTGGCGCTGGCCGAACAGTCGGACGTGCGCATCAGCGGCGTCGAAGTCGGGCACGTCGTCGCCCTGAAAGTCAACAATGAAGGGCGCACCGCCGCGAAGCTCGAAATCGACAGCAAGTACGCGCCGATCCGCGCCAACATGCACGCGATCCTGCGTCAGAAGACGCTGCTCGGGGAGACCTACGTGCAGCTGATCCCGCAGGGCCGGGGCGGGCCCGCGCTGCGCGACGGCGGCCAGCTTTCAAACAGCCAGGTCGAACCATCGGTCACGCTCGACGCCATCCTCTCGCTGCTCACGCCAAAGACGCGCGAAGACTTCAAAATCTGGCAGCAGTCGCTCTCCGAAGGCATCACCGGCCGCGGCGAACAGATCAACGCCGGCTTCGCCGCGGCCGGGCCGTTCGTCCAGCACGCCAACCAGCTGACCAGCCTGCTCGCCGACCAGGAAGGGGCGCTGACCGAGGTGATCAAGAACACCGGCGAAGTCTTCGACGGCCTCGGTGAACGCGACCACCAGTACCAAGGCCTACTCGTCAACGGCGAGAAAACGCTGCACACGCTCGCCGAAAACGGCGCTTCGTGGGCGCAGATCTGGCGTCTGCTGCCCTCATTCGAGCACAACGGGACAGTCGCGCTGAGAGAACTCGACACGTTCGCCGCAGTCGCCAACCCGGTGCTCGAACAGCTCCGCCCCGCCGAGGTCCAGCTGTCGTCGCTGCTCGACGCCACCAAGCCGTTCGCGCCCGCCTTCAACAGCTTCCTGACCTCGCTCGGCCCGCTCACCAGCGCCGCCAAGACGGGCCTGCCGGCGGTCAAGCAGGTGAACGAACTGACCATCCCGCTGCTCGAAAACATCCGGCCGGTGCTGCACAACTTCGATCCCTTCCTGCAGTACCTCGGCATGTACGTGCCCGAGGTGCAGGCCTTCTTCGCCAACTTCACCGCCGCCACGCAGGCCCATCTGCTCAACACCAACACCGCCAACCAGGGCCCGCCACTGCACTACCTGCGCACGATGCAGGTCCTCGTCCCAGAAAGCCTGTCGGTGTACGCCAAACGGATCGGCACCAACCGCGGCAACCCCTATTTCAAGCCCGGCGCGTTCGCAGCGCTCGGCAACGGCGGCCTGCAGGTGTTCTCCAACAGCTCCTGCGCCAACTCGGCGCCGGCCGTGAGCGGACCCGAAAGCGAAACCATCTCGCAGACCGTCATCGAAAACCTGATCGAATTCCACATCGCCAACGCGCCCGGCGCCACCAACGCCGTGCCCGCGCCCGCCTGCAACCAGCAGGGTCCGTTCACGTTCAACGGCAAGACCGGCCAATACCCGCAGGTCACCTTCGGCGGGGGCCCCTGAGTCGGCTCAGGCGGCCGGTTGGCGCGGGCCGGCAACGGCAGGCACGGTGACGGCTGACGACGCGTCCGTGATGGCCGGCCGCGGGATGTCTATGTCCATTGTCCATGGTATTGTGGCCTCGTGAAGACGATCGCTGCCGGACAGTTCAAGCAGATCTGCTTGCGTCTGCTCGACGAGGTCGGGGAGTCCGGCGAGCCGATCTTGATCACGAAGCGCGACAAGCCGGTCGCCCAGCTCGTGCCGGTGCGACCAGAGCGGGCCGATGACTGGCGTGGCGCGATGCACGACCGGGGGGAGATCCACGCCGATCTGCTCCCGCCCGCGCTCGACAGCGCCGAGTGGAACGCTCTGCGCGAGTGAGGCTCCTGCTCGACACACACGCGTGGCTCTGGCGTCTACTTGCTCCCGAGCAACTCTCGGCAGACGCTGAGCGGGCGATCGCCGACCGCGAAAGCGAGGTGCACCTTTCCCCCGTGTCAACCTGGGAGACGCTCGTGCTCGCACGCAAGGGACGGTTGACGCTGACGCCGTCGCCGAGCGAGTGGGTCCTCGACGCGTTGCGGCGCTCCGCTCCCACGGCCGCGCCGCTCACCCACAGCATCGCCCTGCGCAGCGAGGCGCTCGCCAGGTTCGACTCACAAGACCCTGCCGACAGATTCCTCGTAGCGACAGCGCTCGAGCACGACCTCACGCTGGTTACCGCCGACGCCGCGATGCGGGGCCTTGCATCGCTGAAAACGATCTGGTAGCCACACCGCCGCCCAATGCGTGGCCCACGCTGAAACCAGCTCAGGTCCACAGCCGGTGCGGGACGTCTCAGAACGCCGCAACTCGCGGCGTGTGGGAGCATGTAACGCGATGGCGTCGGTTGATCAACAGCTGGACGGCGTCTTGGTCGGGGATCTCGAGCTCTGGCAGGAGGGCGCACCGAACGAGCTGTTCGCGCGGCTGCGCAGCGAGTGCCCGGTGCACTTCACCGAGCGGATCAGCGAGTTCCCCGAGCAGGCCGGGTTCTGGTCGGTGACCACCGCCGAGGACGTGCGCGCGGTCAGCCGCGACTGGCGCACCTACTCCTCGGAGCTCGGCGGCGTGACGGCGACCAACGCCACGTTCCCGCTCGAGCTCACCCGCGCGATGTTCATCGGCATGGACCCGCCCCAGCACGACCGGGTCAAGGCGCTCTTCCAGGCGGGCTTCACGCCAAAGCGAATCGCCGCTCACGAGGACCCGATTCGCGCGATCGTCGCCGGTGTTCTCGATCGGCTGGACGGAAGGCAGACGTGCGATCTGGTGTGCGACGTGGCGCAGCCCGTCGTCTCGCGGGTGATCGGCAGCTTCATGGGCGTCCAGCCGGAGGACGACGGGGCATGGGCGCGGCTGATAAACGCGATGCTCGCGCCGACCGACCCCGACCTGAACCCCGGCGGGCTGGAGCAGGGGGTCGAGCGCAACCGGGCGGAGCTGTTCGCGCGCTGCGGCCAGCTCATCGCGGAGCGCCGCGCCCGGCCGACTGACGATCTGATGAGCGTGCTCGTGCACGCCGAGGTCGACGGACAGCGCCTTGCCGAACACGAGATCGTGATGGGCTTCTTCCTGTTGATGGCCGCCGGCAACGACTCCACCAAGGCGACCTACTGCAGCGGCATGAGGGCACTGATGGAAGACCCCGAACAGCGTCGGCTGCTGCTCGAGGACCCCGCGCTCATCCCCGGAGCGGTCGAGGAGTCGCTGCGGATGTTCCCCGCCTTCGCCCACTTCCGTCGCACCGCCACTTGCGACACCGAGCTGCGCGGCCAGCGGATCAAGAAGGGCGAGAAGGTGGTGATGTGGTACGTCTCCTCCAACCGTGACGAGACCGTCTACGAGGACCCCGACCGCTTCGACGTGCGCCGTTGGCCGAACCGGGGATGCTCGCCGGAGGCGAGCGTCCCCCGGGCTCGGTCCGACCACCAGGCGTTCGGCGCAGGCGGCCGGCACTTCTGCCTGGGCACAGCCCTCGCCCGTCTCGAGCTGCGCCTCCTGTTCGAGGAGACCCTCAAGCGATATCCCGCGATGGAGCCGCTCGGAGTCCCCACGAGCGTCCAGTCGACCTTTCTCAATCAGCTCAAGACGCTGCCGGTGCGGCTGGCGACGCAGCAGCAGTCGCCGAGCTGACTCAGTGCCGGTCACCGTCGGTGGCGGTGCCGGAGCGGAGGTCTCGAGCCAGAGGTATCGGGCTAAAGCAGTCGAGCTGACGCGCTCGCCTCGCGGGCGATCGCGAGCGCCCAGTGCTGGCCCAGATAGGGCATCAGGGCGAAGAACAGCAGATCCGGCAGCAGTTCCGGGAGCTCGCTCGTGCGGTCTTCGAACACGTGCCGGTTGACGATCGCGGCGATTCCGCCGACGATCGCTTCGGACGTCTGTGGCGGCAGATGCGTGGTCTCGAGCGCCTCGGCGCGTCCGCGCTCCAGCGCCGGCACGAAGTATGCGATGGCGGCGCGCATGCGCGCGATCGCCGGCCTGCCCGCGGCGAGATACTCGACGCACGCCACGCGCGCGCCGTCCGGATGGCAGGCGAGCGCCGTCAGCAGCATCTGCAGGCCCAGACGCACCTGTTCGGGCCAGCTCGTTTGGCCCGCAACCGCCTGCCTGACGACCCGCTGGAGCGCTTCGACCAGATGGTCGAGCGCCGCCAGCAGGCAGTCCTGCTGGCCCTCGAAGTGCTCCTCGAACACCGCCTGGGGCACCTCCGCCACGGCCAGCACCTGCTCAATCGACGTGGCCTCGTATCCACGACGCGCCACCGTCTGCACGAGCGCGTCGAGAATGCGCTCGCGCGCATTGCGCGCACGTCCGCTGCGCGCAGCGGGGCGAACGGCGTGTTCGACTGCGATCGTCCAGCGCTCCCCCGGGACCGGCACCTCGAAGGTGGGCGGCTCCGATGCGCCGGCGCCGTGCCTGCGCAGGTCCGACATCCAATCTCCTCCCTCGCCTAGCTCAGGCGGAAGCACGCCGCGTGATCCGGCGACCCCTGCTCGTGACCCCTTTCCCGCGCTCCCTCCAGCGAGCTATAAACTGCTTATGACGCCGGATCGTAAACGGCTCGACGGTATGTTGTCAAGTCCAGGTCGAGGGACCTGTCGCCAGCTGTCGGGAGGCCGCGGGCGATAACGATTAATATGTGAGAGGTGGAGATGGTCGACGGCGCGCCAGAGGGTTCTGAGGAGGGCGTGGGCACCGACGCCGCGAGCGCGCTCGCGAGCAGGAGGGCGCCGGCCGGCGGTCACGGCGCAGCCGAGCGCGAGCACTTCCAGTACCACTCCAGTGAGCTCGACCTGCTCGGCGAGCCCGACGATGAGCGGTGGTCGATCCGCTGCCTGGACGTGCACAAGCGTCTCGGTGGGGTCCCGGTCCTGAACGGGCTCAACGTCGCCATCCCGGATGAGACCATCACGGTCGTGCTCGGTCCCTCGGGGACCGGCAAGAGCGTCCTGATCAAGCACATCATCGGCCTGATGTTCCCGGACTCCGGGGATGTCATCGTCAAAGGCCAGTCGGTTCCGAGCCTGACGCTCCCCAAGCTGCTCGAACTGCGGCGCAAGATCGGCGTCCTCTTCCAGGACGGCGCCCTGTTCGGATCGATGCCGGTGTTCGACAACATCGCCTTCCCGCTGCGTCAGCACACGGACATGTCCGAGGCCCAGATCGCCAGGATCGTCAAGCAGCGCCTGTCCGACGTCGGGCTCATGGAGGCGATCGACTACATGCCCTCGCAGCTGTCCGGAGGCATGCGCAAGCGCGCCGGGTTCGCCCGCGCGCTCGTGATGGAGCCGGAGATCGTGATCTTCGACGAGCCCGACTCCGGCCTCGATCCGGTGCGCACGGCGCTGCTGTGCGACCTGATCCAGGAGATGCACAAGCTCTACGGCGGGACCTACATCGTCGTGACCCACAACATCGCCTCGGCGCGCCAGATCGGCGAGTACATCGCGCTGCTCTGGCGCGGGCGGATCGTGGAGGCGGGCGACGCCGAGCGCATGTTCTCCTCGGAAAACCCGTTCGTGCGCCAGTTCCTGAGCGGGGCGGCAGAGGGGCCGCTGACGATGGATTGACGCAGCGCTCGGACCATGCGAACATATGTTCGCATGATCGTCTGCGTGCACATACCCCGCTTCGAGTTGCTCGTCGCCGTCGGCGGCGAGGCTGGCGGTGGAGCGGCGCACGCGTGCGCGCACGCGCGCGCGCATGGTCTCGCAGGTGGGGATCGTGCAGGCGGGGCCCGCGCCGGCGGGGGCCGGGCGTTGCTGGGGCGGGCGCTGGCGCTGGCGCCACAGGCCGGTGGCGAGCAGCGCGTGGGGGAGGTCTCGGGGGCCGCCGAAGCGTGTGGCGTGGCGCCCGGGATGGTGCTTGGTGAGGCGCTCGCACGCTGTCCCGAGCTCGTGCTCGTGACCCCGGACCCGGTCGCGGTGGCAGGGAGATGGGAAAGCATTCTGCGCGCTCTCGAAGCGATCGGCGCAGCTGTCGAGACGGCACTGCCGGGACTTGCCTACTTCGCCGCCGATCCCCTGCGCACCCTCCACGGCGGCGACACCGCGACGATCGTCGCCGCTCGGGACGCCATCCGCTCCGGTCGCTCTGCGCTCGGTGGCGACCGCGCCGCGCGTATCGGAGCCGGTCCGACGCGCTTCTGCGCGCTGGCGGCGGCGCTGGCGGCGCGCCCGCGCCGGGCCTGCGTGATAGCGCCGCGGGACGCCCGGGGCTGGCTCGCCGGCCGGCAGGTCGATCTGCTCGGCTACCGGCGCGAGACCCAGAGCCTGCTCGCGTCCCTGCACCGTCTCGGCGTGCGCACGCTCGGCGAGCTGGCGCAGCTGGGGCGCCCCGCGCTCGCCGACCGCTTCGGCCGAGCAGGAGCGCTCGCCCACGGGCTCGCATGCGGCGAAGACACCCCTCTGCGACCGCGCCTGTACGAGGAGCGCCTGAGCGAGACGATGAGCGTTGACGATGCCAGCTCGGGCCCTGCGCTGGAACGTGTGCTCGGAGTGCTCGTCGACCGGCTGCTGGCGCGAGCAGAGCGTCACGGACGGACTCTGCGCGCAGTAACGCTGTCTGCCCGTCTGGACACCGGCGGCGCCTGGCGCGAGCGCGTGGTCTTTCGCCAGGCGCTCGCCGATCCCAGGCGGATCAGGCTGGCGCTCTCGGCCCGCTTGACGATGCTCCCGGGGCCGGCGGCGGCGCTGGGGCTGGCCGTCGAGCGCTTCGGTCCTGCGTCCGGAACCCAGGAGACGCTGCTCGAACAGCCGCGCTCCGCGCGCCTCGTGCGACTGCGCGAGGCGGTCGGTCAGGTGCGCGCCGCGGCCGGACAGGACGCGGCGATGCGGGCCGTCTGCATCGACCCCGACTCGCGTGTGCCCGAGCGGCGGGTGCTGCTCACGCCGTTCCCGTCGTGATGGCCGCTTTTCGTTGTGATCGCCGGCCCCCTCGGCGATGGCCGACCTCTCCGTCTCGATGACCCGGATCCGATCCTGATGGCTCGTGCCCTGAACCTGCCCCGCCCCGCGCAAGTGCGCGTGCGGGGCGGGGGAGTGCCCGTGGAGGTCGATGGTCAGAGGATCGAGCTGCTGCGCGAGTCGTGGCTGGTGGAGGATCGCTGGTGGACCGACACGCCGCTCTGCCGCCGCTACTGGGAGCTGGTGAACGCGCGCGGGCGCAACGTGGTCGTATTTCGCGACGTGTACGCCGGCGGCTGGTTCGTGCAGAGGGCGTGATGGCCTCGCCGACGCCCCCTTACGGCTGGTTCGTGCAGAGGGTCTGATGGCCTCGCCGACGCCCCCATACGCGGAGCTGCACTGCCATTCGGCGTACTCGTTCCTGGACGGCGTCTCACTGCCACAGGAGCTGGCCCAGCGCGCCGGCGAGCTGGGATACGGGGCGCTGGCGCTGACCGACCACAACTCGGTGTCGGGCTCGATGGAGCTCGCGCAGGTGGCACGGGACTGCGGCCTGAAGGCGATCCACGGCGCCGAGATCGACCTCCGCAGCGGTCGCCACCTGACGCTGCTGGTGCGCGACGAGAGCGGCTGGCGCAATCTCTGCCGGATCATCACCCTCGCCCATGCCCATACCCGCGACGGTCCAGGCCGGCGAGAGCTAGGGGAGGCGGCGGTCGATCTGCAGTCCGTGCTCGACCACGCCGAGGGGCTCATCTGCCTGACCGGCTGCGCGGGACGATCGACGGTCAGGGAAGGAGCCCGCGACGAGCCCACGGCCAGAAGGCTGCTCGAGGCGTTCGGCCCCGAGCGTTTGCGGGTGGAGCTGCAGCGTCCTTATCAGCGCCACGATCGCGCCCGCAACCGCATGCTCGCAGCGCTCGCCCGGCGACTGGGCGTGGCGTGCGTGGCCACCGGCGACGTGCACGCGCACGCTCGCTCCAGGGCCGAGCTGCAGGACGCGTTTGTCGCGCTGCGCCACCGCACCACGCTCGATGCCTCCGAGCCGTTGCGCCGCGGCAACTTCAGCCATGTGCTCTGCTCGCCGGAAAAGATGGTCAATCGCTTCGCCGACCATCCCGAGGCGGTGCGCGAGACGCTGGCGCTGGCCGAGCGCCTGTCATTCGATCTGAGGAGAGATCTCGGCTACCGCTATCCCGGCGGCGAGGACGAGGGGGCGCCCCGGCGCCTGGCCGAGCTGTGCGGCGGGCTGCTGGAGGACCGTTACGGACCGGGAGCCATCTCCAGCCGCGGGCCGGGAGGGGTATACGGCCGAGAGCTGGGGGAGAGCTCTGGGCGAGGACGTCGGTCGCAGGCGACCCACGCGCGCGCGACCCACGCGCGCGCGCGCGTGCGCCTCGAACAGGAGCTGCGCGTGATCGACGGGCTCGGGCTGGCGGGCTTCTTCCTGCTGCACCACGACATGCTCGAGCTCGCTCGCGAGGTCGCCTGCGAGGTGCGTGCAGGGGACCCGGTGCGCGCGCTGCTGGCCCCCGGACGGGGCCGCGGGTCCTCCGTCTCCTCGATCGTCTGCTACCTGACCGGCCTTTCGCACATCGATCCGATCGAGAACGAGCTGGCGCTCGGGCGCTTCCTGCACGAGGACCTGGGCGGGCTGCCCGACATCGACCTCGACTTTCCGCGCGACATCCGCGAGGCGCTGATCCCGCGCGTGCGCGAGCGCTACGGGGATGACCGCGTGGCGCTGGTCGCCGCCTTTCCCACCTTCCGCGAGCGCGGAGCGATCCGCGAGCTGGGCAAGGTGCTCGGCCTGCCGCCCGGCGAGATCGAGCGCATGGCGCGCGGCGCCGACCGCTTCGGGTCAGGCGGCGAGCAAGACATCGCCGCCCTGGTGGAGGGCGGCTCGCGGGCAGATGGCGCGCAGGGGGACGGATCATCGGGGAATGGCGACCGTCCGGGCGCGCGCGGGCGCGGCGGCGGCCGCTCGGATCGCTGGCGCTGGCTGGCACGCCTGGTGACGGAGGCGTACGGCCTGCCGCGGCATCTGTCCCAGCACTCGGGCGGGATGATCGTCGCGACCAAACCGCTGATCGACTGCGTTCCGATCGTGCCCGCCGCGATGGAGGGCAGGCAGATGGTCCAGTGGGACAAGGACTCCTGCTCGGACGCAGGCTTCTTGAAGATCGACCTGCTCGGCCTGGGCATGCTCTCCGCGGTCGAGCGCTGCGTGCAGGAGATCGCGCGCTCGCGCTCGCGGCCGATCGATCTCTCGCGGATCCCATTCGACGACCGTCCCACCTACGACGCGATTCGTGTCGCCGACACGGTCGGCGTCTTTCAGATCGAGAGCCGCGCGCAGATGCAATCGCTGCACCGGACGCAGCCCAAGGATCTGCGGGACCTGGCGATCCAGGTCGCGATCGTGCGGCCCGGGCCGATTCAGGGCGGGGCCATCAACCCCTACATCGAGCGTCTGCGACGCCGGCGCGAAGACCCCGCTTATGTGATCCCCTACGAGCACCCCGCGCTCGAGCCGGCTCTGCGCGAGACGCTGGGCACGATCATCTTCCAGGACCAGGTCATGCAGGTGGCCGAAGCCTTTGCAGGCTTCACCCCCGGTGCGGCAGAGCAGCTACGGCGCGCGATGAGCCGCAAGCGCTCGCACGCGGACATGCGGCGCCAGCGCGGAGACTTCCTGAAGGGCGCACGCGCGCACGTCGGCGCGGACGAGCGCACCGCCGGGCGCGTATGGGAGATGGTCGAGGGCTTTGCCGGCTTCGGCTTCCCCAAGGCCCACGCCGCCGCCTTCGCCCTGCTCGCCTACCAGTCGACCTGGCTGCGCGTCCACTACGGACCCGAGTTCCTGTGCTCGCTGCTCAACGAGCAGCCGATGGGCTTCTACGCCCCGGACAGCCTCGTGCACGAGGCCGAACGCCGCGGCATCCCCGTGCTCGGACTCGACGTCAACGCCTCGCGCGTGCAGTGCACGGTCGAGCCGGCGCCCAACCGCGAACTGGGGGTCCGGCTCGGCCTCGGCTACATCAAGGACGTGCCCGCCGCCGAGGTGCGCGGGCTCGTGGACGAGCGGGAGCACGGTGGTACGTATCGCTCGCTCACAGACCTCGCCGCCCGCTCTGGCGCGGGACCGGCAACACTGGCGCAGCTGGCCTGGTCGGGCGCTTGCGATCCGCTCGTACAGGAAGACATGAGCTGCGAGGGCGACGACGCCCGCCGGCGCCTGGCCCTGTGGCAGCTGGGGCTCGCGACGCCCGCCACGACCACGCCCGGCGGCGCCCACACCCAGCTCGCGCTCGCGCTCGAGGCGCCCACCGCTCCGCGCCTGCGTCCGCTCGAGCGCTGGCAGCGGCTGATCGCCGACTACTCGACCAGCGGCGTCACCGTCGGGGACCACGCCCTGGCGGTCCTGCGCGGGCGGCTGTCGATCCCGCTGCTCGCGACCAGCGCCCAGCTCCCCCACATGCCCACGGGCTGTTCGGTGGCGGTGGCGGGGCTGGTGATCGCGCGCCAGCGACCGGGCACCGCGAAGGGAACCACGTTCCTGCTGTTCGAGGACGAGTACGGCGTGGTCAACCTGATCGTGTCCAAGCCCGTCTACGAGCGCTACCGCCAGCTGGCGCGAGCCGAGCCGCTGCTGCTGGCGCGCGGGCGTCTGGAGCGCTCGCAAGGGGTGATCAACGTGATCGTGCGCGAGCTGGCGGCGCTCGAGCGTTTCCTGGCGCCCGCGGCGGGCGAACAGTCCGAGCGCGACCGCGTCCGTCACCTGCCGGCGCTCGAGCCCGGCACGCCGGACGAGCGCCAAACGGCCGCCTCCGCGCAGGATCGAGTGGCGGAGGTCGGCTCCGGCATGCGTGCCGTGGTGCCCCCGATGCAGAGCTTCGGGCGGGGCCGGCGGCGGTAGGGCGTGTGCGGGGCGCCGATGATGGGAGCGGCGATGGAGGGGCTGCCTGCGAGCGTGTTGGCGGCAGCGAGCGTGCGAGGGCGATGGAGGAGCAGCCTCTGATCGCGAAGTTCTTTGGGCTGGCCTCGAAGCCTCGGCGGCGGGCGCCGGAGCGTAAGGTTTTACGAAGTCGGCCTTCGGTCCACTGCTCGTAGGGCGGGTTGGCGCGGAGGGCGAAAAGATGCGCGGCGCCGCGGGGCGCTGCGTGACAACGATAGGGGGGTTCCCTGATGAAGCGAATGTGGGTTGTGGGCGTCTCGCTGATGGCGTCCCTGATGATGGTGTGTGCGACCTCGGCATCGGCGCTCAAGCTCTGCGTACCGAAGAAGGAAGGCGCTGCGCTCGTCACTCCAAAACACGGGAAGTGCAAGAAGGGCTACACGCTGAGCAGCCTGGGTGCGCAAGGCAAGAGAGGTCCAGAAGGAAAGGCGGGACCGCAGGGCAAAGCAGGACTGGAAGGCAAGGCGGGAAGCGAAGGAAAAGCAGGGAAAGAAGGCAAAGAAGGCACCGGGCTCACGAGCGAACAGCGCGAAACGATGAAGATGCTCTTGGAACACACAAAATACATCGCTTCGGGAGTGGGCGGCAAGCCGACCGTGCAGTTCTCCGGAGTCAACGTGCAAATCGTCAACGGAGAAGGCAAAACTGAGTCTGTCAACGGCGAGGGCAACCTCGTGATCGGCTATGATGAAAGCCCGGGAGCGCAGACCGGATCACATGACCTGCTCCTCGGAGCGTCACAGGAATTCACCAGTTACGGCGGCATCCTCGCGGGCTCGAAAAACGCGATCACGGCGCCGTTCGCGTCTGTTCTCGGGGGCGGCGTCAACAAGGCGGCAGGCGAAAACGCAATTGTCCTCGGTGGCGGCCAGAACTCCGCGGAAGGCGAATACACGGCGGTCGCGGGCGGCTACGGAAATAGGGCCTATGGCATGGACGACACCGTCGCCGGAGGCGAAGGCAATGTCGCAGACGGCGACAGCGCATCCGTGAGTGGGGGACTCGCCAACACCGCACGTCGGCCGTTCGCGTCGGTGAGCGGTGGCGAGGACAATGTGGCTGAAGCCGACGCGTCCTGGATCGGCGGCGGCGCTTTCAATCTCGCGCTCGGAGAATGGTCGGCGATCGGCGGAGGTGACGAAAACAGAACGGAATCCACCGGCAAGTACTCCTGGGTCGGCGCAGGCTCGGAAAACATCGCCAGCGGCGAATGGGCCTCCGTCAGCGGCGGGGGAGGCAACACGGCCAGTGGCAAGTTCTCCTCGATCCTCGGCAAAAAAACACAGACGGCGAGCGGAGAATTCGAAGCGCTCCCATAGCGAGCGATGGTTCCCGGCGGCCGGGCTACGACGGCCGGCCGCCGGGGATGCGCCGGTAGGGCCACCAAGGCGCTCGGGCAGGGCCAGCGGGCGCGCCGGGCGTTTGCAGTAGGCTCCTGCGCGTGCGACTGCGCAGGCTCGGCGCCAGCGACCTCGAGGTCTCCGAGATCAGCCTCGGCTCGTGGCTCACATACTCCGGCGGGGTCGAGCGTGAACAGGCGAAGGCCTGCATCGACGCCGCCTTCGACGCCGGCATCAACTTCATCGACACCGCCAACGTCTACGGGCGCGGCGCCGCCGAGACGCTGCTCGGCGAGGCCCTGTCAGGCCGCGAGCGCAGCTCCTACGTGCTCGCCACGAAGCTCTTCTTCCCGATGTCCGACAGCGACCGCGGACTTTCCGCCGCCCAGGTCCACAAGCAGATCGACGCATCGCTCCAGCGCCTTCGCACGGACCACGTAGACCTGTATCAGTGCCACCGCTACGACGACCGGACGCCGCTGCAGGAGACGATGGAGGCGCTCACCGAAGTCGTCGGCGCCGGCAAGGCGCGCCACATCGGCTTCAGCGAGTGGCCCGTCTCCAAGGTCGAGGAGTCGCTCGCGCTCCCGGGCGTCGAGCGCTGGGTCTCGAGCCAGCCGCAGTACTCGATGATCTGGCGCAAGCCCGAGGCCGAGCTGATACCGCTCTGCGAACAGCAGGGTATCTCCCAGATCGTATGGTCGCCACTCGCGCAAGGAGTCCTCACCGGCAAGTACCTCCCCGGCCAGCCCGCGCCGGCCGACTCCCGCGCCGCCAGCGAGTCCATGAGCGGGTTCATCGGGGGCTTCATGGAGGACCGCGTGCTCGAGGCGGTTCAACGCCTGGTCCCGGTGGCCGACGCCGCCGGCCTGACGATGCCCCAGCTCGCGCTGGCCTGGGTTCTGCGCGAGCCCAACGTCGCGTCCGCGATCGTCGGGGCCAGCCGCCCTGAGCAGGTCCACGCCAACGCCTCGGCCGCCGGACTAGAGCTCAGCGCTGACACGCTCGCCGCGATCGACGACGCGCTCGGCGACGTGATCGTTCGCTGAGGCGCGCCGCGCGCGGTTTCAGCGGGGCTGCACCACGAGCGTCTGAAACGCGCGCCCGATCGCGCCCGCGAGGTCGTGCACGACGCTTTCGCTCGTCCCCATCCCGTTCTCGTAGAGCAGCGTGCGCGCGTCCAGCCCGATCCACTCACCCTGCGGCGCACGCCACAGATGGATCGACAGGTCGGCATTTATGTACAGATAGCGATCGAACGGCAGCTCCGCGCTGACGCCGTTGGCGAAGTCGGCGACCGCCGCGACCCGCACCAGCGGGCTGGGCTGCTCGCCCGCCACGAGCGGGCGGCGCATGCGCATCCACACCCGCCCCGGGCCGGGCATCCAGGACTCGTCGAGCCAACTCATTTCCATGCCCGTCGTCGCAAGGCTCTCGCCGGCCTGCTCGTTGAGCGCGAACCGCACGACCGTGCCATGCTCCGGCCCCGGGAGCATCTCGTGCGACGCCCGCGCGTTGCTCGGCACACCCGGCGGAACGGCCTGGACGCGCAGCGCGCTCGCGCGGCAGATCGTCTGCCCGCCCGCCCTCAGCTCGGCCTGCAGCTCGCGCACGCGCCGTCCCGTGCGCACCACCTCGGTCTCGACGGTGAGCTTCGCGAACGGAATCGGCCTCAGAAACTCGAACCCGAGTCGTGCGAGCACAAGCTCCTGATCCGGTTCGCCACGCTCGAAGGCTCTGGTGATCAGCGCCGCAGCCGCGCCGCCGTGCAGGGCGCCAGGATCCCAAGGGCCGGCCGCGTGCGCGGTCGGCTCGAAGACCCCGTCATCGTCTGCCCTGAAGATGCCCTCGGCCATCAGGCGGCCGGCTTCGGCAGGTACAGGTCCTCGGCCAGCCGCCGCATGAGGACCGCACAGTACACGGCCGGCTCGGGGGCCCGTTGGCGAGCGAGCCGCCTACTCGGCGCGCACCGGCAGACCGATCGTGTGCTCAGGCGCGCCGGCGCCAAGCAGGTGCTCGATCGACCGGGCCCGATCCGGCATCGCCATGAGGTAGCCCTGCCCGAGCTCGCAGCCCATCTCGAGCAGCGCGCTCGCCTGGCTCTGTTGCTCGATCCCCTCGGCGATCACCGTCAGCGACAGCGCCTGCCCGACGTCCAGGATCGCCTTCAGCAGCTTGCGAGTCTGGGCATTCCTGTGCTCGTCTCCGTCGCTCAGCGCCGCCACGAAGCTGGTGTCGACCTTGAGCACGTTGACGGGGACCCGCTGCAGCGTCGAAATCGAGGCGTATCCGGTGCCGAAGTCATCGATCGCGATACGAACCCCGAGCGCGCGGATGGCCTCCAGATGCCCGCAAGCCGCCGGCACGTTGCGCATCAGCGTCGTCTCGGTGATCTCGAGCGTCAGCCGCGACGGCGGGATCTGGGACTCGTGCACCGCGTGCCGCACGTCATCCACGAAGTCCCTGCGGCTCAGCTGGCTGGCGGACACGTTCACCGAGACGCCCACCTGCAGGCCCCGCGCTCCCCACGCCGCCGCCTGGTGGCACGCCTCCTCGAGCACCCAGCGGCCGATCGGCACGATCAGCCCGCTCTCCTCCGCGACCGGGATGAAGCGCTCGGGCGAGACGAGGCCTTTGCGCGGGTGCTGCCAGCGCACCAACGCCTCGACGCCCGTGACCTCGCCGCTTGCGAGCTCGTAGATCGGCTGGTAGAGGAGAAACAGCTGACCCTCGCGGAGCGCCGCGCCGAGCTCGGTCTCGAGCTCCAGCCGATCACCCACGCCGCTGTACAGCGCGGCGTCGAACAGCACGTAGCGGTCCTTGCCCGCCGCCTTGGCCGCATACAGCGCAAGGTCCGCGTCGCGCAGCAGCGCGTCCGGGCTGGTATAGCGTCCGACCGCCACCCCGATGCTGGCCGTCAGCGAGGAGATCTGGCGCCCGGCGCCGAGCTCGACCGGCTCTCGCAGGATCTCGGTCAAACGATCCGCGAGCGCCCCGAGCGTCGCCTGATCCGCCGGCCCGACCAGCACGACGAACTCGTCGCCGCCGAGGCGCCCGACCGTGTCCTGCCGGCGCACCACGCGCTGCAGCCGCTCTCCAACGACCCTCAGCAGCTCGTCTCCCGCCGCATGCCCGAGGTTGTCGTTGACGCGCTTGAAGCTGTCGATATCGATGAACAGCGCGCCTGTCAGGGCTCCCGGATGCCTGGCCGTACGCGCGAGCATCTGGTCGGCGCGGTCGAGCACCAGCGCCCGGTTGGGGAGTCCCGTGAGGGTGTCGTGCAGCGCCTGATGGTAGAGCTCGCGCGTCTTCTCCTCGACCAGCGCACGCGCGCGCGTGCGGCCCGTCCCAAGCACGAACACCAACAGCCCGAACAGCACGGCCAGCATGAAGCCGCCGATCAGCAGCGTCAGCGCGTGCCAGTTGCCGAGCACGCTGCTCGTTACGGGCGCGCCGTAGGTCTGCACGATCCAGCCTTCGTGCGCATCGCCCAGCGCGGTTGACCCGACGAGCAGGTCGATCCGCGCGCTCTGCGCGTGCACCGGGACCGTTCCGTGGGTGAACGCCACGTGTGAGAAGCGCGAGTCATACCGGAACGTCGCGGCGATCCCCGGATGCCCGTCCAGGGCCCTTTCCAGGAGCACATCCGGCGTGATCAGCTCGCCGAGCCAGCCGATGAACGTCCGTTTGCGCTCCGCCACCGTCGCGGGCACTGCGCCTCCCCGGTACACGGGGGCCTCCACTCCCAACAGGGTGGCGCTCCCCTTCAAGAACGGCGCGTAGCCCGTCAGCCCGGCGTTGCGATCCAGGACGAGCTGCGGGGACAGCCGGCAGTAGTCCACGCCCGTCGGCAGGTACGCGGCGGCGCTCCTTGCCAGCCCCGCCACGGCAAAGCAGTAGTACGACCGCTTGCCAGGCGGCAGGATCTGAAAGCGTCCCCTCGGGACCGCCGATTCCGGCCCCATCGCGCGCACGGGATTCGCCGCCAGGCGCGCCTCGAACACCGGCAACTCGCTCGCCGGCACATATGCCACCAGGCCGATGTTCTGAAGCTCGGGGTAGCGCTGCAGCGCGTGCACCGATTCCGACCAGCGGTCGAAGTCGGCCGGAGACGCGTTCGGGTTGCTGGTGATGAACGCGCTGGCGCTGATCACGAGGTCTTCCTCGTGCTGGATCGCCATCCTCAGATTCGAGGCGACCTCCGCGGAGGCCGAGCGAAACGCAAGCCGCGCTTTGGCCGCTTCGGAGCTGGCCACGGCGCGTGCGCCGAACACCGCCCCGAGCGTTCCCGCCACCAGCAGCACCGCCATGACGGCGGCCCAGACGCTGGTGCGCCCGCCGGTCAGCGCCTGCACGCGCCAACGCCCGCGCGCTCGCGAGCCCGACCGTGATGGCCTGGCGGCTGAAGGCCCCGCGTCGGGGCGTGTTGCTTGGCTTTTGGGCACCATCGTCCGGCTCTAGGATGAACTGAGCTCCAGTGCCGGATCGGCTGTCAAGCAGGCTGCCGTCGCGCTGTCGAGCCCGCGTGGACGAATAGTTGGCCCAAAGCGCGATTCGACATACCAGATTTTTTCGCGACCTTGCGATCACGCCCTGCGGACCCTCGCCCCCCGGCACGTCGAGCTGCCGGCCGACCTCTGTTGCGCGGGCATCATGCGGCTCAGCCGCTCAGCCGCTCATCCGCGCTGCTCCCACGAGAACCCCCTGACGGCGAACCCCAGCCCGAACACCGCCCACACGCCGATCACCGCCAGCGCGTCGAGGTTGGCGCTCAGCCCCGAGCCCGTCACGATCGCGCCGGACAGACCTTCGATCAACGGCTTCAGCGGCAGCGCGCTCGCGAGCGTGTCCAGGAAGGCCGGCGCACTCTTGGTGTCGAAGGCGTAGAACGACACGAACACCACCGGCAGGAACACGGCGTTCACATACGCGGCAGTCGACTCGAAGTTTGGGATCGCGTGCGCAAACGCCACGCCGAGCGCCGCGAAGCAGACCACGCCCGCCACGACGAACACCAGCAGCTCCGGCCAGTCCTTGGGCCATCCGATCCCGAAGAACAGGCGCCCGGCCAGCACCACCAGCGCGATCTGCAGCGCCGTGTTGGTGACCGCGTTCGCCGCCACCCCGGTGAAGTACGAGCCCGTCGGCAGCGGAGCCCCGCGGATCCGCTTGAGCACGCCGCGCTCGCGCAGGAACACGATGTTGTAGGCCAGCGCCGTGAAGGTCGTCGACATCACGCTCATGCCCGCGATCGCCGGCACGAGCCGATTCAGCTGATGCTGGTTGCCGTGCAGGATCGCGCCCCCGCCGACCAGAAACAGCAGCGGCAGCAGGAAATTGAAGAACGCCGCACTCGGGTTGCGCCAGAACATGCGCCGCTCGAGCCGGTACTGGCGCCAGCTCAGGGTCAACGCCTCAGGCATCGGCCGTCAGCTCCAGGTAGACGTCCTCGAGCGTCGGGCGTCCAACGCTCAGCTCGTGCAGCTCCTCTCCGCGCGCCAGCGCCTCGGTCGTGAGCTCGGCGAGCAATCGCGTCGGCTCATCGGTCTGGCGCTCGAGCAGCTCGCCGCTCCCGTCGCGCCACGCCACACGGTAGTGCGAGGCACCCACTCCCAGGTCCCGCGGCGCCCCGATCGCGAGAATCCGACCGTCCTTGACGATCGCCACACGATCCGCCAGCTCCTGTGCCTCATCGAGATAGTGCGTGGTCAGCAGGATCGTCTTGCCGAGGCTGCGCAGCCCGCGCACGGTCTCCCACGCGCTGCGCCGTGCCTCCGGATCGAATCCGGTCGTGGGCTCGTCGAGGAAGATCAGCTCGGGATCGCCGACCAGCGCCAGCGCGAAGTCCAGGCGGCGCAGCTGACCCCCCGAGAGCTTGCGTGTGCGCACCTCGGCCTGCTCGGCGAGCCCGACCAGCGCCAGCACCTCCTGCACGTCGCGCGGGCGCGGATACAGCCTCGCCCAATGCTCCAGCGCCTCCCGCACGGTCACGAAGCTGTAGATGCCGCCGCTCTGCAGCACGATCCCGATGCGCCGGCGCAGCTCGATCGGCCTGCGGGCCGGATCGCATCCCAGCACCGACACCTGCCCACCGCTGCGCTGCCGGTAGCCCTCGAGGATCTCGACCGTCGTCGTCTTGCCGGCGCCGTTCGGACCCAGCAGTCCGAACACCTCACCGCGGCGCACCGCCAGGTCGATGCCGCGCACGGCCTCGTGCTGTCCGTAGCGCTTGTGCAGATCGCGCACCTCGATCGCGTTGGCCTCGGCAGCCATCACCACTCCATCATGACTTCGCGCGCGAACCGTCGCCACGCCTCGCGTCCGCTACCTGACCGGTGAGCCGTCCGCCTACCAGTGCACGCCGCGCGTCAGCGTTGCCATCGCGATCTGCTCGAACGACGCGCGTTCCTCGACGTCGCGGTGACCCTTGGAGGCGGCCGAGTCGGGGAACACGCGGAACGCCAGATGCAGCAGCCTGTCCACCGACTTCGGCGAAAGCGTGTAGGCGACCTCGCCGAACGTGCCCAGGCGCGTGCCCATGTGCTTGGGGCGCCTGCGCAGCGCTTCGCAGATCATGTCCGCCGCCTCGTCCGGCGTGATCGCCGGGAAGGCGTCGTAGATCTTCGTGGGCGCGATCATCGGCGTGCGCACCAGCGGCATGTGGATCGTGGTGAACGTCACACCGTCGCCGATCACCTCCGAGGCGACCACGCGGGTGAACGCGTCGAGTGCCGCCTTCGACGCCACATAGGCCGAGAAACGCGGCGGGTTTGTCTGTACGCCGATCGAGGAGATGTTGACGATGTGTCCCGAGCCGCGCTCGCGCATATGCGGCAGCAGCCCGATGATCAGCTTCACGGCGCCGAAATAGTTGAGCTTCATCGTGCGTTCGAAGTCGTGGAAGCGGTCATAGCTGAGCGCGATCGAGCGCCTGATCGAGCGCCCGGCGTTGTTCACCAGCATGTCCACGCCGCGGTGATCGGCCAAGACGCGCTCGAGCAGGCGGTCGACCGACTCCATCTCCGAGATGTCCGCGGCGTACACGTACGCGATCCCGCCCGCGGCGACGATCTCCGCGCGCACCTCCTCCAGCTTCTCGACGTTGCGCGCCACCAGCAACGGCACTCCCCCCGCCTCGGCCACCTTCAGCGCGGTCGCGCGCCCGATCCCCGAGGACGCGCCCGTGATCATCACGTGCTTGCCGTCGAGCGTCGCCTTCAGGGTTCGGCGTTTGGACAGGTCCGGGTCCAGCCGGCGCTCCCAGTAGTCCCACAGGCGCGCCGCATACTCGCGCACCGGCGGTGGCTGTTCCAGCGGCGTGCCGGCCAGCGCGAGCTGGGCCCCGTGCGTGTCAAAGCGCGGCACCAGCTCGACGTGTCCCAGCACCTCCTCCGGGATACCGAGATCGCGCAGCACCAGGTTCTTGGCCTGACGCCACGGCGGCAGCGCAAGCGCGAGCTGTAGCGGCCACTTCGGCAGCGGGTCGGTCAGGCGTTTGCCGATCGTGATCTGGAATCGCGGCGCGTGCGCCGCCGCAGCGAGCTCGTTGATGAGCTCATCGACGCGCTGGGTGCGCGGATCGGTGAGGTGAAACGCCCTGCCGTCAAGGTCCGGCTCGTGCGCGATGTGCTCGAGGGCGCCCGCCACCCAGTCGACCGGCACGATGTTTGTGTAGCCGAGATCGAGGCCCACCAGCGGCGCCCACTCCGGAAACAGCTGGCGCATCCGCTGGATCGCCTTGAAGAAGTAGTACGGCCCGTCGAGCTTGTCCATCTCGCCGGTCCGCGAGTCGCCCACGACGATGCCCGGCCGGTAGGCCCGCCAGGGCACGTAAGGCTGCTCGCGCACGATCCGCTCGGCCTCGAACTTGGTGCGGTGATACGGCGAGGGCAGCTTCTGCCTCTCGTCGAACATGTCCTCGTTGAACGTCCCGCGGTAGGTGCCGGCGACGGCGATCGAGGACACGTGGTGCAGGTGGCCGGCCTCGACAGCGCGCGCGAGCTCGACGGCGTGCGTCGTGCCGCCCACGTTCACCGCCGTGTTCTGCTCGGACGGCGCCGTCATGTCGTAGATCGCCGCGAGATGGAAGAAGTGCTCGATCTTGCCGCGCAGCTCCTCGAGCTGGGGCTTCTCGACGCCCAAGAGCGGTTTGCGCAGGTCTCCCACAACCGGCTCGACGCGCTTGGCCTGCGCCGGGCCGAGCGTCGCACGCCAGTGCGCGATCAGGTCCTCGAGCCTGCCCTGAGAGCTTTCCCGAACGAGCACATACACCGTGCCCTGGCGCTTCTCGAGCAGCCGTTCGGTCAGCCGCCGCCCGATGAAGCCGGTCGCGCCGGTCACGAAGTAAGCCATCGTCAGCTGAGCATATCCGTCAACGCCCCACGCCCGTCGTGATGCCGGCGCCCGGCCTGCATCTTCCCGTGCAGCGTCGTCACACCCCTGCGCCTGCGCCGCCGCGACCCTCGCCGGCGGCAAACCGGGCCGCTCCGCGAGCGCCTTCCGCGAACACCTCCGGCCCCGACCGCGCCTCGAGCGCCAGCCCCTGCTCGAGGCTCAAGCCGAGACCGTCGATCGCCGCCCGGCGATCGGCCAGCATCGTGCTCTGGGGAAACCCGGCCAACCCCTCGGCGATCGCCAGCGCTCGCTGCAGGTGCGCGCCCGGCGGCACGATCTCGGTCAGCATGCCCATCTCGAGCGCCTCGCGCGCCGCGATCATCCGGCCGGTCAGGATCAGGTCCAGAGCCCGTCCCAGCCCCACGATCCGCGGCAGCCGCTGCGTGCCGCCGTTGACCAGCGGCACCCCCCAGCGGCGCTCGGGGTAGCCCAGCGTCGAGTCCTCGGTGGCGATCCGCAGATCGCACCACAGCGCCAGCTCGAGCCCGCCAGCCAGGCAGAAGCCCGAGATCGCCGCGATCGTCGGCTTGGACGCGGTCAGGCGCGTGAAGCCCATCGGACCCTCGCGCGAGGACAGCCGGCCCGCCATCGTCTCGGTCGCCTTCAAGTCGGCGCCCGCGCAGAACGCCACGCCGCCCGCACCGGTCAGCACCAGCGCCCGCGCATCCTCGTCGTCCTCGAAGCGCACATACGCCTCGTACAGCAGCGCGGCGGTGTCCCCGTCGACCGCGTTGCGCCGATGCTGGCGATCGATCGTGATCACGGCCGCGGCTCCGTGGCGCTCGTAGCGAACGGCCTGCGGATCAGTCACGGTTGCCCGCCAACCATCGGACCACCTGTCCACCTGGGAGGATCGAGCCCTCGTCCAGTCGTCGGACCGCCCGCGATTTGGACGGTCAGGCTGGGCCTGTCAACTGCGATCGCGAGGCCGGCCGCCGGCCCTACCAGCCGCCGCGCCACTCGATCTCGCCGAGCTGCTTCTTGGCCGCTTTGCGCTCTTGCTTGCGCTTTTCCAGGGCTTTCTGGATCAGGGTCAGGACGAGCACGAGCGTCGGGAAGAAGATGACCAGGATGAAGCCCGCGTCCGTGACCACTTTGTCGTTCGTCGCTCCGTAGAGCCCGCGACCATCGCCTTCGGCCATCGCTACGGGCGCCACTACGAGCGACAGCAGCAGAAAGGCGCCGCACAGCCCGAGTAGGCGCTGAAGCGTGCACGAGCGCGAGCGCGTCATCGCCGCGGATCGTACCGCAGGCCCCGCCTACCATGCCTGGGGATGGCGGTACTGATCGCATCGGACCTGCACAAGGACATGGCGGGCAAACCGCTGCTGCGTGGCGTCTCGTTCAAGCTCGAGCGGCGCGAGCGGATGACGATCGCCGGTCGCAACGGCGCCGGCAAGACCACGCTGCTGCGGATGCTGGCCGGGGATGAGTCGATCGATCGTGGCACGGTCAGGCTGGCGAAGGGGGCGCGCCTGGCGCTGCACGACCAGCGTCCGCCACGCGATCGCGATCGCGTCTTGCGCGACTACGTGCTGTCCGGCTGCACCGAGGAGCTGCAGATCGAGGCCGAGCTGGCGGAGCTGGAGCGCAGCATGAGCGCCGGCACGTCCGATCAGCAGACGCTCGAGCGCTATGCGCGTGCCCAGGCGCAGCTCGAGGCGCGGGGTGGCTATCTATGGCGCGACCGGGCCAGCGCGATGGCGCGCGGCCTCGGCTTCGCCGACGCCGATCTGGAGCGCACGCTCGATACCTTCTCGGGCGGCCAGCTCACCCGCGCTTCGCTCGCGCGTGCGCTCGCCACGGGCGCGGACCTCCTGCTGCTGGACGAGCCCACCAACCATCTCGACATCGAGTCCTTGGAGTGGCTCGAGCAGACGCTCGTCGGGCTCGACTCCGCGATCGCGCTGGTGGCGCACGATCGCTGGTTCCTGGAGGCGGTCGGCACCTCGGTGCTCGAGCTCGAGGCGGGCCGTTCGCGCTTCTTCGCCGGCACCTGGGCAGCCTGGCGTCGCGAGCAGGCCGCGCGCGAGATCGCGCTCGGCAAGGCGATCGACCGTCAGCAGGCTGAGATCGCGCGCATGGAGCGCTTCGTGGAGCGGTTTCGCTACAAGGCCACCAAGGCGCGCCAGGCGCAGTCGCGTGTGAAGAAGCTCGCGAAGATGCAGACCATCGAGCGTGACCCGCGCGACCAGCGCAATCTCGAGTTCGCGTTCAAGCCGGCCGAGCGCTCCGGACGGGTCGTGTTCGAGCTCCTGGACGGCTGCGTGCAGGTCGGCGAGCGCCTGACGCTGCTCGAGCAGGCCGAGCTATGGCTCGAACGCGGCGAGCACGTCGCGCTCGTCGGGCCGAACGGATCGGGCAAGACCACGCTGATCGAAACGCTCGCCGGGCGCCGTCCCCTCGCCGGCGGCAGGCTCAGCACGGGACACAACGTCAAGCTGGGCTACCTCTCCCAGCATGCCGACGAGCTCGACGCGCGCGCCCGGGCCGGCGGGAATCTCGACCCGAGCGTGCTCGAAGCCACCCAGCGCGCCACCGGGCTCGCTCCCAACAAGGCGCGTTCGCTGCTCGGGCGCTTCCTGTTCTCGGGCGAGCAGGCCGAGAAACCGCTCGCCGCGCTCTCCGGGGGCGAGCGCCGGCGCCTGTCGCTGGCGATCCTCGTCGGCGCAGCGCAGCCGCCGAACGTGCTGATCCTCGACGAGCCCACCAACCACCTGGACATCGAGAGCCGCGAGGCGCTCGAGGACGCCCTGCGCGCGTTCACCGGCGCGATCCTGCTGGTCTCGCACGATCGCGCGCTGCTCGATGCGGTCGGCGCCCGAACCGTCGCGATCGAGCAGCGCACGCTCTACAGCTATCTCGGCGGCTGGCCCGAGTACGTGCGCGTCCGCGAAGAACGCGCCGCCGGCCTGGATGGGGATGCCACCGCGCGCCCCTCGCGGGCGCCCGTCGCGCCGGTAGCCGCCTCAAACGGGGGGAGAGCCAAGCCGAAAGCGCAGGGACCGTCGAAGAACCGACTCAGTGCGCAGGCGAAGGCCGAGCAGGCCGTCGAGGATGCCGAGGCTGCGTTGCGCGCCCTCGAGGACGAGCTGGCGCAGCCCGAGGCATGGGCGACTCGCTATGAGTCGGCCAAGTCCGAGGCTCGCCACACCGCGGCGCGCCGCGCGGTCAACGACGCGTATGCCCGCCTCGAGGCGCTGATCGAGTGAACCGGGCGTCCCGCCAACTGGGCCTAAGATCCTCCTGATGGAACGACTGAAGGTCGTCCGCAACATCGCGATCGTCGCCCTGATCGCCGCCGCCGTCTACTTCCTGCCCGGCGGCGGGCAGGCTTCGCACACGTTCCTGGGGGTCGTCTACATCGGCTTTGCCGTCGCGATCGGCTATCTCGGCCTGCGCCTATATCGCGAACACCGCGTCGCGCTGCACTCGCTCGGCGATGTCCACCGTGGCGTGCTCTATGGCGCAATTGCGTTCGCCGTGCTCGCTTACGCGGCGCGCGCGCGCATGTGGGAATCGGGACTCGGCGAGCTGCTCTGGTTCGTGCTCGTCGGCGCCATCGTGTATGCGTTCCTAGCCGTGTACCGGCACTGGCGCGCCTACTGACGGCGGACGTCGAAGCCAGCTCGCGTTAGCCTCCGACCGGCTCCTCGGCGGGCGGGCCCTCGCTCGCCGGCCGCTCGGTCGCGGACTCCTCGCCACCAGGCTCGTCGCTCGGCGCGTCGCCGCCGGCAAGCTCATCCCGAACGGGCTCCTCGGCGTAGGTGCGCATCGCTTCGATCACGGGCCCCAGACGCATCCCGCGCGCGGTCAGGCGGTACTCGACGGTCGGTGGGCTGGTGGGGATAACGGTGCGCCGCACCAGCCCTGCCGCCTCCAGGTCACGCAGCCGCTCAGACAGCATCCGCGGGGAGATGCCTGCGACCGCCTCGGCGAACTCGTTGAAGCGCAGCGCCCCCGCGAGCGCCGCGTAGATGATCGACAACTGCCAGCGCCGCTCCAGCAGGCTCGCGGCTTCGCGAACCTGGACTGGAACGGGCTGGCAGCGGCGCCCTGACGGACGGCGTGACATCGCCGAACGCCTCAGGAGTTGACGGGACTCGGCGCCTCGTCCCGCGTTGCCGGCTTGCCGCGTTTGCGCCGCTCTCCGTCCGCGCTGGCCCCGGCCTCGCCGGCCGAGCTCGCGCGCGCCGGCTCGAGCGCGCGATCGAGCACCTCCTGGACGGTCATCACCGGATGGAACGCCATCTGGTCGCGCACCTCCTCGGGGATGTCGTCCAGATCGCCGCGGTTTCGCTCAGGCAGGATCACGTCGGTCAGCCCGGCCGCGTGCGCCGCCAGGGCCTTCTGCTTGAGACCGCCGATCGGCAGCACCCGGCCCTGCAACGTGATCTCGCCGGTCATTCCGACCGTGTGCTTGACGGGCCGGCCGGACAGCAGCGACGCCAGCGCGGTCACCATCGTCACGCCCGCGCTCGGGCCATCCTTGGGGATGGCGCCGGCGGGCACGTGCAGGTGGAACCCGCGACCCTCGAACGCGCTCGGCTCGATGCCGAGCTCCTCGGCATGGCCGCGCACGTAGGAGAGCGCGATCTGCGCGGACTCCTTCATTACGTCGCCGAGCTGGCCGGTCAGCAGCAGGCCGCCGCCCGATCCGCTATCGGACTTCATCGATGTGGCCTCGACGAACAGCACGTCGCCGCCGGTGCCCGTGACCGCCAGTCCGGTCGCGACGCCCGGGGTTGCGGTGCGCGACGCCGACTCCTGGAAGAACTTCTGGCGGCCGAGCGCGTCGCGCACCGCGTCGAGGTCGATCGTCACCGGCGCCTGGACCGAGGCCGAGGCGATCTTCGTGGCCGTCTTGCGCAGCACCGTGCCCAGCTCGCGCTCGAGGTTGCGCACCCCGGCCTCGCGTGTGTACTCGGCGATGATCGTCTTCAAAACCTCGTCGGAGATCTCCACCTCGTCCTCGCGCAGGCCGTTGCGGTCGCGCTGGCGCGGCCACAGATAGCCCTTCGCGATCGCGAGCTTCTCCTCGGAGGTGTACCCGTCGAAGCGGATCACCTCCATGCGGTCCAGCAGCGGACCGGGGATCGTGTCCGCGACGTTCGCCGTCGCCAGGAACATCACCTGACTGAGGTCCAGTTCGACATCCAGGTAGTGGTCACGGAACGAGTGATTCTGGGCAGGATCGAGCACCTCGAGCAGCGCCGAGGAGGGATCGCCCCGCCAATCCGCGCCCACCTTGTCAACCTCGTCGAGCAGGATCACCGGGTTCATCGTGCCGGCGTCGCGCAGCGCACGTACCAGCCGTCCCGGCAGCGCGCCGATATAGGTGCGGCGGTGTCCGCGGATCTCGGCCTCGTCACGCACGCCGCCGAGCGACATCCGGACGAACTCGCGGCCGGTGGCACGCGCGATCGACTCGCCGATCGAGGTCTTGCCCGTACCGGGCGGCCCGATCAACGTCAGAATCGCGCCCGACTTGGGATCAACCTCGATGCCGCGGTCCTGGCGCAGCTTGCGCACCGCCAGGTACTCGGTCACACGGTCCTTGACGTCCTCGAGACCCGCATGATCGGCGTCCAGCACGGCACGAGCCGCCACCGGATCCAGGTGCTCCTCGGAGCGCTTGCTCCACGGGACCGCGATCAGCCAATCCAGATAGGTCCGAATCATGCTCGACTCGCCGGTCTGCTCGCCCATCCGCTCGAGCCGGCTCAGCTCTTTGAGAGCCTGCTCCTCGACGGCCTCGGGCATCTCCGCGGCCTCGATCTTGGAGCGATACTCCTCGACGATCGAGCCCTCGTCCTCGCCGAGCTCCTTGCGGATCGAGTCCATCTGCTTGCGCAGGAAGTACTCGCGCTGCTGCTTCTCCGCGCCCTCCTGAACGTCCTCGCGAATGCGCTTGCGCACCTGCAGCTCGGCCAGGCTCTCGCGCTGCAGCCGCACGGCCAGCTCGAGGCGCTCGGTCACGTCGAGCGTGCGCAGCAGCTCGACCTTCTGGGTGTACGAGAGGTTGGGGGAGTAGCCGGCCGAGTCGGCCAGCGTGCCCGGCTCGGCGATCGCGCGCAGGAACGCCGCGATGCGACCGTCATCGCCGCGCAGCTCGAGGATCTCCTCGACCGTCGCGCGGTACTCGCGCTCGAGCTCGCGCGTGCGCTTGTCGACCGGCACGTCGTCGGGACGCTCGTCGACCTCGACTCGCAGCTCGCCGCCGGGACCCGTCTGGGCGGCGCCGATCAGCGCGCGGTGCTGGCCGGAAAGCGCCACGGCGTTGCCGCCGCCGGGCAGGCGCACACGCTCGGTCACCTCGGCGATCGTGCCGACCTCGAGGAACTCGTTGTCGTGGCGCGGCACCAATACGACGCGCTCGTCGTCGCCGACATTCTCGGTCAGGGTGATCCCCATGTTCGGGAACACCACCGTGTCCTCGAGCGGGATCAGGCGCAGCACAGGCTTTTCGGCCTCTGGAGGTGCGATGCTGGGTGTGTCTGGGGATGCCGTCATGGGTATGCGCTCCATATCTGCTTACGAAAGTTTAGTTAGTATAGCGCGCGGTCGTTGCGTGCGCAAGTACTTGGGATGGGCCCGTTACGAGGCCGAGAATGGCGAGTCGAGGGCCGCTTGTTCGCTCGGCCGCGCCCAGCTCGACGCCCGCGCGATTGAGTCGCCACGGCTCTCGGGCTGATACGGGCCTGCGCCGCCGCAGGGCGTATCGGATAGTCTGTCCGGCAAGGCGGGTGCCGCGCGTTTGCCTAAGAGGTCGTGACTTAATTACTGTCGTGCTTCGTTGGTCGGATGGTGTAGTTCCAGTCACCATGGAAGTCGTGCCGGTGGAGGTTGACTTTGGCGAGCTCGGTGTTGCTGACTTTGATCCCTTTGGGGTAGTCGGTTTCGTCGAGGCGGGCGTAGACCTTCAGGCCGGTGCTTGTGGTGGTGCTCGTAATCAGGTTGATGATCGTGGCGTAGTCGATCAGCGGCTTGCCGCGCCAGTTGTGGCTGATGAAGCTGAACAGGCGGTGCTCGATTTTGTTCCACTTGCTGGTCCCGCGCGGGAAGTGACAGACCACGATCGGCAGCCCGATCCGGTCTGAGAGCTTCTGCAGCTCGACCTTCCACAGCCGGCCGCGGGCGCTGTTGCTGCCGCCGGAGTCCGCGGTGATCGTCAGCTCGCGGGCGTTTGGGTAGGCCGCTCGCCCGAGCTGCTCCCACCATGCGGCGATCGACGCGACCGCGAACTGGGCGGTGTCGCGGCTGATCCCGACGCTCACCCAGCCCTCGTTACGAGCGAGGTCGTAGACCCCGTAGGGGATCGCCTTGCCCTTCGCGTGGCTGGGGAAGTCGTGCGTGTTGACCTGTACTGGCTCGCCCGAGCGCGCCCACTCGCGTCCGACCGCCTTGAACTCGCCGACCAACTCGCGGTGCTTGGTGTCGACGCTGATCACCGGCTGGCGGGCCTTGATCGCCGCCGCGGCGGTGTCGTTGATGTACTGGAACTGGGCGTCGCGGTCGGGATGATCGTCGCCCTCACGCGTCTTGACGTTCGCCTGCATCGTGTACCCGATCCCCGCCAACAGCCGCAGCACCGAGCGATCCACCAGCTCATGCCCCAGCTCACGCAACCCCACCGCGAGCTTCGCCGCGCTCTTCGACGTCCACCGCAACGGCCGCTCAGGATCCCCCAGCGTCGCCGGATCGACCAGCCGCTCGAGATCCTCCACCACCGTCGGATCGCCCTCGCTCAACCGCTTGCGCCCCGCGCCCGCACGACGCACCCGACCAGCCTCAAGCGGCCCCTCCACCGGCTCGCGATCAAGCTCCGCCAGTCCCCGATCAATCGTCCGCCGTGAAACCCCCGTCACCCGTGCCACCGCCGCGATCCCACCACGCCCGTGAGACCGCGCCTCCGCAGCACACCACCGCCTCCGCCCACGCTCGTCAAGCGTAGAACTCATCGCCTCCCACCGAACACCGATCGCACCCTCATCGATCACGCCACAAGATTCAACAACCAGCCCCGAAACCCTTGACCAACTACGACATTAATAAAGTCGTGACCCCTAACCAGAGAGGGACTGCGCGGCGGGGCAGAGCGACCCGCTACATCCAGAACCAAGGCAAGGGGGTCCTTATGACCATGAAGCGACTTACGTTGCTCGTCGGCATGGTAGTCGGCATGCTGGCGATCGCCGCCGGCACCGCATCCGCGGTATCGAAAGCAAAACCAAAACTCGTCCTGAAGGAAGACCTTGAAACAGGCTTCCAGACCATGCCAACCAACCAATTGATCTTCGGTTACGCCGCCTCGATCACGCTCACCGAAAAATCACGGTCTGCCTCCTGCGGCGAAACCCTGACCTCTAGCCGCGGCCCCGCAAATTCCGAATGGGTTCTCAAGACGAACTCGGAGAAGGTTGACACCATCACGATCAAGGGCACGCCGGGACTGAAGTCGGATTGCACCGGCAACCTTGAAATCGTCAAAGAAAACCCCACTCGCACCGGGTTCAGCGTCTGGCTCGGCGGCACCGAAAACAACCTCGAACTGAGCGGCGCCGAGAACAAATCAAAGAACTACCCGGCCCACCTGAAGGCCGCCAAAACCGATGGGATCAAGCTGCTCTTCATCGAAGAATACATAGGTCCCGGCGACAACCCCGAAACGAACGGCTGCCAGTATGAGGCCACCAAGCTCAATGGCGTCAACACACCGAAAGGCGGCGGTGGAATCGAGGTCGCCAGCTTCAACGCGCAGAAAGTGAAACTGGAAGACGAACTAATCGGCGAAGGCAAATGCCCGAAATCCGTGAAGGTCTCTGCCGTTCTGGTACCGGAAGCCAACGACGAGTTCAACCCGTACGTGTACGGCTTCGTCGAATAAGAACCTCGAGAGGGCGGGCGCGACTCAGCGATCGCTCATCGACCGGAAGGCCCCCGCACGGACGCGGGGGCCCTCTCGATAAGGGGGAAGCTCACTCTGGCTCGTCGAAGCTGACCTCGATGTTCTGCTCGTCGACGCGCTCCTGCACCTCGGCGGCCGAGGTGAGCGCACGCCTGTCGGCCTCGAGCAATGGGTCTGAGAAGAAGCTCCGCGGCCACAGCCGACGCGCGCGCACCACGTTGATCTCGGCCGCCAGCATCGTCACCTGAGCGCCCAGGTACAGCCACGCCAGCAGCCCGAGCACGACCGCGAACAGCCCCGAGGTCTGCTTGGCGTGGCGCACCACGTGGTTGACGTAGTAGCCGCCCACGTGCTGGAGCAGCTGCCACATCAGGGCGGCCGCGATCACGCCCGGGATCAGGTTGCGCGTCCTGATCTCATCGCTCGTCAGCATCCGAAAGGCGGTGAAGAACAGCAGCAGGTTGACCGCCAGCGCCAGCAGGACCCCGCCGAGCACTTCCACCAGCCCCGCGGTCTGCGCGGTCACGTAGCCTGCCGCGGTCGTCGAGACGATGCTGAGCACGCCCAGCAAGAGCAGCAGCCCGGCGCCACGCAGTCGCCAGATCAGGAAGTTCGGGCGGCGCTTGAAGGGGATGTACCAGACATGGTTGAACGCGTTCTGGGTGGCTCCGGTGATGCCGAGGCCCGCCAGCAGCGAGCCGATCAGACCGATCGCCAGCGCCAGCGCGCTGCCTTTGAGCGAGTGCACGTTGCTCTGCAGCTGGTTGCCGATGATCGGAAACTGGCTGAGCGTCGAGTGCAGGACGCTCTCCTGTGCGCTCGGATTGCCCTCGAGCACGAAGCCGAGGATCGTCACGAACACGAGCAGCAGCGGAAACAGCGAGAAGAATCCGTAGTAGGCGATCAACGCCCCGAGCTGACTGGCCTGGTCGTCGCTGAACTTCTTCACGACGGCCGCGAGGAAGCTCAGCCAGCGGCGGCGCTGCTGGAAGCGGTCGAGCGTGCGCAGGCGATCGTCGAGGCTCATCGGGGCAATTGGTGGGGGGGTCTGTGCGCGGCCAGGTGCGACATGTATGCGTGTCTACTCGATCCCACGCCCAAGCACGCGCCGGCGCATCGCACGCCCAGACACGCGCCGGACAGGACCTCGTCGAGGAGCTCGCGCTGGTATCGGCGTCGGCTCGGCGGCGCCTGCTCGCGGTCCACCGGCGGCGCCTGCGCTGGCAGGACCTCGAGGATTGCTACGGCCAGGCCACGCTCGAGCTGCTCGACCAGGCGCGGCGCGGAACGCTGCGCTGCTCCAGCCGCGTTCACCTGCGCAACATCCTCGAGCAGCGCTTCCTCTCGCGTGTACACGATCGCCGGCGCGCGCTCGGCGGCCGTAGTCCCGGCCAGGCGATGCTCGACGGCGCGATGTCGCTTGGCGTTCCCGGCGAGCGCCAGCTCGAGGTAGCCGACGGGCGCGCTGATGTCGAGCGACGAGCGCTGCTGCGTTTTGAGCTGCGCTCTCTCGAGCGCGCTGCGTATGTCTTGAGCACAGACCAGCGCCTCGTCCTTTGCTGCCAGATCATGCAGATGAGCCGCGGCGATTTTTGCAGCAGGTTCGGCTGGTCGCACGAGAAGTACCGCAAGGTCGCTCAGCGTGGCCGCGCCCGCCTGCGCCGGGAGCTATCCGCGGCCGGGTCGTGTCCCGCCGGCTCGGCGGCGTCGGAGAAGGCGACAGGGACGACCTATGAAGCCATCTCCCCCCAGCCATAGGAAAGCCCGTCGGGACGCCGGCGGTCGATTGGACGGACGACCGCGCGGCGACACCCATCCGCGCGCAGGCGGCCGGAAGCTGGACATCTCCCCGTCTCGGCTCCCGGCCGCTCGCGCGGCCCTGCGCGCCCCGCGCTCCGGCTACCGCGTGTTCAGCGAGGACGCGTATCTGGCAGGGGTGGACCTGAGCCTCGGCCCGAGCGAATCGCTCGTCCGAGCGGGTCGGCGCGGACGCGGGCTGCAGCGGCTCGCGGGCGCGGCTGCGCTGAGCGGCGCGCTCGGGGCGGGCGTCGGCGCCGTCGCGTTTGCCGCCTCACGCCCACAGCGGCTCGATCGCGGCGACACGGGCTCCCGGCTGTTGACCGCGCGAACCGCGCGCGCGGCGGGTCGTGTTGCGCGAGTCTCGATGTCGCCGGCATCATCGTTGGTATCGACGTCCTCCTCGGCGCCGGCGCGTACGAGGCGGCTCATCTCCGGGGCGCCCGCGCGTGGGAGAACGCGAGCGACCACGTCATCGCGCGCGATTCCCCGGCCCGGCCTCGTCGCTGCCGGCCGCTCGCGGCCGGTGGCGGCGCCCGCGCCTGCCGGTCCGTCTGCCAGCGGCGCGCGAGCGCCGCACGTTGCTGCACGCGCCGTCACACCCGCCGAAGCGGGGACTGCGCCCGTAGGCGTCGCCGGGCCCCGAACGGCGCAGGCCAGCGCCGGCCACTGGCGAACGGCAGAGGCGCCCACCGCCGTGCCGGCGACGGCGAACGCACAGGGCGAGTTCGGGTTCGAGCACTGAGATGCGCGGGCTGGCAGAGATCAACAGGGGGCCGGCAGATACCGGCGGCGCGCAGGACCGCATGCGCGCGCGTGTGACCGTGAGCGCCCGACCGCTTTGGCGGCTGCGGCTCGGGCGCGAACTGCCCCGGTATCTGGCGTGTGGGCTCTCGCTCGCCGGAATGCTCGCGAGCGTGCGCTTCGCGATTGCACCCCCGCAGCCGGACGCCGCGTCTGCGCGTGTCGCGGCCCCGGCCCGAGACCTCGCCGCCGAAGGCTACGCCCAGCAATTCGCACGCTCCTATCTCACCTGGGAATCCGGCGATCCCGAAGACCACCGTCTCGCGCTCGCGTCGTTCGTCGGTCCGGGCATGGAACCCGGTGCGGGCCTTCAGCCGCCGGCGAGCGGTGAGGAGCGAGTGGAGTGGACCGAGGTCGTACAGGAACGGCTGGCCAGCGCCGGGGAGCGCGTCTACACCGTCGCCGCACAGACCGACAGCGCTGGCCTGCTGTACCTGTCGGTGAGCGTCGACCGCACCCCCGAAGGCGCGCTTCAGCTCGTCGGCTATCCCGCGCTCGTGGGGGCGCCCGAGTCCGCGCCCGCGAACGCCCAGGACGGGCTGCGCGAAGTCGACGAACCGGCGCTTGCCGCGGTCGTCGAACGCGCTTTGCGCAACTACCTCGGGGGCTTGGGCGGCGAGCTCGCCGCCGATCTGTCGGCGGGCGCGCGCGTGTCGCTGCCGGCGCGAGCGCTGAGCCTGGAAGCGGTGCAACGGCTGGACTGGTCGCCAGAAGGCGGTGACTCGGTCAGCGCGGTCGTGGCGGCCGAGGACGCGCGCGGCGTCCGCTACACGCTTGCGTACGAGCTCGACATGACGCGCGTCGCGGACCGCTGGGAGGTAGTCGCGATTCAGATGGACCCCGTCGCGTGAGCGCATGAAGACGCTTGCCTGGATCCTCTCCCTGCTCGTCGTGCTGGCGCCGAGCGTCGCGCCAGCGCGCGCGCGCGCGTCGATCGCGACGCCCACCCCGCCGAGCCCAGCGCAATCGACGGGCGGCCCGGAAGGAGCCTCGCTCGAAGCCGCGGCGGCGAAGGCCGGCGACACCGGGCGGGCGGTCGCCATGAGCCTGATCGGGCTGGCCTTCGCGGTGGCGGCGATCGTCCTGGCCTTCAGACGTGATTTCAAGGAGGCCGCCGGCGTGTTCGCGGTCGGGATCGTCTCGGTGCTGCTCGCCACACCGACCGGCGTCAGCCTGCTGCAGGACACGGTCAACTCTCTGTTCGGCTCGCACTGACCGATGGAGATTCGGTCCTACCGCGCCGTCTTCGACCTCGAGCGCAGGATCTACCGCGTTGACCGCCTGCGCCTGAACCCCGGCGGAGTTCCCCTGCGCGGGGTCGCGTACTTCCTGGCACTGCTCGCGGCGGCAGCCCTCGCAAGGCGCCTGCCCGGCCTCTCCGCGCTGGCGGGCCTGGCTCCTTGGTATCTCGGCTACGTGGCCGCGCCCGCGGCCGGCGCCGCGGTCCTGACGGCGATCAGGATCGAGCGACGCCCGTTCCACATTGCCGCGCAGGCACTGGCGCGTCATCGCCTGACTCCCAGTCGTCTGGCGTGTTGGCGCGCCTGCGAGCGGGGACTGCTCGAAACGTCGGACACGGAGCGCGCGCGCTGGTGGCCGCCCGAGCTCGTGCTGCTGCCCGACGGATCCGATGCGCGCATGCGCCGTCTGCGCTACACGGGTCCGGGCGCGGTGCTCGTGAGCGTGAGTCACCAGCGCGTCGAGCGATTCGGCCCGCTCATCGGCAGGCGCGCGCGGCTGCGGCTGCGTGAGTGCGCCGCCCAGCGCGCGCTGGATCCGGGTCAGGTCATCGCGCTCGCGCGTGGGACGCGTCTGCGTATTCGTTGATGCGCGCGCCGGCACACGCCCGACGAAGTCCAGCCTGCTTGATGCGCGCGCCGGCACACGCCGGGCGGAGTCCGGCTTGCGACGGGCCGAGGTCGTCGATGGGCTCGCCTCGGATAGCGCCTCGGCGGGGCCGGCCATGACGCTCAGGCCGCCGATTTCGTTCGTGTACGGCAACGTCCTGTTCGGACGCACACTCGACGACGGCTGGGCGGCATTTGCGGTGCAAACCAGCTCGTATCAATGGCTGTCCGAGGACGGCAAGCGAGCGCGCCTGTTGGAGCTGCTCGGCGCGATCGAGGCGGTCGAAGCCGACCTGCAGATCGTGCGAGTGAGCCGCACATGGCAGCTCGAGAGCTATGTCGCCGAGCTGGAAGGCGCCCGCTGCCCGGAGGTGCGTGAGCCCGAGCTCGCCGATCTCGGTGACCGCAGCGCGCGGGGTGGCCACGAGCAGGACGGCGAGCAGGGCGGAGGGCAGGACCGAGATGGGAGCGGTGATCAAAACGAAAGTGATCAAAACGAGAACGCGCACGCGCGCACGCGCGTGCGCCGCCAATACCTGCAAGAGCACGCGAGGCGACTGACCGACATCGGCCAGGCCAGGCCCGTCGTGTTTCTGATTGTCAGCCTCCAGGAGCCGGCACGGGACATCGCCGCGTATGTGTCGAAGGCCGCGGAAAGCGCTCCTCGACACTGGCTGGGAGCGCTCAGGCGCGCCTTCTCGGCGCGCGAGCGGGCCATGCTCACGGCCGCAGAGCTCGAGCGGGCACGCGTCAAGGCCGATCAGGTCCACGCGCGGCTGGCCGGCTTCCTGCCCGTCAGGCCGGCCCGGGGCGTCGAGCTGCAGTGGCTCATCAGGCGCGCGTTCTGCCGCGGTCTCGGGGAGCCCGAGGTCGACGGCCTGCACGAGCCCAGAGCACTCGTGTTCGAGCGCAACGGCGAGGCGCTGCTGGCGCCGCTGGAGGGTGACGTGCTGCGCTGGATGGACTCCTATGTCGAGCACGAGCTCAGGCGCTTGCGCGTCGAGTCCGAGCTGGGCACCAGCTGGCAGGCGCAGCTGGTGCTGGGCGCGCTCCCCGAGCAGGCGAGCTTCCCCGGGATCAGGGTCGAGCTCATGTTCGCCTCGCCCGAGAGCCTGCCGTTCGGCATCGATCTCTCCCTGAATGCCCGCTATCTGCCCAACGCGCTCGCGCTGCGGATCGCAAGGCGGCGGATCCAGGACGCCGATCAGATCGTGAGGGCCGAGTCCGACGGTGACCAGGGAGTTTCCGACCTCGGCTACCAGCGCACCCAGCAGGCTCGCGACCTGCTGGCCTACCTGCAGGCCTCCAGCAGGCCGCCGCTGCTGCGGGCCACGCTCGCCATCGCGATCGGCGCCCGCCAGCCGCAGGAGCTCGAGGAGCGCGTGGAAATGGTCAGGCGCGCCTACGGCGAGATCAAGCTGCACCGGCCCTTGGGCGATCAGCTGCGACTGTTCACGCAACACCTGCCCGGCCAGCGCACCTGCGTCGCGGGATACGACGACACCCTCACTCCCGAGCAGGTCGCCGCGATGATGCCGACGGCCACGCACACGGTCGGCTCGCGCACGGGCTACTACCTCGGCCACACCCTGTCGGGGTCGCGCCAACCGGTCAGGTTCAACCTGCGCGAGGGCTCAGACAGCGATCGCAACGCGACGATCCTCAGCCTCGGGGCGCTTGGCTCGGGCAAGACCACGCTCGACCAAAAGCTCAAGTACGAGGGCTTCCTGCAGGGCGCGAAGGTGATCGACTGCGACCCCAAGGGCGATCACCGCTTTCACCTGCTCGACGAGGTGGCGCCATCGACCGAATGCGTCACGCTGAAGCCCGATCCGGCGCTGCGCGGAGTGCTCGATCCGTTGCGCGTCGCGCCCGCGCACCTGCGCCAGGACGCGGCCGTCTCGTGGCTTCGCGACCTGCTCCCGGCCCGCGCCGAGCCCGCATGGGAGACGGCCGTCGTGGCGGCGGTCGACCGCGTCCTGCAACGCACGCTCAAGCCAACCTGCCACGAGGTCGTGCGGGCGCTGAGCGAAGGCGACGACACCGACACCAAGGTCGGCGCCACGCTGGCCGTGTACGCGCGCTCGGGCCTCACCCAGCTCGGCTTCGCCGACCCGCACGTGCGCCTCGCCCCGGTCGGGCACAGCCAGGTCACCTACCTGCCGATCAGAGATCTTCCGGGGCCCGAGCCGGGCACGCGCCGCTCGGAGTACTCGCAGGCCGAGCGCATCGGCGCTCAGGTCGTGCGCCTGATCGCGATGTTCGCGATGCAGCTGCTCGGCGCCGAGCCCGGGCGGCTCAAGCTGTTCTCATTCGACGAGGGCTGGCGGCTGCTCGGGGATCCCGTTGGACGTGCGCTGCTGGCGTCGCTGCAGCGCATGGGGCGCTCCGAGCTGGCGGTGCCGATCATCAGCACGCAGCTCGTGACGGACGCGCTGATCGGCGAGCGCGAGTCGCTCGAGAACCTGATCGGCGCCACGTTCGTGTTCGGCATGCGCTCCGAAGCGGAGGCGGCGCGTGCGCTCGCGCTGCTCGGACTCGATCCCGAAGACCGGCACATGCGCCAGAGCCTGCTCGGGCTCGAAGCCGGCAGATGCCTGCTGCGCGACCATCGCGGGCGCGTTGAGGCGATTCAGGTTGACGTCGTCGCGCCGGCGTTGCTGAGGGCCTTCTCGACCACCCCCGGGCGGGCGTGACGCAGGCGTCCCGGCGGCGCTCGCGGGCGAGGCGAGTCGCGCTTCTGCTGCTCGCCGCGGGCGCGGCTACCGGCTGGGCTCTGCCCGCCACGGCGCTTGCGAGGGGGACACGCGGAGCGCGCCAGCAGACCAGCGTCCACTCAAGCCCGACGACCGCCCCGAGCGGGCCGCCGCTCGAGACCGGCGGGGTCGGCGAAAGCGCCGAAGAAGAAGCCTCGTCAGCCGCGACCGCGAGCGGGGGCGACCCGCTCTCCAGCAACGGGCTGAACAGCCCGCTCTGCCGCGACGGCGCGAGCGCGGAACTTCCCGCGAGCGCCATACGCAATTGCAGCGTCTCGGGTCTCGAGGCGGCAGGGGTCCCAACGGGCGACTACGCGTTCGATGTCCACATCAACACCGGCCTGACCGACCCGATCAACGACGCCGCGGTCTTCCTTCAGGACCTCGCGCAGCTCGCCTGGACGGCGCTGGTCGCGGCGGTGCACGGGCTGATCGTGATGCTCGACTGGTGCTTCACCTTGGACCTGCTCAACAGCTCGGCGATGAGCGGCGTCGGGCGGGGCCTGCGCGCGACCCAGGCGACGTTCACGCAGCCATGGCTGGTGCTCGTGCTCGCGCTGGCGTCGGTGCTCGCGACATACAACGGGCTCGTGCGCCGCCGCGTCGCGGAGACGCTCGGCGAGGCGCTGCTGATGCTCGCGATGATGGCGGGCGGCCTGTGGGTGATCATGGATCCCACCGGCACGGTGGGAGCACTCGGCGAGTGGGCCAACGACGCCAGCCTCGGCACGCTCGCTGCGGTCGCGACGGGCACGCCCGACCATCCCTCCCGGACGCTCGCCGAAAGCACTCAGAGCCTGTTCGCCACGGCGGTGAACGGACCCTGGTGCTACATGGAGTTCGGCGACGTCAGCTGGTGCGCCGACCCCGCGCGCCTGGACCCGCGACTGCGGGCGGCCGCGCTGAAGATCGCAGCCGAAGGAACCGACGCACCGGGCTCGAGCGCCGCGCTGCTGCGCGCGGCTCGTACGAATGGACAGCTGTTCCTGGCGCTGCCCGCCAACCAGATCGCGCGCAACTCGATCAGGACCGAAGGGTCGCTGCTCAACGTCCTGTGTGGCGGCGAAGAAGAACCGTGCCAAGGGCCCACCGCCGGACAGGCGGAGTTCCGCACGCAGCGCGGCACCGTGCCCCGGCTGGTCGGGCTGTTTCTGGTCTGGGCCGGCGCGCTGGGGATGCTGCTGGCGCTCGGGTTCCTGGCCGTGCGCCTGCTCGGGGCGGCGTTGATGAGCCTGATCTACCTGCTGCTGACCCCGGCGGCGGTGCTCGCGCCGGCGCTGGGCGAAGGCGGCCGCGCGGTCTTCCAGAAGTGGGCGCTGCGACTGCTGGGGGCCGTCACGTCCAAGCTGATCTTCTCGTTCCTGCTTGGCGCCCTGCTCGTGGTCGAGCGGGTGCTGCTGAGCATACGGCTCGGATGGTGGACGCAGTGGCTGCTGATCTCTGTCCTGTGGTGGGGCGCCTTTTGCCAACGCCACCAGGCGCTGAATCTCGTGCACGGTCCGCGCGGCGGGCAGCGTCCTTCGCTCGCGCGGCGGGTGGGTCACGCGCTCGAGACCCCGCGCGCGGCGTGGGAGCGAGCCGGCTGGGTCAGGCGCAGGCTCGCCACTCCGGCACCCGACGCCGAGCAGCGCCGCAGGCTCGCCCTGGCAGGACGCGAGCGGGCGCGAACCAGAGCCGACCAGCAGGTCGGGCGCAGCCTCGACCACGAGCTCGGGGCCGCGCGCGCGCAACTCGCGCAGGGCGGGCACGCGCAGGCCCGGCTGGCGCGGATGCGCGCCCAGCTGGCGCGCGTGCAGGGCGCGCGCCAGCATGCGGCAGCGGCGGGCGACGGGCGCCGAAGAGCCGGCCTCGACACGCGGGCGGCGCGGATCGAGGGCGAAATAGCGCGCGAGGACACCGCGCTCACGCAGGCGCTGCGCACGCTCGCCGACAGCGAGCGCGCGCAGCGCACGACCGGCGAGCCGCACGCGCGCGAGCAGCGCGAGCAGCACGCGCGCTTCCTCGACGCCCAGGCGGCGCTGCCCGCGGGCGGGCGAGCCGGCCGCTCGCCGCAGGGCAAGAGCCCCGAGCGCCGCGACTACGCCGCGCTCGCGGCGCTTGCGGGACACTCGCGAGCGCGCTACGAGCAGCTCGATGCACGCGGCAAACGCGCCGCGCGCCTGGAGATCGACCGCGAGCTGGCGCTGCGCAGGGAGCTGACCGGCGCGGCGGGAGATCTCGAGAGCGCAACCGCGAGAGGCTCGCTGGGACGGCGCGAGCGCCATCGTCTGGATAAGCAGTTCGACGGCGCGCTCGGTGAGCGCCTGCGCGCCAGCGGTCACCGGGGCCCACGCGACCGGCGCGAGGTGCCCGCGGGCCTGGCCGAGCTGGACGCCTGGAAACAAGCAGGAGCCGCGACGGCCGCGCGCGCGCGGCCTGGCGTGAGCGGCTCCCCCGTGCTCGACGACGCCCGCGAGGTTGCGGCGCGGCGCAAACGCCAGCTCGGCCGGGACCGGCCGTGACGGCGGGACAGCGCATCGCGGCGGGAGGGCGCATTGCGGCGCGTGGGCGTATGCTCGCGCGCTCGGGCCTGCTGCCCGGCGGCGCTGTGGTGCTCGCCGCGGCCGCCGCCGCGGGCCTGACGATCGCGCTGATGTTCGTCGTCGTGCTGGCCGGCGCGGGCGGGCTCGCGCTGTACGCCGGCGCGCCGGCGGCGGCCGGTGGCCCGGCGGACCCCCCGTCGGCGCTGGCGCTGGCGGAAATCCCATCGCCGTACCTGCGCCTGTATGAGGCCGCCGCTCGCCGATATGGGCTGGACTGGGCGATCCTCGCGGGCATCGGCAAGGTCGAGTGCGACCACGGGCGCGACCCTGAACCGTCGTGCACGCACGAAGGCGCCGTCAACTCGGCCGGCGCAGGCGGGCCGATGCAGTTCCTCGCCTCGACCTGGGCGGAGTATGGCGTTGACGCCGAAGGCGACGGTGGTGTCCCCGATCGCTGGAACCCGGCGGACGCGATCTACGCCGCCGCCAACTACCTGCGCGCGGCGGGCGCTCCGCAGAGCTACGAAGCCGCCATCTACGCCTACAACCACGCGAGCTGGTACGTGGCCGAGGTGGAGTCCTGGGCCGCGCGCTACCGCCGCAGCTCTGGCTCCTCGCACCCGGTTCCGCCAAGACCGCTGGGCCGGGGGCGGGTGGGAGCGGAAGGCCGATCCGGTGGAGGCACGCTGGGAGCAGGGGGACGCGTGGGAGCCGGCATCGGCAGCGAGCGACTGGCGGGCGCCGACACGTGGCTGATCGGCGAGACCCCGACGCCGGTGCGGTTCGTCGCCGGCGAACGCGCGCTGCTCGAGCCAGGCGATGGTCACGTCGCACTGATCCCCGCGGGCGTCCCGGCGACCGTGCAGGCGATGGTCGTGGCCGGCAACGAGCTGCAGGACCTTCCCTACGGCCCGGGCGGGCACCCCGATCCCGCGGGCGCATCCGAAGAGGACTGCTCGAGCACCGTCAACTACGTGCTCTACCGCTCAGGCGTGCGACCGCTTGCGGAAATCATCAAAGACAATCCGCTCGCCCAGAACTACGTCGGCTGGGGCGCGCCCGGCCCCGGGCGCTGGGTCACGATCTACGCGACGGACGTCCCGACGCCGCACGTGTTCATCGTGATCGCGGGCCTGCGCCTGGACACCAGCCACGACGGCACCGACGTCGGTCCCAACCGCGCCGAAAACGGGCCGCGCTGGAGGGTCCTGAGTTACATCCCGACCTGGGCGCACTGGTCGGTCCGCCATCCCCCGGGCCTGTGAGGGCGTCATGATGAGCGGCGGTCTGTTCGCTTCGGGCGACACGCTCGACGAACTGGTGGAGGCGCTGCGCGAGGCGTGGGCGCTCTACCACACTGGAGATCGCCCGCGTGACAGCGACAACCGCGGCCCGTCGACGGGTGCGGGCGGGGCGTCGTCGCTAACCCTGCGACGAGTGCCGGCGTTCGCGTAGATTGCAGGCATGGCGCCTCGCAAAGTTGACTACCTGCTGATCGGCGGGGGGCTGGCGAGCGCGAACTGTGCGCGCTGGCTGCGCGAGTCAGGCGCTGAGGGCAGCGTGCTGGTGGTGGGTCGCGAGCCCGACCCGCCCTACAACCGCCCGGACTGCTCGAAGGGCTACCTGCGTGGCGAGGAGCAGCGCTCCGACGCGTTCTTTCGCCCGGATCCGTGGTGGAACGAGCAGGACATCGAGCTGCTGAAGCGCACGAGCGTCACGGCGCTCGAGCTCGCCGCGCGCACCGCCAAGCTCTCGGACAAGCAGCAGATCCAGTTCGGCAAGGCGCTGCTTGCGACGGGCGCCAACGTCAGGCGGCTCGACGTTCCCGGCTGCGAGCTAGAGCACGTCTACTACCTGCGCACGCTCGGCAACGCCGACTCGATCCGCGCCGGCGTGGCCGACGCGCACGAGGTGGTGATCATCGGCGGCTCCTACATCGGCTGCGAGGTGGCAGCGTCGCTGACCGCGATCGGCAAGCGCTGCACGATCGTGATGCAGGAGAGCGCCACCCTGGAGCGCGGCTTCGGGGCGCGCGTCGGACGCTATATCCAGAGCCTGCTCGAGGGCGCCGGCATCGCGGTGCACGGGCAGGACGAGCTCGAGCGCCTCGAGGGAGCCGACGGGCGGGTCCGCACGGTCGTGACCGGCAGCGGGCTCGAGCTGGCGGCCGACGCGGTCGTGATCGGCGCCGGCGTCACTCCCGAGGTTCAGCTCGCCAAGAACGCCGGCCTGGCGACCGGGGAGCGTGGCGGCGTCGCCTGCTCGGACCGGCTCGAGACGCTCACGCCCGGCATCTACGCCGCCGGCGACATATGCGAGTACGACTCACCACTCCACGGGCGTCCGATGCGGATCGAGCACTGGGACGTCGCCTTCAACCAGGGCAAGACCGCCGCGCTCAACATGCTCGGTCATGACATCGCACACGAGACGGTTCCGTACTTCTACTCGGTGCTCGCCGGACTCGGCGAGCTCGAATACGTCGGCCCCGCCCTGCGGTGGGATGAGGAGATCCTGCGTGGCTCCTTCGATCAGGGCAGCTTCACCAACTGGTACCTGCAGGACGAGCGGCTCGTGGCGGCGCTCGCCTTCGGCCGACCCGACGACCTCGACACGGCGCGGCGGCTGCTCGTGGCGAAACCGATCCTCGATGCACGCCAGCAGGCCGCGCTCGGGAGTCTCGATACGGACCTCGAGGAGGTGGCCAGCTGATCCCGCGGCCCGGTGTCGTGACTGACGACACCGGTGTCGTGAGTAACCACACGGGCGGGCGGTCCAGATCGGCGGCCGCCTCCATGGCGGGTGCGGCTGTCATGCTGTGCGTCCTGGCGCTGACGGGCTGCGGCCTCGGCGCGGGCCCCGTGCCGAAGTCCGTCACGCTCACCGTCACGCGCAACTTCGGCGCCCAGGTTGTGCACAGCTGGAGCGCGCCCAGCGTCGCCGGGCAGGAAACGGTCATGAGCCTGTTGATGCGCAACGCCGACGTCAACGCCCGCTTTGGGGGGCGCTTCGTCCAGGGCATCGACGGGTTCTCCGCGAGCACCGGCTCGGGTGGCGCGCCCGTCGCGTGGTTCTACTACGTCAACGGTGTCTCCGCCCCCAAGGGCGCCGCCGAGACGAACGTGCGCCCGGGCGATCGCATCTGGTGGGACCAGCACGACTGGAGCCAGACCGACAACGTCCCGGCCGTGGTCGGATCGTTTCCCGAGCCGTTCGTGAACGGGATCGAAGGCAAGCGCCTGCCCGTGCGCGTCGAATGCGGCGCCGCGTCGAGCGGGCCCTGCCACGAGGTCGCCGCGCGCCTCCAGAAGCTCGGCGTGCTCGCGGCGATCGCCGCGATCGGACCCGCCGGCGAGCCGGAAACGCTGCGCGTGCTCGTGGGTCCCTGGAAGCAGGTCAGGAGCGGGCCGGGCACCGCGGCGATCGAGCAGGGTCCGCGCGCGAGCGGCATTTACGCGCGCTTCTCCGCGACCGGCGCAACGCTCACCCTGCTCGACGAACAGGGCCAGCCGGCGCGCGTGCTCGGTGCCGGGGCCGGGCTGATCGCCGCGACCAGCTTCGGCGAAGAAGCGCCGCAGTGGGTGGTCACAGGCACGGACACGGCGGGCGTGGAAGCAGCCGTGCGCGCGTTCGACCAGGCCACGCTCGAACACCGCTTTGCGGTGGTAATCGCGCCCGGCGGCGCGACGCTGCCGGCCCCGGCCCCGGCTCGAGGCTGAGGCCGTGCGCGTGCGCCCGCAGCCCTTCCACTACCGCCGGCTCGCCAGTCCGCTGCACGCGGCCCGCGCCGGCGTCGGCGCCGCGTGGGCACTCGTGCTGACCGCCGCCGCGCTCGCGCTCTTCCAGCCGCTGGTCCTGCTCACATTGACGTTCGCCATGCTCGCGGCAGGCGTCGCCGCCGGCGTCGGCCCCGCGCTCGCGCGCACGCTGCGCGCCGCGGTGATCGTCGCGGTGCCGATCGTCGCCATCAACGTGCTCGTCTCACGTGAAGGCCTGACCGTGTTTGCGCGCCTGGGCGACCTCGGGCCCTTCGGCCAGGGCGACCTCACGGTCGAGGCGCTCCTCTACGGCGCGGTGATCGCGCTGAAGGTCACGCTGCTGATGCTCGTGAGCACGCTCGCGAGCCTCGCGATCGATCCCGACGAGCTGCTGCGTGCATTCAGACGGCTGTCGTTTCGCGCCGCGCTGACAGCGTCGGTGTCGACGCGCATGATCCCGTTGCTCGCCGCCGACGCCGGGCGCCTCGCGGAGGCGCAGCGCACGCGACCCGGGGACGGTGCAGGCGGCGCCAGAGCGAGGGTCGCGCTGGTCGGAGCCGTCGTGGGCGGCTCGCTCGACAGGGCGATGGACGTCGCGGCCACGCTCGAGCTGCGCGGCTTCGCCGCCAACGCCGGCGCCGGGCGCCGGGGCCCGTCTGTTCCGGCCGGCCTGCGCGCCCTCGCGCAAAGAGCGCGCGCATGCTCGCGCCACGACCTCGCCTTCGCATGCTCGGCCGTCGCGGTCGCCGGTCTCACCGTGCTCGCTCGCCTCGGTCAGCTCGCGCCCTTTCAGGCGTACCCGCGCGTCCACGCCCCGATCACAGCGGGCACGCCCGCGCTGTGTGTTGCTCTGCTCGTCGCGGTCCTGCTGCCGTTCGCCGATCGCCGGGGGATCGAGCCGTGAGTCCGATCCTCGCCCTCGAGCGCGTGACGTACAGCTACCCCGGCTCGTCTGAGCCGGCGCTCGCCGATGTCAGCCTCGAGCTCGAGCCGGGCGAGCTGTGCCTGCTGGCGGGGCTCTCCGGTCAGGGCAAGTCGACGCTCATGCGCGCCGCCTGCGGCCTGGTTCCGCACTTTCACGGCGGAAGCTTCGCCGGCACCGTCAGGATCGCAGGCCTCGACACGCGCACGCATCCGCCGGCGCGCCTCGGCGCAGTGGTCGGCGCGCTGTTTCAGGACCCCGAGACGCAGCTCGTCACGAGCTCCGTGCGGGCCGAGCTCACGCTCTCGCTCGAGAGCCGCGGACAGCCGCCGGCCGCGACCGCGCGGGGCGTGGAGGAGGTGGCGCTGGCGCTCGGGATCGATGCGCTGCTCGACCGCTCCGTGCACGAGCTCTCCGGAGGCGAGCAGCAGCGCGTCGCGCTCGGCGCCGCGCTTGCGGGCCGTCCGGCCGTGGTTCTGCTCGACGAGCCCACCTCGCAGCTCGACCCCGTTGCCGGCGATGAGCTGATCGGGCTGCTGCGGCGGCTCAACCAGGAGTGGGAGACGACGATCCTGCTGGCCGAGCACCGCCTCGAGCGCTGCCTGTCGGTGGCCGACCGCGTGATCGCGATGCACGCCGGGCGCATCGTCCACGACGGCGACCCGAGCTCGTTTCAAGCCTGGGCCGAGCGCGGCCAGCCGGCCTTGCGCACCCCGGCCGCGCAGCTGTTCGCGCTCGCCGGCCTGCGCCCGCTGCCGACCGGCGTACGCCAGGCGCGCGCCGCGCTGCGTGCGCGCGGCCTGCTCCCCGACGAGGCCAGCGCCTCCGCACAGATCCCTCCACCTGCGCTGGAGCTTGCCTTCACGTCCGCGCGCGTAGAGCGCGCCGGCGCGAGCGGCGTCGATGAGATCCCTGACGCTCGGCGCTCGCCGGCCGTCCGCGGCGGCGGCTCGCGCAGCTTTAGGCGACGGTCGCGGAGCTCCGCCTTCGCGCTGCGCATGCGCGGCGTCTGGCACGAGCTGCGCGACGGTCCGGCGATCCTGCGCGGTCTGGATCTCGCGCTCGAGCCGGGCGAGAGCGTCGCGCTGATGGGTCGCAACGGGGCGGGCAAGTCGACGCTGCTGCGCCACGCCGCCGGCCTGCTGGCGCCGACGCGCGGCAAGGTCGAGCGTGCTGGACGAGTGGCGCTGCTGCTGCAGAATCCGGGCGACTACTTCCTACACGAGCGCGCCGGCGATGAGCTCTCGGCAGAGGCGCTGCGCGCCGCGGGACTGGAGCACCTCAGCGAGCGCAACCCGCGTGACCTCTCCGGCGGCGAGCGCCAGCGGCTGGCGCTCGCGATCGTCGCCGGCGGCCAGGAGCCCGCGGCGGTGCTAGCGCTCGACGAGCCCACACGCGGCATGGACCGTGCCGCCAAGGCCGAGCTCGCGCGCGAGCTCGCGCGTCGTTGCCGCCGCGGGCAGGCGGTGATCGTGGCCACGCACGACCCCGAGTTCGCGGCCGCATGCGCGCAGCGTGCGGTCCTGCTGGCCGACGGGCGGGTGATCGCGGACGGTTCGGCGGTCGAGCTGCTTGCGGGTGGCTGGTATTTCGCCACCGAGACCGCGCGCGTGCTGGGCGGCGCCGGCGGAGCGCTGCTGCCCGAGCAGGGAGCGGCACTGCTGCGGGCCGCCGCCCCCGACGCGCCGGCCCTCGCGCGCGAGGCGGCGCTGTGAGCTGGCCCGCGGCCTCGTTCACGCTGATCGCGCTCGTGCTGGCGATCGGTTGGATCGCGTACGAGCGCAGGCGGCCCTCGGCGCGGATGGTCGCCGTCGTTGCAACGCTCGCCGCCGTCGCGGCGCTCGGCCGCGACATGTTCGTGGCGCTTCCCGACGTAAAGCCGATCACGGCGATCACCTTCATCGTCGGCTACGCGCTCGGCCCGTTGCCCGGCTTCACGGTCGGCGCGATCGGCATGCTCGCCTCCAACGTGGTGCTCGGCCAGGGCCCGTATACGCCCTGGCAGATGGTCGCCTGGGGACTCGTCGGCCTCGCCGGCGCGGGCCTGGGGGCAGTGAGCGGGCGGCGCCTCGGTCGCGTTCCGCTCGCCTGCGCGAGCGCAGGCGCGGCGCTGGCCGCCAAGGAGATCATGAACCTCTACACCTGGACGATCGGCGCCAGCCACACGCCGGCCGCGTTCCTGGTGATCGCCGGCACGGCGCTGCCGTTCGACCTGACCGACACCGTCTCGACGCTCCTGTTCGCGCTCGCCTTCGGCCCCGAGCTCGCCCGTCTGCTGGCACGCACGCGCGCCCGCATGACCGTGCGCTGGGAGCAGGCGCCGCCGCCAGCGCTGGCGAAGCTGCGCCAGCGCGCGGACGCTTGAGCTCGCCTTAACGGGCCCCGCTAACGTGCAGGGCATGTCCAGCGTGAACCGCGTGATGATCGCGCGCCTGACGATGGCGTCGGGGGTCAATAGCGCCACGATGTCCGGGGCGAGCGGCGCGACGCTCACAGCTGTCGCGAGCGGACCGCCGCGCGCGCGCCACGCTTCGAGCGGCGACGGTCCGGCGCCGAACCGCGCGAGCGTCAGGACGCCACTGTTGGTGGTCGGCCTGAGCCTGATCGCGCTGGCGCTGACGTGGGTCGTTGCGGCACTCGTGCCGGCCGGCCAGTTCAAAGACGCAGTAGCGCTGCACGACTTCACGCTGCTCGATCAAACCCGCGCGCATGCGCTCGCCAGCACGGTCCTGGCGTTGCTCAAACCGCGGCTGTTCATTGTGTGGGCATTGGCGGTGATCGCGGTGGCGGTCGCGCGCCGGCGTCCCCGCGTCGCCGTGGCGGTGGCGCTCGTGCTGGCGCTCACGCCGCTGAGCGCTGAACTGCTCAAGCCGCTGCTGGCCCATCCCCACGTAAGCATCGGCGCCGTCAGCGTCGGTCCGGCGTCATGGCCGAGCGGCCACGCCAGTGCGGCGCTCGCGCTTGCCCTGTGCGCCGTGCTCGTCGTGCCTGGCCGCTGGCGCCCGCTGGTCGCGGCCGCCGGCGCGGCCTTTGCGGTGATCGTGGGCTGCTCCCTGCTGATCCTGGCGTGGCACATGCCGAGCGACGTGTTCGGCGGCTATCTGGTCGCGGTGCTGTGGTCCGCGCTGGCGCTCGTGGCCCTGCGAGCCGCCGAGCGGCGCTGGCCCGTCGCGCGTTCAGCGACCTGATCAGGGCTCCGGTGCGCCGGCCCCGGGACGGTGCTCGCCCGGGTCCCACAATGACTCCGCGAAGGTGCCTGCGCCTGCCGGCTGGTTAGCCGCGCGACTGAGGATGAACAGCAGGTCCGACAGCCGGTTCAGATAGCGCACGACCTCGGGGTTGCTGGCGTCTTCGACGGCGAGCGCGCGCCGCTCTGCGCGGCGGCAGACCGTGCGGCACACGTGCAGGTGCGCCGCCGCCGGCGTCCCGCCCGGGATCACGAACGAGCGCAGCGGCTCGAGCGTGGCGTTGACCTCATCGCACGCACGCTCGAGCCACGCCGTGTACTCCGGGCCCACCCGCAGCCGCGCGCGCGCAGGCTGATCGCCGGCGCCGTCCGCCGGGGTCCCGGGCACAGACAGATCGGCGCCCACGTCGAGCAGATCGTTCTGCACGCGGCCCAGCCAGGCCGCGAATGCGTCTGGCAGGCCGGGCTGAAGCAGAGCGACGCCGATCGCGGCGTTCAGCTCATCGACCGTCCCATACGCCTCCACCCGGGGATGGAGCTTGGAAACCCGACTCATGTCGCCCAGATGGGTCTCGCCTCCGTCGCCGAGCTTCGTGTAGATGCGGGTGAGGTTCACAGTCATCGCGATATTCGCGTGAGACAGCCGATCGATCCCTGATGATAGGCCCGTCGGGCGGGTGCGGACGGCGGCCCGGCCGACGCTGTGGGTCCGATGTTTCCTGGCCGCGCCAGCGCCGTCGGCGGCTCGCCCATCGCCCGTGGCACCGGGCATCGCGCCGCGCTCAGCGGCTCGCCCGCCGCCCGGGGCTCCGGGCATCGCACCGATCCGGTACGTTCTCGCACCTCAGATGCGGATCGGAGTCCCGAAGGAGACCGCGGCCGGGGAGCATCGTGTGGCGCTCGTGCCCGAGGTCGTCAGCAAGCTCAAGGCCAAAGGACTGGACGCCGTCGTGCAGCGCGGAGCGGGCGCCGGGGCGCTGCTGCCGGACGACGCATTCGCCGACGCGGGCGCCCAGCTGAGCGACGACACGGACGCGGTCTGGGCCTGCGATGTCGTCGTCAAGATCGCGCCGCCGGACCCCGAGGAAGTGCGCGCGCTGGCCTCGGGCTCGATCCTGGTCGGGTTCCTGGCGCCGCTCACCAGCCCGCAGACCACGCGCGCTCTCGCCGACGCGGGCGCGACCGCGTTCGCGATGGAGGCGATCCCGAGGATCTCGCGCGCTCAGGCGATGGACGCGCTCTCCTCGCAGAGCAACGTCGCCGGCTACGAGGCGGCGCTGCTCGGCGCCGTCAGCATGGGCCGCTTCTACCCGATGCTGATGACCGCGGCGGGCACGATCCCGCCCGCGAAGGTGCTCGTACTGGGAGCCGGCGTCGCCGGCCTGCAGGCACTCGCGACAGCCAAACGCCTGGGCGCGCGCACGACCGGCTACGACGTCCGCCCCGAGGTTGCCGAGCAGGTGCAGTCGCTCGGAGCGCAGTGGCTCGACCTGGGCCTGCAGGCCAGCGGCGAGGGCGGGTACGCGCGTGAGCTGACCGCCGAGGAGCGCGCCGGTCAGCAGCAGGCGCTGACCGACGCGATCAAGGGCTTCGACGTCGTCATCACGACGGCGCTCGTCCCGGGCCGGCCCGCGCCCAAGCTCGTCACCGAGGAGGCCGTCCGCGGGATGAAGCCCGGCTCGGTGATCGTCAACCTGGCGGGCGAGTCCGGCGGCAACTGCGAGTGCAGCGAGCCGGGCGAAACCGTCGTCAGACACGACGTCCGCATCCTCGCGCCGCTGAACCTGCCCGCGCAGATGCCCGAGCACGCCTCGCAGCTGTTCGCGCGCAACGTGCTGGCGCTGCTCGAGCTGTTCGTCGGGGAGGACGGTGCCCTGCACCTGGACTTCGACGACGAGATCGTCGCCGGCGCCTGCATCGTGCGCGATGGCGAGATCGTCAACGCCGGGGCCAAGGCAGCGGTCGAAGCCGACACAGGGGGCAGCCAATGAGCTTGGACACTGGACGCCCGTTGAGCTTGGACACTGGACGCCCATTGAGCTTGGACACTGGACGCCCATTGAGCTTGGACACTGGACGCCCGTTGAGCTCGAACACCGGAGGCAGCCGATGATCTTCGCCAGCACGCTCACGACCAACCTCGCGATCCTCGTGCTCGCCGGGTTCGTCGGCTTCGTCGTGATCTCGAGGGTGCCGAACACGCTGCACACGCCGCTGATGTCCGGCACGAACGCGATCCACGGGATCGTGCTGCTCGGCGGGCTGCTGCTGCTCGGTCTCGCCGGCCTGGACTCACTCAGCAAGGCCCTGCTGGTGATCGCGGTCGCGTTCGGCACGATCAACATCGTCGGCGGCTTCCTGGTCACGGACCGGATGCTCGAGATGTTCAAGTCAAAGCCCAAACCGGCGGACACGAGTAAATCCGGCTCGCATGGCTCGGACGCAGGGTCCGCAGGCGCCGGCGCAGACGCGCCGCCCAAGGACGGGGAGGACGCGTGAGCTCTGTCGCGGGCTTCTTCGCCGCGCCCGTGCTCGCCACGAGCGTGCTGCAGAGCGAGAGCTTCATCTATGTCCTGTACATCATCGCGTTCGCGCTGTTCATCCAGGGACTGCGCGGGCTCGCCGGACCAACCACCGCTGTGCGGGGCAACCGCACCGCCGCCGTCGGGATGGCGATCGCCGTGGTGGCGACGCTGCTCTATCCCAGCGAGGGCAACTGGGGTCTGATCGCGCTCGGGATCGCGCTGGGCGTCGCCGTCGGAGTGCCCGCGGCGCGCCAGGTGAAGATGACGGCGATGCCGCAGATGGTCGCGCTGTTCAACGGCGTCGGCGGCGGCGCCGTGGCGCTGATCTCCTGGGTCGAGTTTCGCCACCACGGCTCGAGCTACGGCTCGCACACGCTCCACATCGGCACTTCCGCTGAACTGCCTGGCGGTGTGTTCCAGAGCGGAATCATCATCCACACGCCGGGCGTGCCGACGTATGTCGCGATCTTCTCGGTGTTCGCGGCGATCGTCGGCTCGATCTCGTTCTGGGGCTCGAACATCGCCTTCGGCAAGCTCCAGGAAATCATCCCCGGACGCCCGATCTCGCTGGGGGCCGCGCAGCAGGCGGTCAATCTCGTGCTGCTCGTGCTGGCGCTCGCGGCCGGCGTGTATCTCGTCGCCGGCGCCCACTCCGAACTGCTGTTCATCGCCATGCTCGTGGTCGCGGCCCTGCTCGGAAACGCGGTGGTGCTGCCGATCGGCGGCGCCGACATGCCCGTCGTGATCTCGATGCTCAACGCCTGCACGGGGCTGTCGGCGGCCGCGACCGGAATGGCGCTGAACAATCCGGCGCTGATCGTCGCCGGCATGATCGTCGGCGCGTCGGGCTCGATCCTGACGAACCTGATGGCCGTCGCGATGAACCGCTCGATTCCCGCGATCGTCGCCGGCGGGTTCGGCGGGGGCGGGGCGATCGCCGGCGCACAGGGCGCGGGCGGACATGCCGGCACCGTCAAATCGACGACCGCCGCCGACGCCGCGATCCAGCTGGCCTATGCGAGCCGCGTGATGATCGTCCCTGGCTACGGCATGGCCGTGGCGCAGGCCCAGCACGCCGTCCGCGAGCTCACCAAAGAGCTCGAAGCCCGCGGGGTCGAAGTCAGCTACGCGATCCATCCCGTCGCCGGGCGCATGCCCGGACACATGAACGTGCTGCTCGCCGAGGCCGACGTGCCCTACGACCAGCTCGAGGAGATGGACGAGGCCAACCCCGAGTTCCAGCGCACCGACGTGTCGCTCGTGATCGGGGCCAACGACGTCACCAACCCCGCCGCCAACAACACGCCCAGCTCGCCGATCTACGGCATGCCGATCCTCGAGGTCGAGGACAGCCGCTCGATAATCGTCATCAAGCGCTCGATGAATCCCGGCTTCGCGGGGATCGAGAACGAGCTCTACTTCGACCCGAAGACCTCGATGCTGTTCGGCGACGCCAAGACCGCCGTCGCCGAAATCACGGCGGAGCTGGCACAGCTTTAGAAAGACCCGATCAGGGAGGCGCCGCACCCGCTTCTATCAACCCCAGCATTTGACCTTGCGTCAACACGCCCAGGACCTTATAGTCAAGCGGGCCGGAGAGGGACGGCTTCGACTGCAGCTTGGGGAGGGGATCGGCGGTGTCAGCGGCCAGCCGTTGGCGGCGACTTCGCTTTGCCTGTGTGGCGCTCGTTGGGGGAGCGGCGATCGGCATCGCGGGGTCGCCGGCCGCTCTGCCGCCGCTCGCCGGGGCCTCGGCCCGCGCCCGCGGCGCGCCCCGCGCGCGGGCAAGCATCGTCGGCGGCACGGAAGCCTCGATTGCGAGCTTTCCCTTTCAGGTCGCCCTGTTCGAACCGGCCGCCGGGCCGCTCGCCGGGCTCTTCTGCGGCGGAGTGATCGTCGACGCGACGCACGTGCTCACGGCCGCTCACTGCCTGGCCGGTGCCGGTCGCGGCGGCGGTGGGGTGGGCCAGGAAATCGAGGTGCTCGCCGGCGCGAGCAGCCTCGCGTTTCCAGGCGCCGGCAGCGTGCAGGATCCGGCCGCGGCGGTCTCGATCGACCCCGGCTATGACCCGCTGAGGGACGTTGACGACGTCGGCGTGATCACGCTGGCACGGCCCCTGTGGCAGGGCGGGCTTGCGCCCCTGGCGAACGGCGTGGACACGATCGCGCCGCTGCCGCTCGAACCGGCTACTGCCGCCGCCTTCGGCGCGTCGGACACGACAGGAGCCACGCTCGCGACCGTCAGCGGCTGGGGTGATATGAGCGCCGCCCCGTCGGGCGCCCCGCGCTACCCCAGCACCCTGCAATCGGTGCGCGTGCCGCTCGTTCCCGAACGCCTGTGCGCGGAAGAGTACGCCTCGATCGAACAGCGGATCACCCCCGGCATGATCTGCGCGGGCAGCTCGCAGCCGCCCGCGGACTCCTGCTACGGAGACAGCGGCGGCCCGCTCGTGGTCGATCGCGACACCCCGGCCCGCCCGCCCGAAGACTATGTGCTGGTGGGCCTCGTGGACTTTGGTGCGGGCTGCGCACAGCCGGGCTTCGCAGGGGTATACACGCGGATCTCCGCTCCGGCGATCGCGGCCTATCTGAGCTCGGGGATCGGCGCTGCCACACGCGGCGCGACGGCGCCACCGGGCCGCAGGCGCAAGCGGCCGAGCCGGCGCCGGCGCGCGCGCCGACACGCCCACCGCGGGTAGTCACGTGCGCGCATCGCCGGAGCATGTTCTGCGGGTCGCCCGAGCCCGTGCGTGCCTCTGCGAGACTGCGGAGCGTGATCGACCGAGCTCAGGCTCTCGCGGCGATGTCGGCCAACGAATTCGATCTGGCCGTGATCGGGGGCGGCATCACCGGCGCGGGCGTCGCGCTCGATGCCGCCACGCGCGGGTTCAGCGTCGCGCTGCTCGAGCGCTCGGATTTCGCGGCGGGCACGTCGAGCCGCTCGAGCAAGCTGGTGCACGGCGGGCTCCGCTACCTGCAGAAGCTCGACCTCGTGCTGGTCCGCGAGGCGCTGCTCGAGCGCCAGCTGATGGTCGCGCTCGCGCCGCACCTGGTGCGTCCCTTGCCGCTGGTGGTGGCAGCCTTCGACGGTGCCCGCCCGGATCGCCTGGTCGGCGTGGGGCTGAACCTGTACGACGTCATGTCGGTCGACCGCGAGCGCCTGCGACCGCGCCGCGGGCGCCGTGCACGCGAGGCCGAGGAGCGCGGCGAGGAGGACATGCGCGCGCGTCTCGCCGAGGGCGAGTCGTGGAGCCCAGAGCGCCACCGCGTGATCTCGGGCGAGGACGTCTGCGAGTTGCTGCCCGCGCTCGCCGCGCGCGAGCCGACCAGCGGCTACCTGTTCTACGACTGCCAGACCGACGACGTCCGTCTGGTGCTCACCGTCCTGGGCGAGGCCGAGCGTTTCGGCACGGTCTGCGCCAACCGCCTCGGCGCGTGCGAGCTGATCGAGCGCGAAGGACGCGCCGCCGGCGTGCGCGCGCGCGATCGCGAGAGCGGCGAGCTGCTCGAGATTCGCGCAGCCAACGTCGTCAACGCCACCGGCGTCTGGGCTGAGCAACTGACCGCGCAACGGGCCGCCGCGGGCTCGCTCCAGACCGACGCGCCCAATCACGCTGACGCCGACGGCGCGCGGCGAGCGCCGCTGCCGCATATCCGGCCGAGCCGCGGCACGCACCTCGTGCTCGACCGCGCGGACCTTCCGCTCACGGCCGGCGCAATCGTTCCCGCCGGTGGCGGTCGCACGATCTTCGCGCTGCCCTGGCTCGGGCGCACGCTGGTCGGCACGACCGATCGCGACTACGAGGGCACGCTCGAGCACGTGCCTGCGCCGCTCGAGGACGTTGACTACCTGCTCAGCGCCGTGAACGACTTCTTCGGCACCGCGCTCTGTACCGGCGACCTGGCCGGGGCCTTCGCCGGTGCGCGCCCGCTGATATCCAGCGGCGACCCGAAGCGCTCGACCGACATCTCGCGCAGAGCCGAGCTGTACGAAGCCGACTCGGGCCTGCTCACGATCACCGGCGGCAAGCTCACCACCTGGCGGCGCATGGCCAAGCAGACGGTCGATCGCCTGGTGGAGCGCGACGCGCGCGACGCGCCCTGCCGAACACAGGAGATCCCGCTCGGACAGGCCATCGACGCCGACGAGCTGGAGCGCCTGCCGGGCGTGCCGGACGTGTCCTATGGTCCGCTCGCAGCCCGCTACGGCCACGCCGCTCACGATGTCCTGGCACTCGCGCGCGAGCGCCCCGAGCTCACCCAGGCGATCGTCCCCGGCCATCCCGACATCCTCGCGGAGGTGGCGCTCGCCGCACGGCGCGAGCAGGCACGCAGCGTCGGCGACGTCCTGTTTCGCCGTACCCGGCTTGCGCTGCTCGCCGCCGGCCAGCTGCGTGCCGAGCGTCAGCGGGTGGCGCGAGTCGCAGACGTGCTCGCGCATGAGCTGCAATGGGACAGCGAGCGCACGCGCGCCGAGACCGAGCGCTTCTTCGCCGAGGCCGAAGCCGAGGGGATCGAGGCGCTCCAGCCGTACGCGCGCGAGGTGCCCGCCGCGTGAGCGCCGCGGGGCTCGTGCTGCGCGCGGGCCGCCGTTCGTTCGAGCTCGGCCCTCGTCCGTTGCTGATGGGCATCGTCAACGCCACCCCGGACTCCTTCAGCGACCACCGCTCCGCGACGAGCCACGATCAGCGTGTGCGCCTGGCTGCCGAGCTGATCGACGCGGGCGCGGACATCATCGACGTCGGCGGCGAGTCCGCACGCACCGGGCTTGCGCCTGTTTCGCCCGACCAGGAGATCGAGCGCACGATCCCGCTGGTTCGCGCGATCGCGCACGAGCTCGGCGCCACGGTCTCGATCGACACGTACAAGCCAGCGGTCGCAACGGCGGCGCTCGAGGCCGGGGCCAGCATCGTCAACGATGTCTCGGGTCTGCGCGATCCGGCGCTTGCGCAGATCTGCGCGCGCAGCGGGGCGGCGCTCGTGCTCATGCACACACGCGCCGAGCCCAAGCAGCGACTGCAGGATCCCGAGCTCTACGACGACGTCGTGGCCGACACGCTCGGCTTCCTGCGCGCCCGCATCGAGCTCTCGCTCCAGGCCGGGATGAGCTTCGAGCAGCTGCTGCTCGACCCGGGGCCCGACTTCGCCAAGACGCCGGCCCAGACGATCACGCTGCTGGCGAGCCTCGAGCGTCTGCACGAGCTTGGCCGCCCGCTGCTCATGGCGATCTCGCGCAAGGACTTCATCGGCGCGCTCACCGGGCGCCGCCCGCGCGAACGGCTCGCCGGCACGCTGGCGGCGCTCGCCTACGGGCTCGACCATGGCGCGCACGTGTTTCGCGTCCACGATGTCGCCGCCGCGGCGGACTTCATCCGGGTACGCATGGCCCTGCGTGGGGAGCTGGATGGCGGCAGGGATCTGCAGCTCGCCGAGGAACTCCGCAGCGAACGCTAGGCTGCAAACTGCAAATCATGCGGTCGCCGCTGGGCGCGGCGGGCTCCAGCTGGCGCGGCCGCAAACCGACAAACCAAGCTTCCCACCGGGGCTCCGTCCGCAGGTGTCGAATCCGATCACAAAACCGCCGATCCATAGCCGCCGGTCTGATACCTGGCGGTTCGACCAAGGAGAAAAGCAGGCATGGCCGTACTCGAACGCTCAGAGCTCCAGGACAGCCCGCTGGCCGATCTGCACGCCATCGCAGACCAGCTGGGTCTCGAAGGCTACCGGCGGCTGCGCAAGGCCGAGCTGGTGGACGCGATCCTCGGGGGCTCGGACGTCGATCCGGCGCGCGGCGGCGGCTCCACGGCCGTCCTCGCCTCCGACCACGACGGTGACTCCGACGAGGCCCCGGAGTCGGAGGGCGAGGAGAGCGCGGGCGGGCGCGGCTCGCGCGGTGACTCCGACGAAGCCTCGGAGTCCGAGCGCGAGGAGAGCGCGGGCGGGCGCGGCACGCGCCGGCGCCGGACGGTGCGCACGCGCCGCTCCCGCGAGCACTCCGGCACCGCGCCGGACCGCGGTGGGCGGGGCTCCGCCGCGCGCGACGCCGGCGAGGAGCAGGAGGGGGCCCGCGTCGCCGAGGGCGTCGTGGAGCTGCTCGGCAACGGCTCGGCCTTCCTGCGGGTGGCGCCGCCGGAGGCCTCCGACGCGGACGTCTACATCTCGGCCGCCCAGGTTCGCCGCTGCGAGCTCGTCTCCGGCGACCGCGTCAGCGGTCCCGTGCGGACGCCGCGACGCTCCGAGCGCTATCCGTCGCTGGTGCGCATCGATGCGATCAACGGGGTTCCCGCCGATCAGGTCTCAGAGGGGGCCCGCTACGACGAGCGTCCCGTCGCGTACCCCAGCGAGCGCCTGGCGCTCGACGGGGGCGATCGCACGCTCGAGGCGATCGAGTGGCTGACCCCGTTCGGTCGCGGCTCACGCGTGGTCATCGCGGGACCGGCTCGTGCCGGCAAGACCGAGCTGCTGCGCCGGGTGCTGGCGGCGCTTGCGGGGCGCGACGACCTCGAGGTCACGCTCGTGCTGGCGGGCGTGCGCCCCGAGGAGATCGCGGAGTGGAGCGAAGGCTCGATCGCGCCGGCGGTGGGGCTCAGCTTCGCTGCCTCCCCCGATTCCCAGGCGCAGGCGGTCGAACACGCGATCGAGATCGCCAAGCGCACGGCGGCACGCGGGGCCGACGCGCTGGTTGCGATCGACACGCTCGACGGCCTGACGCCGGAGGCCGCGCGCAGGGTGCTGGTCGCGGCGCGCAACCTCCGCGACGGAGGCTCGCTCACGATTCTCGCGACAGCCACGCGTCCGCTGGGCGGTGAGACGACGGTGATAGCGCTCGACCCCGAGCTCGCCGGCGCCGCCGGGCCACCGCTCGACCTGATCCACAGCGGCACCCTGCGGGCGGAGCTGCTCGTCGGCCAGGACGGCGCGAAGGCGATCGCCGACGCTCGTGCCGCCGCCGTCGCGCACCGCGGGGACTAGCCCGAGCCGGTCGCGGCGTCCTGCCAGGCTGGCCGCGACGCCTCGCCAGGCCGGTCGCGGCGCCTCGCCACGGGGAGCGACGCTCAGCTCGAGCCGGTGCGGTAGGCGACCCGGCCCCAGGAGGGCTCGCGCGCGAGCTCGATCGGCTCGTCGTCGCGCTGTGGCTGGACGTAGGTGAACCCGCCGGTCCGTTCGTCGAACGCCACCCCCAGCTCGTCCTCGTTGACGCGCTGATCCAGCCAGGCGCTCCTGAACACCAGGCGCCGCAGCCAGTGCACCAGGGAGCGCTCCGCCGGCCCGATCAGCTCCGGCCAGCAATCGTTGACGTGCTCGCCCAGCGCGGAGGCAGGATCGTAGACCTCGCCGTTGACCGCGAGGTTCACGAGGTCTTCGAGCTCGTCCTCGCTGAGCCTGCCACCGACGAAGCCGAGCTGCAGGGCGGCCTGCTCACAGCGCTGAGAGAAATCCTGCTCGTTGAAGGTGAACCTCAGCTCACCGTATTCGAGCACGAAGTCTTCCCCCGAGTTGTAGTTGCCGCGGCGTTTCGACGCTCTGTCCATGATGTCGCTCTCTGCCGGGATCGTTCCTGCCGGGACGACCTTGGTTTCCTGCCGAGAATCGCTGGCCCGGCTCTCGTCGGGATCATATGTCCGAGTCCTGCTTTTGGCCCTGTGGTGCATGAGATTTTGCAGCTGTGGGGCGGCCCAGGGTCGGGCGGGCGGGATCGTGAGCGGCGTCCGGGCCGACCTCCTGTATACGCTGCGCTGATGGCTCGGCTCACGGAGCGAGGACTGCGCCGGACCGTTGGCGTGCCTGGGCTGTTCGCGACCGCTTACGGCAACGTTGGCTCGTCGATCTACTACGCGCTTGGGCTGGTTGCCGCCCATGCGCTTGGGCTTACGCCGCTGGTGTTCGTGTTTGCCGGTGGGCTGTTTGCGCTGACCGCCAAGACCTACGCCGAGGGCGCGGCGATGTTTCCCGAGGCGGGCGGCTCGTCCTCGTTTGCGCGCCATGCGTTCAACGAGGTCGTTTCGTTCTTCGCCGGCTGGGCGCTGAGCCTGGACTACATCCTCACGATCGCCATCTCGGCGTTCTTCGTCCCGCACTATTTGAGCGCCTTCCCGGGCCTGCACGCGCTCAACGAAAACCCCGGCGACATCGTCGGCGGGCTGCTGGTGATCGTGGCGCTGACGGCCCTGAACATTCGGGGCCTGGGCGAGTCGGCCAAGCTCAACTTCATCCTCGCGGTCGTCGATCTCGCGACCCAGGCCACGCTGGTGATCGTCGGCTCGGTGCTCGTGCTGAACCCGTCGCTGCTCGTGGACCAGGTCCACCTCGGAAGCGTTCCGACCTGGCACGAACTGATCTTCGCGCTGTCGCTCGCAATGCTCGCCTACACCGGGATCGAGACCGTCTCGAACATGGCCGAGGAGGCCAAGGACCCCGGGCGCCAGGTTCCGCGCGCCGTGAACCTGGTGGTGCTCGCCGTGCTCGCCGTATATCTCGGGATCTCGATGATTGCGCTGTCGGCGCTGCCCGTCGAAGCCGTGCACGCCCATCCGGGGACCTACCGCACGCTGCTCGGGGTGGAAGGCCACGGCGGCTTCCAGAACGACCCGGTGCTGGGAATCATCTCACGGCTCGGCCTGCACGGGACGGTGCTGCATCTGGCCCAGTACTACGTCGGGCTGCTCGCTGCGACGATCCTGTTCATCGCCACCAACGCCGGCATGATCGGGATCTCGCGCCTGTCGTGGTCGCTGGCTGAGCACAGGCAGCTGCCGAGCATCTTCTCGCGCCTGCACGCGCGCTACCGCACGCCGTGGTTCACGCTCGTGTTCTTCTCGGCGCTGGCGGCGGTGCTGGTCGGGTACGGCAACACGAACGTGCTCGGCAACCTGTACTCGTTCGGCGCGCTGCTGTCGTTCACGATCGCGCACATCGCGGTGATCGCGCTGCGCGTGAAGGACCCGGATCGCGAACGCCCGTACAGGCTGCCGTGGAACGTGCGCATCCGCGGCGCCTCGATCCCGCTGACCGCTGTGATCGGCGGGATCGGCACGGCCACCGTGTGGGTCGTGGTCGTGATCACACATCCTGAGGCCCGCACCGTCGGCATCCCCTGGATGGTGTTGGGGATGGGCGGCTACCTGGTGTATCGCCGCCGGCAGGGGCTCGACCCCCTCGAGCGGTACACGCTTCCGCGCCCCGAGCGCCCGCCCGACTTCCATCCGCTCGGCTATCGCACCGCGCTCGTGCCGATCTTCGGCGATGACATCTCGGCCAGCGCCCTGTCGAGCGCCGCCAAGCTGATCGGCGAAGACGGGGTGGTCTACGCCGTGTTCGTGCTGCCCGTCCCCCGGCAGCTGTCGCTCGAGGCGGGGCTGGAGGAAGAGGAGGCGCATGGGCGCTCGGTGCTCGAGTCGGCGCGCATCCAGGCGCGCCGGCTCGGCATCAAGATCCACACCGGCCTGATCCGCACGCGCGAACCCGGCGCGGCGATCGTCGAAGAAGCGCGGCGGATCGGCTCGGACGTGATCTACTGGTCGGCCATCCATGCACCCGCCGGCGAGCAGCGCATCGGCCCGACGGCCGCCTACCTGCTCAGCAAGCGTCCCTGCCGCGTGATCATCGAGACCGAGAACCGCGCCCCGCGGGCGCGCGAGCCGGTGCCGGCATAGGCGGCGTCCGGCCTTCGTGCCGGCGCCGGCCATCGCGGCCGACCTGTTGCTCAGCCCGAGCTCGGCTTAAGCCCGAGCACGAGCCGCAGCCGTTCGATCCCCGCCGCGGGGCTGGCGCCGCCGCCCGAGAGCAGCGTCGATCCGCGCAGGTAGGACGCAAACGGCGCCACGGTCGGGTCTTCGCCGAGCCCGATCGCTTCCAGCAGGCCCAGCAGCGAGACCACGTTCACGCTGATGCTCGGCGTGACGCCCTGGCCGAGGGCGCTCTGCGCGGAGCTGAAGGCGCTCGAGCTCGCCATCGTGCTCGGCGGGTGCAGGGCATCCTGCACCGACGTGGAGCTCACGCCGATCACGAATTTCGGCTGCCCGCCGGCGCCGCGACCGGCGGCGATCGCGAGCGTCACCGGCAGCCCGCTCACCTTCGCTTCGACCGCCGCTTCGGTGCCCGAGATCGTCGTCGGCGTCGCTTCGGCCCCGGCGCCATGCAGCGCCGCCGCCATGCTCGCGACCGCGGCGCGCGAGGCCGCCGCGCTGTTCGAGTCGATCGTGATCGCGGCCTTCAGTTCGAGCACCGTCGTTCCGCTCGCGAAGATCGCCGCATCGCCCATCCAGCTGGCCGCGCTCGGGCCGCCCGCGCTGAGCGCCTTCAGCGGCGCGAGCACGCCCTCGATCAGCCCGCGCACGCTGAGCGTCACCTGTGGCGAGGCCGCCGCTTCGGCCGCGGCCGAGCCGCCGAGCGTGCCCGCGAACGACAGCACGCTCTGCAACGCCCGCAGGTTGCTGCCCGCGCTCGCGCCTGCGCCCAAGCCGGCGGCGAGCCACGAGTTGCCCGGCAGCGCGCCGAACGCCGGGCCGCCCTTGGCGGCCGCGCGCACCAGACCGCTGGGGGCATGCGCAGCTCTCACCGGCGCCGCCACGTCGGCGTCGAGCGCGAGCGAGCCCGCCGCGGGCACGAGCGAGGCGTTGAGCGGGCCGGTGCCGGCGAGCGTGCTGAGCAGCGACGGCAGCCCCGGACGGCTTGCATTGGCGTAGGCGCCCGCGAGCGTTGCCGCCGAGCTCGCGTACACGTGTCCCAGCCCGTCGCTCGGGGCAACCGTCACGAGCCGGCTGTAGCTCGCGTTGCTCGTGAGCGGCGACCCACCCTGAGCGGTGTCGATCACCGCCTGCACGGCCGCTTCGCTGCCGAGCACGACGAAGCGCTTGACGACCGCGAATGCGTCGCCGTCGCTGCTCGTTTGATAAGTGACGCCGCGATAGCTGTGCGGATGGGCGTTCACGTGCGCGGCCTGCTGCGCCACGAACGATTCCGCGCTCTTCAGATCGCTCGTATCGAGCACGATCGCGCCCTTGGCGCCGCCGGGGCCGAACGGCCAGGCGCCGGTCTGCGTGGAGCTGGCGCCCGTGCTGCCGGCTCCGAGTGCCTGCTCGAGCAGGCCTTCGATCGAGCTCGCACGCCCCGGCGAGGTGATGAACATCCCCGCGTTCGGCCCCAGCCACGGCGCCACGTCGCGGTCGTAGTCGAGCGCCGGGCTGCCCGGCGTCTGCAGCACGCTCACCAGATGCCCGAACGGGTCGCTCCGGCCGGTCAGCGCGTGTCCGGCGGCGAGCGTGTCGGTTTGCAGGCTGCCGGTCGGCCGCACGATCGCACCGACGTATATCGGCGCGCTCGCCGGCACCACGGTGGCGGGATCGGCGCTCGTGCCCGGCGAGCTGCTCGAGCCGCAGCCGGCGAGCGTCGCCAGCGCGACCACGCCGGCGAGCAGGGCGGCGGCTCGGCTGCCCGACGTAAGCCGGGCCACGCGCGAGCCGGCTCGGCGCCGACCGCGTTCGTGTGGGGCAGGGCAAAGACCGGAGCCGACGCGCATGACGCGATCGTATCCGCCCGCCATGTCGTGATCGCCACCCCGCCTCGCGCCGCGCCCACCGATCTCCGAAAACCCGCTTCGGCGCCGGTCCGTTGCAAGCGGCGTTGCAGTGCGCGGTTATGCAAGCGCGGATGCAGCGCGCGTCGATTTGCGCGTTGGGGCGCCACGCCGTGAAAGCGGCGTGGGCATCGGCTTTTGGGCGATCTCGACGGTCTCGTGAGGGTCTCGTGGGAAAAAATGTGCAACTAGGGTTGCATTGTGGGAGGAAGTGGGGTACGTTGCCGCAAGCGAGCCGGGGTGGAGGAGCTCCTCCCACTCCTCCACCTCGGCTTGGTATTCGAGCCACGGAGCGAGCTGGGAGACACGGAGCGAGATGGTCTCCTTTCGAGGCGCCTTCGACCACACACTCGACGCGAAGAATCGCCTGACCGTGCCGGCCCGTTACCGCGCCACGCTCGCCGAGGGAGCCGTCCTGGCGATGCCCGTCGATCTGAAGCCGTGCGTGGGCGTCTGGCGCGAGGAGGACTACGAGCGCTACACCGAGCGCGCGCTCGCGCAGCTGCCGCCGCTCTCTCCGCGCCTGAGCGAGCTCGAGCGCTTCTTCTACGGCAGCTCGCAGGACGCCGACCTCGACGCCGCCGGGCGGATCATGATCCCGAGCTTTCTGGCCGAGCACGCGCAGCTCGTCAAGGAGGTGGTCGTGGTCGGCGCCGGCGATCGCCTGGAGCTGTGGGACCGCGCCGGCTGGAATCAACACCGACCGGCGCTGCTCGGCGGCGTCGCGGAGATCACGGCGCGTGTTGACCATGCTGCTTGACATGCGACCCGTTCACGTTCCTGTGCTCGCGGGCGAGCTGATCGACCTGCTCGATCCAAGCCCCGGGCAGACCGCAATCGACTGCACCTTCGGCGGCGGCGGCCACGCGCAGCTGATCGCCGAACGGCTCGGCGCCGAGGGCACCCTGATCGCGATCGATCGCGATCCGCTCGCGCAGGAGCGCTTCGAGGAGCTCGCGGAGGTGCTCGCCTGCACGGTGCGCTTCATCCGCGCGAGCTACGCGCAGGCGCTCGACGGGCTCGGCGCCGAGGGCGTGCGCGCCGACATCGCCTACTTCGATCTCGGCATGTCCTCGCTGCAGGTCGATACGCGCGAGCGCGGCTTCTCCTACTCCTATGACGCTCCGCTGGACATGCGCATGGATCCCGACCAGCAGCTCACCGCCAGGGAGATCGTGGCGAGCTGGGACGAGCGCAGGCTGGCGCGCGTGCTGCGCGACTTCGGAGAGGAGCGTCACGCCGGCGCGATCGCGCGTGCGATCGTGCGCCGGCGCGAGTCGGCGCCGCTCGAGACGACGCTCGACCTGGTCGACACGATCGTCGCCGCGGTGCCTGCGCCTGCTCGCTTCGCCGCCGGCCACCCCGCCAAGCGCGCCTTCCAGGCCTTGCGGATCGCGGTCAACGACGAGCTCGAGCAGCTGGATCGGGCGCTGCCGCTGGCGTGGACGCTGCTGCGCGACGGCGGCGTGCTCGCCGGGATCAGCTTCCACTCGCTCGAGGACCGGCTCGTCAAGCGCTTCATGAGCGCACGCGCGCGCGGTTGCATCTGCCCGCCCGACCTGCCCGTCTGCGGCTGCGGTCGCACGCCCGAAGCGGTCCTGCCCACCCGCCGCGCGATCGCTCCCTCCGCGGGTGAGATCGCCGGCAACTCGCGCTCCGCCTCGGCGCGGCTGCGCGCCGCGCGCAAGCTCAGCGCAGGCACGCTCAGCGGAGGCACGCGATGACGCCGCCCGCCACCGCGCGCGTCAGGCCCGCGCCGGCGGGGCCCGCGCCGGCCCTGCGCACGCGCCCACAGTCACCGCCGCGCCCGCGGCGCGCTCCGGCGATCGCCCCGCGCATACCGCGGCGCGCGTCGGGCCCCGATCGCCTGCGCCGGGCCGCCGGTCCCGCGCTGGCGCTGAGCGAGCTGCCGCTGCTCGATCGCCTGATCAAGGGGCGCGCATGGATTGGGCTGGTCGCGTTCGCCCTGATCGGGATCGTGACCATGCAGCTGGCGCTGCTGAAGCTGAACGCCGGCATTGGCCGCGCGCTCGTGCACGAGTCGGCGCTGCAGCGCGAAAACTCGGCGCTCAGCGTGGAAGCCTCCGAAGCCGAGGCCGCCGACACGATCGCGCAGCAGGCGGGCCAGCTGGGGATGCAGCTCGTCGCGCCGGGCACGCTGCGATTCCTCTCGGCGCAGACAGGCGAAGGCGACATCGCACGCGCCGTCGCCGCGCTGAACGCCGCTGCTGCGCGCGCGGGCGGGGGCGCCACCTCCGGCGGCTCGGCGGGCAGCACCAGCGCAGGCTCGGAAGCCGCCACCGGCGAAGCCTCCGCCGAAGCGAGCTCCGCGAGCGCCGGCGCGAGCGCCGAACCCACGGCGGGCGCGAGCACCGACGGCGCCGCCGGGGCGGGCGAAACCGCCTCGGCCGGGGCGGGCGAAGCCCCTGCAGCCGAAGCTCCCGCCGGCGCCGGCGCGGCCGGCGAAGCCCCTGCAGCCGAAGCTCCCGCCGGCGCCGGCACGGCCGGCGAAGCCCCTGCAGCCGAAGCTCCCGCCGGCGCCGGCGCAGCCGGCGAAGCCCCTACAGCCGCGACTCCCGCCGGCGCCGGCGCAGCCGGCGAAGCGGAAGCGGGCAGCGGGTGACGACGGTCCAGAGCCGGATCGGGATCATCTTCGCGCTGTTCGTGGCGCTGCTGGCGATCGCGGCGCTGCGCACGCTCTACCTTGGGACGCTGCACAGTGGCGCGCTGCGCCGGGCGGCGCTCAGCCAGCAGCTGACGGTCGAAGAAGTGCCCGCCCAGCGCGGCACGATCACCGATCGCACCGGCGTCGATCTGGCCGTGTCCGAGCCCGCGCAGGAAATCTCGGCGACTCCATATCTGATCAAGGACCCGCTCTCGACCGCGCGCCAGCTGGCGCCGCTGCTGGGACAGTCGCAGGCACAGCTGCTGAGCGAGCTCAGCGAGCGCACGGGCTTCGTGGACCTCGCGCAGCGGCTCCCCGACCGGCGGTCACGCGCGGTGATGGGGCTGCACATCGAAGGCATCTCGGCCAAGCCGACGATGCGCCGCGTTTACCCGCGCGGCACGCTCGCGGCCCAGGCGCTCGGATTCGTCGGCACCGAAGGCAAGGGCCTATCCGGGCTCGAATACTCGCAGAATGCTCTGCTCGCAGGCCAATCGGGTGAGCGGCGGGTGGTCAGCGACGCCCGTGGCCAGCCGGTGTCGATCAGCAACGTGCGGGCCGAGCGGCCCGGCAAGACGTTGACGCTGTCGCTCGACGCGAACATCCAGCAACGCGCCGAAGACGTCCTGACCGCGGTCGGCCGGGTGTTCAGCCCGAAAGACGCGACCGCGATCGTGATGGATCCACAGACCGGCGCGCTGCTGGCGGTTGCCAGCTGGCCGCTCCTCAACGCCAACGATCCGAGCGCGTCGCCGGCGAGCGCGCTCGAGGACCGGGCGGTCTCGTTCAACTACGAACCGGGCTCGACCTTCAAGGTGGTGGCGGTGTCAGGCGCACTCGCGGCGGGGCTGATCACGCCCGACACCCCGTTCGACATCCCCGACCAGATCCAGGTCGCCAATCGCACGATCCACGACGCCGAGGAACACCCCGAAGAGACGCTCACCACCGCGGAAATCCTGGCGCAGTCCAGCAACGTCGGCGCGATCAAGATCGGCGCGCTCGAGGGCGCGCCCACGTTCAACAGCTGGCTGCACCGCTACGGCTTCGGCGCGCGAACCGGCGTGGAACTGCCGGGTGAGGAAACCGGGTTCGCGCTGCCGCTGAGCGAATACTCGGGCTCCTCGATGGGCAACCTGCCGATCGGCCAGGGCGAGCTCGTGACGCCGATGCAGATGGTCAGCGCCTACGCCGCGATCGCCGACGGCGGTGTCTGGCGACCGCCGCACCTGATCGCGGCGATCAACGGCCGCGCCCAGCCCGAGCCGGCCGGGCGCCGCGTGATCTCACCGACCATCGCGGCCGAGCTGCGCCAGATGCTCGAGGGCGTGCTCGCGCCGGGCGGCACCGCCAGCGAGGTCTCGATTCCCGGCTACCAGCTCGCCGGCAAGACCGGCACGGCCAGCAAGGTGAACCCGGCCACCGGCGAATACTCGGAAACCGCGTACGTCGCCTCGTTCATCGGCTTCGCTCCCGCGCTCGACCCCAAGCTGCTGTGCGCTGTGATCGTCGACGAACCGCAGAACGGCTCGATCTACGGCGGCACCGTCGCCGCGCCGGCCTTCGGGCAGATCATGAGCTTCGCGCTGCCGTATCTGCGGATTCCCCCGGGGTAGGGCTCTGGCGGGCAGCGGCCCGAGCAATGAAGCGCTTTCTGGTGGCGCTATAGAGCGCTCTGCTCGATGGCGCTACAGTGTGCGTACGATGGCTGGCGATACCGCGACGATACGCGTGGCGCGCGGCACCCGCGACCTACTGGCGGAGCAGGCGCGGGAGCGCGGCATATCGCTCGCGGCGCTGCTGGCGGAGATAGCGCGCGAGCGCGAGCTGGAGGCGATCTTCGAGTCCGAGCGCCGGGCGATTCGCGCCGAAGCTGAGGATCCGGCGGCATTGGAGGAGAGGCGCCTGTGGGAAACGACGCTGGAAGATGGCCTCGACTTCGACTGAGCCGCGCCGGGGCGAGGTGTGGCTCGTGGCGTTCGGAGCGGGCAGACGGGGCGAGCCTGGCAAGAACCGGCCGGCGATCATCGTCTCGTCCGATCGTCTGAGCACCGGCGGCGCGGCTGACCTGGTTGCGGTCGTGCCTGTGTCCAGCTCGACCCTGTCCTCGGTGTTGCGTCCCGAAATCAAGAACGTGGAGGGCGTCGATCGTCCGAGCCACGCGATCTGCCGCGCCGTGAGGGGCGTGGCGCGCTCGCGTCTGCTGCACCGGCTGGGATCGGTCACACCCGCGACGCTCGCCGAGGTCGAGCGCGCGCTGGAGTTGATCCTCGGTCTGGAGGCCCCGGGCGCTGGGCCGCTGGCCGGGCGACTGAGCACAGCCTGACGCACCGCGGCACGCCGGCCGCGAGCCGCAGAGCGCGCCCCCGAGACTCCAGCGGGGCCGGAAACTAGACTTCGGTCGTGTCGTCGCGGAGACCTGAGAGATGAGGCTCGCAGAGCTGGTTGCCGGCCTGGAGGTCCTCGGCGGCGCGGGCACCCCGGCAGTGGGCCCCGAGATCGCGGGCCCCGAGATCGCGCGCGTCGAGATCGCGGGCCTCGCGTACGACAGCCGCAAGGTGGCGCCGGGCACGCTGTTCTTCTGCGTACCCGGCCAGAGCAGCGACGGTCATGACTTCGCCGCGCAGGCCCTGCGCGACGGTGCGGTCGCGCTCGTCGTCGAGCGATCGCTGTCGCTCGACGTGCCGCAAGTCCTGGTCCCCTCGGCGCGCGCCGCGATGGGCCCCGTCGCGGCACGCTTCAACGGCGATCCCACGAGTCGCCTGCAAGTGCTTGGTGTCACCGGCACGAACGGCAAGACGACGACGGCGTTTCTCATGCGCGCGCTGCTGGAGACGGGCGCTTGCGTGTCCCCAGCGCGGAGCGATCGCGCGTCCGGCGGCGTGAAAACCGGCCTGCTGGGCACGGTCACGTCGATCGTCGGCGGCACAGAGCGCCCGGTGCAGCGCACCACGCCTGAGGCGATCGACCTGCAGGCCAGCCTGCGCGAGATGCTGGACGCCGGCGACCGAGCATGCGCGATGGAGGTCTCCTCGCACGCGCTCGCGATGGGCCGCACGAGGGGAATCCGGTTCGCGGCGGGCGTGTTCACCAACCTGAGCAGAGACCATCTCGACTACCACGCGACGATGGAGGACTACTACCAGGCCAAGCGCCGCCTGTTCGTGCCCGACGACGGCCCCGCTCCCGGCGTGAGCGTGGTCAACGTCGGCGATCCGTACGGGGACAGGCTTGCGGCCGAGCTCGACGGGGTGCTGACGTTTGCGCTGGAGGATCCGCGCGCCGATTACCGCGCCACGAACCTTCGCTGCGACGCCGCCGGCTGCCGGTTCGTGCTGCACACGCCCGCCACTCGCGGCTCGGCTGCGGCGTGCGAGGTCACACTGCCGATGCCAGGACGGTTCAACGTTGCCAACGCGCTCGGCGCGCTCGCCGCGGCGCACGCGCTCGGGCACGAGCTCGCCGCGCTCGTCGCGGCGCTGGAGCGCGGGGTGCGCGTCCCCGGACGCTTCGAGCCGGTTGACGCCGGTCAGGAGTTCGCGGTGCTCGTCGACTACGCGCACACGCCCGACTCGCTCGAGAACGTGCTGGGCGCGGCGCGCGAGCTGGCGCGCGCGCAGGGGCGAGTCGTGAGCGTGTTCGGGGCGGGCGGCGACCGCGACCGCGGCAAGCGTCCGCTGATGGGCGAGATCTCGGCGCGCCTGGCCGACCTCACGATCGTCACCTCTGACAACCCGCGCTCGGAGCAGCCGCAGGAGATCGTGGCGCAGATCGTGGCCGGCGTCCCGCCCGCGCGCTCGCGATCCGTTCAGGTCGAGGTTGACCGCCGCGCCGCGATCGACCGGGCGATCGTGCTGGCGCGCAAAGGCGATGTGGTCGTGATCGCGGGCAAGGGCCACGAGCAGGGACAGGAGCTCGCGGGCGGGGTGAAGACGCGGTTCGACGACGTGCAGGTCGCGCGCGCGGCCCTGCGCCGGCGGCTAGGCGAGCCTCCGGGCGCGGCCGAGCGGGCCGTGGCGCGGGCGGCCGGCGGGACCGCCGGATGAGGGACTGGGACGCCGAGCGCCTGGCGCGCGCGGCGGGGGCCGAGCTGGTCTCGGGGCGCGCGGCGGGTCTGGAGCCGGTCCCAGGGCACGCCAGGGCTGCGCAGCCGGTCTCGCCGCCGCGGCTCGCAGGCGGCCGTCGGCGCGGGCCGGACGCCGAGCCGAACGCTGCTCCGCCGGGCCCGACCGGGGTGAGCATCGACTCGCGCGCGCTCGCGCCGGGCGAGCTGTTCGTCGGGCTCGCCGGCGAGCGCGCGGACGGGGGACGGTTTGCCGCCCGGGCGCTCGCGGCGGGAGCCTGGGGTGTGCTGGTCGCGCCCGAGCACGAGCGCGCGGCGCTCGCGGCGGCCCAATCGGCGAGGCGCGGAGCGGAGCCGGCGATCCTCGTCCATCGCGATCCCCTGGCCGGCCTGCAGGAGCTGGCAGGCCGCTGGCTCGGCGAGCTGCGCGGCGCAGGCGCGCGCGTGGTGGCGATCACCGGCTCGACCGGTAAGACCTCCACGAAGGACATCCTCGCGGCGCTGCTGGCGCGCAGCCTGCGCGTGGCCTACAGCCCGGAGAACTTCAACACCGAGATCGGCCTGCCGCTGGCGATCCTCGCCGCGCCGGCCGGTATCGAGGCGCTGGTGCTGGAGATGGCGATGCGCGGCCCCGGCCAGATCGCGCAGCTGACCCGGATCGCCGAGCCCGACGTCGGAGTCGTGCTCAACGTCGGCCCCGTCCATCTCGAGCTGCTGGGCTCGCTCGAGGCCGTGGCGGCGGCCAAGGCGGAGCTGATCGCCGGCCTACAGGCCGGTGCGAGCGTCGTGCTGCCCGCCGCCGAGCCGCTGCTCGATCCCCACCGCCGCGAGGACATCGTGACGATCACCTTCGGCCCGGGCGGGGACGTGCGGCTGCTCGAGCGCCATGAGGGAGATCGCGTGGTGATCGAGGACCGGCGCGGGCCGGCGCGGATAGAGCTGCGGCCTTCGTTCTGGCAGGCCCACAACCTCAGCAACCTGCTGGCGGCCGTGGCCGCGGCGCGCGCTCTCGGGCTGACGCCCGGCGGAGAGCTCCAGGTGCGCTTCTCGGGCCTGCGCGGCGAGCGCGCGCGGCTGCCCGGCGAGATCGTGCTGATCGACGACTGCTACAACGCCAACCCGATGTCCATGCGCGCGGCGATCGACGACCTCATCGCGAGCGCGAGCGGCCGGCGCGTGGCGGTGCTCGGCGACATGCTCGAGCTCGGGCCCGAGGCACCCGAGCTGCACCGCCAGATCGGCGCCTACGCGGCGGCGCGCGGGGTGGACGTGCTCGTCACGGTCGGCCCGCTGGCGGGGCAGATGGGCGGCGCGTTCGGTGGTGATGTCCGCGCGGCGCCCGATGCGCAGGGCGCCACCGAGCTGCTCGCGCAGCTGCTGCTCGCGGGCGACACCGTGCTCGTCAAGGGCTCGCGCGGCGTCGGCCTGGAGCGGGTCGGGCAGGCGCTCGTCCGGGCCCCGGCGCACGCGCGGGCAGGCGGAGGCTGAATGGGCCGGATCCTGATCGGCGGCACCGCCGCGCTGCTCATCTGCATCTTCCTGAGCCCCAAGTTCATCGAGTTCCTGCGCCGCCGCGAGTTCGGTCAGCAGATCCGCGAGGACGGACCCCAGGGCCATCTGCTGAAGGCGGGCACGCCCACGATGGGCGGCGTGATCCTGTTCCTGGCGGTTTCGATCCCGTTCCTGATCCTGACCGACTTCGAATGGCGCTCGGTCGGGGTGTTCGCGACGGCGATCGCGTGCGCGCTGCTGGGGTTCGCCGACGACTACACCAAGCTTGCCAAACGGCGCTCGCTCGGCCTGCGCGCGCGCACGAAGCTGGCGGTCACGATCGCAATCTCGCTGGGGCTGTGGTTCATCGCGAGCCACGAGGCCCACCTCGCCAGCACGCTGCGCCTGCGCGTGGTCGACTACTCGATCGACCTCGGCCCGGCCTACCCCGTGCTGATCTATCTCGTGCTCGCGGGAACGACCAGCGCGGTCAACCTGACCGACGGCCTCGACGGCCTGGCCGCCGGCTGTGCGGCGATCGTGCTGCTGGCGTACATCGCAATCGCGTTCGTCACCGAAGACTTCGACCTGGCGATGCTCGCCGGCTGCCTGGTGGGAGCGTGCATCGGCTTCCTGTGGTTCAACGCCTTTCCGGCCACGATCTTCATGGGCGACACCGGCTCGCTGGGGCTCGGCGGCGCGATCGCGGGGCTGGCGGTCATGACGCACACCGAGGTGCTGCTGATCCTGCTCGGCGGGATCTTCGTGATCGAGGCGCTGTCGGTCGCGATCCAGGTGCTGTCGTTTCAGACCACGCGCAAGCGGCTGTTCCTGATGGCCCCGATCCATCACCATTTCGAGCTCAAGGGCTGGTCGGAGACGAAGATCATCCTGCGCTTCTGGATCGTCGCCTCGATCTTCTGCGCGATCGGCTTCACCATCTACCACCAGAGCATTCGGTGAAGCCGCGCCCGCCGCTGCCCGCGGGCCCGTATCTGATCGTGGGCCTGGCGCGCTCCGGGATCGCCGCCGGACTCGCGCTGCGCGCGCGCGAACAGACCGTGATCGGCCTGGACGCGGGCGCCCCGGCCGGCGCGCAGGCGCTGGCCGAGGCCGGTGTGGAGCTGCACTTGGGCGAGGACATCGCAAGCGGGGCGGGGACGCCAGCGAAGGCTGGGGGCGGGCGCCTCGCAGTACAGGCGGGGGCCCGCATGAAGGCTGCAAGGGACGATGGCATCGCGCTGCTCGACCGCGTGCGCGCGGTCGTCAAGAGCCCGGGCGTGCCGGGGCAGGCGCCGGTGATCGCGCACGCGCGCGCGCGCGGGCTTCCGGTGCTCGGCGAGCTCGAGCTCGGCTGGCGACTGCTGGACAACGAGGTGATCGCCGTGACCGGCACCAACGGCAAGACCACCACGGTCGAGCTGATCGGGCACATCCACCGCGCCGCCGGCCTGCCCGTAGCCGTGGCCGGCAACGTCGGCGCGGCGCTCAGCGGCCTCGTGGGTGGGGTGGACCCGGCCGTCACGATCGTCTGCGAGGCCTCGTCGTTTCAGCTCGAGGACACGCTCGAGTTTGCGCCCGAGGCGGCCGTGCTGCTGAACATCGCCCCAGACCATCTGGATCGTCACCTCACGTTCGCCGCCTACCGCGATGCCAAGCTCCAGATCTTCGCGCGCCAAGGCAAAGATGACATCGCGGTGCGACCGGTGGACCTCGACCTCGAGCTGCCCGGGAGCGCGCGGGAGGTGACCTTCGGAGGCGAGCCGCTGCTCGACGCCGGCGAATTGCGCCTGCGCGGCGAGCACAACGTCAAGAACGCCATGGCCGCCGCGGCCGTGTGCCTGGCTCGCGGGCTCGATCCGGGCGCCGTGCGCGAGGGCCTGCGCACGTTCGCCGGTGTGCCGCACCGCCTCGAGGACGTAGCGCGCCGCGACGGGGTGCTGTACGTGAACGACTCGAAGGCCACCAACGTGGCGAGCACGCTGGTCGCGCTCGAGGCCTTTCCCGAGGGGATGGTGCACCTGATCCTTGGCGGCCAGGGCAAGGAGCAGGACTTCTCCGCCCTGCGCGAGCCCGTGGGCGCGGCCTGTCGCGCCGTGTACCTGATCGGCGAAGATGCGCAGACGCTCGCGCGCGCTCTCGACGGTGCCGGTGTGACGGTGCGCGAATGCGGCGAGCTCGAGCGGGCGCTGGCGGGCGCCGCCGCAGCGGCGATGCCGGGAGACGTGGTCCTGCTCTCGCCTGCCTGCGCCAGCTTCGACCAGTTCGCCGACTTCGAAGCCCGCGGCGAGCGCTTCCGCGAGCTCGCGGTGGCGACTAGATGAAGCTGGTGGTGGCGATTAGATGAAGCTGGTGGTGGCGATTAGATGAAGCTATCCATCAGCGCGCACCAGCTGGTGACGGCGATGGCATGAAGGCATTCAGGGGCGGGCGTCGAAGTTGGCACGGATGCCTGCATCCGCAGCACGGCGCGCGCTGCCGGCGCCGTTCGCTGCCCGCCGCGCAAAAGGCGCCGGCCGTCGCCTGACGCGTGCGCCCGCGGCGGGATACTCGCTCGAGCATCGCATCCTGATCACCGCGACGATGTGCCTGCTCGCGTTCGGCGCCGTGATGGTCTACAGCGCCACCTCGGCGACGGCGCTGCTGTCCGGCGAAGGCGATGGCGCCTCCTACCTGATCAGGTTCCTGGCGTTCGGCGCGATCGGCCTGGTGCTGATGCGCGTCCTGGCGCGCGACGGCGTGGCCAAAGTGCAAGGGCTCGTCGGACCGCTGCTGGGCGTCTCGTTCGCGCTCGTGCTGGCGGTGCACATTCCCCACGTGGGCGTCGCGGTCAACGGGGCGCGGCGCTGGATCGGGCCGGGGTCGCTGCAGTTCCAGCCCTCGGAGCTGCTCAAGCTGGCGCTCGTGCTGTATGCGGCGACGCTGCTGGCCAGGCGCCCAAAGCGCGTGCACGACCTGCGCGCGCTGGCGCGGCCGCTGCTGACGGTCGTGGGCTGCGCCTGCCTGCTGGTCGCGACCGAGCCCGATCTCGGCACCGCCATGACGATCGCGTTCACGACCGCGGCGCTGCTCGTGGCCGCGGGCATCCCGGCGCGCAAGCTCGCGATCATCGCCGGCGCCGTCTGTGCCGTGGTGCTGCTGTTCGCCGCGGTCCAGCCGTACGAGCGGGCGCGCCTGACCTCGTTCCTGGACCCGTGGGCGCACGCGTTGACGAGCGGCTTTCAGGCCGTCCAGGGCCAGATCGCGATCGGCTCGGGCGGCCTGTTCGGGGTCGGGCCGGGCCAGTCGGTGCAGAAGATCTTCTACCTGCCGGAGGCCTCGACCGACTTCATCCTGGCGGTGATCGCGGAGGAGCTCGGGGTCGTGGGCGTGCTCGCGCTGCTGTTCCTGTACGGGCTGATCGCTTACGCGGGCCTGCGCACGGCGCGAGCGGCGCGCAGCCTGCACAGCGCGCTGATCGCCGTCGGCGTGACCGCGCTGATCGTCTCCCAGGCCGTGCTGAACGCATTCGCGGTGCTCGGGCTGGCGCCGCTGACCGGCGTCCCGCTGCCGCTCGTCTCCTACGGCTCCAGCAGCATGGTGATGACGCTCGCCGCGATGGGCCTGCTGCTGAACGTCGCCGCGGGAGGAACCGCGCATGTCCGCGCTGTCGCGCCGGGCTCCGCGCGCCGCGACCGGGGCGAGGCGGCGCGACGCGCGCGAAAAGCGGCAGGATGGAGCGGTGACGGCAAGAAGGATCGTGATCGCGGCGGGAGGCACGGCAGGACACGTGGCGCCCGCGCTGGCGGTGGCGGACGCGCTGCGAGCTGACGGCGCCGAGGTCGCGTTCATCGGCGGCGATCGCGCTGAGCGCGAGCTGGTGCCGCGGGCGGGCTATCCACTGCGGCAGCTGTCTGTCGAAGGCCTCAGCCGCACCGACCCGTTGCACGCGGCCAGGGCGCTGGTGCGCGCCGCGCTCGCGCTCCCGCGGGCGGCCGGGCTGCTGCGCGAGCTGCGTCCCGACGCGGTGCTCGGCGGAGGCGGCTACGTGGCCGGACCGGTCGGCCTGGCTGCGCTGGGAATGCGCATCCCGCTGGTGCTGAGCGAGGCCGACAATCATCTCGGGCTCGCCAACCGCGCGCTCGCGCACGGTGCGCGCCGCGTGTGCCTGGCCTTCCCGCTGGCGGATCGCGCCGGTGCCCGCTATCGCGTCACCGGCCGGCCGGTGCCGGCCGCATGGACAGATCGCGCCAGCGCGCGCACACGCTTCGGGATCGCGCCCGAGCAGGCCTGCGTGCTGGTGTTCGGCGGATCGCTCGGGGCGCGCTCGATCAACCTCGCGGCGCTCGACGGGCTGGGCGAGCTCGTGCAGACGGGCGCTGTGGCGGGCGCAGGCGTCCTGGTCGGCCACGCCGGGGACGCCGGCGCCGAGGACCGAGGGGACGCCGGCGCCGAGGACCCGGCGCGGAAGCTGCCCGGGGGAGGCACGGTACGAGTGCTGCACGTCGCCGGACGCCGTGATTACGCACAGCTCGCCGCGCATGCGCCGCCGGCCGGGTATGACCTGCGCGAGTACCTCGAGCTCGAGGAGTTCGCGCAGGCGCTCGCCGCCGCCGACCTGGTGGTGGCGCGCTCGGGCGGCTCGGTGTTCGAGATCGCGGCCTACGGGGTGCCCGCGATCCTGATCCCGTACCCGCATGCCGCGGCCGACCATCAGAGCGCCAACGCGCGCTGGATGGCCGACGCCGGCGCGGCGGTGGTGATCGCCGACGGCGAGCTGAGCGCACGGCGCCTGGCGACGGAGGTCGCCGAGCTGCTGGCCGACCGGCCGCGGCGCGAGGCGATGGCACGTGCGTCGCATGCCCTGGCACGTCCCGAGGCCGCGCGCGAGGTGGCCGGCGAGCTGCTGCGGGCGGCCGGCGCATGACCCGGCGTCAACCCGGTGAGTCGGTGGACGAGAGCACGATGGCGCCGGCGCCCGAACCGCCGCCCGGCGGTTCGCCGGGCAGCGGTGCGGTGGGTGGTGGTGGGCCGGGCGGCGGTACGCGCGCGCGTCCGTGGAGCGGGCGCCGGATCCACTTCGTGGGCGTCGCCGGCGCGGGGATGAGCGGCTACGCGCGCGCCGCCGCCGCGCTCGGCGCGCAGGTCAGCGGCTCGGACCAGCGCGCGTCGGGCTATTCCGAGCGGCTCGCCGCCGACGGTGTGCTGCTGGCAAGGATCGGCGAGCACGACGCCGCCAACGTGCCGGCGGGCGGAGACGTCGAGCTGGTCTACTCGAGCGCCGTCGCGGAGGACAACCCGGAGCGCGCCGCGGCGCGCGCGCGCGGCCTGCCCGAGCGCTCGCGCGCGCAACTGCTGGCCGAGCTGACCGGGCTGCGTCGCACGATCGCGGTCGCGGGCACCCACGGCAAGACGACAACGGCCTCGATGCTCGTGTACGCGCTGTGCGGCGCGGGCATGCGCCCCGACTGGCTGATCGGCGGGGGCGTCGGCCCGGGGCTGGCGAACGCGCACTGGAGCGGCGAGGGCGAATGGCTGGTGGTCGAGGCCGACGAGTCCGATCGCTCGATGCTCGAGCTGAGCTTCGAGATCGCCGTGCTCACCAACGTCGAGCTCGATCACCACACGACATTCCGCACGCTGGCACAGGTGCGCGAGGCGTTTCGCGAGCTGCTCGCGCGCGCGGGTCGCGCGATCGTCGTGTGGGAGCGCCCGGAGCTGCTCGAGCTGGCGCCGGGTGGGGTCGAGCTGATCTCCTACGGCGCGCCCGGGTCGAGCAGCTCGGGTGTCGAGGGCAGGCGCGACGAGGACACTGCGGGCCGAGTCGATGGCGGTGCCGCCGGCGCGGTGGCCACGATCGAGCAGCGCCTTCGCTGGCGCGGGCGGGAGCTGATGCTCGCCGTCCCGGGGGCGCACAACGCGCTCAACGCGAGCGCCGCGCTGGAGGCCGGCGTGCTCGCCGGAGCCGCGCCTGAGCAGGCGATCGCCGGGCTCGCGCGCTTTCGCGGCGCGGAGCGGCGCTTTCAGCTGGTGGGCAGCAGCGCGAGCGGCGCGCGTATCTACGACGATTACGCCCATCACCCGAGCGAGGTGGCGGCGACGCTGATGGCGGCGCGCACGCTCTCGCACAGGCGGCTGATCGCGGTCTTTCAGCCGCACCTGTATTCGCGCACTCGCATGTTCGCGCGCGAGCTCGGGGCCGCGCTGATGGCAAACGCGGACGTCGCGGCGGTGCTCGACGTGTACCCGGCGCGCGAGCGCGCGCAGGACCATCCGGGCGTCAGCGGCCTGCTGGTGGCAGAAGCGGCCGCCGACGCCGGCGCCGGACGGCCTGTCTACTGGCTGCCGACGTTCGCCGACGCCGAGCCCGCCGTGCGCGGGCTGCTGCAGGAGGGCGACCTGTGCGTGGTGATGGGCGCCGGCGACGTTGACGAGCTCGCGCGGGCGCTGGTGGGAGCGTGAGCGTCAGCCACGCCGGTACGCCGGCCGGGGTCCACGGCGAGTTTCCGCTCGCGCGCATGACCACCGTCAGGACCGGCGGTCCGGCCGAATGGTTCGCGCGCGCCGGCAGCGAGTCCGAGCTGCTGGAGCTGCTCGCGTGGGCGCACGGCGAGCACCTGGCGGTCGCGGTGCTCGGCTCGGGCTCGAACCTGCTCGTGGCCGACGAGGGCGTGCCCGGCCTGGTGCTCAAGCTCGACCGCGACCTCGCGCGCATCACCCTCGATCAGACCAGGATCCTCTGCGGCGGCGGGGCGCGGCTGCCGGCGGTCGCGGCCCGCGCCGCCCGCGCCGGGCTGTGCGGGATCGAGTTCGGCGTCAACATACCCGGGACGGTCGGTGGCGCGGTGAGGATGAACGCGAACGCGTACGGGGGAGAGCTCCAGGGGGCGCTTGCCTGGGTCGAGATCGCGACGGTGGAGGGGGTACAGCGGCGCGACCCGGGCGAGCTGGGCTTCGCCTACCGCAGCTCGAACCTGCGCGACGGCGAAATCGTCACACGCGCGGAGCTGGCGCTCGAGCCGGCCGAGCCCGAGACGGTCAAACAGGCGCTCGAGCAGATGCGGGCCCGCCGCCACGAGGCCCAGCCGCAGGGCATCAAGACATTCGGATCGACCTTCAAGAACCCCGACGATCCGCGCGCGCGGGGCCGCACCGCGGGGCAGCTGCTGGCGGAGGTGGGCTGCAACGGGCTGCGCGTGGGCGGAGCGCGGCTGGCGCTCAAGCACGCCAACTTCGTTGAGAACATCGGCGCGGCCACCACGTCGGAGGTGGTGGCGGTGATGGCCGAGGGCCGCCGGCGCGTGCTCGAGCGCTTCGGGATCGCGCTCGCGCCCGAGGTCCACACGCTGGGGTATGTGCGCTTCCCGTGGGAGGGGTAGCCTCCCCGCCTGGCTCACGGGAGCCTGGTGGCGACGATCTCGTGGGACGTACGTGGGACGGCCGCGGAAAGCCCAGTGTCTATGCGGGGTTATGCCGGGGCCAGCGTCTGATCTAGACGGGGGTCACTGCGCTGTGAGAGCGCCTGCACGGTCGCCTCGATCACATCGGCGCGCGTCGCCTCGGCGCGTCCGCGATCCGCACACTGGAGCGTGTTCGAGCTTGCGCAGGGAGCCCGATACGCCTGCCTGACGGCGGGATTCACCTGTACCCTCGCGCTCATCCTCGCTCCCCGTTCCCTCACTCTTCCCTCTCGCGATCCCTCTCGGCGCTCCTAGCTGTTCCCTGACAGGGGCGTCGTTCACCCTCGCCCGCCTGCCACGATGCGTGGCGTCGCGTTGGTCCCCAAGCTCAGTACAGCTTTGTGGGAAGAATGAGAACATATCCCGCAAACTTTGTCAAGGGCCTGTCAAGAAACCCATGAAAACAGGGGCTTTCGTGCGTTAGTGACCCCCGTCTAGATCATTCGGGGACCTCGAGTTTAACCGTTGCAGCGGAGTCGCTCGGCGAGGTTTTCGGGAGCGTCGATGAGTGTGTGTTGGCGGCGTTCGACGAGGGCGTGGTTCGGCTCGGACAGGTTATCGGGGGTGCGGCCGCGGGTGAACGCGGCTGGCGCGAGCGGGTTCGCGCGGCATTGGTGGCGGTGCTCGCGTTTCTGGATGAGCAGGCCGATTGGGCGCGGTTTCTGCTGCTCGATCCGCCGGTCGCGACGATCGCGATCGCCGAGCGCCGCCAGCAGGCGGTGCAGGCGCTGGCGTCGGCGCTCGCACACGAGACACGTTCCAAGAATGACTCCCCTACGGGGTTTGCACCTTCACCGCTGTTGACGGCCGAGCTGGTGGTGGGCGGGGTGCTCTCGGCGGTGCGCGGGCAGCTGCTCGAGCATCCAGAGCGGTCGCTGGCGGCGCTGGCGCCGTCGTTGATGTCGTTCATCTCGACGTCATACGCGACGGTCGAGGCCGGCCCCGAGCTCGGGCTGCCGGTGCGCACGACCTATCGCACGACCCGGGTACTCGAGGCGATCGCCGACCGTCCGCGCTCGAACAACCGCGAGATCGCCGACGCGGCCGGGCTGCGCGACGAGGGGCAGACCTCGAAGCTGCTGAGCCGGCTGGAGCAGCGAGGGCTGGTCGAGAACGTCGGGCTCGGCGCCGCCTACGGCGAACCGAACGAGTGGCTGCTGACGGGCGCGGGCCGGCGCGTGCTCGAGAACTCGCCTCGGCCATCCTCGCTAGACGGCGGCCGGGAGCGGGGCATGACGGTCAGGGGCGCGGCATGAACTGCGGACTGAACAACTTCTCGGCGCGGCGTCGCGCAACGCGCGTGACGCACGCCGTTGAGCGCAGGCGGATCACACGCGGGGTATCCGAGAGGGTGTGCCCGCGAATCATCGCCTGCGGTTGCAGACGACCGGTAGCAGGCGCTCGTCAACGCGGGAGCTTCTGCCGGTGGTCGACATCACCGAGAGGAAAAGGAGTAGTGGAAAAGTGAGACACGTAAGGATACTGGGACTATGCCTGGCGGCCGTGTTCGCGATGACGGCGACGACTTTGGTCGTCGCATCGCCGGCATTCGCCAAGTGCGACGAAGAATGCAAAAACGAAAAGAAACACGAAAAAGAAGAAGCTAAGCGACAAAAAGCCGAAGAAAAGCGGGACGCGAAGGAAGAAAAGACCCATCCGTGGCAGAAATTTTACGGGGTCTGCCCGACGACCCGCAGCCATGTCAACGGATGCATTTACGGCGCAACGACGTCAGAATCATACTTCCAGGCGGGCAAGGTGACCGTGCATTACACGAAGCCGGTCGTCCTGCAGGGCGGCTTGTTCAGAGAAGAAGAACCGTTTATTAAACATTTGGCGCCGGCGTCGAACGGCGTGACGATAGTGCCGGTCGCGGAGCCGGCGCCGAGCCTCACCGAAAGTATCGACGCGGAAGCTTTGCCGGAAAAAGAAAAACAACGGTACGAAGAATATTTGGCCAATGGCGGCTCGACGGTGGTGACCGCGACGATTGAACTCGCGGGACCGGCGGAACAAATCGTCGTGAACTCGAAGGCCACCCTGGAAGAAACTGGGGAATCTGAACCGGCATTCACCTTCCCGGTCATGATCCATCTGAGCAACAAGTTCCTCGGAAAGGATTGCTACAATGGGTTGACCGCCGATCCGATCGTGGTGTCGTTCATCTCGGGAGAAACGAATCCCGAACCGCCGAACGTGCCGATCCAGGGGCATTACGGAACGCTGAGAACTCACGGCGAAGGAGCCGTCGCCGAAGTTTACGGAGCGCGGCTGGTCAACAACACCTATGCGGCACCTGGAGTGCAGGGCTGCGGCATCTACAACGACGCTGATGCGGCGTTGGATGCGGGTCTTGAATTGCCATCGCCGTCGGGCCATAACACGAGCGTGCTGACCGGAGCGTTCCAGATAGCGAACAGCGAAATCGTCGAAGAAGGCTTTGTAGGTGGCGCCCACTACGACAGCCTGTATGAATAGCCATCACGTCGGTTCAGGGTTCTGAACAGTTGTGTGGTGTGGGGGCCTGCCCGCGTCCGCGGCGGGCCCCCAATAAACGCAGAGATATGCGGAATACTAAGAGGGAAGAAGGAGAGCGTATGAGTCGCTTGAAGCTCATAGGTCTTTGTTTGGTGGCGGTATTGGCGTCTGGCTCGCTCGCTGCTGCGAGTGCGTGGGCGGAACCACCCGAAATCGGGCGCTGCGTGTCGCACGCGGGCGGTAAATATACGAACAACGTCTGTACGAAGCTGGCGAAAGGTAAAAAAGTCGGTAGTTTCGAATGGGAACCTGGGGCTGTGAAGAATAAGTTTTCGGGCACCGGTGGCGCTGGGACGCTGGAAACGACAGCCGGCGCGGAGGTCACGTGTAAAACTGAGGCGTCGCACGGCGAATTCACGTCGAGCAAAACGGTCGGTAACGTCGCGGTGAGCTTCACGGGGTGCGAATCAGGCGGATATAAATGCGATACGGTGGGCGCCAAAGAAGGCGAAATCGTGACGAATCCGTTGGCCGGTACGTTGGTCTGGGAAAAATACGGCAAGAAGGTCGCGATCGACCTGGTTCCGCAATCGACCGAACTGTTCGTCGAATTCGCGTGCGGTCCGGCGAACGTAAAAGTGAAGGGCTCGGTCCTGACCAACATCCCAGCGGACAAATCGGAGACGACCATCGAAGAGAAGTTCACAGCGAAAAGGGGCAAACAGAAACCGGAATACTATTACATCTCGAAAAGCGAAAAGGTCAAGGACGTGCTGATCAGCAAAATCGGTGGTCCCGGCGCAGTTTACGAACAGGCGGGGCAGACGATCACGAACGTCCAAATCGATGAAGAAACGCTCGAGGTGAACACGAAGGTCTGACGGTCGCGCTGCTGTCGCGCGCTGAGGTTGGGAGTGTCTGCGCGGTGGAGTCGTGCGCGGGGCATCGTGCCCCGCGCACGACACGGTGATTTGGCTCGGATTCGAAACGGACTGACTCGGGGAACGAAAATGGTGTCGTGTGCGAGCGATGATCGGCGACTACCGTGCGGGTGGGGCGCGTGGTTTGTCGCGCTGTCCCTTGTGGCGGGGAGCGTGGCGCTGTTGGCCGCTCCGGCCTGGGGCATACCTCAGCGGAGGCATGTCTTCGGGTTTTCGTTCGGGGCTGAGGGCGAAGGCGCCGGCCAGTTCCGTTTTCAGGGCGGTGCGTTCAAGCACAGCGAAGCGGCGGGGATCGCGGCCAGCGAAGCGACGGGCGATGTGTATGTGGTGGATCGTGGCAATGATCGAATAGAGCAGTTCAGGCCGGAGCTCGGGGCGCATGGCGAAGTGGTTGGGGAGGAATTCGTGTCGGCGTGGGGTTGGGGGGTCAGCGACGGCAACAGCGAATACGAGATCTGCACGAGCGCCTGCAGGGCGGGCGTGGCGGGTGTGGGCAAGGGCGAGCTGAAGGAAGCGGGCCCGGTCGCTGTGGATAACACGCCGGGGGGCGCGGAAACGGTGTTCGTGGGCGCGTTTGGGTCCGCGAAACGTCCCGATGTCCAACGGTTCACGCCAAATGGGGAAAAGGCGCTGGGGAAGCTGCCGGTGGAAGAAGAAGGCGAACTTGATGGGCTGGCCGCGGATTTGCGGGGGCGGGTGTGGGTGTATCGCGGTGAAGAAGAAGAAGAGGGCGTGATCGAAGGGTTCACGGATGCGAGCCCGCCGGTGGTGGTGGAACCGGTGCTGTATTCGACGATCGCGTGTCCAAAACCTGGTTTCGGGGTCGATGGGACCGCTGAAGACTTCTATGTCGATCGTGAACTGCTGAGCGGCGAAGAAGAATGCCCGGCGGTGATCGAACGGGAAAAGGCCGAAGAAAAGGAACCGGCCGAAGACGTGTATGCGCGCGCGGTGGTGGCGGCGAAGGTCAACGCCGCCGAACTGCTGGGCGGGGCGACGAATCCGTTGATCGGCGAGCTGGACCCGCAGGGCACCAGCGCGGTTGCGGTGGATCAGACCAGCGGCGAAGGCAGCCCGTTGGGCGCGGCCGCCGCGGGGGATGTGTACGTCGATAACGGCAACTCGATCAGCGTGTTCGACCATAATGGTGGGCTTGTCCAGACGCTGGGCGCGGGAGTGCTGCAGGACGGGATGGGCGTCGCGGTGGACTCTAAGACGGGGGATGTGTTCGCGGTCGATGGCGCGAACGACACGGTGGATGTGCTCGTCCCAGAAGCGGCGGGCAGGCCGGTCGTAGAAGACCTCTCAGCGCAGAGCGTCACGCCCAGCGAAGTAGAGCTCTCGGCCCAGATAGATCCCAAGGGATCTGATACGCACTACTACTTCCAGTACGGCACCGTCGACTGCGCGAGCGAACCGGCCGGCTGCACCGACGTGCCCGCGGCCCCTGGGACGGATCTGGGGAGCGGCTTTGGGGCGCAGCAGGTGGACGTGACGCTCCAGGGTCTGCAGCCGGGGACCAGCTACTACTACCGCGTGCTGGCGAGCAACAGTCTCGGCCAGGCCGAAGGCGAGCGGGGCCTCGAGACGTTTCAGACGCTGCCCAGCTCGCACGGTCTGTTGGCGGATGGGCGTGCATGGGAGCTGGTCTCGCCGGCGGAAAAGGACGGCGCGAGCATCGAACCGCTCTCGCGGGAAGGCGGCCTGATCCAGGCCTCCCAGAACGGCGAAGCGATCGCGTATGTCGCGAACGGGCCGGTGGTACCCGAACCGGGTGGGAATCGTGCGCTGGAACCGACGCAGGTTCTCTCTGCGCGCACGAGCGAGGGCTGGGGTGTTGAAGATGTGGTCACGCCGCATGAACGCGGCGAAGGCTTGAAAATCGGGGAAGCCGGCGAGTACCGGTCCTTCTCTGAAGACCTCGCGCTTGGTCTGGTACAGACACCGGCGGCGAGCGCCGCCGAACCGTTGGAAGCGCCGCCGCTGGCCCCCGGCTCGAGCGAAAAGACGCTGTACGTGCGCGATGACCCCTCGCTCTCGCCAGAATCCGGCGAAACGACGACCTACGAGGCGGCCCGGGCCAACCAGGGATTCCTGGCGCCCGGGTATGCGCCGCTCGTGACGCCCGCGCAGGTCACCAGCGAAACCAAACCCGGGGAAAAGACGCGGTTCGGCGGACAGCTCGCATTCGTGGACGCGACAGCGGATCTCGCGCATGTCATCTTCGAAGCGGGTGTACCGTTGTTGTCGGGGGCGGCGGCGGGGCTGTACGAGTCTGAAACGGGCGGCGGCTTTCAGTTGGTGAGCGTGCTGCCGAACGGAACGCCTGCTGGCAGCGGGGAAGTCGGCGAGGAACCGCAGCTGGGCGATGAAAGCACCAACGTTCGTGGCGCGATCTCCACTGACGGGTCGCGCGTGATCTTCTCGGGCGCGGGGATCGAAGAACCCTATGAAGTCGCCGAATACCACGGTCTGTACATGCACGACACGCAGACCGGGCAGACGTTGCAGCTGAACGCCGCGCAGGGCGTGGGCGAACCGGTCGGCGAAGAAAGCGAAGTCGGCTTCCAGGCCGCCAGCCCCGACGGATCGAAGGTGTTCTTCACCGACACCGCCCCCTTGACGCCCGAATCGGCTCAGCGGCCGGTGTTCGCCGCGTCGAACAATTCGGCGGACCTGTACGAGTGCGAAATCATCGAAACCGCCGGCAAACTCTCCTGCCAGCTCAAAGATCTCACCCCGAACCCGTCCGGGGGCAGCGCGGACGTGCTCAACCTGGTTTTGGGGGTCAGCGAAACCGGCGAACAGGTCTATTTCGTCGCCAACGCCGCGCTCGCGCCGGGAGCCAAACCGGGCGACTGCACCCACATCGCCCAGGAAACCCCACCCCCCGACGCGACCTGCAACCTGTACGTGTGGCATGACGGCACGATCACGTTCATCGCCACGCTGTCCAACGAAGACTCCGGGGACTGGGGCAGCCTCGACGGGTCGGGCAAAGAAGGCGCGCACGTCGAGCCCCGTCCCGACCTCGCCGACCTCACCGCGCGCATCTCCCCTGACGGCGAATACCTCGCGTTCATGTCCGGGCAGCCCCTCACCGGCTATGACAACCAGGACGCCAATGAACCCAGTGTGCGCGACCAGGAGGTCTACCTCTACCAGGCCGGCACCCGCCGGCTCACCTGCGTGTCCTGCAGCCAGAACGGCCCCTCCAGCGGGGTGCTGGACACCCCGCTGTCCGGTGAAGGCCTCGGCCTGGTCGTGGATCGTCGCGGCGATTGGCTGGGCCAGTACCTCGCCGGCAGCATCCCCGGCTGGACGCCGCTCGGCCTGGACACGGCCACCCACCAGCCACGGTATCTCTCAAACAGCGGCCGGCTGTTCTTCACGAGCCCCGACCAGCTCGTCCCCCAGGCCAGCAACGGCAAGGAGGACGTCTACGAGTACGAGCCCCCAGGTATCGGCAGCTGCACCCAAACAACAGGCTGCATCTCGCTGATCTCCTCCGGCAGCGCCCAACAGGAATCCGCGTTCGTCGAAGCAAGCGAAAACGGCGACAGCGCGTTCTTCCTCACCGCCCAACCCCTCGTCGCCGCCGACCACGACACCAACTACGACCTGTATGACGCCAGGGTATGCACCAGCAGCTCGCCCTGCCTGACAAACGAAACATCCTCCCAGCGGCCCTGCGAAGCCACACAAACCTGCAAACCCGGCAGCACCCCGACCCCCAACGGCGAAACACCCCCGACCGCCAGCCCAGGAGCGGTCTCTGCTGCCAAGCCGGCGGTCTCGTCGCCGGCCAGCCTGCCGAAACCCAGGCCGAAGCCGCTGACCCGCGCTCAAAAGCTCGCCAAAGCCCTGAAGACGTGCAGGAAGATAAAACACAAGCACCAGCGGTTGGCGTGCGAAAAACGTGTCCGCAAACTGTATGCGCCCAAACCTAAAGCCAAGAAGAATGCCCGTCGCGCCAAACGCATCAAGGGCCGGCGCGGATGATCCGGCCGCTCGCGATCGCGCTGTGCTCAGGACTGCTGCTGCTGTTCGGCTGCGCGCAGGCCGATGCCGCGGTGATCTTGCGGTTGGGCTCGATCTCGGCGCCCACGTATCTGCAGCAGGGCCAGGAAGGGGTGCTGGTCGCGAGCGCCAGCAACCTCGGCGAGACACCGCTCACCACCAGCTCCGCGCATCCGCTGACGATCACCGACGCGCTCCCGGCCGGTCTGCAGGTCCCCTCCGGTGCGGTGGTCCAGGGCACGATCAGCGTGCCGGGCAGCACAGCGGAACAGAGCCTTGAACAGTGCACCGTCACAGAGCCCGAACGCCGCGAAGTGATCTGCAAGACCGCGAATGCGGCACAGCCGCTGGCCGCGTATCACGAGCTGAAAATGGTCGTCCCGGTACAGGTGGCCGCGGGCGCAAGCAGCGCAGAACAGAACACCGTGACCTTCAGCGGCGGCGAAGCCGAAGGAGCCGTCCTGCCGCCACCTGCTCCGCTATCCAAGCCCATAGTCGTCAAAGACGAACCCACACCCTTCGCGATCGAACGCTATGCGCTCACACCCGAAGACGAAAACGGCACGGCCGATCTCGTGGCTGGCTCGCACCCCTTTCAGCTGACGACCACGCTCGATCTGAACGAGACGTTGGCGCGCGAGCAGGAAGACGAGCAGCAGGCACAACCAGAGCCCTCAGCACCCGCACTCGCCAGGAACCTCGGCTTCGAACTGCCGCCGGGACTGCTCGGAAACCCGAAGGCCGTGGCGCAATGCCCGGACATCGACTTCTCCACGATCGGCAACAACGACGTCAACGCGTGTCCCGCGGGCACCGCGATCGGGGTCGCGCAGGTCACGCTGAACCTGCCGATCGACGTCAACGGCGTGTTCACCGAAACAGTCCCCGTGTTCAACCTCGTGCCAGCCCCCGGCGAGCCCGCCAGGTTCGGCATCGAGGACGACAAGGTCCCGATCATCCTCGACACCGCCGTGCGGACGAACGGCGACTACGGCGTCAACGTCACCGTCCGCAACATCACCCAGGCCGCGCAAGTCCTCGGCAACGTCGTGACGCTCTGGGGCGAACCCCAAAGCCCCAGCCACGAAAGCTCGCGCGGCTGGGCGTGTCTGCGCGACACTGAAGTCAACGGCGAAACCTGCACCCCACCCGAACAACCCACGAATACCCCGTTCCTTACGCTGCCAACCTCCTGTCTGGGAGGACTCGCGACCGTGGCGCAGGCTCAGGCGTGGTCGGGCGCGCAGAGCGAAGCCAGCTACGCCCTCCAGAACGATCTCGCCGAACCCCTCACCGCGCTGCAGGATTGTGGCGAAGTGCCGTTCAACCCCACGCTCAGTGCCCAGCCCGTGGAAGAAGGCGAAGGCCATCCGGCCGGCGCGGCGGTAAGCAGCGCGAGCGCGCCCGCCGGACTGGACGTAAACATCAGCCTTCCCGCCGAAGAACACGACCTCGGCGAGTCCGCAGTGCGCAGCACGACGGTGACGCTGCCGGAAGGGGTGCAGCTCAGCCCGTCCGCCGCCAACGGCCTGGAAGCCTGCTCGGAGGCCCAGATCGGCTATGAAGGCCCCGGCAGCTCCCGGGACCCGTTCGTGCCCAACACCAGTGGCGTTAGCGAACCGTTGCGGTTCTCCCAGGCACCCGCCGCGTGTCCGGAAGCGTCGAAGGTGGGGCTGGTGCGGATCAAGTCTCCCGACCTCTCCCACGAACTCGAAGGCGCCGTGTATCTCGCCGAACAGGAACACAACCCGTTCGGCTCGCTGTTCGCGCTGTATCTGGTCGCTGAAGACCCGGCGCTCGGGATCCGTGTGAAGCTCGCCGGCCAGGTCTCGCTGAACGAACAGACCGGCCAGGTCACCAGCACCTTCAGCGAAACGCCGCAGGTCCCGTTCGAAGCGCTGAAGCTGCACTTCTTCGAAGGGCCGCGAGCGTCGCTGAGCACCCCGCCACTGTGCGGGACCTACGCCACGCAGGCCTCGTTCACGCCCTGGTCGAGCGTGACACCGCTGAGCAGGCAAGCGAGCTTTCCGATCGCCAGCGGCCCGGAAGGCCAGTCCTGCGCAAACCCGTTGCCGTTCGGCCCGGCCTTGAAAGCCGGCTCCGCCAGCCCGCAGGCGGGCGCGTTCACCAGCTTCACCCTCACGCTCACCGATCCCGACGCCGACCAGCGCCTACAAGCGCTCAGCGTGCACCTGCCGGCGGGGATCGCCGCGATCCTCGCGTCGGTCACCCCCTGCCCCGAACCCCAAGCCGCCCAGGAGCAGTGCGGCCCCGAAAGCCTGATCGGCAGCTCGCTCGCGAGCGCGGGACTCGGCAGCGAACCGTACGAGCTCACGGGACGGGTGTACCTGACCGGCCCGTATGAGGGCGCGCCGTTCGGGATCGAGGTCGTCACCCCCGCCGTCGCCGGCCCGTTCAACCTCGGCACCGTCACGGTGCGCTCACGGATCGAAGTCGACCCGCACACCGCCGCTGTCACGATCAGCTCCGATCCGATCCCCACGATCGTCAAAGGCGTCCCGGCCCAGATCAAACAGCTGTATGTGACCGTGAACCGGCCCGGCTTCCAGTTCAACCCGACCAGCTGCAGCCCCGGGCCGGTCACCGCCACCCTCACCGGCAACCAGGGCGCCACCAGCACCACCTCCTATCCGTTCAACACCAGCAACTGCGCCAGCCTGCCATTCCATCCCGGCGTCAGCGCCAGCACACATGGCAAGACCAGCAAAGCCGACGGCGCCAGCCTCGCATTGACCTTCAAATCGAAAGACGGCGAAGCGCACGTTGCCAAGACGATCCTCACGATCCCCGCCACCCTCCCCGCCCGGCTCACCACAATCCAGAAAGCCTGCATCGCCGCCACCTTCGAAACAAACCCCGCCAACTGTCCCGAAGGCTCCGACATCGGCACCGCGGCCGTCCACACACCCGTGCTGAAGAATCCCGTCGCCGGACCGATCTATCTCGTCTCCCACGGCAACGCCGCCTGGCCCGACGCCGAGCTCGTGCTGCAAGGCGAAGGCATCACCGTTATCCTCGATGGCCAAACCGCCATCAAAAAAGGCATCACCACCAGCAGCTTCCAAACTGTCCCCGACGTCCCCTTCGAAACCGTCCAGGCCACCCTCCCCGAGGGACCCCACTCCGCGCTCACCACCAACCTGCCGCTCAAGGACCACTACAGCCTCTGCGGCCAGCATCTGACGATCCCCACCGCGCTCGCCGGCCAAAACACCACCGTCGTCAACGAGAACGTCAAGGTCGCCGTCCAAGGCTGCCACGCCGTCAAGGCGAGCAAAGCCAGGCGCCTCACCCGGAAGCAGAAGCTCATACGCGCGCTGAAAGCCTGCCGCCGAGCGCACCCATACGCTCGTGCCAAGCGCACGGGGTGCGAACGGCGCGCCAGACGCACCTACGCAGCGCGCAAGACCAGTAGACGGAAGTTCTCGGCCTAGAGGGGCGAATCGACCGCGTTGGGCGCCTACCGGCCTGTCAGACGCCAGCGCGCGCCCGCACCGATCCCGTGTGAACTGATCGACCCTGCGTCACGCAGCTCGTTGAGCACTATCCGCACCGTGGCCGCGCTTATCCCTGGCAGCGCGCGGTGGACGTCGCGCGTGCGAAACTCGGCAGGCGCGTGGTGCAGGATGTGCTCACGGACGCGATCCTGCTTGGAGCCTGTGCTGGCGGCGCCCGCCGCTACGCGCGCCTCGAAATCGTCGTAGGCGCCGACCAGGACGCGAACGAGAAAGATCGTCCACGGCCAGATCGTGTGCTTCCCTTCGTGCCAGCCGCGCTGCGATTCGTACAGGCTCTGGTAGTAAGCGTTCTTGGCTTCGAAGACGCGCTGCTCGACGCTGACGTAGCGGGCGACGCCGTACCCGGCCGCCATCAGCTCGTAGGTTGTGACGAGTCGTGCCAGTCGGCCGTTGCCGTCAGCGACCGGGTGGATCGCGAGCAGGTTGACGATCAGAGCGCCGATCAGGACCAGGGGGTGTGTGCGAGCCTCGCTCTTGCCGTCCCCGTAACGGTCGAGCAGCTCGGTCAACAGGATCGGTGTCTCGTGCTCGTCCGGCGGCGTGAAGATCACCTCGCGTCGGCCGCTCTCGTAGGAGACGATCATGTTCTGGTCGTTCTTGAGTCGTCCGCCGCGGCCGTCGACGTGCTGGAACAGCAGTCGGTGCAGGTGCAGAATGAACGGCACGGTCAGTGGCTCGAAGCCTTCCAGGCGCATGATGTAGTCGATCGCGTCGCGGTAGCCGGCGAACTCCTTCTCGTTGCGGTTGCGAAAGCGTGGGCTGCCCTCGGCGATCCGTTGAGCGCGGTCCTTGGCGAGCGTCACGTTCTCGATCGCGTTCGAGGCCGTGATCGACGCGACGCGTGCGTTCTCCGAGAGTGTCCGCAGCAGCGCGGGGAGTTGATCTACGAAGAGGCGTTCCTGGCCCTTACCGATGTCTATGCGTGCCAGTTCGGCACCGAGCGCGCGCGGCTGACCGCCGAAGGTGCTCTCTAGGTCGATGAAGCTCCGCATGACGCTAATAATGACAGAAATGATGGTAAGCGCCTTGCAAATTAGTATCATTCTTGCCGTCTTGGCACCATTTGCCCTGGGTGCCTGGTCTGAAGTCGTCGAGGGGTTTGCCCGCGGAGGTCGAAGAACGCCCGGATGGAGCACTCGATCGCCGCGCGCCTGGGCCGTCGCTCGATCGGCTTGCGTGTGCGCCGTCCGCTGCGGATCGCCCTGCCGCGTCGTCGCAGGCGCTGGCTGCTGGCGGCGCTGATCGGCCTGGCGCTGCTCGCGGGCGCCTGGCTGTGGTTTCGCAACTCGCCCTTCGTCGCCGTTCAGCGCGTGCGGTTGAGCGGCCTCGCGGAAGTGCACGGCGGCGATGTCCCACAGATCCAGGCGGCCCTCACCGGCGCCGCCCATGGCATGAGCACGCTCGACGTCAACACGGCCGCGCTCCGCGCAGCCGTGGCGTCGTTCCCGCTCGTGCGCTCGCTGCAGACGCGCGCCAGCTTCCCGCACGAGCTACACATCGAAGTCCTCGAGCAGCCGCCTGTCGCGCAGCTCACGGTCGCGGGCGCGCGCACCGCGCTCGCCGCCGACGGCGTCGTCCTCGGCGCCCCCTTCCTGTCCAGCTCGCTGCCCGTCGTGAGCGTCGGCGGTGTCCATACGACCTCGCTGCCCACCGTCGGCCGCCGCGTCCAGCAGGCACAGCTGAGGCAGGCGCTCACCGCGCTCGGCGCCGCGCCCGCGCCGATGGCGCCGCTGGTTCAGCGCGCCTACTGGGGACCGCAGGGGCTCACGTTCGCGCTGCGCGCAGGCCTGCTGGCCTACTTCGGCGACGCCACCCGTCCGCACGCGAAGTGGCTCTCGCTCGTGCGCGTGCTGGCCGACCCGAGCTCGGCCGGCGCCTCGTATGTTAACGTGCGCCTGCCCGAACGCCCCGCCGCCGGCTTCCCGCCTGGTGTCACGCCGCCGGGCGCCACGACCCACGCCAGCGAACCCACGGGCGCGGCCGAGTCTGCGAGCGCTTCCGAACTCGACGCCGACCTCGCGGCCGCGCTCGGCGCCGGATCGGGCTCCGGCGCCGGCGCCGGCTCGGGAGGCGCCGGCGGCGCGGGCTCCGAAAGCGCCGCGAGCCCGGAAGGCGGCGCGAGCTCGGAAGGCGGCGCGAGCTCCGAAAGCGGCGCGAGCGCTAGCTCTGAAGGCGGCGCCGGCGCGGCTGAATCGGCCGTCTCGAGCGAATCCACGGGCGGAGGCTAACCCTCGAGTCGAGACTCAGCCTTGCCTGAAGGCACGTCTCGGGGCACGGTCTAGAGTTCCTCGTTCTGCAATCATCCTTGCAAAACTCCTCGCCGTCGTTGACAGGGCGAAGTTCCCTGCATAACGTGCACGATCCCGCGGCGCCAGCAACCGCACCGGCCAAACCCTTAATCAATACTTGAAGCTTCGGCTGGAATGGGCGCTCTGGCCGGCGAACAGCACTCAGACTGGAACCCCCATGGAGAGCGGAACCCACAGCAGCGGCGTCGCAGGCACCGGCAGCTACCTGGCCGTGATCAAGGTCGTCGGCGTCGGCGGTGGCGGCACCAATGCCGTCAGCCGCATGATCGACGCCGGCCTGCGCGGGGTCGAGTTCATCGCGGCCAACACCGACGCTCAAGCGCTGGCGATGTGCGACGCCGACGTCAAGCTGAACATCGGCCACGAGTCCACCAAAGGGCTCGGCGCGGGCGCCGACCCCGACGTCGGCCTGACCGCGGCGTCGGAGTCGCGCGACGACATCAAGGAGGCGCTCAAGGGCGCCGACATGGTGTTCGTGACGGCCGGTGAGGGTGGCGGCACAGGCACCGGCGCGGCGCCCGTGATCGCCGACATCGCCAAGAACGAGATCGGCGCGCTCACCGTCGGCGTCGTCACGCGGCCGTTTGACTTCGAGGGCTCGCAGCGCGCCCGCCAGGCCTCCGAGGGCATCGAGCGCCTGCGCGAGGTCGTCGACACGCTGATCGTGATCCCGAATGAGAAGCTGCTCACCGTCGTCGAGCGCCGCACCTCGATGCTCGACGCCTTTCGCGAAGCCGACAACGTGCTGCGCCAGGGCGTTCAGGGCATCACCGACCTGATCACGATCCCCGGCCTGATCAATCTCGACTTCGCCGACGTCCGCACGATCATGCACGACGCGGGCTCGGCGCTGATGGGCATCGGCATCGCCGGTGGGGAGACGCGCTGCGCCGACGCCGCGCGCGCGGCCATCTCATCGCCGCTGCTCGAAGAGTCGGTCGACGGCGCCACCGGCATCCTGCTCAACATCACCGGCGGCAAGGACCTCGGCCTGTTCGAGGTCCACGACGCCGCCGAGATCATCCAGAACGCCGCCGACGCCAACGCCAACATCATCTTCGGCGCCGTCATCGACGAGGCCATGAGCGACGACGTCCGCGTCACCGTGATCGGCACCGGCTTCGACCACCGCCCGGGGCATGCTGCCCGTCGGGAGACGCGCAGCCGCCGCGATCGCAGCCCTCGCATCGACGCCCGGCAGCGCTCCTCGCTCGAGATCTCCGACGAGGACATCGACGTGCCGCCGTTTTTGCGCTGAGCGGCGCCTCCTGCGCTGAGCGGCGCCTCCTGCGCTGAGCGGCGCCTCCTGCGCTGAGGACGCCGTCGCCGGCTGAGCGATGCAGGCAGGCGGACATGCGCTCGAGCCGCCGCTACGCTGCGGGCCGTGCCGTCCAACTCCCCGCGCCGGACCGCCCTGTTCGACCGCCACGTGCAGGCCGGGGCCAAGCTGATCGAGTTCGCCGGCTGGGAGCTGCCGGCCTCCTACGGCGGCCCCTCTGGCGTGCGCGAGGAGCACATCGCGGTGCGCCGGGACGTCGGCGTCTTCGACGTCTCGCACATGGGCCAGATCGAAACCAGCGGACCCCGCGCCGGCGAGCTGCTGCAGCTCCTGCTCTCCAACGACGTCTCCAGCGTGCCCGTCGGCGGGGCTCAGTACAGCGTCCTGTGCCGCGAGGACGGCGGTGTGCTCGACGACCTGTTCAGCTACCGGCTCGACACCGAGCGCTGGCTCACCGTCACCAACGCCGCCAACCATTCCCGCGATCTCGAGTGGTTTCGCGCCCGCGCCGGCGACGTCGAGATCCGCGACCGCGTCGATGACTACGCGATGCTCGCCGTGCAGGGCCCACGCGCGCGCGAGCTCGCGCAGGCGATCTCCGACGCCCCGCTGCCCGCGCGTCTGAGCGCCGAGCCCAGGCGCATGCTCGGCGCCGAGGTGCTCGTCTGCGGCACCGGCTACACGGGCGAGGACGGCGTCGAGCTGCTGCTCGATCCCGACGCCGCCCCCGCATTGTGGGACGAGCTCGTCCGCCGGGGCGCCCGGCCCGCCGGCCTGGCCGCGCGCGACACGCTGCGCCTGGAGGCCTGCTACTGCCTGTACGGCCACGAGCTGTCCAGCGAGCGCGGCCCGATCGAAGCCGGTCTCGGCTGGTGCTGCAAGGAGCGCACCGGGTTCATCGGCGCCTCCGCCGTACGCGCCGTGCGCGAAGCCGGCCCGCGCGAAAGCCTCGTCGCGTTCGCGATCGACGGTCCCGGGATCGCGCGTCAGGGCAACCCGATCGCGGACGGCGGCGTCGTCACCAGCGGCACGCTCTCCCCCTGCCTGGAAGCCGCCGTCGGCCTGGCCTACGTCCCCGCGGGGCACGCCGCCAGCGGCACGCGCCTGCAGATCGACGTCCGTGGCAAGATGCGCCAGGCCGTGGTCCGCGACAAGCCGCTCTACCGAAGGGGTGCGTGAATGGCCCGCAGGGGTTCGTGAATGGCCGAGACCAGCTATCCCGACGAGCTGCTCTACCACCCCGAGCACGACTGGGCCCGCATCGATGAGGGCGACTCCCAGGCCACGCTCGGAATCACCTGGTACGCGCAGGACGGGCTCGGCGAGGTCGTCTTCTTCGAGCCGCCGGGCCTTGGCACCATGCTCACGCAGGGCGCGCCCTACGCCGAGATCGAGTCCGTCAAGGCCGTATCGGACGTCGTCGCGCCGCTGTCGGGCGAGATCGTCGCCGTCAACGACGCGCTCGCACAGCGCCCGCAGCTGATCAACGAGGATCCCTACGGCGAGGGCTGGCTCGTACGGATCAGGCTCAGCGCGCCCGCCGAGCGCGACGCGCTGCTGGCCGCCGACGCCTACACGGCGACGCTGGGCGGCTAGGCTCGAAGTCCTTGAGCCGCTACACGTCAACCACCCCCGAGGACCGAGCCCAGATGCTCGCCGCAATCGGCGTCGGCTCGGTGACCGAGCTGTTCGAGCGCCAGATCCCCGCCGCCGTGCGCCTCGGGCGTCCGCTCGACCTGCCCGCGGGCATGACCGAGCAGGACGTCTACGCGCACCTGCGCCAGCTCGCCGCCCGCAACGTCAGCTGCGAACAGGAGATCTCCTTCCTCGGGGCCGGCATGTACGACCACTACGTGCCCGCGCTCGTCGACATGCTCTGCGAGCGCTCGGAGTTCCTCACCCCCTACACGCCCTACCAGGCCGAGATCTCCCAGGGCGGCCTGCAGGTGATGTTCGAGTACCAGACCGCCATCTGCGAGCTCACTGCGCTGCCGGTGTCCAACGCGTCCGTGTACGAGGGCCCCAGCGCGCTCGCCGCCGCCGCCTATATGGCAAAGCTGCACAACGGCCGCGGGCGGCTCGTCGTCAGCGCCGGCGTGCACCCGCACGCGCTGCAGACGCTGCGCAGCTATGCGCACGGCTACGGCATGGAGGTCGTCGAGGTACCGACCACCCCCATTGCCGGCGGCGACCCGGGCGGCGTCACCGACATCGACGCCTGGCGCGCCGCGATCGACGCCGACACCAGCGCCGCCCTGTTCGCGCAGCCCAACTTCTACGGCGCCGTCGAGGACGCGGAGGCCTTGAGCGAGGCCGCGCACACCGCCGGCCGCGGCGATGCGGAGAAAGCCCACCCAGGCGTGGACGACCCACGCGTGGACGACGCGGGCGTCGGGAACGAGGCGGGAGTGGACGACGCGGGCGTCAGGAACGAGGCGGGAGTGGCGAGAGGGGGCGCACGCGCGCGCGCGCACGCGCGTGGGCCGGCGCGTGCGCCGGTCGTGGTGGCGTCCGTCGACCCGATCACGCTCGGGATCCTCAAGCCGCCGGGCGAGTGCGGCGTCGACGTCGCGGTCGGCGAGGGCCAGCCGCTCGGCAACCGGCTCGACTTCGGCGGCCCGTCGTTCGGGCTGTTCGCGGCCCGCGAGGAGCTCCTGCGGCGGATGCCCGGCCGCATCGCCGGGGAGACCATCGACGTCGACGGGCGACGTGGCTTCGTGCTCACGCTCCAGACCCGCGAGCAGCACATCCGGCGCGACAAAGCCACCTCGAACATCTGCACCTCACAGGCGCTCGACGCGCTCGCCGGCGTGCTCTACCTCAGCTGGCTCGGCCGGCGCGGGCTCGTCGAGCTGGGCGAGCTGCTGCTCGCGCGCACCCACTACGCCCGCGCCGCGCTCACCGGGCTGGACGGCGTCCATGCTCTGCACGAGGCGCCCGTCGTGCGCGAGTTCGCCGTCCGCCTCGACGCCGACGTCGCGGCCGTCCGCGCGCGCTGTGCCCGCGCCGGCATCAACGCGGGCGCCGATCTGCACGCGCTCACCGGGCGCGAGCACGATCGCGGCGGGCTGCTGGTTGCGCTCACCGAGCGCCGCACCCGCGCCGACATCGACCGGCTCGCCGGGGCGCTCGGCGCCGCCGTCGCCGCCGAGCGCCAGGCGGTCCCGGTATGAGCGCGCCCGGCCCGGGCACGGGCGCCACGTTCGAGACACCGCAGCAGCGCGACCGCGCCCGCACGATCTTCGAGAAGGGCGCTCCGGGGCGCCGCGCCTTCGTGTGCCCTGAGATCGACGTGCCCGCCGCCGGCCCCGAGCAGCTGCTGCCCGCGCGCCACCGCCGATCCGCGCCGCCGCGGCTGCCGGAGCTCTCCGAGCCGGAGATCGTGCGCCACTACGTCTCCATCTCCAAGCGCAACTTCGATCTCGACTCGGGCTTCTACCCGCTCGGGTCCTGCACGATGAAGCACAACCCCCGTCTGCACGAGCGCGCCGCCGCGCTCGACGGCCACGCGCGCCTGCACCCGCTGCAGGACCCCGCCCGTGCGCAGGGGGCGCTCGAGCTGATGTGGCGCCTGCAGCGCGCCCTGGGCGAGATCGCCGGGCTGCCCCACGTCTCGCTGCAGCCCTCGGCCGGCTCGCACGGTGAGCTCGCCGGTGTGCTGCTCACGCGCGCCTACCACGAGTCGCGCGGCCAGCAGCGGCGCAAGGTCCTGACGCCCGACACCGCCCACGGCACCAACCCCGCGACCGTCACGATGGCCGGTCTCGAGGCCGTCAAGCTGGAGACCGACGCCGCCGGCGGCATCGATCTCGACGACCTGCGCGCCAAGGCCGGCGCCGACGTCGCCTGCCTGATGCTCACCAACCCCAACACGCTCGGCGTGTTCGATCCGAACATCGAGCAGATCGCCGCGATCGTTCACGAGGCCGGCGCCACGCTCTACTACGACGGCGCCAACCTCAACGCCATCATGGGCCTGTCGCGCCCAGGTGACATGGGCTTCGACATCGTCCACTTCAACCTGCACAAGTCCTTCACCCAGCCCCACGGCGGCGGCGGCCCGGGCTCGGGCCCGATCGCCGTGAGCGAGCGGATCGCGCCGTTTTTGCCCGTGCCGATCGTCGTCAGGCGCACGCGCGCACACAACGGCCACGTGCCCGCGCCTCCCGAGTACGACCTCGACTACGGAGCGCTCGAGGGGGCGATCATGGCGGGCGTGCAGGGCGGGGGCCTGACCGGCGCGGGTTGCCCGGCCGGCGTGGATGACGCCGCCGGCGCGGAGGGCGCGACGGAGGCTGGTGTCGTGCGCGGCGAGACGGCGACCAAGGGCGAGGTGAGCGCGCGCCCGGGCTCCCGCTCGATCGGGCGCCTGCGCGGCTTTCACGGCAACTACGGCTGCTGCGTGCGCGCCTACGCCTACATCTGCTCGCTCGGCGCCGAGGGTCTGCGCGACGCCTCCGAGACCGCGGTGCTGAACGCCAACTACCTGCTCGCGCGCCTGCGCCAGCTCGGCGTCTGCGAGCGCCTGCCGCTCGCCTACGGACAGCTGTGCATGCACGAGTTCGTGCTCGGCGGCGACCCGATGAAGCGCGAGCTCGGACTGAAGACGCTCGACCTCGCCAAGCGCCTGCTCGACTTCGGCTTTCACCCGCCGACCGTCTACTTCCCGCTGCTGGTCGACGAGGCGCTGATGGTCGAGCCCACCGAGACCGAGACGCGCGAGACGCTCGACGCGTTCGCCGAGGCGATCGCCGCGATCCTGAGCGAGGCCGAGCGCGAGGGTCCCGAGGTCGCGCGCGGCGCCCCGTACACGACCCCGGTGAGGCGCCTCGACGAGGTCGCCGCCGCCAAGCGCCCGGTCATTCGCCAGGCGCTCGGCTAGGCTGCCCGGCGATGGCCATCGAGCACCGCAACCTAGGCCGCACCGGGGTCAAGGTCAGCCCGCTGTGCCTCGGGGCGATGATGTTCGGCGCGTGGGGCAACACCGACCACGAGGACTGCACCCGCATCATCGACCGCGCCCTCGACGCCGGCATCAACTTCATCGACACCGCCGACGTCTACTCGCGCGGAGAGTCCGAGGAAATCGTCGGCAGGGCGCTGTCCAAGGGGCGGCGCGAGCAGGTCGTCCTCGCCACCAAGGTCCACGGCTCGATGGGCGATGACGAGGGACGCGATCCAAACAAATTCGGCAACTCGCGCCGCTGGATCACGCAGGAGCTCGAGAACAGCCTGCGCCGCCTCGACACCGACTGGATCGACCTCTACCAGATCCACCGGCCCGAGCCCGACACCGACATCGACGAGACGCTCGGCGCCCTCAGCGACCTCGTGCACGCGGGCAAGGTCCGCTACATCGGCAGCTCGACCTTCCCCGCCTACCAGATCGTCGAGGCGCAGTGGGTCGCGCAGACGCGCGGCCGCGAGCGCTTCGTCTGCGAGCAGCCTCCCTACTCGCTGCTCGCCCGCGGCGTCGAGGCTGACGTGCTGCCCGCGTGCCAGAAGTACGGCCTCGGCACGATCCCGTGGAGCCCACTCGGCGGCGGCTGGCTGTCGGGCCGCTACCGCAGCGGCGGCGAGACGCCCGCCTCCAGCAGGCGCGCCCAGATGCTCCCCGCGCGCTTTGACATGTCGATCCCCGCCAACCAGCGCAAGCTCGAGACCACGCACGCGCTCGGCGAGCTGGCCGACCAGGCCGGGCTGTCGCTGATCGAGATGGCGCTCGCGTTCGTGACCGGCCACCCGGCCGTCACCGCGGCGATCATCGGCCCGCGCACGCTCGAGCAGCTCGACAGCCAGCTGCCGGCGCTCGAACGCTCGCTCAGCGCCGACGTGCTCGATCGAATCGATCAGATCGTCGCGCCCGCCGTCAACGTCAACCCCAACGACCGCGGCTGGGAGCCGCCGTGGGTCGCTGACAGCTCGCTGCGGCGACGCTAGCGGCGCCCTGATCCACACGAGCGGATCGCACGTGCGCATCTTCTCCGGCATCCAGCCCACCGGCTCCAAGCACCTCGGCAACTTCATCGGCGCGATCAGCCAGTACGTCGCCGGCCAGGACCGCGGCGAAGCCCTCTACTGCATCGTCGACCTGCACGCCACGACCGTCGCCTACGACCCCGCCTCCCTGCGCGCGAGCGTCTATGACCTGACCGCGCTGCTGCTCGCCGCCGGTCTCGACCCGGACCGCTGCATCCTGTTCCGCCAGGGCGATGTCCAGGAGCACACCGAGCTGTGCTGGCTGTTGTGCTCGGTCACCGAGCTCGGACGCCTGCAGCGCATGCACCAGTTCCGCGACAAGTCCCGCGCCCAGCGCGAGCTCGTCTCCGCCGGGCTGCTCGTGTATCCCGTGCTGCAGGCCGCCGATGTTCTGGCGTACCGTGCGCATGAGGTGCCCGTCGGCGAGGACCAGCGCGAGCACCTCGAGCTGATGCGCGACGTCGCGCGGCGCTTCAACGCTCGCTTTGGCGACGGCGAGCAGGTGCTGGTCGTGCCCGAGCACCGCATCCCGGAGGTCGGCGCCCGCATCATGGACCTGCAGGACCCGACGCGCAAGATGTCCACCACCGGCGCCTCCGAGCTCGGCACCGTGTACGTGCTCGACGAGCCCCCGGCGATCGAAAAGAAGATCCGCAGCGCCGTCACCGACTCCGGCAGCGACATTCGCCGCGCGCCCGACAAGCCCGGCGTCTCCAACCTGATCGAAATCCTCGCGGTCGCCCGTGCCACGACGCCCGGCGCCGTCGAGGCCGAGATGGCCAGCGCGCGCGGCTACGGCGATCTGAAGGCCGCCGTCGCCGAGGCCGTGGTCGCCTACCTCGCGCCCGTGCGCGAGCGCTACCGCGATCTGCGCGCCGACGCCGCGGTGCTCGAGGGCGTGCTCGAGGCGGGTGCCGCGCGTGCGCGCGCGATCGCCGCGGACACGCTCACCGACGTGCGCGCGCACATGGGCGTCGGCCCGCCCGCGCCGTCGCCCGGCGGCACCGACGCCGGTGCCAGCGCGCCGCGCGCGCGCGCGGGCGCGGATGGGTCCACGTCGGCACGGACGGGTACGGTAAGCGGCACGTGACCACGTCCGCGATCAATGCCCTGGACCTCGACCTCGACGTCTTCAGCGGGCCGTTCGACCTGCTGCTCGCGTTGATCCTGCGCGAAGAGGTCGACCTGCTCGAGCTGGCGCTCGCCGACGTCGTGCTCGCCTACCTCGATCACCTGCACGCCCGCGGCGAGCTCGACCTGGAGACCACGACGGAGTTCGTCGTATTGATCGCCGCGCTGCTCGAGCTCAAGTCAAAGCTGATGCTCCTCGGCGAGCACGACGAGGAGGACCTGCTCGAGCTCGAGCCCGGGCAGGCCGCGCACGAGCTGCTCGCGCGCATGCTCGACGCCCGCCGCTACCGCGCCGCCGCCGGCCACCTTCGCTCCCTGCTCGAAGGCCAGCACGGCTTTCGCTTTCGCCAGGCCCCGCCTCCGGCCCACCTGCGACGCATGCAGCCGCAGCCGCAGGAGGGGTCGCAGGACCCCGCGATCCTCGGCGAGGCGATCGGCAGGCTGCTCGCGCTGCCGCCGAGGATCAGCCTGCACCACATCGGTGGCGTGCGCGTCACGGTCGCCGAGCGCCTGAGCCATCTGCGCAGCCTTTTGCGCGCCGGCACGTTCAGCTTCGACGACGCCGTCCGCGGCGCCGACCGCATGACGGTCGCCGTCACCCTGTTCGCGCTGCTCGAGCTCTACAAGCGCGGCGAAGCCGAGTGGCGCCAGTCCGAGAGCTTCGGCGAGATCTCGATCAGCCCCTCCGCGCCGCAATATGCGGGCGTCGCGGCGGTGCCCGGATGAGCGCGGTGCGCACATGAGCGACCCCGCTCAGATGGATCCGCAGGACGCCGAGCCGGCTGCGCAGGATGTCGGGCCTGTTCGGGATGATGGGGAGGACGTCGAGCCGGCTGCGCAGGATGTCGGGCCTGCTCGGGATGATGGGGAGGACGTCGAGCCCGCCGCGCAGGATGTCGGGCCTGCTCGGGATGATGGGGAGGACGTCGAGCTGGCCGCGATCGCGCAAGGCGAACCCGGCGCGGACGGTGAGATTCGCGCGGTCGCCAACCCGGGTGGCGCCGTCCGGTCCGAGCCTGCGCAGACCGTCGAAGCGCTCCTGTTCCTCGCCCCGGACCCCCTGAGCGCGGCCGAGCTCGCCGAAGCTGCACGGCTCAGCGAGCTCGAGGTCGACGCCGCCCTCGCGACGCTCGCCGAGCGCTACGCGCCCGGCCGGCGCGGCATCGTCCTACGCCAGCTCGGCGGCGGCTTCACGTTCGCCAGCGACCCCGGCAGCGAGGATGCCGCGCGCCGGCTGTTCAGCCGTGCGCGCGTCGCCACGCTCAGCCCCGCACAAGCCGAGACGCTCGCGATCGTCGCCTACCTGCAGCCGGTCTCGCGGCCCGAGATCACGCGCATCCGGGGCGTCAGCGCCGACTCGGCCACGACCACGCTGCTCGAGCGCGGACTGATCGAGCAGCACGGGCGCTCGCAGTACGGCGCCGCCACCTACCGGACCACGATGCTGTTCATGAAGCTGTTCGGGCTGCGCTCGCTGGATGACCTGCCGGACATCGCGCGCTGGGATCCGACGCCCGCCGAGCAGGCGCAGCTGTACGAGCGCCTGATGCGCGCCGGCGACGCCCGCGCGGGAGGCGGACCCGCGCCCGAGTGACGCGGCTGGCGACCGGGCCGGCGTCGTGGGTCATGAATTCCGTCAGCGATTTTTTGACTCCCGACACAAGATGCGTCTCGCCAAGCACCTCGCGCACGCCGGCGTCGCCTCACGCCGCGCCGCCGAGACGTTCGTGCGAGAAGGGCGTGTCGCTGTCAACGGGGAGGTCGTGCGCGACCCCGCGCGCGATGTCGGCCAGGGCGATCACGTCGAGCTCGACGGCCGCGCCCTGGCCGCTCCCGCGGCGAACGTCGTGTATGCGCTCAACAAGCCGCTCGGCGTCGTCTCGACCGCGCGCGACACGCACGGTCGCCCGACCGTCGTCGGGCTCGTACCCGCCCCCGGCCTGCGCCTGTATCCCGTCGGGCGCCTCGACATCGACACCAGTGGGCTGATCCTGCTCACCAACGACGGCCAGCTCGCCGAGCGCCTCACCCACCCGCGCCACGAAGTCCCCAAGACCTACCGCGCGCGCGTCGGCGGAGCAATGGTCAGCGAAAGCGAGCTGCGCGCCCTGCGTCGCGGCATCCAGCTCGAGGACGGCCTCACCGCGCCCGCCCGTGCGCGCCGCCTGCGCGGCCCGTACGCAAGCCTACGCGGCCCAAACGTCAGGGCCGACCGTGCCCGTGGCGAAACGATCGAGCTAACGATCCGCGAGGGCCGCAACCGGCAGGTGCGACGTATGTTCGACGCCATCGGTCATCCCGTGCTCGAGCTCGAACGCATCGCGTTCGGGCCGCTGCGCCTCGGAGACCTCGCGCCGGGCGACCACCGCCGGCTCAGCGACGCGGAGGCCTCGCGCCTGCGCGCCAGCGTCCGATCGGACCGTCGGGCCGACGCCGCCGGGTAACCGTCGGCCGGCACGGTGACAGGCCGCTGCCGGCGCGTGGCCGGCTGTCGGGCTCGGCTCTGGCACAATCTCGCGGCCATGCCGCGACGACTCTTCGCGTTACGAGGCGCCATCGACGTGTCCCACAACGACGCGGACGCCATCCTCGACGCCACCAGCAAGCTGATCGGCGAGATCGTTCAGCGCAACTCGCTCGAGCCCGCCGACCTGCTCAGCTGCATCTTCACCGCCACCGAGGACCTAGATGCGCAGTTCCCCGCCGCCGCCGCGCGCCGGCTCGGGTTCACCCACGTGGCGCTCCTCTGTGCACGCGAGATTCCGGTGCCCGGCGCGATGCCGCGCGTCATCCGGGTGCTCCTGCACTACTACGCGGACGAAGACCATCGTCCGCGGCCTGTCTACCTCGGCAAGACCGGAGCATTGCGCGACGACCTGTGACGCAAACCGCGGCCCCGAGCCCTAACCGCCGCGGCTCAGCATGATCCGACGGCCTGCTCGAGGCATCGCGCCGCAGTCCATCAGGCCGGGTCGATCAAGGAAGAAGCGGTCACGATCGCGTGCAAGGAAAGCGCGAGCGAAGGTGAAATTACCGGCTTCATCACAGACCGGGATGCCTTCACGTTCTTTGGTTGCGAAACGACAAAGCCGGTCAAAGAAAAATGCGGGGCCGAAGGGATAATCAAAACGAACACGCTCGACAGCTTGCTGATCGACCACCAGACGAAGGGGCTCAGTGGGCTCGAACCCAAAGAAGGAGAAACCTGGGTCGAGTTCGTGAGCGCGACAAAAGAAGGCTCGCTGGCCGAATTCCAGTGCGGCGGCCTCTCGATTCGCCTGCGCGGTTCGATCAGCGGCGTATACCAGAAAGTCAACAAGAGCGCCACGAAAGCCAAGCTGACATTTCGAGCAGGAATGGGCGAACAGGATCTGGTGCTCGAATCCTCACGCGGCGAAGGGTATGAGGCGGGCAAGGAACCCATCCTCACAGCCCAATCGTCAATCGTCTACACCTCAAAGGTCGAGGTCAAGGCGTGCAACGAGGTTGAAGCTGGGCCGAAGGCGTCCAAGTGCGAACACGCCGTGCCGCAAGGTTCGTGCGAGGGGTCGAGCTCGCTGGACGTGCTCGTCGAAGGACCGAACGTGGTCGCCTACGTTCCGAAGGGCAACTGGTCGGTGACCTCTACAACCGGTGTCTCGGTCGTGAACGTAGAAGGCAGCAGTGTCGTCAACACGCTCGTACCGACGCCCGATACGGTGAACTCTTGCGCCCCCAATCCGTTGACGGGTGAAACGGTGTGTACAGCGAACGACGACGAAGTCTATGCGCTCAAAGGCACCAGCCTGATCAAGACATTGACGAGCAGCGGCAGCGGCAGCATCGGCTTTTCCGGCGGTTCATGCACGAACTGCGGGGTCGCGATGGACGGGATCGACAACAAGGCGGTGATCGGCCTGAGCGACGGCGGCTCGCCTGGATTCCAGGTCCTGGACCTTGGCTCCTCGACGTTCGAGCCGATCTTCGCGTCGCCTGCAGGAGCGATCTCGGAGAGCTCGCTGGTCGATCCACTCCGGCACCTGCTGCTGTCGGCCACGGAGACCAACGACTACGAGATCGTCAACCTGGAAAACAGCACCAAACCGCAGTTCTATGAGAACACTCCGATCGCGTCAGGAGGAGAGCTCGATTCTTCGGCCGAGGACTGCTCGACCGGAATCGCGCTCGCACCCGCGGAGTTCTCGGGACCGTCGAACGTGTTCATCGCGGACCTGACCCAGGCTAAATTCACACCCGGCTCGCCGGGAACGTGGACGGCGCCTTCGCAGGTCCAGACCCTGTCCGAATCGGAACTGAGCGCCGGGCCGAGCGGCAGCGCGGTCGCGGAGGGAACCCACACCGGCGTCATCAGCGGGGAGTTCGGCGGCAACGAGCTGACAGCGCTCGCGCTTCCGACGACATCCGGTAGCGGCACCCCGAAAATCAACGACTGGATGTCGTGCGCGATCGGCGACGAATTCAGCAATGGGTATGACCCACATACGGTAACCGCCTATCAAAGCCCCAGCAATGGCGATGCGATCGCGCTGCTCGCAAACGGCGGGGCGAATAAACTCGCACGCGTGGACCTGACGATGATGCTGAACCCCAGCATCGTGCCCCGAACCCCGGGCGGCCATGCATGCACCTCCGGGACGCTGCCACCGTCGGTGGAGAGCTTCCTGCCGGTGCCGTAACACCGCCCAGACCAAAACACAGCCCAAACAGGCAGGAGAGGCCCGCCGCGGCGGGCCTCTCCTCGTGTCAGGCCCGGCAAGGGCGGCGGCGCGGGGCGCAAGTCGCGAGCTCGAGTGCATCCACAGCGGCAGTCGGGTCGTTGACGGCGGCAGTCGGGTGGTGGACGCCGTGACGTGGATCGTCGCCCTACGCGCCGTGTTGTGGCTGCGCCTATGCGTCGTGCAGTGGCTGCGCCTATGCGTCGTGCAGTGGCACGCGGGCTCTCGTCGGGATCTCCGGCTCGCGTTCGTCACAATAGGCCCTCCATGGCAATCGAGTTCGCCGAGCGCATCCGCCGCATACCGGTCTATCCGGCCGCGGGCGGCTACGCGGAGGAGGCGCCGCTCGTGCGGCTGGCCAGCAACGAGTCGCCGTTTCCGCCGTCCGAGAGCGTGCGCGCGGCGATCACGGGCGCGCTCGACTCGCTCAACCGCTACCCCGACCCCACCAACTCGCGCCTGCGCGAGCGCCTGTCCGAGCGCTACGAAATCCCGCCCGCGCGGATCGCGATCGGGAACGGCTCGTGCGACATCCTGCTGGCGACCGGCGAGGCGCTGCTCGAGCCCGGCGCCGAGCTTGTCTATGCGTGGCCGTCGTTCTCGGTCTACCCGCACCTGACCGCCGCTTCCGGCGCGCGCGCCATCACCGTCCCGCTCGACCGCGACCAGCGCCACGACCTGCCCGCGATGCTGCGCGAGATCACCGTCGCCACACGCCTGGTGATCGTCTGCAACCCCAACAACCCGACCTCGACGGCGCTCCCTCCCGACGACATCGCCGCGTTCGTGGCCGAGGTGCCGGCCCACGTGTGCGTGATCGTCAACGAGGCCTACTGCGAGTTCAACCTGCTCGACGACCCCAACTCCTCGATCGAGCTGCTGCGCCGCCACCCCAACCTCGTGCTGCTGCGCACCTTCTCGAAGGTCTACGGGCTGTGCGGCCTGCGCGTCGGCTTCGCCCTGTGCGGCTCCGAGGCGCTGCCCCAAGCGGTCACGCAGGTGCGCCAGCCGTTCTTCTGCAACGCCCTCGCCCAGACCGCCGCGGTCGAGGCGCTCGCCCACCAGGACGAGGTCATCGACCGCGTCGCGGCGACCGTCGCCGAGCGCGGCTCGGTCATCGAAGGAGTGCGCGCGCTCGGCCTGACCGTCGCCGACTCGCAGGCCAACTTCTGCTGGATATCGCTCGGCGAGCGCGACGAGAGCGAGATCATGGACGGCCTCCTGCAGCGCGGCGTGCTCGTCAGGGGCGGTGGCGCGCTTGGGGGCGACGCGCCCGCGCTGCGCGTCACCTTCGGCACGCCCGCGGAGGACGCGCGCTTCCTCGCGGCGCTCGCCGAAGTCCTGTGAATCGTCTCTCACCCCTCGACCGCGCGCCGATCTTCTGCTACAAACCCTCCTAGACGGCTATGTCCACATCGACGCTCACATTCACCGTTAGCGCCTTCACCGCGTGGTCGTCCTACTCCTATCGCGCCTGGCGATTTATCTAGGCGCTCCGGCCCTCGCCCGTCCGTGAGCGGGCTTCGGCGGCCGCACCGGGTCCCTCCAGCGGGACCGAGCGCCACCCGCAGCGGGCGCGGGCTCCCCTCACGGACGCAGCACCTACCATTCCACGAGCAGGTGAAAGGATGAGTCGATGATGATCGTGATGAAGGAGACCGCCACGCCCGAGGAGGTGGAGGCGGTCGTCGCGAAGATCGAGCGAGCTGGCGCGCGCGCCCATCGCAGCGCCGGCGCGCGCGTAACCGTGATCGGGGCGATCGGCGACGTCGAGCAGGACGTCAGCGTCGAAGGGCTCGGCCTCGAGGGCCAGCCCGGCGTCAACCGCGTCGTGCCGATCCTCAAGCCCTACAAGCTCGCCTCTTTACAGTTCACCCACGGCGAGCGCAGCGTGCTCGAAATCGGGGGCCGTTGCATCGGCGGCGAGCATTTCGCGCTGATCGCGGGCCCCTGCACCGTCGAATCGCGCGAGCAGACCCTGCAGACGGCGCGCATCGTGCGCGACGCCGGCGCCTCGCTGTTCCGCGGCGGCGCGTACAAGCCGCGCACCTCTCCCTATGCCTTCCAGGGGCTGGGCCAGGAGGGACTGCGCCTGCTCGCCGAGGCCAAGGAGGAGACCGGCCTGCCGATCGTCACAGAGCTGATGGACATCCGCGACCTGGACGCCGTGCTCGAGGTCGCCGACGTGATCCAGATCGGCGCGCGCAACATGCAGAACTACCCGCTGCTCGCGGAGATCGGTCGTGCCGGGCGTCCCGCCCTGCTCAAGCGCGGGCTCGCCGCGCCGCTCGACGAGCTCGTGATGGCGGCCGAGTACATCCTCAAGGAAGGCAACCGCGACGTGATGCTCTGCGAGCGCGGCATCCGCACGTTCGAGACCGACCATCGGCGCGTCACGCTCGATCTGATGGCCGTGCCGATCCTGAAGGAGCTCACGCACCTGCCGGTCGTTGTCGATCCGAGCCACGCCGCCGGGCGGCGCGAGCTGGTGCGGCCGCTGTCGCTCGCGGCCGCCGCGATCGGTGCCGACGGCATCATCGTCGAGACCCATCCACATCCCGAGGAGGCCGTTTGCGACGGCCCGCAGGCGCTGCGTGCCGACGGCTTCGCCGAGTACGCGTCAGCCGTCGAACGCGCCGCCGCGCTGGCCGGAAAGACCCTCAGCGCCGCCGTGTGATGGCAGGCCGGCCGACGCACGCAGGGTCCGTCAAGGAATAGATTGTGGGATCGGGGTGCTCGGATGGTGGATGGCACGCGAGCGCAGGCGTACCGGTAGTACGTCGAGCATCGCGGGTGGCGACTGGCGCCGCCAGACGAGTGCATCCGGACCGCAAGATATTGCTTGACGGACCCTCACCCAACGTACGGCCGGCCGCCCCGCGGGGGCGCCGTTGAACAGCGCCGAGCGCGAGCACCCGCTGCACGTCGCCGTGCTCGGCATCGGCCTGATCGGAGGCTCGATCGGGCTGGCCGCACGCGCGCGTGCCGGCGCGCGCGTGAGCGGCTGGGATCCCGATCCGGGGGTGCGCGCTCGCGCCCTGGAGCTGCACGCCGTCGGCGCCTGCGAGCCGGACCTCGCCGGCGCCGTCACAGGCGCCGACATCGTGTTCGTCGCGGCCCCCGTCGGCGCGCTCGTGCAGAGCGCCCGCGCCGCCCTTGCCAGCGCCGGGCCGCAGGCGATCGTCACCGACGTCGGCTCGACCAAGCGCGCCGTCGCCGAGGCCATCTCCGATCCGCGCTTCATCGCCGGCCATCCGCTCGCCGGCGCCCAGGTCTCCGGCGTCGAGCACGCTCGCGCGGACCTGTTCGACGGAGCCGTCTGGTACCTGGCCGAGGCCCGCGCTCCCGCCCCTGCGCTCGAGCGGCTGATCCGCGCCTTCGGCGCGCAGCCGGTCACGATCGATCCCGAGCTGCACGACCGGCTGATGGCCACCGTCTCGCACCTGCCGCACGTGCTCGCCAACCTGCTCGTGGCCCAGGCCGCCGCCTCGCTCGGCGAGGATCTGGGCACCCCGATCGCGATCGGGCCGAGCTTTCGCGACGCCACGCGCGTGGCCGGCTCGAACAGCGCGATCTGGACCGACATCTACATGTCGAACCGCGACTCGCTGGTGGCCGCGCTCGACGAGCTCGGCGGGCGGCTCGCGCAGGTGCGCGCCATCCTGCAGGCCGGCGACGCCGAGGGCCTGCGCGCGTGGAACGAGCGCGCCCGCGCCGAGCGCGAGGCGCTGGCGCGAGCGGACTCGTAGGCTGCAGGCGCCATGAACAGGCGTTTCGAGCCAGCGAGCGGGCTCGCCGGTGAGCTGCGCCCGCCGCCCGACAAGTCGATCTCCCACCGGGCCGCGCTGCTGGGGGCGATGGCATGCGAGCCCGTGCGCATCGAGAACTACCTGCACGCCGCCGACACCAGCGCGACGCTCGAGGCCGTGCGCGCGCTCGGCGCGCTCGTCGAGATCCGCGCGGGCGAGGTCGTGATCCGCGGTACCGGGCTGCGCGACGTGCGCGAGCCGGCCACGCCGATCGACGTCGGCAACGCCGGAACGCTGATGCGCCTGCTGCCGGGCTGGCTGGCCGCGCAGGACGGGCGCGCCTTCACGCTCGACGGCGACGCCTCGATCCGCCGGCGTCCGGTTGACCGGATCGCCGAGCCGCTGCGCCAGATGGGGGCCGAGCTCGAGACCACGGGCGGCCGCTTTCCGCCCATCACCATCCACGGCGCCCGCCTGCACGCGATCTCCTACGAGCTGCCCGTCGCCAGCGCCCAGGTCAAGTCCTGCGTCCTGCTCGCGGCCCTCGCCGCCGACGGCGCCACCACCGTCGGCGAGCCCGAGCGCAGCCGCGACCACACCGAGCGCATGCTGCTGCGCGCCGGGGTCAACGTCCACCGCAATGGACGCCACGTCACGGTCGTCAACGCCGACGAGCTCGTGCTCGAGCGCGTCAGCGTCCCCGGCGACGTCAGCTCCGCGGCCTTCATGATCGCCGCCGGCGTGCTCGTCCCCGGCTCGCGCCTGCTGATCGCCGACGTCGGCGTCAACTGGACCCGCACCGGCTTCCTGCGCATCCTGCGCCGGATGCGCGGAATCGTGCTCGGCGACCTCGAGGAGGAGACCGGCGAGCTCGTGCCCGCCGAGCCCACCAGCGACCTCGACGTAGCCCACGGCGCGCTCGAGGCCACCGTCGTCGAGCCCGACGAGGTGCCCGGCACGATCGACGAGCTCCCCCTCGTCGCTCTGCTCGGCTGCTTCGCCGAGGGCGAGACCGTCGTGCGCGGCGCCCAGGAGCTGCGCATCAAGGAGTCCGACCGCATCACCGCCGTCGTGGAGGGCCTGCGCGGGCTCGGCGCCGACATCGAGGCCACCGGCGACGGCTTCGCGGTGCGCGGCACCGGCGGACTGCGCGGCGGTGTGCTGGACGCCCGCGGCGATCACCGCATGGCGATGCTCGGCGCCGTCGCCGGGGTGGCCTCGCGCGAGGGCGTCGAGGTCGTCGGGATCGACGCTGCCGCGGTGTCCTATCCGGGGTTCGTCGAGGACTTGGCGGGGCTCGCTCGGGCCGGCGGCTAGAGCGGTCAGATCCCGAGCCAGGACCGATGCTGTGTCGTGCCGTCAAGCCTCATTGTGCAGATTTTCTGCGATACTTAGGTTCTAATGCAAGCTGACCTCGGTCATGACGCGTCCGTATTGCTCGCGTTTCGCGCCCAGAACGTGCGGTCGTTTCGAGACGAGATCGAGCTGTCCATGATCGCGACGCCTCGCTCTGAGCCTCGCTACGTGCGCCAAATCGAGTGGCGGGAGGATGGGCAGCCCATCGGAGTCGTTCCGGTGGCAGGCGTTTTTGGCGCCAACGCGTCCGGAAAGTCCAATCTCCTGGAGGCGATGGACGACATGCGTATGTATGTGCTCGAATCGTTTCGGCGTGAGTTGCGATCGGGAGAGCACTGGCCGTTTCGGCTCGATCCCGAGGCCCGCAAGCGTCCCTCCCGCTATGAGATCGACCTCGTGCTGAATGGCGTGCGAACTGAGTACGGCTTTGCGCTCGACGAGCACCGGATCCTCGAGGAGTGGGCGTTTCGCTACCCGCATGGCCGCGCTGCGCTGTTGTTTCACAGGCGGGGCGACGAGGTTCGGATCGGTGCGCATGGACGGGGCGAGACACGTGCCGTCGAACGACTCATGCGTCCGGGTTCGCTGCTCCTGTCCGCCGCGGCCGCGGCGAACCACTCGCTTCTGCTGCCGCTGCACGACTGGTTTCGGCACAATCTCCAGCTCGCCCATGAGCGCAATCGCCCAAATCGCCAAGCGCTCACGATCAAACAGCTGAGCGACGACGCCAGTCGCGAGCGCGTCCTGGACATGCTGCGCGCTGCCGATCTCGGGATCGTCGATGCGAAGGAGCACGCCGTTCACCTCGATCCTCGTGTTAGAGAGCGGATGGAGCGCGCGATTCGTTTGATGCTCGGCGACGAGATTCGCTTGGAGGACGACGAGCTCGATCGGGCACTAAGCGTCGCGAACTTCGGCTTCACACTGGTGCATGAGGGCGCCGGCGACAACATCGAGCTTGCGCCGGGATTGGAGTCGCTCGGGACGCTCGTCTGGCTTGGCCTGGTCGGGGCCGCGGTCGCCGCGCTCGTCGGTGGAGCGGTCCTGCTCGCCGATGAGCTCGACGCGAGCCTCCATCCCGCCCTCGTGGCCGAATTGATTCGGCTCTTTCAGGACCCGCGCACCAACCCCGCCCGGGCGCAACTGATCTTCAACTCCCACGATCCCACGATCCTTGGAGACTCCAGCGAGGACCGCCCGCTCGGTCGCGACCAGATCTGGTTCACAGAGAAGCTGATCGACGGCAGCAGCCGTCTTTATCCACTCACCGACCTGCGTCCGCGCAAGAACGAGGCAATCGGGCGCCGATATCTCGACGGTCGCTACGGAGCGACGCCGATTCTCTCGCGCCAAGACTTCGACCGGGTTGTGTCTGTCACAGCCGACTGAGGCGTGCCACGCACTCGCCGCAGAGGTCCGCTGCGTCCACGCTCCACGCGGCCGCGGCGGCCGCAAATCCTGATCTTCGTTGAGGGCGAGCGGACCGAGGATGGCTACTTCAAGCACTGGGGACGCCACCACCGCGGCGAGATCATCGTCAACGTCCACGAGTTCAACGGCCCCCCGCTGCGGCTGGTGGAGCGGGCCGTCGCCAGCCAACGACACGAAGCCTACGAGGCCAGACACGGGCGGGGCGAGCCCTACGACGAGATCTGGTGCGTCTTCGACTTTGATTCTCATGCCAAGCTGGCTGAGGCCATCGCGCTTGCTGCGAAGCACGGCATCCGGCTCGCGGTCTCAAATCCCTGTTTCGAGCTGTGGCTCACCTTGCACTGTCAGGACCAAACTGCCTCGATCGATGCTCGTGCGGTCCAAAAGCTCGCGAGAGAGCATCTGAAATGCGGAAAGGCGCTCAGCCCGCGGGCGCTCGACGCCCTCGTGTCTCGGTACGCGAACGCAGTCGAACGCGCCAAGCAGCTCGATCGAATGCACAATGACAACGGCAGCCCCGCCAGGAGCAATCCGAGCAGTGAGGTCTGGAAGCTCGTCGAGAGAATCAAGAAATGGTGATCGCGATCGACGGGCCCGCCGGGGCCGGCAAGTCCACCCTCGCTCGCGCCCTCGCCGCGCGCCTGGGCTTTGGCCATCTCGACAGCGGCGCCCTGTACCGCTGCGTCGCGCTGCTCTCGCTGGAGTCTCCTGCGGCCGTGCCCGCGCAGCTCGCACGCGACGCCCCGATCGAGCTGTGCCCCGGTGCGCCCGGCACGCCCGGCACGGTGCTGCTCGGCGCTCGCGACGTCAGCGAGGCGATTCGCACGCCCGCCGTCTCCGAGCGCGCCTCGCACGTGGCCGCCGACCCCGATGTGCGCGATGAGCTCGTGCGCCGCCAGCGCCAGCTGCTCGCCCACGGCGACTGGGTCGCCGAGGGGCGCGACATCGGCACCGTGGTCGCGCCCGAGGCCGAGCTGAAGGTCTTCCTTATCGCCAAGCCCGAGGAGCGCGCCCGCCGCCGCGCCGTACAGTTGGGCGCCGAGGAGCGCACCGTCCTGGCCGAGCAAGCCCTGCGCGACGAGCGCGACCGTACGCGCGAGCACAGCCCGCTGCGCCCCGCCCCCGGCGCCGTCGAGCTCGACACGACCGGACTGAGCGTCGAGCAGGTCGTCGAGCGGATCGCCGGGCTGGCGCGCGCCGCAGCGGGCTGACCGGTTCGGCTCGGGGCGCGCCGGGCCGGGACAGGCCCGCGCGGCGGTCATACTGGCCACATGCTCAAGGTCGCCGTGGTCGGCTATCCCAACGTCGGCAAGTCCTCGCTCGTCAACCGTCTCAGTGGAACGCGCGAGACGGTCGTGCACGAGCGCCCGGGCGTGACCCGCGACCGCAACGAGGTCGAGTGCGAGTGGAACGGCCTGCGCTTCGAGCTGATCGACACCGGCGGCGTGGACTTCGCCGACGACGATCCGCTGGCCGGCTCGATCCGTGACCAGGCGCGCGCGGGGCTCGCTGACGCGCAGCTGGCGCTGCTCGTGGTCGACGCGCGCGCCGGCATCCGCGCCGGCGATGAAGAGATCGCCGAGCTCCTGCGCCGCTCGACGCCGCCGGTGATCGTCGCGGCCAACAAGTGCGACGCCGTCGCCGACGTCCCGCTCGCCGCCGAGTTTCACCGCCTGGGTCTCGGCGAGCCCGTGGCGGTCTCGGCCACCCAGGGCCTCGGCTCGGGCGACCTGCTCGATCGCATCGTCGCGCTGTTGCGCGAGCGCGAGTCCGCTGCCCAGGACGAGGAGGTCGACGAGGAGCCCGTGCGCCTGGCCGTGATCGGACGACCCAACGTCGGCAAGTCCTCGCTCGTGAACCGCTTCCTCGGCCACGAGCGCGTAATCGTCTCGGACCTGGCGGGCACCACCCGCGACGCGATCGACACGCCGCTGCTGGTCCCGAGCCCGGACGGAGCCGGCCAGCGCAGGCTGATCCTGATCGACACGGCCGGCATCCGCCGCCAGTCCAAGGTCGCGGACTCGGTCGAGTACTACACCTCGCTGCGCTCGCGCCGTGCCGCCGACCGCGCCGACGTGGCGCTGGTCGTGTGCGACGCCCGCGACGGCGTCACCGCCCAGGATCAGCGGATCGCCGAGCTGGCGATGCGCTCGGGCTGTGCCACGGCGCTCGTGCTGAACAAGTGGGACCTCTACGACGGCGATGAGGAGCAGCTCGCCTCCGAGCGCGCGAGGGTCGCCCAGAAGCTGCGCCTGCGCCCGCGCGTGCTGACCGCCAGCGCGAAGAGCGGTCGCAACGTCGCGCGCCTGCTCCGCGAGGCGCTCACGCTCGGCGACCGCGCCGCCTCACGGATCCCCACGCCCGAGCTCAACCGCTTCCTCGCCGAGACCGTCCAGGAACGCCAGCCGCCCGTCGGCACCCGGCGCGGCTCGAGCCAGCACCGGCTGAAACTGCTCTACATCGCCCAGATCGCCGAGCGCCCGCCGCGCTTTGCGATTCAGGTCAACTCGCGCGCCCGCCTGACGCGCGACTACGCCTACTTCCTGGAGAACCGCCTGCGCGCCCGCTACGGCATGGACGGCGTCCCGCTGGTCATCGACTTCGTCGAGCGGCCCCGTCGCGGGCGCAAGGCCGGGCGCGCCCCGGCACGCGCCGGACGCGAGCCGGCGCGTGGGTAGACTCTCCCGGCCGAAGCCCCGTCCATCCCGCCACCACTCGCAACACGATCCGCCGTCCACTCCAATGCGGAGCCCAGTCACCACATGAGCCAGAACGACCACCACGAGTTCCTGTTCACATCCGAGTCGGTCACCGAGGGTCACCCCGACAAGATCGCCGACCAGATCTCTGACGGCGTGCTCGACGCTGTGCTCACCGACGATCCCTACGGCCGCGTCGCCTGCGAGACGCTCGTGAACACCGGCCTGGTCGTCGTCTCCGGCGAGATCTCGACCGACACCTATGTCGACATCCCGCAGATCGCCCGCGACACCGTGCGCCGGATCGGCTACGACGACGCCGCCTTCGGCTTCGACTGCCACACGTGCGCGGTCATCAACGCGATCGACAAACAGTCCCCGGACATCGCCCAGGGTGTCGACGCCGCCTATGAGACCCGCCACGATCCCGCCGACGAGGACGAGCTCGACATCGCCGGCGCGGGCGACCAGGGCATGATGTTCGGCTACGCCACGCGCGAGACCGAGGAGCTGATGCCGCTGCCGATCTCGCTCGCGCACAAGCTCGCCAAGCGCCTGGCCGAGGTGCGCAAGGCCGACGTCCTCCCGTACCTGCGCCCCGACGGCAAGACCCAGGTGACCGTCCGCTACCGCGACGGCAAGCCGGTCGCGATCGAGAAGATCCTGATCTCCACCCAGCACGCCGACGGCATCGACGCCGAGGCGCTGATCAAGCCCGACCTGTTCGAGCACGTGCTGCGCCCGGTGCTCCCGGCTGGCCTCTACAAGGAGGAAACGCTGCTGAAGAACTTCCTGGTCAACCCGACCGGGCGCTTCGTGATCGGCGGCCCGATGGGCGACTGCGGTCTCACCGGACGCAAGATCATCGTCGACACCTACGGCGGCATGGCCCGTCACGGCGGCGGCGCCTTCTCGGGCAAGGACCCCTCCAAGGTCGACCGCTCGGCCGCCTACGCCGCGCGCTGGGTCGCCAAGAACATCGTCGCCGCCGGCCTCGCCGACCGCGCCGAGGTCCAGGTCGCCTACGCGATCGGCGTCGCCCACCCCGTGTCCGTGATGGTCGAGACGTTCGGCACCGAGCACGTCGGGCGCGATCAGATCGCCAAGCTCGTGAACGAGCACTTCGACCTGCGCCCCGGCGCCTTCCGCGAGGAGCTCAAACTGCACCGCCCGATCTACCAGAAGACCGCCGCCTACGGTCACTTCGGCCGCGAAGACCACGACTTCACCTGGGAGCGCACCGACCGCGCGGCCGCGCTGCGCTCCGCCGCCGGGCTCTGACCCATCCGCTCGGTCCGACCTCGCGTCTAGGGTCCCCAGCCGTGCTGGGGATCGCCCAAGTGGAGCCGATGACCACGACTCGCGCGCTGCGCGGGCCGTTCGACTACCACCTGCCCGCCGACCTGCGTGGCGACGTTGACGTCGGCTCGACGCTCGTCGTGCCGTTCGCGCGCCGGCAGGTGCTCGGCGTCGTCGTCGGCCTCGCCAGCGACACCGAAGTCGCCACCGAGAAGCTGCTCGCGCCGCTGCGCTCGCTCGAGCCGGGCGTGCCCGGCGAGCTCGTCGAGCTGGCGCGCTGGGTCGCCGCCGAGTACTGCTCGACGCTCGCCCGTGCGCTGGCGCTCGTGCTCCCGCCGGGCGCCACGCGGCGGCTCAGCGGCCGCAAGCGGCGCGCGCCCGCGCGCGTGCGCCATCTCGCGGTCGGTCGCAGCCGTCCGCGGCCGCCTGAGCTGACGGACGCGCAGGAGCGCGTGCTGGAGTCGCTGCGCCGCGCGCTGCTCGAGCGCCGCTTCGACCGGCGCCTGCTGCACGGGGTGACCGGATCGGGAAAGACCGAGATCTACCTGCGCGCCGCCGCGACCGCCTTCGCACAGGATCGCGGAGCGATCGTGCTCGTGCCCGAGATCGCGCTCACGCCGCAGATCGTCGGCCGCTTCCAGGAGCGTTTTGGGGAGGCGGTGGCCGTGCTGCACTCGCGGCTGCGTCCCGGCGAGCGCTACGAGGAATGGCGGCGCCTGCGCACCGGCGAGGCGCGCGTGTGCGTCGGCCCGCGCTCGGCTGTGTTCGCGCCGGTCGAGCGCCTTGGGCTGATCGTAATCGACGAGGAGCACGACGGCTCCTACAAGCACGAGGGCGATCCCCGCTACGACGCCCGCGACGTGGCCGCCGAGCGCGCCCGCATGTGCGGCGCGCTGCTGCTGCTCGGAAGCGCCACTCCGCGCCCCGAGAGCGTGCACGCGGCCGGCGATTCACACCGCCTGCGGCTGCCTGCGCGCGTGGACGGCCGCTCGCTGCCGCACGTGTCCGTGCTCGACATGCGCGAGCACAGCGCCGGGCTGCACCCGTTGACCGCGCAGGCGCTCGCCGAGGTGCGCGCCACGCGCGGCAAGGCGATCGTGCTGCTAAACCGCCGCGGCTGGTCGAACTTCCTCTCCTGTCAGTCCTGCGGAGAGGTGTGGAGCTGTCCGCACTGCGACGTCGCGCTCGTGCTGCACCGTCGCGGAGTGGCGCCGGCGCCGGCGCTCCCTCACGGGGCGCCGACCGGTCCCGCGCCGGCGCGGCCAGCCACAACCGGTCCCGCGCCGGCGCGGCGAGCCACAACCGGTCTCGTGCCGGCGCGGCGAGCCACGGCCGGTCCCGTGCTGGCGCGGCGAGCCACGGCCCGTCCCACTCTGGCCTGCCATCACTGTGGCCACAGCGAGCCTGTGCCGCGACGCTGCGAGAAATGCGGCTCGGTCTCGGTTGCCCGCCACGGTGCCGGCACCGAACGCGTTCAGCACGACCTCGGCGCCGCACTCGACGGCGACGGCCGCTTTCCCGTCTTCCGGCTCGACGCCGACAGCTTCGCCGGCGCGCCCGCGCGCGGCGCCGGCGCCCCCGGGTCCGTCGAGCGGGGCGCGAACGCGATCGCAGAGCTCCTGCGCCGCTTCCAGGCCGCCGACACCGGCGCGCTGATCGGCACCCAGATGGTCGCCAAGGGCCACGACTTTCCCGACGTCACGCTCGGTGTCGTGCTCGACGCCGACGCCACCCTGCGCTTCCCCGACTTTCGCGCCGACGAGCGCACGTTCGCGCTGGTCGCACAGCTCGCCGGTCGCGTCGGCCGGGCCGCCGACGGCAGGGTGCTCGTGCAGACGATCGCCCCGGACGCGCGCGCCATCGCGCACGCCGCCCAGCACGACAGCGACGGCTTTCTGGCGGGCGAGCTCGAGCGCCGCCGCGCGCTCTCCTACCCGCCCTTCGCCCACCTGATCAGGATCGTGTGTGCCGCTCCCGAGCTGGCCCCGGCGCAGGCGGCCGCCGGCGCGATGGTGAAGCTGCTCTCGGGCGGCGTTCCGCCCGGCGCCAGCCTGCTCGGCCCCGCCTCGCTGTTTCGGCTGCGCGGTCAGGAGCGCCGGATGGTCGTGGTGAAGACGCCCGAGCGGCGCCCGGCAGTGAGCGCGGTCGGGGAGGCCGTCGCGCGGCTGGCGCGCGCCCGCGAGCATCGGGGCGTCAGTTTCAGCGTGGATGTCGATCCGCAGTAGGGGGCGCTCTTGCGATCATGCCCCGGATCGCCCGCCGCTGCTCATAAACTCTAGCGACCATGAGCAGCGAAGACACCGCACAGCTCGAACGGCCGGGCGAGCCCGACGAGCAGGGTTCCGAGCGCTACCAGCAAGCGTCCGAGCCCGACCAGCAACCCTCAGATGCCCACGAGCAAGCGCCCGAGCCTGAGGAGCTCGACGAAGAGACCCGCCTGCGGCGGGATGCCGCGCTCGCGCGCGTGCGCAAGCTCGGAGACCCCGTGCTGCGCGCCAGCGCCGTCGAGGTGGAGCGCTTCGACGAGGAGCTAGAGGCGGAGATCGTGGGCATGGGCGAGCTGATGAGCGACGCGCTCGGCGTCGGCCTGGCGGCCAACCAGGTCGGGATTCTGCACCGCGTGCTGGTCTACAGGGCGGACCCCGACGAGCCGATCACCGCGCTCGTGAACCCGGTGATCGAGTGGCGCAGCGACGAGCTCGAGACCGCCGAGGAGGGCTGTCTCAGCATCCCCGACGTGCACGTCGAGGTCGAGCGGCCCGCACGGATCCGCACAAGCGCGCGCGATGCCGCCGGGGATGAGATCGAGGTCGAGGCCGAAGGCCTGGAGGCGCGCGTGATCCAGCACGAGGTCGATCACCTCGACGGCATCCTGATTCTCGACCGCATCTCTCGCGAGGCGCGTCGCGATGCGATGCGTGCAGCGAGGGAAGCGCGCGAAGCGCGAGCCGCTGCGCCGGCGGTGCAGCCGAACGCTGGCGAACCTGGCGCCGGCGAACCTGGCGCCGGCGAACCCGGCGCCGGCGAACCCGGCGCTGGCGAACCCGGCGCTGGCGAGCCCGAGGCGGGCGAACGCGCGGCGGGCGACCCCGAGGCGGCCGACCCCGACGCCACGCCGGTCTAGCCGGCGCCGCGGCTCCGCGTGGTCCGCACGGTCTTCCTGGGCACCTCCGACTTCGCGGCCGCCGTACTCGAGCGCCTGGCCGACAGCGACAATCGTCCGCAACTCGTAGTCACCCGCCCCGACCGGCCGCGTGGTCGCGGCCGGCGCGTGGCCTCTCCGCCGGTGGCCGAGACGGCGCGAGCGCTGGGGATCGCGCTCGACCAGCCCGAGCGCGTCAACGACGAGGCCGCACGCCAGCGGATCGCGCGGGCGTCCCCGGACGCCGTGATCGTGTGCGCGTTCGGAGCGCTGATCAAGGAGCCGCTGCTGTCCGAGCACGAGCTGCTGAACGTGCACCCCTCGCTGCTGCCGCGCTGGCGCGGCGCGGCGCCCGTGGAGCGCGCCATCATCGCGGGCGACGAGCGCACGGGCGTGTCGATCATGCGACTCACGGCCGGCCTCGACAGCGGGCCGGTGTGCCTGGCCCAGGACGAGCCGATCGAGGCGCACGACACCTATGGCTCGCTCGCGCCGCGCCTGCAGGCGCTCGGCGCCGAGCTGCTCGTGCAGGCGCTCACACAGATCGACGCCGGCCAGCCGCTCGCCTTCGCCGACCAGGACGAGCGCGTCGCCACCTATGCCGAGAAGATCGGCCCGGCCGACCGGCTGCTCGATCCGTCCCGGCCGGCGATCGAGCTCGAGCGGGTAGTCAGAGCGCTGCACCCGCACATCGGGGCGCGCCTGCAGCTCGCAGACGGAGCTCTGCTGGGCGTCGATGGCGCCCGTGCGACCGGCGAGCACGCGCCCGCCGGCGAGCTCAGGCGCGATGGCGAGCGGCTGCTGTATGGCACGGCCGAGGGCGCGCTCGAGCTCACGTCCGTGCAGCCAGCCGGCGGCCGCCCGATGGACGCGAGCGAATACCTGCGCGGCCATGCCATCTGACGCCCGGGTCTGCGCCTACGCGGTCGTGCGCCGGGTCTTCGAGCAGGGCGCCTACGCCGACCGCGCGCTGCCCACCGCGGCCCGAGCGCTCGACCGGCGCGATCGCGCGCTCGCCAAGCGGCTCGCCTACGGCACGATCCAGCGCAAGGGCACGCTCGATGAGCTGATCGCCACGCTCGCCGAGCGCCCGCCACAACGGCTCGACCGTCCCGTGCTGGCGGCCCTGTGGCTCGGGCTGTACGAGCTGCTCTACAGCGACGGCGCCCCCGACCGCGCAATCGTCGCCGACGCCGTCCAGCTCGCCAAGGACGCCGCGTCCGCCGGTCACGGCCTCGTCAACGCCGTGCTGCGCCGCGCCACGCGCGAGGGTCGCGACCTGCTGCAGGCGCTCGACGACGCCACCCCTGAGCAGGCCGCGATCAAGCACTCCCACCCGCCGTGGCTTGCGAGCCTGTGGTGGGAGGAGCTGGGCGCCGAGCGGGCGCGCGCGCTGATGGCGTTCGACAACGAGCCCGGCGAGCTGGCGCTACGCGCCAACACCCTCGTGACGGACGCCCCCGCGCTAGCCGGCGCCCTCGCGAGCCCAGACCATGCCGACGGACGAGGCGCCCTGAGCACCCATGCGGACCCAGACATTCCTGAGGCCCTCGTGCTCGACGATCCCTTCGACGCGCGCGGCTCGCGCCTGTGGCGCGAAGGCGCCTTCATCGCGCAGTCTCGCGCCGCCATGCTCGCCCCGCGCACGCTCGCGCCGCTCGCGGGTCAGCGTGTGCTCGATCTGTGCGCCGCCCCAGGCGGCAAGAGCACGCATCTCGCCGCACTGATGGAGGGCTCGGGCGAGGTGCTCGCAGTCGAGCGCAACCGCGCGCGCGCCGGCGCGCTCGCGCGCGCGGCGCGCCGGCTGCATGCCGGCAACGTGCGCGTCGAGCTGGCCGACGCCACGCGCGCCCACGGCGACGGGCCCGTATTCGACCGTGTGCTCGTCGATCCGCCGTGCTCAGGCCTCGGCACGCTGCAAGCGCGCCCAGACCTGCGCTGGCGCATACGACCCGAGCAGCTACAGACGCTCGCCCACACTCAAACGAGCATTCTCGGCGCCGGCGCCCAAGCCGTCCGTCCGGGCGGCGTGCTGGTCTACTCTACGTGCACTATCTCCGCAGCAGAGAACGAGCGCCAGATCGCGGCCTTCCTGGGCGCCAACCCCAACTTCGGGCTCGATGATCTGCGCGTCGAGCTGCCCGCCTACCGTAATCCGCACGCCCCGGAGACGGTGCTGACGATGCCCGACCGCGATCGCACGGCCGGATTCTTCATCGCCCGGCTGCGGCGTGAGGAGTGACGCTATGGGCGACGAGCAGCCGAGCCCGGCACGCGCTCCAGTCGAGCTCGGCCCGCGCTGCCCGAACTGCGGCGAGCCGTGGCTGCGGCCCACCAACCTGCCCGGCCGCTACCGCTGCGTCTACTGCCTGCACCGCTTCGAGCTCTCCTCGGTGTGCCCCAACTGTGGCGAGCACTCGACGATCGTGCGGATGTCCTCGACCGCGATCCTGAAGTGCAACAGTTGCGGCGACTCGATGTTGCAACCCATATGAGCGCATGAGCGAGCGCTCGCAAGCGCTGCTCGAGGGGGTCCACGTCGCGCCGTCGATCCTGTCGGCCGACTTCGCCCGGCTTCGCGAGCAGGTCGCGGAGGTGCTCGACGCGGGCGCGAAGATCATCCACGTCGATGTCATGGACGGCCACTTCGTGCCGCCGATCACGGTGGGCCCGCTCGTGGTGGCCTCGCTACGCGAGCAGACACATGCGGCCGGCGCGATGCTCGACGTGCACCTGATGATCGAGCGTCCCGAGCGTCACGTCGCCGCGTTCAGTGCCGCCGGCGCCGACTCGGTCACCTTTCACAGCGAGGCCACGCCCCACGTCGCGTACACGATCGGCCTGCTGCGCGAGCAGGGCACGGGCGTGGGTGTGGCGATCAACCCGGCCACCTTGGTGGGCGCCCTTGCCGAGGTCGCAGGCGCGATCGACATGGCGCTGTGCATGACCGTCAACCCAGGTTGGGGCGGGCAGCCGTTCATCGCGCATTCGCTCGACAAGCTCCCGCGCGTGCGCGCCATCGTCGGCGACGACGTGGCCGTGCAGGTCGACGGCGGCATCGAGCCGCACACCGCCACGGCCTGCCGGGAGGCTGGAGCGAACGTGTTCGTCGCCGGCTCGGCGATCTTCGACGCGCCCGACCCCGGCGAGGCCTATAGGGCGATCGCGCGCGCCGCCGGCGCAGACTGAGGGTCGCGCCCGGCCCGGGCACCGTCGCGGCACGTCTCGGCGCCGGGGCCCGTCTCGGCGCCCACGCGGCCGAGCGGTCGCGATCCGCGGCGATAGAGCGTCCACAGCAGCAGCGCCAGCAGGCACGTGGAGCCCGCATAGCCGATCTCTGTGCGCGTGAGCTGGTCGGCGACGGCGGGGCTCAGCATCCATACGAGGAACACGACGGCCACCGCCAGCCAGCAGGCCGCCGCCGCGCGCGCGCGGTCGCGCGCGAGCGCCGCCTGGTTGAGCGTGCCCGAGGCCAGGTGTAGGCCCATGCCGACGCCGACGAGCGCCAGGCCGAGACGACTGTAGGGGTAGTGCTGCCCGAACAGGTGGCCCATCACGAACGGCCCGATCGCCAAGAGCCCCAGCGCGACCGCCGTCGCGAAGCCGAGGATCGCGAGCAGCGTGATGCGGATCGCGCGCGCGAAGGCGTCGTGGCCCGCGGTCGTCTCCAGGCCCGTCAGGTGCGGCAGCAGCGAGGTCTGGATCGCCTGGAACAGCTGCAGCGGGGCGCGCGCGATCAGCAGCACGTCGAACACGATCCCGGCCAGCGCTTTGTTCGCCGCCGTCGCGGCCACGGTGAGCACGGCCGCGTTGAGCAGGGTCTGCTCGGACAGCATGATTCCCGAGACCCAGCCGGCGAAGCCCGTGCCGCGACGCAGCGAGAGCTCGTCGTGGGCGGCCGCCTCCTGCACGCCCTCGGTCGCCGGCCCCGCCAGCGCGGCGTCGGCCTCGTCGGCCGTGATCGGCGCCTGCAGCGCGACGTCTGCGCGATGACCCAGCAGCGGCTCGTGCGCGGTTTGCGGCTGTCCCAGCGCCTCACGCCGCTCCTGGCCGCGCCGGACAAACGCGGCCGGCACGACCACCAGCGACACCAGCGGCGCAGCCGCTATGCCCATTGCCACTGCCGTCTGCCCACTGGCGATGCCGAGCGCGACCGCCAGCGCGAAGCACACGCGCGAGAGCGACTCCATCAGCACCAGCCCGCCGTATAGCGCAAAGTACTCGTGCCCGGCCAGCCAGCCGCGCGCGAAGTAGCTCGCCGCGTACGCGAGCGTGCCGATCAAGAGCACGTCGTACAGCGCCGCATAGTGTTCGAAGACGTTGTCGATCAGCTCTTCTTTGAGCGCCACCGCAGCGATGAGGAACGCAAGCGCGAAGCTCGCCTGGATCGCGATCGGCACGCGCAGCGGATGCTCGGCGTGACCGCGCGCCCTGCGCTCGGCGATCGTGCGCGAGAGCAGCTGTTCGATCGGCCGGTAGATCACCGAGATGATCACGAACATCACCGACCACAACAGCGCTATGCGCGCGGCCGCGGCTTCCCCGAGCACGTGGCTCGAGATCGAGAAGTAGGCCAGCGTCAGCAGGCCCGTGCAGGCGATCCCGACCGACAGGATCCGCGCCCCACGCCCATACGAGCGCTCGCTCGCCTCCGCGCCTGCCGGCTCGGGTCGCGCCGCGCCTGCCGACACTACAACCTGACGAGCACCATCGTCCACGGCGGCGGCGAGCGCACCTCGGCCACGCTGCCGTAGCGCGAGAGCATCGCCACGAAGGCCCTCTGCGACCAGTGGTTGAGGTGGCCGGGCGTGTCTCCCAGCGTCCGCCAGTAGGCGCCGCGCGCCATGTTCAGCACGCGCCACAGCGGTTCTCGCGGAACGGACACCAGCAGATGGCGCTGCGCGCAGCGTGCCATCTCGGCGAGCGTGTGCTCCGGGTCGGGGACATGCTCGAGCACCTCGATCGCGCTCGCCAGATCGAACTCGCCCTCCGCGAACGGCAGGTTCTCGGCGCGCATCACCCGGTACTCGAGGTTCGGCGCCTGCCGCTGCGACCAGCCCGCCTGGATCGACTCCTCCTCGAGATCGATGCCCACCACGCGACACCCGGGGCCCAGGCGCTGGGCCCAGCGCTGGACGAGCACCCCCTCGCCGCATCCGACATCCAGCAGCGACCGCGGCCGGGCCCCTCCCATCAGCTCGTCGAGTGCGCCCTCGAAGCCGGACATCATGCGCCGCACCAGCGGATTCGCGGAGCCGTACTTGTCGTAGGTGTTGCCGGTGACGATCCCGTCCTCGGAGACCGTCACGCCGGCGCTCACAGCCGCACCGCCTCACGCTCCGGCGCCGCCGGCGCATCGGCCCGCTCCGCGGCGGCGGCGCGAACCGTGCCCGGCGCAGCCTCGAGCGCCGGCGGATTGGCTTCGTAGTGCGAGGGCGCCACGTCCAGCTGCAGCTCGATCCGGCGCACGCGCTCGAAGGTCCTCTGCGTCATCAGGCGCTGCGCCGCCAGCAGGTCGCCGATCACGCCCAGCGCCCACAGCACCACGGCCGCGATGAACAGCACCGCGCCGAGGATCAGCGACTGCACGTGACCCTTGCCGCTCCCTTCGGCGTACGCCACCACGAAACGGATCCACACCGCGAGCGCCGCGATCCCGATCAGCGCCGCCAGGCTCCAGAACACCCGCAGCGGCTCGTACTGCGCGTAGATGCGGAAGATCGAGACGGCGTTGCGACGCACGTACGCGGTCATCGAGGGGAACAGTCGCGACTCGCGCGTCTTGGGGTTGGTGCGCACCGGGACGTGGTCGATCGCGACCAGCAGCTTCCCCGCCTGGATGATCGTCTCGAGCGTGTAGGTGAAGCGCGAGACCACCATCATCTGGATCGCCGCCTCGCGGTTGTAGGCGCGAAAGCCTGAGGTCGTGTCCGGCACCGAGGTCGAGGAGGCCTGGCGCACCACCCACGAGCCCAGCCGCTGCAGCGTCTTCTTCAGCAGCGAAAAATGCTCGATCCCGCCGACCTCGCGGTCGCCGATCACCATGTCGGCGCGCCCCTCGAGGATCGGGCGCACGAGCTTGGCGACGTCCGGGCCGTAGTACTGGTTGTCGGCGTCGGTGTTCACGATCACATCCGCGCCGAGCTTCAGCGCCGTGTCGATGCCCGCCTGAAAGCCCGTCGCCAGCCCCTTGTTGTTGGTCAGCCGCACGAGATGGTCGACCCCACGCGCACGCGCCACCGCCACGGTCGCGTCGGTCGAGCCGTCGTCGATCACCAGCCACTCGACCGTGTCAAAGCCCTCGACCGCGCGCGGCAGCTCGGCAAGCGTCTGCGGGAGCTGCTCGGCCTCGTTGAAACACGGGATCTGGATGATCAGCTTCATTGGTCCGGCTGGGAGCTCGGGGCTGGTTCGAGAACGGGAGGGGGGCAGGCCCCCCTGCCGTCCAAACACGGGATCTGGATGATCAGCTTCATGGGGATGAAAGCTCGCCGAAAGCGTACCCCGTGGGGGAACCGATCCGGGGCGGCAGCTTGCCCGGATAGGCTAAACGGCCCGATGGCCAGCGCTACGCTCACCACGCGGCGGCCCGCTCCCACGCCGTTTGGGCGACTGCGCGCCATCCCGGCCGCGACCTGGGCGAAGGTGGGCTTCGCGCTGCTCTGCGCCGGGGCGCTCGCCGGCTACTTCATCTACCCGACATATCCAACCTATGACTCGTTCTACGCGCTGCTCTGGGGTCGCGACCTGCTGCACCTGCACGCGCCCGACTTCCGCGTCTATCGCGGGCCCACCGAGCATCCGCTGGCGATCGCGTTCGGAATGCTGTGCTCGATCTTCGGCCAGGGCGGCGCACGGCTGGCGGTGCTCGGCTCGATCGCGTCGTTCGTCGCGGTGGTCGCCGGCATGTACCGGCTCGGACGGCTGTGCTTCGGCCCGGTCGTCGGGCTGTTCGCCGCGCTGCTCGTACTGAGCCGCTTCTTCATCGAGAACCTCGCCGCGCAGGGCTATCTCGACATCTCCTACATCGCGTTGATCGTGTGGGCGCTCACGCTCGAGGTCGAACGTCCACGCCGCGGAACGATCGTCTTCCTGCTGCTCGCCGCCGCCGGCCTGCTGCGACCAGACGCGTGGGTGCTGAGCGGCGCCTACTGGCTGTGGTGCGGCTGGCCGCTCCTGCCGGGACGCGCGACGCGCACGGCGCAGGGCGCCGGTGCGCGCTCGTCCGGGCCCACCGCGGGCGCGCGCGCCCGGCTGCTGCGGTATCTCGGTCTGGCCCTGATCGCGCCGGTCGTATGGGTGTGCGTGGATGCGCTCGTGACGGGCGACCCGTTGTACTCGCTGCACGCGACCGCGGAACTGGCCCAGGAACTGGAACGCTCCCAAGGGCTCACGAACGTGCTCGCCGCGGTGTGGACGTTCGGCACGCGCATCGACAAGCTGCCGGTGCTGCTGGGGGCGATCGTGGGTCTCGGGGCGGCGCTGTGGCTGGCGCCACGGCGCACGCTGTTTCCGCTCGGCGCGCTGCTCGTGATGATCGCCGCGTTCGTCGCCGAGGGCGCCGCCGGCGCCTCGCTGGTGGATCGCTACTTCATGAGCTCAGCCACCGTGGTGCTGCTGTTCTGCGCGGTCGCGCTGGGCGGCTGGTCGATGCTCCGTCCGGGCTCGGCCTGGCGGCGTGTGTGGATGGCCGCGGCCGCGGCGCTGATCGTGTATGGCGGACTCTCGGCCGCCAGGTCGCTGAGCCTGTCCAGCCTGCGCACCACGCTCGCCTATCACGAGGACTTTCACAAGGGCCTTGCCACGGCGCTCTCCAGCCCGCCGGTCAAGACGGCGCTCGCGCGCTGCCGGCTGCTGTCGCTCCCCGACAACAAGCTGATCCCCGACGCGCGCTGGATCCTCGGCAGCGTCGGCCAGCAGAACATCGTGGCGCGAAGCCAGGCCCGCAGCCAGGCCGAGGCCGGCGATCCCCGCCTCGAACAGCGCCTGCAGCGCGGCAGCGTCGCCGTGTATCCGCTCGGCAGCGCCGTCTTCTTCGAGGCGATCGTCGATGTCGGCGACGACCCGCGCGTGCAGGTCCCGCAGGCCGGCTTCCGGCGCATCTACACGAGCCACTACTACGCCGTGTATGCCAACTGCTGAGCGCTCGCCCGCCGCAGCACCCGCCCAGCCGTCACGGACCGAACGATCGCGCAGGTGGGCCTGGGGCGGGCTCGCGGTCGTGCTCGCAGCCGGCCTGGGATTGCGCCTGTGGGGCATCCAGCAGGGACTCCCGTACGCCTACGACATCGACGAGCTCGATCACTTCGTGCCGCACGCCGTGAGCATGTTCGAACACGGCCTGAACCCGCACTACTTCGCCAACCCGCCCGCGTATACCTACCTGCTGCACGCCGTGTTCGCGCTCCGCTACGGCACTGGCGCGAGCACACGCTCGGCGCTCGTCGCCAACCCCACCGGCGTGTACACGCTCGCGCGTGTCGTCGCCGCGGTGCTCGGCGTGCTGGCCTTGTGGCTGCTGTACGCCACCGGCGCGCGGCTGCTCGGACGTGCGGCAGGCCTGCTCGCCGCCGCGATCGAGGCGGTGGCATTCCTGCCCGTCTTCTACGCACACCTCGCGCTCAACGACGTGCCCACGCTCGCGCCGCTGACGCTGTCGCTGCTCGGCAGCGCCGGGGTGCTGCGCAAAGATCGCGCCCGCGACCACGTACTGGCCGGCGTCGGGCTGGGGCTGGCGTGTGCCACCAAGTACACCGCCGGCATCGTGCTCGTGACCTACCTCGCGGCGGTCGCAGCGCGCCTTCTGGGTCGCCGGCCGAGCGAGCGCCCGGCTCGAGGGGAGCGTCCGGCGGGGGAGCGTCCGGCGGGGGAGCGTCCGGCGGGGGAGCGTCCGGCGGGGGAGCGTCCGGCGGGGGAGCATTCGGCGGGGGAGCATTCGGCGGGGGAGCGTCCGGCGGGGGAGCGTCCGGCGGGGGAGCATTCGGCGGGGGAGCATTCGACGGGGGAGCATCCGGCGGGGGAGCACCTGGTGGCGGAGCCCATGCGTGCGCGTTGGCGCCACGCGTGCGCATGCGTCGCGCTCACGGCGCTGGTGGCGCTCGCCGCGTTCCTGATCGCGAATCCCTATGCGATCCTGGACTTCAGCGCCTTCCGGCACGAACTCGCGCATCAGTCGGCGGTCTCGGCCGAACCTCAGGGCAAGCTCGGGGCGCCGAAGGAGGGGGGACTGCTCTATTACCTGTGGACGCTCACCTGGGGTCTCGGCTGGGTGCCCACGCTGGCCGCGCTCGGCGGCGCCCTGACCGTATGGCGCCGGGAGCGCGCGCTCGGCTGGATGCTCGTCACGCCGGTCGTGCTCTACCTGGCGTTCATGGGCCTGCAGGGTCGCTACTTCGGCCGCTGGCTGCTGCCGGTCTTTCCGCTCCTGTGCCTGCTGGCGGTGCTGTTCGCGGTCGAGCTGGTGGGCGCGCTCGCGCGCCGTGCGCCGCGCCTGCGCCTCGCGATCGCGGCGATCGCGGTCGCGGCGCTGCTGGCGCAGGGGCTCGTCTACAGCGTGCACTCCGGGCTCGTGCTCTCGCGCACGGACACGCGCACCCTGACGCGCCGGTGGCTGGTCGCGCACATCCCGGCCGGCACGCCGATCGTGGCCGAGCCGGTGTCCCCGAACGTGTGGGGAGAGCGCTGGACCAAGTATCCATCGCTGCTGCCTCGTATCTCCGCGGACGGCGCGCTCGAACCGAGCCACGCGCACAAGATCGGGATCGAGAACTACGAGCTGACGCTCAGCCCGGCACTGCTCGGCTACTACCAGACACACGGCTACTGCTGGGTCGTGACCGGCTCGACGGAGTCCGGGCGCGCCTACGCCGACCCCCAAGCGGCGCCGCTGGCGATCGCCTACTACCAGGCGCTCGCTCGCGAAGGGCAGGTCGTCTACCGCGCCTCGCCGTACGCGCGCGGGCAGGGTCCGGTGCCGTTCGACTTCGACTGGAGCTTCGATTACTACCCGCTGGCCTATGCGCGCTCGGGACCGTCGATGACCGTCTATCGCCTGCACGGTGGGCGCTGCGCTCGCTGAATCGTCCGGGCTGACGGGCGTGCGTCTCAGGCGGCGCGGCGGCATGTCCGGGCTGGCGCGTTGTGCCTCCCAGGTGGCACGGCCATGCGTCCGGGTTGACGCGGCAGCGCGGGTTATCCTGATCGGTGGAGCGCAAGGCCTTGCGGCCACGAGCATCTGCGCCGGCCCCGAGCCGTGACCGTATATACCGACACCGACAAGCTGCACCTCGAGCGAGCGATCGAGCTGGCCCGCAACGGCCTGGGCAAGGTCAAGCCAAACCCCGTGGTCGGCGCGGTCGTGGCGCGCGACGGCGAGGTGATCGGCGAGGGCTACCACGAATGCTTCGGCGGCGCCCACGCCGAGGTCAACGCGATCGAGGCGTGCGGGCTCGCCGACCTGGGCGACGCCACGCTGTATGTGTCGCTCGAGCCCTGCTGTCACGAGGGCAAGACACCGCCGTGCACCGACGCGATCGCCCAGGCCGGGATCAAGCGCGTCGTCGTGGGATCCGACGATCCGACCGAGAAGGCCGCAGGCCGCGGGCTCGGGATGCTGCGCGACGAAGGCATCGAGGTCGTGATCGCCGACGGCGAGCTCGCCACCAGGGCGAGGCTCTTGAACCAGGCGTTTCGCAAGCACGCCCGCGTCGGGCGGCCGTGGGTGCTGTTCAAGTCCGCGATGACCCTCGACGGCAAGGTCGCCACCAGAACCGGCGACTCGCAGTGGATCAGCGGCGAGGCCAGTCGCGAGCTGGCCCACCGCTGGCGCGCGTCGGTCGACGCGGTCGTGGTCGGAATCGGCACGGCGCTCGCGGACGATCCACGCCTGACCGCGCGTCCGGACGGCCTGATCGACGAGATCGACAATCAGCCGCGGCGCGTCGTGTTCGACTCGCTCGCCCGCCTCGCGCCGGGCTCGCAGCTGGTCGCGGCCGCGCAGGAGATACCCCTGACGGTCGTCGTCTCGCGCGCCGCGGCGCGCGCCGACACCGATGCTCTGGAAGCTGCCGGCGTGCAGGTGCTCGTCGCGACCGGTGAGAACGAGCCCGCGCGCGTGCGCTCGGGCCTCGAGCAGCTCGGCGCGATCGGCGTCGGCTCGGCTCTGCTCGAGGGCGGCCCGCACCTCGCGGGCGCCTTTCTCGACGCCGGTGAGATCGACGAGATCCGCCTGTTCCTGGCACCGCTGCTGCTCGGCGGCAGCGCCGCGCGCGACCCCCTGGAGGGCAAGGGCGTGGCGCAGATCTCCAAGGCCCTGCGCGCGCTCACCTTCGACTGCGAGCGCGTCGGCGAGGACCTGCTGGTCAGCGCGCGCCTGCACGAGTGGTGAGCGCGGTGGCGAGGAATGCGCGCGCGACGCACGCGCACGCGACGCACGCGCACGCGGTCCGACCAGCCGGAGTGCCAACATCATCGGGAGGGCGATGTTCACTGGCCTGATCGCCGATCTCGGCAGCATCACGGCGCTGCGCCGCAACGGCGCCGGCGCGCAGCTGCGAATCTCCACGCGCCTGGCCGCGGACCTGCAGCCCGGCGACTCGGTCGCGGTCAACGGGGTGTGCCTGACCGCCACCGACGTCGGCGACGGCGGCTTCGCGGCAGCGACCATGCGCGAGACGCTCCAGCGCAGCACGCTCGGTGACCTGCAGGTCGGAGCGAGCGTCAATCTCGAGCTCGCCCTTCGCGCCGACGGCCGCCTCGGCGGTCACGTGGTGCAGGGGCACGTTGACGGGACCGGGACCGTCAGCGAGGTCCGCGCCGAACAGCTCGCGCATGTGCTCGCGATCGAAACCGACCACGGGCTCGAGCGCTACCTCGTCGAGAAGGGCTCCGTCGCCGTCGACGGCGTCAGCCTGACGGTCAGCGCGCTCGACGGCCCCCGCTTCGAGGTCGCGCTGATCCCGGAGACGCTGCAGCGCACTACGCTAGGAGCGTTGGGGGTGGGCGATCGGGTCAACCTGGAGGCGGACGTGCTGGCCAAGCACGTCGAGCGACTACTGGAGGCCCGTGCATGACCGAGTCCGAAACCACCACCACCACCACCACCACCACTACCACCGACGCCGCCGACACGGACGCGGCGCCCGGCGGGCCGTTCGCCACGATCGAGCAGGCGCTCGACGACATCCGCCAGGGCCGCATGGTCGTCGTCTGTGACGACGAGGATCGCGAGAACGAGGGCGACCTCACGCTCGCCGCCCAGTTCGCCACGCCCGAGGCGATCAACTTCATGGCCAAGGAGGGCCGCGGGCTGATCTGCCTGTCGCTCACGCACGAACGTTGCGAGGAGCTCGGGCTGGACCTGATGGCCGCCAAGAACGAGTCGCCGTTCGAAACGCCGTTCACGGTCTCGATCGAGGCGCGCGACGGCGTCACCACCGGGATCTCCGCGCACGATCGCGCGCACACCGTCCAGGTGGCGATCGACCCCGCGAGCCGGCCCTCCGACCTGGTGCAGCCCGGTCACGTGTTCCCGCTCAAGAGCCGCAGCGGCGGCGTGCTCGAGCGCGCCGGACAGACCGAGGCGGCGATCGACCTCGCGCGCCTGGCCGGTCTCAATCCGGCCGGCGTGATCTGCGAGATCATGAACGACGACGGCACGATGGCGCGGATCCCCGAACTCCGCGAGTACTGCGCTCGTCACGGGCTCAGCATGATCACCGTCGCCGACCTGATCGCCTATCGGCGCCGCCACGACAAGCTCGTCGAACGAGTCGTGTCCACACGCCTGCCGACCGCGTTCGGCGAGTTCCAGGCGATCGGCTACCGCTCGCTGGTCGACGACAAGCACCATGTCGTGCTCGTCAAGGGAGAGGTCAGCGGCCGCCCCGATGTGCTCGTGCGCGTCCACTCGGAGTGCCTCACCGGCGACGTCTTTCACTCGCTGCGCTGCGACTGCGGCGAACAGCTGCTGGCGGCGCTGGCGATGATCGAGCGCCAGGGTGAGGGCGTGCTGCTGTACCTCTCCCAGGAGGGACGCGGGATCGGGCTGCTGAACAAGCTGCGCGCCTACCGCCTGCAGGAGGACGGCCTCGACACCGTCGAGGCCAACGAGCGCCTCGGCCTGCCGGCGGACCTGCGCGACTACGGCATCGGTGCCCAGATCCTGGTCGACCTGGGCCTGTCCTCGATCCGGATCTTGACCAACAACCCCAAGAAGATCAGGGGCCTGGAGGGATACGGACTGTCGGTCAGCGCCCAGATCCCGATCGAGCCGGCGCCGAATGAGCACAACCAGGAATACCTGCGCACGAAGGCCCAGCGTATGGGCCACACGCTCCACCACCAGGGCCTGAACCTCGACGAGCAGCTGCTCCACGGCGAGCGTCGCAAAGGCGACCGGCGCCAAGAATGACCGGCGCAGGCGCCGAGCCAGGCGGCGCTCGCTCGGCTCGTGAGCCGCGCGATCAGCTCTTCGCGATCGCGGTCGCGCGCTTCTATGAGGAGCTCGCCGAGCGGCTCGTGCAGGGCGCCGGCGCGGCCTTCGACGAGCACGGCTACGCCGACTTCGAGGTGTTCGACGTGGCGGGCGCGTTCGAGCTGCCGCTGGCCGCCAAATACGCCGCCGAATCCGGGTGCTTCGCCGGCGTGGCCTGCCTGGGGGCCGTGATCCGCGGGGAGACCGACCACTACCAGTTCGTCTGCGCCGAGTCCGCCGCCGGCGTCATGCGCGTCCAGCTGGACACCGGCGTGCCGTGCGCGTTCGGGGTGCTGACCTGCGAGACGATCGAGCAGGCGCTGGCGCGCGCCGGCGGCGACAAGCGCGATCAGGGCCGCCACGCCGCCGAGGCCGTGATCGGCATGGCGGCCCTGCGAGCGCGCGTGAGCGGCCAACCGCTCTCCGCCCGCTAGACTGCCTGCGCTATGGCCAAGGTCTGCCACAGCTGCGGAAAGGGCCCGGCGTTCGGCCAGAGCCGCAGCCACTCGATGGTCGCCACCAAGCGCCGCTTCGATCCGAACTTGCAGAAGGTGCGGATCATGGTCGGCAAGGCGCCGCGGCGCGTGTACGTTTGCACGCGCTGTCTGAAAGCCGGCAAGATCATCAAGGCCCTGTAGACCCGCTGGGCGGCGTGATGCTGCGTCCTCGGTCGCTCGCGTACGTAGTACGCCACGCGGGTGGGCGGGCCATCATTCCCTGCCTGACTTGCCCAGCGGGCCTACAGGCCGCGGGGTTGAGTGTTTGGGCGGCGTGATGCTGCGTCCTCGGTCGCTCGCGTACGTGGTACGCCACGCGGGTGGGCGGGCGATCATCCCTGCCTGGCTTGCCCTGCGGGCCTACCGACAAGTGGAAGTTCGGCATCTGGTCGTCACGCGGGCCTACTGGCTCCGCCTGACCTGATAGACCTAAGCGCAGTGAGCGACGCCAACCTGGTTCGTTTTCGCGCGGCGGTGGCAGGAGCGCTTGCGCACCTCGAGTCTCGCCGGGAGGAGGTCAACGACCTCAACGTGTTCCCCGTGGCGGACGGCGACACCGGCGACAACATGGCGTTGACGCTGCGCGCCGTGCTGGCCGAGCTCGACCGGGTGCAGGGCAGCAGCGGCGTGCTGACGATCGATGAGATCGGGCGCGAGGAGATCGTGCAGTCGGTCGCGCGCGCCGCGCTGCTGGGAGCGCGCGGCAACTCCGGCGTGATCCTCTCGCAGCTGATCCGCGGAGCAGCCGAAGAGCTCGTCAGCCGGCCCGGCGAGCTGATCGACGCGACATTGATCGGCGCGGCGCTGGCCAACGCGGCCGACCGCGCGTACGCGTCGGTGCGCGAACCGGCGGAGGGCACGATCCTGACGGTCGCGCGCGAGATGGCCCACAAGATCATGACCGACGTCGCCCACAGCCCCGAGAGCCTGCGGCTCGGCCCGGCGACGGACCCCGGCCGGCAGGACACGGCGATCGCCGACACGCTGGAGCGCGCGCTGGCGGCGGGTGAGGAATCCGTCAGGCGCAGCCCCGAGCTGCTCTCGGCGCTGCGCGAGGCCGGGGTGGTCGATGCCGGCGGATACGGCCTGACGATCATGTTCGCCGGCGTCGTCGCGGCGCTGCGCGGTGAGGACCCGCCGCCGCTCGAACACCACGCACCGGCTCAGATCACCCACCCCGAGCACTCCTCGAGCACATACCGCTTCTGCACCAACTTCGCGGTCACCGGTCAGGGCCTGAGCGCGGGCCGCTTCATCGCGCCGCTGGAGCAGCTCGGGGACTCGGTGCTGGTGGTCGGCGACGCGAACACGCTGAAGGTGCACGTTCACACCGACGAGCCCGAGCGCGCGACCGAGGTGTTCGCAGACGCGGGCGAGATCTCGTTGCTGGACATCGCCGACATGCGCGCGCAGGTGGCCGAGCGCGAGCACCGGCTGCACAGCAACGGCATCGGCCCGAACAACGGCATCGGCCCGAACAACGGCATCGGCCCGAACAACGGCATCGGCCCGAACAACGGCGCCGGCCCGAACAACGGCGCCAGGCCAGACAACGGGGCTGGGCCGGTGGCGCACCACAACGGGGCCGGCCCGACCGCGGCGAGCGGTCTCGGCCCGCGCGTGCGCTGCGGCACGCTCGCGGTCGTCGGCGGGGAGGGCGTCGCGGCGATGTTCCGGGCGCTCGGGGTGGGCACGATCGACGGCGGTCCGACGCTCAACCCCTCGACCTACGAGCTGCTGGCCGCGATCCACGACGTGCCCGCCGAGGAGGTGCTCGTGCTCCCCGGCAGCCCCAACGTGGTGATGGCCGCGGAGCGGGCCGCCGAGCTCTCCGACAAGCTCGTGCTGGTCGCGCCGGCCGTGTCACAGCAGGCCGGGCTCGTCGCCGCCGTCGCGCTCGAGCACGATCGCAGCGTGGAGGAGAACGCCGCCGCGCTGAGGCAGGCGCTCGCGCACGTGCGCACGGGCGCCGTCGCGCCCGCCGCGCGCGATGACGCGCAGGGCCGGTTCGCCCGCGGCGACGCGGTCGGCTTCGTCGCCGACGAGGTGCACGCATGGGGCGACCCCGCGCAGACGCTGAGCGCGGTGATCGAGCGCCTGGCGCAGGACGCCGAGCTGATCAGCTGCCTGGAGGGCGCGAACGCGCCGCTCGCGCGCGCACAGGTCGAAGCGATCGCGGGCGCCGGCATCGAGCTCGAGCTGTACGACGGCGGGCAGCGCGCTTACTGGTGGCTGCTGGCCGCCGAGTGATCCGCGGCGGGCGCCAAAATCGAGCGCGCCGATGTGTCCTCTGCTAGCAGCCACGCTGGAGCCCGCGCCCACGGATGAACGGCCCGGGCCGCGGGAGTTCGGGTCGGGCAGGAGCCTGACCCGGCCGGAGCTGCTCGCCGCGCCGGTGCGCTGGCCGCGGCCCTCGCGGCTGCAGGCGCCGCTCGAGATCGCCTCCGGCAAGGTCGAGGAGGGCCTGCGCACCCTCGGGCTCACGAGCGTCGGAGCGTTGCTCGAGCATCTGCCCCGAGACAGCAGGGATGCGCGCACGGTCAGCCAGCTCGTGCGCGGAGAGAGCGCGACGGTGGCCGTCGAGGTACGCGATATCGCCGCGCGCCCGCTGCGCAGGCGCGCGATGAAGCCGCTCGTGGAAGCGGCGGTGTTCGACGAGACCGGAACCATGCGCGCGCGCTTCTTCAATCAGCCGTGGCTGGCACAGCGCTACCGGCCAAGCACCAGACTCGTGCTGCACGGCAAGCTCGCTGCGGGCGGCGCCTTCAACGTCGCCCACCACGCGATCGGCAGCGATATCGGTAGGACGGCGCAGGAGGCCGACGGCGGCGCCGCAGCGCGGGTGGCTCACTACCCCGCCACGGATGGGATCAGCTCGACCCAGATTCTCACGCTCGTGCGCGCCGTCAGCCAGCGCCTCGCGGACATCCCCGAGACGCTCGGGGCGAGGGTCAGGGTGGGCGAGGGACTGCCCGATCGCGCCGGGGCGCTCGCGGCGATGCACTTTCCCGGCAGCGCTCGCGAGCTCGAGCGTGCCCGCCGCAGGCTCGCGTTCGAGGAGCTCTTGCTGAGCCAGCTGGCGTTTCTGCGCCGCCGCGCGCTGCGCAGGGCACGGCGCGGCGCGCCGGCGCTCGAGCGGCCAGGCGACCTCAGCGAGCGCTGGCTCGCGCACGAGCTGCCGTTCGCCCCGACCGGCGATCAAACGCGCGCGATCGCCGAGATCCGCGAGGATCTCGCGCAGGACTGCGCGATGCAGCGGCTGCTGCTGGGCGAGGTCGGCAGCGGCAAGACCGTGGTCGCCACCTATGCCCTGCTGCGAGCAGTCGAGCACGGCCGGCAGGCGGCGCTGATGGCGCCGACCGAGACACTGGCCGAGCAGCATTTCGCCACGCTCCAGCGGCTGCTCGGCGGCGCCCAGGCCGAGGTCACATGCGCGCTGCTGACGGGCTCCACGGCAGCCCGCACGCGCCGCCAGACGCTCGGCCGGCTGCGCAGCGGCGAGCTGCAGCTGATCGTCGGCACGCACGCGCTGATCGAGCCCGACGTTCGCTTCCAAGCGCTCGCGGTGGCGGTGGTCGACGAGCAGCATCGCTTCGGCGTGCGCCAGCGCGCGGCGCTCGACGGCAAAGCCGATTCGCCCGCGGGCCCCCACGTGCTGCACATGACCGCCACGCCGATCCCGCGCACGCTCGCGCTCGCCCAGTACGGCGACCTCGACACGAGCGTCCTGCGCGAGCTGCCGCAGGGCCGCCAGCCGATCGAGACGCGCATAGTTGCGGGAGACGCCGCGCGCGCGCGGGCGTACGAGCGACTGCGCGAGCAGCTCAGGCAGGGACGCCAGGCCTACGTCGTCTGCCCGCAGATCGAGCAGGCCGACGAGCAGGCCGCCGGGCGCGCGGGGACCGGCGCCGGCCGTGCCGGGGCATCCGCCGGCGCCACGGGCGCCGCAGCCGAGCGCGACGAGGTGCGCGCCGCCGTCGCCGAGCTCGAGCGCCTGCGCGCGAGCGAGCTCAGGGACCACCGGCTCGTGCTGCTGCACGGGGCCATGCGCCCGCGCGAAAAGGCGCAGGCGATGGCCGAGTTCGCATCCGGGGCCGGCGACGTGCTGGTGGCCACGACCGTGATCGAGGTCGGGATCGACGTGCCCAACGCGACGGTCATGCTGATCGAGAACGCGGAGCGATTCGGGATCTCGCAGCTGCACCAGCTGCGCGGGCGGATCGGGCGTGGCGAGCATCGCTCGCTGTGCCTGCTGATGGGACCGCCCGGCGCCGCGCGCCTGCGAGCCCTGCGCGAACACGCCGACGGATTCGCGCTCGCCGAGATCGACCTGCGCCTGCGCAAAGAGGGCGAGCTGATCGGCACGCGCCAGTCCGGCGTCGGCCAGTTCAGGATCGCGTGCCTGCCCGAGGACGAGGCGCTGCTCGAGCGAGCCCGCGTGCAGGCGCAGGCGATCATGCGTGAGGACCCGCAGCTGCAGGCCCCCGAGCATGCCCTGCTGGGGGACCGGCTTGAGCTCGAGCTCGGCGCCGCAGCGATCGAGCCCATCCCGGGATGAGGGTGATCGCCGGCCGCTATGGCGGACGCCGCCTGGAGTCGCCGAAGGGCCTGGCCACGCGCCCGACCTCCGACAGGGTCAGAGAGTCGCTGTTCGCGATGCTCGGCGACCTCGCCGGCGCGCGCGCGATCGACCTGTTCGCCGGGACCGGGGCGCTCGGAATCGAGGCGCTCTCCCGCGGCGCCGAGCGCGTCGTCTTCGTCGAGCGCGACCGCGACGCGCTGGCGGTTGCGCGCGCCAACCTCGAGGCTCTCGGCGTGGACAGCGACCGGGGCACGCTCAGGCACGAAGACGCGCTGCAGGCGCTCAACAGAGCACGAGATCGCAAAGAGACATACGATCTTGTCCTGATCGATCCTCCATATGGGCGGGCGCGTGAGTGGGGGGCAAGGCTGTCGGCCGTGCTGCCGGCGCTGCTCGAGCCGGGTGCGCGCCTGGTCGCAGAGAGCGATCGCCGGACTCCGCTCGAGCTCGAGTCGGAGCTGGCGCTCGTAAGACAGCGCCGCTACGGAGACACCGAAATCAGGATCTACCGTCACGAATGACATGTTCTTCCTTGTCAAGTCAATGAGCCGGCCGCTGCGATGACCCCCTCCTCGGCCGAGCCCGTTGCGAGCAAGACCAGGGTCGTGTGCCCGGGCTCGTACGACCCCATCACCAACGGCCACCTCGACGTGATCCGGCGCGCGGCGGCGCTGTATGACGAGGTCGTCGTCGCGGTGGTCAACCGCTCGGTGCGCAAGAGCGAAACGCTGTTCGGCATCGAGGAGCGGCTGCGCTTCGTCGAAAACGCCACGGCCGACCTGCCGCAGGTCAGGGCCGAGGCGTTCAACACGCTCGTCGTCGAGTTCGCCCGCAAGGTGGGGGCGAAGGCGATCGTGAAGGGGCTGCGCGCGATCTCGGACTTCGAGTACGAGCTCGAGATGCACCAGCTCAACCGCAGGCAGGACCCGGAGATAGAGTCCGTCTACCTGATGGCCAGCTCGAAATACAGCTTCCTCTCCTCGAGCGGCGTCAAGGAGCTCGCGATCTTCGGCGGCAGCATCGACGATCTCGTGCCGGCCGAGGTCGCCCGGCGCTTGCAGGAGGAGCTCCGGCGGTGACGAAACTGAATGCCAGGGCAACCGCGCGACGGTCGCGGCGCCCTGCGCGCGCAGGCGCGCGCCCATGGTGGCGGCGGAACGGAGATAGTGTTTAGAAGATGGATGTTCTCGTGCTGATAGACAAGCTCGACGATCTCGTGCACAACGCCAAGACGATCCCGCTGAGCGACTCCGTGCGCGTGGACAAGGAGGAGATCTACGACATCCTCGACCAGATGCGCGCGACGATCCCCGAGGAGATCAAGCAGGCGCGCTGGATCGTCAAGGAGCGCCAGGAGATGCTCGCCGAGGCCAAGAAGGAGGCCGAGCGGATCCTGAAGGAGGCGCAGGAGCGCCAGGACCGTCTGATCGGCGAGGAGGAGGTCACCAAGCAGGCCGAGCGCGCGGCCGAGGACATCGTCGAGGACGCCCGCGCTCGCGAGCGCGAGATCAGGCTCGGCGCCGAGGACTACGCCGACGAGATCCTCAACACGCTCGAGGTCAACCTGTCGAAGTTCATCGCCGCCGTCCAGCGCGGGCGCGAGCGCCTGCAAGGCAAGGACGAACCCGCCGAGGTCGGCTAGGGCGCCGCTGAGCGGCGCGATACTGCGTCCTCGGTCGCTCGCGTACCCAGTACGCCACGCTCTCTGCGTCCTTGTCTCGCTTGCTCATCGGCGCCCTAGCGGGCGCTGTGCATGTAACGGAGGTCGGCTAGGGCGCAGCTGAGCGGCGCTGGCGTGGAGATTGGCCCGCCGCGGTTTCGGTAGGGTCCCGCGCGCAGAATGAACTCGCGTGAAGCGAATTACAAGCTGAAGGTCGCAAGGACGCTGCTGGGCACCGGCATGATCGCGCCGGTGCGCCCGGACAAGCTGGTGCGCTCGCTGGCAGCGTTGCGCCGCTGGGGGCCGACGCCGGCCGCCGCCTACACCGGCTCGGCGATCAGATATCCGGACCGGCAGGCGATCGTCGACGAGCGCGGCACGCTCACCTTCGCAGAAGTGGACCGGCGCACGAACGCGCTCGCGCGGTCGTTGCGCGCCCACGGCGTCGGCGAACAGGACTCGGTCGCGATCATGTGCCGCAACCATCGCGGCTTCATCGAGGCGACCGTGGCCTGCTCGAAGCTGGGCGCGAGCGCCCTGTATCTGAACACCGCATTCGCCGGCCCGCAGATCGCGGACGTGATGCGGCGCGAAGACCCGGTCGCGCTGATCTACGACGAGGAGTTCACCGACCTGATCGCCGAGGGCGGTGCGGGGCGCAAACGCTTCGTCGCCGCGCACGAGCCCGGCACACAGGCCCTGGCAGCCTCCGATCCGCGGCTCGAGCAGCTGATCGCGGGCGAGTCCGACACGCCTTTGACCGCGCCGGCGGAGAAGGGGCGCGTCGTGATCTTGACCTCCGGCACCACCGGCACCCCCAAGGGGGCGGCGCGTAAACAGCCCGACTCGGTCGAGCCGCTGGCGGCGCTGTTCTCGAAGATCCCGCTGAAGGCGCGCGAGACCACGATGATCGCCGCGCCGATGTTCCACTCCTGGGGATTCGGGCACTTCACGCTTGCTGAGCCGCTGGCCTCGACGCTCGTGCTGCGGCGCCGCTTCGATCCCGAGGACACGCTCAGAGCGATCGCCCACCATCGCGCCACCGCGCTGGCGGTCGTGCCGGTGATGCTGCAGCGGATCATGGAGCTCGACCGCGAGACGCTCGCCGCCTACGACGTCAGCTCGCTGAAGGTGATCGCGGTGAGCGGCTCGGTTCTGCCGGGCGAGCTGGCCACGAGGGTGATGGACGTGTTCGGTGACGTGCTCTACAACCTGTATGGCTCCACCGAGGTGGCGTGGGCGACGATCGCGACCCCCGAGGACCTGCGCGCGGCCCCCGGAACGGCCGGACGCCCGCCGCTGGGGACGGTCGTCAAGCTGCTCGACGCCGAGGGACGCGAGGCTCCGCCCGGCCAGGGCGGGCGCATCTTCGTCGCCAACGAGATGGTCTTCGAAGGCTATACCGGCGGTGGCGGCAAGGAGATCGTCCGCGGCCTGATGAGCACCGGCGACGTCGGTCGCTTCGATGCGGCGGGCCGGCTGTTCGTGGACGGGCGCGACGACGAGATGATCGTCAGTGGCGGCGAGAACGTGTTCCCGCGCGAGGTCGAGGATCTGCTGGCCAGCCACGAGCAGATCGAGGAGGCCGCCGTCGTGGGCGTTCCCGACGCGGACTTCGGGCAGCGGCTGGTGGCCTACGTGGTCCCCAGGCAGGACGCCGAGCTCGACGAAGACGCCGTCAATGAGTACGTCAAGTCGAACCTGGCCCGCTACAAGGTCCCGCGCGAAGTCGTGTTCCTGGACCGGCTGCCGCGCAACGCCACGGGCAAGGTCCTCAAGCGCGAGCTCGGCGCACCGGGCTAGCGGACTCCTGACGGGCGGCGTCACTGCAAGGTCCTCGCCGCGAGCTCGGCGTACCGATCTAGACGCCTTTGCGGCGCGGCGCCACGGCAAGACTCCTCGCCGCGAGCCAGGCTCCGATCCGGCCGCCGGCGGCCGCTAGCCTGCAGCTGGTGGCGCTGCAAGCTCGACATCTCGATCTGGCGTCGCTGAGACTCACGGCCGGAGAGGGGCGCAGGCTCGAGCTGGAGCTGGTCGGGGCCACGCTCGTGCTGGGAGGCGAGCCCTATCAGGCACAGCTGGACCGGGCGCCCGCTACGCTCGATATCTCGCGCATGACCGCCGGCGGCTACGCGCTGCGGCTGCGGCTGACCGGGTCGCTGAGCGGGCCGTGCACGCGCTGCCTGAAGCCCGCCGCGCCGGAGATCGAGGTTGACGCGCGCGAGGTCTCGGTGCCGGGCGCCGGCGAGGAGCTCGAGAGCCCTTACGTGCAGGACGAGACACTCGACCTCGAGGCGTGGGCGCGCGACGCGTTCGCGTTGGCGGCTCCCGCCAAGGTGCTCTGCCGGGAAGACTGCGCGGGCCTGTGTCCCGAGTGCGCGGCCGATCTCAACGAGGCGGGCCCCGAGCACGCACACCCGCGCGCTCCCGATCTGCGTTGGGCGAAGCTGAGCGAGCTCGAGCTCGAGTAGCCGCGACCCCCCGGCTTGCGAGCGGCCGGCCCGGCCGAGGCTGGTAGCCTGTCCTGCGGTCATGGCCGTACCGAAGAAAAAGCAGTCGCACAGCCGCACGAACAAGCGCAGGGCCCAGCACAAAGTCGCCGCGCCGACCCTCAACGTGTGTCCGCGCTGTCACAGCCCGCGCCGCCCGCACCGGGTCTGCCCGGTCTGCGGGACCTATGCCGGTCGCGAGATTCTCACGCAGGGCTCGTCTGCAGAGCACGAGCACGACCACGAGTAAGGGCTCACAGCACCAAGGTCTCGTGCCCGCCGTCGAGCACGAGCGCGACGCCCAGGCGACAGTCGTGGCGGTGGACTGCAACGGCGCCGACCGCGGTCCGGGCGAGGTCGCTGCCGGGGCAGCGCTCGCCGCCGCGAGCGGCGCGCGCGTGCTCCTGTTCGGACCGGCCGAGCAGCTGTACGATGCCCTCGCCCAGGCGCCCGCCGGCATGATCGAGGTGGTCAACGCGCCGGTGTCGATCGCCAAGAGCGCCGACCCGGCCCGCGCCGCCCGCAAGTGTCCGGACGCTTCGATCGTGCAAGCGTCCAGAGCCGTCGGCGAGAGCCGGGCGCAGGCGCTCGTGTGCGCCGGCGGGACCGGCGCTGCGCTGGCGGCGGGCCTGTTCAACATCAAGCGGGCCCGCGGCATCCACCGGCCCGCGTTGGCGCTCCCGATTCCGGGGCCCCCGCCCGCCCGGCCGGTGACGCTGCTCGACGTCGGCGCCAACGCCCAGGCGCGCAGCGAGCACCTCGAGCAGTTCGCGTTCATGGGCGCCGCCTTCGCGAGCACCGTGCTCGGCATCGAGAGCCCGCGGGTAGGCCTGCTGTCCAACGGCGAGGAGGCCGCGCGGGGGAGCAGCCTCGTGGTCGAGGCGCACGGCCGCCTGGCCGCGCTGTCGACCGCGCTCACGCCGGCGCGCGGCGCGATCAGCGCCGGCGGCGGGCCTGGACGCGTCACGGAGCAGCCTGCAGCGGGGCACGCGCCGGCGGAGCGTCCGATGCCGTTCGAGTTCGTGGGCAACGTCGAGGGCGGCGACATCGTCGCCGGCGTGGCCGACGTGATCGTCACCGACGGATTCACGGGCAACGTCGCCCTGAAGCTGATGGAGGGCGTGTCGCAGACCGTGCTGCGCGCGATTCGCGCTGCCGCCCTGTCCTCGACGCGAGCCAAGCTCGGCGGGATGCTGTTGAGACCGGCGCTCGGCGCCTTCCGCGATGAGATCGATCCGGAGGGCCAGGGTGGCGCCTACCTGCTCGGGTTGCGCCAGCTCGGCGTAGTGCCGCACGGCGGCTTTTCACGCAGGGGCTTCGCGCAGGCGATTCTGCGCGCGCACGCGGGCGCGCAGGCCGATCTGGTGGGCCGCACGCATGCCGAGCTCGACCGCGCGGGCGCTCTGCGGGCCGCGCCGCTGTCACGTGCCGGCGCCGCTGATCGGTCCGACGGCGAGCACCCGGGGTCGGGCCCGATGTCCGTGTCGAGCGCTAGCCTGCCGGGCGATGACGCGTGAGCAGGTGTTCGTGCTGATCAGAGACCATCTCGCCGACGAGCTGGACGTCGATCCGCTCCAGATCGCCGAGGCGACGCGATTCAAAGAGGACCTCGAGGCCGACTCGCTCGATCTCTACACGCTCGTACAGGAGCTCGAGGACAGCTATGGGGTGCACATGACCGACGAGCAGGCCGCCACGATCGGCACGGTCGGCGACGCCGTGGAATTCGTCCTAGCCCATGCCGCGGCGTGATGCTCGTCCTGTATGAGGCTCTTACGCGAACTGCTCGAAGAGCTGCCCGAGGAGCTGGAACGCCAGGTCTTCACGCACGCCTCCTGGACCGAGCGCCGCGAGGACTCGTATGCGCGGCTGGCCTTCCTCGGCGACAGCGTGCTCGGCCTGGCCGTCACCGCGCACCTGTATCCCCGGCTGGAGGCCGAGCGCTTCGGCGCCGGCCGGCTCACGAAGATCCGCGCCCAGGCCGTTTCGGGACCGAGCTGCCGCATGGTCGCGGAGCGGCTCGGCGTGCCGGCGCGCCTGCGCGCCGCGGCGCCGCCGGGAAGCTCGGATGGCGCTGCCGCGCTCGTCGAGACCGAGCGGGTGCTCGCATCGGTGATCGAGGCCGTGATCGGCGCCTGCTATCTGACCGTGGGCTATACGCGCACGGCCGAGGCTGTGGTCGATGCGTTCGCGCCCGAGATCGAGCAGGCGCTGGAGAACCCCGTCAACTTCAAGTCGGCGCTCCAAGAGCTGCTGGCGCGGCAGGGGACGCTCGTGAACTACGAGGTCGAGGGCGAGAGCGGACCGCCGCACGAGCGCATCTACGAGGTGGCGGCGCTCGTCGACGGCAAGACGATCGGAGTCGGGAGCGGGAGAAGCAAGAAGCAGGCCGAGCAGGAGGCCGCGCGCGTGGCCGTCGAACGGCTGCAGCCGCACTGAAGTCGACCGCAATGAAGGTGAACCATCCGTGCGCCTGAAGTCGCTGACGTTGAAGGGCTTCAAGTCGTTCTGCGAGCGCACCACGCTCGACTTCGGCCCCGGGGTGAGCGTCGTCGTGGGACCGAACGGGTCGGGCAAGTCGAACGTCACCGACGGCGTCCTCTGGGCGATGGGCGAGCAGTCGCCGTCGGCCGTCAGGGGGCAGTCGATGCAGGACGTGATCTTCAGCGGCGGCCGCGGCGTGCAGCCGCGCAGCGAGGCCGAGGTCGAGATCGTGCTCGACAACTCAGACGGCACGCTCGAGCTGCCGCTGAGCGAGATATCGATCGTGCGACGGCTCGACCGCGCCGGTGAGGGCGGCTACCGTCTGAACGGCGCCCGCTGCAGGCTCGGCGACGTGATCGAGCTGCTGTCCGACACCGGCCTCGGCAAGGAGACGCACACAGTCATATCGCAGGGGCGCGTCGAGGCGATCGTGACGTCCAAGCCGCGCGACCGGCGCCTGCTGATCGAGGAGGCGGCGGGCCTTGGCAAGCATCGCAAGCGCCGCCGGCGCGCGCAGCTGAAGCTGCAGCGCACCCAGGAGAACCTCGACCGAGCCCTCGACGTCGAGCGCGAGGCCCGCGCCAGGCTGCGGCCGCTCAAGCGCCAGGCCGAGGCGGCCGAGCTGCATGAGCGCCTCGAGCGCCAGACCCTGGACGCACGCTGGACCCTCGCCTGCGAGGCGCTGCGCATGCGCAGCGAAGAGCTGCGCGGCGCCGAGGCGCAGGTCGCGCACACGCGCGAGCGCCGCGAGCAGCTCGAGACGCGCATGCAGGCGGTCGCGGAGCGGCGCGGCGGGGCCGAGCGGGCGCTGACCGAGCGCTCTGAGCGCCACGACGAGCTCGCGCTGCGCGCCTATGAGGCGCGCTCTGCGCGCGATCGGATCGGTCTGCGCGCCGAGCAGGTCCAGGCCAGCCGGCAGGCGCTCGAGCGGCGCCTGGAGAGTCTCCAGACCGCGCTTGCCGAGCCGGTCCCGGACGCGGGGAAACTTGATGGGCTCGCGCGCGGCTCGGGTGGGGATGATGCTGCCGCCGGCCTCGCATCCAACGGCGCCCGTCCAGCTGCGGAGGGCGAGCAGGGCGAGCGCCGGCCGGAGCATGGCGGCTGGGAGCTGACGTGGAGCCGATTGCGCGCCACGATCAGCGACGGCGTGGAGCGGGCGCTGGCACAGGCCGACCGCGAGGCGCGGGCGCGCGTGCTCGAGCAGGCGCTCGCGGAGGCCGAGCGACTGGCCCGCGTCGCGCACGAGCAGGCGCTCGCACGGGCGCTGGCAGGCGATGACCCCGAGCCCGAGCGCCGCCGGGCCGAGCGGGCCGCGGCCGACCTGGCCGAGCATGTCCGCCGCAGCGAGCACCTGAGCGCCCAGCTCGCCGCCGACCTGGGGCTCGCGCCCGCAGCCCGACGCCTGCAGGCCGCGCTCGAGCAGCTGGGCGCCGCGGCCGACGCAGCCGTCGTAAAGCGCCTGCGCGGGGAGCTCGAGCACGCCGGCGAGCAGGGTGATGGACTTGCGGGTGAGCTGCGCGAGTGCGCACGCCTGGAGGCCGAGATCCAGGCCGCGCTGCGCGCCGCCAGCGACGCCGTCACGGAGGCCGAGGTCGCGGCGCAGCGTCTGCGCGACCAGGCAGCAGAGACCTCCGGGGAGTTGCAGCGCATCGGCGAGCGGCTCGAGCGCGAGCTGCCGAGCGGCCTGCGCCGGCCAGGCGAGCCGGACGAGCCACGCCAGGATGATGGGCAGGCCGGGAACGAGGAGTCGCTGCAGCCGCTCGCGCCCGAGGAGGCCGAGGCGCTGCGCGCGCGCGTTGAGCGGCTCGAGCGCCGGCGCCAGCAGCTCGGCCCGGTCAACCCGCTGGCACAGCAGGAGTATGCGGAGGCGCTCGCACACGTCGAGGAGCTCGAGTCCCGGCGCGTTGATCTCGAGACGGCGCTGCGCGAGCTGGGCGGCGTGATCAAGGACGCGGATCGCCAGATCAGAGAGACCTTCGAGCAGACGTTCGCGACGGCCGCGCGCAACTTCGAGGAGCTGGCCGGCGACCTGTTTCCCGGCGGCAGCGGCCGTCTGCGCCTCGTCCGCGAAGCGCCGGCCCCGCGGCCAGGACACCGGGATCAGACCGACCCCGACGACCCCGCAGCCCACGACGCGGCGTCAACCCAGGACAGCGAGAGCGCAGCCGAGGCGGAGGCGGACGGGGATGAGCGCGAGCGCGAGGGCGAGGAAGAGAACCAGCTCGGCGTCGAGATCGAGCTGACGCCCGCGGGCAAGTCCACGCGCCGGCTGTCGTTGATGTCCGGGGGCGAGAAGTCGCTGGTGGCGCTCGCCTTCATGTTCGCCGTATTCCTGGCCAGGCCGTGCCCGTTCTACATCCTCGATGAGGTCGAGGCCGCGCTCGATGACGTGAACCTCGATCGTTTCCTGGAGCTGCTGCGCCGGCACGCGACCCGGGCCCAGTTCATCGTCATCACCCATCAGAAACGCACGATGGAGGCCGCCGACTGGCTGTACGGAGTCTCGATGGGCGCCAACGGCGTCTCCAAGGTCATCTCCCGGCGCCTGCCTGCGAGGTCCGAGGGCTCGCACGAGGACGGGCGGGCGCTCGAGTCGGCCGAGGCACGGATGCCGGTGCTCGCGGCTGGCGAGGAGGCGATGTCTGGAGCCGCGGGGCCCGAGGAGGCGATGGTTGAAGCCGAGGTGGCCGAGGGGACGATGGCTGGAGCCGAGGTGGCCGAGGAGGCGATGGTTGAAGCCGAGGTGGCCGAGGGGACGATGGCTGGAGCCGTCGGGGCTGAGGAGGCGTTGCCTGAAGCCGAGGAGGCCGAGGCGGGCGCCCCGGTCGCCGAGGTCCTTTAGTGTCGTGAGTCAGAAATTCGCTGGCATTTCCCGGCGCCTGAGCGCGCCTGACGCCCGCCGTCGCGCCCATGTGCTACCGGCACACTTGCCGGCGCCGCCGACCGTCAGATCGCGTCCATCCATCCGGGAAATGCTGACCGAATTTATGACTCACGACACTAGAGATCCCTGAGGAGACGGCTCGTGGCGCGCGACTGGAGCGAGCTGTTCGTCCTCGGCGAGGAGGCAGGTGCCGGGCGTGGCGGCGGGGCACCCGGGACCGAGCGCAGACGCGGGCTGTTCAGGCGCCTGCGCGAAAACCTCACGAAGACGCGCTCCGCGCTCGGGGGCGAGATCAAAGCGACGCTGTTCGGAACGCTCGACGAACAGGCCTGGGAACGGCTCGAGGAGGCGCTGATCGTGGCGGACGTGGGCGCGCGCACCACGGCCGCGATCGTCACGACGCTCGAGTCCGAGGCCGAGGCCGGCGAGCTGAGCGGGGGCGAGGCGCTCAGCGAGCGGCTGATCGGCCTGCTGGCCGACAGCGCGCGCGTTGGCGACGGCCACATCGATATCCGCGCGCAACCCACCGTGATCCTGGCGGTGGGGGTCAACGGCACGGGCAAGACCACCACGATCGGCAAGCTCGCCTGGCACCTGCAAAACGAGCTGGGGCGCAGCGTGCTGCTCGCGGGCGCGGACACCTTCAGGGCCGCCGCGGGCGAGCAGCTCGAAGGCTGGGCGCAGCGGGCCGGCTGCGAGATCGTGACCGGTCGCGAGGGCTCCGATCCAGGCGCCGTGGCATTCGAGGCGATCGGGCGCGCGCGCGCGCAGGGTCTCGACGTCGTGATCGTCGACACCGCCGGGCGCCTGCACACGCAGGACGATCTGATGGCCGAGCTCAGCAAGGTGCGCCGGGTCATCGCTCGCCAGCTCGAGGGCGCCCCGCACGAGACGTTGCTGACGATCGATGCGACCACCGGGCAGAACGGGCTGCGCCAGGCACAGCTGTTCGCGCAGGCGGCCGGCGTCAGCGGGGTCGTGCTGACCAAGCTCGACGGAACCGCGCGCGGGGGCATCGCGCTGGCGATCGCGCGCGAGCTCGAGCTGCCCGTCAAGCTGATCGGGATCGGCGAGACGCTCGCGGACCTGAGACCGTTCGACCCCGAGGAATTCGCGCGCGCGCTCGTGTCCGACGCATAATTCGCCGGCCGCCTTCGTATGCCCGAGATGGGCGGTTCAGGCGAGTAACCTGAACACATATGGATGCGTGGATCGTGTGGCTGGCGCTGGCGGCCCTGCTCGGCGCCGGCGAGATGCACCAGGGGGCGCTTTACCTGGCCCCGTTCGCGCTGGGCGCGGCGCTCGCCGCGCTCGTAAGCCTCATAGGCGCCGGAGTCGGACTCAGCGCGATCGCGTTCTTGGTCGCGTCGGGGATCGTGTTCGCGACGCTGCGGCCCCTGGCCAGCCGTCACCGGCGGCTGCCTCCAGCGATCCGAACGGGCGCAGCGGCGCTGATCGGCAAGCGCGCGATCGTGATCGAGCGGATCGCGAACGGCGAGGGCGTCGGGTGCGTGAAGATCGACGGCGAAGTGTGGACCGCGCGCAGCTACGACGAGGACGAGATCATCGACGCCGGCGAGCGCGTCGAAGTCGTGGAAATTCGCGGCGCTACAGCCCTTGTGATGCACTGAGGCCACCGGTCGAGGCTCAGGCACAGGCGACCGGGACAGACTCGAACAAGAGGCGACCTGGATAGGCTCAAATCAGAGACGACCGGGCTAGGCTCAGGCAGAAGGTCCGGAAAGGAACGGCGCAATGGTCGTGATAATTGTCGTAGTCGTAGTAGTCGTGTTGTTCGCGCTGTTCACGGCGTCGCGCACGGTCCGCGTGATCCCGCAGGCGAAAGCGGGCGTCGTCGAGCGGCTCGGCCGCTACAGCCGCACGCTGCAGCCGGGCCTGGCCGTCCTCACTCCCTTCATCGACCGCGTGCGACCGCTCGTGGACCTGCGCGAGCAGGTCGTGAACTTCGCACCGCAGCCGGTGATCACCGAGGACAACGTGGTGGTGGCGATCGAAACGGTCCTCTACTTCACGATCACCGACCCGCGCTCGGCTACATACGAGATCTCCAATCCCCTGCAGGCGATCGAGCAGCTCACCGTCACGACCCTGCGCAACGTGATCGGTGGGCTGACGCTCGAGGCGTCGCTGACCTCGCGCGAAGGCGTCAACACCGAGCTGCGCACCGTCCTCGACGAGGCGACAGGCAAGTGGGGGATCAGGATCAACCGGGTGGAGATCAAGTCGGTTGAACCTCCTGAAGACATCAAGACGGCGATGGAGAAGCAGATGCGCGCCGAGCGCGACCGCCGCGCGGCGATTCTCACGGCGGAAGGCGAGCGGCAGTCGCAGATCCTGACCGCCGAAGGAGCCAAGCAGGCGGCGGTGCTGACCGCCGAAGGCGAGCGCCAGGCCGCGATCCTGCGCGCCGAGGGCGAAGCGAAGGCGATCGATACGGTGTTCAGCGCGATCCACCAGGGCAACCCGACGCGCGAGCTGCTGAGCTACGAATATCTGCAGATGCTCCCCCAGCTCGCCGAAGGCGACGCCAACAAGGTCTTCGTGGTGCCCTCGGAGTTCGCGCAGGCGTTCGGCGGCATCGGCGAGGCGCTTGCGCGTCGGGTGGGCGATGACAACTCGCCGCGACCAGGCAACGCACAGCGACCGGACACCGCGCAGCTAGTGGACAACACGCCGCGCCCAAGCCCACAGCCGCCCGGCGAGACCAGCTGATCGCACAGCCGCCGCCGGCCGAGGCGAGCGCTGCGAGAATCCATGGCTATGTTCGACGCGCTCGCCGAGAAGCTCCAAGCCACGATGGCCGACGTGCGCCGGCACGGCACGCTGAGCGAGCAGGACGTGGACGCCGCGATGCGCGAGATCAGGCTCGCGCTGCTGGAGGCCGACGTCAACTTCAAGGTCGTGCGCCAGTTCACGGCACAGGTCAAGGAGCGCTGCCTGGGCGCGGAAGTGGTCGGGCGGCTCAATCCCGGGCAGCAGGTCATCAAGATCGTCGCGGAGGAGCTGACCGCGCTGATGGGCGGCGCCGCGGCCGACCTCGCATTCGCCTCGAGCCCGCCGACCGTGATCATGATGGCCGGACTGCAGGGCTCGGGCAAGACCACGGCGACCGCGAAGCTGGCGCTGCACCTGCGCGAGCAGCGCGGCGCGTCGGTCGCCCTCGCTGCGTGTGACACGTACCGGCCGGCCGCGGTGGACCAGCTCGTCAAAGTCGGCATGCAGGCCGGAGCGGAGGTCTACGAGCAGGGCACCGAGCCCGACCCCGTCGAGATCGCCGAATGGGCGCTCGCACGGGCCAAGCAGGAGGGCAAGGACGTGCTGATCGTCAACACGAGCGGGCGGCTGCACGTCGACGAGCGCCTGATGGACGAGCTCGTGCGCATGCGCAACGCGGTCAAGCCGATGGACATCCTGCTCGTCATCGACGCCATGACCGGCCAGGACGCCGCCGGCGTCGCCGAAACCTTCGCCGAGGCCGTTCAGTTCGACGGGGTCGTGATCAGCAAGCTCGACGGAGACGCGCGCGGCGGCGCCGCGCTGTCGGTGCATGCCGCCACAGGCAAGCCGATCATGTTCGCCTCGACCGGCGAGAAGCTCGGACAGTTCGAGCGCTTCCACCCCGATCGCATGGCCCAGCGGATCCTCGGGATGGGGGACGTGATGGGCCTGATCGAGCAGGCCGAGCGACAGTTCGACGAGGACGAGGCGCTCGTCCTACAGCGCAAGCTGCGTCGCGACGAATTCGATCTGAATGACTTTCTTGCGCAGCTGAAGAGCGTGCGCCGGATGGGGCCGCTGACCAACCTGCTCGGAATGATCCCCGGGCTCGCCGGCCAGCAGCTGCAAAACATGAAGGTCGACGAGCGCGAGCTCGACCGCGTGCAGGCGATCATCCTCGCGATGACCCCCGAGGAGCGCCGTCGGCCGGAGATGATCAACGGCTCGCGGCGTCTGCGCATCGCACGGGGCTCGGGTACGAACGTGCAGCAGGTCAACCGCCTCGTCAAGCAGTTCGGCGACACGCGCAAGCTGATGAAGCGGATCGGTCGCGGCAAGATGCCGGACTTCGGGGCCCTGATGCGCCAGGGCCGCTGACGGCTCTTGACGCGAGTGAAGTCACGTTCGTACTAAGCTGCGTTCGCAGCAGAACGCTTCGCGGCGGGCCGATCGCGCCGGACGCGGAGGCGGTATCTCAAACGTAAAGCTCTCAGAGAGGCAAAAGTGTCGGTTAGGCTCAGGCTCACGCGGGTGGGCGGCAGGAAGGACCCGATCTGGCGAGTGGTCGTCGCCGATCAGCGCTCGCCGCGCGACGGCCGCGTGATCGAGACGATCGGCCAATACAACGCCCAAACAGACCCCTCGACGATCGTGATCGACGCCGAGCGCGCGCGCAGCTGGCTGGCGCGCGGAGCCCAGCCCACGGACACCGTGCGCAAGCTGCTGCGCATCCAGGGCATCACGGCCGCAGGCGACTGACGCGTCGCGACCCGAGGCCTGGCCGTGGAGGGCAACGAGCAACCGGCAAGCGCCCCGCGAGAGCTGCTCGCCTACCTGGCTGAAGGGCTCGTCAACCAGCCCGAGGACGTCTCGGTCGAGCAGTTCGAGGAGGACGACGGCACGATCGTGCTGGAGCTCTGCGTCGCGGAGGGCGACTACGGCCGCGTGATCGGCCGCGGCGGGCGCACCGCGCAGGCGCTGCGCACCGTCGTCAAAGCCGCTGCCACGGGCGCAGGGTGCCGGGTGCTCGTGGACATCGTCGACTGACCCGCCGCGGTCGCGCCCATACTGAGGCTTGTGGTGGAACGTCCTTTTGCATCCCAGCGCACATGGAGACACTCGATCTGACCAGCGGTGATGAGGCCGAGGGTGATTTGCACCAGCTGGAGGCGGGCCGGGTCGGGCGCGCGCACGGCCTCGACGGGAGCTTCTACGTGACCCGCGCCCGGCCGCAGCTACTCGCGCTCGGCACGACGGTGACGATCGCCGGCGCAGCGGCGAAGATCGTGCGCCGGGCGGGTGCTGACCGGCGCCCGATCGTGCGGTTGGCGCACGTCACCGATCGCAGCGGTGCCGAGGCGCTGCACGGGCAGCCGCTCAACGTCGCCGTACGCGACGCCCCCGCGCTCGCCGAGGGCGAGTACTGGGCCCACGAGCTCGAAGGGTGCATGGTGCTCGACGGCTCGCGCCAGATCGGCACGGTCATCCGCGTGATCGAGCTGCCGTCCTGCGAGGCGCTCGAGGTGCAAGCCCTCCCGGCAGACCAGCCGCTGCTCATCCCGATGGTCAGAGACGCGATCCGTTCAGTCGACGTGGATGGCGCTCGCATCGAGGTGAACATGGATTTCATCGAGTCCTAGCCGTGGAGATCGACATCTTCACGCTCTTCCCGGAATGGTTTCAGTGGTTCTGCGGCCAGCGCCATGTGCGCAACGCGCAGGCGGCGGGGGCGAGGATCGAATGCGTGAACTTCCGCGCGCACACGCCGCTCAGCGCCGGCCAGGTGGACGACACTCCGTTCGGCGGCGGCGCGGGCATGGTGCTGCGTGTGGACGTCCTCGACAGCGCTCTGCGTGCCCACTACGAAGTCGATCCCGTGCTCCTACGCCGGCAGCGCCGGGTGATCGCGCTGACCCCGGGTGGGCGTCTGTTCGACGATGCCTTCGCGAGGGAGCTCGCGGCCGAGCCGGCCGTCACGCTTCTGTGCGGGCGCTACGAGGGCTTTGACCAGCGCATCCTCGAGCAGCTGGCGAGCGAGCAGCTCTCGATTGGGCGCTACGTCTTGGCCGGCGGAGAGCTCGCGGCGATGGTCGTGTGCGACGCCGTCCTGCGCAAGCTCCCGGGCGCGCTCGGGGATGAACGCTCGGCCGTGGAGGAGTCGTTCAGCCCGGCGCTCGATGGAGCGCTCGAGTATCCGCAGTACACGCGTCCCGCCGAGTACCGCGGCTGGAGGGTCCCCGAGGTCTTGCTCTCCGGTCATCACGCCGAGATCGAGCGCTGGCGTCGCGCACACAGCCAGATGCAGCACGACGGCCGGTGAGGCGAACGCCCAAGCGCGTCCGCTACCATGCTGACCGCGCCGGCCGAGCAGGATCGTTCCACGGACTTGCGGTGGTCGTGTCCGGCATCCCCTCCTTTATCGTCAGTCATGAGCAGCGTCATCGAAACCATCGAGCGCGCGCAGTTGCGGCGCGTCCCGGACTTCGCGCCCGGCGATCGCGTGAAGGTGCACTTCCAGGTGATCGAGGGATCGCGTCGCCGCGTGCAGGTGTTCGAGGGCGTCGTCATCAAGCGCCAAGGCCACGGCGCACGCGAGACCTTCACGGTGCGCAAGCAGTCCTTCGGCGTGGGAGTCGAGCGCATGTTTCCGCTGCACTCGCCCAAGATCGAGCGCATCGAGGTGGCCGCGCGCGGCGATGTGCGGCGCGCAAAGCTCTACTACCTGCGTGGTCGCGTGGGCAAGCGCGCGCGTGTGCGCGAGCGTCGCTACATCGGTCCCGAGCAGACCGTCGAGCCCGGGCTCCTGCATGAAGCCGAGACCGCGACCGACGCCGAGGGCCTCACTCCCGATGAGACCGTGGCGGAGGGCGTCGAGCAGGCCGGGGGCGAGGAGGCTGTTGGGGTCGAGGAGGCTGCTGGGGTCGAGGAGGCTGTTGGGGGCGAGGAGGCTGTTGGGGTCGAGGAGGCTGTTGGGGTCGAGGAGGCTGTTGGGGTCGAGGAGGCTGTTGGGGTCGAGGAGGCTGTTGGGGTCGAGGAGGCTGTTGGGGTCGAGGAGGCTGCTGGGGTCAAGGAGGCTGCTGGGGTTGAGGCCGTCGCGGGCGACGATGGTGGCGCCCCAGCCGAAGGCGCTGGCAGCGAGCTGGCCGCAGGCGGCTCTGGGGACGCGGCGCCTGACGCCGAGGCCGCGGTCGCCGCCTCCGAGCGCGGGGCCGACGCTGCTGCGGCCGGCACCGACGGTTCGACACCCGAGCCTCCCCCCGATGGCGATGCCGAGTCAGGCGAGGTCGCCGGCGGCACTGCGGCGTGAGCGCTCGCACGAAGCGCTCGAAATCGCTGATGAGCTCGATCATCGAGCTCGTCGTAATCGTTCTTGTCGCGCTCGGGCTGGCGCTCGGGATCCAGGCGTTCATCGTCAAGCCATACCGAATCCCGAGCGGCTCGATGGAGCCGACGCTCGCGATCGGACAGCGCGTTCTCGTCGATCGCATCGGCACTCACTTCAGCGAACCCCAAGTTGGTGCGATCACAGTGTTCCACCCGCCTGTCGGCTCCCAGCAGGAGGAGTGCGGCCCGATCCCGCACACGGTCAAACTGGGTGGCGCGCCGTGCGCGGCGCCCGTGCCGAAGGAGGAAAGCAGCGTCAACTTCATCAAGCGCATCGTGGCCGGACCTGGCGACGAAATTTATGTCAGCGAAGGCCACGCATTCCTGAGGAAGCCCCATCAGGCGGGCTTTCACCGCGAGAGCGACTCCTACATTCGCGAATGCGGGGCCAGCCCGGAGTGCAACTTCCCGGTGCCGATCAAGATTCCGGCCGGCCATTGGTTCATGATGGGCGACAATCGTGGCGAATCCGACGACAGCAGGTTCTGGGGACCTGTCCCCACGGGGTGGATCATCGGCGAAGCCTTCGCCACGTATTGGCCGCCTGACCGCATCGGGTTCTTCTAAGGGCACCGGCAGCCCGGCGTCCGACCGAACGGGCGCTCCTGGCTCATCCGCGCGCACGCGCCGGCGCAGGGCACGCGCTCGCTCCAGCGGACGCCGCCTGTTCGCGTTCGACCGGCGGTTGGGCACCCGACTGATCGCCGGCGCCGACGAGGCCGGCCGCGGCTGCCTGGCCGGCCCGCTGGTGGCCGCAGCCGTGCTGTTCGACTACGACACGCTGGGGCCCCGCGACCTGCGCGCCCTGCGCGCCCTGAACGACTCGAAGCAACACACCGCGCAAGCGCGCGAGGAGCTGTTCCCGCTGGTGCTACGCAGCGCCACGCGCGTGTCTGTCGTGTCGCGTTGTGCACGCGGGATCGACGAGCGCGGCCTGCACAAGACCAATCTCGCCGCCCTGCGCGATGCGATGCGTGTGCTCACGGCGCGTCTCGAGGATGAGGTGCTCTGTCTTGTGGACGGCTTCTCGGTCCCCGAGTTCGAGCATCCCCAGCAGGCGATCGTGGACGGCGATGCCACCAGCGCCGCAATTGCCGCGGCGTCGATCGTCGCCAAGGTGACGCGCGACCGGTACATGCAGCACGCCGACCGCGAGCACCCCGGATGGGGCTTTGCCGAGCACGTCGGCTACTCGACCCCCGACCATCGCGAGGCCATCGCCCGTAACGGCGTCTCACCGTTGCATCGGCTTTCTTTCCAATCGCTCGCCTACCAGCAGTTGGCGCTCTGACCCGCCGCAGCCGTCGTGGCTCGATTAAGCGAGCGTTGCCGGCCGGGCGATGGCCGAGCGAAACCTGCGCTCTCACCATGCCCCCTCGATGTGGTCGAGCCGGACCAGGCGGCTCCGGCGGTCGAGCGTCACGCCGATCGCGTCGAAGCGGATCGTGTGCGCGGTTGGGCGGATGTGCTGCTGATCCGCGAGCCAGGCGACCGCCAGTCGGCGCAAGCGGAGCCGCTGGCGCGGGCGCAGCCAGACGAGCGGCGCTTGATCCGGTCGAGGTGAGCCGGCGCTCGCGTCCACGCGACGGGTCTTGACCTCGGCGAACACGAGCGTGCGGCCGTCGAACGCAATCAGGTCGATCTCGCCGTAACGGGTCCGCTCGTTGCGTCCGAGTCGTGCGAAGCCGAGCCGATCCAGATGGGCTGCCGCAAGCTCCTCGCCCCGGCGGCCAAGCGCATGGCGCGGATCGCGTCCGCCACGCGCGGGGGAGCGGCGCTTGCCCGTGTCGCTGCCCGCGAGATCCATGACCAGCAAGCTAGGGCGCGCCACGTCGCGCGGGTGTGCCGTTCGTGCCGATAGTCAGGCGTAATCGTGACTAAACAGATACAGCTGGCCGAGGCGGTGCTGGCCGAGGCGGTGCTTCGAGGAGGCGGACCTCCGAGCGCACCCGGGCTAGCGCTGGCTGATGGCATTGGTGGCAGTCGCCTGGCGCTCGCGGATCGCGTCGCGGGTTCCTCCAGCTTTCCCCGGAACGCTTCGTAGGCCGCCTGCTCGGCGAGCTCCGCGGCCGTTCATCCGGCGGCGCGCGTGAGCTCGGCGGCTTCGCGCCGCGCCTCTGCCCGCGCGCGCCGTGCGCTCTGCGCGGCCTCACGCCTTGCGCATTCCGCCTGATACGGCCGGCGCGCCCGGCCGGCGCGCCCGAGCCGGCCGATCGCCTATGGAGCGCCCGCCGATGATCGGAATGAGGGCGGGCGTGGTGTCGGCTGAGACGGCCCACGCGTGCGCGCGCGTGGGCCGGGGGAGACGCGGATGATGTTTCGGGCAGCCCACGCGTGCGCGCGTGGGCTCACGCTCGCGTAGGCTGGTCCTCATGAGCGCTGGCGCCACCGATCGACCCGGTCGGACAGCAGCGGCAGACGCGGGGGCGACCCGTCGAACAGACGGCAGCCTCGGGCAGGCGGGCGCGCAGGCCGGGCCCGGCAGCTCCGGCGCCGGGCATGCCAGCCCCGCGGACGGGGCAGACCGCGCGCGAGAAGGACCCCGCTCGCTTGACGGAGTCAGCAGCTTCATGGGCATGCGCTGGGAGGATCCGCAGACCGTGCGCTTGCAGATCAGGCCCGAGCTGATCAACGCCGGGGGACTGCTGTCGGGAGTGGTCACGTATGCGCTCGTCGACTACTGCATGGGCTCGACGCTGTGGGTGCAGACGACCGCCGAGGAGCGCATTGCGACGATCAGCATCTCGATCAACTACGTTCAGACCGCCACCGAGGGCGAGATCGTCTGCCGCACCGAGCTGGACCGCCGAAACAGGACCAACGCCGTATTGAAATCAACGGTTCACGACGAAAACGGACGGCTGCTCGTGACCGCGATCGGGAGCTACACGATCTTCGCGAAACGGCCTCGCGCCTCCGCCTCCGGACCCGCGGAGTCTCACGGGCCCGCCCGGCGGTGATGGCCGCTGCCTGAGCCTGATCGCTTCAGGCTGGACAGACCGACGCATCCTGTTGCGAGTGGACCGCGTCGGAGTAGGATCGCGTGAATGCGAGAAATGGCTCTACAGAGCGGCGTCTCGAGGACCGGCCAGGCGCCGGCCCCAGCCGCGCGGGCGTCCAGAACGCCGGTGGCCCTGACGATCGCCGGCTCGGACTCGGGCGGGGGGGCGGGCATCCAAGCCGACCTGAAGGCGTTCGCGCGCTGCGGGGTGCACGGCGCCAGCGCGATCACTGCGCTCACGGCGCAGAACACGGCGGGCGTCAGCGCGGTGCACACGATCCCGCCGGGCTTCGTGCTCGAGCAGGTGCGGGCGGTGGTGTGCGACATCGGCGTCGACGCCGTCAAGGTCGGCATGCTCGGCACGGCCGAGATCGTCGCTGCCGTCGCGCAGGCGCTCGACGAGCTGTCGCCCGGCACGCCGGTCGTGGTCGACCCCGTGATGGTCGCGGAGTCCGGCGCCCGCCTGCTCGATCCCGACGCAGAGGGCGCGCTCGTCGCGCAAATCCTGCCGCGCGCCACCGTGCTGACCCCGAACCTGCAGGAGGCGCGCGTGCTTGCCGGCGTGCAGCCCGCCGGACCGCCGGGCGAGCGTGATGGCGAGTGCGGCGGTGCGGTCGCGGGCCTGGGCGGACGCGATGGCGAGAGCGGCGGTGCGGTCGCGGGCCCGGGCGAGTGCGATGGCGAGTGCGGCGGTGCGGTCGCGGGCCCGGGCGAGAGCGGCGGTGTGGTCGCGGGCCCGGGCGAGTGCGATGGCGAAGCCGAGGCGCTCGCACGCGCCGTGCTCGCCCTCGGTCCGAGCAGCGTCGTGCTCACGGGCGGGCACCGCGCCCGCGCCGTCGATCTGTTCGTGACGGGCTCGCAGCCCGGCGGCCGGAGCGCCGAAGGCGAGCTCGTGGTGGAGCTCGACGGCGAGCGCCACCGCGGCGGCGCTGCGCACGGCTCCGGCTGCACGCACTCCTCGGTGCTCGCCGCGCAGCTGGCGCTCGGACGGTCCCCGCTGGAAGCCGCGCGCGTTGCCCGCAGGCTGGCGGGCGAAGCCGTGGCGCACGGCCTGCGCGACGTCGGTGCGGGCGCCGGTCCGGTGGACGTGCTCGAGCTGGCAGCCCGCCGCGGCGTGGCATAATCGGGCGACGATGAAGCTGCTGCGGATGAAGCCCGGTCATGGTGAGATCGTGCTCGCCGAGGGCGATGTGGCGGTTCCCGAGCAGGAGCGCGAGCTGATCGAGGCCTTCCGCCGCGAGCTCGACGAAGGCATGTGGGCGGCCGTCCCGATCGAGACCACCGGCGGACGGCGCGAGGCGGAGCTCGTCAAGAGCTTCGCCGAAGTGCCCCGCGACGCCGATCGCGTGATCTTCTTCCCGCGCGCCGCCGGCGGCGCTGGGCCGGGAGCGCAACGGGGCGCATGCTGGTCGGCCTGACCACCGGCGCGCTCGTGCTGGCCGTGCTGGTCGGCGAGCTCAACAGGCCGAAGCTCACGGCGGCGGTGTCGCAGCTGCGGCTCCGGTGGGCCGCGCACCGCACCGCGGGCAGCCGCGCGCAAGTCGGCTTCGACCCGGGCCGCGAGCGCCGCGCCGAGCTGCGCGCGCGCGCGCTGCTGCACTCGTGCGTGAACGCGGAGGAGTGGGCCATGTACCGCGATCTCGGCTTCCTGCGCGTATGGGGCCGGGCCGGCGGCCACTACGCCTACCTGATCTATCCGCACAAGCCGCTGATCGCCTACATCCCCAGCACCGGCGCACTGCTCAACGAGTACTGCGTCGCCTTTCCCGACCGCTCGAGGCCCTACGGGAGCGCGCGCCTGCCCGACTCCGACGACGTGCTCGCCAAGTGGATGGCGCTGCAGGCGGACGAGCGCGGCATCGTCGCCGACGCCAACATGCACCTGCCCGGCCGGCAGCTCGATCCGCAGCGCGTGCGTCGCGATCTGCAGCGCCTGGAGCGCTGGGAGCGCGAGCGCGCGGCAGCCGGCACCGGTGCGCTCTCCGAGCGCGGGCGCGGCGACGCCCGGCACGGGCAGCTCGACATCATGGTCCGCCGCCAAGAGCACGGGCGCAGCGCCGGTCTCGCCGCCGACAGCGCACGCGCCGCGTGAGCGCTGGGCGCCCGGCGAGCCCCGCAGGGTTCGACGTCAGGCACAGAAGCCGCACGCTCACCGAGGGGCCCGAGCGCGCCGCGGCGCGCGCATACCTGCACGGCATCGGCTACTCGGCCGAGGACCTCGCGAAGCCGATCGTCGGCGTCGCGCACTCGTGGATCGAGACGATGCCATGCAACTTCAACAACCGCGTGCTCGCGGCCAAGGTCAAGGAGGGCATCCGCGCGGCCGGCGGGACGCCGATGGAGCTCAACACGATCGCGATCTCCGACGGGATCACGATGGGGACCCCCGGCATGCGTGCCTCGCTCGTCTCGCGCGAGGTGGTCGCCGACTCGATCGAGCTCGTCGCCAGCGCCCACCAGTTCGACGCGCTCGTAACCATCTCCGGCTGCGACAAGACGATCCCCGGTTCGGTGATGGCGCTCGCGCGGCTGAACATACCGGGACTGATGCTCTACGGCGGCTCGATCCGGCCAGGCCACTACAAGGGCGCCGAGGTCACGATCCAGCAGGTCTTCGAGGCGGTCGGCGAGTATGCGGCCGGGAGAATCACCGAGCAGGAGCTGCATGCGCTCGAGGACGTCGCATCCCCGGGCGCGGGAGCCTGCGCGGGCCAGTTCACCGCCAACACGATGGCGATGGCGTTCGAGGCGCTCGGCATCTCGCCCGCGGGCTCGTCGATGGTGCCGGCCGAGGACGGGCGCAAGCTCGAGGTGGCGCGCGACTGTGGCGAGCTCGTGATGGATGTGCTGCGCGCCGGCAGGCTGCCCAACGAAGTCATCACGAAGCAGGCGCTCGAAAACGCGATAGCCGCAGTCGCCACCAGCGGCGGCTCGACGAACGGCGTGCTCCACCTGCTGGCCGTCGCGCGCGAAGCCGGCGTGCCGCTCGGGATCGACGAGTTCGACGCGATCTCCGAGCGCACGCCCCTGCTGTGCGACCTGCAGCCGGGCGGCAGCTACGTCGCGACCGACCTGTACGAGGCCGGCGGCGTCCCGCTCGTGCTGAAGCGCCTGCTCGACGCCGGCGCGCTGCGCGGCGACGCCATCACGGTCACGGGCAGGACGATCGGCGAGCATGCCGGCGACGCCGCCGAGACGCCGGGCCAGCGCGTCGTCAGAGGGCTCGACGAGCCGCTGAAACCGACCGGCGGCTTCGCGATCCTGCGCGGCAACGTCGCGCCAGACGGCTGTGTGGTCAAGCTCGCCGGTCACGAGCGGCGCAAGCACTCGGGCCCAGCCAGGGTCTTCGATGGCGAGGAGGCGGCGATGGCGGCGGTGCTCGCGAAACAGATCCAGCCCGGCGAGGTGGTGGTCATCCGCGGAGAGGGACCGGCGGGCGGCCCCGGCATGCGCGAGATGCTCGCCGTCACCGCGGCGATCGTCGGAGAGGGCCTCGGCGAGACCGTCGCGCTGATCACCGACGGGCGGTTCTCCGGGGCCACACACGGGTTCATGGCGGCGCACGTCGCGCCCGAGGCCGTCAAGGGCGGACCGATCGGCGCGCTGCAAAACGGCGACGAGCTGACGATCGACGTCAACTCACGCCGCATCGACGTCGCACTCGAGCACGACGAGATCGCCAAGCGGGTGCGCGCCTACGAACAGACGGAGCGCCCCAACGGGCACGTCGAGGTCGCGATCGAGAAGTACGCAAAGCTCGTCGGCAGTGCCTCCGAGGGCGCTGTGGCGCGCTGAACAGGGCCTACTCGGCCAGGAACTCTCTCAGCAGCGCGTTGAACGCCGCGGGGCGCTCGAGCTGGGCGACGTGCCCGGTGTCAGCGAAGACGAATTTGTGCGAGTCCGGGACCATCTCCGCGAAAATGTCCGCGTCGCGCACCGGGATGATTCGGTCGTGATCGCCCCACACGATCAGCGTCTGGCAGGAGGTCTGGGGCAGACCAGGCCGCAGCTCGCAGCTCAGGGTGGCCTCGAGCGCCTGCATGAAACCGGGCTTGCCGGCGCCGCGAACCTGCTCGGCGGCCAGAGCGGCGGGCAGGCGGCTAGGATGGCGCGCCACCATGCCAAGCGTGGCCGCGCGCATGCGCGGACGGCCGGTGACCAGCGCGGGCCTGGCAGCGACCGAGCCGATACGTCCTCCCACCGCGAGCTCCAGCAGGCGCAGGGCAGGCAGCGTGGGCATGCGGCCGGGACGCCTGTAGGTGCTCACGCCCGCCGGCGAGACCAGCGCCAGACGCTCGACCCGCCGCGGAGCGCAGATCGCCAGCTCCGCCGCGATCAGGCCGCCCATCGAATTACCGACCACAGCACTCGCGCCAACCTGCAGCTCGTCGAGCAGACCCTCGAGCAGGCGCACATATCCGTCGATCGTGATCGGCTGGCGCGGCATCGGCGAGTGGCCAAAGCCGGGCAGGTCCATCGCGATCACGCGACGGTCGCTTGCAAACACGGGCAGCTGCTCGAGCCAGTTCTGCCAAGAGCCCGCCAGGCCGTGAACGAACACGAGCGGCGGTCCCGACCCGAGCTCGATCGTGTTGACCGGCCGACCGTCAACCAGCACCCAGCGCTGATGCTCCCGCCAATCCAGGTCCAGCCACGCCGAGCGCCCGACAGGCCCATAGAGATCGGGGCCGCCGTGGCCATTCGTGGTGCCCGCCACGGCGTCGCCTCCGGGCAGGGGCAGGGTGGGCGCCATGCCGGGTAACCTAGCGCGCATCGTGTGGGAAGGCCGGACCGCCGCGACGGCGAAATAGCCCGGCATGGACACGGCCTGGAGCGACGCGCTGCGCCTGCTCGATGAGGATCTGACTCGTCGCGACATGGCCGCTCGCACAAGGCGCGCCTACAAGGCCGATCTCGGCCAGTTCGCCGACTGGGCGGGGGAGCGGGGCCGTGCCCCCACGAGCATCCGCGTGGCCGACCTGCGCCGCTACATGGCGGAGCTCTCGATGCACGGGGCCGCCCCGAGCACGAGCGCACGCAAGCTCGCGGCGCTGCGCGCGCTGTTCCGCAGCCTGCAAGAGCACGGCCAGTTGGCACAAAGTCCCGCTCAGCTCGTCTCCGCGCCACGCCGTCCGCGCAAGCTGCCGCGCGTCCTGAAAGCGCGAGAAGCAGCCGCCTTGCTGCAGGCGATCCCCGCGTCGAGCGCGCTCGAGCTGCGCGACCGCGCGATGTTCGACCTTGCCTACTCGTGCGGGCTGCGTGCCGAGGAGCTCGTGTCGCTGCGCCCCGGCGATCTCGACCATGACGCCGAGCAGCTGCGTGTCCAGGGCAAGGGTCGCAAGACGCGCGTCGTCCCCGTGGGCGAGCTGGCTCAGCAGGCAGTAGACGATTATCTGAAACGTGGCCGCGCAGAGCTCGTCGCCAGAATCGTTGTTTCGGATATGCGAGTGAGCGCACGCCCGCCGGCGGACGAGCTGACGCTGTTCCTGAGCAAGACCGGCAGGCGTCTGAGCACCAGCGATGTGCGCCGCCGCCTGCGCGGCTGGGCTCAGCGCGCCGGCGTCGAGTCGGCGGCCGGCGCGGTCAGTCCGCACGCGCTGCGCCACAGCTTCGCCACCCATCTGCTCGACGGCGGAGCCGATCTGCGCTCGATCCAGGAGCTGCTCGGGCACGCAAGCGTGTCCAGCACCCAGATTTACACTCGGGTAGAGTCCGCGAAGCTCAAGAGCGCCTATGCGCGCAGTCACCCGCGAGCTGGATCGGGACAGGGATCTGGTGATTCGCGACACTAGCTCGCGACACTAGCTCGCAACCACGGGACGGACCTTGATGGAGACGAACGTCAAAGCGATCGAGCTGCGCGAACTGTGGCGGCGCTACAAGTCCGACGGCGACCACCGCGCACGCGAGCGCCTCGTGCTCGCCTATTCGCCGCTCGTCAAGTACGTCGCGGGGCGCACCGCGGCCGGCCTGCCCCCGCACGTCGAGGAGGCCGACCTGATCTCCTACGGCCTGAGCGGCCTGATCGCGGCGATCGAGCGGTTCGACCCGGCGCGTGAGATCAAGTTCGAGACCTACGCAATCATGCGCATCAAGGGCGCCATCATCGACGAGCTGCGCGCCATGGACTGGGTGCCGCGCAGCGTGCGCGCGCGGGCGCGCGAAGTCGAGCGGGCCAACGCCAAGCTCGAGCACACGCTCCAGCGCGCTCCCACCGACAAGGAGATCGCGGCCGAGATGAAAGTCAGCGTCGACGAACTGAACGACTCGCTGCTCGCGATCTCACACTCCTCGATGGTCGCGCTCGACGAGCTGTGGAGCACATCGGACTCGAGCGGTGACCAGGTGTCGCTGATGGACACGCTCGAGGACACGACCGCGCCCGATCCGGCCAAGGCCCTGGACGTCGGCGACCTCAAGGATCGAATAGCCGACTCGATCGCCACTCTGCCCGAGCGCGAGAAGCTGGTAATCGCTCTCTATTACTACGAGAACCTCACCCTGCGAGAGATCGGCGAGGTGCTCGGCGTAACCGAGTCGCGCGTCTCGCAGCTGCACACCAAGGCGGTCCTGCGCCTGCGCTCGCGCATGCAGGAGGAGGCGTTCGAGACGTAGGCCGAGCGCCGCCCGAGATCCAGGCCAAGCGGCGTTGCAGATCTATGCAAAGAGGCGTGCAGATCTATGCGAATAGGCGTTGCAGATCTAGGCGAAGAGGCGTTGCAGATCTATGCGAAGAGGCGTTGCAGATCTATGCGAAGAGGCGTTCGAGATCTGGGCGGCACACGCGTGCGCGGCGCGTAAAACCGGGTGGCGCGCCGGGTCCTCGCATCGCGCACGAAGCTGGTGCTCGGGCCAGGACGGCGGTATCGTCCCGGCAGCCAGCTATCGGATCCGGCAAACAAAGGAGATCCCGTCATGGCCCAGGCAGCGGACCGAATTCGCAACGTAGCTCTCGTCGGTCATCGTGGTGCGGGCAAGACGTCGTTGCACGAGGCCCTCTTGTTCGAGGCGGGCGTCACCAGCCGTCTGGGATCGGTGCAGGAGGGCACGACCGTGTCGGACTCCGGCTCGGACGAGCAGGCGCGGCAGATGTCGATCGCGGCCACGCTCAGCTCGCTGCAATGGGACGGCCGCAAGGTCAACCTGATCGACACGCCCGGCGAGCCGAGCTTCGTTGCCGACGCCCTCGGCGCGCTGCGCGTGTGCGAGTCGGCGATCTTCGTGATCAACGCGGTGATGGGCGTCGAGGTCTCGACCGCGCGGCTATGGCAGCGTGCGGCCGAGCTCGACATCGCGCGGATGCTGTTCGTGAACATGCTCGATCGCGAGCGCGCCGACTTCTTCAGAACGCTCGAGCAGCTCAAGAAGGCGTTCGGCCAGCACGTCGTCGCGAGCGAGATCCCGATCGGCTCAGAGCACGAACTGCAAGGCGTCATCGACCTGGTCGACATGAAGGCCTTCAGGCAAGACTCGCCCGAGCGCGGCGGCTGGAGCGAGATACCGATACCCGACGCCCAGCTGGAGCTCGCCCAGGAATATCGCGAGAAGCTGATGGACGAGGTCAGCGAGGTCTCGGACGCGCTGATGGAGCGCTATCTGGAAGGAGACGAGATCTCCCACGAGGAGATCGTTGGTGCCCTCAAGGAGGGCACCAACCACGGCAAGATCTTCCCGGTCGTGTGCGGCGTGGCGACGGGGAACCTCGGCACCACGCGCCTGCTCGACGCGATCGTCGAGGACCTGCCCTCGCCGGTCAAGCACGGCGCCCTGCAAATCGGTGAGATCGAGCTGAAGCCCGATCCCGACGCCGAGCTGTTCGCCTACGTCTTCAAGACCCGCGCCGACCCGTTCGCCGGCCGCGTCAACCTGCTGCGCGTCTATCAGGGCACCCTGCGCGCCGACAGCCACGCGCTGAACACGCGCGCCAAGGTCAAGGAGCGCATCGGGCAGCTGATCGTCTTCGCCGGACGCGAGGCCGGGCATCTGCAGGAGCTCGGGCCGGGCGACATCGGGGCCATCGCCAAGCTCAAGGAGACGCGCGCGGGCGACTGGCTGACCGGCCGATCCGAGGCCGCGCTGCCCACCCCGCTGGAGATGCCGGCGATGAAGCTGCCGGCGCCCGTGATGGCCTTCGCCGTCGAGCCCAAGACCCGCGGCGACGAGGAGAAGGTCTTCACGTCGCTCCGCCGCCTACAGGAGGAAGACCCCACCATCGACCTGCACCGCGACCAGCAGACCGGCCAGCAGATCGTCGCCGGCCTCTCGCAGGTGCATGTCGAAGTCGTGGTCGATCGCCTGCGTGAGCGCTTCGGCGTCGAGGTCACGCTCAAGCCCCCGCGCGTCCCCTACCAGGAGACCATCAGGGGCACCGCCAAGGCCCACGGCCGCCACAAGAAGCAGTCCGGTGGCCGCGGCCAGTTCGGTGACTGCCACATCGAGATCGAGCCGCTCACCGATCCGACCGACGCGACCGGCTTTGAGTTCATCGACAAAATCAAGGGCGGCGTGATCCCCAGCTCGTTCATCCCCGCGGTCGAGAAGGGTGTGCGCGAGGCGATGAACGCCGGCGTGCTCGCCGGCTATCCCGTCAAGGGGGTGCGCGTGCACCTGTTCGACGGCGCCTACCACAGCGTCGACTCATCCGAGATCGCGTTCAAGCTCGCCGGCGCCCACGCGATGAAAGAGGCGCTCGCGCAAGCCAACCCGGTCTTGCTCGAGCCGATCATGCTCGTCACGCTGTCCGTGCCAGAGGAGTATGTCGGCGACGTCATCGGCGACCTCAACAGCCGCCGCGGGCGCCCCCAGGGCATGGAGCCGGTCGGCGGGATGACCGAGATCAAGGCCGAGGTCCCGATGGCCGAGATGCTCGCGTACGCCCCGGACCTGCGCTCGATCACCGGCGGTCAGGGCGACTACACGCTCGAGTTCCTGCGCTACGAGGAGGTCCCCGCGCACCTCGCCCAGCAGGTCGTCGAGGGGTCGGCGCGCGAGCACGCGGCCGCCGGCGCCTGAGTGGGCGCGGCTGGCCTGAGTGGCCGAGGCTGGCGCTGCACTTCGCCACGCGCCAACCTCGTATCCGGTCTCTGAGCACTGGGCGGCGCGCGCCAACACGCCGCGCCTCGTAGCTGAGCGCGTGCACCAATCGCCCCGGCAATTTGCGCACTCCTGCGCGCCGAGGTACTCTCAGTGACGATGGCAACTCGTTCGATCGTCACTTCCCAGCCCGACGTCGAGTGCGGCGTGTGCGGCCGCCGGCTGCTTCGCGGCGAGCATTCCGACGTCTTTCTCGACGGCGATCAGCGCCGCGACGTGTGCGACCTGTGCGCTGCGCGTGCCGCCGATGGAGGCTGGCTGCGCGAGAGCGAAAGCCAGGCCGCCAGCGTCCCGGCACCGCGCCAGCGGCGCGGCCGCCTGTTCGAGCGCTTGCGCTCGCGCTAGTTGCCTGGGCGCCGCCGTCCCGCTCGGAGCCGCTCAGAGGACGCCGTTTCGGGGATCGGCCGGCGGCCAAGTTTTGACAGCAGGCTGTCGCCATATGCCGCTGTCGCTGGTACGATCTGACCCGCGATGATCTATTGCGTAGTTCCAAGGCCGCTCGAGGACGAGCTTTACCCGAAGCTCGTCGAGCACTACCGCGACGATCCCAACGTCACCGTGATCATCGACCGTCGCGAGGCCGATCGACGCGCTCGCGGTGCTCGCGCGTCCGCCGAGGTCGTGCAGCGCCGCGTGATCCGCGACCGCCGTCGCGCGCGCGTCCCGGGCGATCTGCTCCCGCTCGCGACTGCATAGGACCCTCGCCAGAATAGATGGTGGGTTGAGGGGGTCGGGCCGTGGATGGCAGACGTCGCACGCGAGCGCAGGCGTGCTGGTGGCACGTCGAGCATCGCGGGCGGCGTCTGACGCCGCGGAACGGCAGCCTCAATCCCGGCAGATATTCTGGCGTGGGTCCATGATCGACCCGCGCATGACCAAGGCGATCGTCCACGTGGACGGCGGCGCGCGTGGCAACCCCGGTCCTGCCGCCGCCGCGTGCGTGATCTCCACACCCGACGGCGAGACCGTGGCCGAGCACGCCGAGCTCCTCGGCCGAGCCACCAACAACGTCGCCGAGTACCGTGCGCTCCTGCTCGGCCTCGAGCAGGCCAGGGAGCTGGGGGTGAGCGAGGTCGAGGTGGTCAATGACTCGCAGCTGATCGCCCGGCAGATCAACGGCGAGTACAAGGTCAAGCACGAGGCAATGCGCCCGCTCTACGAGCAGGCGCTCACCGACCTGCGCGGATTTGCGCGCTGGACCGTGCGCTCGGTGCCACGTGCGCAAAACGCCCGCGCCGACGCGCTCGTCAACGCCGCCCTCGATCGGGCCGGCGAGCTGGCCGGCTGAGCCCGCGGCTGGAGCGCCCTCGATCGGGCCGGCGAGCTGGCCGGCTGAGCCCGCCCAAACGGCGTCCGGCGCCGCACCGGCGGCTACCCTCGGTCGCATGTTGAGCCCCAGAAACCGCGAGCTGCTGGGCCTCGTTCCCGCCGCTCTGCTCGTGACGGCCGGGTTCACCGCGATCTTCATTCAGACCGAGCAGACCACCCGTCAGGCGGCCACGAACGTCACGCTCAACCACGCCTCCAGCGCGTCGCTCACCTACGGCGCGCTGTTCTTGGCGCTGTGCGTCGCGGGCCACCTCGTGATCCGCTTCGCGCTGCCCGACGCCGACCCGTACCTGTTCCCGCTCGGCGCCGTGCTCGCGAGCGTCGGGATCGTGATGGTCTATCGCATCGAACCCCGCCTGGCGCGCCAGCAGGCCCAGTGGATGGTGCTCGGCCTGGTTCTGTTCGCGGCGACGATCCTGCTGCTGCGCCGTCGCGGGGTGGGCGTGCTCGAGCGCTACCGCTACACGATCGCGGCAGTCGGGATCGTGATGACCGTGCTGCCACGCCTGCCCGTGATCGGCGAGCAGATCAACGGCGCCTACCTGGACATCCACATCGGCAGCGTCTCCTTCCAGCCCGCCGAGCTCGGCAAGGTCGCGATCGTGATCTTCCTCGCCAGCTACCTGCACGAAAATCGCCAGGCGCTCGTCACCGCCGGACGGCGCGTGCTGGGGCTCACGATCCCGCCGATGAAGCAGTTCGGCCCGATGCTGATCATCTGGGGCGCCGCGATGGGAACCCTGCTGCTGACGGGCGAGCTGGGCACCTCGCTGATGTTCTACGGTGCGTTTCTCGCGCTGCTCTACGTCGCGACCGGGCGCCTGTCATTTCCACTGATCGGACTGGTCCTGTTCGCCCTCGGCGCCTGGTTCGTCGTCGGCCACGTCTCGCACGTGCACGCGCGCGTGCTGGCCTGGGAACATCCGCTCGACCCGCGCCTGTTCGAAAACGGCACCAGCTACCAGCTCGGGCAGGCGCTGTTCGCGCAGGCCGACGGCGGCCTGCTCGGCACCGGCTTCGACCAGTCCCTGTTGCGCTACCCGGTCGAACTCGCCAACCACACGATCGTGCGCACCTCGATCCTGCCCGTTCCCGAAAGCGACATGATCTATGCCGTCATCACCGACGAGCTCGGTCTCGCCGGCGCGGCCGGCCTCTTGCTCGTCTACCTGCTGCTGGTGGCGCGCGGCCTGAAGACGGCCATGCTCGCGAAGGACTCCTTCTCGAAGCTGCTCGCCACCGGCCTGTCGTTCATCATCGCCATGCAGGTGTTCGTGATCGTCGGCGGCGTCACGCGCGTGATCCCGCTCACCGGCGTCACGCTCCCGTTCGTCGCCTACGGCGGCTCCTCGGTGGTGATGAACTTCGTGCTGCTCGCGCTGCTCCTCGTGATCTCCGATCGCGCGCGCCGGCCCTATTCGCACGCCTGACGCCGCAGTCCGCGAGCGTGTAAGCGGCTTGGTGCGGCCTTGTGGTGCGCACGCGACCCCTGTGACCGGGCCCGCAAGCAGCCTTGCGCGGGTTTGTGACGCTCTCGCGACCCCCGTGACCTGGCCTGCAAGCAGCCTTGCGCAGGTTTGTTGCGCTTTTTCGGGCCGAAAGCGCCATTTCGCGTGGCAGCGCAGGGGTGGCGCGAGGTTTCGTCGAAAGCATGTGCTCGACCGATGCGATCCTCCACCGTCAGCTGCGCCGTTCCGCGCGTGCACCTGCGCGCGCCGAGCGCTCGCCCATATCCGCACGCGACCGAACGGCGCTACGAGGCCCGCCGGCCCGACGGATTCTCATCCCAGGCCGGCCTGCACCAGCGATCCTGGATCACGCGGCTGCGCCACGCGCTCGAGCGCGAGCTGTTCGTCGTTCACTATCAGCCGATCGTCTCGCTACGCGACGGCTGCGTCTCACACCACGAGGCGCTCGTGCGCCTGGCCGACCACCCCAGCGGCGAGCTCGTGTCCCCGTGCAGGTTCCTGCCCGCCGCCGAGCGCTCCGGCCTGATCCGCCAGATCGACCGGCTGGTGCTCGAGCAGGTGCTCGAGCTGGTCGCGAGCACACCTGCGGCATGCCTGCGCGTCGCCGTCAACCTGTCGGCCCTGTCGGTCACCGATCCCGCCATGCTGGGCCATGTCGAGCGTGCGCTGGCGCGCCACGGCGTCGCAGCCGGGCGGCTCGTGTTGGAGATCACCGAGACCGATGCGATCTCGGACATGGATCGCGCGCAGGCCTTCTGCGCCGGCGTGCGCGCCCTCGGCTGCGAGGTCGCGCTCGACGACTTCGGCGCCGGCTTCGGCTGCTTCCAGTACCTGAAGGCGCTCCCGTTCGACTATCTGAAGATCGACGGCGGCTTCGTGCGCTCGCTGCCGTGCTCGCCGAAGGACCAGCTCGTCGTGCAGGCCCTCGCCGGACTCGCGAGCGCGATGGGAAAGCGCACGGTCGCGGAGTACGTCCGCGACGACGCCACGATCGCGCTCCTGCGCCGCTACGGGATCGACCACGCGCAGGGCTTTGCGCTGGGGCGACCCCGCTCGGCAGCGGTGCTCCTGCGGTCTGAGGCTTGCGCGGTCTGAGGCCTGCGCGGTCTGAGGCCTGCGCGGTCTGAGGCCTGCGCGTTCTGAGGCCTGCGCGGTCTGAGGCCTGCGCGGTCTGAGGCCTGCGCGGTCTGAGGCCTGCGCGGTCTGAGCCTCGGCGAGCGCCAGGACGCGTCCGCGGGCGATCGTAGGCTGCGCCTCGATAGGGTGCTGGCTGCGATGCGCGCCGTCACCTTCCAAGCCCCCGGCGAGGTTCGCGTTGACGACGTCCCCGAGCCCGAGCTGCAGCGCCCCGACGACGCGATCGTGCGCATCGAGGCCAGCGGCATCTGCGGCTCGGACCTGCACATCTTCCACGGCCGCGTCCCCGTCGAGCAGGGCTTCACGATCGGGCACGAGTTCGTCGGCCGGGTCCTCGCCGCCGGCCCCGAGCTCGAGCGTGCCGCCGTCGGCGACCGCGTGCTCGGCTGCTTCCACACCGCCTGTGGCACCTGTCCGGCATGCATTCGCGGCGACTACCATCGCTGCCGCCACGGCCGCACGTTCGGCCACGGCTCCAAACTCGGGGATCTGCAGGGCGCTCAGGCCGAGCGCGTGCTCGTGCCGCGCGCCAACCTGGTGCTGCGGGCAGTGCCCGATGAGATCAGCGACGAGGTCGCGCTGTTCGCCGGCGACGTGCTCGGCACCGGCTACCACGCCATCTCGCACGCCGGGCTGCGCGCGGGCGACACCGCGGCCGTCGTCGGCCTCGGCCCCGTCGGGCTGTGTGCCGTGCAGGCCGCCCGCGCCGCCGGCGCCACCAAGGTGTTCGCGATCGACACCGTCGCGGCGCGCCTGGACATGGCCGGTCGCTTCGGCGCCACGCCGGTCCATCTGACCGAGCAGGACCCCAAGCGGGTCGTTCGTGCCGCCACCGGCGGAGCCGGCGTGGACGTTGCCGTCGACGCCGTCGGCGATCCCGCGCCGCTTGCGCTGGCGATCAGCCTCGCGCGCGACGCCGGCACCGTCTCGGGCATCGGCGCCTACGCCGGCAAGGGCGAGGTGCCGCTCGGGCTCGCGTGGCTGAAGGGACTGACGCTGAAGACCGGCCTCGCCAACGTGATCGCCCACGTTGACCGCGTGCTCGGGATGATCTCCGCCGGCCTGCTCGACCCCGCGCCGCTCGTCACGCACCGCATGGCGCTCGAGGACGCTCCCGAGGCATACGCGCTGTTCGACCGCCGCGAGGCCCTGAAGGTCGTGCTGACGCCCTGACGCGCGATGGTGGTCGCCTCGATCGGGATGGCGTGGGATTGTGAACGGGAGACGCTCTGAAGGTCGCCCGGACGCCCTGGTGAAAGGTAGTCTGCAGCCATGAGCACAGCATCGATCTCCCTCCCGGACGCGCTCGGCGACGCCGCGCGCGAGTTCGTCTCAGGACCACACGCGCTGCTGATCGGCGACGAGCGCCCCCAGGCCGCCGACGGACGCACGTTCGCGACGCTCGACCCTTCGAGCGGGCGCGAGATCGCACGGGTCGCGCACGCCGGCCGCGCCGATGCCGACGCCGCCGTCGCCCGTGCCCGCGCGGCCTTCGAGGGCTGGTCGAGCGCACCCGCGCCCGAGCGCGAGCGGCTGCTGTTCGCGCTGGCCCAAGCGGTCGAGTCCCACGCCAAGGAGCTCGCGCAGATCGAGTCGCTCGACAACGGCAAGCCGGTCAAGCTCGCACAGGTCGTCGACGTTCGCGGCACCGCCTCGCACCTGCGCTACTTCGCGGGCTGGCCCACCAAGATCGAGGGCGCGGTGCTGCCCGTCGCGGCCGGCGCGGGCATGCACTGCTACACGCGGCGCGAACCGGTCGGCGTCTGCGCGCAGATCATCCCGTGGAACTTCCCGCTGCTGATGGCCTCTTGGAAGCTCGCCCCCGCGCTCGCCGCTGGCTGCACGGTCGTGCTCAAGCCCGCCGAGCAAACCCCGCTCAGCGCGCTGCGCCTCGGCGAGCTCGCGCTCGAGGTCGGCTTCCCGCCGGGCGTGATCAACGTCCTCACCGGCGACGGCGCCACCGGCGCGGCGCTCGTCGAGCATCGGGACGTCGACAAGGTCGCCTTCACCGGCTCGACCGCCGTCGGGCGCGAGATCGGAGCGAAGGCCGGGCGCGCGCTCAAGCGCGTCACGCTCGAGCTGGGCGGCAAGTCCCCCAACATCATCCTGCCCGACGCCGACATCGACGCCGCCGTCGCGGGCGCGTATCAGGCGATCTACTTCAACTCCGGCCAGGCCTGCAACGCCGGCTCGCGCCTGTTCGCCCCCGCCGCGCAGTTCGACGAGATCATCAGCGCGCTGGCCGAGCGTGCCGCCGCCACGGCGCTCGGCCCGGGCCTGGAGCCCCACACCCAGCTGGGACCATTGATCTCAGCCGAGCAACAGGCGCGCGTGCTGTCCTACATCGAGTCCGGGCTGGGCGACGGCGCCGAACTGGTCTGGGGCGGTAAGGCGGCACTCGGCGACAGCGGCGGCTACTACGTCTCGCCGACCCTCTTCAGCGCCACCTCCGACGACCTGCCGATCGCGCGCGAGGAGATCTTCGGCCCGGTCCTGGTGGCCTCGCCTTACGACTCGCTCGAGGAGGTCGCCGCCCGCGCGAACGCCGGCGAGTACGGACTTGCCGCGGGCGTCTGGACCCGCGATGTCGCGCAGGCGCACCGGCTCGCCGCGCTGCTGCGGGCCGGCATGGTCTACGTCAACACGTGGGGCGCCGCGGACCCCGCCGCGCCGTTCGGCGGCTTCAAGGCCTCGGGCGTAGGTCGCGAGCACGGCCGCGATGGCCTGGAGGCTTACCTGGAGAGCAAGACGGTGTGGATGGCGCTGTAGGGGCCCGCGCCGAGACGGGCGCTCGCGCCGACGCTGGCGCTGAGACGGGTGCTCGCGGCGACGCTCGCGCTGGTGCCGAGACGGGTGCTCGCGCCGCGACGGCTGCGCACGCCCAGACGTCCGCCGACGCCCAGACGAGCTCCCAGGGCGAGGTCGGCGGCTCGCGGCTTGCGGGCGCCGCGAGCGGGCGCTGGCGGGCGCCGCTCGCGCTTGCGTGCGGCCTGATCCTGATCGCCGCGACCATCGAGATCGTCCTCGACGGCTCGCTCGGGCACTCCCCGCTGATCCCGAAATCGCCGCACACCGCCTCCTGGCTGCGCTCCCTCGGCGGCGAGCGCCTCGGCTATCGCGTCTTCCTGATCGCGCTGCTGTCCTGCGCCGTCGCCTACGCGGTGCTGCTGGGGCTGGCGCGCACGCGCGCGCGCTCGCGGCCGGCACGCGAACGAACGCCGGCCCGGTGGGCGATCGCGCTGGTGGCGCTGCTGAACCTGATCGTGTTCGCCGGGCCGATCCTGATCTCGACCGACGTCTTCAGCTACATCGCATACGCGCGCATGGGCGTCGTGCACGGCGTCAACCCCTACCTGCACGGCCCCGTCGCGATCACGCACGACCCGGTCTTCTACTACGTCGGACACGACTGGCTCGACGTCGCCACCGCCTACGGTCCGCTGTACACGTTGATCGGCTACCCGCTTGCCGCGTTGGGCCTCGTCGGCGCGCTCTGGGGCATGAAGGTCTACGCGCTGCTCGCGAGCTTCGCCACGCTGCTGTTGACCTGGCGCGTCGCCCGCCGCCGCGGCTTCGATCCGGTGTTCGCGCTGCTCGCGGTCGGCGCCAACCCGCTGTACCTGATCTACGGCCTCGGCGGCGCCCACAACGACCTGATCATGCTGGCGCTGATGATGGGCGCCGTCGCGCTGACGATCGCGCCCGCACGCTCGCCCGCGGCAGCGGGCGCGGGTGGCGCAGGCGCCGACGGGGCCGGCGAAGGAAGCGAGCAGGATCAGCGCCGGGGCGCTGGCCGGCATGGACACCGTGTCGCAGAGGAGGATGCCCCGGCCGAGCCGGCGGGCGCCCGGCGGCTGGCCGGCGCGGGCGCCGCCGTGATCGCGGGCGCGCTCGTCAAGGCCACCGTCGCGGTGCTGCTGCCGTTCATGCTCGTCGACCTCCGCCGCGAGCTCGGGGGACGGCTGGCGATCGTGGCGGGAGCGGCGGCCGCGCTCGTGCTGGGGCTGCTCGCCGGCTACCTCGCGTTCGGAGCCCACGGCGTCAACGTCGTCGCGGCGCTCAACCGCGACTCGGCGTTCGTCTCGACCGACAGCTTCCCCACCGAGCTCGCGCACCTCGTCGGCAAGCCGGGCGTGTTCCCGGTCAACCACGACCTGCTGAAGGCCGCGCTCGTGCTGATTCTGCTGTACCTACTGTGGCGCACGTGGCACGGCTATGACTGGGTGGCCGCCTCCGGCTGGGCGCTGCTGGCGATCTCGGTCACCAGCACGTGGCTGCTGGCGTGGTACATCCTGTGGCCGCTGCCGCTCGCCGCCGTCGCGCGCGACCGGCGCCTGCTGCTCGCCACGCTGTTCGTGCAGGGGCTGTTCGTCATCCACCAGACCTCACCGTTGCTGGCGCCGGTGCAATGAGCCCGCACACGTCCAATCCGTTGAGCCCAGCGGGCGTCGCTCGATGAGCCAGCTACGCCTGATCGAGACCACGCTGCTCGTGCTCGTCGGCCTGCTGTTGGCGCTCGCCACCGTCAACGATCTCGTTCGCCAGACCCACGTCAACGACCGTCTGATCGCCGACCTGAGCACCTGGCGTCACTACACCGGCCACGACTACCGCGAACTGTCCCCCGACCAGAAGCTGCTCGGCGAAGCCAGCAAGCGCGAGGTCGTGTGCGGTAACACGCAGCCGGGCCCGCAGTATGCGCGGCCCCAGATCTGCCTGGAGATCTGGGGGCCGGTGCTAGATGGACGGCGCGTCGTGCACGGCGGGTGGTACCTGCCGGCGAACGTCGAAGAAGACCTGCGCCGCTACCGTCACGGCTGCTTCGGAGCGGCGGTCGCCGAGGGCATGTGCGCGCCGGCGGGAGGCACGTGAGGATGAGACGGCGACGCGTGAGGCGAGCGAGGCGGCGTGTGGGCCACCGCGGCAGGTCGGGCGTGAGTCTCGCGAGGGATGGTCGCGCGTGAGCGCCGCGAGCGTTCATGCACAAGACGCCCGGCCCACGCGTGCGCGCGCGCGGGCGCGTGCGCTCCCGGCTTGGTGGCCGTTGGCCGCGCTCACGATCCTCGCGGCTGCGCTGCGCTTCGCGACGCTCGACCTGCAGAGCTTCTGGTACGACGAGGCCTTCACCGTAGTCCACGTCCTGCATCCGAGCCTGTCGGCGACGCTGCGCGGGGTCGCCCACAGCGAGAACACGCCGCCGCTGTGGTACGTGCTGGCTTGGGCCGACGCGCGCGTGTTCGGCACCGGCGAGGTCGCGCTGCGCTGGCCCTCTGCGCTGGCCGGCGTCGCCACGGTGCCCGTCGCCTGGGCGATCGGGCGCGAGCTCACGGGCCGGCGCGCCACGGCGATCGCCACGGCCGCGCTCGTCGCGGTGAACCCGCTGCTGGTCTGGTACTCGCAGGAGGCGCGCGCGTACGGGCTGTTCGTGCTGTGCGCGGCGCTCGCGATGCTGTGCTTCCTGCGCGCTCTGCGCGCGCCGAACGCCGCCAACATGGCGGCGTTCGCGCTCACCGGATCGCTCGCGCTGCTGAGCCACTACTTCGCCGTGTTCCTGCTCGTCCCGATGGCGCTCTGGCTCCTGTGGGACCGCTCGTCTCGCCGGCCTGCGCTGCCCGCGATCGCCGTGCTCGCGCTGGTCGGACTCGCGCTGCTGCCGCTGATCTCCGCGCAGGGCGGGCACGGCACGCAGTGGATCGGCGAATGGGCGCTGAGCAGCCGCATTCAGGCGATCCCGCAGTACTACCTGACCGGCTACTCCGGCGCGCCGCTCGGCCACGGCGTCGAGCTGCTGATCGCGCTGCCGATCCTCGCCGGGCTCGCCTACGGCCTGTGGAGCGTGCTCGATCCCGCCGAGGAGCGCGGCGCGCTGATCGCGCTGGCGATCGCCGCCGCCGGCATCCTGCTGCCGCTCGCGCTGGCCGTGCTCGGCGCCGACTACCTGGCCCCGCGCAACCTCGTCGCCGCGATGGTCCCGGTCACGGCGCTGATCGCGCTCGTCACCGTATGCCGGCGCGCGGGCGCGGTCGGGGTCGCGCTAGTCACGCTCACGGCGCTCGCGTTCCTCGCGATCACGATCGACGTCAACCTCAGCCCGCGGCTGCAGCGCGGCGACTGGCGCGGGCTGGCCAAGGTGCTGGCGCTCCCGCTGCCAGTCGCGCACGCGTCTGCGGCGACGGGCGGTGCCACCCGCCTGGGCGGCCGTGCGATCACGACGGTGCAGCTGGGCTCCACGCCGCTGCAGTACTACCTGCCGGCGCTCGTCCCGGTCGCGCACGGACGCACGATCACGGTCAGCGAGATCGACGAGACCGGCTACGCGCCGCTGCGCCCCGGCGCCGCCGCCCCGCCCGCGCCGGGCTTTCGCCTGGCCGCCCACGCCGACGTCAACGGCCTGATCGCATACCGGTTCGTCTCGCCGGTGCCCCGCACGGTCTCGGTGGCGGTGCTGCGGGCCCGCGTGATCACGCTCGCGCACCCTTACGTGTTCGTCGCGCGCTAGGTTTCCCGGGATGTCCACCTCGACGGTTGCTTCACCGAGCCGGGCGCAGGCAGCGTTGCGGCGGGCATGCGAGCACCTGCTGTCGCTGCAGGACCCGGCAGGGTGGTGGCAGGGCGAGCTGCAGACGAACGTCACGATGGACGCCGAGGACATGCTGCTGCGCGAGTTCCTCGGCATCCGCCGCGGCGAGGAGACCGAGCGCTCGGCCGCCTGGATCCGCTCGCAGCAGCGCGAGGACGGCACCTGGGCGAACTTCTACGGCGGCCCGGGCGAGCTGTCGACCACGATCGAGGGCTACTGGGCGCTGCGGCTGGCGGGAGATCGCGCCGATGAGCCGCACATGCTGCGCGCGGCGGCGTTCGTGCGCGCCCACGGCGGGATCGAGCGGGCACGCGTGTTCACGCACGTATGGCTCGCGCTGTTCGGCCTGTGGCCGTGGGAGCAGGTCCCCGCGCTGCCGCCCGAGATCGTCCTGCTGCCGCGCTGGCTGCCGCTCAACGTCTACGACTTCGCCTGTTGGGCGCGCCAGACGATCGTGGCGGTGTCGCTCGTCAAAGCCCACCGGCCGGTGCGCCCGCTCGGCTTCGGCCTGGATGAGCTGCGCAGCGGCGAGCCCGCGCAGGCGGCTCGGCCGGGCTCGTGGCGCGGTCGCATGCTGGCGCAGCTCGACCGGCTGATGCGCGCGTACGAGCGCCGCCCGTTCGCGCCCGTGCGCCAGTCAGCGCTCGGCCGGGCCGAGCGCTGGGTGGTACGCCGCCAGGAGGCCGACGGCTCCTGGGGCGGAATCCAACCGCCGTGGGTGTACTCGCTGATGGCGCTCCATCTCGAGGGCTATCCGCTCGAGCACCCGGTGATGAGGCGCGGGCTGGAGGGCCTCGAGCGGTTCATGGTCGAGGACCTCGACGATGCCCGCGGCGTCGGCGCCCCGCCCGGCCCCAGCCGGCGCCTGGAAGCGTGCCAATCGCCCGTTTGGGACACGGCCCTGGCGCTGATCGCATTGGCCGACGCCGGCCTGGCCGGCGATGAGCCGCCGCTCGTGCGCGCCGCCGAGTGGCTGCTCGGCGAGGAGGTGCTCGCCGCCGGCGACTGGGCCGTCGCGCGCCGGCGGCTGCCGCCGGGCGGCTGGGCGTTCGAGTTCGCCAACGTCAACTATCCGGACGTCAACGACACCGCCGTCGTCTCGCTCGCATTGGGACGGGTCGCCCCTGGCGCGCAAACGTCTGTGCAGATCGCGCAAGCGGTCGCGCGGGCGGCACGCTGGGTTCAGGGCATGCAGAGCGACGGCGGCGGCTGGGCCGCATTCGATGCCGACAACACCCGCGCGCTCGTCCGCCAGCTGCCGTTCCTCGACTTCGGCGAGGTGATCGACGAGCCCAGCGCCGACGTGACCGCGCATGCGGTCGAGATGTTGGCAGCGCTGAACCTGCGCGACATTCCCAGCGTGCAGGACGGCGTGCGCTGGCTGATCGCCGCGCAGGAGCCCGGCGGCTCCTGGTTCGGGCGCTGGGGCATCAACCACTGCTACGGCACGGGCGCCGCCGTGCCGGCGCTAGTCGCCGCGGGCGTGCCGAGCTCGGCCACTCCCATCACGCGCGCGGTCGGTTGGCTCGTCGATCACCAGAACGACGACGGCGGCTGGGGCGAGGACCCGCGCTCCTACGACGACCCGCAGTGGATCGGCCGCGGCGCGAGCACGGCCTCGCAGACCGCCTGGGCGCTGCTGGCGCTGCACGCCGCCGGCGAGCGCGACTGCCAGGCTGCGAGCGCGGGCGTGCAGTGGCTCGTGGACACCCAGCGCGAGGACGGAACCTGGGATGAGCCGCAGTACACCGGCACGGGCTTTCCCTCCGACTACTACATCAACTATCACCTCTACCGGCTCACATTCCCGATCATGGCGCTCGGGCGGTGCCTGCAAGAGCCGCGCGAGTGAGGGCTTGATGGAGGCGGCGGCCGTGATGGCGCGCGCCGCCGGGGAGAACTTCCCGGTCGCCAGCCGCGCGCTGCCGCGGCGGCTGCGCCGGCACCTGCTGGCGCTGTACGGGTTCGCGCGGCTGGTCGACGAAATCGGGGACTCCGGGCCGGATGGCGGGGGCGTGGGGCCGGATGGCGGGGGCGTGGGGCCGGATGGCGGGGGCGTGGGGCCGGATGGCGGGGGCGTGGGGCCGGATGGCGGGGGCGTGGGGCCGGTTGGCGCGGGTGTGGCGTCGGTCGGCGCGGGGGAGAGGCCGAACGAGGCGGGCGCGCAGCCGACCGGCGTCGGCGCAGAGCTTCGCGGCGAAGTCTCGGCCGAGACGCCGCAGGCGCGGCTGGCGGCGCTGGATGAGCTCGAGCGCGAGCTCGACCGAGCCTTCGAGGGCCGCGCCACCCGGCCGCTGCTGGTCGCGCTCGAACCCACGCTGCGCGAGTGCCGGCTGCCGCGTGAGCCATTCGCGCGCCTGATCGAGGCAAACCGCGTCGACCAGCGGGTCAGCGCGTATGACACCTGGGAGCAGCTGCGCGGCTACTGCGCGCTGTCCGCAAACCCGGTCGGCGAGCTCGTGCTGCACGTGTTCGACGCCGCCACGCCCGCGCGCGTGCGCCGCTCCGACGCGATCTGCACCGCGCTGCAGCTGGCCGAGCACTGCCAGGACGTCGCCGAGGATCTGCGCCGCGGACGCGTATACCTGCCGGCCGAGGACCTTCAGCGCTTTGGCTGCAGCGCCGCGGACCTGCATGCCGAGCACGCTCGGCCGGGAATCGCCGCGGTGCTCGCCTTCGAGGTCGGACGCGCGCGCGGCCTGCTCGCGCAGGGCGCCCCGCTGATCGACGAGCTCGAGGGCCTGCGCGAGCGCCTTGCCGTCGCTGCGTTCGTGGCGGGCGGCCGGGCGGCGCTCGAGGCGGTCGAGCGCGCGGGCTTCGATGTCCTGGCCGGCCCGCCGCGCGCGGGCGGCAGGCTGCGGCTGCGCGCGCTGGCCGCGACGTTGGCAGGGGCCGCGCGCGTGAACCTGCAAGCCGCCAACGGGCAAGGCCCCGACACGCAAGCCGCCAACGGGCAAGGCCCCGACACGCAAGGCGCCTGCCCGCGAGCCGCCTATCCGCAAGCCGCCTACCGGCAGTGCGAGCGCATCACGCGCGCGGCGGCCGCGAACTTCTACTACGGCATCCGGCTGCTGCCCGCCGGCCGGCGCGCGGCGATGTGCGCCGTGTACGCGTTCGCGCGGCGAATCGACGACATCGGCGACGGCCCGCTGCCCGCCGAGCAGAAGCTGCAGCGGCTCGACGAGCAGACACGCGCGCTGGCCTCGCTGGATGCGCGCGTGGCAGAGCCCGCGGGCCAGGCCGGCGAGCGCGCCGAGTCCGTCGCCGTGACCGGCACCGCCGCCCCAGCCGAACACGCGACGGCCTCGCCCGACGATCCGGTCCTGATCGCCCTCGAGGACGCCTACCGGCGCTTTGCGATCCCGCCCGACGCGCTTCCCGCGCTGATCGCGGGCGTGCGCATGGACATCGAGGGGGCCCGCTACGAGACCTTCGACGAGCTCGTCGTCTACTGCCGTCGTGTCGCCGGCGCGATCGGGCGCGCGTGCCTCGCGATCTTCGCGCTGCGGCCCTCGGAGCAGGCCGGCGCCGAGCGCGCGTGGCAGCTCGCCGACGACCTCGGCGTCGCGCTCCAGCTCACCAACATCCTGCGCGACGTCCGCGAGGATGCCGAACTTGGGCGCTGCTACCTGCCGGCCGAACAGCTCAGGCGGTTCGAGGTGATCGCGGCTGGTCAGGAGGCGCACGCGCCTGCCCTGATCGCCGCGCTTGCGCGCGGCGAGGGGCAAGCCGGCCAGCTCGAGGCGATGATCCGTGACGAGGCCGCACGCGCGCGCGCGTGGTTTCAGCGCGGCATCGCGCTCACCGCGCTGCTCGACCGGCGCAGCGCCGCCTGCCTGCTGGCGATGGCCGGCATCTACGGCAAGCTGCTCGAGCGGATCGAGGCCGATCCCGGTCGGGCCCTGCGCGTGCGCGTGCACCTCACCGGGCCCGAGAAGGCGTGGGTGGCGGCGCGCAGCCTGGTCGGAGCGGCGACCGGCCCCGGCGCCGCTGCGCTCGCCGGCGCCCGTCCGCGATCGGAGGCTCTCGGAGCCGGAGCCCGGGCCGGCGAGCGGTGAGTCGGCGGATCGTCGTGGTGGGCGCGCGATGAGTCGGCGGATCGTCGTCGTCGGCGGCGGCCTCGCGGGGATCGCCTGCGCCCTGGACTGCGCCGAGGCGGGGGCAGAAGTGACGCTCGTCGAGGTCAGGCGCCGGCTCGGCGGCGCCGCCTACTCGTTCGAGCGCGACGGCATGAGCATCGACAACGGCCAGCACGTGTTCCTGCGCTGCTGCACCGCCTATCGCGCCCTGCTCGCGCGCCTGGGCAGCAGCGCGTCCGTGCGCCTGCAGCCGCGGCTCGAGATCCCCGTGCTCAGCCCGGGATGCAAGCCCGCGCTCCTGCGCCGCGCTCGCTGGCCCGCGCCGTTTCAGCTCGCCGGGTCGCTGCTCCGCTACCGGCGGCTCTCGCCCTCCCAGCGCCTGCGCGTGGGACGTGCCGCGCTCGCGCTGTCGCGAGCCGACCCCCGCGCGCGCGAGCTCGATGAGATCAGCTTCGGCGACTGGCTCGCGCGCCACGGTCAGGACCGGCAGACCGTGGCCGCGCTCTGGGATCTGATCGCGCTGCCCAGCCTCAACCTCAGAGCCGCCCAGGCGTCCGCGGCGCTCTGCGCCTTCGTGTTCAAGACCGGCCTGCTCGAACGCGCCGACGCGGGCGACATCGGCTTTCACGAGCGCTCGCTCGGCGAGACCATCGACGCGCCCGCCCAGCGCGCCCTGGCCGCCGCCGGCGTCGATGTCAGGCTCGGCTGGCGTGCCCAGCGGATCGAACGGCTCGGACACGAACATACGTGGGGAGCACGTCTGGATGGCGGCTTTCTCGTTCGTCGCGATGACGCCACCGACGAGCTCGACGCCGAGGCCGTCGTCGTCGCGCTGCCCCACGCGCGTGCCGCTGCGCTCGTCGAGCCGCTGCTCCCTTCCATCGCCGCCGCGGCGCGCCGTCTGGCCAGCTCGCCGATCGTGAACCTGCACGTCGTCTATGACCGCCCCGTGTGCCAGTGGCGCTTCGCGGCCGGAGTCCACACGCCGGTCCAGTACCTGTTCGATCGCACCGCCGCCGCGGGCCTCCCGCCAGGACGTCAGTATCTGGCGGTGTCGCTGTCCGGGGCCGAGCGCGAGATGACGATGAGCCCCGGCGAGCTTCGCGCCCGCTACCTCCCGGCGCTCTCACGGCTGCTGCCCGCCGCGCGCGCCGCCAAGGTGGACCGGTTCATGGTCACCAAGGAGCACGCCGCCACGTTCCGCGCCCAGCCGGGCATCGCCAGACTGCGTCCGGGCGCCCAAACCGACGTCCCGGGCCTGGTGCTCGCCGGCACGTGGACCGACACGGGCTGGCCCGCCACGCTCGAGGGCGCCGTGCTCAGCGGCCATGTCGCGGCCCGGACCGTGCTCGCCGGCCGTCCCGCACTCAGGCAGGAGCTGGTCGGCCGGTGAGCGGGCCGGTGGACCGGAAAGCGGGCTCGTGGGTCGATGAGCGCCCTGGCGGACCCGTGGGCGGGCCGGTGGGCCGGTGAGCGGGCTCATGATCGCGTCGCCCATGCGCGTCGAGGCGCTCCTGGTCGGATCGGCCGCCCGCGGCGCCAGCGTGCACAAGACCGGCATGGGGCCCAAGCGCGCGAAGGCCGCGGCGCTCGCGCTCGAGCGGACACCGGGCGATGCGCTGCTCGTGCTCGGCCTCTGCGGCGGCCTCGACGAGCACGCGCGGCCCGGCGAAGCGATCGTCGCCGAACGGGTCACCGCTGCCGCCGACGAACGCCACGCAGAGCCGCCCGTCGCCTGTGCCGACGCCCAGGACCTGGCCGCCGCGCTGCGCATTCGCGGCATCCCGGTGCGCGTCGGCGAGATCGTCAGCGTCTCGAAGCTCGCGCTCGGCGAGCGCCGCGCTCAGCTGCTTGCAGCCGGGGCGCTCGCGGTCGACATGGAGTCCGTCTGGCTGGCGGCCGCCGCGGCCGGGCGGCCGTTCGCGGTGGTGCGCGTCGTGCTCGACAGCCCCAGCCACGAGCTCCTGCGCCCGCAGGCGCTCGTGGGAGCGCTGCGCGCGGCGCGCACCCTGCGCCGGGTCGCGAGCATCCTGCGCGACTGGACCCCTGTCCGCGCGGGCGCCCCGAGCGCGGCGCCGGAGCCTGAGCCGGAGCCTGAGCCGGCGCCCGAGCCGAGACCGGGGTTCAGCGAGACCGCCCGGGGGAATAAGGTCTAGGCATGGCCGTCGACTTCAGGCAGAGCACGCGCATCGGCTGGTACCTGCTGCGCCAGCGCCTGGCCAGGCGCGAGAAGTTCCCGCTGATCGTCGAGCTCGAGCCGCTCTTCCAGTGCAACCTCGAGTGCTCCGGCTGCGGCAAGATCCAGCATCCCGAGCACGTACTGCGCCGGCGCATGCCGGTCGAGCAGGCGGTCGGCGCGATCGAGGAAAGCGGCGCGCCGATGGTCTCGATCGCCGGCGGCGAGCCGCTGATCCATCCCGAGATCCACCTGATCGCGGGCGAGCTCGTGCGGCGCAAGCGCTTCGTCTACCTGTGCACCAACGCGCTCCTGCTCGAGCGCAAGCTCGCCAAATTCAAGCCCAGCCCGTACTTCGCCTGGGCCGTTCACATCGACGGCCTGCGCGAGCGCCACGACGCTTCGGTCGAACGCGCCGGCACGTTCGACAAGGCCGTCGCCGCGATCCGCGCCGCCAAGCGCCGGGGCTTCCGCGTCACCACCAACACCACCTTCTTCACGCACGACTCCGCCAAGACCGTGCGCGAGGTGCTCGACTTCCTCAACGACGACCTGCAGGTCGACGAGATGATGATCTCGCCGGCCTACGCCTACGAGAAAGCGCCGGACCAGGAGCACTTCCTGGGGGTAACGCAAACACGCCAGCTGTTCCGCGAGGCGTTCGCGCAGGGCCGTCGCAAGCGCTGGCGCCTGAACCACAGCCCGCTGTTCCTCGACTTCCTCGAAGGCCGCGCCGAATTCGGCTGCACGGCGTGGGGGATACCGAGCTACTCGCTGTTCGGCTGGCAGCGCCCCTGCTACCTGATGGCCGACGGCTACGCCGAGACGTATCAGGAGCTGCTCGACACCACCGACTGGAGCGCCTACGGTCGTGGCCGCGACCCGCGCTGCGAAAACTGCATGGCCCACTGCGGCTACGAGCCCACGGCCGTCCTGCAGACCGCGAAATCGCTCAAGCAGTCGCTGCGCGCGCTCGCCGGCTGACGGCTGCGCGAGATGGCGGCCTGGGGTCGAGCTGCAGGATGGCGCTGTTCGCGGACGACGGCGCACGCGTGCGCGCGTGCGCGCGCGTGGGTTAGCGCTCGGGAGCCACGTCGGACTCGTGGCCGAGGCTCGGCTCGCCCGCTTGCCCGGCCGCGGGCCGGATGTCGCGCCACGTGAGCCCCTCGCCGAGCAGCGCGGGCACGCCGAGGCAGAGCGCCGTCAGCACCTCGACGGCCTGCAGCAGGATGCCGTACGCCAGCGCCGTGCTGGCGCTCACGCCGTATGCGGCCAGCACGACCAGGCAGGCGGCCTGAAAGACCCCGACGTTCGCCGGGGTGGCGGGCAGCACCGCGCTCACGTTGACCGCCAGCAGCACCGCGGCGGCGGCGACCAGCGGAGGATGCACCGGCAGCCCGAGCGCGCGTATCAGCGCGTAGCACGACAGCCACTGCAGCGCCCACGCCAGCAGCTGCGCGGCGACCGAGGCGAAGCCGTGCCGCGGCGTGACGAACACCGCCAGGCCCTGCCTGGCGAGGTACAGCAGCCGCGCGATCGTCGCGCTGATCTGCCGCACCCGCGGTGAGCGCGAGCGCTCGCCCAGCCGCAGCAGGCGCGGACCGATCAGCACCAGCAGACACAGCGCCAGCGGGATCGCCGCCACGCCGAGGATGCCGCCCAGGTGCCCGTTCAGCAGCGGCACGCTCGAGAAGGTGACCGCCGCGAGGATCGTCAGCGCCGCCAGGTTGATCAGCGTCTGCGAGAACACCGTCCCGGTCACGATCGGCAGCAACCGCCGCGCCGGCCCCTCCAGGCGGCGCGTCAACACGACGATCCGCGTCGGCTCGCCGATCCGGCCCGGAAACACCGCCGAGGCCATCACGCCGATCACCGTCGCTCTGGCCACCGCCAGCCAGCTGAGCGCGATGTCCGGCAGCGCCGCCCGCAACGCCTCGTGCCATGACACCGAACGCAGACCCAGTGACAGCGCCATCAGCGCCAGCGCCGCCGCGATCCAGCCGGGCGTCGCGGTCACGAGCGCGTGTCCGACGTCGCTGAGGTTCAGCTGCGACAGCGCGTAAACGACGAGCGCAACGACGATCAGCACGGCCGCCAGCGCACCCGCGCGCGCGTACGGCGACCGGGGCAGGCGCAGACGCGGAGGCTCGGATTCGTGCATCGCGCCGGGGTCTATCAGAGAGGCGCCGGGGGTGGCCAGGAAGGATCCGGTGGGGGCCAGGAAGGGGAGGGAAAGAAAATTAATCGACAGGGTGCGCTATAGTATATGCAGAAATTGGCACTCCGACCCTGTACGTCCCGTCCACGCCTGCCGCCGACCGCATATCTCGGCAAGCGAACCAGCCAATGTCTCGCAGGCCGCTGTGTCGCGTGCCCAACGGGCTCAATGGCGGCGCGATCGCCGTCGTCGTTCGACCGCGATCGACGTGCCGCACACCGTGATCAGCAACAGCGCGACCAGCGCCGCGATGCCCACGCCGGGCGCGATCACCAGCAGCAACACGGCCGCGAGCGCCCCGAGACCGAGATCCACGCGCAGCAGGCGCCGGCGGCGGCGCGCCTCGCGGCGGCGCGCGCGCAGCGCCGCCATTTCGCTCGACAGCGATTCGACACGGCGCTCGCGCGAGTGCCCGTTCGCACGAGCCTGCCGGCCGGCGCTCATCGGGCCGTCTGATCCAGCCTGAGCCGTCGCGAGAGATCCGAGCCGAGCACGCCGTCGGGATCGACGCGCGCGCGCACGGCCTCGAAGCGATCGAGCTGCGGATACATCGCGCGCAGCGCCTCGGGCCGCAGCCGCACGTCCTTGGCGAGATACACGCGTCCGCCGCAGCTCGCGACATGCGCGTCGAGCGCGTCGAGCGCCGCTCGCAGACCCGGCGTCGCGGCCGGCAGGTCGAGGGCCAGCGTCCAGCCCGCCAGCGGGAACGACAGCGGTCCCCCAAACGTCGGGCCGAGCCGCTTGAACACCGCCAGATAGACCGGCAGGCGCAGCAGGCGGATCGTCTCGAAACAGCGCATCAGCGCGGTCTCCTGGCCTGATGGGATCGCGAACTGGTACTGGATCAGGCCCGCCGCTCCGTACAGACGATTCCACTCTCCAAGCGCATCCAGCGGGAAGAAGTACCGAGCCAGAGCCACGGGGCGGCCGCGCTCGCGGCGCGGAGCTCGGTGCCAGCGCAGGCGGTTGAACAGGCGCACGCTCGCGGGACGCAGCAGCCCGGCCGGAAAGCCGCCCGGAAGCCCGAGCGCCGGCCGGCGCTCGGGCGCGGCCTGATCGGTCTCGCGTCGAGCCGATCGTCCGCGGCCGTGGCGGGGAACGCTCTCGGCAGCGAGCGGCTCGGCGCTGGTCACAACCGCGCGGCCCAGCTTCGGTCCGGAGGCGAGCAAGTCCAGCCACGCAACCGAGTAGCGGCTGCGATCGCGGCCCGACATCAGCTCGAGCGTCTGCTCGAGGCCGCCGGTGCGGTCGACGTCCGTGGCCATCCAGTGCGACGCGAGCGGCTCAGTGCGCAGGGTCGCCTGGACGATCACGCCGGTCAGACCCATGCCCCCGAGCGTCGCGTAGAACAGCCCCGGGTCGCGCGCGGGCGAGAGCGCGAGCACCCCCTGCGCCGGCGTGCACAGCACGAGCTCACTCACGTGGCGTGCAAGCGAGCCATCGCGATGATGGCTCTTGCCGTGCACGTCGGCGGCGATCGCGCCCGCGAGCGTCACATGCGCGGTCCCCGGCACCACCGGCAACGTCAGACCGCGGGCGCCCAGCGCCCCCATCATCGCCGCGATCGTCGTGCCGGCCTGCGCGGTGATCAGGCCGCGCTCGCCGTCGATCGACAGCACGCGGTTCCAGCCCGTCATATCGAGCACCTGGCCGCCGGCGCTCTGGGCGGCGTCGCCATAGCTGCGCCCGGCGCCGCGCGCGATCACGCCGGCTCCGCGCTGCGCCGGCGCGGCGAGCACGTCGGCCACGTCCGCGACCGCGCGCGGACGCAGCACGCGCGCGCGGCTGGGACGCACCCGACCCCACCCGCACAGCGAACGCTCGCCGGCAATCAGCGGCTCGCGCGCGAGCCCGGCCTCCGTCGAGGGACAGGTGGCGGGATCACTGGCCGACATACACACCGCCGAGGAACAGCAGGGTCCAGCCGGCGCCGAGCGCCAGCAGCCTGCGATCGCGCAGGATCAGCTCCTCGGGCGCCTCGCCCGCGCCGCTGCCCACGAGCGAGGCATAACGAACCAGCCACAGCACCAGCGGCACGATCGACAGCGCGTACCAGAGGACGTGCTGGGGCCGGGTGAACGCCCACGACGTGTACGCCACGCTTGCGACCGTCGCGGCGATCGCGAGCGTCAGCCGCAGGCCGGCCCGCGAGTAGCGCCGCAACGTCGTGCGCGCCGGCCGGGTCCCAGCCTGCTCGCGCAGCTCCGCATAGCGCTTGGCGGCCACCAGGTAGATCGCACAGCATCCGGTCACGATCACAAACCAGCGCGACAGGTAGATGTTCGTCGCGATCCCCCCCGCGAGCGCGCGCAGCACGAAGCCGGCGGCGATCGCGAGCATGTCGGCGATCACCACGCGCCGCCACCACAGCGCGTAGCTGGCGGTCAGCAGCAGGTAGCCGCATGCGATCGCGCCGAGCTTGGGGTCGATCGCGCTCGCCAGCGCGAGCCCGGCAAGCGCCAGCACGGCCGCCGCCAGCAGCGCTTCGCGCGCAGAGATCTCTCCGGCTGCGACCGGACGCGCGCGCTTGCGCGGGTGCAGCCGGTCCTGCTCGCGATCGCGCACATCGTTGACGAGATAGGTGGCGCTCGAGAGCAGGCACATGACCACGAACGCGCCGACCACCTCAGCGATCACGACCGGGCGGCCGATCACACCGGCGGCACAGGGCGCCGCCAGCACCAGCAGGTTCTTGGTCCACTGCCCCGGTTAACACGCTGCCAGCAGCGCTCTGGCCTTGCCCCGCTTGTCCCTTGCCGCAGCCCGCTCGCGCTGGAGGCGAGCGGGCTGCTCGGGGAGGGAATGAGCGCGCTCCTGTGGACGCGTGCGGGTGTGCTCTTCGGCGTCGCTGCGGGCCTGTTCGTGCAGCACGTCCCGCGAAGCTCGACGCTCGGGTGGCAGCACAACTTCTTGCGGGGGCCCCGCAGCCTCGAATGAGTGAATCACGATCTCCAGTTAAGGCGACAAACCCGATACGTGGCGACCACGGGCGCAGGGCAAGCATTTCACACACTCACCCCTTCAAGATAAAGATCGCGAGCTTTTTAGTGAGACTTTTCTAACATGAGAATTCGCTCAGCGACTGCCGGCAATGGCGCGAGTCGGGCGCGGACGCCCGTAAAGTGCCGGCCATGCACTCGAGCGTCGAGGCACCTGGCACGATCGTCGCGGGAGCACGTGCCGGCGCAGCCGGGAGCGAACGCGCGCGCAGCCCTACGGGCGGAGCTGCCGGGGGCGCAGGCGGAGCTGCCGGGGGCGCCGGCTCACGCGTGCGCGCGATGCGCCGCGTCCGACGCATCGCGCTGATCGCGGCGGCGCTCGCGCTGATCCCGGGTGCCATCTCCTATGTGCAGATGCTCGGCGAGCCGTCGAACTCGAGCCTCGGCATCCGCACGGTCGAGTGGCTGCGCAGCAACGGGGGCGCCGGCCTGGTCTCGCGGATCGAGAACCTCTATTACACGCTGACCGCGCCCAGCAAGGGCGGGCCGCGCCTGCGGGCGCTGCCGCACGTCGGGGTCGCGGGCGGCCTCGCAGGTGCGCCAGGCCGTGGGCGCTCGCTCGCCTCGGGCCAGGGGGCAGTCGAACGCCCCTATGCGCCGCCGCGCATCGCCCCGCTGACGAGCCCGGCGCTGTCGGGCGAGGGGGTCTGGCACGCCACGCGCCGCGGCTCCGCTCCATACCCGCCGCTGCTCGTCACCACCTTCCGCAGCGACCCGGCCGAATACCCGCGGCTTGTCGCCGGCGTCGCGTGGATCGACCCGCGTCGCACGAAGATCGAGCTGTATCCCGGCACACTCGAGCCGTCGGTTTCGATCCCCGCCCGCGGCCCGGCCGAGGTGCCGCCCTCGCTGCGGGGCCGGCTGCTGGCGACGTTCAACGCGGGCTTCAAGTACGAAGACGCGCGCGGAGGCTTCGCTCTGGACGGGCACACCTACGCGCCGCTCCGCGAAGAACAGGCGACGCTGCTCCAGCGCACGGACGGGACCGTCAGCCTCGACGCCTGGCGCGGCGGGCCGACCGTCGGCGGCGACGTCGCCTTCGCCACCCAGAACCTGCCGCTGATCGTCGAGGAAGGCAGGCCCAGCCCCAAGCTCAACGACAGCACCGAATGGGGCGCCACGCTCGGCAACGCCATCCAGGTGTGGCGCTCGGGGATCGGGATCGACCGCCACGGCGATCTGATCTACGCGCAGGCCGACGACCAGACGGTCGCAAGCCTCGCGCAGATCCTGATCCACGCGGGCGCCGTCCGGGCGATGGAGCTGGACATCAACTCCTACTGGGTGAGCTTCAACACATACGGCGCGCCCGGCGCCCTCGACCCCACCAAGCTGCTGGCCGAAACCGAACGTCCGGCCGAACGCTACCTGTCACCCGACGAACGGGACTTCTTCGCCGTGTACGAACACTGAGAAGTGTCCCGCGGCCCGGGCGCGCGGGGCTCCATCGAGCCTGCGCTCGGCGTCGTGATCGCGCTCCTGTTCATCCCGATGTTCGGTCCGTGGCTGAACGCGCCGCTGCACCACCACTGAACCCGACACGCCGCCGCCCGCGTGCTCGAGAGGCGCGGGCTCCGCCGAGGCCCGCGGGCCAACTAGACTTGCGACTCCCGCCGGAGTAGCTCAGTCGGTTAGAGCAGCGGAATCATAATCCGCGTGTCGGGGGTTCGAGTCCCTCCTCCGGCACTAGCTAGAAAAGGCCTGCAAGTGCTGGTCTTTGGGTCTTTGGAGACTATCACCGGCGCGGTGGATTTCCCCAGGGATTTCCCGTGGGGCGCTTGAAGGGCACCGATAGGGTGTCCTAACCGGCGGGCACACTTGATCGCGTGAAGATCGACGCGCAGATAGCCGCCATCCGGGCGAGTCAGGGTGCCCGCCCGATCGAGCAGCAGATGCTCGACGAGGCGTTCGTCGGCCCTCCGGCGCCCACGAGCTCTCCAGGTGTTAACGCGACGAAGCAGTTGGAACTCGCCGGTGGCGCGATCGTGTTCCACAAGCCCTTCTCCGGCGTGCATGTCGCCAACGCGATCGCGTTTGGGCAGACGGACGAGACGCCGCCGCTGCACGAGGCGGCCAGCTGGCGGCTCGCCGTGGCGTTGGGCCACCGTGGGCGGAGATCGTCGTGCCGTGCGTCCTGCGCGAGTATGCCGGCGAGGATGGCTCGCTCTCGCTACGAGCGACCGGATGGCCGCGCGACGTAGCGCCGACCTTGAATCCGATCTGGTGCTTGCCGGCGGCGTTCTTCGACTCGCTGATCGCCCAGCAGGACCGTCACGAGGGGAATTGGCGCTGGGACGGCAAACGGCTGACGCTGATCGATCACGGCTACACCTTTGCGCTGCCACGAGCCATCCTCAACTACTCCGACTTCGTGGCTGCTCGCCACGAGCACGGTGCCGCGAGCCTGCTCGCCGAGGAGCGCGACGCGCTCACTCGTCTGCTGGGCGACTCCGACCTGCTCGGAATGGCGAGGTTCCTCCTGCCCGACCGCGTGCAGGCACTGGCAGACAGGGCCCGGCGTATGCTCCAAAGAGGCGAGGTTCTGCGCCCGGGCGAGTTCTGAAATGTCCGCCACGCGCTCCGTACGACGTGGTAGCATCATAACTCAAGAGGTCAACTAGGGCATCCGATATTGAACGGAGCCTCCATGATCCAAGTCAACTTCACGACCTTCGAGCGCGATCCAAACACCAAAGAGTGGATCGAGCTCCCTGTCGCGCAACTGCTCGCCGATGGCGACGACGTGAGCATCAGCGGGCCGCACGCCGGCTGGATCAATCCCGACCTCGCGATCGTCAACCCCGAGACCGCGGAGCGCATCACGCGGGCCGATGGCGCCGAGCGCTGGGCACGACTACAGCCCTTCGCCTATCGCAGCGGAGACCTCCACGTCAAGGTCATCGAGGTCGCCGCGGCCGAGCCGGTCGCCCCCAGCTTCCACTACTCCACCGCCGCCTGAGCCCCGTGCCGCGAACGGCGGTATCAGAGATCCACGCGAAGGTCGTCGGCCGCGAGCTCAAAAACACCCGCCAAGCGGTCGGGCTCACCCAAGCCGAGGTCGCCGAGCGCCTCGGGGTCTCGGCCTCCTACATCTCCGCCGTCGAAGCCGGCCGTCGCAACCTCACACTAGGCCAGCTCGCCAACATCGCCAACGCGATGCGGCTCGGGATCGACGTCTCGTTCGTCCGTCCGGACGGAAAGCCCGTCCGCGTCGACCGGAGGTGACGTCTGCGATAAGGCGCCGGCCGCTCGGCTGGCCAGCGGTCCGCTCACCGCATGCGTCAACGCCGACTCGATTTTTGCCTCATCCCAGTGTGGATCGATGAACGGGCAGCGGAGCCTGTCAAGTCGATTGAGACACTTGGTCGTCGAATTTAGTGACCGGCCTCCTGTGTGGTCGGTCTGTTGATCCAGGTGGCGGTCGGTAGCGCTGGTGGCCGTGGGGGCCGGCGGACGAATCGCTCGGGGGTCGCGGTGTAGGCGGCGGAGAGGACACGCTGGCACGACCCAAGATCGCTACTGATTTCGCAGTTCATGGGGACAATTTCTCCCGCCGTCGTTGGTCAACTCAAGCCACGATCCTGAAGTCCAGATACCGAGGAGCAGACTTCTTCTCTGCGGCTTCGGCCGTTAACGCGAGGGTGTAGGATCCCGGAGGGAGTAGGTCGCGCTTGGCAATTCGCCCGGCAAAGCGAAGACGCCTTGGGCCGGCGCTGGCGGACAGCGTGACGGCGCCGCGGCTGACGGCGAGTCGGCAGCGACGGAGGCGGCGACCGTGCGGTGGGCTACGCACACATCGGCCGTGCAGGATGCGGCCCGTCCCTAGTTGCGCAAAGCTGAAGTGAACGCGAGAGGGCTCGTTGAGCGAAAACTCGAACGTCGTTCCGACGGGTGTTCGGACGTGCCGGCGGGCGAGGCTGGGCAATGCTCGGCCCTCGCGCCAAGCCTGGTGCGTCTGCCGTAGAGACTCCACAACGGGCTCCGCCGCCGCGCTGCCTTGTCCGCCGGGTGGCACGCTGCCCGCAGGAGGCACGTTGCCCGCAGCTGCCACGTCCGCACAGAATCCCGGCTGGTCGGGCGGGCCGGAGAACACGAAGGCGGCACCCTTCCGGCTTTCGACCCCGGGGTCGGACACGAGCGCGGTAGCACCGTTGCCAGCCAGCGCGACCGAATAACCAAAGTGCCCGAATTCAGTGGGGACGGGTGCAGCGATCGGTTCCTCGATCCAGCCGGAAGCGGCACATCTGAACGCCCACGCCTCCCCCGTCTCCAGGAGAGCCGCACCCCCTTGCGCCCCGGTTTCTGGTCCCCCGATAAGGGCCGTGTTGCCGGAGGGCGAGAGCGCGACACTCCAGCCGAAGCTACCGTTAACTGAGCTGCGTCCGCCGGACGAGAGTCGAGTCAGCGGCGTCCAGCCGGCGGGACCACGGTCGAAGATCCAGGCGCCGCTGCCTTCTTCTTTGGCTTCCTCGTACTCGCCGATCAGGGCGCGGGAGCCGTCGCCCGACAAAGCCACAGAGCGCCCGAAATTTGTGCCAGGTTGCTCGCCGGGAGGAGTGAGCTTGGGCCCGTCCTGGGTCCATGTCGATCCGCTTCGCTTGTACACCCAGGCGGCGCCCACTCCGCCGTCTTCGCCGTCGGCACCCACGATCGCGGTGTTGCCGTCGCCGGACAGCGCAACGGTGCTCGCGAAATCATCGTCGTTGCCGAAAGGGTTGATCTTTTCTTCGCCGTGGAGTGGGCCGGCCGGCAGAGTCCAGGTGTTTTCGGAGCGCGAGTAGATCCATGCCGCGCCATCAAAGCCTTCCGGGCAACCAAAGTCGTCGCCGACGATCGCGGTGCTGCCGTCTTCGGACATGGCGACGGCCTGGCCGAACCGTTCCCCGCAGGCGGTTTCGCGCGGCGATTCGATCGGTGTCGAGCGCCACGTGGCGCCTTCCCTCGTGAACGCAAACACCGGGTCGCCGCCGCCGACAAGCGCTGTACTGCCGTCGGCCGAGAGGGCCACGCCGGCGCCGCGGGGCACTCGCTGTTCGCCCCCTCCGATTTCCCCCACAAGCGAAGTCGGCGGCGACCACCCCGAGCGCGACCGGGTGAAGATCAACGTGTACGACGGTTCACCTTGATTCCCGTCTGGCGCACCTACGAGGGCCGTGTTGCCGTCCGCCGACAGCGCGACAGCATGATCCGCAGCGCCGCCTCCTCCGCCGAAACCCGCGCCATGGCCCAGCAGCTCAGCCTGCTCGACGAACGAACCAGCCAAAGCAGCACCCGGGTCGCTCACGAAGATCCCGACAGCGACAACCATCGCGACAGCCAAGACGATCCCGCCGCGACACATACAGCGAGCAACAGCCGCGCGACCTGCTGCGTGGACAGTCATAGACATCTACCAGCGAGCTTCCCACAACGCCGAGATCCTTGCGCCCACGCGGTGAGCGAGCGCGTGACCCGAGCCCGGCCCGGCGATTGGATTGGAGCGGGCATGCTGCCAAATGGAGCGACGCTATTGCTGCTGCGCCGCATCGACGTGCCAGAAGACCCGCTCCTCGCGCTGCTCGTCGAGCCCACCTGAAACGGCTGAGCGTGCGTGGGGGCGAGCCGATCCCGGCGCGTCATGATCTTCACCCGCCGCGAACTGCCCGCCATCGCCGTTTACGAGATATATGCCCGAGCCAGCACACGTGGCGGCCTATAGCTGTGCCGTGGAACGAGATAGAATCGTCATCAATGTGGGCGGAGGCCCGACCGACGACAAGCCCGCGGTCACTCTGGAGACGCCACGCGAGCTCGACCCGGTCAGCAGCTTCCTCAATATCCGGGTCAAAGACATCGAGGCCGTGTACGCCGAATGGAGCGCCCGGGGTGCTCAATTCCTGACGCCGCCGAAGCAGCACCAGTACGAGATCCGTTGCTACATCCGCGATCCCGACGGTCATCTGATCGAGGTGGGGCAAACCACGGACCCAGACGGGGACTGGACCCCCCCTCAGTGGCTGTCGAGCACGGCCGGCGGGGAGCCCGAGTGAATGCCGAGCTCAGCTGCGAGATCCGTCACGTTGACGGTGGACGGCCACCGGAGCAGACGCCTGCTGTAACTTCACCGGTCCGATCGCGCTCCGGTCAAGCGCCAGAATCGCCGGGCAGCGTGGCCGCTTCGCCGGGCGTGGGCTCGTACGACCGGCCGCGGTGCCGACGGTAGATCTCGGCCACCCACTGACCGCCGGGGCGCTCGGCCAAGGAATCGAGGAACCCGCGCCACGAATCCGGTAGGTCGTCGTCGGAAATCATCGGGTACGGGAACTCAGGGGGACGGGCCACCGCGTAGAACAGCGCCGCGGCCGTGAGGTCGGCGACTGTGAATGAGCCACCGACGAGAAACCCGCTTGGGGAGACCTCACGCTCGAGCCGGTCCATCGCGGCAACCGTCTTGGCACGGCTTTCCGCGGCTGTCTCGTTCGTGATCTCGAACACCCGCTCGATGCCCGTACGCAGGGCGGGGAATCCCCCGAGCAGCGAGCGCGCCGCGACCGGATCACCGTGCGTGAACAGCGGCACCACCAGCTCCGGATAGGGAAGCAGCTCCTGGTAGAACGCACGGCGGACGTGCGGTCCGAGCTCCTCGTCGAAGAACTCCTCCAGCTCGAGAGCGCGATGGCGCTGCTCCGCATCCTCGGGATAGAGCGGTGGCCGTGGCCAACGCTCCTCGATCGCAGCGATGATTCGCGTCGAATCGCCGATCGAGCGCTCGTCGATCGTGAGCACGGGTGTCGTCGCGGTGTCACCAGTCAGGCGCCTGGCCTCCGCGATGTGGAGCCCTGGCCGCAGTGAGCGGCGGATGTGCGGGATCCGCTTGTAGTCCAGCGCCCAGCGCACCTTCTCGTTGTAATGGGAGATCTCGAGCTGCCGCAGGACCGGCACGCGGGCGACAGCGCGCTCGCCGTGATCGATGCTCGCGCCGGTGGCGTGGCTCATGCTGCAACCATACGCGCACCGCCCAGCCAGCGCATCGTGGTAGCCGCGCTGAATTGACTCTAGATTGCGCGCTTCTTGGCGACGCTGGCTGCGGATGCGACTTTGCCGGCGCGTATGCTGCGGGAGCTCTTGACTGGACTTCGTCGCGCGGCGCGGCGCTGGACAGCTCGATACGGAGTGAAGAGGAGACCCGGTGTCCAAGCGGGCCTCCTCCTCACAGGGTGGACGGCTTACGCGACGACCTTGTATTTGATCGACGCCTTGCCGGTTAGCCCGTCCACGCTCGTCGCAGTCACCGTATAGGTGTGTGAGCCGGTGGTCGAGGTGTTGAGCGTACCCGAGGTGCCGGAGCCGCCGTTGGAGTCCACGCACGATTCGAGGCCCGGGCCATACGTGCTTTCGACACACGAGAATGTGGTCGGGACAACGGAGTTCAGCGTGTAGACGCCGCCGCGCTTCGGGGATTCGATCTGGGCTTTCGGCCGACCCGTGACCCTGAAGGGCGAACCTGTGAAGGTCGCGCTTTTCAGCTTCTTGCTGCCGCCGCAAGCGCCGAATTCAGGCGTGATGCTGGTCCCGAAGATCCCGAGCCTTTCGAACGGTCCCTTTTCGAGCTTGCCGCTCATGCTCGCTTCCGATGAGCTCAAAGTCATGTTGAGCGTCCCGTGCGAACTACCCTGCCCCTTTGGCGACCACTTGACGACGATCGTCCCCGTCTCGGGTTCGCCGGTGGTCAGCGTTTCACAGTCCGCCGGGTTCTTCGTCGTCAGGTGCCCGATGTACGTCGCTCCCGTGACCGAACCACCACTGCAGCCAGAAAGGCTGCCTTGGATAACGATGTTCTGCACCTGCGCGCTCGTTTCCAGCCCAGGTGACAACGTTATCGATCCACTGTTGCCGCTACACAGCGTGCCGCCAGAGGCGCCCGCCGGTGCGGCAACCACACCCATCATCGCCAGCGGCGATAGCAGCGCCGCCACTACAGACAGCTTCGCCACGATCGTGCGCATCTGTTGCTCCCTCTCTCGAATGTTTGTTTGACAAGCGACGCGATCGCTAGTGGCAACCGAGCCATATCAGTACAACGTCGGTCAGCGCCAAAAGGTTGGTCAGATGGCACAAGATGGGCATAAGCTGGGACGCCTCTGAGCCGTCAGCAGTATATACTCCTGGTATGGCCAAGGTGATGGTGTCATTCCCCGACGAGCTGCTCGAACAGGTCGATGCGGAGGCGCGCAGGCGCGCGACCACGCGCAGCGCATTGCTGCGCGACGCTGTCAGTCGTGAGCTTGTCCGGCGCGATCCCGCTACGATGCGCCGCGCGATCGAGGAAACGCGGATGCTGTTCGACGGCACGGGCGCGTTCGAGTCCGGTCAGTTGATTCGGGCGGAGCGCGACCGGCTCAATCGGCGCGATCGCCAGCGCGCGGGCGGTCGGTGACGGACGTTCTCTGCGATACGTCGGTCGTGGTCAAGTGGTTTCACGAGTCGGGTGAGGCCGAGGTTTTGCAGGCGCGGGCGATCCTCGACGAGCACGTGGCCGGAACGCTGAGGGCGAACGTGCTCGATCTCACGGTCTATGAGCTCGGCAACGTGGCGGCACGGGCGCTCGGCCTGCCGGGAGAGCGCGTCGGGGCCATCCTCGATCGCCTGGAGCTGATCTGCAGTGACGTTCTGCGCCTGTCGTCGAGCGCCCGCAAGGACGCCGCCGCGCGCGCCGTGACTCACCGGCTCACGTTCTACGACGCGGCGTACTGGGCGGTCGCGAGCGAGCGGAACATCACGCTGGTCACCGCCGACGCGGAGCTCCTGCAAGCCGGCGCCGGCGTCACACCGACCGACTTCATCGCCACTCACAAAACCGCGCCGAAGACCGCACGGACTCGGGCGGAGAAGAGACCGGCCGCCCACCCCCGCAGACGCCGGCGCTCGGGCACCTGAGCGCCGGCGTCCCTCGTCCAGGACGCCCCGGAAGCGCTCGGCGCCAGCCGGACCCGTCATTTCTCGGAGTATGCGGGGAGCCCGCGCAGCTCCGACAAAGCTCCCGCCGGTCGGGGCTCTACGGTTGTGGAGCATGAGCGAGAAGCGACGCCGCCAGCAGGAGGCGTTATCGGATCTGATAACATAAGCGGATCGAGCCTTCGCTGCAAGATGTCTTGGAGCAGGCCGCGCGGCTGCAGGCGTTGGTCCCCGGCGCGGTCCTGGTCGGGGGTTCTGCGGCGGCGCTCTACGCTCACCATCGCGAGTCGCGCGATCATGACCACGTGGTGGCGGATCTCGCCGAGCGCTTCGAGACGATCCTTGCGAACCTCGAGGCGCTTGGCGACTGGTTGACGGTCAGGGCCCAGCCCGGGACGATCATCCTGGGAGAGCTCGGCGGCATCGAGACCGGCGTGCGTCAGCTGATGCGGGCCAGGCCTCTGGAGAGCGCGCAAGTCGAGGTCGGAGGCAGGCGGCTGCTCGTACCGACCGCGGCGGAGATCCTGCGGATCAAGGCATGGCTTGCCCTGACTCGCAACCAGACCAGGGATTACCTCGATATCGCGGCCCTCGCGGATGAGATCGGACTCGACGAGGCGAGCTCGGTGCTGCGAGGCATCGATGACTACTACGCCGACGTCAACCGCCGGCCAGAGGCCGTGGTCACGCAGCTCGTCAGGCAGCTGGCGGACCCACGCCCGCGCGACGCAGAGGTCACCGCACAGCTGGCCAGCTACAGGGCGCTGGATCCCCGCTGGCAGGACTGGTCCACGGTCAAGTCGGTGCTCGCGGACCTCGCGGAGAGGATGGTTCGATGACAGTGCGGTTTCGCAATCTCGACTTCGATCCCGCCGCGCCGGTGGATCGCTGGCCGGCAGAGGCAATCGAGACGGTTATAGACCGCGGCTCGCTGTCCGAGTGGCGGCATCTCGCCGACGCGATCCGGCGCAACCCCTGGGGCCCCGCCGCGCGCACGGTCGAGACCGTGGCCGCCTGGGGCGAGCACTACGGCGCCGACGCGTTGCTCGCGCGCGTGGTTCGCCACGCGCGCGAGGATCTAACGCTGCGAGGACGGGCGCGGTACGCCGCGCAGATTCGCTCCTGGCGCGCCCAGACCGGTATGACGCTCCGCCAGTTCGCCGCAGCGGCCGGCACCTCAGCGTCCCGGCTGTCCGACTACGAGAACGCGAAGGTCGCCCCCACCACCGACGTGCTCGCGCGCCTGCGCCATGTCGCCGCGACATACACGCGAGCAGGGCGACCACAGGGATGTGAGCGGGTCCAAGCCGAGCTCGACGCGGCGGCCGGTGTCGATCCGGGGATGGATTAGCATCCGGCAACGATCGTGCTCCGCAATGTGACGCTGTGGCTCAGACCGGCAGGGTGGCCGCTTCTGCCCGAGGCGGCCCGCCGTCGGACGCGCATGCTGGCGTGGGGTGTGATCTTCGCGCAGGTCGTGTTCCTCGGCGGGTGGGTGCTCGCCGGCGCTCTCGAACCTCATTACTCGCCGGTTCGCCAGTACATCAGCGAGCTCGGCCGGCAGGGGGCGGCGCACCCGTGGATCTTCACGATCTTCGTTGGGATCTGGGGACTGGGCTTCATCGCGCTCGCTGTCGCGCTCGTACCGTCGCTGCGCACGCGTCCGTGGCGGCTGGCGATGCCGTTGCTGTTCCTGATCGCCGGCGTGTGCGCGGTTCTCGTCGGACCGCTGCGCATGGACTGCTCCCCGACGGTGAGCGCCGTGTGCAAGTCGCGCGAAGCCGCGGGCGCGCTGTCTTGGCATCACTACGCGCACGAGTGGCTCAGCCTCGCCATCAACGTCTCGCTGCTGCTGACGGGCTTCGCATTTGCCCGCTCGGCGTGGCCGAGCCGGCTCGCGCGACTCGTCCTGAGCGGCGCGCTCGTGCTCCTGACCGCGTGGCTCGTCACGTTCTTTCTGCACGATTCGCTCGCCGGCTACCAGGGACTGGAAGAGCGCCTGTGGGCGCTCGTCGCCCAGGCCTGGGCGCTGGTGTGCGCGACGGTGTTGATCCTCGAGGCTACGCTCGAGCCAGGCACCCTGCGGGCCCACGAGGCTGCCGTGGAGCGACCTGCCTCCGGCGAGCGCGGCGCCGTCGGCGTCGAATCCGAGGCGCACGCCTAGCGGTCGTGCCGCGTGGGCTGGGGGCGAGCGCTACTGCGACTGCGTCCACTCGCGCACGCGACCGGGCACTGAGAGCGCGTCGCGCTCGACCTCGACCACCTCGTCGGCGGGTATCTTGGCGCGCTTCGCGGCTGCCACGATCGCGTCGGCCGAGGGCGCCTCGTAGAGGCAGTAGGTCCGCCGCCGGTCGGCGCTGAGGAACGAGAACAGCCAGCGCACGCCCTCGTCGGCGTTGACCTCCTCGATCAGCTCGACGTCATCGTCGCTCAGCTGGAGCTGGTCGGCGAACCTGCGCTCGATCACGAACATCGGCATCTCGAGCCGATCGTACTCCCGCCCCTACGCGTCGGCAAGCGCATGACGGTGCGCGTAGGAGGCCGCCTCGGTGCGGTTCGCGCAGCCGGTCTTGCGAAGGATGCTGCGCACGTGGTTGGCGGCCGTGTGCTCGCTGATGTAGAGCTCCGCGCCGATCTCACGGTTGCTGAGGCCGCGCGCGACGAGTCGCAGGATCTGTGCCTCGCGGCCCGACAGCGCGTCGGGAAGGTCGGAGACCCGCCCGCCCGCGCCGGCCGGGGCGGACGGGACTTCGATCGCTCTGATCCGGTTGTGCAGGCCCGCCATCCCGATCACGCGTGCGAGCCGGTCGGCCTCGACGAGCAGCGCCTGCGCGCGGTCCCTGTGCTCGTCGCCTCGAGCGAGCAGCGTCCGTGCGTACTCGTAGTTGGTGTGGGCGAGCCAGGTCCTTGCCTCCATCGCCAGGTTGGCTGCGAGCGCCCGCTCGAAGTGCGCTTCCGCCAGCTCCCACTCGCCGAGCGTCCCGGCGAGCATGCCCAGGTAGCGGTCGGCCGCCCCGTAGTAGGCGACCAGGTGTCCGACCATGACGTTGCTCGAGGCGAGCGGGGCGAGCTCGGGGTAGAGGAGCGCCGCGACCGTCTCGTCACCCACCGCGACGCAGGCGTCGGTGAGGTAGGTGAGCGACGCGAGCCACAGCGACTGCCGGAACGCGTCCAGACCCTCGCTTGCGATCTGCGCCAGCTCCCGCTTTGCCGCAGACTCCATTCCCAGCTCAGCCAGCAGCGACGCGAGCCCGGGACGCCAGGGACTGCGCTCGCGGTCGCCGGCGACGAGGATCCTGATCACCGAGGCCAGCTCCGCCAATCGCCCCTGCTCGCGGCGAAGGCTGAACATCTGGATGCCATATGTGCCCGAGGCGTCGCGCCCGGTCAACATGCGGCCCGCCGCCTCCGAGCGGCCCGCCATCGCCTCGGCCACGTCGAGCTCGCCGTCCGAGAGGGCGATCGCGGCGCCGTAGTGCTCCGCCACGTGGAGGATGAACGGCTGCCTGGTGATCTCGGCCATCCGCCTGAGCTGTGCCGCCTCCCGGCGCGCCGCGGGGATGTCGGCAATCGCCACGAACGCGGGCACTCGCCAAGACATCGCTTCCGCCTGGAGCTCCGTGTCGCCGAGCTCCTGGCTGATGGCGCGCGCCTCGGTGAGCATCTCGAGGATCTCCTCGATGGGAGTCGCGCCGCGTGACCAGTAGGAGCGTACGAGCACCGTCGCGAGCCCCGCCCGGTCGCCCAGGCGCCGCGCGAGCTCGATCGCGTTGGCCCGCACGACCGCGCCGCGCTCGTGCTCGCCCTGTCCGTCGAGAGCGCGCGCCAAGCTGCCGAGCAGCTCGACGCTCAGCTCCGACTCGTGCTCGCCGAGCGCCGCCGTGGCCTCTTCCAGCAGCTCGACCGCGCCCCCTACCATTCCGGGCCGCCAGCTGGCCTCCTCGTACCGGGCCGCCGCCCGCGCCAGCAGCTCTGCGTCCGCCAGCTCGCGGCCGATCTGCGCAGCGGACGCCAATGCCTCCCGAGCATCGAGCGCGCTGCCGGCCTTGTGCCGGGCCACGCCGAGCTCGAGCAGGACCTCGGCGCGCTCGCGCGCGTCGTCGATGCCCAGCCCGTCTGCCGTCATGAGCAGCTGCGCCGCCTCGTCGAACGCGAGCGCATTGGCGGCGGCCCGCGCAGCGAGCACGTTGAAGCGGATCGCCCGCTCGGGTCCCGCGACCGCGGTGGCCGCGGCGAAGTGGTGCGCGAGGTCGGCCAGCACTCGCGCCGAGCGCCCCTCCGCCGCCTCGATCGCCTCGCCGATGCGCAAGTGCAGCTCGGCCCTGCGCACGCCTGACAGGCGGTCGTAGACGGCGCGGCGCACGAGCTCGTGACTGAACCTATACGCGAGCTGGCGGTCGGGCAGCTCCACGATGATGCCGCTGCGTGTCGCCTCATCAACGGCTGCGACCAGCTCGCGTTCTTCCAGGCGCGAGCCCCGTCTGACGATGGCGAGCTCGAACTCGGCGCCCGCCATCGCCGCCAGCTCGAGCAGCTCGGTGGTCGCCGGCGCCAGCCGCGCAAGCCGGGCGCTCACCACCTCGCGGACGCTGTCGGGAGTCTCGAGCTGTGCGAGCAGGGAGCCGGCGAGCCGCAGCTCGCCCTCGCCGTCCGCGATCACGTCCGTCTCGACCAGCGCGCGCCACAGCTCGCACACGAGGAACGCGTTACCCCCTGTGAGATTCGAGATCGCCCGGGCGATCTCCGGCAGATCCGTGCTGGCGCGGCCCTCGGTGACTCGTCGTACGAACTCGCTCACCTCCAGGTCGGAGAGACGCTCCAGGCGCATGCGCACGACGTCGTCGGAGCGCCGGAGATCCGCCAGCGTCTGCGCGAGAGCCTGCGGAACCTCGTCCTCTGTGTCGCGGAAGGTAGCGAACAGCAGCACACGCCCGGCCCAAGCGGTCTGTGCGAGGTGACGCAGCAGCAGCAGCGTAGGAGCGTCCGCCCAGTGCCCGTCCTCGATCACCAGGACCACAGGACGGCGCTGGCCGACCCGCTCGAGCAGCTCCGTCACGGCGGCGTGCAGCCGGGCGCGCTCGGTGTCCGGGTCGGCGCGCACGGGCGGCGACAGTCCCGCGAGCTGCTCGCCGAGGTTCGGCAGCAGGCGGATCAGCTCGCCCCCGCAAGCGCCGAGGGCGGTACGCAGCTCGTGCTCGTCGAGCACCGCCGTCAGGCGCTCGAGCGCCTGCGAGAACGGCCCGTACGGCGCGTGCACGACCGCGTCGCAGGCTCCGTGCAGCACGAGCGCTCCGGACCGCGCCGCTTCGGCGGCGAACTCGCGGACCAGGCGGCTCTTGCCCGAACCGGCCTCGCCCCCCAGCAACACCACCCGGCGGCCCTCGCCCTCGGCCGTCGGCAGCAGCATGCGCAGCTTCTCCAGCTCGGCAGCCCGGCCAACGAACGGAAACGGAGCCCAAACGCGAAGTGGAGCAGGAAGCTCGGGCATTGACACCCCCTCGAGCACGATAGTCAGATCTGATCAGGGACGCAAATCCAGGGCTCCTTCTGCCGGTGGCAAAGTCAGTCAGTCTGTGTCATGACACGGGACCGGCAACGCCGTAGGTTGCGCTGCTGAGCAGGCAATTCACGATCTTCACCAAGGGGGGAGAAGCCGATGAGCAGCACGATCACAGCAGCGCGAGCCGCACGTCAGGAGATGCCCGCGTTCCGGGGGCGTCTGATCGGCCCCGAGGATGCTGACTACGAGCAGGCGCGGACCGTGTACAACGCCATGATCGACCGCCGCCCGGCGCTGATCGCACGCTGCGCAGATGCGCAGGACGTCGCCAACGCCGTCGCCTTTGCCCGCGCGCACGAGCTCGCGCTCGCGATCCGCGGCGGCGGGCACAGCGGCGCGGGCCTCGGAACGTGCGACGACGGCGTCGTGATCGACCTGTCGCTGCTGAAGGACATCCAGGTCGACCCCGGCGCGCACACCGTTCGCGTTGGCGGCGGCTGCACCTGGGCCGAAGTCGATCATGCCACCGGCGAGCACGGCCTCGCGACCCCGAGCGGGATCATCTCGAGCACCGGCGTCGGCGGGCTCACCCTCGGCGGCGGCCTAGGTTATCTGACGCGACCCTTCGGGCTGACGATCGACAACCTGCTCGAGGCGGAGCTCGTGCTTGCCAGCGGCGAGACGGTGCGGGCCAGCGCCGACGAGCATCCTGACCTGTTTTGGGCGATCAGAGGCGGCGGCGGCAACTTCGGCGTCGTGACCTCCTTCCTGTTCCGGCTGCACGAGGTCGGCACGATCTTCGGCGGCCCGACGTTCTGGGCGGTCGAGGACGCCGCGGGGGTGCTGTCCGCATACCGCGAGTTCATGCCCGCAGCCCCGCGCGAGCTGAACGGGTTCTTCGCCTTTCACACCGTGCCGCCGGCGCCGCCGTTCCCCGAGGAGATCCATCTGCGCAACGTGTGCGGCGTCGTGTGGTGCCACGTCGGTCCGGAGAGCGACGCCCGCGCGGCGATCGCGCCCTTGCTCGAAGCGGTGCCCGAGCCGCTGATGCACGGCGCTCAGTCGATGCCGCACGCGATGCTCCAGGCGGCGTTCGACGGGCTGTACCCGCACGGCGATGAGTGGTACTGGCGCGCGGACTTCGTCAACGAGATCCCCGACGAGGCGGTCGAGCTGCACGCTCGCTTCGGCTCGCGGCCGCCGAGCATGAAGTCGACGATGCACCTCTACCCGATCGATGGGGCCGCCCATGACGTCGCCCAGTCCGAGACCGCCTGGAGCTACCGCGACGCCAACTGGGGGGCGGTGTTCGCCGGGGTCGACCCGGATCCCTCCAACCGCGACGCGATCAGCCGCTGGAGCATCGAATACCACGAGGCGCTGCATCCTTACTCCGCGGGCGGCGCGTACGTGAACATGATGATGGACGAGGGCGATGAGCGCGTCCGCGCCAGCTATCGCGGCAACTACGAGCGGCTGGCCCAGATAAAGCGCAGCTACGACCCGGAGAACCTGTTCCGAATCAACCAGAACATCCAGCCTGCGAGCGCCTGAGACCGGACACTCGCAGTCCGCGTGCCAAGCGAGCGCGATCTCACTCCAAGGAGCGGTGACATTTCTGTTCGCGTACTGGAGCGGCATACCGGACATCGCCACGCTGGCGCTTGACTACGGTGAATAGGCGTGCTACTAATGGGCGTAGTCTCCCTGCTACTGCCCAGAAAGGCCTCCGCCATGCCAGCCATCACCCGAGTCAGCCGCTACGGCTTCGTGAACTGCTATCTCATCCGCGAGGGCGATGGGCTGACGCTCGTCGACACGATGATCCCCCGCTGCGGGAAGCGGATCGTCGCGGCGGCCGAGAAGCTCGGCGCGCCGATCGTCCGGATCGTCCTCACGCACGCCCACGGCGACCACATCGGCTCGCTCGACGAGCTCCACGCGCTGCTGCCCGAAGCGCAGGTGATCATCTCCGCGCGCGACGCGCGCCTGCTCACCAAGGACATGTCGCTGGACCCCGGTGAGCCCCAGGACAAGCTCCGTGGCGGATACCCCGGAGCCGCGACCGCCCCGACGCGGACCGTGCAGGACGGGGACACGATCGGGTCGCTGTCGGTGCTGGGCACTCCCGGTCACACGCCCGGTCATCTCTCGCTGCTCGACACCCGCGAGGAGACGCTGATCTGCGGCGACGTGTTCGCGAGCCTCGGCGGCGTGGCGACTTCGGCCAAGGGAAGCAGGCTGTTCCCGCTGCCGGCGATGGCGACCTGGCACAAGCCGACCGAGCTCGAAAGCGCGAGCAAGCTGCGTGCGCTCGAGCCCGCCCGACTCGCCCCCGGCCACGGCAAGATCATCGAGTCGCCCGCCGCGGCGATGGAGGCGGCGATCGCGCGCGGCGCCTGAGATGCCGCGTCCGGGTCTCGACCGCGGTCGCGTCGTCGAGCAGGCGGCGCGGATCGCCGACGCCGAGGGGCTCGCCGAGGTGACGCTTGCGCGGGTCGCGCACGAGCTGGGCGTGCGCCCTCCATCGCTCTACAACCACGTCAAGGGGCGCGCCGATCTGCTGCGGCTGCTGTCGATCCAAGGCATCGGCGAGCTCGGGGAAGCGCTGCGCGATGCCGCGGTGGGCCGCTCCGGGGCCGACGCGCTCGGTGCGATCGCCCGCGCCTATCGCGCCTACGCGCGCGCCCACCCCGGCCGCTACACGGCGACCGTGTGGGCGCCGGCCCCGGGTGATGAGGCGGTTGCAGCGGTCGCGCGACGCGCCGTCGAGGTGATCGTGGCCGTCCTCGCCACCTGGGGCTTCGGGGAAGAGGAGGTCCTGCACCGCGTCCGCGTGATCCGCTCGGCGCTGCACGGCTTCGTAGCGATCGAAGCAGAGGGCGGCTTTGGTCTACCGCTTGAGCTCGATCAGTCGTTCGAGCTGCTGCTCGCCATGCTCGTGGCGGGCCTCGAACGGAGCTGGCCGTGAGGGCCGGCGCCGGGGAGGATGAGCCCCGGCGCCAGCCGTGTGCGCGCCTAACTGCGCCCAGCGTCAGCAGGCGCCTGTGTTCCCGAAACAGCGAACTTCGTTGGCCAGCGTGTTGAAATACGGAGAGTATTTCGTCAATGGCTTTTCGGTGTAGTAGAAGTCGGTGTGCCCGTTGATGTAGCCGGGGCCTTCGTCGCTCCAGCCGATATCCCAGGCCCCACCACTGGACCCACCGGTGAAGGGACTTCCGGTGCCCGTGGGGTTGCCGCCCGCGCCGTGCGAGGTTTCCGACACAGCGGTGGCTGCGATGTTCTCTTCCATTTTCGTGCCGTTGTACGGTGATTCACCTGGATATCCGAACTGGACAAACTGCTCGTTTTCATTCTGATTCCAAGCGAAGCCGTCCGTTCCGACCTCGGCGCTCAACGATTTGCGTTTTTTGTTGCTTGCGAGCGACATCGCGCCGAAGTTGACCGTCTCGTCGTGACTGTTGAGCCACGCTGTGGCCGTCTCGTAGCCGGTGGCCACGAACGTCCCATACGGTTCGATTTCTTTGGCTTTTGTGCCGTTGCCGTTGTAGGCGGGGATGAACTCGGCTTCTTCGTCGAATTTGTTGCCGGACTCGGTGTTGGCCACGCAGTGTCCCGCGGTCCACACCTCGCTTTCCTGGTGTCCGTTGGTCACCGACGTACCCGAGCATTTGTAGTCCCCGCCGTTGTTGCGGAAGAAGATCGTGCCGTCGATGTTGTACGGATAGGTCTTGTACAGCTTGACGGGCACGGCGAACGTGTCATACGGGAACGGATAGCCCCACGGCTGGCCGGCCAGCACCGGTTCGCTCGCGTTCAGCGGCTGCGCGCTCAGGGTCGCCGACGGGGTGCCGGTCGGCGCCGAGCCCGCAACCGCGCTCGGCGGTCCGTCCGGAGTCTCGACCGCCGGGGACTGCTGATTCTTCGGCTTGCTCCCGGCGACCACTTCCGCGGACTTCGCCGCATTCCGGCGTGCCGGGGTCCAGTAGGCCAGGGTGTGCGCCTGTTCGGCCGCGGAAACGGATTGGCCAACCACCGTGGCGCTGCTCTTCTTCGCGCTGATCGGCGATGCGACGGCGCTGCTCGTGCTCAGCGCGGATGCTCCGAGCACCGGCAGGGCCGCGAGCACGGCCACGCCAAGTCTGCTGCCGAATGCCGGCAGTCTCATATCTTCCCCCTTTTGCTGGGCTCTTGTGATGGACTCGATGCTGCGAGCGAGACGTCCTTGCGGCAGCCTGCCTTGCTGCGGCCAGCCGCCCACGGCCTGCGCTTCAGGCGCGGACCGGCTGTCCGCGCAACACCTGGCAAGGCTTCTACCGACGCGCTCGCTTGTTGTTATCTACGGCGCCGCGGCCCGCGATCTTTTCGTTACCGCCGGTAGGTGGTCCCGCTTGCACGCGCGCTTGCATTTCAACGCGAGCGCCGGCAGCGGCAGTCGCTTGGGAGGCCGAATCAGGCGCCGGCGCTCGTCGGAGGCGCCAGCTTGGACGCGAGCTCTTGTACAGCGTGCGCGGGCCCTTCCTGAGCCGCGCGCACGCTGCCATTGCGCGGGTGCCAGTCGCGTCGGTGCGCTCTACGAGCGGGCTGTGCGGCTGCTGGAGCCGACCTGCATCCGTGCCACCCACCCCGACATGATCGATCCCCTCAGTGGCGCCTCTCCTCGTGGCGACCCCCTACAAGCCAAACAGTGCGGCCTGTCTGAGCTTCGCCCGTGATGGTCACTGCTGCCGCTCGTGTCTAGCGGATCGCCCAGCCCCCGTCAACGAACCGTACGACGAAAAGCACGCAATTTGCGAAAGTTACTCAGGCATGCGCAACAATTGCTTAACCTGCATCTGTCGCCGGGATCTGCAGCCGGGCCAGTCGGGCTCACCGGCCCGTTGCCGCCAGGACATGCCAGGTTCACGCCCGCCACGCCCAAACCTTCCGCCCTGGGCCGCACGGGAGCCGCTGTAGACTCGCTGTGATGGTGCGCCTTGGAGCAAGCTGGATCAGGCCGGCCGGTGGGAGTCCGGTCCGGGTAGACGCCGGAGTGCCCGGTAGCAGGCCCCGGTTCGTCGTCGAGAGGCGGCGGGCTGAGCGGGGCGTCGAGAGCCTCTTTGGAGGGAGCAAGCGTGTGGGCTGGGATTGCAGCCTCGTCACAGGAACAATCGGGGAGCCGAGCCGCTCATTTCACGGCGAAGGCCATGTCCGCCAGTCCCAGGTCCGGATCGGGTGCGGTGGGTCCCTGCGGGGTAGGGAGACTTGCACGCGCGCAAGGTCTGATCGCGGAACAAGGGAGGCCCGTCTGGCCAGCCTCGTCAGCAAAGACCGCTCGTATAAGCCGATGGCGAAGTCGAGCGGAGGCCAGCGGGAGTCCGAGGGGGTCGTAGTAGTGAGGATCGGCGTGCAGAACAACGCGCCGGGAGCGAAGGACCCCTGCTTTGATCGCGCGAGCGGTGAGGGTAAGCGGTAGGGCATGGTCGAGACCGCTCGATCCATAAACCCCGCTGGGCGTGAGCCTGGCGACCCCGCCAGCGAAATGGCCCTGGAGGCCACTGGTGGGGATCTGCGAGAACTTCAGCGCAAGCTATGGGTGGCCGCCAAGCGGTCGCCGGGTAGGCGTTTTCACGCCCTGTTTGACCGGATCTTCAGGAGTGACGTCCTTGAGGAGGCGTGGAGGCGCGTGCAGCAGAACAAGGGTGCTGCCGGGGTCGATTCTCAGACGCTGGCGGACGTGCAGGAGTACGGTGCGGAGCGGCTTCTGGCCGAGTTGCAGCGGGACCTGCGCCAGGGGTCTTATCGTCCGCGGCCGGTCCGGCGGGTTGAGATTCCCAAGCCCAAGGGTGGCGTGCGGCCGCTCGGCATCCCGACTGTGAAGGATCGGATTGTCCAGCAGGCCGCGCGTATCGTGCTTGAGCCCATCTTCGAGGCCGATTTCCTTGACGTCTCGTATGGGTTTCGCCCGCGCCGGTCGGCCACTGATGCCAAGGAGGTGTTGCGTCGATCGTTCATCGACGGGCACCGCTTCGTGTTCGAGGCCGACATCCGTGACTACTTCTCCGTGATCGACCATGAGCGTCTGCTCGGGAAGGTCGCAGAGCGGGTCTCGGACCGGTGTGTGCTCAAGCTCGTGCGGCAGTGGCTGCGGGCGGGTGTGATGGAGGAAGGGGTGCTCCGGCAGTCTGTCGCTGGAACCCCGCAGGGCGGCGTGATCTCGCCGCTTCTGTCGAACATCTACCTGCACGCGTTGGACCTCGCGTTCGCTGATGGTGTTCACGGCAGGCTCGTCCGCTATGCGGACGACTTCGTCGTGATGTGCAGAAGCGAGGAGCAGGCCTGCGCGGCCGGAGAGCTGGCCAGGCAGGTTCTGGCCGATCTCGGGCTTCAGCTGCACCGGGAGAAGACGAGAGTCGTTGATCTCACCGAAGGCGGGGAAGGTCTCGATTTCCTTGGCTGCCACTTCCATGCCCGCGTGTCGGGCAAGCTGCTGGAGCGCGGCATCCGCCGCTACTACCTCCAGCGCTGGCCCTCACAGGCGGCGATGAAGCGCGTACGCCAGAAGATCAAGGCGATGACCGGCCGAGGCCGTGTCGGCACGGACATCCGCGAGGTGATCTCGTGGCTCAACCCGATCCTGCGCGGCTGGGGCAACTACTTTCGCACCGGCAACGCCGCCATCCGCTTCAACCAGATCGACCGCTATGTCGTGCGTCGCCTGAGTGGCCTGATGCGCAAGCGTTATGGCCGCAACCTGCGACCCGGCCAGTGGCAGACCTGGACGCGCGAGTGGTTCGAGGCCCACGGCCTCTACCGCCTGCGCGGCACCATCCGCTACCCGGCAATCGCGTCGTGACCATCATGAAGATCATCGGCAAGCCGTGTGCGGGAAAACCGCACGCACGGATTGAAAGGGGAATGGGGAAACGGGCCAACCCGGCACCGCGCCCCTGACTACCAATGCCATCGAAGCGGATCGAGCGCCAGATCGACGACGCGCTGCTCGCCACCGCCACGACCGCTGGCTTTCTGTATGTGCGTCGCCGGCTGCGGCGCGCACTGGCCAAGGCTCAGTTCGCGACGAGCGTCGCGGCGGGCCTGAGCGGACTGGCGCTCGCCGCCGCCGCGACCGCGTGGCTGCGACGTCGCTCGCGCGCGCAAGACGTCGTTTGACCGGCGTTGCCTCACGCGCGACAGTCATTGCGCCACCACCTAGTTACAGATGGCGATCCGGCGGATCGAGTCGTCCTGCATGTCAGACAGCTCTGCGCATCATCGAAAGGCAGGAGGTGACCCAACCTCGCGTGCTGCGTGCCTCACCGGGGTCTCGATCGTCGCCGCGCCACTTGACATGTAGCCGTCGATCTAATTAGAATACGGCCTCGTACAGATGCGACGGATCCAGTGAGGGTTTTGGGTGTTACGGAGAAGGGCCTTCGAGGGAGAGCTGTCGGGATGACCGACACGCGCGCGGACGCGCCGGCGACCGGCGTTGCAGGCGGCCAGCAGCCTGCAGCCGTAATCGAGCTTGGGGCGGCGACGGCGTCGCTGGGACAGCCGTTCGGTGTCGGCGGACTCGGTGCCACATCGAGCCCGATCGCGACGGTGCTGGCGTTCCCGGCTCGGCCCCGTGACCGTTCCGGCCGCGGGGCCGGATCCAGCGTGGTCGTTGGGCGTCAGCGCACGCCACGCCGTGCGCCCGAGGCATCCTCGACTCCCGACAGCCGTCCCGCGGCGGGCAGGGCCCACCCCGGCAGTGGCGAGCGCCCGGTTCAGGCGGGCGGCGACAGCGACGCGTGGAGCTCGCCGCTGGCGCCTTGGAGGATCCGCACGCTGCGCTACATCGCTGCTCATCCCGGCGCCGGCAGCCATGAGATCGCAGCCTCGAGCGCGGCCAGCTGTGCCTGCCAGACCTCGACGCTGCTGCGTCGTATGGAGGAACTCGATTTCGTCGAGAACACGCCCCGTCGAGGCGCCAGGCGCCGTGCCTGGCAGCTCACGGCCCACGGACAGCTGGCGGTGAGCGCCGCCGACCGTCCGAGCTCGCACCTCGTGGCGGTCTGACACCCGGCTCCTGCGGGCCGGCGATCTCGTGCGGGACCCCAGCGATCCCGCGCGGGATTCCCGGGCGCTTGGGCGCCCTGTGCCCGCTGCTTGGGCGGCCATGCGCGCGGATGAGCGGCGCCGATCCCGGGGCCTGTTTTGGCCGGCCAGCTTGCGGTATGGTGTCAGCGTTCGGGGATGCCACGATCTGCCCGCCAGCCGGTCAGTACGCGCCGGGAGCGTTCGCGGATATCGAATAGCGACGACTCGCCCAGCGCACGCAAGCGCAGTCAGCGCGAGCGACTGCTGGACGCCATGACCGAGCTGGCCGCCGAGCACGGCTTTCACGGCGTCCGGATCGCACAGGTCAGCTCACGCGCGGGCGTCTCGATGACGACCTTCTACGAGCAGTTCGACGACAAGGAAGACTGCATGGTCGCGGCCTACGGCCGCGCCGCCGAGCTGATGCTCGCGCCGCTCGCGCTCGCGGACGACGGCGGCAATTGGTGTGAAGCGGTGCAGCTGGCGCTGCGCGAGCTGCTGCTCGCGGTCGAGAGCAACACCGACGCGGGTCGCGTCGTGATGATCGAGGGGCTGGTCGCCGGCAAGCGCTTGCGCAGCGAGCGCAGGCGCGTCGTGCACGAGTTCGAACGGCGCACGCAGGAGCTCCTCGGGCGGGCGCCGAAGGACGGCATCACGCTCGACATCCCGACGGTCGCGGTGATCGGCGCGATCCGGAGCATCATCTCGCGCCATCTGCGCACTCACGCCGAGGACCGCCTGCCCCTGATCGTCGCCGACATCGTGATGTGGATGACCTCCTACGCGAGACGGGCGGGCAAGGAGCGCTGGAGCACGGCGGCGGAGGCCCTGCTGCCGGCGACCGCGGCCCCGGTGAGCGGCAGCGCCGCGCAGCCACCCGCGCGCGCCCTTGCGCCGCTGCCCCGCGGCCGTCATGGGCTTCCGGCGAACGTGGTCGCGCGCAGCCAGCGCACGCGCATCATGTACGCGATGGCCGAGGTCACGATGACCAAGGGATACGCCGACACGACCATCACGGACATCGTCGCAGCCGCCGGCGTTGCCAGAGAGGTCTTCTACGAGCACTTCACCGACAAGCAGCAGGCCTTCCTGGAAGCGCAGCAACACCCGACCCAGCACCTGCTCGAAGCCTGCGTGGCTGCGTACTTCCGCGGACGGGACTGGCCCGAACGCGTGTGGAACGCGCTGCAGACCGTCACCGAGCTGATCGCGGCCAATCCTGCGATCTCGCACCTGCGCACCGTCGAGTGCTACGCCGCCGGGCCCGCCGCCATCCGGCGCGCGGAGGACATAACGAGGTCCTTCACGATGTTCTGGGAGGAGGGCTACCACTACCGGCCACAGGCCGGCAAGCTGCCGCGCCTGTGCTCTCAGGCGATCGCCGGCGCGATCTTCGAGATCATCCAGCGCGAGGTCGCCCGCGGCGAAGGCGCCAACCTGACACGGCACCTGCCGCAGCTCACCTATCTCGCGCTCGCGCCGTTCACGGGAGCCGAGCAGGCGATCCAGCTGCTCGCACGGATGAGCGACGCCGGAGCCCGGGCCGACGCCGAGGCCGGCGCGGACGCCAACGCCGACGCCGTCGCCAGCGCCTGAGCGCCGCAGGTCCGACCCTGGTCGCCGTGCCCAACGTGTCCGAGGGGCGCGACGCGGCCATCATCGCCGCTGTGGGAGAGGCCTTCGGCTCGTGCGCACGCCTGCTCGACATTCATTCCGACGCCGACCACGACCGGTCCGTCTACACACTCGCAGGAGCGCCCGAAGCGCTGCTCGAGGGCTTGATGCAGGGGGCCGCTCAGGCCGTGGCTCGCATCGACGTCGCCGTGCCGGCAGCGGATCGGGCGTCGCTCGAGGCCCGTGGCGGACCTGCCCGCACTGCCGGAGAGGGGGCGAGCGGCGCTCAGCCCGGCGGCGAGCCCCCGGGCGTACATCCCTTCGTCGGCGCGATCGACGTCGTTCCGATCGTCCACCTCGACGAACGCTCGCGCGGCGCGGCCTGCGCCGCCGCGCTCGTCCTCGCCGACCGGCTCGCCGAGGAGCTGTCGCTGCCCGTGTTCCTATACGGCGAGCTCACCGGGTCGGGTTCTGTGGCGGCGATGACGCGCGCGCGGCTGCGCGCCGGCGGTCTCGCCGGCCTGGCGCGGCGACTGTCCGCGGGCGAGCTGCGACCGGACTTCGGGCCCCCGCGCCTGCACCCGCGCGCCGGCGCCACGCTGGTGGCCGCGCGCCCGCCCCTGGTCGCGTTCAACCTCACGCTCGACCCGCCCGCCACCGTCGCCGACGCCAGGCGCGTCGCGGCGCTGATCCGCGAAGGCGGCGCCGAGGGCCTGCCGGGACTGCGCGCGATCGGCGTGCCGCTGGCCGAGAACGTGGCGCAGGTGGCGATGAACGTCGAGCGTCCCGTCGAGCTCCCGCTGGCGCGCATCGTCGAGATCGTGCGCCGGCACGCCGCCGTTCGCGGCGCGGAGCTCGTCGGACTCGCCCCGCAGGCGGCGCTCGCCGGGTTTCCCGACGACCTGCCGCTCGGCAGCTTCGATCCGGAGCGCCACCTGCTCGAGCGTGCGCTGGGGTAGGCTAGTAACCGAGTGGCACAGACCAAGCGCAAGCGCCAGACCAAGCATCGCGGCAACGCGGCCGGCTTCGTGGAGTCGCGCGGGCGCACCGGGCGCAAGCCGACCGCCGAGGAGAAGGCCGGCAGGATGCCCGACGGCAAACCCCGCCCGAAGAAGATACCGCGCCAGGACCGGCCGCCAACGTGGCTCGGCGCCTTCTACCGCGCGATGATCGCGGCCGTGCTGATGCTGCTCGTCAGCCTGTTCCTGATCAAGAAGTCCAACGAGGCGATCGCGCTGTTCCCGGTCGTGCTGCTGCTGTACCTGCCGATCAGCTACTACACCGACATGTGGATGTACAAGCGGCGCATGCGCGCCAAAGCCAAGGAGCGCGAAAGCGCCGCCGCGCGATGAGCGCCGCGCTCGACATCCGCTCCTTCACCGTCGGTCCGGTTCAGGAGAACGCTTATATCGTGCGACCCGCCGGGTCCGCACAGGCGCTGCTGATCGATCCCGGCGAGGAGCCCGACCGCCTGCGGCGCGCGATCGACGAGCTCGGCGTCGACGTGCGGGCGATCCTGATCACGCACTGCCACTTCGACCACATCGGCGCCGTCGCCCCGCTCGCCCGCGCGAGCGGGGCTCCCGTCTACTGCCCCGAGATCGAACGCCCCGTGCTGGCGGACATCATGCGCTTCGTGCCCTACGAGGGCTTCGGCCCCTACGAGAGCTACGAGGCCGATCACACGCTCGCCGGCGGCGAGCACCTGAGCGTCGCGGGGCTCGACATCGACGTGCTGTTCACCCCGGGCCACAGTCCCGGCCACCTGACCTACGCGATCGCGCCCGCCGAGACGGCGGCCGGCGGGGGAGGGACGGGCGCAGCGGGTGTCGGTGGGTCGGGGGCCGAGGGCTCGGGTCGGGCCGCCGGCGCGAACGGGCCGGCTCCCCGCGCGCTGCTCTCCGGCGACGTGCTGTTTCAGGGCTCGGTCGGGCGCACCGACCTGCCCGGCGCCGACCGGCCGACGCTGGAGCGCTCGCTTGGCCAGCTCGTGGGCGCGTTCCCGCCCGAGACGGTCGTCTACCCCGGCCACATGGGCGCCACCACGCTCGCGCGCGAGCTCGCCACCAACCCCTTCCTGGAGCAGCTGCGCGCGGCCCGCCAGCCCGAGCCGGCCCACGCCCCGCCGCTGCGCAGCCCCGCCGGGCGTTGAGCGCCGCCAAGCTCAAAGCGCCGCGCGGCACGTTCGACGTCCTCGGCCCCGACGCGGCCGCCCGCGCCACGATCGAGGCCAAGGCGCGCGCGATCCTCGAGGGCGCCGGCTATGAGCGCATCGAGACGCCCGCCTTCGAGGCCACCGAGCTGTTCGCGCGCGGCGTCGGCGCCTCCACCGACATCGTCCAAAAGGAGATGTACACGTTCGACGACGGCGCCGGTCGCTCGCTGACGCTCCGCCCGGAGGGCACCGCGCCCGTCTGCCGCGCATATGTCGAGCACGGCATGCACAAGCGCCGCCAGCCCGTCAAGCTGTGGTACCTGTCGAGCTTCTTCCGGCACGAGCGCGCCCAGGCCGGGCGCTACCGGGAGTTCTGGCAGGTCGGCGCGGAGGCGCTCGGCTCCGAGGACCCCGCCGTCGACGCCGAGTCGATCGGGCTCCTGCGCGCCCTGCTCGACGAGCTCGGCGTCGCGCCCGTGCGGCTGCGCCTGTCGAGCCTCGGCAGTCCCGCCGCGCGCGCCTCCTACCGCGAGCAGCTGCAGCACCACCTGCGCGCCCACGAGCACATGCTCTCCGAGGACGTGCGCGCGCGCATCGAGCTCAACCCGCTGCGCGCTTTCGACTCCGAACATCCCGGGACGCGCGAGGCGCTCGCCGGCGCGCCGCTGCTGCGCGACTTCCTGGCGCCCGAGGACGCCGCGCACTTCGCCGAGGTCCGCGCGCTGCTCGAGGCCGCGCGCATCTCGTATGAGATCGACCCCACGCTCGTACGCGGGCTCGACTACTACACCCGCACCGTCTTCGAGCTGACCTCCGAGCGACTCGGCGCCCAGAGCGGCGTCGGCGGCGGCGGGCGCTACGACGGGCTCGTCGAGCAGCTCGGCGGACCCGCGACCGCCGGGATGGGGTGGGCCGCCGGCGTCGAGCGCATGCTGCTGGCCGGATCGGCGACCGCCACGCCGCCGCCGCCGCTCGACCTGTTCATCGCCTACGAATCCCCGCGCGACGGCGACGGCGCCCGCGGCGAGGAGGCCGAGAGCATCGACGGCGCGGCCCATGCGCGCGCGCGCCCGCGCGCGCATGCGTTCGCGCTCCTGACGGATGCCCGCACGGCCGGCTTGGTCGCGCAGATGGAGCTCGGCCCCCGCTCGCTCAAGAACCAGCTCTCCCATGCCAACGCGCTCGGCGCGCGCTACGTGGCGATTCTCGGGGCCGACGGCACCGTGCTGAAAGACATGGCCGCGGGCCAGCAGGAGACGCTGGCCACGGACGCCGTGATACACGCCGTGCTGCGTGGCCGGCGCAGCCTGTAGTCGCGCCGTCAGGCGCAACCTGTGGCTGGGCTGCCGGTTTCGCGTGCGGGGTCCAGACGTACTCGCACCGTTCAACTCCGAGGCCGGATATGCCGAAGTAGGGACAGATGACCCACGTGTCCCGTCCCGTTCAGCTCGCGCTCGTGGTCTTCGGGCTGTTCGCGATCGTCTGGTTCGTCACCCTGCGAGGGCATAGCTCGCCCAGCAGCAACGCGAGCTCGGCGAGCGCCCCGACCCAGCCCCCCAAGTCCCACGACAGCGCCAGCGCGTCGAAGGCCGATACCTCCGCGCCGTCCCATGGCGCCGTGCACTCGCACACCTCCGTGACCGTCCACGGCTCGCACGGCACTGTGCACTCGCACACCTCCGTGACCGTCCACGGCTCGCACGGCACCGTGCACGCCTCGAGCTCGTCCATACACACCGATCACGTGACCAGGATTCGCACCACGACAACCGATCACCTGACCAAGACTCGCACCACGACAACCGATCACGTGGCCAAGCCCCGCACCGCGAGCACCCGGCACGCGGCCGGCGGAGCGCCGGCCATGCAGGTCGCCGTCGAACGCCAGCTCGCCCAAAACAAGACCGTCGTGATCCTGTTCTGGAGCCCGCGCGGCGCCGAAGACATCGCCGTGCGCCAGCAGGTCCCGATCGCCGCCCGAGCCCTCGGCGGCAGCGTGGCAGTCCACTACGCGCTCCCGCACCAGGTCACCGAATACGGCAAGATCACCAACACGGTGCAGGTCAACCAGACGCCGACGATCCTGATCGTCAACAAGCGCGCACAGGCCACCACGCTGACCGGTCTCACCGACGCCTTCGCGATCGAGCAGGCCGTCGCCGAAGCGCGCACCTCCTGACGCGGGCGCAGCAGCCGTAAATCGCGCTCGGGGGTGGGGAGGCGTCACGCCGCCCTTACACTCGACCGGTGACTCCAGCCACCGGGCTCGCCGAGCATCTGCAGCGACCACACGGGCGCGGGCACACGCCCGCGGGCGCGCACACCGGCGCCGCGGGCGGAGCCGCCTGCGGCGATCTGATCCGCGTCTCGCTCGTGCTCGACCCACACGGGCGGCTGACCGACGCAGGTTTCGACGCCGCCGGCTGCGGCGCCGCGATCGCCGCCGGCAGCGCCGCCGTCGCGCTGCTGCGCGACAGCACCCTATTGCAGGCCGCCCGCATCGGCCCCGAGCAGATCGCCGCCGAGCTCGGCGGCCTCAGCGCGCCCAAGCGCCACGCCGCCGAGCTCGCCGCTGACGCGCTGCACCGCGCGCTCGGCGCCGCCGCACGCGCGCAGGCCAGCCTCGCAAACACGCCCGCCCGCACGCTCGTGGCGATGAGCGGCGGCGTGGACTCGGCCGTCGCGGCGCTGCTCGTACGCGACGCCGGCCGGGAAGCGATCGGCGTCACGCTCGAGCTGTGGGCCGATCCCGCCAACGACGCCAGCCTCAGCTGCTGCTCGGCCGAGGCCGTCCGCAGCGCCCGCTCGCTCGCGCACGAGCTCGGGCTGGCGCATCTGTCGATCGACCTGCGCGCCGAGTTCCGCGCCGGCGTCGTCGAGCCGTGGCTCGGCCAGCACGCCGCCGGGCTCACGCCCAACCCGTGCGTGCGCTGCAACGGCTTCGTGCGCCTCGACGCCATGCTCGAGCTCGCCACCCGCCTCGGCGCCCAGACGCTCGCGACCGGCCACTACGCGCGCGTGCACCACGCGCCCGGTCGCGAAGGCGCCCAGCCCCGGCCGGACATCGGTGAGCTGCCCGGCGAGCGCGACCGGGATGGCCCGCTGCTGCGCATCGCCGCCGACATGGACAAGGACCAGAGCTACGCGCTCGCGGCCCTTTCGGCCGAGTCGCTCGCCCGCCTGCGCTTCCCGCTCGGCGCGCTCACCAAGCCGGAGGTTCGTGCCCTCGCCCGGCGTGCCGGCCTGGCCGTCGCGCATCGCCACGACTCGCAGGACCTGTGCTTCCTCGCCGGCACCACGCAGCGCGACTTCCTCGCACGTCACGCCCAGCTCGGCCGCCGCCCCGGCCCGGTGCTCGACGCCGCCGGTGCCCGCCTCGGCAGCCACGACGGGCTGCACACCGTCACCGTCGGCCAGCGCCGCGGCCTCGGGATCGCCGCGGGCCGGCCCCTGTACGTGCTCGCCACCGACCCCGCCGCCAACGCCATCACCGTCGGCCCGCGCGCGGGCCTGTTGACCCGCACCGTCGCGATCCGCGATCTCGTCCTGCGCCGCCCCGCCCCGCGAGTGGACGCCGTCAAGCTGCGCTACCGCGGCCGGCGCCTGGCCTGCCGGATGCCCGAGCGCCTGCCCGCCGGGGCTCACGCGGCGACCAGCGTCGAGCTGCTGCAGCCCGCCGAGCGCACCGCGCCGGGGCAGATCGCCTGCCTGTACGCGGGCGAGCTCGTCGTCGGACACGGCACGATCGCCGCGTCATCAGACGACTCCTGACCGGTTGGGGCTACAGCATGGGCTTAAGATCATCTTGCGATGAGCACCGTGCTGCCGATGACCACCGACGAGATCAGGGCGCGCTATCTCGAGTTCTTCGAGCAGCGCGAGCACCTGCGCCTGCCCTCCGCCTCGCTCGTCCCCCCGCCGGACGATCGCACCGTGCTGCTCACGACAGCCGGCATGCAGCCGCTCAAGCCCTACTTCCTCGGTCGTGAGACTCCGCCCGCGCCGCGCCTCACCAGCTGCCAGAAGTGCTTTCGCACGCCCGACATCGACAAGGTCGGCCTCACCAAGCGCCATCTCACCTTCTTCGAGATGCTCGGCAACTTCTCGATCGGCGCCTACTTCAAGGAGGGCGCCATCCAGCTCGCGTGGGAGCTCTCGCTGGAGGTGTTCGGCTTCGACCCCGACGACATCTGGGTCACGATCTTCGCCGGCGAGGAGGACCTCGGCCTCGGCCCCGACGAGGAGGCCGCCGACCTGTGGCAGGCCGTCGGCGTCCCGCAGGAGCGCATCATCCGATGCCCGCGCTCGGAGAACTTCTGGGAAGCCGGCCCCGTCGGTCCCAGCGGCCCCTGCTCGGAGCTCTATCTCGACCGCGGCCTTCACTTCGGCACGCTCGAGGACCTGCCCGGCGGCGAGAACGAGCGCTTCCTCGAGTACTGGAACCTCGTCTTCATGCAGTACGACCAGAGGGTGGGCGGGGATGGCGTTTCCCAGCTCGCACCGCTGCCCACGCGCAACATCGACACCGGCCTCGGCCTCAACCGCCTCGCGGCGATCCTCCAGGGCAAGGACTCGGTCTTCGAGACCGACCAGTTTCAGCCGCTCGTCGAGCTCGGGCGCGAGCTCGCCGGCCGTCCCGCCGAAGACGACATCCGCCGCGAGCTGCGCATCCTCGCCGACCACGCCCGCGGCATGTCGTTCCTGATCGCCGACGGCGTCGTCCCCTCCAACGAGGACCGCGGCTACGTCCTGCGCCGGCTCACCCGCCGCGCGATCGTGCAGGCCCGCCGCCTGGACATGGCCCCCGGCTTTCTCGTTCGCTACGCCGCCGCCGTGCGCGAGCTGATGGCCGGCGCCTACCCCGAGCTGTACGACCAGGGCGAGGCCATCGAGCAGTGGCTCGCGGCCGAAGAGGACAGCTTCGGGCGCACGCTCGAGCAGGGCACCCGCCTGCTCGACGAGCTGATCGCGCGTGCCCGCGCCGAGGGCCGCGACGTCATCTCCGCCGCCGACGCCTTCCGCCTGCACGACACCTACGGCTTCCCGTTCGATCTCACGCTCGAGCTGCTCGCCGAGCAGCGCCTCGGCGTTGACGATCCGCCCGAGTTCGAGCGATTGATGGACCAGCAGCGTGCGCGCAGCCGCGCCCACGCCGCCCAGGCCGGCGCCGGCGCCGAGGCCGGGATCGAGCTCGCGGGATCGCTCGCGGGCGCCCCGCCCACGCGCTTCACCGGCTATGAGACCGAGCTCCAGCCCACGACCGTCGCGGCCGTGGCGCAGTCCGACGGCCGCCTGCTGGTCAAGCTCGCCGAGTCGCCCTTCTACTCCGCCGGCGGCGGCCAGGTCTCCGACGCCGGCGTGATCGAATGCGAAACCGGCGACTGCCGCGCCCGCGTCGAGAACGTCGTGCGGATCGGCCAGGACTGGATCCCCGAAGTGCTCGTCGAGCGCGGCACCTTCAGCGAGGGCGAGCCCGTGCTCGCCCGCGTCGACCACGCCGCCCGTCGCGCCACCGAGCGCAACCACACCGCCACCCACCTGCTCCACGCCGCGCTGCGCGAGCGCCTCGGTCCGCACGTCCGCCAGGCCGGCTCGTACGTCGGCCCCGACAAGCTCCGCTTCGACTTCACCCACGCCGGCGCCCTCAGCGCCGAGGAGCTGCGCGACGTCGAGGACGCCGTCAACGCCCGGGTCGCCGACGGCGAGCCCGTCCGCGCCATCTCGACCACGCTCGACGAGGCCAAGCGCCTCGGCGCCATGGCCCTGTTCGGCGAGAAGTACGGCGAGGTCGTGCGCATGGTCCAGATCGGCGACGGCTCCTACTCGCGCGAGCTCTGCGGCGGCACCCACGTGCGCAACACCGCCGAGATCGGCCCGTTCGTGATCGTCCGCGAGACCTCCTCGGCCGCCAACGTGCGCCGCATCGAGGCGCTCACGGGCGCCGTCGCGACGGACATGCTGCGCGCGCACGCCCGCCAGCTGCAGGCCGTCGAGCAGGCCGCGCGCGCCCCCGCGGAGCGCATCCCGGAGCTGCTGCGCGCGATCGCGCAGGCCACGCGCGAGCCGCTCGAGCGGCTCCCCGAGCGGCTGCGCACCCAGGCGAGGGCGGACGCCGGGCCGGCTGGAGCCGCGCCCGCCGCCGACGCTGCCGCGCTGGCCGAACGGGCGCTCGACATCGGCGGCGTCCCGGTGCTCACCGCCAGCGTCCCCGCGACCGACCCGAAGGCGCTGCTCGAGCTCGCCGACCGGCTGCGCGGACAGCTCGACGGCGCCGCGATCGTGCTCGGCACCGCCGTCGACGGACGCGTCCACCTGCTCGTCGCCGTCGCGCCCGAGCTGGTGCCGCGCGGCCTGCACGCCGGGAAGCTCGTCAAGACCGCGGCCGCGATCGTCGGCGGCGGAGGCGGCGGACGCGACACGCTCGCCCAGGCCGGCGGACGCGACCCGAGCAAGCTCGAGCAGGCGCTCGACGCCGCGCGCGGCTCGATCGAGGCGGCGCTCGCCTGAGCATGCGCGTGCTCGCGCTCGACTACGGATCCGCGCGCTGCGGCTGCGCGCTCAGCGACCCGTCCGGCACGCTCGTCACCCCGATCGACGCCATCCACGCTGCCGGCACCCGCCGCGGGCTCGCCGAGATCCAGCGGCTCGTCGAGGATCGCGAGATCGAGCGCGTCGTCGTCGGGCTGCCGCTGTCGCTGCGCGGCACCGACTCCGAGCAGACGCGCGACACGCGCGCCTTCGCCGAGCGCCTGGCCGGGCGCCTCGGCCAGACCGTGCCGGTCGAGCTCCACGACGAGCGCTTCACCAGCGCCCTCGCGCGCCGCGAACACGGCGCGCGCGCCGGCGAGGACTCCCGCGCCGCCGCCCACCTGCTCGAGAGCTGGCTGCTGGCCAGGTCGCACAGCTGACGCCGAGCGCGCGATGGCCGCAGATCCGTCACGACAGCCCACGCTGCGCACCGACTCCGAGCGCGAGCGCGCCCGCGCCGAGCGCGCCCGCGGCCGCGCCGTCCCGCCCGCGAACGGGCTCGCGCCGCCGACGTCGGCGGGGCGCGCCCGCCGCGCCAGGACTCGCGGCGGCCGCGCCGCCATCTTCGGCCTCGCGATCCTGGTGGCCGGCGGCATCGTGGCCGCGGTGCTCGCGCTCAGCTCGCGACCCGCTGCGCACCCCAAGCCGGCCGCGCTGCGGGTCGTCGAGCGCCTGCTGATACCGGAGGGCGAAAACCGCCGGCAGGTCGCCGCGCGCGCGCGCGCCGCCGGGCTGGCCGGCAGCTACCTCGCGGCGTCCGAGCGCTCGCCGCTGCTCGACCCGGCCCGCTACGGAGCGCCCCGCGGCACCCCCGATCTCGAAGGCTTCCTGTTCCCCGCCACCTACGACGTGTACAGGGGCTCGCCCGCAGGCGAATTCGTAGGGCGACAGCTGCAGGCCTTTCGCGAAAACTTCGGCCCACGCATGCGCGCGCGCGCGCATGCGCTGCATGTGACGCCATACCAGCTGCTGATCGTCGCGTCGATGGTCGAGCGCGAGGCCGTCGTTCCCGGCGATCGCCCGAAGATCGCCGCCGTGATCTACAACCGCCTGCGCGTCGGCATGCCGCTCGGGATCGACGCGACCATCTACTACGCCATCGAGCAGCAGCGTGGGATCGCCAGCTATGCCGGCGAACTGACCGAAGCCGACCTGCACATCGACTCGCCCTACAACACGCGAACGCACCTCGGCCTGCCCCCGACGCCGATCTCCAACCCCGGCCTGGCCTCGATCGAAGCGGCCGCCCAGCCCGCGCACGTCCCGTACCTGTACTACGTCGCGGGCGCCGACGGCTGCGGCGAGATGGCCTTCTCCAACACCATGGCCGAATTCGAAGCCCATGTGGCGACCTACCAGGCTGCCGTGCAGAAGAACGGCGGCCATCCGCCGGTCTGCAAGCGCAAGTGATGGCCCGCCTCGGCGTCCTCGGCTGGCCCGTCGCCCGCAGCCGCTCGCCGGCGATGCACAACGCCGCGCTGCGCGCGCTGGGCATGGACGACTGGCGCTACCAGCTGCTGCCCGTCCCGCCCGAGCGCTTCAGCGAGACCGCGCGCGCTCTCGGCGCCGTCGGCTTTGCCGGCGCCAACGTCACGATCCCGCACAAGCAAGCGGCGCTCGCGCTCGCCGACAGCGCGAGCGCGCCCGCGCGCGCGATCGGCGCCGCCAACACGCTCACCTTCGCCGGCGACGGCGCGATCGCGGCCGCCAACACCGACGCGCCCGGCTTCCTCGACGCGCTCGGCGTCTCGCCACAGGGCATCAGCGCGCTCGTCCTCGGCGCCGGCGGCGCCGCGCGCGCAGTAGCGTGGGCGCTGCGCGAGGCCGGCGCCCGCGAGGTCTCGGTCTGGAACCGCACGCCCGCGCGCGCGCGGGAGCTGGCGCGCGATCTGGGCGTACGCGCGGTCGCCCGTCCCGAGCCCGCCGAGCTGCTCGTCAACTGCACATCGGTCGGCCTTGCTCCGGCGCCGGAGCGCGATCAAGGAGCGTCGGAGGCCGAGCAGGGAGGGCCGGCGGGCGAGCAGCGCGGGGATGGTCGCCTACGACTCTCGGCCAGTGAGCTTGACTCGCTCAACCTCCTTGGACTTAAGTTCGATCAAGTCGGTAGCTACCCCTATGTCGTCGATCTCGTGTACAGCGCTGCTGAAACCCCTCTGCTCGCCTGTGCCCGCGCCCACGGCGCGCGCACCGTCGACGGCCTCGAGATCCTGCTCGCGCAGGGCGCCCTCAGCTTCGAGCTGTGGACCGGCGTCGCAGCGCCGCGCGAGGTCATGCGTCGCGCGCTGCGCGACGGTGATCGCCCGGTCCTGCGCTAGCGGAAGTACGAGTGCTCTCGCGGCGCGCGGCGGGTTGAGGGGGCGAGATGAACGACGCGTCTGAGCGCGCGGGTCCCAACCTGCACGCCTCTATGGCGGGAGGGGGGCAGGCCCCCCTCCCGGCCTCCCCCCGGATAGGAGTCTGCGCGCACGATGAGTGACGTCGCGCCCCAGCATCCGGGTCCCAACCTGCACGCGATCTTCGGGATCGACGGCGAGGCCGCGGGCGATCCCACGGTGGAGATGCTGGCCGCCGACGTCCCGCAGGTGGAGCAGGCGCCGGACCAGGAGGCGTTCGACCTGGACACGCCCACGGCCGAGCACGCGCCCGCCCAGCAGCTGCCGGATGAGCCACCCGAGCAGGCCGCGCCCGACGGCGCCGGCGGCGAGTGGAAGGGCATCACCCGACCGAGCCGGCGCGGCTCCTCCTCGCGCTTTCTCACCGACGTGATCGTCGACATGAGCCTGTGCTCGCGCGCCCAGGTCGACGAGGCGATCGCCAGCTCGCGCAACACCGGCACCACCCCCGATCGCGTGCTGCTCGACACGGGCGCGCTCACCCGCGACGGCCTCGCGCGCGCGCTGGCCGAGCGCTATGGCCTCGACCATCTCGACCTGGGCCTGTTCCAGGTCGACCCATCGGCCGCCAACCTGGTCTCCACCGCCGCCGCCAAGCGCTACCAGGCCGTGCCCGTCGCGTTCGCCGAGAACCACACGCTGCTGGTCGCGATGGCCGACCCGTCCAACGTGCTCGCGGTCGACGACATCGCGATCATGACCGGCTACGAGGTCCGCGTCGCGGTCGCGCCGCCCGACGACATCACCGCGCTGATCGGGCGCCTGAACCGCTTCGACGACGTCGTCGCCGACTCCGACCGCGAGCTGCGCGAACAGGAGCAGGACAGCGGCGCCGAGGTCGTCGAGCTGCACGAGACCGCCGACGACGCGCCGGTCGTCAAGCTCGTCAACCAGATCGTCGCGCAGGCCGTCGAGCGCGGCGCCTCCGACATCCATCTCGCCCCCGACGGGCACGAGGTGCGCGTGCGCTTCCGCGTCGACGGCGTCCTGCAGGACATCACCACGATCCCGCGCCGCATGGCCCCAGGCGTGATCTCGCGCGTGAAGATCATGGCCGAGCTGAACATCGCCGAGCGCCGCCTGCCCCAGGACGGCCGCGTCGGGCTGTCGATCGACGGCCGCCACGTCAACCTGCGCGTCGTCACGCTCCCCAGCGTCCACGGCGAGGCGATCGTGCTGCGCGTGCTCGACAAGAGCTCGGTGATCGTCGAGCTCGACAAGCTCGGCATGGCCGAGCCCGAGCGCGAGCGCTTCGAGCGGGCCTTCCACGAGACCCACGGCGCCGTGCTCGTCACCGGGCCGACCGGCTCCGGCAAGTCGACCACCCTGTACGCCGCGCTGCAGTGCCTCAACACGCCCGAGAAGAACATCATCACGGTCGAGGACCCGGTCGAGTACGAAATCGCCGGCCTCACCCAGGTCCAGATCTCCGCCAAGGTCGGCCTCACGTTCGCGGCCGGACTGCGCTCGATGGTCCGCGCCGACCCCGACATCATCATGATCGGCGAGATCCGCGACCGCGAGACCGCGCAGATCGCGGTCGAGTCGGCGCTCACCGGGCACCTGGTGCTCTCGACGCTGCACACCAACGATGCCCCTTCGGCGATCACGCGCCTGACCGAGATGGGCCTCGAGCCGTTCCTCGTCGCCTCCGCCCTGGACTGCGTCGTTGCCCAGCGCCTGGCCCGCAAGCTCTGCGTCAACTGCAAGGCGCGCACGATCATCCCCGCCGCCGTCCTGCGCGAAAGCGGCTACAAGGCCGTGGTCGACCTCGAGGCCTACGAGCCCAACGGCTGCCGGCGCTGCGGCGGCAGCGGCTACCGCGGCCGCGTCGGCCTGTACGAGGTGATGAGCGTCAGCCCCGAGATCCAGAAGCTCGCGCTCGAACGTCGCCCCTCCGAGGAGATCCGCGACCTCGCCGTGCACCAGGGCATGCGCCGGCTGCGCGACGACGGCCTGGAGAAGGTGCGCGAGGGCCGCACCTCGATAACGGAGATCGCGCGCGTCATCGGCAGCAGCTGAGCGTCCGGCAACGATCGCTCGCCGCCCGGCCGGGTTGAGCTGCGCGAAACTGTGGTGGCACGACACCTGGCGTGGAGGCTTGCCCGGATATCTGTCGTGGCGGCTTACGGCGGGGTGAGGATGGCGATGTGCATGCGCCGTGGTATAGGCAGAAAAAGGAAAGCCACCTCTTCAGCCCGCCCGAGCGCGCCGCCGACACATATCTCGGCAAGCGAACCAACCGGTGTCTTGCAGCCCGCTGTATCGCGCAGCTCAACGCGCTAAATCGCCAGGCTGGTGCTCCGTCCGCCGCTCCCGGCGTGGACTAATGGCCGAGCCCCGATCTGTCGATGGGCCAGGCATGGACATCGATTTCGCCGAGCTGCTGATGGACGTCGTATCCCGCCGCGCGTCGGACCTGCACCTCAGCGCCTCCGCGCACCCGACCGTGCGCGTGCGCGGACGCCTCACGCCGCTCGAGGACTACCCCGAGCTGTCGCCCACCGACACCCGCGAGATCGTCTACTCGATCCTCACCGGCGACCAGCGCCAGCGGCTGGAGACCGACTGGCAGCTCGACTTCGCCTACTCGATCCCCGGCCACGCCCGCTTCCGCGTCAACGCCTACTACCAGCGCGGCGCGATCGGCGCCGCCTTCCGCCTGATCCCGTTCGGCCTGTCCTCGATCGAGGAGCTCGGCCTGCCCGCCATCGCGCACGACTTCACGCGCAAGCCGCGCGGCTTCGTGCTCGTCACCGGCCCGACCGGCTCGGGCAAGTCCACCTCGCTGGCCGCGATGATCGACGCGATCAACGAATCGCGCGAGGAGCACATCATGACGATCGAGGACCCGATCGAGTTCCTGCACGCGCACAAGCGCTGCCTCGTCAACCAGCGCGAGCTCGGCTCCGACGCGCAGAGCTTCGCCGACGCGCTCAAGGCCGCGCTGCGCCAGGACCCCGACGTGATCCTGGTCGGCGAGATGCGCGACCTCGAGACGATCTCGACCGCGCTGACCGCCGCGGAGACCGGCCACCTCGTGTTCGCCACGCTGCACACCCAGGACACCGCGCAGACGATCGACCGCATCATCGACGTGTTCCCGCCACACCAGCAGGGCCAGGTGCGCGTGCAGCTGTCGGTCGCCCTGCAGGGCATCATGACCCAGCAGCTGCTGCCCACCGCCGACGGCTCCGGGCGCGTCGTCGCCACCGAGGTGCTCGTGCCGACCTCGGCGGTGCGCAACCTGATCCGCGAGGGCAAGACCCACCAGATCTACTCGGTCCTGCAGACCGGCTCCGCACAGGGCATGCAGACGATGGACGCCGCGCTGGCCGGGCTCGTGCACGCCGGCAAGATCACCCAGAAGCTGGCCGAGGCGCGCTCCTCGACGCCCGACGAGCTCAAGCGCCTGATGCTCGGCGCCGGCCCCTCGCAGGGTATGCGGCAGGCGGCGTAGGCGGCACACCGGGCGGGCTTCGGGAGCTGGCATGAGCACATACGTCTTCAAGGCGATGGACCTCGCCGGGATCAAGGCCAGCGGCGAAATCGAGGCCGACTCCAAGCAGGCGGTCTCCGAGCAGCTGCGCGCGCGCGGGCTGATCGTCCTGGACATCGGCAACAAGTACCGCTCGCGCGAGATCGAGCTGTCCTTCCTCAAGAGCGTCAAGCCAACCGAGCTGGCCGTGTTCGCGCGCCAGCTCGCGACGATGATCGCCTCGGGCCTGAGCATCCTGCGCGCGCTGTACGTGCTCGAGGAACAGACCGAGAGCAAGTTCCTGAAAGAAACGATCATCGCGGTCCGCAAGGACGTCGAGGCCGGCCTGCCGCTGAGCGACGCGATGGCGCGCCACCCGAAGGTCTTCAGCCCGCTGTTCGTCGCGATGACCGAGGCCGGCGAGACCGGCGGCGTGCTCGAGAGCACCCTCACGCGCGTCGCCACCCAGCTCGAGCAGGACGCCTCGCTGCGCCGCCAGGTCAAATCGGCGCTGGTCTACCCCGTACTGGTGATCGTCTTCGCGATGATCGTGATGATCGCGCTGGTCGCGTTCCTGGTCCCCGTGTTCGAGAACATCTTCAAGGAATTCGGCGGCCACCTGCCGCCGACCACGCAGATCTGCGTCAACATGTCCAAGGCCGTCACCGTCTACTGGTGGGCGCTGATCTTCGGCTCTGTCGCCATCGTCGTCGCGTTCGTGAAGTGGAAGTCCTCGAAATGGGGGCGCCCGCAGTGGGACCGCTTCCGCCTGCGCATCCCGATGAAGATCGGCACGATCGTCCAGCAGGTCGCGGTCGCGCGCTGGTCACGCACGCTGGCCTCGCTGGTGAGCGCCGGCGTGCCGCTGCTGCAGGCGCTGGAGATCACAGGTCGCACAGGAGGAAACGTCGTGGTCGAAGACGCGATGGACGGCGTGATCGCCTCGGTCAAGCGCGGCGGCACGATCGCGGCGCCGCTCGCCCAGGCGCCGATCTTCCCGAGCATGGTCACGCACATGGTCGGTGTCGGTGAGGAGACCGGCGCCCTCGACCAGATGCTCGACAAGGTCGCCGACTTCTACGAAGACCAGGTGGCGGCGTCGGTCAAGGCGCTGACCTCGATCATGGAGCCGATCATGATCATGGTCATCGGCAGCATGGTCGGCTTCATCGTGATCTCGATGTACCTGCCGCTGCTGGAAGTCTACAACCACGTGGAATAGGCGGTTTGGCTCGAATCCGGCGGCGCTCGGAGCCGGCCACTGCGCGCCGAGCTCACGGCAGCACGCGCAGCCTCCCGTCGCTCGCCGACAGCGAGATCCTGCCGGCGAGCAGGTCGAGCAGCTCGTTGCCGACGAGCTCGCGCCGCCAGCCGCGCAGCGTGCGCACGTCCGCCTGCGCGCCGTGACGGGTCGCCGCGACGACCGCCTGCAGGTCCGCTTTGCTTGCCAGCAGCTCGTACGCGAGCTCGGCCTCGCGCGCGCGCGCGCGCACCAGCGCCTCGGCCAGGGCGATCAGCGGGGCGTCGTCGGGATCGGGCGCGGGCGGGCGCTCCGGCAGCGCGACCGTCAGCGGGGGGCGCTCGCGGCCGCGTCGCACGGCGTCGAGCAGCTCCTGCCCGCGCCCGCGCAGGCTGCCCGGGTTGACGCCCCTGATCTGCTCGAGCCTGCCGGCCGAGGTCGGCTTGCGCTTGGCGATCTCGACCAGCGCCGCGTCCGAGAGCACGCTCTGCACGGGCCGATCCTGGCGCTGCGCCAGCTCCTCGCGCCAGCGCACCAGCTCGCGTGCGACCATCTGCGAGGACTCGCTCAAGCTGCGTGCGCGCGGCAGGCGCGCAAACACGCGCTCGAGGTCGCGCTCGTCGTCGGCGTCCTGCAGCGGCTCGCACTCCTCGCGCGCCCACTCCAGCCGGCCGATCCGGGCCAGCCGCGCTTCGAGCTCGCTCGCCAGCTCGAGCAGATGCGCCACGTCCTCGCGCGCGTACGCCAGCTGCTCGGCCGACAGCGGGCGCGCGTCCCAGCGTGTGAAGCTGGCGCTCTTGGCCACCCTGATCCCGAGCACCTGCGCCAGCAGCGTGTCGTACGAGGCCTGCGCCGGCATCCCCACGAACCCCGCCGCCACCTGCGTGTCGAACACGTTGCGCACCGCCACGCCGAGGTAGCGCTTGACGAGCGCGATGTCCTGCCGACCGGCATGCACGACCACGACCACATCGGGGTCCGCGAGCACGTGCACGAGCGGCGCGGCATCGAGCTCCTCCTGCAGCGGATCGAGCAGCTCGATCCGCTCGGGGTGGGCGGGATTCTCATCATCCTCGCCGACCGCGAGCTGGATCAGGCACAGCAGGGTCCGGTAGCGGCCCTCGCCGACGAACTCCGTGTCCATCGCGATCCGCCCTCCCCGTCGGGCGGCCTGCGCAAGCGCCTGAACGTCCGGTGTCAGCGGTTGCATGCGCGCAATGACGCTAGTCTCATCGGCTCGTGCCGAGCGAGAACGGAAACACTGACGAACGCGGGGACAGCGCGCATGGGCGGCGGGAGTGTATGCCCTGCCGCGGCAGCGGTCGCGTGATCTCCAACCTGGGCGGCACCCAGCGCACGCTCGAGTGCCCGTGGTGCCAAGGCGGCGGGGTGCGTGTGGCCGGCGTGGACGCGCAGGCTCATTGGCGCGAGCAGGGAGCCGGCGACGCAGCGGCCGGCGACGAGCCTCCCGGCGCGGCCGCCTGACACGGGCCCGCTGCGCGCGGCGTGACTCGCATCGGGCTGCGCCCCCTGTACAGCCCGTCCAAGTCCGCCACCAACACATATCCCGGCAAGCGAACAAACCAATGTCTTGCAGCCCGCTGTATCGCGCAGCTCAACCACGCTGGGCGGTCAACGCGACCCCTGGTACCGCTGCCTGACACGGCCCGGCTGCGCGTCTGCTCAGCCGCTCACCCGCTGGCGCTCCGTCGGCCGAGCCGTCCTATGAGGACGACAATGTGTCCGCACTTTCCCGCGGCTTATTAAGACGGTGCGTGCAACGGCCGATGCAACGGCTGACATCAGCCAGAACTGAAGTGTCGTGGCAGCAGCGTCCGTTGGGCGTTCGTGGCAAAGCCGGCGACTCTCGTGTTGGGGGAAGCATCGTCATTGTGAGGCGAGCACCGATGTCTGGCGCCCAAATTACGGATCCTAGGAGGATCAATGTTTTATCGACTGCGCCAGCGCTCGCAGGATGAGGCTGGTTTCACGCTTATCGAACTGTTGGTTGTGATCCTGATCATCGGCATTTTGGCTGCGATCGCGATCCCGTCGCTGTTGAGCCAGAAGAGCAAGGCCTATGATGCGCAGGCCAAGTCGCTGGCTAGCTCTGCGCAGACTGCTGCGGAGACGATCGCGACCGACAACAACGGCAGCTACGAAAAAGTGACGCCAGAAGAAATCCACGCGTACGAAAAAACGATTCCGATTACCAAAGCGGAAGCCAACGGCGGCTCGTGGCTTAGCGCAACGACCCATGCGGAAGGCGAATACTCCGTCACGGCCACAGCTCCCAACACCGAAGACACGTTCAAGATCGAAAGAAACGGCACGGGTGAAGTGAAACGTAGCTGTGTAGGAAAAGAAGAAGACAAGAGCAAAGGCTGCCCGAGCGGTACCTGGTAGTCCGAACTCATCACGTTTCAAGCCTGACGCTTGAGGCGAGATCGAACGACTGAGAGAGGGGCGGCCCATAGGCCGCCCCTCTCTATGCTCGAGCGCTTCTTTACCCAGGATCGGCGTGTGTCCAGAGATCGATATCCCGCTCAAGCTCCTGTCTAAAGGGTCGATAATCCCTGTATAAGAAAGCCAGTACGGAAGTGTCGTGGCAGAAAGCGCCTAACGGCGGTTTCGTGGCAAAGCCGGCGACTCTCGTGTTGGGGGAAGCATCGCCATTGTGAGGCGAGCACCGATGTCTGGCGCCAAAATACGGATCCTAGGAGGATCAATGTTTTATCGACTGCGCCAGCGCTCGCAGGATGAGGCTGGTTTCACGCTTATCGAACTGTTGGTTGTGATCCTGATCATCGGCATTTTGGCCGCGATCGCGATCCCGTCGCTGTTGAGCCAGAAGAGCAAGGCCTATGATGCGCAGGCCAAGTCGCTGGCTAGCTCTGCGCAGACTGCTGCGGAGACGATCGCGACCGATAACAACGGCAGCTACGAAAAAGTGACGCCAGCAGAAATCCACGCGTACGAAAAAACGATTCCGATTACCAAAGCGGAAGCCAACGGCGGCTCGTGGCTTAGCGCAACGACCCATGCGGAAGGCGAATACTCCGTCACGGCCACAGCTCCCAACACCGAAGACACGTTCAAGATCGAAAGAAACGGCACGGGTGAAGTGAAACGTAGCTGTGTAGGAAAAGAAGAAGACAAGAGCAAAGGCTGCCCGAGCGGTACCTGGTAGTCCGAACTCGTCACGTTTCAAGCCTGACGCTTGAGGCGAGATCGAACGACTGATAGAGGGGCGGCCCATGGGCCGCCCCTCCTGACGTCTGAGGGAAAACGTTGCGCGAGCGAGTGCTCGCGACGCCTCGCGACTTCGGGTCATATACGACACACCTCCTCCCTCTCGCGTCGCCCGAGCAAGCGCAGCACCGTTATCGCTAGTCGCCGATCAAGCCGTGCGCGCTCAAGCCCTCCCTCTCCAAAGCCGATCATCGCTATATGGCGGCAGCAGCATTCGCGGGCGTCTTCGGCGCGATCTTCGGTTCGTTCCTGAACGTCGTCGCCTACCGGCTGCCGCGCCACGAATCGGTGGTCCTGCCGCCCTCGCACTGCCCCGGCTGCGGGGCGCGGGTCAAGCCCTACGACAACATCCCGATCCTTTCCTGGCTGCTGCTGCGCGGCCACTGCCGCGACTGCGCGCAGCAGATCTCGCCGCGCTACCCGCTGGTCGAGGCGCTGACCGCTGCGCTCTGCGTCGGCGCGGTGCTCGTCCACGACACGGCGGCCGGCATCGCGCTGAGCGTCGGGCTGATCCTGATCGTGATCCCGGCCGCGCTGATCGACCTCGAGCACCGCATCATCCCCAACCGCGTGACGCTGCTCGGCGCGATCGCGGCGCTGGCACTCGGGACCGCGCTCGACCCGGCCGGTGAGCCCGCGCGACTGATCGCCGGAGCCGCCGCCGGCGGGTTTCTGCTGCTCGCAGCGCTGGCTTACCCCGGCGGCATGGGTATGGGCGACGTCAAGCTCGCGGGCGTAATGGGCCTGTTCCTCGGCGCGGCCGTGGCTCCCGCGATCCTGATCTCGCTGCTCGCCGGCGTCCTCTACGGCGTGTTCGTAGCAGCGCGCGCGGGCGCCCGCGCGGCCCGCAAGACGGCGGTCCCGTTCGGCCCGTTCCTGGCGCTCGGGGCGATCGTCGCCGTCTACGTCGGAACGCCGCTCGTGAATCTCTACAGCAGCCACTTCCTGCACTGACGCTCTCTGCCCGTGTCGGGTAGCGGGATTGGGCGCGCGTCCCGAGCGTAGTTGAGCTGCGCGGACGGAGCGGGTTGCAGGACTCGAGAGCTGCGCGATGTAGCGGGCTGCAAGACATTGGCTGGTTCGCTTGCTCGGATATGTGTTCGTCGCGGCTTTGAGCGGGGTGATTCGGGGGTCGCAGGGGAGGGTGCTCATCCAGATGCGTTTCGGGGGAGGCTCAAGCGAGGCCGCTCACGCGCCGATAGGTCTCCTATCGCGGCGCCACAACGAACTCCGCGCCGATCACGACCGATGCCCTCGCTCCCCAAGCCAAAGCTACCGACGCTGTCCGCGCCCAAGCTGAGCCTGTCCGGCCTGTCGCTGCCCGGGCTGAAGCTCGGCCGCGGCGGCGGCTCTGGCAAGGGCCTGATCGGGCTAGATATCCAGCCCGGCCACGTCGCCGCCGTGAAAGCGCACGTCAACGGCGCCGTCGTCGCCGAGCGCGCGGCCACGATGGCGCTGCCGGCCGACACCGTGCGCGACGGCGAGGTGCTGGACGAGTCGATCCTCGCTGGCACGCTGCGCGAGCTGTTTGATCGCAGCGGCCTGCCGCGCCGCGTACGCGTCGGCGTCGCCAACCAGCGCACGGTGCTGCGCACGCTCGAGCTGCCGCCCGTCACCGACGGCAAGGAGCTGGCCGCGGCGGTCAGGTTCCAGGCGCAAGACGAGGTGCCGATGCCGCTCTCGAACGCGGTCCTGGACTTTCATGCTCTTGGCATAGTCGACACGCCGGGCGGCCCGCGTCAGCGCGTCGCGCTCGTCGCCGCCCAGCGCGACATGGTCGAACACCTGCTCGCCGCCGTGCGGGGCGCCGGCCTGCGCGCTGAGGGCGTCGACCTGTCTGCGTTCGCATTGATCCGCTCGCTATACCGGCCCGACCCCGAGCACGAAGGCCGCGTGCTGTACCTGAACATCGACGGTCTCACGAATATGGCGATCGCCGAGGGCTCGGCGTGCCGCTTCACGCGCGTCGTCGGCGGAGGTCTGGAGGCGATGGCCGGCCAGCTAGCGGAGCGCCACGGCATCTCGCTCGACGACGCCCGTGCGCTGATCGCCGTCGCGAACCTGACTGCGCCGGACTCGGTCGAGGAGGAGCTGCGTAGCGTGCTCGAGAATGGCATCCGCGAAATCGCCGGCGAGATCCGCAACTCGCTCGACTTTCACCGCTCCCAGGAGCACGGCGGCGAGGTCTCTGGCGTCGTTCTCAGCGGCGCAGCGCTCGACATCCCCGGCTTCGCCGATGCGCTCGAAGGCGAGCTTGGCGTTCCGCTCACGCGCGAGACGGTCCGCGTCGCCGACGACGGCGACGGCATCTCGCCGCAGCGCCTGGCGATCGCCGCCGGTCTGGCGGTTCAGGAGGGCCCGCGATGAGAGCCGTCAACCTGATTCCCGGGGGTCAGCACGCCGGCCCCCGCATCAAAGTCGGCCGCTCCGGTGGCGGCGCCTACGCCGTGCTCGGCCTGCTCGCCGGGGTCGTACTGCTGGTGTTCCTGTACGGACAAGCCTCGCATCAGATCTCCAGCCGCCGCGCCCAGGTCGCCTCGCTCGAAGCCCGCGTCGCCCAGGCGCAGGCGCAGGCCTCGCAGCTCACCCCGTACGCCAACTTCGTGTCGCTGCGCGAACAGCGCATCGACGCCGTCACCCAGCTCGTCGACTCGCGCTTCGACTGGGCGGGTGCCTTCTACGAACTCGGCCGCGTGCTACCCGCGAGCGCGTCGATCCAGCAGCTCGACGGGACCGTTGGGGTCACGAAAGGCTCCTCGACGTCCACCACCTCCTCGAGCCAAGCGAGTCCTGCCGCCAGCGGCTCGGCGTCCGGTTCCGGGGGAGGCTCGGCGGTCAGCTCCGCGACTCCGCCCGGCAGTGTGCCGAGCTTCGTGCTCACAGGCTGCGCGACCAGCCAGGCTGCCGTCGCGCTCACGCTGGAACGCCTGCGCCTGATGGACGGAGTCAACGAAGTCCAGCTGCAGAGCTCGGCCGAGTCCGGCTCGAGCGGTGGCGGCGGCGGCAGCACGAGCTGCGAAGTCGGGCATGTCACCTTTAGCGCGCAGATCGTGTTCGATGCGCTTCCGAGCGTGCCAAGCTCTGGCTCGGCGGCGTCAACGGCGACATTGGCCTCTGCAGGCGGAGCCAGCTCTCCGAGCTCTGCAGCGGGCGCTGCTGCGACCGCGGCCTCGACCGGAACGGGAGCGGTGCGATGACGGGCCGCGACCGCATGGTTATTATGGCAGTCGCCGCGCTCGGCTTGCTGGTGGCTGGCTGGTTCCTGGCCGTCTCACCCAAGCGTGAGCAGGCCGCCGAACTCGTCAAGCAGGTCAGCTCGGAGCAGGCCCAGCTGGCTACGGCCCAGAGCCAGGTCTCGAACGCCCAGACTGCGCAAGCCGCGTACAGCACCGACTACGCGTCGATCATCCGCCTGGGAAAAGCTGTTCCCGCGAGCGCTGAAGTTCCATCGCTCGTCTATCAGCTGGCGCAAGCATCGGGTCGCCGCAGCGTCGAATTCAACTCGATCACAGCGGGCGCGAGCGGCTCCTCGGGCGGGAGCTCCAGCTCCAGTGCGAGCGCTTCCTCAAGCGCCGGCTCGGCTACGGCGGCCAGCGCCGCCAGCGCCGGCTTCAGCCAGATGCCGTTCACGTTCGTGTTCACGGGCGACTTCACCGACCTCTATCACCTGTTCCAGCAGCTCAACCACTTCACGCTCCACACGGCTTCCGGCGGGCTCGAGGTCAGCGGCCGCCTCCTCACGATCCAGGCCGTGCAGCTCCAGCCCAACACCACGTCGGGCGGCTCCGGCAAGGAAGGCGGCCACTCTTCAGAACAGCTCAACGGCACGATCACCGCGACCGCGTACGTGCTGCCGGCCGGCCAAGGCCTCACGGGCGGCGCGTCGCCGGCGGGCCCCGCCGGCGCCACCCAGACCGTCTCCGGCTCGGGCTCGAGCTCGGCGAATCCTCCAGCCGTGGCCCAGGTGACCCCATGAACGCCTTCGTCGCATCGCTCAAGACCGACCTGCTCAACAAGCGCGTCTTGCCGCTTCTGATCGTTCTTGGCGTCGCGCTCGTAGGCGCGCTCGCCTACGCCGTCCTGGGCGGCAGCTCGGAAACCCCGAGCGCACCGACGGCGAGCACGGTCCCACCGGGCGCCGCCACCGCCGGCATCGACGTGACCCAGGCCACGACCAGCCCCGACAAGGCCATCGCCGAGACGACCAGCGGAACGCCGAAGCTGAGGCTCCACGCCAACAACCCGTTCAAACCGCTGCCGGCGCCCAAGGCCAAGGCGGCCTCCTCGAGCAGCTCGGGCTCGAGCAACTCCAACTCGGCGAGCTCGAGCTCTGGCAGTAGCAGCAGCGGCTCCTCGCCGAAGACGTCGCCGGAATCGCCCTCCTCGTCCTCCTCTTCATCTTCGTCCTCCTCCAGCTCCAGCACGCCCGCTCCGAAGACCTCCAAGCCGGCCAAGCCCAAGCCACCGGCGCCGGTCTATCAAGTCGATGTCCAGTTCGGCCAGGTCTCCACGACCCCGGGCCAGAACACCCAGCTGACTCCCTACAACGGGCTGAAGCCCTCGACCCAGGTGCCGTCGTCCAGCAGCCCGATCGTCGTGTACTCGGGCGCCACCGGTGGCGGCAAGAGCGCCACGTTCAAGCTCGCGGCCGAAGTCATCCTGCATGGCCCGGCCGCCTGCAAGCCGAGCACCTCGCAGTGCGAATCGATCGTGCTGCAGCCCGGCCAGACCGAGGAACTGGAATACCTCCCGCCGAGCGGCGGCGCCGCCGTCGTCTACAAGCTCGAAGTCGTCTCGATCGCGCCGGTCAAGGCGTCGGCCGCGAGAGCCCACAAGGCATCCGCCGCCAAGTCGCACTCCTGACGCAGCTGGCAAACCGCCGCGCTCGACGCCGGCAAATAAGCTAGCTGCAGACATGACCCTGCGCCTGATCACAGCCGGCGAGTCGCACGGACCCGGCCTGACCTGCATCGTCGAGGGCCTGCCCGCGGGCCTCGCGCTCGACCAGGACGTGCTGAACGCCGACCTCGCCCGGCGCCAGCTCGGCCACGGCCGCGGCGGGCGCATGAAGATCGAGCGCGACGCCGCCGAGGTCACCGCGGGCGTGCGCCACGGGGTCACGCTGGGAGGACCCGTCGCGCTGCAGGTGCGCAACCGCGACTACGCCAACTGGGAAGACCGCATGAGCCCCTGGCCGCCGGGCGAGGACGCCGAGGCCGTGGCGGAGGTCCACCTGCCGCGCCCCGGCCACGCCGACCTCGTCGGCGTGCAGAAGTACAAGCAGACCGACGTTCGCAACATCCTCGAGCGCGCCTCGGCGCGCGAGACCGCCGCGCGCGTCGCGGGCGGCGCGCTGTGCAAGGCCTTCCTGGCCGCGCTCGGGGTGCAGGTGCGCTCGCACGTCGTCCAGATCGCCTCGGTGCACGCCTCGCCGCCCGCGCAACCGCTCGGCCTCGAGGACTTCGCCGAGGTCGACGCCTCGCCAGTGCGCTGCCTCGATCCCGACGCCGGCCGCGCGATGGTCGCCGAGATCGACCGGCTGCGCAAGGCCAACGAGTCGCTCGGCGGCGTGTTCGAGGTGCACGCGTTCGGGCTCGTCCCCGGCCTCGGCTCGCACGTGTCGTGGGAGCAGCGGCTCGACGGACGCCTGGCGATGGCGATCTGCTCGATCCAGTCGCTCAAGGGAGTCTCGATCGGCGACGGCTTCCAGGTCGCCGGCCTGCCCGGCTCACAGGCCCACGACGAGATCTTCTTCGACCCGGGGCGCGGCTACTACCGCGAGACCAACCGCGCCGGCGGCCTCGAGGGCGGCATGACCAACGGCCAGCCGCTGATCGTGCGCGGGGCGATGAAGCCGCTGCCGACGCTCACCAAGCCGCTGCGCTCGGTTGACATCGCCACGCACGAGCCCGCCGAGGCGCTGCGCGAGCGCACCGACTCCTGCACCGTGCCGGCCGGCGCCGTCGTCGGCGAGGCGATGGTCGCGCTCGTGCTCGCCGACGCCTACCGAACGAAGCTCGGCGGCGACCACATCGACGACGTGCTCGCCGCCCTCGGCGCCTACGAGCAGCGCATCGGATGGCGCGGGTAGCGCCGGACAGCCCCGCCCGCATCGCGCCCTCCGAGGTCGCGCCCGCCGTCGCCGGCCGGGCGCTCGTGCTGATCGGCCTGATGGGCGCCGGCAAGACCACCGTCGCGCGCGCGCTGGCGCGCGCGCTGGGCGTACAGGCGCTCGACAGCGACGCGGTGCTCGAGCAGCGCTTCGGCCATTCGATCGCGCGCGAGTTCGAGCTCCACGGCGAGGCCTCCTTCCGCGCCGCCGAGGAGTCGGTGGTGTGTGCCCTGCTCGCCGATGCCGCGCGCGCGCGCGACGCGCGCGCGCGTACGCCGGTCGCAGGATCCGACGCCGAGGCCGCCGCAGGAGGATCCGATGCCGAGGCCGGCGCAGGGGCCTCGCCGTGGCCGTGCGTGATCGCGCTCGGCGGCGGCAGCGTCCTGTCCGCGCGCGTGCGCGCGGCCCTGGTCCCGCACCTGACGGTCCTGCTCGACGTCGACCCGGCGCTCGCCTGGTCCCGTCTGCGCGGCGCCCGCGACCGGCCGCTCGCGCCCGACCGCGCCGCCTTTCTCACGCTCGCCGCCGAACGCCGCGCGCTCTACGAGGAGCTCGCCGACGCCTTCCTGCCGATCTCCGAGCACGACGGCGGCGCCGCGCAGCTGTCCCAGCGCGTGCTGCCGGCGCTGCGGGCGCTCGACGCCGCGCCGCCCGGGACGCGCCTGGTGTGGGCCAGCGCCGCCTCGGGCGAATATCCCGTGCTCGTCGGCCGCGGCCTCGTCGCTCAGGCCCACCGCGAGCGCGGGACGCTGCGCGACGCCTGGCCGCTGGACCCCGGGCGCTCGCGCCCGTTCTGCGTCACCGATCGCATCGTCGCCACGCTCTACCGCGGCTCGCTCGATGCGCTCGGAGCGATCGCCGGCACGGTCGAAATCGAGCCCGGCGAGCCGCACAAGACGCTTGCCAGCGCCGAGCGCGTCTGGCGTGAGCTCGCGGCTCACGAGCTAACCCGCGCCGACCATCTGGTGGCGCTCGGCGGCGGCGTCGTCGGGGACCTCGCCGGCTTCTGCGCCGCCACCTACCAGCGCGGCGTACCGGTCGTCCACGTGCCCACGAGCCTGGTCGCGCAGGTCGACTCCGCCTACGGCGGCAAGACCGGCGTGGACATCCCCGGCGCCAAGAACTACGTCGGCGCCTACCACCAGCCGGCCGGCGTGCTCGTCGATCCCGACACGCTCGCCACGCTGCCCACGCCCGAGCTCGCCGCCGGCTGGGTCGAGGTGCTCAAGACGGCGCTGCTCGCCGGCGGCCCGCTGTGGGAGCGCGTCGGCGCCGGCGCGGGCGTTCGCGTGGACGAGCAGACGATCCTCGACTGCGTCCGCACCAAGCTCGCCGTGGTCGCCGCCGACGAGCGCGACGCCGGCGCCCGCCAGGCGCTGAACCTGGGGCACACCGTCGGCCACGCGATCGAGGCCGCGACCGGCTACGGGCGCTACCGCCACGGCGAGGCCGTGGGCCTCGGCCTGCTGGCCGCGCTGCGGCTCTCGGGCGCCGGGCAGCTGCGCGCACAGGTCCGCGAGCTGCTGCTCGCGCGCGAGCTGCCGGTTGCGCTGGACCGCGACGCCGATCTCGAGGAGATCATCGCCGCCACCGCGCGCGACAAGAAGCGCCTCGGCGCCGGCGCCGTCCCGTTCGTGCTCGTCGGCGCGCCGGGTGACGTGCGCGTCGGCTGCGAGGTGGCGGCGCCCGACCTGCGCGCCGCCGTCACCGAGCTGGCCGTCCCGTGAGCGCGCCGCGCGTCGAGGTGCTGCACGGCGTCAACCTGAACCTGCTCGGCGCGCGCGATCCGGCGCACTACGGCACGCTGACGCTCGCCGAGCTCGAGCGCCAGATCGCCGGCTGGGCCCAGGAGCTCGGCATCGATGTGAGCTTCTTCCAATCCAATTCGGAGTCCGCCTACGTCGAGCGCCTGCACCTGCTGCGCGGGCGCGCGCACGGCCTGATCCTCAACCCGGGCGCCTGGACGCACTACGCCTACGCGCTCCACGACGCGCTCGAGCTGACCGGCCTGCCCGCGATCGAGGTCCATCTGTCCGACGTCCAGGCCCGCGAGCCGTGGCGGCGGGTGTCGGTGATCGGCGACCTCTGCGTCGCGACGTTCGCCGGCCAGGGCCCCGAGGGCTACCGCTTCGGGCTCGAGCGCCTGCAGGTGGCCATGGACGAGGCGGGCTCGTGAGCGGCGCCGGCGCGCAGCGCGCGCACGTGGCGCGAGTCGCGCGCCTGGCCCGCGCGCTCGAGGAGCGCGAGGTCGGCGCGCTGCTCGTGAACACGCCCGTCAACATCCGCTACCTCAGCGGCTTCACCGGCAGCAACGCGCTCGTGCTGGTCGCCGCGGACGGCGCGACGGTCGCAGGGCGTGCCGGCGGCCCCGGCGAACGCGAGCGCGGCGATGCGCACGAGCTCGGCGACGGGGGCGCCGCGCGCCACCGCTTCCTCACCGACTTTCGCTACGCGACCCAGTCGGCCGAACAGCTCGGCGACCTGTTCGAGCGCGAGATCGTCTCCGGCGAGCTGCTCGACGCCGCCGCGCGCGGGCTGCGCGAGGCCGCGCCGGGGGGAGCGCGCCTGGGCTTCGACGACGCCACGCTCACCGTCGCCGAGCATGCGCGCCTGCGCGAGCAGCTCGGCGCCTCGTGGCAGCTGGTCCCGTGCGGTGGCATGGTCGAGCGCCTGCGCGCCGTCAAGGACGCCGGGGAGATCGCGCGCATCCGCGCCGCCGCCGAGCTCGCCGACGAGGCGCTCACGCGCGTGCTCGCGCAGGGCCTCGCCGGGCGCAGCGAGCGCGAGGTCGCCACCGAGCTCGAGCTGCAGATGCGCCGCCTCGGCGCCGAGGGGCCCAGCTTCCCCTCGATCGTGGCGGCCGGCGCCCACGCGGCGCTGCCACACGCCGAGCCGCGCGAGCAGGCGATCCCGGCGGACGTGCTCGTGACGATCGACTGGGGCGCGCTGCACGACGGCTACTGCTCGGACTGCACCCGCACGTACGCCACCGGCGAGCACGTCTCCGAGCACGCCCGCGCGATCTACGAGCTGGTCCGCGACGCCCAGGCGCAGGCGCTCGCCGCCGTGCGGCCCGGGCCGAGCGGACGCGAGCTCGACGCCGTCGCACGGACCGTGATCGAGCGCGCCGGCGAGGGCGAGCGCTTCGGCCACGGGCTCGGCCACGGCGTCGGCATGGAGATCCACGAGGGCCCGCGCCTGTCGCGCACGGCCGGCGATGAGCCGCTGCTGGCCGGCAACATCGTCACGATCGAGCCCGGCGTGTACCTGCCCGGCGACTGCGGCGTGCGCATCGAGGACCTCGTCGTCGTCGGCGGGGCGGAGGGCGCCGACGGCGGGCATCAGGTGCTGAGCGGGCTGCCGAAGGAGCTCACGGTGGTGTCGTGAGGAGCTGGTGGCTGATCGCCTTTACGGAGCAAGGTGCGCCTCTTGTCCGACGACAGACGGCTGGGTCTGGTAACCGCAGGCGCGGATGGCGTCGAGCTCGCGCAGCAGCTCATCGAGTCGCTGGAGACGGTCGGTGACGCTGTCAGCGTCGACCAAAGCGCCCCTCTCGGAGGCGGTTGCGCTGCCCGCGCGCGAACTCGGCGCGCAGGGGGATGGTGTCGAGATACTCGATGATCGCCCTGGCCTCGAGACGGACGCGGGCCTTGCGGTCGCGCTCGAGCAGAGGGCGCCCGTCGCGGATCGCGCGCTGGCGGACGAGCGGCGAAGCGTGGTTGAGCGGAATGATGTCGATCTCGTCGGTGGCGAGCGCGCGCGCGGCGTCGCGGGCGAGCTCCAGGCGCAGCTGCACGCGCTCGGCGGACTCGAGCGACGGCTCGTGCCAGAAGGCGACGTCGATGTCCGACAGTGGACCGGCCGTGCCGCGCGCCTGAGAGCCGATCAGCATTGCCGCCACGACGCCGTCGCGGCCCAGCGCGCGTGCGAGTCGTGCAAGCGCGGCGTCGTCGAGCGCGGGAACCCGGGCGCGTTCATCGATGACGGTCATGGGGTCATTGTGGCCGAACCGGCGGACCCAGCCCATCGAAGCACGCAATTTGCGCGTGCCACGCTCCGCGCGCCATCGAACACCTGTTCGCCGTCATACAATGGGCGGCCGATGCCAGCAAGCGATCAGATCGTCGTCTCCGGCGCCCGCGAGCACAACCTCAAAGACATCTCGCTGACCCTGCCGCGCGACGCGCTGGTGGTGATCACGGGCCTGTCGGGCTCGGGCAAGTCGAGCCTCGCCTTCGACACGATCTACGCCGAGGGCCAGCGCCGCTATGTCGAGTCGCTGTCGGCATATGCGCGCCAGTTCCTGGGGCAGATGGACAAGCCCGACGTCAACTCGATCGAGGGGCTCTCGCCGGCGATCTCGATCGACCAGAAGACCACCTCGCGCAACCCCCGCTCGACCGTCGGCACGGTCACCGAGATCTATGACTACCTGCGGCTGCTGTGGGCGCGCGTGGGCAAGCCCCACTGTCCGATCTGCGGCCGGCCGATCGTGGGCCAGTCGGCCGAGCAGATCATCGATCAGACGATGGAGCTCGGCGAGGGCGCACGGTTCATGGTGATGGCCCCGCTCGTGCGCGGCCGCAAGGGCGAGTACGGCAAGCTGCTCGAGGACCTGCGGGCCGACGGCTTTCAGCGTGTGAAGATCGACGGCCGCCTGCGCATGCTCGAGGAGTCGATCGTGCTCGACAAGCGCTACAAGCACGACATCTCGGTCGTGGTCAACCGGCTGGTGATGCGCCACGACGTGCGCAAGCGCCTGGCCGACTCGATCGAGACCGCGGTCCGCCTCGCCGACGGGCTGGTCGAGATCGAGATCGTCGGTGGGGCAGGGAGCGCTCCCGAGCGATCCAGCGCTCGGGCCACCGGCGCCAAGGGGGCGCGATCGAGCTCAGCGCAGATCGTGCCGGGCGAGATTCCCGAGCCGGGAACGGTGTTCACCTTCTCCGAGCGCTTCGCCTGTCCCGAGCACGGACCCTCGCTGGTCGAGCTCGAGCCGCGGATCTTCTCGTTCAACTCCCCCCACGGAGCGTGCGAGCGCTGCACCGGGCTGGGCGCGCAGATGGAGATCGATCCCGAGCTGCTCGTCCCCGACCCGTCGCTGTCGATCTCCGAAGGCGCGATCGCGCCGTGGGCAGGCAGCGTCTCCAACTACTACGAGCAGGTCGCCGAGGCGATCTCACAGCGCTACGGGGTCAACCTCGACATGCCCTGGCAGGAGCTCCCCGAGGACGAGCGCGCGCTCTTCCTGTACGGGACGGGCGAGCGCCTGCAGGTCTCCTACCGCAACCGCTTCGGGCGCCGGCGCTCGTACGCGACGCGCTTCAACGGGATCGTCACGAACCTCGAGCGCCGCTACAAGGAGACCGACTCCGAGACCACGCGCGAGAAGATCGAGCAGTACATGTCGCTGCGTCCCTGCCCGGTGTGCGGCGGCGCGCGCCTGCGCGCCGAGTCACGCGCGGTGCTGGTCGGTGGCACCCGCATCGAGGACTTCTGCGCGCTCTCCGCCCATCGCGCGATCGAGTGGCTCGAGCAGGTCGAGCTGTCCGAGACCGACCGTCACGTCGCGCGCCTGATCCTGCGCGAGATCGCCGAGCGGCTGCGCTTCCTGGAGAACGTGGGCATCGGCTACCTGTCGATGGACCGCGCCGCCGCGACGCTGTCCGGCGGCGAGGCCCAGCGCATCCGCCTGGCCACGCAGATCGGCTCCTCGCTGGTCGGCGTCCTGTACATCCTCGACGAGCCCTCGATCGGGCTGCACCAGCGCGACAACTCGAAGCTGATCGCCACGCTCGAGCGTTTGCGCGACCTCGGCAACAGCGTGATCGTGGTCGAGCACGACGAGCAGACGATGCGCGCCGCCGACCACCTGCTCGACCTCGGCCCGGGCGCCGGCGAGCACGGCGGCCACATCGTCGCGCAGGGCACCGCCGCGCAGGTCGAACGCGTCAAGCAGTCGCTCACCGGCCAGTTCCTCTCCGGTGAGCGCACGATCCCGACGCCTGCGCGCCGGCGCACGCCCAGCGGCTATATCGAGATCCTCGGCGCCAGCCAGCACAACCTGCGCGACATCGACGTGCACGTTCCGCTCGGCGTGTTCACCTGCGTGACGGGAGTGTCGGGCTCGGGCAAGTCCACGCTCGTCAACGAGGTCCTGTACCGGGCGGTCTCGGGTCGCCTGCACCGCACCCGTCAGCGCGCCGGCGCCCACCGCGCGATTGGAGGGCTCGAGCAGCTCGACAAGATCATCGCCGTCAACCAGTCGCCGATCGGGCGCACGCCGCGCTCCAACCCGGCCACCTACACCGGCCTGTTCGACGTGATCCGCGACCTCTTCTCAAAGACGCAGGAGGCGCGCGCGCGCGGCTACAAGCCCGGGCGCTTCAGCTTCAACGTCAAGGGCGGGCGCTGTGAGGTCTGCCGCGGCGATGGCCAGATCAAGATCGAGATGCACTTCCTGCCCGATGTGTACGTGCCCTGCGAGCAGTGCCACGGCAAGCGCTACAACCGCGAGACGCTCGAAGTCCGCTTCAAGGGCCGCAGCATCGCCGACGTGCTCGACATGCCCGTGCAGGAGGCGCTGCAGTTCTTCGAGCACATCCCGAAGATCCGCCGCCGCCTGGAGACGCTCGACGCGGTCGGGCTCGGCTACGTGCGTCTCGGCCAGCCCGCCACGACGCTCTCCGGCGGCGAGGCCCAGCGCGTGAAGCTCGCGACCGAGCTCTCGAAGATCGCCACGGGACGCACGCTCTACATCCTCGACGAGCCCACCACCGGACTGCACTTCGCCGACGTGGAGCGGCTGCTCGACGTGCTCGGGCGGCTGGTCGGCGCCGGCAACAGCGTGGTCGTGATCGAGCACAACCTCGACGTGATCAAGTGCGCCGACCGCATCATCGACATGGGTCCCGAGGGGGGCGAGGAGGGAGGCCTGGTGGTCGCCGCGGGCACGCCCGAGGAGGTCGCGCTCGAGCCGGAATCGCACACGGGCCGCTATCTCGCAGAGCTGCTCAGCCCGCCGGCGGCGCGCGCCGGCGCCACCCGTTCAGGCGGCGCGCCGCGCAGACGCCGCCCGCGGGTCGCCGCGTGAGTGGCTCGGCGCGTCACATGCGCCTGTGGGCGCAGAAGTGGCGCTGGTACGAGCGCAACTCGCTGCCCTGGAACCGGGCGCGCATCCACTGGGAGCTCATGCGACGGGAGGCGTTCGTGCGCTGGCCCGTGCACGGCAACGTGCTGGAGGCCCTGCGCGACGGCCGCCTCGAGATCGGCGCCGGCACGCTGTTCGAGCCCGGCGTCTGGATCACGGCTCCGGGCCGCGCGCGCGTGCGCATAGGCGCCGGCACGTTTTTGAACCTCGGCGTGATGGTCGCCGCGGAGCGGCTCGTCGAGATCGGCTCGCACTGCATGCTCGCCAACGGCTGCTTCGTGTCCGACGCGAGCCACCGCTATGAGGACCCCGAGCTGGCGATCACCTGGCAGGGCTTCACCAGCAAGGGGCCGACCCGCATCGGCGACAACTGCTGGCTCGGCGCGAACGTGGTCGTCACCAGCGGGGTCACGATCGGTGAGCGCTGCGTCGTCGGGGCCAACAGCGTCGTCACCCACGACATCGAGCCGTTCACGCTCGTCGCCGGCGCGCCCGCGCGCGTCGTGCGCAGGATCGAGCCTGCCGCCTGGAGGGCGGTCAGGGGCTGAGCAACGAGCGCAGCTCCGCCAGCTCGGCCGGGTCGATCGAGTAGGCGTGCTCCGGGCCGGGATAGCGGCGGGCGCGCACGTCTTCGGCGTAGGCCGCCACGCCCGCGTTCATCTCCTGCTGCAGGTTCGCGTAGCGCTTGACGAAGCGCGGGCCGAGCCCGTCGCGGATCCCGAGCAGATCGTGGAAGACGAGCACCTGCCCGTCCGTGGACGGCCCGGCGCCGATGCCGATCACGGGGATCTCCACGCGTCCCATCAGCTCCTCGCTGACCGCGCTCGGGATCGCCTCGAACACGAGCGCGAAGCAGCCCGCGTCCTGCAGCGCGAGCGCCTCGCCGGCGATCCGCTGCGCGGCGCGCGCGGTGCGTCCCTGCGCCTTCCAGCCGCCCAGCGCGGTCGAGGTCTGGGGCGTCAGGCCGACGTGACCCATGACCGGGATCCCGGCGTTCACGATCGCGCGCGCGCGGCTCACCGACGCCTCGCCGCCACCCTCGAGCTTGACCGCCTCGCAGCCGGCCTGCTTGACCATTCGCAGCGCCGTGACGATCGCCTGCTCGTCGGAGACCTCGTAGGAGCCGAACGGCAGGTCGCCGATCAACAGGGGCGTGCGCAGGCCGCGGCGCACCGCGCGCGCGAGCACCAGCATGTCCTCGAGCTCGACCGGCGTCGTCTCGGTGTAGCCGAGCATCGTCGTGGCGGCCGAGTCGCCCACCAGCACGAGATCGACTCCGGCGGCCTCGGCCGCGCGCGCGCTCGGGTAGTCGTAGGCGGTGACCATCACGATCGGATCGCCGAGCCGCTTCTTCTCCGCCAGCAGCGGCAGCGTCATCGGCAGGCGCCCGGGATCGGGCGGTGCCTGCATCATGGGTTGGCTTGACATTGACTGCTCCTCTCTGATCCGGTTGACGCCCGCTCTCACGAGAGCAGGGTCGCCACCTCGTCATCGACGGTGATGATGTGGTTGGTGCCCGCCCGCACGTGCACCACGCGCGGCTCGTAGCGGGCCAGCTCCTGCGCGTCGTAGTGCGCGTAGGAGATCACGATGATGGTGTCGCCGGTATGGACCAGGCGCGCGGCCGCGCCGTTGATCCGCATCGTCCCCGAGCCCCGCTCGCCCGCGATCGTGTAGGTCTCGAAGCGCGCCCCGTTGTCGATGTCGAGCACGTGCACCTGCTCGTGCTCGAGGATGTCCGCCGCCTCCAGCAGGTCGGGGTCGATCGTGATCGAGCCGACGTAGTGCAGGTCGCTGCCCGTGATCGTGGCGCGATGGATCTTCGACTTGAGCATCACGCGCTGCACGTGCGCTCACCGTCCTCCCGTGGCGACGGCGGCGCTCGCCGGTCGGAGTCCTGCGAGGACGCCGGACGGCTGCAGCGTGGCGTTGTCGATCAGGCGCACGCCGCCCACCCGCGCGGCGATCGCCAGCAGTCCAGGCCGGTCCAGCTCGCTCAGCGTCTGCAACGTCTCGGGGTCCACCAGCTCCACGTACTCGCTGCGCACCCCGGCCTGCTCGAGCACCGCCTGCGCCGTCGCGCACAGCCGCGTCGGATCACGCTCGCCGCCGGCGGCGACCCGCGCGGTGGCACGCAACGCGGCGCTGAGCGCACGCGCGCGCACGCGCGCGCGTGGGTCGAGCCGGGCGTTGCGACTGGACAGGGCCAGCCCGTCTCGCTCGCGCACCGTCGGACACACTTCGACCTTCGTGTCGATGTTCAGGTCGCTCACCAGCCGGCGGATCACGAGCGCCTGCTGGGCGTCCTTCTGGCCGAGATACATGACATCCGGCGCCACCATGCCGAGCAGCTTCGCGACGACCGTCGTGACGCCGCGAAAGTGCGCCGCGCCACGCGCCGTGCCCTCGAGGCGATCGGTCAGGCCGAGCACTTCGACGGAGGTCGCGAAGCCCGGCGGGTAGACCTCGGTCATCGTAGGCGCAAACAGCGCATCGGCACCCGCGGCTGCCGCCTGCGCGGCGTCGGCCTGCTCGCTGCGCGGGTAGTGCTCGAGGTCGCCGCGCTCGTCGAACTGGGCCGGGTTCACGAACAGCGATACCACGACGACATCGCAGTGCGCGCACGCGCGCCGGATCAGCGAGAGGTGCCCGTCGTGCAGCGCGCCCATCGTCGGGACCAGGCCGATCGTCAGCCCCGCGCGTCTTGGCGGCGCGAGCGCCGCCCGCAGCTCCGCGACGCTGCGCAGCGTGACCATCTCGCTGCTCCGCGCGTCGCCGCTCGTCGCCCCTGCGTTGCTCGCTGCCGGGCGTTCCTGGCCGCCGTGGCCAAGCAGGCGCGTTGTCAGAGCTTGATTCATTGGCTTCGGTCCAGTTCCCGCGGATACCGGCGTCAGACGATGAAACGGTGCTGCGAACTCAGATCTGGTCTCGGGTCCAACCGCATGCGGTCATGGCCCGCGATCGACCTGTGCTCAATGATACAGATGGCGATCGTGGACCGATCCGCCGGCGGGGTGTGTGCGCAATCTCACAGAGCGCGTCGAACGGACCTTCGAACGAGCCTCACCAGGCGTCCACGTACGGACGGCGCTTGCCCGGGTGCGGATCGGGGGCGTGTCTGTCTTGGCCGAACAGCGTCGCAATCCAGCGGCGCGAGTCGGACGGGTCGATCACGTCGTCGATCTCGCCGTAGGAGGCCATGCTGATCCCTTGGCCGCGCTCGTAGGCGGCCGCCACGGTGGCCTGGAATACCCGCTCGCGCTCCTGCTCGTCGGTGATCGCCTCGAGCTCGCGCCGCATGCCCAGGCGCACCGCGCCCTCCAGGCCCATCGCGCCGAACTCCGAGGTCGGCCAGCCGATCGTGAACTGCCCGGCCTTGAAGCCCCCGCCCGCCATCGCCTGCGCCCCCAGCCCGTAGCCCTTGCGCAGCACGATCGTCCCGCACGGCACGCTCAGGTTGGCCCCGGCCAGGAACATGCGCGCAACATGGCGCACCGTCGCGGTGCGCTCCGCTTCGGGACCCACCATGAAGCCGGGCGTGTCGCACAGGAACAGCAGCGGCAGCGCGAACGCATCGCACAGCGCCATGAAGCGCGCGGCCTTGTCGGCGGCGTCGGCGTCGATCGCGCCGCCGAGGTGCATGGGGTTGTTGGCGACCACGCCGAGGGGCCGGCCATCGAGGCGCGCGAGCGCGGTCACCATCCCCGCGCCGAACCCGCGGCGCAGCTCGAGCACGGACCCCGCGTCGAACAGTCCGTCGAGGACCGTGCGCACGTCGTACGTGCGCTTGCGCCGTTCGGGCACCAGCCCGCGCAAGAGGCTCTGATCGGGCACCGGGCCCGGAGTGCGGGGCGGGCCGAAGTAGGAGAGGTAGCGGCGGGCCAGCGCGACGGTCTCGGCGTCGTCACGGGCGCGTAGATCGACGACGCCGCCCGCGTCCTGCACGTCGATCGGGCCGACCTCCTCGGGCGCGTAGACACCGAGGCCGCCACCCTCGATCATCGCCGGCCCGCCCATGCCGATGCTCGCGTCCTCGCTGGCGATCACGACGTCGCAGCAGCCGAGCAGCGCGGCATTGCCGGCGAAGCAGTAGCCGGAGGCGATCCCCACCAGCGGCACCAGGCCGCTGAGGCCCGCGAACAGCTGAAACGCACGACAGTCGAGCGCCGCGACGATCGGGATGTCGACGTCGCCGGGGCGCCCGCCGCCGCCCTCGGCGAACAGCACGACCGGCAGGCGGCGGCGCTCGGCGAGCTCGAACAGCCGGTCCTTCTTGGCGTGGTTGCGCATCCCCTGCGTCCCCGCCAGGACCGTGTAGTCGTAGGACATCGCCACGCACGGCCGGCCGTTGACATCGCCGATGCCAGCGACCAGGCCGTCGGCGGGCGTACGCGCGATCAGCTCCTCGCGCGGGCGTCTGCGCTCCTGGGCGGCGAACAGGAGCGGGCCGTACTCCACGAACGTGCCCTCGTCGAGCAGCTCGGCGAGATTCTCGCGCGCCGTGCGCCGGCCGCGCTCGCGCCGCTTCCGAACGGCGTCGGGGCGGGCCGCGTCCAGGCCGAGCGCGTGACGCTCGAGCACCGCCTGCAGGTTGACGCGCGGTCCCGCCGAGTCCGGCTCGAGGATCGCGTCCGCGCTCGCCACCCCCGACGCCTCGCCGGCCATCACCAGCAGCAGCTGGCCCTCGGCCACCGACTCGCCCACCTCGACCTCGACCCGGCGCACGACGCCCGCGCTCGGCGCCAGCACCTCGTGCTCCATCTTCATCGCCTCGAGCACCACCACCGCCGCGCCTGCGTCGACCGGTGCGTCGGGCTCGGGCACGACGGCGACGACGAGGCCGGCACACGGCGCCGTCACGGCAATTTCCGGAGCGCGCGACATTCCCAGATCATTGCGCAGGGAGGCGGACTACCATCCGGCCGGTGACCGGGCAGAGCGAGCCCTCGGCCGCCGAGCGACGCGACACGCTCAAGGCGCTCTACGCGCAGACGCAGGCCTGCACGCGCTGCGCCGAGCTGGCGGCGACGCGCAAGACGGTGGTGTTCGGCGCCGGCAACGCCGACGCCGAGCTGATGTTCGTGGGCGAGGCGCCGGGCGCCAGCGAGGACGAGCAGGGCCTCCCGTTCGTCGGGCAGGCCGGGAAGCTGCTGGAGAAGCTGCTCGGCGAGATCGGCATGGCGCGCAGCGACGTGTTCATTGCGAACACCCTGAAGTGCAGGCCTCCCGCCAATCGCGACCCCCAGCCGGTCGAGATCGAGAACTGCAAGGAGTACCTCTACCGGCAGGTCGAGCTGATCCAGCCGCACGTGATCTGCACGCTCGGCAACTTCGCGACCAAGCTGCTGCGCAAGGACCCGGCCGGGATCACGCGCGTGCACGGGCGCCCCGAGGTGACGGCGCTCGGGCGTCGCGCGGTGCGCCTGTATCCGATCTTCCACCCGGCCGCCGCGCTGTACACGCCGCGCATGCTCGAGACCCTGCGCGAGGATTTCGCACGCCTGCCCGAGCTGCTCGCGCTGGGAGCTCCGGAGCAGCCGGCCGGGCTGGGCGAGGGCGATTGGTCAGAGCCGCCGGAGCCGGACACGGCCGACCTGCTCGAACAGGCCGCCGCGATGCGTGAGCAGGTCGCCGCCCCGGAGGGAACGCATGCCGCCCGTGATGCGCCCGCCGCGGCCGCGGTGGACCAGCTCGGCCTGTTCTAACACCTGACCGGCGGACGCGTCCACCATCCGTCCAGGGCGCCAAACACCCGCAAATGGGCAAAAATCCCCGTCGCTACAGGAAAAACGCCGGCAACGTCGAAACAGCCGCCCAGAGGTCTCAAGGCATCGGCCTGCAGCGCCGATACCACACCTGTCTCCATCCATCCTCCCTAGCAGTGACAACCGGCCCGCGTCTCCTCTCCCGCGGGTCGGTTGATTTAAGCGTGCGGCCAGGTTTCCGTCAGCCGGCGGGCGGGCGCTTTCGCTCTAGAGTCTCAGCGTGGCAGTGCGCATCGTCGAGACCGCAGACCCGCATGAGACCGAGGCTCTCGGCGCCGAGCTGGCGGCTGAGCTGAGCGACGGCGACGTGGTGCTGGTGAGCGGCGAGCTCGGCTCCGGCAAGACGACGCTGGTGCGCGGCGCCGCGCGCGCGCTGGGCGTGTGCGATCCCGTGACCAGCCCGACCTTCGGCATCGGCCATCGCTACCGCGCCCGCGACGTGACCGTGTCCCATCTGGACCTGTACCGGCTCGCCGAGCTCGAGCGAGAGGATCCGGAGCTGCTCGAGGACTATCTGGGGCCGGCGCGGATCGCGTTCGTGGAGTGGCCCGACGCCGCCGCGCCCGAGCTGGCGCGCGCGCGCGTGCACGTGACGCTCGCCCATCGCGGCGCCGACCGGCGCCGCATCGAGGTGCGCAGGCTCGCATGATCGTGCTCGGCTTCGACACGGCAACGCCCGCCACCGCCGTCGCCCTGCGGCTCGCGGACGGCAGCGCGCTGCAGGCTCGCGACGACCCCGGCCCCGGCGAACGTCCCGGCCACGCGACGCGCCTGCTCGGGCTCGTGGACGGCCTGCTCGCGCGCGCGGGGCTGCGATTCGATCGGCTCGACAGGATCGCGGTCGGCGTCGGGCCGGGCACGTTCACCGGTCTGCGCGTCGGCCTCGCGACGGCGCGCGGGCTCGCGCAGTCGCGGTCGCTGGAGCTGGTCGCCGTCTCCAGCTTGCATGCCCTCGCGCTGGCGGTCCGCGCGAGCCCTCCCTCGGCGACGGACGCGGCTCCTGCGCGCCACGGGGCCGCGGGCCGCGCCGCCGGCGGGGCGGGCGAAGCCGGCGTGCTGAGCGTGCTGGATGCTCGTCGTGGCGAGGCGTTCGCGGCCGCATACGCTGCTTCCGGGGGCGGCGGAGCGCGCGTCGAGCTGATCGCGCCGCGCGCGCTTGCACCCGAGTCTCTCGGCGAGCTGCTCGAGGCGGCGCAACGAATCGCGGAGCTCGAGCGCTGGACCGCTGTGGGCGACGGCGCCGTGCGCTTCCGCGCCGAGCTGGAGGGTCTCGCGGTGGAGGTGCCCGCGGATCACTCGTCGCTTCACAGCGTCAGCGGCGAGGCGATCTGCGAGCTGGCGCTGAGCGCGCGGCCCCAACCGCTCGAGGCCGTGCTGCCCGACTACTGCCGCAGGCCGGACGCCGAGCTTGCGCTCGAGCGCGCTGCAGCCACCGCGGGAGCAGCGGCGTGAGCTCGCCCTCCGCGATCGAGCCGGGGCCGCAGTGGGTGCGCGACCTCGAGATCCGGCGGCTCACCTACCCGGACCTGCCACACGTGATCGCGATCGAGCGGCGGGTGTTTCCCACGCCGTGGTCGCTGGCGATGTTCGTGCTGGAGCTCTCCAAGCAGTCGGGCGTGTGCCTGGCCGCGATGGCCGGCCGGGGGCGCGCGCGCAGGCTGATCGGCTACCTGATCTGCTCGCGCTACGAGACCGTTTGGCACGTGATGAACATCGCGGTTGACCACGACTACCAGGGCCGCGGCGTCGCCAGCGCGATGCTCGCCGAGCTGTACGAGCGCGTGGACAACGAGAGCGCCCGCTACACGCTCGAGGTGCGCCGCTCGAACCTGCTGGCGATCCGCCTGTACGAACGGGAGGGCTTTCGCGCGGTGGGCACGCGCCGTCGCTACTACCAGGACAACGGCGAGGATGCACTGGTGATGTGGCGCACGCCGGCGACGCTGGCGGGGTCGCTCGAGGACGTGCCCAACGCCGGCTCGCCGTGAGCGAGCGCACGATCCTGGCGCTCGAGACGAGCTGCGACGACACCTGTGCGGCCGTGGTGCGCGAGCCCGACGGCGTGCTCGCCGCCAACGTGATCTCCTCCCAGCATCAGCACGATCGCTTCGGCGGAGTCGTGCCGGAGGTCGCCTCGCGCCACCATCTCGAGCTCGTCAACGTCGTCGTTGCCCAGGCCCTGGACGAAGCCGGTGTGAGCTTCGAGCAGGTCGACCTCGTCGCGGCAACACAGGGCCCGGGCCTGATCGGGGCGCTGCTCGTCGGCCTGTCGACCGCCAAGGCGCTGGCCGCCGCGCGCGAGCTCCCGTTCGCGGCCGTCGACCATCTGCAGGGTCACGTCGCGGCCAACTTCCTCGCCGCTCCCGGTGGGGACGCCGCGGCTGATGAGCAACAGCCGTTCGAGCCGCCGTTCGTGTGCCTGATTGCCAGCGGCGGGCACACCCTGCTTGCCCACGTCACCGAGCACACCGGCTTTCGCGTGCTCGGCTACACGCTCGACGACGCCGCCGGAGAGGCGTTCGACAAGGGCGCGCGGATGCTGGGTCTGGGCTTTCCCGGCGGACCCGCGCTGGAACGGCTCGCCGCGCACGGCGACCCGAGCGCGTTTGCCTTCCCGGGCTCGGCGGCCGAGCGCGCGCGGGGCGGCAAGGGCGCCGCGCGCCAGGCCTTCGAGCGCAGCCTCGACTTCTCCTTCGCCGGGCTCAAGACGGCGCTGCTGTACCGGGTGCGCGAGCAGTCCGCGGCCGAGCTGAAAGCGCAGGCGGCCGATCTGGCTGCCTCCTACCAGGCCGCGATCCTCGACAGCCTGATCGGGCGCGCCGAGCAGGCTCTGGAGGAGACCGGGCTCGACCGACTGGCGGTCGGCGGTGGCGTCGCGGCCAACGGCGAGCTGCGCCGGCGCCTGCGCGAGCTCGGCGCCAGTGTGCACGTGCCCGCGCGCGTGCTGTGCACCGACAATGCCGCGATGATCGCGAGCGCCGCGCGTTTCGGTCCGGCGCTTCGGTATCCCGCCTACCTCGGCCTCGACGCGTACGCCACCGGCGAACGTGCTCCGTAAGGGCGCTCGTCAGGTGCGCCGTGAGGGCGCCGGTCAGATCTGACGTGGGTCCCAAAGCCCCTCGGGCGCCCGGCCGGCGGGGCGCCGCAGCTGAGCAGATCGCGCGCGAACGTCTAGAGTCACGGCGATGAGCTATCGCGAGCCGACGACCAGCCCGGCGCCCGCCGCGCCCAACGGTGGCATCGCGGCCGAGCGCCTGTCGCTCGGCGTGGCGGCGCGACTGTCGCGCTACCTGCAGGTGCTCACCCAGGCAAAGAAGATGGGCAAGGAGACGATCTCCTCGCAGGAACTGTCCGACTACACCCACGTCAACTCGACCCAGATCCGCCGCGATCTGTCCGGGTTCGGCAAGTTCGGCAAGCGCGGCGTCGGCTACAACGTCGAGGCGCTCGTGTCGCAGATCCGCAAGATCCTGCGCACGGCCGGCCAGCACAACATCGCGCTGCTCGGCGCTGGGCACCTCGGCAAGGCGATCGCGTCGTCGGACATCTTCGCCGATCACGGCTTTCGCGTGGTGGCGATCTTCGACGTCAACCCGGCCAAGGTGGGCGTGACGGTCGGCAGTCAGACGGTGCGCCACATCGACGAGCTGCGCCGCGTGGTGGAGGACGAGGACATCGTCGTGGGTGTCCTGGCGGTGCCGACCGATGCGGCACAGGAGCTCGCCGACGAGCTGGTCGAGGCAGGCGTGAAGATCATCTTCAACTACTCGGAGTCGCTGCTGGCGGTGCCGCCAGAGGTCACGGTCCACACCTCGAGTCCCGCCGTCGACCTCCTCTACGCGCTGTACTTCTACCTGACCTGACAGGGCCGTGGCCCTCTCCACGGGACCTTGATCCATGGACAGCCTCGATCTGGACAGAGCAGCCGAGACGTTCGCGCAGGCCGAAGATCTGACGGTCGGCATCGAGGAGGAGTTCTCGATTCTCGATCCCGACACACTCGAACTGCTGCCGCGCTTCGAGCAGCTCTACGACGCGGCCGCGGCGAGCGACGAGCTGCTGCACGGCGCGATCACCGGCGAGCTGATCTCCGCCGAGATCGAGATCGTGTCCGGCGCCGGCTCGGACCTGCACGACGCCATGGCGCGACAACGCGAGCGACGCCGCCGGCTGTTCGCGCTCGCCGGCGCCCAGGGTGTGGCGCTCGGCGCGACCGGGACGCACCCGTGGGCCGACTATCGCCACCAGGCGATCATCCAGACCGAGCACTACCGCCGCGTCGAGGAGGGCCTGAAATATGTGGCCTGGCGCAACAACACCTTCAGCCTGCACGTGCACGTGGGCGTGCGCGACATCGACCGGGCGGTGCGCGTGTGCGACCGCCTGCGCGAGGTGCTGCCCCTGCTGCTCGCGATCTCCGCGAACTCCCCCTACCTCGACGGGCGCGACAGCGGCCTGCATTCCACGCGCACGCAGAGCTTCACCAAGAGCTTCCCCCGCTGCGGCATTCCAGATCCGTTCGGTGGCTGGCGCGCGTACCGGGAGTACATCGAGCTGCTGCTGCGCACGCGCTCGATCGTCGAGTTCACGCAGGTGTGGTGGTCGGTCAGACCGCACTTCAGCTTCGGCACCGTCGAGGTCCGTATCTGCGACGCGCAGAGCACCGCGCAGGAGTCCGAAGCGCTGGCGACGCTGATGTTCGCCTGCATCGCGCAGGCCACGCGCGACCTCGACGAAGGCGTGCCGCACGAGGACCTGGCACCGCGCCTGATCGAGGAGAACATGTGGCGCGCGATCCGCTACGGGCTCGACGGCAGGCTGCTGGACCTGCGCGCTCAGCGGGAGTATCCGGCGCGCGAGGCGATCGAGCGTCTCGCGGCCTGGACCGCGCCCGTGCGCGCCGAGACGGGGGTCGAGCTCGCGTTTCCCGAGCGCAACGGCGCCCAGCGCCAGCGCCGTATGATCGAAGCCGGCGCCAGCCGCGAGGAGGTTTTCGCAGCGGCGGTCGCGGAGACCAGGGACACGTATTCGCAGGAGGTGACGGTGTGAACGGCGAGCCGGCAGGACAGCCCGCGAGCGGAACCGAGCAACCGACCGAACAGGAGCTGCGCGAGGCCTACGAGGCGGAGCTGAGCCGGATCACCAGCGCGGAGATGGTGCTGCAGGCGGCGGTCTCGCTGCTGAACATCGGCGGCTACCGGCTGGGTCTGGCGGCCGGCCCGGGCGAGGGCGCCGGGCCCGAGCGCGACCTCGACCAGGTACGCGACGCGATTGAGGGGGTGCGCGGGCTGATGCCGGTGCTCGAGCGCAGCATGCCGGCCGAGCTCGGCCCGCTCCGCGACGCGCTCGCGAGGTTGCAGATGGCATACGCGCGCGAGGCAGGCGCGGTCGCCCAGGACCAGGAGTCGCCCGGCGCCGGCGAGCGCCCCGACGAGCCGGCCGCGGGCGCCGGCGCCGCGCCTGGCGCGGCCGGCGAGCAGGCGGGAACGGATGCCAACGAGCAGCGCAAGGGCCCGGCCGAGTCCAGCGGGCGGCTGTGGGTGCCCGGACGCTGAGCCTGGAGCGCTGCCGGCAAAGCGACTAGGAGGGTCGGGCCGCTGGTTTGCCGGCCGGTTGCGGCACAGGCTGCCCTGGGTGTGCCGCCTCTAGCCGCATCGCCGGCCGGCACGATAGACTGCGCGCGCGTTTACGCCGGGCCGGCCCTATGGCGGCGTCCGTCCGAGCGAGAAATGTGCGCGCGATCCTCGCGCGGCACGCCAATCAGACCGCGGAGGATTGACCGTTGAGCAGCTTTCTGACGAACCACGGGGTCGTCGTCGCCCTCGTTTGCGCCGCGTGCGCCGTCGTCTACGGCGTGGTGACCACGCGCACCCTGCTCGCGCTCTCGCCCGGCAACGAGCGCATGCAGTCGATCTCGGGGGCCGTCCAGCAGGGCGCCCAGGCCTATCTCAACCGCCAGTACTCGACGATCGCGGTCGCGGGCGTGATCCTGTTCATCGCCCTGATCTTCATCCAGAACATCGCGGTCGCCTGCGGCTTTGCGATCGGTGGGATCCTGTCCGGGTCCACGGGCTACATCGGCATGAACGTGTCCGTGCGCTCCAATGCGCGGGTGGCTGAGGCCGCTCGCGGGGGCGTCACCCCGGCGCTGACCGCCGCCTTCCGCGGCGGCGCCATCACGGGCCTGCTCGTCGTCGGCCTGGCTCTGATCGGCGTGTCGGGCTACTACGGCATCCTCACCTCGTTCTTCAACGACAGCCCGAAGACGGCCGTCAACGCCCTCATCGGCCTCGGCTTCGGAGGCTCGCTGATCTCCGTGTTCGCGAGGCTCGGCGGCGGGATCTTCACAAAGGCCGCCGACGTCGGCGCGGACCTCGTCGGCAAGGTCGAGGCGGGCATCCCCGAGGACGACCCCCGCAACCCCGCCACGATCGCGGACAACGTCGGCGACAACGTCGGCGACTGCGCCGGCATGGCGGCCGATCTGTTCGAGACCTACGCCGTCACCGCGATCGCGGTGATGCTGCTCGGCGTGCTCACCTTCCGCGAGTCAACCCAGGTGGTGCTGTACCCGCTCGTGCTCGGCGGGGTGGCGATCATCGCCTCGATCATCGGCACGTTCGCCGTGCGCACGCGCTCGGGCAACGTCGAGCGGGCGCTGCTGCAGGGCCTGATCGTGTCCGGCGTGCTCGCCGCGGCGGCCTTCGCCCCGATTACCTACTGGCTGATGCGCAACATCAGCTTTCGCATTGTCGGCAACGCCGTCAAAACGCCGAGCTGGGGCCACCTGTACCTGTGCTCGCTGATCGGGATCGCGGTGACCGCGCTGCTGTTCGGACTGACGGAATACTATACCTCGACCCGCTTCTCGCCCGTCAAGAAGACCGCGAAAGCGTCGATCACGGGCCACGCGACCAACATCATCCAGGGCTTCGCCTCCGGGCTGCAGGCCACGGCGCTGCCGGCACTGGTGATCGTGCTCGGGATCCTCGGCTCGTGGAAGCTCGCCGGCGGCGGCGTCACCGGCATCTACGGCATCGGCGTGGCGGCCGTCGGCCTGCTGTCGCTGACCGGCCTGATCGTCGCGCTGGACGCGTTCGGACCGATCACCGACAACGCCGGCGGGATCGCCGAGATGGCCGACCTGCCCGAGGACGTCCGCAAGGTGACCGACCGGCTGGACGCCGTCGGCAACACCACCAAGGCGGTCACCAAGGGGTACGCGATCGGCTCCGCGGTATTGGCCGCGATCGTGCTTTTCTCCGGCTTCGAGAAAGAACTCGAGCTCAAGGCCGGCCATCTGATCTCCTTCGGGATCAACGAACCGCCGGTGCTGATCGGGCTGCTGCTCGGGGGGATGATGGTGTGCCTGTTCGCCTCGCTGTCGATCGAGGCCGTCGGGCGCGCCGGCGGCGCCGTGGTCGAGGAGGTGCGCCGCCAGTTCCGCGAGCACCCCGGGATCATGGAGGAAACGGAAGAGCCCGACTACGCCACCTGCGTGGACATCGTCACCCGCACGGCTCAACGGGAGATGATCCTGCCCTCGCTGCTGCCGATCCTGCTGACGCTGATCGTTGGGCTGATCGACGAGCAGGCCCTCGGCGGGCTGCTGATCGGGGTGATCGTGGTGGGCTACTTCTTCGCCGTGCTGATGACCGCCGGCGGCGGCGCCTGGGACAACGCGAAGAAGCTGATCGAGGACGGCGCGTTCGGCGGCAAGGGCTCCGATGCGCACGCCGCCTCGGTCACCGGCGACACCGTCGGCGACCCCTTCAAGGACACCGCCGGCCCAGCGATCAACCCGATGATCAAGGTCGCCAACATCGTGGCGATTCTGATCATCCCGCTGATCACCTGACGCGGGTCTCGATGCCGGGCTGGTAGCGGCCAAGCCTCTCCGGCATGCGGCGTAAGCTCAATCGGTAGATGCGCGGGCGGGGCTTTCACAACGCGAGCACGGTCGTCCTGTCGGCGCTGATGACCGTGATCGGCATCGCCCTGGTGACCCAGGCGATCTCCGGACACGGCAGCGTCGTCTCCGCCCGCCTGCTGCTCGGCATCCTGTTCGTCGCGGCCGGCGTCGGCCGGCTCTACCTGCAGGCGCGGCGCCGGCGTGAGGCGGCGCGGCGGTGAGCACCTCGTCCGGTCCGGGCCAGCCCGACTCGCCATCCGACCCGGAGCCGGCGCAGGCGCACCCGGCGTCCGGACGCGCCGGCATGCGGGCCCGGTCCGAAGCGACGTCGCGCTCCTACCTCGCGCTGCGTCGCAGCATCGGCTCGCCGCGGCTGCTGGCGATCATCTACACGTCGCTGGCGAGCGCCGTCTACTTCTCGCTCGGCGTGATCGCCGGGCACGCGCTCGGGCTGACCCCGCTCGTGTTCCTGATCGCCTCGATGGTGTTCGCGCTGACCGCGCTGACCTACGTCGAGGGGGCCTCGCTGCATCAGGACCGCGGCGGCGCCACGGTGTTCGCGCGCTACGCCTTCAACGAGCTCGTCAGCTTCATCGCCGGCTGGGCCGTGCTGCTGGACTACATAATCCTGGTCGCCGTCACGGCCTACTCGACGACCCAGTACCTGCGCGTCTTCTGGAGCCCGCTCGGCGGCCACGACGAGGCGCTGCCGCTGTCGTTCGCGGTGATCGCGTTCGTGGTGTTCGCCAACATCCGCGGCTTCGGCTGGCGCCGCGCCCGCCGGGTGGGGGCGCTGGTGGTCGCCGATCTAGCGCTGCAGCTGTTCATCGTCGTGCTCGGCCTCGCGCTGTTCTTCGATCCGCACACGCTGCTCGCGCCGATCCATCTCGGCACCTCGCCGACGTGGGGCAACTTCATCTTCGCGCTGACGATCGCCGCGGTCGCGTTCACGAGCCTGGAGTCCGCCGCCGGCCTCGCCGGCGAGGTGCGGGTCAGCCGCCGCGGTCTCAAGCGGATGGTGGCGGGCGGCACGATCACCGTGATCCTGATCTACGTCGGCATCGCGCTGGTCGCGATCACCGCGCTGCCGGTCCACGACGGCCACACCGAGCTGGCGGGCCGCTACCTGAACGATCCGATGATCGGAGTGGTGGCGCAGGTGCACCCGCACTGGCTGGCGGAAGCTTTGATGTACGTGGTCGGGGCGCTCGCCAGCGTCACGCTGGTGGCAGCCGCGAACTCGGCGATGCTCGGCCTGTCGCGCCTGGCCTACTCGCTGTCAACCAACCGTCAGATCCCAAGCGCTCTCGGCCGCCTGCACCCCGAGCGCTCGACGCCGTACGTGCTGATCGTCATCGCGGGCCTGATCGCCGCCGGGCTGGCGGCATCGGAGAGCCTCGACTTCCTCGTCGGGCTGTACGCGTTCGGAGCGATGCTGGCGTTCACGATCGCGCACCTGTCGATCTGCCGGCTGCGCTACCTGGACCCCGACGGCGACCGCCCCTACACGATCCCGCTGTCGGTGCGCGTGCGCGGCGGTCGGCTGCCGCTGCCGGCCGCGTTCGGGGCGCTGCTGTCGGCCGCCGGGTGGGTCGCCGTGATGGTGGTACACGAACCGGCCCGCTACGTCGGCCTCGCCTGGATGGCGGTCGGGATCGCTCTGTACGTGGTCTACCGGCGCGCCGATGAGACCTCACTGCTGCGGCGGGTGACGGTCTCGCCGCAGATGCTCCGGTCCGAACCGGTCAGCGAGCGCGACTACGGCTCGATCCTCGTGCCGCTGCTCGACAGCGAGCTCGACGATGACATCGTGCAGACGGCGGCCCGCCTGGTATCGGGCGAGCCGACCGACGACGCGGCGATCGACCGGGCGACGATCGAGGCGATCTGGATCTTCGTGATCCCGATGTCGCTGCCGCTCGACGCGAGCCTGCCAGACGCCCAGGTCGCGCGCGCGCGTGCCGCGCTCGCGCGTGCGAAGGCGGTGGGGGAGGAGTACGGCGGCGTGGAGGTCGCGACGGCCACCGTGCGGGCCCGGCGCGCCGGCTATGCGATCGTCGAGGAGGCGCGCAGGCGCGGTGTGGAGGCGATCGTGCTCGGCGCCGAGGAGCCCTCGCGCATTCGCGGTGGCGCGCGCCTCGGGGGTCGGGGCGCGCCGCTCGAAGACTTCGTCGGCGACGCCACCAAGTACGTGGTGGCGAAGGCCCACTGCCGCGTGATCGTCACCGCGCCGGCCGCCCACGACGATGCCCGCGAGCTGGCGCAGTCCGACGATGCCACGGCGCGCCCCGAAGCACCCACGCTCCACAAGGTCTAACCGCGGTCGTGAGCCGGTGACGTTTCAGCCGGCGTCCCGTCGCGTGCCGGCGGACGCCTCCTGTCCATCGTCTAAGCTGCGCGCCATGTCGAGGATTCACGGTTCATGTTCGTCCTGATCGTGGGCGCCGGCCGGGTGGGCTCGGCCGTCGCCAAGGCGGCGCTAGCCGCGGGGCACGAAGTGTCGGTGCTCGACGAGGATCCGCTCTCGCACGAGCGGCTCGACGCCGGGCAGAGCAAGAGCTGGGAGGACGCCGACGGTCAGTTCACCGTCGGGACGGCACTCGAGACCGATGCGCTGATCCAGGCCGGGATCGAGCACGCGGACGTGTTCATCGCCTCAACCGACGGCGACAACACCAACCTGATAATCGCCCAGATCGCGCAGAAGCGCTTCGGTGTCGAGAAGGTGCTCGTCCGCGTGATGGACCCGGCCCGCGCGAGCTGGTACGGGGAGCAGGGTCTGCATACGATCTCGCCGACCAAGCACGCGATCGAGATGTTCGAGCGCGCGCTCGAGCTCGAGCCCGCCTGAGGCGCGCCGTGTACGTGATCGTGGTCGGAGCCGGGAAGGTCGGGCGCAACCTCGCCCGCGAGCTGATCGTCAAGGACCACGAGGTCACCCTGATCGAGTCCTCGCGACCGCGCTACCTGGCGATCGAGGAAGAGTTCGAGCACGCGGTGCAGTACGGCGACGCGACCGAGCTGTGGGTGCTCGAGCGCGCCGGGATCCAGCGCGCCGACCTCGTGATCGCCGTCACCGGCGATGACGAGGACAACATGCTCGTGTGCCAGGTGGCCCGCGAGAAGTACCTCTGCGAACGGATCATCGCGCGCGTCAACAACCCGCGCAACTACGACCACTTCAAGCTGCTCGGCATCATGCCCGCCGTGTCGGCGACCGACCTGATCCTGCGCCTGATCGAGCACGAGGTGCCGCGCTACGGACTCGTGCACCTACTGGCCCTCGAGGAGGAGCACCTGGAGATCATCGAGCTCGAGGTCAGCCCCGACGCGCCGGTCGTCGGCGAGCGCGTCGCCGACATCGCGCTGCCCGACGGCAGCCTGATCATCTCGGTGCTCCGCGAGAGCGAGGGCTTCGTGCCCAAGGGCGACACCGTGATCGAGGGCGGCGACGGCGTCCTGTTGGTGCTCGACCCCGGCCTCGAGCCGTCGATCACCGCCTACTTCGCGCCCGAGGCCAGCCCGGCGCAGACGTAGGGGCGGCCAACATCGGGAGCACGTAGTCTCTCGTCGCCAACACGAACGTATGTTCCCATGCGAGAGGGACGGATCGCTCAGGCCCAGAGGCTATTCTTTGCCGCGACGCACTGATCCGGGATGGTCCAATGGCAGTGACGCCCGGCTCTGGACCGGGAGATCGAGGTTCGAGTCCTCGTCCCGGAGTAGGTATCTGGGCAGCCTAGGGTCGCAACCTTCCATGGAAGGCGGCGCTCTGTGGTGTCCCTAGGCGGCCTGCGCCGCCCAGTCGCGGTACAGCTCGTAGTAGCGGCCGCGTGCGGCCAGCAGCTCCTCGTGGGTGCCCTGCTCGACGATGCGGCCGTGCTCCAGCACCACGATCCGCGCCGCCTGGCGGATCGTCGAGAGGCGGTGGGCGATCACGATCGACGTGCGGCCCGCGAGCAGCCGGCGCAGGCCGTGCTCGATCCGCCCCTCGGTATGCAGGTTGACGTTCGAGGTTGCCTCATCGAGGATCAGGATGCGCGGATCGGCGATCAGCGCGCGCGCGAACGCGATCAGCTGGCGCTGGCCCGATGACAGCTGGGCTCCGCGCTCGCCCACCTGGGTCTCGTAGCCCTCGGACAGCTCAGAGATGAACTCGTCGGCTCCCACGGCGTGCGCCGCGTCGCGGACCCCGCGCAGGTCGGCGTCGGGGCGTCCGAAGGCGATGTTCTCGCGGATCGTCCCCGAGAACAGGAACGCCTCCTGCGGGACGATCCCCATCTGTGAACGCAGCGACTCGCTGCGGAGCACTCTCAGATCGTTCCCATCGACCAGCACGCGCCCGCGCGTCGGGTCATAGAAACGGGCCACGAGCTTGGCCATCGTCGACTTGCCCGCGCCCGTCGCGCCCACCAGCGCCACCGTCTGGCCGGGGGCGATCGTCAGATCGATGTCGCGCAGCGCATAAGCGGTGGCCTCGGGCTCGTCGCGCGAGGCGGCTCGCCCGCGCGGGCGGTAGGCAAAGGAGACGTCCTCGAAACGGACCTCGCCGCGGATCGGCCCGAGCTCGCGCGCGTCCGGGCGGTCGGTCAGCTCGGGCTTGTGATCGAGCAGCTGGAAGATCTTCTCGAGCGCCGCCATCCCCGACTGGTAGGTCGTATACAGCTGCGAGAGCTGCTGGATCGGTTCGAACAGGTACGAGAGCGTGCCCACGAAGGCCACCACCGTGCCGGCCGTGATGTGCCCGGATATCGCCTGGTAGCCGCCGTACAGCACGATCACCGCGAGCGCCACGCCGGACAGCATTTCCACGGCCGGGAAGTAGGCCGCATTAAGCCGCACCGTCGTCATGTTCGCGTCGCAGTTCTCGCGATTGAGCTCGCCGAAGCGGGCTTCGTGGAGCGGCTCCTGCCCGAAGCTGCGCACCACGCGGATCCCGGACAGCGTCTCCTGCAGGTAGGCGGTGATCGTGCCGATCGTCTCACGCGTGCGCCGGAACGCGCCGGTCGACACGAGCCGGAACCAGATGCTGCCGGCGGCGACGAACGGGACGACGCAAAAGGTCACGAGCGCCAGCTTGGGATCGAGATACAGCAGCACGGCGACGGCCCCGATCAAGGTCAGGCCAGACTGGAACAGCGTGACGACCGAGTCGGTGACGAGGCTTTCCAGCGCCTCGACGTCGTTGGTGATGCGCGAGATCAGCACGCCCGCCGGGCGGCTCTCGTAGAAGCCGATCGGCTGGCTCTGCAGGTGGGTGAAGATGCGAATGCGCAGGTCCGCGAGCGCGCGCTGGCCGACCCAGCCGACGAGATAGGTCTGCACGTAGGTCATCAGCCAGTACAACAGCGCCGAGGCCATGAACGCGACGACCACCAGCACCAGCGTGCGTGTGTCGTGACGTTCGATCCCCTGGTCGATCGCCACCTTCGCGAGCAGCGGCGGAGCGAGCGAAGCGGCGGTGCCCAGCACCAGCGCCGCGAGCATCGCCGCCACACGCAGACGGTATGGACGCAGCAGCGCGAGCAGGCCGCGCAGGTTGCGCCCGCGGCTCTCCTTGCTGGCGCGCTCGCCGTCCCACTGCTGCCCGCCGCGCCCGAAGCCCGGACCAAGTCCACGCCGGACCCCGCCGCCGCCGCCGCCGCGCCCGCCGCCGATGCCGCCACCGCCGAACCCGCCCGGAGGGCTCATGACAGCCGCCTCGCCGCGCGTGCTGCGGGGGCGCTCATATCTCGCTCACCTCGGGTTCGCGCGTCTCGGGTATGAGGAAGCGGGCGCTCGACTCCGGCAGGCCCTTCTCGACGATTTCGCGGTACAGCTCCGAGCGCTCGAGCAGCTCGGCGTGATCGCCGCGGGCCACGATCCGGCCGTGATCGAGCACCACGATCTCGTCGGCCAGCGCGATCGTCGAGAGGCGGTGGGCGACCACGAACGTGGTGCGTCCCTGCATGGCCTCGGCGAGCGCAAGCTTGATCAGCCGCTCGGTCGAGGCGTCAACCGACGAAGTCGCATCGTCGAGGATCAGCACGCGCGGATCGGCCAGCAGCGCGCGCGCGATCGCGACCCGCTGGCGCTGGCCGCCGGACAGCGTCAGACCGCGCTCGCCGACGCGCGTGTCGTAGCCGGCGGGCAGGCCCTCGATGAACTCGTGCGCCTGTGCGCGGCGCGCCGCCGCTTCGACCGTGGCCCGGTCGGCCTCGGGGTTGGCATAGGCGATGTTTTCGGCGACCGTGGCCGAGAACAGGAAGGGGTCGTCGCTGACGACCGCGACGGCGCGGCGCAGCGAGCGCTCCTCCACGGTGCGCACGTCGGCGCCGTCCAGCAGCACGGTCCCGGAGCTGGGGTCGTACAGCCGCGAGATCAGCGACACCAGGCTCGTCTTGCCCGACCCCGTCGCGCCCACGAGCGCCACGGTGCGGCCCGCCGGCACGTCGAGATCGATGTCGCGCAGGACGGCCCGCGCGCGGTGGCTATGCGCCGCCCCGTTGGACTGCGCCGCCGGGGCCCCGGCGGCGTCACGGCCCGGCGCTGTGCTCGTGGCAGCGCCGGATGCCCCGTTCGCGCGGCCGCCCGCAATCAGGCTTGCGCCGGCGTTCGTTGGCGCGGAGTAGGCCGCGCCGAACTCGTCGGATTCGTCGTAGCGCAGGGTGACGTCACGCAGCTGCACGTGCCCGTTGCCGGGCGGTAGCGGTGGAGCGCCGGGTGGCGCAGTCAGGCGCGGCGCCCGGTCGAGCACCTGGAACAGGCGCGCGCCCGACGCGGTCGCACGCTGGGCAAGGTTCAGCATCACACCGAGCGAGCGCATCGGCGTGATCAGCATGTTCAGGTACAGGTAGAACGCCGTGAACTGGCCGAGGGAAAGGTTGGAGTGGATCACGCTCTCGCCGCCAAGCAACAGCACAGCCGCCAGGCCGAGCTGCGGCAGGAACGCGATCGCCGGGTTGTAGGTGGCTTCCAGGCGCGTGGCCACCATCGCCTGCTCGAACACGCGGCCGACGCTGTGGCGAAAGCGCTGCAGCTGGCGCGGCTCGCGCGCGAACGCCTTGACGACGCGTACGCCCGAGATGTTCTCCTCGGCGTCGGCCGTGAGCTCGGCGATGCGCTGCTGCACCTCCTGGATCGCCGGACGCGTGCGCCGGCCGTAGCGGTATGAGATCAGCACCACAAACGGCACCGGTGACAGCGAGATCAGGCCGAGACGGGGTTCGGTCGCGATCATCACGACGCCTGCGAGCACGATCGTCAGGATCGACTGCAGGATGAATACGAGCCCGTAGCCGAGGAAGAACCGCACGGCCTGCAGGTTGACGGTGGCGCGCGACATCAGCTGACCGGTCTGCTGGCGATCGAAAAACGCCAGCTCGAGCTGCTGCAGGTGCCGGTAGAGCAGCTCGCGCAGGTCGTATTCGACGCCGAGCGAGACACGTCCGGCGATCAGACGCCGCCAATAGGTGAGCGCCCAGCGCACGAGCACCACGGCCAGGATCGCGAGCGCCAGCATCAGCAGCGTTTCGCGATCGTGGGAGCGCTGTGCCAGCTGATGACGCTGCACGTACTGGGCGCCTTCGCTGATCACCTGCACCGCCCGCCCGGTCAGCGCGGGCAGCGCGACGGTCATCACCATCGCGACGCTCGCCAGCCCCCAGGAGACGCTTAGGCCGCGCCGGTAGGGACGCAGGAAGCCGAGCAGCCGCCGGAAGGTCGTCATCGAGCCGCGATCATAGTTGCACGATCAACCATATTGCACTTGGCGTGTTGCCCACGACCGGCACTAGGCTGGCCGCATGTTCGGCGAAGGCCGCGATCGTGTCTGACGCCGGCGTCCAGCGAGCACGTGCGGGCCCGCCGGCCGGGCTGTGCGACACGTGCGTACACCAGCAGCTCGTGCACAACACGCGCGGCTCGACGTTCTCGCTGTGCCGACGCTCGCGCGAGGATCCCGGATACCCGCGCTATCCACGCCTGCCCGTGCTCACGTGTCACGGCTACGAGCCAGACCGGGCGGGCTCGCGCGGGCGCCAGTCGTGAGCCGCTGGCGGGGCGGCGCCCTCGGCGGCCGGCTCTGTGTCGGAGCCGACGAAATCGCGAGCCCGCACCAGCACGAACGCCAGCAGCGATCCGGTCAGCGCGATCGCCGCGGCGATCGTCAGGATCGTCGTGAACGCGCTCGTAAAACCGACGCGATAGGACTGCGCGAGCGCAGCGCGCTGGGGCAGCGGCAGCGAGCCGGCGAGCGCGCGCACTTCGCCCGACACGAGCGCCGTGCCGAGCTTGCCGTGAATCGAGCCGAGCACATGGCGTCCGGGTGCGGTCGCGGCCAGTTCGGCGGTGGTCTTGTGGGTGAGCTCGTGCTGAAACACGGCTCCGAGGCCGGCGATGCCGGTCGCGATGCCGACCTGACGGAACGTGTTGTTGATGCCAGAGGCCATGCCGCTGCGCGTGTAGTGCACGACGCCGATCGCGGTTGACGCGAGCGGCGGGTTGATCAGGCCGATGCCGGCGCCCGCCAGCACGAAGCCGGGGATCAGCACGGTCCATTCGGAGGTGGCGTTGACGACCGTCATCGCCAACAGGCCGGCGCCAACCAGCAGCAGCCCGATGCCGAGCAGCAGCCGCACGGGCACGCGCACGCTCAGCCGCCCGGAGATCGGGGCCACCACGAACGAGAGCAGCGTCACCGGCAGGAAGCGCAGGCCGGCCTGCAACGGGCCGTAGCCGAGCACGTCCTGGATGTACAGCGTGAGGTACAGGAACATCGCGAACATCGAGCTGGACACCGCGAACGCGACGATGCTCGCGCCCGTGAAGGTCGGCACGCGAAACAGCTTCAGGTCGAGCATCGGCCGCTCCTGCGCGCGCTCGGCCACCACGAACAGGATCAGCAGCACCGCCGAGCCGATCAGACAGCTCACGATCTCCGACGAGCCCCAGCCCTTTTCGTTGCCCTGGATCAGCGCGAACACCAGCAGGAACAGCGAGCCCGAGAACGTCACCAGGCCCAGCCAGTCCACGCCTTTGGCCTCGGGGTCGCGCGACTCGCCCACCTGCGTCAGCGTCAGGATCACGGCGAGCACGCCGATCGGTACGTTGACGAAGAAGATCCACGACCAGCCAGCGGTCGAGGTGATCACGCCTCCGACCACTGGCCCGATCGCCACGGCGGCACCGATCACTCCGCCGAACACGCCGAAGGCAATGCCGCGCTCCTTGCCGCGGAACGCCTGGGCGATCAGCGCCAGCGAGGTGGCGAACATCATCGCCCCACCGGTCCCCTGTACGGCCCGCGCGAGGTTGAGCGCCAGCGGGCTCGAGGCCAGGCCGCACGCCGCTGAGGAGAGCGTGAAGACGACCAGGCCGGAGGTGAACACGAGCCGGCGCCCGAACAGGTCGGCGAGCGAGCCCGACGTGAGCAGGAACGCGGCCAGCGTCAACGCGTAGGCGTTGACCACCCATTGCAGGTCGCTGAAGCTCGAATGCAGCGAGCGCTGGATGTCCGGCAGCGCGACGTTCACGACCGTGATGTCGAGCAGCAGCATGAAGATCGCGATGCAGACGGCTATGAGGGTCCACCATTTACGCTCCATGGACGTCCTCCTTCACGCTCGTTGGGCTGCCGAGCATCCAGCTTAGAAAGGCTCGCTCCGGGCTCAGGATCAGGTGCTCTCGAGATGTCTGGCGAAGAACGGGACGACCTGCCGCCACAGCTCGGCCGCGGGCCCGGGGCACTCGCGCGCGGTCAGAGGATCGCTTTCGGGTAGGCCCGCGTGGCGGCGAGCAGCATCACCGTGAAGAAGCTCGCGACCACCAGGAAGTCGAGCCACAGCAGGCCGGCGCCGCCGACTCCGACGAGCAGCTGGCGCAGGCCCTGGACCTCGTAGGTGAGGGGGTTGGCGCGGGCGACCACGCGCAGCCAGCCGGGCATCACGCTGAGCGGATACAGGGCGCTCGAGGCGAAGAACAGCGGCATCATGATCAGCTGGCCGATGCCCATGAAGCGCTCGCGCTCCTTGACGACGGCGGCGAGCAGCATCGACATGCACGCGAACGCCGCGGTCCCGAGCATCAGCATCGCCAGCGCGCCCACCACGCCGGTGAGCGTCCAGCGGATGCCGATGCCGGCGAGCGCGATCACGGTCAACAGCAGCAGCGCCTGGACGAGCGCGCGCACGCACGCTCCGGCCGCCTTGCCGAGCACGATCGAGCTGCGCGACAGCGGCGTGGCGAGCAGCCGCTGGAGCTGGCCGACGTCCCGTTCCCAGATCACGGCCAGTCCGAAGAAGATCGCGATGAACATGGCGGCCTGGGCCATCACGCCGGGAGCCAGATAGGCGCGGTATTCGACATGGCCCAGCCTCAGCACGTGGGCATGGTCGATCGCGGTGCCGAAGATGAACAGCCACAACAGCGGCTGGACCGAGCGGGTGATGATGTCGAGGTGGTCGTGGCGGAGCTTGCGCAGCTCGGCCTGGGCCATCGCGACGGTGCCGTCGCCGATCCGTCGCAGCGCGCCGCCGGCGAGCGCGCCGATAGCCTGGTCAGCCGAGGCGGCGGGCGACGCGGCGCTGGGCGCGGACATCGGACAGCCTCCCTTCGTCGTCGGCCTGCTCGTCGATGCCGCGGCCGGTGATCGTCGTGAACACGTCTTCCAGGCTGGCGGCGGCGTGGCGCTCGATCAGCTCGGCGGGCTCGCCCTGCTCGATCAGGCGTCCGCGGTCGAGCACGCCGAGGCGGTCGCAGTGACGCTCGGCCTCCTCCATCAGATGGGTCGTGACGAGGATCGTGGTGCCCGCATGCTCGCGCAGCGCCTGCAGGCGCTCCCACACGAGCGCCCTGGCGTTCGGGTCGAGGCCGACGGTCGGCTCGTCCAGGAACAGCACCTGCGGGCGGTTGAGCAGCGCGGTGGCGATCTCCAGCCGGCGCAGCATGCCGCCCGACAGCGTGCGCGCGAGCCGGTCGAGCATGCTCGCGAGCTCCATCGTCTCGATCACTTCCCGAATCCGCTCGCGCCGCCGCTGGCGCGCCAAGCCGCTCACGCGCCCGTAGAAGTCGAGGTTCTCATATGCCGTGAGCGCGCCGTTGACGGAGATCGCCTGCGGGATGTAGCCGATGCTGGCTCGGACCGCGAGGCTTGCGGCGCGCACGTCATAGCCGGCGACCAGCGCGCGGCCTGCGCTCGGCGGGAGCAGCGTCGTGAGCACGCGGATGATCGTGGTCTTGCCGGCGCCGTTGGGACCGAGCAGGCCGAACACCTCGCCGGGCGCGACCGCGAAGGACACGCCGCCCACGGCCAGCACCTCATCGAAGCGCACGACCAGGTCATCGACCAGCACCGCCGGATCGCCGATCGGTGCCGGCACGGCGCCCGGTCCGCCGGTCACGACGAGGACTCCGGCCCGGAGTGGCTCGGCGCGGCGGGCGCCGGGGGAAACGCGCCGTCGGCATGCGCGTCCAGCTCGCGGATCTTGCGGCGCACGCGCTTGCGGCTCTCGCACAGCTCGTCTTTGAGACGGGCCAGCTCGCCGGCGCGATGCTCGACCAGCTCGAGCTGGCGGTCGATGTGCCCGAGCGCCTCGTCGAGCAGCTCGCGCCGGCGCGCGGGCGCGACGTCCTCGCGTCGGAGCTCAGCGCGCACGACCGCGCGCGCCTCCTCGGCCGCGAGCAGCGTCCCCAGCTCGTCGAGCGTGACCCCGAGCAGATCGCGCAGGCGCATCACCTCGCGCAGGCGCTCGACCTCGGCCTCGGTGTAGACGCGATGGCCGCCGGACGGCCGCGCCGGCTCCTGCGGCAGCAGTCCGATCTCCTCGTAGTAGCGAATCGTGCGCGGCGTCGTGCCGACGAGCTTGGCGACGTCGCCGATACGAAGGCTGTGCGGATTTGCGCTCATACCGCAGATGAGGCCGAGGGAGCGGCTGAGGGGGCAGCGGCCGTATCGGTGTCGGCCACGTGGCGCGGGCGCAGCAGGCACACGAATGTGCCCAGCAGCGAGGTCGCCGCGAGCACCCACAGGGCCGTATGCATGTTGTCGATGAACGGCGCCAGCTTCTGCGCCGACAGTCCCTTGGTCACGCCCGAGAAGACCGCGAACAGAGTCGGCTTGGGCACGGCCGAGGTCACGATTGCCAGCACGAACGCGATCGACAGCACGGCGCCCGTGTTCTGCAGAAGCGTCCGCGCACCGGCGGCGATTCCGCGCCGGGCAGCCGGCACGGTGCCCATCATCGCGGCGGTGTTGGGGCTGTTGAACATGCCCGAGCCGACACCGACGAACGCAAGCCACAGCGCGCTCTGCCAGTACGGGCTGTGCACCTCGAGCATGGTCATGCCGGCGAGCCCGGCGGCGCTGACGAGCATGCCCAGCGCCGCCAGCGTGCGTGAGCCGTGCCGGTCGGCGTAGACCCCGGCCAGCGGCGAGGCGATCAGCATTCCGAGCGCCAGCGGAATCAGCTTGACGCCGGCTTCGATCGGCGAGTTGGCCTGCGCGCCCTGGTAGTAGAAGACGAACAGGAACATCAGCGCGAAGCGCGCGAGACCGTTGATGAACGAAGCGGCGCTGGCGGCCGCGAACAGGCGGTTGTTGAACAGGCTGAGGTCGAGCATCGGCGCCGCGGAGCGGCGCTCGATCACGACCCACGTGGGCAGCAGCACCGCGGCGACGGCGAGGCTCGCAAGCGCGAGCGGGTCGGTCCACCCGCTGAGCCCGCCTCGCGAGACTCCCAGCACGAGACCGGTGAGCCCGAGCACGAACGTCGTCGTGCCGAGCACGTCATAGCTGCGAGCCGGATCACGCTGGGCGAGCTCGCGCAAGATCAGCCCACCCCAGGCCGCGCCCGCCAGGGCCAGCGGCACGTTGAACCAGAACACCCAGTGCCACGAGATCGCCACCAGCGCCCCACCGAGCACCGGTCCCAGCACGAGCCCGACCGCGGCCACCATCGTGTTCGCCCCCATCGCCAGGCCGAGCTCCTCCCTGGGGAAGGCGTCGGTGACGAGCGCGGCGGCGTTGGCGAACAGGAACGCCGACCCGATTCCCTGCAGGATCCGCCACAGGATCAGGACATCGGCGTTCGGCGAGAAGCCCGCGCCGAGCGAAGCGAACGCGAACACGAGGAAACCGCCCACATATGCGCGCTTGCGACCGAACAGGTCGCTCAGCCGGCCGGCGCTCAGCACGAGCACGGTGGCGGCGATCAGGTACGCCAGGATCACCCACACGAGCTCCAGCAGGCTCGCGTGCAGCGAGCGCTCCAGGTCCGGCAGCGCGATGATCAGCGTGCCGGAGTTGGTGGCCGCCAGCAGCATGCCGAGGCTGGTGCACGACAGAGCCCACCACTTGTAGTTGCGGTGGCTCGCGCTGACGCCCAGGCGCCCGTGCTTGTAAATTGACGTGAACGTAAAGATCATGGTAGCAGGCCGTGGGACGCGAGCACGGCTCGAGTGCTAAAACGAGAAGATCGTGAGCGGCGAGCCGACGAGCGGACGCACGGTTGAGAAGACAGACGGCGAGTGGCGCGAGCGGTTGACGCCGGCCCAATACGACGTGCTGCGCAAGGCGGGAACCGAGGCCCCGTTCACTGGCGAGCTCGTCTACAACAAAGCATCGGGCTCATACCGGTGTGCAGCCTGCGACGCCGAGCTGTTCAGCTCGGACACCAAGTTCGACTCGGGCACCGGCTGGCCGAGCTTCACCGAGCCGGCGGTCGCAGAGGTCGTCGAGCTGCGTCCCGACAAGAGCCTGTTCATGCATCGCACCGAGGTGCTCTGCCGGGCCTGCGGCGGCCATCTCGGACACGTGTTCGACGACGGCCCCGGACCAACCGGACAGCGCTACTGCATCAACTCGGCCGCGCTCTGCTTCCGCCCGGGCGCTGAGGATCCGGACGCCGCCCCCGGCGGCGTGGACTCGAGCGCGGGCGACATCGAAGACGATCAGTAGGCTCGAATAGGCGCGGCCGGCCATGATCATGGAGGACCGGTCCAAGCGGCTGTCTGAGCCGCTGCGCTGGGGCCGGCGCGAGAAGACCGTGGTCGCGGCGCTGCTCGCGTGCGTGGCGCTCGCGTTGGTCGGGCTCGGGACGTTCGCGCTCACGGGCGGAGCGCCCCCGCGAAAGGACTGCATCGAAGTGACGTTTGCCAGCACGCTTGGCGGCGCCACCGAGCACGCCTGCGGGGCGCGTGCCCGCGCCGTCTGCGCGGCGCCAAGCGCGTTTCGCAAAGTGGCGCCTGAGCTGCGCGCCGCCTGCCGGCGGGCAGGCTTTCCGTTCGGCTGACCGGGCCGAGCGGCCGGCGGCAAGCGTCGCGGACCGCCTGAGAGGGCGAAGCGGGCGCGTCTCTACAAATGTCGAACCGCATCTGCCATGTGTTGCCCCGGGTGTCCCTACCGGGGCCTGCTCGCGCCAGTTTTCATACGCACAAGCATTCGCTGCGCCGAAGCTCGCGTGCTCGGGCTGCGGCGTGGCGGCATCTACGGAGAGAAATGGAGGCGTATGTCCATCCTGGCGACAGCCGAATGGCTTTCATACCCGTCTTGGCTCAACCCCGGCGACAACGCGTGGCAGATGACCGCCGCGACGCTCGTCGGGCTGATGAGCGTTCCCGGCCTGGCCGTGCTCTACGGGGGCGTGATGCAGAAGCGCTGGTCGGTCAACAGCATGATGCTCACGTTCGTGGCCTTCTGCCTGACGCTGATCGCGTGGGGGCTATGGGCCTTCAAGATGGGTTTCGGATCGCCGATCGCACACAGCGGATCGGGGATCTTTGGCACCAAAGGGTTCCTCGGCACGTTCCTGGGTGAGCCCGCGAGCGTGATGGGACACGTCGGCGAGGAGGCCCAGGCGGCGATCCCGTCGGTCACCGAAGGCCCGCCGTTCCACTTCCCCGAGGCCTCGCTCATGTACTTCCAGTTCGTGTTCGCGGCGATCACACCGATCCTCGCGCTGGGCTCGGTGCTGGGGCGGGTGAGCTTCAAGGCGTGGATCCCGTACGTGGTTCTGTGGATCACGTGCGTGTACACCGTCAACGCGTTCCTGTTGTGGGGGGGTGGGTACTTCGCCGCGCACGGTGCCCTGGACTACTCCGGCGGCTACGTGATCCACCTCTCGGCGGGCATATCAGGATTCGTATTCGCCGCCGTGATCGGGCCTCGATTGCAACGAGACCGCGAGATCGACGCCCCCAACAACCTGTTGATGGTGATGACCGGAGCCGGGTTGCTGTGGCTAGGGTGGAACGGGTTCAACGGCGGCGACTCCTACTACGCGGGCGCCGACGCTGCCGCGGCAGTGGTCAACACGAACGTGTGCACCGCGGTGGCAGTCATGACCTGGATCGCCTGGGACTACATCTTCAAAGAAAAGCCGTCCATCATCGGGGCGGTCAACGGCATGATCACCGGGTTGGTCGGCATCACGCCGGCGGCGGGCTTCGTCAACGGCTACGGCGCGATCATCATCGGGATCGTCGACGCCTCGATCGTGTGGATGGCGATCCGATTCCTAAGCCGAGCGCCGATGTTCAGGAGCGTCGACGATACCTTGGGGGTGATCTACACCCACGGTATCGCCGGACTATGCGGGGGCCTGCTTGTTGGATTGCTTGCCTCGCCGGACGTAGTCGAGTACATCGGGGTGAACGGCGCCGCGAATCTGCCGGGGAAATCGGGCTTGCTCCAGAGCGGCAGCTGGACGCTGCTGCGATGGCAGGCTGAGGCTGCCCTGTGGGTGATCGCGTACACCGGCGTAGCCACGTTCATCATCCTGAAGGTGATCGGCATCTTCATGCCCTTGCGACTCAGCGACGAGGAGCTGGAGATCGGCGATCACGCGATCCACGGCAACGAGGTCTACCCCTCGGACGTGCCCACGCTCGGCGGTCCGCATGCCCCAGGCTGGCAGACCACCCCCGGGGAGCCGGCGCTCGGAGGCGCGACCTAGAGCCAAGACGACAACCACTTCCGGGCCCGTCCATCCCCCCCGACGGACGGGCGGGCCCGGCAGGACAACAACCGGCGATCGCGGCCCCGCTCCCTGGCGGGGCCGCAGCCGTGTTCAGGGTCGCGCCGCGCACTTGCGCCCGAGCCGGGTGCTCGCCGAGCCGCTCGAAGAGGCGGCGCCGGGAGGCTGCCGACCGGTTGTTTTGCCGGTCTGTGTTGTGAGCGTGGCTACTCGCTGCTGCCGGTGCGCGCGGGGTGGCTGGCGGCTGGTGCCGGTGCGCGCAGGGTGGCCAGCGGCCGGTGCGCGGTGCGCGCGCGAGGGTGGCTAGGGGCCGGTGCCGATGCTGGGCTGCTCGGCGCCCGGCGACGCGGCCTGACCGGTAGACCCGACCGAGACGCCGATGCCAACGGGGCAGGCGACGCCCGTCCCGCCCAGGCCGCAGTAGCCGCCCGGGTTCTTGGCGAGGTACTGCTGGTGGTAGTCCTCGGCGTAGTAGAACGGGCCGGCCTGCGCGATCTCGGTCGTGATCTGGCCGTGGCGGGCGCTCGTGAGCATCGCCTGATATGCCTCGCGCGAGGTCTCGGCGGCGTCCCGCTGGAGCTCGTCATACCAGTAGATCGCCGACCTGTACTGGCTGCCGACGTCGTTGCCCTGGCGCATGCCCTGGGTCGGATCGTGACCCTCCCAGAACAGCTTGAGCATCTGCTCGTAGCTCGTCGCGGCGGTGTCGAACGCGACCATCACGGCCTCGGCGTGGCCCGTCCGGCCTGAGCAGACCTCCTCGTAGGTCGGGTTGGGCGTGTGGCCGCCGGAGTAGCCGACCGCCGTCGTGTACACGCCGGGCGCCTCCCAGAAGATGCGCTCGGCTCCCCAGAAACAGCCCATCGCGAACAGCGCGCGCTGCACGCCCTCCGGGAAGGGAGGCTTCAGCGGCGTGCCCAGGACCTCGTGGCGCTCGGGCACCTGCAGCTCGCTCGCGCGCCCCGGCAAGGCCGAGGCCGCGTCCACCATCTCCGGCTGTCGCCTACCGAACAGCACCGCCTTGCAGGTTAGCCGCTCGGACCCGTCCGACCGGCTGAGCCGATCGCATCTGAGCGTCGGTCCTCGTAGCCGGCGCGGGTGAAGTTTGGCTTTCACGCCCGGTACCTGCTCAAGCCCCGCCAGCTCACGACCGAAGACTTCATGGGTGTTCGACAAGCAGACAGTTTCCCTGCCCGGCGTGTGGTTGAGACGCGTGCTGGCGAACCGGCCACCGGCGGCGTGGACCGCTGCGCTGATCTTCTGCTGCGGCGGCATCGCCAGGCTGCTGGTGCTCGCGTTCCCGCTCAGCTCGTACCAGCCCGACACGGTGATCGTCGTCGTCGGCCTGTGTATGTTGATGATCGGGCTGGCCTTGTGGGTCTTTGCCTGGCGGGTCTCGATGGCTGCACTGCAGGGTGTGATGTACACGAGCGCGCTGCTCGTCGGCGTGCTGGTCGCCAACGCGAACACCGACCGCGGCGCCCTGCTCGCGGCATTCTCCTACCCGTGGATCATGGTCTACGCTGCCCACTTCTTCTCGCGGCGCGCCAGCGTCACGCTGGCGGGCGTGATCTCGGCGAGCTTCGGCGTGGCGCTCGCGCTGAACGGGCTGCCGGGCGGACTGACCGACTGGCTGCTCGTGTCTGTGGCCGTGCTCGCCACGGGTGTGATCCTGGGCGACCTCGGTGAGACCCTGCGCCGGCAGGCCGACACCGACTACCTCACGGGCCTGCTCAATCGCAGCGGCTTCCTGGCAGCGGCCACACGCGAGCGGGCGGTGTCCGACCGCTCGGGCCAGCCGCTGACGCTGGCGGTACTCGACCTCGACGGCTTCAAGAAGATCAACGATCGCGACGGGCACGCCGCCGGCGACCGCCTGCTGGCAATGCTGGGCCGCGACTGGCGCGCGAGCGTGCGCTCGGGGGACATACTCGCTCGCCACGGGGGCGACGAGTTCGTGCTGCTGATGCCGTGCACGGAGCCAAGCGGCGCCGAGGCGGTGCTCGCGCGCATGCGCACCCGCCAGGACGCGGTCCGCTGGTCGTACGGCGTCAGCGGGTGGCTGGGGGGCGAGAGCCTGGATGCCGCGCTCGCCAGAGCAGACCGGCAGCTCTATCGCGCGAAGGCCAAGCAGCGTGTCGAGCTCGCGGCGCCCGCCGGCGAGGACGGTGCGGCTCGCCCGGCTCACGCTCTGCTGCCGTCGCTCTGACCGCGGTCGCTCAGGGCTCGCTTCGCAGGTAGAAGCGGCCGAGCTCGTGCAGCAGGCCTGCGTGCTCGACCACGGACTCGAAGCGAATACCCGCTCGACTCAGCACGCGCAGCGATGCGACATTGGTCCTGGCGGCGACGCCGACGACCTCGCTCAGCCCGAGGCGCCTGGCGAGCGCGAGCGCCGTGCGGGTCATCTCGCCCGCGTAGCCGCGACCCCAGGCGTCCGAGCGCACGGCATAGAGAACCTCGACGCACTCGCGGCCCGCGACGATGCCGCGGCGAAGACCGCCGCGGCCGACAAAGACGCCGGTCTGCGCCTCGAAGAAGACCCATGGGCCGAACGCCTCGCGCTGCCAATGCTCGATATCGGCCTCGAGCAGCGCGGACGCTTGGGCTGGCGTGCGCGGACCGCCGAGCGCTCCGGGCCAGAGCGCCGCCGCCACGGTCCGGTCGGCGAACAGGTCGATGTACAGGCGCGCATGCTCGCGCCAAGGACGTTCCGGCCTGAGCCGCGAGCTGACCGCTGGCGTATAGGGCACGTTGACAAGTTAGACGCTGCTCGGAACTGCGCGACCCACGCTTCGAGCGGCGCTCCTGGGCGAAGCATCGCTCAGGGCCGGTCGGCGCCCGGAGATCGCGCACGCCGGCAATCAGATGGAAGGCACGCCGGCGCCGGACCTGACGGACTCGGCTGGACAGATACCAAAGACCCCGACACGGAGTCTGCCGGCGGCGGGCTCCGCGAAAGATGCGGCACGGTGCCTGCGGGCTCGCGTCGGTGCACGAGCCAAGCTCAAGTCGGCCCGGTCGTGCGCCGATGCCGCGGGTATGGCAGCGCGCACGCCCCGGCGAGAAGGCATCGCGGCGCCCGAACGAGCTGCGGCGACGCGCCGTCCGCTGCGCTGGTCCGTGCTCGCGGCAGTGGCCGAGGCGTGGATCGTGGTTGCGCTCGCGGCGCTCGCGACTCCGCGCCTACTGATCGCGATCGTGCCGCTGGCCGCGATCTACACGGTCGCGGCGCCGCCCTATCTGCGCAGACATCTGGGTGGGCACACCGGCTCGCGGGATCACGACGTCGAGCCCACGTGCCGTGAGGTCCATATCATCATCGACGAGCTGGGCGATCCAGACGGCGATGTCCAGCACCCGCTGGGGCCCGAGCTTATTTGAGCCGGCCCTCGAGAGTCTCAGGCCGATCCGCCGGCATCGCTGAGCTTCGCGCGTCAGGCCGGCGTGCGTCGATCCGGGCGATGTCACAGAGGAGGGGGTGATCAGGCTCACAGACAGGCGCTGGAGGGAAGCGCATGCTGTGCACACAGGGATGAACACAGGCTGCAGGCTAGGGATGGCCGAACGGAGAATAGCCTGAAAATGGGGACCGCCCCGAGCTGGCTGTCGCCGCCCTGCGCTCGGGGCAGGCGAAGGCGCAGGGGCCCAGCTTCGAGGCGGTCCCGTCTCTCAGGGACCCCGTTGGACGGACCCAGCGAGGTCCCGCACTCACTCTAGCCCGTGCTCGGTCAGGTCGGGGCCGCCGGGTCCGCAGGCCTCCGGCGACGTGTCAGACACGGACCGGCGTGGGCTCAGACGCGCACCGGCGTGTCCCATTTGAGACCCGCTCACGAGCGTCCTCGACGCCCGCACGCGCCGGCGCGACGGTGCTCGGCGCCGCCGTCCGCGGGGACGGCCAGCTGGCCTGGCTTGCTCGCGGTGCGCGGCGGACGGGCTTCGCCGGTCGCGGGGCGTGTGCTGTCCGGGGCGGCGTGCGCCGGCGGGGGCGTGCGCCGGCGGGGGCGTGTGCTGGCCGGGGGGGCGTGCGCCCGGCGATGGGCGTGAGCTGGCCGGGGCGGGCGTGCGCTGGCCGGGGGGCTTCCGCTGGCCGATGGACTTGCGCGGGGCGAGGCCGCCTTACTTTGGGGCGCCAGTCATCCAGCTGCCAGCACGGCCGGACCACCGCAGGACCAGCGCAGCGTGACGCGCGTGACCAAGCTCACGCTCGCGCCCGTGACTGGACTCACAGACAACCGCCGGCCCGCGCGGGATCCTTTGAATCCAAGGAGGAATGATCGAGCAGGGAGGCTTGACCGGGACCGCCCCGATGCTGATGTCGCCGCCCTGCGCTCGGGGCAGGCGAAGACGCAGGGGCTCAGCTCCGAGGCGGTCCCATCCCTCAGGGCCTCGCTGGACGGATCCAGCGAGGTCCCAGCGTTTACTCTAGTCGCTGTCGAGCTCCGGTGGATTGGCCGACAGACGCCACGCAGCCCCAGGTCCGGGGCGCCTGATGCGCGGCGCGCGAGCGGCTCTCGCGCGAGCGGATCGAGGGGTAATGTCCGGGGTACGGGTCGCGCCCTTGACAGGGCGCAGGTTGTGTGGTGCGCTTCGGAGGCACGGAGTCGGCGAATAGGGGAGGCACATCATGGTGGGCGCCGCCGCTCGGGCGGACACAACGCAGGTGCGTGCGAGTGAGCTCGCGCTGGCCGCGCCGCGAGGGTCGCTCCGCTGGCCAGTGCTCGTCGCCGCCGGGCTGTTCTCGGTCGCGCTCGCGCTGGCGCTAGTGCACAGCTTGGCCGGCCCGCGCTTCGCGGTTGCGCCGGGCGCACACCGTAGCGCCGCCCACGCGGGCCTCTCCAGTCTGCCGCTGACGGCGCAGGGACCGGTCTCGCGAGCCCTGGGGGCGGATGAGCCGGCCTACCGGGTGCGCGCCTGGCGGGGCGGGTTCTCAGCGGTGAGCCCCGCGCAGGATCTGAGCGCGAGCTTCGATCGCTCCGGCGTGTCGGTCGGCTCGGGAGCCACGCGCGTCGGACTGAGTCTTCGAGCGGTCGGCTACGGCAGGGCGCTCACGAGCCTCGGCGCGATCGCGCCGCGCATGAGCGCCAACCGAGTCGTATATCCGCACCCGGATATCAGCGCGTGGTACGCGAACGGGCCGCTGGGCCTCGAGCAGGGCTTCACGATCCCGACGGCTCCGTCGGGGCATCCGGCGGGGGCGCTCACGCTCGCGATCGCGCTCTCCGGTAACGCGCACGCCGCACTCGCGCCCGGCGGGCAGAGCGTCACGCTCGCCCACGCGGGCGGACCGGCGCTGCGCTACACGGGCCTGACGGCCACCGACGCACATGGGCGCGCCCTGCACGCCTGGCTGGAGCTGCGGGGCCAGCAGCTTCTGCTGCACGTCGCCGCAGGCGATGCGCGCTATCCGCTGCGGATCGACCCGCTCATCCAGCAGGGAGCAAAGCTCACGGGCGCTGAAGAGGCCGGCGAAGCGGGCTTTGGCTACAGCGTGGCGCTGTCCGCCGACGGGAGCACCGCGCTGATCGGCGGACCCGGCGACGACGGCGGGGTCGGGGCGGCGTGGGTGTTCACCCGGGAAGGCACCAGCTGGAGTCAGCAGGGAGCGAAGCTCACCGGCGCTGAAGGGGCTGGCGCAGGCCACTTCGGCTACAGGGTCGCGCTGTCCGCCGACGGGAACACCGCGCTGATCGGCGGACCCCGCGACAATGGAGAAGTCGGAGCCGCATACGTCGGGGCGGCGTGGGTGTTCACCCGGGAAGGCACCGCCTGGACCCAGCAGGGCCCGAAGCTCACCGGCGCTGACGAGGCCGGGGCAGGCCACTTCGGCTACAGCGTGGCACTGTCCGCCGACGGGAACACCGCGCTGATCGGCGGACCCTACGACAGCAAAGGCGTGGGGGCGGGCTGGGTGTTCACGCGTGAAGGCACCGCCTGGACCCAGCAGGGCCCGAAGCTCAGCGGCCAGGGAGAGGTCGGCGAAGGCAGCTTCGGTGAAAGCGTGGCGCTGTCCGCCGAAGGCAGCACCGCGCTGATCGGCGGACCCTACGACAACAAAGGCGTGGGGGCGGGCTGGGTGTTCACCCGTGAAGGCACCGCCTGGACCCAGCAGGGCCCGAAGCTCACCGGCAAAGAAGAGGCCGGCACCGCCTGGTTCGGCTACAGCGTGGCGCTGTCCGCGGAAGGTAACACGGCGCTGATCGGCGGACAGTTCGACAACGGAAACGTCGGTGCGGTGTGGGTGTTCACCCGTGAAGGCACGACCTGGACCCAGCAGGGCCCGAAGTTGACCGGCAAAGAAGAGCTCGGCGGTGGCTGGTTCGGCTACAGCGCGGCGCTGTCCGCCGACGGGAAGACCGCGCTGATCGGCGGACTGTTCGACCACGGAGGCCTCGGGGCGGTGTGGGTGTTCCACCGTGAAGGCACGACGTGGACCCAGCTAGGCCCGAAGCTCACCGGCAAAGAAGAGCTCGGCGAAGGCCATTTCGGCTACGGCGTGGCGCTCTCCGCCGATGCAACCACCGCGTTGATCGGCGGGCCTGGCGACGATCGAGAAGTGGGCGCGGCGTGGGTGCTCGCAGGCGAGCCGCCGACGGCTATCACCGGTCAGGCCTCATCGCTGACACAGACTTCCGCGACGCTGAACGCGACCGTGAACCCCAACGGCGAGGAACTCAGCGAATGCTACTTCGAATACGGCGAAGGGGAATCCTATGGCTCGAGCGTGCCGTGCTCCTCATTGCCGCGTCTGGGCGAAAGCCCGGTAGGCGTCTCGGCGGCGCTGCCGGGCTTGAACACGGACACGACCTACCACTTCCGCATCGCAGCTGCCAATCTGGCCGGAACGAGCTACGGCGGGGACCAGACGTTCACGACGCTGGCATCGCCGCCCGACTTCGGTAGATGCGTGAAGGCGGCGTCTGTGAAAGAAGGGCGCAAGCTCGTCTACCGCGGCGGTTATACGACGAGTGCCTGCACGCAACGAAGCGAAACCAGCACTGGGAAGTACGAATGGTATCCGGGGGTCGTCCACGCCGGTTTCACATCGAAGCTCACAAAGAGGGTCGTGACACTAGAAACATTCGCCGGGGAAACGGTGACGTGCAAAGCTGAGAGCAGCGTAGGCGAATACGTGGGCGCCAGGGAAGTCGCGGGCGTGGTGATCAAGTTCTCCGGGTGCGAACTGCTGGGCCGCCAGTGCACAACCCCCGGCCTGGCAGAAGGCGAACTTGAAACCCAACACCTCGAAGGAAAGATCGGCTGGGAGGACAAAGCCGCGGGACATGTCGCACTCGATATTTATCCGATCGGTCACGCAGGCCCATTCATGGAATACGGTTGTGCGGGCGGGGCTCCTGTGAGCGTCGAAGGCTCCCTGATCGCGCCGGTCAAGGCGGGCAAGATGCTGAAAAGCTCGACCGTGATCTACAAAGCGAAGAAGGGCATCCAGGCGCTGGAACATCTCGAAGGCGAACCGCTCGACGTGCTCACCGCCTCGGTGGGTGGCGAACCCTTCGAACCACTAGGCGTCAGCTTCAGCGCGAAACAGAGCGACGAAGAAGCGCTCGAGATCAACACTGCAGTCTGAGCGGCCCGTCCCGCGCCGGCGCCGGCTGGGCCGGACGGTGGCGGTGGTTCGAATCCGGGCCATTGCGTTTCTGGTAGGATCGCGCGCATAAGCGTAGGCGTGGCGGGGGCCCAGCGGCCGAGAAGGCGCACAGGGAGGCATGGGAGGGGGTCCAGGCTGCACAGACAAGATGCCGAGACAGGGAGAGAGTCAGATGGCCAGAGCTGTTAGGGCTGCCGTGCTGAGTGCGGCTGGCGCAATTTCAATTGTCGCATGCGCGCCGGCGGTCGCCAGCGCAACGAATCTGTTCGTCGGCTCGCGCGTGGCGGCGCCCGGCAACAGCTGCAAGAATCCGGGCTTCACATCCATTCAGAGCGCGCTCGACGCCGCGGCGCCGGGAGCCACGATCGAGATATGCGGGGGCGCCTACAAGGAACAGTTGCATATCGAAAAGGCGGTCACGCTCACGGGCGTGGCAAGTCCAACGGTCTCGCTGCCGGCCACGCCGGCCGACTCTGAAACCGCCTGCGACCTGACGCTCAACGCGGCGCAGGGAGGCGAAGACCAGGATCTCGTGTCGATCTGCACGACCGCGACGGTCAGCATCAGCAAGATCACCCTCGAAGCGAAGTGGCCCGAAGGCACCTGCGACGACAGCCTCTACGGCATCCTGGTGGCGGGAGGCGCCACGCTCGACACCAACGCGGTGAAGCTGGATGGCGCCGGCGCATTTCCCATCAACGGCTGCCAGGGAGGAGTTGGGATCGAGGTCGGATCCCAGGCAGGGGGGCAGGTGGGGCACGCCACACTGTCCCGCGACACGATCGAAAACTACCAGAAGAACGGCGTCACGGTTGACGGCAGCGGCTCGACCGCGGCAGTGGCGAGCACGACGATAACCGGCGCGGGACCCGCTGAACAGGGCCAGAACGGCATCCAGATCAGCCGCGGCGCCACGGCCAACATCAGCAAAGTGAAGATCTCCGGCGACGAGTGCGACATCGTGGGAACCTGCGGCGCCGGCTCCTCGGTGGAGTGGGCGGAAGACGGGGCCGGCGTGCTCTTCTATCTACCCGGATCGCCGTCGACGGTGTCGAGCTCGGACCTGAGCAACAACGACATCGGCGTCGAGTACGTCTCCGGCAGCACTGAACGTCCCGAAAAGCCGGAGATCAGCCTGACCTCGGACAAGGTGAGGGGCGGCTACGCCTCGGTTCAGCTCAATCAGGGCAACGCCGTGATGAGCGACGACAAGCTGGCCGGCGCGCTGATCGGCATCGACGTCAATTCATACGGATACGGAGACAACGAATACGCGCCGCTCGCCGAAGTCCTGGGCGGCAAGGTCGAAGGCTCCAGGGCCGCCGTCGAGATCGAACGCGACCTGGGCGAACTGCCCGGACGGCTGACCCTCACAGATACGAAACTCCACGGCTTCATCGTCAAGGAAGACCCGCAGTTCGAAGTCATCGAGTAGCGCCCGCGACGGACGCGGCCACGGCACAGATAAACGCGCGGGGTGGATATCAAGCCCACCTCGCGTGAGGCCGTCCGGCGCAAGGCCGCTCCGCGCCGCCGAGTGCTCCACGGCAACGCCGTTTGGCCTGAGGCCGAGCTCGTCTTGCAAGGCGCAGGTGCCGTGATCCTCGACCGCCAGACCGCCGTCAAGAAGGGCGTGGATCTGGCGCTGTGAGGGCGTGGATCTGGCGCTGCGCCTCGCTTGTCTGGCAGCGGCTCAGTGGCCGGATGCCTTCGACGCGTGGGCATTGGGCCGATCGGCACGCTGAGGCGCGCGGACGCGAGAAGCCACGACCGATCCGGCCGCCGCTGTCGCGGTGGCGCTGGCGAATCTGCCGATCGAGCCCGTGGGGTCGCCGCAGGCGGTCGGGCCGCGAATGCGCGGGATGCGCCGGACTGCTTGACTTCCGGTATAGCGGGCGGCGCATGGTCCGCCCACGAGCATGGAGGTCGGTGATGAGGGTATTTAGGGCTGCGGTGCTCATGGCGTCTGTGGCGGCGGGTACGTCGTTGCTGACCGCGAGCGGTGCGGCGGCCGCGGGCGGCACGAAGGTGTGCGTGCCGGAAAAAGAAGGCTCGGCGATCAAGACCCCTAAAGGCGGCGTTTGCAAACCAAAATACACCTTGACCGAACTTGGGGCAGAAGGCAAAGAAGGCAAGGAAGGGAAAGAAGGGAAACCCGGGCTGTCGGAACTTTCGAAAGCTGAACAGGAAGCGCTGAAGGCGATCTTGCCCTACGTCAAATACATCGCCTCTGGCGTGGGGGGTAAGCCCACGATCCAGTTCTCGGGCGTGAATGTGCAGGTCGTAGATGGCGAAGGGGCAACTCAGGAAATCAATGGGACGGGCAATCTCGTCATAGGATATGACGAGCACACCCTGGGCAACAAGCAAACGGGCTCTCACAATTTGATCGTAGGCGAAGACCAGGAATTCACTAGCTTTGGAGGTATCGTCGGCGGTATAGAGAACGCGATTACGGGTCGTGAGGCGTTTGCCGTCGGTGCGAGAAACACCGCAAGCGGGTACTACACCAGCGTACTTGGGTATGAAAATACCGCAAGCAGAGAAAAGGCATCAGTGGCCGGAGGCGAGCACAATACCGCTTCAGGACAGGCCGCCGCGGTGGATGGTGGCATCGATAATCGTGCGCTTGAAAGCGATTCGTGGATCGGGGGCGGCTCGGAAAATGTAGCTGCGGCGCAAGACTCGGCGATCTTCGGAGGGCAGAAACTCGAAACACTGAACAAGTTCGAAGCCATCCCCTAGGGCACAGCTGAGGAGCCCTTGACGCAGCGAGGGTTTGTCGTCCAGGCCTTTTGAGCTCTGTCAGCGTCCGCCATCTCACTGGGTGGGCGCTGGCGCCGACCGAGAGTACGACCAGACCGTCGAGCTTTTTCACGATGCCGCGATTCAGCTTGCGCCCCCAAAGCCGCCGCCGGGACGGTCTTGAAAGCGGATGAAGGGACTCGAACCCTCGACCTTCTGCATGGCAAGCAGACGCTCTAGCCAACTGAGCTACATCCGCACGAGCCGCTAACTATAGACAAGCGCCTCGGTGGGGGAGAAGGCGGGGCCACCCGCGGGCGGCCCGGCGGGGTGGCGGCGATCGGTCTTGACGACGCGCCATGCCGTGTCGAGGCGACCGGGGGTCGGTGGATGGGATGCAGGCTTAGGGCCTGTCGGGATAGGCCCTAAGCCCCGCCCGTGAGGCTCTGGCGGGGGACATAGCGTCCGCCGTCCCCCCGCGCGAGCAGCCCCTTCAACTCGAGCTCTGCCAGGCCGAGCATCGTCTCGCTCGGATCTCCGAGGGCCTGCGCTGTCAGCTTGCCGAGCGTGTCGCGCCCCGAGCCCACCTGCTCGAGCAGCGTTCGCAGCTTGGGCTCGAGCCCTGACAGCTCCGATCGCGGCGCGCTGCTCGCCCGCCCCGCATCGCGCCCGAACAGCAGCTCCAACACGTCCGCGGCGCCTCGCACCGGCGGCTTGCCCTGCATCAGCAGGGCACAAGTGCCGCGCGAGAGCGGCGAGGTCACCCGTCCAGGCACGGCCGCCACGGTCCGGCCAAGCGCCTGTGCCACGTATGCCTCGGTCAGCTCGCCCGGCCCCTCGCCGGCCTCGACGACGATCGTCAGCTGACCAAGCCCCGCGACGGTTCGCGCGCGCGCCACCCGGCACCAGCGCCGTGCACGAGAGCCGTCCGGCAGCTCGGCCACGACACAGCCGCGAACCTTCACTCGCTGATACAGCTCCCTTCTGCTCGCCGGCCGGCAGACATCGACACCGCCGGACATCACGGCGATCGACTCGCCGGATGTCTCCAGCGCGCCGGCGTGCGCCGCTGCTCCGACGCCCGCGGCGAAGCCGCTCACCACGGTCACTCCGCTCGCCGCCAGCCCGCGCCCAAGGCTGCGCGCGATCTCGAGCCCGTAGTCGCTCGCGCCAGGGCTGCCGACGATCGCGACCGTCGGTCTCGCGCACAACGCGCGCAGGCGCTCGGCTCCGCCTGTGAAGAACAGCGCTCGCGGCTCCCCGCTGCAGGCGGCAAGCGCGCGTGGCCAGCCGTAGCCGTGACGGCATATCGACGGCGCACGCTCGACCGATTCGAAGCGCTCCCAACGCGGTCTGATCTCTTGCGTGCGCCCGCCCGCGATCGCGTCGATCAGCTCCTCGTCCGAGAGCTCCAGCAACGCGAGCAGCCTGGGCTCGTCGCGCGCTCGATAGTCGAGCCTCGTGCCCAGCACGCTCAGCAGCCAGCTGCGGCGCAGGCACGCACTGCAGGCGCCGCCGGCGCGCGGATCGCCGTGCGCGTCCAATGCGTCCGCTCGCCGTCCTTCTGAGCTCGCGTGCGCGCGCGCCTCCGGCATGCCCTCACGCCGCACGGCTGGCGCTCTGCTCGCTCCCAGGGCGCAGCGACAGTGCCACGCCGACATCGCGCGCACGAATCCGCTCGCTGCCGTTCAGATCGGCGATCGTTCGCGCCACGCGCAGCGTGCGATGCTCTCCCCGCGCGCTGAGCATGCCGCTGGCCCGCGCGCTGCGCAGCATCTCCTGTGCTCGCGCGCCGATGCGTGCGTGCTTGGCGAGCATCCGCGCGTCCATCTCGCCGTTTGTCGTCACGCCCTCGTCGTGCAGTCGCCGCTGCTGACGCTCGCGTGCACGCATCACCCGCTCGCGTGCCTGGCCCGAGCTGGTCCACGGCGACAATTGCAAGCCGGCGACGCCCTCGTTCTCGAGTTGCGCCTGCACGTCGATGCGGTCGATCAGCGGACCGCTCAGCCGACGCCGATGGCGCGCGAGCTCGGCTTCGCTGCAGCGGCAGCGCTCGACGTCGCCGCCGTACCCGCATGGACACGGGTTGGTCGCGGCGACCAGCATGAACCGCGCGGGATACACCGCGGCGTGGCTGGCCCTGACGATCGCCACCCGCCCATCCTCGAGCGGCTGGCGCAGCGCCTCCAACGCCGTCCGGGCGAACTCCGAGAGCTCGTCCAGGAACAGCACGCCCCGGTGCGCCAGCACGACCTCTCCCACCCAGCCCTTGCGCGCGCCGCCCACGAGGCCGGCCATCGTGACCGAATGGTGGGGGGCGCGAAACGGCCGGCTGCGCGCCAGCTCGCCCTGCAGGTCGCCGGCGATGCTGTGTATGCGAGTCACCTCGATCGCCTCGGTCCGGGTGAGCTCCGGGAGGATCGAGGGCAACCGCTGCGCGAGCATCGTCTTGCCCGTTCCCGGGGGGCCGCTCAGCAGGCAGCTGTGCCCGCCGGCGGCCGCCGTCACCAGCGCGCGCGCGGCATGATGCTGGCCGCGCACGTCGCCGAGATCGAGCCCACGGTCCTCGCCCTGGCATCCATCGGTGCGCTCCGCCGCGGCGGCCGGCGGGTCCGCTTCACCGCGGCCGAGGATGCGCACCGCGCTCTTCAGGCTCGCGGCCGGCGCGGCGTCGAGGTCATCGATCAGCATCGCCTCGCGCGCACGCTCAGGCGCCAGCACCAATTTCCGCAGGCCCGCCTCCACGCAGCCCTGGGCTACCGCCAACGTTCCGTGGCACGGTCTCACCGTGCCGTCGAGCCCCAGCTCGCCGAACAGCGCGCACTGCTCCAGCAGCTCCTTCGACAGCTGCTCGTTCGCGGCGAGCACCCCGCATGCGAGGGCCAGATCCAGGCCGGGGCCCACCTTCGGGACGTCGCCCGGCGCGAGGTTGACCGTGATCCGCCGCGCCGGGAACTCGTAGCCCGAGTTCAGGATCGCCGCCTGCACGCGCTCCCGCGCCTCCCTGACCGAGGCGTCGGCCAAGCCCACGATCGCAAATCCGGGAAGCCCCGGCCGGATGTCGACCTCGACCGCGACCTGCCGGACCTGCAGTCCCTCGATCGTGAACGTCCTGGTGCGTGCCAGCATGCTCCTTGCCTTCCTGCTCGCTGTTACGGGCGGGTAAGCACGCTAGGTCACGCTTGGGACGAAACTCTCGCGCGTCGCAAGCGCATCGGCCGTGGGCCGCGCGTCGTGCCGAGCGGGCGGGCATCGGCCGAGGGGGAGCGCGCGTCGTGCCGTGGGGCTGCGCGTCGCGCCGTGGGGCACCAGGCCGTGGGCGGGCATCGGACCGGCCGCGGACACCGGACCGAGGAGCGCGTGTCGGCGCACGGGGACCGGACGTTACATCCGGGGGCGGGCATCGGGCAAAGGGGGAGCGCACCGGGTCGCCGGTGGCGATCCGATCCCATCGCCCCCCTCAGACCGCGCCGCATGCGGCGCGGTCCGGGGCCGCACATGTGCGGCCCCGCAGGCCGGCGCGTGCGCCGGCCTGCCCCGTCGATCGCTACAGGCCGGCCGGATGACGTTCGACGAACGACCCGCCGTCATCGCCTGCCGAGCCCGACCAGCGCGACCCCGTTTCCGCGAGCGCCACCGTATCGAAGCGCCGGCCGTCGATCACCATGTAGGCGTGTTCTGCGTTGGCGTAGATCGTGATGTACTTGCCCGGACCCGCTTCGCCGTAGGACTCCAGTTCGGTCGAGTCCTCAGGCGAGCTCAGCAGCCCGCCCCCGTGCAACGCGTAGGAGACCGACCCCGAGCAGTCATATCCCTCGCTCTCGAACGAGCCATGCCCGCCGCCGTACACGTAAGGCCGGGTCGCGATTTCGTCGGCCGCCGCAATCACGCGTCCGACGACGCCCTGGGCTTCGCCTTCGCCGCTCCCCGTGCCTGACGGGCCGCCCGCTTCTTCGCCGGCCGCGCCCGTGGATCCGCTGGCGGCCGGCGCAGGGCTCGCCTGCGCGGAGGCCGGCGGGTACAGCGTCGGCTCGCCTGTCACGCCGATCACGCTCCAGGTGGCTGGTCCGACGACCCCGTCGGCGGGCAGGCCGTGGCGTGCCTGCAGGCGCTTGACGGCCGCCTCGGTTTCGGGGCCGAATTCGCCGTCCGCGGTCACGTGAAGCGCGGCCTGCAGCCGGCCCACGAGCGCGGGGCCGCTGGGCGTCGTGACCTGTGGACTCGCCGTACCTCCCGCCTCGTTCGCGTTGGCGGGAGCGGGATCGGCGGCCGCCGACGGCGGCGGCGTCAGCGTCGGCTCATCGCTGACCCCGATCACGCTCCAGGTGGCGGGCCCCACGACGCCGTCGACCGGGAGCCCGTGGCGTGCCTGCAGGCGCTTGACGGCCGCCTCGGTTTCCGGGCCGAATTCGCCGTCCGCGGTCACATGAAGCGCGCTCTGCAACCGCCCCACGATGTTGACCGTGCCGGCGTCGAGCGGATTGGCGGCACCGGTGGGCGTGGCGTGCTCGGCCACGTTCTCGGCGCCGCCCGCGCCGCTCTGAACGGCGCCGGACTGCGCGATTGGCGTGGGGGAGGGCTGGATTCGAGCCGCGGGCGGCGGCGTCAGCGTTTCCTCGCCGGTGACGCCGATCACCTTCCAGGTCGCAGGTCCCACGACTCCGTCGGCGTCCAGGCCATGGCGCGCCTGCAGGCGCCTGACCGCAGCCTCGGTTTCCGGGCCGAAGACGCCGTCCGCTCTGACGTGCAGGGCGCTCTGCAGCCGCCCGACCGAGTCGATCGTGGCCCCTTCGGAAGCCTGCCCCACCGCGCCGCCTGCGTCGGCCAGCGCGCCGTTGACCACCGCCGCCGTGCTCGCGGCTTCGCCGCGCAGCGCCGCGCTCGTCAATGGACCGACGATCCCATCGACGGCCAATCCCCGGCTTGCCTGGAAGGCGCGCACCGCCGCCTCGGTTTCCGCTCCGAAAGCGCCATCGACCGTGACGTCGCCGAGTGCCTTCTGGAGCAGTTCCACCTGCCGGCCTGCGCTGCCTTCGACGAGCAGGATGCTGTGTTCGGTGGTCGTGGGCGGCCCCGCGCCGGCTGCCACCGGGCCGTTCGCTTCGGCCAGGCTCGCACTCGGTCCCGCCGTCAGCGCCACCAGCGTGCCCAGCGAGATCCGCTTGGCCAGTGTGCTCGCCGGCACGAACCGCAGCTGCTCGGCTCGCCGGCGCGCGCGCGAGCGTCCCAGCGAGAGCTCCCACGGATCGACGTCGGTCAGGTCGCGCTGGAAGCCGTCGTGCCGGCGCGTGGAGACGAGCTCCGCCAGCGAAGGCGCAGGCGCGTGCGCGTGCGCGCGCGTGGTCCGGCGTTTGCGTCTACCGGCGCGCTCCCGGCGCGCGCGCGATCGCGCATACGATGCTTCCCAGGGGTCCAGAACGGCAAGATCACGCGTCGGCAATCCCGGCATGGGGCACTATTTCCTTTCGAAATCGCTGGGCGCCTACGGGGTTAGCTGTCGGGCTCGCGCGCGTGCGCTACGCCACGCTTTTGGTGGCGATTCGCCCCCGCAGCCTCATCTCGGCTGCCTTGGGTCCCCCGCTCCCCGGCCCCGTAGGGTCGAGGATTAGGCACGAACGGCGCGAGAAGCTACCAGGTTTGTCCGCAATTTGCATATCAAGGGGAGGTCTGCACACGTTCTTGCCGACGCCGCCCGCCCGTCGTGCGCCGTTTCGGCCGGCCAGCCACGGCGATCGTGGGGTGCTCGCGACGGCGATCGTGGGGTGCTCGCGACGGCGATCGTGGGGTGCTCGCGACGGCGATCGTGGGGTGCTCGCGACAGCGATCGTGGGGTGCTCGCCACGGCCATAGCGGGTGCTCAGGCGTGACCGCTCCCCCGCGCGCCCTTCGTGATCGGGCACGCCGCAGCAGCCGCGCTGGTACCTTCGCAAGCCATGCGCAAAGGAGGCCTCAGTCCACGGATGCTGCTCTGGCTGGTGACGCTCGTGGTGATCGCCGGCGGCGTCGCGCTACTCGCGATCGGCGGCAACTCCCACTCGCTCGCCAAAGGCGCCAGCACCGCACGTGGACGCTTCGAGGCCACCGAGGTCTTCTCGCCGCCCACGCCGGCGCCGCCGATTGCGCTGCGCAACTATCTCGGCCGGCCGGTCAACATCGACTCCTACCGCGGCAAGGCCGTGCTCGTGACCTTCCTGTACACGAGCTGTCCCGACATCTGCCCGCTGATCACGGCCAGCCTGCACGCCACGCTCGAACTGCTCGGCCCGCATGCGGACTCGAAGGTGCAGGTCATCGCCGTCTCCGTGGACCCGCGCGGCGACACCCCCAAGGCCGTCGCCGCCTTTCTCGCACGCCACCGGATGACCGGCCGCATGCAGTACCTGATCGGCTCGGCGCACGAACTCGCGCAGGTCTGGAAGGCGTGGGGGGTCGGTGCCGAACGCGACGCCCAGCAGCCGCAGTTCATCAACCACACCGGCCTCGTCTACGGGATCTCGGCCTCAGGTAAGCGCACCACGATCTACGCCGCCAACTTCGTCCCGTCCGAACTCGCCCACGACGTGCCCCTGCTCGCGGCGCAATAACAGCCGGCGCGCTCAGCGAGCGCCGCCGGTCGGCTTGTGTCGGAGCGAGCGGGCTGCCGGCGGACAGCGAGCGCCGGGACGGGCGAGCCGCACCCAGATACCGATCAGGGCCCGCGCACCGGCTCGAGCGATCAGCCGATCGGATCAGGGCCCGCGCGCCGGCTCCACGGCTCGAGTGATCAGCCGATCGACAGCTGTTCGGCGGGCGCGAGGGTGCGCTCCGCATCCTCCGCGTCGGCCACCGCCCAGCGCAATCGCTGCATCAGCTGCTCGGCCGAGTGGCCGTCGTTCAGGTGTGCTTGGCACACGCGCTCGTCGAGCAGCACCGGCGCCTCCGGTGGGTGGCCCTGCTCGGTCGTCACGATGATTCTGGCCATTCAAACCCTCCTTACAGATCGCCTGGATCCTCGGTCCCCACCATCCAGCCCAGCGCCGCGATTCCCCTCCCGCGCGAATACCCGCGACGGGTTGAGCCGAAACCCTCGATGGTTTATAGCGGTCAGACAGGACGGCGAACCGAGCCGGCCCGCGTTGTCCACGCCAGATCTCGCTCAGAGCGAAGAAAACCTCGTGCCACGCGCTCGAGTACGCTGGGCCGGCATGATCATCGCGTCGCAGCGCTCGAGCGCGACTCGCTAGCCGCGTGCGGGCACTCATCCAGCGAGTCCTCCGCGCGGCCGTACGAGTTGACGATCGCATCGTCGCCGAGATCGGCCCGGGCCTGCTCGTGCTGCTGGGCGTCGCGCACGAGGACACCCTCGCCAGCGCCGAACGCCTTGCCGCGAAGGTACGGGCGCTGCGCGTGTTCGGAGACGAGCACGGGCGCATGAACGACCCCCTTGGTGAGCGCGAGGTCTTGTGCGTCAGCCAGTTCACGCTATACGGCGACACGCGCCGGGGCAATCGGCCGAGCTTCGTCGCGGCGGCCGATCCCGCGCACGCCGAGCCGCTGTATGAGCACTTTTGCGCCCACGCGGGCGCGCAACATGGCGTCTTCGGCGCGCACATGCAGGTCGAGCTCGTCAACGACGGGCCCGTCACGCTGATGCTCGAGGCGTGAGCCCACGCGCGTGCGCGCGCGCGCATGGCCTGCCGCGCCGGTAGGGGAGGGTCGTCAGGCTGATGTGGCAGGCGTGAGCCCACGCGCGTGCGCGCGCGCGCATGGCCTGCCGCGCCGGTAGGGGAGGGTCGTCAGGCTGATGTGCCAGACGTGAGCCCACGCGTGTGTGCGCGCGCGCGTGGGTCGGGCGCCGGCTCGCGTGCGTCGGGCGCCGGCTCGCGTGCGGCCTCGCCGCTCGGGCTGTCCGTCAGCAGCGTGTACTCGGAGGGCTCGAGCCTGCTGGTCGCGCCGATGTACTCACGCATGTAGCCCGGCCAGTTCGCGACGATCCGCCCGCTGCGATCGCGATACCAGGAATCGCATCTGGTCCACGCCGTCCCGGCGAACCGCGCCTGCAGGGCGCGATCACCGGCGGCCTCGACCTCCTCGCGCACTTCGATTGCGCCCGCCCGCGAGCGCTGCACGAGCTCGAGGGCCTGGCGCACGTACGCGGCCTGCGCCTCGTGATAGACGAGGATCGAGCCACCCGAGGTGTTGGTGTTGGGCCCGTACATGATGAACAGCGACGGAAAGCCCGGCACGGTCAGCCCGAGATGCGCGTGTGGCCCCGCCGACCAGGCGTCGGCGAGCGAGCGGCCGCGCGTGCCCGTGACCCGCATCGGGAACATGAAGTCGTTGGCCTTGAAGCCCGTCGCGTAGATCAGGCAGTCCAGGGGATGCAGCGCCCCGTCTGCCGTCGCGATTCCCTCCGCGGTCATGTGCGAGATCGCGTCGGTCACGACTCGCACGTGCGCCAGCTGCAGCGCCGGCAGAAACTCCGAGCTGAACAGGATGCGCTTGCAGCCAAAGGTGTAGTCGGGCCACAGCCGGCGCCGCAGCTCGCCGTCTTTGAGCTGCGCGCGCATGAACAGCGCCGAGCGCAGGCCAAGCAGCCGCCCGATCGTCGCGGGATGACGGATCGCCAGCGTCAGCGCTTCGCAGTACTCGAACATGAACCGCCGGCGAAACGCCTGTACCCCCGGCACGTGTTCGACCAGTGCCTTCAGCGGCGCGGGGTACGGGCGATTCTTGCGGGGCAGGAACCAGTTGCCCGTGCGCTGAAAGACCACCAGGCTGCGCGCTTCGCGGGCGATCTCAGGCACGACCTGAACGGCGCTTGCGCCGGTCCCGATAACTCCCACGCGCTTGCCCCGCAGGTCGTACTCGTGATCCCACTGGGCCGAGTGAAAGGAGCGTCCGGCGAAGCTCTTGGACCCCTCGATGCGCGGCCAGGAGGGCTGGTGCAGCTGACCGGTTGCCAGCACCAGCGCGTCAGCCTCGTAGGCGTCGCCCGTCGCCGTCGTCACGGTCCAGCGGCAGCGCTCGTCCTCCCAGGCGCAGGAGCTGACCTCGGCCCCGGTCACGACGTACCGGTCAACGCCCTCGCCGTGCGCCACCTCACGCAGGTATTGCAGGATCTCGGCCTGTCGTGGGCATAGCTGCGGCCAGTCACGTCGCTGGGCATAGGAGAACGAATACAGATGGGACGGCACGTCGCAGGCCGCGCCCGGGTAGGTGTTGTGCAGCCAGGTGCCCCCGATCCCCTCTGCCTTGTCGAGGATCGTGAGGTTCGTAAAGCCGTGGCGACGGAGCTCGATCGCGGCGGCGATCCCGCCGAAGCCGGCGCCCACGATCACGACCGCCGGTCCGCGCGCGCGCTCGCCTGCCCGCGAGCCAGCCGGCGTCGAGCCGTTCGGCTGCACCGGGCTCGGACTCGTATCCGTCCGGTGGCCTTCGTGTGGCGCTGGTGTCGGCCTCGAGCCCGTCATGTTGCTCGCCATGGCAGCGTAGCCCATCGGGCGCAGCTCGATAAACCGCGGCTTACGGAAGCCCGCCCGCCCGCCCGCGCGCCCGCGCTCCCGACCGTCCGCCCGTCCGCCCGCCCGCGCTCCCGACCGCCCGCGCGCCCGCGCTCCCGACCGCCCGCGCGCCCGCGCTCCCGACCGCCCGCCCGGCCGTCGCGGCCGGTCGGTGACACGCGCTGTCAGCGGCGCGCCGAGCGCCACACCGACAGCGTGAGCAGCCCGATCACCGCGACCGGCATCACCCACCACGCCGGCACATCGGCTGCCGCCAGCGCGCTCGTGGCGCCCAACGCGAGCACCACGCCGAGCGCCAGCCGCCAGTCCTCACCCACCACGAACTCCCAGACAGCGCGCACGCTTGCCCTCGCACGCAGCGCCGTTCCCCTGGCCATTCCCCGGGGGGCGCGCCCGCGCGCGCCCGCGCGGGTCATGCGCTCATCCCCGTCTGCTCGCCGGCCGTGGTCGCCACGCGCGCGCCTGCCTGCTGACTCGCCGGACCGTGCCCGCGGTCGTGACGCGCGGTTCGGGCAATCGCGATCGATGCGAGCCCGATCGTCGGGATCAGGACCAACAGAGCGGCCTCGCCGCCCGGCCATGTCGCGCCAGCGCCCTCGGCGCTCCAGAAGACCCCGAACGAGCACAGCATCACGCCGACCGCGAACTTCATGGCGTTCTCGGGGACCCGCGCCAGCGGAGCCCGGGCCCAGACCCCCGCCAGGGTCACCACGAGCGCAGCCAGCGCCGCCGCCGCGGCCGCCAGCGGCACGCGCTGCTGGCTGGCGCCGAACGTGACCACGATGAACACCACCTCGAGCCCCTCGAGCAAGACCGCCTTGCCCGCGACCGCGAACGCATACCCGTCGAACGCCGCGCCGCGCTCGCCGGCGCCGCGCGCGGCGTCGGCCTGCTCGCGAAAGATCTCGGTCTCGTCGTGCTGCGCCTTCAGCCCGGCCGCTCGCAGAATCGCCTTGCGCAGCCACTGCAGGCCGAAGATCAGCAGCAGGCCGCCGATCGCGACTCGCAGCGCGTCAAGCGGGAGCGAGGTCAGCGCCGGCCCGAGCGCCACCACGATCACCGCGAGCGCCAGCAGCGCCGCGCCCATCCCCCAGATCGTCGCCCGCCAGCCGCGTGTCGTGCCGACGGCGAGCACGATCGTCAACGCCTCGACCGCCTCGACCGCGCAGGCGAGGAACACCGAAAGCGCCAGTCCAAGCTCTGCTCCACTCATGTTCACGATGGCTCGCGGGTAGACGCGAGCCGGAAGCAATCATAGGGCCGGCCGGCGAATCATTGCTCGGCCGATGTATCGCCGGGACCGCCCAGCCGCGTGCGGCCGTCGAGTTCTTCCGCGCGCACGAAAAAGGTGGACAAGCGCACACCCATGCTGTCTGCCAGCGTCAACAGCAGCTCGAAGTCGGGATCCACGCGGCCCTCCTCGAGCGCGGCAATCTGTGCAGGGGGCACGCCGACGGCGGCGGCCAGGTCTCGAGCGCTCAGACCCTGCTGCTCACGCAGCGAGCGTACGGCGCGGCCAAGGCTCACCAGGTTCGCGGACTGCGGTTGACGGGATCGCGGACGGGGCACTGCGGAAATCCTCGCAAATTGGGCGGACGACAACTGTCCGAAGCAATTATATCCCATATATGTCCTAACACCCGTCACGCGGAATACGAAAGGCTGCCGGCGATGCCGCCGCAGAGGAAGTCCAAGCCGCGCAGCCCCGACCATGCCGCGCTTGCCGGCGCGGTCGAACGAGTGATTGCCGAAGCCGGACTGACGCAGGAGGAAGTCGCCGAGCGCAGCGGCCTCAACGTCAAGCAGATCAACGCCCTCGTGCGCGGACAGGCGAATCCGACATATGAGAACATCTTGAAGGTCTGTCGAGGCCTGGGGGTCTCGCCGGGCAGTCTGATGGGCCTGGTTGACGAGCTCCGGGAGCAGAGGCCGCGCCGTCGTCGGCGTCCGTGAAGGTCCGCCGGCGATCTGCACGCCGCCCGTTGGGACAGCTCTAGACGAGCAGCTCGTCAGGCGTGGCGATCGTTCGCAGATGCTCTCCCAGCCGGGTCACGCTGAGCAGGCGCTCGACCTGCTGTGAGCCGCGCGTCACGGCGAACTCCTGGCCGCGCCGTCGAGACTCGTTGCGGGCCGTGAAGATCGCTTTGAGGCCCGTCGAGTCGACGAAGCTGAGCCTGCGCAGGTCGAGCACGACCATCGTGCTCGCGAGAACGTCTGGGCCCGCAAGCGCGTCTCGCAAGAGCCGTGCGTTGACCATGTCCAGCTCGCCGTCGAGCTCGAGGATCACCCGGTCTTGCGCCCGCCTGGTGGCGATCCGCAGCTGCTCGTAGGCCGCCATTGGACTTTAATCGTACCTGCCGCCGGTGCCCGCGAGCCGGAGTCCCGGGAGTGCCATGTCGGCGAGGTCTCCGGGACGGCCTCCAGGTCCTCCCGCCGCAGCTCACCGCTGTCGGGGTGCGCGTCTACAGCCTGCCTGCTCAGATCGGCGTCCGGTGAACGCGCAGGAGCAGTCGCGCGCGGCGTTCGCCACCGTGCACCGGCACGAGCGCTTCGATCGCCGGATCGAGCTCGCGCGCGGCCTGGATCAGCGGACTGAAATCGTCAGCCCGCAGAGGCCCAAGGCGCAGCTCGAGGCATCCCCTGGAGATCCGCACGCCCGCCTGCACACGACTCGAGGACGTCCAGCGTTCGCCGGCCTCGAGCAGGCATGCGCTCAGGCGCCGCAGGTCCCTGAGACGGTCGATCGGGAAGTACGCCCGCGTGCCCGCCGCGTAAAGCACCCGCGTGAGCACCGCGCGCGCGGTGCTCAGCGGCGCCATGTCGAGCTCGATCGTGTCGGCCAGCCGTGCGGGTGCGATCGGATGGCGTGCGAAGGACCCTCGCTCGGGGCGCCCTCGTTCGGGCACGGGGCGCCCGTGCGCGAAGCCCGTGGCATCCAGTCCGCGTGCGGGATACTCGGACTCGCCCGTGAGACGCCCGGCCCCGAGCTCGGACGAGCCGGCCCCGAGCTCGGACGTGTCGAACTCCATCGCCACCTCGGTCCCGCCGCTGGCGCGCTCGCTCAACCGCACCCGGCTCGCGAGCCCTTGGATGGCCGGGAGCCCGATGCCGGCGATCTGACCATCGACTTCGCGCGGGAGTCCGATCGATACCGCAGATGCCGCCAGGCCGACTCCGTGATCGCGGACCGCGGCCAGCAGTGAGCCGTCCGACGCGAGCAGCTCCACCTCGACCGGCCCTTCCGTGCCGGCATACGCGTGCAGTGAGGCGTTGTTGCACGCCTCTGTCAGCGCGGTGCTGACGTCGTTCAGATCGGCCGGCGAGAGCGCGACCGCGTCGGCGAACCCGGCGAGCGCCTGGCGCGCCACCCGCACGTTCTCTGGTCTGCTCGAGAGGTTCAAGAGGACGTGCGCGGTGCCCACCATTGCCGTGAGGCCGCTCAGCCGGCGCGCTCCCGTGTCGCCAGCGCAGCCGAGCGCCGATCATCGTAGACCACGAGCGAAGCGCTGGTCGCTAGGGCGACTCGAAAGATGAACGTGTCAACGCGCGCAGGCGCTCGAGCGAACGCCGCAGCAGCCGTGAGACCTGCATTTGCGACATGCCCACGCGTTCGGCGATCTCGGACTGCGTCAGATCATCGACGAATCTCAAGCGCAGGATCCGCTGCTCGCGCGGAGCGATCTCGGTGAGCGCCGAACGGAGCGCCACGTCACACTCGATCAGCTCGAAACGCTCGTCCTCCTCGCCGAGCGTCTCTGCATAGCTGACGCCCTCGTCGTCGTCGCCCCCGTGGCGAGCCTCCAGGGAGCAGGTCTCGTACGCCTCCAGCGCCGCCAGCGCGTCGATGACCTGCTCGATATCGAGCTCGAGGAACTCGGCAAGCTGATTGGCCGTGGGACTGCGTCCGCTCGTGCCACGCAAACGATCGACCGCGTCGCGCACGGCGAGGGCCCGCTCCTTGGCCGCTCGCGGCACGTGGATCGCCCAGCCGGCGTCGCGGAAGTGGCGACGCATCTCGCCCAGGATCGTCGGCACGGCAAAGGCGGCGAACGAGTGCCCGCGCTCGAGCTCGTAGCGGTTGATCGCCTTGACGAGCCCCAGCGATGCGACCTGGAGCAGGTCCTCGAACGGCTCCGAGGTGCGTCCGTAGCGGCGCGCCAGGCTGCGCGCGAGCGGCATGTAGCGCTCGATCAAGAGCTCCTGCGCCGCACGGTCGCGATCACGTCGCCACGCGATGAAAAGCTCGTCCTGGTCGACATTCGGGCCGCGCCCGACCCCAGTCGGCGCGTTGACGACCGCACCGTTGCCAGCCGCGGACGGCTGGTGGTCGGGGGCCGCGTCCTGCCCTGATGGCTGTGCCGCCACGACCCCGGCTTGGCTGCGCGCCCTTTGTGACACAGGCCTAGAGCGTGTTGCTGTGGAGCCCATGATGACTCCTTCCGGTTGGCTTTGCCGTGCAAGCGCGCGCGCTCGCATGACCCTGACGAGACGCTACCCGATTCCGCTCGGATTATTCATGCCCCGACAGCGATCCCTGCGCGCGCACGCACACGACCTCGTCACATTGCCGACAATCGGCGTCAGCCCAACCGCTTTGAGCGCAGGCGCGAATCAGGTGGGCGTCGCGATGCCGCGCTCTGCCGGCCGCGCGCGATAGCGCTCCTGGGCCGCCGCGATCTCGATCTTGGCGTCCTCGAGTGAACGCCAGCCCTCGACGGTCACCTGCTTGCCCTCGAGATCCTTGTAAATCGAGAAGAACTGCTCGATCTCGTCGCGCAGTAGCGCAGGCAGGTCCTGCAGCTGTTCGTGGCGGTTCCAATAGGGGTCGTGCAGGGGCACGCAGATGATCTTGTCGTCGATGACCTTCTCGTCCTGCATCTTGAACAGCGCCACCGGCTTGACCGGTATCAGGCACCCGGAAAAGGTCGGCTCGGTCAGGCACACGAGCGCATCGAGCGGGTCTCCGTCCAGCCCGAGCGTGTCGCGCAGATAGCCATAGTCGGTCGGATAGGTCGCGGCGGTCTGCAGCAGCCGGTCGAACTTGATGCCACCGAGCCGCTCGTCGTACTCGTACTTGTTGCGTCCGCCCTTGGGGATCTCGACGACGCAGACCAGCGAGTCGGCGATCTGGGTCCTGGCTTGCACGTCATCGGACTCGCCCGCGTGTGGGTCGCCCGCGACCATCATCGACAGGCTACCCGCCCGTTCGCCGAGCCGCTCCAAGAGCGCATCCAGATCGGCGTTGACGAGCAGGATCTGCCGGTGCTCGGCTTTGAGGAACCCCTGCGCGGCCGCATGGTCGAGCGCGGCGATCAGCGGGTCGTAGTAGCCACGCACGTTCAACAGCCCGAGGGGCTTGGCGTGCAGACCGAGCTGTCGCCAGGTCGCGACCTCGAACAGCTCATCCAAGGTCCCAAGGCCGCCCGGCAGCGCGAGGAACGCATCGGACAGCTCGCCCATCAGGGCCTTGCGCGCGTGCATCGAGTTGACGATGCGAAGCTCGCTGAGGCCGAGGTGGGCCACCTCGCGTTCGACGATCGCTCGGGGGATCACTCCCACCACGCGGCCACCGCCGCGGAGCGCGGCATCGGCAACCGCGCCCATCAGCCCGACGCTCGCGCCACCGTAGACGAGCGTGACCTCGCGCCGGGCCAGCTCGCTCCCGAGGGCCGCGGCGGCCTGGCGGTAGCTGTCGTGGACGCCCATCATGGCTCCGGCGAAGACACAGACACTGCTCAGCCGCACGAACCCATCCTGACCGCTCGTGCGGTCGCGCCGAGCGTTGGCCTTGGCCATTGGCGGCCGGGCATATACTCGCCGCGACCGCGCCCGCCGAACGCGCTGCTGGCCGACCTGCTCGGGCTGAAGGCCGGCGAATCGCCCCGTCCGCCGGGGGAAGGGATCGCATAGCGCGCGCTCTCAACCGGCCGGCAGTTCGCAGAAACGCGAGAGCGGCAGCAGCGTGGCCGCCGGTTGGATGTCGGCGCTGAAGGCAGCATTTTCACCGGTCGCGGTGGGGACGGTGGTGTCGGGGTATCCGGGCGCAGCAGCTGCGCCACCCCAGACGAAGGCCGCGGCCGGGCGCGGACGATCGGGGAGATTTGGATCACTGCTGGGCACATAGAGCGCGCCATCTTCCGGTTCAAGCGCGCTGCAGGCGGGTTGTCCGTAGCCCTTGGCCAGAAACTGGTAGTAGAAGACGTGTTCGGGTTTTTGCCTTGCGATCAGATCGTTGACGAGCCACCGTGCGCGTTCGGCTTGACCACTTTCGCCGTGTTCCTGGAGATGGCCGCCGTAGTCGGTGCACCGGCGAGCATCGATCTCGGTGAACCAGACGTGATCGCCCGATCCCCCGTCGGGGAGACCTTCCAGGAGCTTCGTGTAAAAGGATTCCTGCTCGTATTCCACTGAATAATATGGGTGAACTCCCCAAATCAGCGGGACAGGAGCGAGATGTCTGCGGTACTGCTCCTCATAGGCCTTGGCGCCGGGGCCGTCCTGGAGGTCTCCGGCGACCACCATGCATCCGTAGCTGTCGAGGCAGGCGGACTCTGCGGTGTTCGTGAAGTGTGCGGCAGCGATCGCGGACTCCTTGCCCTGTCCGTTGGGCTCGTTCCAGGGCTCGAGATAGCGAATGGGGTGGCCCAGCGTGCCCGCCGTGCTCAGTATTTCCCGCAGCTGGGTCTCGTATTCCGAAGATGAGGGATAGACCCCGTCGAAGCTCGTCAATGCCACGTCGGACACAAGGCCCATGCTTGCGCTGTCAACGAGCCAGTCTTCGAAGTTGGAGCGTTCTTCCCCACCTAGGGAGATCACGTCCCACTGCACGACGTATCGCGCGTAGCGAATGTGACCGTTCGCGACCCAGACGCTGTCGAAAAGAGTGGCCAAATAGCTGTGCGAAGATTCACTGGTCCAGCTCGGCAGGCTCTGATCGGAGATGCCGTCGGGGAAGCGCGTGAAAGCCGACGCCGCGCCAGCGCCGAGCAGGCACGCAAGCCAGAGCGCCGTGGTTATCGGCAGCGCCGCGCCGGTTGCCCAGGCACTGTGACCCACTCGGCCTAGAACATCCGCAGCAAGCGAGCGCATCGGCTGCGAGCTTAGACGCCGGGCTTCGAGCTGCGGGAGGTCGTGGCGCTCGGGACCACCTGCGATCGCCCGCCCGCAGCGGCTGGCGGACGCCGTCCGCGGCCGGGGACGCTCCCGGGCCTGGACGGGCCGCGCCGGCTGTCTAGGATGCTCTCGCTCGGCTCGCGCTTCGGTGAGTACTTCGGCAGCCGACGCCGCCCGATACGCTTGTAGCTTCACGGCGACGTGGCGGAGTGGCTACGCAGCGGCCTGCAAAGCCGTCTACACCGGTTCGATTCCGGTCGTCGCCTCTTCGAGAGCAGGTCAAGCGGATTGCCGTACTGACACGCGAAGCAGAGGCGCTCAAACGCGAGCTGCGCGACCTGATCCGCGCGCACCATCCCGAGCTGCTTGCGGAGACTGGCTTCGGCCCGCTGTGCGCCGCGATCCTGGTCGGCCAGACCGCCGGCGCCGAGCGCTCAAGACCGACGCCCAGTTCGCCAGGGTCGCCGGCGTCGCGCCGGTCCCGGTCTCCTGAGCGCCAGTCGAGGAGGCCTGCTCAGCGGGTGCGCGCGCCTGCTCCGCGAGCGGTCCGAAAGGCCGCAGCAATGGGTCGTGTCGCAGCTTCTGCTCCGAGCGGGAAGATATGTAGTGCATCGACAGCCGACATTTCGGCAAGCCGGAGAGCGAGCTCGTGGGCGAACTCGATACCGCCGCCGGCGGCGATGCGACGAACTGCAGCGTCCGATACCAGCGTTCCAGGCAGCCTCCGGGCTCGGTTTGCCATCTGCTCGTCGCGGAGCAGTGCTATGCCGGCGTAGAAGCGAACCCCGTGGAGCAGGTCTGCAGCACGCTCCAGAAAGGCGGCGAGCACATCGACGTCAAAGACCATCTGCGACTGGACGTACTCGGCGCCCGCGAGGACCTTCCGCTCAAGTAATCGGAGCTCACGATCTTGGTCGGCCGCAAATGGATTCACGACGGCTCCGACTGCCAGGTCGTGCGGCTCGGCCCAGTGCCTCGCCGCGCTGATGAGTGCGGTGGCGGTCATGTCCTTCACGCGCGGTGTCTCACCGACGGGATCCCCATAAAGGCAAAGAACGCCCTCCGACCCTAGGGCCGCCGCGCCGACGACCTGCGACCGCAGCGCTAGCCGGTTGCGATCGCGGCACGACACGTGGACGATGGTCGACACGCCCTGCTCCCGGGCGAGCGCTACCGCGGCCAGCGGGGACATTCGTGCCTGTCCTGCGTGATTGTCGGTTAGCCCGACCACGTCCACGACATCAGCAAGCGCAGCAATCCGCTCGCGCACTCTCAGTCCTTCTGGACGCCCTGGCAGAGAGATCTCGGCAGAGACGAGCGCAGTCCTAGTGTAGTGTCTCAGTTTTGATTTGCTAGTTGGTTGAGGGTGGCGCGTCCGCGCTGTACCTTGGTGAGGATCTGCTCGGCGGTGGCGGTCCAAACGAACGGCTCGGGGTTCTCGTTGTTGGCCTGAAGGTAGGCTGCGATCGCGTTGATGAGTTCGGGTACTGAGTGGAAGACTCCGCGGCGGACGGTCTTTTCGGTGAGCTTGCCGAACCACCGCTCGACGAGATTCAGCCAGGAGCTCGAGGTCGGGGTGAAGTGCAGATGAAAGCGCGGGTGTTTGGCGAGCCACTTCTTGACGTTTTCGTGCTTGTGGGTTGAGTAGTTATCGAGGATCAGGTGGACCTGTAGGCTCTTGGGGACCTCGCGGTCGATCGTGCGCAGGAACTTCAGGAACTCGTTGTGACGGTGACGGGGTAGACATTCACCGATCACCGTGCCGGTAAGAACGTCCAGGGCGGCGAACAGGGTGGTGGTGCCGTGGCGCTTGTAGTCGTGGGTCATCGTGCCGGAGCGGCCAGGCTTCATCGGCAGCGAGGGCTGTGTGCGGTCCAACGCCTGGATCTGGCTCTTTTCGTCCATGGACAGGACAATCGCCTTCTCCGGCGGGTTCAGATACAGGCCGACGACATCGATGAGCTTCTCCTCGAAACGCTTGTCGTTTGACAGCTTGAACGTCCTTGTGCGGTGTGGCTGGATGTTGCGCGCGGACCAGATCCGCTGCACTGTCGCCGGGCTGACGCCCTGCGCCTTGGCCATCGAGCGACACGACCAGTGAGTCTCCCCTGCGGGCGGCTTCTCGTGCAGCGTCGCGTGCACGATCGCCTGCACCTTCTCCTGAGAGATCGACGGCTTGCGGCCACGTCCCGGTCGGATCACTCCGAGGCCGGCCAGCCCACTCTCCGCGAACCGCGAACGCCAACAACGCACGGTCACCGCCGTCACCCCCAAACGCTCAGCGATACGCGTGTTCGCCTCACCGGCCGCAGCCAGCAGCAGTGCCTGCGCGCGACGCACCTGCTGATGCGGCGCGCTAGACGATCTCGCCAACACCCCCAACATCGCTCGCTGAGCATCCGTCAACTCCAAAGCAGCCGCAGGACGATTCACCCAACGATCATACCACAAGCAGATAGCTAAATACGAGACACTACACTAGGCATCGACGAAGTCTAGAAGCCAAACGCGAGGATCTCCTCTCCGAGCTCGCCAAGTCCGAGTGGGACCTCGTGCCTACGGGATCGCTTGGTAGCTTTCGGTCGCCGTCAGTGCTTTACCGCCGAAGATGGAGGACGCGATGCCCTTGGCGACGTTTTTCGCGCCGCCGCCGACCCAGGACTTCAAGCCGCTTGCGTTGCTACCGGTGCCACCGCTCACCGATGCGTCTTCACCGGAGGCGATGTTGGTGTAGCCTCCGCTGACCGAGGCTCCGCGGGCCGTGGCTTCGTTGTCTTGGCCTCCGCTGATCGACCCCAGGATGCCTTCCACAACGCTGGCATAGCCGCCGCTGATCGATGAGTATTCGGCGTTGGATTTGTTGAACTCGCCTCCGCTCACCATGGCATACGATCCCCGTGCTTCGTTGAACCGTCCACCGGTGACCGAGGATGAATCGCCGATGGCGTCGTTTTCAAGGCCTCCGCCGACCGACGACCTGGTTTCGATGGCGCGGTTGAACGCGCCTCCGCTGACCGAGGCATAGGTGCCGCTGGCCGTGTTGTCGTCGCCGCCAGTGACCGACGCGTCCGCGCCGCTGGCCGTATTGCCGTTGCCTCCACTGACTGAGGCGTATTCGTTCCTGGCGGTGTTGTTCACGCCTCCAGCGATCGACGACAGGGAGCCTTCTGCCCTGTTGAAATTGCCGCCGCTGACCGATGCGAACGGGCTCGCGATGGCGTTGAGCTCGCCCGCGATGATGCCACCGTAGCTCGTGAATGTCTGTTCGACGCCCAGGACCAGGTTGTGCGAGCCCTGCTGTTCGCGTCCGCTGTCCTCGTCATAGCCGATCACGAGGTTGCCCTCGCCGTTGACCGATTCTGTTTTGCCCGCGCCGTTGACGACCTGCACGTTAACGCCGGAGAACTGGATCGTCGTCTTGCCGCCGACGCCGGAGGCTACGTATTTGATGTCCTGCTTGATCTTTTCCAGTTCTTCAGCTTCTGCTTGTGGCAGCAGCCGCGACTCGCTGTATTTCGCGGCGCATTTCCCGGCTTTAGGGGTCTTGAGGGCCGCGCCTTCTCTTTCAGGCACGCAAACGTTGAGCGTCGCCGCCGACGCTCCACTCGCCGTCACGGCCGACAGGCTGATCGCCAGACACGCTGCTGCACCCGCACCCCGCAGAATCTTCGACGTCCTCATTGCCAACACCCCCGTGCTTCGCGTGCGGGCAACTCTGGGCGTCGCCCGCGAGATAGCCAAGGACACTACTCCCGTCTCGACGCGTGTGTGACGACCGGCACCAAGATCACGAGCGGTCACATGCCCGACCAGCAGCAGCGCGGCCTGTGTTCGGACTCAGCGCTCGCGAAGGCGCGCCGGCGTCTCTGCCACGCTCGTTCAGCAGCGCTGCTCGGCCAAGCCTAGCCCGCGGTGTGGTCAAGATTGTCAGGCTTGCCTGCACCCCAGGCCCGCTCGAGCGATCGTCACTGACCAACGGAGCTCCGGTAGCGCGCAACCGCCAACGGCGCGAACACGGCGGTGATCGCCAGCGACCAGACGACCGCGCCCCACACGTTGTTTCCGGCCGGTACTCCGAGCCAGAGAGAGCGCATCGCGTCGACGATGATCGTGAACGGATTGACTTCGGCGAACGCCCGCAGGGGTTCCGGCATCGAGTGCACCGGTACGAACGCGGAGGAGATGAACGTCAAGGGGAACACGACGATGAACCCGACTGAGTTGGCCGCCTCCGCGGTAGAGACGAGCATCCCGAGAAACGCAAAGACCCACGAGAACGCGTAGCCGAACAGCAGCAGCAAGCCAAGGCCGGCCAACGCTTCCAGTCCCGTCGTGTGAAACGTGAAGCCGATGATCAGTCCCGTGACGATCAGGATCGTGGCCGACAGCCCATTCGTCACGACATCGGCCAGCGTCCGCCCGGCGAGCACCGCCGGGCGCGCCATCGGCAGCGAGCGAAAGCGATCGATCAGCCCCTTGTGAAGGTCCTCGTTCAGGCCGAGCGCGGTGACGAACCCGCCGAACGCGATGTTCTGCACGATGATGCCGGGTATCAGGAAATCGACATAGGTGAAGCCGGGTGTCTCGATGGCCCCGCCGAACACGTAGCGGAACAGCAGCACGAACATGATCGGCTGCACCGTGAACGCGAGCAGCAGCTCCGGAGCGCGCGGCAGTCGCACGAGGTTGCGTTCGGCGATCACGACCGTGTCGATCACGAGCCGTCTCACGCAGCCGCCTCCTGAGCCTTCTCGGCCTCTTCCGCGGCGTGCCCGGTGAGCGCCAGGAACACGTCGTCAAGCGTGGGGCGGCGCAGGACGATGTCCTCGATGCCGACATCGACCTCGTCGAGCCGGCGCACAACCTCCACGATCGCGCCGCCGCGGTGGCGGACGCTCACGGTCACCAGGTTGCCCTCGACGTCGGGCGAGTCGTCCGTGATCGATGCGAGCGCGCGCGCCGCCGTGTCCGCGCAGGCTGCGTCGTCGAGTCGGATCTCGACGCGCTCCCCGCCGACGCGGTCCTTGAGCTCGTCCGGGGTCCCCTCGGCGAGCACGCGGCCGTGATCGATCACCGCGATCGTGCTCGCCAGCCGATCGGCCTCGTCGAGGTTCTGCGTGGTCAGCAGCACGGTCGTGCCATCGGAGACGAGCCGCTCGATCGTCTCCCACAGCTGCAGGCGGCTGCGCGGGTCAAGACCGGTTGTCGGCTCATCGAGGAACAGCACGGGTGGGGTCGCCACCAGCGCGGCGGCAAGGTCGAGTCGCCGGCGCATGCCCCCGGAATATGACTTCGTCGGCCTGCGCGCGGCGTCGAGCAGTTCGAAGCGCTCGAGCAGGTCGTTCGCGCGCTGCTTGGCCGCTGCGCGCGATTTGCCATACAGGCGGCCGACCATCGTCAGGTTCTCGAGTCCCGTCAGGTTTTCATCCACGGCCGCATACTGTCCAGCCAGTCCGATCCGCTCGCGCAGCTCCGCCGCGTCGTGGACGACGTCCAGACCGGCGACCCGCGCGCTCCCGCCGTCGGGCCTGAGCAGCGTCGTGAGGATGCGAATGATCGTCGTCTTGCCCGCGCCGTTGGGACCGAGCAGGCCGAGCACCGTCCCCGCGGCCACCTCGAGGTCGACTCCGGCGAGCGCTCGTACGGTCCCATAGGACTTCTCGAGCCCGCTGACGCTGATCGCTGCGCCCGGCGATCGGTCCGTCACAGGCTCGGCGGCGCGACGCTCGGGGACGAGCCCTGGGGATCCATGTCGGTGGGCATCCGCGACAATCTAGCGACGGCATCTGCCGCAGCCGTGGCGGCGCCCATAGGGCCCAGCCGCGATGTCAGGCAATCAGCCGCTGCACCCTGTAGCTGCGGCCACCTCGCGGCGTCTGCACCTCGACCGACTCGCCCGCGCGGCGACCGAGCAGCGCCTTCGCGACAGGCGACTGCGCCGACAGCTTGCCTTGCGCGAGGTCCGCCTCGGTCGGCCCCACGATCGTCCAGGTGTGGACGCTGCCGCTCTGTTCGTCGAGGACCTCGGCGGTGCGCCCGAAGCCCAGCACGGCGTCTTCGGTGTCCGCCTCGACGATCAGCGCGTTGCTCCGGCGCTGGCGCAGGCGCTTGATCCTCGTCTCGAGGTGCGCCTGATCCTCCTTGGCGATGTGGTACTCGGCGTTCTCGCTGAGATCTCCGAGCTCGCGTGCGGCGCGGATGCGCTCGGCCATCGCTCGCCGGCCCACGGTCTCGAGCTCCTCGAGCTCGGCCTCGAGCGCAACGAGCCCGGCCGGCGTGATCGGCTCACCGTCCGGCGCGATTGAATTCATCGGTCACCGCGCCGCATACTCGCAGATGCCGCGATCGGGCAGATTTGGCGCTGGGACCTGCTCGACTGATCCACCGGTTCCAGACGCGATGCTCGAGAGAGTTCCTGCCGGCCTTGTGTGTTACGCTCGCTGGCCACCTCGAGGCTCGGCTGTCGTCGGCCGCCAGGCTGTTTGAGGGGTCAGCGATAGGAGTCAGTCGTGGCCAGTCCACGCGGTGCCGGGCACGCGGCGAGAACCAGCTCGCCGGTGAGTGCCGGGGCGGACTCTGAGCTGAGCCCCGCAGAGGGCGCGGAGGTCCTCGCCGCTGCGGCATGGTCCTTGCGCGTGAGGCGCGTCGGGGGCTTGATTCAGACGGCGTTCGCCGGCTTCTGGCTTGTGCGCGGCAGCGTTGTCCTCGGCGGCGCGGTTTCAGTGGTCCTCGTAGCCGTGTTCGCCGTCGCCGTGATCGCGGCCTTCGTATACGCCGCCAGGGTCACAACCGGCATCGCCCCCCGGCCGCGGAGTCCGGAGGGCAAACAGATCGAGCGCGCCGTCACCGTCGCGACCGTGGCCGAGTTCGTCGCCGCGTTCATTCTGCCGGTGATCGTGACGGCCGCGGGGCACTCCGACTGGGTGTTGCCGTCCATCGCGATCACGATCGGTCCGTTGCTCCTATATCTCGACCACGTAGTGCAGATCCCGCGCTACCGGCCGGTCGGCTGGACACTGACCGTGGGTCCAGTGATCCTCGTGGCAGTGATGTCGGGCACGCCGCTGATCGCCACGACGGGCATCGCCGCAGGGATCCTCCTGCTCGGCACGGCCGTCGCGGGCTTCCGCGACCTCGCAGCGGTGCGGCGCCAAAACGAGCACGCCAGCGCGGCGCAGCTCGCTGTCGCCGCGAGCGCTCCGGTGTCGCTGTGAGCAGGGACCTGCACGTCGTTTTCGGTGCGGGCCAGGTGCCGACCCCACAACCCGAGGACCCGAGCGCATGGCGCACGCAGACTCCGACCTAGCCGCGGGGCTCGACTCCGCGGACGGCCCGCGCGGCGAAGCGGGCTCCGGGTTCCGACCTATCTCCAATCCCTCCACTGGCGAGTGGATCCAGTTCACCTCGGTTCCCGAGGACGGTGAGGACGTGCTCCGCTTCGACTGGCGCAGCAAGCCGGGCGGCGCGATCACCGAGCACTTCCACCCGCACCAGGAGGAGCGCTTCATCATCGTCGCCGGCGAGGCACACTTCACGCTCAACGGTGAGGACCGCGTCGTCGGCCCCGGCGAGACCCTTGTCGTGCCCATCGGCGTCCGTCACTCCGCGGCAAACCCCGGGTCGGGCGAGATCCGGGGAATCGTTGAGCTTCGTCCGGCGCTGCGCAGCAGGGAGATGCACGAGGCCTTTGCGGGCCTTGCCACGGAAGGCAAGACGACGCCACGCGGCGCGCCCAAGAACCCCCTCCAGCTCGGCGCGACGGTCTGGCGCTTCCGCGCGGAGAGCCGGGTGACCTCGCCGCCGAGCTGGGTCCAGAGCCTCGTCATTCCGCCCCTGGCGGCGCTCGCGAAGATCTTTGGAGTCCGCGGATACCACGCCAAGTGGGACAGCCGCTGTGCTGTGCCCACCCAGGCCTGACCGCTGAGCGGCCCGCCGCCAAAGCCGGTCACAAACCCCGGGCGGCGGGGTTGTAGTGGTTGTGGACCTTGCTTCGGCCAGCGACGGACAGCTGCTGGCGGCGTCGCGCTCGCAGCCGGACGCGTTCGCGGCGTTCTACGACCGCTACGAGCGGGCGGTGCTCGGGTACTTCGTCCGCCGCACGGCCGACCCCGAGGTCGCAGCCGATCTCACCGCCGAGGTGTTCGCGGCGGCGCTCGGCGCCGCGCAGCGCTATAAGCCACGCACGCCGACCGCGGCAGGATGGCTGTTCGCGATCGCGCACAACAAGCTGCTCAAGAGCCACAGCCGGGGACGTGTCGAGGCCGTCGCCCGCCGGCGGCTCGGGATCCGCGAGCCGATCCAACTTGGCGGCGATGAGCTCGAGCGGATCGAGAACGCGGCGGCAGCCGAAGGCTGGGTGATCGAGCTGCTCGATCGCCTGCCGCCGCTGCAGCGCGAAGCGGTGCGTGCGCGGATCGTCAACGAACGCTCCTATCCCGATATCGCCGGGGAGCTGCGGACCTCCGAGCTCGTGGTGCGAAAGCGGGTCAGCCGCGGACTGTCAACGCTCAGAGCCCAGCTGGAGGATCAACGATGACGTCGGAGGACCAAGCCATGACGTTGCTACCCGAGGTCCGCCAACAGCTGCTCGACGCGGCCGCGCGCCGCAGCCGCACTCGCCGACTGGGCGTGTTCACGCGCCCGGTCGCTGGTCGCCGCTGGCGCCGAGCTCCCGTGATCGCACTGCTTGGCGCGGTGGTGCTCGGCGGCGGGGCGTTCGCGACCGTGGCGATCCAGCTCGGCGCCCCGGCACCGAAGTCGCGAGTCCAGCTGTTCACGGCGCCGCGCACCGGCGACGGCGCGCTGTCGCCCGGATCGGTCCGGATGCTCCCGATTTCCACGCCCGATCCGGCGGGCGGAGCGCCGTGGGGCATGCGCGAGTTCGCCACCAGCAGGGGCCTCGGCTGCATCGAGGTTGCGCGTCTGTACGACGGCAAGCTCGTGGGTCTGGGGCAGGACAATGCGTTCGGCGACGACGGCCGCTACCACGAACTCAGCGTCGCCAGCGGAGGGGCGGGCTTCGGTGACTGGTGCAGCGCGCTCGACCAGTATCACCGGCTCTACATCAACCAAATGTGGGGAGAGCAGCCCGCCAGCGCCTGGCAGAGCCGCTGCTATGCGCCGGGCTCACCCGCCGGTGGTCACATGCGCAAGGAACCCGAATGCCCGCCGGCGGATGAGCGCAACCTCTACTTTGGGCTGCTGGGCCCGGACGCCAAGAGCATCACCTACGTGCTCGACGGCGAACGGCACACGATCGCCACGCGTGGTCCCGAGGGCGCCTACCTGATCGTCACGCGCTCGACGCCCCACCAGCTGCTCACGGGGGTCGGGACGGGCGGCGTCGTGCCCGTGGACGGTCCCATCACCGAAATTCACTACCGCGACGGCGCCACCTGCCACATCACCTCGCGCAGCTGGATCGGTGGCGCCTATGCCTGCACGCCGAGCATGCAGGTCCCCGTCGGCTACGTCGCTCCCAGGCAGCTCTCCTACACCCACACCCAGGTCAAGGCGCCCTTGCAGGTCAAGCTGATCCCCGCGCACGACGGCCGCTATGAGCTGCGACTCACGTTCAGCTCGCGCGTCGCGCTCACCAACGCGGAGAGCGGCTACGACTTCAGCTGGTACATCCCGGGGGCGAAATTTGAAAACCACGGCGACTACCGAACGGAATCGGACATCGCCGCGGGCCAGCGCGTGAGCACGACCACCTGCCCGTTGCCGCCCGGACCGGTGCACGGGACCGTGAGCCTGTACGAGCCGGACGAAACGTACAAGAGCAAGAGCGAAGTCGTGTACGCGTACAAATATGAAAAAGTCGGCATCCTCGTCGCGAGCTACTCAGCGCGCGTTCCCGGGCGCCCGCGCCCGACGCATCCTGAAACCGAACGGCCATCGCCGCTCGCCCCGTGCAGCCTGGAAAGGCACACCCGCGCGCGCGTAGCCGGCCTCGCCCGACCCTGAGGCCTCGCCCGATCCTGAGTCTCGCTCGGCACCGAGCGTTCGCGGGGCCGAGAAGCTGCCCGCGAGTCACGCCTGCAGCGCAGATCGAGCACCCGCTTCGGGCGCGAGGCTCCGTTCGTCCGGCTCCGCCGGTTATGAACTATTTCCAGGCCCGTTACCTGCGCTTAGGGCCCGCGTTAGCCACCGCACAGGCGTGCAACCCATGATGGAGCGCATCCCGCAATGAACACCCGGAGGTGAGCTCTTGAGACGTCCATATGCACCGATGCTGCTCGCAGCGGTCCTCGGCGCGGCCGTGGCCAGCGCGGCGGTGCTGCTCGCCGGCGGCGCTTCCAAAGGCACCGCCACATCGCCCACACGCACGGCCGCGGCATCGGGCCTGCGCGAATCCACCGCGGGCGTACGTCGCGAGGCTGCGGCGACCACGCCGACGGCCACCCAGGTGTACGAACGCGACTCCTCGGGCGTCGTCTCGATCAGGGCGATCAGCGCCGGAAGCGAGGACACCGGCACCGGCATCGTGCTCAACGAAAAGGGCCTGATCCTCACCAACGACCACGTGATCGCAGGCGCCAGCAGCATCAGCGCCGGCCCGGGCAAATCGTCGGTGATGCGCACCGCCACGGTCGTCGGCGAAGAAGCCAACAAAGACCTCGCGCTGATCCGCATCGATCCGGCGGGCCTGGGGCTGAAGCCGCAGAAGCTCGTCAGCTCGAGCGCGGTCAAGGTCGGCGACTCCGTGTACGCGATCGGCAACCCCTACGGGCTCAACGAGACGCTCACGCGCGGCATCGTCTCGGCGCTCGGGCGTGAAATAGCGGCTCCCGACGGCGCCAAGATCAGCGGCGCGATCCAGACCGACGCGGCGCTGAACCCGGGCAACTCCGGCGGTCCGCTGCTCAACGAACAGGGCGACGTGATCGGCGTAAACTCGCAGATCGCCAGCGACGCGGCCGATGTCGCCGGCTCACAGCCTGGCAGCACAGGCGTGGGCTTTGCGATCTCCTCGGACACGGTCGCGCAGGCCATCAAGACGATCGAGGCCGGCGAAGGCGTCTCATACCGCTCGGCCACCGAAGGCCGCGCGCAGAGTGAAGGCGCCGACGGCGGGCGGGCGCCCGAAGGAGCCGGCGGCCAGACGCCATACGGCCGGCAGTCTCCCTACGGTGAAGCCGAAGCCGCTGGCTCGGGTGCCGAAGCGGGTGGCGAAACCTCGTCCGCCGAAAGCGGTGAGGGAGAAGCGGGCGTCGCCGGCTCGGGCGCCGCGGGCGCCACGGGCGCAGAACCCGAAGGCGGATCGGAAGGCCAGTACAGGATTGTCGTGCCGTGACGGGGACTCTCGTGCCCTGACGGGCGCTGAGATTGGCCCCTGGGGGGGCCGTGCGCAGGTGGCGCTCGTGGCCTGGTGTGCCCAGGTGGCATTGATAGGCTTGAAGCCGGTCCCAGGGCGATTAGCTCAGCTGGGAGAGCGCCGCCTCGACAAGGCGGAGGTCACTGGTTCGAGCCCAGTATCGCCCATGGTGAAAACCCGCTCTAGCAAGCGGGTTTTCGCGTATCGGTGGTCGCTCGTGGTACTCCCGTGGTACTACAAGTTGGTCGGTTGAGCGGACCCGAGTGACTCTTGTAGGCGCCGAGAGCGCTTGGTTGCGATGGAGATTCGCTATGGCCTTGACGTGGCTGTGCTCGACGGCCTATAAGTCGTGTGTGTCGCCGTAGGGGATGCAGCCCGATAGCGCGATCCCCAGCGGCGCCCACCCATAGGTTTGTTGACCCCGGCGCGGGGTGGTGCCCGCCCGGGGTCGTGGCACAGGAGAGAAAGCTCCCATGCGACCGGAGGATAACCCGAGAGGCATTGCGCGCCCGCAGAAGGGCGTGTTCGTCGTGGTCTACGGTGAGGAGAGCGAGAACGAGGCGCTCGCCGACGAGCTAGCGCTGGACGGCTACAGCGTCGACCTCGTGGACGAGCCGGTTGGCCTGAAGGAGCGTCTGGGCAGCGCGGAGCTCGTGATCTTCGGCCGGCGCCGGCTAGCCCAGATCTTGCAGTAAGCCTGTTCGTCTGAGCCGGGATTCCGCCGCCTGGGCGGGGAAAATGCGGGTGTCGAGGTCCGCATTCCCCACTCAGGAGGCGTCACCATGAAGGTGAACCGTAGAGGTTGCCGGGAAACCGTAGAGGTCACGGCGGACGGCGAGGGTTTCTGCTCGCACGCCGGCGCGCTTTTGCTGGTCAACCTGGCCGACCGGCTGGGCTTGACCAAGGGGCTCGGCGAGGCACTGGCGGGCACCCGTCAGCGTCGTTCCGTGCACGATGACGGCCAGGTCCTGCGCGATCTGATCGTCACGCTGGTGCAGGGAGGCGAGCACCTCTCGGATCTGGCCGCGCTTCGTGACCAGCCCGACCTGTTCGGTACGGTGGCCTCAGACTCCACCGCGTTTCGGCTACTGGAGCGGATCGGGCCAGGCGAGCTTGAGGGTCTGCGCGGCGCACGCAAGGCGGCGCGCGAGCGCGCGTTTGCGCTCGGTGCCCGGCCCAAGGAGCTGATCCTCGACGTTGACGCGACCCTCGTCGGCTCTCACTCCGATAAGGAGCAGGCTCGAGGCAACTACAAGGGCGGCTACGGCTTTCACCCGATGCTCTGCTACCTGGACGGCTCAGACGGGGCGCTCGACGGCATCCTGCGGCCGGGTAACGCCGGGTCGAACACCGGTGCCGACCAGACCCAGGCGATCGAGCTCGCGCTGGCGCAGCTGCCCGAGGACTGCATGGAGGAGGAGTTGCTCGTGCGCGGGGACTCCGCCGCGTGCGTGCACGAGCTGATCGACTTCTGCCGTGAGGGCCGGATTCGCTTCTCGGTCGGGCACGACTTGAACGCCGAGGTACGCGAAGCGATCGCAAAGCTCCCCGAGGATGCGTGGGTTCCGGCGATCTCACAAGACGGGAAGCCCGTCACCGATCACCCCATCCGTCCGCGCAAGGCGTACGTCGCGGAGCTGACCGGCCTTCTCGACCTCTCTGGCTGGGGGCCGGGATCGCGGCTTCTCTGCCGCCGCGAGCGCGCCCACCCCGGCGCGCAGCTATCCCTGATCGACACCGACGGCTGGCGCCATCAAGCATTCCTCACCGACCAGCAAGACGATGACCTCGCCGAGCTCGATCGCCGCCACCGCGCGCATGCCCACGTCGAGCAGCGCATCGAAGACTCACACGCCCTCGGGCTCTCAAAGCTCCCGTTCCGCGCCTACCAGATGAACGAGGCCTGGATGCAGCTCGTGCTCTGCGCACAAGACCTCCTCGCCTACGCCAAGGCACTGACACTCACCGATGAGCTCGCGCGCTGCAAACCCCACACGCTTCGCTACCGCCTGCTGCACCAAGCCGGACGGCTCACCCGCTCAGGCCGTCACACCAAGCTCCGCCTCGCCCGCCACTGGCCCTGGACGACACACCTCGCCGCCGCCTGCGCTCGCCTCGACGCATTGCCAACCCCCGCGGGGTGAGCCCGCCACCATAGGGGTCCCAGCGCGCCACGATCACCAGCGCGCGACTCCCGCTGCCCGGATCGTCTTCGTGTGACAGAAATCAGCCCCACATGGAGCGTCAAAGCGCTCCCGCCGGGCCCTCGCCCGATCCACACTCGCTCCTGACACCACCAATCATCCCCACGACACCGCGCGACGTCACTCCAGCAGGCTTACTGCAAGATCTGGGCTAGGGTCGGAGGTCGGCGCGCTTCGTGAGCTGCGCATGGGCCGGCTTGCTCCTGGCGCCTGCTCGGCTTGGGTGTTATGGATCAGCACACGCGGCGACGCCGACGTGCTGCGCGCATTCGACGCTGGCGCGGACGACGTGATTCGGGCGCCGTTCATCTACCCGGAGTTGCTTGCCCGCGTGCGCGCTCTCCTGCATCGCTCCGGCCGCGTGGACGCGTCTGACGTGCTGCGCTGCGGCGCGCTTGAGATCGACATGGCGACGCGCACCGTCACGTTCGGTGGTGTGCTCGTGGAGCTGCGTCGAATGGAGTTCGCGCTGCTCGCGCGTCTGGTGCGCGATCCGACACGCGTGCACGAGAAGCACGCGCTGCTTGCCGAAGTCTGGGGTTTCCGCTCGACAGGCTCGACGCGCACGCTGGACTCGCACGCCAGTCGGCTGCGCCGCAAGCTCGCTCGTGCCGGCGCCGACGGCTGGGTCTGCTCGACCTGGGGCGTCGGCTACCGGCTCACGCCAGACACTCAGACAGCGACATTGCGATCGGCATGAGCGGCCACGGAAACGAGGGGGGTCCCGCGAGACGCGGCCGAGGTTGCGAGCAGCAGTTGGTAGCGTTCGGGCAAGCCGTACGCGACTTGCGTGAGCGGCGCGGCTTGCGCGTGGACGACCTCTCGAAGGCGAGCCGGTTGCCGAGAGGACGCAAAATGTCGGCGCGGCGTATTGGCCGCATCGAAGCCGGGGAGGTCGATCCTCACTTCGATGAGCTGATCGCGCTCGCTGACGCACTCGGCGTAACGCTCGGCACGCTGGTCGGCGAAGCTGAACGGCTTGTCCGCGAGCCAGAAGACCGCCAACGGACTGGACCAGGATGATCACAGCGAAGGGCGATCACCCGGGGGCATGCCGTTCGGAGATCGCGAAGCCCGCAAAAGTAGGATCGCAGGGCATTCGACCCCAGTTGCCGAGCTATGGGGAGCGCTGAAGTTCCAGGCGCAGCTTGCCGCGCGGACGCGGCAGGCTCACGTGGAGCTGGGGTTGGATGAATGAGCGGCAGCGCTCGGAGACGAAATTGCTTTGCGTCCATCTATCCGTGGCCGGGGTGCTCGATCTAACGGTCGCGGTCGGCAAATCCGGGGCAGCAATGCAGGACGATCAGGCGTGCGAGCGGGAGAGCCGAGCTCGCGAGCAGTACGAGCAGCGCCGACGCTTGGCCGCCGCACGGCTGATCGACCGCTTCCGTCGATCCGGGGGGTTCGACTATCAGGCGCTCCGCGAGGCCTCTGGGCGCTGGCTATAGGAGCGAGCTCGCCGCGCTCGGGCGCAAGCAGTCACTACCGACATCCTCTATTGAGATTGCCCGCTTGGTCCATGTCGCTTCGCCTGTAGAGAATGTCCAGCGGTGAGAGAACCTCGTGCTCCACATAGCGGTCTCCCAGCACCGCACCGATCTTAGCCCGGCCCGCATCGAGGTCATGCATCTCGACAAGGATCCATGCTGGAGCGTGACGTGACAAATCGACGCTCCCGGGCGAAGCGAGGGCGCGGTGCGAGTGACGGTCGCGCAGGCGGCGGTGCTCCAAGGGTTTCGGGCTGACTACCCGTGGCAGGGCTCGCGCTGCCGGCAGTTTCAGCAGGTCGGCAACGCGGTCCCGCCGCCGCTGGCGCGGCGCGTCCTGGAGGCTGTGATGAAACCGGGCGGTGAGTCGTGACCGGCTCGGCGGGCGCTTCGCTTTCCAGTTCGATCTTCCCTTCGATGTTCGCTTCGATCTTCGCTTCGCCTACGGCGGCGCGTGCAGGCGACGCATTCCCGCTCGGGGCCTGCGATCCAGCGCGGCGTCCGGTTGCCGACACCTCTACGTCAGTGGAGGTGACTTCATGAGGAGCACGACGCCGCAGGAGCGAGCGACGGCGGCTGCCCTTGCGGGGCTGATGCTGCTCGCGCTTGTCGTTCACGTGGTGACCAAGGACAGCCCTGGACCCGGTGTGTTCAGCCCGACCGCGATTCGGACCTATCTCCTACCGCCGCTCGCTAGTGCCGTGCTGATCGCCCTGGCTATGGCGTGCCTGCGCCTTATGCTCTCCCGCCGGGCTCTGCGCTCCCGCATACAGATCGAGCTGCTGCCAGCCGACACGTTCGACCCGTCGCTCGACGCGATCCGCCGGTTCGCCGGGCAGCTCGCGCGCACAAGGAGGGGGTTCCTGCTCGGCTGGCTTGAGCGTCCGGGGAGCGCTGTGCGAATCCTGATCGCACCGGATGAGCATGGCGTCCTGCGCTACCGGCTGGAGGTGCCCGCGCGTGCCCGCACCACGCTCGCGGCCGCGTTGACCGCCTACAGCCAACTCGAAGCGAAAGAGTGCGAGCCGCTGCCGTTCCCGAACGCGGGGCACACGGTACGGGTCGAGCTGCGTCTCGCGCACGAGCCGTCCCAGCCGCTCGGCGATCCCGGCCTCGATCCCGACCCGTTGCAAGGGATCGCCGGGGTTCTCGGCCGGTTGCACGGACCAGCCGAGGGCGCGCGCGTCGCGATCGACCTGCTCCCGAAGACCCCTGCTCAGAGCCGCCGGCTTCGCAAGCGAATGTTCAAGTACGCCGCGCGCCGGGCGGGCGTGCAGAGCGCCGGCCCGCTCGATGGGCTGCTCGGAGGGCAGCCCAGGGTGGGCAGGCTGCCGGCGGCGGACGCGGTCGACCGGATGTTTCAGACGCGCGCGTTGCAGCGCAAGCTCGACGCGACCGACCTGCTGTTCGCGACCCAAATCCTTCTCTGTGTTCGTGGCCGCGTGAAGGCTCCCGTGCGGGCGCTGATGTACGCGCTGCTGTCGTGTTTTGACGTGTTCGCCGGGGAGAACCATCTCCGCGCGGCGGGCCTGCGGTTCGGCGGGCTCGGGTTCCTCGGCGCCGACGCGCCGTGCCGGCGCGGCAGCTTCGACCGGCGGCTTGGCAGCGGCCGGTTCGCGCCGGTCAGGGTGAGCGTGCTCGGCGCGTCGGAGATCGCGGGGCTGCTCAAGCCGCCGACGGCGCGCTGCTATGTGGAGAACGTCGCCCGCTGCGGTGGCGCGATCCCACCACCGCCGCCGGGGCTGCCTACGTACAAGGGGCAGAAGGGGTTGATCCCGCTCGGGAAGATCGCAGAGCGTGGCGGGGAGCGGATCGTCGGGGTGCCCGTCGCCGGGACGTTCTTCGCCTACATGGCCGGACGCTCGCGCTACGGCAAGACCGAGACCGCGATCGGCCAGTTCATCGCCTTGGCCCGCTCCGGTCACGGCGGCCTGTTCCTCGACCCGCACGCGGACGCGATCAAGGACATCAAGCCCTACCTCACCGACCCGGGAATACGCGAGCGGGTCGTGGAGATCAACCTCACCGACCTCGAGAACGACACCCAGGCACCCACGTGGAACCTGTTCGCGCTGGAGCGCAGAACCGCCGCCGAGGCCGCCGGGAAGGTCGAGGCGTTCGTCGACGCGCTCGCCGCCGCGATGCGCTGGGACGAGCGCAACACCCGCGCGCTGAACCTCGCGACCCAAGCCGCCCAAGCGCTCGTCGAGCTCGCGCTCGCGCTCCCGCCAGAGCTCGCGCCGACGATCTTCCAGGTCCCCACGCTGCTCTCCGACGAACAGTGGCGAGCAGCGATCCTGCCCGCCCTCTCGGTAGGCACCCGCGGGTTCTTCCAAGACCGCTTCCCCAGACTGCCCGCCGAGGCCGTCACCGCCGTCACGAACCTGATCGACCGTCTGCACGCCGCCAGACCGGTCGCAGCGTTCCTCGGCTCGCCCGTCTCAAGCTACGACGCCCGGCGCGCGATGCGCGACGGGCTGATCGTGCTCGCATGCCCCGGCTCGGGGTCCACCCGCGACAGGCTCGTCGCGAACCTGCTCGTCTATGACGTGCTGCACGCCGCCAAGGCCAGAGCGAGCATCCCACCGGAGCACCGCCGCACGTTCTGGCTGTTCTGCGACGAGCTACAGACCTACGACGGACCGAACCTCCCCGCGCTGTTGGAGCAATCCGCGAAGTACGGCGGCCGAGCATTCCTGTTCAACCAAAACCCCGAGCGACTGACCGAAGCGACATGGAACGCCGTCACCACCAACCGCTCCCATCTGCTCAGCTCAACCGTCAACGCGAAGGTCGCCTCGATCACGCACGGCGAGCGAACCACCAAGCCATTCCTCGTGCACGGCCTCACCGCCCGCGAACTACACGCCCAACACCACCATCCCGAGCAGCTCCCCGACCTCGAAGCAGCGATCCAGACCACCACACGCCGCGAGTCGGTCGCGGCGACGCTCGCCACGCACCAGCACCACGACCAGAACATCCGCGAAGCCGTCGAAACGCTCAACACAAGCAGCCAGCTCAGTAACGGACCGGAGAGCGAGCGCGTTTCGCGCGGACGGACGATCCACGCGCCCATCGCACTCGATGAGGAAGACGACGAGTGGGACTCCTGAAGCCCGCGGCACCGACGCTCCCCGCGATCACAACGGAGGTGCTGACGAGCATCTACCAGCACCGGCTCCTCAGCGCCGCGCAGGTCCACGCGATGCACACGCCCGATCGCACCCGCCGGTGGGCCGAGCAGGTCCTCGCGCAGCTCGCCGCGCGCGGGCTGACCGCGTTCGTGCGCCCCGGCAGAGGCGGGCCGCGCCTGTACTACCTGACGCTCGCCGGAGCGCAGGCCGTCGAGCTGATCCCGACCCGCGTCGAGACGCGACGCAAGCTCATTACCCCCGAGCAGGCCGCCGGCCCGCTCTGGCGGCACACCCTCGCCGTCAACGACACCGGCATCGCGTTCATGCACGCCGCGCGCGTGCGCGGCGATGACTTCGGGCCGCTCGGCTGGCGCCACGAGATCGCCCACCACGCGCCATCCGCCGGGCACGCCCGCCGCGAGCTGCTGATCTCAGACGCCCTGCTCACCTACCTCACACTCGGGCCCGACCGTGAGCTCACGTTCCATTACCGGCTGCTCGAGCTCGACCGCGCGACCGTCCCAACCGACACCCTCGCCGGCAAGCTCGCACGCTACGCCGACCTCTACCACCACGCCCCCGCCAACAGCCGCCAGCCATCCGGTGAGCCCGCGTGGAAGGCGCGCTACCCGATCTTCCCCGACATCATCTGCGTCCTCGCCGGGCAACCCCGAGCCATCCTCACGCGGCGCGCGCAAACCGTCCTCGCGCTCTGCCGCGAAGACCCCCGACTACAGAGCACCCCCGAGGTCCGCGTGTCGCTCGCGCTGCTCGAAGACCTCCAAGCCAAAGGGCCGTTCGCGCCGATCTGGCACAAGCCTGAGAACCCCGCCCGAGCCCTTGACTGGCTCGGGCAACCAGCACGTCGAGATTGAGAGCCTTACGTGTCCGACGAGAAGGCAGCACAGGAGCTCCGGGTGCCGAGTCGCCTGATCGACGCCCGCGAGGCTGCCGCGCTGCTCAACGTGCCCGACACATGGGTTCTCGCCGAGGCCCGGGCCAGCCGGATTCCGCATGTCCGCCTCGGGCGCTACGTGCGGTTCGACAGCGACGTGCTCCAAGCTTGGTGGCGCTCCAGGGCTCGCGGGCCCTGGTCAGAGCCGTGACGCCGAGCCAGCTCGCAGCGACCGTCGGCGGCCTTGCATCGGGGCTCAACGACGGCCTATGATCGGCTCGTCAACGAAAAATAGCCCCGCGGTGTTCGAGCACCCGGGGCCGCGGCACCGAAGGGTTGAGCTTCGGCACGAGGATCAGGATACCCGCCTATCTCGGGCTGATCCTCCAACGAAAGCGCTTCCTTGGAGCCTCCAACCAGAGGAGGACGAGATGGCGGTTCATCACGACAAGCGGATCCCACGCGAAGAGGGGCGACGCAAAGGCGACGGACAGCCGGCGTCAGCCCGGCGAGCGCCGGGGATGGGAGCCCTGTTCGCCCGTCGCGACGGCGCCGGACGCGACACCTGGTATGGCAAGTGGAGCGTCGATAGCGTCCAGATCAAACGCCGGATAGGACCGAAGCGCAAGGCCGGGACACGCGACGGGCTGACCCGCGCCCAAGCCGAGGCAAGGTTGCGAAAGCTGATGTCCACGATCACCCCCTCACGGCCGGTCAGCGGCGACATGCTGACAATGGCCGACCTGGGAGGCCGCTATCTCGCCCAGCTGGCTCGACGTGAACGCAAGAAGGCGACGACGACATCCGTGGAGAGCATCCTGCGAATCTGGCTCGAACCGTTCTTCGCCGACCGCGACCTACGGACGATCACCACCGAGGACGTGCGAGACCTCATGCGCATGATGGAGAGCGGCAGCCGTCCGGGCCCCAAGCGCAAGGGCGACCGCCGCTATGGCAGGCCCGTGGGCGCCAAGACCCTGCGCAACTACGTCGGCACGCTCAGCGCCCTTCTGAACTACGCCGAGCGCAACGGCTGGATATCGGCGAACGTAGCCCGGCACGTCGATCTGCCCGGCGTCACTCGCAACGAAGACATCCGCTTCCTGGAACCCGCAGAGGTACAGATGCTCGCCGACGCCGCCATCGAGGGGCGCTACCAGTCGATCGACCGGGCGATCTATCTCGCGGCCGCGATGACCGGTCTGCGACAAGGAGAGCTCGTCGCGCTGCGCTGGCGCGACGTGGACTGGACAGCAGGGCGCATTCGCGTCCGCCAGAACTACGTTCTCGGCGAGTTCGGAACCCCCAAGTCACGCCGCTCGACGCGCAGCGTGCCGATGGCCGACGCCCTCGCCGGCGAGCTCGACCGTCTCTGCCAAACATCGAACTGGCGGGGAGACGACGATCTCGTGTTCGCCGACCCCCACCATGGCGGGCCGCTCAACAAGGCAGCCATCCTGCGCCGCTACCGCCGAGCGCTCAAGGCCGCCAGGCTCGACGAGTCGCACAGGTTCCATGACCTTCGCCACACGTTCGGAACGCGCATGGCAGGGGCCGGAGTCCCGATGCGGATGGTCCAGGAGTGGATGGGACACCGCGACATCGAGACGACCCAACGCTACGCCGACTACGCACCAAGTCCTCACGAGGCAGCGTTCATAGAGGCGGCATTCAGCGCAACTGATTCACATGCTCGCGAAGCAAGCGAAGCGCGCGGGCCGGCACATTCCGAGCTAATGCACAGTGGGGCGTCCGACCCGCCGTTGGGCCTGGGCAGCCTCTGAGATGTGCCGACAGGTGCGGCTCATCTTGCCTCCATCTTTCGGGCACCGTAAACGATGTCTGCGGGGATGCGTCCTTGTGTGAGGCGTCCGTGGTGGACGCGGTCGCTGTTGTAATAGCCCAGGTAGGTGTCGAGCTCGCGTCTGAGGCCGGTGTAGCGGCGATATAGGTAGCGGGCGAACGCGGGGCGCCAGCACTCGTCGAGGATCGTTCCGTGGAGCGCGTCAACGTGTCCGTTGGTTTGTGGGCGGCTGGGGTGGATGCGTGAGTGACGGGCGCCGAGGCGCTCGATCATCGTGGTGAACTGGTTGCCGCGGAACTCGTTGCCGTTGTCGGAGAGGACGCGCTCCAGGCGCCAGCCGGCGGCCTCTGTCTCCGTTAACGGTTGCTTCTGGCATGGCTGTCGATTCATGGGACCTGGCCGAAGCAGAACGCCGAGTGGTGGCGCGAAAAGCTCGAATCGAACCAGCAGCGAAACCGGGACACTGATCAGCCGGCTCTCGAGCTCCGGCTGGAGTGTCGTACGTGTTTGGGAACACGAGGATGCCCCCGCAGCAGCGAGGCGTGTTAAGGCCGCGCTCGAGCCGCGACACCGCCGGCAAGCGCTAGCCAGCCGTCCGCCCGGCGTTAGCCGTGATGGCCCGCGGCGACCCAAAGCTCCAGGTCACGCCGGCGGCCGGCGGCAAGACGCCTCGACGCGACCGCTGTGGGACATCTGTGGGACGCCCGCCGAAATCCCAGTGTTGATGCGGGATTACGCGCGGGCCCGCGTCCGGCCAAGACGGGGGTCGCTGCCCTCGGCCAGCACATCCACCATCGCGTCGATCAAGCTCTGGCGCAGACTCTCGGCGTCCGTGGAAGCCCTGTGGCGGCGGGGGTGTGGCTCGGCTTGGGTGTGGCTTGAAAAGCGCTCACCCAAGCGGCTGATCTGGATCCGGTCCCCCATGATGCTGCCTCGATTTCCCTCCGTCGTCCCTCTCGCTAATCCCTCTGCGTGCCTCAGGTCGTTGGACCTTTCTTGGTCTTCCGATCTCCCAGCACCGGCCGCTCGTTAGCGGCCTTCCCCAAGTGCGGCTTGTGGGAAACAAGGAGAACATACGCGGGCTGGTTTGTCAAGGGGCCTTGAGAAACAGGGCTCGGCGGATCGAGTGACCCCCGTCTTGGCCGGTCGGTGGCCGCGCGTGCGGGCGTCTCCGAGTGTGTTTTCGGTGAAATTTTCGCGACGATCGAGGACTGCTACCGGGCGGCCTATGAGCAGGGTCTTCAGGCGCTGTCGCGCACGGTGGATGAGGCTGCGGACCGGGAACGGACATGGCTTGAGCGGGTCCGCTCAGGGCTGGTTGCGCTGCTCGGGTTTTTCGACGACGAGCCCTACTGGGCTCGCCTGCTGCTGCTCGAGACACCGGTGGGTACGGCTGTGGCGTTCGAGTGCCGCCAGCAGCTTCATGATGTGCTCGGCGGCCTGCTTGACACGCACACCCCTGTCCCCGATGTGGGCCGCGCGAGTTGTGGAGCGGGTTCGCCGATGGCGCTGCCGTCGCTGACTGGCGAGCTCGTCGTGGGCGGCGTGTTCTCTGTCATCCGCACGAGCCTGCTCGAAGACGAGGGTGGCAAGATGGTCGAGCTGGCGCTAGCGCTGCTCGCGTTCATCACGATGTCGTATTACGGCCACCCCGCCGTGCAGGATGAGCCGAAAGCCACGCCCTCACACGCTGGCGCGTCGCTCATACCGCCCTCCGACGTCGTACGTACGCGGGCGCTCTTGCGGGCTGCCGGGCTGCCAATCCGCGCCACCCATCGCACCACTCTCGTGCTGCGTGCGATCGCACGCGCACCATACGCGAACAACCGTGAAATCGCACTCGTCGCCGGCATCACCGACGAGGGGCAGACCTCGAAGCTACTTGCGCGACTGGAGCAGCACGGCATCATCGAAAACGTCGGCGTCGGCCCCGCCCGCGGCGAACCCAACGCCTGGCTGCTCACAAGAGCCGGCCAGCGCGCCGTCGAGCTGCTTGACCCCAGCTTGAACTTTCGCACCCGCTACCCCCGAGGCACGCGAGCGAGAGGAGCAGCGTGACACGCCGCAGCCGACGACAGCGGTGCCTAGGTGCGGCGGTCGCTCGCGCTGTGCATCGCGGTGCGTTACGAGGACAACTGGGCGAAGCTGTGGACGCGCGTCGAAATGACGTGTCTGCTGTTCGTACCGGTGTTGAGGCATGTTTCACTGTGAAGAGAAAAGGAGCGGTGGAGAGCATGAAGCATTTGACTAAGTTGACACTGTGGCGAGCTTCGGTGCATCGGTGGCATCGAGATCGGAAGCGTCTCGGAACGGCGGGCCTGTGTGTCTTGGCGTTCGTTAATGTGAGCGCGATTCTCGCAACGAGCGCCTTTGCTATCAATGGCGAAAGCGCTAAGTGGCGAACCTGCGTGCCTAGTCCGAAGGTGGACGGTCGCGGGACTGGTTTTTACACAGATAGTGCGTGCTCGATGGAAAGCGCGTCGCGCGAAGGTGGCTACGAAGAAGCGCCATGGGAGCCGGGTGAGACGACGGCGCTAAAGGGCAAGGGCGGAGAGAGCACCTTTTACATTTACGCTTCCAACCAGGGAGAAACTGGGTCAGATGGTGTTGTGGGGAAGGTGGAATGCGCAAAGGACAAGAGTGATGGAGAAATCACGGGTCCACTGACGGGCTGGATACAGGTTACATTCGAGAAGTGTACTGGCACGTATGAGTCGGAAGGGGCCCCTGTGCAGTGTAAAAGCGCCGCCGGTAAAGGAAAGATCGCAACTCCCAAACTGGTCACTGCACTGGGCAGCTTTGACAGCGTATACGAAGACGACGATTACTTCGGTCATGCCGAACTAGAAATCGGTGAAAATTATCCACAGCCAGTCGCGACCTTTGAATGCGGATCGACCAAGTTCGAACTGACAGGGGGACTGGGCGCCCCGGAGGTCCTAGAGCCAGTGCTCAACACGTCGTGTTCGAAGACGCTCGCCCTGAGCTTCAAAGTGGACCAGGCCCCCGGTGAGGAAGGCGTTCCGTGGCCGTGGAACGGGCCGCCCGGTGGGTACACCGGTGGCAAAGGTCATCCGACGACTGTTATCGAAGGCACGCTTTTTGGCACGGGTCTGGAAGCCACCGAGACGCTGAAGATGAAGAGCAAGTCAACGGTGTGCACGGACAACAAGGAACCGAACACGTGAAGTGCTCATGGACGCTAAGGGCGAAATACAGATATGTGTCTCCGCGGCGCAACCCAACATGTCGCGTCGGCGAATGGTGCCGGTCGTGTAGGGGCGTTCGTCAATGCGCGCGCTATTGACAGTGGCCGAGTCCGGAGTGGCAACCGGTCGTAATCGTTACATAACGGAAAAAGGAGCAGTGGAGAGAGCATGCAACGGATAAGGATGGTCGGGCTTTGCCTCGTGGCTATGTTTGCGGTTGGTGCGCTGGCCGCTTCGATGGCGCAGGCGGCGACCCCGGAATGGGGTCGGTGTGAAAAGACCAAAGGCGGCAAGTACAAGGAAGCGGCCTGTCTGATCGAAGCGACACAGAAAAAAGGCAAATATAAGGGCAAGTACGAATGGCATTCGCTCAAAGAAGAAGAAGAAAAATACAAGGAACCACGGTGCATCAAACAGGCGAAAGGCAACTACCTGAACGCGACGTGTACGGAAGTCGCTGAAAAAAAAGGTAAACCAGACCATAAAGGCTCCTACGAAAAATACGGTCCGTACTTTACGGGCTCTGGTGGCACCGGCGTGTTGAACGAGGTTATAGAACACTGCTTCAAAGGTCCGCACGAAGAACAGGTGAACGAAACGAAGGCGGAATGCGATCATCTGAATAACCCCGCCCCGAAAAACGTTGAATACACGGAGTACGTGGAATGCTCGAGCGAGCAGAACACGGGCCACGCGATCGGTGTCGATGGGGTCGAGGACGTGGTGGTTACGTTCAAGGGCTGCGAGTTCAACGGGTCGGTGTCTTGCTCGAACACGGGCAAAGAAGGTGAAGTGAAGACCGAACCGCTGAAGGGCCACCTGGGCTATCTCGAAAAATCGGTGTCTCCGCCGAAGGTGGGCGTACAGCTCGAACCGGAAGCGGCCGGCGGTGACTTCGCGACGCTGGAGTGCGGTAACGGCATAGTCAAACTCAAGGTGGGCGTAGGTAACGCGACCGAAGGGATGTACTACAAAGGTACGGGCAACGACTCGATCATCGCGCCGGTCACGCCGATCGACAAACCGTCGAGCGTCTTCCAAGAGGTGTACAGCGATAACCATGAAGCGAGCGAAAACGAACCGGACAAATTCGAAGGCGAAGGCAGCACGATTCACCGCCTCGAACAGACGACCACGCTCGAATTCAGCCCGGGCGAACCGGAATATTCGCAGTGGGGAAGGGCCGGTCAGTCGATCACGAATCTGAGCTCTGCGGAAGGGTTGGTGGAGATCAGGGCGTAGCGACGAAGGGATAGGAGCGTTGTGCGTGGAGCCGGCGGTTGGCCCCACGCACAGCTTCTCGAGTCATCGGCGAATGGTTGAGCGTGGTCGAGGTGTTGTGGTGAGTTTTTTGCGGGGTTTGTTGTGATCGGTTGTCAGTTCGTGTGGGGTTATGGCGCCCGGTGGGTGGGTTGTGTGTTGGCGGTCGTGTTGCTGGCGGTCGTCTTGCCCGCTCGAGCGCTGGGCGAGACCGGCAGGGAGTTCCTGTCGGGTTGGTCGCAGGCGCCCGTGGGGACGGCGCTTGGGGAACCTGACGCGGAGGCGGTCGACCGCGCGACGGGCGAGGTGTTCGTGGCGGACCGGGCGCGCGGTGTGGTGGACGTATTCGGCTCCTCGGGCGCGTATCAGACGAGCTTTGGCGAGGGCGTGCTGGAAGCGCGGGCGCTGGCGGTCGATGAAGCGACTGGCGATGTGTACGCGGCCGAATCCTTCAATGACACGGTCGTTGTGTTCGCGCCGCAGGCGTGGGGCGGGTATGTCTTGCTGTCGCAGTGGAGCGGGACGAATGCTCCTGGCAAACGCTTTGGCGATTTGACGGGTGTCGCGGTCGATAATTCGACGAGCGCCTCCGATCCCGCGGCGGGGGACGTGTATGTGCTGGAAGGTGAAGCGCCGGCCAGCGAACACGGCGCCGTGGATGTCTTCAAGCCGCGTCCTGCCGGTCCCGAAGAAGGTCAGGAAGGCACGCTCGTGCGCAGCCTGACGAGCGGGAAGTTCGAAGAACCGAACGGCGTGGCTGTGAGCGCGGCCACGGGGACGGTGTATGTCGCCGACAGCGTGCGCGGGGTCATCGATGTGTACAGCTCCTCGGGAGCGTTCGAAGGCAAGTTGACGGGCTCGGACTCGCCGCTCGGCTCGTTTCGCGGCCACGAAGAAGCGGAAGGCAACGTCAGCGCGATCGCGCTCGATGAAACGACGGGCGATCTGGTGGTGGCCGAGGATGAACGCGGCGTCGTCAGCGAGCTGAGCGCGACCGGCGAATGGCTGGGCTGGGTGAGCGGCACTCCCAGCGGCCCGTTCGGCGAAGAACTCGGGGGCGTGGCCGTCGGGTCGTCGGGCGATCTGTATGTCACCGACCCGTATGCGCACATGCTCGACGTGTTCGGTCCCGGCGAGGTGCTGCCCGATGTGAGCGCTAAGGCCCCATCGGATGTGACCACCACCTCGGCGACGCTGGAGGGCGTCGTCGATGGGGAGGGGAAACCGGTCAGCTACCACTTCGAGCTCGGCGAAAGCGAAGCGTATGGTGCTCTGAGCACGGCGGTCGTGCAGACGGCGGGCGCCGGCGAAGAACAGGTGCAGGCACCGGTCACCGGCCTGCGGGCGGACACCCGCTACTACTTCCGCCTGGTCGCCGAAGACGAAGACGGCAAGAGCTGCAGCGTCGGGCGGTATTTCACGACCGCCGAAGCCGGCCAGCCGAGCGGCATCGCGCTGTCGCTCGCGTGCCAGCGTCCGGGCGCCGCGATCGACAGCGAGTCAAGCGGCGAAGTCGGCTCGGATGAAGCGACCCTGCTTGCGCAGGTCAATCCGGATGGGCATGACACGGGCGTGCAGTTCCAGTACGGCGCGCAGAGTTGCGTGGCGAGCCCGCAAGCGTGCACGACCGTGCCCGCCGCGCCGGAAGAAGTCGGCGCGGGCGACGCCGACGTCCCGGTGAGCGTGCGGATCGAAGGGCTCGAACCGGACAGCACCTACTACTACCGCGTGCTCGCGTCCAATTCGCAGGGTGTCAGCGACGGCGCGCAGCGCACGCTGACGACGCAATCATCGGGCGCGGGGTTTGTGTTGCCCGATGGGCGTGCGTGGGAGATGGTCTCCCCGCCGGACAAGCACGGCGCCGAGATCGAATCGCAAGGTCTGTTCGGCGGGCTTGCGCTCGCTTCGGCCGACGGGGGTGAGCTGACGTATGTGACCGACGGCGCGATCTCCGCCGAAGCGGAAGGCAATCGCAGTCCCGAAATGCAACAGGAGCTGGCGACCCGCACCAGCGAAGGCTGGCATACCGAAGATATCGTCACGCCGCAGGAGGGGGCGCTGGGTCTCGTGCACGCCGGCAACCCGCCGGAGTACCAGTTCTTCTCGCCCGATCTCTCGCAGGCGCTGGTGCAGCCTGTCGGCGCCTCCGAACTCGCCGAGCCGCCGCTGCCACCGTTCTATCCCCGGCAGGCGACGATGTATGTGCGCAACGACACCACGGGCACCTATCTGCCGGTCGTCAGCGAAGCCGACACTGCGCCGGGCACGAAGTTCGGGGGCAGGGTGCATTTCGTGAGCGCGACACCCGATCTGAGCCACGTGCTTCTGCGCTCCACCGTGCCTCTGGAGGGCGAAACGTGGCCCGCGGGCGACAATAGTGAGCTGTATGAGTGGTCGCAAGGCGCGCTGCAGCTGGTGAGCGTGCTGCCCTCGGGCCTTCCGGCGCACGACCCGGAACTGGGGTTCAGCCTCGCCGCCGCCGGCGCGGTCTCCGCTGACGGGAGCCGCGTGATCTATACCAGCCGGGAAGAAAACAGCGGCGTAGGGCACCTGTACATGCGCGACAACCGCACCGGCCAGACGCTGCAGCTCGACGCCGCACAGGGCCTGGGTGAACCGGAAGGCAGCGGCGGCGCACGCTTTCAGACCGCCACCGGCGATGGCTCGCGGGTGTTCTTCACCGACTATCGCAAGCTGACGCCGCACGCCACACCCGAACCGAGCTCTGAACAGCCCGACCTGTACGAGTGCCAGATCCAGGAAGAAGCGGACGGCGCGCTGAACTGCCAGCTGCAGGATCTTACGGTGGATCAGCAGGCCGAAGGGCACGCCGACGTGCGCGGCTTCCTGTTCGGCGCAAGTGAAGAAGGCAACACCGTGTACCTTGTCGCGCAGGGCGTGCTCGCGCGTGAGCGCAACGCGCATGGTGAACACGCCGAAGAAGGCCTCGAGAACCTCTACGAGCTCCACGAACAAGAAAGCGGCGTCTGGCAGAGCACGTTCATCGCGACGCTCTCGACGCAAGACGAGATCGGGTGGGGCGCGAACGGCCTGTTCAACGCCTCGTTCCTGACCGCACGCGTCTCCCCCGACGGCCGCTACCTGGCGTTCATGTCCCAGGCCAGCCTCACGGGGTATGACAACGAAGACCTGTCCAGCAAGAAGTCCGGGGAACGGATGGACGAGGAGATCTATCTGTATGACTCCGAGACCGCCTCGTTGCGATGCCTGTCCTGCGACCCGACCGGCGCCCGGCCCCAGGGCGTGCTCGATGAGGTGCAGTCCGGCGAAGGCATCGGGCTGCTCGTGGACAGGCGCGAGGTGTGGGCCGGGGAAGGGCACGAACACTGGCTCGCGGGCAGCATCCCGGGCTGGACCGGGCAGGGCGAATCGGACGCCAACATGGTGCCCTTCCAGCCGCGATATTTGTCAAACGAAGGACGCGTGTTCTTCGACAGCGCCGACGCGCTCGTGCCCGCCGTCAAAGACCGCACCCGCCAGGAGACGATCGACGGCACACCAGAACAGGTCGGGGTGGAGAACGTGTACGAGTACGAGCCCTCCAGCGTCGGGAGCTGCGAAAGCCCCTCCGGTGGGTGCATAGCGCTGATCTCCTCAGGCACCTCGCAACAAGAATCGGCGTTCCTCGAAGCTACCCCCGACGGCGACGAAGCGTTCTTCCTGACCGCTGCGCCACTGTCGGCGCAGGACACCGATGCCGCGCTCGACATCTACGACGCCCGCGTATGCACGGCGCAATCGCCGTGCCTGTCCCCGCCCCCGCCGGCGCCACAAGGGTGCGCGAGCACCGAAACCTGCCGGCCCGCGTCCCCGGTCGGGGTCGCGCCATCGCAGGCATCGGGAACCGCGGCGTTCTCCGGGCCCGGCAACCCCACGCAGACGCCCGCGTCGGCGGGCAGCGGCGAAGTCAAGGCACAGGGGCCGACCAGGGCCCGGCCGCTGACCCGGGCGCAGCGGCTGGCCAAGGAGCTGCGGACGTGCCGCGCGCGCTATCCGCGCTCAAAGCGCAAGCGCCGCGGCTGTGAAGCGCGCGCGTACAAGCTATACGCGGCGAAACCCAAACCGAAGGCCAAGGCCAAGGCCAAGGCCGGGCACAGGAGCCGGCGATGAGGAGACCGGGAGTGCTGCTGCTCGCTTTGCTGCTCGGTGTGCTGGTGCTCGCGCTCGCGAGCCCGGGCGCGGCGTTCGCGCAGGGAGGCTGGTGGCAGATCGGCTCGGAAGTCGTACCGAGCAACCTGCAGCCGGGCGGGGAAGGCACGATCATCGTCTACCTCAGCGATCTCGGTGACGAAGGCGTCAACGGCGACGTGAGCCCCGTCGAGGTCACCGACACCCTCCCGCACGGGCTGACACCGGTCTCGATCGCTGGTGGCGCACAAGCCTATAACCCCGCGCGGCCGCCGATGAGCTGCTCACCGGTCACAGAACCTGTGCTGTCCTGCACCTACGACGGCACGCTCAACCCCTACGAACGGCTCGGTCTCACGATCAAGGTCAAGGTCGAACAGCCGCCGGGGACGATCGCGACGCTGCCAAACCAACTCGTCGTGCAGGGCGGCGGCGCACCCGCCGCGACGAGCACCCAGAACATCACCGTCAACGAAAAGGAAACGCGCTTCGGCGTGCAGGACTATGAAGTGCTGCCGTTCGATGAAGACGGTTCGCCCGCCCTGCAGGCCGGCTCGCACCCGTTCGCGCTCACGACCAACCTCGTGTTCAACCAGACGGACAAGGCGCACACGCGCACCTCCGTCGCGCTGGCTAAGGATCTGAGTTTCACGCTGCCCCCGGGACTGATCGGCGATCCCAACGCGGTCGCGCAGTGCTCGGTGGCGGACTTCGCGGCGACCGTGCTCGAAACGAACCTGTGCCCGCCGAGCTCCGTCGTGGGCGTCACGACGGTGACCGCATATGAACCGGTGACCGGCCTGATCACCAAGACGGTGCCCGTATTCAACCTCACCCCTGCCCAGGGAGAGCCGGCACGGCTCGGGTTCGAGGTGATCGGCAAGGTCCAGATCATGATCGACACCGCCGTACAGAGCGGCGGCGACTACGCCGTCGAAGCGAAGGTCACCGACGCGCCGCAGGTCGCATGGATCTTTAGCAGCGAGGTCACCGTGTGGGGCGTACCCGGCGCCCAAAGCCACGACTCCGAGCGCGGCTGGGAATGCGTCGCGGGCGGACAGTTCGCCCAGCAGGCCGGCAAGACCTGTCCCGAATCAAGCGCCGGTCTGTCGCAGACGCCGTTTCTGACGATGCCGACCGACTGTCCGGCGAGCCCCGAGACAGAACCGTTGCGCTCATTCACAACCGTGGACTCCTGGAGCGAACCGGAAACCCTTGTCTCCGCCAGCTACGCGTGGTCGGGAGCCTCAGGCGAACCGCTCGCCCCCGAAGGCTGCGAACACCTCTCCTTCGACCCCGCGATGCAATTCGCCGGCGAACAGCGGGCGGCGAGCACCCCTACCGGGTTGAGCGTGAACGTCCAGATGCCCCAGCAGGGCACACTGGAAGCTAACGCGCTCGCCGGAGCCGACGTCCGCGACACGACCGTGACACTGCCCGCCGGAGTGCAGCTGAACCCCTCTGCCGCGACCGCGCTGCAGGCATGCTCTGAAGAACAGATGGAAGGCGACGTCAGCACGACAGAACACGAAAAGTTCAAACAAGAGCGTTCGACACTGCCTCGAGAAAGCAGCTCTGAGCCGTTGCCGTTCCCGGCCGCGCCCGCGGAATGCCCCGAAGCCTCGAAGGTCGGCTCGGTGCGGATCAAGACGCCGCTGCTCTCGCACGAACTGGAAGGCTCGCTGTACCTGGCTGAACCGGCGCCCAACGGGGAAGCCGGGCGCAACCCGTTCAACAGCCTGGTCGCGCTGTACCTAGTCGCCGAAGATCCCGTCTCGGGCGTGCTCGTCAAGCTCGCCGGCGAAGGACGCCTGAACGAAAGCACCGGCCAGGTCTCGACCACGTTTCGCAACACCCCGCAGGTCCCGTTCGAAGACCTGCAGGTACAACTGTACGGCGGCGAACGCGCGTCGCTTTCGACACCCGCGTTCTGCGGCGCCTATCCCGCGCAGGCGCTGTTCACGCCGTGGTCAAGCAGCACATCGGTGTCCGTGAGCGCGCCCGGTGAAGAGCTCGAGGTCTCGAATGGGGTCGGCGGCGGCGCCTGCCCAACCGGTCCGCTGCCGCTGTCGTTGCAGGCGAGCGCGCAGAGCACCGATACGGGCGCGAGCGCGTTCACGAGCTTCAGCCTGGAAATCTCACGGCCCGATGGGGACCAGCAGCTCGCGGGACTGACCGTACGCCTGCCACAGGGCGTCTCGGCGCTGCTGTCGTCGCTGACACCGTGCCAGGAACCGCCCCGGGGAGTCGAATGGTCGTGCGGGCCGGAAAGCCTGATCGGGCACACCGGTGTCGTCTCAGGCCTCGGCCGCTACCCCATCACCCTGCCCGAAGGCAAGGTATACTTGACCAGCGGGTATGACGGAGCGCCATTTGGTCTGCTCGTGCAGACCAGAGCGCAGGCGGGCCCGTTCGACCTCGGCAACATCAACGTGCGCTCGCGCATCGACGTCAACCCGCACACCGCGCAGGTCACGATCACGACCGACCCCGGGCCCAGGGGTGAAGCGCTCCCGGCGATGATCCGCGGCATCCCCGCGCAGATCCGAAAGATCACGGTCAACGTCGACAGGCCGAACTTCGAGATCAACCCGACGAGCTGCGCACCCAAGCACATCGAAGGCACATTGGACGGCGCGGAAGGCGCGAGCATGCCGCTGTCAATCCCGTTCCAGGTCGGCGGTTGTGAACACCTCCCGTTCGCGCCGGTGCTGAGCGCAGCGGCGCAGGGCCACGCGAGCAAAGCCGACGGCGTGAGCTTCGTCGTAAAGGTCACATCCGCCGGGCTGGGGCAGGCGAACATCGCGAAAGTCTCGGTACAGCTGCCAAAGCAGCTGCCCTCCCGGCTCACCACGATCCAGAAAGCCTGTCCCGCGGCCGTGTTCGAAGCAAACCCCGCGTTGTGTCCGGAAGGCTCGGTGATCGGCCACGCCACCGTCCACACCCCGGTGCTAAAGAGCGCGGTGAGCGGCCCGGCCTACCTCGTCTCCTACGGCGGCGCGGCGTTCCCCGACATCGAGTTCGTGCTGCAGGGCGAAGGGATCACGCTCGTTCTCGATGGCAAGACCGACATCAAACACGGGATCACCTACTCCAAGTTCGAATCGGTCCCTGACCAGCCGTTCACGAGCTTCGAAACGGTGCTGACCGCCGGACCGCACTCGGCCCTGACGGCGAACGTGGCTGAATCGAAGAAATACGATCTGTGCGGCGAAACGCTTGAGATGCCGACCACGATCGCCGCCCAGAATGGCACGACGATCGAACAGCAGACGAGGATCGCGGTCGAAGGCTGCGGTGCGGTCAAGGCCGCGAAAGCCAAGAAGCTCACTCGCGCACAACTGCTCGCCAACGCGCTCCACACGTGCCGCACCAGGTACAAGCACGCAAAGCGCAGGCGGGCAAGGTGCGAAAAGCTCGCACGGCGGCGATATGGAATCCACCCGAGAGCTCGCCACACCAGGAAGATAAGCAGACAGCGTGCCGAGAGTCATCTCTAAATGCGTCTGGTTCGCACTGCCCAATGGCTCAGTCCGGACGGTGCACGATTTGCCCGGTCTGGCTACGCCTCGCGAAATAGAACTTACCCCACAAGGAAGTGGACAAGCTGGAACTCGCGGCGAGCACGGTCTCTGGCCGGGCCGCGCGCCGACCAGACAGTGCCGGCGCGCCCCGCCAGGGTGCTCGGCCCAAACGATGACCGGGACGTCGCCCTTCGCGGAATGACGCCCCGGGTCCCAAACGAGACGAAAGGAAGTCTAGCAGATGAAATCCATTGTGAGAGCCGTACCCCTCACGCTCGTGGCGACGCTCGCGCTAAGCGCTGTAGCCACGTCCTCGGCCCTTGCCTCACCAGAATGGTACGTCAAGAAAAGCGGCACCTTCACAAAAGCCAGCACCGCAGTCAACGTGAAGCTCGAAGCCAGCAAATTCACCTTCATTGATAACACGGGCGAACTGTATAACGGCTGGTCGTGCACCGGATACTTCGGCGAAGGAACCATCGAATCCGGCGGCCTGGGGAAGATCCGGACTTTTGAACCGGAACTCCCAGAAAAACACTGCAAAGGCGGGGAACTAAAGAAAGGGGTCAATGAATGCAAAGAACTTAACAAGCTAGTGCCTTTCCACCTGCCGTGGAGCACGACATTGTATACCGAAGGCAGCGAAATCAGAGCCACACTGGGTTCAAGCGGCGCCGGGGCACCTGGCTTCGAATATAGGTGCACAACCTTGACTGGAAGCAAAACGGTTGCATGCGAATTGAACACCACCACCAGCACCCACATGATCAACAACACGTCCGCGGGGCTAGTGGAAGCCGAATTCAACACGAAATCCAAAAAGATGAACTGTGGAAAAAAAGAAGACGGTGAATTGAGCGGAATCATAAACATCGCGCCGACCGAAGCGGAAAAGAAAGCTGGGGTCGAAGCGATCAAGGTGGAATAGCGTCTCAAAGCTCAAGCGTCCTCCCCGGCCGGGAGCGAGAGAGCCCTCTCCGATGGCACCGAGGACACCGCAGGACGACAGCGTGGCCCCAGCTCATCGGGGCCACGCTCAAGATCCTAAGCCGATCGATCCTTATCGCGAGGAAAGGAGCAGTTGACAAGTGAGACACGTGAGACGAGTGAGACACGCGGGAATGCTGGGGTTCGGCCTAATCGTAGCGTTCCTGACGGTGGTCTTCACTGCATCGAGCGTCCATAAGCGCCCCGGAAAGACTGGCGAGCACCGGGAACTGCGTAGGGGTTGACGCTGGTGATGCGGCGCTCCACGACGATGATCTTCACGGCGATGCTGGCGGCGCCCGCGCTCACAATGGCGGGATGCGGCTCCTCATCGTCTCGCGGGAACGGGGTCGCCGCAAAAGCGCCTGAAGGCATCCTTGCTGCGAGCAGAACCGCAGCCGAAGCAGCATCCTCGGTGCATATCGTCAGCGAGAGCGGCAAGGGTCCGTTGAAGCTCATGCTGGATCTGCATCTTTCACGTGCTGTGGGTTACGGCAAGATCGCGCTTCTCGGCACGAAGTTCGAACTGAGGCGGGTAGGGAATACGTTGTATCTGAGGGGCTCACCGCGCTTCTACCGGCGTCTAGGAATCACGAGTCACATCCCTGCCGGATCATGGGCTGCGATACCTGCGGATTCGCAGCAGATCTCACAGCTCGCGTCGTTTGTGAACCTGAGTAAGGAGACCGGTCTACTGTTAACCCAGATCTTGCAGTAAGCCTGTTCGTCTGAGCCGGGATTCCGCCGCCTGGGCGGGGAAAATGCGGGTGTCGAGGTCCGCATTCCCCACTCAGGAGGCGTCACCATGAAGGTGAACCGTAGAGGTTGCCGGGAAACCGTAGAGGTCACGGCGGACGGCGAGGGTTTCTGCTCGCACGCCGGCGCGCTTTTGCTGGTCAACCTGGCCGACCGGCTGGGCTTGACCAAGGGGCTCGGCGAGGCACTGGCGGGCACCCGTCAGCGTCGTTCCGTGCACGATGACGGCCAGGTCCTGCGCGATCTGATCGTCACGCTGGTGCAGGGAGGCGAGCACCTCTCGGATCTGGCCGCGCTTCGTGACCAGCCCGACCTGTTCGGTACGGTGGCCTCAGACTCCACCGCGTTTCGGCTACTGGAGCGGATCGGGCCAGGCGAGCTTGAGGGTCTGCGCGGCGCACGCAAGGCGGCGCGCGAGCGCGCGTTTGCGCTCGGTGCCCGGCCCAAGGAGCTGATCCTCGACGTTGACGCGACCCTCGTCGGCTCTCACTCCGATAAGGAGCAGGCTCGAGGCAACTACAAGGGCGGCTACGGCTTTCACCCGATGCTCTGCTACCTGGACGGCTCAGACGGGGCGCTCGACGGCATCCTGCGGCCGGGTAACGCCGGGTCGAACACCGGTGCCGACCAGACCCAGGCGATCGAGCTCGCGCTGGCGCAGCTGCCCGAGGACTGCATGGAGGAGGAGTTGCTCGTGCGCGGGGACTCCGCCGCGTGCGTGCACGAGCTGATCGACTTCTGCCGTGAGGGCCGGATTCGCTTCTCGGTCGGGCACGACTTGAACGCCGAGGTACGCGAAGCGATCGCAAAGCTCCCCGAGGATGCGTGGGTTCCGGCGATCTCACAAGACGGGAAGCCCGTCACCGATCACCCCATCCGTCCGCGCAAGGCGTACGTCGCGGAGCTGACCGGCCTTCTCGACCTCTCTGGCTGGGGGCCGGGATCGCGGCTTCTCTGCCGCCGCGAGCGCGCCCACCCCGGCGCGCAGCTATCCCTGATCGACACCGACGGCTGGCGCCATCAAGCATTCCTCACCGACCAGCAAGACGATGACCTCGCCGAGCTCGATCGCCGCCACCGCGCGCATGCCCACGTCGAGCAGCGCATCGAAGACTCACACGCCCTCGGGCTCTCAAAGCTCCCGTTCCGCGCCTACCAGATGAACGAGGCCTGGATGCAGCTCGTGCTCTGCGCACAAGACCTCCTCGCCTACGCCAAGGCACTGACACTCACCGATGAGCTCGCGCGCTGCAAACCCCACACGCTTCGCTACCGCCTGCTGCACCAAGCCGGACGGCTCACCCGCTCAGGCCGTCACACCAAGCTCCGCCTCGCCCGCCACTGGCCCTGGACGACACACCTCGCCGCCGCCTGCGCTCGCCTCGACGCATTGCCAACCCCCGCGGGGTGAGCCCGCCACCATAGGGGTCCCAGCGCGCCACGATCACCAGCGCGCGACTCCCGCTGCCCGGATCGTCTTCGTGTGACAGAAATCAGCCCCACATGGAGCGTCAAAGCGCTCCCGCCGGGCCCTCGCCCGATCCACACTCGCTCCTGACACCACCAATCATCCCCACGACACCGCGCGACGTCACTCCAGCAGGCTTACTGCAAGATCTGGGTTAACGAGCAACAACTCGGTCACCAAGGGTGACACGAGCGTCCTCGACGGACAGCCGGTGATCGAATTGAAACCTTCGGGCAGGCTCTACACCGCCAGCCTGTACATCGCCACCACCGGGCAACCGTATCCGCTGAAGCTCGAAAAACGCGGCCGTCTGACGGCCACCGCCACCTTCAGCGCCTGGAACGACGCGGTGACGGTCACACCGCCCGCGAACACGATCCGTGTGGACGATATCGGGCATCAAGGGCGAAACCGATGAGATACGGATCGCGGGCTGTCACGGGTAGCTTCGAGCCTGTCTGTAGGGCCGGACGAGCACGGTCGTCGCGTGCAGCTGTCCGGGTAGCGGGCACGGTCTGTGTCGAAGCCGCCTGCGGGCCGTTCAAGGACTCGCTGGCGGTGATGAGCGGCCAGCGGGTAGGCGTGAGCTCGAGCGTCGTAATCCCAGAGCGGCGCTCGGGATGCCTCGGCGCGGTTACCCTCCCCGCGAAGCCGAGGGCACCCGCAGGAAGGGGCGTGGTCCCCGTTTTGCTGGGGGCCACGCCCTGGGGTGGGGAGCGCTTGAGCTCGCGGGCTATTGAGAGCTTTTCGGCGCGTCGGCACACATTGGTGTGGCGTGCGCCGGTGAGGGCAGCGGCTGATCTGGTGGGAGGTGAGGGGCCTGTCGGGGTTTGTCCGCTTGTGGTAGGGAGACGATCGGTGCGAGTGCTTACCAGTGAGGGGAACTTGGGGGGCCGGTCGGTTGTCACTCTAAAGGGAAAAGGAGAAGTGGAAGATGAGACACGTAAGGATACTGGGATTTGGCTTCGTTGCCGCGTTCGTAACGGTGGCCTTCACTGCGTCGAGTGCGCCAGCGTTCAAGAATCCCGATAAGAGCGCGAAGATCTTCGCCAATTGTCCGACGACTGGCGAAGCCGATGGGTTTCCGGACGTCGCGTGTACAGTCGGTGCGACGGAACCAAAGGAAGGTGGCCAGTTCACGGTCGGTCCGATCACGGTACCGATTGTGAAGCAGATCGTGCTGCAGTATGGGATTGCCGAAGGCGAACACGAAGAAGAACTCCTGTATGTACCGCCGACGCATGGTGCGGAAGCGATCACGCCTACGCCAGAGAAGGTGCCGGGTGAACCGATCGCACACATCAGCGAAGCCGAACAGGAAGAACTCGGCTGGTCCGAAGGTCTGAAGTACAGCTACAAGCTGGCGCAGAAACATCATGCTGTGAAGACCGCCTACGAGACGATCGAACTTGCCGGCATCCCCGCGACGAGCGTCGAGAACATCATTACGGAATCAGGCGTCGGCGTTGAAGCGCCCGTGAAGATCAAAGCCGAAAACAAGTGGCTGAGCGAGCTCGGCGATGTTTGCTATGTCGGGTCGAACGAAGAACCGATCGTGCAGCATCTGACGTCGGGAGAAAGCGAATCGCCGCTCACCCATGAAACTCTTCACGGCGCTAAAGGTGAACTCGAATTCCTCCATGAAGGACAAGAGGTCATCGAGAGTCATAGCGACCTCATCGATAACACGTATGCGGTGCCTGGAGCTTCGTGCACAGGCCCAGACGCGTCGGTGGTAGCTGCAACTATCAATAAGGAGTTCGGTCTGCCCGCTCCGGCTGGTGCCAGCATCACCGAAATCAAGGGGTCGTTGTATCTTGCGTCCGCCAATTATGTCAAAGAACACACATCGTGACGATGTGGCAGTAAGCGCTATCTGTTAAGAAGGTGACCTGACGGGGACCCTGCCTTGTCGCAAGGGCAGGGGTCCTGTCGGCCGCTACACACCGTTCTTCGAGGATAAGACTCGCAAGGATGGACATGGCTAGGCCGAGAGGTGTAACTGGCATGAAACGGATCAGGATCACAGGGCTGTGCGTGATCGTGGCGGCAGTCGCGCTCACCGTGTCTGCTGCGGCGGCATCGGCTGCAGCGCCGGAATATGGAAGATGTATAAAGAAAGCGAAAGCTGAAGGTAAAGGCTATACGAGCAGCAAGTGTACGGTTGCGGGGGAAGGCGCTAAAGCCAAGTATGAATGGTTGCCGGGTGCGGGCAAACACAAGTTCACGACCTCCGGCGGCGCCGGGAAACTAGAAACGGTTGACGGGAAGACCGTGACGTGCGAACACGAGTCGAGCACCGGTGAATTCGATCCGACGAACTTCAAACAGGAGACGACGTCGGTAAGGTTCACGGGCTGTAAATCCGAGGGTTTCCCTTGCACGACTGAAGGCTTGAAAGAAGGCGAACTGGAAACGCGGGAATTGCTCGGCGAAGTGGGGTTTGAAACAGGCAAAAAAACGGCTCTGGAGCTGCGGCCCGGACCAAACGCCGGGGGACTCTTTATCGCATTCAAATGTATCGGCTTGAAGATCGAAGTGCGGCCGCACGGCGGAATTCTGGTGCCGATCAAAAACGACAAGATGAAAACGACCGAAACGTTGAAGTACAAAGCCACGAAAGGCAAGCAGAAGCCGGTCAAATGGGCCAACTCGAGCGAAGAACAGTATCTCGAAAGCAACTTCGCGGAAACGGGTTGGGAACAGGCCGGCCAGACGATCACCTCCGAAGTGAAAGGCGAAGAAGCGCTGGAGCTGAATACGGCCGTATAGCCGGCCGCATGCGGCCTCGATCGGTTACGTGCGGTGAGTGAGACGCAGATCAGAGGAGTGGGGCGCGCCGGGTTCCTACGGGTCCCGCGCGCACTGCTGTCGTTGCGTTGCTGGGCGGCGATGTTGCGTTGCTTGGCGGGGACGGCGGCGGCGACGGCGGTGGCGTGTGTGTGCGCGCTGGCGTTGTGGGCGGGCCCTGCGTGGGCGTTGAGCCAGCGCGGGCACGTGCTGGGCCCGTCGTTCGGCGGTGCGGGCTCGGGTGACGGGCAGCTTGCCGAACCGGGCGCGGCGGCGGTGGATGAAGCCAGCGGTGACGTGTATGTGGTGGATCGGGGCAATGACCGGATCGAGCGGTTCGGTCCGGCGGGGGAATTCATCGCGGCCTGGGGTTTTGGGGTGAGCGACGGCGAACAGCAGTATGAGGTGTGCACGAGCGGGTGTCGGGCGGGGACGGGCAAAGGCACGCTGGTGTCGCCGGGGGCGATCGCGGTGGACGACTCGTCAGGTCCGTCGGCGGGTGACGTTTACGCGGTGATGGACGCGCGCGCGGGACATGGCGCGTTGTGGAAGCTGACAGCCGACGGGGAAAAAGTGGGGGTGCTGCACGAGGAAGGCACGAACGGGGAAAAATGGGAAGGCGCGCTTGACGGGGTCGCGGTGGACGGGAGCGGGACGGTGTGGGTGTATCGCGCCGCGGAAGCGAGCGAAGGTGTCGTCGAACGCTTCAGCGGCGCGAGCGAAAACGAGTTCTTGGGCGCGCTGGAAGCGGAACTGGATTCGAGCGCGCTGGAAGCGGCGCACGAAGGCGAATCCGCGTTCTGCCCGAAATCGGGGCTGGCGGTGGACGGGACTGGCGAAGCGCTGTATCTGGATCACGAACGCGATGATGTCGGCGAAGAATGCCCGGAAGCGGTGCGCCTGGAAGAAGAAGCGGAACTGAAGGAAAGGCACAGCAAAGGCCCGCCGCTGGAAGCGCTGGGGCCGACGGTCGCGGCGAAGCTTCGTTTCGATGGCGCCGAAGAAGAGCTGGAAGGGCTGATCGGCGCGCTTGGCGCGCAGGACAGCACGGCGGTGGCGGTCGATCAGGCGAGCAACGGCTCCTCGCCGCTTGGCCCGGCCGCGAAGGGGGACGTGTATGTGGCGGGCGGGTCCAGCGTCGGTGTGTTCGACGCGGACGGTGCGCCGGTTCAGCGCGTTGCGCTGGCGCGGGGGGCGCAGAGCGCCGGTGTGGCGGTCAACTCACGGACCGGCGATGTGTATGTGAGCGACGGCGTGTCGGGCGAGGTGGCCGTGCTCGTGCCCGCGGGGGAGGACGCCCCCGCGATAGACAGTGTGCGGGCACAGGTTCTGAGCTCGAGCAGCGCGCGGCTGGTGGCCGAGGTCGATCCGGACGGGGCCGATACGCGGGTGGCGTTCGAGTACGGGAGCGCGAGTTGTCTGGAAAACGTGTCGGCGTGCAGCGAAGTCCCGGGTTCGCCCGAAGACGTGGGCGCCGGCTTTGGCGATCAGGTTAGCGAGGTGACGTTGAACGGATTGCGGCCCGACACGACCTACTACTACCGCGTGATCGCGCGCAGCGGCCAGGGCACGGTCGAGAGTTCGCTTGGTGTGCAGACGTTCTTCGTGACGTTGCCGAGCGCTGCGGGCGAGCTTGCTGACGGCCGCGAGTGGGAGCTGGTGTCCCCGCCCAGGAAGGAAGGTCTTTTGGAAGCGATCAGCGCCGGCGAACCGGGCGCGGTGATCCAGTCCGGCGCGGATGGTGATGCGATCTCCTATGGCGCGCCGGACTCCGGTCCGGCCGGTGAAGCGCAGGGAAATCGCAGCATCCAGACCACGCAGTTCCTCTCGATCCGGGGAGAAAAAGAATGGTCCACGCAGGACATCAGCACGCCGCACGACAAGGGCGAAGGGACGGTCCCGGGCGAACCGCCCGAGTATCAGGCGTTCTCGCCCGAACTGTCGCTTGCGCTGGTCGAGCCCGAAGGCAAGCTCGCCTATCCCCTCGAAGCGCCCGCGCTCTCGCCGCTGCTCGAAGACGAAACGCAGCGCGAAAAGACGATCTATCTGCGCGATGATCCGCCGCTGCGAGCGGGGGCGCAAGAGGCCGGGAGCTATGAAGCGGCGCAGAAGAACAGCGAATACCTCCCACCCGGGTACAGCCCGCTGATCACCAAGCAGGACGACAGCGCGGGCAGCGCCTTCGGGCAGGATCTGGAGTTCTCTGACGCGAGCCCGAACCTGCAGCATGTCGTGTTCAAATCGCAGGTACCACTGACGGCTGGCGCGACCGGGGAAGGCCTGTACGAGTGGAACGCGCAGAGTCCCGACGCGCTGGAGCCGATCAGCCTGCTGCCCGAATCTGCGCAAGGTGCTCCCGAAGCGATCCTCGGCGGTTTTCACGACTATCGCGGCGCCATCTCAGACGGCGGCGCGCACGTGTTCTTCACGGGAGCCTACGAACAGGAAGTCGAAACGCGCTTCGGTGAAAAAGAGCTCCTGTTCAACGAAGCTGCGTATTTGCTGATGCGCGACACCGCGACCGGCAGGACGATAGAGATCAACAAGGTGCAGGGTGAAGGCCCGAGCGAACCATCACAGGCGGAACTGGGCGATGAAGAAGTGGACCAGGCGCGCTTTCAGGTGGCGAGCGCCAACGGGTCACGAGTTTTCTTCAAGGACAGCGAGCGGCTGACCGAAGAATCAAAACTTCACCCGAGCGAAGAATATCATCCGTCCGACCTCTACGAATACGCGCTCACACCCGGGCAGGATACTGGCACGCTGACGGATTTGACCGTCAACCAGAACGTCGGGGAAAGCGCCGACGTGCTCGGCACGATCCCCGGGATCGGCCAGAGCGCGTGTGAAGAAGGCTCGAGCGAACCCTGTTATGTGTATTTCGTCGCCAACGGCGTGCTCGCGCCCGGCGCCACGCCCGGGGACTGTCCGGAAAACGAGAAGCTGGAACAGCCGCTGGCGGGCCTGAGCTGCAACCTGTACGTCTCTGAAACCAGTCCCCAGGATCCCGGCGCGCACACCACCCGGTTCATCGCGACGCTGTCCGCCGAAGACGCCCCGGACTGGGATCAGGGGCCCAAGACACCGAGCGGCAATGACGCGGGCGACCTGGCTTATATGACCTCGCGGGTATCGCCGGACGGCCGCTACCTGGCGTTCATGTCCGATCGCAGCCTGACCGGGTATGACAATGAAGACATCTCGAGCAAGCAGCCCGGCGAACGGCCCGACGAGGAGGTCTATCTGTATGACGCGCAGCAGGGCCGGCTCGTGTGCGCTTCGTGTAACCCGCAGGACGAAGGCGAGAAACGACCCGAAGGGGTGCTCGACACGGTCGAAGCCGGCGAAGGCCTGGGACTGCTGGTCAACCGCCCGAAAATCTGGGAAGGACGCTGGCTGGCAGGCTCGATCCCCGGCTGGACACCCTTGGATGTCGAAAGCGCGATCTACCAGTCCCGCTACCTCTCCAACGACGGCCGCCTGTTCTTCGACGGCGCCGACGCGCTCGTCCCGGAAGACAGAAACCGTCGCAGCGAGACGATCGACGGCAGCGAACAGCAGGTCGGCGCCGAGGACGTCTACGAGTACGAGCCACAGGGCACCGGCAGCTGTCAGCAGGCCGGCGGCTGCGTCTCGCTGATCTCCTCCGGGGACGCCACCGACCAGCACGAATCGGCGTTCCTCGACGCCAGCGAAAACGGTGACGACGCGTTCTTCCTGACGTCCGAAAAGCTGGTGTCCTCGGCTGTCGAACCGGCTTTCGAGGTATATGACGCGCGCATCTGCGACACCAGCGAAAGCGAACCGTGCCTGCCGGCCCCTCCGCCACCGCCGCCCGCCGAATGCGCCGGCGAAGCATGCAAACCACCGAGCCCCGGCGCGCCCACCTTCCCGACATCCGCGACCGCCACGTTCAACGGGCCCGGCAACCCCCCGAACGCCAATCAAGGCGTCGAACACACAAAGACCACACGGCCGCCCAAACTCACACGCGCGCAGGAGCTCGCCAAGGCGCTGCGGGTCTGCAGGAAGCTCGAGCACAAGAAAAAACGCATCGCCTGCGTGCGCCACGCGCGCAAAGAGTTCGGCCAGTCAAAGAAGACGAAGAAGAAGAAGAAGAAATGATTGGTGTGTTCTCGATGCGGTGTCGTGCAAGAGATGGAGGAGCCGGGCGGCTGTTTGTCCGGTGGCCCTCCGTGGTCGTCGTACAGGCGGGGGCCACAAACCACCCCAAGGTGCGGCGGTCAAGAGCCGTTCGTGCTGAGCGTTGGGGGAGAAGGCGCGCCTGTGAGCGCGTCGCGTATGGCCCAATGAAGGCGAACGAAAGTAAACCGCAGACGAAGTGTCGAAACGCGTTAGATGACATCAAAAGCGGGCAATGCAGCTTGTCCCGTGATGAGCCTGGTGAGTGCCTGTTTATTGACCAGGTGGTGTCCGGCATGCATGCGGCGCGAGCGTGGGTCAGGCTCTTGCATGGAACGTGGGAACCTGTCGTCTCGTGGGACGGTCAGCCAGTGGTCTGTGGCCTGCGGCTGGTTGGACAAGGGAGAACTCCAAGCGGCAGAATCCGTGAGGATAAGAGTACCTATGCGAGGCACAGGGGCGGGTCGTCTGGTAGTAGTGATGAAGGTTCTGTAATGGGGCTGGAGCGAAGCGGACGGGCCGTCCAGACGAGATTGTTGGTCAACCACGAAGTGGTGGGAGGAGCCAATGGTTGAGTCAAAGTCGAAGGTGAAGTGTGTGTCCTGGAAGCTGTGTTTGACTTGCCGGTGGGAGTCCGGCCGCCGTAATGACTAAGCAGCGGTGTAGCTGGTGGCCAGCACGGGGAGAGATCCTTCGTGTTGAAGCGTCACGACAAAGGCCCTTTTGGGGCCGAGCAAGCAGGCGGTCCGTAACGTTAAGTGAATCCTGCAGCGTCGTTATTCGACCTGCCGTTTGGCAGATACATGAGGGAGCCGAGCCTCTACTTCACGGGCGAAGGCCGATGATCGGGGTGAAGAGCTTAGAGTTGCAGCCCCGAGGGACCCTCCGGCGTAGGGGGATCGGAACGTTTGCACAGCCGAATACGGAACAGGAGAGATCCGTCTCAACCTCGGCTTCATGGCCTCAGATTGCCAACCTGGGGTGCCCGAGAGTAGCGAGGCCTATAACCGGCAAGACCGGGAAATGGTGGAGCGTTGAGCGGAAGTCGGAGGAGGCAGTAGTAGCAATGATCGGCGTGGACAACAGAACCCGTCGTAGCGAAGGGCCTCTAGCCAGGTGTGCGATCAAGCAACGGCCAAGGTTCGTAAGAGCCGAGGAGCCTCGTAGGTCGCTTGGGCCGATGGTCAACGCTTTGGCAAGCGGAATGCCGTCGATCGACTGCCTGGGGGAAAGCCGTGTGAGGGAAAACTTCATGCACGGTTTGGGAAGGGGCGAGAGGAATCGTGCCGAGGATGCCCAGCCGTTCAGATCGCTGGGTGGTATGTCGGTTGCGCGCCTCTTGCCTACTTCACCGTTTGTGATTTCTGAGACGGTGGTCTGGGAAGCGTGTAAGCAAGTTCAGGCTAACCAGGGCGCTGCCGGCGTTGACGAGGAGTCCGTTGCGGAGTTTGAGAGGAACCTTGAGGGGAACCTCTTCAAGATCTGGAACCGGATGTCTTCGGGAACGTATATGCCGCCTGCGGTGAGGGCGGTGCAGATACCGAAGAAGGATGGGCGAGGGGTCAGAACCCTCGGTGTGCCCACCGTTGCGGATAGGGTTGCGCAAACGGTCGTAAAGCTGTATCTGGAGCCCGAGGTGGAGCCCGTGTTCCACGAGGACTCGTATGGCTATCGGCCGGGACGCTCGGCGCTTGACGCGGTAAAGGTGTGCCGGGAAAGATGTTGGAGGCGCCACTGGGTAATCGATCTTGATTACGCAGAGTTCTTCGACTCGATTGACCATGAGCTCATGCTGAAGGCGGTGGCTGCCCATACCGATCACAGGTGGGTGATGCTGTATGTCGAGCGGTGGTTGAAAGCGCCGCTGGATGAAGGCAACGGCACACTGGTAGCGCGTGATCGTGGGACCCCGCAAGGGTCTGCGATCTCCCCGGTGCTCGCCAACATCTATCTCCACTACGCGTTTGATATGTGGATGGCGCGGGAGTTCCCGACCATCCCGTTCGAGCGGTATGCCGATGATGGTGTCGCGCACTGCATAAGTGAGCGCCAGGCACGGTTCGTGCTCGGCAAGATCAAGACGCGGATGGCGGATTGTCACCTGAAGTTGAATGACGACAAGACGCGAATCGTCTACTGCAAGGACTCTAATCGCGAGGGCTCTCACGAGCATGAGCGGTTCGACTTCCTGGGCTATACGTTCAGGCCCCGGTGTGCCCGTAATGGGCGAGGTGAACTGTTCACCAGTTTCACCCCAGCCGTCAGCGACGAGGCCGCAAAGACGATACGCCGCACGATCCGGAGATGGAGGATTCACTTATGGACCGGGAGCGACCTCTCAGCAATCGCGCGCACGTGCAACATGATCGTGCGCGGATGGATCAACTACTACGGGCATTTCTACCCGACAGCGTTGAACGCATCACTCAGAAGCATCGACCGATACTTGGTGCGGTGGGCGATGCGCAAGTACAAGCGACTGAAGCGCAGCCACAAAAAGGCGTGGCAGCTCTTGAACGACGTGGCAACACGCGAACTAGAGCTCTTCGTCCACTGGCAGCTGACACGCACCAGCGACCGGACGGTGGGAGCCGTATGAGTCGAGAGGCTCACGTACGGTTCTGCGAGAGCCTGGGGCTGCAATGCCCCGGGCCACTCACCGAACGCGCCGCGCACAAGCACTACGGACCCAAAACCAGAGCAAAGCGCGGCAGAAACGCGGCAAAGCACAGCGAGAATGCAGCAAAGTGCAGCAAAAAGGCGTAGCCGTTCAGTCCTCCGGGTTTTGGGGGTCAGAGGAGGGCTGGGAGCGCGCCGCCGTTTTGGTGGGTGGCGAGGAGATCGCGCAGGTAGGCGAATAGGCTGCGGTGTTGTAGTCGGCAGGTGACCGAGGCGGAGAGGGATCGTTCGGTGAACCGTTCGCCCGCGTCGGACTGGTTTCCATAGCTGAGCTTGCGGTGGATGACTGGTCCGCGGAGTGCGCGCTCGGCGGCGTTGTTAGTCGGCGTGACGGTGGGGACGGTCAGGAATGTCCAGAGCGCAGGCCAGATCTTCAGGAGGTTGTTGGCGAAGCGACGGTGTAGACGGTGGCGCTTGCTCTTCTGGCTGGCGTGCTGGAGTAGCGCGAGGAACTCGTCCTGGATGGGTTTCATCTCCAGGATCAGACGCTCACGGTCTTGATGTTTACCGAACGCGTGCCAGGCCTTGAACATCCGGGCGGTCAATTCGAGGCCAGCCTGCCCAAACTCTTTTTGGAGGGCCAGTCCTTCGCTGTGGAAACGGAAATCTCGCTGCAGGTGTGACCAGCACGCCTGCCTATGCTCGGCGTCCAAGTGGTCATACGCCCACCAGCGATCGGAGGTCACGATCCCCTCAAACTCGGGGCCGAGCAGCTCGATCAGCCGGTCGCGGTGGCGATCCTCGACGATCCGGAAAATCGCCGCGGTTGGGGTCGCGGCGGTCCACATCGAGCGGTTCTCCCCGGCCAGGAACCATCCCGTCTCATCGACGTTGATCGCCCCAGACCCCAGCACCCCAGCCACAAGCCGCTCATGAGGGCCGGCCAAGAGCGCTGAAGCGCGCTGGCAGATCAGCTCGATCGCGCCGGTAGAGATACAGACCCCGAACAGCTCGCCGGCAAGCTCGCTCAGATCGCGGCGGGAGACCCGGTTACGTGTGGTCAGTGTCACCAGCGCCGCCTGAAGGATCGGCCCGAACGCGGACTCGCCGACCTGGCCAAGAGTGCCACGGGTGCGTGTATGACACCCCGGGCAGCGCAACACCTGCGTGCGATGCTCAACATACTCGACGATGATCGGGGGCAACTCGGCAACCTGATGGCGACCGGCACCCCACCGCGGAACCTTCTCCCCCTCGGTGAACTCGTGCCCGCAGCCCGAACACTCGCCCGGGTAGTGATCGACGATCTCGCTCATCTGATCCTCGCCCAACAGCTCGCGGCCCGCACCCCGGTGACCACTCTGCCCGCCCGCCTTGCGTCGCTCCCCGTCCTTCAGTAGCTCCTTCGTCTTCGCTCTGGCCAACGCGCGACGCTCCTGGCGCGACATCGACGTGTCCGCGGACGGCGCCACCGAGCTGTTCCGCGAACTCGCAGCGCCCTTAGCCTCGAGCACCCGCACGCGCTCCCCCAACCGCTCCTGCGACGCCACCAACCCCATCAAGAACTCCACACAAGCCTCACGGCCAGAGTCATAGATCGCCTCAGCCTCCGCCCGCTCCACACCCAAGAATTCGCCGCCCCCGGCCACGCTCCTGGTTATGGAAACCCAGACAACTGAACACCTACAAAAAGGCCGCAAACAGCAGCGAGAAGGCCGCAAACCGAGCCAAGGGCGCGCGGGGATGAAGAGGACGCTCCTAGCGATGTGTGTGATCTCGTTCGCGGGGCTTCTCGCGGCGTCGCCGGCATTCGCGGGCGCGCGCTGGCGTCTGTCCGCGCGGGTCGCGCCGACGCGGCTTCCGCTGAAAGGGGAAGGGTTCATCACGGTGCAGGCGATCGACGCCGGCGACGCGCCGGTGAGCGCGAACAGCCCGGTCACGATCACCGACGTGCTGCCCGCGGGCGTCAGCGCGAGTGAAGTGAAGGCGCGCAAGCAGATCGCGAGCCTCGGCAGCGAACCATGGACCTGCACGAGCGAAGCACAGCTCGTCAGCTGCACGTACGACACGAGCAAAGAACCGGAGAAACCGTTGCAGCCCTATGAGGATCTCGAACTGCTGATCCGCGTGAGCGTCAACCTGTCCGCGGCGATCACGCTGACCAACACCGCCGAAGTGCACGGCGGGCGAGAAGTCAACGCCGAAGGGGCCGAAGGCGGCTCGTTGCCCGAACAGCGCGTGCAACGGACGGTGTCGGCGGCCGGCACGCCGACGGCGTTCGGCATCGAAGAAGACGGCTATTCGCTCACGGCCGAAAACGAAGACGGCGAACCGCAGATGCAGGCCGGCGCGCACCCGTTCGCGCTGACGACCACGCTCGACTTCGACCAGACGCTCGAATCGGTGGCGAGCCTGGAAGAAGGCCGTCCGAAACCGGCGGCGCCCGCGCTCGTCAGGAACCTCGACATCGGCCTGCCGCCGGGCCTGCTCGGGAACGTGTCGGCCACAGCGCAGTGCTCGGAACTGGACTTCTCGACGATCAAGCGCAACGCGACCGACCTGTGCGCGCCGGACAGCGCGATCGGCGTGGCCCGGCTGACGTTTCTGGAACCGTCGAGCACCTCGTACAAAACGGTCACCGTGCCGGTGTTCAACCTCGTGCCCGGACCGGGCGAGCCCGCCAGGTTCGGGTTCGTGGCCTACAAACTGCAAGTCGTCTTGAACACGGCCGTGCGCACCGGCGATCAGGCCGACACGCCCGGGCAGGGAGACTACGGCGTGCAGGTCAGCGCCAGCAACCTGTCACAGCTCGCACAGGTGCTCGGCAGCGAAGTGACGCTGTGGGGCATCCCCGGCGCCCAAAGCCATGACCCCTCGCGCGGCTGGGAATGCATCCGCATCGGCAACGGCGAAAACACATCCTCAGAAGGGCACTGCGAAATACCGGAAACGCACCCCGAAAGCGCGTTCCTGACGCTCCCGACCGCGTGTGCAGCCCCGCTTCAGAGCACGATCACCGGCGAATCCTGGCCGATCAAGGCAGCGGGCGAAGACGGACTCGGCCAAAGCGTTCGGCTGCAGGACGAATTCGAGTTTCCCGCGAGCTTCACCGACTGCGGGCTGCTGCCGTTCGGACCGACGCTCAAGGAAGTCCTCCCGGTCGGAGAAACCGGGAGCGTGACAGAGCAAGCGAGCACGCCGGCGGGGCTCGATCTCGACGTGCACGCGCCCCAGCAGACCACGCTGCAAGGCGAAGGGCTGGGCGAGGCCGACCTGCGCTCCGCGAGCGTGACGCTACCCGAAGGCATGCAGGTCAATCCGTCCGGGGCGAACGGGCTGAAGGCCTGTCCCGAGCATCCCGAAGAAGGCGTGCAGGGAATCGGCTACCAGGGTCCGGGCTCAGCCCAGGACCCATTCTCCAAAGGCAGTGGCGAATATCCCACACCCGAACCATTGCGCTTCTCACCCGAACCGGCAGGGTGCCCGCCCGGCTCGAAGATCGGCACGGTGAGCGTGCACACGCCGCTGTTGAAAAGCCCTCTGTATGGCGCGGTGTATCTCGCCAAGCCCGCGCCCAACGGCGAACCGGGCCAGAACCCGTTCAACAGCCTGCTCGCGCTGTACATCCTCGCCGAAGAACCGCAAGCCGGCATCCGCGTCAAGCTCGCCGGCGAAGCCCGCCTCAACGGCCAGACCGGCCAGATCACCACGATCTTCACCGACACGCCACAGGTCCCGTTCGAAGACTTCGAAGTCGACCTCGATTCCGGCCCGCGCGCGTCGCTGAGCACGCCCCCGCTGTGCGGCAGCTATCAACCGGCCGCGCTGTTCAGCCCCTGGTCGCTGCCCGACGAAAGCTCCCCACTACCCGCCAGCGAACCCGGCGGCGCCTTCACGATCAGCGCCGGCCCGGCCGGCGCGCCCTGCCAGACCCCGCCCACGTTCGCGCCCACCTTCACCGCCGGCGCCACCGACACTCAAGCCGCAGCGTTCACCAACTTCACGCTCCAGATCTCCCACCCCGACGGCGACCAGCCGCTCACCGGCCTGACCGTGCACCTGCCACCCGGCAACGCCGCGATCCTCGCCAACGTCACACCCTGCCCAGAACCCCAAGCATCCCAAGGCACCTGCGGACCGCAAAGCCTGATCGGCGAAGCGACCGCCGTCTCCGGCGTGGGACCCGACCCCTACACCGTGACCGGCGGCCGCGTCTACATCACTGGCCCCTACCAGGGCGCGCCCTTCGGCCTGTCGATCCTCACCCCCGCCGTCGCCGGACCCTTCAACCTCGGCAACGTCCTAGTGCGCTCGAAGATCGAAATCAACCCACACACCGCGCAGGTGACGATCTCGAGCAGCCTGCCCACCTTCGTCCAGGGCATCGGCATGCCCCCATCCGGCATCCCGCTCGCGCTCGAGCAGATCTACGTGAACGTCAACCGTCCCGGTTTCGAGTTCAACCCCACCAACTGCACCCCGACACGCACCGAAGCGAGCCTCGCCGGCTCCCAGGGCGCGAGCGCCAAACTCTCGGCCCCGTTCCAGGTCGCAGGCTGCCAGAGCCTGCCGTTCAAGACCACCGTCAAGGCGTTCACCCAAGGCAAGACCAGCAAAGCCCACGGGGCCAGCCTCAAGCTCACGTTCGCCTCCGGCGCCGGCCAGGCCAACGTCGCCAAGACCGTGCTCGTGATCCCGAGCACCCTGCCGGCCAGGCTCACCACCATCCAGAAAGCCTGCCTGGCCGCCGCCTTCGAAACCGACCCCGCCGCCTGCCCCGAAGGCTCTGACATCGGCAGCGCGATCGTCCACACTCCGGTCCTCAAAAACCCCCTGACCGGACCGATCTACCTCGTCTCCCACGGCAACGCCGCCTGGCCCGACGCCGAGCTCGTCCTCCAAGGCGAAGGCATCACCGTCATCCTCGACGGTCAAACCGCAATCAAAAAAGGCATCACCACCTCGAGCTTCCAAACCGTGCCAGACGTCCCGTTCAAGACCGTCGAAGCGAACCTCCCCGAGGGACCACACTCCGCGCTCACCACCAACCTCCCCGCGAAGGACCACTACAGCCTATGCGGACAGCGGCTCACGATCCCGACCACGCTCACCGCGCAAAACCGCGCCGTCATCACCCAGAGCACAAAGGTCGGCGTGGAAGGCTGCAAGCCGGCCAAACCCGCAGCGCTCACACGCGCACAGCGGCTGGCAAACGCCCTGAAAGCCTGTAGCCAGAAATACAAGCACGCTCACAACAAACGGGTCGTGTGCAAGACGCGGGCGCGAAAGCGCTACGCGCCAAGAAGACGGCACACCACGGCAGAGAGCCAGCTGGCCGGGAGCACGGCTTAGGACGCCCGCCCGAAAAGCGCCGGCTCATGCGCGACCGGTGCGAGGAACCCCTCGAAGGCGGGGATCGCGGGCTGGCCGGGCCCGCCCGCGATCCGCACGATCACTCCCTGGCGCGGGGCGCTTGCTGGCACCGGCTGGACGGCGAGGGCGATGCTCCCCGCGGAGGGGTCAGCGCGATCAAAGGGGACGGTGAGCGTCGCGCACTGCAGACAGCCACGAAGACCTGATCGGAGCGACAGGACGCGAACGCAAGCGGGCCATCCGGTCAGCATCAGCGCCCCCGCCAACACAGTCGATGTCAGCCAGCTCGGCGAGGCAAAGGACAGCGGCGGCGGCTGACCTTCAAAGCTCGAGCGCCGTTCGTCCCAGTGCGGCGCCCGGGAAAGGACCTCGGCGCGTACGGATCCCCTCCGATCGACACGCCGAGGCGAACACCCGCAAACCAGGGCGTGGCCCCTTTAGGCCGGGGGCCACGCCCGCCATCGCCCGCCGGACGGTGAGGTCCACCCCGAGATGCCGAAGTCACACCGGATTGCACGTCAAAGCCCGCGAGCCAAGCGGCCCGCGCACCGAAGTGCCCCAAGTCAGGTCGGTACAGCGATCGCGCGTCGTGTGAGCGCTGCCGAGCGCGATCAGGCCCGCGCGCAGCTGCTCGTTCGCGTGCGCGCTCAGCGCCCGTTGTTGGCGCAAGAGATCCTGACGAGCCTGCCCCCCGCGCCGGAGGGCTCGCCCGCTAGCGAGGACTCCGAGTACATGGCCGGGCTGGCGTCGTCGGTCGGCGCCGCCCTGGACCATGCGCTCCTGGCGATCGAGCGAGGCTCGGGGCGCGGGGCGCTGATCCCGCCCGTGCTGGTCGCTCAGGCCCATCGCGCAGCGCGCGCCGGCGTGAGCGTCGAGACCGTGCTGCGCCGCTACCTCGCCGGCTCCACGCTGCTGGCCGATCGGATCGTCCGGGAGGCCGAACGCTGCGAGCCCCCCTGTACGGGCGTCGTGCTCCGGGAGGTGCTGGCCATCCAAGGGACGCTGCTGGACGAGCTGATGGCGAGAACCAGTGCCGAGCACGCGCTCGAGCTGGAGCGCCTCGCCCGCTCGCCGCTGCGTCTGCGTACTCGGCGCGTTAAAGAGCTGCTCGCCGGCGCCACCCACGTGAAATCCGCCAAGCTGGGCTACGAGCTGCACGCCTGGCACGTCGCGCTGATCGCGACCGGCATAAACGGGCTCGAGGCGCTGCGCTCGCTTGCCGCCAGCCTCGGCCATCAGCTGCTGTGGCTGCCACGAGGACAGGAGACGCTGTGGGCGTGGCTGGGCGCCGGCCAACCGCTGCCCGTCGGCGAGCTCGAGCGGATCGCCGGCGCAAAGCGGCTCGCCGAGGCCGTGATGTTGAGCGCCGGCGAGCCGGGCTTCGGCGTCGACGGCTTTCGCCTCACGCACCGCCAAGCCCAAGCTACGCTGCGCGTGGCGCTGCGCACGCGCCAGCCCCTGACCCGCTACGCCGACGTGGGGCTGCTCGCATGCGTGCTCCAAGACCCGGCGCTCGCCAGCTCGATCGTCGAGATCTACCTCTCGCCGCTGGGCCCAGCCGACGATCGCGGCGCGTCGCTGCGCCAGACGCTTCGCGCCTATCTCAACGCCCGCGGCAACGCCTCCTCGGCCGCCAGCGCGCTGGGCGTCGCTCGCCACACCGTCGAAAACCGGCTGCGCCAGATCGAAGGCAGACTCGGTCAACGCCTGCGCACGCACCAGGCCGAGCTCGAGGTCGCGCTGCGGTTGGAAGCCCTGCCCGAAGCGTCCGATGGCGCCGCCTAGAGCATCGACGGCTGTCTCGCGCGAGGACGCGCCGGACGTGCTGGCCAAAGTGGCAAACGCGAGCGTGTGCTCGAGGCCACATTGGCATGGCAGGGGTGGGTCCGTGCCAGGTAGACGTGTCGGAAACCTCGACACGAAAGGATACTGCTATGAAGCTCACGCTACGGAGAGCGGCAGTCGCGGTACTGGTGGCGCTCTCACTCGGCGCAGTCGCAGCGTCGTCGGCGCTCGCCTCACCCGAATGGTACGCGAAGAAGGCCGGCACCTTCAAAAAGGTCACGTCCAGCATCAACGTCGAATTGAGCGCCAACAAACTCTCGGTGACTGACGTCAAGCGGCTAGAATTCCTTGGGATGACGTGCACGTCCTCCACGAGCAAGTTGGAAGGCGTCATAGAATCCGCCACGGCGGCAAAAGTGAGCCTCTTCGAATTCACGCAGCCGGCGGCAGAATGCAAAGGCGTGACAGAAGCGGAACGCAAAGAAAAAGGCCTCTACTACTGCGAAACCCCTCGCGAAGACCGAGATTGGTACCTGCCCTGGACGCTCGATCCGTACACCGAAGGCAGCGAAGACCGAGTCAAGCTCGCCTCCTCAGTGGGGGCAGAATACAACCCGCTTTTCGAGTTCACATGCTCGTCGTTCGTCGGAAAAACGTCCGCCGTCTGCGGCGTCAACACCACTGCACATCTCTCGAACAACGCGACTGCCGGCGACATCGAAGTTGACTTCGAAAGCAAGTCGGCAAAGACGAAATGCACCGAATTCGGCACGGGCGAACAAGCCGGTGAATGGAAGGGTCTGCTGACGATCAAGCCAACGGAAGCGGAAAAGAAAGCTGGAGTGGAAGCGATCAAGGTCGAATAGGCGACTGGCACTTGATTCATGGCTCGAGGGCGCTACCCCGCAGCTGTGGGGTAGCGCCCTTGGCGTTGAAGGGCCTTGGTCAGCTCACATTCGAACAGTTCTGGCCGCCTCATAGCCCGCTGCGGCTTCGGCGGGCATCTGAGCTTCAGCCGCCGGGCGCTGGACGCTACTCGTTGTCGGGCGCGGCCAGCATCCCGGGGTCGCGTCGAGCATCTTCATCGTCACGAGCACCGGGTTGTCGCGATGCTCGGTGGGTATGGCGGCTGGCTTGACAGCGCTCACGATTTCGGCGAGGCCGAACACCCGGATCGGCCGGGCACCGACCCGCTGCTTCCGCGCCCATGCACGGACCAGCGTGCCGTTGGAGGGGCCCTTGCGGCCGGCGAACTTGCAGCTCGACCTGCCGCACCCGGTACCCGTAACGCCTGCCCGCGGCTCGGACCACCGGCCCGCGAACCTCCGGCCGGTTCAGCAGCGACAACCGGCGGCCGAGCATGTCGTTCGTCGTGTTGCCGATCACTGTGCTCGGCGAGAACTCCCCGCGAGCCGAGGTAGCTCTTGGCGGTCGCGAGCACGAGTCGGTCCGCGCGGGCACCGACAAGATCGACCTCGTAGCCTTGAGCTTCGCCGCCAAGCGGGCGGCCGCTGGGAGCCGTCTGACGAATCGATAGCGCTTTGCGGCGTAGCTGGCGTCGAGCACGCGCTGGCGCTCGGCGTCGAGCGCCGCGACCGGCCGCGCTGGGCCGCCGCCCGGGGTCATCGGGCGCGGGACGTGACGCTGGGGGCTCGTCCAAACTAGGAACGGCTCATGGATCCGTAGCCGTGCGATTATGCGAGCGCGAGACGTAGAGCGGCAGTCGCTCTCACTGCTCAGAGTCGTCGTCCCCATCGGCCGCCTCCTGGTGAAACACCCACAGCTTCAGCTGGCGGTCCGGCCGCTCGAAGTAGTCGGCGGGGATCAACGAGCCGAGCTCACCGGGCTCGGAGTGATGATCGAGGCGTCGCACTGAGCCATCGTCGTCGAGCGTGATCTCAGTGAACATCGCTGAGTACATCGCACTGAGCGCGCCGAGAAGCGGAGCGAGGCAGTCGCGCGCGACGAGCTGCCAGAGGACGTGGCGGCGTTTTTCTTCGGCGACGACGCCTAGGTCGGCTTGAGCGCCGACTCGGAGGGGCGGATGCCCGCGCGGGGCGGCCCTACCGTTCCGCGCGCGAGGCCAGCTCATCGCTGAGCAGGCTCCCCAGGGCATCAGCGGCCCGGACCTTCATGAAGGTCTCGATCCAGCCGGCGATGGCGACGATGGCGAAGAGGCTCTGCCGGCGTCGGTCGCTCTGCTCACCGTGGCGCACGGGGTTGCCGAGGTCGCCGAAGACTCGCCCGCAGACGAAGCTGCGGAACTCCTGCACGGCCGGGAGCTTGCGCACCACCGGCTCGACGCGGTGGATCTTGCCCTTCTCGGGCTTGTTGAGGAGCCGCCGGTGGCCGTCGATGACTTCCAGCTCGCGACCCACGCTCCACAACGCACCCTCCAGCCCAGCCGTGAGGTGCAGCGCCGCGCGCGAGAACTCGCCTACTTCGGCGTGTTCAAGGCCGTGGAGCAGATCGTCGCGCTGGTCGTCGGTGACATAGGAGGGCGCCTTCTCGACGCTGGCCATCAGCGCCGCCGTGAAGGTGCCGGTCGTGACCACGATCTCCAGCGCATCGAGGAGGACGGCTTCCACGTCGGCGCGGTCCATGCGCGCGAGGGCGACGAGCTGCCCGACGCTGAGGATGGAGAGAAGGAACCACAGCGCGCTCGTTTCCCACTGCTTGGCGACGCGCTCGATGGCCGCGTCGATCTCGCGCTCGCGCTCCAGGATCTCGACGAGCGGGTTCGGCACCGTGATCGCGCCGAGCGAGGCGATGTTCTTGGCGAGCGGCGCGAGCGCGGACTCCGCCATCGCCTTCGTGACGCCCGTGATGCCTGAGCCGGCGAAGACCGACGGCAACCTGTCTGCGGGGAAGAAGCCTTGGGCCGCGAGCGGCGAGCGCAGGAGATGCTGATCCACAGCCCCGAGGAGGCCGCCGCTCACGACGCCCTGGAGCCCCGGCATGGCCGTCATGCCGACGGTCGCCTCCATGCGCTTGGTCTGGGCCATCATCTCTTCGATGGCTTTGAACGGCCTCAGATGCTCGGTGCCGACGAAAGCGGTCGGCAGCACACCCTTCCACTGCTTGGCGAACCCGGCGCCGGCAACGTCGCTGAGCTGCTTGGCAAAGCGCTCGTTGAAAACTCCCGCGTCCGTCAGCCCAGCCACGCCGCTGACGCGCGGCGCCATGAGGCCGGCGGTGGCGAGCGACTCCTGCAGGCGCTTTGTGATGTCGGGCGCGAGCCCCGCCACGCCCAAGGTCTGGGTGATGTCGGTCGCGTAGGTCTTGCCCAGTTGGTCGGCCCATCCCGCCCCCATCTGACCCACGACGCCCTTGCTGATCTCTTCAATTTGCTTGGTCAGATGCTCGGCGGGTGAGATGTCCTGGAGCGCGGTCCCCACGCTGCTCTGCGCGGCAGCCTCGACTGCGCTCCCCGCGTCGATCCCGAGCGTCCCCGGCAAGGGTCGCCCAGACCGCTTCGGACCTGAGCCTGGAGGTGTCTTCTCGTCTGCGGGCATAGCTCTCTTATGGTACGCGCGGCAGCGGCTGGTTCCGAGCCCCGCTGGGGCGCTGCGCGGTCCCCGACGCGACGCGCGAGGGCCGCTAACCTGAAGCTAACCTGAAGCGCTCAATGGCCAGGTTCGAGGCCACGATTACGGAGACGGTGCGCCACACGGAGGTGCCGGCTCCGCGGGAGCAAACTGCTGAGGTGCGCAGCGTCGCCTGGACGGGCGAGGCCGCCGACCGGGGCGCCGCGCAGCAGGCTGCCTACGCCGCCTGGGACGAGAAGTACGGTGCCGGGCAGCGGCCAACGCAGGCTGTCGTCAAGGTCGCGCCGCTCGCCGAGTAGGCGCGCCCGCGCGCGAGGATGCCGCTCGCATGTGCGAGTCTCCGGGGATGCCTTTCAACCGATGTAATCCCCAGGTTCTCCGACGCGAGCAGCGGTGGCAGGAGGAGGTGACGGTCCGGCTGCCCGCCCTGCTCGGCGAACTTCTTGAGTCGCCCGTCTTCGGTCTTGCGTCTGACCGCGAGCTGCCCCCGAAGGCCTACGGCGTATACCTGCTGAGCGACAGAGGCAGGCCGTGCTACGTGGGGGCGGGTTGGCCTCACCGACCGCTCGCGCCGTGCGGGGAGAGCATTCTCGAACTTCCGGACGCGCCTGAAAGGGCATGCGGCAGTTCGCCATGAGAGCGGCACGTACGCTTACGCGCGCACGGTGAGGACGCTCCAGCGCAGGGGCGTCGAGCTGCTCGGGACGCGCAAAGAGAACTGCGCCGATCCTGAGTTCATGGCCGAGTTCCGCCGTCAGTGCGAGCGCGTGCGCCACATGGGCTGCCAAGTGGTCGAGATCACGGACAAGCGCTTGTCAGCGGTCTTCGAGATCTACGCGGCGGCTGCCCTGGGGCTGCACAACCAGACCTTCGCGGTTAGCTGACGATCCTGGTCGGGCGGCAGTGGTTCGCCTGACCGGGGTCGCAAGTAGCCTCGGCTGCCATGCCGGACGACCCTCAGCCGACCCCGACAGACCTGGCGTGAGCCTTCAGATGGCCATAGCGGTCATGGCTCTAGACCCGGTGCTCGTCCGCGAGCCTTCATAGCCTCAGGGCGTGGCGGGAGGTTGTCCGAGGCCTCGTAGAACTTTGAGTGGCGGTCCTCCCGCCTCGTCCGCTGTGGTTGGCAGCGTTCGGGGTGTCAACAAGTCCGCGAGGACAGGAGGAAACCGCCATGAAGAAGGTATCTGGCCCGCAGGTCGTCACGGCCGTGGAGGCCGCCGGGAGTTCGCTCCCACCGCAAATCCAGGAGGCGCTCGGCGACCTCGTGGGGGCGGCGAGGGAGGGGCTGCTCGCGCTGAGCGTTGGTGTCGGGCTCGGTGTTGTGCATGAGCTGATGGAGCTCGAGGTGACCGAGGTCGTCGGACCGAAGGGGAAACACAATCCGGATCGTCTCGCCAGGCGCCACGGCCACGAGGACGGGTCAATGACGCTGGGCGGCCGGCGCGTGAAGGTCAACCGGCCACGTGTGCGCAGCGCCGATGACGAGCGGGAGTTGCCGCTCACGACATACGGGCACTTCGCCGACCGCGACCCGCTCACACGGGCGGTGATGGACCGGATGCTCGCGGGCGTCTCCACGCGCCGGTTTGGGGGCGTGGGAGAGCCGGTCGGCGAGGAGGTCGAGCAGGCCAGCACATCGACAGGCAAGAGCTCGGTCTCGGAGCGGTTCATCGAGCGGACCAGGACCGCGCTGGGGGAGCTGATGGGCCGCCGGCTGGATGACGTGCGCCTGGCGGTGATGATGCTCGACGGGCTCCAGATCGCTGAGCGCACCCACATTGTCGCGCTCGGGATCAGCACCGAGGGAGTGAAGATCCCGCTCGGATTGTGGGAGGGCTCGACCGAGAACGCCACGCTCGCCAGGACGCTGCTGGCCGACCTCGTGGACCGGGGTCTTGACCCGGAGCAGGCGATCCTGTTCGTCATCGACGGCGGGAAGGCGTTGCACCGCGCGATCACGGACGTATTCGGCGAGCACGCGCTGGTGCATCGTTGTCATCGCCACAAGGAGAGAAATGTCTGTGATCTTCTCCCCGAACGCGACCGTCCCCAGGTCCTCGCCAGGATCCGTGGCGCATGGGCGCTCAAGGACCCCGATCTCGCCGAGCAACGGCTAAATCTCTTGGCCTCAGAGCTCGATCGCACCTGGCCCGACGCGGCCTCCTCGCTGCGTGAGGGAATGAGCGAGACGTTGACGCTGATGCGGCTCGGGATCGGTGGTCAGCTCGCAAAGACGCTGTGCTCGACGAACCCGTGCGAGAGCATGATCGAGATCGTCCGCCACACCCAGCGCAACGTCAAGCGCTGGCAGGACGGCGATATGCGCAAGCGCTGGACCGCCGCCGGGATGCTCGTCGCCGAGCAACAATTCCGACGGATCACCGGCTACCGCGACCTCGCCAAACTCATCCTCGCGATCGAACGACACGCAGCGCAAGCAGCTCCACCAACCCCCGGCGCCGCCGTTCACCCCGCGGCGCCACAAACCGTTACTGTCTGACCGTCAAATCCCGGAGGCCGCTCTCAAAGTTCCACGACGATCCGGACATCCTCCGTGGCGGACGACGCCCACCAGGAGCCGGCCCTTAGCTCAGCGAGACCTGCGAGCGGCGCCTCGCAGCCTCAGCGCCCGACTGTCTGCCGCGTGACCTTCCACCGCTTCAAGCAGTTCAGGGACGAGACCTTCGAGCTGCGACCCGGCGTGACGCTGCTGGCCGGCGGCAACAACGCCGGCAAGTCGAGCATCCTCCACGGGCTGGCCATCTGGGAGTTCTGCCGCACCGCGATCGAGATGGAGCGCGGCTTCGAGGCCTTCCTCGCTGGGCACACTGGACAGGGACTGGGGCTTGGCGACGATGAGTTCTCAGCGATCACCGTGCCATCGCTCAAGCACCTCTGGACGAACCTGAAGACGCAGAAAGAGGCTGAGCCAGACGGGTACACGCTGCAGATCCGGTGTGAGTGGAAGGGACCGCACGGCACTCTGTTCGCGGAGTTCAGCCTCGCGCTGGCGAATGACCGCCTCTTCGTCAAGGCGACCGCCTCCAACCTCAGCGACGGCGACGTCCTCCCACGGCTCGCCTACCTGCCTCCCTTCGCCGGCATGACTGACCGCGAGATGAGGACGACGGGAGCCGTCCGCCGCCGACGCATAGGCGAGGGTCTCGCCGGCGCGGTCCTCCGGAGCATCCTGCTCGACATGCAGCAGCGCAATGCGGATGAGCGCCTGCGCCTGCGTGGCGACAAGAGCAAGATCACCGACCGCGACCTGGCGCACCTACGCGCGAACGATCCCTGGGAGGTGCTCCAGCAGAACCTGCGCGCCACATTCGGCGCGGAATTGGACATCGCACCGTTCCGCGAGGAGTACCACTCCTACATTCGCGCGGAGATCGTGAAGGGCGCGCTCGACGGCCACAAGCTCAAGCGCCATGCCCACTACAACAAGCGCGACCTGATGGTCGAGGGGAGCGGCTTCCTGCAATGGCTCAGCGTCCTCGCGCTCGCCACTGACCCTGAGATCGACGTCCTGCTGCTCGATGAGCCCGATGCGCACCTGCACCCCTCGCTTCAGGAGCAGCTCCTGGACAGCTTGGACGGCATTGTGGCCGCCAGCGGCAAGCAAGTCCTGATAGCGACGCACTCGTCGGAGATACTGAGAGACGCGGAGGCCACCGACATCCTCCAGGTGCGAGCCGGGAAAGGCAGCCGTTATCTCGTCGATGAGAACCAGAAGGCTGGCCTGCTGGCGGGGCTTGGGTCTGACTACGCCCCTCGCATCGACGGCGCCAAGAGGACCAAGCGCCTGCTGTTCGTCGAGGGCCGCAGCGACATCGCCGTGCTCAAGACCTTGGCGGAGAAGCTCGGAATCACGTGGGCCGAGCAGTGGATCGAATGGACCACGACGCGCACGCAGAAGGAGCGCAAGCAGCTCTACCTCGCGTTTAGGGAGGAGATCCCCGACCTGGTCGTGCTCAGCCTCCGTGACCGCGACGATGAGCCCGTCGAGGCGGTGAGCGCCAAGCTCGTTGATCCCTCAGCCTCGGGCGAGGCGGACTTCCATCCGCGCCGCTGGCGCCGGCGCTACATCGAGAGCTACCTCATCTGGCCCCCGGCGATTGCTGCTGCGACTGGCCTGACTCTCGACGAAGTGGAACAGCGTCTCAGCGAGCAGCACGGGATCTCCGTCACTGCCCGATTCGTGGATTCTGACGCGCCACAGGCGCTCATGGACGTGCGAGGCAAGGCGATCCTCAAGCCTCCCTCTGGGAACGCGACTCTGACGCAGTTCGACGCGAGCGCCTATGACGTCGCCCAAGAGATGACTGCTGATGCGATACCTGAGGACATCAAGACGTTGCTCGACGACCTCACGTCGCTCGGGTGACAACGTCGCCGAGCACGGTGGTCGCCGCGCCGATGAGCGCACTGAGGTTGTCCGAGGCGTCGTAGAAGTTTGAGTGGCGGTCCTCCCGCCCTGTCCGCTCCGGTTGGGAGCGTTCGGGGCGCTAACCAAGTCCGAGAGGACAGGAGGAACCGCCATGAAGAAGGTATCCGGCCCGCAGGTCGTCACGACCGCGGAGGCGTTGGAGAGTCCGCTGCCTGCGGAGATTCAGGAGGCGCTGGGTGAGCTCGTCGGCGCGGCGAGGGAGGGGCTGCTCGCGCTCTCGGTCGGGGTCGGCCTGAGCGTCGTGCATCAGCTGATGGAGCGCGAGGTCGAGGAGGTCGTGGGGCCGAAGGGCAGGTGGAACGCGCAGCGGACGGCGAATCGTCACGGCCATGAGGACGGGTCGATGACGCTCGGCGGCCGGCGTGTTGCGGTCCGTCGCCCGCGAATGCGCACGGCCGATGACGAGCAGGAGCTGCCGGTCGCCACGTATGACTACTTCGCCTGTCGTGACCCGTTGACGCGGGCGGTGATGGACCGGATGCTCGCGGGCGTCTCCACCCGCAGGTTTGCCGTCGTCGGCGAGCCGGTCGGTGAGGAGGTCGAGCAGGAGGCGAGTTCAACATCGAAGTCGACGGTATCGGAGCTGTTCGTCGAGCGGACCCGCACGGCGCTGGGTGAGTTGATGAGTCGCCGGCTGGATGACGTGCGCCTGGCGGTGATGATGCTCGACGGATTGGAGATCGCTGATCGCACGCACGTCGTGGCGCTCGGGATCTCAACCGAGGGCGTGAAGATCCCGCTCGGGCTGTGGGAGGGCTCGACCGAGAACGCGACGCTGGCCGGGATGCTGCTCGCCGACCTCATCGACCGCGGCCTGGATCCTGAGCAGGCGATCCTGTTCGTGATCGACGGCGGCAAGGCGTTGCGCAAGGCGATCAAGGACGTGTTCGGCGAGCACGCGTTGGTGCATCGCTGTCACAGGCACAAGGAGAGAAATGTCTGCGACCTGCTGCCCGAGCGTGACCGCTCCCAGGTACTGGCGCGGATCCGTGGCGCGTGGGCGCTGAACGACCACCACCTCGCGCGTGAGCGGCTCGAGCTGCTCGCCTCAGAGCTGGAGCGCACCTGGCCTGACGCCGGCGCCTCGCTGCGCGAGGGACTCCCCGACACGCTGACGCTGATGGCACTCGGGATCGACGGGCAGCTGGCCAAGACACTGTGCTCAACGAACCCGTGCGAGTCCATGATCGAGATCGTCCGTCACACCCAGCGCAACGTGAAGCGCTGGCAGAACGGCGACATGCGCAAGCGCTGGACCGCCGCCGGCATGCTCGCCGCCGAGCAGCAGTTCCGGCGGATCATCGGCTACCGCGACCTCGCTAAGCTCGTTATCGCGATCGAGCGCCACACCCTCCTCGTCGCCGAGAAGAACCGCGATACTCAGGAGACCCGCGAGCCAGTTACCGTTTGACCATCAACCCGTGAGGATCGCCGCCGAAGTTCCACGACGAACCGGACAACCTCAGCGCACTGATGACGCAGGCCATGGTCTAAGGCTCGCGCCATGTGCGGACGTGCCGGGGCATCCTAAGCCTGGCATGCGAGACGTGCTTGTCGGCGGCGGGCACTGCCTCGGTGATGCTCTGCGCAGCGGCCTCGACGGCGCTTCCCGCGTCGATCCTGACCCGCTCCTCACCTGCGAGACGATCAGCGAAGCCCGCGACCGGACTCAGGCGCGACTCGTCGCTGCCGGCCAGGCATGACCACGGCGGCGCTGGCGCCTCCTCAAGCGCGGTGGATTTCGGCAGCCTTGCCACACGCGTCACGATGCCGGGAAGGGGATGGGCGTGAGGTCGTCGTTGGCTTCCTCGCGTCCTTGGCTGGCGTTCAGCTAGGCGAACTTTGGGCCCTCGCCGCCCTTCCACCATCGTCGCTGCTGCGCGGGCGTTCGGTCCTGTACGCTGCCGCCCACTAGCGGAATACTCGCCGCAGCGAATAGGGGGCAGGCCGTGAGCACCGCACCAGGGATGCAGCCCGGGCAACCGACCGCGAGGAACGGTCAGGACGAGCATCGACGTGGGTCGAGCGCGTCACGAACGCCGTGGGGTCGGGCATACACCGTTGTCGCGGTCGCGCTGCTGCTGACGCTCGCTGCGGTGGCCAGCCCGATTGTCTCGCTAGCTGCTCGTGGCTCGCGCCCCGCTAGGCACGCCGATCACCTTTCACGAACGCGTGGGCGCCTGATCGCTATCCCGCGATTTCGCACGCCCGCCACGGCTGAGGCGCGGTCGGCGCAGTCCGCCGCGATGGCGGCCACATCCGGGACGCCTAGAGCACCGTTCCGGGAGTGCCCTGCGATCGGCGATGATCAGTCGTGCGGGATCCTCATCTACCTCACTGATTCCGGGGCGACCGTTTTGTCCGACTCCTCACAGGGTCCATTCGACGACGACGATGACACGCTCGTTGGGGTGCTTAATGCCTCAGGCAAAGCACTGTCCAGCCTCTCTCTGTCCTCGAACACGGAAATTTTCGGTTTCGACGGCGACGGAATCTGTAGCGGTGACTACCCCCCGTGGACGGGCGACGAGGGATGCCCCTACGGCCCGACAGGCTACGAGGGTCCTGGTACGCAGTTCGCGGTAAACAGCGTCTACGCCGGGTCGGTGGTATTCACCAACACTGTACAGCCCAGAGGCATCGCTTACTTCAGTCTTGAGGAAGCCTTGTCGTCGGCGAGCCTGGTCAATACGTACGCCTACGCCGCGCTCGGCGACTCCTATTCGTCCGGCCAGGGCACGCAGAACAACTCGTTCTCATCCGCGTGTCAGCGCGGTCCGCTTGCGTGGCCAATGGTACTCGGCGACGTCGCCGGCCTCGCGATCGATGGGTCCGCCAACAGCTCTGCCAACAGCTTCTTCGCTTGCTCCGGTGCGACCTCGTCCCAAGTCCTCAACGGGGGAGGCGGTCAGCCCAATCAGGTACACGAACTCGAACAGTACGCGCAGCACAACGGCACACCTGGACTCGTGACGTTGACCGCCGGCGGGGACGACGTGAAATTCTCCAAACTGCTTGAGAAATGCGTGCTCGACTGGGGCGGGGGCTGCGCGAAAGCGCTGCGCGGTGCGATCAGCTACATGACGACGGGACGAGCGAGCTTCGTAACGCGCCTCGCCACACTGTACAAGGAAACTGCCAAAGCTGCCGGAAAAGGGTCGCGGGTCGAGGTGGTTGGCTACCCGAGGCTCTTCCCACAATCGGGCTCGTTCTGGATTTACTCCGAATGCCCGTGGCTCGTCAAGGACACCGGCGGGGTGCTGACCCTCACAAGCGAGACGGAGAACGACCTCAACGGGGATATTCGCCAAGCGGCTGCGCAGGCACATGTTAACTACGCGTCAACCGAAAACGCTCTCCAGGGACACGAGCTGTGCAACTTCACGCCATGGATCGGACCGCTGGATCTCTACGACGCGAAGGTCACGAAAACCGCGGGCCACCCGCTACCCTCCGGGCAGGTCGCGATCGCATCGGCCGTCCAGCAGGACCTGCAGAACTCGGGCCAACCCTTCGTTGCGCGCCAGAGTGTCACGAAGCTGAGGACGCTCCCCGTGGCTGTGCCGAGCGCGGCGCGTCCGCTCGCAACCCCGGCTGCGGAAACACTGGCGATCGAAAGCTCCGGGGTACCGAGCGCGACTGTTGGCGCACCGTACGTTGGGTTCTTGACGGCGAGCGGCGGCACCGAACCTTATACCTGGTCGGTAGCAAGCGGCTCGCTCCCTGCCGGCTTATCACTTGAACCCGAAACGGGCGTGATCTCGGGAGAACCGACCGCCGCCGAAAGCTCGACCTTCACGATCAAGGCGACAGACTCGACGAGTCCAACCCCGACAAGCACGACCAAGTCGGTCACGATCGTCTCCAGCGCCCCGGCTACCCTGGCCGTGACGAGCGAAGGCCTGCCCCCAGGAACAGTCGGCCAGCAGTACACGACCACGCTCGAAAGCACCGGTGGCACCAGGCCAGCGTCCTGGTCAATCGAATCAGGGAACCTGCCCAATGGTCTGTCGCTCGAACCCTCGACCGGCGTGATTTCGGGCACGCCCACCTCTTCGGGCACCTCAACGGTCACCTTCCGAGCTACGGACTCAGCAGAACCCACGCCGCAGACTGCCACCGCGAAATTGAAACTCTCCATCGTTCCGGAGACAGAACCACTATCGGTAACCACCACCAAGCTCCCGGCTGCAACAGACGGCACCTTCTACACGGCGGATCTCACATCGACCGGCGGGACCGCACCAATTGAATGGTCCGTCAGCTCTGGAGCGCTGCCCGACGGCCTCACCCTCGAATCCTCGGGGGTGATCTCGGGAACTCCGTCCGCGACGGGAACCTACTCGCTCACGCTTACCGCTACGGACCGCGCCACCCCTTCACCGCACGTCGCGAACGTCTCGTTGAGTCTGGTCGTCAACGCCGGCACGCCGCTTTCGCTCCTCACCGCCAGCATCTCGTCGGCGACCCAGGGCAGCGAATACATCGCGAACCTAAACGCGGAAGGTGGGGTACCAGGCTATTCGTGGGAGGTGACCTCAGGCGCCCTGCCACCTGGCGTGACGCTCGAAAGCTCCACGGGAGCTATCGAAGGCACGCCCGCTGAGTCCGGGGTGTTCACCTTCACTGCTACCGTCAGCGACGGCTCCACCCCGACAGCGCAGACGGCGTCTCAGACGTATTCCTTGAACGTCGCTGCCTCGTCACCCTCGATCGGCTTCGCCCCGCCAGAAGCAACCGTCGGTGAACCGTACTCCTACACCCCTACGGTGAGTGGCGGCGTCGCCCCCTATTCCTGGAGCATCTCCTCAGGCGAACTCCCCACCGGGCTATCCCTCGAACCCTCGACGGGAGCGATCACGGGAACCCCGACCACTCCGGGATCGAATCCGGTCACGCTGCAGGTGACCGATAGCTCCCAGCCAGTTTCACAGGGCGTCACGGCGAGCGCGACTCTGACGGTCGCAGCAGTCCCACCGCTTCAGATCGCCTCCACCGAGCTGCCCGCCGCGGTCAACGGCGTGCCCCACCGCGCGCTCATCTTCACCACGGGCGGCACCGCGCCGCTCTCGTTCTCGATTACGCACGGAACGCTCCCCGCGGGTCTGTCTCTCGACGAAGAAACCGGCGTCGTCTCAGGCACCCCGTCCGTCGAAGGCACGTCCGAATTCACCCTGCGTGTCTCCGACAGCTCACAGCCCAGCGTGGTGCGCACCGCGACGATGGCGGTCGCGGTCGGCGCGCCACCAGCGCTCAGCATCGCCACCACCGAACTCAACAGCGGAACCGCCGGTAGCAGCTTCACGCAGACCCTCATCGCGACAGGCGGCACAACTCCCTACATGTGGTCGATCGCGAGCGGCTCGCTGCCGAGCGGACTATCCATCTCGGAATCGACCGGCCAGATCTCCGGCACACCGACAGAATCGGGCAGCTTCCCCATCACCATCAAGGTCAGCGACAGTGGATCGCCCACCCCGCAGACCGCGTCAGTGGCGCTCAGCCTTACCGTAAGCCCGTCGTCTCCGCTAAGCCTGACGACGAACTCGCTCTCGTCCGGAACCCAGGGCACTTACTACGAAGAAACCATCGAAGCGCAAGGCGGCGTACCCCCGTATACCTGGGCGCTGTCGTCCGGGAGCCTGCCTGAAGGCTTGTCGCTCGATTCCACAACGGGAACTATCTACGGCCTCCCAACCTCCTACGGCACCTACTCCTTCACGATCCAGGCGTCCGACAGCACCTCGCCGACCCCGGTGACGACGAGCAAGTCCTACTCGCTCAAGATCGCGCCCGCACCCGAGCTCGCCGTGTCAGCCACGTCGCTCCCGGGTGGCACGCAGGGCCAGTATTACGATCAGTCGCTAGGAATCTCCGGCGGCGTCTCCCCCTACTCGGTAACGGTGACTTCCGGGAAACTGCCAGAAGGCCTCACGCTCGACCAGTACGGCGAACTCTACGGTGAGATCACCGGGGCGCAATCGCAGACGTTTACGCTGCAGATCCAGGACAGCTCAACGCCTCAAGCGCAGACGATCAGCAGGCAGTACACAATTGACGTCACAGCCGCCCCACCGCTCGAACTCTCCTCGACCGTGGGCTCGTTCGTCGTCGGCGAGTACGGAGAGCAGTCACTCGGGGTCACTGGCGGTGTCCCCGGCTACTCCTGGACGACGAAGGCCAGCAAACTGCCCGCTGGACTGACCTTCTCGAACGGCGTGATCTACGGCACCCCCACGAAGACGGGGAAGGGCAGCCTGACCGTCACCGTCACCGACGCGGCGACCCCGACCGCTCACACCGTGACGAAGACTCTGTCGGCTGCAGTTGTGAAGCCCCCGAAGCTGAAGATTGCCACGACGAAACTGCCCAATGCCGTGCGTGGCAACTACTACCAGCAGCAGATCACCGTGACCGGCGGCTCTCCCCCGTACACATGGTCCATAAGCGCGGGGGCGCTCCCGCCAGGGATGTCGCTCAGCGGCGAATGGATCTACGGGACGCCGGAAACGGCAGGGAAATACACCTTCACGGTGCGCGTCACTGACTCCGGCAGTCCGAAGCCGCAGACCACGACTAAGACACTGAAGCTCAAGGTGACCTGATTCGCGGGGCGCAAAACGGGCCCGTCCCCGGCACGGGGTCTCCGCGAAACCGGAATGCGAGAGATCCATGAGCTATGAGCCGATGTACGCTAGCGAGCGCCAACCCTCATTCAACCAGATAAGCCAACGGTTGTAATCCTCCTGCCATTCCATGATCTCGGCGTCAGTATGTACTCCGGGACGAATCGTACCCGTGCCGTCGCATCTGGAGCAGACTGACCATTGAATCTTCGGCGGCCTTGTGCGTCTCACGGTGCTGTACTTGGCGGGAGTCTTTAGCCGCACGTCTCTCGTCGGCTGTCCTTCTGGCGTCGTAAGCTTCTCGCGAGTCTGCGGTTGAGCTCGTCTCTGGCAGCCGGCATCGTGGTACTTCCCGTGGTACTTCGGTGAGCGAATCTGAGGTGATCTGAGAGCACCTGAGAGCAGCTCACAAGCCTGATCTCACCTGAGCTCAGGTCCGGGGGCGGTTTCGAGCCCAGTATCGCCCATCCCAAGATTTGGCTCTAAAGAGCGAAATATTCGGGTCAAGAAGGCAGCTTGGTAGCAATTTCGTAGCAATTCCCCCCGGCGAGCGTCAGATTGGGTGCCTCATCGCTCGGGCCCCGTGCTGCGCGAATCGCAGCCCGTCCACACGAGCGCTAACGTCCGGACATGGCTGAGCCACGTTGGATCCGTGTGAACGTCATCTGGGCTGAGGGCGAGCGACACGCGAACATCCCGCGTCTCTTGCAAATAGCCTCAACAGTCAAGGCTGGAATGCTCTACTTGAAGGAGACGAGCTGGTCGCGATCCGCGAGGACCGCGAGGACTTCGACCAGGCCGTTCGGAGCGTCGAGGCCGACGTCGGCCACTACCTCGTTGAAGAGCAGTAGGTCGGGCGGCCCAGGGTGTCCGCCCTGGGCCGCCTAGGCATCAGTCGCGGAGCGCGGAAGGCGCAGCGCGCCCGCATTCTCTCAAACCCGTCCGACGCCAGCTGCATGATGCCGTATGCCCGTCTGGGCCGGGTGTCCTGTGTCCGCAGGCAGCCCAGTCCGAGCAGAAAAGGTATCAATGAAAGTAAGTCCATATCACACCAAGGTCCCCGAGTACGGGGGCGAGCGTAACGTCTACCACAACAACGACGCATGCCCGGACGGCAAGCGGATCAAGCCCGAGCACAAGGAGTCCGGCACCGACGGACGTCCGCTGTGCAAGGTATGTGCCGGAATGTAGACGCGAAGGTCATCTCCCAATATGGGCCTTCTGGTTCGTATTCGCGGTTGACCTGCGAGTAACGGCGGACTTCACGCACCGGCAGATCATTTTGCGCGGCGACGGCGAGAGCGCGGAAGCCCTCGCCGCCCTCGTCGTGGAGCGTACGCCCGGATGCCCGGTTGCCCAAAGCCCTGATTAAGAGACGCAGCGCGGTGGGCTTCCTAGCCGCCGCCAACGCCGTGGTGCTGCTGTTGAGCGACATTAAGCGCTCGGTGCTCGTCTTCGTTGGAGTCGCGTTCTGCGCGTTCGCGATCGTGGTGTCTCACTGGAAGCCGCTGTTGTGGTTGGCCAGCCTTGTCGTGGCTGCTCTGCTAGTGCGCACGGTTTATCGCACCATCCGGTTCTCGTTGGCGCCTTCGGCCTTCCTGCGCGTTCAGCAGAGGGTTATCAAACAGATGGTCGAGTCAGACCGTATGAAGGCAATTGCTCGAACCGTCTGACGAGCTGCGCAGGGCCGACGTCGATCGCTTCACGCGAGAGCAGCAGACGCAATTCACTATTGCCCTCGGCCTAACTGTCATGTTTCATCGGGGCCTCTACTACTGGACGTACCAGCTTGAGAAGTACCGCCGCAGCTCTGCTTCGCTGCTCCTGACCGCGATCTCGTACCTGTGGCTGGTGGTTCGGGTGGTGCTCGGCTTCGTGCTGCTGAACATAGCCCTCTATCATGGCGAGCACCACGCCTTCCACTACAGCCAGGCGCCAACGTTGGTCACCTTCATCCGGTACGTGATCGCAAGCCTCTACGGCTCGGAAATCTCCGCCCTGCAGGCTCACTTCACCCTCGCCGAAGCGTTGGCGGTGATTACCTTCGCCGTTGGTGGCCCGGTGGTCATCTCTCTCGTGCTGTCATTGGCTCTCACGTTCAGCGCCGCTCGCGATGAGAGCGAGATCCGCGACACGCTCGATACGCTCAAGCGCGAGGGCGCGAAGCTGAGGGACCAACTTCAAGAGGAGTACGACGTGAGCGTCTCCGAGGCGGTGGCGAGGTTGGAGCAGCTCAAGTACGCCTTGGTGGGCGTTCTCCGCTTCCTGGCCGCGAACGTCCCCGATGGTTTTGATGAACGCTACTCGTCGAGTCGCTAGGTAATCATGCGGCTCAGTCCTCGGCAATCAGGACTCTCGCGTGGTGCCGCTCCGGCGGCCGCGTTAGGTCGATGTCGCCTCGCTCAGACCGATCGGTCGTGGTTGTTCGACATCCGGGGGCCTACGTAAGCTCGCTCGATGCGCTCGGGCAGAGCAGCCAAGAAGTACGCCAATGCTTCGGTCGGTCAACACCGCACGACCCGGCGACGGTGGCGCGACTATAAGACCTCGTCGGGTCGCAGCCCGGTGGAAGAGTTCATCGACGAGCTGTCCGACTCCGATGCGGCGGGGGTTTTGGCCGGGATGGAGGAGGTGCGGGAGCGAGGCTTGCATGCTGCGCGGCGTCTGGACGGCGAGATCTGGGAGGTCCGGGTCGACGGCGACCATGTGATCTATCGCGTCCTGTTCGCCGAGGAAGGTAGCCGCGGTCAGGTGCTGCTGGCGCTCGAGGGGTTCAACAAGAAGACCCAGAAGACGCCTCCGTCGATCATCAAGCTCGCGAAGCGGCGCCTTGCGGATTGGCGAAGGCGAGGCGATGAGAAGCGCGAGGCGCAGGGCAAGCGCCCTTTGCACCGTTAGCATTGTGCTACGCTGATATCCAATCGGAGATACCGGCTGAGGTATCACCCCGCTTCGTTAGGTGGAGAGATCATGCGCGAACGTGACTTTTTGGACGAGATGATCGACAAGCGCACCGAGCGCAACCCCGAGTTCCCGCGGCTCGTCGATGCAGCTCGTCGGCGTCGCGAGCTCCTGCGAGCCCTGACCAAGCAGCGTGAGGAGCAGAGGCGCTCGCAGACGGCGATTGCCGCTTCGATGGAAACCTCGCAGTCGTTCGTTGCGCGCCTGGAGAGCACGGCCGCCGACACCAAGATCTCGACCGTCGACCGCTATGCGGAGAGCCTTGGCTTCGTCGTGCAGTACCACCTAATCCCCGCCGCGAAGGCCAACGGGTCCCCGGCGGTCGTGGTGCACGCGTAGGGCTCTGCGACCGAACGTGGCGCGCGATGGCTCGTCATGACCCTGTTCGAGGATGCTCGGCTGCCCTCTGCTTTGGTAGCAATTTTGGTAGCAATTTGCCCCGATTTGAGGTCAACTGTCATCACCTAAACCCAGCAAATACGGGGCTTCTCGCCTCGCGTGATCCGCAGAGGCGAATTCGAGCCCAGTATCGCCCATGTCGAAAACCCGCTCTAGAAAGCGGGTTTTCGCGTATCGGCGGTCGCTCGTGGTACTCCCGTGGTACTACAAGTTGGTCACGAGAGCGCTCGGTTGCGATGGAGATTCCCGATGGCCTTGACGTGGCTGTGCTCGACGGCCTATAAAGTCGCGTGTGTCGCCGTAGGGGGTGCAGCCGGGCAGGGCGTCTCTCGACGGCGTTCACCCATAGGTTTGTTGACCCCGGCGCGGGGTGGTGCCCGCCCGGGGTCGTGGCACAGGAGATGAGACTCCCATGCGACCGGAGGATAACCCGAGAGGCATTGCGCGTCCGCGGAAGGGCGTGTTTGTCGTGGTCTACGGTGAGGAGAGCGAGAATGAGGCGCTCGCCGACGAGCTGGCGTTGGACGGCTACAGCGTCGATCTTGTTGACGAGTCGGTTGGTCTGAAGGAGCGTCTGGGCAGCGCGGAGCTCGTGATCTTCGGCTGGCGCCGGCTAGGGTCGGAGGTCGGCGCGCTTCGTGCGCTGCGCATGGGCCGGCTTACCTCTGGCGCGTGCTCGGCATGGGTGTTATGGATCAGCACACGCGGCGATGCCGATGTGCTGCGCGCATTCGACGCCGGCGCGGACGACGTGATCCGGGCGCCGTTCATCTACCCGGAGCTGCTTGCCCGCGTGCGCGCTCTCCTGCATCGCTCCGGCCGCGTGGACGCGTCTGACGTGCTGTGCTGCGGCGCGCTTGAGATCAACATGGCGACACGCGCGGTGACGTTCGGCGGTGTGCTCGTGGAGCTGCGTCGTATGGAGTTCGCGCTGCTTGCGCGTCTGGTGCGCGATCCGACACGCGTGCACGAGAAGCATGCGCTTCTTGCCGAAGTCTGGGGTTTCCGCTCGACAGGCTCGACGCGCACGCTGGACTCGCACGCCAGTCGGCTGCGCCGAAAGCTCGCTCGTGCCGGCGCCGACGGCTGGGTCTGCTCGACCTGGGGCGTCGGCTACCGGCTCATGCCAGACACTCAGACAGCGACATTGCGATCGGCATGAGCGGCCACGGAAACGAGGGGGGTCCCGCGAGACGCGGCCGAGGTTGCGAGCAGCAGTTGGTGGCGTTCGGGCAAGCTGTACGCGACTTGCGTGAGCGGCGCGGCTTGCGCGTGGGCGACCTCTCGGAGGCGAGCCGGTTGCCGAGAGGACGCAAAATGTCGGCGCGGCGTATTGGTCGCATCGAAGCCGGGGAGGTCGATCCTCACTTCGATGAGCTGATCGCGCTCGCTGGTGCGCTCGGCGTAACGCTCGGCTCGCTGGTCGGCGACGCTGAGCGGCTTGTCCGCGAGCCAGAAGACCGCCAACGGGCTGGACCAGGATGATCACAGCGAAGGGCGATCACCTGGGGGGCATGCTGTTCGGAGATCGCGAAGCCCGCAAAAGTAGGATCGCAGGGCATTCGATCCCGGTTGTCGAGCTTATGGGCAGCGCTGAAGTTCCACGCGCAGCTTGCCGCGCGGACGCGGCAGGCTCACGTAGAGCTGGGGTTGGATGAGTGAGCGGCAGCGCTCGGAGACGAAATTGCTTTGCGTCCATCTATCTGTGGCCTGGGTGCTCGATCTAACGGTCGCGGTCGGCAAATCCGGGGCAGCAATGCAGGATGATCAGGCGTGCGAGCGGGAGAGCCGAGCTCGCGAGGAGTACGAGCAGCGCCGACGCTTGGCCGCGGCACAGCTGATCGACCGCTTCCGTCGATCCGGGGGGTTCGACTATCAGGCACTCCGCGAGGCCTCTGGGCGCTGGCTATAGGCCATGTCGAAGAAGGCAACTACGGCAAAGCCGACTGATCAGACGGACTGCCTAGGCCGAGAAGCTGGCCTGAGCGAGCGTGGGGCCGAACCCCTGATCCACGCCTGCGACGGCTGCGACGGCCGCTTCGCCCGGCCTTGACCTGGGGATCGGGGAGCAAGCCGGCCAGGCTCGGGCCGTGGCGTCGTCTACCGCGTGGCTACGTTCACGATTTTGCTGTATCCGGTTGTGTAGGGGTAGCCGGCTTGTCCGGCGGGGATTTGGGCTCGGAATGGGAAGCGTCCGATGGCGCCTTGGAACTGGTATTCGACGTGGAAGGTGCCGTGGCTGTTGGTGCGTGGGTCGCGGAAGGGGTTCCAGTGTCCGCGGTAGTAAACGAGTAGCTCGACGATCGTTCCTTGCGGTGGGATTGGTCCTTCCGCATGTCCGCTGAGGATAATCGTGCCGGTGGGGTCGGTGTGGTGGGGGGTGATCGTGAGCTGGGCGCTTGCGTTGACGGTCTCTTGGATGGGAGCGGTGGCGGCGTAGTTGGTGTCGCTGGATAGCGCGCGGTAGGCGATCTCGATCGTGCGGGATGGCCCTGCGGACACGTTGAGCGTGAATCTCCCGGAGGGGCTGGTTGTGGAGTAACCGATCAGCGTGAGGGTGTTGGTGCCGGCGATCTGTTGGAGCACGTCGAGGGTTGCGTCGGCGATCGGCTGCGACTGATTGTCGGTGAGCTGGCCGGTGAGCGTGAACGCTCTTTGCCGGTAGGGGCGGGTGATCGCGGCGGGCCCGTTGAGGTGTAGGCTTGCGGTCTCGCTGGCGGGTGTTCCGTTGGGCGTGCCGCTTCCCTGGGTGCTGGGTGGCGTTGTGATCGCGGCGGGCACTGTTGCTGCTGTCGTTGGTGCTGGTGTTGTCGTTGGCGTTGTCGCGGGACCTGGGGTGGTGACGAGGGTGCTTTCCGGGGCGGCCACGATGCTGGTCGCGGCGCTGGTCGCCGAGGCGAGGCCGTCGTTATCGGCGGCGCTAACGATCACCCGCAAAGTGTGTCGCGCGTCGCTCGCCGTAGTCGTGTAGCTGGCGTTCTGCGCGCCGGCGATCGGCTCGCAGTTTTCGCCTTGGCTGTCGCACTGCTCCCACTGGTAGGCGTAGGTGACGGGTCCGGCTTCGCTGGGCGCCGACCATGTGCCTGTTTGTGCGCTGAGCGTCGTGCCGACGACCGCTTGGCCGGGCAGCGGGATTGACGGTGGGGATGTGTTGGCGGGAGCGTTGTTTGTTGTGATCGTGCCGAGCTGCTGGCTGGCGGTGTTGGCGGCGGCGTCTTCGACGGCGAGGTCAACGGTGTAGCTGCCGTCTGCTAGCGCGGCGGTGTTGAGCGTGAAGCTGTTGACGGTTTGTTTGAGCGGACACGCGTTCCATGACTGGTAGGTGCATTCGGTGGAGAAGTCGAAGGTGTGCTGGTAGGGCGACTGGCCGTCTTGAGGGACGAGAGTCAGCGTTGCTGCGCGCACGCCGCTGTCGGGGTCGCCGGCAGTGAAGCTCAGCGTCTGGGCCCCGGTCACGGTCGTGTTGGTCGCGGCGGCACTCGCGAGGGTGCCGCTGGTGCTGTCGATCGCGGGCGGCGCGCTGTCTGAGAGCGTGAGCGTGATGTCGCTGAGGGCGGGCACCGCGGTGCTTTCCGCGAAGACGCAGGTCGGAGAGCTGCGGTCGGTGCTGCAGTTGACGTATGCGGCGAATGCGCGGGCGCCTTGGGGCAGCATCCAGGTGTCGTTGGTGGAGTAGCCGCTGCCGGTGGCGTAGGGCAGCTCGACGGCGCCTGGGAGCGCCTGCCCGTCTGACGCGAACCCGAGGAAGGCGTCATCCCCTGTCACCGTCGAGACGTTTACGTTCGCGCTGATCGACTGGATCGTCAGGTCGGGTGCGCTTGCGGGCACTTCGATAGCAAGGTTGACCTGGCTGCCACTGCTGCCGTTCTCGGTGACCGCGCCGGCTTGCCCGTTGCTGAAGACGTAATCACCGATACGGCCGCCGGAGGCGCATGAGTTCGTGAGGACCGTGCTCGCGAGCGTGTCGAAGCCGTAGACCGACCAGCCCGGCGAGACCGCTGGAGCGCCAGGCGCGCACTGATACATCGGATAGGTGCCCGCCATCGCGGGCGCACAGCAGGCCAAAATTGTGGCGCATGCGATGAGCGCGAACAGGCCGGCAAGCAGCGGCAAGCATTTGAGGCGTGATAGCGGGGTTTCGTGGCTGGTCATCCTTGCCCATCTCTCCTTAATCCTTGGGATTCCTCTCCGCGCAGTTGCGTCTGCGCTTCTCTCTTTTGTTATTGACCGCGAGCAAGCGAAATCTGCATGTGACTTTGTCTCGGTCCCGGGCTCATGGGCTGAATGGCCCGCCTCCGGTTTGCGTTTCGGCTTGTTGCGGCTGTGATCGTGTGGAGGTGGGCGCGGGTGTTGGTGTGGGTGCTGGTTGGGGTGTTGGGGTGGCCGGGCTTGCTGGGGGCGGGGGCCTGCTGGTGGGCACGCCGAGGTAGGCGAATCCGCCCGGTTCGCGGCGCGCCGGAGTGCTGTGGCTGGTCGCCGCGTGGGCGACGGGCACGGTGCTGGGAGCGTTGGCCGCTGCGGTTGCGGGTTGTGAGGAGCTGCGCGGGGGTGCGGCTATCGCGGGGGCGGGTGCTCGGGCCGTGAAGTCCACCTGTTGTGCTGCGCGCACAAGGGTGGTGGGGTGTGTGGCCGCGTGGGATGGTGAGGGCTTGTGGTGGTGTTCGAGGGTGTGGGTGGCGGTGAGGGTGCCGCCTGCGATCACCGCGACGGCCATCACGCCTGCAGCGAGCTTTGCGCCCGCGCCGCCGCCCGCGAGCAGCGCGATCGTGCGTTCCCGTACTCCCTCGCCGGTCGGGCCCAATGAGATTGCGCTGGGTTGTAAGCGCTGGGCGAGTACGCGGGCGTGCGTGCCGGCACGGCCGAGGCGGCCGAGCCCGCCGAGAAGTATCGGGGGCAGCAGCGCGGCGGCCTGGTCCTGGAACGCGCGCCTGAGGCGCCTTGCGTTGGTGTGGTGCTCTGCGCGGCAGTGTGAGCACGACTGCAGGTGCGCGAGGGCGAGCCGGGCGAGCTGTTCGCTCGTGGCCTGTCCCGCGAGCAGGCCTTCGATCGTGGCAGCGCGATATCCGCACAAGCGGCCGCTGTCGTGCAGCAGCTGGAAGCGCTCGCGCTTTCGCTCGCACGCGGCGAGGGTGTTGCGCGCCTCGTTGACGGACATGGCGAGTGTCTTGGCGATGCTGTTGTAGCCCCTGCCCTCGGTCGATAGCCAGAACACGCGTTGCTCCTGGGTGGTGAGCTCGGCGAGGAACTCGGTGACGATGAGGCGGTCCTGGCGGGCGAGCGCTATCTGCTCGGGATCGCTCTCGGGGCTGCGTGCCCGTTCGAGTGCGTGCCGTCCGGGTTCGTCGTGGGCGAGGATCTCCTGGCGTCGGCGCTCGTCGCGGTGCAGATTCAGTGCGCGCTGCTTGATGCCTTTGCGCAGCGCGGTGCGCAGATGCTTCTCATCGCGGTAATGGCGGTGCAGCAGCGCGAGCGTCGTCTCCTGGTAGATGTCCTCGAGCTGGTCGCGGCTGAGGCCGCGGCACTCGCGAAAACCGCGGGCCACCAGCAGCTCGCGCTGTTGGCGCTCTCCGAGAATCCGCTCGATCTGCCCGGGCTGCAGCGCTGGCCCGTTGGCCTGCGGCGTCGCTGTCTGCGCCGGCCCAGAGCGCTGGCCTGGGGCGCGGCTCGGTCGAACATCCATGTCCATCCTCTCCTCGGGTCAACCGTGACCCGCTCAACGGATGTTCTAATAAATCACACGAGTCCTAAAGCTTGCGCAACTTGCAACCATCCATGCAGACCCAGCACGTGGCGGGCGGCACGAACGCGCGTCGGGCAGCGGCTATGGCGAGAAGGGGCCGCCTCCGGTCTGCGCTTGGCCGGGCGTGGTCGTCTGTGCTTCGGGTGCCCGGCTGGCTGGCACGTTCGTCGATTCGCTTGCCACAGCAGACGACGACGGCAGTGGCGCCGGGGGCGTGGCCGTGGGTGGTGACGGCGGGCCGACGCTGGTGTCCGACGGTTCAGAGTTGACGATGGGTGTCTGCGATGGGGGTTTTGTGCCGACGGGTTTGGGGTGGATAGCCGGGTTGGGCCGTTCTGTGTGCGGATGGTGCTTGTGCTGGATGCTTGCGCAACGTGCGCCGGCGGGCGGATGCGTCGTCGAGTTGCGAGCACTTGCTCGATGGTGGGTGATCGTGCCCGGCACGGTGAGGATCAGCGCGAGGCATAGAGCGGTGGCCGTGATCGCGCTCGGCGCGATCCAACGACGCGGCCTGTCTGTTTGCGTCGTTGGCCGTTGTGGGTGTTTGCCGCTCAGTCCGTGGGCGCGTAGCGAGCGTTTGGCGCGCTTGGCGTCGGGGAGGATGATGGTGCTCTGCGCTGCTGTCGAGTCTCTGGGCGCGGTCTGCTCGGGGATGATGTCCGGGTCCGCGCTGAGGGTCGTCGGCTCATCCGCGGGCGGCACGTCGCCGGACATGAAACCTTGACAGGTTTGATTTTCGCTCATCTAGTTATAGACCGCGAGCGAGCGAAAACTACAAATGACTTTTACGCGCGGGAGGGCCGCCTGGCGCCGATGCACTATGTCCGTGCGCGCGCATCATGCGGTTGGCGGCGTGAACTCGCTTGTAGTTTTCGATAGTTCGCGGTCATTAACAGTATGTGCCCCTGTGCCCGATGGCTGATCGAGTTCTGCCGGCCCGCGAGGATTTGCCGCCTGCCGGCCTGCGAGGCCGGCCGTTTAGAGGATGGTTGTGGTTCGTTGTTGGTCAGAGTCTGTGGTTGAGCTGGTGACGCGTCGTCTCGCGCTGCTCGCGGACCCGACGCGTGTCCAGCTGCTCACGTCGCTCGAACACGGGGAGAGCACCGCGCAGGCGTTGGCCGATGAGATGCCGAGCACACCGCAGAACATCTCTCGGCACCTGTGCATCCTGTACCGCGCGGGCATTGTCGCGCGGCGCCGCGAGGGCGCGTCTGTGTACTACTCGCTCGTGGACTATTCGGCCTGCCGGCTGCTGGATCAGGCGCTGGCGAGCATCAGCGGCCAGATCGACGAGCTTTCAGACCTCGTGAAGCTCGCCGCCGCGTAGCGCGCGCTCTCGCAGCGCTCGCTCGCGCCCGATGTGACGGTTGCGCGCCGGCCGCTTGATGCTACTGCGCCGGGTTGGTGGTCGCGCCGCCACCGGGGCGTTTGGTCCTGTTGTTTGTCTTATGAAAGCGAGCGCTTTCACGTTTGATGAACTTGATCGCTTTCACGTGATGTGCGCTTGTGGCTATTGGGCGGGGTCGGGCGTACCGTCGCCGCATGAGCATTTTCGTTAACACCAATTCGCAGCGAGGCGGGCCGAGGGAAGGCGTGAATCGTCTGGCTCGTTGCGTGGGCCGGCTGCTGTTGTGGGGGTGCGTGCTGCTGCTGCTTGCTCGCGGTATCGCCTCATATCTCGGCGGCGACTCACATACGGCAGGAGCGACGCGCAGAGCCGGATTGACCGCACGACCCGCCGGGTCTGCGCCGTCTGGTGCGGAAGGGAAGTGATCGGCATGTCGCACAAGCGATCTATCTGGATCGTGTGCTGGCTGGCGGTGTGGGTGCTGGTGTTGTTCCCGGCGCAGGCGTTCGCGTCGGGGGATGACGTCGGTCAGAACATCGCGAACTTGTTGAAGGGTTACGCGAGTGACTTGTACGGCGGGATCGTGGCCGTCATCAGTCTCGTGTTTCTGCTGAACCGCCGTTACACCGAGCTTGCGGTGTTCCTGTTCGCGGCGATCGTGGTCGCGTGGATGGTGTTCGCGCCGGGCGAGATCGCGACGGCGGCCGAAGGCATCGGCAAACAGATATTCGGCTGAAAGGGCTGTGGACGTATGAGCGATAGCTCGCAGCCGATCCGCTCTTACCAGCGGATCTTCCGGCCGGACCGGCGTATCTACCAGATCGACGGGCGACGGTTGCCCGTCCCGGGTGGCGTGCCGCTTGAGTGGCTTGCGTGGGCGTTCGGCGCGCTCGTACTTGTGCTCGTGCTCAGCCAGCGCTCAATCATGTTTGCGCTGGTGCTCGGCGCGGTCGGCGCGCTGCTGGGCGCGAGCTCGCACGGCGCCAGGGGTGCGCTGCTCGTCGGGGCCGTCGGGTTCCTGGGCGTCCTGGTTGCCGGCGTGCTGTTGGGGTGGCTTGCGTGGCCGTTGCGGCTGATCGTGGCACCGGGAATGGTCGCGACGCTCGCGGGGCAGGCCTCGCCGGACGGCCGTCCGGCTCACCGCTATCTGAGCTCGTGGCTGTCGGTTCGGTTGCGCGCGGCGCGCCGCTCGCTTGACCGGCCGATCGCGCCGGAGGGCGCGGTGGGGGTGTGGGCGCCGCAGGTGTGGGTCGCCCCGGATGAGCACTCGCCGGTCTTGCATCACGGTCGCGTGCGCGGTCCTGCGCGGCTGGTGTTCGGCCGTCCGGTCGTCGCGATCCCCAGCAGGGGACGGTTCGTGGTGCGCCCGGCCGAGGGGCACCGGATGCGCCGGGGAGAGCGCTGCGCGGAAGTGATCGAACTCGGCGATGGGCAGGTCGTGGAGGTGCGGCCGTGAGCTGCTTCCCGTTGCGTTACGCGCGCGGCAACGTCCTCGTCGGGCGTGGTGGCGAGGCTGCCGGCCTTTACCGGCTGGCGATGACCTCTTACCCGTATCTGCCGACGGGTGAGAAGTGGGTGCTACAGCGCCGCCTGCAACGGCTGGCGCACACAATCGCCGCCGATTTCAGCTTGTGGCGCGTCAGCCGTGCCTACCCGGCCGATCGTTACGTACAGCACACCGCCGGGCTGCTCGATGAGCGCCACCAAGACCCGCAGGTGTGGCGCTCGTTCCTTGAGGGTCATCGCGAGCGGCTGCGCCGGCTCGGCTCGCACATACCCGAGTGCTATATCGCCGTGTCGCTCGCCGCCGATGCCCGCATCGGGGTGGGTAGCGCGCTCGTGCGCAGCGTGGATCGCGTGCGGCGCCGGGTGGAGGAGCTGGCCGGCATCGGCGCCGAGTCCTTGATCGCGGCCGGCGAGCTCTCAGAACTCGCTACTCGCGAGCAGCGCGTCTCTGAGCGATTGAATGGCGTGATCCACGCTCGCCGCGCCAGGACGGTTGAGCTTCAGTGGCTTTTGCGTCGCGCGGCGTGTCGTGGGATTGGCGAGCCCGAGCTTGACCGGCACTGGCAGCCGGACGCGCTGATCGTCTCGGTAGGGGATGGTGGTGTCGGTTTTCAGCCGCTCGGGTGCGATCTCGCGCGCTGCGCGAACGCGGCGATCACCGAGCAGCAGCAGACGCTCGTGGTGGATGGTGAGCAGGGGCGTTGTTTTCAGGCGATGCTCGCGCTCGGCGCGCTCGCTGACGCGCCCGAGTTTCCCGGCTCCACGGCGGAGGTCCTGTTCGCGCCGCTTGAGGCTGTCGGGTTCCCGGTGGACGCGGTCGTGCACGCGCGCTGGCTCGGTAACAGGCAGGCGCTCGCACAGGTGCGCAAGCGGATCGCTGATGTCGAGCACGCCTACCACGAGCAGGTACAGGGAGCCGTTCACGGCCCGAGCCTGCTCGTCGGAGAGGACCGCGTACTCGCGCGCGAGTACGAGGCCGAGCTTCAAGCCGGTGGGCACCCGCCGATGCTTTATGCGCAGATCGGCCTTGCGGTGGGAGCACCTTCGGAGGAGGAGCTTGAGCGCAGGGTCGCGGCGCTGAAAGAGCAGTACGGCGACATCACTCTGCACCGGCCCGTGGGCCTGCAACGGGCGATGTTCTTTGAGCATCTACCGCGAGCGGACGGGCGGCTCTAGATGCGCGACTACACCCAGCAGCTCACGGTCGAGCAGTTCGGTGGCATGGTCGCCACCGCCACACGGACGGTCGGTTCGGGCAGAGGTTCGTACCTCGGCTACACACCGAAGGGCGCGCCGCTTCCGGTGCGGTTCGATCCGACACAGGCGCCGAGGGAGTCCCGCGCGTCGGCGGTCCTGTTGATCGGCACCTTGGGGTCGGGCAAGACGGTTGCGGCGCAAACGATCGAGTACGCCGCCGAGCGCCGCGGATCGCTGGTGGTGGACTTCGATCCGAAGCCTGACCACGGCCTGCACAAGCTCGCAGAGCTCGATGGCCGGATCGAGGTGCTCGAGCTCTCGGGTGATCCGGCGCAGCAGGGCAAGCTGGACCCGCTCGCGATCGGCCTGCCCGACCTGCGCGAGGAGCTTGCCTGCTCATACCTGCTCGAGCTGCTGCCCGGCAACGCCGGGCAGTGGGAGAACGCGGTCAGCCTCGCGGTCAAGGACACGGTGCGCGAGGGGTCGCGCAGCCTCTCGCGCGTCGTCGAGCTGCTGCTCGAAAGCGACCGTGCCGGCGCGCGGGACGCCGGCGAGGCGTTGGAGGTGATCCGCGATTTCGGCCTCGCCCGCCTGGGATTCGGCGGCGGTGAGAGCACGGAGGTCCAGGCGGTCAAGCCGGTCACGACGATCCGTATGCCCGGTCTCTCGCTCCCGGAACCGTCGTCCGCGAGGGACACATACACCCGTGCGGAGCGCGTGTCCGTCGCGACTCTCTCACTCGTCGCGGCGTTTGCGCTGCGGTTGATCTCCGGAGACCGTTCGCGGCACAAGGTCGTCGGCCTGGACGAGATTTGGTTTCTGTTGGCGTCCCCGCAGGGACGACAGGTCATCAACCGGCTTGTCCGGTTGGGTCGTGCGTTCAACGCGACGCTGCTGCTGGGGACGCATCGGATCGGTGATCTCGGGGACCTTGCGGACCTGATCGGTGTCGCGCTCGTCTTCGGCCAGGACTCCGACGACGCCGCGAGCGCCGCTCTGCGGTTCATCGGTCTCGACCCTACGCGCGAGCTTGTCGGGCTGGTCCGGGAACTGCGGGCTGGCCGCTGCCTGATGCGTGACCTCGACGGTCGTGTCGGCGAAATGCAGGTCGACCTCGTCTACCCGCACCTTCTCGCGGCGTTCCAGACGACCCCCGAGCAGCAGCGGAGCGCCACGTGAAACCCATCATCCACCGCGCGCTCCGATCAGCCACGCGCCGACGAGTCGCACTCACCGTTGCTATCGGCGCGGCACTTTGGCTGCTCCTCGTCGTCGCACCTGCGTTCGCTGGGGATGTTTACGGGAACATCGGGCCGGCTCCGCAGGTGACGGGCGGCGGGATTTTCGGGCGCTACCCGATCGCCAACTATCAGCTCGACCAGTATTTCCCTGCGATCAGCGTCGGGCTGACCAGCGGCGTGGACGTCTCGGGTGTCGTGCCGATGATCGCGTACTTCTTCGCGGAGGTCCTCTGGATTATCACGGCGTTTCTGGCGAACGGGGTGATCGTCCTGTTCGGGTTCGCTTTTAACCTGGATTTGGTCAACGGGAACGGCAGCCCCGGTTCGGGCGCGCTGACGCCGATATCCAGCGCGATTCACAACCTGTATGCCAACACGTTCGGTGCGCCGTGGCTGGTCGCGGCGATCGTGCTCGCGGGATGCTGGGCGATGTGGAAGGCGCTGGTGCAGCGCCGCTACACCGAGACGGCAGGTGCGCTCGCCGTCTCCCTCTTGTATTGCGTGCTGGCGATCGGGATCGTCACACAGCCTGAACGCACGATCGCGCCCGCGAGCAAGCTCTCAAACCAGCTCTCCACAGCGCTTCTGTCGCTGACCAACCAGGGCAGCATCTCGAACGAACAGCAGGCCAAGAGCGCCGCAAGCGACCAGCTCTTTGAACTGCTTGTGCTGAACCCCTGGACCGTCCTTGAGTTCGGCGGGACCGAGCACTGCACCACCACCAGTAACGGCAAGACTCGCTCGGTCGCGGTTCGTCCCCTGAGCAGCGACCCTGCGCAGGACAGCCGGCTGGCCGCGCAACTCGAAAACGGTGTGGAAGTCAAAGCGGAAGGCAAGACGTGCATCAACAACCGCAACAAGTACGCGTCGCACTTCCTCGCCTACCCCTTCCAGTCACCGGGGCGCAACTCAGAGCACGAAGCGCTCGAACACGGCAGCGACGAAGACCTCCCCAGCTCCGACCCCGCCAAGACCGACGGCAGCTACCCGCTCGGCCAGGCCGACGAGCCCGCCGCCGAAGCGATGGGCAAGGGCGGCCAACTCCAACGGCTGCTGCTGGCGATCATCATTCTCGCCGGAGAGATCGGCGCGTTCCTGCTGCTCGGTGCGCTCGCGCTCGGAGTGATCCTCGCCCAAATCCTGCTGTTGACACTTCTCTGCTTCGCGCCGGTCGCGCTGCTGCTCGCGGTGTTCCCCGGACGCGGCCACGACTTCTTTCGCTCGTGGCTTGGGAAGCTCGCCGGCTACCTCGCCAGGAAGGTCATCTACAGCCTGATTCTCGCGGTCGTCCTCGCCGTCTGTCAAGCCCTGGACGACGCCACCTCGAACCTCGGATGGTTGTTGGCGTTCGTGCTGCAAGCCGCGTTTTTGTGGACCATCTTCATCCAGCGCGACCGGCTCACCAGAGACCTGCTCGCGGCGACGGCCGGCCCCGGCGCGGCACAAGCGGGCATCGACAAGCTGCAGACGCTCTACTACGCCACCCGCCTCACACAAATGGCGAAACGGCGCAAACGTCCGCCACCGAAACCGCCCGTCGAAGGCGGGCAGCGGATCGAAGTGCTCATTGGCGAGCTGGACGGCTCCTCGCCATCGACTTCTGACGCCGACCCCGAGCCGGGTCCGGCAGAGACCTCAGAGGAGGAGTCCGCATGAGCTCTCGCATCGAGACGACCAAGTCCCCGGCCGGGCTGCTGCGCGAGCTGCCGAGCGGCTGGGCGCAAACGATCATCACCAGTCCCAGCCGCCGCGACCTCGACCGTTCACCTGCCGTGCTGTTCACCGAGCTGCGTCGGGTGCTACGGGACGACGGCACCTTCTGGCTGCTGTGCGCCGACAAGCACCTCCCCGACGTGGTCGCCCAGCACGGATGGATGCCAGTCCGTGTGAACTGGGCGACACCTCTGCGTGTTGACCCCGCCGGGCGCGCTCGCCTTCACCTGTTCGTCAAGGAGTCCCGCCACCACAACAACACCCGGACAGCGCAGCTGTTTCTCGCGCCGCGCACCCGAGCAGCGTTCGCGTGCGCGACCGGCCGGCGGCGATGCTGCGCTTGGAGCCCTGAGCACCGCGGGGAGCTGATGCGACTGTGCATCCTCGCCGGCTCGTCGAGGACCGCGTGCGGAGTCTGCGGCGCCCCCTACACACGCACCGCGCACGGCCGGCGGCCGACGTGCGGGCATCGCGACCCGGCGGGACGCTGCCTGGTCCTCGACCCCTTCTACCACCCCGGCTCCGGCACCCACGAGATAGCCGAGCGCTATGGCCGCGCGTTCCTCGGAATCACGGCGGGTGAGCGCAAATGATGGGCTGGCTCACAACGCTGCATGACCGGCCGATCGCAGAGCAAGAGCGACACACGGCGCTCGCGGCGACCGCCGCCGTGCTCATCGCCGCGACCGCGCTGCTCGCGCTCACCCGCCCGACCACGCACGCCGCCTCAGCGCGCGGGGCGACCAAGACGAGCACTACCACGACCGCGACCGTCGATCCGGTTCTGCACACACCGCAAGCGTCCGCCGGTGGCGCGCCGTCCGGTGAAGCGGTGGTCGTGAGTCGGGCGTTCCTCGCGGGCTACCTCGCCTACGCCTACGCCGGCGCCCCGGCCAGCCAGATCACCAACGCCGCCCGGTCGCTGACCGACTCCCTCCAAGCTCACCCGCCAAGGGTCCCGCCGGCTATGCGCGCCAGCCGGCCGCGTGTCGTTGAACTGCACGCCACACCGGCGCCTTCCGGTGAGCTCGGGGTGAGCGCCGTCATCAACGACGGAGGGCTCATCGACTACACGATCGGACTGGTCCTCACCCCCGATCGCGGGCGGCTGCTCGTCGGCGCTTTGGAGCAGGACTGATGGGCGAGCAGCGCGACCGCACGGCGCTGTGGCTGTGGTTGGCCGCAGGCCTCGGCGTGACCGGGCTCGTGATCGTCGCGATCTTCGGGCTCGCCGTCGCGGTGCTCGGCGCGACCTTCACCGGCTGCCAAACGGGCAGCGAGCCCGCCGGCACCCTCACCGGCCCGACACCCACCGCCTACGCGCTGCAGAGCATCCCGCCCGAACGGCTGCGTCTCTATGAGCAGGCGGGGACACGGTTCGACATCGACTGGTCTTTCCTGGCGTCGATCGGGGCGCAGGAGTGCGGTAACGGCGAGTGCGCCGGCACGAACAGCAGTGGGTGCGCCGGACCGATGCAGATCGCCTACGTGCGGGGCAGCGCGTGCAGCCCCGGCGACGGGCCGACCCTGTGGGAACGCTACGCCGTCAACGCCGAACCCGGGCAGCCGCTGTCGATCAACAACCCGGCTGACGCGATCTACACCGCCGCCAGGATTCTCCGCGAAGACATGGGCGCCCCCCCGACCGGCGGCTCCTATGACGAATACCGCCAGGCCGCGTGCAACTACTACGGCGCCTGCGCCGACAGCACCGTCGCCTACGCCGACGAGGTGATGGCCCGCGCCGTGCAATACGGGTTCACCGGAACCGGCGCACCGGCCGCGAGCAGCCCGCCGCTCGCGCAGCCCGTCTCGACCGGCGGGTGCGAAGCGAGCGTGTTCATTCCGGAAGCCGGCGCGGGCTCGCAGATCGTGAAGGTCGCCGAAAGCCAGGTCGGCCAGGGTGAAGAACCGCCCGGCTCTGACTGCACGATCTACGGGCCGTGCGAGGAGTGGTGCAGCCTGTTCGCCGCATGGGTATGGCAGCACGCCGGGGTGCCGCTCCCCGGCTCCACCGCCGCCTACGGGTACTCCGGATCGCTCTACACCTGGGCGGAGGCACACGGCGGCCGTGTGCTCCCGCCGACCGCGACGCCCGCGCCGGGCGACGCGATCTTCTACGGCACCGGACCAAGCGAAAGCGCGCACGTCGGGATCGTCACACAAGTCCTCCCGGACGGGGAGATCGTCACCGTCGAGGGCAACTACGACGGGCACGTCACCCGCGTCGGCCCATTCCTCCCAGCCCACCCGGTGGGCGAGGCCGGCCCGGCGTACGGGTACGCGCAGCCGCCTTCTTCCGGCCAGGTGAAGCGGTGACGCGGATGGCTGGCCAGCACAAGTCCTCGGGCGCGAGACGCAAGCGCCCGGCATGTCAACAGCAGAAGGGAACACCCATGTCACGCTCACGTGGACCGTCAACCAGACGCGCGCGTCGCCGGCCGATGCATGTTCGACAGCGAGGCCTGATTCTCGACTTGTTCGCCGGCGCCGGCGGATGGGAGGAGGGTCTGCGGCCGCTCGGGCTCTCCGCGCTCGGGATCGAGTGGGAGTGCTGGGCGTGCGAGACCGCGCGGGCGGCCGGGCACGCTCGTCTGCAGACCGATCTCTCGACGCTCGACCCGCGGCCCTTCGCCCCGGTGTGGGGATTGGTCGGCTCTCCGCCGTGCCAGGCATATTCGACCGCCGGGAAGGGTCTGGGTGCGTTCGACAAGCCGCTGGTGATCGCGTGTGCGCACGAGCTCGCGGCCGGCAACGACACGCGTGCGGCGCGGCTGGCCGAGTGCCGCGATCGGCGTTCGCTTTTGACGGTGGAGCCGCTGCGGTTCGCGCTCGCGCTGCGACCGAGATGGGTGGCGTTTGAGCAGGTCCCGGCCGTGCTTGAGCTGTGGTCGCTGTTCGCCGGGCTGCTCGCGGCGCACGGCTACCACACCGCGACCGGCATTCTGCGCGCCGAGTGCTACGGGGTGGCGCAGACCCGTCGCCGCGCGTTTCTGCTCGCCTCGCTCGACGGGCCGGTCGAGCTGCCCGCGCCGACGCACCGCTCCTATGACGCTCGCCGCCGCGAGACCCCTCCGTGCGAGCGTGGGCTGCGTCCGTGGGTGAGCATGGCGCAAGCGCTCGGCTGCGATGCCGACGGGCTGGTGCAGACCAACAACCAGACCAACGGCGGGCGCCGCCCCTGTGGGTTGACTCGCCCGTTGCTGGCGCCGGCGCATACGCTGGATACCGCGTCGGGGTCGTGGACGTTGCGCAACCGGCCAAGGCGCCCGGCATGCCTGCGGGCACCCGATCAGCCTGCCCCCACGATCACCGCGCGGGCACAGCAGAGCTGGGTGCGCCAGCGCCCAGCTACGACCGTGGCATGCGACCCACGCATCTTGCGACCGGGACGCAAGCGCAACGCTGCAAGGCCGGACGCTCGCGGGCGAAGCGAGGGCGCGGTGCGAGTGACAGTCGCGCAGGCCGCGATGCTGCAAGGGTTTCGGGCTGACTACCCGTGGCAGGGGTCGCGCTGCCGGCAGTTTCAGCAGGTCGGCAACGCGGTCCCGCCGCCGCTGGCGCGACGCGTCCTGGAAGCTGTGATGAAGCCAAGCGGTGAGTCGTGACCGGCTCGGCGGGCGCTTCGCTTCCCAGTTCGATCTTCCCTTCGATCTTCGCTTCGCCTATGGCGGCGCGTGCAGGCGACGCATTCCCTGGTGGGGCCTGCGATCCCGCGAGGGTCGGATTTGCCGACATCTCTATGTCAGTGGAGGTGACTTCGTGAGGAGCACGACGCCGGAGGAGCGAGCGACGGCGGCTGCCCTTGCGGGGCTGACGCTGCTCGCGCTTGTCGTTCACGTGGTGACCGAGGACAGCCCTGGACCCGGTGTGTTCGGCCCGACCGCGATTCGGACCTATCTCCTACCGCTGCTCGGTAGTGCCGTGTTGATCGCCCTGGCTGTGGCGTGCCTGCGCCTTATGTTCTCCCGCCGGGCTCTGCGCTCGCGGGTGCAGTTCGAGCTGCTGCCGGCCGATACGTTCGACCCGTCGCTTGATGCGATCCGCCGGTTCGCCGGGCAGCTCGCGCGCACAAGGAGGGGGTTTCTGCTCGGCTGGTTTGAGCGTCCGGGGAGCGCTGTGCGAATCCTGATCGCACCGGATGAGCATGGCGTCCTGCGCTACCGGCTGGAGGTGCCCGAGCGTGCCCGCACCGCACTCGCGGCGGCGTTGACCGCCTACAGCCAGCTCGAAGCGAGAGAGTGCGAGCCGCTGCCGTTCCCGAACGCGGGACGTACGGTGCGGGTCGAGCTGCGTCTCGCGCACGAGCCGGGCCAGCCGCTCGGCGACCCTGGTCTCGATCCTGATCCGTTGCAAGGGGTCGCCGGCGTTCTCGGCCGGCTGCACGGCTCGGCCGAGGGCGCGCGCGTCGCGATCGACCTGCTCCCGAAGACTCCTTCTCAGAGCCGCCGGCTTCGCAAGCGGATGTTCAAGTACGCCGCGCGCCGGGCGGGCGTGCAGGGCGCCGGCCCGCTCGATGGGCTGCTCGGACAGCAGCCGAGGGTCGGCAGGCTGCCGGCGGCGGACGCGGTCGACCGGATGTTTCAGGCGCGCGCGTTGCAACGCAAGCTCGACGCGTCGGACCCGCTGTTCGCAACCCAAATCCTTCTGTGTGTTAGTGGCCGCGAGCGAGCTCCCGTGCGGGCGCTGATGCACGCGCTGCTCTCGTGTTTTGACGTGTTCACCGGGGAGAACCATCTCCGCGCAGCCGGCCTGCGGTTCGGCGGGCTCGGATTCCTCGGCGCCGACGCGCCGTGGCGCACGCGCAGGTTCGACCGGCGGCTGCGCAGCGGAAGGTTCGCGCCGATCAGGGTGAGCGTGCTGGGCGCCTCGGAGATCGCGGGGCTGCTCAAGCCGCCGACCGCCCGCTGCTATGTGGAGAACGTCGCGCGCTGCGGTGGCGCGATCCCACCGCCGCCGCCCGGCCTGCCGACCTACTCGGGGCAGAAGGGGTTGATCCCGCTCGGGAAGGTCGCAGAGCGTGGCGGGGAGCGGATCGTCGGGGTGCCGGTCGCCGGGACGTTCTTCGCCTACATGGCCGGACGCTCGCGCTACGGCAAGACCGAGACCGCGATCGGCCAGTTCATCGCCTTGGCCCGCTCCGGTCACGGCGGGCTGTTCCTGGACCCGCACGCGGACGCGATCAAGGACATCAAGCCCTACCTCACCGATCCGGGGATACGCGAGCGGGTGGTGGAGATCAGCCTCACCGACCTGGAGAACGACACCCAGGCACCCACGTGGAACCTGTTCGCGCTGGAGCGCAGAACCGCGGCCGAGGCCGCCGGGAAGGTCGAGGCGTTCGTCGACGCGCTCGCCGCCGCGATGCGTTGGGACGAGCGCAACACCCGTGCGCTGAACCTCGCCACCCAAGCCGCCCAAGCGCTCGTCGAGCTCGCGCTGGAGCTCCCGCCGGAGCTGGCGCCGACGATCTTCCAGGTCCCTACGCTGCTCTCCGACGAGCAGTGGCGGGCAGCGATCCTGCCCGCTCTCTCGGTAGGCACTCGCGGGTTTTTCCAAGACCGCTTCCCCAGGCTGCCCGCCGAGGCCGTCACCGCGGTTACGAACCTGATCGATCGTCTGCACGCCGCCAGGCCGGTCGCGGCGTTCCTCGGCTCGCCCGTCTCAAGCTATGACGCACGGCGGGCGATGCGCGACGGTCTGATCGTGCTCGCGTGCCCCGGCTCGGGGTCCACCCGCGATCGGCTGGTCGCGAACCTGCTGGTCTATGACGTGCTGCACGCCGCCAAGGCCAGGGCGAGCATCGCCCCGGAGCAGCGCCGCACGTTCTGGCTGTTCTGCGACGAGCTGCAGACCTACGACGGACCGAACCTCCCCGCGCTGTTGGAGCAATCCGCGAAGTACGGCGGCCGGGCGTTCCTGTTCAACCAGAACCCCGAGCGACTGACCGAAGCGACATGGAACGCCGTCACCACCAACCGCTCCCATCTGCTCAGCTCGACCGTCAACGCGAAGGCCGCCGGCATGATCGCCCGCGAGTGGGGCGGCCAGCTCGACCCGCGGATCATCAGCAGCCTCGCTCGCTACACCTACCTCGCCTCGATCACGCACGGCGAGCGAACCACCAAGCCATTCCTCGTGCACGGCCTCACCGCGCGCGAGCTGCACGCCGAACACCACCACCCCGACCAGCTCCCCGACCTCGAAGCGGCGATCCAGACCACAACACGCCGCGAGTCGGTCGCGGCGACGCTCGCCACGCACGAGCACCACGACCAGAACATCCGCGAAGCCGTCGAAGCGCTCAACAAAACCAGACCGCTGAGCGGCGGACTGGAGAGTGAGCGCGTTTCGCGCGGCCGGACGATCCAGGCGCCCGTCGCACTCGACGAGGAAGACGAAGAATGGGACTCCTGAAGCCAGCCGCGCCGACGCTCCCCGCGGTCACAACGGAGGTGCTGACGAGCATCTACCAGCACCGGCTCCTGAGCACCACGCAGGTCCACGCGATGCACACGCCCGGCAGCACCCGCCGATGGGCCGAGCAGGTCCTCGCGCAGCTCGCCTCGCGTGGACTGACCGCGTTCGTGCGCCCCGGCAGAGGCGGGCCGCGCCTCTACTACCTGACGCCCGCCGGAGCGCAAGCCGTCGAGCTGATCCCAACCCGAGTCGAGACACGACGCAAGCTCATCACCCCCGAGCAGGCCGCCGGCCCGCTATGGCGGCACACGCTCGCCGTCAACGACACCGGCATCGCGTTCATGCACGCCGCGCGCGAGCGCGGCGACGACTTCGGGCCGCTCGGCTGGCGCCACGAGATCGCCCACCAGGCACCCGCCGCCGGGCACGCTCGCGGCGAGCTGCTGATCTCAGACGCCCTGCTCACCTACCTCACGCCCGGCCCAGACCGTGAGCTCACGTTCCACTACCGGCTGCTCGAGCTCGACCGTGCGACCGTCCCGACCGACACCCTCGCCGGCAAGCTCGCGCGCTACGCCGACCTCTACCACCACGCCCCGGCCGGTCGAGGCCAGACGTCCGGCAAGCCCGCGTGGAAGGCGCGCTACCCGATCTTCCCCGACATCATCTGCGTCCTCGCCGGGCAACCCCGAGCCATCCTCACGCGGCGCGCGCAGACCGTCCTCGCGCTCTGCCAAGAGGACCCCCGGCTACAGCGCACCCCCGAGGTCCGCGTGTCGCTCGCGCTGCTCGAAGACCTCCAAGCCAAAGGGCCGTTCGCGCCGATCTGGCGCCAGCCCCAGAACCCCGCCCGAGCCCTGGACTGGCTCGGGCAACCAGTACGCCGAGATTGAGAGCCTTACGTGTCCGGCGAGAAGGCAGCGCAGGAGCTTGGGGCGCCGGGTCGCCTGATCGACGCCCGCGAGGCTGCCGCGCTGCTCAACGTGCCCGACACGTGGGTTCTCGCCGAGGCCCGGGCGAGCCGGATTCCGCATGTCCGCCTCGGGCGCTACGTGCGGTTCGACGGCGACGTGCTCCGAGCTTGGTGGCGCTCCAGGGCTCGCGGGCCCTGGTCAGAGCCGTGACGCCGAGCCGGCTCGCAGCGACCCGTCGGCGGCCTTGCATCGGGGCTCAACGACGGCCTATGATCGGCTCGTCAACGAAAAATAGCCCCGCGGTGTTCGAGCACCCGGGGCCGCGGCACCGAAGGTATGAGCTTCGGCACGAGGATCAGGATACCCGCCTATCTCGGGCTGATCCTCCAACGAATGCGCGTCCTCGGAGCCTCCAACCACAGGAGGACGAGATGGCGGTTCATCACGACAAGCGGACCCCCCGCGAAGACGGGCGACACAAAGGCGACGGACGGCCGGCGCCAGCCCGGCGAGCGCCGGGGATGGGAGCCCTGTTCGCCCGTCGCGACGGCGTCGGACGCGACACCTGGTATGGCAAGTGGAGCGTCGACGGCGTCCAGATCAAACGCCGGATAGGACCCAAGCGCAAGGCCGGGACACGCGACGGGCTGACGCGCGCCCAAGCCGAGGCCAGGTTGCGAAAGCTGATGTCCACGATCACACCATCACGGCCGGTGAGCGGCGACACGCTGACGATTGCCGATCTGGGACGCCGCTATCTCGCCCAGCTGGCTCGACGCGGACGCAAGAAGGCGACGACGACATCAGTGGAGAGCATCCTGCGCATCTGGCTCGAACCGTTCCTCGCCGACCGCGACGTACGGACGATCACCACCGAGGACGTGCGCGACCTCATGCGCATGATGGAGAGCGGCCGCCGTCCAGGCCCCAAGCGCAAAGGCGACCGCCGCTACGGCAGGCCCGTGGGCGCCAAGACTCTGCGCAACTACATCGGCACGCTCAGCGCCCTGCTGAACTACGCCGAGCGCAACCGCTGGATATCGGCCAACCCCGTCCGACACGTTGACCTGCCCGGCGTCACTCGCAACGAAGACATCCGCTTCCTGGAGCCCGCAGAGGTGCAGATGCTCGCCGACGCCGCCATCGAGGGGCACTACGAGTCGATCGACCGGTGCCTCTATCTCGCGGCCGCGATGACCGGCCTGCGACAAGGGGAGCTCGTCGCGCTGCGCTGGCGCGACGTTGACTGGACCGCAGGGCGCATCCGCGTCCGCCAGAATTACGTCCTCGGCGAGTTCGGCACCCCCAAGTCCCGTCGCTCGACGCGCAGCGTGCCGATGGCCGACGCCCTCGCCGGCGAGCTCGACCGTCTTTACCAAAGATCGAACTGGCGGGGAGACGACGATCTCGTGTTCGCCGACCCGCACGAAGGCGGGCCGCTCAACAAGGCGGCCATCCTCCGCCGCTACCGCCGCGCACTCAAGGCCGCGAGACTGGACGAGTCACACAGGTTCCACGACCTCCGCCACACGTTCGGAACTCGCATGGCCGGTGCCGGAACGCCTATGCGGACCCTCCAAGAGTGGATGGGGCACCGCGACATCGAGACGACACAGCGCTATGCCGACTACGCACCAAGTCCTCACGAGGCAGGGTTCGTACAGGCGGCATTCGGCTCAATCGATCCGCATGCTCGCGACGGAAGCGAAGCACGGGGGACGGCACATTCCGAGCTGACGCACAATGCGGCGTCCGACCCGCCGTTTAGCCTTGCTTCACATCGCGGCTCCCTACGAATGACGCCAACCGACAGAGCTTGAGCGTAGCTGGGCTATTCGCAGGAATCGGAGGCATCGAGCAGGGCATGCACGAAGCGAGCCACGAGACGTGCTGCTTTGTGAGATCGACGACGCGGCCAGTGCGGTACTACACGCTCGTTTCCAGGACACCAGCGTCTTCATCAGGGATGTGCGCGACGTAACAGGGCTCGAGAACGCGGATCTCGTTGCCGCCGGATTCCCCTGCCAGGATCTCAGCCAAGCGGGACGAACCGCGGGAATTCGCGGGCAACAATCCAGTCTCGTCGACCAGGTATTCAGACTCCTGAAGGACAAGACGAACGCCCCCACTTGGCTGCTGCTCGAGCGCGTCGATCATCGCCAGCGCGACCGTGACCTGCTTGCGTGTGGCGGCCGGTAGCGGCTGTGCCGCCAGCCACTCCCGACCGTCGCCGACCATCAGCTGGCGGCGCTGCGGCCTCGCTCCACCGATAGCCCCGCCAGTCGTGCGGTATCACCACGGCGCTCTGACCTCGGTCACGATCCTCGCCGAGCTCGGTGACTGCCAGCGACCTCACGGTAGCTCGCGCACTTCCCGGTACACGAGACCCGAGCGCCGGTCGGGGATGTAGGTCAAGAATCCGCCCTTGCTACGACAACTATCTGCCTATTGACAAAAAAATCCTATCCCTCGCCGTTATGCGTAAAATGCCTGCAAATCCCATGTAAGCTTGTAAGCTGGTTCCGTCAGTAGGTACTGTCAGAGTCCTCGGACTCCAAGAGGGCCTGCCAGTTGCATCTTGCAGCGCTTGTTGCAAGTCTGCACCACACCAGGTTTGAGCCCAATGAGAGAAGTCGAGAAGTCAGGTTGCGCACAAGATCACCTCCCCTTGACGACAACGCATGTCTGGATTGCCGACTGTTCAGCGGATCGCCTATTCGTATGCTCACCATAACTCGCACGAATCGTAAAGACATAGCCCGCCTCGAACCCGGGTGGAGCAATTGTCACATGTTGTGGATTTGACGCGCGCTGCTCGTAGTGGCCACGATAGCCGAGTATCGCGGGCGACGCTCGTGTTCGTGATGGAGCAGCTTGCGCGTGATTGAGGTTGACCATCCCGTCAGCCAAGAATTCAAACGCGCGCGTGCGCCGGCTGCTTGGTGCTGAGCCGAGCACGTAACCTTCCTATCGGTTGACTTCACGCGCGACGATCTCGCCAGTTCGCTCACCGCGGCTGGCCATGAGCACTCCACCAGGCTGTTCGTGGAACTCCGTGAGCAGCCGTCGAAAGTCGGCAGTCGACCAGCCAGAACGTAAGCTCAATATGGAACTAAGTTAATCGAACGATTGGAACGTGCTTGACATTGTCTAAATGATCTGGTAGACGTGTGTCTGTCAAGGAGTGATCGTTCGCCATCGTGGAGGTTGGCGAACAGGCTGCGTTGTGATGAGTAATCCCACGAACGGGTTCGGAGAGTCGTTGGGCGGACGGCTGCGCGCGCGTCGTCCAGAGATGAACGAGACGATCATCGCTCGTGTTGGCAGTGTTGCGTCTGATTCGGTTGCGGGTCGCGACGTGGTCTATCGAGAGGGGCAACGGGCTGCGGTCGTGGCGATCTTGAATTATGCTTTGGCTGGTATTGAGGGTGGGGAGGGTCGGGCAGGATTGGCGCCATCCGAGACGGCGGAGCAGGCGCGTCGTGCAGCGCGGTTAGGGATCGGACTCGATGCGATTCTGCGTCGCGGGATTGCCTGCGGCATGCGGCTGGGGTGAGCTTGTGACAGGGGAGGCCGATCGTGGTGGCCTGCTGGAGCATGTGGCGGAGCTTCGCGGCGTCCAGATGACCCTGGGATCGCTGCTCGATCGTCTGCACGCCTCGGTTGACGACGGGTACGTCCGCGAGGCCGAGCGTGCGGGCAGGTCGCTTGAGTTACGTCGCGTCGAGTGCGTGCGGCGGTTGCTCGCGGGCGAACGCGTTGACGCCTCGGAGCTGGACTATGAGCTGGATGCTGCCTGGCACATAGGCCTGATTGGCAGAGGCGCGGGTGCCGAGGAGGCGAGCCGCGCTCTACAGCCGGCTTTGGGCTGTGAGACGCTGTGTGTCAGGCCCGACGCAGCGAGCGTGTGGATATGGGTTCGCTTCAGGCGCAAGCCTGAGATGGGGGATATCGAGCGTGCGCTGTCGGCCAAGCAGTCTGCCGAGGTGTTGTGGGCTATGGGAGGGCTGGCGCGAGACCTCAAGGGCTGGCGCGACACTCACTTTCAGGCTCAGGACGCGTTGCTGGCTTCGCTCCGTATGCCGAAGCCGCTCACGCGCCACGGCGATGTTGAGCTGGCGGTGCCCTGGTTGTTGGACGCGGTGCGAGCTGGGTGGCTGGTGGACACGTACCTTGCGCCGCTGGAGGGCCGTGGGTCCTCTGGCGCCACACTTAAGACAACGCTACGTGTTTATTTTGCGACGGGCCGCAACGTAGCTACGGCCGCTCACCGTCTAGATGTGCATCGACATACGATTGAACGTCGTTTGCGTACGGCCGAGGACAGGCTCGGACGCTTGCTCGAGACATGCCTGGCTGAGCTGGAAACAGCACTGCTCTTAGAGGAGCTTGGGACGCGGCCGAGCCAGTCCTGAAAAACAACAGTCTCGCAACATTTGCCACGAGTACTGGATCGTCGCGCCAAAGATGGGACATCGTGGCCCATTGTCTAATCGCGCACTATGCCACATCGGTACACCACAGACTGTTTGGGATGTAGTACTGATTCCATAAACAGGAATGGCGAGGTCTGCGGAGGTTCCCCACGGCGGACACAACCGCGACAATTGCGGGGATCTGGTCGGCCGCGAGTATCTGGCCAAACGAGACAGCGAGGTGGATACGGGTGGGCGGTAGATGGCGTGATCGGATCAGCAAGGCGTTGTGTGTGTGGCTCACGCTTGGTGGATGCGCGTCGCTTGCGGTCTCAGCGTGCGCCGCGGTGTCGGTGGCGCCGGCGATGGCAGCTGGGCAGCCGGGTGAACGCTATGAAGAAGCGGTCCGGGCGGATGGGCCGGTGGCGTGGTATCGCCTTGCTGATGCGGCTGGTTCGAAAACGCTCGCGGACTCTGCGGGGTCATATCCGGCGACGAACGACGGGATTACGCTGGGTGAAGAAGGTCCGTTCGGCGGCACGGAGTCAGGGGCCTTCGGCGGGGAAGCGTACGGTGCGCTGCCGTCGGACCCACTGGCCAGCGCAAGCGCGTTCACGGTCGAGGCGTGGGTGCGTCGCGGGGGTACCGCAAATACTGCGGTCTTTGACTTCGGCTCGAGTGCGACGAATTACATGTATTTGACACCCGATTCTTCGGATGGTCACAAAACTATCTTTGAAATTCGCACGAGTGGAGGTACCGAGTTTCAGGTGGTGGCGCCGCATCTGGCGGAATCCACGTGGGAATACGCTGCGGTAACCGAGACGAGCGGGGGCACGTTGACGTTGTACGTAAATGGCGTGCAGGCAGGCCAGACGACGGGCGTGACGATCAGTCCCGCGTCGCTGGGAAGCGCTCCCGACGATTATCTGGGCAAGGGGCTCGCCGAAAACCCGTTGTTTCATGGTCGGCTCAGCAACGTCGCATTTTACACTAAGGCGCTTTCCTCCGAACGGATCCTGGCGCACTACCAGGCCGCCTCGCCCTTCAACACCTCGCCGCCGACGATCAAAGGCACTGCGGAGCAGGGCCAGACGCTGAATGCTAAAGCCGGTAGCTGGAGCGGCGTGAAACCGATCACTTTTGCCTACCAGTGGCTGCGCTGCGACAGCGGGGGCGGAGAATGCAAAGATGTCACGTCGGCTACCTCGACGGAATATACGCCGGCTTATGAAGACATCGGCAAGACGTTCCGGGTCGCGGTGACCGCCACCGACGGCGCGGGATCGGCCAGCGCGAGCTCAGAACAAACCGCGCCCGTGGAAGGGATCAAACCTGTCGAGACAGCGCTGCCCGGAATCTCCGGTAGCGACGAGGTCGGGCAACTGTTGACGGCGAGCACGGGTAGTTGGGAAGGCACGACACCGCTGTCCTATGCGTATCAGTGGGACGCGTGCGGTTCGACTGCCTGCAAACAAATCGGGGGCGCGACCGCGGAGAGCTATCGCGTAGAGGGCGCCCAGCTGGGCAAGACGGTCCGCGTGGTTGTGACCGCCTCCAATGTGGCGGGCAGTACCGACGCAGACTCCGCGAAGACCGCGACGGTCCTAGCCGGACCGCCCGTGAACACGTATTTGCCGGGCATCTTCGGAACGGCAAAGGCCGGCCAGACGTTGGGCGCGAGTACTGGCTCGTGGGTGGGCAGCGAACCGTTCTCATACACCTACCAGTGGCAGAGCTGCAACAGCGCGGGTGAAGGCTGCTCGAACATCTCGGGAGCGACCGGCTCGAGCTACGCGCTCACGGCGAACAACAACGCGAGCACCCTGCGGGTGACAGTCACCGCGAAAAACTCGGTGGCCTCGACGGCCGCGACGTCGGCCGCGAGCCCTGTCGTGGGCGCGGTACCACCATTGAACACGCAGCTGCCGACGGTCGCTGGGCTCGCGCAGGAAGGCCAGACGCTGAGTGCGAGTCCGGGCACCTGGAGCGGCGTGGAACCGATCTCCTACGGCTATCAGTGGCAGCGGTGCAGCGTTGGTGCGATCGGCTCGGAAGGCAGTAGCGACGGCCAATTCGAACAGCCGGCGGATGTAGCGGTAGATGCGAGCGGCGATTTGTGGGTCGTGGATAGCGGCAATGATCGAGTGGAGGAGTTCAACGAAAAAGGCGTTTATCTGCGCCAGTTCGGTTCAGCAGGCTCGGGAGAAGGCCAGCTCAGTGAAGCGACAGCCCTGGCGATCGATGCTCACGGCAACGTGTGGATCGCGGACACGGGTAACAATCGTGTTGACGAGTTCAGTCCGACTGGCGGATACATCAGGCAGATTAGCCTGATCGGTGAAGAAGGCGAACAACTCGAACGGCCGGAAGGTGTCGCGATCGATCGCGACGGCAATGTATGGGTGTCCGACACGCAGGCAGGCCGGCTCATGGTGTTCAACAGCAGCGGCGAATACTTGAAAACGGTTGGCAGCGAAGGTACCGAACCCGGACAGCTTGAAGAACCTGAGGGGATCGCGGTGGACGCGACAGGTGATGTGTGGGTCACGGACTGGATTAACGAGAGGGTCAACGAGTTTACCGAACAGGGCGAATATGTACGGGACTTCGGCTCCGAAGGCTCGGGCGCCGGCCAGTTTGAAGGACCGTATGGGATCGCGGTCAACTCAAAGGACGATGTTTTGGTCGGGGATGTCGGTAACAATCGTGTCGAGGAGTTCAACGATCACGGAGGATATCTCAGCCAGTTCAACTCGACGGGTGGCTCGGAGCCCGGACAATTCGAATTTGACGTGCCGATGGGTCTCGCAGTACTCGCTAACGGCGACGTATGGCTCACTGATGTCGAAAACGACCGGCTCGAGAAGTTCACCGAACAGGGAGAATTCCTCGGAGGCGTCTGTGAAAACATCGCAGGGGCCATAGGCCACAGCTACTCTCCGACTGCAGCCGACGTCGGAACGACGTTGCAGGTGACGATCACGGCCACCGACGCGGATGGCGAAGCCAGCGCCACCTCGCTGCCTACGAGCGTAGCGGCTGAGGCTCCGCCCGTAAACACGCAACCGCCGGTCGTGGAAGGCGTTGCCAAGGAAGGCCAGATCCTTACCGCGACCACAGGAACCTGGCGCTCGGATACGGCCCCCGAATACAGCTACCAGTGGCAGAGCTGCGACAGCGCGGGGGAAGACTGCTCGGACATTGAAGGCGCGGAAGGCGCTACGTACACGCCCGAAGACACCGTGGTCGGTAGCAGACTCCGGGTCATTGTGATTGCGGAAAACGAGGCTGGCAGCGCCGACGCTTTGTCACAGCCGACAGGGACGGTATCGGCGGCGCCGCCGGTGAACACGAAACTACCGGCGGTCGAAGGAGCCACGAAGGACGGCGAAACGCTCTTTGCGAATGTGGGTGTGTGGGCAGGCACTTCGCCTATCTCATACACCTACCAGTGGCAGAGCTGCAATGCGCTGGGCTCTGGTTGCATCGCGATACCGGGTGCGACGAGCTCGACCTATAGGCTGGGAGCGGGCGACATCGGTACGACGCTCGATGTGATCGTGACCGCCACAAATGAGAGTGGGACGGCCACCGCCACATCGCTGGCCAGCGGGCCGGTTGTGGCGAACTCACCGTCGAGTGTCGAACAGCCCGTGATCTCGGGTACCATGCAGAAAGGTCAGACGCTGACTGCGAGCCCAGGGTCATGGAGCGGCGCTGAACCGATCTCCTACGCTTATCAGTGGCAGCGGTGTGACACCGGGACGTTCGGCTCGACAGGAGACGGCGAAGGCCAGTTCAGTCTACCCGCGGATATTGCGGTTGACCAAAGCGGTGATCTGTGGGTGCTCGACAAGTTCAACGACAATGTGCAGGAGTTTGACGCCGGAGGCGGCTACCTGAAACAGTTTGGCTCGGCCGGTTCAGGCGAAGGCGAGCTCAACGGACCCGATGCCCTCGCGGTGGCCTCTAATGGCGATGTGTGGGTCGCGGACTCCGGCAACAATCGGATCGAGGAGTTCGGCGTGAACGGTGAATACATCAGACAGTCCAGTTCACTGCCAGAAGGGCGACAGGTGGAAGAGCCGGAAGGCATCGCGGTCGCTCGCAATGGCGACGTATGGGTGTCCAACACGTATAAGGGCCAGCTTGTCGTGTTCAACAGCAGCGGAGAATACTTGAAAACTGTGGGTAGCGAGGGCTCGGGGCCAGGGCAGCTCGGAGAACCGGAGGGCATAGCGGTCGACCCCAACGGCGACGTGTGGGTCGCCGACTGGGCTAACGACAGGGTCGAGGAGTTCAACGAACAAGGAGAATATCTGCAGCAGCTTGGCGCGAAAGGGTCCGGCGACGGCCAGCTTGACTACCCGTACGGGATAGCAGTCAACCAGAGCGATGATGTCTGGGTAGGGGATATTGGCAACGATCGCATCGACGAGTTCGGGGAGCACGGTGAATACCTCAAACAATTCGACGGTGAACGCGGGGCGCAGGCTGGCCAGTTCGGCCTGCAGGTCCCGACGGGGCTCGTCATTCAGACAGACGGCAGCATCTGGCTCACCGACGCCGAAAACGACCGTGTCGAGGAGTTTGGCGAGCAGGGCGAGTACCTCGGCGGCCAGTGCACGAACATCGCCGGCGCGGCGGGCGCCAGCTATGCAACGAGCGCGGCTGATGTGGGTTCACGCCTGCAGGTGACCGTGACCGCTACGAACGCGTACGGCGAAGCGACCGCGAAGTCGGAAATCACGCCCATCGTGTCCCCAGGACAGGGCCTATGAGCCAGAGACGCATACCGACGCCCACGGACTGGAGGCGGACGTTGACGCGCATCCTCGTGCGACGCGCGCGCATTCTCGACAGAAGACTCGAACGAACGATCGGAGGCCAGGGATGCGGATTGACCTACGGGCACTGACGTTTTGCCTAGCGGTATGCAGCACAATCGGCTTGGCCTGGTCACCGGTTGCGGTCGCGTCGGGCCAGCAGACATCGTCAGAGCGGTCTCGGACCCTGGCGTCGGCGCTGACGAGCGCGCTGGTCACTCCGGGATCACCCAGCGAGGGTGAAGAGCTTCAAGCGCTGGACCAAACACAGCGAGACAATCCCGAAGCTGTGCGCGAGCGTGACGCGTCGCGAACAAAATATGAGGGGATGAGCGCCGCGGGGGCCGTAAGGCTTGACAGCGAGTCGTTCCCCGGTCCGATCGACCAACAGCAAGGGGGTCCACCGCCTCTACCCTCAGGTGAGCGGATCACGGGGTTCGAGGCGCCGGCCATCGCCCAGGTGGCGATGCCCGGAGGCGAACATAGCGTGATCGAATCTCTGCAGCCGATGGCGATCCAGACCTCCGACGACACGTGGACGCCGATAAACCTGGCACTGAGCGCAACGAATCGAGCCTTTACACCCAAAGAGCCACTGGTGCCCGAGACGATACCAGCTCGTCTCAGCGAAGGCACCCAGATCGGGCCGCTCGGTATATCGATAGTGCCGGTAGACGCCGAAGGCCATGCGTTGCAAGGGTCTGAAGGCACGCTCAACGGAGCGAGCGTCGTGTACGCGAACACAGACACCGATGCCGACACGATTGTAACGCCGACGACACTCGGGATCCAGGCAGATACTGTTATCCGTGCGGCGGAAAGCCCTCAACGGTTCTTCTTTCATGTGCAACTGCCGACGGGAGCCCATTTGATCCAAGCGCACGATGGCTCGGGCGTTATCGAAGCCATCGAGGATGGCCAAGCGATCGCCACCATTCCTCGGTCGTCCGCCGTAGACGCGGCAGGCACCCCGGTGCCCGTCTCGACTTCCGTGTCGGAAGACACTGTCACTCTCACGATCGATCACCGTGCGGGCAGCTATGACTATCCGATCCTGCTTGACCCAGAATTCAACACATTGACCCTCACCCCGGATGTTCAACTTGAAGACAGGTGGAACCTTGAAGAGTCGGCGCTGTACAATGGTTTCTTTCGTATCAAGCAACCCGCTCTGGAAGGGGAACTTGGTCTCGAATTCGTTCCCGGCGGGTCCTATGAAGGTCAGTGGGGTCAGATGACGTACGCAACCAATGGAAACTCACAAGTGTACGCGCTGGACGCTCCCACGTACAAAGAGTCTTCGAGTGGCTATGAAGGCTATGTTCGATTCGTCAACGCGGCCACCGGAGCGCGGGAAAATGTCTGCCGTCTAACGATTGATACCGAGACTGTAGCCTGCTCAGCCGAAGGCAGCCCAGGCAATTCCGTGTCTTTCGGCATGGAATTTACGCAAGCAGCCGCATACGGCAATGCCGAACTTCATGGCGCCTCTATATCAATTAAGCAGCCGAAGGAAACGCACTCTACCGTAAGCTATAATACGTCGTCGCCTGAAATTGAAGGCCAGCCGAACGTCCTGTATGGCAGTGGTACGTGGTTGTCGCCATACCAGGGCGCCTTTGAAGCTACCGCTGAAGATGCAGGACTTGGCGTTTCCGAACTCGCCGGAGAAACCGCTGAATGTTCGCCAGATTGCACATGGTCCACACGGCGCCGTTTGGAAGAAGATTTCCACGTGACGTGCCATGGGGTGCAGTGCGCTGCGCGAGAGCATGACAAGGTTAATTGGAGGTCGCTGTGGGAGGCGGGTTTTGTCCACAACTACGAAGCGCCATGGTATGAAGCGGGGGAGGGAGAAATGCACTTTCGGTTCTCGGCTAGAGATGCCGAGCCGAACACTTCGTCGTCGGAATTCGGTGAAGGCGAAACGATCCTGAAAGTATGGAGCCGGCCTCCACACAACATCACTGTGACGGGTATGGACTTCAATGAAGAACTAGGCGAAAACGTATCGCATCCTAAGGTCGAAGCTACTTCCGGTGAAATAGGTGGTAAGAAAAGTCCCGGCGTGAAGGACATCGAACTGTTCGTTGACGGCAAACCTGTCACTAGCACGGGTGGGACCTGCACAGTGGGTCCGTGCACTGCTACGGCCGAAGGTACGATCAGCGGCGCAGAATACTCTGCCGGTATGCATACACTCGACGTGAGGGCAACGGATTTCGCCGATAACACCGCAGAAAGGTCATTTAAAATCGGTACCCCCTACCGGGCCACTCCGATCAAGGTCGGTCCAGGGTCCGTCGAACCGAAAACGGGTGCGTACTCACTCGAAGCGACAGACGTCAACCTTAGCGGTGGTCAAGGCACGCTGTCGGTAATGCGCAACTACAACTCGCGCAATCGTAAAGGTGGTGAAGAAGGTCCGCTTGGACCACAGTGGACTGTGAGCCTCGGCAGTCTCGCAAGCCTCGAAGTGCTTCCAGAAGGGAGCGTGATCGAGATCGGCCCCACAGGCATCACGTTCTTTGAAAAAACGTCAGAAGGCACATACGCATCGCCCGAAGGTGACAAGAGCCTGACGCTCGAAGCAAAAGAAAATGAAAAGAAAGAAATAACGGAATATCTCTTGAAGGATCCGACACAGGGCACGACTACGCGATTTACGTTACCAGAAGGAGCGAAAAACTGGATGCCAACCGTATCCGAAGGGCCTGTGGCGACGAACACGACGACCGATAAATACGAATCGGTGAAAGAAGAAGATGGTAAAACGATCGTGCGACCGTCTGAGGAGCTCGCACCGCATCCCCGCGAGGAATGCCCGTCGGAATGGAAAAAGATGCAGCCCGGCTGTCATGCCCTGATGTTCGAATACGACAACGACGAAGGTACTGTTGCGAAAGGCGAAAACGAAAGCGAATGGGGGGAATACAAGGGTCGGTTGAAGGAAGTCCTGGCGGTCGACTACAATCCGGCAAGTGGAAAACCGGTGCGAACGGCTGTCGCACATTACGAATATGATAGCCAGGGGCGCTTGCGCGCAGAGTGGGATCCGCGTATCTCGCCGGCCTTGAGCACCGTCTACGGGTATAACCCGGAAGGACGCGTGACCGCCGTCCAATACCCTGGTGAGCAGCCGTGGCTGCTGAACTACGGGACGATCGCGAACGACAGCGCGATGGGTAGGCTCTTGTCAGTGGTACGCCCCAGCGCAGCAACGAAACCGGGAAAGGGGAAGCTCCCGGAAAACGAAAAAGGTGGCGCGCCTGAGCTGTCGAATACGAAACCGTCGGTCGGGGTTATTATCAGCGTGTCAGAAGGCAAATGGGCGAATGAACCGTTGGGCTACACCTATCAGTGGGAAGATTGCACCTCGGAAGATGTCTGCAGCGTCATTCCTGGCGCGACCAGTGCAAGCTATACGCCGCTTGTGCACGACGCGGAAAAAAACTATCTGTTGCGAGCGGCCGTCACGGCTACCAACGCGATGGGTTCGGCGACCGCTTACACCGCGTTCACGAGCGCGGTCGCGGGCGGAACGTTGACCGAAGAGCCGACGCCGTCGCGACCGAAGGTCGGGACGAGCTCGATGTGGACGATCGACTACGACGTTCCCCTGTCTGGTCCCGGTGCACCCCAGAAAATGGGCGCCGAAGAAGCTGCGGCGTGGGGCCAGAGCCCCAGCGAGGTCCCGAAAGAAGCGACCGCGGTCTTTCCGCCTGACGAACCGATGGGGTCGCCCGCGGCGGATTATAAGCGTGCGACGATCTACTACAGGGACAGCCATGCTCGCACCGTCAACGTCGCGATACCGTCGACTGCGCCGTCGGGCACCATTAGCACACAAGAATACAACGAAGCAAACGATGTCGTCCGGACGTTGAGCGCCGAAAATCGAGGGGCTGCTCTGCTCAAAGGCGGAGGATCAACAGAAACCGCCGCGAGCGCGAATCTGCTAGACACCGAAAACACGTATACCCAGGGCAACGAGCTCAAGGAATCGCTCGGTCCGCAGCATGCCGTGAAGCTCAAGGACGGGGAAGAAGTCAAGACGGCACGCAACCACACGCGCTACTTTTATGACGAAGATGCGCCTACAGGAGAAACCTATGATTTGGTGACGAAGGTGATAGACGGGGCTCTATATGAAGGCAAAGAAGTTGAAGAACGCGAAACGGTAACCTCGTACAGCGGCCAGTCCGGGCTCGGTTGGAAGCTGCGCAGACCGACATCAGTGACGACAGACCCGTCAGGTCTCGATCTTGTGAGCACAACCGTCTATGAACCGCTTTCTGGCCCAAATCCGGGCCAGGTCATCGAAACGAGATCGCCGGGCAGTAAGGAAAACGCATGGCTGTTCAGGAGTGGATCGATCCGTACAGACAAAGAAGGAGTGGTGGAACTGGAAGATCCTGGCGCTCTCGCTGGGGGAGCGGGCGACATTTGGGCCGTTGATCGGCAAAAGGGCCGTGTAGACGAGTTCAAGATTACTGAGGAAGACACCGCATATCTAGGCGAGAAGGGCACGCAAGGTTCAGGCCTCGGAGATCTCAATGAACCCCAAGGGATAGCGATAACCTCGAAAGGAGACCTGTGGGTTGCAGACACGGGCAACAATCGCATCGAGGAGTTCATGACGAGCGGCAAAGACAAGGTATTCGGAGAAAAGGGCGCGGGTCCCGGAGACTTCGACGAACCAAAGGGAATCACGGTCTCCCACGGTCATATTTGGGTAGCAGACTCAGGTAACGGACGCATCGAGAAGTTTACAGAAAAAGGTGCTTTCGAAGCAAACGGGAGCTTTGGTACAAAGGGAACTGCGCCCGGCGATCTCGAGGAACCAGTTGGTGTCGCGGTAAACAAGTCGGGTGATGTTTGGGTGGTAGACCGCGGTAACAAGAGGGTCTATGAGTTCACCAGTTCGGGAATGGTACTAAAAGAACTCACCTCGCAAGGAAGTGGTCCGGGCGAGTTCGAAGAACCGGCAGGTATCGCCGTGAGCTCCGATGGCGATGTATTCGTGGCGGATCGCACCGGCGTAGAGCAGTTTTCCGAAACCGGCCAGTATATAAGCGAGTCCGGCCCCGAACGGCCAACGCACAAAGTGACGGGGGAACCGAAAAACAAGGGCGAAATGGTACCAATCCTACCTGCCGGCATCGCGGTCTTGCCGACAGGGAGAGATGAAAACATGTTCGTCATAAATACAGCGGAAGACCGCATCGAAGAGTGGAAGCCAGAACCTCAGCCCGCAAGTATTGGAAACAAACTAGCTCACAACTCTCGCACTGTCTATTACACGGCCGAAGCAGAAGCCGAAGTCGCGGCGTGCAGAAAACATCCAGAATGGGTCGGCTTGCCGTGCCAGACCAGGCCAAGCGCGCAACCGGAAGTCGCCGGAAAGCCTGGCCTGCCCGTCACGATGACGAGATACGACACGTGGGACGAGCCAGAAACAATCACGGAAGAATTCGGCGGCACCACACGCACCAAGACGTACGAATACGACAGCGCCGGACGCGAGACCGCCACCGAAACAAAAGTGACGTCATCCGGTGAAGGCTTGCGGTCATCGGACGCTCCGCTGCCGAAGATAAGCTATACGTACAGCAAGAAGACCGGTATGCAAACCGAACAAAGCACCACCACGAGTGAAGGCAAGACCGAGACGATCACAACCGAATACAACACGCTCGGACAGCTCAGCTCATACACCGACGCCGCCGGCAACACCACGACCTACACCTACAACGAAGACGGACGCTTAGAGGAAGTCAACTTCGGCAAAGTCGACGACGGCCACGCATCCCAGACATATGAATACGAATCGACGACCGGATTCCTCACGAAGCTGGTGGACTCGACCGCCGGGACGTTCACAGCTTCCTACAGTCCAGCAGGAAAGATGCTGACCGAGGGCTACCCCAACGGCATGACCGCACACTATACGTATAACCAAGTCGGACAGGCAACCAACCTGGAATACGTCAAGACCACGCAATGCGTCGAAGAAAACGAAAAATGCCGGTGGTTCAAGGACAGCATCGACCCGTCGAGCCATGGCGAAACGCTCAGCCAGGAAAGCACGCTCGCAGACAATCCCGTCTACCAATACGATGAAGCAGGACGGCTCAAAGAAGTACAGGAAATTCCAGCCGGAGAAGGCTGCACCACACGCCGCTACACCTACGACGAAGAAGGCAACCGCACAAGCCTCACCACAGTGCCACCAGGCAGCAAAGGTGCATGCGGCACCAAGAAAGCAACCGTGGCCACGCATAGCTACGACACCGCCAACCAACTGATCGACCCCGAAGTCGAATACGAAGCCCTCGGCAACATCACAAGACTGCCCGCCGCCGACGCTAGCGCCTACGAACCCGCCAACAGCAAAGAAGAACTCAAGAGCAGCTACTATGTGGACAGCCAGCTCGCGACCCAAGAACAGGACGGCAAGACCATACAGTTCGAATACGACCCGGCGGGACGCACCCTCGCGACCACTACGAGCGGCAAAGGCACGGTGATATCCCATTACGCGGCTCCCGGCGAAGCCGTCGCCTGGAGCAGCGAAGGCACCGACGAATGGACCCGCAACATCCCCGGCATAGACGGTATGCTCGACGCGACCCAACACAACGGTGCGACACCGACCATTCTGCTCCACGACCTACAAGGCAACGTTGTCGCGACCGCGGAAGACAACAGCGAAAAGGAAACAAAGTTGCTCAGCACCTACCGCAGTACCGAGTTCGGTGTACCGACCAGCAGCCACCCGCCCAAGTACTCGTGGCTCGGTGGCGTGGGCGTCGCGAACGAACTCGAAATCCCATCGGGCGTGATTGCTGAGGACGGTGTCGCGTATGTACCAATCCTCGCGCGTCCCCTACAAACCCAGCTCGTACAACCGCCCCACAACGTAGCCGAGGAATACGTCAACCTCACAACACCCTGGGCGGGCGAAGCCGCAGCAGATGAAGCCGCAGAACGAACGCTAGAACGCCAAGAAGCCAGACGCGCACTCGAAGAAGCAAGCGGGCCACCTGGAAGTGGTCCGGAGTCTGGTGGCGGTGGATACCTCGAAGCGTCCGGGGTCGCCGAAGGTGACTGTGGGGGCGGCGAGGCATGCGCGAGTTCTAATGTAGGATGTGAAGTACATTTGAGATACGGCGAACCATACGGCAACGAACTTCTGGCTGTGGGTGAATATGATTGCAATCAGGATGTCGCTCACGCCAAGCTTGAGGTTTGCATCCTTGTGGATAAGAACGGTCGATGGGAAGATCTTGAATGTAATCACGAAGGCAAGAAACCGGCGCAAGAATATAACAATACGAAGAAGCGCCAGGCATACGTTACGAGCGCCTGCGGAGACGGCTACAAGTACCGCGGGTGGACGTGGGCATTCTTTTGGGGCACCGGCCCGGATAAAGAATTGAAACATCCGCTCGAACTTCAAACGACTTGCACAGGCAACGGAACTGGAGAAGAGCTCATCGAAACATTGGAATATGTGACGAGCTGATAGACGAATGAGGTGTGTTATACACAGAAGACTAATCGCCCGTTGTGGCGGTGACCGTATGCGCAGGACCATGGCTGTTGTCACGGGGATGGCAGCGGTCCTTACTGTACTGTCGTGCTCACAATCAGCGGGCCGAGCTTCAGACAGCACCGTTGCGAGCGGTTCTGCGAGTACGCAAACTATCCTCGACGAGGATGTATTGCTCGCTCCACGCGTTCAAGGAGGGCAGGGCGGTTGGTGTATGACTGTAATTGTGGGCGAGTGCATGCCAACGCGTTCTACTCGGTCACCGATTGTGGCGGAAAGTTGGAGCGGCCATGGACCGCCACCTGTCAATCAAGGTGTGATATTGACTCTGGATACCGTGCCGTTTGTGTCAGTTGACGAAGGTGCGGCAATCCCGACCCGCACCGAGTCGGTGTTGCCCGATTCTTTGAGGACGGCAGTCGTCGAATTGCGAGGAGGGGCAACGCGAAAGTTGCGAGGATACAAAGTGCTCGCACCGCCCCGACTGCCGCAGTTTACACCGCTGAATGCAACGGGAAGGCCGGTTCTTCAGTTAGGTACGCGGAGCGTGCCGCTGACGTTCGAAGTTCACGGGAGGAGATGGACGCCAGGCGAGAGTGAGCCGTCGGGTGCGTGTGCGGTACACACAGGTCGGCTCCGTGGGCTCGTATTCCGCGAAGGATTCGTCGTTAGTCGCGTCATCCCTCATAGTGGAGGGGTCGGTTCGCCGTTACTTTCTTGTATAAGTGCGTCATATCTTTATGGCGGCTGGCCGTTGATGGTGAGTGTGCTGGTAGACGCGCTACATCCGGGCTTGTCTCCTCCGGCATTGCCGGGTATGGTGCCGGTCGATGGAGCTTCTCGAATCTTTGAAGCCCTGGGATCAAGAGGTGAGATGGTCGCGTCGCGTATTGCTGGAGCGTGGCTTGTCATTAGCGGAGGTCAAGGCCAGCACCAGCGTCTCACGGTGCTCCGCGACGCGGACGCAACGATCGATTTTTGACGGCGTAAATCGCGCGCTCGTGCGGGCCTGTTTGCGTGAGCGACGGAGACATATGCGTGTGGTGTGCGATGTGCTGGTGGGCTGGCGGCAGCCCGGTCAGAATCCTCGGTGAGCGCCGCGCGCCCGACGATCGCGAACTTGTGGCGCAGTCGGCAGGCATGGCTGTCGACGATGCGCGTGGAGCCCGGCGCCTTTGTAGCCCCAGACCGAGGTCAGAAGCTCGCACCTGGTGTGAGGCTGTTTCGCAAACCTCCGGTCCGTCCGCCTCGGTTTAGACGCTTCTGGGCAGCCCTGGGTGCTCGCGCATCTGCAGGCCCGTGCGTGCCGGATCGCTGAAGAGGCGCTCACGCTGCTGAAGGCGGATACGGGCCGGGCGCGTCGTCGCGGTGGCGTTCGCTCTATGACATCGCGGTGGTCGGGACCTTCATTGGGAAGCACGGAGACGAGACGGCCGTCCGGTACGTCGATCACCTGTGGGTGCAGCGGTGGCGTCTGCTCAAAGACGCTGCCGATGTGGGCGCGCTCGATCGAGGGCGTCAGATTTTCTGTGTAAGCGGTGTTGGTGAATTATATGTGTGATTGTCAGATTGTGCTGTCGGGTAGGCGGTCGCCGAAGTGGATTCGGAAGGCGACGAGCGCCGCGCTCCAGTGGTAGGTGTGTCGCCAGTTGCGTTGGGCGTTGGTGATCGCGAGGTAGAGCAGCTTGCGGGCTGAGTCCTCGTTGGGGAAGCTGCCGCGGGTCTTGATGATCTTGCGGATCTGGCGGTTGAGCGCCTCGATCGTGTTCGTCGTGTAGACGACACGGCGGACGTCGGGGGGGAACGCCAGGAACGGCACGATCCGCTCCCAATGCTCGATCCAGCTGGGGCTGATCATCGGGTAGCGCTGATCCCAGGTCTCGGCGAACGCTTCGAGCTCTGCCTCGGCGTGGTCACGGTCAACGGCGGTGTAGATCTTGCGGAGGTCTGAGGCGACCTTCTTCTTGTCCTTGTAGGGCACGAACCGCAAGCTCGAGCGGATCTGGTGAACGTTATGCGGACATCTGCATAACGTGCACTATGCCGAGGTCGGGGTTATGCCGAGGTGGGTTGCGGAAGTGGGTGGTGGTGCGCGGATCGGGCTGGTCGGGGTCGGCATAATCAGAGCGTCTCGAGGAAGGCGAGGAGCTTGTCGGGTGGCTGGAAGCGGCCGGGTGGCGTGTCGGGCGGGGTGGTCCTCGCGAGCGCGGCTTCCTTTAGCGCCATGTCGGCATGGAGGTAGACCTGGGTCGTCTCGATGTGCTCGTGGCCGAGCCAGAGTGCGATCACAGAGGTGTCGATCCCGGCGTGCAGTAGCCGCATCGCGGCTGTGTGCCTGAGCACGTGCGGGCTGATCGTCTTGGTCGCCATCGACGGGCACGAGAGCGCGGCGGTGGTTGTGTGTTCGGCGATCCGTCGTTGGAGCGCGTCGCGGCTGAGCGCCCGGCCGGTGCGGGTCGGGAACGCGGGGTCGTCCGGGTTCCCGGCTCGCTCTGAAAGCCAAGTGTGCAGGACCGCGACGGTTTGCTTGGTCAGCGGGGTGATCCGGTGCTTGCGGCCCTTTCCCAGGCAGCTGACGTGCGGGCCGGCGCCGAGGTGGATGTCGCTGCGCTTCAGCGCGGTCAGCTCGGATGCCCTGAGCCCGGTCTGGACTGCCAGCAGCAGCATCGCGTGATCGCGGCGGCCGGTCCAGGTGTCGCGATCAGGCGCGGCGAGCAGCGCGTCGATCTCTGGCTCGGTCAGGAACGTGATCAGCGCCCGCTCGAAGCGCTTGGGTGGGATCGCCAGCACGCGGCTGATCGTCTCGGCGTGCTCGGGGTGCTTGAGCGCCGCGTAGTGAAACAGCGAGCGGATCGCGGCGAGGCGCGCGTTGCGGGTGCGGATGCTGTTGTGGCGCTCATGCTCGAGATGGTCCAGGAACGCGCCGATCAGTGGCGCGTCGAGATCATCGAGATCGAGTTGGCAGGGCTGCTTGCCCGTTCTCTGCTGGGCGAAAGCGAGAAGCAGACGCAGCGTGTCGCGGTAGGCCGCGATCGTGTGTGGGCTGGCGTTGCGTTGCCGTGTCAGCCGGTCGGTGAAGAACGCTTGCAGTGTCGGCGCGAGGGTGCTCATCGCACGGCTCCTTTGAGATGACGCTCGAGCCGGTCGCCTGCGAGCGCGAGCAGCTCCGGCGCGGCCTGCAGATACCAGTAGGTCGATCCGGGGTGAACGTGCCCGAGATAGGTCGAGAGCAGCGGCAGTCTGGCCGCCGGGTTCTCGCTGGTGCGGTAGGCATTGAGCAGGGTGTTGACGGCGAAGGTGTGACGCAGGTCATGCGGCCGTGGCCGGCAGTTGACAGACCGTGGGCGTAGTCCGGCGTGCGCGACGATCCGCTTGAACGCGAGGTGGACGTTGCAGTAGCTCAACCTTGTGCCGGCGGCCGAGGTGAACACTGCGGTGCTCGGCTCGGGCGGGACGGGCCGGTCGCGGCGAGCGAGATAGGTCTGCAGAGCCACGATCGTGCTGGGGTGAAGCGCGACCTCGCGTGACTTGCCGAACTTGCTGTCGCGCACGACCAGCAGCCTGTTGGCGAGGTCGATGTCGCTGCGGTCCAGACGGATCGCCTCGCCGACTCGCATTCCGGTGACGGTGAGCAGCCCGATCAGCGTGCGCATCGTCGCCGCGCGATGTGGCGTCGGGATCACCGTCGCGCTGTCCATCAGCGTCAGGATCTCCGCGTCGGTATAGAGGTAAGGGACCGTGCGCCGCGGCCGCCACGGCAGCAGATCGGCCGGTGGCACCTCGTGCGCTGGGTCGATCGCGTGCAAATGAGCAGCGAAGCCCCGGACGACCGTCAGCCGATGGCGGTGCCAGTTCGAGCCGGTCGCCGGCGGGCAGGTCGCCCACTGGAGCGCCAACTCGGTGGTGAGTACCTGCTGATCGCGCTCAGCCATCCATGCGGTGAACTGGGGCAGCAGCTTCCCCGCACGCGCGAGCTTGTATCCCATCGCGCGCCGTACCGCCAGATACTCCGTTAGGTGCTGCTCGAGCGAACTCACGAGCCCGCCCCCGGCCACGGCCGCGCGAGTGAACTCAACGCGCCCCGGTCGACCTTGGCGTAGATCGCGGTCGAGAGCTGCTCACGGTGACGAAGAACCTGCCCGATCTCCCGCAGCGGCGCCCCGGCCCTGAGCATCGACGTAGCGGCGGTATGCCGCAGGCGATGTGCATGGATCTGGCCCAGCCCAGCACGCCGTCCGGCAGCAACGACCACTTGGGTGATCCCGCCCGTGGTCAACCGCTGATGAGGAGCCTTAACGCGAATGAAAACCGTCCGGTCCAAAGCGCTATCTGGCCGGCCGTCACGCAGATAGCCAGTGATCGCCTCGCCGACATCGACGGGCAACGGGAGCCGCTCGGAACGGCGGCCCTTGCCGACCACAACCAGCTCCCCCGCACGCCAGTCGAGGTCCTCAAGGCGCAAGCCGGCGACCTCGCCAGCCCGCAGCCCGAGCCGCAGCAACAACGTCAGGATCGCCAGGTCGCGCCGCCCGGTCGCGGTCTGTGGATCGCAAGAGTCCAGCAGCGCCCGAGCCTGCTCAGGCTCAAGGAAGCGCGGCAACCCCGACAGTCGCCACGACGCCGCGGACGGAACAGCGCCGATCAGCGACCCGCCGATCAACCCCTCGACGTGCAAGAACCCCAGCAGCGACCGCAGCGCCGTGACTGTCATCTTCGCCGCCCCGCGCGACTGGCCCGGACAGCGAGCCACGACGAACGCCGTCACCCGACCAGCGGTCAGCTCCCCGAGATCAAGCCCGTCCTCGTCGAGACTGGCCAGGAACGGCTTGACGGCATCGACGTACCCAGTGACAGTCCCTTTGGCGAGGCCGCGCTCGACGGTCAGATAACCACGGAAGCGCTCGCCCAGCAACTCGGCTCTCGTCGACGGCTGCGCCGGCGAGGCCGACGGCACCACCCCGAGCTCGCGCAGATAGGCAAGCAGCGGCGCCATCGCACGCGTACTCACGTAGCCCCGGTGACCAGCCGCGCGGCGCTCCGCCAAGAACCGCTCGACAACCTCGTCGCTCAGCCCCCCAAGCACCAGGCTCTCGGCCTGCATCCAACTGCTAACGCGAGCCATCAGCCGCACCTGCAGCGTCGCGCCTATCGGCGAGTACCCCAGACGCTCAAGCTCGCCCACGAACCCCGGCCCGAACTCCTGCAGCGGCCCAAACAGCCGCACCCTTGACGGATTCTTCATCAGCGCTCTCCCTTTCGAGAATGGAGAGCACAGCCTCCCCCGCCAGGCCGGATTATGCCGACATCAACACCCCCAAACCAACACGATTGCAGGCCCTTCGCGACCACCTCGGCATAACCCCGACCTCGGCATAGTGAACGATGCATGTCTGCACCCAGGTCTGGGGGTAGACGGCCTCGATCGCGTCGGGGAAGCCCGTGAGCCCGTCGACGCAGCAGACCAGGACGTCCTGCACGCCGCGCTGCTTGAGCTCGGTCAGCACCTGCAGCCAGAACTTGGCGCCCTCTGAGCGCTGAAACCACATCCCGAGAACGTCGCGTTCACCGTCGGTGTTCACGCCGATCGCCAGGTAGCAGGAGAAGTTCTTGATGGCTTGCCCGTCACGGATCTTGATCACGAGCGCGTCGAGGTAGAGGATCGGATAGACCGCCTCCAACGGTCTGGTCTGCCAAGCCTTGGCGTCCTCCAGAACGGCGGCGGTGACACGGCTGACGGTATCCCGTCCGACGCCGGGCCCGTAGAGATCGGCGATGTAGGTCTCGATCTCCCGCGTGGTCATCCCGCCGGCGTAGAGCGCGATGATCTTCTCGTCCAGGCCGGCCAGGCGCCGCTGGTTCTTCTTGACGATCTGCGGCTCGAACGTGCCGTTGCGATCCCGCGGCCCGGCGATCGTAACCGGCCCGTGATCGGTCAGGAGCGTCTTCCCCGGAGCGCCGTTGCGCGCGTTGCCCGTCCCGCCCGGCGGCGCCTGGCCGTGCTCGTAGCCCAGATGCCCGCTCAGCTCGCTCTCCAACGCCCGCTCCACCAGCCGGCGCGTCAGATCGCCCAAAAGGCCCCCGGACCCCAGGATCTCCGCTTCGCCGCTCTTGCCGGCCAAGAGCTCGTCGATCATCGCATCGGCCAGCTGCTCACGAACCTCCTCGGGCAAATCGCCGACCGGCAGACCGGCCCTGGCGCGCTCAAGCGCCTGGCCGACCAGCTCCCGGGAGCGCTCGCGCCCCGTCCGCCCGCCGGACAGGGGACCCCGCGCCGCGGGCGTGCCGCGGCTGGTGCTCCGCTCCGGTCGCCCCACGGGCTCCCTCCGCTCCCCACCAGCCGCGGGGAACTCCAGCTCCTGCTCTGACTCCATATGACCCTGCATTCTCATAGACATGAGACTCCTTTTCGCTCATGCCTACACAGATCATCGGACACTCCCGCTCGATCAGGCCGGGCAGGAGCAGCTTGACGAGGCGAAGCGCGAAGTGGAGCGGCTCGTCGCACAGCACGGCGAGGCGTTCATGCACGACTATGGTTGGGCCGCGCTGGCGCTCCCCGCTGCCGCTCACCACGGGTTCCGCGCGCTCGCGGAAGCCACCGACTTCGACCACGTCCGGCCCGACTACCGGCAAGCGTCGGCGTCCGTTCATGCGACCGCCACGTGGGTGCTCGAACCCCCCGACGCGGACCACCTCGAATCGACTCTCGTGACCGGGCCGTCGCTCGTCGCGATTGACGCTCCTGCCTACGCCGTCGCCTCCACGCTCGTCGCGATCACCGGCGCGCTCATGGTGTCCGCCGACTACGTCTCGACGGCCTACGTGCTCTCCACCATGCTGGACCTCGTTGACCGGTCGCGTCAGGCTCTCGCGCACGGCATCAAACAGGCAGAGGCGAAAGGCACGCCCGAGAAGCGAGAGGCTTGATGTGGGTTGGGGCTGGCGGGAGGAGCCCTTTTGACGGCCACGCGGCTACGACCGCATTGCGCTAGCTCTCCCAGAAGAGAGCGTCAGATGGCGGCTCGTCCTCTCCTAGCCGCGCTCGAACGTCAGCGAGACGCCGATCACGCGTGAGGAGGAAGTCGATCACCTCTTGCCCGAGCAGGTGCGCTTCAATGCACGCCGCAAGCGCTTCCGCAGCGATCTGTTCAGCGAACGCTGCGACCGCGTTGACGGTCCACGACGCGAGTGTGCCACCGTGGATGAGCGCGTTCCGCGTCCCGAGTCGCCGCTCCTCCATCCGTTGCGCCTCTGCGCAGGACTCCTCCCACCCAGCAGCAGTGTCTTTCCCACTCGCGGTGCGTCTCGCGAGTTCGGCCAGGAGGTTGTTTGGTACTTCCCGTGGTACTTCAGTGAGCGAATCTGAGCTGATCTGAGAGCACCTGAGAGCAGCCAGCAAGCCTCATATCACCTGAGCAGAGGCCCGGGGGCGAGTTCGAGCCCAGTATCGCCCATTCGGAGAAGCCACCAAGCGCGGGGTTTCTTTTTGGGACGCGACGGCCGTCCCGAGGCGGATCCGCTAGCGGAATTCGACTTCGCTCGTGGAGAAGGTGCCAGTCTTGATTGGCTTGATCGTGCCTTTCTTACCCTGGGGCACTCCGCACGGGGGGAACGTCTCGTGGATCGGATTCTCATCCACGATCGATAGCTGTTCACGCAGGGCGGCGGCAGACCGTCTGGCTCTGGTAAGAACGACCGCCCCGTTGTAGCGCACGAAGCGCTCTCGCGGTTGGCGGCCGAGCGGGCCCGGCGGTGTGGATTGCGCTGGCTCCTGCCAAGGAATCCGCGCGCCGACCTTCGACGGCTTACGGGCCGATGAGAAAGTTCATGTAAACCGCGCGGGCCGCTTCGTGGGGCTGGCAAGATGCTGGCTCCATGTCCCAGCCGTCCGCCTGGTGAGATGCAAACGGTCTCGCGGGAGCAGATGCTACGCTCGCTATGGGGCTATCAGCACGACCCGACCACCACCCCCGAGCGAGCGGCCAAGTGCCCTGTACTCGCGCGGGCGGCGAGGCTTCTCGGCGATGGCCAGCGAGCGGCGAGCTCCCGATAGTCCGTTCGCAAGCCCGGATCGGCGCGCGTCTGCCGCCGCCCGCCGGCGCGCTGTGCGCCGTCGGCGACTGACGGCCGTCTCGCTGCTCGTAATCAGCCTGGCGCTGCTGCTGTCGATCGGCTGGCTCGGCCAGGGCACCGACCGACGCTCAGCGGGCGCGAAGATCAAGAGCGGGTCGCGCCCAGCGCGGCTCGCCCCACCTGCGCACTTCGACATCACGCGCCTACGGTTCCAGTTGCCTGCCCCGCTGCAGGATGCCGCGGCCTCGTCGCTGGGCTCAGAACGGGTCGTGCTGCTGGGTGGGCTCGACGCGACAGACACTTCGATCGCGACCGTGAGCGTGGTCGATCGCCAGGGCGTGACCGCCGGGGCGCCGCTTCCCGAGGCGCAGCACGACGCCCAGGCAGTGCCGTTGGGCGCTCGCGTCTATGTGTTCGGCGGGGGACAGTTCGCTTCCTACAGTCACATCCTGTCGTATGACCCTGAGACTGGTGCCGTGGCGGCGGCCGGGAGCCTGCCGGCGGCGACCTCCGACGCGGGGGTCGCCGCGATCGCGGGCACGGCGTATGTCGTCGGGGGTTATGACGGGCGTCAGGCGCTCGACACGATCGTGGCGTGGCGTCCTGGCGAGGCTGCAGGGGTCGTGGCGCGTTTGCCCTACGGCCTGCGCTACGCCGCGGTCGCCGCGAGTGCCGGCCGGCTGGTGATCGCCGGCGGCTCGCGCGAAGAAGCCGCGAGCGCGGCGATTCTGAGCTTCGATCCGGCGACCCGCCGCGTGCGTGAGCTCGGCCAGCTGCCCGATCCAGTCACGCACGCCGCGGCGGCCGCCCTCGGCTCCTACGTCTATGTGCTTGGAGGCCGAGGCACGGCGGCGGGCACGCAGACGGCGGCGATCGTCGCGATCGATCCGTATACCGGCCGGTCTGTTAATGTCGGGCAGCTGCCGGCGCCGCTCTCCGACGCGACAGCGATCGCACTCGGTGATGCGGTGTGGCTTGCGGGTGGACTGGGCGCCAGCGACCAACCGGTCGCCTCAGTGCTCCAGCTGGCGCCCGCCGGTCCATGATGGCCGGCGTCGCTCCCGTCCCCAGGTGGATGTGAGCCGCCCCCTGGCCCGCCACAAAGGTCATCGGCGCCGTGGAGCCGAGCGTTAGCGCTGTCGGCGCCCCGCACCAGGCGGCGGGATTTCCCCTTCACCGACCAGCGTGTCTGTCACCAATGGCATCGGCCGCCCGGTGCGCAGAGTGGCCAAGTCCGATGAGGGTCCTCTCACTGGCGGCGCGGGCCTTGTTCGGACGCTGGCAAGATGCTGGGCGCAATGCCCTCCCGCCGCAGCGCTGCGCATAGTCGGAGGATCATGCGCCGCCGGGCGCTGGCGCTGGCTGTACCGCTCGTGCTCGTCATCTTGATCGCCATCGCCGGGGCCGGGCACGCAAATCGGGCGGCGGGGGCGTACCGCAAGAGGCACGGGGCGCCCGACCCTCGGGGGCACGTGGGCGGCCCGAGCCGGAATCTGCGACCGGGGTCGAACCCGAGCGCGCTTCCCGGCCCGGTCCTGATCGCCGACCGCGACAACAACCGCCTGCTGGAGGTCAGTCCGCAGGGGCGTGTGCTGTGGCGCTTCCCTGAGCCGGGCGACCTTGCTCCGCGGCAGACGTTCATGCTGCCCGACGACGCCTTCTTTGCTCCCGCCGGGCGCGCGATCGTGGCGACCCAGGAGGACGATTTCACGATCAGCATCGTCGATCTGGCTACGGATCGCATCGGCTACCGCTATGGCCATCCTGGAGAGCCAGGCTCAGAACCGGACTACGTCCACAACCCCGACGATGCGATGCTCGAGCCCTCCGGGGAACTGATCACCGCGGACATCAAGAACTGTCGCGTGCTGGTCATCCGTCCACCCGCGCATGCGCCCCTACGTCAATTGGGGGTGACCGGCGACTGCGAACACCAAGCCGGCGTCGCCTACGGCAGCCCGAATGGGGCATTTCCGATGTCTAACGGCGACACTGCGATCACGGAGATCAACGGCGACTGGCTGGATATCGTCACCCCGCACGGACGTGCGGTGGCGGCCACACATCCGCCGGGCTTCACCTACCCGTCGGACACCAACGAGGTCGCCCCCGGACTGTTCCTATCGGCCGACTACACCGACCCCGGCGCGCTCGAGACGTTCACGACCGATGGCCAGCTGCGCTGGCGCTACGAGCCCACCGGGTTCGAAGCGCTCGACCAGCCTTCTCTGGCGCTGCCGCTGCCGAACGGCGACATCCTCGCCAACGACGACAAGAACGACCGCGTGATCGTCGTCGACCCGCGCACGAACAAGGTCGTCTGGCAGTACGGCCACACCCACGTTGCCGGCTCGCGGGAAGGCTTTCTGAGCAACCCCGACGGTGTGGACCTCGCGCCACCGTACTCGCTCGCGCAACGCTTCGCCGCCAACATGCGCGCGCCATGAGTCGGCAGGACTCGACGCACGGGAGTTTCCCGGGTCTGCGAGCGACCGCGAGCGCTCGGGGCGGGCGCTCAGCTGAGCACCGGCGCGCGCGGCGCCGGCTCAAGCGGCGCAAGGCCATGCGCCGGCGCCGTCAGGCCGCCGCACTCGCGCTGATCACAGCGATTGCGTTGGCGGCGAGCGTGTTGAGCGGCGCGTGGTCCTCTTCCGGTCGCGCCGGCCTCGCGTCCAAGACGACGCGACCGGCCGCGACACCCATCCGGGTCGCGCGGGCGAGCCCCACGGGGCCCAGGCGCCAAGCCGCGACCCGGCAGGCCGCGCGGGCGGGCCCAACCGGGCCCAGGCGCCAAGTCGCAACCCGGCAGGTCGCGCGTTCGGCGCCCTCGCCGAGATCGCTGCCGCAGACGCATGCGTTCCCTTCCGCTGACAGCCCACGGTTCAAGTCGCTGATGGGCTCGCTGTGGGCCGGGATCGTGCACGACTCGGTCGAGCAGGCGCTGCCGGCGTTCTTTCCCAAGCAGGCCTATTTGCAGCTGAAGGCGATCGCGGGCGCCGGGGCCGACTGGACCGATCGCCTCGTCCATGACTACTCGCTCGACATCGCCGCCGCGCACGCGCTGCTCGGGCGTGACCCGCAGCGGGCGCGGCTGGTGCGCGTCGAGGTCGACTCGAGCTATGGGCACTGGATCGAACCCGGGGTCTGTTACAACCGCATCGGCTATTACGAGATGCCAAACGCCCGTGTCCTCTACAGCGAGAACGGAGCGCTCCGATCGTTCGGAATCGCCTCGACGATCTCCTGGCGAGGCGTGTGGTACGTCGTTCATCTTGGTGCGGTGCTTCGGTCTTCAGACGTCGGAGCAGTTGACGAACCGGCGCCGGGATCGGGCGTCTCGGTCTACTCAGGGACCTGCTAGACCCCGGCGATGAGCGCTTTCTCACTCGTCGGTTAGCTGCTCGTTAGCTCGACGCGGATAGTTCGTTGGGTGATGGCAGCTTTCCCGCGGTGCGCTCGGCGCCTCAGCCGAGCCGCGACCGCGCTTCGAACCGCCGAGCGAGCGCTCGAGCGAGCGTGTGGCTGACATGTCGGTTGCGCGTGCCGGTCGATCCTGATCATGCGGGTGGTGCTGCGGGCGTTTGTCACGGTCGCAGCGCTCGCTGTGCTCGGTGGATGCGGCGAAGGGTCGAGCGGCGCGCCGAGCGGCCACGGAAGCTCCACTGAGAATCGGCGCGGAACGCTGACCCTCGCGCCCGCCGGCGGCCAGGCCGAACGGTCGCGCGCCGCGCTCGCGGCGGTCAAGCGGGCACCAACATTCCCGGTCGTGACGCCTGTCGCGCAGCCGGGAGCGGGCTGGCAGCCTGTGGCGACGGTCGGGGGGCAGGTGGCGGCATGGGAGACGCAGCGTGCGGGCGTGACGTTGCTGCGCTTCGATCAGCGGCTCATGCGGCTCGCCCTGCACGCGGGGCTGGGTGAGCCCAACGGCACATGGGCCTACGGCGACCGCATCGGCGCGAACGAGATCCATCGTGTGATCGCGGCCTTCAACGGGGGGTTCAAGTTCGAAACAGGGGACGTCGGATACATGTCCGAAGGCCGCGTCGCGGTCCCCTTGCGGCGCGGCCGGGGATCGGTCGTAACCTATCGCGACGGGACCACCCAGATCGGCGCCTGGGGGAGCGGCATGCCCGCGCCGGGTCAGCCGATCGCCTCGGTGCTCCAGAACCTGCAGCTGTTGGTCGATCATGGGGTGGCCGCCTCGACGGTCGGGGACTGCATCGAATCCTGCTGGGGCGCCACGGTGGGCGGCGTCACCGAAACCGCGCGCTCGGCCGTCGGCATCGACAGTGAAGGCCGGCTGGTGTGGGCGGCGGGCGAGAGCCTCACCCCGGCCACGATCGCCACGGCATTGATCGGCGTCGGCGTGCAACGGGCGGTCGAGCTCGATATCAACCCCGACTGGGTCGCCGGCTACCTCTACGTTCACGGCGGCAGCGGACCGAAAGCGACACCCGTCGTCCCCGGACAGTTCGGTATAGACGGGCGCTTCCTCGTGCCGTACACGCGCGACTTCTTCACGATTCTCGCCAATCGTTAGAGCTGTCTCATCCGATGCTTAGACGGGCTTTCGCGGTGCACGCGAGAATGGGCTCATATGATGTCCCCCGATCCGCACGAGATGAGAGAAATGGGGCTGCGCAGACTGGTTCTGGCCAAGCGCTGGATCCTCGCGGCGAGCGTTGCCCTCACCGGGCTGCTCGCGGGCCTGGCGGCCAACGCGTTTCCGGGCAAGACGATAAAGACTTCTGCGTCCGGGAGCGCGGGGGTACGGAGCGCAGGTGAAGGTTCGGCGTCGGCCGACAGCTCCAGTGAAAGCTCGTCGCGCTCGCTCAGCGCACCCGAACAGGAACCGCAGGCCGGTGAGGAAAATGAAGCAGGATCGGCCAACGGTGAACAGCGCGAATCCCAGCCTGCGCCCGAAGCACCAGTGGTCTCGGGCGGATCCTGAGCGCAACGGATGCCATAGATGTGACAGGTTGGATTAGCGCCACGACCGGCGATCGCGAGGATCCGATTGAGCTGATCTACGGATCGGCGAGCATCGTCGCCGTCCGGGGCACGTCGCCTAGCGACACCAGGCGGCGCGATGCGCTCGCCATGTGCTTGAGGTAGGTGTCGAGAAACGCGATCGTCACCCGCTCGACGATTGCCAGCTGGGGCTGCTCGGTCGAGTAGGGAGGGAGATGTGCAGCCCCGACCAGGCTAAGCAGATACTTCGGTGGCGTGGCGGCCGCGAAGAACGCGTCGGTCGCGCTCGGCGGGTTGACCGTGTCGGCGGTCCCCTGGGTGGCCAGCAGCGGCGGCCCCCCGCCCGGGAAGGTAAAGCTGGGAAGCGTGGGAATCTCAGCGCCCGAGAGGACGATCGCGGCACTGACGCGCAAGTCGCGATAGGCCCTGTCGTAGGCGACCGCAAGCGCCGCATCGCCGCCGTCCGACTGTCCGCTGACCGCAACGAGTGCGGGGTCGATCAGCCTCGCCAGCGGCCCTGAGCCTCGATTGCTGAGCGCGAGCATCTGCGAGATCACGAACCGCATGTCGGCAGGCTCGTTGACGAGATCCGACTCGTCGGGCCCACCGGGAGCGTCGGCGTTCTCTAGCGGAAAAACCGGCGCCGCCACCACATAGCCCGCCCGTGCCCAGGCCTGCAGCAGAGCCGCGTAGAGCTCGGGGGTCACGTCAAAGCCGTGCCCGAAGATCACGAGGGGAAATGGCCCGTCACGTTGCGCAGCCGTGGCATTCAGCGTGGGGGGGGCGCCGGCCTCGCCCGCGACGCCCCGTGCCGGATAGAACACCTCGGTAACCAGGATCCGCGGCTCGCTTGCGCCGTCCGGGAGCTCAATTGTGCGACTGGTGTCGACCAGCCGCAGCACGCGCAGGCCGACCGCGAATCTCGACGGCTGCTCGGTGCTCGGCGCAGGAGATCGCCGGGCGCTGGATAGCGTGCTCCCGTGGCGGCCATCTGTTCCGCCTCCGCCCCCGAGCAGGACCGCGGAGGCGACCAGCCAGAGAGCCAGCGCGACCGCTGCGATCGCCAGCGCGCGTCGCCGTCGCACGACGCCGCGCCTGCGCACGATGTCTCGCGATGCGGCTCCCCGGCTCATACGTGACGGTGGCTCGTGGGCGTCTCGCACGTGGGCCATGAGGAAAGAGCGCTGCGTTGGCAGCATACGATGTCGCGGCAGTCGATGGTTTGGGAGGGTCCTCGCGACAGCCGGATGGTGAGAGAGCTCTCACCTTTTTCTCTAGCGCGCATCCCCGCAGCAAAAACCCATCCGATCACCTGGTCGATTAGGAGAACTCTCACCCTATCGCACACGCCGATCGGCCCAATCAGTGATAGATATAACAGCATTCGCGCGTCGAGTGACCCGATACGGCGGCCTGACGCCGGAGCGCCCGACGGTGCCACGGACCCGCTCATGACGGCCGGCCGCTGCCCGCCGTCGCCGAACGGTGCGCACGCGGCCGCGCCAGCGACGCACAACCGGGCGCACACCCGCGCGAAGAACTGGGACCGGCATGTCCGCGACGTGCAGGTGATAGCGTGCACCCCCGGCTTCATCGCGCTGCGCGATCACATTCTCGAGCTCGCGCAGCTCTCAGCGGGCGACAGGGTCCTGGATATTGGTGCCGGCACTGGCCTGCTCGCGCTCGCGGCCGCACCGCGTGTCGCCCATGTGCTCGCGCTCGATGCATCCGCCGCGATGTGCTTGTTCCTGGATGAAGAGCTCGCTCGACTCGATCTCGCCAACGTGCAGACGATACGTGCCGGCGCAATCGCGCTGCCGATTGCCGGAGGCTCGGTCGACGTCGTCGTCTCGAACTACTGCTTCCACCACCTCGACGATGTCGAAAAGCGGCTCGCGTTGCGCGAGATCCGGCGCGTGTTGCGTTCAGATGGACGTCTGGTGTTCGCCGACATGATGTTCGGGCTGAACGTCGCCGATCGGCGTGACCGCACCGTGATCACACAAATCGTGAAACGTATGCTGCGGGGCGGATGGGCCGGCCTGCTGCGGCTGCTGAACAACGCGCTGCGGATCACCGCGGGCCGCTGGGAGCATCCATCCAGCGTCGCGTGGTGGGAGGGGGCGCTGTTGGATGCAGGCTTCCTCAAGGTGAGCGTTCGTCCGCTCGAGCATGAGGGAGGAATCGCCCAGGCGCGCAACCCTTGAGCTGAGCAGTCCGGATACCTGAGAGGCCAGTCATCGGCGGTGACAGGTCTAGTCTGTGATCAGCGCAATCCTGAAGAAAAGGAGACACGATGGGCAAGCAGCAGCGTTTCACTACCGCGGAAGCCCGGCGGATCGGAAGCGAGATCGGGATCGACTGGGGGAGCTCGCCATTCGCGGCCGAGGAGTTTCGCGCCGGTATGGATGTGGAGCTCGAGCACGGTCTGCACGATGAGCGCACAAATGTCACTGATGACGACCCGCATACGACGGCCAAGATCGCGCTCGCCCACCTGAACGAGTTCCCCGACTACTACACGCGGCTCGAGCGCATGGAGGGCGAGGCCGAGGCGTACTGGGCAAAGCAGGCGAAGGACTGACGTCGATCACGCGTGGCTGGCTCGTCGTGGACGCGTGATTGTGAGAATGATCTCGTGCGGCTTCATGCCTCGCAGGGACATGACGGAGCCTTCGTGTAGACCCTCAGTTCGGCACGGGTGCACCGGCGCGTGCTAGATGTGACAGCTCTCACGGCGCGCTGATGCGGGGCTTAAGGTCTTCGTCGAAGATGGCTCGATGTCGGAGTCAGGCAAGCGGCGGAGGATCTGGCTGTTCGTGGTGGTCTTCGCTACTGTGGCGATCTCCGGTGCGGCTGTTGGCGCCGCGCTCGACGCCGATCCCGACGCTGTCCGCCAAGCGCACCCGCACCTAACCTCCGGCAAGAGGCTGAGCCCTGGTGCAGCTTTGTCAAGCCCGGCATCGAGCGCTGAACAAAGGGCAGGTGTTGGATCTCCTCCGTGCGGGACCACGAGCGCGACCATCATCGCGGGCGTGGATGCCGCCGTGGCCGGGCACATATACGCGGGCGAGCTGAACAGTGGCGAGGTGAGCGCTGACATCGCGCGCATCACGGGCTCGCGGGCGCTTCTGAGCGCGTTGGCGAGTAACGATCAGGCCGCTGTCTACGCTGCGGTGCACAGCATCGTATACACCCCTCTTTGGCACATCGTGCGGCTACGGGTTGTGAAATCCGCTCGCGTCGTGGCTGATGTGGGCGGACCAGACATCATTGCGCCCGTCTCGGGGACGTTGCGATGGAAGGGCAGGGCGATCGGGCGATACCTCATGTCTGTGCAGGATGACCTTGGCTATGTGAAGCTCGTCAGCCGGTTCATTGGCGTTCCCATCGACCTCTACCGCAAAGGCTCGTTCCTGATGGGAACGCTCGAGCCCGCACCGTCCCTGGGGAGCACTCATTCGTCCGTCAGCGTGGGCGGCGCGGCCTATCAGGTCCAGCTCTTGAGCGCCCGCGCGTTCCCCAGCGGCACCCTTCAAATCGCGTTGCTCATTCCCACTCCCCCTCCCGATTTCTCGGCTGCGAGCTGCGCGTCCGTGCGACTCGCAGCGTGGGGCGCCATCGCGACGCACATAGCGGCCCGCTTCACCCAGGTGTCGGCGCACTATGATGCCCTCGTGCGCGTCTTGCGCGGCACAACGGGCGGCTTGGCCTACGTGCGCTCGGGCTCGACGCGAATCGCCGGCGGCACCGGGCCGGCCCGCATACCTGAGCATGGGACGGTGCGATACGCCGGACGTTCATGGGCTGTGTTCTCGTGGGAACCGGCTCCGCCGGCGCGGATCTACTTCCTGACCCCCGCGCCGTGAGTTCATGGTGCGGGACACGCCTGCTTACAGCGCCTGAGTGCAATGCAAGGTTCGGCTGCGAGACCGAGTATGCCGACCCGGATGTCGCGGCGTGCAGACCGGACTTCGGGGGTGCGCGCGAAGCCGCAGTCAGCGGAAGCTGCGGTCAGCAGCTGAGGGGAGCCTCGTCACGGCGTGTGCGCAGAGCTCATCGCAATAGGCGAGGCGGTGCTGCTCGGAGGCGAACTCGAGTCCTCGCCAGCATTGAGCCAGGTCATCGTCAGCGCAAACACGACCAGCAGGGTTCCGATCGTCATCGCCGTAAGCGGGAACGGATTCAGCAGGGGATGGGCTTTGCGCGTCGGGGGGGACGGTTGGGCTTGTCGCGGGTGGGGCCGTCGCGCGAATCGACGTTTCATGATTTTACCTCTGTTTCTCTGGCGCAGGGCCATGGTGCCCGAGGTTGCTGCACGAGGACTAACGAGATGTGAAAGGGAAGCTAAAGATGGGACAAGTTGTTGGTAACCGGTCGTGCAATGACCGATAAAGAACACGGAATGAGACCGGGTAAACGGCTGCGCCGGCTTCCCGGACGAATGAGTGGCGCACCCCCAGACAAATGGAGTGCTCACCCCATTCGTAAAGTGGTAAGTCCATGCGAGCCTGTTATGCATGAACCACGATCAAGGAGGAACCATGCTAGCTGTATCGCAAACGCTTGAATACGACAATCTGGACGCCGACGTCGCTGCCGAGTCTCAGCGCCGTCAGATCCGTCTGATGGTCGTGGACGATCATCCGGCCGTGCGGCTGGGGCTGGCGCAACTGCTCGAGGGACAGCCCGACTTCAGCGTGGAGGTCGTGTGTATCGACGCTGAGAGCGCCGTAGCCCAGGCAGAGCTGATGAGCGTGGCCGTGGCGGTGGTCGACTACCACCTCGGCGGGCGCGATGGCCTCTGGCTTTGCCGGCGGCTCAAGCAGATGCAAGAGCCACCTCGCGTGATCATCTACTCGGCGTTCGCCGACGACCATCTCGCGGCGTGCTGCACCGTCGCCGGCGCGGATGGGGTGCTCAACAAGGGAGGGCTAGGCTCGGAGCTCTGCGAGGCAGTGAGGGCGGTCAACCGGGGCAGGCGTGTCTTGCCGAAGCCGGCCCAGCCGATCGCCGACATGCTCAGGCGCAGGCTGGACGAGACCGAGCAGCCGATCTTCGGGATGCTGATGGCCGGAATACCGCGCAAGGAGATCGCACGGACCCTAGGTATGTCCGCGCGCGAGCTGTCATCTCGCGAGGGCCTGATGCTGAGAAAGCTCGAGGTGCTGCCCGGCGAGGTGTTGGACTGGGCTGCGCCTCGAGCCCGCCCCGACCTGGAGCGAGTGATACCGGTGCGGGTCCCGTCGACCGCGGGTTGACGTTGACCGAGATCTGACCGCAAAGCAAAGGAGCCGACCATGCCAAGAATAATCGTGATAGCCGACACGCTCCGCCGGACGAACATCGACGCGCCCGTGCTGATGGACGAGGAGGTACAGCCCATTCATCTCGCCGACGAGCACGCATCGCACCAGCTAATCGAGCGCATGGCCTGGGCCGTTGTTGACGCGCAGGAGCTCTCGAGACCATTGTCCGCCCGAGGCCAAGCCGGAACGCCCGGGACGCTCGCAGGGCCGGCCGTGGGCCTGCGCAAGAATGTGTCATGAGCTCCTCCGGCGAGGACCGCCCCCGCAACAAGCCGCGGCGTAAGCCCTACCGGTCTCTGCGCCAGCGGCTTGTCGTGACCAACGCCGTGCTGCTCGTCGCGGCATGCCTGCTGACGGCTCTGGTTCTAGCGCCGCGGAAGTTCTCCTCGCCTGAGCTGGATGAGGCGGCCATCCTCGTGGTCACGCTCGCCGCCGTGACGCTGGTCAACGTGATCGTTGTTCACCGCTTCCTCGAGCCGCTGCAAGCCCTCACAGCGCTGACTCGCCGGGTTGACCTCGGCAAGCCCGAACAGGGAATCCCCAACGCGCGAGCGACGTCGGAGGCAGGCGAGCTGGCAGTGACGTTCAACGAGATGCTCGAGCGGCTGGAGCTGGAGCGGCGCGAGGCCGCCCGTCGCATCGTCGACGCCCACGAGTCCGAACGGCTGCGCATTGCCCAGGAACTGCACGACGAAGTCGGACAGACGCTGACCGCGGTGCTGCTCCAGTTGAGCCGGCTACAGAACCGCTTGCCAGCCGAGTTGAGCGACGAACTAAATGAAGCACAGGACGCCGCCCGCGCCAGCCTCGAGGACGTCAGGCGCATCGCGACCGACCTTCGACCCGAGGCGCTCAAGGATCTCGGGCTCGCCAGCGCACTGGCTACGCTCAGCGATGGATTCGGACGGCGTACGGGCCTGCGCGTTGACCGTCGGATCCAGACGCCGATGCCGCAACTCAACGGCGAAGCGGAGCTTGTTGTATATAGGATCGCTCAGGAGGCGCTCACGAACGTGGCGCGTCACGCGGGGTCGAACGCGGCACAGCTGACGGTCCAGACCCACGCTGACCGGCTGGTGCTTAGGGTCCGGGACCACGGTCGCGGCCTGCCGAGCAGAAATGCGGCCAATGGAAACGGGATGCGCGGCATGCAGGAGCGAGCCAGCCTCGTCGGTGCCGAGCTCAGGGTCGAAGCGCCAGCCGATGGGCCCGGAACCGAGCTGCGTCTCGAGCTACCGCTCAATGGTTCATCGTGTCACGTCTGAAGACGAGGATCCTGCTCGCCGATGACCACGCGCTGGTGCGGCGAGGACTGCGCCTGATCCTTGAAGGCCAGCCCGATCTGGAAGTGCGCGCGGAAGCCAGCGACGGCGCCGAGGCCGTCAAGCTCGCACTGGACACCGACATCGACCTGGCGATACTCGACATCTCGATGCCCCGCATGACCGGACTACAGGCCACCAGAGAGCTTCACCAACGCCGCCCGGGATTGCACATTCTGATCCTCTCGATGCACGAGAGCGAGCAGTACCTGTATGAGGCGCTCAGAGCCGGAGCGTCGGGATATGTCGTCAAGCGCGCTGCCGATCGCGACCTGGTCGAGGCTTGCCGCGCCACGATCCGGGGCGAGCCGTTTCTATATCCCGGCGCGGTCACCGCGCTGATCAACGACTACCTGCTGCGCGCGCGCGACGGCGAGATGCTCCGTGACCTGCTCACCCCGAGGGAGACCGAAGTCATCAAGCTGGTCGCAGAGAGCTACACCAACCGGCAAATCGCAGAGGCGCTGGTGATCAGCGAAAAGACCGTTGACCGCCACCGCGCGAACATCCTCCAGAAGCTCGGCATGCGCGACCGCGTCGAACTCACGCGCTACGCGATCCGAAATGGCCTCGTCGAAGCCTAGCTTACGCAGACGTTCCTGGCATATTTTCGCAGACATCTGAAAGTCCTTCGACCACGCTGGCCGGCCCGAGTCTGATTGGCCGAAGGTGAGAGCGTGCGTGATCCGACGTGCGGTGGCGTCCCAGAAGTGCTGTAGATCGCCGCCGGTGCCGTCGAGGTGATGGCGTAGGTTCCCTCATGTCCGGCGAGACGATTGAAGGAGCCTATGCCGTATGGGTCGGGGTTTCGAAACGGCTTTCGCCCGCGCCGGGTGCAGACGGGCGAGGGACGGTTCCAGATCGATATGCCGCAGGTCAGGGAGACCGCCGAGCCGTTTGTTGTCTCGAAGCTGTTCCGGTGCAGCAGGAAGCTGCTGCGCACCGAGCCGTTGAGGGCGATGGTGATCGGCGCGTTCGTGCGCGGGCTGTCGTAACCGGCGAAGAGATCAGCAGCGAGACCCCCGCCGCCGGTATTGACCGCGAGGGACAGGCGTGATCGTCTGGAGCGCGTTCGAGCAGAAAGGCGGGGGCAGAGGAGTGTACGCGTCGAGGTTCGGGGCGCCGTAACAGCACCGATTCCCAGGGCCGTCGCGCGCCTCGAGAATCGGGGCCTCCGTGTGCGAGTAGAACACGCAAAGGGAGTGGTCAGGCTGCGGCGAGTATCGGCTGCAGCTCGTCGGCGGCCGGGAGACTCAGCGTGAGCTGCCCGTCTCGTTCAAGCGTACGCCGGACGTTGAGGAGCGTGATGCCGATTACGGCCCCCGACTCGTCGTAGTGGATCGCGTGGCCGTCTGGCGTCTCCAGGCCGCGGGCCGCTGGACGCGGCTCGCCGACGTTGAGGTAGAGCACGTCGCCGCGGACCAATGACCGAGACCACTGAGCCTGGATCCACGAAAGCGCCGGACAACCGGCATGGAAGAAGGGAATGGAAGAGTCCTACATCGAAGATCTAGCGAATCGCGATGGCCCTGTCCATGCGTTGGCGACCCGTGAGGGCGCAGCGAAGCGTTGGCTACGGGGTGCGCGCAGGCCGGTTATGCAGCCTCGAAATAGGCATTCCTGGGGTGCCGACGTGCTGTGGATCAGCGGAAGGCAATATCGGTGGCGGCGTTTTCGCGAGCCGTCAGCGGACCCCGCGGGGTCGGAGAACCCGTGCATGCGCGTGATCTCTTCATGCTGAGAACCGGGAGATCTCACGGTCACCCGCCTGTCGTGATGGAGGGGCGGGTCGTGCGGGGAAGGCCGAGGCCGTAATCCCGTGATGGACGATCGTGAGAAGTCGGATGGTCGCGTAGTACCTGGGAAGCCGCCGAACAACGCCCAAGGCGGGGCGGCGGAGGCGGTGGAGGGAAGGCGGCCAGCCAAGGGGAACACGACCAGCGAAACGCGCCCCGGACTCGGTGCCGGGCAGGGCGCGCTCAGTGGGCTTGGCCGTGTGCGCCGAGTGGCAGCAACGGATAGGGAAGCGCGGTTCACCGCGCTCCTGCACCACGTCGATGTCGATCGCCTGCGGGCGGCTTATCGGGCGCTTGAGCCCAAGGCCGCGCCGGGGGTGGACGGGGTCACGTGGGCGGATTACGGGCTGGACCTGGAGGACAACCTTCGGGATCTCCATGCTCGGGTTCACAGGGGCGCGTACGGGCGAGGCCGTCGCGGAGGGTGTACATACCGAAGCCCGACGGGCGGTTGCGGCCGCTCGGCGTCGCTGTGCTGGAGGACAAGATCCTTCAGCGGGCGCTGGTCGAGGTGCTGAACGCCATCTATGAGACGGACTTTCTCGGCTTCTCCTATGGGTTTCGGCCGGGGCGCAGCCCGCATCACGCGTTGGATGCGCTCGCCGCCGGGATCGTGGGCAAGAAGGTGAACTGGGTGCTCGACGCTGATTTCAGCGATTACTTCTCCAGCCTCGACCATCAATGGCTGGTCAAGTTCTTAGAGCACCGGATCGCGGACAGGAGGGTCCTGCGGCTGATCCAGAAGTGGCTGGCCGCGGGGGTCATCGAGAAGGGGTCCTGGACGGCGTTCGAGCAGGGCGTTCCACAAGGGGCATCGGTTTCTCCGTTGCTCGCGAACGTCTACGCGCACTACGTCCTTGATCTCTGGGCCCACCAGTGGAGGACCCGACACGCGCATGGCGAGATGATCATCGTGCGCTGGGCGGATGACTTCGTGGTGGGGTTTGAGGATCGACAGGACGCCGAGCGGTTCTGGTCTGAGCTTCGCGACAGGCTCGCGATGTTCGATTTGGAGCTGAATGCCGAGAAGACGCGGCTGATCGAGTTCGGGCGGCACGCCGTCCGGGATCGCGCAGCGCGTGGGCTCGGCAAGCCTGAGACGTTCCGGTTTCTCGGCTTCACGCATATTTGCGGGAAGACGCGGAAGTCGGGACGGTTCAAGCTCAAGCGGACCACCGACTCAAAGCGGGTGCGCGCCAAGCTGCTCGCCATCAAGAACGAGATGGCGAGGCGTATGCACCAGCCCATCCCGGAGCAGGGTCGCTGGCTCGCCCGCGTCCTGCAAGGGCACTACAACTACTACGCGGTGCCCGACAACATCGAGGCGCTCAGCGCCTTCCGCGAAGGGATCATCCGGCACTGGCTCAAATCGCTTCGGCGTCGCAGCCAGCGCAGCACGTTGACCTGGACACGGATGGGGCGCCTCGCTGACCGATGGCTACCTCAACCGCGGATCCTGCACCCCTGGCCCGAGCAGCGATTCGCCGCCAGCACCCAAGGCAAGAGCCCAGTGCGGTAGTCCCGCACGCTGGGATCTGCGCGGGGGGCGGCCAGCAACGGCCGTCCCTACCGCGACCGATCGGCTGATGGCGGGCGTTGATTTCGGCGGGTTCGAGTGGAGTCGGGCGTCCCTGCGGTGGATGTCTGGCTTCGCGTCTGCTGATGTGACGGGTCGCGTTGCGCTTTTAGCGCTATTGGGCGCGTTTTCGCGCAGCGGTGACGACTGGGCGCGGCGCGGTGTTCGTATCGTCGGCGTGGCGTGGGGTCTTGTTCAGGTGGGCGCGGGAAGCGCCCTGATGCGGGTAAGCGCATCGATGAAGTCGGCCTGCCACGGCGCCGGCGAGCGGGAAGATGAAGCGTCCACTGGCGGGCGGTGCGGGTCAGGCGGCCGGGGATTTGGAGCAGCCGGCGGCGGAGTGTGCGGGCGGCGCGGATGGTGTGGCTGGGCAGGCCGATCACCGTGGTCCAGCGGGTGAGGTTGTGCGCAATGGCGGCGATCACAGTCCAGGCGCTGTTGGCGTTGAACTGTCCGGAGGGGAAGTGCGCGAGCGCTTGGTCTTTGAGGTCGCGGATCGTGAGCTCGACGACGGCGTGCTGGCGGTGCTCGGCCTCGACGAGGATGATGTCCTCGCTGCGGTTGGTGAGGAACGGGAAGTGGCGCCAGTCGGGCCACAGCTCGGCTTGTGGCCCAACGAGCCGGGTGCGCCTGACGATCATCCGCCTCTCGCCATAGGCCGTTTCGGCGATCTGCGCCTCGCCGTCGGCGGGGTAGTCGGCGAGCGCCGTCCAGTCAGCCTCGGGGATGCTCGCGATTTGTTCGGCCACGCCCTTCCGCAGACTAATGCTGATCGAGTAGAGCCATCCGGCCTGCTCGAGTCGTTTCATCAGGGTCTTGTTCCAGAACGCCGAGTCGGCGCGCAAAAGCTTCTCGCCGCCGGCGCCCGCGCGAGCGACCCTTGCGATCAGCTCCTCGGCGAAGCGCAGCACGCCGCGGCTTGAGTTCGCTTTGCCCTTGCGCAGGCGGATGTGCAGCACCTCACCGGTCCCAGCCCGGCTGGCCATTAACGGGTGATACCCCCGCTTTTGGTGTATCCGAACCCGGCGCCTTGCTTCTCATAGCCGTGGACCTCGCCGATGAAACTGTCGATGTCGACCACGAGCCGCTGCGCGCCTGGGCCAGCGCCAGCCCGCCACGCACGCGTGAGTATCTCGGCCAATAGCCGGTCGAGCTGGCGGACATGCCCGAAGGTAAACGCCCGCAAAAACGTCCCCGGCGTCGAAGGCGCCGGCAGCCAACCCCCCAACAGCCGGCGCGCGCGGCCCGCACGCAACACATCGCAATCATCGATGCAGTCGGCGCCGAGCAGCGTCGCGTAGATCAACGCCATCACCTTCCGGCCCGCGTTCGCCGCCCCGGCCGATCACCACGCAACGTCACGAACCGTCCCACGAGCGCCTCGATCCCGAGCCGCCCAGCGAGCGTCGCGACGAGCGCGATCCCAGCGTCCGAGACGACCCGCTCATCATCAAAAACGACCTCGACGCCATCCAATCCGACAGCCGCGTCATCATGCACCATCCAAGTGACCTCCTGATCCCGGGCCGCGACAGCCGCAATCTGTCGCTACCAAACCCGATTCAGGAGGTCATTCTTCGCTCACAGTCAGACAGCACCGGTGGATCCAGGCTCAGCGCTACGAACCTATTAGGGTGGAACGGATGGAAGGCGCCAGCACCAGCGTTCATCAAGAGCCAGCCTGAGTCGTTCGCGCTGCGGCCGATCGTCCTGAGACATGGCCAGCTGATGGTCCGTCTGCATAACCAGCTGCACAACGAACTCGCGCAAGCTAGCAGGGCTGACCTTGAAGACGTGAACAGGCTCGTTATCGAGGGCAACGCGATCCTCGGCGGCATGGACCCCGAGTCGCGAGGCGGCTGACGGATGCAATCACAAAGCTGAGGGAATCGCCCGTGCCGATCAAGGCGGAGAACCTGCCAGACATCCTCGGGGGACAGCAGTCCTAGCCGCCTTCGTGGTACTTCCCGTGGTACTTCAGTGAGCCAATCTGAGCTGATCTGAGAGCATCCGAGGGCAGCTAACAAGCCCTGTCTGACCTGAGTTGAGGTCGGGGCGCGGTTTCGAGCCCAGTATCGCTCATTGCAGGTCAGGCGCAGGCAAAAGCCCGGCAACGCGGGGTTTTGGTAAGCGTTCAGCTCGTCGCTGCTTAGAAGGTCCTTCACCGGCCTTCGCCGAGCGCGATGCCCGCGTATGGGCAATCGATAGCTCGCCCGCGATGGGTGAGGAGGTGCCGCGTCAAGGCCACGAACGCATACCTCCACAACGTCGAGGGCGTGCTCGCCTCTGCGGTCAGCCTTCCCCTCGTCTACGCACCCTAACCTGGGCAGCCTCCGAGATGTGCCGACAGGTGCGGCTCATCTGGCCTCCATCTTTCGGGCACGGTAGACGATGTCTGCGGGGATGCGTCCTTGTGTGAGTCTGCCGTGGTGTGCGCGGTCGGTGTTGTAGAAGTGCAGGTAGGTGTCGAGCTCGCGTTTTAGGCCGGTGTAGCGGGGATAGAGGTAGCGAGCGAACGCTGGGCGCCAGCACTCGTCGAGGATCGTCTTGTGCAGCGCCTCGACGTGCCCGTTGGTTTGTGGTCGTCCTGCATGGATGCGGGTGTGGCGCACGTTCAACGCGTCGACGGTCTTCGTGAAGTCGCCCTTGAACTCGTTGCCGTTGTCCGAGAGGAAGCGCTCGAGCTGCCAGCCGGCGGCCTTCAGCTCTCGTGCGAGACGCCTGGCGAGGACGCTGGTCTGCCGGGCGGTAGGGTTGCCTTGCTTGCAGATCACGAGCTCCGCCCACGCATATGAGGAGGCGATGTCGATCGCGGTGAGCTGCCAGATCGCGCCCTCAGTGCCCTTCAGGCGTCCGACGTAGAAGCAGTCGATCCCGACCAGCTCACCGGGCCGCTCGACGTCGATGTGGCACTCTGGCTCTGGGTTGCTGGGTGACTCGTAGGGCGCGGCATAGCCGGCGATGAGGCCGAGGCGCTTGGCGCGGGTGTTCAGGCCGTGGCGACAGAGAACCTTCCACACACCGTTCGGGGAGACGATGATCCCGCCCCACTTCTCCCTCGCGAGCTCCGAGGCGACGCGCCTGGGGCCGAGGCCAGGGTGAGCGATCGAGAAGGACACGATCCGCTCCTCGATCATCTTCGGCAGCGCGTTTGGCATCTGCGGACGCCGGCGCTCCCTCGGGCGCAGCATCTCCAGGCCATGCCGGTCGACCTGGCGCTTCCAGGCGTAGTAGGTGGAACGGTGCACCCCGAACGTTCGGCACGCCGCCGAGACGGTCGTCCTCGCTGCCTCCGCGAACAACTGTTGGCGGTAGCCGAACAGCACGTCATCCTTGGTCATCAGGCTCAACCTCTCTCTTCACTTGGCGGTGAAGGAGGCAGCCTGAGCCGAGGCACGGACGGGTTCCCCGGCCGGGGAACCCGTCCAACCCTCAAAGACCTATCAAGCCCCCAACTGTCGGGAGCACCCGGAGACAGCCCACCCTAACCGACCTGCTGTAGGGCGGCTTGAAGCGAAGTGGCGAAGGCTTGGCTGGTGAACGTGGCTCCTGAGACGACGTTGATTTCGGCGCTCTGCGCCTGGAGTGCCTCGCTGCGAAGCATCGGAGCGACCTGTTCGCTTATTTCTCGCGAAAGCACATGTTCGGTGGGCAACTGGAGTGCCTTTACATCGACGATCTTCCCGCCTTGCTCGGCGACCGCGACCTGCACTGGCCCGTAGGGAGTTTCGGCCACCGGGCCGGTGTAGGTCCCCGTCGTGGGTGAGCCGCCTGAGGTGCTCGACGCGCTGGGTGGTGAACCGCACACGCGCGGAGCTTCGCAAGAGCCCGACCCGGTGCCGCCCGATCCGTCCGTGCCGCCAGCGGTGCCCTTGCTGGTCGCCCCGTGTTCGCCGCCTGCGCTGCGGCTCTCGCTCGCCCGCTGGACTGGTGCCAGGGCGCCATTGCCATTGCCCTCGCTGCGCAGATAGATCACTACGAGCACCGCTGCCACCGCGACTACCGCCGCGGTGCTGGCTATGCGGCGAATCAGCCTGAATGTCTTGACCGTGATCATCGTGCGCCTCCGATCCTCATCCTCTTGCAGCGTGCCGAACGCCCGTCGGCGCGGCGTTCGGCAGGTTCCCGCGCCCGGCCACCGAGGCGAGTCCCGCGGGCCGCTCGGTGGCGCTCGATGACTCGTTCGCATCTTGCAGATACTTCTCGACGCCGGCCGAGTAGGAGATCGTGTCGTCATCGAAGATCACGATCGCGCCGAAGCGCGGGCGCGTCGCCGCCCACTCCGCGCCATCTCGGCCCATCGCGAATACAGCGGTGGCATACGCGTCTGCGACCGCGAGATCGTGGCCGACGATCGTGACCGACAGCACGCCCTCGGGGGCACGGCCTGTGTGCGGATCGAGGATGTGATTGCCCCGCTCGTAGGTGCCCGAGGTCGCGACCGCGCCCGCCCGAAGACCAAGCACCGCGGCCACTGCGAGCCGCTCAACCGGGTGCTGGATGCCAACCCGCCAGCAATCGCACCCAGCGGGTGCGCCGCTCAGGCAGATGTCGCCGCCCGCGTTGACGCACCAGCTGTTCGCCCCGGCCCCGCTGAGCAAGCGTCCCGCGCCCTCTACTGCCCAGCCCTTCACGAATCCTGACGGGTCGACGCCGCCACCCAGGCTCGCCATCGGGGCGGCCACATCGAAGTAGCCGCGCGTGCTCCGGCGCAGCGACTCACAGCGCCGGAGCACCGACTGCACGCTTACGTGCGCGTCGGCAAGCGCGATCTCGCCCCGATTGAGCCTGCTGATGTCGCTGTCGGGCCGGTAGGTGCTGAACGTCTCGTCGACGAAGCGCAGCCACGCGAACAGGCGGTCGAGAACCGTCTCATCGAAGCCCATGTCGCACACCTCGACGATCACGGGCATACCCATGACGTGCTCGACCCGCTGGATCGCGGGAGGGACACGCACCGGAGGAGCGCCACTGGCGTCCTGCGCGCGGGATCTGGACGTCGGTGGTGCCACGCTGCCTCTCACGCCGCGAGCGCGAAGCGCTCGTTGTGGATCTGCTCCTCGGGAACCCCAAGCTGATCGAGCGCCTGCCGCGTGGCATCCATCATCGCGGCGGGCCCGCAGATGTACACGTCGCTATCCGCGATCCGGGGGACGAGCTTGGCGAGCTTCTGTGGGCCCAGCAGTGCGGAACCCTTGCGGCTGCGGTGATCGCCGACCAACAGGTGGAGCGTCGCACGGCTGCGTCGCTGCACCTCCTTCAGCTCCTCCTCGAAGATGATGTCGCTCCTGGACACAACCCTGTAGATGAGCGTGACGTGGGCCGACTCGGAGAGCTCCTCGAAAAGCGTCCGCAATGGCGTGATGCCGATGCCCCCCGCGATCAGGACCACCTCCGACCGTCGCCTCGCCGCCGATGTGAACACCCCGAATGGCCCCTCGGCGAACACGCGGGTTCCCGGCTCGAGCTTGCCGATCGCCGCGGAGAAGTCGCCGACGGCCTTGACGGTGAGCCGCAGCGAGTCGCCATTGGGGATTGCGGAGAGCGAGAACGGGTGTGACTGCCACCAGCGCCCCTTTGTGATGAACCGCCACAGCATGAACTGGCCGGCCTGCGCCCGGAGCGCGTGAAGGTCGCGCCCTGTAACCTCGATGTTCGTCACGCCCGGCGCCTCGACCGTGACGCTCCTCACTCGCAGTCTGTACCTGAACGCGTTTCGCATCGGGCGCACGACGCGGTAAGCGAGCAGGATCGCGAGCGTTGCGACGTACAGCGATATCCAGTAGTCCGCCTGAACGGGGTGGACGACGAATTCGTTGCCGGTCGGAAGCTGGTGCAGGTAGCCGAGCGCAATGCCAGCGTAGACGGTGAAGTGCACGAAGTACCAGCTCTCGTACCTCATCCGCCGACGAACAATCACGATCGAGGTGAGCACGACGAGCACCATGATGGCCGTGCCAATCGTGGCTGTGACCATTTCCGGGTAGACGCCAAGCAGGCGTGAGAACTCGTGCCCGAACGTGAGCCTGTCGGCGAGCGAATAGCCAGCTGTGATCAGAAGCACATGCGCGACGATCAGCGACACGCACACCTTGCCGTTCGTCCTGTGCCATACCGTCAGCCTGTCGAAGCCGACGAGGCGCTCCAACGGCGGGAGCCGCGAGAGCATGAGCACCTGAAGCAATGCGAGGTAGACGCCGAGCAGGCCCGTGATCCTTCCGAGGCTCGTCAACGCTTCAGGGCGTCCGTGCACGCCGGAGATGCCTCCGTCGTGCAGCCACATCCACACGATTGCAGCACCATTCCCAACGACGATCATCGTCAGCGCTGCGGCGCTCGCCGCCCTGCGCGCCTCATGAGGCTCAAGGCGCCGCTCCCGACCGCGCGGCAGCGGGGCTCCGTCGCCCGCGAGCACCTCGTTCCCCTGGGGGACCACCGCCACCCTAACCTCGAGATCTCTTGAGCGCATCCAGGGTTCTCCCACATGCAGGAAAGCGGAGTCTCCTAAACGCCCGCTGTCGCAGGCATGAGAACTTGCTCACCCGGACCGACGCCTCGTCATCCGAATACCCATACCGTTCAGTTGCTGGGGTGGCCGTCCTGCACGCCTGGCGGCGCACGCTTCCACAGCCGCCTGCCGTCGCCGCCAGCAGCAGCCTGCCGTCGCCGCCAGCAGCAGCCTGCCGTCGCCGCCAGCAGCAGCCTGCCGTCGCCGCCAGCAGCATCGCGATCATGTTCGCCGGCCGCGGCTTCATTTTCCTGGTGCGTTTAAGCGGCATCTAACGCCAGAATGAGAACAATCAGAGGGTCTCAGCGATCACTCAAGGCTCACCGGGCGGCGCCGATGAACGGAGCGCAAGCCATCCACGGAAGGTGCGGCTTATGAGCATCAGTGCAGTCGGGGGCGTGAGCCCCGCCCAGAGCCATGTAGCCCTCGCCAATATCAGCAGACGGGAGTCCGGTGAGGCGCAGGACGACCGCCACTTCAAGTTCTACGCCACCTGGGAGAACCTCGGCTAGGGCTCCCAGCGCTGGTAATGCTTGCGTGCCCATTCGCGGTCGACCTCCCCGGTCAGCATCCCGCGCAGCGCGGGGCGTGTCGCGCGGTTGACGAGCGCCATATAGAGATGGCCCGCCATCAAGACGCAGAGGGCGATCGTCGCGAGCTTGTGGCCGCCGAAGATCAGGTTGTGATGGGTGCCGGCCACGATCGTGTTGACCCCAATGATGTAAAGGACCGCGAGCAGGATGCAGACGAGGACGAAGTTGACCTTCTGGCCGGCGTTGAAGCGCGCAGCCGATGGTTCCGGCGCACCCTCGAGCAGACGCGCGGGTATCGCCCGCAGCCACTCACAGTCCTCCACGTGCAGGCTGCCCAGTTCGCGCCTGGTGCGGCTAGCGCCCGCCGGCTCCCCGCCAAGACGACCAACGCGACGCCACCGACGAGCACGCCGGCTGACGCGAGATGCCACGCGTACATCACGTCGTGAAAGGTCCCGCGGCGCCCAACCACGAGGCCGCTGATGAGCAGGCTGAAGAACGCGAGCCCCGTGAGCCAATGGACGGCTCGCTCGGACACAGTGAAGCGCTGAACTCGGTTGCCCACCTGACCAGTATGACCCATGCTCGCGGGTTCAAGCCCGTCGAGCTTGATGTCCGGACGTGGACTGCGCTGCTCTTCGCTCACCGGTTTTCACTTTGGCCGCCGCGGCTGTAGACGGCGAAGAAATCGCGGTCGTCGGGTTCGAGGTAGCGGGTGGCTTCCCGGGTCATTTCGGGCAGCAGCTTTGTCGGGTCGCTCGCGCCCGGGGCTCCGTAGAAGTTGAAGGTGACCCATTCGGAGTTGATGTCGAGCTCCATCGCCCGCACAGCCCCGGCGCGCTGAAGGATCAGCGCGAGGCTTTCTGCTGTCTGGTCATCGGCGGCCGCATAGAGGAGGTCGCCGCGGGCGTCCACGCCGATCCCGGAGCGCCAGACCCGGACCGCGTTGCCCAGGGTGGCGCCCCACTGCGATCCTTCGCCGATATTCGGGTTGAGCCGGCCGTTCTCCACGATCAACGGCAGGTTCTGGCGCGCGAACAGCACCGACGGTCCGGGGTCTGGCCCGCCTGTCCATTCACGCACGTCGACGCTGCCGTCGCGGAAGCCGATGAGGGTGGCCTGGCCGTCATGGAGTGGTGCGTAGACGCGCCCGAGCGCCGCGAACCCTCCACCGTCCTCCTCGAGCTTGAAGCCGCTGTTGAAGGTCGCGAGCAGCTGCGCGCGCGACTGCGGTGGGACCTCCATCGGTCCGCGGTAGGTTCCGCTCGGCGGCTCGTAGCGTCCCGGGTAGAGCTGCAGTGAGGTGCGTGTGCGATCCAGCCAGGCGACACCCCCGACCATCTGGGGGTAGTTGGGGTCGGGACGGAAAGTTGTTATGAGCACGGGTGGCGCACCGTCGACGAGTGGCCCGGTGCGTCGCCACTCGCCCTCGCCGGGCAGCGGCGGGTTGATGACAGGTGTGATCGGCGGCGGCGCGTAGAGCGTTTCCGCCCCGCCGTTTTGGAGACCGACCGTAGGCAGGTGTTTCAGTGGCGGCCCTCCCTTTGCGGGCGCGTTGACCGAGTAGTAGACCCGCTCGATGTCGTTGACGAGCCACGCGCCGCCGTTGTCTCGTAACCACTCGACTGAGCGCACACCGAAGCCGACGTTCGACGGAGCGAGCATCGTACTCGTGTAGGACACGAGCTTGCTGCCCACGAGGACGAGGACAGCGAGTGCGACGATCCGGCGGATGGCAAACCGCAGCCGGCTCGGTCGTCGGCGTCGGCGAACGGGGGGGCGCCGCCGCGGCGCGACTCTGGGTGTGGCCGTACCCCTCGCGCGGGCTCCAACGTGCCTCTCGTAGGCAGCGATCCGGGCCTCGTAGCGGGCGACGCTCCCGCGGTCGAGGGAGCAGTCATTTTGCATTGCACGCGCCAATACGTAATGTCTGTTCGCCGCGCGTCGGGACGCCCCTCCACCGAGGCATCGCTCACGAAGTCTATGGGTGGACTCTCATTTTTATCGTCTGCTGCGTGGAAGAGTGAGAGTGTTCTCACCGCCACGTTAGCCCAGATCTTGCAGTAAGCCTGTTCGTCTGAGCCGGGATTCCGCCGCCTGGGCGGGGAAAATGCGGGTGTCGAGGTCCGCATTCCCCACTCAGGAGGCGTCACCATGAAGGTGAACCGTAGAGGTTGCCGGGAAACCGTAGAGGTCACGGCGGACGGCGAGGGTTTCTGCTCGCACGCCGGCGCGCTTTTGCTGGTCAACCTGGCCGACCGGCTGGGCTTGACCAAGGGGCTCGGCGAGGCACTGGCGGGCACCCGTCAGCGTCGTTCCGTGCACGATGACGGCCAGGTCCTGCGCGATCTGATCGTCACGCTGGTGCAGGGAGGCGAGCACCTCTCGGATCTGGCCGCGCTTCGTGACCAGCCCGACCTGTTCGGTACGGTGGCCTCAGACTCCACCGCGTTTCGGCTACTGGAGCGGATCGGGCCAGGCGAGCTTGAGGGTCTGCGCGGCGCACGCAAGGCGGCGCGCGAGCGCGCGTTTGCGCTCGGTGCCCGGCCCAAGGAGCTGATCCTCGACGTTAACGCGACCCTCGTCGGCTCTCACTCCGATAAGGAGCAGGCTCGAGGCAACTACAAGGGCGGCTACGGCTTTCACCCGATGCTCTGCTACCTGGACGGCTCAGACGGGGCGCTCGACGGCATCCTGCGGCCGGGTAACGCCGGGTCGAACACCGGTGCCGACCAGACCCAGGCGATCGAGCTCGCGCTGGCGCAGCTGCCCGAGGACTGCATGGAGGAGGAGTTGCTCGTGCGCGGGGACTCCGCCGCGTGCGTGCACGAGCTGATCGACTTCTGCCGTGAGGGCCGGATTCGCTTCTCGGTCGGGCACGACTTGAACGCCGAGGTACGCGAAGCGATCGCAAAGCTCCCCGAGGATGCGTGGGTTCCGGCGATCTCACAAGACGGGAAGCCCGTCACCGATCACCCCATCCGTCCGCGCAAGGCGTACGTCGCGGAGCTGACCGGCCTTCTCGACCTCTCTGGCTGGGGGCCGGGATCGCGGCTTCTCTGCCGCCGCGAGCGCGCCCACCCCGGCGCGCAGCTATCCCTGATCGACACCGACGGCTGGCGCCATCAAGCATTCCTCACCGACCAGCAAGACGATGACCTCGCCGAGCTCGATCGCCGCCACCGCGCGCATGCCCACGTCGAGCAGCGCATCGAAGACTCACACGCCCTCGGGCTCTCAAAGCTCCCGTTCCGCGCCTACCAGATGAACGAGGCCTGGATGCAGCTCGTGCTCTGCGCACAAGACCTCCTCGCCTACGCCAAGGCACTGACACTCACCGATGAGCTCGCGCGCTGCAAACCCCACACGCTTCGCTACCGCCTGCTGCACCAAGCCGGACGGCTCACCCGCTCAGGCCGTCACACCAAGCTCCGCCTCGCCCGCCACTGGCCCTGGACGACACACCTCGCCGCCGCCTGCGCTCGCCTCGACGCATTGCCAACCCCCGCGGGGTGAGCCCGCCACCATAGGGGTCCCAGCGCGCCACGATCACCAGCGCGCGACTCCCGCTGCCCGGATCGTCTTCGTGTGACAGAAATCAGCCCCACATGGAGCGTCAAAGCGCTCCCGCCGGGCCCTCGCCCGATCCACACTCGCTCCTGACACCACCAATCATCCCCACGACACCGCGCGACGTCACTCCAGCAGGCTTACTGCAAGATCTGGGCTAGGCGGCCCTTACGGGCACCAGCGAGATTGACTGGATGGCAAACGGCAGTCGCACCAGCGATTCGCGTTTTGCAACCAAGTCACGTTCGTGCTGAGCCCAGGGTGCACACGCCGTGACCGGGTGCACTCGAGGCTGAAGTCGTCGCCGGTGAGGATCGTCGCGATGCTGCTGCTCGCGTCCACGGTCGTGGGGCTGTGCAAGCCAGTCGAACGCAGCCCAGACGAAGGATGACGGTCAGGTGTCTGTCGGCGGCCATGAGGGCCGAGCGTCGAGGGTCAAGCTGGTCAGGCGCGTGTCCAGCGCTCCGGTCGTCACCGGACCTGGCCAGCCGGGACCGACGTGGAAGCCAGTCGCGAGCATCGGCGGGCAGCCCGCCGCTTGGATCGGCCAGCGATCCGGTGTGACGCTGCTGCGCTTCGACCAGCGACTGGTACACCTCGATCTGCACGCCGGATCGGGAGAACCTCGCGGTCACGGCTGGAAGTATGGGATCGCATCGGCCCAACCGAGATTCACCGAGTGCTCGCCGCCTTCAACGGTGGCTTCAAACTCGGCTATGGCTCCGTCGGGTTCCTCGCATACGGTCGCGTCGGAGTTCCACTCACGGTGGGACTGGGCTCGATCGTGACCTACCGCGACGGCACAACGGAAATCGGGGCATGGCACCGAGGCGTCCCAGCCCGCGGGCTCCCGATCGCCTCGGTCCTGCAGAACCTGCACCTGCTGGTAGATCGCGGCGTAGCAGCGCCGACGGTCAAGAACTGCATCGTGACCTGCTGGGGCAAAACGCTCGGAGGCATACCCGAAGCGGCCCGCACGGCGCTGGGGATCACCGGCGACGGTCAACTCGTGTGGGCCGCCGGCGAGAGCCTCACCCCAGCCACGATCGCCCACGCGCTGATCGATGCGGGCGTCCTTCGCGCGGTCGAGCTCGACCTCAACCCCGGGTGGGTCGCCGGATACCTCTATATACACCACGGTGGCGGGCCGACCGCCGTGCCGGTCGTGCCAGGTCAGGAGCGGATCCCCAATCGGCTGCTCGCCCCTTACACCCGGGACTTCTTCGCGATCATCGCGAACTCTGCTCGATAACGCTTGCGAGTCGCGGTCGCCTGCTCTGGATGGCCTACGCGAACACGCCTGGGTAGCCGCTGCTGCAACATGCGACGCAGCATGAGCAAACTCGTGACCGACCATCCGATTACCGATGGGGAGCACGACCTGAGCTTCCCCGACGCCACCTGCCCGGGAGTCAACGGCGACCCGATGCTCGGGACGCTCGCGAGCAACGGCGGCCCGACCCAGACGATGGCGCTGGAACGCGGCAGCGCGGCGATCGATCAGATCCCCCCGGGCGCGAACTGCCCCGCGAGCGACCAGCGCGGCGTCCCGCGTCCGCAGCCGCCCGGCGGGCTGTGCGACATCGGCGCATGTGAGTTCGTGTTCCCGCCGATCTGCCAGCCCGCCACGGTAGGCACCGGCACTCGACCAGCCGATCGCGGTGCAGCTCGCGTGCATCGACGGAGCCGGGGCGCCCCTGACCTACACGATCGACGCCAGCCCCTCCCATGGCACGCCTTCAGGCCGTCCCCATATTCGCTGGTCAACACGGCGCGCAGGCATCCGTCATGTTCGCCGTCATCCCGTGACCCATCGCTCCGTGAAGCAACTGCGGGCGAAGCTCGCGCCGTTTGAGGACGAAAGCGTCGATCCGCGCGCGGGTGTGCGGTTCGTGCTGGACCCTGCCAGCTCACAGCCCGACCGCCTTCGAGGCTGGCTCCATCTGTGTGGGGCATGACCGTGAGTGCGCGCCGGTGGCCAACTGATAGCAGAAGGTGTATCCATAGGTGTACGCCTTCTGCTACGATCAGGGCATGAGTTCGCGTGTCCATGAGGTGCTTCCGACGAGAGAGGCACGGGCAAAGCTGCCCTCGCTCCTCGCCGGCTTTCGTGCGCGCGGCGCCGACGCCGATCCGGTGGTGATTGGCGCGCACCGCCGTCCCGAGGCCGTCGTGCTGTCCTACGAGCGCTATCTGGCGATGCTGAGCGGCCGTGAGCGGGTCAAGGCGATCCCGGCCGACCGCCGAGCGGCAGGCGCCGGGATGGATGAGGAAGAAGCGATGCGGGTGGCGGTCCAAGAGCAGCACGCCTCCCGCCGTCGCTGAGTGCCACACATAGTCCTCGACTGCAACGTCTTCGTCTCGGCGCTGCTCTCGCCGCAGGGAAGTCCAGCGCAGATCCTTGATCAGTGGGCCGACGGCGATTTTGATCTGGTCATCAGCCCGTTGCTGCTCGCCGAGTTGGAGAAGATGCTGAGCCGACCCAAGTTCCATGCCTCAATCGACATAGTCCTTATCGACGCGCTCCTGACCGGCTTGATCGAGGACGCCGTGCTGGTCGACGATCCCGGACGGCAGCTCGGCCTTACGTCCGACCCCGGCGACGACTACCTCGTGGAGCTCGCTCAGAAGGCCGATGCAGAATGCATCGTCTCGGGCGACGCGCGTCTCACCCAACTCGCGGACCCAAGCCCGCCCGTGCTCACACCGCGCGAGCTCCTTGAAGCGCGGAAGTGATCGCTGCCTGCCTGCTCGCTGTGGTACTTCCCGTGGTACTTCACTGAGCGAATCTCCGATGATCTGAGGGCACCTGAGAGCAGCTCACAAGCCTCATATCACCTGAGCCGAGGTCTGGGGGCGGTTTCGAGGCCAGTATCGCCCATTCGGAGAAGCCCCGTGAACGCGGGGTTTCCTTTTGGAACTGGACGGCCGTCCGGGAGTGCGTCCGACAGAGACCGCGAGCAGCAGGAGTTGGCGGCGCTCGGCCGAGCAGTTCGGCGAACGCGCGAGGAGCGGGGGATGAGCGCGAGCGACCTCTCGAAGGCGAGCAGGTTGCCGAGACGACGCAAAATGTCGGCGCGGCGCATTGGCCGGATTGAGGGGGGGGTGTCGATGCTCACTTCGATGAGCTGATCGCGCTCGCTGACGCGCTTGGTATCACGCTCGGAACGCTTTGTCGGCGATGCCGAACAGCTAAACTCGTCAAACATCCGCGCCAGCAGTCCGCTCCACTCCTGCGGGTAGGAACTCAGCTCTTCCCGAGTGTTGTGAAAGGAGCCGCTCGCGCAAGCGAACGCCATGTACGCGTCACGCACGTCGAATCCGGCAACCGTGCGCTCACTGCGGACGTCACCCCAACCGCACCCGGTTGGCCCTCTGTCAAGTTCGATGACCGGAGCGCGAGTCGATGCCGTGTCCGCTCGGCTTAAAGTCCAGCGCGCACTCCTGGGGTGGGATACTTCTGTCGTGCTCTGCCGGAAGCTCCCGTCAGCTGTGTCGATCGTGCGCTGCGGGCGCCCGCGGCGATGCTGGGTTGTTGCCGCGTTCGCTTCGCTGGTCGCTCTGCTCGCATGCTCGCCGAGCGCTCTCGCGTTCGCTGCCGCGCCCACGGGTGCGTCCGAAGAACTCGCTGTATTGGGCCGCGGAGTCGTCTGGATCCATCAGGGGCAGGTGCGGTTTGAGGGCTTCCCGTCGGGAAGCGTGAGCCTGGGTAGTGCCCCTGGTTTCAACACAACGCTTGCCTCCTCGAGTAGCGCGGTCGCGTTGAACCGCGGGTCGAACTCGTTGGATGCCTCGATTCCGCCCAGCCCGCTGGAGCGGATCGAAGGGCTCTATGAAGGAGTGTCGGGTAGCGGGTGCAGCAGCTGGCTGCCCGCGCTCTCGCCTGACGACTTCGCTGTAGTGGGCGACGAGATTGTAAGCGATGGGGAATGTCTAGGCGAAACCGCCAGCGGGGCCAGCGAGCAACAGACGGCGACCGGCCAGCCGTTGTTCATCCGACGTCTGCACGGTGGCACATGGCGCGTGTTGTGGTGGTTGAGGGGTGATGGACTGCCAGTCCTCGTCGCAGAAGGAAGCCGGCTTGCGATCGGGGTGCAAGTGCCGCATGGCGAGATGCGGGTCACCGTTCTCGATCTCGCCACACGGAAGCTCAAGGCCCGCTTCGACCTGCCCAGCGGCCACTTGAGCTTCGCTTCGAGTACTCGCGTGGTGCTCTCGGTGCCTCTCTGTCGCGAGGCACGACCGATTACCCCGCTCGTCGTTGACACCCCGCCGGCGCCGAGAGTCGAATGCGGGTACGCCTACCGGATTGCCCTGTACTCGATGCGCGGGCGGAAGCTCGCAGATCTCGGCGTGGCCCCGGAACCACCGCTCGTATCCCACATGCACTTCCTCGCTGAAGAATCCCTCGCCGGCGGTCAAGTCCTCGCGCTGCGCAGCGTCCTTGGCGGCGCCTCCCAACCCCTCATCGGCCTCAACCCCGCCCGGTCACTCGTCTCGGCGGCGTTTCGCTGGCCCGCGGTCGCGGTCGTCGAATGGACCCGCAACCCCCTCTCACAGAGCGAAGTCACATGCCAGAGCGGTCAATACCACCTCGGCCAGCCGTCGCTTAGAGTCTTCGATCTCGCGCGCACCGAACCTTTCGTACCGCCACCCCCAACAGCCCACCTGATCGAACCGACAGGCTGCCCCATCGTCATACCGCCCCTCGCTCCGGCTCGCCGAACGGTTCACATCGATCTTCGCGCTCCCGGCTCAGGGACGCGTTGGGCGACCCGCATCGCTCAAGGCGGGCTCCGCGATGAGCCGGTCAGGCCGCGGCTAGGATCGGCTGTCGATCGTCTGCCGCCAGGTGTTCGGGCGGGAGGCTCGAGGTGAGTTGGCCCTCCCGTTCGAGTGTGCGGCGGACGTTGAGGAGCGTGATGCCGATGACGGCGCCCGACTCGTCGTAGTGGATCGCATGGCCGTCGGGTGTCTCGAGGCCGCGCGCGACAGCCACGGTCCAATGCGAGCGCCCAACCCTCGGTCGGGCGCTCGCTCAGCTCCGCAAGCAATAGCTCGAACGGTGGCGAGGATGTCCGGATCGTCGTGGAACTTTGAGAGCGGCCTCCGGGATTTGACGGTCAGACAGTAACGGTTTGTGGCGCCGCGGGGTGAACGGCGGCGCCGGGGGTTGGTGGAGCTGCTTGCGCTGCGTGTCGTTCGATCGCGAGGATGAGTTTGGCGAGGTCGCGGTAGCCGGTGATCCGTCGGAATTGTTGCTCGGCGACGAGCATCCCGGCGGCGGTCCAGCGCTTGCGCATATCGCCGTCCTGCCAGCGCTTGACGTTGCGCTGGGTGTGGCGGACGATCTCGATCATGCTCTCGCACGGGTTCGTCGAGCACAGCGTCTTTGCGAGCTGACCACCGATCCCGAGCCGCATCAGCGTCAACGTCTCGCTCATTCCCTCACGCAGCGAGGAGGCCGCGTCGGGCCAGGTGCGATCGAGCTCTGAGGCCAAGAGATTTAGCCGTTGCTCGGCGAGATCGGGGTCCTTGAGCGCCCATGCGCCACGGATCCTGGCGAGGACCTGGGGACGGTCGCGTTCGGGGAGAAGATCACAGACATTTCTCTCCTTGTGGCGATGACAACGATGCACCAGCGCGTGCTCGCCGAATACGTCCGTGATCGCGCGGTGCAACGCCTTCCCGCCGTCGATGACGAACAGGATCGCCTGCTCCGGGTCAAGACCCCGGTCCACGAGGTCGGCCAGCAGCGTCCTGGCGAGCGTGGCGTTCTCGGTCGAGCCCTCCCACAATCCGAGCGGGATCTTCACTCCCTCGGTGCTGATCCCGAGCGCGACAATGTGGGTGCGCTCAGCGATCTGGAGCCCGTCGAGCATCATCACCGCCAGGCGCACGTCATCCAGCCGGCGGCCCATCAGCTCCCCCAGCGCGGTCCTGGTCCGCTCGATGAACCGCTCCGAGACCGAGCTCTTGCCTGTCGATGTGCTGGCCTGCTCGACCTCCTCGCCGACCGGCTCTCCCACGCCCCCAAACCGGCGCGTGGAGACGCCCGCGAGCATCCGGTCCATCACCGCCCGTGTGAGCGGGTCGCGGTCGGCGAAGTGCCCGTATGTCGTGAGCGGCAACTCCCGCTCGTCATCGGCGCTGCGCACACGTGGCCGGTCGACCTTCACGCGCCGGCCGCCCAGCGTCATTGACCCGTCCTCGTGGCCGTGGCGCCTGGCGAGACGATCCGGATTGTGTTTCCCCTTCGGTCCGACGACCTCGGTCACCTCGAGCTCCATCAGCTCATGCACAACACCGAGCCCGACACCAACGCTCAGCGCGAGCAGCCCCTCCCTCGCCGCCCCCACGAGGTCGCCGAGCGCCTCCTGGATTTGCGGTGGGAGCGAACTCCCGGCGGCCTCCACGGCCGTGACGACCTGCGGGCCAGATACCTTCTTCATGGCGGTTTCCTCCTGTCCTCGCGGACTTGTTGACACCCCGAACGCTGCCAACCACAGCGGACGAGGCGGGAGGACCGCCACTCAAAGTTCTACGAGGCCTCGGACAACCTCACGGTGGCCGATGCCGTGAGGCACAGGCCACCACCCCGCATGCTTCAGCTGATCTTCTCGCTGCTTTTCTTCAGGCCCGCCGCTGGCTTCGACCGGATCCTCAGCAGAGGCCTTCGACGCCGCACGATTTGACGTACTTCGTGCTGAACGACGTCTTCGCTTTCGTCTTGAGCGCGCTCGACGACTCCTCGACTTCCCCCTTTGCGTCGGTGAGTTCGTGCTTGGTCGCACCGGCCGCCGCTGGCGAGACGCCGTCCAACAGCGCGTCCGAGAAGGACGTTTTCGATGTCTTTGGCACCGGGGCACATTCTTTCGCTTCGTTGCAGTTGCCTGCGAGAGCACCGAAGCCGAGTTCGAGAACGGTGGCGTTCGCGCCGGTGTGCGTTTCCGATTGTGTGCCGTCCTTGAGCGTGGCGCTGACTCCCAGTGGCGTCATTTCGGCGCTGGCCGTGACCGTGTCTCCCGGTTTGATCGTCAGGCTGCTGCTGATGGCTTCGCCGTCAACCTGGAAGTGGCCCTCGTAGGTCGGCGAGGGACCAAAGCACAGAACGTTGACGGCCGCGCCGGAGTTGGCCTCTTTTTCGGTGCTGGGCTCGACGATGCGAACGCCCTCGGCTACGCCCTGGAATCCCGTTTCCTTGGGGACCTTTTTGCAGTTCACCCTGGGAACCTTGACCGTGACCGTGACTGTCTGGGTCGAAGCTCCCGTAGGTGCGACCCCGTACCCCGCGAAGGAACCCGGCACGATTGCAAGCGCGGCCGTCGCACTCGCTGCGAGGAGCGCCCCGCCAGCACAGGCCGCGAGTAGGACTCGCGCTTTCAGACTTCCCACCTTCAGGCTCTTCATGAGGTCTCCTCCTTGTCCGTGCTCCCTTTCGCGTTTCATCGCGGAACGGGACTGCTGCTGGCCCCAACGGGTGGCGGTCAGTCAAGCACCGCGCTATGTCGCCGGGGAGCATAAACGATGGCCTACATTGATGTCGCTCGGATCGCTCGACGGCATGGCGCACCACGTATTCGGGGATCGTGCCGAAGGGTCTCCGGCACCGCCGTCCCATGCGCGGGCGGCCCTGGTCGGCTGCGGCAGTCCGCGACGAGTTTCGCCGCCACGCCGCCGAAGCCCGCGTCCGGCGGCGGTTCGCGCCGCATCAGCTACGCCACGCGCACGCCGTGGAGCTCGCCCGCGAGGGCGTGTCGCTGAACGTCATCCGGCGACAGCTCGGGCACGCCAATCTCGGCACCACGAGCATCTATCTGCAGGGCATCGACATCAAAGAGATCATCTCGACCGTTCACGCGCGTCGAGCGCCCATGATGTCCGCGACAGCCAGCAAAGCGCAAACGCGGGGACGGCTGGCCGATCCCGTAGACACAGGCCACCTTGGCTGTCACCTATTCGAAGGCGACGGTCGTGCCGGTGAACGTGCCCTTCTTCACCGCCTTCGCCGGTTTCCTGCCTACCGGCACCCCGCACGTCGAGCCGCTCTTGAAGGTCATCGACGTCTTCCCGGACAGCGCAAGCGGCGAGAACGGCCCGGTCGTCAGTGCGCCCGCGAACGCGACCGACAGTGTTTCGGTCAAGAGCGTTTCGAGCGTCCCGGTCGAGGTGCCAGGTTTCGTTTTCGGGGTCCACTTGAACTTCGCTGCACCAGACGCCAGTTCGGCTGGCGTTTTCAGCACCGGGCAGCCGACCATCCCGCTTGTTTTTAGCGTCGCTGTGTACGTCGTGCCGGTGAAGCTCTCGCCGGTGCATCCAGTGAGCACGCCCCTTGATCTTCAACGTCTGGACAGCCGCGGCTTCCGTCAGGCCCGGCGAGAGCGTGATCGTGCCGTTGTTGGATGCGCACATCGCCTTCACGACCGTGTAGCTGATTTCCGCCGTGCCTTTCTGCCCGTCTTTGCTGGTCGCGGTCACCGTGTAGGTGTGTTTGCCCGGCGCTGCGGTGTTGAGCTGACCGGTGCCACCGCGTGCACCGTTGGAGTCCGTACACGAGGCGATGCCCGGCCCATTGCCCCCGTCTTCGCACGAGAAGGCCGTTTTTACAGCGGCGTTCTCGGTGTAGACTTCGCCGCTGGCGGGCGCGGACACCGTCGCTTTGGGCGGTGTGATCGTGACGATCGTGATATCCCGGGGCCCGCGGGCGACTGGGATGTTCTGAGCAAGCTCCATGCGACCTTCGGAGCCGTCAAGATTGAACGACGTCACTCGACCTTCCCCGCGTTCGTTGACATTGGTGACGTAGGCTTTTTCGCTGCTTGGGGCGACAGCGACGCCGAACGGTTCGGTGCCGACGCGGACTTCGCTGAAGAAATCCTCCTGATTCTTCTGGAGCGCCGTCAGCAGGTCAGGAGGGCCGAAGTCGGCGATGTAGACCGTTCGATTCAGGACATGCTGCTGACGTACGGTCTCGGTGGAAAGGGGGTGGCCGGCGCGAGCCCCACTCACGCGACCGCGCGCAGACGCTGGTAGGGCGCGCCCCTCAGCTCGCGCACGAGCGCGTTGACGATGCCCTCCTCGTCGTCCTCGCGGCCGTCGGTGACCGCGCCGATCACCGCTCGCTTGCGCTCGAGCAGGGTCGCGATCGTCTCGTCGATCGTGCCCGCGGCGAGGATGTAGGAAGCGTTGACCGAGTCCTCCTGGCCGATGCGATGGCAGCGGTCCTCGGCCTGGTCGTGCTTGGCCGGCGTCCAATCGAGCTCGAGGAAGACAACGTTCGAGGAGCGCGTCAGCGTGAGGCCCTGACCCGCCACCTCGATCGAACAGACGATGAGCTGGTTCTCGGGCCCGTCCGCAGCCTGGAACGCGCGCACCGAGCCATCGCGGGCGGCGTGGCTGTCCTCACCCAGGATGTGGAGTGCCGACGGGAAGCGTCCGAGCAGCGCCCGCTGGATCTCACGGTGGTGGGCGAACACGACGAGCCGCTCGCCCGAAGAGCAGAAGTCATGGATCCACGCGAGCGCGGCCGCGAGCTTGCCGCGCGCGGCAAGCAGCTTGAGCGCGTTCAGCCGCACGAGACGCTCGGCGCGCAGCGCCGCTGCGACCTTCGCCCGCAGCTGGCCCAGGTCGAGCGGCTGACTCTGAAGCCACGCGATCAGATCGCGCTCGGCGAGTCGATACTCGGGCTCGTTGTCGAGCTCGACCGGCACGATCGCGCGCCTCTTTGCCGGCAGCTGCGGCAGGACGTCGGCCTTCAGCCGGCGCACGAAGCAGCGCGAGCGAAGGTGCCAGTGCAGGCGCAGGTGGGCATCGGGGCCACGGAAGCGCTTGCCGAACTGCGCACCTGAGCCAAAGTCCCCGAGCCGCCCGAGGATTCGCAGCTGCGAGATCAGCTCCGCCGGGCGGTTCACGACCGGCGTCCCGGTGAGCGCGAGCACGAGCCCGTCCTGTGGGATGACGGCCGACAGCCGCCCAACCGCCTGCGTTCGCTTGGCCGCGGCGTTCTTGCAGTAATGGGACTCGTCGAGCACGAGCGCCCGGGGCTCGAGGCTCCGCAGCTCTCCGAGCCGCGCGGCGACGATGTCGTAGTTCACGACGGTGATCTCCGCGCGAGCGGCGATGCCGGAGAGGGGGGCAGTGGGCCGGCCGGGGCCGGTACCCACGAGCGCCTGCACGCTGCGATCCGGTAGCCAGCGCTGCAGCTCGCGCAACCAGTTGAGCTTGAGGCTGGCCGGACAGACGACGACCGCCGGATACGCACGGTCGGCCTCGAGCGCGGCCAGGGCCTCGATCGTCTTGCCGAGACCCTGCTCGTCCGCGAGAAACGCGCGCCGCTGGGCGAGCAGGTAGCTCACCCCCGCGCGCTGGAACGGCTTGAGCTCGCCCTCGAGGCCGCCAATGTCCAAGTGCGCGTCGCTGGCGCCAGACAGTGCCACGAGACCGGCGCACCGGGCGTGCTGCTCACGGACCTCCTGCAGCAGCTCGAGCGCCTCGGCCGCGACCCAGACCTCGCGCGCGGACAGGAAGCGATCGAGCTGGGGCACGCAGAACGGGTCGGCGCGAATCGCGGGGAGCCGAGCGTGCTCGCGCTCCTCGCCGCGCCCAGGGCTCCGCGCGAGCGCTCCCGGCAGGGCGGCGAACGCCTCGAGCAGCGACGGCTCGTGACCGGGCGCGAGCACGAACGTCGGGTCCTCGTCCACGGTCGAGAGCTCGAGTACCGCCGCCGGCGCCGGCCGGCCATCCGTGAGCGCCGCGACGCAGCGCCGCGCAGCCCCACTGATCCAGCCGTCGAGCTGCTCCTCGATCAGCCGCCATGAATCGAGCGTGAGCGGGACGGTCGCTCCGCCCGGCGCGCTCGTGGCCCGTTCACGCAGCACCCGCGGCAGGCGGGCGACGTCGCCGAGCAGCAGGAAGACGGGCTCCTCGCTGGGACCCTCGGCCTCGATGTTGCCGTGCCAGGTGCTGGCATGCTCGAGCCACGCCATCACCCGCGGGTTGACAGTCGCCTGCTCGAGCAGCGCGAGCAGCTCGAGCAGGAGCCTCGCGTCGCTCTCGCGGGCCGCGAGTCCGAGCGTGCCTTCGGGACCATCGAGCGCGCGCAGGCCGGCCTGGCCGGCCAGCCCGCCCGCCAGCGGCGCGTGCTCGGGCGCGACGAGAATCCAATGCCCGCCGCGACGGTCGCGGCGAAACTCGATGTCGTAGCGCTCATCACGATTGCGGACCGCCGTCTGCTCGCGCTCTGCGCTGCGCCCCGCCTGCCCCGCGCGGGCGCTGTGCGTGAGCAGAGCCCGAGCGGCGGCATCGGTGAGCCGCAGGCTGGTGGTTCGCGCGCGCAGCTCTTCGACCAGGCGTGCGGCGCGATCGTCGATCGGAAGCAGCGCGCGGCCGATCGAGGGCAGGCGGCGGGCCTCCGGGTGCTCGAGCAGCTCAGCTACGGCCTCGGGCGCAGTATCGGTGGCGAAGCTCAGCCACCAGTTCTCGTCGGGCCGCGCAAGATCGAGCAGGCACTCATCTGCGCGACGTCTCGCCCGCCGGCGTCCGATCGCGCGGGCGAGCGCCTCGCTCACCTCGGGCTCGCGGGGCAGGCTCGCCAGCAGGCGCGCGAGCGCCTCCGCCTGCTCGGGTTCGAGTGGCAGGCACCACACACGCCCGTCCGGATCCCAGCGTCGCCCCGGGATCGCGCGCAGGAGCTGGCGCAGGCGTTCGTCGTAGGGAAAGCGCAACACCGCCTCGCCGCGAGCCAGCGAGGCTGAGAAAGGGAGCTCGGACATGGCAGAGCACGATAGGCGCCGCGGTGGATGCGTCCGGCGCCGCGCTCGGGCACACTCACCGGCATGGGGCAGGCGGAACTGCTCATCGTCGGCATGCTCGTGGCAGTCGCCGGCCTGGGCGCGCTCGCGCGACGCGTCTCCGTCCCCTACCCGATCCTGCTCGTGCTCGCCGGAGCGCTGTTCGGCTTCATCCCGGGCATCCCCGCAGTCAAGCTCAATCCGAGCGTCGTCCTCGTCATCTTCCTGCCTCCGCTCGTCTACGCCGCTGCGTTCTTCGCCAACCTCGGCGACATTCGCAGGAGCCTGCGCGGTGTCGCGCTGGCCTCGGTCGGGCTCGTGCTGCTGACCATGTGCGCAGTCGCCGTCGTCGCCCACGAGCTCGTCCACGGCATGCCGTGGTCGGTGGCGTTCACCCTTGGCGCGGTCGTGTCACCAACCGATCCGCTCGCGGGCGCCGCGATCATGCGCCGGCTCGGCGTGCCGAGGCGGCTCGTCAGCAGCGTCGAGGGCGAGGGCCTCTTCAACGACGCCACCGCGCTCGTCGCCTACCGCGTGGCGGTCGCGGCCGTCGTCAGCGGCTCGTTCTCGCTGGGCAGCGCGACCCTGGAGTTCCTGCTCGACGCCACGGGAGGCATCGCGATCGGCCTGATCGTCGGCTGGGTGATAGCGGCGATCCGCGCGCGCACGGCCGATGCCCAGATCAGCATCACGATCTCGCTGCTCAGCGGCTACGCGGCCTACATCCCTGCCACCTTGATCGGCGCCTCCGGGGTGCTCGCGGCCGTGACCTGCGGCATCTACATGGGGATCCGCGGACCTCGCATCATTCCTCCGCGCACGCGCCTGCAGGGCTTCTTCGTATGGGACATCCTCGACTACATCCTCAACGCGAGCCTGTTCGTGCTGGTCGGCCTGCAGCTGCGGACCATCGTCAACGGCATCTCCGGACGATCCGCAGGAACGCTCACCCGCTACGCGGTCGCGATAAGCGCCGTCGTGATCCTCGCTCGCATCATCTGGATGTTCACGGTTCCGTATCTGATCCGCCTGATCGACCGTCGCCCCAGCCAGCTCGCACGCAGGATCACGGCCCAGGCGAAGTTCGTGCTCGCCTGGAGCGGGATGCGCGGCGCGATATCGCTCGCCGCGGCTCTCGCGATACCGCTGAGCACCAACGCCGGCGCCCCGTTTCCCGAGCGAAACCTGGTCATCTTTCTCACGTTCGCCGTCATCTTCTCGACGCTCGTGATCCAGGGACTCTCGCTGCCGCTCGTCATAAGGCGCCTGCATGTGACGAGCGACGGAAGCGAGGAGCACGAGGAACTACGCGCCCGCCTCACCGCGACCAACGCCGCGCTCGCGCGGATCGACGAGCTCGGAAAGGAGGATTGGACGCGCGACGACACGATCGAACGCATGCGCGGCCAGTACGACTACCGCCGTCAACGGCTCTCGGCCCGTGCCGGCAAGATCGAGGACGATGGCTACGAGGACCGCTCGCTCGCCTACCAGCGGACCGTCCAGGCGGTGCTCGGGGCCCAGCGTGACGCCCTGGTCGGCCTGCGCGATGAAGGCGCCATCTCAAACGAGGTCATGAATCACGTCATTCAAGAGCTCGACCTGGAGGAGTCTCGTCTGGAGATCTGAGCCGGGCACCGAACCGCCGGCCCGGCCGCCGCGGGGCCTACGTGGCGAGCGCCGTCTCGGCGGACGTGACGGCGCGCGCGAGGCGCTCCGCTGAGTCGGGGTCGTGCGAGGGGAGGTAGATCATTGGATGTTGCGCGCAGTGAGACCGGATGGCTTGGAGCGTCGCGACGTGCACCTTGACGTCGGGCGCTACGGCGTCGGCGCGCAATGCGTGTAGCTGCTCGAGTGAGTCAGTGGCGTCGCCGGCGAGCATTGCGTGGCGACCGTCGTCGTCGACGCAGATCACGGAGATGTGCCCTGGCGTGTGGCCCGGCGTCGCGACGGCGACGATGCGCCCGTCGTCGCTGAGCGCGCGGCTGCGGGCGAATGCTCCAAACGGCCCGCCGTCGAGCGCGAACGGCTCCGGAGCGAATCCCGGCGGCAGAGGCTGGCGTAGGACGCGGCGCATCAGCCGCGGGAAGGTGGTTGCGACGAAGTCGAGCTCGACGTCGCTGATCCGGACTGGCGCGTGCACGTAGGGCAGCCCATCGACGTGGTCGCCGTGATGGTGGGTGAGCACGACTTCCGACACGTCCCCTAGGGAGAGTTCCGCGGCTGCTAGAGCAATGGGGAGCTCTTGGTCGCGGCTGACGCTCGTGCGTGCGAATAGCACGTCTCGCGTGTTCGTCGTGGCGCCGGTGTCGACGAGTCGCAGAACCCCGTCGTGCTCGATCGCCCGGCAGTGGACCGGCAGCGGCTCAGACCAGGTGTCGGGCAGGAACAGGTTTAGTTGTCGCGCGCGCCGCGCGCGGGATGCAGGAAGCTCCGCTTGACGCTGACGGTTCCTGTCCTGCTTGCGGTGCAACGCAGTGGCTCAATGCGGGATGGCTGCTCTCGGGCGTCAGGCAAGTTAGCGACGTGGCGCTATGCCGTCGAGGTCTCCTGGCCCAGGGATTGCTTTGACGTCTTGGGGGCCGATCGGCTCGCCGCAGGCGGAGCAGGCCATTTGGGGCTCGGAGACCTGACCGCAACTGTCGTGGATCAGCTGCAGCGGCTGGCCATCTGGTGCGGCGTATTTGTCGCCCCACTGGCGCATGGCGGTGACCACGGGCCACAGATCCTTGCCCTTGTCGGTTAGCCGGTAGTCGAACCGCGGCGGGTGCTCGCTGTAGCGAACCTTGGTGAGCACGCCGGCCTCAACGAGGTGAGCCAAGCGCTGGCCCAGCACGTTGCGCGAGATCCCGAGTCGCTCCTGGAACTCGTCGAAGCGGCTCACGCCGAAGAAGGCGTCGCGGACGATCAGCAGCGTCCACCACTCGCCCACGACCTCGAGGCACTGCGCGAGCGAGCAGTGCATGTCGGAAAAGCTCTTGCGCTCCATGGCTTCAGGATAGTGGGTTGCGTTATAGAACTCAACGTGCTAGGGTGGGTCGCGTCAAAGAACTCACTTCGGGAGAGCCCATGTCCTCCATCGCTTCTCGTCGGAACAAAGGTTTTCGTGTCGGGGCTGCCGAGCGGCCCGTGAGTCAGCGGACACGCCCCGGGCTAGCGCGCGGTGACGCCTCGTCCGGGCTCGTGTTGCTGATCGTCTGCGCAGGCGTCGTGCTCGCAAGCCTCGACCTGTTCATCGTCAACGTCGCGCTTCCCCAGATCGGGTACGACTTCCATCTACGCGCGGGGGACCTCGGGGACCTCTCGTGGGTGCTGAACGCCTACACGATCGTCTATGCCGCCTTCCTCGTACTGTTCGGGCGACTGGCAGAGCGCTACCGCCGCGAGCGCGCGTTCCTGCTGGGGGTGGCCACCTTCGTCGCCGCATCCGCAGCCTGCGGAGCTGCAACCAGCATGCCCATGCTGGTGGTCTTCCGCATCATCCAGGCGGCCGGAGCCGCGCTGCTGACCCCGACGTCGCTGGGTCTGATCCTCGCGACCTTCGCGCCCGAGCGCCGTCAGGGGGCAGTGCGGACCTGGACCGCCGTCGGTGGTCTGGCCGCAGCCGCGGGTCCCGTCGTCGGGGGCCTGTTGGTAGCGGCGAGCTGGCGCTGGGTATTCCTGGTCAACGTGCCGGTCGGGCTGCTCGCGCTCGCGGTCGGCTGGCGCCGTCTGCCCCACGTCGCTGGGCAACCCGTGCCTCTGCCGGGCGCCCTCGGCGCCCTCCTGATCACGGGCGGCGTCGGCTCGCTCGTGCTCGGCCTCGTCAAGGGCGGAAGCTGGGGCTGGAGCGACACCAGGACCATTGCCACGCTGGGCGCCGGCGCGGTCGCGCTGGCGCTGTTCGCGCTCGACACCGCACGCAGCCGCAACCCGCTGATCGACCGTGAGCTGTTTCACCTGAAAGCCGTGGTCGGCTCCTCCACGGTGGCGCTGTTCTTCATGGCCGCCTTCGGAGGCATGCTGCTCTCGCGCGTGCTCTGGGCACAAGACGTCTGGCACTTCTCGCCGCTCAGCACCGGGCTCGCCATCGCTCCCGGGCCGATCATGGTCCCGCTGGTCGCCTTGCTGCTCGCGGGTCGCCTGATCGCCCGATTCGGCCCGGGGCCCGTGATCGCCGCGGGCTGCGCAATCTTCGCCGCCGGCGTGGGGTGGTGGGCGCTGGCGATGGGACTGGTGCCGGACTACGCCGGGGAGATGCTCGGCGGGATGCTGCTGACCGGCATCGGCGTCGGGCTCACCCTGCCGACGTTCACGGCCACGGGCGCCGCAGCGCTGCCCGCTCACTCGTTCGCCACCGGGTCGGGCGTGATCAACATGATGCGCCAGATCGGCCTGGCGATCGGGATTGCCGTCCTGATCGCGGTACTGGGGACCCCTCACACGCCGCAAGCGACCCTCGACACCTACCAGCGCGCGTCGTACATCATCGCCGGCCTGGCGCTGATCGCAGGATTGATCGGGGTCGTGCTGCTCGCGCGGCCCTCCCCGAAGCGGGAAGCGGCACCGGCTGCCGCGCCCGCCCCGGTCGAGGTGACGTCATGAGCACCGCCATGCAACAGAGCGCGTTCACGGCCAATGGCTGGGGCGTCCCGCGCACGCGCGAGCTCACCTGGTATGACCCGGCGATCCCGGCGACGGCGGCCGCGAGGCTGCCTGGCCGCGAGTTTCTCCAGGCGATCGCCGACCAACGGCTGCCACCACCGCCGATGGCCAGCCTGCTCGGCGCCGAGCTCGTGCGCGTCGGCGACGGCGAGGCGGTGTTCCGGATCACGCCCGACGAGTCGACCTACAACCCGAACGGCATGGTGCACGGCGGGCTGCTGTGCACCATGCTCGACTCCGCCGCCGGCTGCGCCGTGCAGACGCTGCTGCCCGCCGGCGCCGGCTACGGAACTATCGAGATCAAGGTCAGCTTCCTGCGGCCGCTGCATGCCGACGGCGGCCCGATCGAGGTGCACGGGCAGGTCCTGCGGGCGGGCAGCCGCATCGCCTTCGCCGAGGCCCACGCCCGTAACGCAGCCGCCGAGCTGGTCGGCCACGCCACCACGTCGATCGCGCTGACGCGAGCCAAGAGCTGATTCGAGAGCTGGAGAGGAACACCCCCATGAACCGATCAAGGAAAGGAACTCAAACTCATGTACTTGCAAGATTCAGTCGCCGTAGTCACGGGCTCCAACCGCGGGCTCGGCCGTGAGTTCGCCGCGCAGCTGCTCGAGCGCGGCGCCAAGAAGGTGTACGCCACCGCGCGCCACCCCGAGAGCGTTCAGATTCCGGGCGTCACTCCGCTTCGCCTCGACATCACCGACCAGCACTCCGTCGAAGGGGCGGCGGCGATTGCCGGCGACGCCACGCTGATCATCAACAACGCTGGCATATCGACCGGCACGGGGCTGATGGCGGGCGACCTGGCCCAGATCGAGCTGGAGATGCAGACGAACTTCTACGGCCCGCTCAGCGTCACGCGCGCCTTCGCTCCGATCCTGGAATCCAACGGCGGCGGGGCGATCCTCAACGTCCTATCGGTGCTGTCGTGGCTGCACCTCCCGGTCGCCGGTGCCTACGGCGCCGCGAAGGCCGCCGCGTGGGCCATGACGGACGCCACTCGCCAGGAGCTCGCGCCCCGCGGCATCCACGTCGCGGCGCTGCATGTTGCCTACATGGACACGGACATGGCAGCCCACATCGCCGCCCCCAAGGCCGACCCGGCTGACGTCGCCGCGCTGGCGCTGGACGGCATCGAGACCGACCTCACCGAGATCCTGGCCGACGATGTGACCCGCAACGTCAAGCAGGGCCTCTCGGCCCCACCGGCCAGGCCGTCCGCCCTCGTCGCCTGAACGAGGAGCGACGGCTCGTGACCAACAAGCACGCCAACTGGCCAACCCTGCATCCGCGGCCCCACAGGCATCTTGGAGCCGGCACAGACCGTCTCGGAAAGCGGGGAGGCCAGGGCAGCGGGCCGCGTTAGTGGACGCGGCCCGCTGAGCCCGGTGCGTGTCTATCCACGGATGAGACCAGCCGTCGCTGAGTAGATTCCGGCAGCTCGCGTCGTCCGTCCCGGAAAGGAAACAGCGCATGGCCCCACTGGCCCTAAAGATGTCGTCTCGCTCGACGGCTACGTCCGATCGACCGACGGGAGCAGCGACTGGATCGCGGCGGGTCGCTCCGATGACTCCACCAGTTGACACGTTCGTGGCTCCGTTGCCCTTGGGCTTGTTGATGACCGCGGCCGACGAAGGGAACGCAGCCAGAATGGCAACCAGGACGGGGGCTGCGAGAAAGCTGCGCGCATACGTTCGGAGTTCGATCGGGTTGCGCACGTCGACATCACGACGTACCCAGTTGACGCGGTGCCCGGCCCCTGAAAGGGCGGAAAAAAGGGTGCCTGCTTTCGCCCCGCGAGGGTATTGGTGCCGAACCCGCCCGGAGACCCGGAAAGCGCGGACACCAGGTGATCCGTGCTATCGGACGCGCCGGAGCGTGGCTTCGATCTCGGCGGTGAGGAGGTAGAGGTCGAGCTGGTCAGGCTCGTCCGGATCGAACCAGTGAAAGCCCAGTCGTTCCCACCACGTGCCAGCTCTTTCGGTGAGGGCGGTCACGACGACCGCTCGGCACGCCGCCTTCTCGTTCAGCTCGACAACCGTGGCGAGCACGTGGGCGGCCATCACGGTCCCGATTCCCAGGCTCGAGTATCGGTAATCGACCGCAAGCCGGCCGAGCAGCAGTGCCGGGACGGGATCGGGCGCACCCTTGGCGAGCACCTCCGGGGCCGCTGAGCGATCGATGCCGGTCATCGCGACACTCGCGTAGGCCACGCCGACGTCGTCGTCGTCGGCAATCACCCAGGTGGCCGCTGTGTCGCGACGACGGTTCTGGCCAGCGTAGCGGCGCAGCCAGTCGTCGAGCACTGGCTCGCCGCTGTCGAACTGGTCGCGGTCGTGTCGGCGCGGGTCTAGCAGCGCCGGGCGGCGGAGCTCAGTCAAGCCAGCTGAACTTGCGCTTGCGACGCAAGGCCCGCGCTAGCCGGTCGTTGACCTCCGCCGGCCGTTCGAGCGCCTCGCTGAATGCCACCGCGGCGTCGCGTGAGAGCCGCACACTCGAGCGCTCGGCGAGGATCTCCTCGGCTTTCGCGGCTGCGGCCTGGACCACGAACGCCGAGACGTTCACGTGCGATGCGGCGGCTGCCCGTTCGAGAAGCAGCTTGGCCGCGGGGTCGATCCTGATTTGGAGCCGCTCTTCCTTAATCGTTGACATGTACTCACAATGGCAGTACAGCAAGGGTTTGTCAAGTCATCCCAACCAAGGGAGGATTCGATGGAAGCCGTTCTGCTGGACCTCGCCGGCCACCGGCGCTCACCGGCGACGATGCCGGGCTCCCACCGCGGTCGGTCGCCGCGCAACAAGGGCGAGCACTACCCAGCCGACCCGCCAATGCACCGTCATCGTGGCTCGCGGAGCAGAATGAACTCGCGAGCTGCCGCAACGAGGTCAGCAACATTCATAGGTTCGACGTCGGCTCGGCTCATGAGATCTTGCTGTAGCTCAGTTCGAAGTCGTGCTCCCACCGCGACCCATCAGTCGAAAGGTCCCAGGTGCCTCGGATCGACCGGCCGTCGTCACTGACCGCGCCTGTGTAGCGCTGCGCGAGCTCAAGCGGCGAGAAATCGCCCGCGGTGCGCAAAAGCTTCCACACACCGTCGCCGAAGCTCATCTCGTCAACACGTCTTTCTCCCGTGACGCCTCGCCACCCTGAGCCGCCAACGCTACACGCACCACGAACCGCATGGGCGCGGCCGACGGCGTCTTGTGCCCGGCGATCCTAACTCGGCGATTCAAGGCTGTTCCTAGACGAGCTCTCGGCGCGCGACCTACGCGAGCACCTTCGCCTTCGCGCGCTCGAACTCCTCCTCGGTGAGCACCCCGCGGTCCTTCAGTTCCACGAGCTTCTCGATGTCGGTTGCTGGACCGAGGCCCGCTCCCCCGCGCGTGAACTGCTGGAAGGCTTGGGCCTGCGCCCGTTCGCGCTCCTGGTGTTCGTGCATCTTGTGGCCGCGCGCGAGCAGGTAGGCGAGCAGCCCGATCCAGGGCAGGACGATGATGAACAGCACCCACAGCGCCTTCGCCCAGTTGGACAGGTCGGAGCTGCGGAAGATGTCGAAGACGACGCCCACCGCGATCCAGATCCACAGGAGCAGCAACGCGAGCTCCAGCACTGTGAGCAGGACGTCCCCGAACGTGTACGTCGTCGCCAGCGGCATCGGCTTCCCTCTTTCCTCGGTCGGACTGGACTGATGGGTTCTGAGACCTTATAAGGCGACGCGCAACGGCTCTTGACCGATGGTCGCCGTGCCGCCGATGTGGTCGCCGTGCCGCCGACGTGGTCGCCGTGCCGCCATCCCGCGTGGTTCTAGATCTAATCGAGCGCTGAGCCTGCCGTGCAGCTCGAGGCGTTCGCGCTCCGCGGCGCGGGTCGCCGTCAGGAGCCGTCGTTCACGAATGCCTGGTATGGGCGGCAGGGCTCGTTGCGCAGGCTCGGACACGCAGGCTCTTCCGTCGGGACGCTCACGCCGGGCACGATCGGTAGCACGAGGCTCGACCGTTTGGTGGGCGAGAACTCGATCGAAACGCTCGCCGTTTCGCCCGGCGGCTGTGTCTGGCTGAACGACCACACCGGCTGTGTGCCGTTCGGCGCGGCGATCGTGATCCTGATCCGCGAGCCCGCCCGGTACACGTGGCCCTCGAAGTACAGCGGAATGGCGACCTCGGCGAACCGACCCGCGGGCATCGGTTTCGGATTGCGGAACTTGGGGATCGGCTGGAGCAGCGTCGGTTCCTGCTCGAACATGTTGTTCGACGTCCTCGCGAGCGCGCGCTCGCTCGCCCGCATCCAGCCGTCTTGGACGAACGTCTCGTTGCCGTCGGGACCCACTTCGCCGACCGTCGCCTGCAGGTCGACCTCCGGAGTTGATGACTCGACCCACGCGTAGACGGCGCCCGCGCCGATCGCGGTGGTGTCGCTCGTGAGCGGTTCCGACACATAGGACACAGCCGAGCCCGGTGGGTTCTGTTCCCATTTCCATTCCCACTCGGAGGCATCGCCCCAGAGACCGCCCGAGCCGGTGTTGGTCGAGTAATCGGTCAACGGCAGGGCATTTGCGTTGGAGGTGTAGGAGTTGACGCCTTTCGCGGTCGCGGGCTGTTCGGTGAGCGCGCCGTGAGGCCCGAGATACCAGGTGCGAGCGACCGTTCCGGGGATCGGAAGTTCGGGGAAGCTCTGTTCGAATGCGGGGTAAGGATTGCCGGCCGCCGTCGTGCCGCCGGGCGGGGGCGCCCCCGCGCCGTTGTCGAACAGCACCCGGATCTCCGCGAGTTCTTCAAATGCAGCGAGGGCGGATTCGTAGGTCAGCTTTTCCTGGATCGGATCCGACGGAAGCGTGACGATGTCTTCTTTGGGCAGTCCCATCGCTTCCTGGTAGACGATCGGGGCCGCGGCGCGAACGAGCGCCTGGTTTTCGATCGGCGCCTTGTGCGCGACGTACAGCTCGAGGAAGTCGTACCAGCGGTCGTACGTGTACGGGTCGAGCGAGTCGATATGCGCGCCGTTGGTGAAGGTGAACCACTTCTTGTCCGTGCCGGTGAAGTGCTGCACGAGGTCTGCGCAGTGGCCGCCAGTCTGCTCGTCCTCCCACTGGCACGCCATGAATGTCGGCACGGTGATTTTGTTGACGAACGTGTCCGGGTCGAGCGGGTCGGCGACCTTGGGATCGTAGGTCGCGTTTTCTTTGATCTCCTGCCGCAGATTGGCCGCCTCTCCATGGAGGACCTGGTTTTTCGCGCAGGTTTCATCGCCTTCTTCGATCCGCTTGGTCGCCCACGCCTGGCCGTGTCCGGGGCTGGCCGGTTCTGCGTTCTGCTGTCGTTCTTCGGCCCATTTGACTGCGAAGCCGGTGTTGAGCACGCCGCCGGGGTAGAGCGTTGTCGCCGTCGCGTCGATCGTCGACAGCGGCGCGATCGCCTCGAGGTCGGGCGGCTCGGTCTGTGCCGTGAACAGCTGGCTGATCGCGCCGTAGGAGATGCCGAGCATCCCCACCTTGTGGCCGAGCACCCACGGCTGTTTGGCGATCGCCTCGATCACGTCGTAGCCGTCGAGGTTCTGCAGCGGTTCGAAGAAGTCGTAGGCGCCGCCCGAGCAGCCGGTCCCGCGCATGTTCACGTTGACCACCGCGAAGCCCATCAGGTTGGCGAGCACCGCGATGCCGTTTTCCGGGCCTTCAGGGTTCGCGTACCCGTAGCCCGAATACTCGATCAGCGTCGGGTACGGCGGCGTGTAGCTCGGCGGCGTTATGCCTTCGATCGGGAAGGTTGGGAAGTGGAATTCCGAGGACGCGCCGGGCTCGCCGGCGGGACTGCTCGGCGGGTGCACGTCGATCGCCAGCTTGATGCCGTCGCGCGTGGTCAGATACGTATATCCGTTGTCGGGGATTTCCTGGTCATAGACGCTGGGATCCCATGGCGCCGAGACGTCGGGGTGGACGGTCATCGGGCCCGACGTTTCGCCCGTCGAGACCAGACGGACGCGGTAGCCGCTTCCGGGCCTGACCTTGCGGAACAGCAGCCCCCCGAGCGAGTCGGCGTCCTGCGTATAGACGGTCGTGCCATTCGCTTTCAGCAGCGACATTTCAGCGTTCCCGGGCAGGCCCGTCACGTACACCTGTTCCACACTCCCGTTCGCGCTGAACGCGGACGCGCTCGTGGCCGTCACAAGCCAGGCAGCGAAAACCACAACCGTCGCGATGGCACTCGCCCGCCCGCGAGCCCAAAGCGCAGAACCTCGCGTCGTAGACCGTGGCAGCCTGCCGCGACCCGCTCGCTCACGGCTCACGACCCGACGACCGCCGCCCGCTTGACTGGCACCTGACCGGCTCTCCTTCACCCCGCCCGCACGCACAAGGCCGCACCTCGATCCTGTCCCTTCGATCCGGCCGGTCCATGTGAGCTGGCGCCGGCTGGATACGCCGCGTAGGTACCCGAACAGGTCCGTTCTAATCATCAATGCGCCTCTGACGCTCGCGCCGGGGCAGCTTCCGGGCTCGGGCCCTTGGGCTTGTTGCTGACACACTGTCGATCACGCGCGCCCGCGCGGCGCGCGCAAGCCAACCGACGAGAGGACCTGACCGATGGACGTCTTCCGCACCCCCGACACCCGCTTCGAGGGCCTTGCCGGCTACCCGTACGAGCCCCATTACGTGGACGTCAACGGCCTGCGCCTGCACCACATCGACGAGGGCTCGGGACCGACCGTGCTGTGCTTCCACGGCGAGCCCGACTGGAGCTATCTCTACCGGCACATGCTCGATCGCCTGGTCGCGACCGGCCATCGCGTCGTGTGCCCCGACCTCGTCGGCTTCGGGCGCTCGGACAAGCCGACCGATCAGCAGTGGTACACCTACGAGCGCCACGTCGAGCACGTCACCCGCCATCTCGAGCAGGTGCAGCTGGACGACGTCACGGTCGTGGTCCAGGACTGGGGAGGCCCGATCGGGCTGCGCTGGGCGGTCGAGCACGCCGATCAGGTCGAGCGGCTGGTGGTGATGAACACGGGCCTGTTCACGGGGCGCGTCAGCAAGGGCTTCATGGCCTGGCGCGAATTCGCCGAGCGCACGCCCGACCTGCCGATCGGCGTGATCATGCAGAGCGCCACCACGACCGAGCTCGGCCCCGAGATCCTGGCCGGCTACGAGGCTCCATTCCCGACTGCAGAGAGCAAGGCGGGCGCCCAGCGCTTCCCGCTGATCGTGCCGCTGAGCCCCGAGGACCCGGGCGCAGCAGAGATGGCAGCCGTTCGAGACGAGCTGTCGCGCTGGCAGAAGCCCGCGCTCGTCGCCTTCTCCGACAGCGACCCGGTGTTCCCCTATCCGCTGGCCGGCGAGGTCTTCACGCAGCTGCTGCCCACCGCCGGCGAGCAGGTCAGGATCGAGGGCGCTGCGCACTTCCTGCAGGAGGATCGCGGCCCGCAGATCGTCGAAGCGATGCTCGAGCGCTTCGGGCCGCCGCACGCGGCGCCCGACGGTCTCACCGTGGGTTGATCCTCGGCCCGGCGAGCACGCGCGGCGCGGTCCAGGTCGGGCCGGGAATATCACACCCGGCTCGCGCGGGCGGAGCCTGACCGCGCGAGCGCGCGAGCGCGATCGCATCCGCGACGCCGGTTACGGTGCGGCCGTGGATCGCCGCATACAGCTCCTGTGCGCGTGGTCCGGGCCCGTGTCGATGGTCGTGTTCGTGGTCGGGTTCTGGTTCATCGCGGGGCTCGTGCCGCCGCCGTCGGCGGCCGACGGCGCCTTGAGGATCGCCGCGTTCTACCGCGAGAACGCCGGCCAGCTGCGCGCCGGGCTGCTCGTGGCGATGATCGCCTCCCCGCTGCTCGTGCCGTTCATCGTGCTGCTCACGCTCCAGATCAAGCGCAGCGCGCCGCGGCTGGCGCCGCTCGCCTACATCCAGCTGGTCTGCGGCGCGGTGTTGATGCTCGCGATCCTGCTGCCGGTGGTTCTGATGGCGGTGGCCGCCTTCAGGCCCGAGCGCGCGCCGGGGCTGACCCAGCTGCTGAATGACTCGGCCTTCACGCTGTTGCTGTGGGCGTTCTCTCCAGCCACGCTCGAGTTCATCGCGCTCGCGCTGGTCGCCTTCCTGGATCGCAGCGAGCAGCCGCTGTTCCCACGCTGGGTCGGCTACTTCGACCTGACCGTGGCGATCGTCTTCGTCGCCGGCGCGCCCACGCTGTTCGTCAAGACCGGCGCATTCGGATGGGACGGTGCGCTCGCGTTCTGGGCCGTCCTGGTCGCGTTCGGGCTGTGGATCGGCGTCACGTTCACGATGATGCTGCGCGTGATCGAGCGCCAGGCGGCGTAGCCCGCGCAGCCGCTCGTGTAGCCCCGGCCGAGGTCGCAGAACGGCTAGGACGTAGCTCGATCGCTGGCCCTGGACAGGGTCGGCGCAAGCGTCTCCAGACCCCGCATCAGCGTTTCGACGGCGATCTTGTGGGCGTCGCAGATGCTGCCCAGATGCAGCAGCGAGTCGGTCTCTGCGGCGACCTCGCCGTCGCCGAGCCGCAGCACGAGCGGGATCCCTGGAGACAGGTCGCTCGCGGCCAGCCCGACCGCGACGTTCACGAGATCAGCCGACGTGACCGCTGCCACCGCGGCGCAGCTGCGGATGCCGGCGCGGATCAGCATCTCGCTATCGTCGCCGCGGCCGATCGCGACCGGAATCCCAGCCGCGCGAGCGAGGCGAACGCACGGAGCCTCGGGGTCGCGCTCCACGCCGAGGACGGCCACGCCGCGCGCGCGCAGCTGCAGCGCCAGGCGAAAGCCCACCTGCCCGAAGCCGACCAGCAGCACGTGATGGCGCCCCGGCGCCGCGCATCGGCCCAGCAGCGTCGTCAAGCGCGGCCGGCTCAGGCGTCGCACGAGCGCTGCCGTGAAGACCGCGACGAGCAGCAGCGCGGCCAGCAGGTCGAGCACGGCCAGCACCTTGTACCAGGTGGGCGCCGAGGCCACGCCCGGACTGCCGGCGACCGTGGCCACCGATCTGGTGCTGAAGAAGAACGCGTTCACGACGTTCTCGTGCAGCGCGATCATGCCGATCGCCACGTCCACCAGCAGCGCGAGCAGCAGTCCGGCGCCGGCATACACGAGCAGCCTCAGCGCATCGTCAACCACGCGAACCCCGCGGCGCCCGCGCGCCGTCTCGCCTGCGGCGACCGCGACACATTGCTCGGCCAGGTCGGCGGCCACCAGTTCTGAGGGCGAGACCACATGCACGGCTGAGACCACATGCTGAAGCTCGCGCGTGATCGTCTTGTCGAACATCGTCACCCACAGCGGCAGATCGGGGCGCACGTGCGCGCTCAGCAGCGTCAGGCGCAGGACCAGCACGTCATCGCGCGAGACGACCACCACGGCCCGCCATCGCTGTTCGGAAAGAATCGCCGAGATCTCGCTGTCGCTGAGCGCCATCGCCGAGTCGGCGGCGATGCCCGACTGCGCCAGCCTGCGCATCAGCGCCGCGCCCAGCCCGGCCATCTCGCCGAGCACGAGCACGGCTCGATCATCAGGCCCGCTGCCCAACGTCAACTCACGCGAAGCTCGACCTGCCACAGCAGGATGTACTGCGGGCACGCCCGCATCGGTGGGCACACCGGTCGCTCGAACGCCCGCAACGCGGTTCGGCCGGGCGCCAGCGCCCGGTAGGAGACCGCGACCCCGCCGCCGTTGCGGCGCACACTGCCGAGCTGGCGCAGCAGGTGCGCGCCGGCCTGCACGGGCACGCTCCAGACGCCGCTCGGCGTTCGCAGCTCGACGCCCACCGCCCAGCCGACGCCCACGTGGATCGTGCGATCGCCGGAGCTGCGCGTGAGGCAGACAGAGTGCGCGCCCGCGCGGCACGGCGTGCTCGCCGGGTCCGAGCTGTAGCCGCCGGGCGCCGTCGCGGACGGGGCCGTCAGACGGGCAGCTGTGCTCCCGCACGCGCTGAACAGCGCCAGGGCGCCTACGCAGACCGCGGTCCAAGCTGTGCGCGCGATATACATGGCTGCTCTCAGAGCCTATCCACGATGCGCACGAGCTAGGCTCCCGTCATGAGCTGGAGAAAGCCCACGCGAGCGCTTCGAGTCGCGGTCTACGAGGAAGGCGAAAGCATTCAGCAGTACTGGCGCAGCGAGGACCGAGACGGCAACGTCGTGTGGCGCAGCGAAGCCCCGCTCGTGGCCGGCAAGTCCTCGGCCGAGACGATCAGCACGGACGAGCTGCTCGCGGCAATCGAGGCGTCGATCACCGAGCGTCGCCGCGCCAGCCGCGGTCGCAAGTTTCACCTCTAGGTCCTCTGGCACGGGCTCACACGCCCGCAACATCTGACCCCCGGCATCCGCGCTCGATCAGCTATTCCGGGCGTGGCCCTACCTCCGCATCCGGGCGTGGCCCATATCTCCGCATCCGGCCGAGGCGCTCGGGTGTGGGCCGCACCCCCATGCGGCCCACACCTCCTAGCTATGAACCGCCGCCTTCTTCTTCGTGGCCGGTGAATTCGATGACCTGCTGGAAGGTCGAGCGGTTGGTCCAGCGCATCGTGTACGGCAGCAGCCCCGGCGGGAAGGTGATGCGCACCTTCGGCGCCTTCCAGGTGCTCGGGCTCGGCCCCTGTGCGGCCGCCAGCGGTTCGATCGCTTTCTGGATCGCCGCCCACAGCGAGGCGCTGCAGGCTTCGAGGTTGCCGTTGCCACAGTACTCGCGGCTGTAGGACCCTTCCACGTGCTGGCCCAGCTCGCTGCGCAGATCCTTGGAGACGTACCCGTACCAGCCTCCTCCGAACGACGATCCGCCCGAATTGGGTGGGTTGTCCGGCGGGCTCAGCGACGCGAATTCGCCGAGCAGTTCTTCTCCCAGCACCGGCGACAGCACCGTCTCGGCGATCGGCGTCCAGACCGCGTCCATGACCGCGGCACCCGCTTCCCTGGGCCGACTCTTGCCGAGCAGGCTCGCGCCGTTTTCGGCCCAGGTGTTGAGCACGCCGACCGCTTCTTCGGCAAGTTTGCTCGGCGGCGAGCCGCCGGCGAGGACCTGCTTGATGATCGGCCAGACCTCGGTCGCGCGCAGGTCGGTGGTCGCTGCCTGGTTCATGATCGAGACGTCGTTTGCCTCGGTCATTTCTTTGGTGAACCCGGTGTACAGCTGGACGCGCTGCACCGGACCATCGTCGAAATTGCTCGAGGCGGCACCCCATTCGGGCGCCGGCTTGGTGTTCCAGTTCAGGAGCAGGTCGCCGGCCGGGTTGACCGTGTGCGGGTGCTGTTCCAGCGAGAGGAAGCCGCGCCAGTTGTATTCGCCGTTGCCTAGCGTCGGCAGGCTCGGGTTGGTGCCCGGCGCCAGGATCGGCAGGCGGCCCGTCGAGAAGTACGCGATGTTCTTGCTGTCCAGATAGGACATGTTGAACGTCGTCTCGAGTTTGTTGGCCGCTTCGAAGAACTGTTCGGGGTTGTGCACCTTGTTCGAGTCCAACGCGCTGAACGCCAGCTCACCGGCGGGCTCGCGCCCGCGTGTGCTGCGGTCGTTGGCGATCGCATACGGCGCGCCTTTGACAGTGACCGTGCCGCTGACCGGACCGTAGACGCTTTCTTTGAATGAGACTTCGTGTTCGGGTTCGCCGCCGGCGGCGGCGAGCGTGCCGGCGTCGAAGGTGCTCATCTTGATGCATTTGCCTTCGTATTCGTAGTATTCGCTTTCGCGCGTCACCGGGCCTTCGGGGTTGCACAGCTTGAGCAGGAACTGCTGGATGTTCTCGCTTTCGGCGCTCGTCAGGCTCCAGGCGAAGTCGCTGCCGCGCCCGATGAACACGTACGGCGAGATCGGCGCGATGATCCCCTCGGCATCGATGCCGCCGCCCTGCAGCTCACCCTGCATGACGATCTCCGGATAGAAGTAGCCGAGCTGCGGACCCATCACCGCGAGCGGATGCCCGGCCTTGGTGTTGGCTGCCCCGACCACCAGGAAGTTCGAGGCTTTGCGCCGCGAGGCGCGTGCGACCTGCGTGGCCTTGACCGCCGACGCGCTCATCGAGCCGGGATCGACCACGAGGGCGCCGGGTGTCGGCCCTGTCGGTTCCTGGTCGTAGGGGAACGGCGTCGTGGTCGTGACCGGTGCTTCGGGGTCGTTGACCTCGCGCAGGTCGCGAAAGACCTTTTCGCCTTCGCTGGTCCCGAGCTTCTTCTCGAGCGCGGCGAGGAAGTTCGAGTCGGCGACTTCCTGACCACCGCCGTTGCCGAAGATCGAGCCGATGAACGCGAAGCCCGCGATCGCATCGGCAAGGCCGACGTGTGACAGTCGGACGTCTTCTGGGAGCGTTTCCTCGTAGGCGTTGATCCCTTCGGCCCAGTTTTCGAGGTCTTCGATCACCTGTTTACCTTCGGGACCGGCTTCGAGCAGCACGTTCTTCTGTTCTTCCACGAACTTGACTGCCTGCGCGCTTGGCGTGAACGAGCGTCCGCTGAGCAGCAGTTCGAAGGCGTTGATACCGGGAATGCTCAGCGCCGCCGCGTATGCCGGACCGAGGCCGAGGCGCAGCAACAGGCCGCGGTCCTGCGCGGCCACCCAGCCCGAGCCGTACATCACTTCGGCGCGGGTTCCCCCGAAGATATGCGGTATGTCGTACTTGTCGCGCCAGATCTGCAGGCCGGGGAGCGGCGTGAACTCGAGCGTCTCGCCTTCCTGGCCCGGTTCGGTGAACTTCTCCGAAACGTAGTTCCGCTTGAGCGCACGGGCCGTCACGTCTCCGCGCAACCGAGTCAGTTTGTTGTAGAGCTTGCCCTGGTCGGTCGAGAATTCGTTCGGCGGAAGGCCGCCTTCCTCGCCGGGAGCGAGGATCTGGAACGCCCCGCCCGAGTAGTCCGTCACGGCGCCGGCCGGCGCCGCCGCAAACGCGAGCAGCAGCGCCGCGGACGCTAGCCCGCCGAGCGCCAGCCGCCAGCTGCAACCAACCTTGTGCGCCCGCACCGACAGGCGCATCGAGACCCGCAGACTCTCAAAGGGCTTCCCGACCGCTCGCATCCTCGCCTCCCAGCCGCCCGGCATGAGGACCGGGCCGATCGCTCAACCTCCCCGGCGTCTGATCCTATCATCCGCCCGCTCGCGCGGACGTGCGTTCGCGCGGGGGCGCCGCGATGGCGGCCGGCCCTCACGCGCGCTAACGCCGACAGCTGACGTGGCGCCCGTACCCCGGCGCCCGGAAAGACGGATACGGCGTGCGCGCCGGACGCCTGTCTGCCGAGCGGCCGGCGTCCGGGTGCGCGCGCGACCGACTCGCTACGAGGCCAGCGCCTTCTGCTTCATCTGGTCGAACTCGGCCTGCGTGATCGTGCCGCTGTCGAGCAGTTCCTTGGCTTTGGCGATCTGCTGCGTCGGATCGTCCTTGGCGGCAACGGACTGGACGTACTGGTCGAATTCCGACTTGGCTGCTTCCTGCTGCTTGATCGCCCGTTCGCTCATCCCGTTGTGCTCGATGATTATGTAGATGAACACTCCGAAGTAGGGGATCACAATGATGAAGATCAGCCACAGGACCTTGACGAACCCCGATGTTTCGTGGCGACGGAAGATGTCGGCGATCACAGTGAACAGCAGCCAGATCCAGACGATGAACGCGAAGAACACGAGCATCGTCCAGAAGACTTCGAGAAACGGATAGTTTTCCACGACTGCGAGCATCATGAGGTCCTTTGCGTTCGAGGGAGGGGAGCAGGCGATTGCGCTCCGCCGCAAGAGCCTATCCGACGATCATGCGGCAAGCCGGTTGCGGCCAGGCGCCTGCGTCCACCGCACGCACGCGCGACCGGCGTGTGCAGACCGATTACGGGCGTGGCCGAGCTGACCGTCGCGGAGATGCGCGCGGGCGAGATGCCGGAGCGGCCGATAGCGTGCTCGAGCGATGACGGGCGTGCTGTATAGGCTGTCGCGGCTTTGCGTTCGCCACCGTTTCATGGTGCTGGCCGCTTGGCTGATCGTCACTATCGCGATCGTCGCCGCGTCGCATGCGCTCGGCGAAACGACGAGCGAAGACCTCGCGCTTCCGGGCACCGACAGCCAGCGCGCGACCGAAACGCTCGAAAGCTCGTTCCCCGACCAGGCGCACGGTACGAGTCCGATCGTGCTCCACGCCGACAAGGGCAAGCTCACCGAAGCCAAGTACGCGAGCGCCGTGGACCAGGCCGCCGCGAACGTGGCCAAGGCGCCACACGTGGCCGCGGTCGTCAATCCGCTCACCCCGCAAGGCGCCAGTGCGCTGAGCAAGGATCAGATGACCGGCTACCTGTCCGTGACGCTTGCAGTCAGCCCGGGCGAGCTCTCGGTCTCCGAAGCGCAGCAGATCATCGCTGCCGCCGATCCCGCCAAGGCGGCCGGCCTGGAGGTGGAGACCGGCGGTCAGCTCGGGCAGAAGGTCTCCAAACCGTCAACCGAGTCCAGCGAGCTGATCGGAATCATCGCCGCGATGATCATCTTGGCGCTCACGTTCGGGACGCTCGTCGCGATGCTGCTGCCGATCCTGAACGCAATCGTCGCGCTGCTGCTGTCACTGGCGATCGTGCGCCTGCTCGGCCACGTCACCACGGTGCCATCGGTGGCGCCGACGCTCGCGACGATGATCGGTCTGGGCGTCGGGATCGACTACGCGCTGTTCATCGTCACCCGCCATCTGCGCGGCCTCAGCGAGGGTCTCGAGCTCGATGAGTCGATCGCGCGCGCCACCGCCATATCGGGCGGGGCGGTCTTCTTTGCGGGCGGCACCGTCACGATCGCGCTCGTCTCGCTGGCCGTGGCCGGGATCCCGCTCGTCACGACGATGGGACTGATGGCCGGGATCGCCGTCGTGCTCGCGGTTTGCGCGGCGCTCACGCTGTTGCCGGCAGGGCTCGCGATCACGGGCGCCCGGATCCACGCGCTGCGCGTTCGCACGCCGCCGCCCGCGTCCGCCGCGCGCGGCGGCATCTGGGCCAGGTGGGCCGCCGGCATCGCCAAGCGGCCGGCGCTCGCGGGGATCGCCGCGCTGGCGATCCTGATTCCACTGACCATTCCGCTGTTGTCGTTGAACCTCGGCCAGCAGGACACCGGCGCGCTCTCCACGTCGACCACGGCGCGGCGCGCCTACGATCTGCTCGCCGAGAACTTCGGCGCGGGCGTCAACGGCCCGCTGACGATCACCGTCTCGCTCGGCTCGCCGGCGAAGCCGTCCTCGTCATCGTCTACACCGCAGGGCGACGCGCGTACGACCGACCCACGCCTGCAGAAGCTGCAGAAGGACGTCGCCGCGAGCACCGGCGTCGCCAGCGTCACCCCTTACCAGATCGACAAGGCCGGTACAGCCGCCTACTTCAGCGCGATCGCGACGACGGCGCCGTCCGACATCGCCACGGCGGAATTGGTCGAACATCTACGCGCAAGCACGATCCCGACCGCCGAGGCCGGCACGGACATCAGCGCCCACGTCGGAGGCAGCACGGCCGGGTACGTCGATCTGGCCTCGCGCATCTCCGACAAGCTGCCGCTGCAGATACTGGTGGTGATCGCGCTCAGCTTCGTGCTGCTGATCGTGGCCCTGCGCACCGTCATGGTCCCGGCGCAGGCCGCCGTCATGAACCTGCTCTCGATCGGCGCCTCCTACGGGGTGCTCACCGCGGTCTTCCAGTACGGCTGGCTGAGCGGCGTGATCGGCCTCGAAGGACCGGTTCCGATCGTCTCCTACGTGCCGCTGTTCATGTTCGCGGTCCTGTTCGGCCTATCGATGGACTACGAGGTCTTCCTCGTCAGCCAGATCGAGGAACACGTGCATGCCGGCGAGGACAATCGCCACTCGGTCGTCTCCGGGCTGGTGACCAGCGCGCGTGTGATCACCGCGGCCGCGCTGATCATGGCATTCGTGTTCGGCAGCTTCGTGCTCAACGGAGACCCCACGGTCAAGCAGTTCGGCGTCGGCCTGGCCGTCGCGGTGATCCTCGACGCGACCGTCGTGCGCTGCCTGCTGGTGCCCTCGTTGATGCTGATGATGGGCCGCCTGAACTGGTGGATGCCGCGCTGGCTCGATCGTGCCGTTCCGGACATCAACCTCGAGGGTGCCCAGTACTTCGAGCGCGCCGCCACGTCCGCGTCCGGGGCCGCCAAGCCCGTGCCCGCGGGCGCAAGCGGACGCTCGGAGGGGTGATCGCGCCGATGGCGTAAGAGTGCCGAGCCGTGACGATGGGGGTGGGCTCGAGGCGCAGGCGGCTCATCACGACGCTCAGCGCAGGCGCGTCGGCGCACGTGAGCTCGTCGCCGGCAGGCGGTACTTGCGTGTGTCCGGGCAGCGCTCGAGCAGGCCGAGCTCGACGAGCGTCAGTGCATACCGGTGGGTCGTGGAGGGGCTCATGCCGAGCTCGTCGGCGATCTCGACGATTCCGCGCTCATCGCCGCCGGGGTCGAAGCAGGTCAGGAGCAAGAGCCCGCGCAGCAGCGAACGCGAAAAGCGCGGGTGGACCGCGTCGATCGACGCCTGCCCGCCGAACGAGGCGCCGCCGGACCCTGCGCCAGGACCGCTGGCGACACGGCCGCTCAGCGCTTCCACCAGCAGCCCGGAGATGCCGGGCGCGTGGTCTGTGCTGGCGGCGCGAACTACCTCGTCGACCTGTGCGGGCGACAGGGTGATCGAGATGGAGGAACGCTTTCGATTTTTCATACTCCCCATCTTGTCAACGAGTACTAATGTCTACAAGACTGTTTCTGTCTGGATGAGCCGCGCCGGACAAGCCGATCGTTGCTCGTACAATCATGCTGGCATGGGCAAGATCTCAGTGACCCACTACAGCGATCCGGGCTGTCCGTGGGCCTATTCGGCGAGCCCCGCGTTCGCGGTGCTGCGCTGGCGCTACGGCGAGCAGCTCGACTGGCGGCTCGTGACGATCGGGCTCTCGGAGGACCCGCAGCGCTATCTCGAACACGGCTACACACCCGCGCGTATGGCGTCCGCCGGCCTGCTGTTTCGCCGCTACGGGATGCCGTTCATCTCCGAGCCGCGCGCGCGGCTCGCGGCCACCTCGCGCGCCTGCAGGGCGATCGTTGCCACGCGCCTGCTCGCGCCCGGGCGCGAGCACGATGCGCTGCGCGCGCTGCAGCTCGCCTGGTTCACGACCACGCTCGTGCTCGACGAGGACGCCGCGATCGCCAGTGCGCTCGAGCGTGTCGCCGACCTCGATGTGGCCGCGATCGTGGCCGGGATCGATGACCACGGCACGCTCGCGGCGTACGAGACCGACAAGCGTGAGACGCGCTCCGCCGCCGGAGGGCCAACACACTTTCAGGGCAAGGCCCGCCAGACCGACGGGCCCGTGCGCTTCTCGGCTCCGTCGCTGGTGTTCGAGAGCGACGGCTCGCGGCTGGAGGCCGGCGGCTTTCAGCCGGTCGACGCCTATGACGTGCTGATCGCCAACCTCGATCCAAGCTTGCAGCGGCGCGACCCTCCACACGATCCGTTGGAGGCCCTCGCAGCCTCACCCGCGGGTCTGGTGACGCAGGAGGTGGCCGCGATCATGGCCCACAACAACACGGCCCCCGACCGTGACGCCGCGGAGCGCGCGCTCGTCGAGCTGGCGGGCGCCGACGCCGTGCGGCGCACTGCGCTCGCCGACGACGCCCTCTGGCAGGCCGCCTGACGGGGGCAGGCCGCCTGACGGGGGCAAGCCGCCTGACGGGCGCTGCCGGGCTCGCCCGGTGCGGGTACTCTCAGCGCTGCTTTGTCGATCACAGTCACACTTCCCGACGGCACTCCGCTCGAGCTCGCCGACGGCGCAACCGGCGCCGACGCGGCGGCCGCGATCGGCCCCGGGCTTGCGCGCTCGGCGCTGGCGGTCGAGGTCGGCGTGGATGGCACTGCTGCCGGCGTGGATGGCACTGAGGCCGGCGTGGATGGCGCTGAGGGCGGCGTGGATGGCGCTGAGGGCGGCGTGGATGGCGCTGAGGGCGGCGTGGATGGCGCTGAGGCCGGCATCGGCCCAGCAGGCTCCGGTCACACAGGCTCCGGTCACCTGGCGCAGGTGCGCGATCTCGCGCGTCCGCTGCCCGACGGCGCGCACATCTCGATCATCACCGAGCGCAGCGGGCCGGCGGCGCTGGCCCTGATCCGCCATGACGCGGCCCACGTGCTCGCCGCGGCCGTGATGGAGCTGTATGAGGGAGTCAAGATCTCAATCGGGCCGGCGATCGAGGACGGCTTCTACTACGACTTCGAGTTCCCCGACGGCACCGTCGTGTCCGAGGCCGACTTCGCGAAGATCGAAGAGCGCATGCGCGCGCACGTGAAGGCTGCGGAGCCGTTCGAGCGCGAGGACGTGCCTGTGGAGCGCGCGCGCGAGCGCTTTGCCGCCGAGCGCCAGGACTACAAGGTCGAGCTGATCGACGACCTCGTGCGCGGGTCGCAGGCAGGTGCACGGCTGCACGACGGAAGTCCCACCGCCACGGCTCGCGCGGATCCGGGGCGCGAGCCGCTGCGAACGGTCTCCCTGTACACCAATGGTCCGTTCACCGATCTCTGCCGTGGGCCCCACGCGCCGAGCACGGCGAGCGTCAAGGCGTTCAAGCTGAGCTCGGTCGCGGGGGCATACTGGCGCGGAGACTCGAGCCGCAAGATGCTCACCCGCATCTACGGAACCGCGTTCTTCTCAAAGGCTGCGCTGCAGGAGCATCTCGAGCGCATCGAGCAGGCGAAGGCGCGCGACCATCGCAAGCTGGGGCGCGAGCTCGACCTGTTCACCTTCTCCGACGTCTCGCCGGGAGCCGCGTTCTGGCTGCCGGCGGGGACAAAGGTCTTCAACGCGCTCGTCGGCGTCTCGCGCCAGATGGGAGCCGAGCGCGGCTACACCGAGGTCAAGACGCCGCAGATCTTCGACGCCGAGCTGTGGAAGACCTCGGGACACTGGGGCCAGTACCGGGAGAACATGTTCACGTTCGAGGTCGAGCAGCGCGACATGGCGATCAAGCCGATGAACTGCCCCGGGCACGCGCATCTGTTCGGTACCCGCCGGCATTCCTACCGCGACCTGCCGGTGCGCTATTCCGAGCCTGGGCTCCTTCACCGCAACGAGGCCTCGGGCGTGCTGCATGGGCTGTTGCGCGTGCGCCACTTCGCCCAGGACGACGCCCACATCTTTTGCACCGAAGAGCAGGTCCCCGATGAGCTGAGAGGTTGCCTCGAGATGGCTTTCGCGACCTACGCCCTGTTCGATCTCGAGGTGCGCCTCGAGCTCTCCACGCGCCCGCAGGTGCGCAGCGGCAGCGAGGAGATCTGGGACCGCGCCGAGGCGCAGCTCGCGCGCGCTCTGGACGAGTACGGCCTGCGCTACGAGCTGAACCCCGGCGACGGCGCCTTCTACGGGCCGAAGATCGACATGCACATGACCGACTCGCTGGGCCGCTCGTGGCAGCTTGGCACGGTGCAGCTCGACTATTCGATGCCCGAGCGCTTTCGCTTGAGCTACACCGGCGCTGACAACGCCGATCACACGCCGGTGATGATTCACCGCGCGCTGTTCGGCTCCTATGAGCGCTTCATCGGCATCATGCTCGAGCACTACGCGGGCCGGCTGCCGCTGTGGCTGGCTCCGGTGCAGGCGATAGTGCTGCCGATCTCCGACCGCTTCAACGACTACGCCACGAAAATCGCGGCGCGGCTGCGCTCGGCTGGCGCGGCAATCGAGGTGGACGAACGCGGCGAGTCGATCGCCCGCAAGATCCGCGAGGCCGAGCTGCGCAAGCTCCCCTACATGCTGATCGTCGGCGAGCGCGAGGCCGCGAGCGACACCGTGTCCGTGCGCGCACACGGGGGCGCGGAGGAGGGCAACGTCGCGGCCGGCGATTTCGCCGAGCGCCTGCGGCGCGAGATTGCGCGCGCGGGCTCGCAGACCGTGTAAGCGTTATGGAAAAGAGGGTTGCGCGGGGACCACGCCCCGCTATACTCGGCCGCCTTGGCACTCCGCAGAGTCCTTCGAGCGCTGCACACAAGGGTCGCGTCCGCTTGACGCACGGCGAGCACAGCTAGTGCCGGTACCGCGCAGGTTCGACCGGCGCCCGCCAGAGCGGGATCAGACGAGGATCAACGACCGTATTCGCGTGCCCGAGGTGCGCGTCATCGACGACGAGGGCAAGCAGGTCGGGGTCATGAAGACCGCCGACGCGCTGCGCTTCGCGCAGGAGCGCGAGCTCGACCTCGTCGAGGTGGCACCCGAGGCGCGCCCGCCGGTCTGTCGCGTGCTCGACTACTCCAAGTACAAGTACGAGCAGGCGCAGAAGCTCAAGCAGGCCCGCAAGCATCAGCAGCAGATCACCATTCGGGAGATCAAGTTCCGCCCGAAGATCGCGCAGCACGACTACGACACCAAGAAGCACCACGTCGAGCGCTTCCTGCGTCACAAGGACAAGGTGAAGGTGACGATCATGTTCCGCGGGCGCGAGGTCACACATCCCGAGCGCGGCACCGCGATCCTCGACAGGCTGGCCGAGGAGCTTGCCGAGCTTGGCGTCGTCGAGCAGCGCCCGCTCCAGGAGGGCCGCAACATGACGATGCTGCTCGCTCCCTCGAAGGCGGTCCTGTCGGGCCGTGCGGAGACCGCCGGCGCCGACGGCGCCGAGGAGGATTCAGCGCCCGGCGAAGTGGCCGCAGGGAACGGTTCCGGCCCCGAGGGTAGCGCTGCCGGCCCGGAGGAAAGCGGTGCCGGTGCGGAGGAAAGCGCTGCCAGTTCAGAGCGAAGCGCTGCTGGCTCGGAGGAAAGCGCTGCCGGCCCGGAGGAAAGCGCTGCCGGCCCCGAGGGAGACGCTGCCGGCTCGGAGGGAGACGCTGCCGGCTCGGAGGGAAGCGGTGCCGGTGCTGAGGGAAGCGATGCCGGTGCTGAGGGAAGCGATGCCGGCCCGGGGCAAAGCGAGGCAGGCGGCGATGGGAGCGCACCGGCAGGACAGGTTGCCGCCAACGGCGCCAGCGAGAACGGGTCCGCGGGTGTGCCCACGGACGACGGCGCTGCCGTGAACGCGGCCGCCGCCGAGCCCGGTGGCCGGGACACGCCCGCGGCAACGCAATCCGCCGGCGCGGGCGCAGACGCCGGCAAGTAACTGGCGCGCCAGCGCTCAGGCGACGCGCTCGCGCCAGGCGTCGGTCCTGTTTTTCTGCGGCGCACGCGCGCGCACACGCGCGTGCGCTGAGCTTTGACCGGCTCGGCTCTGCGGGATCGCGTGGCGAGTGTCGGTCGTGTTTGCGTGGCGAGGGTTGGTCGTGTTTTTGTGCGGCGCACGCGCGCGCATGCAGGCGCGTGCGCGCGTTCGTGCGCCACGCCGCATGTGAGGGTGGCGGTCGCCGACGCTCCCGGCCCGCCCGCGTGGGCGTGTCATACTCTTGCGTTCCGCATGCCAAAGATGAAGACCCACTCCGGCGCCAAGAAGCGCTTCAAGCTGACCGCCAAGGGGAAGGTGCGGGCGCGGCACGCCTTCACCAGCCATATCCTCGAGAAGAAGTCGCCCAAACACAAGCGGGCGCTCTCGCGTCCCGTGGCGGTGTCGGCACACGACACACCGCGCGTCAAGCGGCTGCTCGGTGCGGGCGCAGGTCGCGGCTCCGGGAGCGCGGCCGCGCGCAAGCGAACGGGCGACGCGCCCGCGGGGGGTGGCGCATGACTCGCGTGAAGCGCTCGGTGCACGCTCGCAAGAAGCGCCGCGCGACGCTCCAGCTGACGAAGGGCTTTCGCGGCGAGGCGCACTCGAACTACAAGCGTGCCAAGGAGGCCTTGATGAAGGCCGACTCCTACGCGTACCGGGACAGGCGCAAACGCAAGCGCGACTTTCGGCGGCTGTGGATCGTGCGCATCGGCGCCGCCGCGCGTCAGAACGGCATGAGCTACTCGCAGTTCATCCACGGGCTTCAGCTGGCCGGCGTGGAGCTCGACCGCAAGGTGCTCGCGGACATCGCGGTGCGCGACGCCGACACGTTTCGACGTTTGGCCGAGACCGCCCGCGAGGCGTTGCCGTCGGCTGCCTGAGCACAGCAGCCGCGGCGGCAAACCTCCCGGGCGTCGATCCTTCACAGGACGGCGCCCTTTTTAGTGCTCGCCTTCCCGGAGCAGTCCCGTCTCAAGCAACGAGGATGATTCCGACAAGCCAGAGGACCTAGAGCATCGCAACAAGCCAGAGGACCTAGAACATCGACAGCCCCACGCGTGGCTCGACGACATCGTCCAACCATCGACCGCAATGCACCCCACATCTCGCACACGAACATGACGGCTATCGCTTCGCCACACAATCCCCGGCTGCAGTCGCTGGGGCGGCTGCGGACCAAGCGCGGGCGCGCGCAGACCGGCAGGTTCTTCGCCGAGGGCGAGGACCTGATCGCGGCGGCGGCGGGCGCCGGTTGCGCCGCGATCGAGGGCTACCGCGTGGCCGGCAGCCGGGTTGGAGGCGCGCGCTTTCACGATGTCGAGCCGGAGGCCCTCGCCGCCGTCTCGACGCTTGGCTCGGGCACGCGCGCGATCGGCGTCTACGAGCAGCGCTGGCTGCAGGCGCCCGTCGGTCCCCTATGCGTGTACCTGCACGGGGTGCGCGATCCCGGCAACGTCGGCGCGGTGATCAGGAGCGCGCTGGCCTTCGGCGCCGCTTGCGTGGCGCTCGGCGCCGATTGCGCGGATCCGTTCTCGCCGAAGGCGGTGCGGGCGAGCATGGGCGCGATCTTCGCGGTCCAGCTCGCGCGCGTGCACGATCCCGCACAGCTGCCCGGCGAGCGGGTGGCGCTCGTGGCGGGGACCGGCGAGCGGCTCTCCGCCGTGTCAGAGCGGCTGGCGCCAGCGCAAGCCGTGTCGCTGCTCGTCGGGTCGGAGCGAGCCGGGATCGAGCCGGGCGTGCTCGCGGCCTGCCAGCACCTGGCTCACATCCCGATCGCGACCGACTCGCTGAACGCGGCGATGGCCGCGACGGTCGCGCTGTACGAGCTCACCCGCGCACGGGCCAGCGCGCCGGCCGCGCGGGCCGCGGATCACGCGAGGAGCACCGGGGCAACTGCGCCGGCAGATGCCCGAGCGGAGGCACGGGCGCCGGCGCAACCATCTACGCGGGCTCGACCATCTAGGGTCCGGGCGTCATGATCGAGCGGATCGAACAGCTCCGTGAGCAGGCGCAGGCGGCGATCGCCGAGGCGTCCTCGAGCCAGGCCTTGCAGGAGCTGCGCGTTCACTATCTCGGACGCAAGGCCGAACTGCCGCAGCTGCTGCGCGCAGTGGCCCAGCTCGAGCCCGGCGAGCGCGCCGCCGTCGGGCGCGCGGCGAACGAGGCGCGTCAGGGGCTCGAAGCCTTGCTGCAGGAGCGTGAGCGCGAGCTGGGCGAGGCCGAGCTGCAATGCAGCCTCGCACGCGAGCAGATCGATGTGACGCTTCCCGGCAGCCCGCCGCAGCCGGTCGGGCGGCTGCACGTGCTCACGCAGACCATGCGCGAGCTGCAGGACATCTTCCTCGGACTCGGGTTCACCGTGCTCGAAGGGCCGGAGGTGGAGACCGTCCACTACAACTTCGACGCGCTCAACCACAGCCCGACGCACCCGGCGCGCGCGCGCACGGACACCTTCTATCTCGATCTTCGCGTTCGCGCGGAGGGCGAGCGTCGTGATCGGAAGCCGGGTCCGGATGGCCCATTGACGGAACTGGATGGCCCGCCAAGCAACATAGTCCTGCGGACGCACACCTCGCCCGTGCAGATCAGGGCGATGGAGGCACATCCGCCGCCGCTGTACGTGGTGATACCCGGACGCGTTTACCGCCCGGACAGCGACGCAACCCACACCCCTCAGTTCCACCAGCTCGAGGGTCTGGCAGTCGACGAGGACATCACGCTCGCGGACCTGAAGGGAACGCTGCTCGCGTTCGCGCGGTCCGTGTTCGGAGAGCAGCGCGACGTACGGCTCAGGCCGCACTTCTTTCCCTTCACCGAGCCCAGCGTCGAGGTGGACGTGTCCTGCTTTCACTGTGACGGCAAGGGCTTCCTGCGCGACGGGGCGCGCTGCTACCTGTGCAAGGGCGAGGGCTGGCTCGAGGTCCTGGGCGCGGGCGAGGTCGACCCGAACGTGTACGCGTACGTCGCGACCAATGAGCGCAACGCGCCCGGCTACGACCCCGAGCGCGTGCAGGGATTCGCCTGGGGAATGGGCGTCGAGCGGATCGCGATGCTCAAGCACGGCATTCCCGACCTGCGCCTCTCCTACGAAAACGACGTGCGTTTCCTGGAGCAGTTCGGATGAGAGCTCCGCTCGAGTGGCTGCGTGAATACTGCGCCCCGGACCTGGACGTGCACGGCGTCGAGGAGCGTCTGACGATGACCGGCACCAAGGTCGAGGCGATCCATCACTACGGCGTTCAGGAGGATGCGCGGTTTGTGGTGGCGCGCGTGCTCGCGTGCGCGCCTCACCCCGACGCCGACCGGCTCAGCGTGTGCACCGTGGACGTTGGCGCGGCTGGGCAGGACGGGCCGATCACGATCGTGTGCGGCGCGCCGAACGTCGCTGCCGAGCAGAGCGTCGCGGTGGCGCTGCCCGGGGCGCGGATGCCGGACGGCAGCGAGATCGCCGGCGTGAAACTGCGCGGCGTCCGCTCCGAAGGCATGATCTGCTCCGAGCAGGAGCTTGCGATCGGTCCCGGCGGGAAGGGGATCCTCGTGCTGGACGGCAGCCTGGGCGACGGCGCGCCCTCGCCCGGCACGCCGCTTAGGGATGTGTTTGCCATCTCGACCGACGTGCTCGAGCTCGAGATCACGCCCAACCGGCCGGACTGTCTCGGCATGTATGGCGTCGCGCGCGAGCTGCACGCTGCCACCGGCGCTCCGCTCGCGCCCGCGCCGTGGGATGCGGACCCAGGGAGCGCCGGCGCGCTCGGTCCGCTCGCTCGGCCCGCGGGCGCCAAGGCAGGCGCGGCGGCCGGCGACCGCCGGGATGCGCCTGCGGCGAGTGTCAACGTGCGATGCCCGGATCTCTGTCCCCGCTTCACCGCGCGCGTGTTCGAGCACGTCACGGTCGCGCCCTCGCCGCCATGGCTGAAGGCGCGTCTGAGCGCGGCCGGCCAGCGGCCGATCAACAACGTCGTCGACATCACCAACTACGTGATGCTCGCGACCGGACAGCCGCTACACGCGTTTGACCTCGACCGCGTCGCCGGCGCTCGCCTGACGGTGCGCCGAGCCCACGAGGGCGAGCAGGTGACGACGCTCGACGGGCAGGTGCGCACGCTCGACAACGAGATGATCGTGATCGAGGACGCCGACGGGCCCACCTCGATCGCGGGCCTGATGGGCGGCGCGCGCTCGGAGGTCCACGAGGGCACGGCGCGGGTGCTGCTCGAGGTCGCCAACTGGCACGGACCGAGCATCCATCGTGCGTCGTGGGCGCTCGGACTGCGCAGCGAGGCCTCCTCCCGCTTCGAGAAGGGGCTCGCCCCAGAGCAGTGCATGTGGGCGCAGGCGCTCGCGACCGGACTGATGATCGAGCTGTGCGGAGCCCGCGCGCTGCCGGGCACGATCGACATCGGCGGCGACGGTCCGCAGCCGCCCACGATCCGGCTGCGCGAGCAGCGCGTGGCGGCGATCCTCGGCGTGCAGATCGCGCGCGCACGCCAGCAGCAGATCCTGCAGGCGCTCGACTTCTCCACGGTCGCGGCTAACGACGGATTGGACGTCACCGCGCCACCGGTCAGACGCGAGGACGTGACACGCGAGGCCGATCTGATCGAGGAGGTCGCGCGCATCGATGGCCTCGAGCGGCTACCCGCCACGCTCCCCAAGCGGCGCGGAGCCTATGGCGTGCTCTCGCGCGAGCAGCGCTTGCAGCGACGGGCCGTGGACGCGCTCACCGGCAGGGGTCTGTACGAGGCGGTCGGCTGGACGTTCACCTCGCCGGCCCTGTTCGAGCGGCTGCGCCTGAGTCCCGACGATCCGCGCCGGGCCGCGCCGGCGCTCGAGAACCCGCTGTCCGAGGAGCAGTCGCTGCTGCGGACGACGCTGCTCGGCTCGTTGCTCGACACGGCTGCACACAACCAGGCCCGCGGAATCGAGGACCTGCGTCTGTTCGAGGTCGGCACCGTGTTCTCGCGCGCCGCAGGTCGCGAAACCGGGGTGCTCGAGCGGCACGCGCTGGCCGTGGTGCTCAGCGGCCGCGTGCAGGAGCCGAGCTGGAACGTCCCCGATGAGCCGGTCGCCGACTTCTACGCCGTCAAGGCCGTGCTCGAAGCGCTCGCCGCGGCGCTGCGCGTCCGTGAGCTGATGCTGGCGCCTGCACATGAGCCGTTCCTGCACCCCGGTCGCTGCGCGGCAATCCATATCGGTGCCGACCAAGGGGAGGGCGATGCGAGCGACCCGGACGCGGGCGCGGCGATCGGCTGGATCGGCGAGCTGCACCCGCTCGTCGCCGCGGCCTGGGACCTGTCGGGCGCCAGCTGCTTCGAGCTCGACCTCGACCGGCTGATCGCCGCCGTCCCGACCGATACGGCTTACGAGGATCTGATCGGCTACCCGCCGCTGCGCCAGGACATCGCGGTGGTCCTGCCCCAGCAGGTATCCGCGCAACAGGCGCTCACGAGCGCCCGCGCCGCCGGCGGTGAGTTGCTGCGCGCGGTACGCGTATTCGACGTCTACAGCGGACCGCAAGTGGGGGAGGGCAGGCGCTCGCTTGCGCTCGCCCTGTCCTTCAGGGCGGCCGACCGCACGCTCAGCGACGAGGACGTGGCGCCGGCCCGCGAGCGTATCGTCGCCGCGCTCGCCGGCCTGGGGGGTGAGCTGCGTGGCTGAACAGGCCTTCGAGCAGGAGCTCGCGCCCGGCTCCGCGCGCGTGCTGGTCGCCGGGGCGACCGGGTTCGCCGGCGCGCTGGCCGCCCACCTGCTGTGGCGGCATCCGCGCCTTCAGCTGGTCGGCGTCACCGGCCGCTCCGAGGTCGGGCGAACGCTCAACCAGCTGTACCCCCGCTACCGCGTCCCACTGGAGATCGAGGAGCTCGACCTCGAACGCCACGCGCCGCTCGGCGCTGATCCAGACCGGGCGCTGGACGCCGCGATCGTCGCCTACCCGCACGCAGCCGCGGCGCCGACCGTCGGCGCTCTCGTCGAGCGGGGCGTGCGCGTCGTCGACCTGAGCGCCGACTTCCGCCTGACGTCGCTGGCCAGCTACCAGCGGTGGTACGGCGAGCACCTGCGCCCGGATCTCCTCAGCGAGGCCGTCTACGGCCTGACCGAGCTGCATCGCGCGCGGATCGCCGCGGCGCGGATCGTCGCCAACCCCGGCTGCTATCCAACCGCCGCGGTGCTCGGGCTCGCGCCGCTGGCGCGCGCCGGGCTGATCGCGGACGTCGTGATCGACGCCAAGCAGGGGATCTCCGGCGCCGGGCGCGTGTTCGATGACACCACGCATCTGTCGATCGCCGGCGAGAACATCCTGCCCTACAAGGTCGCCTCCCATCGCCACACTCCCGAGATCGAGGAGCAGCTGTCTGATTTGGATCCCGCCCACCCCGAGCTGACCGTCCAGTTCCAGGCGCACCTGGTCCCGCTCGACCAGGGCGAGCTCGCAAGCTGCTACGTGACCCCGACCCGCGCGATCGCCGCCGCCGAGCTGCGCGAGCTATACGCCGACGCCTACGCCCGCGAGCCGTTCGTCGAAGTGCTCGACGTTCCGCCCGGCACGCGCGACGTGTACGCGACCAACTTCTGTCGCGTGTTCGCAGCCGCCGACCCTCACACCGGCAAGCTGGTCGTGCTCTCGGCGATCGACAACCTGTGGAAGGGCACCTCGTCGCAGGCCGTGCAGAACCTGAACCTGATGTTCGGGCTCCCCGAGAGCGAGGGGCTCCTGTGAGCCCGACGCTGCCCTGCTTTCGCTCACGCTGGACCACACCGGCGCCCGCACATGTGCGCGAGCTCGCTGCGGACGCCGGCCTGCCCGCCGGGTTCCGCGCCACGGGCGTGGCCTGCGGCATCAAGCCCAGCGGCGACCCCGACCTCGGGATCGTCGTGTGCGACAGCGACCAGGCCACCAGCGCTGTTCGCTTCACGGCCACCGGCACGCCCGCCGCGCCTGTGCTGGCCAGCCGCGAGCGCTGCACCCTGCAGGCGCTGCGCGCCGTGCTCGCCAACTCCGGCTGCGCCAACGCCGCGACCGGAGCCAGGGGCCTCGAGGATGCCGTGCGGACCCAGACCGCCGCTGCGGCCGCGCTCGGGCTCGCGCCCGCGCAGGTCGTGCTCGGCTCGACCGGCGCGATCAGCTGGTACCTGCCGGTCGAGCGCGTGCTGCAGGGAATCGAGGCCGCCGCAGGCCGGCTCGGCCGCGACGGCGACCGCGACTTCCAGCGCGCGATCGAGACGACGGACACCGTCGAGAAGCGCGCCAACCTCGAGCTCGAGCTGCCCGCGGGGCGGGTGCGACTCAGTGCCCAATGCAAGGGCGCGGGCATGATCTCGCCGAAGTTCGCGACGATGCTCTGCTTCATCGAGACAGACGCGGCGCTCGAGCCCGAGACCGCCGACCTGCTGTTGGGGGTATGCGTGAAGCGCTCGTTCGAGCGCTGCTCGGTTGACGGCCAGCTCTCAACAAACGACACCGTCGTGCTGATGTGCTCGGGCGCGTCGGGCGTGCGAGTGGCTCCCGAGTCCGAGGACGAGCTGCGCTTCGGCGAGGGCCTCGACGCGCTTCTGCGCGCGCTCGCGATCATGATGGTCGCCGACGGCGAGGGCGCCGGGCGGATCGCCCGTGTGGTCGTGCGGGGTGGTTATGCCGACGGCGTCGAGGCGGTCGCGCGCGCCGTGGCCAACTCGCCGCTGGTCAAAACGGCGCTGCACGGCGCCGATCCCAATTGGGGCCGCGTGATCCAGGCCGTCGGCGCGAGCATGGCAGGCCCGTCCGCCCCCGCGCCGCTGGCGGTGGATCTTGCGATCGACGGCATTCCGGTGTGCTCGGCCGGCGCCGCCGTTGACTTCGATCTTCAGGCGCTCGGCCGGGCCGTGCAGGCGCCGGAGCTGGAATACGAGATCACCCTCCCCGGCGACGGCGCCGAGACCGAGGTCTTCTTCTCAGATCTCGGTCACGAGTATGTGCGGATCAACGCGGAGTACACGACATGAGAGACGTCGGCACGCTGCTCGAGGCGCTTCCGTACATCCGCGAGTTCCACGGCAAGACGGTGGTGATCAAGTATGGGGGCGCGGCGATGGAGGACGCGGGGCTGCGCGAGGAGTTCGCGCGCGATGTCGTGCTGCTGAAGTATGTCGGGCTGAGCCCGATCGTCGTGCACGGCGGCGGCCCCGACATAACCGCCTACATGAACCGGCTCGGGCTGCCGGTCGAGTTCGTCGCGGGCCTGCGCGTATCCGACGCCGACACGGTCGAGGTGGCCAAGATGGTGCTGGTCGGCAAGATCAACAAGGAGATCGTGCTGCGCATCAACCGGCACGGCCAGCCCGCCGTCGGTCTCTGCGGCGACGACGGCTCGCTGTTCCGCGTCGCTCGCCGGGCCGCGCCCGGAGGCGAGGACATCGGCTTCGTGGGTCGCATCGAGCGCGTTGACGTGAACGTCCTGAACCACGTCGCCAGCGACTATATCCCCGTGATCGCGTCCGTCGGCGCCGATCGCGAGGGGCGCTCCTACAACGTCAACGCCGACGAGGCCGCGGGGGCGGTCGCCGGCGCGCTCGGGGCGTATAAGGTGATCTTCCTGACCGACGTCCCGGGATGGCTGAGCGATCCCTCCGACCCCGACAGCCTGATCGCGCAGGCCAGCACCGAGCAGGTCGGCGGCGCGCTCGAGCGGCTCGACGGAGGCATGCGCCCGAAGCTGCAGGCGTGCGTGGACGCGATCGACGCGGGCGTCAGCGCCGCACACATCCTCGACGGCCGCGTCGCGCACTCGCTGCTGCTCGAGCTGTTCACGGACGCCGGAGTAGGCACCAAGATCGAGGCCGGGTCGTGAGCAGCTCGACGGATCTCGCCGGCCTGGCCGCGCTGCAGGCGCTGGAGCGCGCTCACGTGATCCCGTCCTACGCCCGCCAGCCGGTCGAGTTCGTGCGCGGCGACGGCGCGCTGCTGTTCGACGACGCCGGCCGCGAGTACCTCGACTTCCTGTGCGGCATCTCGGTCACCAACATCGGGCACTGCCATCCGGCGGTGGTGGCCGCCATTCGCGAGCAGGCGGGGCGGCTGATGCACGTCTCCAACCTGTTCTACACCGAGCCCGCGATGCGTCTCGCCGAACAGCTGGCCGAATCGAGCCTCGGGGGCAAGGTGTTCTTCTGCAACTCCGGCGCCGAGGCCAGCGAGGCGGCGCTCAAGCTCGCGCGCAAGGCCTGTCCCGGAGGCGACGTCGTGGTCGTGCACGGAGCCTTCCACGGACGCACTTACGGCGCGCTGTCGGCCACGCCGCAGGAGTCCAAGCAGGCGCCGTTCGCGCCGCTGGTGCCGGGCTTTCGCGCGGTCGCGCCGACAGCAGAGGCGCTCGCAGCCGCGGTGAACGCGCGCACCGCCGCGGTGCTGCTCGAGCCGATCCAGGGCGAGAGCGGCGTGCACGTGCTCTCCGATGAGACGCTGCGCGCCGCGCGCGCGGCCTGCGACGAGCACGGCGCGGCGCTGATCTTCGACGAGGTCCAGTGCGGCATGGGCCGCACCGGAACGCTCTGGGCATACGAACAGACCGGGGTCGTGCCCGACGCGCTCACGACGGCCAAGGCGCTGGGGGGCGGCCTGCCGATCGGCGCGCTCGTGGCCGCCCCACGCCTGGCGGACGTGCTCCAGCCGGGCGATCACGGCTCGACCTTCGCGGGCGGGCCGGTCGTCGCGTCGGCGGCGCTGGCGGCGCTGGCGGTCACGCGCGACGGCGCTCTGCTCGCGCGCGTGCGTGCGCTCGGCCGTCGTCTACACGCCGGCCTCGGGCGCCTGCCACACGTGCGCGCGGTGCGCGGGCGCGGGCTGATGCTCGCGTGCGAGCTCGACGTCCCCGCGCCGGATGTGGTCCGCCGTGCGCTCTTCGAGCAGCGCCTGATCGTCAACGCCACCGGCCCCACGACCGTGCGACTGCTGCCGCCGCTGATCGTCGGCGAAGCCGAGATCGACCTCGGCCTGGCGCGGCTCGGCGCCGCGCTGGAGGATTGAGATGGCCCGGCGCGCGCTGCCCGGAGGGTTCGAGCTCGACGACGATCCGCAGCGGGTCGACGTCGACGCCGTCCACGCGTTCATCAGCGAGCGGTCCTACTGGGGCCGGGGCCGTCCGCGCGAGCTGGTCGAACGGGCGATCCGCGGCTCGGCCCGGGTCGTCGGCCTCTACCACGAGGGCGCGCAGGTCGGCTTTGCGCGCGCCGCCTCGGACGAGGCGATCGTCGCCTACCTGGCCGACGTGTATGTGCTCGAGCCCTATCGCGGGCGCGGCCTCGGGCTCGAGCTCGTGCGCGAGCTCGTCGACAACGGTCCCCACGCCAAGCTCACCTGGCTGCTGCACACCGACGGCGCAGACGGCCTCTATGCCAAGCTCGGATTTCGGTCGCGATCGGTGTATCCGCTGATGGAGCGCCGGCGCGCGAAGCTCAGCGGAGAAGCGTCCTATGACGACCAAGGCTGATGTGGCCGATCACCGTTGCCTCGACTGCCCCGATGCTCCGATAGCCTGCGCCGCGCCATGATCCAGCCCGACCCCGAGCACCGCTTTCCGCCGCGCACCGCCTCCTACGAGGCCGACCCCGAGCAGGTCGCGCGCGTGTTGCTGCTCTACTCCGGGGGCCTCGACACGAGCGTGATGCTCAAGTGGATCCAGGACTCCTACGACGCCGAGGTGGTCTGCCTGACCGTCAACCTCGGCCAGCCCGGCGAGGACTACGAGGTGATCCGCGAGAAGGCCCTGCGGCTCGGTGCGCTCGACTGCCACGTGATCGACGCGCGCGAGCAGTTCGCGCGCGAGTACATCGTCCCCGCGATCAAGGCCAACGCGCTCTACGGCGGCGGCTACCCGTTGTTCACGGCGCTCGGGCGGCCGCTGATCGCCAAGCTGGCGGTCGAACAGGCGCGCCGCAGCGGCTGTGACACGATCGCCCACGGCTGTACCGGCAAGGGCAACGACCAGGTCCGCATCGAGGCCACCGTCGCCACGCTCGCGCCCGAGCTGCACACGATCGCGCCGGTGCGCTCCTGGCAGATGGGGCGCGAGGAGGAGCTCGCGTACGCGCGCGAGCACGGGATCCCGATCAAGTCCAGCCCGGGAACCGAGGTTGAGGGACAGGCGCCCTACTCGATCGATGACAACCTGTGGGGGCGCTCGTCCGAGGGTCGCTGGATCGAGGACCTCGGCCACGCTCCGGAGGACGACGTGTTTGCGCTCGTGACGCGTCCCGAGCTGGCGCCGGACGACGCCGAGATCGTCGAGGTCGAGTTCGACCGTGGCGTGCCGGTCGCGCTGAACGGCGAGCGCCTGGAGCTGGTCGAGCTGCTCGAACGGGCCGGACGGCTTGGCGCCCGCCACGGCGTCGGGATCGTCGATCAGCTCGAGGATCGCATCGTCGGCTTGAAGGTGCGCGACATCTACGAGGCGCCCGCCGCCGCGATCCTGCTGACCGCGCACCAGGAGCTCGAGAAGCTGACCGCCACGATCCATCAGAATCAGTTCAAGCCCGGGCTCGACCGGCAATGGGCCTACCTCATCTACGCCGGACTGTGGTGGGAGCCGCTGCGCGAGGATCTCGACGCCTACATGGATCGCGCCAACGAGCAGGTCAGCGGCAGCATCGGGCTGAAGCTATACAAGGGCAGCGTCCGCGTGGTCACGCGGGCCTCCGAGAACGCCGTCTATGACGCCAGCCTCGCGAGCTTCGCCACCTCCGGCGGGCTGTTCTCGCAGACCGCCTCGCCCGGCTTCATCGAGCTGTTCTCGCTGCAGTCGCGCATGGCCTGGCGCCTGCGCAAACGACCCTGAGCAGGCGGCATCGTGTCCGGCGCGAGACGTACCCTGACGCCGTGATCGCCGAAGAATCGGAGACGCCCGCGGGCGGGCCGCCGCCGCGCAGCGAGCGCGACCTGCTAGCCGAGCGCCGCGCCAGGCGCGCCGCGGAGTCCGGCGACGCCGGACTGCTGCGCCGCGCCGAGGCGGCTGAGGCCACGGTCAAGACGCTCGAGACCCATCTCGCGAGCCTGCAGCAGCGCCTGCTCGAGACCGAGCAGGCGTCCCGTCACAGCACCGAGCGCCTGGCCGAGCGCGAGCTGCAGCTCAGGCGCGTCAAGCAGCAGGAGTACGCCGAGCAGCAGCTGCGCATCGAGGCGGAGCAGGCGCTCGAGGACGCCAACCGGCGCATCGCCGGGATCGACGGCCAGGGCCGAGCCCTGAACGAGCTGCAGCAGCGCGTGGCAGAGCTCGAGCGTCGCTCGATCAAGCTCGAGCGAGCCTTCGATGAGGAGCGCCGCGCCCGTGAGCGTGGCGAGCGCGCGCTCGAGCAGATGCGCCGCAGCCACACCGCGATGGCCTCGACGCTCGGCGAGCTGCGTACGCTCGCCTCGAGCCTGCGCGCCCTGGCCGAGCGCGGGCCCGCCACCGGCGTCTCGGCGCCGAGCTCGCTGCCCTCCCCACCGCCTGCGCCCGCGCGCGCGCGTGTCGCTGCGTCCGCGCCCGAGCCTCCCGGGAGGCTCGGCGTGTGGAGCGCGCCCGGCAGCTCGGCGGCAGCGGCCAGCGTGGCGCGCCGCGAGGAGCTGGCCGAGGCGCTCGCCATCGCCGTCGAGCGCCTGCGCGCCCGCGCGGAGTCCGAGGCCGGCGGGACGGCCCAGGAGCAAGGGGCTGCATCCGCGCCGGCCGCGACCGCCCCGGCGCACACGGACGCGCCTGGCACGCCTGCGCCGACAGATGCGCCCAAGGCGCCGACGCCAACAGACGCGCCCGCGGCCCCGCCCAGAGCCACGATCTCACAGGCCGGTCCGCCGGCCAAGTGGCCGCCCACGCACAAGCACAGCATGTCGCTGATCGGCCGCTGGCGCGCTGCTCGCAAACACCGGCTCCAGACCCGTCAGCCAGGCGCCCCGCCGGCCTAAGATCGAACCGTGAGCGCCCCGTCCTGCGCACATCTGCACGTGCACTCCGAGTACTCGCTGCTCGACGGTGCCTGCAAGGTCGAGGCGCTCGCGGCGCGAGCCGCCGAGTTCGGCCAGCCGGCGCTGGCGCTCACCGATCACGGCGTCATGAACGGGGCGGTCGAGCTGCACAAGGCGTGCGCGGCCCACAACGTCAAGCCGATCGTCGGCTGCGAGATCTATCTGGTCGACGATGAACGCCGGGCGGCCAGCCCGCACGCACGAGCCGAGCGCAACCATCTGACGCTGCTGGCGGCCGACGACGCCGGCTACCGCAACCTCGTCAAGCTCTCGTCCGCGGGATTCCTGGAAGGCCTGCAGCGGGGCAAGCCCACGGTCGGTCTCGCGCAGCTCGAGCGCCACTCACAGGGCGTGATCGCGTTGACCGGCTGCCTGGCCTCCCGGTTCTGCCAGCGCCTGCTCGAAGACCGCGGCCGCGACGCCAGCGCCCACGCCGATGATCTGCAGCGGATCTTCGGCCCCGAGAACGTCTACTTCGAGGTGCAGAAGAACGGGCTTGCGGCGCAGGAGAAGGCCAACGAGGGGATCGTGCGGATCGCCCGCGAGCTGGGCGGCAGCCTGGTCGGCACCGGCGACGTGCACTATCTACGGCGAGAGGACTACGAGCATCACACGGCGCTGCTGTGCGTGCAGACCAAGAGCACGCTGGCCGCGCCCAAGCTGACGTTCGACACGAACGAGTTCTATCTGCGCGACAGCGAGGAGATGGCCAGGGCCTTCGCCGCGTGGCCGGAGGCGATCGCGAGCACGCTGGAGATCGCCGAGCGCTGCTCGGTCGAGCTCGAGCTCGGCAAGCAGCTGATCCCCAGCTTCCCGACGCCCGAGGGCAGCAGCGAGCGCGAGTACCTGCGCGCGCGTGTCGAGGACGGCTTGTGCCTGCGCTATGGCGACCCGGCCCCCGCGCACGCCAGGCAGCGCGTGGACATGGAGCTCGACGTGATCGACCGCATGGGCTTCAACGCCTACTTCCTGATCGTGTGGGACTTCGTCAAGTACGCCAAGGAGCAAGGCATCGCGGTCGGGCCGGGACGTGGCTCGGCCGCCGGCTCGATCGTCTCCTACTGCCTGGCGATAACCGACGTCGATCCGCTCTCCTACGACCTGCTGTTCGAGCGCTTCCTGAACCCCGAGCGCGTGTCGATGCCCGACATCGACATCGACTTCTCGGTGCGCGGGCGCGAGCAGGTGATTCGGTATGTGACCGACAAGTACGGGCGCGAGTCGGTCGCCCAGATCGTCACCTTCGGCAAGATGTTCCCGCGCGCCGCCACGCGCGACGCGGCGCGCGTGCTCGGCTTCGACTACGGCGTCGGGGACCGCCTGGCGAAGCTGATCCCGGATCCGATCATGGGCCGCGCGCCGTCGTTCGAGGACTGCCTGAAGGCCGGCGAACCGCTGCGCAAGGCCTATGACGAGGAGCCCGACGCGCGCCGCATCGTCGACGTCGCCCAGGGCCTCGAGGGGATCGTGCGCAACTCCTCGATCCACGCCGCCGCGGTGGTGATCGCGGATCGGCCGCTGACCGACATCGTGCCGCTGCAGCTCGCGGATGCCGGCGGCGACGGCGAGGGCGAGCGCTCCTATCGCACCGTCACGCAGTTCTCGATGAAACCGATCGAGGAGATCGGCCTGCTCAAGATGGACTTCCTCGGCCTGCGCAACCTCGATGTGATCGAGGACGCCCTCGACATCATCGAGCGCTCCAGCGGCGCCCGCCCCGACATGACGACGCTGCCGCTCGACGATCCGCGCACCTACGAGATGCTCGCGCGGGGAGACTCCACAGGGGTGTTCCAGTTCGAGTCCGAGGGCATGCGCGAAGCCCTCAAGAAAGTCCAGCCCGACGAGTTCAACGACCTCGTCGCGCTCAATGCGCTCTACCGGCCGGGCGCGATGGACCAGATTCCCGTCTACTCGAAAGGCAAGCACAGCCCGCAGACGATCTCCTATCCCGACGAGCGCCTGCGCCCGATCCTCGAGTCCTCCAAGGGAGTGATCCTGTATCAGGAGCAGGCGATGCAGATCGCCAAGGAGCTGGCGGGCTTCTCGGGAGCCAAGGCAGATGATCTGCGCAAGGCGATCGGCAAGAAGAACCGCGCGGCGATGGCCGCGCTCAAGCCCGAGTTCGTGGACGGCTGCCGCGCCTCCGGCACTCGTCCCGAGGTGATCGAGTTCCTGTGGCAGACGAACGAAAAGTCGGCCGACTACTCGTTCAACAAGTCCCATGCCGCCTGCTACGGGCTGATCGCGTACCGCACCGCATGGCTGAAGGCCAACTATCCGGCCGAGTACATGGCGGCGCTGATCTCCTCGGTGATGTCGACCAAGGACAAGGTGCCGTTCTTCGTGGCCCGCTGCGAGGAGATGGGGATCGCGATCCTGCCGCCCGACGTCAACACCTCAGACCACGAGTTCACCGTCGTGCAGGGCAACATCCGCTTCGGCCTCGATGCCGTCAAGGGCGTCGGCTACCAGGCGGTCGAGGCGATCAAGCGCGCGCGTGAAGGGACCCCGCCCGCCGGTGAATTCACCTCCCTGTGGGACTTCTGCGAGCGCGTGGACTCGCGCGCCGTGAACAAGAAGGCGATCGAGGCGCTGATCAAGTGCGGCGCGCTCGGCTCGACCGGCGCGAGCCGCAAGGGCATGCTCGAGGTGCTCGAGAAAGCGCAGGCGGCCGGGCAGCAAAAGCAGCAGGACGAGCTGACCGGGCAGGGCTCGATCTTCGACGAGCTGCAGGAAGACGACGCCGACGGCCCGGGTGCTGCGGGCGCCGCCGCGGCGGGCGCCGGCGGCTTCGCCGGCCCGGTGCGCCCGGCGATTCCCACCGAAGAGTTCGAGCAGCGCGAGCTCCTGGCCAAGGAGAAGGAAGCGATCGGGCTGTTCGTGTCGGCCCATCCGCTCAAGCCGCTGCGCGACGCTCTGCGCGCGCGCGTGGACTGCCCGATCGCAGAGCTCGCCGGCCGCCGCGACAAGGACTGGGTCACGGTCGGCGGCATCATCACCGAGGCCAAGCGCATCCGCACGCGCAACGGCGATCACATGATGTTCGCCGTGCTCGACGATCTCGAGGGCTCGGTCGAGATGCTGGTGTTCGGCAAGGCCCTGTCCGAGCACGAGGCGGGGCTGGACGTGGACGAGGTCGTGATCGTGAAGGGACGGGTGGACCACAAGGAAGCCGGCAAGACATGCCTGATCGTGCAGAGCGTCGAGCGCTTCGCGCCCACGCCGCAGGAGATCGAGCAGGCCAGCTCGCAGGCGCGCGCGGCCGCCCGCAGCGCCGCTGCTCACGCGCAGCCGGTTTATCTGCGCGTCAGCGCCGAGAGCCTCTCTGCGGGCGCGTTTGACGAGCTCAAGCAGACGATCGAGGACTATGCCGGCCCGGCCGACGTGTTCATCGAGATCGGCCGCGACGGGACCACACGGCGCATGCGTCTGGGCGACTCCTACCGAGTGCAGAACACGCCGACGGTTCGCGCCGAGCTCGAGCGCGCGCTCAACGCGGCGAACGCGCTGCCGCCCGTGTCGCTCGCACCGGCCGCCAGCGCCTGAGCCTGGATACACCCAGTTTCGCCTCGCCACAGCGTGGCGCGCGGCGAGGAGCCATCACCCTCGCCTGGAGGCCTCACCTGCGGAGCGCTGCCGGCATTCCTAGCTGCGCCGGCGCGCCGCCGTCGCACGCCTGGCGGCCGCCAAGCCGCGCTCGTGCCAGGCCATCGCGAGCTCGACTTCGGCGCGCTTGGGGCCCTCGTGGTTCTCGCCGGGCGTCTCCAGCACGCACGGCAGGCGTTGCAGGCCGCGCGCGCAGAGAAACGCGGTGCAGCCGCGCTCGCCCAGCTCGCCTGTGCCGATGTTCGCATGGCGGTCGCGGCCCGAGCCGAGCGGGGTCTGGGAGTCGTTCAGGTGCAGCGAGCGCACGCGCCCGCGTCCGAGCGCGCGCGTGCATTCGCGCAGCACCGACTGCATCCCCACGGGCGTGCGTATGTCATAGCCCGAGGCAAGCAGATGGCACGAGTCCAGGCACACGCCCAGGCGGTCCCCGTCGGCCGCCCCTCCGCCCGTGGCGGCTTCCAGCAGCGCTGCCAGCTCCTCGAAGGAGCGCCCGAGCGTGCCGCCGGCGCCGGCCGTGTTCTCGAGATGCAGCTCGCAGCCCTCGCTGTCGGCGAGCGCCTCGCCGATCACCCGCCCCGCGCGCTCGATCGCGGTTCCGACGTCCCCCGTCTTGGCCGAGCCCGGGTGCAGCACCACCCCCGCCGCGCCGATCGCGGCGCCGACGCGCAGCGACTGTGTCAGCGAGGCCAGCGATTTGGCGCGGATGTCAGGGTCGTCGCTGGCGCAGTTGACCAGGTACACGGCGTGGATCAGAGCCGCGTCGATCGGGCTGGCCGCCATCGCCTGCCTGAACGCGGCCACGTCCTCGTCGCTGTACACGCTCGGCCGCCACATCCGCGGCGACTGGTTGAAGATCTGGATCGCCCGGCAGCCGCGCTCGACGCCCCGCTCGATCGCCTTGGGCAGCCCGCCGGCAGGCGACACGTGGGCTCCGATCAGCACGGCGCCCGCGCGATCTCGTGCAGCGTCCGCACGATCTCGGCCTTTTCCTCGACGGGCCCTAACATGCGCGCATCCTATGAGGGTCCGCTTTGCTCCATCGCCCACGGGCGCGCTGCACATCGGCGGCGCGCGCACCGCGCTGTTCAACTGGCTGCTCGCGCGCCACTGCGCGGGCGCGCTCGTGCTGCGCATCGAGGACACCGATCGCGAGCGCTCGACGCCCGAGAACGTCGGGCAGATCCTCGACGCCCTGCAGTGGCTCGAGCTCGACTGGGACGAGGGGCCGATCTTCCAGTCCGAGCGCGCCGAGCGCCACCGCGAGGCGCTCGAGGCGCTGCTCGAGAGCGGTCACGCCTATCGCTCCCAGGCCGGCGCCGAGGAGGTCAAGGAGTTCAAGCTCCGCCACGGCGCCGACCGCGGCTTCCGCGGCGAGCAGCCACCGGCGCACGCCGGCGAGCCCACCGCCCAGCCCGCCCAGGGCGCGGTGCGGCTGCGCGTGCCCGACGAGGGCGCGACGATCGTGCACGACGCCGTGCGTGGCGACACGCGCTTCGAGCACATCCATCTCGACGATCCGGTGATCGCGCGCGCGGACGGCTCGCCGCTGTACAACTTCGCCGTCGCGATCGACGACCTCGATGCCGCGATCACGCACGTGGTGCGCGGCGAGGACCACCTGTCCAACACGCCCAAGCAGCTGCTCGTGATGGAAGCCGCGCGCGCGATCGGGCTGGCCGCCGACCGCCCGCCGCCGATCTACGCACACCTGCCGTTGCTGCACGGGCCCGACGGCAAGAAGCTCTCCAAGCGTCACGGCGCGGCCTCCGTACAGGAGCTGCGCGACGCCGGCTACCTGCCCGAGGCCGTGCGCAACTACCTGGCGCTGCTCGGCTGGGGGGCCGGCGATGACCAGACCGTGCTGAGCACGCCCGAGCTGGTCGAGCGCTTCACGCTCGAGCGAGTCAGCCGCAACCCCGCGCGCTTCGATGAGATCAAGCTGCGCTGGCTCGACGGCGTGCACCTGCGCGAGCTGGCCGTGCCCGAGCTCGCGCGCCGGCTGCGCACGTATCTCGACACCACCGACCCCCCGGCCGCACAGCACCTGGACGGCGCCGGGCGCTTCGAGAACGCCGTCGCGATCAGCCGCGAGAAAATCCAGACCCTCGCGGACTTCTGGCCGCTATCCGGCTTCCTGTTCTACGAGCCCATGCCCGACCCGGCCGCGCGCGAGCGCTGGCTCGATCCCCACGGCCGCGAGCTGCTCGGCCACGCGCGAGCCACGCTGGCCGCGCTCGATACGTTCGACGAGCCCGCGGTGGCAGCCGCCCTCGAAGGGCTCGTGGGGCGTCTGGCCGTCAAGCCGCGCGAGGTCTACCAGCCGCTGCGCGTCGCGATCGCCGGCGGCACGATCTCGCCCGGCATCTTCGAGAGCGTCGCGCTGCTCGGCCGCGAGCAGACACTGCGCCGCATCGACCGCGCGCTGGCCGCCCGCTGAGGCCGGCGAGCGTGGCCACGGGGCCGCTCGGCCCGGAGCCGACGAACGCGCGAGCCCAGGGCGCCGGCGGCCGGCGCAGGACAGAGGACATGGCCACGGGGCCTGTCGGGCCGGAGCCGACGAACGCGCGAGCCCAGGGCGCCGACGCCCGCTGAGGCCGGCAGGCATGGCCAGAGGCCCGGTCGGTCCCAGGCGCATCGAGGGCGCGAGCACCGATCTGCCCTCAACCATCGGTCGAACGCTGCCGATAGGACCCCAACGATGCAGGTGACAGCGAAGAAGACGCGGCGCGCGCCACGGAAGGCCGCGCCCGGCGGCGTCGAGCATCGCGCACGCAACGGATCTGCTCCCGCCGCCGCGAGCGCGGCGACCGCGCGCGCTGCGGTAGCGCCCGCCTCGAGCACCGCGCCGGCGCCCGGCGGGGCCGGCCGCGGCGCTTCGCCGAACCGTCAGGTCGAGGGTCACGGCAGGCGCCTGACCAACGCGTTCGAAGCGCTCGAGGCGTTTCCCGCGCTGGCCGAGTCGCGCGACAGGCTGCTGACGGTCGTCGGCCGGGAGAACGTCGCGACCGCAGACGTCGTCAGCGCCGTCGAGTCCGACGTCGCGCTGATCATCGCCGTGCTGCGTTTCGCCAACCAGGTACAGGGCAAGCGCGGACGGGTTGACACCGCCGTGGCGGCCGTCGAGCTGCTCAGCGAGCAGACCGTGCAGGCGCTCGTCGCGCAGCTGCGCACATTCGACTTCTTCGAGCGCTCGAGCGTGTGGGACGCGGCTCCGGAGCGCTTTCGGCTGCACGCGCTGGCCACGCAGCATGCGGCCGACCGGCTGGCCGCCGAGGTCGGCTACGAGCATCGCGACCGCCTCACGGTGACCAGCCTGCTGCACGATGTCGGCAAGCTCGTGCTGATGCTCGCCTACCCGGGCTATCCGGGCCAGGTGCACCGCGGCGCCAGGACCCCGGAGGAGCGCATCCATCAGGAGCGGCGCGAGCTCGGAGTCGATCACGCGCTGGTCGGCGGCGTCCTGATCCGCCGCTGGGGACTGCCCGGCAGCATCGCCACCGTGATCGAGCGCCACCACAACCTCGATGTCGACGGCGAGGTCGCGTTCGTGCGCCTCGCGGACATGCTGGCCCACTACGAGCAGGGCGCGACTGTCTCGCCGCAGCAGATGCTGCACACCGCGCGCACGATCGGGCTCGGACCCGAAGACCTGCGACGCGTGATGTACGAGCTGCCCAGCGCCGGCGGCCAGCGCCAGCGGCATGTTGACCCGTGCCCGTTGTCGGCGCGCGAGCTCGGCGTGCTGCAGCGGCTCGCCGAAGGCAAGGTCTACAAGCAGATCGCGCACGAGCTGACGCTCTCGACGAGCACCGTGCGCACTCATCTGCACAACATCTACGGCAAGCTCGGCGCCGTCGATCGCGCCCAGGCGGTGCTGATCGCCACCGAGCGGGGCTGGCTGTAGATCCCTAGCATCGCGGGTGGCGATGCTTTCGATAACGAGCAAGTCTCCCTACGCCGTGCTCGCGCTCGCCGAGCTCGGGCACAGGGCCGGTCCGGATCCCGTGCCGATCGGCGAGCTCGCGCGCCGGCGCGATGTGCCCGTGCAGTTTCTCGAGCAGCTGTTCGCGGTGCTGCGGCGGGCGGGCATCGTGAGCTCGCAGCGGGGCGTCAAGGGCGGCTACCGGTTCGCCCGCGACCCCGCCGAGGTGACGGTGCTCGAGATCGTCGAGCTGCTCGACGGCCCGCTCGGGCGCGACGCCGCAGGCGTGTTCGCCGACGCCGCCGCCGCCGCGCGCAAGACCCTCGAGCAGACCACGATCGCCGACGTGATCGAGCGCGAGTCGCGCGAGGCCGGCGCCTCGATGTACTACATCTGATCCGGGTCAGCCGACCCGCTGGGTATCGCGGCGTTCGGCTTTGGGCGGGCGTCCCCTGCCACGATGCGCGCGCGCCGATCCGGGTTGGTCGGGTCGCAGGCGTGTCAGCGGGAAGCGCAATCTTGCGCTCGCTGATTGACTTTCGCGTGAACTGCAGCTAGCGTGACGTCCAGCTCGAAACGCAGGTGTCGGGCCGACCATGGTCCGCATCGCAGTATGCGTGTAGGGCTGGAGAGGCTAGGAGAGAGATGGAGGCAACTACGGATGGTTGCAACAGGACGCATCGAACTTACTCGCGCATCCGCGGGGGAGGATAGGGGCACGGCGCAGGGGGCGCGCGGTGATCGGCGCACGCGCACGATCACCCGGTGGGCGGCCGCGCTTGGCCGCCTCGTGGCGGGGGGCATCGCCACGCCGGCCTTGGCTGCGCGGGTCGCCGCCCGGACCCTCGTCGCCGCGCGCAGCGCGGCGGCGAGGGCGGCGGTGCCTGCCGTGCGGTCGCTCGTCATCGCGGGCGCGCTGGCGGCGCCGGCGCTGCTGTTGAGCGCGTCGGGCGCGGATGCAGAACCCGCCGTCCAGCCGGGCGCAAGGCTGACGGGCGAAGGCGAGATCGGCGAAGCCAAATTCGGCCGCGGTGCGGCGCTGTCCGCCAACGGCGAAATAGCTCTGGTCGGCGGGCAGGAAGACGCGAACGGCATAGGCGCAGCGTGGGTGTACATGCGCTCGGGCTCGAGCTGGAGCCAACAGGTGAAGCTGACCGCGCCCGAAGAGGTGGGCGCGGGCCACTTCGGTCACAGTGTCGCGCTGTCGGCCGATGGCGACACCGCGCTGGTCGCCGCGCCGACGAATCGCAATCGCAAGGGCGCGGTATGGGTGTTCACGCGCTCGGTCACGCCCTCGGGCTCGACCTGGACCGAGCAGGCCGAGCTCACCGCAGGCGAAGAGCACGGCGAAGCTCGCTTCGGCCGTAGCGTGGCGCTGTCCGCCGACGGCGACACGGCGATGATCGGCGGGCCGTTCGATGAAAACGGTGTCGGGGCGGTCTGGGTGTTCACGCGCTCGGGCTCGGCCTGGACGCAGGAGGGCGCGAAGCTGACGGGCAAAGGCGAGCAGGGCGAAGGCCGGTTCGGCAGCTCCGTGGCGCTGTCCGCAGAAGCTGAAACCGCTTTGATCGGCGGTCCCACCGATGAAGGGCGCGGAGCGGCGTGGGTGTTCACGCGCTCGGGCTCGGCCTGGACGCAGGAGGGCGCGAAGCTGACCGGCGAAGGCGAGCAGGGCGAAGGCCAGTTCGGCAGCTCCGTGGCGCTGTCCGCGGAAGGCGAAACCGCTTTGATCGGTGGGCCGAGCGATGACGAAGGCGCAGGAGCGGCGTGGGTGTTCACGCGGGGGTTGGGTTCGACCTTCACCGCGCAGGGCGCCAAGCTGACCGCCACCGGCGTCGAAACCGAGCGCGACTTCGGCTCGAGCGTCGCGCTGTCCGCGCCCGGAGATGCTGCCCTGATCGGCGCCGCCGCCACGGATCGCAGGTGGGGCGGGGCGTGGCTGTTCACGCGTGCCGACGCCGAATGGGAACGGGCCGGCTTTTATCTGACGCCGGGAGGAGAAGCAGAAGCACCCGATGAAATCGGCGAAACCCAGTTCGGGCGCAGCGTCGCGCTGTCCGGCGACGGTGAAACGGCGCTCGTGGGCGGCCCCGGAACGGAAGAAAAGACGGGCGCGGCGTGGGTCTTCGAAGGCGCGCCGGTCCTGCACGAACCGCCTGAAGAAGAAAAAACGAAAACGGTCGGCAAACACAACCCGCCGCCGCCTCCTCCTCCACCACCACCACCAGGAGAATCCTCGTCGCCGCAGACCGGCCAGACGCCCAAAACCGAAGTGCTGGCGGTCAAAGCGCTGCAGCCGGTGGCCGCCACCGCGACCTGCAAGCTCGTCGGCAGCCATCTGATGGTGAACCGGACCGGGCACGTGCCGGTCAAGCTGGCGTGCAGCGGCAACCACGGCGCCAGCGGCAAGCTCACGCTGACGGTCACGAAACACGTCAAGAAGACCAGCGCCGGAAAATCCGCGGCCAAGGCGAAAACGATCACCAAGACGATCACGATCGCGGGCGGCACGTTCGCGATCGCACCGAACAAGACCGTGACCGTCACGCTGCTCCTGACCAAGACCGGACGCGCGCTGCTGGGCGCCGGGCACGGCCACCTGACCATCGCCGCGCGTCTCGCCAAGCTGCTCCCGACACCCGCGCAGACGCACACGGCGACCGTCCAGCTGTCGCTGCAGAAGCCGGCCGCCAAGAAGACCGGCAAGAAATAGCCGCGGGAGGCTATTGTCGGGGCCGCCATATGCCCCGAATCCCGATCAACATTGCCGAACTGGTGGGCGACACGCCGGTCGTCTCGCTGGCGGCGCTGCTCGACGGGCCCGCGGCCGAGAACGGCGTCGAGCTGCTGGCGAAGCTCGAGTCCGGCAATCCCGGCGGCTCGGTCAAGGACCGGATCGGCGTTGCGATGATCGAGGCGGCTGAGCGCGAAGGCCGGATCGAGCCGGGCCGCACCACGATCGTCGAGGCCACCTCGGGCAACACGGGCATCGCGCTCGCGTTCGTATGCGCCGCGAAGGGCTATGAGCTCGTGCTGACGCTGCCGCAGGGGATGAGTCGCGAGCGCGAGAGCCTGCTGCGCCTGTACGGGGCGCGCGTGCAGATCACCGAGTCGCTCGGCGGCATGAGCGAGGCCGTCGAGGCCGCGCGCGCGATGGCGCGCCAGCCCGACGTGTACCTGCCAGACCAGTTCTCCAACCCCGCCAATCCCGCCATCCACCGGGCCACGACCGGGCCCGAGATCGAGCGCGCGCTCGACGGGCGCCTCGATGTGCTGGTCGCCGGCGTCGGCACCGGCGGGACCATCACCGGAGCCGGCGGCTACCTGCGCGAGCGCAATCCCGCGCTTCAGATCGTCGCCGTCGAGCCGCTTGGCTCGGCCGTGCTGTCGGGCGGAGCGCCCGGCCCGCACCGCATTCAGGGCATCGGCGCCGGGTTCGTGCCGCCCGTGCTGGACCGCGAGCTGCTCGACGAGGTGATCGCCGTCTCCGACGAGGACGCGATCCATACCGCCTGGGCGTGTGCGCGCCGGGCCGGCGTGCTCGCCGGCATCTCCTGCGGGGCGGCGCTGTGGGCGGCGCTGCAGGTGGCCGCGCGCCCGCGCTCGCGCGGCAAGCGGATCCTCGCGATCATGCCCGACTCGGGCGAGCGCTACGTCTCGCAGGCGTTCTTCGCGCCGTAGGGCCGGCGTGGCGCCAACGGGGCTCGCGCGATGCTCCCGTGACGTCGGACCGTCGCGCTGTGCTCACGCGCTTTTCCGCCAACGACCAGGCTTCAACGGCGTCGCTCGCTACGCTCTTGGCATGTCTGGCTTCGGCGCCTTCGCGCGGGTCACGTGCGAGCTGCGGCGCGACATCGCGGCGGCGCGCGACCGCGATCCCGCCGCGCGCGACGTTGGGCCGGTCGAGATCCTCGCCACCTGGCCCGGCATCCACGCGCTGCTCGCGCATCGCATCGCGCACGTGCTGCACGAGGCGGGCGTGCCGCTCCTGCCGCGCGCCATCTCGATGCTCGCGCGAGCGCTCACGGGGATCGAGATCCACCCGGCCGCCCACATCGGCGAGGGCCTGTTCATCGACCACGGCGCCGGCGTCGTGATCGGCGAGACGGCCTTCATCGGCGACGACGTCACCCTCTATCAGGGTGTGACGCTCGGCGGCACCGGCTTCGCCACCGGCAAGCGCCATCCGACCGTGCAGGACAACGTCACGATCGGCTCCGGCGCCAAGCTGCTGGGGCCGATCACGATCGGACACGGCGCCAAGATCGGCGCCAACAGCGTGGTCATCACCGACGTGCCGGCTAACGCGACGGTGGTCGGCAACCCGGGCCATCCGGTGCGCGTCAACGGCCGGCGCGTCGAGGGCCCCGACGCCGACTGGATCCATCTGCCCGACCCGATCGCCGAGGCGATCCAGGCTCTCGCGAGCCGCATCGGCGAGCTCGAACGCACCGTCGCCGAGCTCTCCGGCCAGGAGCCCGAGCACGTAGTCGCCGAAGTCACACCGCTGCGCAAGCTGCGCGGGCCCAACCCCGCCGGGGGCTGAGTCCGTCGCCTCCGCCATGAACCCTATGCTGGGCTCATGCTCGAGGAGCACGACACGCCGCGCCCGCCGGGGCAGCTGGCGCCCGATCAGGAAGACCGGATCGAGCGCCTGCTCGAGGGCCTGAACGAGCCGCAGCGCGAGGCCGTCACGCATGGCGAGGGCCCGCTGCTGATCCTTGCGGGCGCGGGCAGCGGCAAGACGCGCGTGCTCACGCACCGGGTCGCCTTCCTGATCTACACCGAGCAGGCGCGCGCCGAGGAGATCCTCGCGATCACGTTCACGAACAAGGCTGCCCAGGAGATGCGCAGCCGCGTCGAACGGCTGCTGGGTCGAGCGACGCGCGGCATGTGGCTGATGACCTTTCACGCCGCCTGCGCCCGCATCCTGCGCGCCGAGGCGCCGCGCCTGGGCTATACGCGCCAGTTCACCATCTACGACCAGGCCGACACCCGGCGGCTGGTCCGCCGCTGCGGCGACGAGCTCGGGATCGACCCCAAGCGCTTCACGCCGGCCGCGATCCACAGCCAGATCTCCGCGGCCAAGAACCGCCTGCTCGCCGCGGACGAGTTCCGGCGCAGGGCCAGCTCGCCGTTCGAGGAGCTCGTGGCCGACGCGTACGATCTCTACGAGCGCGAGCTGCTGCGCATGAACGCGATGGACTTCGACGATCTGCTGTTTCGGACCGTCAACGTCTTCGAGCTCTACGACGAGGTCCGCGCCCGCTACGCGCACACGTTCCGCCACGTGCTCGTGGACGAGTACCAGGACACCAACCACGCGCAGTATCGCCTGCTGGGACTGCTCGTCGGGGGCGGCGAGCCGGGCCACCGCAACCTCGCCGTCGTCGGGGACGACTCGCAATCGATCTACAGCTTTCGCTGTGCCGACATCCGCAACATCCTCGACTTCCAGGACGACTTTCCCGACGCGCGCGTGGTCAAGCTGGAGCAGAACTACCGATCGACCCAGCGGATCCTCTCGGCCGCGAACGCCGTGATCGCGAACAATCGCGGCGGCATCGCCAAGCGCCTGTGGAGCGATCTCGGCGAGGGCTCGCCGGTGCACGTGCGCGAGCTCGACGACGAGCACGCCGAGGCGCGCTTTCTGGTCGCCGAGATCGAGCGGCTGGTCGACGAGGGCGGCGCCCGTGCGGAGATCGCGGTGCTCTACCGCACGAATGCGATGTCGCGGGTGATCGAGGATGCGCTCGTGCGCCGCGAGATCGCCTACCAGGTGATCGGCGGCACCAAGTTCTACGAGCGCGCCGAGATCAAGGACGCGATCGCCTATCTCTCCTGGCTGGCCAACCCGTTCGACGTCGTCAGCTTCATGCGCGTGGCCAACTCGCCGCGCCGCGGCCTCGGGCAGACCTCGCTGGCGCGGATCATCACCCACGCCGACGCGATCGGCGTATCCGTGCGCGAGGCGATCGCGGCGTCCGAGCAGATCCCCGGCCTGAGCACCAGGGCGCTGCGGGCGCTCGCGCGCTTCGCCACGACGATGGCCGAGCTCGACGAGATGGTGGAGCGCGCGGTCCCCGTCGCAGACCTGCTCGAGGCCGTGCTCGCGCGCAGCGGCTATCTCGAGGCGCTCGAGGCCGAAGCGATGGGTGGGGCCGCGAAGGCGATCGAGGCACAGGGCCGCGTCGAAAATCTCGACCAGCTCGTCGAGGTCGCCCGCGAGTTCGACGCCGGCGCCGGCGGCGAAGAGGCGTCGCTGGATGTGTTCTTGCAGCAGCTCGCCCTCGTCGCCGACGCCGACACGCGACGCGAGGACGAGGGCCTCGTCACGCTGATGACGCTGCACAACGCGAAGGGCCTCGAGTACCCGGTCGTGTTCATCGCGGGCTGCGAGGACGGCGTCTTCCCGCACTCGCGTGCGCTGCAGGACGGAACGCTCGAGGAGGAGCGCAGGCTGTTCTACGTCGGCGTCACGCGGGCCAAGCGCGAGCTGTACCTGACGTACGCGCGCCGGCGCACCGTCTTCGGCTCACCGACCTACGGCCTGCGCAGCCGTTTCCTGGACGAGATCCCGGCCGAGCTGACCGACTGCGAGGAGGAGCTGATCATCAGTCGCAGCCTGGCCCTTGACGGGATCGAAAGCGGCCCGGCTGCGCAGCCCGGGTCCGCCGTTGGCACGCAGGCTGGGTCCGCTGTTGGCACGCAGCCCGGGTCCGCCGTTGGCATGGACGGCGGCCGCAGGCGCAACGGGCGCGCTCGTGCCGGCGCGTGGGCGAGCTCGAGCGACGCTCAGGCCGGCTCGGCGGCGGCGTTTCGCATGGGTGAGGACGTCGTGCACGCCGCCTTCGGCGAGGGCGTCGTCACGGGCCTCGAGCCGGGAGGGGTGATCGTGGTGCGCTTCGCCGGCGACGGCTCGGAGCGCAAGCTGATGGCCGAGTACGCTCCGGTCTCGCGCCGCTGAAACCCGTACGATCCGGCGCGTGAGCGCCACGATCATCGACGGCCGCGCGATCGCCGCACGCGTGCGCGAGCAGGTCGCCGAAGAAGTCACCGAGTTCACCGAGCAGACCGGCCGGGCTCCGGGCCTGGCGACCGTGCTCGTCGGCGAGGACCCCGGCTCGGTCGTGTACGTGGGCGCCAAGCAGCGTGCGTCCGAGCAGGCCGGCATCCGGCCGTTCGACCACCGGCTGCCCGCCAGCGTCTCGTTCGTGGAGCTCTCCGGCCTGCTCGGACGGCTCAACGAGGACCCCGCCGTGAGCGGCGTGCTGCTGCAGCTGCCGCTGCCCGAGCACCTCGACGGTCCCACGCTCACCGGCATGATCGACCCCGACAAGGACGTCGACGGGCTCACACCCGTAAACGCCGGGCGGCTGGCGCTCGGCCTGCCCGGCCTGCGCCCCTGCACTCCGCTGGGCGTGCTCGAGCTGCTGGCCAGCATCGATGCGAGGCTCGAGGGAGCCGAAGCGGTCCTCGTAGGACGCTCCAATCTCTTCGGCAAGCCGATGGCCCAGCTGCTGCTCGCCCGCAACGCGACCGTCACCATGTGCCACTCGCGCACCCGCGACCTGCCCGCTGTCTGCGCCCGTGCCGACATCTTGATCGCCGCCGTCGGACGACCGCGGATGGTCACGGCCGAGTTCGTCAAAGCCGGCGCAATCGTCATCGACGTCGGCGTCAACCGCCTCACACCGGAGGCGGCCGGCAACAAGAGCGGACTCGTCGGCGACGTGGACTTCGACGCCGTCGCCGAGCTCGCGAGCGCGATCACGCCGGTGCCCGGCGGCGTGGGTCAGATGACGCCCGCGATGCTGCTGCGCAACACGCTGCAAGCGGCCCGCCGGCAGGCGGGCCTGCGGATGCAGATATAGATTGAGCCGATGCCGCGCCGAGAGATTGAGTCGATGCCGCGCCGAGGGATTCAGTCGATGCCGCGCCGAGGGATTGAGCCGATGCCGCGCCGCGCACAGATCCCGCCGACCGACAAGTCTGACGCCCAAACGGCGAGCACGTGCGCACCGGCGCCGGGAGCGCGCCGGTGAGCCTCAGACGGCTGCGCGCCGGCGAGCTGATCGCGCTGGCCGGCGCGATCTGCGTGGTCGTCTCGCTGTTCGAGCCGTGGTATGAGAACGCGTCCGGGCGGCTGAGCGCCTGGGACACGTTCGGGCCGGCGCTCGCGCTGCTGGTGCTCGCCGCGCTGGTGGCGCTCGCCCTGGTGGTCGCCACCGTCACAGAGCGCAGCACGGCGCTGCCCGTCGCGGCGGCGGTGTGGAGCACGCTGTTCGGGACCATCGCCGTGATCGCGGCGATCGTGCGCCTGCTCGAGCGCCCACAGGGGGCGAGCCAGGTCTGCGCCGGCGCGTGGCTGGCGCTCGCGGGCGCGATTCTGATCGTCGTCGGCTCCTGGCAGTCGATGCGCGACGAACGCCCATCGCTGTACCGGCCCGCCGAGCCCACGCCGCGCACCCCGCCGCCGGCCTGAGCGACACGCGCGGCCTCGGTGCCCCGGCCGGCGTGAGCAGCTCTCGCCTCGGTGGCCGGGGCGGGGTGAGCGGCTCCGGCGTCAGCGCACGGTGCCGGGCGCGCGCTCGAGCCCGCATAGAATGCAGCCGGTGATCGACCGTGAGCAGGTCCTGCACGTCGCGCGGCTCGCGCGCCTGAAGCTGGCCGAGGATGAGATCGGGCCGCTCGCCGACGAGCTCTCGGCGGTGCTCGAGCACGTCGAGCGCATCGGCGAGCTCGACCTCGAGGACGTTCCGCCGACCGCGCACGTGGTCGAGGTGACGGGGGCGCTGCGCGCCGATGAGCCACACGAATGCCTGCCCCGCGCGGTCGTGCTCGCGCAGGCCCCCGCCGTCAGCGGCGACGGATTCTCGGTTCCCAGCCCGCAAGCATGAGCACCGACATGCTCGACCTGTCGGCCGCGCAGGCGATCGCGGCGATCGCGGAGGGGGAGGTGTCGGCCGACGAGCTGTGCGGCGTCTATCGCGAGCGCGCGTCCGAGCACGCCGGCGGCGCGGGGCTCAATTGCTTCACCTGGGTGGCCCCGGAGGACGACACCGGCTCGCGTTCCGGCGCGGGCGCACGGGGGGGCGCGGACGTCCCGCTTGCCGGCCTGCCGCTCGCGGTCAAGGACCTGTTCTGCACCGAGGGCGTGCCCAGCCAGTCGGGCTCGCGCATCCTCGAGGGCTACCGGCCTCCGTATACCGCGACCGCGGTCTCCCGGCTCCTCGAGGCCGGGGCCACGCTGCAGGCGAAGACCAACCAGGACGAGTTCGCGATGGGATCCTCGACCGAGAACTCGGCCTTCGGGCCGACGCTCAACCCGTGGGATCGCGCACGCGTGCCCGGCGGCTCCTCGGGCGGGAGCGCCGCCGCCGTGGCGGCCGGACTCGCGCCGTGGGCGCTCGGCACCGACACGGGCGGCTCGATCCGCCAGCCCGCCGCGCTGTGCGGCATCGTCGGTCTGAAACCCACATACGGCTCGGTCTCGCGGTACGGCATGATCGCGTTCGCATCCTCGCTCGACCAGGCGGGTCCGCTCACGCGCGACGTCACCGACGCCGCCCTGCTGCTGAGGCACATGGTCGGGCGCGATCCGTGCGATGCGACCTCGCTGCAAGCTCCGCAGGAGATCACGCTGCCGCAGGCCGAGCGCCTCGACGGCGTCAGGCTCGGCGTCCCGGCCGAGCTGCGCCGGGCGGGCTCCTACCCGCAGGAGGCGAACCTCGAGCCCGCGGTGATCGGCGCCTTCGAGCGGTCGCTGGCGCTGGCCGAAGATCTCGGCGCGGGCGTCCAAGAGGTCGAGCTGCCGCACGGGCCGCACGCCCTGTCGGCCTACTACGTGATCGCGCCATCGGAGGCCAGCTCGAACCTCGCGCGCTTCGACGGTGTGCGCTACGGCCTGCGCGCACAGGGCGCCGCCGATTTGCTCGACATGTACGAGCGCACCCGCCACGACGGCTTCGGCGCAGAGGTCAAGCGGCGCATCATGCTCGGCACCTACGCGCTGTCAGCCGGCTATTACGAGGCCTACTACGGTCGCGCCCAAAAAGTACGCACGCTGATCGCCCGCGACTTCGCGCGAGCCTTTGACCAGGTCAACTTCGTCGCCACGCCCACGTCGGCCAACGTGGCGTTCGGCCTCGGCGAGAAGACCGCCAATCCATGGGCCATGTATCTCAGCGACTACTTCACCGTGCCGATGTCGCTCGCGGGCATACCGGCGATCTCGATCCCGTGCGGTCTCGGCGCCCCCGGCGCCGGTGACGGGAGCGGTGGGGTAGAGCTGCCGGTGGGCTTGCAGCTGGCCGGTCCGACGTTCAGCGAGAACCGACTGCTCGACACGGCATACGCGCTCGAGCAGGCCATCGGCTTCGACGGGAGCCCGGCTCGTGCCTGATCGGAGATTCAGGCGGCCAAGCGAGCAGCCTTCGGGCGAGCAGCCCGGCACGCCTGACCGGTACGAGGCCGTGATCGGGCTCGAGATCCACGTGCAGCTGGGGACACGCACGAAGATGTTCTGCGGCTGCGAGCTCACCTTCGGCGAGCCGCCGAACACGCACACGTGCGCCGTCTGCCTGGGACTGCCCGGGGCGCTGCCGGTGGCGAACGAGCGGGCCGTGCATCTCGGCCTGGTCATCGGCCTGGCGCTCGGGTCCGAGCTCGCCCCGCGCTCGGTCTTTCACCGCAAGAACTACTTCTATCCAGACCTGCCGAAGGGCTACCAGATCTCCCAGTACGACGAGCCGCTGTGTCGCGGAGGCGAGCTCGGAGACGTGCGCATCCACCGCGTGCATCTCGAGGAGGACGCGGCCAAGCTGACGCACCTCGGCTCCAGCGGGCGCATCCACGGCTCGCAGGAAAGCGTCGTCGACTTCAATCGCGGCGGCACCCCGCTCGCGGAGATCGTCACCGAGCCCGACCTGCGCACGCCCGAGCAGGCGAGCGACTGGCTGAAGCTCTTGCGCACCACATTGCGCCAGCTCGGCGTCAGCGACGTGAACATGGAGGAGGGCTCGCTGCGCTGCGACGCGAACATCTCGCTGCGCCCGACGGGCACGCGTCAGCTGGGCATCAAGACCGAGCTCAAGAACATGAACTCCTTCCGCTTCATCGAACGCGGAATCCGCGCCGAGATCGCCCGCCAGCGGGCAATCCTCGACAGCGGGGGCGAGGTCTTCCAGGAGACGCTGCACTTCGACCCGGCCTCCGGCGCGATCACCTCGCTGCGCTCCAAGGAGGAAGCCCACGACTACCGCTACTTCCCCGAGCCCGACCTGCTCCCGGTGGCGATCGACGCCGACATGCGCGCTCGTGCGCGGGCCGCGCTCGGAGAGCTGCCGGCGGCGCGCGCGCAGCGCTATCAGGAGTCTTTGGGGCTGAGCGAGGAGAGCGCCAGGCTGCTCGCGTTCCGCGCCGAGCTCGGCGACTACTTCGAGCTGGCCGTGGCGCAGGCGCCCGATCCGACCGCGCCGGCGCAGACGCTGGCGAACTGGATCGCGACCGACCTCGTCGGCCGGCTCGACGAGGGCGAGGATCCCGGCGCCTCGCTCGTCGAGCCCGGCGCGCTGGCGACGCTCGTCGGGCTGGTCGCAGCGAAGCGGATCAGCGTCGGCGCCGGCCGGCAGGTTCTCGACGCGCTCGTCGCCGAAGGCGGAGATCCGACGCAGATCGTCGCCGCCGAGGGCCTGCAGGCATTGGACGGCGAGGGCGAGCTCGCCGCCGTCGTCGCCGCGGCGCTGGCGGCCAATCCTGACGCGGCCGCGCGCGTGCGCGACGGTAACGCCAAGGCGATCGGCCCGATCGTCGGCTACGTGATGCGCGAGACCAAAGGCCGCGCCGACGGGCGCGAGGTCGCCAGGCTGGTTGACGAGCAGCTGCGCAGCTGACCGCGCTCGGCAGGCGCGACAGCCGGGCGGGCGAGATTTTGGACCGCAGGCCAATGAACCCCTCAGCCGGATCCGTCAGCATGCTCGTCATGAACACACCGGCAGCCAACTCGTCGATCCGTCCCCCGCGGAGGTTCATGCTGTTGCCCGACCAGGCGGAGGACATTTCGAGCCGGGGTCCGCGGATCCGTCGTTACCGACTCGCGAGCGTGGGCATGCGCTCACGGATGAGCCAGGTGGACATGGCGACGGCCCTCATGGTCCACGAGCTCAGTCGTGCCGGGCGCAGCTGACTGCGCCCAAACAGAAATCCATCTCACACCAGTCTCCTCCGGCTTCCCTCGGCCGGAAGCGAGCGTGGACGCGGCCGGGCGGGTGGCGATTCCCGCCCGGCCGCTCCGGCGCGCACACGCGGCGAGGCGCCGGGACCTCACGCCCGGTCGCTGCGCCGAGCACGCGCGGCAACACGCCGGAACCTGCCGCGCGGCGGCCGGCGCCACGCGCCGGCGGCGCAGTGGGCTACCCTGAAGTCATGAATCAGCAACAAACCCCATCGAGGTCCACATCGGGGTCGATCGGCCGAACCGTGCTGGCCGTGCTCGTGCTCCTGGTGATCGGGTACTTCCTCCTGCACGTGCTGATCGGCGTCGCCGTTGCGATCGCGGGGTTCGCCGTCGTGATCCTGGCGATCGTCGCCGTGATCTGGGCGGTGCGCGTCCTGTTCTGAGCCGCGCGATGCAGAACTGGTATCTCGTGATCGCCGCCGGCTTCGGGCTGGCCGGCGGGATCATCGGCAAGATCAAGGGCAGCTCCTTCTGGCTCTGGTTTCTGATCTCGGCGATCGTGCCGGTGCTCGGCCTGCTGGCGGCGATCGCCTACCGGTTCGAGCACGACGAGCTGCGCCGGCGCTGCCCGCGCTGCGGGCGCGTCACCAAGATCTACGACGCCGTCTGCGTGCGCTGCGGAACCGAGCTGGACTTCCCCGAGGTGATGCTCGCTCCCGAGTCGTGGGAAACCACGCCCGGGGCTCGCAGCTGAGATAAGGGACCCCGAAGTCGCGCGCGGTCTATAAAAGACCGATGGACGCCGACGCCACCGCGCCCGTTGACGGCACGCTGGTCGCTCGTTTCATCCATCGCTCGGGCTTCAAGGACGAGCGCGACTTCGTCCTACGGGTGGTTCAGCCCGCGCTGGTCGGTTTGATCGATGGGACCGTCTCGTCGATCGCGCCGATCTTCGCGGCGGCGCTGTCCTCCGACTCGCACACCGCCCTGCTGGTCGGCTTCTCGACGGCGCTCGGCGCCGGCGTCAGCATGGGCTGGTCCGAGGCGCTGTCGGACACGGGCGAGCAGACCGGTCGCGGCTCGGCGGTCGTGCGCGGATCGATCACCGGCGGCATGACCGCGCTGGGAGGGCTGTTCCACACGCTGCCGTTCCTGATCCCCGACGTCCACAAAGCGCTGATCGTCGCCGGCGCCGTCGTCGCCGTCGAGCTGTTCGTGATCGCGTGGATCCGCAAACGCTTCCTCGAGGTCTCGATGCGCTCATCGCTGCTCGTGGTGACGGTCGGGGGCCTGATCGTGCTGGCGATCGGCGTCGGGATCGGCAGTTCCTAGCCTGCTCAACCGGCCAGCAGAGGAAGCAGCGCGGCCAACTTGAGCTCCGTCTCCGCCAGCTCCGTCTGCGGATCGGAGTCGCGCACGATTCCGTTGCCCGCGTAACAGCGCGCGAGGTTGCCGCGCAGCAGCGCGCAGCGCAGCGCCACGCACAGCTCGCCGTCGCCGGTTGCGTCCGTCCAGCCGACCGGGCCCGCGTACCAGCCGCGGTCCAGGCCCTCGAGCGCAGGGATCAGCGGCTCGGCCAGCGGCCACGGCTCGCCGCCGACCGCCGGTGTGGGATGCATCAGGCCCGCCAGCTCGAGCACGTCGATCGGGGCGGCCAGCTGCGCGCGGATCGGGGTGGCCAGATGCTGGATGTTCGCGATCCGCACGAGCGTCGGCTCAGGCGCGGCGGCCGTCCACAGCGAGTGTGCCCGCAGCGTGCGCTCGATCCGGCGCGCGACGATCGCGTGCTCCTCGCGGTAGTGCTCGTCGCGCAACAGCTGCTCGCCGAGGTGGTCATCGACCGCCGGGTCCGCGCTGCGCCTGGTCGATCCCGCCAGCGCCAGCGTGCTGACGCGATGACCTTCGCGGCGCACCAGCAGCTCGGGCGAGGCCGCGACGAGCGTCGCCTCGCGCCGGCCGACACACAGGCAGAAGCACTCGGGGAAGGCCTCGCGCAGCACCCCCAGGACGGCCGCCGGATCGTGCGCACGTGGAGCGAGCACGTGCACCTCGCGCGCCAGCACGATCTTCTCGAGCTCCCCGCGGCCGATCAGCTCGCTCGCGCGGGCCACCGCGGCCTCGTAGTGCTCGGGGGGCATCGCGCTGACCACCTGATGGCGCCCCGCCGGGGCGGGATCGAGCAGCGGCAATGGCCGCTCCCGCAGCTCCGCCAGTCGCTCCCGCATGCGCCCGAGCACGTCTGCGGCGACGTCGTCGGGAGCGACCACCGCCGCCAGCGTCAGCTGCACCCGCGCGGCGTGCCGCGCGCCTCGCTCGTCCGCCGTCCGGGGGTCGCCATCGCCGCCGTGGCGCGGCCGCCGGCGGATCGCGATCTCGGGAACGACCAGCGAGGCCGGATGGAATCCGGCCCATGCGTGCGAGCGCCCGCCATCCGGCGCGAACGCGAATCCGCACAACGCGAGGAGTCCCGTGCCCGCGTGGCCGTCGGTCGATGTCCGCTCGCCGCCGACGGCTGCCGCTGCCAGCCTGCGCCAGCGGTCGGCGAGGCCGGCGAAGCGGTCCGCGCCGGACTCGCTCAGCGCGATCGCCTCGCCGAGCGCGGCGAGCGCCACGCCGCCCCGGCTCGGCTGCTCGAGCGCGAACCACGGCTCATTCGCGCGCCGCGACGCGCACACGACCGCGCTCGGGTCGATGTCGCCAGGCAGCGCGAAGCTGGCGCCGACGAGCGTGGGCTCGCCGCTGCGCCTGGCCCGCAGTCCCGCCAGCTCGAGTCGTGCCTGCAACGCCCGGAGCTGCTGTTCGTCCAGCCCGAAACGTCCCTGCGGCCGTGCGACGTCCGACGAGCCCGCGCGCGCGACCACTACGTCTCGGTGCGTCCGCGTGCGATCGCGATCTCCCCGGTGCGCATCATCTCGATCAGGCCGAACGGTCTGACCATGCCCTCGAACGCTTCGATCTTCTCGGTGGTGCCTGTCACCTCGACGATCACCGATCGCTTGGTCACATCGACCACCTTGCCGCGGAAGATCTCGGTGATCTGCATCAGCTCGCCGCGCTGCGCGCCGTCGGCGGACACCTTGAACAGCGCCAGCTCGCGCGCCACCGTGTCGCCGGGCTCGAGGTCTCTGATCTTCAACACGTTGACCAGCTTGTGCAGCTGCTTGGTGACCTGGTCGATCGGATGCAGCGCCCCGTCCACGGTCAGCGTCACGCGCGAAATCTGCTCGTCGTCGGTCGGGCCGACCGTCAGGGTGGCGATGTTGAAGCCCCTGCGTGCGAACAGGCCGGCGATCCGCGTTAGCACACCGGACTTGTTCTCGACGAGGATCGACAGCACGTGCTTGCGACCCGTGCGCAGGCCCGCCGAGGCCTCGAGCTCGGCGAGGCTCAGCGGCTCCTTGGTTCCAGGCTCGCCCATCAAGCTCCCACTCTGAGCGTCAACTCGACTGCGTTCATCTCTCGTTCCTCAGGAACCTGTCGCCCTCGCCGCGAGGGGCGGCTTTGCCGGCCCGGCGCCAGAACCCTATACGGCGGGAGGGGGTACTGGGGGAGGGCCTGCCCTCCCCCAGGTCTCCTCATCCGACCATCTCCCTGGCGGGCTGCCCGGCCGGGATCATGGGATACGTGTTCTCCTCGCGCGTCACCCGGACGTTGACGACGACCGGGCCGTCGGTCTCGATCGCGCGGCGCATGTCCGCCACGAGCGTGGTCTTGTCGTCGAAGCGCATCCCGGTCGCGCCATAGGCGTCCGCGAGCTTGGCGAAGTCGGGGAACTCGCCGGTCTCGACGTGGCTGTATTTGCCGTCCCAGAACAGCTCCTGCCACTGCCTGACCATGCCCAGATAGCCGTTGTTCATGATGAACACCTTGATCGGAATCTGCTCCTGGGCGCACGTGGCGAGCTCCTGCGCGTTCATCTGCACCGAGCCGTCGCCGGCCACGCAGCACACCAGGCGATCGGGGCAGGCCACGGCGGCCCCCATCGCGGCGGGCAGGCCGAAGCCCATCGTGCCGAGACCGCCGGAGTTGATCCAGCGCCGCGGCGCCGGGAAGTCGTAGTACTGCGCCACCCACATCTGGTGCTGGCCCACGTCACTGGTCACGATCGCGTCGCCGCCGGTCGCCTCGTACAGCGCCTGGACCATGTACTGCGGCTTGATCTCGCTGTCGCTCGAGTCCTCGTAGGTGAGCGGGTACTTGGCGCGCCACCCTTCGATCCGCTCCCACCATGCCGCCAGGCGCCCCCCATCCGCGCTCAGCGCCCGGTACTCGACCGCCAGCTTCGCCAGCACGTGCTTGGCGTCGCCGACGATCGGGATGTGCGCCGGCACGTTCTTGGAGATCTCCGCCGGGTCGATGTCGATGTGGATGAACTTCGCGCGCGGCGCGAACTCCGAGAGCTTGCCGGTGATGCGGTCGTCGAAGCGCGCGCCCACCGCGCAGATCAGATCGGCCTCGTCCATCGCGTAGTTGGCCGCGCGCGTCCCGTGCATCCCGAGCATGCCCAGCCACTGCGGATTGGGTGCCCCGCCCACCCGCGCCGGAAACGCTCCCAGCCCCATCAGCGTGCACGTGACCGGGAAGCGATCGCAGCGTGCCAGCTCGACCAGCTCGGCCGAGGCGTTCGCGTTCACGACACCACCGCCGGCATAGATCACCGGACGCTGCGCCGCCGCCAGCGCTTTGGCGGCCTGACGGATCTGCTTCTGGTTGCCCTCGGTCGTCGGCTGGTAGCCGGGCAGGCGCAGGTCGGTGACCGGCTCGTAGGAGATCTCGCCGCGCGACAGGTCCTGGGGGATATCCACCAGCACCGGGCCCGGGCGGCCACTGCGCGCGACGTGAAAGGCCTCGTGGATCGCTCGCGGAATCTCACGCGGGTCCTGGATCATGAACGAGTGCTTGACGATCGGCATCGTGATCCCGATCGTGTCCGCCTCCTGAAAGCCGTCCGTCCCGAGCAGCTCCGTGCGGACCTGGCCGGTGATGAACACGACCGGCACGGAGTCCATCATCGCGTCGCAGATCGGCGTCACCAGGTTCGTGGCACCGGGACCGCTGGTCGCGAACGCCACGCCGACTTTGCCGCTCGCCTTCGCATAGCCCTCGGCCGCGTGCCCGCCGCCGGCCTCGTGGCGCACGAGGATGTGCCTGACGCCCGCTCCCACGAACGCGTCATAGGTCGGCAGGTTCGCGCCTCCGGGCAGCCCGAACACCACCTCGGCGCCCTCCGCCTTCAGGCATTCCATGATTGCGTTGACGGCCCGCATGAAGAGAGAATAGCTCCGGACGTGCGCGCGGCTGGAATTTCACGGTGCGTGCGTGCTCGTGCGCCGCGAGCGCCAGGCACGCCGGCCCCGGCTCGTATTTTCACGGCCCGTGGCCTCGCAGTGCCCTCGCCACGGCGCTCCACACGCCGCCATGCAGCTCGACGTTGGCCGCCCGGTCGCCGCGCACGTGAATGATCGTGGCCTCGGCGTGCGGCGCGAGCGCGCGCTCGATCGCCTCGCGCAAGGCCGGCACCGTCTGCGCGCGCTCGTAGGCCAGGCCGTACAGGTCGGCGGCCTTCGCGAAGTCCAGGCCGGTGGGGGTGGCCACGTGGCGGGTGTAGATGTCCTGCGCCCGGTCCTGATCGGCTGTGTTCTCGCGCTCGGCGTCCTGCTCGCGTGCCATCTCGGCCCGGGCGACTGGCAGGAAGTCGAAGATCCCGCCGCCGCCGTTGTTGACCAGCACGATCGTCAGCTGCAGCCCCAGTCGCGTAGCGGCCAGCAGGCCGCCGATATCGTGCGCGAGCGCCACGTCGCCGATCAGCAGCACGACCGGTCCCTGGGCATGTGCGGCCGCGCCGAAGGCGCTCGAGACGGTGCCGTCGATTCCGTTCGCGCCGCGGTTGCACAGCACCCGCGGCGGGTCGGCGCGCACCGGCCAGAACGTCTCGATGTCGCGCACCGGCATCGAGGACCCCACGAACAGCGTCGCCTCACGCGGCAGTAGCACGCCGAGCTCGGCGGCGAGCCGGGGCTCGGACAGCGTCTCGTCCGCGAGCGCCCCGAGGATCGCCTCGGCCGCGATCCCATCGGCGCCGCGCCATGCCGCCAGCCAGTCGGGGTCAGCCGGGCTCAGACGCCGGACCTGGTCTTCGCCAGGCTTTTGATTGCCGTCGGGTGGCTCATCGCCGGACGCGAACAGGCCGGCCACGCGCCGCAGCGCCGTCGCCGGCTCGAGGTCGAGCGAAACGCTTAGCACGGCATCGGGGTCCTGCCATGCAGCCTCCGGGTCGAACGCTGCCTGGCGCACGTCGTCGAGACTCGCAAGCCAGCTACGCAGCGGCTTGGACACGGGCAGATCGCCGGCCCGCAGCACCAGGTCGGGACGCTGCTCGGCTGCGAACGCCCGGCTGCGCAGCAACGCGTCGTAGTGGGCTATCGCCGCGGATCCCCTGCGCGCGCCAGATAGCGGATCGGCGAGCAGCGGCCAGCCCGCCGCCGCGGCGAGCTCGGCCGCGGCCGGTCCGAGCGGCGATCCGCGCTCGTGGCGGCCAGCCACGATCACGCCCCGGCGCGCCGATCCCAGCAGCGCAGCGAGCTCGCTGACGCGCGAGCGCTGGCTGTAGTGGACATTCTCGGCCCCGTCGCTTCTGCGCACATAGGGTTCGCCGTCGCGCCGTCCCGTCGGGTCATCCGGCAGGAGATCGTCGCTGACGAGCGGGTCACGCAGCGGGAAATTCAAGTGCACAACGCCGGGCCTATCCTGCAGCGCCGTCCAGTATGCGCGGCATGCGAGCGTCCGGATCCAGCGCAACCGCGGCGGGCTGGCGATGTCGGTCTCGACCTCGAAGAACCACTTGGCGGCGCCGCCGAACAGCTTGAGCTGATCGATCGCCTGCCCTGCGCCGTTCTCGCGCAGCTCGGCCGGGCGGTCGGCGGTCAGCAACAGCAGCGGCACCCGCGCCTCGTGCGCCTCGATCGCGGCCGGCAGCAGCTCTGCTGCGGCGGTCCCCGACGTGCACGTCACGGCGACCGGCACGCCCGAGGCCTTCGTCAGCCCGAGCGCGAAGAACCCGGCGCAGCGCTCGTTGACGTGCGAGTAGCAGCGCAAGCGCGGCTCGCGCGCCAGGCTCAGCACGAGCGGCGCGCAGCGCGAGCCCGGCGAGGTACAGGCGGCGCGCATCCCGCAGCGAGCGAGCTCGTCCACGAACGCGCGCAGCAACGCATACGTATCTGCGCCGGCGCTCATGCAGCGACGCGCGCGCGCTCGATGCGGGGTGTGGTGGAGGGCGGCCGGATAGTGTGCGCGCGACCGGTGGGCACGGGAGGTGGGACGGACGGGGGTGGGCTACCGGGCGTGGTCATTACGATCGCGGTGTGGCCGAAGATCTCGTTCTGCTGCATGGGTTCGGCGGTACGCACCGCGCCTGGGACGGCGTGCTCGAGCGCCTGGACGTCGAACGGTATCGACCGCTGGCGCTCGACCTGCCCGGGCACGGCTCGCAGGCCGGCCATGCCCGCCCGATCACCTTCGATGCGTGCGTCGAGTGTGTGCTCGGCCAGGCGCCCGGGCGCTTCGTGCTGTGCGGCTACTCGATGGGCGGGCGGATCGCGTTGCGCGTGGCGCTGGCCGCCCCGCAGCGGGTCGCACGGTTGATCCTCGTCGCCTGCAATCCCGGGATCGAGAACGCTGACGAGCGGGCCGGGCGGCGCGAGGCGGACGAGCGGCTGGCCGAGCAGCTGGCAAGCGGGCCGTTCGAGGCTTTCATCGAGCGCTGGCGCGCACAGCCGCTGTTCGCCGGCGATCCGCCGGGGGTTGGGGAGCTGGCGCAGGCCGATCAGCGGCGCAACGACCCCCGCGCGCTCGCGGCGGCGATGCGCGGCCTCGGAACGGGCGAGATGCGGTCTTTGTGGGGGCGCCTCGGCGAGCTGTCCATGCCCGTCACGTTCCTGGCCGGCGATCGCGACGCGAAGTTCGCGGACATCGGGGGCCGTGTCGCGACGGCATGTACCGATTGCAGGCTGGTCGTCGTAAACGGTGGTCATCGGCTGCCTTTGGAGAATCCTGGCGCCGTCATCGACGCTCTCGCTTGGTAGCGGGTGAGAAAGACGGTCTAGAGCGGCTCGACGCCAAGCCCCGGCCCGTCGGGCAGCGTGATCGTCCCCTGCACCACCGGCAGCGGATCCTCGATGCCCTCGAACAGTGCGAGCGTCGCCAGCCCGCATGGCGGCATCGGGCCGCGCGAGGCGAGCGCCGCGGCCGTGTGCACGGCCGCGGCCACGCCCAGCGGGCCGTCGTAGGTCGAGGCCAGGTACACCTCCGCGCCGGACGCGCGCACCAGCATCGCCGCCGCCACCAGGCCGGCGATGCCGCCGCAGCGCGAGATCTTCAGGCAGACCGCATCGGCCACTCCTGCGCCGAGCGCGCCGTGCTCGCCCGCTGTCTCGTCGATCGCGATCCGCGTGCTGACCCGCTCGCGCACCTCCCTGACCGCGTGCAGGCCGTGCGTCGGCTCCTCGACGAGCTCGAGTCCGGCGGGCGCCAGCGCCTCGATCGCGCGGACCGCCTGATCGACTCCCCAGGCGCCGTTGGCGTCGAGTCGCAGAGCCATCTCCGGGCCGGCCGCCGCGCGCGCGGCGGCGACCCGGCCCGCGTCATCGCCCACGCCGACCTTCAGCTTGATGCAGGCAAAGCCGTCGCGCAGCGCCGCCGCCGCCTGCTCAGCCACGCCGGCGCGATCCAGCGCCGACAGCGAGGCGTTGACCGGCACTCGTTCGGCCGGGTCGTCGGTGAGCAGCTCCGCCACGGGGCGTTCCGTGCGCCTGCCCGCGCGGTCCCACAGCGCCATGTCCACAGCCGCGAGCGCCGGCGGAAGGTCCTCGATCCGCCTGCACGCCTCGATCAGCTGCGCGCCGTTCAGTCCGCGCGACCTCGCCAGCGCGGGCCGGTAGCGTTCGAGCGCATCTTTGACCCGCTCCGCGCTCGTTCCGTCGTACCCCTCGAGCGGCGCGGCCTCGCCGTGGCCTTCGATGCCGTCCTCGTCGGCGATCGTCACCGCCAGCAGCTCGCGCTCGCGCACCTCACCGTAAGCCGTGCGCAACGGCTCGCGCATCCGTAGCGTCCTTGGCTCGACGCTCAAGTCCATCGTCGCGCCCGCCCCCGCAATGCCGGCAGGTGCGGTGACCGGTGCCGGCGGGGCTGGCGCGGGAGCTGGCCCACTGGTCTCCCACCCAACTCAACCGCGCTCACGGCCGGCCCTCACGATGGAATGCCGCCGCCCGCGAGAATCCCTGCCGCCAGCAGCACGCAGAAGAGCAGCTGCAACGCCCCGGTCTGCGCGAGCGCGCCGTTCAGCGCCCGCCCGTCGACCCTCGTGCGGACCGTTCGCGCGAGTCTCACGGCGAGCGGGATCGTCGCCCAGCTCAACAGCAGCCAGGGCGACATCCCCAGCGCCCACAGCAGCGGCACGCTGACGAACGCCACCGCAAGCATCGCCGTATAGAGATCGCGCGTCCGCTCGCGCCCCAGCCTCACCGCCAGCGTGCGCTTGCCCGCCCGCCTGTCCGTGTCGATGTCCCTGACGTTGTTCACCACCAGGATCGCGCTCGCCAAGAGCCCTACCGGCACGGCGCACGCGAACGCCTGCCACGGCAGCTGCTGCACTTGCACGAAATACGAGCCCGTCACCGCCACCACGCCGAAGAACAGGAACACGAACACCTCGCCGAGTCCCTCGTAGCCGTATGGTCGTGGCCCGCCCGTGTACAACACCCCCGCCAGGATCGACGCGGCGCCGACCGCCAGCAGCTCCCAGCCCGCCACCGCGATCAGATACGCGCCGCACACCACAGCCACGCCGAACGAGGCGTAAGTCGCCGTCAACACCTGCTTCGGCGGCACCAGCCCGCCCGCGGTAACGCGCACCGGACCCAGCCGATCCTCGCTGTCGGCGCCACGCCGGGCGTCCGAGTAGTCGTTCGACAGGTTCGTCCCCACCTGGATGAAGACCGCGCCCAGCAGCGCGGCGACGAACGCCAGCGCGTGGAAGTGCCCCGCGCCGAGCGCCAGCGAAGTGCCGACCAGCACGGGCGCCACCGCCGCGGGCAGCGTGCGCACGCGCGCCGCCATCACCCAGATCCGCACCGTGCTCGCCCGCCCGGCCGCGCCGCTCCCGGCGGTCGTGCTCGTAGGGGTCAGCGTCGTCACGGCTTAGGCATCGTCATGGGCGTCTCGGGAACTTCGCGAAGTCCGGCCTGCGCTTCTCGCGGTACGCATCCCTGCCCTCCTGTGCCTCCTCGCTGCCGTAGAACAGCAGGTTCGCGTCGTGCGCCAGCTGCTGGATCCCGGCCAGCCCATCTTCGGCGGCGTTGAAGCTCGCCTTCAGCAGCCGCAGGGAGAACGGCGACAGCGCCAGCATCTCCTGGCACCACCTGACCGTCTCGTCCTCCAGCTCGGCCAGCGGCACCACGGTGTTGACCAGCCCCATCTCGAGCGCCTCCTGCGCGGAGTACTGCCTGCACAGAAACCAGATCTCCTTCGCCTTCTTCGGGCCCACCGTGTTGGCCAGCAGCCCGGCGCCGAAGCCGCCGTCGAACGAGCCCACGCGCGGCCCCACCTGCCCGAAGCGCGCGTTGTCGGCGGCGATCGTCAGGTCGCACACGAGATGCAGCACGTGCCCGCCGCCGATCGCGTACCCCGCCACCATCGCCACCACCGGCTTCGGCAGCCGCCGGATCTGCACGTGCAGATCGGTCACGTGGAAGCGCCCGATGCCCGCTCGGCCCGCCTCATCCTCGTCGAGATACCCGGAGTCGCCGCGCACGCGCTGATCGCCGCCCGCGCAGAACGCCAGCTCGCCCGCCCCCGTCAGCACGATCGCGCCTACCTCGATGTCCTCGCGCGCGTCCTCGAGCGCCTGCGAGATCTCGACGATCGTTCGCGGCCTGAAGGCATTGCGCACCTCCGGCCTGTCGATCGTGATCTTCGCGATCCCAGACACCGGCTCCGCCGACTTCTCGTAGCGGATGTCCTGATACTCGCCCGCGGGCGTCCACGTCGTCGTCATGCGGGGGTAAGGCTAGCTGTAAGGAACCGCGCCGGAACGGACCGCCGAGGGGTCCGGGCCGGCGTGGGCTCGCAGCGTCCCGTGCGGTGCGGCTAGCCTGTGGCGATGCAGGTGGAGGCATGGCTCGCCCGCGCGACGCGCCTGCGGCCGGGGTGGACGGCGCTAGAGGCGCTCGACGGTGCGTGTACCTATGCGGAGCTCGACGCACGCGCGCGTGCGCGCGCGTGTGCGCTGCGGGCTGCCGGTGTGCGTGCCGGGGACCGCGTCGCAATCGTGCTGCCACCGGGCCTCGAGTTCGCATACGCCCTGCACGCCTGCCTGTTGCTCGGAGCTGCCGCGGTGCCCATCGACGTCCGCCTCGGGCCGGCCGAGCGCGCGCTGCAGTGCGAGGGCGCGACGCTCGTCCTCTCCGAGCCGCTCGCAGAAGGGCCCGTGGCCACGCCGCTCACGGGAAAGGTCGGCGCGGATGCCGCCGCGGATCAGCCCATGCGCCACGATCTCGGCGCCGTCGCCGCGGTGATCCATACCTCGGGCACCACCGCCGCCGCGCGCCCGATCGAGCTCACCTACGGCAACTTCCTGTGGAGCGCCCTCGGCTCCGCCGCGGCGCTCGATCTCGACCCGCGCGAGCGCTGGCTGTGCGCGCTGCCCGTCGCCCACGTCGGCGGCCTGTCGATTCTGATCCGCTCGGCCATCTACGCCACCACCGCCGTCCTGCACCCGCGCTTCGAGACCGAGCTCGCGCTAGGGGCCCTCGGCAACGGCGATGTGACGCTCGTGTCGCTCGTCGCCACGACGCTGGCGCGCCTGCTCGACGCGGGCCTGCGCGATCCGCCGTCGCTGCGCTGCGCGCTCACCGGTGGCGGACCCGTTCCGGCCGAGCTCGTGGCGCGCGCACGCGCGCGTGGTGTGTCCGTTCGCCTCACCTACGGAATGACCGAGGCCTGCTCGCAGGTCACCACGGCGCCGATCGATTCGAACACCGGCGTCTGCGAGGACACGCGCCTGGACGCGATCGAGCACACTTCTGCGCATGCCGGACCACCGCTGTTCTGCACCCAGGTGCGCATCGCCGACGACGGCGAGATCCTGGTCGCGGGCCCCACGGTCGCGCGCGCCTCGCTCGCGCCGGACGGATGGCTGCGCACGGGCGATCTCGGCACGCTCGACGAGTGCGGCTTCCTGCACGTCACCGGACGCAAGGCGGACACGATCATCAGCGGCGGCGAGAACGTCGCGCCCGCCGAGGTCGAGGCGGTACTCGAGGCCCATCCGGACGTGCTCGAGGCGGCGGTCCTCGCCCGCGCCGACCCCCGTTGGGGTGAGGCCGTGACGGCGCTTGTCGTCGAGCGTCCCGGATCCGCGCCCCTGCCCGAGGCGCTGCGCGCCCACTGCGCTGCGCGCCTGGCCCCGTACAAGGTGCCGAAGCGGATCGAGCTCGTCGCCGAGCCGCTGCCGCGTACGCGCTCGGGCAAGCTGCTGCGCCGGGAGCTGCTATGAGCGCCTTCGACCCGAACGCCTATCGCGACGCCAGCCTCGCCCACTGGGAAGAGGCGGCGGCCGGCTGGATCCGCCGCCAGCAGGGCGTGCGCGAACTGGGCATGCCGGTTTCGCGCTGGATGCTCGACGCCGTCTCGCCCCGGCCCGGCGACCGCGTGCTCGAGCTCGCCGCCGGCCTGGGGGAGACCGGCATGCTCGCGGCCCAGCAGGTCGCTCCGCTCGGCGGGGTGATCATCTCAGACCAGGCCGAGGCGATGCTCGAAGGGGCTCGCGAGCGCGCCGGCGAGCTCGGGCTCAGCAACGTCGAGTTCCAGGTGCTCGGCGCCGAATGGATCGACCTGCCGCTCGCGAGCGTCGATGTCGTGCTGTGCCGCTGGGGCTACATGCTGCTGGCCGACCCCGCGGCCGGGCTCGGCGAGAGCCGTCGCGTGCTGCGCCCGGGCGGGCGCATGGCGCTCGCCGTCTGGGACGCGGTCCAGCACAACCCGTGGGCGCTGCTGCCCGGACTCGAGCTGGTCGAGCGCGGCCTTTCGAGCCCACCCGCGCCAAACACCCCCGGCCCGTTTGCGCTCGGCGACCCCGAGCGCGTACGTGAGCTGCTCGCCGCTGCCGGCTTCGGCGAGATCGACGTGCAGGCGATCGACCTCGTCCACGCCCACCCCTCGTTCGAGTCCTTCTGGGACACTACGCTCGATATCTCGAGGCTGTTCCACGACGCCGTCATGAGCCGCCCCGAGGCCGAGATCGCCGAAATCCACGCCGGTCTGGCTACGCGCACCGAGCCCTACCGGGCGGCCGACGGGTCGCTCGCGCTCCCCGGACGCACGCTCGTGGCGTCGGCCCACGCGTAGGCGCGCGAGAGTTTCGTCCGGGGTGAGCAGATATTGTTGGCGCCATGCTCTACGACGACGACGCGGACCTGCAGCTGCTCGACGGCAAGACCGTCGCGATCATCGGCTACGGCTCGCAGGGCCACGCGCACGCGCTGAATCTGAGGGACTCCGGAGTCGATGTCCTCGTCGGCTTGCGCCCGGACTCCGGCTCGGTCGCCAAGGCCCGCGAGAGCGGCCTCGAGGTCGTGCCCGTCGTCGAGGCCTGCAGCCGCGGCGATCTGGTGATGATGCTGGTACCGGATGAGCTGCACCGCCAGGTGTGGGAGGACGAGGTGCGCGACGGGATCGCGCCCGGCAACATGCTGCTGTTCGGCCACGGCTTCTCGATTCACTACGAAGAGGTCGAGCCGCCGCCGGGCGTCGACGTCGGCATGGTCGCGCCCAAGGGCCCTGGCCATCTCGTGCGCCGCCAGTTCCTCGAGGGCAGCGGCGTGCCGGGCCTGATCGCGGTCGCCCAGGACGCCACCGGCAACGCCCGTGCGCTGGCGCTCGCCTACGCCAAGGGCATCGGCTGCACGCGCGGCGGCGTGATCGAGACGACCTTCAAGGACGAGACCGAGACCGACCTGTTCGGCGAGCAGGCAGTGCTGTGCGGTGGCGCGTCCGAGCTCGTCCAGGCGGGCTTCGAGACGCTCGTGAACGCGGGCTACGACCCCGAGATGGCCTACTTCGAGTGCCTGCACGAGCTCAAGCTGATCGCCGATTTGATCTACGAGAAGGGCCTCGCCGGGATGCGCTACTCGATCTCGAACACGGCCGAGTACGGCGACTACACGCGCGGCAAACGCGTGATCACCGAGCAGACCCGCGCGCACATGCGCGAGATCCTCGCCGAGATCCAGTCCGGTGACTTCGCGCGCGAGTGGATCGCCGAGAACCGCGCCGGCCAGGAGAACTTCAAGCGCATGCGCGCCGAGCAGGCCGACACCCAGATCGAGCACGTCGGCAGCGAGCTGCGCTCCCACATGGACTGGATCAAGCCGGCGTTCTGATGCCCCGGTCGGGCCCGCCGCGCCAATCGCCGCTGCCCTCGTATCCCGCGCAAACAGGTCTCGGCTAGGAGCGCGCGAGTTGCTCGCCTACGTCTTCTGGCACCGTCCGCGCGACCTGGCCGCGCGCGACGCCTACGAGCAGGCGCACGTGGCCTTTCATCGCTCGCTCGCGCATGGTCCGCCGGTCGGCTTTCACGGGTCCGCGGTCTTCCAGGTTGCCGAGCTGCCATGGCCGTGGTCGGCCGCGAGCGCGCAGGCGCGCCTGCCCGACGACGGCGCGGGCGGCTACGAAGACTGGTACCTGGTCGACGATTTCACCGCGCTCGGCGTCCTCAATGAGGCCGCCGTCGGGCACGGTCACCGCACGGCGCACGACGCCGTCGCCCACCGCTCCGGCGAGGCGGCCGGAGGTCTGTACGGGCTGATCGAGGGGGCGCATCCGCCCGTGCTCGCCGAGGCCACCGTGGCGATCTGGGTCTCGCGCCCGTCCGGCTCCGAGCAGCGCGCGCTCGGCGAGCTGCTCGGCGACGGGATGGATCCCGCGCACGCCAGCCTGTGGCGCCGCCAGCTCGTGCTCGGCCCGGCTCCCGAGTACTGCCTGCTCTGCCCCCGGCCTGCGGGGCCGGGAGGGCCGGCCGGGGTGTCCGCCACACGACTTCCCGACGGCTGGCGCGCGGTCAGCTTCGATCGCGTCGTCGTGTTCGGGGAGTGAGACGCGGGCCGTGCGATTGCGCACAGACTGCATCGCGAGACAAGAGAAAGCCGGCGGCGCCAAGCCTCCGACGATGCGTCCCGGACGTTGCGGCACGAATGACGCTACGATCACGCTGCCGTCACCGCGCAGGGGGACGGCAGAGCCGTGGCGTGGTCCCGGCGGCCGATCTTGCTCCGCCGGGACCCGCGTGTGCGCGGCAGTGTGGAGGTGTGTGCGCCTCGCGATCGGCCGCCGTGCGTGGGCCTTGGGGTGTGCGCCTGGCGATCGACCGAGGTTCGCGCGCTTCGCTACACTCGGCGCATCGTCGCGACTGGCGCTGAGGTGGACCTAACCACCGGGAAGCGACGAGCTTCTAAGCCGCGCGCCTGGGCACCTCCGATCATCGCCACTCCCTCGACAGCGAGGAGCCCGAAATGACGCCGAGCAGCGCAGCAGAGACACAGTTGGTGATCCCGGACGAGCTCAAGCCCGCCGACGGGCGCTTCGGCTGCGGCCCGTCGAAGGTGCGCCCGCAGGCGCTCGCCCGGCTGGCGAGCGAGGGTGCCAAGGTGATGGGCACCTCACACCGCCAGAAGCCCGTCAAGGCGCTCGTCGGCGAGATCCGCGCCGGTCTGCGCGAGCTGTTCGCCGCGCCCGACGGGTATGAGGTGGCGCTCGGCGACGGCGGCGCCACCGCCTTCTGGGACGCCGCGGCGTTCGGGCTGGTCGAGCGCCGCGCGCTGCATCTCAGCTACGGCGAGTTCTCCAGCAAGTTCGCGGCGGTGACGCAGGGCGCTCCGTTCCTGGAGGACCCGGTCGTGGTGTCCGCCGACCCCGGCGATGCTCCCGACCCAGCCGATGCCGGCGCGCGCGCGGGCGATGCGCAGGCCGACGCGATCACCTGGGCCCACAACGAGACCTCGACCGGCGTGATGGTCCCGGTCCAGCGACCGGCCGGCGGCTCTGGCGGAACGACCGGCGGCGCGGCCGCTGCGGAAGGCGAGACGGCCGGGGCGAGCGGCGAGGGAGCGGGCGCGGCGAGCGGCGCGCACGAGGCGGGGCCGCTGGTCCTGATCGACGCCACCTCCGGCGCGGGCGGCCTGCCGGTTGACATCACCGCGGTCGACGCGTACTACTTCGCGCCGCAGAAGTCGTTCGGCTCCGACGGCGGACTGTGGGTGGCGCTGCTCAGCCCCGCCGCGCAGGAGCGCATCGCGCGGCTCGGCGCCTCGGAGCGCTGGATTCCGGCCTTCCTGTCGCTCAGCACCGCGCTCGAGAACTCGCTCAAAGACCAGACCTACAACACGCCGGCGGTCGCGACGCTGTTCCTGCTGGCCGACCAGATCCGCTGGATGCTCGAGGGCGGAGGCCTCGACTGGTGCGTCTCGCGCACACGTGAGTCCTCGAGTCACCTGTACGAGTGGGCCGAGCGCTCAGAGGTCGCGACCCCGTTCGTGGCCGACCCGGCCAAGCGCTCGCTGGTCGTCGGCACGGTCGACTTCGACGAGGCGATCGACGCCGCCGCGCTCGCCAAGACGCTGCGCACGAACGGCATCGTCGATGTCGAGCCCTACCGCAAGCTGGGGCGCAACCAGCTGCGCGTCGGCATGTTCCCGGCCGTGGAGCCCGCCGACGTGAGAGCGCTCACGGCGTGCATCGACTGGCTGCTCGAGAGGATCGCGTGATGAGCGCCACATCTACTGAGACCATCGCGAGCGAAAGGGTCGCGGCATGAGCGCTGCCACCGACGCCAACACCAGCGCAAACGGGCGCGCGAAGGTACTCGTCAAGGAGAAGATCGGCGACTCGGGCGTGAACCTGCTGCGCGAGCACTTCGACGTCAACCTCGGGATCGACTGGAGCGACGAGCAGCTGGCCGAGCGGATCGGAGAGTACGACGGCATCCTCGTGCGCTCGGCCACGAAGCTCACGTCCGATCTGATCGAGCGGGCCAGCCAGCTGCGCGTGATCGGCCGCGCCGGCGTCGGCGTCGACAACGTCGACGTGTCCGCCGCCACCCGCCGCGGGATCGTCGTCGCCAACGCGCCCGAGTCCAACGTCGTGACCGCCGCCGAGCACACGATGGCGCTGCTGCTGGCGCTGGCGCGCAACATCCCGCAGGCTTACGTCTCGCTGATCTCGGGCAAGTGGGAGCGCTCGAAGTTCTCGGGCGTCGAGCTGTACGAGAAGACGCTCGGCATCCTCGGCTTCGGGCGCATCGGCCAGCTGGTCGCGCATCGCGCGCGCGGCTTCGGCATGCGCGTGCTGGCGTTCGACCCGTTCGTCAGCGCCGAGCGCTTTCGCGAGCTGGCGGTCGAGAAGGCCGACGGCGCCGAGGACATCTACGCGCAGGCCGACTTCATCACGGTGCACCTGCCCAAGACGCCCGAGACCGAGGGCTTCATCGACGCGCGCGCGTTCGCGCAGATGCGCGAGGGCGTGCGCATCCTCAACGTCGCGCGCGGTGGGCTGATCGACGACGCCGCGCTGAAGGACGCGCTCGACGCGGGCAAGGTCGCCGGCGCCGCGCTCGACGTGTTCGGAAGCGAGCCGATGACCGAGCATCCGCTGTTCGGCTATCCCAACGTGGTCGTCACGCCGCATCTCGGCGCGTCGACCGCGGAGGCCACCGACCGCGCCGGGTATCAGAGCGCCGAGCAGGTGATCGCGGCGCTGACCGGCGGCGTGGTTTCGACGGCGGTGAACATCCCGGCCGTCGGCGCCGAGGACATGGAGGCGCTCGGCCCGTTCCTGCCGCTGGCCCGCCAGCTCGGCCGCCTGGCGATGGCGCTGGCAGAGGGCAGCTCGGTCGAGCGCATCGAGGCCGCCTTCCTCGGCGGTCTGGCCGACTTCGACACGCGTCTGCTCGGGCTGTCGGTCGTCGTCGGCGCGCTGCAGGGCCGCTTGGAGGAGCCGATCAACCTCGTCAACGCGCCGACGATGGCCCAGCAGCGCGGAATCGTGCTCGAGGAGCGCGCGATCTCCGAGGCCGAGGACTTCAACGAGCTGATCCGCGTCACGGTCGTCTCCGGCGGGCAGCGCGTCACCGTCGCCGGCACGGGCATCGGCCCGAGCCGCGTCGCGCACCTCGTCGAGGTCCAGGGCCGGCGCCTGACGATCGAGCTCGCCCCCTACGTGACCGTGTTTCGCTACACCGACCTGCCGGGCATGATCGGCCGCGTCGGCACCGTCTTCGGCGCGCACGGCATCAACATCTCATCGGCCGCCGTCGGCCACGTGCCGGACGGGCGCGCGCTGCCGGAGGCCGGCTCCGCGGGCGAGGGCGGGCTGGCGGCGATGGTGGTCACGACCGACGCCGCCGTGCCCGACGCGGTAGTGCGCGAGCTCGTGGCCAGCGAGGGCTTCGTGGGGGGTTGGTCGGTCGATTTGGGCTGAATCGTCTCGGCCCACTAGGCTGGCGCCGCATGCCGGTGGTGGTGGAGCTGCGCGATGTAGCCGGTTGCAAGACGTCGGGCGTTCGCTTGCCGGGATATGTGTTGGTGGCGGCTTTGGGCGGGGTGATTTGGGGTAGGCGGCCGACCTCACCGCTGACGCTTGAAGATCCTCGATAGGCTGGCCCGGCATGCGCGTGGTGGTGATCACGAAGCACGGGGGGCCGGGGGTGCTGCAGGTGCAGGAGCGGCCCGATCCCGAGCTCGGGCCGGGGGAGGTACGCATCGACGTGGCGGCCGCCGGCATCAACTTCGCTGACGTGATGGCTCGCATGGGCCTTTATCCGGACGCGCCCAAGACGCCCTGCGTGGTCGGCTATGAGGTGGCGGGCACGGTGCTCGAGCTCGGCGGCGGGGTCTCGGAGTCCCACCCATCGCTGACGGTCGGCCAACGCGTGCTGGCCGGCACGCAGTTCGGTGGCTACGCCTCCCAGGTGGTGGTTCCGGCTGGCGATGTGGTGGCGCTCGCCGAGCGGCTGAGCTTCGAGCAGGGCGCGGCGATTCCCGTCAACTACGGGACCGCGTGGGCCGGCCTGATCGGGTACGGCAACCTGCAGCCGGGCGAGCGCGTGCTGATCCATTCGGCCGGCGGCGGCGTCGGCATCGCGGCCACGCAGATCGCCAAGCGGCGCGGCGCCGAGATCTACGGGACGGCCTCGCCCGGAAAGCACGCGCGCATCTCAGAGCTCGGCGTCGACCACGCGCTCGACTACACGAGCCCCGGCTGGGAGCGCGGCCTGCCCGAGTTCGACCTGATCATGGACGCCGTCGGCGGGAAGAGCTTCCGGCGCGACTACAAGATGCTGCGCGCCGGCGGGCGCCTGGTCGCGTTCGGCGCCTCGGCGCTGGTCACCGGCGAGCGGCGCAACGTCGTCGCGGCGCTGCGCACGGTCGTGCAGATGCCGCGCTTCAACCTGATCAAACAGATGTCCGAATCGAAGGCCGTGATCGGGCTGAACATGCTCAGCCTGTGGAAGGACCGCGGGACGCTCGCACCCTGGATTACGCCGCTGGGGGAGCTGCTCGACGACGGCACGGTCGAGCCGGTGGTCGCGGGCACGTTCAGCTTCGAGGACGCAGGCGCCGCCCAGAACATGATCACCGAGCGGCGCAACGTCGGCAAGGTCGTGCTCGCGCCGTAGCCATCGAACGGGCGTCGAGTCGGATTCGGCGCACCCGCGAGCGGGGTGCTACCGTTTGGCGAGCATGTCGTTTGACGTTTCTCTGTCGCTGCTTCTCCTGCTCCCCCCTCGGGGGGAATAGCGCGTGGCGGCCGCGTAGCCGCATACCACAGGAGAACCGGCAACAGCAGAGAAACCAAAGGAGTGTGATCACGACATGAGCAATCCGGCAGGCGCAGCGGCGCAGTCGCCGCACACGAGGTCAGAGCAGGCGCGCGTGAGGGTGTTCGACACGACCCTGCGCGACGGCGAGCAGTCGCCGGGGATATCGCTGAACCGCCAGGAGAAGCTCGAGATTGCACAGCAGCTGGCGCGTCTTGGCGTGGACATCATCGAGGCGGGGTTCCCGATCACCTCGCCGGGCGACTTCGAGGCCGTGCAGGCGATCGCGCGGGAGGTCCACGGCCCGGTGATCTGCGGGCTGGCGCGCACGTCCAAGCAGGACATCGATGCGGCCTGGAACGCCGTCAAGGACTCCGAGCGCCCGCGCATCCACACCTTCATCGCCACCAGCGACATCCACATCGAGCGCAAGCTGCAGACCACGCGCGAGGACGTGATCGGTCAGGCGCGTGCCGCCGTCGCGCAGGCGCGCGAATACACCGACGACGTCGAGTTCTCGCCCGAGGACGGCTCCCGCTCGGACGTCGCCTACATGGGCGAAGTGATCCAGGTTGCGCTCGACGAGGGGGCCACCACGATCAACGTGCCCGACACGGTCGGCTACACGATGCCGCGCGAGTATGCGGCCATGTTCGAAGAGCTCTACCGACTGGTGCCCGGCCTGCACGACGTGGTCGTGTCGGTGCACTGCCACGACGACCTCGGACTGGCGGTCGCCAACTCGCTGGCGGGCGTGGAAGCGGGCGCGCGCCAGGTCGAGTGCGCGATCAACGGGATCGGCGAGCGCGCCGGCAACGCGTCGCTGGAGGAGATCGCGATGCTGCTGCGCACGCGCGAGCCGAGCCTGGGCCTGTGGACGGGGATCGAGACGACCGAGATCGCGCGCACCAGCAGACTGGTCTCGCGCCTGACCGGCTACCAGGTGCAGCCCAACAAGGCGATCGTCGGGCGCAACGCCTTCGCGCACGAGGCCGGCATCCACCAGGACGGCGTGCTGAAGGAGCGCACCACCTACGAGATCATGGACGCGACCAGCGTCGGGCTGCGCAGCAACGCGATCGTGCTGGGCAAGCACTCGGGGCGCCACGCGCTGCGCGAGGCGCTCGAGGAGCTGGGCTTCCAGCTCGACGGCCAGGCGCTGCACACGGCCTTCAAGCGCTTCAAGGAGATCGCCGACCGCAAGAAGACGCTGACCGCGATGGACCTGGAGGCGCTCGTCACCGACGAGCTGCGCGCCGGCGAGGAGATCGCCGGGTACGCGCTCGACTGGTTCGAGGTTGACGACTCCTCACGACGCCCGCCGCACGCGCGCGTGGCGGTGACGCTGCCCGAGGGCGGCCACGCCGAGGGCTCGTTCACCGGCGACGGACCGATCGACGCGGTGTTCCGCGCGATCAACGCCGCCGCCGGCGTTGACGCCAAGCTCAGCGACTTTCAGATCGGCGCCGTCACCGAGGGCCAGGACGCGCTCGGCGAGGTCTCGGTCGTCGTCGAGGTCGACGGCTGCACGGGGGCCGGTCAGGGCGTATCGACGGACATCATCGACGCCGCCGCACGCGCGTACGTGCGCGCGCTGTCGATCGCGCGGGCCCGATCGCTCGCGTCGGATGGGGCGCTCGGGCTGCCGGAGGTGGCGGGGCCGTGAGCACGTTGCGACGCTGAGCCAGCGAACGCAACGCTGTACTCGCGTCTGTGATAGCGTACGGACGTATGCCGACCCTCGATCGGGCGAAGCGCATTGGAAGACCGTCCCGCCGCGGCCGAGACGGCGCTGACGATGTGCCGGTCGCTGCGGGCCGCGAGGGCGTGAGCACGGCGCTGGCGAGCCACGACCCGGTTGACCCGGCGGTGATCGGCGCACGCGTGCGCGCGCTGCGCGAGTCGGCGTCGCTGTCGCTGCGCGACCTGGCCGAGCGCAGCGGCGTGAGCGCGCCGATGCTCTCGCAGGTCGAGCGCGGCGAGACCAGCCCGACGCTGACGGTCGCCGCGCGGATCGCGGCGGGGCTCGACCTGCGCCTGTCGCAGCTGCTGCGCCTCGACGAGGACGGCGCGGTCACGATCGTGCGCCCGCGCCAGCGCAGGCGCGGCGGCAACGCCAGGCGCGGGCACCGCTTCGAGGTGATGACCCCCGGGCAGCCCGGCCAGCGCGCCGAGCTCTCGCGTCACACGCTCGCGCCCGGCGGCGCCACCGGGGCGCGCGATGACCCGCCGATGCACGAGCCGGGCAGCCGCGAGACCGCGCTCATCGAGCGCGGCGCGGTCGTGCTGGTGTGCGACGGCGAGCGCCACGAGCTGGCCGAGGGCGACTGCGTGACCTTCGACTCGGACCTGCGCCACCACTTCGAGAACCCCTCCGGCGACAGCGACGCGGCCTTTCTGGCGGTCGTGTCGGCGGGCCTGCGACGGAGCTGAGCCGACATGCGAGCACAGTCAAAGCAAACAGCCACCACCCCGTAGGAGCCAGTCATGCCCAAAACCATGTTCGACAAGATCTGGGAAACGCACGAGGTGGAATCGGGCCCGCCCCCCCTGCTGTACATCGACCTGCACCTGGTGCACGAGGTCACCAGCCCGCAGGCGTTCGACGGGCTGCGCCTGGCCGGGCGCACGGTGCGCCGGCCCGATCGCACGCTCGCGACCGCCGACCACAACACGCCGACCGACGGCACGCCGGTGGCGGAGCGGATCAAGGACGAGCTCTCGCGCGTGCAGGTGCAGACGCTCGAGCGCAACTGCGCCGAGTTCGGCGTTCCCGTGTACTCGCTGGGCTCCGAGCGCCAGGGGATCGTGCACGTGATCGGCCCCGAGCTGGGCGTCACGCAGCCGGGCATGACGATCGTGTGCGGCGACTCGCACACCTCGACGCACGGCGCATTCGGCGCGCTGGCGTTCGGGATCGGTACGAGCGAGGTCGAGCACGTACTCGCCACGCAGTGCATGGTCCAGCACAAGCCGCGCTCGATGCAGGTGCGCTACGCGGGCGAGCTGGGGTTCGGCGTGACCGCCAAGGACCTGATCCTCGCCACGCTCGGACATCTGGGCGTGGGGGGGATGACCGGCCACGTGGTCGAGTACCGCGGCCCGGCGATCGAGAAGCTATCGATGGAAGGTCGCATGACGGTCTGCAACATGACGATCGAGGGCGGCGGGCGCGCGGGGATGATCGCGCCCGACGACACCACGTTCGAGTGGTTCGAGCACGCCGAGCGCCACGGCTGGCCGCAGGGACGCCCGGGCGCGCCCGCGGGCGCGGAGCTCGGCAAAGCGGTCGCGCAGTGGCGCGAGCTGCCGAGCGACGCCGGCGCCGAGTTCGACCGCGACGTCACGATCGACGCCGCCGCGATCTCGCCGCAGGTGACCTGGGGCACGAACCCGGGGATGGTCCGCGCCGTCACAGAGACGGTGCCGGCCCCCGCGGATTTCGACAGCGCGGCCGAACGCGAGGCGACCGAGCGCGCGCTTCACTACATGGCGCTCGAGCCCGGGACGCCGATCGAGCAGATCGCGGTTGACCGCGTGTTCATCGGGTCGTGCACGAACTCGCGGATCGGCGACCTGCGCGCCGCGGCCGAGCTGGTGGCCGGCAGGAAGGTCGCATCGAGCGTCAGCGCGATGGTCGTGCCGGGCTCGCAGCAGGTCAAGGCGCAGGCCGAGGCCGAGGGGCTGGACAGGGTGTTCCGCGACGCCGGGTTCGACTGGCGCGTGGCCGGCTGCTCGATGTGCCTGGGCATGAACCCCGACATCCTGCAGCCAGGCGAACGCTGCGCGTCGACCTCGAATCGCAACTTCGAGGGCCGTCAGGGCCGCGGCGGGCGCACGCATCTCGTGTCGCCGCAGATGGCCGCGGCGGCCGCGGTGGAGGGGCATTTCGTGGATATCAGGACGTGGTCGTGAGCCGGGCGGCCATCCGGGACCGGTCGTGAGCCAGGCGACGCCCGGCGCGGCCTGGCAGCGCGAGGACCTCGCCGCGGACTTCATCGAGCGCCGCCGGATCCTGGTGCCGCTGCTCGACGTGCAGGAGGAGGTGATCACGCTGCTGCTCGCCCGCCAAGGTCATGCGATCGAGCGCTTCCTCGACCTCGGCTGCGGCGCCGGCGCGATGAGCGAGCTGCTGCTCGACGCGGCGCCGGGCTCGAGCGGCGCCGGGATCGACTTCTCCGAGCCGATGCTGGCGGGTGCCAGCGAGCGTCTCGCGGCCTACGGTGAGCGCTGGCGGGCGATCGGCGCGGACCTCGGGGGCCCGGCGTGGAGCAAGGCCGTGCCCGACGCGGGCTACGACGCGATCGTCTCGGGCCTCGCGATCCACCATCTGCCGGCCGAGCGCAAGCGCGCGCTGTTCGCGGAGGCGTTCGCGCTGCTCGAGCCGGACGGCACGTTCATCAACATGGACTACGTCGCGATCGACGGCCCGCTGAAGGGGCTGTTCGACGAGCGCATGCTGGAGAACGCGGTGCGCGCCGAGCGCGCTGCCGGCGGCACACGTCACGAGCACGAGCTCGACCTCGAGGACGACGACGACCGGCCCGACACCCTCGAGGACCAGCTGCGCTGGCTGCGCGACGCCGGCTTCGCCCAGGTCGAAGTGCACTTCAAGTGGGCCGAGGCCGCGGTCTTCGGCGGAACCAGGCCAAAGGAATAGCGATGGACCCGATCAGCGTCATATCAGGACCGACAACACACCTCGACCGCGCCGACGTCGACACCGACCAGATCATGCCCAAGCAGTTCCTCAAGCGCGTCGAGCGGACCGGCTTCGGGGAGTTCCTGTTCTACGACTGGGCCAAGGAGCCGGGCTGGGAGCTGCCGGCCAACCCGATCCTCGTGGCCGGCGAGAACTTCGGCTGCGGCTCCTCGCGCGAGCACGCTCCCTGGGGCCTGCAGGACTACGGCTTCCAGGCGATCGTGGCGCCGAGCTTCGGCGACATCTTCTACTCCAACTGCACCAAGATCGGGCTGCTGCCGGTCGTGCTCAGCGACGAGGACTGCCGCAGCCTCGCGCGCGCCGGCAGCGGCGAGATCGACCTGCTCGAGCAGGAGGTGCGCTTCGCCGGGCGCGACGTGTCGTTCGAGATCGACCACGAGATCCGCCACCGCCTGCTGGGCGGCCTCGACGACATCGCGCTGACGCTCGAGCGCACGGCCGAGATCGAGGAGTACGAGCGCGAGCGCGAGCGCTCGGGGCCGGTTACGACAGCATTGTGACGAGGCGCGGCACACCCCAGTCCGACGGAGACGGTTGTTCCGAGCGACTGACACATGCGGCTGAAGAGACCGCCGAGATCTTGTCGGACAAGGGCACGCTCGACGCGCTGCGAGCCGGCCTCGACGAGCTCGCGCACGACGAAACCGTCGAGTTGGATCAAGCTCGTCGTGAACTCGCCGCACTCCGCGAGACGCAGGATATATCTTCGCGCTAGCGTATATACTCGACGTGTGAGCAAGCACCTGGTTGACATCGACGAGACGGCGCTCCACGCCGCGCGCGCGGAGCTCGGCACGCACACGATCAGGGAGACGGTCAATCGCGCCCTGAGCATCGCTGGCAAGGAGCGTGAGCAGAAGATCAAGGAGGCGCTGGACGGGCTGGCCGAAATGGACTTCGCGCCGCGTGAGGATGCATGGCGCTGACCCATCTCGTCGACACGAGCGTCCTCACGCGGATGCGCGACCCGACAATCCGCGACGCCGTCGAGCCGAAGGCAAGAGAGGGACAGCTGGCCCGCGCGGGCATCAGCGACCTCGAGGTTGGCTATTCGGCGCGTAGCGCGTCGGAGTGGGACGACCGGTCGCAGGATCTAGAGTCATTCGAGCTAGTGGAGACGACCGCTGCGCACGTACGCCGCGCACGCCAGGTCCAGCGCCTGCTCGCCGCCGAGCATCAGCGTGGCCGCAAGGTGCCCGACCTGCTCGTCGCAGCCGCCGCCGAGGCCTCGAACCTCGCGGTCCTTCACTACGACGCCGATTTCGATCGCATCGCCGCCGTCACCGGACAACCGTCCGAGTGGGTCGTTCCGGCCGGGTCGGTGGACTGACAATGCCCCACCGCATCGTCACCCTCCCCGGCGACGGCATCGGCCCGGAGATCATGGCGCCCACGCTGCGGCTGCTCGAAGCCGTCGGCGAGTTCGAGTTTGAGGAACACGCGTTCGGCGGCGCCGCCATAGACCTACACGGGGTCGCCCTGACCGACCAGACGCTGGCAGCGTGCCGGGCCGCCGACGCGGTGCTGCTCGCGGCGGTCGGCGGACCGAAGTGGGACAGCACCGATCCCGGCGCGCCGCGCCCCGAGCAGGGCCTGTTGGGACTGCGCAAGGGGCTCGGGCTGTACGCCAACCTGCGCCCGGTCAAGCCGCTGCCCGCGCTGTACGACGCCTCGCCGCTGCGCCGCGAGCGCGTGCAGGGCACGGACCTGCTGGTCGTCAGGGAGCTGACCGGCGGGATCTACTTCGGCGAGAAGACGCGCAGCGCCGACGCCGCCTCGGATCTGTGCGCCTACTCGCGCGCGGAGATCGAACGGATCGCGCGCACCGCCTTCGGAGCCGCGCGCAGTCGCGTGAGCAGCGTCGACAAGGCCAATGTCCTGGAGACCTCGCGCCTGTGGCGCGAGGTCGTCAGCGAGCTGCACTCGCGCGAGTTCCCGCACGTCGAGCTCGAGCACGTGCTCGTCGACAACGCCGCCATGCAGCTCGTGGCGGCGCCGCGCCACTTCGACGTGCTGCTCACCGAGAACATGTTCGGCGACATCCTCAGCGACGAGGCCGCGATGATCACGGGCTCGATCGGGCTGCTGCCGAGCGCCTCGCTGGGTGGGGACGGCGCTCGGACTCAACCACCGAATCACTCCGCTGAAAGCCGCCACCAACGCATATCTCGGCAAGCGAGCGAACCGATGTCTTGCGATCCGCCGCATCGCGCAGCTCAACCCGCGGCGGCGGCAGGCGGCGCGGGCGCCCAAAGCGCGGCGCGGCGCGCCCCCGGCCTGTTCGAGCCGGTGCACGGCTCGGCCCCCGACATCGCCGGCAGCGGCGCCGCGAACCCGCTGGCGATGTTCCTGTCGGCCGCGCTCATGCTCAGGCATGGCTTGGATTCTGGGGATGCGGCAGGGGCGGTAGAATCGGCGGTTGAGCAGGCGCTCGACGCGGGTCTGCGCACCCCCGATCTGGGCGGCGCGGACGGCACCGAGCGCGCCACCGAGGCGGTGCTGGGGTATCTCTGAGACAGGAGCTCGATGAACGTGGAACCTACGGATCTGATCTGGATGAACGGCGAGTTCGTCGCCTGGGAGGACGCCAAGGTCCACGTGCTCACCCACGGCCTGCACTACGGCACGGGCGTGTTCGACAGCATGCGCTGCTACGAGACGGACCTGAGCCCCACCCACCCTCCGGCGATCTTCCGCAACGTCGATCACCTCGAGCGCCTGCTGAAGTCGGCCGAGCTGTACTACATGCCGGTTCCCTACACGGTGGCCGAGCTGCGCGAGGCGACGCTCGAGCTGGTCGCGCGCAACGGGCTGCGCTCGTGCTACATCCGCCCGCTCGTGAACCGCGGCTACGGGCAGATGGGGCTGAATCCGCTCGACGCCGAGACCGACGTGTCGATCGCCTGCTGGGAGTGGGGCGTGTATCTCGGCGAGGACGGCGCTCGCCGGGGCGTGCGCGCGAAGGTCTCCTCGTGGCGCCGGATCAGCCCCGACTCGCTGATACCGCACGCCAAGGCCTCCGGCCAGTACCTGAACAACGTGCTCGCCAAGGTCGAGTCCGCGAAGGCGGGCTATGAAGAGGCGATCCTGCTCGACGCTCGCGGGCACGTCTGCGAGGGCACGGGCGAGAACATCTACATAGTGCGCGACGGCGAGATCGCCACCCCCGGGCAGCACAACTCGATCCTCGACGGCATCACGCGGCGCTCGCTGATCCAGATCGCGCAGGACCTCGGCTACGCCGTCGTCGAGCGCAACGTGGCGCGCGCCGAGCTGTACCTCGCCGACGAGGTCTTCCTGTCGGGCACCGCCGCCGAGATCGTGCCGGTGCGCGAGGTCGACGACCACCGCGTCGGGACCGGCGAACCGGGCGAGATCACGCGCGTGCTCCAGGCCGCCTTCGACGACGCCGTGCACGGGCGCTCAGAGCGCTACCGCGAGTGGCTCGACGTCGTGCAGGCGCCGCCGCTCGAGACGCCCACCGGCGCGACCGGCGCCGCTGGCTCGAGCGTGGATGGCGCTGGGCCTGCAGAAGTCGCCGGCGGCGCACGCGCGCGCGTGGGTTCCGCTGCGACTGGTGGCGGGGCCGCGAGCGGCGACGGTGCCGGGTCCGCCGCGACGCAGGGCTCATCGACGGCCGCGCGGCGATGAGCGCCCGCAACGCTCCGGCGCCGCCGCCGGCGCTCGAGCTCTACGACGCCACCCTGCGCGACGGCATGGGCGGCGGCGGCATGACGCTGACCGTGCAGGAGAAGCTGCGCGTGGTACGCGCGCTGGACGAGCTCGGCGTGCACATGATCGAGGCGGGCTTTCCGGCCTCGAACCCGAAGGAGGCCGAGCTGTTCGAACTGCTCGAGCGCGAGCGCCCGCAGCGCGCGCAGGTGGTCGCCTTCGGGATGACCCGCCGGCGCGACGTCAGCGCCGAGGGCGACGCCGGGCTGCGCACGCTCGGGCGCTGCTTCACGCAGGTCTGCACGCTCGTCGGCAAGAGCTCGGCGCTGCAGGCCGAGCGGGTGCTGAAGGTCTCGCGCGAGGAGAACCTCGAAATGATCGGCGAGTCGGTCGCCTACCTGGCCGGGCGCGGCAAGCGCGTGCTGTTCGACGCCGAGCACTTCTTCGACGGCCACGCCGAAGACCCCGACTACGCGCTGCAATGCGCGCGCGCCGCCGTCAACGCCGGCGCCGAGCGGATCGTGCTGTGCGACACCAACGGCGGCTCGCTGCCCGACGGCGTCAGCGCGGCGGTCAAGGACGCGCGCGCGGCGCTCCCGGGGGTGGCGCTCGGAATCCACACGCACGACGACACCGGCTGCGCCGTCGCGAACACGCTCGTGGCGGTCCGGGCGGGGGCGACACAGGTGCAGGGCACGATCAACGGCATCGGCGAGCGCACCGGCAACGCCAACCTCGTGACGATCATCGCCGACCTGCAGCTGAAGCTGGGCTATCAGCTGCTCGAGCCCGCCCGCCTGGCGCGCCTGACCGCGACCGCCCACTTCGTCGATGAGCTGCTCAACCGCACGCCCGATCCCGCGCAGCCGTTCGTCGGCAAGCACGCGTTCGCGCACAAGGCCGGCATGCACGCGGCCGGCTCACGGGAGACTCCCGAGGCCTTCGAGCAGATCGACCCGGCGCTCGTCGGCAACGACAGCGACCTGTTGATCTCCGAGCTCTCGGGCCGCGCCACGGTTATCGAGAAGGCCCGCGCGATCGGCATCGACACCGACGAGCGGCTCGTGCGGCGCGTGCTCGAGCGCGTCAAGGAGCTCGAGCACGCCGGCTTTCAGTTCGAGGCGGCCGACGGCTCGTTCGAGCTCCTGCTCAGGCGCGAGGCCGACGGCCAGTACGAGCCGCTGTTCAAGCTCGAGTCCTGGCGGGTGATCGTCGAGCGCCACGCCGGCGGGCGCGCCACCACCGAGGCGACCATCAAGATCTGGCTCGGCGCCGAGCGCTTCGTGCGCACCGCCGAGGGCAACGGTCCGGTGCACGCGCTCGACCGCGCGCTGCGCGACGCGATCGGCGAGATCCACCCGCACCTGCGCGACATCGACCTGGTCAACTTCAAGGTGCGCATCCTCGACGAGACGAAGGGCACGGGCGCGGTCACACGCGTGTTGATCGACGCGTCCGACGGCCACGAGGTGTGGGGCTCGATCGGGGTCTCGGAGAACCTGATCGCCGCCTCCTGGGACGCGCTCGTGGACTCGCTGGAGCTCGGCATGCAGGGCGAGCGGCGCGACCGCCACAAGCGCCCGCCCGCCTCGCGACCGGCGCTCGGGCGGGCGGGGGCCGGACCCGCGCTCGGCTCGACGAGCGGCCGGACGCTGTGAAGATCCTCACGACCGAGCGCGTGATCCCGCTGGCGCGGCCGATGCTCGGCGAGGCCGAGGAGCAGGCCGTGATCGAGGTGCTGCGCTCGCGCCGGCTCTCGCTCGGAGATCGCCTGCAGGAGTTCGAGCAGCGCTTCGCCGAGCGCCTGCGCGCGCCGCTCGCGAGCGCGGTCAGCAGCGGCACGGCCGGCCTCCATCTCTCCCTGCGCGCGCTCGGCGTGCGCCCCGGCGACGAGGTCCTGACGAGCCCGTTCTCGTTCGTGGCATCGGCCAACGTCGCGCTCTACGAGGGCGCGCGACCCGTGTTCGCCGACATCGACCCGGTCACGCTCAACCTCGACCCGCAGGCCGCCGAGGCGGCCATCGGCGAGCGCACCAGGATCCTGCTGCCGGTGCACATCTTTGGCTATCCCGCCGACATCGTCGCGTTCGAGTCGATCGCGCAGCGCCACGGCCTGAAGGTGCTCGAGGACGCCTGCCAGGCGCTCGGCGCGGTCTACCAGGACAACGTCCCGGTCGGGGCGCGCGGCAACCTGACCGTGTTCGGCTTCTACGCCAACAAGCAGCTGACCACGGGCGAGGGCGGCATGATCACGCTCGGCTACCCGCGCCTGAAGCAGCGGATCGACTCCGAGCGAAACCAGGGCCGCTCCCCCGACATGGACTGGCTCGACCACGACCGGCTCGGCTTCAACTACCGCCTGTCCGACATCGCCTGCGCGATCGGGCTGGCGCAGCTGCAGCACCTCGATCAGATGCTCGCCGCGCGCGCGCGCATCGCCGAGCTCTACCGCCAGGCGCTGAGGGGCATCGAGGGCCTGCAGCTGCCGTGCCGCGACACGCTCGCCAACAAACGCGGCTGGTTCGTGTACGTCGTGCAGCTCCCGCGCGAGGTTGACCGCACCGCCACGGGCATCCGCCTGGCCGAACGCGGCGTCCAGACCAAGCCCTATCTCCCGGCGATCCACCTGATGAGCTTCTACCGCGAGCGCTTCGGCCACCGCGTTGGTGAATTTCCCGTCTGCGAGGACGTCGCCGAGCGCTCGCTGGCGCTGCCGTTCTTCCCGGAGATGACCGAGGGAGACGTGGCGCGGGTGGCGAGCGAGCTGCGCGCGGCGCTGGCCAGCGCCGCAACGAGCGATAGTTAGAAACATTCAATAGGTCGGAAAACGGTACTTTCGCGCCTGGCGCGCTCGTGGCTGGGGCGTGGTCGGGCCGGGGGCGGCGCATGCGGCGACCACGCTGGGCGCGCCGCTCGCGCGGGCCGATCGGCGAGCCGGTATCGCAACCATCGGAAACGTCGCAACATTTGGGGGCGACTATGGCGTAGGCTGCACCGTATGGGACCTGCGGCCCATAGGGGCATCCACGACAAACCCACGGGGGCGATTTCGATGGCGTTCCCAGATGCAATGAAGCAGCTCGTGTTCATCCGTGCGAATCGTCAGTGCGAGTGCGAACGGCTGGGCCACGATCACGACGAGCGCTGCCTGGTGGTGCTCCGTGAAGAGGAAGCCCACTTCCACCACAGGATCGCGGCGGTGCGCGGCGGCGGCGATACGTACGCCAACTGCGAGATGCTGTGTCCCGAGTGCTACTCCCGGCTCCCGCGCCTCGTCGAGGCGTCTGGGGGCACGGACGGGGAGGATGGCGGACGCGGCGCGGCGGCTCCAAACGCGGCGTAGCGCGGAGCGATCCGAGCAGCCCCCGGCCACGGCCGGGGGCTGTCGGCACGGCCGCTCGAGTCGAGCTGCTCGTGCTCGCGCAGCAGCTCGGTGAGTCGCCTGCGCATCGCGGGAAGCCGAAGGTCCTGCTCGTCCCGTTCGATGTCGGGCACCGACGGTTGGTTCACCGCGCCGGCACCGGCGCATTGCGCGAGTGCGTCTGCCCACAGAACGTCCGGTGGCGGCAGGTGCCGCGCATCTGAGTCGGCGTGATCGGCTGTGAGAGCCGTGTGCGCCCCCGCGACCCCGCCTGCGAACTGGTCATCGGTGCCTCTGAAGTGCGCGCGGAGCTCGTCGGTGATCGCGTTCTCGAACGCCTCGCGGATGGGAGTGTGCAGGTCTCGGGCGACTCGCAGCACGTCCTCGACGGCGAACGGCGGCATCGCGCCGCCGGGGGCCGTCCACTCGCCGGCGATGTCGAGCCGGAAGAACGGGCCCTCGGGGGGTGGCTCGACGTACAGCGGACCGCTCGGGTCCACCGCGAACCCCTCGCTTTCGGCGCCGAAGACGATCCGCACCTCGCGGGCATCGGACAGTCGATAGACCGCCACCGCGCTCGCCTGCCGAGCCTCGGCGTCGAGCAGGTTCATAGGGCCGACGAGCGAGTCGCGCAGCAGGCCGCTCCAATCGCGGGCATCGCGGACGGAAGGGTGGCGGATCTCGTTGACGTATCGCAGCGAGACCTCGCTGATCGCGACCGGCGCGGCGACTGTGGCGAGCGCTTCGAGCACCTGTCCGAGCAGCCCGCTGAGGCCGTCGAAGGAGTCGTGGTCGCTGCGCTCGATGAGGACGATACGCGGGCCGATCGTGACGCTGCAGGTGCGCGCTCGGTTCATCATCCGCAGTTTCTGCGGTAACGGCGGAACGCCGGCGAGCTGGCGGCGGCCGCCGGGGGCGGGCATTGGCGGGATCAGCTCTCGGAGTGGGAACGTCTCGGCGAGCCGCCGGTGGACGGCGTCCTTCGTGTCCGCTCGCTGGAGGCTGGGCGAGAGGGGAAAGTGGACGGCGCACACGACGAAACGCACCGGCGCCCGCGGGTAGACCTCGCCGGGCAGGATCTGGTCGTCTATCGGCACGGTGGAATGAACGAGACGAACCATTGGAACACTATATAGGTCCGGAGGCGACGTGGCGCAGACATCTCGCTCGCCGGTCGGTAAATGGCTCGTGCGCACCTGACTATCCCGTGGTGCTCGGCGAGGACACCTGTCTCTGCGGGCTGGTCCAGAGGGCCGATGCGGGGATTGCCCATAGTCGGTCGCCGAATGGGAGGGTTTCGGGTCCGGCGTGCACGACGACGCCAGCGCGGAAGCGGTCGCCGAGCTTGTCTCGTAGGTGGCGTAGCCCGCTGAAGTCGTGGTCGCGGACGGTAAGGGTGAGCTTGGACTCGATTCCGGCGAGGGCGCCGTCGCGGGCCTCGATCACGAGGTCGATCTCGCGGCCGCCGGCTGTGCGGAAGTGGTGGAGGTTCACGTCCGTGTCTGACCAGCTTGCCTGCTTGAGGATCTCGCCGGCGATGAAGTTCTCGAACAGGCTGCCCGCCAGTGCGGTCTCGTCGTTTTCGAAGCGGCGTTCGTCGTAGCCCACTAGCTGGGAAGCGAGGCCACTGTCCGGAAGCCAGAGCTTGGGCGCCTTGATGAGACGCTGTCCGATGTTGCGGCTCCAGGCGGGGGCCCGGCGGAGGAGGAAGAGGAGCTCGAGCAGCGTCAGGTAGCGGCTCGTGGTGTCGCGCCCGAGCTTGGTGTCGCGTGCGAGCTCGCTGATCTCGAGCAGTCCCGCCACGCGGGCACCGGCGGCCGCGAGCAGGCGTGGGAGCTCGTCAAGCTGCTGAGCCTTCGTCGTTAGGTCGCGTACGTCACGCTCGAGGATCATCTGGATGTAGTTCTCGATCCATCGTGCACGGCGGTGTCGGTCATGGCGTGCGAGCATCTCGGGATATCCGCCCCGGATGACGGCTGGGGCGATCGCCGGGCGGCCGCTCGGTGCGGCGGCCATTCGGGGCACGTGTCCGGCGAGCAGTTCGTTGACGAAGGCCTCTCGTCGTCCGAGTATCTCTCCTTGGGAGAGCGGCCACAGCTGGACTCGCTCAGCCCGTCCTGCCAGTGACTCGGAGACCCGCAGGGTGCCCCACACGTTCGCCGATCCGGTCAGCAGGAACATGCCCGCGTCCGGCCGGCGCCCGGCACGCTCTCGGTCCACCCGGCTCTTGATCGCGGACAGCAGCTCGGGTGCCTTCTGGAACTCGTCGATGATCGCCGGAAGCTCGAGCTGCTCGACAAAGCCACTCGGATCGGCATTAGCCGCCGCTCTGCGCCCGGCGTCGTCGAGTGTCAGCAGACGAGCCCCGCGCTCTCGCGCGATCACTTCGGCCAGCGTGCTCTTGCCGCACTGGCGTGGACCGACGATCACCACCACCGGGGTGTCGTCCAGCGCGGCGTCGATCTGCGGCTTGATGCTGCGCGGAAAGAGCTGTGGGGGCGGCTGATCGATGCTCAAAGCATAGCTGACAGATACGCAGAATCGCTATGATGACTGCGCAGAAGCGATTGTGCTCGCGAAGAGATGCCTCGCGCCCCGCACACGTCCGGTCCGGCGTACGCCTTGATCAGCCGGCACCCTGCGGCTGCCCCTTACCGCGGCGGTCTCGATGCGCTCGGGTTTGAGACGTCCCCGCCCTCTCTACCCGGACGTGACACCGCTTGCTCGGCTCCGGGCGAAATGTCGATCGACCCTGGCAAAGTCGCCCGACATTCCTGCTAGGCTGCGCCCGTGCTGTTCACAGCGAGGAAGCTCAGCGGCAACGAGGTGCGTGTTCCCGATCCCGTGCCCGGCGAGGCGACGGTGATCTCACGCTACGGAAAGGAGCGGGCGATCGTGATCCACCCTTCGGACTTCAACCGCCTCAACCAGATCGAGGAGCTGCTGAGCGCCGCCACGACGCTAGAGCCGATCGCGCTGAGCGAGGAGGCCATCCGCGCGCACGCACAGGAGGGCACGCCCGGCGAGCCGGTTACCGACCCGGCGGTGCTCGCCGAGCTGTTCGGCTAGGTGCAGCCTCCACTCGGCCACTGCTACTGGGCGGTGGCACCGTACGCGCCAGCGGCCCCGTTTCGCATCTACCAGCAGGGCGACGCGCCGAGAGAGATCGCCTCGGCTGAGCCCTTCACCAAGGCGACCCGCAAGGGGATGAGCGAGTTCGTGCTCCTCACACCGGTCAAGACCAGGCCGGTGCTCGTCATCACGGGCGTTCTGCCCGAGCATGAGGAGGTGCTGGGCCTGCGCCTGCGGCGTCTGGAGAAGCTGACCTCGGACGCCGCACGCGAGCTGGTACTTGCGGGCAAGGACGAGGGGCTCTTCTATCTGCAGCCCGAGAGCTTCCAGGGACTGCCGGTCGAGAACGCCGCGATCGTCACCTCGCTACTCAGACTGCCACTCAGCGCCCTTGACCGGCGCGAGTCGCTCGGCTCCCTGAACGAGAACGAGCTGCGGGTCCTGCACGAGCGCGTGGCGCGGGCGCACGAGCTGAGGCTCGACGTGATGATCGTCGAGCGGGCGCGTCGTCTGCTCGAGGCCGCTCAAGCTCCCAAGGCCCGATCCCGGCGGCGCACGAGACCCTAGCAGCGGGCTGATCGCCGATCGTGTTGGTCATCGCGTAGGCGCGCGAAGCCTGTGCGCGCGCGCAGGTCGAGCTCGACGAGACGTTCGCTGTTGTCGGATGGGCGGAGCTGCGCGCGCGCTGGATCGCCACGGCCCGCAAAAGGCGTGAATATGCAGCGCCCGTCGCTCGAGAATCCCGCGCACGAATGGTTCAAGTGGCTGTTGGGGAAGGTGGATCGTCTCGCGGTCCACGGTGTGCGGCCGGACACGCACGAGGCGGCGTCGGACCTACTCGGGTTCCTCGTCGAGCCCGCGGCACGACGAGGGATCGAGCTGATCATCGGCGCTAAGCACGCCCTCGACGACCTCAATCCTGACGGGTTCGTGGAGGAGGAGTTCGGTTACGCCTACTCGTTTGAGCGTCTACTGTGGTGCCTGCGAGGTGGTCAGCCCACGCTCGCGGCGACGCGGATGCTCGCCGAGACGAGCTTCACGCCGGATGAGACACAGAAGCAGGCAACGCTCCATCCCCAAACCGCCGAAGCCAGGCACCGGCCCGCTGCGCGAGCTAGTCAAGCGGTTGGCGGGCAATCCCTAGTGCATCTGCGAGCAACCCTCGAACGACGAAGTTGTCCGGGCCTATAGCGGCGAGCAACGGTCTAGCGAACACACGTTCGTATGCTACGCGTCGCTATGGACGGACCGGTACAGCGGTGGTTGCCCGGCGCATCGTCGTCACTTGCTGAGTTCGTCGCCGAGCGAGCTGAGCGTGAGGGCGCCGCCGACCGTCGAGACCGCGCCGAAGCTCCTGCGGCCGGCGAGGGGGTTGTGGAGCCCGTCGATGAGCACGGCCGGACTACGACCCCGGATCCGTCTCGCTCGCCGGTCGGTGAATGGCTCGTGGGCAGCTCGGCGGCGGTTTTAGGGTGGGCTCGGGGGGTCGGCGCGTGCGGGGCGAGCGGCTTCGCGGACTTGGGCCTCGCGTTCGATCTCCTCGATGAGGGTGGAGACGGGCAGGTCGAGGGCCTGGGCGAGCAGGCCGAGCTCGGTCCAGGTCGGGCCGTAGGCGCCGCGTTCGGCGTCGGCCAGCCAGGCGGGGGTGCAGTCGGCGGTGCGGGCGAGCGACTCGACGCTCAGGCCGCGCTGAAGGCGCAGGCGGGCGACGGTCCGTCCAAGGTCGGCGTTGGTGGGCATCTCGGGCGGAATGGCGGCGGAGGATAGACAATTCGGCCGGCTGTGGCGTCGCGACCGTGGTGCGAGGGCGGCGGGCTCTCACCGCTCATTCCGTAATGCCGTGCGATCACCTGCAGCTGGCTGAACAGGTCGTGGCCGAGGAACAGCACGACCAGGGCAGCGCCGGCGACGGGCATCCAGCGCGGCCCGGCGCCGCGCACCGAGAGCGCGGCGAGCAGGGGGAGTAGGGGGAGCAGGTAGCGGGGCTCGCCGAGTGCCGCTTTCGTGCTTGACGACGTCGCTCGCGTAGGAGGCGGCGCCGATCATCACGAGCACGCCGAGCACGATCGCGAGGTAGGCGCCGAGCTCGGGCAGGCGCGTGCGCGGCCGGTGGCGGCGGCGCACGCGCTCGCGGGCGCACAGCAGCGCGACGGGGGTCGCGAGCGCGAGCGCGACGTTGTTGACCCAGCCGGGGAACATCGTGTCCATCCAGCCGTAGAAGCCGACCGAGCGGTCGAACCAGACTTCGCGCCCGTAGCGCCGAGCAATCACCCAGATCTGGCTAAAAGAGGTGGTGGCCCAGGAACAGAAACTGATTTACGGCGAGGCCAGCGACGATGAGCACGGGCGTGAGGCCCGCGTGTGGGGCCCGTCTAGCTGTCGCGGCGGCGCTGGCCGTCGCGGCGGTGCGGAAGCGTGACCTTGCGCGATCCGGCCCGCTTCTCGAAAATGAAGATCGACTGAGGTAGTTTGGGCAGAGAGCCGGGTTTCGGCACACTCGTCGGTTTGGATGGGACTCCCGGGGTGTTCGGATTGGGGCCCGGCATCTCTAGGAGCTTAGCGCGGCGGCCGCGGCAAGGCCGGCGGTCTCCAATACGAGCGAGATGAGTGCGAGCGTGAGGAACCGCGTCAGGCGCCCTGCGACGGCGGCGTTGTCGTCGCGACGCTCCTCGAGGGCTTCTGCCAACGCGATGTCGATCATCGGCTGCTCGATGACGCCGGCTTTCCACAGAGTGCGATACGTCGCTCCTGCCATGACGCTGAAGCCGAGCTTATAGGGTCGCAGTAGAAGTACGACGAACAGCAAAACCCCGGCGGCGCCGATCAGCCCGACCACCGTTGTAGTGATCTCCGCCGCGCCATTTGGATGTCCGTGGTGGAACACGGCTTGAGCGAGCAGAGAGGCAATGACGGCACCTGCCGCCAACAGGGCAGACCCGCGGCCACGCGCCTCGCCGACCTGCCGCTCTTGGTCGGCGAGAGCATGCGCCCGAGCTCGTAGATGCGTTCCTCAAAGCTCGTCATATCCAGGATCGCGAGGTAGGCGCCGAGCTCGGGCAGCCTGGCGCGCAGCTGGTGGCGGTGGCGCACGAGCTCGCGGGCGCAGAGCAGCGCGACGGGGGTTGCGAGCGCGAGCGCGACGTTGTTGACCCAGCCGGGGAGCATCGTGTCCATCCAGCCGTAGAAGCCGACGGAGCGGTCGAACCAGACTTCGCGCCAGGTTGAGAGGCCGTTGAAGTAGTGGGTCATGCCGGGCAGGCGGGGGAGGTAGAGCTGCCAGATGTAGCTGAGCTCGTTGCCGATCGAGCTGAGTGTGAGCGCGCCGCCGGTGCTCGAGACCGCGCCGAAGGTTCTGTGGCCGGCGAGCAGGTTGTGCAGGGCGTCGAGGAGCACGGGGGCGAGGCCGATCGCCAGCGCGATCGCGGGCGCCACCAGCGCGGCGCGCCCGCGCGCGCGGGCGTCGCGCGCGGCCAAGATCAGCAGCGCGGCGTAGGCGCCGAGGGCGACGCCGATGAAGCTGAAGTAGGTCAACAGGCCGGCCGCAACGAGCACGCCGAGCAGGACCGCCAGGCGACGCGTGAAGTGCCGGCGAAAGCCGCGCGCCAGGCACAGGAAGATCCCGGCGGAGAGCGCGTAGAGCAGCACGTCGGGGTTGACGGTGCCGGACATGAACGCGAACATCGGCTGCAGCGCCACGCAGATCGCGCCGACGGTCACGCCCCACGGCGCGCGCGGCAGGATCTCGCGCAGGAACAAGAACACGAGCAGCGCGGTCGAACGCACCGAGCAGCACGCTGAAGATGCGCATCAGCTGCAGTTTGACGAGGACGTTGGCGCCTCCGAGCGTGTAGGGGACGATCTGCAGGGCGTAGTAGAGCGGCGGCGCGTTGCCGACGCCGCCGGCTTCGCCGTTGCCGTCCTGCAGCGAGTAGCCGGCGGCCGCGTCTTCGGTCACGGCTTTCTGTTCTGATACCGTCGAGACGGCTCGCATCGGTCGTACCCGGCCTTCGTGTCGGACCCGCCCCACTGAGTTTCACTGTTTTCCGAGCGAGCCGAAAAGGACCTTGCCACCGCGGTGCCCGAGTGGGTCGGACACGGTGATCCCGCCACGGCGGTGCCCGTGATCGTCTTTGTAGCGGTGTTGGAGACGAGAAAGGCGAGCACCGAAGCGTTCGGCAAGTACTCCGAACCCAGCATTCACGTGGACGTTATGGACATATCCCGTGCAATAGCAGTTCGTCGCCATCGGAAAGAGCAGCGCGGAGCACAAGAGATCGGCGACCTGGAGGCCAGCGTGGTTCTGGCTGTGCCCGAATGTAGGCATCTCAAGAAGTCGGGGATAGCGATCGCCATCGGTCTTGAACTTCTGCGTGAACACGGAGTGGGCAACGGCGGCGTTGGGCGTCGGGGATCGGCTGTCAGCGATCACCAGGCCGCGGTCTCCCGTGCTCTCAAGGAGGTTCTGGAAGTCCTCGCAGACTGCTTGCACAGAGAACGTGTAAATCGCTCGATCGTCGCACTCTCCCCCGACCTCCTTGATCCAGACTCGACCGAAAATCTTGGTGTCGTGATGCTCGAGAAGATTCAGGAACGCATCGAGGAAGCCGATCGCCTGTCGCCGATTGCGTTTTTTGGCACCGGTTCGCAGCGCGCGTCGGATGTCCGCTCCCTTGATCTCGGGGAGAATGCGCCCCAAACGGTGCTCACTGTGACTAACGAGGCGCGGGTAGAATCTCGTCTTGAGCTTGATGAACTCGCGTGTCAGGCTCTCCAGGAGTCGCTGATCCACTACGACGCCGGCGACAATGAGCGCGGGCGTGACGCCCCCGTGTGGCGGAGCGGCGACCAGGTTACGCGTGTCTCCGGACTCGTCTACGTAGCAGATCCGCAACGAGGCGTTCCCCAATAGCAGCTACGGCCACCCAAAGGTGGCCGTAGGCTCTGTCGCGTGACCGCTTGGCCAGGCGACGACGAAACTTGGTTCGTGGGACCAGTATCGCCAAGGAAGCGGCGGAAATCAACCCCCGATCGCGATTTTCCGTCCGGTCGAGCTGATGAAGGAAAGTAATGTCCTATGCCGGGCTCCTCGATCATGCTGGCGCGCCGGTCCGACGGCGCGGCGCGCCGACCATGAGGGCGAGCACGGCTGCACGATCAGGGCTCTCGACGCACGACGATCTAGCGAACATGTGTTCGGATGCTACGCCTCGCCGGGGACGGAACGCTTGACCGCCGGCCTTCCACAGATCGTTGTCGCCCCGACGGCGCATCCTGGCAGGCGGGGGAGGTACCGCTGCCGGATGTAGCTGAGCTCGTTGCCGAGCGAGCTGAGCGTGAGCGCGCCGCCGACCGTCGAGACCGCGCCGAAGCTCCTGTGACCGGCGAGCAGGTTGTGCAGGGCGTCCACTAGCACCGGGGCGAGCCCGATCGCCAGCGCGCCGGTCGCGCGCGGCCACGATCAGCAGCGCGGCGGAGGCGCCGAGGAACGGCGGCCTCCGGATCGCGACTCTTTTCCTGGTCGTCACGCTCATGGCACTGGCGGGCACCGTGGGACTCGTCGTCATCGAACCCTCGCGTCCTGCCGCGACGCACGTGGTAGTGGATTCGCCCGTCGTGGTCGACACGGCGCGGCAGGCGCGCCACGGGCATCGTCGTGACGGCCTCGGTCATGGCTGTGCGCGGCGTGGCGCTCGGCGGGACTTGTGCGACAGTAGGTGGTGAGATGCGCTTGCACCTGAGCCTCAGTTCCCGATCTGCGCGCGACGGACAGAGCCCAGCGTCCAAGCCGCTGTTCGCGGCGCCGGAGCTGGTTGACGTCCGTCACCCCAGCAGCCAGGAGCGCGCCGCGCTGGCGGCCGTCGGCGAGCACCCGCCCCACGTCGCCTCTGTCAGCGCAGACGCTGCCCAGGCACTCGCTGCCCGCGAACAGACGCCAGCAGTGAGCCCCGACGCACGCGCTGACCCTCGGTCAGCATAGTCGGGGCTTCGCCAGCTCGAGGGACAGCGCCGCCAGTCCGAGGCATGTCACGGGACTACGACCCCCGATCCATCTCGCTCGCCGGTCCGTGAATGGCTCGCGCGCACCTCGGCGGCGGTTTTAGTTCCCGTGCCCGCGCTGCGGGCCCGCACGGGCTGATGAAAATGCGCAATTTGCGGACATCTGGCGCTATTTTCCTGTCAGGGTGGGCTCGGGGGGTCGGCGCGTGCGAGGCGAGCGGCTTTGCGGGCGTGGGCCTCGCGTTCGATCTCTTCGATGAGGGTGGAGACGGGCAGGTCGAGGGCCTGGGCGAGCAGGCCGAGCTCGGTCCAGGTCGGGCCGAAGGTACCGCGTTCGGCGTCGGCCAGCCAGGCGGGGGTGCAGTCGGCGGTGCGGGCGAGCGACTCGACGCTCAGGCCGCGCTGACGGCGCGAGCGAGCGAGGGTCCGTCCAAGGTCGGCGTTTGTGGGCATCTCGGCGGAATGGCGGCGGAGGATAGACAATTCGGCCGGCTGCGGCGTCGCGACCGTGGTGCGAGGGCGGCGGGCTCTCCGCGCTCACCCGTAATACCGGGCGATGACCTGCAGTTGGCTGAACATGTCGTGCCCCAGGAACAGCACGACCAGCGCGACGCCGGCGACCGGCATCCAGCGCCGGCCGGCGCCGCGCACCGCGAGCGCGACGAGTGCGCCGAGCAGGGGGAGTAGGGGAAGCAGGTAGCGGGGCTCGCCGAGCGCGGCTTCGTGCTTGACGACGTCGCTCGCGTAGGAGGCCACGCCGATCATCACGAGCACGCCGAGCACGATCGCGAGGTAGGCGCCGAGCTCGGGCAGGCGCGCCCGCAGCCGGTGGCGGCGGCGCACGAGCTCGCGGGCGCCACCAGCTCGGCGCGCCCGCGCGCGTGACGCGCGCGGCCAAGATCAGCAGCGCGCCGTAGGCGCCGAGGGCGACGCCGATAAAGCTGAAGTAGGTCAGCAGGCCGGCTGCCACGAGCACGCCGAGCACGATCGCCAGGCGACGCGTGAAGCGGCGGCGAAAGCCGCGCGCCAGGCACAGGAAGATCCCTGCGGAGAGGGCGTAGAGCAGCACGTCGGGGTTGACGGTGCCGGACAGGAACACGAACGCCGGCTCATGGCCACGCAGATCGCGCCGACGGTCGCGGCCCACGGCGCGCGCGGCAGGATCTCGCGCAGGAACAGGAACACGAGCAGCGCCGTCAGCGCGCAGAGCCCGACACGGCTCGTGACTTCGAGCGCCCGCGACCACCGCGAGGCGCTGCCGGGCACGAGATATTCGACGGCCACGCGTCCCGGGAGCAGGTGCTCTTCGCCGTCGGAGCCGTTGCGTTCGAAGACCGTCGCGGCCAGGCGGCGCGAGGTGTGCGGTGCGAGCAGCGTCAGCGGCTCGCTGTTCGGGCCGATCGAGACGCACAGCGTCGCGCCCGTGGCCGTACGGGGCAGCGGGGTGACCGGGACCGAGTCGCTGGTCCAGGCGCAGTTGCGCGCGCCCTGCGTCAACAGCTGCGGGCTCTGCTAGACGCTGACGTGGGTGGTGTATCAGTTTGGATCGAGCTGCCGACGTGCGGCCATCATCGCGACAGCCGCATCGAGATGGGAGTGCGGCGCTAGGCTCCGCTCGATGCCGAACCTCCGCGTGCTCTGGCGTCCTGTCAACCACTTGGTTGGTTGGCCTGACGGGCCGCCCCGAGATCACAGCAATGGTCCACGGGAGGATCGCATCTCGTGATCGGTACTGGCGGGTTCGTATTTTGGCGGCGCTGCTTTCGCGCTGGCGCTCGTTAGCCGAGTAGCGCGGCGATATCAGTAATCGTCCAGACGTGATCGGCGACCCCGGCTGCCATCGCCGGGGTCCGCGGGTAGGGATCGGCGAGCGTGGTGTGCGGCCGAGCGAAGTTGTAGTGGATGAAGTGCAGCGCGATGGCCGCCATGTGGTTGTCCAGCTTCTTTGAGAAGCCGTTGGTCAGCGCGATCAGCCCGCGTCGGCGGGCAGCAGGGTGAACGCCTCCCCTGACCCCTGCTTGACCACACGGAAGTGCCGTTCGTCGAGCGTCGCGATCTCGCTGGTCCGAGTACGTGCCGCGAGGGCGAGCAGCGAGGCGTCGGTGAGCCCCAGCTCCATCGAGGCGTGTGCTTCGGCGAGCCCGATCGTCTCGTGCGTGGCCGTTGGCCACCAGTCGACCTGGTAGGCGCCGCTGGCGAGGTCCTTGCGCAGGGCTCGGGTGGCGATCGCTCCGCCATAGCGCCCCACGAGGTGATCGAGCTCCGCGAGGACAAGCGGCGTCGTCACGAGCTCCTCGTCGTTTGCTTCGATCCAGCTGCGCACCGTCTCGTGGTTGGTGTCCGTACGGTCCATGAACGCCAGCACGACCGACGTGTCGAGGACGATCAACTCTCTCCGAAGCCGGTCTTGGCCAGATGCCCGTCGACATCCTGCGAGAGATCGCCAGGACCGTCGAATACGCCGCAAGCGCACGGCTTTGCGGCAGCTGCGACCGCGCCCGCCTGCGCGAGGGCATCGCGGATGACCGCCGCCTTGGTCGTTCCCTGCGCGGCGGCCCTGCGCGTGAGCGCGCGATCGACCTCGTCCTCAATGTAGATACTGGTCTTCTTCACGGCAAGAGCATACCACCTGCCACCTGTCACCCACAGTTGAACATGATCGCCAGGCCGTACGCATGCGTAGACGTTTCAGGCGCCTAACTGGTAGACTCCCTGTTGTGAGTACGACGATCAGGGTGAGCGAGCCGACGCGTGATCGCTTTGCGCGGCTGGCCGCGGCGACGGGCCGTCCGATGAGCCAGTTGCTTGATGACGCCGCGGATGCGCTCGAACGACGCGTGTTCTTCGATCGGCTCGCCAGTGGTTACGAGGCGTTGCGTGCCGATCAGGCCGCCTGGAGGGAGATCGAGGCTGAACGTGCCCTCGAGGCCGGGGCGTTGCGCGACCGTTCCTCGTGAGCGCCCGCCGTGGCGAGGTGTGGCTGGCGGACTTCGGCGAGCCGGTTGGCCGCGAGCAGGCCGGTAACCGTCCGGCACTGGTCGTCTCCGCCGATCCGCTGAACGAAAGTCGAGCTGGTGTGGTGATCGTCGTTCCGCTTACGACCGCGGCTAGGGGCCTACCCTCGCACATCGAGATCGACCCGCGAGTGTCTGGCCTGGATGAGGTCAGCTACGCGAAGTGTGAGGATGTCAAGTCCGTGTCCGAGCAGAGCTTGCTCGCTCGGCTGGGTGCCGTCGAAGAGCAGGCCATGTTCGACATCGCCCGAGCGCTGCGTTTTCTGCTGGATCTTTGAGTGGCGCGCTCACCCGCGTGCTCGCTGCGGCCAGGCTACCAGACTGGCCCCACGTTCGGTGATGTTACCACTCCGGGCTACTGTACCACCCGGGGGGACGGCAAATCACCGACATCGAGATATCAGAATCACGGCGAAGTTTGAAAGATCGCAAATACCGAGCAAAATTTCTTTTACGACGAGGTCGGTTGGTTGGCGCGAGGTGGCGTCGCAGCCACGTGCTCGCGTCATCTTGACTCCACGCGCCCGCGGCGATTGCGAGCACTGCTTGCTCGGCGTCGTTGACGGTTGGTGTGGTCTGCCATGTCCAGTCGTTGATCTCGATGAACAGGCGGAGTGCTACCCAGGCTGCTCGCTTATTGCCGTCCGGTAGCGGGTGATTCTTCGCCAGGCGCACGACGAGTACGGCGGCCTTGTTGACGAACCCCGGGTAGAACTCGGTCTTGCCGAAGCCGGCTGCTGGGGCGTGCAGCGCCGACTCGGCAAGGTCGACCTTCGTCACCCGCACGAGTGTGTCGGTGTCGAGTCCGGTTATCTCGGCGGCGATGGCGAGGTAGTCGGCGAGCTCGACGTAGCGGATGCTCACTTGGCGAGCCGCTCTAGCAGCTCGCGGTCTTCTTCGATGATGCGGCGTACGCGCGTCTTGAACTCGGGGTCGTCGCGGCGACGCTGCACCGCCTCGGCGAGGGCGTGCCTGACCGTCTCGTTGAGACTCTTGCCTTCGGCGCGTGCCAGCGCCTCCGTGTCGGATGCCAGCTCGTCGTCCAGCCGAACCGTCAGGTTCTTAGCCATAGTGGCATGGTAGCATAAGTCCATGGCGGGCGCTTGTACGTCTGTTGGCGCTTGCTGGACACGCCTGTGGACCCGCTCACAACGCTCCGCACGTATCGGATGTTCGACAGCGAATGGCTGTCCCGCGCGGGACACTCGAGCTCGCTGTCACGTAGCCGGAAGCATTGGAACATTTGCAACGCGAGTCGAGTACGATACGTCTCCGCAGATACGCCGCTCACGACGACCTTGGAAGCATGCGTGCCGCTATCTCAGGCGACGAAGGAGCTCGCGCTGATACGCGCGGGGCACCGATGCCAATGCAGGCGCTCCGATCACGAGCATCGGGGGCGCTGCCAGGCTGAGCTGACCGCGGGCAACAGGGTGTACCGCCGCAGGCTCGTGGCGGGCGGCGATGGTGGCTACACGTACGCCACCTGCGAAGTCGTGTGCCGCGAGTGCGACTCCGTGGCGCCGGAGCTGGAAGAGATCGTCTGAGCGGCTCGGGCGTCGCGGACACCGGCGTCCAAGGCCCCGCGCAGCCACTCGAGCAACATCCCGCGCCCTCGCCCGTCGTGGACGTCGAGCGCTTCGCGATGAAAGCCGGCGGCGGGCATCCGGTCGCCAGATAGCGTGATAGGTCTCATTTTGCTATCCGCACAGCTATGCATCGCTATACTGGTGATGTGAGCACCACGACCAGACGCAAGACGTCGTTTGAGGTCGATGTCGCCAAGGTGGCGGCCGCCAAGGAGATCCTCGGGACCAAGACACTGACCGACACGGTCAACGCGGCGCTCTCGGAGGTCGTGGCGCTCAGAGCCCGCAAGGCACTCGTGGAGCTGCTGTACACCCCAGGGGCGCTGGCACTGGATGATGCAGAGGTGATGGTCGGCGCCTGGCGCTGAGCGTCGATGGCCACGTTCTTGGCGGACAAGAGCGCGCTCACCCGACGTGAGAACACGCCCGAGGTGCGCCAGGTGCTCGAGCCGCTGCTGCTCGCAGGTGAGATCGCGACCTGCGGGATCGTCGACCTGGAGCTGCTTTACAGCGCCAGCAGCCGCAGCAACTACCGTGCCGCGGCGCGAGCGCTGGACGGCATGCCACGCGTGGCGGTGACCGACAGCGTCGTCCAGCGGGCGCTGGAGGTGCAGGGGATGCTCGCCGAGCGCTCCCAGCACCGTGCCGTCGCGCTCCCAGACCTGCTGATCGCCGCCTGTGCCGAGGAGGCAGGGCTGACGGTCCTTCACTACGACGCCGACTTCGACCGAATAGCGAAGCTCACCGGCCAGGCCACGCGCTGGATCGTGCCGCGCGGCAGCGTTTCGTAACCTGGCGCGTCACCGGCGCATCGCCGGCGGCGGCAAGGGTCACGCAGGGCCTACGCAGCACAGGTCTGTGGCGAGCTCTGCCAGGAGCGCCTGCGGTGTGAGAATCCGAATGCCCCTGTATTCGCCGAGCGAGCGGGACACGCTCAGGCCACGCGCCGCTGTGGTACGGTATCTGGTACCAGTGAAAGGGGATGCAGTGGCGATCACAGCGAGCGATGCACGGCGACGGTTGTTCCCGCTGATCGAGCAGGTCAACGACGATCGGGCGCCGGTCGAGATCACGTCGAAGCGCGGCAACGCGGTGCTGATGTCGGCTGACGAGTACGCGGCGTGGCAGGAGACCGCGTACCTGTTCCGGACGCCGGCAAACGCGCGCCGGCTGCTCGACGCCGCCGAAGCAGCGGCGCGAGGCGAAACGGTCGAGCGTCCGCTCGACCGGGAGTGAGGCTCGTCTTCACCCCTCAGGGGTCGGAGGACTACACGTATTCGCAGCGGACCGACCGCGCCCTTGTCAAGCGCATCAACCGCCTGCTCGATGAGGCTCTGCGCGATCCGGCGAGCGGCATCGGCAAGCCCGAGCCGCTGAAGTACGGTGCCAGCGGCGCCTGGTCACGCCGTATCACCGAGGAGCACCGTCTCGTCTACCAGGTGCTCGAACAGGATCTCGTCGTACTCCAAGCTCGCTACCACTACCAGAGGTGAACAAGTCGCCTCCCGGGCCTTGACCCTGCGAGCCGCGCCGGGCGCGGCGCGGTCAGGCGCGTGCGGGCGGCTGAAGTCCGTCGGCGCGCAGCTCGTGCTCGAGCAGGTCGAGGATCTGGTCGAGGACGGCGCGCGCGCGCGATCGCCGCTGAACTGGGCCAATCCCTGAGCTACGGCTCGGGGCCGAGCGGCTAATGACAATTAGAAACATTCAATAAGTCGGAAACAGTACTTTCCTGCTCGACCCGACGCCGGTTATGGTGGCGGCGCCGTTGATTCCGTAAGGCGCAGGCCTTCGGATCAGCGGAATGGTGTCCCATCGCCCGTCCAGCCCGAGTGCCTGCGGGCTGGACGGTGCGTGCGGACTCGATCTATAGATGTCTAGTAAGGAGATGTGAGGGATGAAGCACGTCAGAACAGCAGGACTGGTCCTGGTGGCGATGTTTGCGATGAGCGCGTTTGCCACGGCGACGGCGTTTGCTGCGTCGCCACTGAGGCTGGTGAACGCGAAAGGCGAAGAAGCTAAAGGAGAAACCTTCACGGTCAAAAGTGGAGCGAGCAAATTCGAAACCAAAGGCGAGGGTTCGATCGAATGTAAAGAAGACAGCGGCACAGGTGAAATCACCGGCGCAAACACCGATACCTCGAAAATCACCTTCAGCGGCTGCAGCGCGAAAGAAGGCATCATCTCCGCCACATGCACGAGCAGCGGCGCCTCCAAAGGTGACATCGAACTGAACGCAAACAGCAAGGTCGTCTACCTCAACAAAGAATCTGAAGAAAATGTCGGTCTGGATCTGGAATTGAAAGCAAACGTGACGATCGTGTGTGAAGCGTTCGGGGTCAAACAGACGTTGACGGTCAAGGGCTCAACGCTCTGCCCAACGACGACGGCCCTGTCGAAAACCGCCAAAATCACCTGCGAACAGTCCGGAGGCGTGCAGAAATACGTCAAATACGAAGAAAAAGGCACGTCGTTCGAAGACAAAACCGAAACCGAAGGTAAAGGCAAAAAAACGTTCGCGTTCACGCAGTCGGGCCTGCAGGGCACGGACACGCTTGAATACGCCAAACAAGAAATAGAGGTCGAAAAGTAGCCAGCGCATCGAGCTCGCGCTCACACGTGGGCGCTGGCGATGCCGTGTGCGTGGAGGCCACGTTCCTCCACGCACACCGTTCTATAGGGGGCATTCACGACAACCACGGGGTGATTCGATGGCGTTCCCAGATGCAATGAAGCAGCTCGTGTTCATCCGTGCGAACCGTCAGTGCGAGTGCGAACGGGTGGGCCACGATCACGACGAGCGCTGCCTGGTGGTGCTCCGTGAAGAGGAATCCCACTTCCACCACAGGATCGCGGTGGTGCGCGGCGGCGGCGATACGTACGCCAACTGCGAGATGCTGTGTCCCGAGTGCTACTCCCGGCTCCCGCGCCTCGTGGAGGCGCCTACGGGCCCGGACGACGAGAGCGACGGGCCCGGCGAGGCGGCCACGAGCGCCGCGTAGCAGGGGGCACCGCGCCAGGGGTCCGGACAGCCCCCGGTTCCGACCGGGGGCTGTCGGCACGGCTTGGAGGATTGACCAGAGAGCGGGCGTCGAGGTGGGCGCTCGGGTGCGGCTGCTCGTACTCGCGCAGCAGGGCGGTGAGCCGCCTGCGCATGGGCGTGCCGCTGGTGTACGGACTCCTTCGTATCCGCCCGCTCGAGTCTCGGCGAGAGCGGAAAATGGACGGCGCACACGATGAAACACACCGGCGCCCGCGGGTAGACCTCGCTGGACATGGTCTGAGCGTCTATCGGCACGATCAAGCGAACCCAAGACGATACCTCCGGAGAGGACGTGGCGCGGGGGGCCGTCACTCGATGGCTCGGCGGTTTACGGTGGGCCCGGAGGGTCGGAGCGTGTGCGGCGAGCGGCTTCGCGGGCGCGGGCCTCGCGTTCGGTCTCTTCGATGAGGCTCGAGACGGGCAGGTCGAGGGCCTGGGCGAGCAGGCCGAGCTCGGTCCAGGTCGGGCCGTAGGCGCCGCGTTCGGCGTCGGCCAGCCAGGCGGGGGTGCAGTCGGCGCTGCGGGCGAGCGACTCGACGCTCAGGCCGCGCTGACGGCGCAGACGAGCGAGGGTCCGGCCGAGGTCGGCGTTTGTGGGCATCTCGCGCGGAATGGCGGCGGAGGATAGACAATTCGGCCGGCTGCGGCGTCGCGACCGTGGTGGGCGGACGGTCGCGGCTCAGGGCGCGCGCGGCAGATCGTCGCAGGAGCGGGTTGCTCAGGCGGCGGTCAGTGCTTCTGCGAGGCGAGCAGGCTCTGATCGCGACTCAATGCAGGTGGGGCCCGCCGACGGGCCCCACCAGCTCAGGCGCTATCGACTACGGTAGCGCTCTCTCTGCCTCCGAGCGCGCCTAGCGTCCTTATTTATTCGTGTTCCCGCGCAGATGATGCCGCGGTCTGTTCAAGCGTGCCTTCGAGGATCACTGTGTTGTGCCCTTCAGCAGCCGGTATGCCCAGCCGACCGTCGACGATCGAGTCGAGCAGGCCGCCGATGCCGCAGCCCGTCGCTCCAGGCACGGCGATTTCGTTGTTGACGAGCGAGTTTTCGCTGATCACGAGGATTTCGCCTTCCGCCCGTGTGCTGATGCTTCCCCGTTTGCCTTTGATCGGTGTGTTGGGTGCTTTCGGGCTGGTCGTGCCGGTGGTGAGGGGCACGACGATCGGGTGTTCGTTGGAGCCGATGTAGCATTCGCCTCCGAGCAGCGGGTTTTCGACTTTGACCTTCACGGGCAGCGTCAACGCCGGTCCTTTTTCTTCGAGCAGATTGGCCTCGTTCAGGCCGATGTCGCTCGCGGGAGCAGCCAGTTCGATGGTCGCCCAGACGCCCGTGAGTTTGTTTTCAAACACCGCTTCGCATGATTTACGAAGTTTTTCGTTGGTGATTTCGTTGCAGTTAACCAGGCCCCACAGCCCGCCCGGGACCTTCTGGGCGGTTTTTGTCAGCGTGTCGCCTTTGGCAGCGCCCACGAAGGTGAACTCGCCCAGTTCGTTCTCGATGAACCCACCCTGCAGGGTCTGGGTTTTTTCGATCGGCACGGTCTCTTTGCCGAACACCACCTTGCCTTTTTCCGCACGCCCCACGAGACATGCCGACAGTTCGGCGTTGCTTGTGGGGCATTCGGCGAACGCGGCATATTCGCCTTTTGGTTGGGCGCTGGCTGACGACACGCCGATGAACGCGGCCAAGGCCGTCAGCGCCACCGCGATCAACGGAGCTCTGCTGCGGATACGTCTGCAACGATCCATCATCCGATCTCCCTTCTCGTTTATGGCGTCTACTGGGAGAGTCCCAATAAACGGAGTATGCGGGGGGCAGCGTAATCGCGATCCGGGATACCGGCAACCCGTGTTTCTGACTTGGTTCTCGGTGTTTTTAACTATCATCCGGTGCCTGGGCTGACGGACGATCGGCACAACGCGAGCGCGTTTCGGATCGCTCGTGCGCTGTCAGGCGCCTGCAGGGCTCGCCCAGATCACCCGTAGTAGCGGGCGATCACCTGCAGCTGGCTGAACAGGTCGTGGCCGAGGAACAGCACGACCAGCGCCGCGCCGGCGACGGGCATCCAGCGCCGCCCGGCGCCGCGCACTGCCAGCGCGACGAGCGCGCCGAGCAGCGGGAGTAGGGGAAGCAGGTAGCGGGGCTCGCCGAGGGCAGCTTCGTGCTTGACGACGTCGCCCGCGTAGGAGGCGGCGCCGATCATCACGAGCACGCCGAGCACGATCGCGAGGTAGGCGCCGAGCTCGGGCAGGCGGGCGCGCAGCTGGTGGCGGCGGCGGACGAGCTCGCGGGCGCACAGCAGCGCGACGGGAGTTGCGAGCGCGAGCGCGACGTTGTCGACCCAGCCGGGGAACATCGTGTCCATCCAGCCGTAGAAGCCGACGGAGCGGTCGAACCAGACTTCGCGCCAGGTCGAGAGGCCGGCGAAGTAGTGGGTCATGCCGGGCAGGCGGGGGAGGTACAGCTGCCAGATGTAGCTGAGCTCGTTGCCGAGCGAGCTGAGCGTGAGCGCGCCGCCGGTGCTCGAGACCGCGCCGAAGGTCTTGTGGCCGGCGAGCAGGTTGTGCAGCCCGTCGACGAGCACGGGGGCGAGCCCGATCGCCAGCGCGAGCGCGGGCGCAACCAGCGCGGCGCGACCGCGCGCGCGCGTGTCGCGCGCGGCCAAGATCAGCAGCGCGGCGTATGCGCCGAGGGCGACGCCGATGAAGCTGAAGTAGGTCAACAGGCCAGCCGCGACGAGCACGCCGAGCAGGACCGCCAGGCGCCGCGTGAAGCGCCGGCGAAAGCCGCGCGCGAGGCACAGGAAGATCCCGGCGGCGAGCGCGTAGAGCAGCACGTCGGGGTTGACGGTGCCGGCCATGAACGCGAACGCGGGCTGCAGCGCCACGCAGATCGCGCCGACGGTCGCGGCCCACGGCGGGCGCGGCAGGATCTCGCGCAGGAACAGGAACACGAGCAGCGCGGTGAGCGCGCCGAGCAGCACGCTGAAGATACGCATCAGCTGCAGTTTGACGAGCACGTTGGCGCCCCCGAGCTCGTAGGGGACAATCTGCAGGGCGTAGTAGAGCGGCGGCGCGTTGCCGACGCCGCCGGCTTCGCCGGTGCCCCGCAGCGGGTACCCGGCGCTCGTGTCTTCGCTCAGCGTTTCCTGTTCGGCGACCGTGGAGATCGCCGGGTTATAGGGGGTGAAGCGCACCTGCCAGTAGTGCAGGCCCTGCAACACCTCCGACTCCTGCGGCGGGTAGGTGGGCGGGACTCCGGGCGGCGCTTCGTGCGGCAGCGCTTGCGATTCGGCGAGCTGCGCGGTGTAGGCGAAGTGGTCGATCTCGTCGCGCCCTTGAAACGGGGGGAGGATCAGCGACCAGGCGGCGGCGTTGAGCAGCGCGATCAGCGCGCATACCCAGGCGGCACGGGGAATCCGTCGCAGCAGCGAGCCCGCGCCGGCGGGCCGCCGCAGTCGCGCCCGCGCGATCCGCCGGCGCGCGGCGCGCGCTCTCTCGGCGTGCTGTCCGCGCGTGAACGAGCGCGTGCCGGAGCCCTTCTGCGGGCGCCGGGGCTGCACCGGCGCGCGGCTCACCGCAGCTCCCGCAGCGTGAGCCGCACCGCGAGCGTGGCGGCGGCGGCCATCAGCGCGTCGATCAGCAGCGCGATCCAGGTGCCGGCGAAGGCGCGGCCGAGGCCCAGGCGCCGTGCCACTTCGATCACGCGCGACCACCACGTGCCGGCGCCGGGGGCGATGTATTCGACCGCCACGCGCCCGCGCAGCCGCAGCGGGCGTCCGTGCCCTTCGGGCAGGTAGATCCGCGCCACTTCGAGCCCCGGCGTCTGCGGTCCGAGCAGGCCCAGCGGCTCGCTGTTTGGGCCGATCGTGAGGCACAGTCGCGCGCCGGTGACGGTACGTGCGAGCGGTGTCACGGGCACGGTCACGGAGTCGCTGGTCCAGGCTCCGTTGTGCGCGCCCTGCGTGACCAATTGCGCGCCGTGGTACACGTGCACGGCGATCGCCGCGCCGAGGAAGGCCCAGATCGACACGCGCACGCCGCTTACCCCGCGCGGCAGCGTTTCGTCGCCCTGGCAGACCGTCGCGTCGCCGAGCTCCGCGCCGATGAAGGCCGCGCCGCTGCCGTTGATGGCTTTGACACCGGGGACACCGACGCGCACCAGCCGCGGCGGGGCGTTCGTCAGCGCGAGCGCCGCCGCGGCCGCGACGATCGCGCCGCCGGCGGCGAACGTGAGGAGGGCGGGTCGCGAGATTCGGGTGCGCGCGGGCATGGGCAGCGATAACGCGCGGCGGGTCAGCAAAGCCGGGCGCGTCGCATCTGATAGCGCGATCGCGCGCCAGGGGCAACCGCGCGTGTGCCGGCGCTCGCGCCGGACGGCAGCAGCACGACGCGCGCGTGCAGCGCCTTTCCGCGAGGGATGGGGCGGGAACGGGACTCGCAGTGTCACCAGGTGGGTTGCGCGCTCGCGCAAAAACATCGAGCGAGCAGCACGTCGATGTCTCCAACTTCCGATCCTCGCCACATCCTCAAAGGTCACTTTGGGCCTCGAGGGTGGCGGCGAGTCGAAAACATTTGGGTGGTTTGCTTGACGTGGGGTTGGGGATCGTGCTTGGGTGGGGCGGTCCGGTCTGGTGGTGTTTGGCCGGATGGTGGGCTGGCGGCGTCGTGGGCCGGTGTGCGTGGGGTGCCGTTGGCTGAGTCTTCTATCAGGAGCGAAATGACATGAGAGTTGTGAAGATGTTGGTGGTGAGTGGTGTCGCTGCGCTGATCGGCTGCTTTGCTTTGGTCGGCAGCGCGTCGGCGCAGCTCGGCCCGTTATGGGGCTATTGTCATCAGTTATCGGGCGGCTCGCTGAACGCTGACTGTGGAGCAAGTCCGAATGAAGGCTATAAGGAACTGTTACTGCAGAGCGGGGAATCGTTGTTAGTGTTAGCCTTACAGCTGGGAACAGCACAGACGCTCACGACTGGGACCGCTGCGGAAACTATCTCATGCAAATTAGTGCATGCGCATGGGTATCTCGAAGGAGGCGATCCGGGTACGGACCACGAGAAACTCGTCTATTCGGAATGCTCGCTGCCGAACAGCACTGGCTGTGACCCGTACTCGCAGGGTCAAACGAGCACGTCCGGGATAATAGAAACAAACGCGCTCACATCAGAACTGGTGTATCTGACCGAAAAAGCGGCAAAAAACTTAGAAGCCGCGATCACGGGTACACTGTTCAAACCCGCAACCAGCGGCGGCAAGTTCGTGGAACTGTTATTAAACGCGTTAACCGGCCACACGTGTCCGGTGAGTGGCCTCCTGCCGGTGAAAGGCGAAGTGATCGGCGAAAACTTATTCGCGACGTCAAGGTTATTATTAGGAACGTTGACGTTCCCGACAACGGCGAAGACCAGCTATTGGTTAGACACAGGTGGAACACCGAAAAAAGATACGATCTCGCAAATCACCCTTGATGGTACGAACGCGACGTATTCAGGTGAAGTGTCCATTAAAGTGTCGTTATTAGGTCAGTTTGGTCAATGGCTGGCTTTTTGGGTGTGTCCGTAGGTTAGGTTTGTTGAGCTGGTCCGCTTCGTGGGATGATTGATAGAGGTGGGCGGCGGTGGGCCGCGGCGAGGTGCGCGTTGTTGGCTTCGTCGCGGCCCTTTTGTATGGCGGGGCGGTGGATGGACCCTGGATGCGAGAGAGAATAATAAATGTGCTTGTTTACTATGGGCAAGGCTCTTGACAGGGGGGGGGCGATATGGTTCGATCCGCGAGGACGTGTGTTGAATAGAGAGGCTTGGCAGGCGGGACGTGCATGCGGTTGCTCGCGCGTGTTGGGCGCTATCATCCGAGAGAGGACAAGGAGTGAGAGATAAGTGCGTCATGTAAGGACATTGATGTTGGCGGCGAGCGTAATGGTGGCGGTGTTCGCGTTCGGCGTGTTGACGGCGTGGGGTCGTGAACAGCTGCCGGCGTGGGGCCAGTGCGTGCGGACGGAAAGCGGTACGGGCGGCAGGTACGCCGATCCGGGTTGCATACAGCCCGTGAAGAAGATCTACGACAGCTACCCCGGCGCCTATGAATGGTATCCGCATGAACTGTCTCCTGAACTGGGGACGGGCGAAGCCACCCTCCAGGATCGTATCCCGGCTGAAGAGCAGCCGGTGTCATCGATGACGATCACGCTCGCGAACGGCGACACGATCACCTGCCAGGCGCTATCGCAAAACACGGAAGTCGAGATCACGGGTCCGCACACGACGCTCGGGGCGCCTATTCTCGCATTTCAAGAATGCCAGTCGGCAGGGTCGCCGTGTTTCACGACCGACAGCGGCTTGCCGGGACAAGTGACGACCAAAGACGAGTACGAAAATTTCTATCATGGTACGGGTGAAACGTGGAATGGGACGTTGACGTATTTTGAAGGTAGGCGGGCGTCTGGACCGGTGGTGGGTTATGTGTGGAAGACGAATCCTGTAAAGCAAAGGTTCTTTCAGGAGCTGAAGTGTGAAGCGGGTCCGGTACTGGCGATGGTGATCGGGGGTCGAAGGTCGGGTGAAGAGCTGGCGATGCAGGTCGATCCGGTGAACACGATGTCGGCGTCGCACACGCTGACGATGAGGCAGTCCGGCGGCGTGGGCCAGCCGACCTCGTTTGAAGGACGTCGCGCGAAGCCGCTCGAAGCGCTCGTCGAAGCGGTAAGGTGGGAACCGATCGGGTTCGAAACCACCATGCTGTTCCCCGAAACAGAAGGCGTCTACTCTCGAGCGGAGCCGGAAAATGTCGTGGTCGAAGGCGAGTTGGAGTTGAAAGCCACACCATAGGTAGAGAGATACGGCGCCGAGGGCGGCACGGGTGCTCGCGCCCCTGCCCGCCGGTACAACACTCATAGGGGTTGACGAAAGGGGCTCGTTCCCGCGCGGTAGAGGCGCGAGGGGCGGGCCTTTTTCGTGTAGGCGTACGGGCCCGTCTGTGAGGGCGCGTGAGGGCGGGCATGAACGGTGCGCGTGTTCGTGTGGCGGCGAGTGGAAAACATTCGGGGGCGTTGGCTTGACGGTGGGCGGCGGGGTGTGCTTGTGTTGTCGCGGTTCGGTCTCGTGATGCATGAGGGTGACCGGATGGTGTGGCTGGTGGCGTTTTGGGCCGGTGTGCGTGGGGTGTCGTTGGCTGGTTCTTCTATCAGGAGCGAAATGACATGAGAGTTGTGAAGATGTTGGTGGTGAGTGGTGTCGCTGCGCTGATCGGCTGCTTTGCTTTGGTCGGCAGTGCGTCGGCGGCGCTCGGTCCGTTATGGGGTTATTGTCATAAGTTATCGGGCGGTACGTTGGATGCTCATTGTGGAGCAACTGCGAACGAAGGCTATAAGGAACTGTTACTGCAGAGCGGGGAATCGCTGTTAGTGTTAGCTTTAGAGGTGGGAGCACAGACGCTCACGACCGGGACCGCTGCGGAAACTATCTCATGCAAATTAGTGCATGGGCATGGGTATCTCGAAGGAGGCGATCCGGGTACGGACCACGAGAAGCTCGTCTATTCGGAATGCTCGCTGCCGAACAGCGCTGGCTGTGACCCGTTCTCGGCGAGTCAAACGAGCACGTCCGGGATAATAGAAACCAAAGCGCTCACATCAGAACTGGTGTATCTGACCGAAAAAGCGGCCGAAAAATTAGAAGCTGCGATCACGGGTACGGTGTTCAGACCCGCAAGCGGCAGCTTCGTGGAACTGTTATTAAACGCGTTAACCGGCCACACGTGTCCGCTAAGTGGCCTCCTGGCGATAAAAGGCGAAGTGATCGGCGAAAACTTATTCGCGACGTCAAGGTTATTATTAGGCACGTTGACGTTCCCGACAACGGCGATAGGCAGCTATTGGTTAGACACGGGTAGTGGGACAACGAAAAAAGATACGATCACGCACCTCAATGCTGATGGCTTTGCTTACGCGTATTCAGGTGAAATGTCCATTAAAGTGTCGTTATTAGGTCAGTTTGGTCAATGGCTGACTTTTTGGGTGTGTCCGTAGGTTGGGCTTGTTGTGAGCTGGTCCGCTTCGTGGGATGATTAATAGAGGTGGGCGGTCGGTGGGCCGCGGCGAGGTGCCGGTTGGGCTTCGCCGCGGCCTCGACGTGGCGCGGGTTGGGCTGCTTCCGGGCCGCGTGCGAGGCGTCGCGCACCGCGTTAAGGTGATCGGGTCCCTGTGAAGTGATCCAGTTTGGAGGCGTGGTCGTGTTTCCCGTGATGGGATGAAAGGATGGACACGATCATGAAGCGACGCAGGCACACGCCGGAGCAGGCTGTCGGGAAGATCAGGGAGGGCGAACGCCTTCTGAATGAGGGGCAGGATCTCGTCGAGGTGCTGCGCCAGCTGGAAGTCTCCGAGGCGACGTTCAATCGCTGGCGGGCGCAGTACGGCGGGATGAAGGCGGAGGAGGCCAAGCGCTTGAAGCAGCTCGAGACGGAGAACCAGCGGTTGAAGAAGCTCGTCGCTGAGCAGGCGTTGGACATCCACATGCTCAAGGAGTTGGCTGAGGGGAAATTCTGACCCCGGAGCGCCGTCGCAGAGCAGTCTGTGTTCTGCAGGAGTGTTCGCGGTCTCAGAGCGCCATGCGTGCCGCGTGGTGGGACAGCATCGGTCTACGCAACGCAACCCACGGTAGGCGGGCGCGCAGCTGGTGGCGGCGGCGTACGAGCTCGCGGGCGCATAGCAGCGCGACGGGGGTCGCGAGCGCGAGCGCGATGTTGTCGACCCAGCCGGGGAACATCGTGTCCATCCAGCCGTAGAAGCCGACGGAGCGGTCGAACCAGACTTCGCGCCAGGTGCTGAGGCCGGCGAAGTAGTGGGTCATGTCGGGCAGGCGGGGGAGGTGCAGCTGCCAGATGTAGCTGAGCTCGTTCCATAGTGAGCTGAGCGTGAGCGCGCCGCCGGTGCTCGAGACGGCGCCGAAGGTCCGCTGGCCGGCGAGCAGGTTGTGCAGGCCGTTGATGAGCACCGGGGCGAGCCCGATCGCGATCGCGGGCGCGACCGGCGCGGCGCCCCGCGCGTGCGTGCGTCGCGCGCGGCCAGGATCAGCAGCGCGGCGTAGGCGCCGAGCTCCGCGCCGATGAAGGCCGCGCCGCTGCCGTTGATGGCTTTGACGCCGGGCACACCGACGCGCACCAGCCGCGGCGGGGCGTTTGTCAGCGCGAGCGCCGCCGCGGCCGCGACGATCGCGCCACCGGCGGCAAACGTCAGGAGGGCGGGTCGCAAGATTCGGGTGCGCGCGGGCATGGGCGGCGATAAACGTACGGCCGGTCAGCAAAGCCGAGCGCGTTGTACCTGATAGCGCGATTGCGCGCCAGGGGCAACCGCGTGTGTCTCGGCGTTCGCGCCGGACGGCGGCAGCACGACGGGCGCGTGCAGCGCGTTCCCGCGAGGGACGGGCCGAAACGGTTACTTGCAGCGTCGCGAGGCGGGGTGCGCGCTCGCGCAAAAACATCGAGCGAGCAGCGCGTCGATGTCTCCAACTTCCGATCCTCGTCACATCCTCAATGGTCGTTTTGCGCCTCGAGGTGGCGGCGAGTGGAAAACATTTGGGTGGTTTGCTTGACGTGGGGTCGGGGGTCGTGCTTGGGTGGGTGGTCCGGTCTGGTGGTGTTTGGCCGGATGGTGGGCTGGCGGTGTTTTGGGCCGGTGTGCGTGGGGCGCCGTTGGCTGGTTCTTCTATCAGGAGCGAAATGACATGAGAGTTGTGAAGATGTTGGTGGTGAGTGGTGTCGCGGCGCTGATCGGCTGCTTTGCTTTGGTCGGCAGCGCGTCGGCGGCGCTCGGTCCGTTATGGGGTTACTGTCATAAGTTATCGGGCGGTACGTTGGATGCTCATTGTGGAACAACTGCGAACGAAGGCTATAAGGAACTGTTACTGCAGAGTGGTGAATCGCTGTTAGTGTTAGCCTTACAGGTGGGAGCACAGACGCTCACGACTGGGACCGCGGCGGAAACTATCTCATGCAAATTAGTGCATGCGCATGGGTATCTCGAAGGAGGCGATCCGGGTAAGGACAGCGAGAAGCTCGTCTATTCGGAATGCTCGCTGCCGAACAGCGCTGGCTGTGACCCGTTCTCGGAGGGTCAAACGAGCACATCCGGGATTATAGAAACCAAAGCGCTCATATCGGAACTGGTGTATCTGACCGAAGAAGCGGCAAAGAACTTAGAAGCTGCGATCACGGGTACGCTGTTCAAACCCGCAAGTGGCAACTTCGTGGAACTGTTATTAAACGCGTTAACCGGCCACACGTGTCCGGTAAGTGGCGGTCCCTTGCCGGTGAAGGGGGAAGTGATCGGCGAAAACTTATTCGCGACGTCAAGGTTATTATTAGGTACGTTGACGTTCCCGAAAAAAGCGCTAGCCGGCTATTGGTTAGACACGGGTAGTGGGACAGCGAAAAAAGATGCCGTAAAGCTCGAACTTGATGGTCTACAGGCGACGTATTTAGGTGAAGTGTCGATTAAAGTGTCGTTATTAGGTCAGTTTGGTCAATGGCTGGCTTTTTGGGTGTGTCCGTAGGTTGGGCTTGTTGTGAGCTGGCCTGCTTCGTGGGATGATTGATAGAGTGGGCGGTGGTGGGCCGCGGCGAGGTGCGCGTGTGTTGGGCGCTTCGTCGTGGCCCTTTTGTGTGGCGGTGGCGGTGGGGGTGGTGGCACCGTGGATGTGAGAGAGAATAATAAATGTGCTTGTTTACTATGGGCAAGACTCTTGACAGGGGGGTGGTGATGTGGTTCGATCCGGGAGGGAGTGTGTTGAATGGAGGGGGCTTGGCAGGCGGGACGTGCATGACGTGGCTCGCGCGTGTTGGGCGCTTTCATCCGAGAGAGGACAAGGAGTGAGGATACAAGTGCGTCATGTAAGGACATTGATGTTGGCGGCGGGCGTAATGGTGGCGGTGTTCGCGTTTGGCGTGTCAACGGCGTGGGCTCGTGAACAGCTGCCGGCGTGGGGCCAGTGTGTGCGGACGGAAAGCGGTAAGGGTGGCAGGTACGCCGATCCGGGCTGCATACAGCCCGTGAAGAAGGTCTACGGCAGCTACCCCGGCGCCTATGAATGGTATCCGCACGAAGTGTCTCCTGAACTGGGGACAGGCGAAGCCACCCTCCAGGATCGTATCCCGGCTGAAGAGCAGCCGGTGTCATCGACGACTATCACGCTCGCGAACGGCGACACGATCACCTGCCAGGCGCTGTCGGAAAGCTCAGAAGTGGAGATCACGGGTCCGCACACGACGCTCGGGGCGCCTCGTCTCTCATTTGAAGGATGCCAGTCGGCAGGGTCGCCGTGTTTCACGACTGATAGCGGCTTGCCGGGACAAATAACGACCACCGACGAGTACCAAAATTTCTATTTCGGTACGGGTGAAACGTGGAATGGGACGTTGACGTATTTTGAAGGTAGGCGGGCGTCTGGACCGGTGGTGGGTTATGTGTGGAAGACGAATCCTGCGAAGCAACGGTTCTTTCAGGAGCTGAAGTGTGAAGCGGGTGCGGTACTGGCGATGGTGATCGGGGGTCGAAGGTCGGGTGAAGAGCTGGCGATGCAGGTCGATCCGGTGAACACGATGTCGGCGTCGCACACGCTGACGATGAGGCAGTCCGGCGGCGTGGGCCAGCCGACGTCGTTTGAAGGGCGTCGCGCGAAGCCGCTCGAAGCGCTCGTCGAAGCGGTAAGGTGGGAACCGATCGGGTTCGAAACGACGATGCTGTTCCCCGAAACAGAAGGCGTCTCTTCCCTGGCGGAGCCTCACGGTGTAGTGGTCCGAGGCGAGCTGGAGTTGAAAGCCACGCCATAATAGGTGAAGATACGGTGCCGAGGAGGGTGGCGGGCGCTGGCGCCCCTGCCCGTCGGTGCGGCTCATCGAGGGGTTGACGAAGGGGCTCGTTCCCCGCGCGGTAGAGGCGCCGGGGGACGGGCCCTTTGTCGTGTGCGCGTACGGGAGGTGTCTGTGAGGGCGCGGGAGAGGGCGGGCGTAACGGTGTGCGCGTTCGTGGCGGCGAGTGGAAAACATGCGGGGGCGTTGGCTTGACGCTGGGCGGCGGGGTGTGCTTGTGTTGTCGCGGTTCGGTCTCGTGATGCATGAGGGTGACCGGATGGTGTGGCTGGTGGCGTCGTGGGCCGGTGTGCGTGGGGTGCCGTTGGCTGAGTCTTCTATTAGGAGCGAAATGACATGAGAGTTGTAAAGATGTTGGTGGTGAGTGGTATCGCGGCGCTGATCGGCTGCTTTGCTTTGGTCGGCAGTGCGTCGGCGGCGCTCGGTCCGTTATGGGGCTATTGTCATAAGTTATCGGGCGGTACGTTGGATGCTCATTGTGGAACAACTGCGAACGAAGGCTATAAGGAACTGTTACTGCAGAGCGGGGAATCGTTGTTAGTGTTAGCCTTACAGGTGGGAGCACAGACGCTCACGACTGGGACCGCTGCGGAAACTATCTCGTGCAAATTAGTGCATGCGCATGGGTATCTCGAAGGAGGCGATCCGGGTAAGGACAGCGAGAAGCTCGTCTATTCGGAATGCTCGCTGCCGAACAGCGCTGGCTGTGACCCGTTCTCGGCGGGTCAAACGAACACATCCGGGATTATAGAAACCAAAGCGCTCACATCAGAACTCGTGTATCTGACCGAAGAAGCGGCGAAGAACTTAGAAGCTGCGATCACGGGTACGGTGGTCAGACCCGCAAGCGGCAATTTCGTGGAACTGTTATTAAACGCGTTAACCGGTCACACGTGTCCGATAACTGGCCTCTTGCCGGTGAGGGGCGAAGTGATCGGCGCAAACTTATTCGCGACCTTACGGTTATTATTAGGCACGTTGACGTTCCCGAAAGCGGCGATAAGCAGCTATTGGTTAGACACGGGTAGTGGGACAGCGAAAAAAGATACGATCACGAAACTAAACGCCGATGGTACGAACTGGGCGTATTCAGGTGAAGTGTCGATTAAAGTGTCGTTATTAGGTCAGTTTGGTCAATGGCTGGCTTTTTGGGTGTGCCCGTAGGCGGGGCTTGTTGAGCGAGCCCGCGTGGCGCGATGACTGACAGACGGGCGGTTGGCCGCGGCGAGGCGCCGGTTGGGCTTCGTCGTGACCTCGACGTGGCGCGGGTTGGCTGCTTCCAGGCCGTGTGCGAGGCGTCCCGCGCCGCGTTGAGGCAGCGTCCCCACGCTAAGGGAAGTATGCCACCCGGGCGTGCTGAGATGTGATTGGGTACGGACAGTTCACTGGCGTAGTGACCATAAGGAACGCAGGGTCTATTATTTGCTGATACGAGCGTGCGCTGAATCTTGACAAGTGGCGACATTCGGCATACACTTACGCGATCAGCATCTGGTACGAGGGCTCAGCGCGGCTGGCGTTCGCCTTGTTTGAGGGAGAGAGATGTACCGGTCGGATCAGCGGGACCTTGCTGGGCAATGGAGTCGCCTCGCGACGCCGGGCTGTAAGGTGCGCTCTGTCGCTCCTCGTGCAGGCCGCGACAGCGGGATGCGGCCGGGCGCAGGCCGGGACGTGTGGGCTGTGGGGCCAAGACCTGGGTCGCAGATCGCTGAGGGACAAGGTCTCCATCGGAGGCACGAGGATCTACCACGAGTGGAAAGGGAGAGATGAAGAAACTTGGAGTGATAGGTGTTTGTCTGCTGGCGATCACGGCGGTCGCTACGGTGTTCGCCGCGAGCGCCGCTGCTTCGGAACCGGCGCTCTACGAATGCCATAAAGAAAAAGCAGGACACGGTAAATACTCGAAAGGCTGCAAAGTCGAAAAAGAAGGCGGCGGCTTCGAAATCAAGGAAGGCATCGGCAAAGCCAAACCCTTCAAAGGCAAGGGTAAGGGCGCCTTCCTCGAAATCCACAACGGCGGCGTCTCGTGCACGAGCAGCGCCGACACGGGCAAATTTACGAGCCCGAAAACGGCGGGCAAAATCGTGGTCACGTTCAAAGGGTGCGAGTATAACTCGAAAAAATGCCAGAACGGGACAACGGTGGGCACGCTCGTGACCAATCCGTTGAAGGGCGAAGTCGGCTACCTCGAAGGTAAAGGAACGAAAACTCCGAAGGTGGGCGCGGACATCAGCGCCGAAAATGGCGAAGTGCTGGCGACGTTCAAGTGCGGGAATTCGAGCGAATTCGACAACTTCGCGGTGACGGGTTCGGTCATCGGCGAAGTCACGCCAGTGAACAAGTTCACCAAAACGGCGTCGTTCATCTTTAGACAGGTGGAGACCGCTGTGCAGGAATGGAAGCACTTCGAAGGAGGCCCGGAAGACGTGCTCGTTCCGCACTTCTGCTTGAATTCCTGCGAAAACCCGTTGGAAGAAGGAGGCACTGCGGAAGCCGCGCAGGTGACCACTGTTGTTAATAAAGGTGAAGAATTGATGCTCAAAGCGTAGCGGGATCGGTGTTTTCAGCCGGCGGGCACCACTTCGCGGGTCCGCCGGCGTGAAAACATCCGACCCGCTTGGGCTGAGACGAGGCTGGGGTTGGCTGGATGGCCGGCTCGGGTCTCGTCTATCGAGTTTGATGGCGACCGGGTAGGGAAGCCGAGCGAGGACGATGACAGACACGTTGTATACAGAGGCGACTTGGCGACGCTTGTCGGCGACATCTCGCCTGCAGGTGGTGGGCTTGGCGCTTGCGGTTTCGTTGATTGGGCTGATGCTGTGGGGGAGTGCACCGGCGCTGGCCCTCTCCCAGCGCGGGCATGAATTCAAGCTGCCCTTCGGCTCGAGCGGCGAAGCCGGCAAGACGCTCTCCAGGCCTGGCGACGTCGCCGTCAGTGCGAGCACAGGGGATGTTTATGTGCTCGATCGCGGCAACAACCGCATCGTGCAGTACGCACCGGAAGTGAGCGGCGGGAAAATTGCTGGCTACAAGTTTGTCTCAGCTTGGGGCTGGGGTGTGAAAAGCGGCGGTGCAGGCACTGAATACGAACGGTGCTTCGCCAGTGAAGCCTGCCAGTCGGGCATCGCTGGCCGCGGCGAATACCAGTTCAACGCTTATGCGTTTGGTATCGCTATCGACAACTGCACTGTGGAATGCAGCAAGGATCCGTCTGCTGGCGACATCTATGTGTTGAAGGAAACCGCGTCGAAAACGGAAGAAAAGGAGCTCATCAAAAGCGAAGAAGGAACGGGTGAACACGCATACTCGGAATACGCGACGATCGTAAAGTTGAGTCCTGACGGCGAAAAGCTCGAACGTACCGAAAAGCATACGTTTGATTACGAAGGTGGATGCACCAAGAGCGCTAAGCGCGCGTATTGCAGCGCGGAACTGGAAAACGGCGGCGAAGACGCCCAGGGCATCACGCTGGGCCCGGATGGAACGGTCTGGCTCGACGAGACCGAAGAACTCTTCCCGCTGGGCGATACAAGCCTGAGTGGAGTAGGTGAACCTGCCGAAAGCCACAAACCGCTGGTACCCACGCTCGAAGGGGAAGCAACGCTGGGCCTGCTGGCTGAGGACGCACGCAACCACTTCTACATCGGCCATCAGCTCGCCGGTCCGACCGGTCTGGTGAGTGTGATTTCGGCGTGGGAAGTCATCAAGAATGAAGCCGGCGAAGAACAACTGGAAGAACTTGGCGACGGCGAACATCCGCTGGAAGCGCTCGACTTCGAACAAACCACGGGCGTCGCGACGAACCAGCTGGATGTTGCCGCAAACGAAGTTGACGAAGAAAACGACGTCTACATCACCAACGTCAAGACGGAGGAAGGCACGAAGTCTTCGAGCGTCGCGCAGTTCGCTCCCAGCGGTGGGCTGATCCAGCGTTTCAGCGCCACGGCGGGTATGGAAGAAGGCGCAGGCGTCGCGGTCGACCCCGCGACCGGCACCGTTTACGCCACGGATGCGGCCAAGGACAGCGTCAACGTCTTTACGCTCGAAGAACCACGGGCGCCAAGCGTGGACGGCACTGGCGCCGACGATGTGACCGGCGAATCCGCCGAGCTCGAAGCGCAGGTCGATCCGGGCGGCGCCGAAACCCACTACACCTTCCGGTATGCGCCCGGCGCGGTGCCGGTGGCGAGTGAAGAATGCAGGCGTTCGTCGTGCGTGGAAACGCCGCAGGGCGAAGAAGCGATAGTCAAGTCATGGGGCGATAAAGACGTCAGCGCATACCTGCAGGCGGGCACGTCCGCGCCATTGCAACCGGGCACGGTGTACCACTACCGTGTCATCGCCAGGAACCGTTACGGCGTTGGTGAACGGGAAGGCAGTTTCAGAACATCGCCATCGACGACTCCAGCAGACGAGGCCGACGGGCGGATTTGGGAAATGGTCTCTCCGGCGGGAAAGAATGGCGGGGCCGTGGAGTCGATCAACGAAGAAACTCCGCACGACGGACTCATAGAGGCGGCGCCGGACGGGGCTGCGATCACGTATATGCTCACTCTGCCGGTGGGCGAAACCGAAGGCTCCCGCAGCTACGAAGGCGCGCAGATGCTCGCGACCCGCGGTTCGGATGGGTGGTCCTCGCAGGACATCGTCACCCCGAACGCCAACGGAACCAGCCCCGGCGTTCATCTGGCGTCCGAGTACCAGTTCTTCTCCGAAGACCTGTCGCTGTCGCTCGTGATCCCGTTCCGGCCAGAGCAACTGGGCCAAGAACACGAAAGCATCGGCAGGCTGGCCGAACCGCCGCTCTCGCCGCCGGTCACCAAGCGTGAAGAAGAAAAGGGGCAGGAAAGAACGGTCTACGTGCGCGCCGACAAGCCGGTGACGCCGAGCGGAGAAGCGGAGACCAGGATCTATGACAAAGCGGCAGCGAATGGCAGGAAGATGGAAGAAATGGCCGCAAAAAAGCAAGAAAACGTGCCGAATCCTGGCTACTTGGCGCTGCTCACGGACGCAGATGTCCTGACAGGCGCGGAAATCGGGGGTGAAGATGCTCTGGTGGAATCCTTCACCGACCCAAACCCCGACCTGAGCAGTGCCATCGTCGACCTCGGTGCGGGCATCGCTGGCGCGAAGGAGGGCATGTACCAGTGGAGCGAAGGCGAATCGGGCGAAGGCACTCTAAAGCCCGTGACCGTACCGCCCTGCAAAAGCCAACCCTGCCCGACCGCCGAACCGGTCACCGGCGCGCAGATCGGCAATCAGAGTATCAACGTCGACCACGCGATCTCAAACGACGGCTCTCGGGTCTTTTGGAGCAGTAACGGCCACCTCTACATGCGCGCTACCAGGACACCGAGCGAAGACCCTGTGCGCGAAGAAACGATCCGGCTCGACAAAGCCGTGCCCACCGAAGAACCCGGAGAAGAAACGAATGCGGGCATGGCGGAATTCCAGACGGCCAACTCGGAAGGGTCGCGCGTGTTCTTCACCGACAAGAAACCCCTGTCGTCGAACTCCGGCGGTGGGGAAACCTCCGACCTTTACGCCTGCGAAATAGTCGAAAACGGCGAAGACAGGCTCGAATGCAAGCTGACCGACCTCACGCCGAAACATGAAACACCGGCGCATGAAGTCGAAAGTGCAGACGTACGCGGTGTGCCGCTCGGCGCAAGTGAAGACGGCGCGTACGTCTACTTCGTCGCTGACGGGGTACTCAGCGAAGTGCCGAACGGCGAGGGCGAAACGGCGAAACCGGGACTATGCCGCCCAGAAGGTTTCCCGGAAGCGACGTGCAACATCTACATGGACCATTACGACGCCACGACAAAGCGCTGGGCGGAACCGCGGTTCATCGCCGCCGTGGCGGCAGGCGACTCACCGGACTGGGAACGGCGGAACGGTGCCGAAGGGAAACAAAGCTACGAACTCGCCGACGTCACGTCGCGCGTCTCGCCAAACGGCCGTTACGTGGCGTTCATGTCCGAACGGGAACTGACCGGCTACGATAACGTCGATGGCGATCCGCAGGCGGGCGGCGCGCACGACGAGGAGGTCTACGAGTACGCCGCTCCCAGCGCCGTCGAAGAAGAAGCCGACGAGCCGGGCAGGCTCGTGTGCGCCTCGTGCGATCCGTCCGGCGCGCAACCCCACGGCATCCTCGACCCGTCCGCCGAAAGAAACGCAGCGGGACAGGAATACCCGCTCGTCGATCGAGGGGGAGCGTGGAACGGAAGCTGGCTGGCGGGAAGCATCCCGGGCTGGACCCGGCTGAGCGACCACGAGCCCCCCTCGACCCTGCACCAGTCGCGCTACCTCTCGAACTTCGGCCGCCTGTACTTCAACAGCCCTGCCGATCTCGTGCCGGCGGCCACCAACGGCAGGGAGGACGTCTACGAGTACGAGCCCACGGAAGTCCCACGCGGCAAGCACGAGTGCACCACTCACAGCGCCACGTACAGCGAAAGCGTCGAAGGGTGCATCGGGCTGATCTCCTCGGGCACCGCGACCGGCGAAGCGGCGTTCCTCGATGCGAGCGAATCCGGCGGTGAAGGCCCGCACGGAGAAGCGCTCCAAGAAGGCGGCGGCGACGTGTTCTTCGTATCTGGCGCAAAGCTCGTGCCGCAGGACACCGAAACGACGCTCAGCCTCTATGACGCGCACGAATGCATCGGCGAAGAACGCTGTACACCGCCGGAAACCGGCTCTCCATCGCCGCCGTGCGAAGCCACCGAATCCTGCCGGCCGTTCTCTTACTCGCCGCCCTCCGGGTCGTCCCCCGGCAGCGCCACTCCATCCGGACAGGGCAACCTCGTCGCTCAGCACGCGGTGCTTCCGAGCAAAACCAGCGCGAAGCCTAAGCCGCTCACGCGCGCACAGGAGCTCGCCAAAGCGCTAAAGGCCTGCAAGAAGGACAAGCGCAAGGGCGCGCGTGCCGCTTGTGAAAGACGGGCACGTAAGCTTTATGAGGCTCACAAGCCCAAGCACACCGCTCGCAAGCAGGTGGCAAAGAGCGGCGCGCGTAGCGGGGGCTCCGGAAAGGCGACGCGATGAGGTCATCGCCGCGATTTGCGGGTCACGCGCGCAGGGTGGCACTATGCATGGCCGTCAGCGCGGGCACGCTGGCTGTCCTGGCCGGGGCGAGCCCGGCGTTCGCCGCGTCCTCAGCGTGGTGGCACCTGAGCTCGACCTCCGCGCCGACGCTGCTGCCACACACCGGCGAAGCCGATATCGTTGTCACGGCGACCAACCGCGGCTACGGCGAAGTGAACACCAAGGCCGAACCGGTCGTCCTCACCGACGAACTGCCAGCGGGCATCAAGCCGGTACGCACATCGGAATTCAATGTCTGCCCGATCGACGGGCAAACGGTCACGTGCACCTATAACTCCAGGAACGTTAAACCATACAGGCTTGCGAGCACGATCGAAACGCCGCTGGTGATCGTCGTGGAGATGGAAGATCCCGACCCGAATGAGCCGCTAGAAAACGTCGTAAAGATCAGAGGCGGCGGGATACCCTCGCCACCACCGCTGAGAAAGCCACTGCCGCTTGAGAAGCTGGAAGGCGAAAAGACCCCATTCGGCGTCGAAGGCTATGAAATCACGCCGGAAACCGAAGGCGGCCTGCCCGACACCCAGGCCGGCTCGCATCCCTTCCAGCTGACGACGCTGCTCGACCTCAACCAGCGGCTCGAACCTACCGAAAATCCGAACGTCCTAGGCCCAGGTCATAAAAAAGGAGAACCCGGTGGTGCTTGGCCGTGGGCGCCGAGACCTCCGCGCAGCCTGCACTTCAAGTTGCCGCCCGGTCTGATCGGTAATCCGAGCGCGATACCGCGGTGCTCCGGCGAACAGTTCGAACTGGTGGTGGCGCTGGGGACTAATCGATGTCCTGCCGACACGGCGGTGGGCGTGGCGAACGCTCTCGTGGCCGTTGATTTCCCTGCTCCGTTCCTCATCAAATCTGCTCCGGTTTACAATCTCGAACCCGCACCGGGCGAACCCGCGCGCTTCGGCTTCATCGTCGAAACCGCGCCGATCATCCTGAAGACGGCGGTGCCAAGTGGCGGTGGCTATGGTGTCGAAGTCAGCGTCGAAGACATCTCCCAAGTGGTGTCGGTGCTCTCCAGCGAAGTCACGCTGTGGGGCGTGCCCGGCGACTCGCGCCACGACGCGTCTCGCGGCTGGCACGACTGCCTGGAAGCAGAAGCAACCGAACCGTGCCAAGCCGAATCCGCGCCTAAGGGCTTCCTGGACCTGCCTACCTCGTGCTCGCAATCACTGAAGACGAGCGTCAGCGGCGAATCGTGGGCGGCCGGGGACGAGCAGCCTGCGGAGCAGCTGACCGGAAACACCGAATACGAATTCCCGACTCTCCTGACCGGCTGCTCGCTGCTCGAATTCAACCCCCAGCTCACCCTGGCGCCGGAAGCGCAGACCGCCAGCACCCCGTCCGGCCTGGACGCGACCGTCAAGATGCCCCAGGAAGGCCTGACGGCCGGCAGCGGGCTGGCGGAATCGGCGCTGAAAGAAACGACGGTCGCGCTTCCGGAAGGGATCGAGCTCAACCCGTCGGCGGCGAACGCGCTCGAGGCCTGTTCGGCGTTTGACTTCTCGCCGCCCGCGGGCGAAGGGGCATTCACGGGCGCGGAAGAAGAACGCCAGACCGACAATGAAAAGTTCTCTCCGGGGCCGCCCGACTGTCCGGACGCCGCGAAGGTCGGCACCGTCAACATCAAGACGCCGCTGTTGGAAAACGAAGTGACCGGGTCGCTGTACCTGGCGGCGCAGAACACCAACCCGTTCCACTCTCCGCTCGCGCTGTACCTGGTTGCCGAAGACCCCAAGGACGGCATCCTCGTCAAGCTCGCCGGCGAAGTCACGGTCAACGAAGGCAGCGGGCAGATCACCACCACGTTCAAGAACACCCCGCAGCTGCCGTTCAGCGAACTGAAGCTGCACATCTTCGGCAGCCAGCGCGCCTCGCTGTCGACGCCGGCGCTGTGCGGCTCCTACCGGGCGCAGAGCACTTTCACGCCGTGGTCGGGGAACGCCGCGGCGCACCCGGCGGCGGGTCTCACGATCTCCTCCGGCCCGGGCGGCGGCGCCTGCCCGCCGAGCCCGCTGCCGTTCTCGCCTTCTTTTAGAGCCGGGTCCGCCAGCCCGCAGGCCGGCGCCTTCAGCCCGCTCGTCGTCCAGCTGGGCCGTCCCGACGGCCAGCAGGAGCTGTCGGGGCTCAGCATCCAGCTCCCCCCGGGGGACGCGGCCGAGCTCGCTCACGCCGCTCCCTGCCCCGAACCCGCCGCCGGCGGGGAATGGTCGTGCGGGCCCGAAAGCCTGCTCGGCCACGCGACCGTCTCCGCCGGCGTCGGCTCCGAACCGGTCACGCTCACCGGTCAGGTGTTCCTCACGGCCGGCTACGACGGCGCGCCGTTCGGGGTGCTCGTGCGCACGCATGCGGCCGTCGGCCCGTTCGACCTCGGCTACGTCAACGTCCGCTCGAAGATCACCGTCAACCCCTACACCGCCGTCGCCACGATCACCGCCTCTCCCGGCACGATCCCGACCAGGCTCGACGGCGTCCCCGTGCAGCTGAAAGCGCTGGAAGTCGTCACCGACCGGCCCGAATTCACGTTCACCCCGACCAACTGCGCCGCGATGGCCGTCACCGGCACGCTCGACGGCTCGGAAGGGGCGGCCGACCCGGTGTCCTACCCGTTCGGCGTCAGCAACTGTTCCGCGCTGCCGTTCAAGCCGGCGTTCACGACCTCGGTCAAGGGCCAGGCCAGCAAAGCCGACGGCGCCAGCTTCGCCGTCAAGGTCACCTCCGCCGGGCTCGGTCAGGCCAACATCGCCAAAACGACCGTCACGCTGCCCAAGCAGCTGCCCTCGCGCCTGACCACGATCCAGAAAGCGTGTCTGGCCAAGGTGTTCGAAGCCAACCCGGCGTCCTGCGACGAAGGCTCGCTGGTCGGCTCGGCGACGATCCGCACGCCGATCTTCAAGAACCCGCTCAGTGGACCCGCCTACCTGGTCTCGCACGGCAACGCCGCGTTCCCCGACCTCGAGTTCGTGTTGAAGGGCGAAGGCCTCGAAATCATCCTCGACGGCAGGACCGACATCAAGAAAGGCGTCACCACCGCCACCTTCCAGAACGTCCCCGACGCGCCCTTCACCAGCTTCGAAACGGACTTCCCCGCCGGCCCGCACTCCGCGCTCACCGCGAACGTCGCCGAAAAGAAGCACTACGACCTGTGCGGAGAAAAGCTCGTGATGCCGACCACGATCACCGGGCAGAACGGGGCCGTCGTCGAACAGCAGACGCAGATCGCGATCCTCGGCTGCCCGAAAGCCAAACCCAAACCCTCGAAGCTGGCGAAAGCGATCACCGCCTGCCGTCAGCGCCACAAGCACGCCAAGGCCGCGCGGGTGAGCTGCGAACGGGTGGCGCGGCGCAAGTACGGGGCGAAGTCCACGAAGTCCTCGCGCCACAAGCCGGGCATGGCAGGGCACGAGCAGAAGGGCTAGAGGATCTGGCGAGCGTGCGTGTCTTCGTCATAGATGGTCGTGGGCGAGAGCATCTCACGTGAAGGTTCGAGCGTCGCTCACCCGACGCGGCGTTCGATCACGCCTCGGCCCGAGAGTTCCCCTCTCCTCGAGCCGAGGACACACCGCAGCACCGGGCGTGGCTCCCCCACCAAAGGGGGCCACGCCCACAACCGTCCGAAGCCCGACAGCGACGGATAACCCCGAGAGGACGTTTTCCGTGAAAGGCAGGTGTGAACGATGACGATCAGGCTCGGTTCAAACAGGCGATCGCTGCTCGCATACGTGAGCATGGCGCTTGCCACGACAGTGGCAACGCTGCCGGCGGCGGCATCCGCCGAGTCGGGCAGGCGGCCGTCGATCGCCAAGGGGTCGGCGTCTGAGGTCACGCAGACAGACGCGACGCTCACGGCGCAGATCGACCCGCACGGCCTGGAAACCGAATACTACGTGCGGGTGCGGGGGTTCGTGGAATGCACGGGAGATCCTCCACTGTGTCTTCCTCTTGAAATAATCCGCGAATTCGGCGTCGCGCAGGGGAGCATCCCCGCGACCGCGACGAGCACGCTGGTGAGTGTCGAACTCGCGAACGCGCCGCCGTATCTCGACCTCGATCCCGGGACGCGCCTTGAATACTGGGTGCTAGCGCACAACGCGGCCGGCACGAGGCAGGGCCCCACGAAGAGCTTCACGACGCTCGAGGCCGAGGGTCCGACGATCGTGAGCGAGTCGGTCTCGCACCTGACGGAAGATGAAACGCGCGCAACTGTTAAGGCGTCCATCAATCCCGGAGGGCTCGAAACGAAATACGAGTTCTGGGTCAACTTCCAGCCCTGCCTGTACCTCGACTGCGAAATCTTCGACGAAGACCCGGAACTACGCGGCGAGGGCACGATCGCAGCGGGCGATACGACCGTCAAAGTGCATGCCAAGCTGACGGGACTGCTCGGTGACGCCTACGAATACTGGGTCCTGGCCAGCAACTCGGGCGGAACCGACACGGGCGCGAAGCAGGACTTTCCCAAGTCCTAGCGCACGGCACTCGCCGACCGCGACGTGCTGCTCGCCCGGGTCTCCTGCGCGGCGGCGGCCAGCAGGTAGTTGACGATCGGGATGCGCTGGGCGCCCGCGGAGCGGTGGGCCAGCGCCCGCATCGCGTCCTCCGCCGCGCGCGTGACCGCGGCTGTGAGCGGAGCGCTGCGCAGCGCCGAGAGCTCCTCGGCGAGCTCGTCGAAGGTCTCGCCGTCGCGGGCGCTCAGGAGGATCTCCAGGCGCGCCACGGGGCAGAGCCGCGGGCGATCGGCGCGCAGCGCGTCCTTCCAGGCCTCGCGCACGTGCGGATGGTGGGCGCGCGAGAAGGCGGAGGTGTCGAGCACGAGCGGCAGCTCGCCCGAGGCCTGCGCACTAGCGGACCGGCCAGGCACGCCGCTTGCCCTCGCGCAACAGGTTCCAGTCGATGCCGGCCTGCGCCTGCTCGTCGAATCGTGCCGCCAGGCGCTCGAGCAGCGCGCGACGCTCGCTTTCGGTCCGCGGCGCATCGGCCAGCTGGCGCGCGCCGGCTATCGCCAGTTCGCGCACCTGCCTCGCGCGCGAGAGCCCCGCGGGGAGATGCCGGGCGGCAGAGCGCAGCGCGCGCGCGAGCTCCGGATCCTCGGTCACCTGGATGCGAGGGTGGGACGTGGCCATCGCGCGGTAGTGTATCACCGGTGTACCACTGATACCGCGAACTGAATATCGAACCAAAGCTCTACCCTGACACCTCGCCGCTCGTGGTTGCATCACCACGTCCGGCCTGAGCTTCATCCGCTTCTGTAAGGCTGTGCGCTGAGCCGACAGTCAGAGACAGCGGGAACCCGATCCTCGGACTCCCGACGGGCGATTAACCAATCGCGGACACGTCTTGGCGGCGTCCTGCCGGCGGGATGCGAAATTCAGCGGCATCAAGAAAGAAACCAAAGAAGCGTCAGTGCGAGTGCGAACGCGAGGGCCACGACCATGGCGGGCGCTGCCTGGTGGTGCTTCGCGAAGAGGAAGCCCACTTCCATCACAGGATCGCGGTGGTGCGGGGCAGCGGGGACATGTACGCCAACTGCGAAATGCTGTGTGCCGAGTGCTCCTCGCGGCTCCCGCGCCTCGTCGAGGCGCTCACGGGCGCGGACGGCGAGGACGGGGGCACGAAGGCGGCGCCGAGCACAGCCTAGAGCGGAGCACCGCGAGCGGTTCGAGCAACCCCCGGTCGCGGCCGGGGGGCTCTCGGCACGGGGTGAAGGATCGACCGTAGCGCGGCTGGCAGCTGGGCGCCGCGGTCGCGGCGGCGGCTTACGGCGGGTCCGGGGGTTCGGCGCGTCCGGGGCGACCGGATTCGCGGGCGCGGGCCTCGCGTTCGATCTCTTCGACGAGGCTCGAGACGGGCAGGTCGAGGGCCTGGGCGAGCAGGCCGAGCTCGGTCCAGGTCGGGCCGAAGGCGCCGCGTTCCGCGCCGGCCAGCCAGGCCGCGGTGCAGTCGGCGATCCGGGCGAGCGCCTCGACGCGCAGGCCGCGCTGTCGGCGCAGGCGAGCGAGGGTCCGTCCGAGATCGGTGATCGTGGGCACTCCGGGGGCGGAATGGGGGAGCACGATAGACACGTTGCGCGGCTGCGGCTTCGCGACGGTGGTGCGGGGCACGGGCTCGCCGCTCACCCGTAATAACGGGCGATCACCTGCAGCTGGCTGAACAGGTCGTGCCCCAGGAACAGGACCACCAGCGCGTGGCGGCGGCGCACGAGCTAGCGAGCGCATACCAGCGCGACAGGCGTCGCGAGCACGAGCGCGACGTTGTTGACCCAGGCGGGGAACATCGTGTCCATCCAGCCGTAGAAGCCGACCGAGCGGTCGAACCACATTTCGCGCCAGGTCGAGAGGCCGTCGAAGTAGTGCGTCATGCCGGGCAGGCGCGAGAGGTAGAGATGCCAGATGTAGCTGAGCTCGTTGAAGAGCGAGCCGAGCGTGAGCCGATGGCGGAACTGAAACTCGAAGGCGAATGGGCGGTGTTCAATCAATGTCCGCTGCGGACGCCGAAACTTGCCCAAGCAGCTGCCCTCGCCGCTGACGACGATCCAGAAAGCCTGTCTCGCGGCCGTGTTCGAAACCAACCCCGCCACCTGCGACGAAGGCTCGGATGTCGGCTCGGCGACGATCCACACTCCTGTCTTCAAGAATCCACTCAGCGGGCCTGCGTACCTCGTCTCGCACGGCAACGCGGCGTTCCCTGACCTCGAGTTGGTGCTGCAGGGCGAAGGCGTCAAGATCGTGCTCGACGAAGCCAGCGAGGCGCTCCACGCCGAGAAGGACGCGGCCGGCGGTCAAGCGGACAGGCGTTACCCGGCGCTGGTTGCCTGGCTGCGCCAATGGAGGGCATCGCGGCGACGGACCGGTCAGGGACGCCCCCACTGACAGCTGTGGCCGGCCGGTCGCGGCTGCGTGCGCGCCTTCGGCCAGCCGATCGCTTTCTCCGCACCACAGGCTCAACTCCAGCAGCCTTGGGGGCGTTTGTTCCACTGCGCGATGATCGCCGAAGTCGCCACGTACAGCTCGGCGATGAAGATCGCGGCCTCGAGCGGCGCGTACGGTGAGAACAGCAGGGCGATGCGCCCGGCCAGCGCCAGGTAGGTCCAGATCGACGCCGACAGGCCCTGCCACGCGATCGACACGATCGAGCCCATCAGCTTGTACTCGCGCAGCAGCATCAGCGCCCGCCAGATGCTGGTCGGCGTCACGCCGCCGTTGAACACCGCCATCAGCTGGCGGCCCAGCCCGATCGTCTGCAGCGGCTGTTGGAGCAGGTTGGTCAACCCGGCCACGTACTGGTTGACGTTGACGGTGAAGCCGTAGACCGTGAAGATCGACATACCGACCTGGGCGATCAGGGTCGCCGTCCACAGGATGCAGGCGGCGTCGGCCGGTCCCTGGTAGATGACCGTGGCGCCGTCCTCGGCGCGCAGCGTCATCACGCTGATGCCGTCCCGTTCCTCGACGTTGACCTCGAACGGGATGCGGTGGGTGCCGTCGAGCAGCTGCTCGTGCAGGCGCGCCAGTTTCTGCTCAAGGCGCGCGGCGAGCTGCGCCCGCTGCTCGCCCACGATCCCGAGCTGCTCGCCGATCAGCTCGCGGTAGTCCTCGACCATCTCGGTCCGCGCGGCCGCTGACAGCACGTCGGGCACGACGCTCGAGGGTGCGATCCCCGCTGGAGCAGGATCGGCGACGAGGGGACGCGAGCGCGTCGTCTGCGCTGGCGTTGCCTGCGGCGATGGCGTCGCCTGCGACGTGGATGACGTCAGCGACTCGACGACCGTGAGCTGCGCGCTGCCGACCATCCCGACGGGGTTGAGCGTGACGTTGTTGTTGGCGATCGACCCGAGCAGGTCGTAGTCGGCTACGCATTTTGGGTCGAGCACCGGATCCTGGGTCAGGTACTGCTGGACCTGGGCCGGGGTGAGCGCGTAGCTCCAGACGCTCGCGGACTGGATGTAACCCCAGAACCCGAGCGAGGGCAGCGACTCGCCGGCGTAGGTCCCACCGCCGATCAACGGCTCTCCGTCGCTCATCGAGCCGTTGGTCGTCATCGCGGCGGGCGTGCCATCCGGTTGGGCGTCGATGTAGAGCGTGCCCGTTTTGCTCGACTGCTGCCACGTGCAGGCGACGTTTCGCCACACGTTCGGTTGGAGCGCCGTGCTGGAGATCACCGGCGCCGAGGTGCCCACCTGGAACTGGACCTTGCCCGACGGCAGCAGTAGCAGCGACATGCCCGCGGCGCCCGCGATCGGGCCGTTGCTGAAGATCGCGGACTGCTGGCCGAGGCTGCTCGGGCAGACGCAGGCCATCACACTGAAGTCCTGGGCCTGGCCACCGGGGTTGACGGCGCCGTTCGGCGGAGGCCTCGATCGTGTCTATCCCGCGGAGAACAGCGAGCTCGCCGACGCGATCGTCGACCAGGGCGGCGCGCTGGTCTCGGAGCAGCCCTTCGGCGCGCGGGCGCGCGCCGGGAACCTGATCGCCCGAGACCGGCTGCAGTCCGGTCTTTGTGCTGCGCTCGTCGTCGCCCAGACCAGCGTGAGCGGCGGCTCGATGCGCACCGTCAGGCACGCCGCCAGCCAGGGACGCGCGATCTTCGCCGCGCAACCAGACACCTCCAATCAGCCGAGTGAGGGACCTGAAGCTGCTGCTTGGCCTTCCGGCCAAGGACCTGTGCGGCCGGGTGCCGGCCTGGAAAGACGCCTCGTCCCTCTGCGCCCGACTTGGCGACCGTCCGCTCGCGCGGCCCATCGTCAGGGGGCGGCTCGACGACTTCCTCGACGGGCTCGAGATGATCCTGCAGGACGCCGAGGCGTCTGCGCGCCCTGCATCTGTGCCTCTCGACGCGCCGTCCCGCACCAGCTCGCACGCGCCGGCGGCGATGCGCGTCGAGGCGCAGTCGTCGCTCGCGCTCGCGTTCGCAGCCTGATTCCCCTTCTCAGATATCGCGGGTGTACAGGTAGCCAGTCGTCGGCCAGGCACCACAGCCGAGGAACTGCTGGCCATCACGGTGGCGGGTGAACGTCCGCAGGTTCGCACCACATCGCAGACACGGCTCCGTCAGCTTGTCCTGGGTGACGCTCAGCACCAGCACGGTAACCGGCCCGCCTCCCGCCGCTTCGATGGCCGCTCAGCAGGCCCCGCTCTGCCCGCCGTTGGTCAGCACATCGTCGATCAGCAGCACTTTCTCCCCAGCCAGCCGAGCGCACTTGAACCGGTTGACGTTGTGGCCGGCGCGCGTTGATGAGTTCTTCGAGGAGCGCCGAGCGCGTGGTTATCGCTCGTGGGTGTCGCCGCGGAGCATGGTGCCGCCGGTTGGATACCTGCGGGCGGCCGGGGCGGTGCCGGCTTTGTGCGGACCGTTCCGGGGGGACCGATCGAGGAGTTGCTGGCTGACTATCGCCGTTACCTGGTGTGCGAGCGCGGGTTGGCGGATTGCACGGTCGGCGACTATGAGCGTGTCGCGCGGCTGTTCCTCGGCTGGCTCTGCGAGAGCGGTCTTGGCGTTGAGCGTTTGAGTTCGGGGAGGCCCCTGGTTCGGTCCGGTGGAACGTTGTAATCGGGCCGGCTCGGTGGCGGTGCCCGGTGCTGGGTCAGTTGCTCTAGCAGTGCGTAGGTCTGTCTCGACCTAACGGCGTGCAAAGGGCCCGCGCCGGAGCTTGGAGGATCCTGAGGCGGTTGAGCCCTTTTGTGTTGTCCGGGCCGGATCGGCACGAGGCGGGCGGCGAACACCGGCGGGGATGCGCAGCCGCCAGTCAAAAACGCGCTTGGGAAGCTACTGCCGGCTAGACCTGGGGCGAGCCGGGTGGCCGGCGATCATTGCGGAGAGCTCATCGCAGCGCTTCCAAAATCGAGCCAGCGCTACCGCCTGTTGTTCTCGCAGCTGCACGACCTCGGCAGGCGTCATTTCGTCCTCAATCGGCAGCGGGTTTTCAGTCCGGTCAAGGGTCCACTCGAACAACGCAACCATGGCGTCGGCGGCTCGGGACGGTGCCATGGAGAGCATCGCGAGCGCATCTTCCTCCTGGCGGCGCAACTCACGCCCGAGTGCCGCTCCCTCCGCAACCCACGCGTCATAGTCACGCGCTGCAGTTCCGTTGCCATCCACGACAGGGAATACTATTCCTGGATAAGCGGAAACAGCTCGATAACTCGGAAACAAGCGATGCAGGGGCACAAGTCGGCGATGCTCGGTGCAATAGGGGGGTTGCAAGAGGCTCCTCCGCGATTCGCGGGGGAGCCTCGTTTTTGCGCCTGCGTGAGTGGTGCGACGCCGCGCTGTCCCGACTCGGCGGAAGCCCGCGGGCATGGCCGCCGTCACGAGCCGGGCGGCTCGCGCGCCTGAAGGGCTTCGGCGCGAACCAGTAGCTCCGCCGGCCGGGCCTCGAGCGCCAGGGCGAGCTTCGAGATGCTCGTGAACGCGGGGTTGCGCTCGCCGCGCTCGATTCCGCTGATATAGGTGCGATCTAGGTCCGTCGCGTCGCCGAGAGCCTCCTGGGAGAGCCCGAGCTCGTGGCGACGCTCGCGTATTGCCCGGCCGAGGGCGGCATGCCGTATGGATCGGGCGGGCATTGGACAGAGCGTTTCGTTTTGTGGAGTAATTGTCTACGGACTATACGCGGTGAAGAGGCCAGCGTAGCGGTTGGTCGTTTGGGGAGTTGAGAGCAGTAGGTTGCCCTGAATGCTGACCGGACGCAGCCAGGACCTCCGAGCTCGAGGATTTCGAAGACTCGCACGGTGCGCCGTAGTCCTTGGCCTGCTGTGCTTGATCTGGACCGCCTCAGCGTGGGCTTGGCGTCGGCCGACCGTTCGCGAGCGGCGCGCTATTAGCCAAGTCGCGGCACACACTCCTCACGCGGGGCCCTCGAAGGTCACTGTCAGCAACATCCGCGTCTCAACCGTCGGCCCATGGGCATCGGCCACAGTCACGATCTACTTTGGGAGCGAACCGGACAATGCTGTTGATATTCTCCACGAGGTCGATGCCAAATGGACCAATGCAAGCGACGGCATGGCCGGAGAGTGGTGCGTCATGCCGCGCAAGGATCAACGTAATCTTGGGTTCCCGTCCGGGTACCCATGCGGTCAGTGATCCAGAAGTCGTGGCGAGTTCGGGGACCTGGAGCGACTGCTACCGGCTCTCGCTGTACGCCGCCTCACGGTGATGCCTGGGCCGAACCCATGTCCACAGAAACGGGGGCGGCCCACGGTTACCAAGGGGTCGCATTGGAGCGCACGATGTTTCGGGCTCGGAGGACAGCATTGGCACTCATCGCAGCGATGGCGATCGCCCCCTCTCTGCCCGGGCTGACGAGGGCGCCGAAGATGCGCCTGTACTCGGGTCCCGGCTCCGGCACCCAGGCCACCGGTGCGGTGAATCAGTCGCTCACTCGCTCGCTCGAAGGTACACCAGGCGGTCGGTCAGCTGCTGGTCGGCGATGGCACATATCGCTGCTGCCAGCGCGCCGATGCCCGCCGCGCGGCGCGAGAACTGGGATGAGAGTGCGATCAGCACGCCGGGGTGGTGCTGGCCGGCGAGGAGATGCTCGGCAGAGATGCGCGTGAAGTCGGCGACGTTCTCGGTGAGCAGCGCGCGCCCGTCGGCGATTGCCGCTGCAAACACCTCGGGGTCGGGGCTGCCGGCCAATCCGAGCTCCATGACGGTACGGGCATCGACATCGGCCGCGCGCAGGGCCGCGGCGAGGCGGGGCGAGTACATCTCGTCCAGCAGCAGCTTCAATGCGCGTCGGCGGCCGCCGTTTCGCGACGGTGCAGCTCGATGCGCGCGGCAATCTCATCCGGGTAGGCGGCTCGATAGCGAAGCGCGGCATCCACCTGCGAACGCGTGAGGATCGAATCCTCCAGGAGCGCCGCGACGGGATCGTCCTGCGCCGCCAGATCCTCCACCCACATCGCAACCTCCCACACGTCGGGGCCGCCCAGCAGTCCCGCACGCCGGCCGGTCGGGCCGTCGCGAAAGGCGACGAGCGGATGCTCCTCGCGGCGGGCTCCCTCCTCGGCGTAGCGACGAAGCCGATCCGAGAGACTCTCGCCCGCGGCGCGCGCCCGCAGGCGAAGACGCTCCGCAAGCGCATCGTCGAGGCGCACAGACACGTTCACCGACATGTATGCAGCGTAGCACAACGTCCGCAGTCTGTTTGCGGCGTTTTGGACGTGTCGATCGCGTCTACGGGATCGATCCGGGTGAGACCAGCCAGGTCGTAGCATTGGACACCACGGCCAATGATGCAATCGTGCGCCTGGCGGAGGAGGGCGCCTCTTCCCGCGAGCGCCATGCGCAGATCGCCGCACTGGCAGCTGAGCGCCGCGCCGCGGTCGAGCGCGCCGGCTCGAGCGATCCGCTCGCATTCCCACTGGCAGACGAGCTCCATCAGGCGATGCTCGCGGGCCGGCGCGATCCTTGACGCCTGCCTGGGACACGACGCTCGTGTCCCGAATCTATCCGGCCGGGCCGCTGGAGCGATATCTGTTGGATCACGCACGCACAGACGAGCCGGTCGCCGTCACGGCGCCCACCATCATGGAGGTCGTCCGCGGCCTCCAAGCGACCGCGCCCGACAAGCCCGGGATCGCGTCGGCGTTGAACTGGTTCGTCGGGCTCGTCGCCAGCGATCTGGTGGAGATCCTCCCGCTCGACCGCCCTGCGGCCATCGTTGCCGGGCGGCTTCGAGCCATGCAGCCGACACCACCTACCGGCGCCCGACACAAGGGCGTCAAGCCCGAGCAACGCGCCGGGTGGCTGCTCGATATTCAGATCGCGGCCTGCGCCTGGACCAACGGCCACCAGATCGTCACCGAGAACAGGCTCGACTTCGAAGCCGTGCGCGATCTGATCGCAAAGCTCTACCCCCACACCTCGCCGCTCGTGGTTGCATCACCACCCCCGGCCTGAGCGTCATCCGCTTGTGCGCCGAGCGCGGTCGCGACGCGCTGTGCGCGGGGATCGTCCGCTCCGAGGATTCTGTCGAGCCAGGAGAGGATCTCGGCTGTGTGGAGATCCTCGACGGTCACCGCGATCTGCTCGATGTCCAGCCAGTCCTTGGGCCTGTTGAAGATCGCCTTGCAGACAAGCAGGTGCTCAGGGGCAAGGATCGGGATCGTCGCGTCCGCGAACGGCTCGGTGCGGATCGCGCCCTTCATCGCTTCGTGCAGCGCGTCGTAGGCGAAGAAGAGGTCGATCGGCGTTCGTCCCCACCACAGCCTGCATTGCCCGTCTCGTTCCACGGTCATGGCGTCAGGGCCGGGGCTTACGCCGAGTTGGGCCAGGATGGCGGCCACCTGCCCGTAGTCGGTGGGCGCGAGGAAGACGTTGAGGTCGATGTCGATCGTCGCCCTTGGCTCAGCGTAATAAGCGAGCGCGAGGGCGCCGCCGAAGGCGTGAGGCGCTTTGCCGGTCGCGAGCTTGCGATGGAGTGCGAGGACCTTCTGAGGAAGGGTCGGCTCAGGCTGGGCGGTCAGACCGGTCTCGACTCGATCAGGGGGAATCGCGGGCGATCGAGGCCGCGGCCGGTGGGCAAGCTGTCCACCAGCAGCAGCAGGTCGTGCAGCGCTTCGCCGCGCTGCCGTGGCGTGGACGCTATCCAGGCCGCTGCCGCTGCCGCATTGCTGTTCAGGCGGCCAGCGGCGCCGGCCAGCGTCTCCCGCAGCAGCTGTGTCAGCGAAGCCCGCGGCGGGCGACCCTGCTCGAGCTCTCGCAGCAGCGTCGCTGCGGCCAGGTCGGAGTCGGAGCTGGCGAGGGGGGCCCCCTTGCGCTGCGCGGCCCTGCGCACCTGCTCGGCGTCAAGTGGCTTCGATGCGCGTGCGGCCGCCTTTGCGAGTGCCTCAGGCGTGAGCGTCCGAAACGACGCGAGCGTGCGGCTGCGCGGCCCGCGCGCCGTCACGCGAGACTCGCGGATCTCGAACATCCCGTTCCTTTTCGCTACGACATAAGCCATAGTGGGTAAATTGTACCACTGATCAGGGTCACGCCAACCCAGGGACGCGAGCGGGCGTCCTCGCGCTCCGCCAAGGCTGGTGGACGGCACGATAAGGGCGGCACTCGCGGCCAGCGCCACCCGCCCCAGGAAGCCGGCGCGAATCGCGATGAGCGTTTACCAGCACCGCTCGTCCGGCCTTGACGTCTCCGGTCTACGCGTCCTGGCCGGGCTGCGTCGTATCGACGGCCAGCCGGTCCATTCCTGTGAGCAGCGCCTGCCATTCGCACGCCAGACGGAACGTACGGTCCATGAAGTGGCGGCTCCTTTGCGATGGATCGCCAACAGTCGAATCACTCTACAATTCGGATGGTCCGAGGCCAGCGATTGCGCCAATTGTTTCTGATCGAAGGCAGCCGACCGGGATCGGCGACGCGGCGGAGCTCGCGCGCAGTCGCCAGGGCGAACGCTTGCCAGCACGCTGAGCGGCATGTTGGCATATACGGTAGGGTTCGCAACGATCGAATAGTTCGCTTGTCGCCATGGCCGATCCGATAGGTGCGCTGCTCATGCTCGATCCGTCGCTGCTCCTGTCAGAGCCCGGTCTTGGCTGGCTTGAAGAGGACGAAACAATTCGAGGCGGGATCGCCGTCCCGGCCGTGTTCGCCGAATGGCTGCGAGGCGAGCGCCTCCTCGACGTCGAGTCGCTAGTCGCGCCCGGCGATCTCGACGCGGTCACAGGTCGCCGCAGCCGGCTAGTTGACACCCTGCCAGATGTCACGATGTTCTCGTACCTGGAAGGAGATCTGTCGGACCACGCTCAGACGGTGCTCGAAGAGCTGTTGCGGCGCAACGATGCGCTTGGCCGGCTGCGCGCGGATGAGTGGGCGTTTCTGCAGTCGCACTCATCCCTCGGGTCGAAGCTGAAGCTTCCCGTGCAAGCGTTCCGCGACGCCGGAGCTGCGGTAGTGGAGCTCGGTGGAGCGGCCGGTCGCGAGCTGTTGGCAGAAGTCATCCCTCGCGAACACATCCCGGGCGTGCTCGCGGGAGCCATCATCGCCCGGGGGACGGTCAGGTGGACCGTCATGGGGGGTGCGGCGATCGGCGGCGGCACGCTGGGAGGGCTGGTGGGCGGCGTTCTCAGCGGCCATCTCGGCGCGCAGGCGGCCAACGTGCTCGGCAAGGCGGCTGTCCTCGCGATCGACCCATAGTCCGCCGTTGCTCGCATCGAACAGTACGGCGCTCTACGGCTCGCCACTCGTCCTCTCCGCGGCGAGCTTCTCGGCGCGGATCACGAGCGCGCCGGCCCGCACGCCGAGCGCCTTCGCGAGCGCGAGCAGCATCACGTAGTCGGGATCGAGCCGCCCGTCCTCGAGCGCCCGGATGCGCCGCCCCTCGACGCCGCTCGCGGCCGCGAGCTCGCCCTGGCTCAGTCGACGCTCCTCGCGCAGCTCGCGCAGCGCCTGGCCGAGCAAAGTCACATCGTCGTTCTTTCGCCTGCGCCTCGGCAAGAAAAACCTCGCAAAATGGTGAGACGACAACTGTCCGAAGGCGTATTACGACGGTCGTGTCCTAACTCCTGCCGACGAGATGCGCGAGGCTCCTCCCCATGCCACCCGAGAGGAGGTCCACACCGCGCAGTCCGGAACTGGCCGCGCTGGGCAGGGCGATAGAAATGCGGATCGACGAGATCGGCATGAGCCAGAGCTCGCTGGCGGGCGCCTCCGGCATCGACCTCAGGCGCATCAACGACTACGTGCGAGGCCAGTACAACCCGAGCTACCGCAACATGAGAAGGCTGTGCCAAGCGCTGAAACTACCCGTGGACGAGCTGATGGACCGCGCGCAAGGCCTGCAGGAAGAGCTCTTCGCGGGGCAGGAGAGCCGCTCGAAGGGCTCTCGACAAGGCGAGGTTGGCCTGCACGGCAGGCGGACCAACCGACGCGGAACCGCCGGCGGCGCTTGAGTCCAGACAGCCCGAATGGTGCCGTAGAACGGACGCGCCAGGGCTCGACGGTCCGCCCGCAGTAACGGCCTTCCTTGGTGCGCTGGCCACCGCGCTCGTGGCCTAGGGCGACAGGCTGCTGAACCAGAACTCTGCGCGAGAATGTCTGTCCGTCCAGGCCGAGACAGCCGAGCTGGCGGACGTCGTCTCCTTGCCCAACGCGCTCGAACTGCTTAAGGAGGACGGATCGTGGAACTGCCGCGGCAGACTCCTGCACATGCAGGAAAAGAAACGCACCGCGTACGTCGTCAACACCGCTAACCGCGTGCCCGAATGTATCGCGGTGCTTGCACAGCTCGACGAGATCGTCGACGACGAGCCCCAACTGGGCGAAGCGGCGCTCCGGAACGACGGTCGCCGATGCAAGCTGCTGAGCAGCTGCACGTCGGCACGGAAGCTGTTGGCCGAGCTCGCGCGTCGGTGACGGGCGAGGGACCGCTACCGTTGAGCACTATGACTAATGAGCGACGACTGCCTCCCGTTGAAAAGCGAGGCGGCTATCAGCCCCAAAACGCCGCCCCGAGCCCCCAGCAGCCGCCCGCTCGGCCAAGCGACTCGGCGTCGAGCGCTAAACTGCCGGCACCCGCCGCGCCTCCTCGGCCTTCTGGCAACGCATGAAGATGGCGGACAAAGAGCCACAGGAGCACGAAATACAGAAGTGACAGGGCCCCGCTTTCGAGGTCCGGCGAGGCCGTGCTCCCGCTGGCCGCGGTCGAGCGCCTCAAAGCGGGCGGCCCTGCTGCCGATCTCGCCGAAGACGAGTTGCGTACGCGGTGGGCCGAGACGATCATCGGTCTATGCGACAGCGAAGACAGCGATACCTGGCATCTTTCACCAAATGCCTATGTGCGCGTCACGAGCGGACAGCTACCTTCCCTGGTGGCGGCGCTGCGAGCGAACCCAACGGTCTCACTTGACCCCGACGACCCGGCGATCGCCGTCATGCCGCTGCCTTCCCTCGAGCAACGAGACGATCCAGATCTCGCTGCCAGATGGATGGCGTGGTGTGGGGCCTCAGCCATATGCATTGCAGCGTGCCTGTCTCCTGACTTCCGCTTGGGCCTACAGCAGAGCCGGAATTGAGCCGCGTCGCGACGAGACGCCGCTCGGCGATCGCAATCCGGTCCTGCGCGACGCGATCGCGTCTACGGGAGCGATCCGGGCGAGGCCAGCCAGGCCGACTCGAAGGTCATGACCTCGGCGAGCGTGTCGTAGTCGTGGCCGTAGTGGATCACCGCGGCAGCCCGCCCCAGGCCTCCGCGCTAGCGGACCGGCCAGGCACGCCGCTTGCCCTCGCGCAGCAGGTCCCAGTCGATCCCGGCCTGATCGCCTGATAGCCGTTGACGGGCCTGCGTGAGGGGCCCGTGTGCGCCTTACGCCGCTTGCAGCAGGATCACTCTACGTACCAGCCCGATATCTGCAGATACAGGCCGGCGGGGGCATTGGAAGGTGCCCACACTCGCGCCAGGGACACTCTCACGAGCGTTCCGGGCTCGATCCGAGCCGTGGCTTCGGCCACCCCGACGTAGCGAATGCGGCGTCGCCCGCCGTCGGCACGGAACACGTAACGACTGTCGCCATCGAAATCCAGGGGCTGTTCCGGAAGCCAGTAGCCGGTGCTGCACGATGGGAAGGGACCGTCGATAGACACGTAACCGGTCCCGCTGTTGGTTCGTAGCAGCGTTCCGTCGAACAAAGTCCCGGTCCATGCCGTCACCCGCGTTCGCAGAAATGCTCCGAGGGGCTGGATCGTGTCGACGTGCCGCGCTCCGTGGGAATTGACGAAAACGTCCTCGACGTGCGGGGGTCGAATGTCTGTAGCTGGCTCGTAGTCAAAATCCCAGACCTGCCCGATCTCGAATCTCGTGCTAGCCGGCATGTTGGTGCCGTCAGGCTGGAGCAGACGGATGCTGCGCATGCTCTCATCGAGGTTATGGCCGCCGATGCAGACATGATCGCCGCGCATCCTGGTCTTCGACACGATGAGGACCCGGCTCATGGCAGCAAGTGCTCCACCGGCACCCCATAGTCGGCGGCAAGCCGGTCGGCGATGAGGCTACGGTGACATGCGCCCGGATCACGCTCGACGCACAGCAGGGCAGCGGTGGGGGAGGCGTCGAAGCCTGCCAGCAGCTTGTGCAGGTCGGCGGGTTCGAGAATCTGTTCGATGTAGGCGCACTTGAAGCCGTCGCTGAGTTCCGTTCGCGTGCGCTTCCGCTCCCCGCGAGCTTCATCAGCGGCGTATTGCGCCGCACGAATCTCGGATGTGGGCGCCAGCTCCTTGAGGTGCCGGTAGCTGATGCCGCAGTCGGCCAGCGCCTGCTGGAGGCGCTGAGAGTTCGCCCAGGCGTACTCGGAGCCCCGTACGCCCCGGCGCTGGCGTACGTCGTACAGCACTCCTACGTCGGCGCGTTTGAGCGCCGCCAGGAATAGTTCGGCCGTGAACCCGTACACGCCGACGGTCACCAGCCGGCCCACGATCGCTCTCAGGAGGCGGCAGCGATGGCGCGCCGCGAGCGCGTGGCCTGATTCGCTCCGCCAAGCAGGCTCATCTGCGCATCGTGCAGGCGCTCCATGACGGCGCCATGGTTCGCCAGGGATCCGTCCGCGTCGATGTGCTCGACCGGCACGCCCATTTCTGCCATGACCTCGCCGATCAACTTCGTGCGATGGCAATGCTCTGGGCGCAACTCGCTGCAGATGATTGCCGCACCCGCGTCCTGCTCGAATGCGCTTAGCAGCCGGCCAAACCCGTCCTTGAAGTCGAGACTCTCCCGGCAGGCGAGGTAGTCGACGTGCCCCGCCTCGTCGTAGCAGGATCGGTCATTGGGCCTACCGCCCAACGTGTCGCCCATGAAGACATAGCGGATACCGGCCTGCTCGACCGCGGCCGCCAGGTTGTCCTTAGAGAAGGCCGGATTGAAACGCGAGTACGGCACGGAGCGAACATCGATCAGGTATCGCACCTCGTGCGCGCGAAGCAACGCCAGCACATCGCCCAACTGGCGGTTGCCGTAGCCAAGTGTGAGCAGGGATCGAGACACCGCGCAACGGTACCGAGCCTTTCGGACCGACTCCCGGTGAGCGGGCGGTTGCAGCGACTCAAGCCGCACAATCAAGCGAGGCCAACGGCGGGCGCCGCCATCCACGCCTGGTTTGCGCGCCGACAAGTTTCGCCCATCGATCCTGGCGGTCGTCGAACCCGGGCGCGGGCAACGGTCCGCGATGAGCCGGCAGTCAGAGACAGCTGGAGCCTGATTCCTGCGCTCGCCCGGGCTCACCTCGCGGCGATTAACCAATGGTGGACACGTCTTGGCCGCCGGCGTCCTGCCGGCGAGATTCAGCCCGCCACAGCTGTGCTCGAGCTGTTTACCCTGCGGACATGCACACCCTCGCTGGACACACGGCAGAGGCGCACGAGCGCCCTGGCGAGGATCTGCTGATCATCATCCCGGCCTATAACGAGCAGGGACGCGTCGGCCAGGTGATCGCGGAGGTCAAGAGCGCCCTCCCGGGCGCCGACGTGCTCGTGGTCAACGACGGGTCGAGCGACGGCACCGCGGCGGACGCGGCGCGGGCGGGCGCCGCCGTCCTGTCGCTGCCGGTCAACTCGGGCTACGGCGTCGCGCTGCAGACCGGATACAAGTTCGGCGTGCGGGCGGGCTACGCGACGATCGGGCAGATCGACGGCGATGGCCAGCATCGGGCGGAGTACCTGACGGAGATGCTGCAGGCGCTCGAACGCCACGACGCCGACCTGATCGTCGGCTCGCGCTTCTTGGGACGCGACGGCCACTACAAGCCCTCGCTCGCCCGCACCGTGGGCATCGAGCTGTTCGCGCGCCTGGCGTCGCTGGTCACCCACGAGCGGGTCTCCGATCCGACCTCGGGCTTTCAGCTGATGCGCGGTCGCGTGGCGCGATTATTCTGCTCCGACGTCTATCCGACCGACTATCCGGACGCCGACGTCCTGATCCTGCTGCACCGCACCGGCTATCGCGTGCTCGAGATCCCGGTGCAGATGCGGCCGTCGCCGGGCAAGTCGATGCACTCGGGCCACACCGGCCCCTACTACGTGTACAAGATGCTGCTGTCGATCTTCGTAACCCTGCTGCGACGCGGCGTGAAGGTGGTTCCGCAGGCCAAGCTCGCGCCATGATCAGCACCAACCTGCGCATCGTTGCGATCGCCGGCAGCGTGGCGCTGCTCGTGTTCATCGTCGAGCTCGTCAGGCGCCGCCGCCTGAAGGAGGAGTACTCGGTCCTGTGGATGGCGACCGCGGTCGCGCTGCTGCTGCTGGCGGCCTGGGGAGGGCTCCTGCACGACCTCGCGCAGCTGATCGGAGCGGACTCACAGGCCAGCGCCCTGTACTTCTTCGGCATCCTGTTCGTCGTCTCTTTGCTGCTGCACTTCTCGGTGCGCGTCAGCGCGCTGGAGCGCCGCGTGGTCGTGCTGCTGCAGGAGGTCGCGATGCTGAACGAGCGCGAGCGGCACGAACGTCCTACCGCGTTCGCCGAGCGCCACAACGGGGACGGGCACGTCCTGAGCCGATGAGCCAACGTGGCCGGCGCATCTGGACCCTGGCGTGGGGCCTCGTAGTCCCGCACAGCTTCGTCCTGGTCGCGCGTGCCATGCGCGCTCGCTTGCTAGGACGCCGCAGGCTCGAGCGGTTCTCGGCACGCGGCGGCGGCGGAACGAAGGGCGGCGCACGCGCCTTCGACTACGAGGAGGCGGTCGAGCTGCTCGTATCGAGGGGATGCGACGAGGAAGCGATCCGCTCGGGCTCGATCCAGCGGGGCTCTCTGCGTTTCATCGGCGAGACCGTCGCGCGGCGGCTGGCCGGACGGGGGCCGGTGAAAGCGCTGCACGTAGGCAACTTCCTCGGCCTGTCGCTGGCCTCGCTGACCGGGATCCTGGTCGGGCGCGACGCCGGCTCGACGGTCGTGTCGGTCGATCCGAACGTGTCGCACGCCGGTATCGAACGGACCCAGGCGCACGCGCTCGCCGTGCTCACGCGCTTCGGCCTGCAGCGCAACAGCCTGGTGATCTGCGGCTACAGCCTCGAGCTGGTCCCCGGCAACGATGGCATCCGCAGCTTCGGCCATGACCCCGTGAGCGCATCGGCGGCCGCCTGCGAGCACACGCTTGCCAGCCTGGAGCGCACCGGCGCGCGCTTCGCGGTCGTCCTGATGGACGGACACCACGACGCCGGGTACCTGCGCCGCGAGCTCACGCTCGTGCAGGCGATGCTCGAGGACGGCGGCCTGTTGTTCCTGGACGACGTGAGCGCCATCTGGAAGGGGATCAGGGAGCTGTTCAACGAGCTGGGCGAGGACGGCAGCGGCTGGCCTTTCGAGCAGGTCGGCTATGACGGCCGGATCGGCGCCCTGCGCAAGCGCGCCGGCGCTCGCGCCGCGCAAGCGACGCCGTCCGCGCAGCCGGTTCTACTCGGCGCCGGTGCGGGAGCGGGAGATAGCCTGTAAATGCAGGCCGGGACGCACAGCAGCGAATACCTGGCGGCCAGCCGCGAGCTCGCGGCCGCGCTCGATCCGGCACAGATCGACGAGCTCGCGCGCGCCCTGGCGGCGATCAGAGCGCGGGGCGGGCGCCTGTTCGTGCTGGGCGTCGGTGGCGGCGCCGGGCACGCGTCGCACGCGGTCAACGACTTCCGCAAGCTGTGCGCGATCGAGACATACGCCCCGACCGACAACGTCTCGGAGCTGACCGCGCGCACGAACGACGACGGCTGGGAGAGCTCGTTCACGGGCTGGCTCGAGGTCTCGCGGCTCGGTCCTGCGGACGGCCTGCTGGCGTTCTCGGTCGGCGGCGGCTCGCGCGAGCACGGCGTGTCGGTGAACCTCGTGAACGCGCTCGAGCGCGCGCGCGAGGTTAATGCGTCGATCTACGGCGTCGTCGGCGCCCCCGGCGGCACGCTCGCGGAGCTGGCGGACCTGGCGATCCTGATCGACCCGCCGGCCGAGCTGCGGACCCCACTGGTCGAGGCCTTCCAGGCGGTCGTCTGGCACGCGCTCGTCTCACACCCGCAGCTGGCCGTCAAAGCGGGCCACTGGGAGTCGCTAACCGCCGCCGGTCCGTGAGCGCGCAGCTCGATGAGCACCGCACATGGCCGCGCGGCGGCATTCCTCGATCGGGACGGAGTGTTGAACGAGCTCGTCCCAGACCCTGTCTCGGGAGCACAAGAGTCGCCCCTGAGCGTCGCCGACGTTCGTCTGGTACCTGGCGCCGCCGAGGCGGCCGCGCAGTTCGCGCGGCTCGGCTTTGCGCTCGTGTGCGTGTCAAACCAGCCGGCGGCCGCCAAGGGCGAGGTCTCGGTCGCCCAGCTGCTCGACGTTCACTCGCGCGTGGTCGAGCTGCTAGGCGAGCAGGGTGTAACGCTCGCTGCCTCGCGCCTGTGCCTGCACCACGAGCACGGCGTCGTGCCCGGGCTCTCCGGGCCGTGTGAGTGTCGCAAGCCCGCTCCCGGAATGCTCCTCGACGCGGCTCGCACGCTCGCGATCGATCTTCGTATTTCATGGATGGTGGGAGACACCGACGCCGATATCTTGGCCGGCAAAGCCGCTGGCTGCATGACCCTGCTCGTTCGCCACCCCGGCAGCTTTCACAAGCGTTTGCAGGGAATCAGCGCCGATCTCGTGGCTGACAGTCTCGCCGACGGAGCGGTGAGGCTCGCCGCACACAGGTCAGAGACAAGTTAGTGAAACTAATTTCGTTATGGTGACTTCCATCAGCGATGAGGCGCCTGCTTTCTGCGCGCCGGCGCGTGAGTCCATGGCAATGTCAAAATGTTCACGGTAAAACGCATATGTACGGTACGTATGTGCAACTAACCCGATACGCACGCGCGCGAGCGAGTGACCCGGGATGAGCGCCGTCGCGGCCCTTGACGAGCGGCTCCAGCTGCTCACGCCGGGCGACGACATCGAGGATCCCGAGCTGTCGATCGTGATACCGACGCTCAACGAGCAGCTGACCATCGCGGATTTCGTGCACTGGTGCCACGAAGGCCTCGCCGAGGCGGGCATCAGCGGCGAGATCCTGATCGCAGACAGCTCGACCGACGCCACGGCCGAACGCGCCCTGCAGGCCGGGGCGCGCGTGCTGCGCGTCCCGATGCGCGGCATCGGCGTGGCCTACCGCGAGGCGATCCTGTACGCCCGCGGACGCTATGTGCTGATGGGCGACGCCGATTGCACATACGACTTCCGCGAGCTGAAGCCCTTCGTCGAGCGCTTCCACGAAGGCTACAAGTTCGTGATGGGCTCACGCTGGAAAGGCGGGATCGAGCCTGGCGCGATGCCGGCGCTGCACCGCTACTTCGGCACGCCGCTGACGACATGGATCCTCAACCGGCTGTACTCGACGCACTTCACCGACATGCACTGCGGCATGCGCGGCGTCACCCGCGAGGAGCTCGTCGCGATGGACCTGGCCTCGGACTCGTGGGACTACAGCACCGAGATGATGGCCAAGGCGGTGCACATGGGGCTGCCGACCACCGAGGTCCCGGTGCCGCTGCTGAAAGATCGCGACGGGCGCGTCAGTCACCACAAGCGCGTCGGCTGGTTCTCGCCTTGGCGGGCGGCGTGGATCAACCTGCGCGCGATGTTCGTGTACGGCCCGGATTTCTTCCTGGTCAAGCCGGGGCTCGTGGTATGCGCGCTCGGCCTGCTGCTCGCGCTGCCGCTCAGCCTCGGGCCGATCACGGTCGGCCCGATCAGGTTCTCGCTGTACTGGATGCTGCTGGGGACGACGCTCGCGATCGTCGGGCTGCAGGCGTTTCTGCTCGGCTGCATCGCCCAGGTGTTCTTCGACTACCGCGAACGCGCCAGGCGCCGCTGGCTGAAGATCTTCCCCTACACCCGCACCGTGATCGCGGCCGCGTCGATCGGCCTGGCGGGACTGGCCTGCACGATGCCGCTAATCATCTACTACGTCAGCCACCACGAGCAGCTCACGCTGCGCGCCTCCGTCCAGGATGGTCTCGGGGTCGTGGGCTTGATGCTGCTCGTGATCGGCTTCTCGCTGTTCACGTTCACGCTCGTGTTTCACGCGGCGGTGATCGCAACCCAGCGACGGGCTCCGCGCGGCGCTCTGATGTGATCCTCGCACAGGCGATCCCGCACCATCTCGATCTCCGCGCCGTTTCCGGCTTCTAGATTGCGTACGGTCGAAAATACACGCCGTAATGCTCTGCCTGGGCTGTCGCACGAGACAGAGGCTCGCGATCGTGTGTGACAAGGCTCAAGAGACTATCGCTGCGGAACGAGGGCTTCGCGCCGATCATCTCAGAGACCCGTAGACCCAGCCAGGCGATTCTCCAAGGCACTCGCACGAGACGCACGTGAGCTCTCCCCTGATGGGCGAGCGACTGCAGCAACTCCGTGAACATCACGGAGCTGCTCGGCGCCGCGACGAACAGCTTCCCCCCACCGGTGGGCCAGGTGTGCAGAATCACGGACACCAGCGTCGTAACGTCGTCCTCGTGCGTGAGCCTGACCTCCAGCTGCCGTGGAACCGGTGCCGGGACGACCGCACGGCGTTCGATGACACGCTGAAGCGAGCCGACCATCCCGCCGCTGTCAGCGCCCCATACGAGACCAGGCCGAATGATCGCTGCTCCGAGCCCACGCCCAGCCTGCTCGATCTCGAGCTTGGCCCTGCCGTAGAGCGACGGCGCCTCGGGAAACGCAGCGATCGAGCTCACAAGCACAATGCGCTCTATGTGCGCTTCACGGGCAGCGCTGAGCAGACGACGCGAGCCGGCGACATTGATGCGCTCGACGTCTCGCCGGCGAACGGCGCTGAAATCGTACGCGGCGTGCACAAGGGCGTCAGCGCCCGCCAGCGCTTGCGCTGCGACGTCACCGTTCAGATCGAAATAGGCATGCTCGCCCGCGAGATCCGTCTCGACGGGCGTGCGGCAAAGGCTCCTGATCGTCCAACCGTCCTCGAGCAGGCGTCGAGCGATCCGCGAGCCGAGATAGCCGGTCGCGCCGGTGAGTGCGCACACGCCATGCCGCTGCCTGGCGCCGTTGCCGAGACATTTCGATCCGACGGCCTGTCCTGGTGTCAGCTCTCCAGGCATGCCGCGGCGGTTGCGATGCGGTGGGCGTTGGCCATCACCGAGAGCGTGATGGTGGTGGCGGGGATTGAGGGAAACACCGACGCATCGACGATGTGAACTCGGCTCATGCCTGGGAGGCTGCCCAGCGTGTCGGTCTCGAGCTCGCGCGGGCTCGATCGCATCGGCAGCGTGCCGCCGAGGTGGTTGCTCTTGCCCGGACGCCCGGCGTGCCACAGGCCCGGCGCCGGGAGCATGCCGAGCGCGCGCCCGTGGGCCGCCAGGCGGCGCACGACGCGCGCGACGCAGCCGGCTCGCGGCGGCAGGCGATCGCCGCTGACGCGGACGCGGTCGGGCTCGAACGCGACGGTCAGGCCCGGGGAGTCGGCGGAGTGCAAAAAGCCCTGCAGGACGAGCAGCCGGCCGAGCAGCGGGCGCAGGATCCGCTCGAGCGCGGCGGCGGGCAACGGCAAGCGCCTGGCCAGCGCCGCCAGCATGATGTCGTTGTAGCCGTAGACCTGCAGGTGCACCGATCGCTCAGAGACGCGCCCGCCGTCGAGCTCCAGGAACACCTGCGCGAGCGTGTTGCCCTGCGTGGCGACGCTGACCGGGACGGCGCGCGGCGTGAGCGCCGGGATCACGAAGTACTGGCTGTCGCGCATGCGCAGCGTGCAGCGCCGGCGTCCAAGCGAGTTGAGCATCAGGCGGGTCGAGCAGATCGCGCCGCAGCCGACGAACACCCGCGACGCGCTCAGTCGCCCGGCCTCCTGCGGGCGCTCACGCCTGTGGAAATCGATCTCGACCGCGCCCGCGAGCTCGCTCAAGCGCTCGACATGGACGCCGCCCCGGTAGTCGATCCTGCCGGCGGCGCTCAGCCGCTCGAACGTCTGCGCCGCGTTGTAGATCGAGCGGTACGGACAGCCGTATAGGCACATCCCACTGTGGCGGCAGCGACTGCTCTCGGCCGTGGCGGTTCGCACCGCCAGCCGTGAGGCTCCGAAGCCGAAGCCGGCCGCGGCCAGCGCCGGACGGTGGCGGCGCAGGTGCTCGAGCACCAGCTGCGCCTGGCGGCCGCGCGCGAGCGCGCCCGGAGCGTCGGTGTAGAGCGGCAGCACCTCGGCCAGCTCGTCGCGCTCGGCGGCGACGGGCAGCATCGACTGCACCGCGCGGTAGTGCGGCGCCAGCTGCGCGAGCGAGACCGGCCAGTCCTCGATGTCGACCTGGCGGTAGGGCAGGATCGACGCTCCCCAGGCGTTGCTCAGCCCGCCGAAGGCGTGCGAGCAGACGACATCCGCGCCGTCGCTGGCGAGCGGCAGATCGGGGTCGTCGAGCGCGTAGGGGAACAGCGAGCCGTAGGCCGGTTTCAGCGGGATGTGCCCGACGTCCGCGGGAAAGGTCTCGCGGGCGCCGCGGAGCAGCTCCGGCGGCCAGCGCTCAGGCTCGGAGCGGGCGAGGGCGTCGAACACGTCCATCGCCCCGTCCTCGATGCGATCGCCGGCGTCGAGCACGGTCACGAACAGGCCGGCGTCGCATAGCGCCTGGGTCGCGGCGGCGCCCGCGGGACCCGAGCCGATCACGACCACCGTCATGCTCACGTCCCCGCTCGTCTGCTGGACCGACACGCCCTCGAGCTCACCTTGCGGAGCCTAGCCAAGACCGCAACAGCGGCGGCAGCGGTCTGAGGACTCAGGGTGAATCTGGCCTGCTGCGCTGCTGTCGCTCCCGAGCAGTTCGCTGTGACTGTCTCCGATTGCTTGACCGCGTGGGCCGCTCGGACTATACGGCAATAGTGCAAAAGCTCAGAGCACGCTGGAGATCGCTCGATCGCGCCGCCAAGATCTCTTGCGTCGGACTCCTCACTCTGCTCGCGGCGGCCGCTGGCGTGAGGCTGTGGCTGATCGTCAGCTATCGCCCGGCGTTTCTCGGCTATGCCGACTCTTCGCAGTACACGCTGGCGGCGCTGCTCAACATCTTCCGAGACCCGCAGCGCCCCGCCGGATACCCGTTCTTCCTGCGCCTCGTCCATCACCTGAGTGACAAGCTGACGTTCGTCATCGCACTGCAGCATCTCGCCGGCATCGCGACCGGTCTCTTGTATTACAAGGCCGTGCGCCGCACCGGCGCGCCGCCCTGGTTGGGGCTGCTGCCCGCCGCGGTCGTGTTCTTCGGCGGCACCGGTCTGATCCTCGAGCACTCGCTCCTGTCCGACCCGCTGTTCTGCCTGCTGCAGGCGCTCGCCCTGTATGCGACCGTCCGCGCCCTGTACGAGCCGCCGATCCGCTGGTCTGTGCTCGCCGGCGCGGCGATCGGGTGCTCCTTCTGGGTCAGGACCACGGGGATATCGATCGCGGTGCTGGTGCCGGTGGTGCTGCTGTGCGCGGCTGCGGGCGGGATTGCGCAAAGGCTTCGCCGTGCCCTCACAGTCGCGCTGATAGTCGCGGCAATGGTCGGCCTTTACGTCGGATCTCAGGACTACTTGACCGGGTATCTGGGCTACGAGCGTTCAAGCGCATGGGACCTCTACGGGCGAGTCGCGACATTCGTGGACTGCTCGGCTTTCACGCCACCGAACGGCACACGCTTCCTGTGTCCCAGCCAGCCGCTCGGACACCGCGAATCGCAGGGCTACTACCAGGAAGCGCCCGCCGCGCCCGCGGCCAAAGCCTTCGGTCCTCCGTGGGTTGCACCATCGTCTGCGAACGCGGTGCTCGAGCGGTTCAGCGTCGCGGCGATCGAGCACGAGCCCTTCGCATACGCCGGTGCGATCCTGCGAGGGCTGAGCCGGTACGTATTCCCCCGCGGCGGCGAAGGTGAAACGCCGAAAGAAGTGCTCGAATTCGTCAGCTTCCCCCGCAACACCCGCGGGTTCGCGCCGATCTTCGAATCCTACTTCGCCGAAGGTCTCGGCTACCTCGGCTCGCAGGCGGAACTGCAGCCTCTGTACACGTACCAGAGCATCACCAACGTGCAGGGGCCGTTGATCATCCTGCTGCTGATCGCAGCGATCGTCGGACCGTACTTTCTGGCTGCCCGCATGCGAGTCGCCGCGATCCTGTTCACCTCGACGGCGATCGTCACGATCACCTTCACCGTCGCCGGCAGCGGCTATGGCGCACGCTACGCATATCCGACGTTTGGACCGCTGGCGGCAGGGGCTGCTCTCGGCGCGTGGGGGATAGGCTCGCGCCTCGCCGATGGTTGGAGACACCGGCGTCGATATTGGCGCCGACAAGGCCGCCGGCTGTACGACGCCGCCGGTTCGCCATCCCGGAGTTTTCACGAGCGTTTGCAGGGAATCAACGCCGATCTCGTGACCGGCAACCTCGCCGGCGGTGCGGCAGGCTCGTGGCCGCGTGTCAGAGACAATTTAGTGAAACTGATTTCGTTATGGTGACTTCCGTTGGAAGGCTCCGTTGGAAGGCTCACGATGCTCGATCAGATCGCAACACGCATATTCGCCGACGGCGCCGACCTCGACGGCATCGTCGCGCTCGCCGCGGATCCCCGCATCTCAGGATTCACCACCAATCCGACGCTCATGCACAAGGTCGGGCTGACCGACTACGAGCGCTTCGCACGAGATCTGCTCGAACGCGTTCGCACGCACCCGATCTCCTTCGAGGTATTCGCCGACGAGCCGTGCGAGATGCGCCGCCAGGCGCGCCTGATCGCCTCCTGGGGCGAGAACGTGTATGTAAAGATCCCCGTCACGACGACCACGGGCGAGTCGATGGCGCCGCTCGTCCGCGAGCTCTCCGAGGACGGAGTGAAGGTGAACGTCACGGCGCTGTTCACGACCGCGCAGGTCGAGCTGATCGCGGCGGCGGTCAGCGACGGCGCCCCGTCCTACATCTCGGTGTTCGCCGGACGCATCGCCGACGCCGGCATCGACCCGCTGCCGATCATGGCCCGCGCGGTCGAGATCATGCTCGACGCTCCACGCTCGGAGCTGATCTGGGCCTCGCCCCGGGAGATCCTCAACCTCGTGCAGGCCAACGAGGTCGGCTGCCACATCATCACGATCACCCACGACCTGTTGAAGAAGCTCGACTGCCTCGGCAAGAGCCTCGAGCAGTACTCGCTGGAGACCGTGCGCATGTTCCACGGCGACGCGCTCGCCGCGGGCTTCACGCTGTGAACGACGGCGCTGCTTGTGTGGCCTCGGCGATGTTCGCGTCGATCGAGTCGAGCAACGCCTCGAGCGAGCTGTGCCGGCAGCGCCAACCCAGCGCCGCCAGCTTGTTGCTGCGAAAGCGCACGATCGGCACATCGCCCTTCCAGCCGCGCGATCCGCCCAGGTAGTTGTAGCGGACGTCGCTCAACCCCATGCGCTCGACGACGAGGTTCGCGATCTCCGTCACCGTCACATAGTCGCCCGTGCCCGCATTGAAGATCTCAAAGCCCTGCCAGCCCCGATCGGTCAGGGTCAGCATCGCCGAGACCACGTCGCTGACGTGTATGTAGGACTTGCTCTGGCGTCCGTCGCCGAGGATGCCGAGCTCGCTCGGGTTCTCGAGCAGCCGGCGCACGAAGTCGTAAGTGACGCCGTGTGTCTGCCTGGCGCCGACCACGTTCGCGAAGCGAAAGGCGACCGCATCGATGCCAAACATGTGCGCGTATGCTCCGAGCAGCGCCTCACAACCAAGCTTGCTCGCGCCATAGGTCGAGATCGGGACCAGCGGCCCGAACTGCTCGTCGACCTCGTGAGCGCCGCGATCGCCATATACGCCGGAGCCCGATGCGTACGTGATACGCGGGACGCCGTTGATGCGCGCCGCCTCGATCACATTGTGCGTCAGGCGGGTGCCGTGCCAGAAGTCGATCCCAGGATCGTCGGCCGCGGCCGCGATGTCGGGGTTGGCGGCGAACAGATAGACGTGATCGGCACGGCGCATCGCCCTGACGACCACGTCGAGCTCTTTGAGATCGGCTTCGACCAGCTGCAAGCGCGGGTCGTCGATCACGCCGTCGAGATAGTCCGGGTCGCCCGAGACGAAGTTGTCGAACACGACGACCTCCTGATTGGGGCGCGACAGCAGCTCGTGGGTGAGGTGACTGCCGATGAACCCCGCGCCGCCCGCGATGAACGACCTGGTGAGCTTCTGCTCGAGCATCGTGCCCTAGGATTACCAAGCCCGGGCAGGCACGCAACTGGGCGCTCACCAAGGGTGCTGGACCATTCCGCTCAGATATGGGAAAGCCTTACGCTGACTGCCCCGTACAGTGGATCCGCGCCGTCGTACACCCTCGCGATCGTGGTCTCGGTGTCTCCGACCTTTGGGTTTTTCCGCGCGAAGTAGTTACGCTACGGCAATGCAGGCTCCGGACGACGAGCTCCCGCCCGACTGTCGCATCTGCACGGGCAGAACCAGCTCGGTCGGCCTCGTTCATGGTCGCTACAGCCGGCGCGACTTCCAGCTTGCGCGCTGTCCCACGTGCGGTTACGCCTTCATCGTCGATCCCTGGCTCGATTACACCGAGATCTACAACGACCGCTATTATGCCGGCCAAGGCGCAGATCGACTGGTTGACTATCGCTTCGAGCTGGATCATCCCGAGCGCTCGATCCGCCGCTACGAGTGGGATGGGATCGCGGCCGTGATCGCCGATCTGGCCGGAGGTCCAGATCCCTCCCGGCGCTGGCTGGACTACGGGTGCGGCAACGGTTGCCTCGTGCGCTATTTGCGCGATCAGGGTGCGGCGGAGGCATTTGGCTTTGATGAGGGCTCAATCGTCGCGGACGCGAGGGCGCATGGCATCCCGATACTGAGCGCCGGCGATCTCGACACGCAGACAGGATCCTTCGACGTCGTGACGGCCATCGAGGTGATCGAGCACACGCTCGACCCCGTAAAGGTGCTGGCCGAAATGCGTCGTCTGCTGCGACCGGGCGGACTGCTCTTCATGACCACCGGCAATGCGCAGCCGTATGCGGATCGGCTGACACGCTGGCGCTACGTTCTGCCGGAGGTTCACATCTCGTACTTCGAGCCCCGTACGCTCGAGCGCGCCCTGAGGAGTGCTGGCTTCCGACCCGAGCGGCGACCGCTCGGGCACGGATTCGACGAGGTCATGAAGTTCAAGGTGCTCAAGAACCTCCGCATCCGCCGCCGCTCGCCTTTCACCGACGTGCTCCCATCGCGCCTGATCAGCTCGATCGCCGACCGCGTGGTCGAACTCAGCGAGCATCCGGTGGGCTGGGCGTCGTGAGCCGGCGCAGGCACGCAGGATGGTGGGAGACATCGACACCAATGTGGCCACGGGCAACGCATCGGCTGCATTCACAGTATTGATCGAGCCTCGAGGCGGCGTTTTCTGAGCGTTTGCAGGTCCTTTCACCCTGTCTGATCGCTCGCCAGCCTGACCGACGTGGCCACCGGACCCGGCCGCGGACATCGTCGGCAATCCGGTCACAGTCGGCGCGGTTATGGTTGACCCTAAGGGATAATGCGCAGTGCTCGATCGTATTACAAGCCGGATATTCGCTTGCGTGCCGGGCTGCAGGCCCCCGCGAGCGGCTCGGCGCGAACAGGAACACGCGCGATGAGCGTGATCTTCTGCCGCGCCCCCCTGCGCATCTCGCTGGGCGGCGGCGGGACCGACCTTCCCTCCTACTACCGCGATCACGGCGGCTTTCTGATCTCAGGAGCCATCGACAAGTACGTGTACATGCTCACGCACACGGCCTTCCAGCAGCGCTACCGGATGAAGTACTCCGAGCTCGAGGAGGTCGACGAGGTCGCTGAGATCAGGCACCCGATCTTGCGCGAGACGCTGCTGCGCCACTGGCGCGGCAACCCGTTGGAGATCGCCTCGGTGGCAGACGTGCCGGCAGGCACCGGGATGGGCTCCTCGGGCGCCTACACGGTCTGCCTGCTCAAGAGCCTCGCCTACGCGCGACGCAGCTCGATCACGCCCGGCGCCCTCGCCGAGGCCGCGTGCGAGATCGAGATGGACGTGCTGGGCGAGCCGGTCGGCAAGCAGGACCCGTACGTATCGGCGCACGGCGGCATCTGTGCGTACACGTTCAACGGCGACGGCACGGTCGCGGTGAGGCCGCTGGAGCTCGAGCCCGAGACGCTGCGACGCCTGCGCGACCACCTGTTGCTGTTCTACACGGGCGAGGCACGTGCAGCCGCGGCGGTCCTGGCCGACCAGGACCAGCGCTCGAAGGCCGCCGAGCCCGCGATGCTCGAGAACCTGCACGCCACCAAGGAGCTCGGCCTGCACAGCCGCGAGCTGCTCGAGCGCGGCGAGCTGGAGGAGTACGCGGAAGCGATGCACGAGCACTGGCAGCACAAGCGCAAGCGCTCGCCTCAGATGACCGATGCGCGCATCGACCGCCTGTACAAGCTGGCGCGGCGCAGCGGTGCGATCGGCGGCAAGCTGGTGGGCGCGGGTGGCGGCGGCTTTTTGCTGGTCTATACACCTCGCACGGAGGACACCAGGCAGGCGATGGCGACAGCGGGCGCGGACGAGCTCGCCTTCGACTTCGAGTTCGGCGGCGCCTACGCAAACGAGTACACGTGAGCGACACGAGCGCCAACACTCCGGTTGCGGCCACCGGCACCACCGGGGGCGGCGTCGTGAGCGACCCGGCCCAACTGACGGACACGGTGAAGCCGTGGAGCCGCACCGAGCTGCGCGGCTCCACGCGGGCCAGGGGCGTGAGCGAGACTCCGCCAAAGCGTACGCGCAAGCTGCTCAGCATCGTCATCCCCGTCTACAACGAGCAGGGGAACGTTCGCCCGATGTACGAGCGGCTACGCAAGGCCCTCGACCCGCTCGATATGGACTGGGAGCTGATCTTCAGCGCCGATCCATGCACAGATCGCACAGAGGAGATCATCCTCTGGCTGCGCAAGCGAGACGCACGCATAAAGATGCTGCGCTTCTCGCGCAGGTTCGGTCAGCCGATGGCGATGATCGCCGGGCTGGAGGCGTCGGCGGGAGATGCCGTGGTGATCATCGACTGCGATCTGCAGGATCCGCCGGAGGTCATTCCGGAGCTCGTCGAGCGCTGGCATGAAGGCTACGACGTCGCGTACGCACAGCGACGGAGTCGCCCGGGCGACGGGCTCGGTAAACGCGTCGTCGCCGCCGTCGCCTACCGCGTGATCAGCCGTATCGCCGACGTAGAGATCCCCGTCGACACCGGCGACTTCCGTCTCATGAGCAGACGCGTGGTCGACCAGGTAGTCGCTCTGAAGGAGAGCCATGGCTTCTTGCGCGGCCTGGTTGGGCTCGTCGGCTTTCCCCAGACCGGCGTCCCTTACGACCGTGACGCCAGGGCCTCGGGAGAAAGCAAATACGGGCACTTCTGGGGTTCGCTGGCGATCGGGCTGAACGGGATCGTCGGCTTCTCGCGCTATCCGCTGCAGCTGATCTCGGGCCTCGGAATCGGCCTTTCGGGAATCGCCTTCCTGCTGGCGTTCGCGTATCTCGTGCTGAAGCTCGGCGGCACCAGCTTCCCGCTCGGAAATCCCACGATCGTGATCGTGGTCGCGTTCTTCAGCGGCATCCAACTGCTCTCGCTCGGCGTCGTCGCGGAGTACATCGGACGGGTCTACGACGAGTCGCGCAACAGACCGAAGTACATCCTCGAGTCGCGCCATGGGTGGGATGACTGAGAGCGTCGGATCGACAAGCTCCCGGCGCGAGCGCTGACGCGGATGACTTGCGGAGGTCGTTGGCGCCAGCCGCCACCGGTGTGCATCCTCGCGGGCGGGCTCGGCACCCGCTTGGGCGAGCGCGTAAGCGACACGCCCAAGCCGTTGCTGGAGGTGGCGGGCGAGCCATTCTTGATGCATCAGCTGCGCCTGCTCGCATCGCACGGCATTCGCGAGGCGGTGCTGTGCGTCGGCTATCGTGGCGAGCAGATCGAGCAGCGCATCGGCAGCGAGCGCTTCGCGATCGACATCCGCTACAGCTTCGACGCGGTCCCGGGCAAGGACGGGACGCTCGGCGCGATCAGGCGCGCGCGGGCGTTGCTGGGCGAACGCTTCCTGGTCCTCTACGGTGACACCTACCTGCGGATCGACTACCGGGAGGTGGCGCGTCGCTGGCTGGCTAGCGGCCTGCCGGCGGTGATGACGGTCCTTCGCAACGAAGGCAGATGGGACACCTCCAACGCGATCTACCGCGACGGCAGAGTGACACACTATGACAAGCGCTCGCCGACGCCGGCGATGCGCTGGATTGACTACGGCCTCGGCGGGTTGACCGTAGCGGCGCTCGATCGCGAGTCGGCGAGCGATGACCTGTCCACTCTGTACGGGGCGCTGGCGCAGCGGGGCGAGCTCCTCGGCTTCGAGGCCGGGTCGCGTTTCTATGAGATCGGCACGCCCGGAGCCCTCGGTGAGACCGCCGCGTTCCTGGCCAAGTGTGGGCACGCCCTTGGCGTTGCGAGGTGAGCGGCCATCGACGCTCCGACTCAAAGACGCACGCTCGAAGCTGGGGGCCGGCGGTCTCCGGGAATCGAGGTGGGAAAGGCGCGCGGAGCTCGTCAGGCGGCGCTGATGCATGCCCTGCGCGCTCCCGATCCGGGGATGGCTCCTCAGGGACTGCGCTTCGTCCTCACCGGAGCCACGGTCGCGCTGATCTATCTCACGACCGCCACAGCGCTCGCCGATGTCGTAGGTATCCCATTTCAGGCGGCGTTGGTGATCGGTTTCTGCGTCGGGCTCGTCGTCCACTTCACGCTCCAGCGACATTTCGTCTGGCGCCATCGGGACGCATTCGCTCTGCCCCTCGGTAGACAGACCCGCCGCTATCTTGCGATCGCGGCGGTGCAATACGGCGTGACCGCCGCTTCAACTTCGATCTTGCCGGCACTCATCGGCGTCCCCAGAGAGCTCGTCTTCCTGCTCACGTTCGCGATCGTCACCTGCACCAATTTCCTGCTGTTCCGCAATCTCATCTTCCATGCCGAGCCGATCCCCGGTGAGGGTCCGTCGGCGCGGGGTCCGTCGGCGCGGGTGTCGTCCGTTGCCGAACCGCCTGCCCGCGTGCGGGCGGACGGCTCGCATCGCTCGGCGCGTGCGGGTCCGGCTCGACGCCCGCTTGCTCGCTTGCGATCGCGCCGGCCCGCCGTCATCGACGCCGTGATCGCAACGCTCGCCGTTCTGTTGATCGCCTCGCCGCTGCTGTTCACCAACGATGCGTTCGCGCCCGACTTCACCAACTCGATCTGGCTGGCCAACTATCAAGAGCACGCGATCGCCGCGAGCCTGCACCCGACGCTGTTCTTGAACACGCAGCAGATCGGCGTGTTCGAGCCTCTGTTCGTCTTCTACGCCGGCACACTGCTGTCCTTCACCGGCGCGCTCGGCGCGCTCTTGGGGGGCTCGACGATCACCGCCTTCACACTGACGATATTGGCCGCTATCGCCGCCGCGTACGGGGGACTGTTCTGGCTGACCCGCCAGCTCGGCGTGCGCGGTCCGCTGGCCCACGCCCCTGCGATCGTGTTCGCGACGAGCGCCTACTATGTGAGCGACCTCTACGGCCGAGGGGACTGGGCGGAGTTCGTAGCGATCTCGGCGCTGCCGCTCCTGATCGCAGCAACGCTGAGGGTGGTGCGCGGACCGTGGCGCGTCGCTCCCGCCGCCTGCCTGATCGTGGCCGCCGCCGTACTGAGCGGAAGTCACAACGTGACGCTGCTGCTGGCCACGACGGTCGGGGGCCTCGCGCTGGGGATCTATTGGATCGCCAGCGGCCTGCACCGCGCGCTGCCGTGGCGAGGGATGCTCACAGCCGCCGGCCTGATCGCGCTCGGCGTCGCCCTGAACGCGTGGGTTCTGCTCCCCGACTTGAGCTATGGGCTCGACACTGCCACCAGCGCTCGAGAAATCTCGTGGCACTACACCGCCGGCTTCAATACGGCGAGCGTCATCTTCGACCCGCTGCGAACCGTGCCAAGCGAATCGACTTCGCCGGCGCTCTACGTTCAGGCTCCGGTGCTGGCGCTGGCGTGGGGATTGATCGCGCTGCCGCTCACCTGGAGGTACCGGCGCCTGCGATCCGGCGCGATCACCGCACTGGCGGTGCTCGGATGCCTGCTCGCGGCGATCATGTCCTACTCGGTCTACATGTCGCTGCCGCGAGTCTTCCGGGATATGCAGTTCGCCTACCGGATGCAGACCTACGTGACGCTCGTCTGCGTTGGTTTCGTGCTGCTCGGCGCGCTGGCTCTGACTCGCCGTGCTCGCGACGGTCGTGCCGGACGCGGCGACCGCGCCATGAAGCTCGCGCTGGGAGCCGTCGTCGCCTTCTCGATCGGGATCTGCGTATGGCAGCTATGGACTCCGAACACGCATATAGCTGGACTGTCATACAGCCAAAGAGGTGAAGCCCTGGCCGGTCCGGTGGACTCGGTGCCGAGGTCGTGGTACACGGGCGATGACTACGGTGACAACGCCCTGCCAGTCGTGTTAACGCGCTATACACTCGGGTTCAGTCCCGAATCGGTGCTCGACGGCCGGCTCACGGGCCGGGGCCGCATCCCTCCCGGCCCCTTCGCGACGAACATCGCCGGCGGCCCCAACCTCGTTCACGTGGGTGGCGGGGTGCACGTCGTCGGGCGCACCGCCCAGGACGCGCTCGTGCTCGAAGGCAACCGGAAGGGGTCGGGGTCGGTCGACGTCGAAGTGCGAGGCCAATCCAGCACACCCGTGGTCGTGGGACGGACGATCACCCTGGTGGTCGCCGCCCTGCTGCTGCTCGCGCTCGCCGCGTACGCAGTCGTGCGCGATCGGCGCAGGCGTCGCTTCGCGGCGCCCGAAGCGCAGCGCCCGTTGCCCTTCGACGGTCCGCGCTAGCGGGCTCCGCGCCGGCCGAGGCGCGCGCGTAGCGCCAGCAACAGCCCGGTCCACAGCCCAGCGCACATTGCGGCCAACCAGTTCGGCCCTACCCAGGCGACCGTTACGGCATCAGCGCGGCTGCGGCGGAGGGTCATCGTCGCGACGGCAAACGACAGCGGCGAGACGGCGACCGCCTTCAGCGCCAGGCGCGGGCGGCGCAACGCGGCTATCAGCGCAAGCAGGCTGGCCGGATAGAAGGCGAGCACGAGCGGGAAGAAGCGCGTGCCGGGACGGCCGTAGCTGTCGATAACCGTCTTGCCGCGGTGGAAGATGTTGCTCATGAACGCACGATAGGTTCCGTGCGAGGTGTAGATACACGCGAACTGAGGCGAGATGTTGATCGGCTGGCGCGCGGCCAGCAGGCGAATCAGGCCGGTGTCGTCGCTCGCGTTCCCGGTTTCGGCGAAATAGGTACTGAACTCGTCGTTCGCTTCGACCAGCATCGAGCGCGGAGCCAAAAAGCACGTGGTGGCCTTGGCGAAGTGGTCGTAATCCTCGAGGCCAAAGCTGGTGGTGCGCGGTTCGGCGTAGTAACGCCGCCACAGCAGCGGGATCAGGACGCTCCAGAAGCGTCCGTACGGGGTCGAGACGTTGAACTCGAAGTGGGCCGACCAGATCGGCAGGTGTCGGTCGTCCTCGATACGATCGCCGACGAAGCGCAGCGAGTCGGGAGTGATCGAGATACGCGAGTCGAGCAGCAGCACGAGCGCGCCGGTGGCCGCTTCGACACCCTGCCGGCGTGCCGCGAAGCGACCCGTGTGCTGCTCGTCGAGCACGCGCATCGGTAGCGGCGGATCGAGGCCCATGAGGACCTCGCGCGTTTCCCGGTCGGCGACCACCACGATGATCTCGGCGCGTTCGAAGCCGGAGCGCTGCACCGCGAGCACCGCGTCCTCGATCGTGCGCACGATCCAGCCCGGCTGTTTGAAGACCGGGATGACGATCGAAAGTGAAGGAATCCGCGTGGCGGATGGGGACGCAGGCGCCGGCATCGAGGATTGCACCTCCAGATGATCGCATGAGCCGGCCTCCGACTCAATTCGGCAAGTCAGAAACAAATTGCGGACTATACATCTTTGGAAACCCCATGTTCGCAATGCCTGGGTAGCGACGGCGAAGACCGGCACAGGCCCGGCGATAGGGTGGGTGGCAACCGCAAACGGACCGCGAGGGGCTCACATGACCTCTCAGTACCTGAGCAAGGAATATCAGAAACAATTTTGGGCAAAAAACAAGAACGCCCGCGGCTTCGACCATCCGGTGGTTGAGGTATTCGCGAAGCAGCGCATCGATTATCTGCAGCGACACATCGACTTCGCGGCCGTCGAGTCGGCCTTCGACGTGGGCTGCGGGGACGGGTTCGCGACCAACTACCTCGCGCAGCTCGTTCCGGTGGTTGAAGGCGGTGACATCTCCGAGCTGATGCTCGCGCACAACCCGCTCGAGCGACGACTGCTGAAAACGATCGACGCCGAAGACCTCGACCTGCCGGACGACGCCTACGACCTGGTGTACACGTGGGAGGTCCTGCACCACCTCAAAGATCCCGGGGCCGCGGTGCGCGAGCTGGCCCGTGTGAGCAGGCGCTACGTGGTCCTGTTCGAGCCGAACCGAGCCAATGTGCTGCAGCTCGCGTTCGGCCTGCTCAACCGCCAGGAGCGGGGCACGCTGCGCAGCTCGAAAACGTATCTGCAGGGGCTCGTGCGGCAGGCCGGCCTGGAGCTGATCGCCAGCGACCATTGCGGCAAGATCCCGCCGAACAAGACGCCCGAGTGGCTGTTCGAGCTCGTGAAGCGGCTGCCGTTCGAGTCGGGTCGCCTGACGGGCATCTCGGTGGCGGTCATCGCCCGCAAGCGTTCGAAGCGGGTCGCGTGACGGCAGCCCGGTGGCGGTCATCGCCCGCGAGCGTTCGAGTCGGGTCGCGTGACGGGCGTCTCGGCGGCGATCATCGCCCGGCGGGCCGACCAGCGAGCCGGCTGAGCAGCTCGCGCGAGCCGAACGCGTCGTGGACCGCCGGGGGCACCATGCCGATCAGCTGGCCGACGCCCAAGAAGAGCGCGGCGGCCAGCGCGGCGGCGAGCAGGTCGGGCACGTCGGGGACGATTAGGGCGGCGCTCGCGGCGGCCGCGGCCAGCGCCACCCGCCCCAGGAAGCCGGCGCGGATCGCGATGCGCACGCCCCCGGCGCGCAGGCGCCAGTAGATCAACGCGGCGAGCGACGCGTCCCCGAGCACGCTCGCGAGCGCGCCGCCGCGGGCGCCGAACGGGACCACGAGCGCGGCCGCGAACACGCCGACGCAGAGCAGGCCGAGCGCGTTGGTGAGGATCAGCTCGCGCTGGCGGCCGAGCGCGACCAGCGCGACCGCCCAGATCTGGACGAGCGCGCCGAACAACAGCGCGCAGGCCTGGATGCGCAGGACCGCGCCGGCGGGGACGAACGCGGGACCGCCGATGATCCGCATTACGGGCTCGGCCGCCCTGATGGCGACCAGCACCACGAGCACGCCCGCGATCACTGCGCCCTCGCTGAGGCCCTCGATCGCGTAGCGCAGCCGGTCGCGGTCGTCCCGGGCGGCCGCCGCCAGCAGCGGCAGGGCAACGCCGGCGATCAGGATCGGGATGCCGACGAGCGCTTCGATCGCCCGCAGCGAGCCGGCGTAGTAGCCGGTCTGTCGAGAGCTCGAGACGAGCGACATCAACAGGATCACGAGCCTGAAGTAGACCTGGCCGAGCACGAGCGCCGCCGCCAGCGGCAGCGCTTTGCCGAGCAGCGCGCGCTGATCCAGGCGGTCGAAGCGTGGCCGCACGAACGCGTCGCGACCCTCCAGCAGCGGCACGATCGCGAGGATCGCCAGGCCGACGAGGATCAGGACCGCGAAGAACGGCGTCAGACCGGCGCCGAGCGCCACGAGCACGGCCACGCCGCCGAGCGAGACGAGCTGCTTGAGGAAGTCGACGAACCCAAGGCCCGCGTTGCGCAGCTGGACCGTGAGCGGCAGCAGCAGGGCGTCGGCCAGGGCGACCACGAACAGCCCGGCGCCCGCCAGCAGCGTGCCGACCCGCATGCTCGCGGGATAGCCGGCCAGCAGGGCGAAGCAGAGGATCGCGAGCACCGCGAGCGGCGTCACCAGCAGCCGCTGGCCGATCACGTTCGCGAGCATCGGCCTGCGCGCGTGCGGCGCGAGCAGCGCCAGCTCGCGGCTGGCGCTGACGTTCAGGCCGAGGTTGACCACGCTGGAGGCGATCGCGACCAGCGACATAACCGTCACGTAGCGCCCGGACTGCGCGACGCCGAGATGGCGCAGCAGCAGCGTCGCCGTGCCGAGCCCCGCGAGGATGCCGGCGGCACTGCCCATCAGCCGCCACGCGCTGCCGCGAATGACCTTGCCGCCGGCCTCGGCAGAGCTGAGAACGTCGTTAACGGTCTGTGAGCTCATTGGCCTGGCGAGCCTACACCCCGTTTGCCGTAGGCGCTTCACATTTCAGGGCACCCGCAAGGTTAACCTACCGAGTCGTTTCGCGCAGCCACTCAGCAACGCCGGCGCCTGCACACGTTAAGAAGCTGAGCCGCGGTTGGGCTATCGAGTCGTTGCGCCGCATCAGCTGAGTCGGAGACACTGACCGGCGTATAGACCCTTGTTTCAGTCGCTTTTCGCAAGAACAGTTGACAAGCGCCAGTGGCCGGCATCCTCGTGAGCTCGCATGCTCGCCGGCTAGTCGGAGTGTGGTGGCGTGCGGGTCACACGCGTTGAGTCGGACCATTGTTTGGAACACGCGAGAGAACGCCCAATGCGAGTCAGAAACATCACGGCCACCTGTCCGTCGTGGTTACGTTGGATCGCGGTGGCCGACGCTTCGAAGCACCCGGCCTGCTCGACGAGGAGGTGAAGGCGTTCAGGGAGCGCCCATGGGAAGGCCGCTACCGTCTCTGTTCGTCAACGCAATGATCGAGAAGGTCCGCGACGGCGGTCGCGTTCAGCGCAAGTGCGTTGTGGTCGCCCACGCCGTGCATGAGTCAGGGCGGCGGGAGATCATCGGCCTCGACGTCGGCGCCGCCGATGCCGAGGCGTTCTGGCGGGAGTTCCCGCGCGAACGTCTCAGTGCGGCGATCGCACAGCTGCAGCGGCGCCCACGGAAGCTCGCGGCGACACTCGAGGAGGCCGAGGAACACATCCTCGCGTTATAGGCTGCCGCGACAGCACTGGCCGACGGGCGCGGTCGTGAGGCCTACTGTGGTTGTACATTTACCGAAATAGAATTTAACATTTTAGCAGGGCTCTTGTGCCGTCGGCGGCATCGTCATATTCAAGGGCGAAATGGATTGTCGAGAATTGGAATCACTATCGCATAAATACACACACGCCGATCGCGTCAAACACTGCGAAGACTAGCTATTATCTAGGTGTCAGCGGCACCAAAGACAATTTAACGAGGCTCAACGTCGCGGGCGTCAACTCCACCTTGTTAGGTGCAAGCAGGATAAGCGCTGCGCCGTGAGGCGCCACGGAATGGCTGGCGGGGTGGTTGTGCCCGTAGGACGTTGAGGTACCTGGAGGCGGGGCTTGTGTCTGTGGCAGATCGACGACTTGGGCATAGCGGATCGATCGTGCGGAGGCGGGTCAAGTCCCCACCTCCGGTCGTGCTCGTGATTCACCTGCTCAGGAAGAAGGTGGACGATAAAAAACTGTCAATGTGCTACCGCTCAGTGGAAGACCGATAAGTTGACACCCGCTTGGACCTCTGCTTAGATCGGTGGCGTTGGGGCATGCGCACACGAGCACAACGCCGGCGCGTGTCTGAGACAAGGGAGAGGAGACGCCTTTGACTGCGGTCCTGGCTTCGCGAAACGTGCCAGTCTCCTGCTGCGGTGCAACGTTGGGCGTGCCGTCGTGCGCGCCATCGCCGCCTCGCGCGCGACGCGCGAACGAGTCGCATGGAGTGACACCTCGGCGTGGCAGCGACAATCGATAGGTTAACCAACACGAGCACTGAGCCGACTGCGCGTCACACGCGCGGCGTCGCTCACGGGCGCGACGCGTACAAGCGCGAGCGCGTCCTGCGCGCCGCCGTCGAGGTTCTGGCCGAACGCGGCGTCAGAGGCGCGACCGTGCGGATGGTGTGCAGGCGCGCGCAGGTCGCGCGGCCCACCTTCCTGAAGTACTTCGCGAACCTCGACGACTGCGTCATCGCGGCGCTCGACCAGGCCCTGGAGCACGGCCTGGCGCTCGTGGACGAAGCGTTCGCGAGCGCCCGCGGCTGGCGCGACGGGATGCGCGCGTCGCTGCTCGCGTCGCTCGAATACCTCGAAGACGAGCCCGAGCTCGCGCAGGTCGTGATGGTGCACGCGTTCGCGGCCGGGCGGAAGGTGCTCGCCCACCGCCGGCGGGTGGCCAACGCGTTCTGCGAGCGCGTGGTCGAGCACGTCCGCAACGAAATCCCGCGCGAGTGGCCCGACGCCGCCGCGTCGCTGTTCGAATCCGTGCTGGGCAGGCTCCGCGACGAGCTCGCGCTGCTCGACGAAAGCGCGCTCGTGATGCAGCTCGGGCCCTCGATGGTCGGCCTGCTCGCACCCTTCTGCGACGAGCAGGAACTCGCGGAGGAGCTGCGGCGCTCGGACGAGCTCGCGCGCGCCTCGCTGGCCGAGCGCGCTCGGCGCGAGCCGCTCGCCGCGGCGAGCGCTGGAGAAAGCGCCGCGCTGCCCGGCGTGGTCGCCAACCCTCGTGCGTGGCGGGTGCACGAATGCCTACGCTTCCTCGGCGAGCACCCGGGCGCAAGCAATCGCGAGGTCGGAGAGGGCATCGGCGTCGCGCACCCCGAGCAGGTCTCGCGGCTGCTCACGCGCCTGCGGCGCGAAGGCCTCGCGACCAATGCCTCGCGCGGCGCGGGCAAGCCCAACGAGTGGCGCCTCACGCCCGCGGGCGAGCGCGCGCGGGATGCGCTCGGCGGTGAGCCGTCACCGACCCCCGGTCGAACGGCGAGGGGCGCACGATTTCACAGGCCGGCGGCCGCTCGTGATTAAAGCATGGCACGCTAGAGGCACAACGCGTCAATACTTGCGTAGGACCTGTTAACACATAGCACGCAAAGGAGGCGACGCGTCAACACTTGCGGGGCGTGAAGCCGGTTAACACATGGCACGCAAAAGGAACGACGCGTCCACTTGTGCGCGCAGAGCCTATTGTGCGAGAATTCCGGATGGGTGTGTGTCACACCCAATACTCCATACAGGTCGATGTGCGGACGCCGGCCGGCGCCGCGAGCCCGGCGGCAGGCGGGGTCGCGACCGCGCGCTCCGGCGCCGCGCGAAAGAGGGAAATGCGCCGCAGCACTCACCATCGCAAAGACCGAAGCGAGCATGCCGCGTGAGCGCGGGCGCGCCGCAGCGGCCCGCGCTCGCCAACGCGAGGCTGCCCTGAGCGATGCCCACTCCGCGACTCGACGGCTCATTGGAAGACTGGTCGGATCTCGCGCCAATGTTCTCCCCGGCCGCGCTGCTGTGCGGCAACGGCCTGAGCATCAACGCCTGGCCGGCATTCGGCTATCAATCGCTCTTCGAGCACGCGCGCGCCGGCGGGCTCACGAACGAGGATCTCGCGCTGTTCGCCGGCGGCGAAAACTTCGAGCGCGTGCTCAGCGACCTCAACACCACGATCCGCGTCAACGAAACGCTCGGCCTGCCCACCCGTCGCGTCTACGAACGCTACCGCAGCATCCAGCGCGGACTCGGGCACGCGATTCGCGAGGTGCACGTGCGGCGCAGCCAGGTGCCCAACGCTACGCTCGCGCGCATCAGGCAGGAGCTGCTGGCCTACGAATGGATCTTCAGCACCTCCTACGATCTGCTGCTCTACTGGGCGATGGGCTACGGTGGCAGCTTCTGGCCGTTCCTCGATCACTTCCGCGGCGGTGGACGACTCACGTTCGACGCCGCACGGGCCGACGTCTACGCCGACGACTTACCGGTGTACTTCCTGCACGGCGCCCTGCATCTGGTCGTCGGAGGATCGGGCGTCACATGGAAGCTGCGCAGCCGCGCGATCCAGACGCTGCTCGATCAGTTCGGCGAGCCGATCGCCGACGACGCTCAGGCGCGGCCGCTGCTCGTGACCGAGGGCACAGCGGCGGACAAGCTGCGCGCAATCGAAGGGAACGAGTACCTGGCCCATGCGCTGCACACGCTGCGCTCGCTCGAGTTGCCGATCGTGGTCTTCGGCAGCAGTCTCAGCTCCCAAGACGACCACCTCCTAGACGCGCTCAACGAGCATCCTCACCGGACCGTCGCCGTATCGTTACTGCCGCGCGCCCGGCGCGAGCTGGTCGCTCGGCAGGCCGACCTATACGCCCGCCTGCAGACCGACGAGCTGCGCTTCTACGACGCCACCAGCCACCCGCTCGGCGCTGAAACGCTTCGAGCGTCGTGAACCGAGCAGAGCCGGGTCAGGCTGGCATCCACCCGGCGTCCTAAGATCAAAATCGTCAATCGATACGATGAAAGACGAAACGATGGCGATCAGGAGAAATGTCAAGCAGAACGCCGCAGGCGGCTGGGATGTGCTCAGAGAGGGCGATCGCCGCGCCGCCGTGAGCGTCAACACGAGGGAGCAGGCGCTGGCGCGAGCGCGAGATCAGGTCCGCCGCGAAGGCGGCGGCGAGGTGCGCGTGGTCAACGATGCGGGGAAGATCGTACGCTCGAGCCGCATCGGATCGAACGGCCGCAACGGCATGCGTCACGCCCGGGCTGCCTGAGACCGCTTCCTCCGGCGGCCCGCCGCGAGCGTTCAGAGCGCCCGTAGGCGCTGCTACAAGCAGAGTCGATGACACCCGAGACCGGCACCGCGCTCCTGATCCTCGCGGTATTCGTACTGCCAGGATTCGTGACGTTGCTGCTTCGTGAGCGCATGTTCGCCGTGCGTGGCGAAGACACCCAGTTCGAGCGGCTGCGCCGAGGTTGCTTCGTGTCGTGAACGCCTATGGACGAGCCGGAGGACCGAGCAGTAGTCGCCGCAGGCACGGGTAGGATCATCGAAGAGGATTCACGAACCTTCAGGGTGATGGCGACGAGCACACAGCGAAGTGGGACGACTATCGGCGAGGGCGACCCACGGGTTGCGCGTGCGGTGTTCACGCTTCGCGAGGCGGCTGGCTACCTTGGACTGCCCAGCTCCACCCTGCATAGCTGGGCGCGCTCCAGCGGTAGGTCCAGGCCGATCATCACGTGCTTTCCGGCCCGCGGGAGGGAGGCTACGGTGCCGTTTATCGGCTTCGCCGAGGCATACGTCCTGTCTGCGTTTCGTCGCGCGGGCGTACCAATGCAGCGCATCCGGCCGGCGGTCGATGTGCTGTCCTCTGGTATCGGGGTCGAGCACGCGCTGGCCTCCAAGCGCCTCTACACCGACGGTGCGGAGGTGCTCTACGACTACGCGAACAGCGAGCACGACGAGGATCTGCGCGGGCTGACGGTTGTGCGCACAGGCCAGCGGCAGTTCGCGGAGGTCGTGCAGGACTACCTGAAGCGCATCACCTACGGCGAGGACGGTTGGGCTTCTAGGGTGCGCCTGCCGACGTATAGAAATGCGCAAGTGATCGTCGATCCGCACCGGGCCTTCGGGATGCCGGTGGTGCTTCATGGCGGCGCGAGAGTCGAGGATCTCGTTGACCGCTTCGTGGCGGGTGACACGCTCGCGGACATCGCCGAGGACTTTGGGGTGCCTGAGCCGGAGGTCGAGGACGTGGTTCGTGTCGCCACGCGAGCGGCGGCCTGACAATCTGTCAAGGAGCAGCGGCCGACGATTGGCGCAGGCGGCCGGGCGGCCCGAGTTCTTCATCGACCGCAGCCTGGGGCGAAAGCATCTCGCCCACACGCTCGAGGACCTTGGCTTCACGGGCCACACGATGGCGTCGGTCTATGGCGAGCGGGCTGCCCAAGAGCTCGACGACGAGCGCTGGCTCGCCGATGTGGGCGAGCACGGATGGATCGTCCTGATGAAGGACGACGCGATCCACCGCCGCCCCTCTGAGCGCGATGTCCTGGCGGCCACGAATGTGCGGGCTTTCTGCCTGACCAACGCTCAGCTACGGGCGACCGAGCAGTCGGCGCGGTTCGTGGGCAACATCAGACGCATCCTGCGGCAAGCCGAGAAGCCCGGCCCCTACATCTACGGGGTCTACGAGGGCCACATAAAGCGTCTGTGGCCCTAGCGCTTTGCTGGTGTCAATCTGGTCCTGTTTGAGCGGCTTCCTCCCTGGTAGCTATAAACGACAAGTGATCCTAAGGTCAGAACTTGTATGCTGTTTCGGACTTCGGTAGCCTGTTCGTGCGATGGGCTTCGATCGAGAGGAGCTGGTCCGCCGCGTCCGCGAGTCTGGGTTCCTGCCCCCTCGAGCGGAAGCCCTTGCTTCGGCCGCGAATGCAGTCCGGCTTTTGCTATTTCACCCAGAGGAGCGCCCGAGCACAGTCGATGGGCTGCTGCTCGACGTCTTGATCAGCTTCAACGAGCTCGCCAGTGAAATCGTGTCCGCCGCAGAGCTGCCCGAGATCGGACCAAGAACCTTGGTCCCGCTCGTGGCTGCTCGTCATACCGTGACGATCGCAGACGCACTGACGTTCTTCGGCGGCGGCGCGGGCGGCCCTGCTGCCGATCTCGCCGAAGACGAGCTCCGTACGCGCTGGGCCGAGACGATCATCGGTCTATGCGACGGCGAAGACAGCCATCCCTGGCATCTGTCACCAAATGGCTATGTGGGCGTCACGAGCGGACAGCTACCTTCCCTGGTGGCGGCGCTGCGAGCGAACCCAACGGTCTCACTTGACCCCGACGACCCGGCGATCGCCGTCATGCCGCTGCCTTCCCTCGAGCAACGAGACGATCCAGATCTCGCTGCCAGACGGATGGCGTGGTGTGGGGCCTCAGCCATATGCATTGCAGCGTGCCTGTCTCCTGACTTCCGCTTGGGCCTACAGCCGAGCCGGAATTGAGCCGCGTCGCGACGAGACGGCGCTCGGCGATCGCAATCGGGTCCCTGCGCGACGCGATCGCGTCTACGGGAGCGATCCGGGCGAGGCCAGCCAGGCCGACTCGAAGGCCATGACCTCGGCGAGCGTGTCGCGCGAAGCCGGCAAGACCTACCGCGAGGCGCTCCGCTGCCTCAAGCGCCACCTCGTCCGACGGATCTACCGCCTCCTCACCGAGCCAGACCACGCCCAAAGGACGATCTGCTTGACATAGGAGACTCAAAACCAGCCTGCCTCAATCCGACGCGATCTGCGCGTCGAGGCCAGGATGCTCGTGATCGCGGCGGTCTCGGATAGAAAGCTCGCGGCGTGTCCGCTGGTAGCCTGAGGGCATGGCAACCAGAGCGGTCAAGACGGTCGATGTCGATGCTGGCCTGCTTGAGGAGACCCGTTGCGCGATGCGGCCTGCCGCTGAGGCGGCCGACGCCGAGGTCGTTGAGCGGGCGCTGCGCTCCTACCTGGGCCGCCGAGCGCTCGATGCCTCCCAGGCGATGAGCGAGCTCTCCGAAGAGGACGCCCTGCGGATCGCCAACGAGGAGCTGCACGCGATGCGCCGCGAGCGTCGCAGCGCCGCGTGACGCGGGTCGTCATTGACCCAGGCGTCCTGGTCTCCGCGTTCATCTCCCCAAAGAAGGCCGCGCCCGCGCTGCTCGTGGATGCGATCCTCGACGGGACGCTCGATGTGCTCGTGTCCCCGTCGCTGATCGCCGAGCTGACCGACGTGTTGGGTCGTGAAAAGTTCTCAGCGCATGTGGCGGAGGGTCGCTCGGCAGCGTACATAGCGGCCCTACGCGATCGAGCGACAATGGTCGAGGACGCGCCGCCCGGCTCTCCGAGGACCGCCGATGCCGACGACGACTACCTGCTCGCGCTTGCCCAAGCACACGGGGTCGATGCGGTCGTATCCGGCGACCGGCACCTGCTCGACGCGGCATCCAGTGAGCTATCGGTGCTCACGCCGCGTGAGTTGGCTGATCGCCTCGGCCTCACGTCCGTTCGATGACGGTGTGAACCGTCCCCCGCGAGGGCGGCGCGAGCAGGCCGTCGTCCGAGCGCAACTCCGAAATCTATCCTAGCCTTCTCATCCCCTTCAAAAGGATCAATCGGCTTCCGGCCTACGAGCACGCCCTTCTCAAGCGAGGTTCTGAGGCGCAGGTCAACTATCCAACGAGAGCCCTCTGGCACCCGGAGCCGGCCGAACGGATAGATGAAGTCTCGTTTGAGAAGCATGAAACCGAACTGTTCGGCTCATCGCGACATACGCCCTGAGCTCTGGCGGGCGGCCCCCCGCCGCTGGGGGCATCCGCTGCACAGCCTCTGCTCCTACTTCGCTATGTTTCCCCCGCAGCTCGCGAGCGTGTTCATCCGCTGGCTGTCCCGCCCGGGCGATGGCGTGTACGACCCGTTCGCCGGCCGGGGCACGGTGGCGCTCGAGGCGCTGCTGCATGGCCGGGTCGGCTACGGCGCCGACGCCAACCCGCTCGCGCATGCGCTGACCAGCGCGAAGGTCCGGATTCCCTCGCGGCGGGCGGTCGCGCGGCGCCTGGCCGTGCTCGAGCAGGGCTTCGATCCGGGCTCGGTCAACACGGCCGGAGTGCCCGACGAGATCCGCATGCTGTACGCCCCCGGGACGCTGCGCCAGATCGTGTATCTGCGGCGGGAGCTCGGCACGCGCGGCAGCGACTCCCTGATCGCCGGCATGACGCTCGGCATGCTGCACGCCAACCACTCCGCGTCCGGGGCGACGCGCGGCTTCTCGATCAGCATGCCGAACACGTTCGCGATGGGGCCCGGCTACGTGCGCGAGTACATCGCGCGCGAGCGTCTGCGCGCCCCGGAGGTGGACGTGTTCGCGATGCTGCGCGCCCGCGCCGAGCGCTACCGGCTGCCCGCCCGCACCATCCGCCTGGGCGCCTCGTGGCTGCACGACGCGACCGCGCTCCCGCCGGCGCGCGTGCGGCGCGCGCGCCCGCGCCTGGTGCTCACCTCGCCGCCGTACCTGGAGGTGATCAGGTACGGCAAGTACAACTGGGTGCGGCTGTGGTTCCTGAAGCGCGGCGCGCCGGAGGTCGACGCGCAGTTGATGGCCAGCGCCAGCCTGCCGCGGTATCTCACGTTCATGGAGCAGGTGCTCGCGCGGCTGAAATGCACAGTCGCCGAGGATGGGTACGCGTGCCTGGTGATCGGCGACGTGCGCCGCGGCGAGCAGAACCTCAACCTAGCCCGCGAGGTTTGGCGTCACGTCGCCGAGCCCGCGGGCTGGCACCGCCACGCGATCGTCGCCGATCGCGTGCCGAGCGCGCACAAGGTGAGCCGGATCTGGAAGAACAACCGGGGTCGGGCGACCAGGACCGACCGGGTGCTCGTGCTGAGCCCGTCGGCCGGAGTGGCGCTGCCCGCGCCGGTGCGCATCGACTGGTCGCGCACGCCTGCGCTGGCAGAGGTGAGCGAAGCGGCGGGGGCAGCGTAGATGGCGACCGTCGTCCAGCAGCTCAAGCAGCTCGCCACGGTCGATCTGTTCGCGGAGTGCCGTCGCGACGAGCTGTTCGTCGGACGCCCGTTCCACCTCGATTTCGACCGGCTGCGCCTGATGTCCAACGACCGCTGGAAGCACGAGGTCGGCGGTGTTCCCGCCGGGGCGTTCCTGCTGGCGCTGTACGTCGCCGAGCCGGGCGTCGACGAGGCGATCCTGCTGCGCGTGCTCGGGCCGACCAAGCTGCCGACCGACGACGACGTCGTCGCCGCGATGGTCAACTACTACAAGGAGGCCCCGCCCGACGGGCAGCAGGCGCAACTGGACTCGTTCACGCGCGCCGAGTTTCAGTTCTCCGGGCTCGAATGCCGCGTGATCGGCACCTTCTACAAGGATGCCGGCGCGGCGATCAGGTTCGCCGGCGACCTCGACAACTTCTATGCCCCCAACAATTACCGGGTGGTCAAGCCCACGGGCAAGGTGCTCGAGTACATCGTCAACTTCCGCCAGGACGGGGTCCCCGGCGGGCGCGGCGACGAGCGGATCGGCCGCGTGCGCTACAGCGCCAGCCTGCGCCACACAGCCGGGGAGGACGTCCCCGTGTTCGTCTCGCCGCTGGACTTCCTGGGCAAGCGCACCGCCCTGTTCGGCATGACGAGGACCGGCAAGTCCAACACCGTCAAGAAGCTGATCCAGGCGACCGTCGAGATCTCCCAGTCCGGCGCCCGGCTCGACGGCGAGCAGCTGAAACCCGTCGGGCAGATCGTGTTCGACGTCAACGGCGAGTACTCGAACGAGAACCAGCAGGATCAGGGCACCGCGATCTTCGCGCAGTATCCCGACACCGTCAGCCGCTACAGCGTGATGGAGAAGCAGGGCTTCAAGGTCATGAAGCTCAACTTCTACCGGTCGGTCGTAGACGGGTTCGGACTACTGGCGACGCTGCTCGCGGACGACTCCGCGGACTACGTCAAGGCATTTCTGAACATCGAGTGGGAGGCTCCAGACGCCGCGGACGTCGCCGCGACGACGCGCTATGCGCGCAAGCTGGCCTGCTACAAGGCCTGCCTGCATCGCGCCGGCTTTACGGCGGAGGATGAGCGGGTCGCGTTCGCGACCTCGAAGGAGATCCGCGAGTCCGGCATCCCCGGCCTCCACGGCATCGAACCGAAACGCGGGATCTCACTCGAACAGGCCGCCACCTGGTTCGCGGCGGCCTGGGACCACTACCGCGACCTGGACGGCCCGTTCGAGAAGTCCAGGCGAGCCAAGAGCGGGCACGAGTGGGCGGACGAGGACCTGCAGACGCTGATGCGCTTCCTGACGAAAAAGTCGAAACCCGGTGGCAATCCCAGCGAGAGCGGCTTTCGCAAGCTGATCCCCGGGCGCGAGCTGCACACCCCGAGCCTCGGCGAATCGTTCGAGGACGAAATCGTCGCGAAACTGCGCCAGGGCGAGATCGTGCTTATCGACCTCTCCCAGGGCGACCCCAAGATCCAGCGCACCTACTCCGATCGCGTGTGCCGGCGGATCTTCGGCGACGCGATGAAACGGTTCATCGAAAACGAGCCCGCCAATTTCATCCAGATGTACTTCGAGGAGGCGCACAACCTGTTCCCGCGCAAAGAGGAGAAGGATCTCACGATCGTCTACAACCGCCTGGCGAAGGAGGGCCAGAAGCTCAGGCTCGGCCTCGCGTACGCCACTCAGGAGGTCAGCTCGATCTCCTCCAGCATCCTCAAGAACACGCAGAACTGGTTCGTCGCGCATCTCAACAACCGCGACGAGCTCAAAGAGCTCGACAAGTACTACGACTTCGAGGACTTCACCGACAGCCTGCGACGCACCACCGACCGCGGTTTCATCAGGATGAAGACCGACTCGAACACGTTCATCGTGCCCGTGCAGATCGATCGCTTCAGCGTCCCCGAGGCGGCGTAGTGGCCTACACGACGATACGCGGCCGCAAGCCGATCGAGCGCGCCAGCAAGATCTCTCACGGCGAGATCATCAACAGCGGCGCCGTGCAGCGACTGCTGGCGAAGTGCACGATCCCGAAAGCCGCCGACCAGGCCGTCGTCGCTGAGCTCGCACAGGAGCTGGCGCCCGCGCCCGCGAACCGTGTCCGTCACATCGTCGCGATCGACGGCGGCTACAGCGAGGCCGCCGTGCGCGAGGAGTTTCCCTCCGCGGCCGTCACCTTCTTCACCTTCGGGCCGCTCCTGTTCCACCTCGAGGACCTGCACGAGCTCGACGCGATGCCGTTCCTGGCGCCCGAAGACCTCGCGCGCCTGAAGCGCATCCAGCGCTACACGCTCGCCCTGCCCACCCGCAACATCTCGCGCGAGGGCAAAACGCTGCAGCTGTCGGTGCGCGAAACGCTGCAGGACTTCTGCGACCGGTCAGACGACGACGGCGGACCGCTCAGCGCGGCGCTGCGCTGGCTGCTCCTACGGGGCTGGGAGCCCGGCGACGGCAGCTGGGAGCTGCCGCAGTGCCCGAACTACGACTGCGCGCACGGGCCGATCACGATTACCGCCGCGACACCCGACCGCTTCACCTGTAGCGCATGCCGAGGGCCGCTGTTCCTGATCGACGTGCTGCGCCTGCACGAGCGCATCGACGAGGAGCAGGGAGCCGGCGGGATCGCAGGTTACGTCATCACCACGCTCGAGCAGATCGCGCTCGTGCACCTCATCAAGGCCCTGCTCGAGACCAAGCCCGAGCTGCTCGGCGAAGTCCTGTTCATCAAGGACGGCCCGCTCGCGTTCTTCGGCATGACCTCCCCGCTGTCGAAACCGATGCGCGAGCTCGCCGCATATCTGGGAGCGGCCCGCGGCGCCCGCGGCGACGGGGGCGAACCGACGTGCCTACTCAACGCCGTCGGGCTCGAGAAGAGCGGCGCCTTCGTCGAGCACGCCACCCAGATCGCCGACCGCCTGCAGCCCGAGTCCTTGCTCATCCTCTCAAACGACTACATCTACCGGTACGTGATACCGGGCGACCCGAGCAGCTCCGACCCGTACGGCAAGAACACATACTGGGGCGCCAAGCTGATCTACAAGGCCGGCGACGACAACGTCTACGTCGCCACCGTGCCCACCCACGGCTTTCAGCCATCTCCCGCTCACGACGATTTCTTCAACCTCGATGAAATCCTCGCTGTGCTCGCGACGCTGCGCTGCTCGATGTACGAGAACGCCCTCGTTCCCGTGGCGCTCGCGAACAAGCTAGTTTCGCTCTCGCAGTTCCCGAGTTCGCGAATTCTCGAGACATTTGCGCGGGCGTCGGTGCGGGACGCTCGGTAGGGGCGGCGTTTGCCGCCGGTTGACCCCGTCGCGTTTCGCGAAGATCTCGATCACATTCAAGTGCAGCCTGGATGGCGTTAACGCGAACCTTGCGGTGGCGGTATCCGGAGTTGTTTGCAGATTGACCGTGTCAGGCCAGGCCCGATCTCGTTGTGTCGCGGCAACGCGGAGACCTCGTTCTTTGGGCCGCGCCACTTCGCGTGCTTCGATCCGCCGATCTCCCGGCAGCCGTGTGCGCGGAGATGGCGTTCCAACTCGCGCCGCTTCACGCCGCGGCGACGAACCGCAGATGCTCGAGGTCGGCCGGCTGGGTCCGTCCCGTCAGCTCGTCGTCGGGCGTCAACACGGTGCGCAGGGCATCGAGCACATTCTCCCGAGCCTGCTCGCGTGTCCGGCCCTGACTGAGCGCGCCAGGCACCTCCAGCACGCGCGCGACGATCCAACCATCCTCGTCGGGCTCGTCGAAGGCGATGGTGAACTCAACGGATGCAGCCATGTCCGGATGCTAGCGCGAGGACGGTCGTGCACGGAGGCGTGGCGCCGGAGCTGCGTGGGCAGCACTTGACGCGCAAGCGCGACATCAAGCAAGTTCCGTCAGGCCTGCAGGAGGCCGGCCTGACGATCGAGGAGCGCTACAAAGCCAGCCAGTCCGGCGAGCTGCGCTGCAGGCTCTCCGGCGGCTCGGTGCTCGCCATCAAGCCGGCTGCGGCCGAGGCGCAGAACGACCGGCCCTACTGGGAACTGATCAGCCCCTCCAGTGTCGCGCTCGAGTTCGGCCCCGGGGTCCGCTGGCAGATCAGCGCAGCCGACGCGCGGGCGGCCTCGCGCCGGTGACGGCGCGATCGCGCGACCGGACGCCTCGAGGCACCCCTCTCGCCGGCAACCCGCCCGGCCCGCTCGCGATCACGGCCTCAGCGCAGACCCTCGAGCAGCTCGCCCGGGCCCTGGAGCCGCAGGCCGCGCGCGAGGAGGACGATCGTCTCGAGGCGCGGTGAGCGCTGGCAGCGCTCGAGCAGGCTGATCTCCGTGTGATGCAGGTCGCAGATCTCGGCCAGCGTCTTCTGCGTGAGCCCTTTCGACTCGCGGTGGCGGCGCAGGTTTGCGGCGAACTGTCGGCGCATCGACTCAGCCGATCTCATGCGCCTCCCGCGGCAGCCCTCAGCCGCCGACAATCGACTACCGACGAGAACATCCCGTGATCCTACGTGCTGCGGCCGGCGTTTGCTCGGCCGTCGGTCGGGGTGTCGCGGCTGAGCTGCCCGCCCGCCAAGCCGTCGCCGCGGGGCGGAGGACTGCCGGTTGGTCGCGGGGCGCTCCAGGCGCCATCGCCGTCTGTGAATAGTCGGAAACATTGGAGGATCTGGCAGCGAAGGTGATGTAGGCTCGCTTGGGGTCCGCGGCCACACGGCGCGGCGCAAGGAGGGGATGGTGCGATGCCTTTCGCTGAGACGATCAAGCGGCTCGTGCTCGTTCGCGCCAGCTACCGCTGTGAATGCAGGCGTCCCGGCCACGACCACGAGGGCCGCTGCAAGGCCTTTCTGTGCGACGCCAACATCGAGTACCGCCACAGGCTCGCCGTCACCAGCGGCGGCGGCGACACGTATGCGAACTGCGAAGTGATCTGCCACAGCTGCTACCTGTACATGCGACGCCGCGGCCAGCCTGGCTGATGGGCGCTCGGGCCCGCGCTTCGCACGCCGAGCGCGCTGTCGCCGCCGAGCGGCCGGCCCGTCTATGCAGCACAGGGTCGCCGCAGGCTCCCCCAAGCGCACGGGACGACAACCGTCGGAGATGATCCCTACTCTGTGAGGCAGGATGGTTGCTTCGGGTGGACCGATCCGCGACCGCTTTGCGGCCAACCTGCGTGAGGCGCGGGCGGGCAAAGGGCTGTCCCAGCAGAAGCTCGCGGAGGTCTGCGGCCTGCACCGGACCGAGATCAGCCTGCTCGAGCGCGGCGTCCGCTCGCCGCGACTGGAGACGCTGGTCACGCTCACGTTCGCGCTCGATCTCAAGACGCCCGCCGAGCTGCTTCAAGGTCTCGGCCGGCGCTAGCCTCGGGCAGCGCGCCGACAGGCGTGGGTGAGCCGCGGCCGCGGGACGGGCGCTGCGCCGGACGCGCGAGGTGGTGGCCGCGAGGTGGTTGGCGTGCACCGTCGGCACTCGCGAGATGACAGTAGTCGACTTCTGCGAACTCGGCTGACAACGGTCCGACATCGTGATATCCTGGTCAGGTGATCCGGCGCATCGATCGCAGTCCCGAGGCGCTCATGCGGATACGCCAGCGCTTCGCGGAAAACATGCGCAATATCCGCAAGCGCGAAGGCATCTCGCACGAAAAGCTCGCCGCGCTGTCCGGCCTGCACCGCACCGAGATCAGCCTGCTCGAGCGCTGCAAGCGCACGCCGGTGCTCGAGACGATCGTGGCGATCTCGCGCGGCCTCGGGCTGAGCTCGCCGGTCGAGCTGCTCGAGGGCATCGGCGAGGTCGTCGTCGAAATCGAGCCGGGCGCCCCGGCCCGTGGCGTCGGCAGGCCGGGCATCGACACGCCGCCGTCACCGCGCTAGGCGACCGCCACCATCAAGCTGGGGCGCGAGCGCCAGCCGCATACAGTCGCTCGAGCCGCTAGCGGGTTGACCCGGCGACAGGCAGGGCGTGGTGTTGCAAGAACGTGTCTGTCCGCGCCGTCCCAGCCGAACATAGACTTCGCCCACCCGTGTCACGCTTCCGCGAGCCCCAGGATCCGGCCTTCAGCGCCCTGAACGACTCGATCGCGTTCGACCGGCGCCTGTGGCCGCAGGACATCGCGGCGTCGCGCGCGCACGCGCGCATGCTCGCCGCACGCGCGATCATCAGCGCGGCCGATCGCGACGCGCTGCTCGCCGGGCTCGACCTCGTCGAAGCCGAGCTGCGCGAGCAGCGCTTCCCCTTCCAGCGCGGCGACGAAGACATCCACATGGCGATCGAGCGCCGCCTGATCGAGCTCGCCGGTCCCGTCGGCGGGCGCCTGCACACCGCGCGCTCGCGCAACGATCAGGTGGTCACCGACCTTGCTCTCTACATACGCGCGCGCGCGATCGCCGCGCGTGCGGCCCTCGGCGCGCTGATGGCCACGCTGCTCGGCCGCGCCCGCGAGCACGCCGACTGGCCGATGCCCGGCTACACCCACCTGCAGCGCGCCCAGCCCGTGTACCTCGGCCATCACCTGCTCGCCTACTTCTGGATGCTCGAGCGCGATCGCGCGCGCTTCGCCTTCGCCGAGCGCGCGGCCGGATCGCTGCCGCTCGGCTCCGGCGCGCTCGCCGGCGTCAACTTCGACACCGACCGGCGCATGCTCGCGCGCGAGCTCGGCTTCGAGCGCGTGGCCCCCAACTCGATCGACGCCGTCTCCGGGCGCGACTTCGTGCTCGACTACCTGGCCGCGGCCGCCACCTGCGCCACGCACCTCTCGCGCCTCGGCGCCGAGCTCGTGCTGTGGTCGAGCAGCGAGTTCGGCTTCTGCGAGCTGCCCGACGCGTGGAGCTCGGGCTCCTCGATCATGCCCCAGAAGAAGAACCCCGACGCCGCCGAGCTCCTGCGCGCGAAGGCTCCGCGCCTGGTCGGGCATCTCGCCGCCATGCACGGGGTCCTGCACGCACTGCCGCTCACCTACAACAAGGACCTGCAGGAGGACAAGGAGCACGTCTTCGACGCCGTCGACACGCTCGAGCTCGAGCTGGCCACGGCGACCGGCATGATCGCCGGCGTGCGCTTCGACCGTGAGCGCCTGCGCGACGCCGCCGGCGACGAGCTGATCGCCGCCACCGACATCGCCGACCTGCTCGTGCGGCAGGGCGTTCCGTTTCGCGAGGCCCACGGTGTCGTGGCCGGGCTCGTACGCGACGCGCTCGAGCGCGATCTCGCGCTGTCGCAGCTCACCGCCGAGGATCTCGCCGCACACAGCGACATCCTCGCCGCGCACGAACACGAGTACCGCGCCGTGCTCGCGCAGGACTCGTGGCTCGAGTCGAAGATCTCCGAGGGCGGCACCGCGCTCGCGCGCGTGCGCGAGCAGCTCGAGCTCGCGCGCACGGTGCTCGAGGAGGGCGCGCCGGACCCCCCGACCGGCGCCGAGGCGGGCGGCTGACTTGAGCGGCGCGACGGGCGCCACGGTGGCGAACGCGCCGGGCGTGCCCGGCGCCGCGTCCGCGCGCCGGCGTGCCCGCGCTCTCCCGGCCGCCTTCTATGACCGCCCCGTGCTCGAGGTCGCGCGCGCGCTGATCGGATGCACCGTCGCGCACGCCGGCACCAGCGGCGTGATCGTCGAGACCGAGGCCTACCACGACAGCGAGCCCGCCAGCCACGCGTTCGCCGGTCTGACGCCCCGCACCAGAACGCTGTTCGGCCCGCCAGGACACGCCTACGTGTACCGTTCCTACGGCATCCACGCGCTGCTCAACGCCGTCTGCGAGCCCGAGGGGGTGGGGGCGGCGGTGCTGATCAGGGCGCTCGAACCTGTCGCCGGCCTCGAGCGGATGCGCGCGCGCCGCGGCCTCGCGCCCGGCGCGCCCGCGCGCGAGCTGTGCTCGGGGCCCGGCAAGCTCACGCAGGCGCTCGGCGTCGAGCTGAGCGACAACGGCGCCGACCTGCGTCGCGGCCCGGTCACGATCGGCCCGCGCCCGCGCGCGTGGCGCGACCCGGCGATCGTGGTCGGGCGGCGTGTCGGGATCACCAAGGCGCCGGAGCTGCCTTGGCGGTTTGCGGCGGCTGGCAATGTCCACGTGTCGCGCCCGCGACTCGGCTGAGCCTCAGCCAGCGCCGCTCGCTGAGAAGACCGACCCGACGCCGCTCGCTGACGACGCCGCTCGCTGAATAGCTCGCCTCGGGCGCTCGCTCACGAGCGTGTTCACCCGCCCGGACCGACCCCACCCGTGGCTTCGGCACTTGGAGCGGCGCCGCTGGGCGCGGGCGTGCTCGACGGCGCGGGTGCGCCCGTCTGCGGCGCGGCGCTTTCCGGGGTCGCGCTGGGAGCGGGCGTCGAGCTGGGTGCCGGAGTCGAACTGGGGGCGGGCGCTCCCGGTGAGCTGGGGGTGGCCGGGGCGGCCGGCGTTGAGCCGTGCTGCGGCGAGCTCGGCGTCGGGGATCCCGAACCGTGCGGAGCGGCGTGCTGTTCATGGGCCGGCGCGGCCGGGCCCGCGGGAGCCGACGACGGGGTCGAGATAGTGCTTTCTTCCAGCCCCGAGCCCTGCTTGTGGTGCGCGCCCGCCGCGCCCTGGCTGGCGGCTTCTTCTTCGCGGTTCTTGTCGATCTGCAGCGCCGAGAGCATGAAGTCGTGCCAGATGAGCGCCGGGTAGGTGCCGCCTTCGACGGGCCCGCCGTTGAAGTCGGTGGCCATCGAGACGAGGCTGTTCGGGTAGCCGACCCACACGGCGACCGTGTACTTGCTGTCCCAGCCGACGAACCAGGCGTCGCTGAAGTTCGAGGTGGTGCCGGTCTTGCCGGCGGCGAACTGGCCGATCGCGGCGGCTTTGGCGGTGCCGTACTCGAGCACGCTTTCGAGCATCGAGGTCTCCGTCGAGGCGACCCACGGTGGCATCACGCGCGAGAGCTCGACCTGGTTGACGTCGCGGTTGTGCCCGTCGGGCAGCACCTGGCCCGGCTGCGCGGCGACTTCCTGGATGCCGTTCGGCCCGTCGTCTGAGACCATCGAGCTGCCCACCCGGTTGCCGCCCGCCGCGAGCGTCTCATACGCATGCGCCATGTCCAGCGGCGAGACGCCGACCTTCAGGCCGCCGATCGTCATCGCCGGGTTGGTCGAGATCGGGCTGCGGATGCCCATCCTGTGGGCCATCTGCGCGATCCGCGCAGTGCCGACCTGCAGGCCGACTTCCGCGAACACGGAGTTATCCGAATAGGCGGTTGCTTCGAGCAGCGTGCGCGTGCCGGCGTAGGCGTTCTGGTCGTTGTGCACGTAGAACTTTTCGGCCCCGCCGGTGCCCGGCACCGTGAACACCTTGGGCGCCGAGGTCCACTCCGAGTAGGGCGAGATGCCGTCCTCGAGCGCGGCCGCGAGGTCGAACGCCTTGAACGCCGAGCCCGGCTGGCGCTCGCCCTCGGTGGCCAGGTCGAACGGGGTTTCGTCGTAGTTGCGCCCGCCCACCAGCGCGCGCACGTCCCCGGTCGAGTTTTCGATTGCCACGAGCGCCGCGCTCGGGTCCCCGGAGTAGGCGAGATAGCCTTCGACCGCCTGTTCCGCGGCACGCTGGAGCTGCACGTCGAGCGTGGTCTTGACGCGCAGGCCGCCGTAGAAGGCGCGGGCCCCGTAGCGTTCGATCACCTGCTGGTCCACCCAGCTGGTGAAGTAGCCGGTGTCGGTGCCTTCGACCATCGGCTCCTCCGGCGCCTGGATCTCCGCGGCCGTCGGCAGCGGCTGCGCAATGCCTTCCCGGTACTGCGCCCAGCTGACATAGCCCTGACCCAGCATCTGGCGCAAGACCGTGTTGCGCCGTTCGCGCGCATACGCCGGCGAGGTCGCCGGGTCATAGGCGCTCGGCGCCTGGATGATGCCCGCCAGCAGGGCCGCCTGCCACGGCTTCAGCTGTTCCACGCACAACCGCTGGCCGGGCATGCCGCAGCCCTGCAGCGCCGGTTCGTGCCCGAAGTAGGTCTGCGCGGCCGCCTCGATTCCGTAGGCGCCGTTGCCGAAGTAGATCGTGTTCAGGTACGCCGCCAGGATCTTCTGCTTGGACCACTTGTGCGACAGCTCGTACGCGAGCGCCGCCTCGCGCATCTTCTCGAAGATCGTGCGATGCGACTGGGCCTGGAGCGCGTTCTTGATGAACTGCTCCTCGATCGTCGAAGCGCCCTGCACCGCGCCGCTGTGCATCACGTCCTGCATGAACGCGCGCGCAATACCGCGCACGTCCACGCCGCTGTTGGTCCAGAAGCGCTTGTCCTCGATCGAGATCACGGCGTCCTTGACGATCGCCGGGATCTGCGCCGGCGTGACGATCACGCGGTTCTGTTCGCTGAGCACGCCGACCGGGTGGCCGAAGTCGTCGAGCAGCACCGAGCTCTGGGCGTTCTTCAGCCGCGAGAAGCGGGTCAGCGAAGGCAGGTCCGAGGCGATCGCGATGAACATCCCGAACGCGAACGAGATCGCGCCCAGCACCAGCACGGCGCCCAGGATCGCCAGGAAGCGCAGGCGCTTGAGCCGCGTCCTGCCCGGCGCCGGCGGCGGTGCTGGCGACGGCGGGGCCGCGGGTATGTCAGCAGGGGCTTCGACGCTCATCGGCGAATCGATCGCGCACCCACCGGACGGGATCGCAAAGCGGCGCCGCGCGCGGCTGGCAACGCCGCAGCACTGGCGCCGGCGGCGCGAGCCGGGGCCGGCGCCGCACGATGGGCTCGCGGTGCAAGAGACTACCATTGGCCGCCCGATGCCCGACGCGCCCGCCACCGACGCCGCGCAGGAGGCGGGCCGGCTCGCGCAGAACGCCGTTGACAGCCTGCCCCGGGGAGCGCTGGCGGAGCGCCTGCGCGCGGCTCGCTCGGAGGGACGGCCGCTGCGCGTCAAGCTCGGCATCGACCCGACGGCGCCGGACATCCACCTCGGCCACGCCGTCGTGCTCGGCAAGCTGCGCGAGTTCCAGGACGCCGGCCACCGCGTGGTGCTGATCGTCGGCGACTTCACCGCGCGCGTCGGCGATCCCTCCGGGCGCTCGACCCTGCGCCCGATGCTCTCCGAGCAGCAGATCGCCGCCAACGCGCAGACCTTCCAGGACCAGGCCGCGCGAATCCTCGACCGCGACCCCGAGCTGCTCGAGGTGCGCCGCAACAGCGAATGGCTGGACATGGGCATGGCCGAGCTGCTGGCGCTGACGCGCACCACGACCGTGGCGCAGCTGCTGGAACGCGAGGACTTCTCGCAGCGCATGCGCGCCGCGCAGCCGGTGTCGGTGCTCGAGCTGCTGTATCCGCTGCTGCAGGGCTATGACTCGGTCGCGGTCCGCGCCGACATCGAGCTCGGCGGCACCGACCAGAAGTTCAACCTATTGCTCGGGCGCGACATCCAGCGCGCCTACGGCCAGCCCGAGCAGGCGATCATGACGATGCCGATCCTGGTCGGCACCGACGGGCAGCGCAAGATGTCGAAGTCGCTCGGCAACCAGATCGGCATCACCGACGCGCCGGCCGAGATGTACGGCAAGACGATGAGCATCCCCGACGAGGCGATGGGCGAGTACTACCGCCTGCTGCTTCAGCGCGAGCCACCGGCCGAGCTGCCGGCGCGCGACGCCAAGCGCCTGCTGGCGCGCGAGCTGGTCGGCTGGCTGCACTCGCCCGAGCAGGCCGCCGAGGCCGAGACGCAGTTCGATCGCGTCCACCGCGAGCACCAGGCCCCGGACGAGGTCCCCGAGGCCGCCGTCGGCAGCGACGGCGACGGTCAGGTGCACCTGCCGGGCGTGATCGCGCAGGCGTTCGGGATGTCGCGCTCGGAGGCCCGCCGCGTGATCGACCAGGGCGGGGTTGCGCTCGGCGAGCGCCAGCTCGAGCCCGGCGAGCACGACGTCGAGGTGGCGGCCGCCGACGGCCAGGTGCTGCGGGTGGGCAAGCGGCGGTTCGTGCGGCTGCGCGCAACCGGGGATCGATCGTGACTCGCGGGGAATCGATCCTGAGTTGAGCCCACGCGCGCGCGGGCGCGCGCATGCGTTCGCGTTTGCGCGGCGTGCGATGCGCGTGCGTTCGCGTTTGCGTTTGCGCGGCGTGCGTTATGCGTGCGTGTGCGTCTGGTTCGGTTCGCGTTTGCGCGTGCGTGCCCGTTTGTATCAGTGGGTTGCGCGGGCTTCCTTGGCGGCGCGAGCCTGCGCTTGCTCGAGCGAGCGCCCGGCGAACAGCAGGCCGGTGATGAGGTGTTCCTTGACTTTCTGCAGCGTGTGCCCGCCGGGGTAGATGGCGCTTTCGGCCTGGGCGCCGACAGCACTCAGCCTGTCTGCGAATTCGGGATCCTCGGCCGGGATCGCGACAGGGTCTTCGGCGGCTCCGTACAGGAACGCGTGCAGCCCGAGTCGCGAGATGACCGGCGTGTCGGCCTGCAGGACGCCTTCGAGGTGGTTGAAGTAGCCCAACCAGCTCTCGACGACGGAGAAGCGCAGGGGGTTGTTGAGCGTCACGTTCATCGCCCCGAAGCCCCCCATCGAACTGCCGGCGATCGCGCGCCCTGCGCGTATGGGGTCGGTCCTCAGCATCCAGTCGACCAGTTCCTGCACTTCGATCACATAGGTCTCGCTGTGGCGCCGGCCCAAGTTGTGCCAGCTGCTCAGGCCCGACCGGTCCTGAACCAGGACCACGATCATCGGCGGGACGGCATGAGTGCCGATCAGGCGGTCCAGGTCCTGCTGGATGCCCATTTCAAGGAACGACTTGGCGTGTCCGTTGCGGCCATGCAGCATGTAGAGCACGGGATAGCGACGCGTCGTGGCGCCGTACCCGGGCGGCAGGTAAACATAGAACGAGCCTTTGCCCGGAAGCGACCAGGAGGGGAAGCTGGTCCACTCGATCGAGCTGCCGGCCGGGTCGGTGCGCACGAGCTGCAGGTGTGGCAGCGGCGGCAGCTGGTTGGCCGGGGGGATGGCGGTGTCGGCGCGCGGGGAAGGCGAGCTCGGGGCCACGCTCGCGGGGGCGCTCGCGGGCGCGAGCGCGCGGGAACCCGTGACCAGCTCGAGCCCGCTCAGCCGTTCGATCGCGGCGGCGCCCCCGAGCGCGGCCACGAAGAAGGCCGCGACCAACGCCGCCACGAGACCGCCGGCGCCGGGCAGCCAGCCGAGGCCCGGCCGCCAGGCACGCGCGCGTCCGGCCGGCCACGTCCCCGCCACGGCGCCTGCGGCCCCGGCCGCCATCGCGGGCTCGAGCCGGGGCGGAAGCGTCGGAACCCAGGACGGTGGCAGCAGGTCGGCCAGTCCGCCGCCCTCGGCCCGCCGTCCGGACTCGCGCCCAGGCCAGCTCCAGTCGCCGAGGCCCTCGAGCCACAGCTGGGTCCGGGAGGGTGTGGCGCCGGGAGACATCGCGCAGATTCAACGAGCCATCCGCACAAAGCCCAACCCCTGCACGAAACTGCCCATGCCGCGCGGGCCCGTGCAAGCGATCGCCCAGGGCATCCGGCCCGTCCGCACCGGGCTCTACGCTGCAACCAAGCCGGCCTCGCAAAGTCGGCGATCCGGCGGCAGGCATCGACCAGCAGCGTGGCGCGGTTCGTGCTCGTGCTCGTGCTTGCGTGAGCGCTATACTGCTCGGTCGGTCCTCAGGGTGCCCACGGGCGCCCGGGTCGGACGGGTCTCCTCTCGAAGGTTGCCTTTCGGAGCAGCTCGGCGGTCTTTGAAAACTCAACAGCATGCGCACCTACGATCGACCCTCGATCGTGGTGTGCGTCCAGGTTCGACCGCCACCGGGCGGCGTGCCGACGCAGGCCCACACCGGCATCGCCGGCGGGCTCGAGTCGGCCGCAAGCGCGCCGGGGGCGGACAAAGAGTCAGTAGGAAGCAGTACCCCGTCATGGGTCGGAGCCTCTGTGTATAGGCTCCGGCAGATGCCATGACACTCTCAGTGAGGTCGAGAGCTCACGAGCTCTCGACCGACGGGCCTTTCGGGGCCCACTTCACGGAGAGTTTGATCCTGGCTCAGGACGAACGCTGGCGGCGTGCTTAACACATGCAAGTGGAGCGACGAACCAGGGCTTGCCCTGGGGCAGAGCCGCGAACGGGTGAGTAACACGTGGGTTACCTGCCCCGATGACCGGGACAACCCGAGGAAACTCGGGCTAATACCGGATGTGCCCGCAAGGGGAAAGGAAGCTTCGGCCTCCGCATCGGGATGGGCCCGCGGCCCATTAGCTTGTTGGTGGGGTAATGGCCTACCAAGGCTGCGATGGGTAGCTGGTCTGAGAGGACGATCAGCCACACTGGGACTGAGACACGGCCCAGACTCCTACGGGAGGCAGCAGTGGGGAATCTTGCGCAATGCGCGAAAGCGTGACGCAGCAACGCCGCGTGGGGGAAGACGGCTTTCGGGTTGTAAACCCCTTTCAGTTGGGACGAAGCTTCGGCGGTGAACAGCCGTCTGGAGTGACGGTACCTTCACAAGAAGCACCGGCTAACTACGTGCCAGCAGCCGCGGTAATACGTAGGGTGCAAGCGTTGTCCGGAATCATTGGGCGTAAAGAGCGTGTAGGCGGCCCGATTAGTCCGCTGTGAAAGTCCAGGGCTCAACCCTGGAATGCCGGTGGATACTGTCGGGCTAGAGTCCGGAAGGGGCGAGTGGAATTCCTGGTGTAGCGGTGAAATGCGCAGATATCAGGAGGAACACCAATGGCGAAGGCAGCTCGCTGGGACGGTACTGACGCTGAGACGCGAAAGCGTGGGGAGCAAACAGGATTAGATACCCTGGTAGTCCACGCTGTAAACGATGGCAACTAGGTGTGGGGGGTGTCGACTCCCCCTGTGCCGAAGCTAACGCATTAAGTTGCCCGCCTGGGGAGTACGGCCGCAAGGCTAAAACTCAAAGGAATTGACGGGGGCCCGCACAAGCAGCGGAGCATGTGGTTTAATTCGACGCAACGCGAAGAACCTTACCTGGGCTTGACATGTGAGTGACAGGTGTGGAAACACACCCTCCCTTCGGGGCACTTTCACAGGTGGTGCATGGCTGTCGTCAGCTCGTGTCGTGAGATGTTGGGTTAAGTCCCGCAACGAGCGCAACCCTCGTCGCATGTTGCCAGCATTTAGTTGGGGACTCATGTGAGACTGCCGGTGACAAACCGGAGGAAGGTGGGGATGACGTCAAGTCCTCATGCCCCTTATGTCCAGGGCTACACACGTGCTACATTGGCGCGTACAGAGGGCTGCGATACCGCGAGGTGGAGCGAATCCCTTAAAGCGCGTCTCGGTTCGGATTGCAGGCTGAAATTCGCCTGCATGAAGGCGGAGTTGCTAGTAATCGCGGATCAGCATTGCCGCGGTGAATACGTTCCCGGGCCTTGTACACACCGCCCGTCACACCACGGGAGTGAGCAACACCCGAAGCCGGTGGCCCAACCCGCAAGGGAGGGAGCCGTCGAAGGTGGGGCTCGTGACTGGGGTGAAGTCGTAACAAGGTAGCCGTAGCGGAAGCTGCGGCTGGATCACCTCCTTTCTAGGGAGCACTACGGTGCCCCGATCGCAGCGGCCGTCTGGCGTCGTGCTCCTTGCGGGCACGAACGATCCGGCGGTATACGAGCGGTCGGGCCTAGCATGTTGACCGAACCTGGCTGGCGTGTCGCAGCGTCCGTCGAGCCTCGTCCTACTCGAAGGCTCGTCGACGAGCGGCGAAACTGCGCCCGCATGCTGTTGAGTTTTGAGAGACCGGCGCCGTTCGGCGTCCGTGCGGCGAGCAGAATCTTGAGCTCGCACGGTGCGACGGGCGGCGTATGGGCTTCTCCACGGTCCTTGAAAACTGCACAGAAGCCACATCAGCCGCCATCGATAAGCGGCGGCTGAAAACGGGTATCACCGGGCCGCTCTGCGGACCGGCGTCGCGACTCCTCTGGAGGCCGGCGCCGAGACGAAGAACGGCCAGATCACCGTCAAGATAGTAAGGGCACACGGTGGATGCCTTGGCACCAAGAGTCGATGAAGGGCGTGAACGGCTGCGATAAGCCACGGTAAGGCGCTGAATGGCCTTTGACCCGTGGATGCCCGAATGGGGAAACCCAGCGCTGGTAATGCGGCGTTATCCCCGGCTGAACACATAGGCCGGCGGAGGACAAGCGGGGGAAGTGAAACATCTCAGTACCCCGAGGAAAGGAAATCAACAGAGACTCCCTGAGTAGTGGCGAGCGAAAGGGGATCTAGCCCAAACCCGGCAGGTGCAAGCGGACACGCGTTGCCTGTCGGGGGTTGTAGGGCGCCTGGTCCGAGTCGTGTCCGGCTCGGCGGAAGTTACAAAATCGTGTGGTAGTCGAAGCGCGTGGAACCGCGCACCATAGAGGGCAACCGTCCCGTAGACGAAACTGCACGACCTTCCGCAGGCGTTCCTGAGTAAGTCCGCGCCCGTGAAACGCGGACTGAACCTGGGGGGACCACCCTCCAAGGCTAAGTACTACTTGGTGACCGATAGCGGACAAGTACCGTGAGGGAAAGGTGAAAAGAACCCCGGAAGGGGAGTGAAATAGTACCTGAAACCGCGTGCCTACAAGCGGTGGGAGCGGCCCCGTGCCGTGACCGCGTGCTTTTTGCATAACGAGCCGGCGAGTTACTCGTCTGCGGCAAGGTTAAGCGATGAGCGGAGCCGTAGCGAAAGCGAGTCCTAATAGGGCGACATAGTCGTGGGCGGTATACCCGAAACTGAGCGAGCTACCCATGGGCAGGCTGAAGCGGGGGTAAGACCTCGTGGAGGGCCGAACCGACCTAGGTTGAAAACTGGGCGGATGACCTGTGGGTCGGAGTGAAAGGCTAATCAAGCTCAGTGATATCTGGTTCTCTCCGAAATATATTTAGGTATAGCCTCGGATAAATTGCGTGTTGGCCGTAGAGCACTGTTTGGACTAGGGGCCCTACCAGGTTACCGACTTCAGGCAAACTCCGAAGACCATCACGTCTACTCCGGGAGTCAGTTGCTGGGGGATAAACTTCAGCGTCAAAAGGGAAACAGCCCAGACCGCCAGCTAAGGTCCCTAAGTACTAGCTAAGTGGGAAACGATGTTCGAGTGCATAGACAACCAGGAGGTTGGCTTAGAGGCAGCCACCCTTGAAAGAGTGCGTAACAGCTCACTGGTCAAGTGTTCGAGCGCGGACAATTCAACGGGGCTCAAGCTAGTCACCGAAGCTGCGGGTGCGTGAGACCTTCGGGTCGATCGCGCGGTAGGAGAGCGTTCCCACGCCGGTAAAGCGGCGGCGTAAGCTAGCCGTGGAGGCGTGGGAAGTGAGAATGCCGGCATGAGTAACGAAAGAGGGGTGAGAATCCTCTCCACCGATTGCCCAAGGATTCCTGAGTAAAGTTCGTCTGCTCAGGGTTAGTCGGGACCTAAGGCGAGGCCGAAAGGCGTAGTCGATGGCCAACAGGTTGATATTCCTGTACCACGTCGCATCCGTTATCACCGATGGGGAGACGAGGAAGGCTAAGGGAACCCAGGCGATGGTCAACCTGGGGTAAGCATGTAGGGGCGGCCCTAGTTAAATGCGGGGCTGCATTCAACCCGAGGTGCGATGCTAGCTGGCTCTAAGCCGGTGAATCCCTGACGCCATACCTCCAAGAAAATCCTCTAGGGAGGAAGCGCGTGCCCGTACCAAAACCGACACAGGTGGGCAAGTAGAGAATACTAAGGTGATCGAGATAACCCTCGTTAAGGAACTCGGCAAAATTGCCCCGTAACTTCGGGATAAGGGGCGCCCCAGTAGGGTGAAGCTCCTCGCGAGTGGAGCCCGAGGGGGCCGCAGTGAATAGGCTGAAGCGACTGTTTACCAAAAACACAGGTCTCTGCTAAGTCGTAAGACGACGTATAGGGGCTGACGCCTGCCCGGTGCCGGAAGGTTACGTGGAGTTGTTAGGACTTCGGTTCGAAGCAGCGAAGCTAAGCCCCGGTAAACGGCGGCCGTAACTATCAGTTGACCGAGGTAGTTGTAAAACTTGGCTATATGCTGGAACATCCGAGTATCCCGCGCTACTCGTAGCGGATGCTGCGTTTGGAACGTCAATGTTCCATCCGGGGCAACCGGTACAGTGAAAATGTGTCGGGTGCGGACAATCAGCAGGAAAGGCCCAGAGTCCAGTCGGACCAGGACGGTGTACCGCGCGAGCGGTGTCCTGGACGGCGCGTACGACGCTGGGAATCCTCAGAGACTATACGCCGAGCTTGCCTCCCAGACCGGGGGCGAGATGAGATAGTCCGCTCTCACGGGCGACCATGAGAGTCGGCCAGAAATGTGCCGACCGCTTGGATCAACAAGTCCAGGTAGTAACAGAAGGAACGGTCCTAAGGTAGCGAAATTCCTTGTCGGGTAAGCACAAACACTTGCCCCGCCACCTCGCGAGAGGTGGCCGAGAACCGGCTCATATCGGGGAAACCCTCCCTGCCACTGTGGCAGCGGGCAATCCCGAGGGAAGTCCTAGTGACCCCCTAACGACTGATCCGAAAGGAGAGGCGTGTCACGCTCCGGAGAGTCCGGAAATTTATGTGATGCGCAATACGCCGGCCCTCATCGAAAGACAAGGCGCCTATGGAGTTGCAGTACCGCTGGATCCCTGGTATGTCACAGGCCTTGCGGATGGTGAGGGATGCTTTTGCATCTCGCTGGCCATCCGTGCGAAGCTACGTCTTGGCCTAGAGGTCAGGCCGTCGTTTTCGCTCTCGCTCAACGAGAAGGACCGGCGACTGCTGGAAGATCTGCAAGCGTTCTATGCGTGTGGCTGGATCCGTGAGTCCAAGAGTGATCGCACCTTCAAGTACGAGGTGCGTTCGATCGGAGACCTCACGAGAAAGATCCTGCCGCACTTTGAGCGTTACCCCTTGCGGGGAGACAAGGCGAGAAGCTGTGCAGGCTTCTGCCATGTCTGCCAGATGATCGAGCAAGGAGATCATCTGCAGCGTGATGGCCTGAGAGAGATAGTTGGCATCGCTTACGAGATGAACCTCGGCAAGCGACGTTACTCGAAGGCAGCAATCCTAAGGGTGCTGGATGAGGTGAAGGTATAGTCTGCGCTCTCGGGTGACGAGAGATAACGTGAAGTTCCGACCTGCACGAATGGCGTAACGACTTCAGCGCTGTCTCAACGAGGGGCTCGGTGAAATTGCAGTCTCGGTGAAGATGCCGAGTACCCGCGGCTAGACGGAAAGACCCCGTGAACCTTTACTACAACTTGGTATTGGGATTCGGTGCATTTCGCTCAGGATAGGTGGGAGGCTTTGAAGCGCCGGTTGCGGCTGGCGTGGAGCCAACCTTGAGATACCACCCTTGGTGTATTGGATTTCTAACAGCGTTCCGTGAATCCGGGCGCTGGACAGTTCCAGGCGGGTAGTTTGACTGGGGCGGTCGCCTCCCAAAATGTAACGGAGGCGCGCAAAGGTTCCCTCAGCACGGTTGGAAATCGTGCGTAGAGCGCAAAGGTAGCAAGGGAGCTTGACTGCGAGACTGACAAGTCGAGCAGGTGCGAAAGCAGGTCTTAGTGATCCGGCGGTAGCAAGTGGAAGTGCCGTCGCTCAACGGATAAAAGGTACTCCGGGGATAACAGGCTTATCGGGCCCAAGAGTCCACATCGACGGCCCGGTTTGGCACCTCGATGTCGGCTCGTCGCATCCTGGGGGTGGAGTCGCTCCCAAGGGTTGGGCTGTTCGCCCATTAAAGCGGTACGCGAGCTGGGTTCAGAACGTCGTGAGACAGTTCGGTCCCTATCTGCCGTGGGCGTTGGAGAGTTGAGAGGATTTGTCCCTAGTACGAGAGGACCGGGATGAACGCACCTCTGGTGTATCTGTTGTCCTGCCAAGGGCATAGCAGGCTAGCTACGTGCGGATCGGATAACCGCTGAAGGCATCTAAGCGGGAAGCCGGCCTCAAGATGAGCTCTCCCATCCCCTTGAGGGAGTAAGACCCCTGGTAGACCACCAGGTTGATAGGCCGGATCTGGAAGGGCGGTAACGCCTGCAGGAGACCGGTACTAATGGGTCGAGGGCTTGACGGATTTTTCAACGCTCATGGGGCAACCCTCGAGCGCGATACCCGGTGTGGCGCTGTGCAGTTTTGAAGGACCGGGAGAAGCTCGGTCTTTCGAGCTTTTCCGGTGGCTTTTGCGAGGGGGAAACACCTCTTCCCATTCCGAACAGAGCAGTTAAGCCCCTCAGCGCCGATGGTACTTGGCTCGCAAGGGCCTGGGAGAGTAGGACGCCGCCGGTCTACATTCGCAGCTCGCCACACGGGCTTGTCCTGTTCGGCGGGTGGCGCGCACTCGCCTCGGTGCGGGCGTGGCTCGTGGAGCCCACGGGGCACAGGCACAGCTGGGACTTGGGCGCCGGCTGCCCGGTGCGACGGGCGGCTCGGGCCGATGCGCTGCCACGCAAGGGCGTGCGGTGGGGATGCGTCACCGAGGGCGTCCGGTGGGGATGCGTGGCCGAGGGCGTGCGGTGGGGGTGCGCGGCCATGGGCTTGCCGTGGGGATGCGCCGCCGCGCTTGGACGGCGCGGTGCCTGGCGGCCCGCGGCGCTCGCCCCGATGTACGCCGCCCGCTGCTCTCCCCGGCCGGGCTCGTCCTGGTCAACCTCCCAGTCAACGTCGTAGTCGTCCTCGAGCAACAGGAACGAGCGGGCCAGGGAGAGGGCGGCGCTGGCGCGCCGCATGAGCGACGATGTTCTCGATGAGGCGAACATGTGTTCGTAGGGTATGCGGCCTCTCGGACGGACGCCCGCCTGCAGCGTGTCCGTGCGGCGGTGCAATCCCGAGGTCATCCGTGAGGTGGCTCTACAAAGCCAAAAACTGACCTAAAGGTCGGGTTCGCGGCTGCAACGAAAGTTGCGCGCCGAGCGATCGTGTGTTCGCTTTTCAGCTGCCGGAAGGGTCCGCCGGGCGGCCCGCGAAACTACGCTACATGGCTGTTACGCTCTCGGGAAAGCCGGCGGGTGGCCCGATCGCGGGTCGGCGCGGGCGAGCCCAGCTCATGGAGAAGTTCGTCATCGAAGGCGGCGCGCCGCTGTCAGGCACGATCGTGCCCGCCGGAAACAAGAACGGCGCGCTTCCGATCCTGGCGGCGGCGATCCTGACTGAGGAGCCGGTGATCGTGCGCAACGTTCCACGCATCCGCGACGTCGATGCGATGCTGCGCATCCTCGAGGCGCTCGGGGCGCAGGTCGCATGGCGAGGGCCCAACGAGGTCTCCGTGTGCTGCGCCGACATCAACGAGGTCAGCGTCGACCCCGAGCTCGCCGAGCTGATCAGGGCGTCGTTCCTGCTCGCCGGGCCGCTGCTCGCACGCTTCGGCCGGGCCGTGATGCCACCGCCGGGCGGCGATGTGATCGGACGCCGCCGCCTCGACCCCCACCTCGACGCGTTTCGCGCGATGGGCGCCAGCACCGATTGCGCCCGCGACATCGTGCTGAGCGCGCCGCGCGGCTTGCGTCCGAGCGACGTGTTCATGGATGAGCCCTCTGTGATGGCCACGGAGAACGCGCTGATGGCCGCGGCGCTCACGCCCGGCGCCACCGTGCTCGGCAACGTGGCGTCCGAGCCGCACGTGCAGGACCTCGCGCGCATGCTCGTCAAGATGGGCGCTGACATCCAGGGCATCGGCTCGAACCTGCTCACCGTCAACGGCGCCGAGCGGCTGCACGGCTGCGAGCACGACGTCGCGCCGGACCACATCGAGATCGGGAGCTTCATGGCGCTCGCCGGCGTCACCGGCGGCGAGCTGCTCGTCAAGGGCGCCGTCGCCGACGACCTGCGCATGATCAGGCTGGTGTTCGAACGGCTCGGCCTGCGCTCGGAGCTGCGCGACGGCGACGTGCTCGTGCCGGGCGGCCAGAAGCTCGTCGTGCAGGCCGACGTGGGGGAGTACAAGAGCAAGATCCAGGACGGCCCGTGGCCGGCGTTTCCAGCCGACCTGACCTCGATCGCGGTCGCGCTCGCCACGCAGGCCCAGGGCTCGATCCTGATACACGAGTGGATGTTCGAGAACCGGCTGATCTTTGCCGACAAGCTGATCCTGATGGGAGCCGACATCGTCATGTGCGACCCGCACCGCGCGATCGTGACCGGTCCGCGCAGGCTGCGCGGAGAGCGTCTGGAGTCGCCCGACATTCGCGCCGGCATGGCGATGCTGCTCGCGGCCCTGTGCGCGGAAGGTCGCAGCGAGATCGGCAACGTGCGCCAGATCGACCGCGGCTACGAGCGCATCGACGAGCGCCTACGCGAGCTCGGCGCCAACATCGAGCGCGTCGCCACCGAGCCCGCCCTGCAGGCCTGAGCGGCGGCTGGCCGGTGCGGCCGGCAGGACGCGGCTGGCCGGCTGCTGGAGTGTTCGGCGAGCCGGACCCCGCTGCGGGAGTGTTCGGCGAACGGGAGCGCACGCGCGCGCGTACGCGCACGCGCGTGCGTCACCGGCGAGGAACGTCGCGGTCCGCTTGAATGGCAGGCGCATGAGCTCAACGCCCTCGATCCACTCGATTCCCAGCGGCACCCGCGACGTGCTGCCCGATGAGACGCGCGAGCTGCGCGCCATCACCGACGCGCTGCGCGCCGTGTTCGAGCGTCACGAATACGGCGAGGTCTACACGCCGGCGCTCGAGTACGAGTCGGTGCTCGCCCGCGCCGAGATCGCGGGCACCGGCCCCGTGCACAGGGTCTTCGACGAGAACGGCGAGACGCTCGTGCTGCGCTCCGACATGACCGTGCCGGTGGCGCGGCTGATCGCCACGCGCTACCCGACCGTCGCAGGGCCGCTGCGGTTCTGCTACCTCGCACACTGCTACCGGGGGATCCGCCCGCAGTGGCACCAGCCGCGCGAGCTGCTGCAGGCCGGCATCGAGCTGATCGGCTCGCCGGCGCCCGCCGGTACCGCCGAGGCGCTGATCGTGCTGTGCGACGCGCTCGACGCGACCGGGCTGAAGGACTACAGGGTCGGGCTCGGCGACGCGTCGCTGTTCGGCACGCTGATGGAACGCATGCACGTCGCTCCCGACGCCCGCGCCGGTCTGCTCGAGGCGTTGGTGCGCCGCGATTTCGTGGAACTGGCCTCGCTGCTGGCCGGCGCCGGCCTCGACGCGCAGGCCTCCGAGCTGCTCCTGAGCATGCCGCAGCGGCGCGGCGGGCCGGAGGTGCTCGACGCCGCGCCCGGTCCGGCCGCCGACGCCACCGCCGGCATGCGTCAGGTCAGCGATCTGTTGCCGGCCGGCGTCGCCGGGCGGGTGATCTTCGACCTCGGGCTCGTACGCAGCATCGGCTACTACACCGGCGCCGTGTTCGAGGTCTACGACCCAACCCTCGGCGTGCCGATCGGCGGCGGCGGACGCTACGACGACCTGCTCGCCAGCTTCGGCACGCCGCGGCCCGCCGTCGGGTTCGCGCTCGACGTGGAACGGCTGCACATCGCGCTCGCCGGTGAGGAGCGCGGCACGGGGGCGCTCGCACGATGAGCTCCCGCCCGCTCGACGGCCTCATGATCGCCGCGCCTCGCGGCGCGCTGTTCGACGGGACCGTCGATCTGCTCAGCGACCTCGGTCTCGACACCGGCGAACTGCGCAGCAACGACCGCAAGCTGCTGTTCGAGGACATCGGCGTGATCACCATGCGACCCTCGGACGTGCCCACCTACGTGGAGGCCGGCGCCGCCGACCTCGGCATCACCGGCAAGGACGTCCTGCTCGAGCGGGCCGGACAGGCGTCGGGCTCGGGCGCCCGCGAGCGCGGCCGGCGCCAGATCTATGAGCTGCTCGACCTCGGCTACGGTCGCTGCACGATGGTGTTCGCAACCGCCGATCGCGTCAACCAGCACGGGGAGGACCCCGCCGCGGAGGCCCTGCGACGGCTGGGCGTCATGCGAGTCGCCACCAAGTACCCGCGGATCGCGGCCCGCTACCTCGAGGAGACCGGCCGCCAGGGCGAGATCGTCGAGGTCAAGGGCTCCGTCGAGCTGGCCCCGCTCACCGGCCTGGCCGACGCGATCGTCGACCTGACCGCCACCGGCACCACGCTGCGCGCCAACGGGCTGGTCGTGCGCGAGGATCTCGTCGAGTGCACCGCGCGTCTGATCGCCAACCCCGTCGCCTACAAGCTCAAGGCCGAGCACATCGACCAGCTGCTGGCGCGCCTGCGCGAGCGCGCCAGCGGCGCGCACGATGCGGACGGCGGGAGCTGACGTGAGGGTCGAGCACGCCAATGCAGGACGGGTCCGTCGTATGCGACCGACGCCCAACGAACCATGAAGATCGAGCGCCTGGACGCTGGGCGCGTCGAGGCTCTCGGCGGTCCGGCCGGCGCTGCCGCCCAGCTACGCTCGCTCGTGCCCGCCGGCGAGAGCGTCGCCGAGGCCGTCCGCGAAATCCTTCACGAGGTGCGGGCTCGCGGAGACGAGGCGGTGCGCGAATACACGCTGCGGTTCGACCTCGGCGCCGGCAACCGGTCGGAGAGCGGGCAGCGTCCGCTGTTGGTGCCTCTCAACGAGCTCGACGACGCGCTCCTGCGGCTCGACCGCTCGCTCGTGGCCGGTCTGCAGGTGGCGATCGCCAACGTCGCGCGCGTCGCCGACGCCGGGGTTGGCGAGGACGTCGCCGTCGAGCTCCCGCAGGGCCAGCGGATCACGCTCCGCGACGTGCCCGTCCAGTCTGCCGCCGTCTACGTTCCTGGCGGGCGCGCCCCCTATCCGAGCACCGTCGTGATGGGCGTGGTCACCGCCCGCGCCGCCGGCGTGATCGATCTCGCCGTGTGCGCCCCCCCGGCGCGCGACGGTCAGGTCGATCCGCTGATCCTCGGCACCTGCCGGCTGTGCGGGGTCGAGCGCGTCTACTGCATGGGCGGCGCCCAGGCGATCGCCGCATTTGCCTATGGCACGGAGACGGTGCGCCCGGTGGACGTCGTCGTCGGGCCGGGCAACCTGTACGTACAGGAGGCCAAGCGCCAGCTCTCCGCGCTCGTCGGGATCGACGGGTTCGCGGGCCCGAGCGATCTCGTGGTAGTGCTCGGCGCCGACGCCGGTCTGCGCGAGCTCGAGCTGGCGGCGCTCGACATGCTGGCGCAGGCCGAGCACGGCGCCGGCAGCCTGGTCGTCGCGATCTCCAACTCGCCCGCGCAGCTCGATGGGCTGGCCCAGTCGCTCGAGCGTCAGGTCCTCGCCTACCCGACCGTCGCCGATGCCGCCTGCGCGCTCGTAGGAGCCGGCACCCCGCGCCAGGCGATCGAGCTCGCCAACACGCTGGCCCCCGAGCACCTGCAGCTGATCGGCCGCGAGGTCGAGGCGCTCGCCGGCGTGGTGCGCAGCGCCGGCTGCCTGTTCGTCGGCGCCGCCGCCGGGACCGCGTTCGGCGACTACGTCGCCGGCTCCAACCACGTGCTCCCGACCGGCGGCTCAGCCCGCTTTGCCTCGACGCTGTCCGCCCGCCACTTTCGCCGGCGCATGGCCGAGGTGCGCCTCGGGCCGGTCGGTGGCGAGACGGTGCGCAAGCTCGCCGCCGCCGGAGTCCCGATCGCGCGCGCCGAGGGCTTTCAGGCCCACGCCGACTCGATGCAGGCGCGCGCGGCAGGCGCACCGAGGGCGGCCGACGATCCAAGCATCGCGGCCGAGACGCGCCCTGCACCGTCGCACATGACACGTAAGCTGAAGCCATGAGCACCCTACGCACCGCGACGATCGCGCGTCGCACCGGCGAGACCGACATCAAGCTGACGCTCACGCTCGAAGGCAGCGGCGCCGGCAAGCGCGAGACCGGCGTTGGCTTTCTAGACCACATGCTCGACCTGCTGGCCCGCCACGGCGGTCTCGACCTCGACGTGAGCGTGAACGGCGACCTGCAGACCGGCGCCCACCACACCGTCGAGGACACCGCGATCGCGCTCGGCCAGGCCCTCGACGGCGCGCTCGGCGACCGCTCGGGCATCACCCGCTACGGCGCCGCGGTCACGCCGATGGACGAGGCCCGCGCCAGCTGCGCGCTCGACATCTCCGGGCGGCCGTTCCTGCTGTTCGAAGCCGAGCTGCCGCCCGGCGCCACCGGCGGGTTCGAGCACGAGCTCACCGAGGAGTTCTTCCGCGCCCTCGCCAACGCCGCCAAGCTGACGATGCACCTGCGCGTCGAAGCCGGCACCAACGCCCACCACATGATCGAGGCCGCCTTCAAGGCGTTCGCCCGCGCGCTCCGTCAAGCGGTCGCGATCGACCCGAGCGAGACGGGCATTCCGAGCACCAAGGGTACGGTCACCGCATGACCGTCCGCATTGGTCTGATCGACTACGGCATGGGCAACCGCCGCTCCGCCGAGAAGGCACTCGAGCACGTCGGCGCGCGCGTCGCGGTGAGCGACGACCCCGCCACCCTCAGCGCCGCCGACGGGCTGGTGCTGCCGGGCGTCGGTGCGTTCCCCGCGGGCATGGCGGCGATCCGCGCCCGCGGCCTCGACGAGCTGCTGGCCGAGCGAGTCGGCGCAGGCGTGCCGCTGCTCGGGCTCTGCCTGGGGATGCAGCTGCTGTTCGAGGGCTCCGAGGAGCACGGCGGCGCCGACGGCCTGGGCCTGCTCGCCGGCACCGTCCGGGCTCTGGACGCCGCGGATCTGAAGCTGCCGCATATTGGCTGGAGCGAGGTCCGCTGGTGCCGCGCCAACCCGCTCGCCGAGGGTCTGCCCGATCCGATCTACCTGTATCACGTGCACGGCTATGCCCCCGTGCCGGCCGATGAGCAGGTGCTGCTGGCCACCGCCAGCTACGGCCAGCCGTTCGCCGCGATCGTCGGGCAGGGGAATGTGTTCGGCACCCAGTCGCACCCGGAGAAGTCCTCCACGCACGGCCTGGCCCTGCTGCAGAACTTCACCCGGATCTGCGGCCGTGCCGCGGTGCCCACGTGATTCTGTATCCGGCGATCGACATCCTCGACGGCCGCGCCGTGCGGCTCGTGAAGGGCGATTTCGACCGCAAGAAGGTCTACGACGAGGACCCGCTCGCGGCCGCGAGCGGGTGGGTCGAGCAGGGCGCCAGCCATCTCCATGTCGTCGACCTCGATGGCGCCAAGGCCGGCGTGCCGGTCAACCTGGAGCACCTGCAGAGGATCGCCGGCGAGTCGGGGGTCCCGGTCCAGTTCGGCGGCGGGCTGCGCACGCTCACCGCGATCGAGGGAGCGCTCGAGGCAGGCGCCCAGCACGTCATCCTCGGCACCGCGGCGTTCACCGATCCCACGCTGCTCGACCAGGCGCTCACCGAGTGGCCCGAGCGCGTGGTCGTGTCCGTCGATGTCCGCGAAGGGCGCGTCGCGACACAAGGCTGGACCGAGACCATCGACGGCGGGCCAGAGGGCGTGATCGCGCGGCTGCTGGAGCGCGGGGCCGGCCGGCTCATCTACACCAACGTCGATCGCGACGGGATGCTGCAGGGGCCCGACCTCGACGAAGTGCGGCGAGTCGCCGAGGCGGCCGACGCCGGCAGCGTGACCTACTCGGGCGGGATCGGCCAGCTGGCAGACTTGGAGGGGCTGGCGGGCCTGGACGCACCGAGCCTCGACGGCGTGATCGTCGGCAAGGCGCTCTATGAGCGGCGCTTCACCGTCGCCGAGGCGCTCGAAGCGCTCGGCGGCTGATGCTCGAGGCGCTCGCCGGCTGATTCGCGGCTTGAACGCTACCTTGAGCAGGTGCACCTCAAGCGCGTGATCCCATGCCTGGACGTTGACGGCGGCCGCGTCGTCAAGGGCGTCGAATTCCTCGACATCCGCGATGCCGGCGACCCCGTCGAGCTGGCCGCGCACTACGACCGCGAAGGCGCCGATGAGCTCGTCTTCCTCGACATCACCGCCACGCACGAGCGCCGCGAGACGATCGCCGAGCTCGCGCGCCGGACGGCCGACGACGTCTTCATCCCGTTCACGATCGGAGGCGGCATCCGCTCGGTCAAGGACGCCCAGACGGTGCTCGACGCGGGCGCCGACAAGGTCTCGGTCAACAGCGCCGCGCTGAAGCGCCCCGAGCTGATCGACGAGCTTGCGCGCGTCTTCGGCTCGCAGTGCGTGGTCCTGGCCGTGGACGCCAAAGCCGCGCCGTCGAACGGCGCGCCGCGCTGGGAGGCATACGTGGCCGGCGGGCGCGCTCCGACCGGCCGTGACGCCGTCGCCTGGACGCGTGAGGCCGTCGAGCGCGGCGCCGGTGAGATCCTGCTGACGAGCATGGATCGCGACGGCACCAACGACGGCTACGACCTCGCGCTGACCGCGGCCGTCAGCCAGGCAGTGGGCGTGCCGGTGATCGCATCGGGCGGCGCCGGCGAGCTCGAGCACCTCGCCCAGGCACTCGCCGCCGGCGCCGACGCGGCCCTGTGCGCCTCGATCTTCCACTACGGACGCTTCACGATCGCCGACGCCAAGGCTCACCTCGCCGCCGCCGGCGTGGCCGTGCGGGCCGTGGGAGACGCCTGAACGGCGAGCGCCGCTACGACTCGTAGATTAGGAGCGTGTCCAATCCCGGACGTGTCGCAGATTGCCGATGACAGAAAGGGCGAGCGGATGGCTGGGCCGACATTCGATGGACCCGCCCTGCTCGCGCGCCTGCCCGAGCTGCCCGGCGGGCGCGAGCTGCTCGAGCTGGCCGCGGGACGGGACGATGTCGAGCTGGTCGGCGGAGCTGTGCGCGATCTCGCGCTCGGGCGGGTGCCGCGCGAGCTCGACGTCGTCGTCGGCCGCGACGCCCACGCGTTCGCGCGCGCGCTGGCTTCGCGGCTCGGCACGCTGGCCGGCGAAAGCCCGGGCGCGCGTATCGGCCAGAGTCCAGCTGCCGCCCGCGCCTCGGCGGCCGCTCCCGGCGCGTCTGATGGCGCGGCCGACGAGCCGAGCACCGACTCGACGTTTCACGAGCGCTTCGGCACCGCCCTCGTCCGCTGGGTCCTCGACGGCGCCGCGGCGAGCATCGACATCGCGACCCGTCGCGCCGAGCGCTATCCGGCACCCGGCGCGCTTCCCGAGGTGAGTGAGGGCACGCCCCAGCAGGATCTGGACCGGCGCGACTTCACGATCAACGCAATCGCCATGGCGCTGTCGGGACCGGCCCTGGGCACGCTGCGGCCAGTAAACGAGCATGCGCTCCCGGACCTGGCCGAAGGGCGCCTGCGCGTCCTGCACGACCGCAGCTTCATCGACGATCCCACGCGCCTGCTGCGACTCGCCCGCTACAGCGCCCGGCTGGGCTTCGAGACCGAGCCGCACACCGCCGAGCTCGCCGCGCAGGCGGTGTCCGGCCGCGCGCTCGACACGGTCTCGCGCGCCCGCATCGGCGCCGAGCTGCGGCTGGCGTTGGCCGAAGCGGACGCGTATGCGACCCTCGCGGCGATCGACCAGCTCGGGCTGCTGCGAGCGATCGACCCGCGCCTGCGCTTCGACGCCCAGCTCGCCCGCGAGGCGCTCGGCCTGCTGCGCCGGTGCCTCGACGGCGAGGGCGCCCGTCCCGATCTGCTGCTGCTCGCGGCGCTGCTGCGGCCGATGGTCCACGACCTCGAGGACGACGCCGAGGACGCGGCCTACGCGCTGCTCGACGCGCTCGAGTTCCCGGCCGCCGATCGCGACCTCGCGCTCGTGTCGGCGATCGATGCCGACGCGCTGGCCGAAGATCTGAGCGGCGCCGAAACGCCCTCCCAGATCCGCGACGCAGTCGCCCGGGCCGCGCCCGAGAGCGTCGCGCTCGCCGGCGCCTGGGCGCTGCGCGAGTGGGAGTTCTCCGACGTCATCTACGCCGCCGAAGAATGGCTCAGCCAGCTGCGCCACGTACGCCTGCAGATAACCGGGGAGGACCTGCTCGCCGCGGGCATCCCAGAGGGTCCCGAGATCGGGCGCCGGCTCGAGGCGGCGCTCACGCTCAAGCTCGACGACGAGCTGGACGAGAGTCGCGAGGCCGAGCTCAAGGCCGCGCTCGAGGCATAGGTGGGCCCGCTGCGCTTCGAGCTCTCCGCGGGCGCGCAGGCGCTGTTCACGAGCCGCGCCGACGGCAACCTGTTCGACCGTGCGCGGGCAATCGCGCGCGCAGGGCATCCGCGAGCGCGAGCGCCTGTGCAGTCACGTGGGTCTGCGCCGGCTGTGCGCGGGGCCCCAGGTTCACGGAACTGCTGTCCAGCGCGTGCGCGCCCCCGAGCGGACGGGCGCAGATCCGCTCGGGCTCGCCGCGGACGGGCGCGCCACCGCGCTGCCCGGGGTTGGGGTGATGGTGCTGACCGCCGACTGCCTGCCCGTGCTGCTCGGCTGCGAGCGTGCCGTGGCGGCCGTGCACGCCGGCTGGCGCGGTCTCGCGGCCGGCGTGCTCGAGGAGGGCGTGCGCGCGCTGCGCGAGCTGGACCGGGCGCCCGACGAGCCGGCCGACATCGACCGGGCGCCCGACGAGCCGGCCGACATGGACCAGGAGCCGGTAGCGGGGCGCAGCGAGCCGAGCGCGCATGGCGTGGGGGAGATCGTCGCGATCATCGGCCCGGGCGCGGGCCCGTGCTGTTACGAGGTCGGGCCTGAGGTGCACGAGGCCTTCGGCGCGGCGCGCCGGTCCGCCGGCAAGCTCGACCTGCCCGCGCTGGCGCGCGAGCGCCTGCTGCGCGCGGGCGTCGACCGCGTCGAGCAGGTGCGGCTGTGCACGATCTGCGACGAGCGCTTTTTCTCTCACCGGCGTGAAGCCGACGCGGCCGGGCGCCAGGCGGGGATCGCATGGCTGAGCTGATTCGCGTCGCGGGCGCCGAGCGCGTACATCAGAATCTGCGGGAGCTGCGCGCACAGCTCGCCGATGCGGCGCGACATGCGGGCCGTGACCCGCGGCGGCTCGAGATCCTCGCCGCCACCAAGTACGTCGCGTGCGAGGACATGCCGACCCTGGCCGCCGCCGGGATCCGGCTGGTCGGCGAGAATCGCGCGCAGGATCTCCTCGCCAAGGTCGCCGCCCACGGGGATCTGTTCGTGTGGGACTTCATCGGCGCGCTGCAGAGCCGCAAGGTCCGCGAGATCCTGCCGCACGTGCGCCTGATCCACTCGCTCGCCAGCGAATCGGCGCTGCGCGAGCTCGAGCGTCACCGCGAGCTCGCCCGTCCCGAGCTGCGCGTCCTGATCGAGGTCAACGTCGCGCGCGAGCCCGGCAAGGCGGGGATCGCGCCGCACGAGCTCGACGGCTACCTCGAGCGCTCGCCCGTGCCGGTCGCCGGCCTGATGTGCATGCCGCCGCTCGCCGCCGACCCCGAGCAGAGCCGGCCGTGGTTTGCCGCGCTGCGCGAGCTCGCCGCTGCCAGCGGCCTCGATGTCCTCTCGATGGGCACCTCGCAGGACTGCGTGGTCGCGGCGGAAGAGGGCGCTACGATCGTGCGCATCGGCACGAGACTGTACTGTTAGCGCGACCGGCCCGGGCGTAACATGAGTAGGGAACCCTGGCTCCGCTGAGCAGGGAAACACGCTCTGCGGGCGAACACGCACCTGAACCGATGGCTTTTCGCGACTCCTGGCACCGCGCGCTCGTGTATTTCGGCCTCGCCGAGGAGTACCACGACGACTACTACGACGACGACGCCCAGCCCGAGCGCGAGGTCGAGGATCGCTACCGCGAGCGCCCGAACGTGCGGCGCCTGCGCCGCCGCCGCGACGAGTTCGACGACATCTTCGCCGACGACGAGCCCGCCGGCGGCGGGCGCTCGGGCGCCGCGCTGCGCTCCGTCAGCACGCGCGGAAACGGCGACGTGCGCGTGCACCTGGTCGTGCCCAAGTCGTTCAACGACGCCCAGCAGATCGCCGACAAGTTCAAGGACTCGATCCCCGTCATCCTCAACCTCCAAGGCACCGAAACCGATCTGTCCAAGCGCCTGATCGACTTTGCCTCCGGTCTCACCTACGCCCTTGACGGAGGCATGCAGCGCATCGCCGACAAGGTCTTCATGCTGACCCCGCGCAACGTCGAGATCTCCGCGGAGGAGCGCGCCAGACTGATCGAGAAGGGCTTCTTCAATCAAAGCTGACGTCGCTAGCCTGGGCGTCCCATGCAGATAGGTCTGATCGGCTCTGGCAACATGGCGCGCGCGCTCGCGCGCGGCTGGAGCCGTCCCGTGCTCTGCGCCGACCCGGTTGGCGCGCGCGCTCTCTCTCTCGCAGCTGAGGTTGGTGGAGAGGCGCTGGCGAGCAACGCCGAGGTTGCCCAGCGCGCCGATCTGGTCGTGCTCTGCCACAAGCCGGCGCAGCTGCAGGACGTCGCCGCGGAGGTCGCGCCCGACGCGCGCGCGGTTGCATCGATCCTCGCCGCCACGCCGCTGTTGGCGCTCAAGCGCGCCTATCCGGAGCGGCCGGTCTATCGCTTCCTGCCGTCGCTCCCGGCCGAAGTGCGAGCCGGAGCGATCGTGTGCGCAGCCGACCCGTGGCGCGAGCGCGAGCAGGAGGTGTGGGACAGGCGGCCGGAGCTCGACGAGCAGGTCCACCAGCTGTTCGCCGAGCTCGGCATGCTCGTGGTGCTGCCAGACGAGCTCGTCGACGTCGCGATGGGCTTGATGTCATGCGGGCCGGCGTACGTCGCGCTCGTCGCCGAGGCACAGATCGACGCCGGCGTCCGCCGCGGCATCCCGGCCGCCCAGGGCGCCGAGCTCGTCGTCGAGACCCTGGCCGGGACCGCCGAGCTGCTGCGCCGCCGCGCCAACGACACGCACGCGATCCGCCGGGAGGTCGCCTCGCCGGGAGGCGTCACCGCGCGCGGCCTCGACGCGCTCGAGCGCGCGGGGGTGCGCGCCGCGTTCAGCGACGCGCTCGACGCCGTGCTCGGGGAGCGGCGGTGAGCAGGACGGCCCGTCGACGGGCCGAGGCTGCTGGCGGGCGTGCCCACCGTGGCCCGGTCGAGGCCCGGCCATGAGCGGGGCCGTGGCCGGCGTGCTGATCGCCACCGCGCGCACCCAGATCGCCGACTTCCTGTCGACCCTGATCTACGTCTACACAATCCTGATCATCGTCTACATCGTCGTGCAGCTGCTGTTCGCCGCGGGGCTGAAACCGCCCTACTCACGCGCGACCGACGCCCTGCTCGGCTTCCTGCGCGACATCTGCGAGCCCTACCTGCGCATCTTCCGCCGCGTCCTGCCCAGCTTCGGAGGGATCGACTTCAGCCCGCTGATCGCGATCATCGTGCTCGGGCTGGTCAACGAGATCGTCGTGCAGGGCATCATCCACGGCTGAGCCCGAGCGGAGCACCAACCTGTGCGCACGTTTCTCGCAGCACCCTACGTACGCGCCGGGATCGTGATGGTGATCGTGCTGGCGCTCGACCAGCTCAGCAAGCACCTGGTCTCGAGCTCGATCGTGCCCGGCGAAGAAGTCAAGCTGCTCCCGGGCATACAGCTCGTGGACACGCGCAATCACGGCGTGGCGTTCGGCCTGGCCGCCGGCAGCCAGCTCGCCGTCACGATCCTCGTCGGCGTCGCCCTGGTCGCGCTGCTCGCCTATTTCGTCACCCACTCCTCGCGCCCGCTGATATGGCTGCCCACGGGGCTGCTGCTGGGCGGTGCAGTGGGCAACCTGCTCGATCGGATCCGCGACGGCTCGGTCGTCGACTTCATCAAGCTGCCGCTCGGCTGGCCGCCGTTCAACCTCGCCGACACGGCGATCGTGCTGGGCGCCGCGCTGTTGCTGCTCGTGATCGAGATGCGCAGGATCGGAACTTAATTCCGGCCGGAAACCCGCTCCGCGGGGTCGGCCGGAATTAAGTTGCCCGACCTGCTTGGCTAGGCGTGCTGCGGCCCGCTACCTGATGACCCGACCGGCTTGGCCGGGCGTGCTGCGACCCTCTTGCCGATGACGTCCGACTTCGCACTTGTGTACAAGGACGAGCATCTGCTCGTGATCGACAAGCCCGCCGGACTGGTCGTGCACCCGGCGCGCGGGCACCGCGAGGACACGCTCGCACAGCTGCTTGGCGCGCTCGCCGGGGGCGGCCCCGATCCGGCGCGCGCGGGGATCGTGCATCGCCTCGACCGGGACACGTCGGGCCTGCTGGTGGTGGCGCGCTCCGAGCGTGCCCACGAGCTGCTTGCGCGCGAGCTTGCCGCCCGCCGCGTGCAGCGCGAGTACCTGGCGCTCGTCCACGGCCGCCCGCCGTCGCGCACGGGCACGATCGATGCTCCCGTCGGGCGCGACATGCGCGTGCGCACGCGCATGGCGGTCGAAGGCGCGCACCCCCGTGAGGCTCGCACCCACTTCGAGTTCGAGCGCTCGTTCCCCCACTTCACGCTGCTGCGTATGCGCCTCGAGACCGGTCGGACGCACCAGATCCGTGTCCATCTGGAGGCGATCGGCCATCCTGTCGCCGGCGACCCGACCTATCACGGCGGCGTGGCGGCGGACGTGCTCGGGCTGCGCCGCCAGTTCCTGCATGCCGCGCGCCTGTCGTTCACACACCCGCTCACCGGCGCCGCGGTCGATGTCAGCTCGCCGCTTCCGCCCGATCTCGCCGGGGCTCTGGGCCTGGCGGAAGGCGACGGCTGAGCCGCGCTGGGCGTCCGCGTGGGCTATTCTGAGACTCTTATCGACCTTCGACCCGCGCGGAGCTCGCTCGCGGCCCTGCCCGGACGGTGCCCAGGTGCACGTTCCGGGTCCGCAGCGTCCGCTCGGATACGCACATAAACATCATCAACAAGGGAGCACAAGGCCGTGGCTGAAGTAGGTATCGCGGAGTTGCTCGAGGCCGGCGTTCACTTCGGCCACCAAACCCGCCGCTGGAACCCGAAGATGCGCCGCTTCATCTATGGCGAGCGCAACGGCATCTACATCATCGACCTGCTCAAGACCGCCGCGCTCTTGAAGCAGGCTCAGGAGTTCGCCGGCACCCTCGCCCATCGTGGCGGCACCGTGCTGTTCGTCGGCACCAAGAAGCAGGCGCGCGACACCATCAAGGACGTCGCCGAGAGCGCCGGCATGCCCTATGTCAATCACCGCTGGCTCGGGGGTCTGCTGACCAACTTCCAGACCATCAACCAGCGCATCCGCCGCCTGCACGATCTCGAACGCTACGAGACCGAGGGCCAGCTCGCGCTGCTGCCCACCCGCGAGCGCATGTCCGCCCAGGCCGATCTGCTCAAGCTGCGCGCCAATCTCGGCGGCGTCAAGAACATGCAGCGCGTGCCCGACGCGATGTTCGTGATCGACCTGAAAACCGAGCTCATCGCCGTGCGTGAGGCTCAGCGCCTGCGCATCCCCATCATCGGTCTCGTCGACACCAACTGCGACCCCGACGGCATCGACTTCGTGATCCCGGGAAACGACGACGCGATCCGCTCGTGCGCGCTGATCACGCAGGCGATCGGCGACGTCGTCGCCGACGGCCACACGGTTTTCCGCGCCGAGGAGCAGCGCGCCCGCGAAGAAGCCGAAGAGCGCGCCCGCCTCGAGGCCGAGGCCCGCGCCCGCCGCGAAGCCGAGGAGCAGGCCAAGCGCGAGGCAGAAGAGCGCGCCGCACGCGAGGCCGCCGAAGCGCAGGCCGCGCGCGAGGCTGCAGAGGCCCAGGCAGCCGCGGCGGCGGCAGCAGCCGCCCAGCGCCCGGCTCCCGCCGCGCCACCTGCGCCCGGGACGACCACGCCTACGGCTGCCCCTGCGCCTGCTCAGGCGCCCGCGGTGCCTGCTCAGGCGCCCGCGGTGCCCGCTCAGGCGCCCGCGGTACCTGCTCAGGCGCCCGCCGTGCCCGCTCAGGCCGCCGCCGCACCTGCCGAGACCGAGCCCGAGCCCGAGCCGCAACCGGTCGCCGAGGCCCAGCCGGAGCCTGTCGCCGAGGCTCAGCCGGAGCCGGTTGCGGAGGCTCAGCCGGAGCCGGTTGCGGAGGCTCAGCCGGAGCCGGTTGCGGAGGCTCAGCCGGAGCCGGTCGCGGAGGCTCAGCCGGAGCCGGTCGCGGAGGCTCAGCCGGAGCCGGTCGCGGAGGCTCAGCCGGAGCCGGTTGCGGAGGCTCAGCCGGAGCCGGTCGCGGAGGGGGCCGGGAGCGAGGAGCGCGACGCATGAGCGCCGCCGCCCCCAACATCTCCGCCAAGGACGTCAAGGCGCTGCGCGAACGGACCGGCGCGGGCATGATGGACTGCAAGCAGGCGCTCGCCGAGTCCGGCGGCGACGTCGAGGCGGCGATCGAGATCCTGCGCCTGAAGCAGGGCAAGAAGATCCAGGACCTCGGCGAGCGCACCGCCACCGAGGGCACGGTCCAGGCCTACATCCATGCCGGCGCCAAGGTCGGCGTGCTGATCGAGGTCGACTGCAACACCGACTTCGTCGCCAACAACGAAGACTTCGTCGGCTTCGCGCGCGATGTTGCGATGCAGGTCGCGGCCAGCCCGACGGTCCGTTATGTCAGCCGCGAGGACGTCCCCGCAGACGTCCGCGACGCCGAGGCCCGCATCTACGAGCTCCAAGCCGCCGAGCGCCCCGAGAACGTCCGCGAGAAGATCGTGGCGGGCAAGCTCGACGCCTGGTATCAGACGGTCGCGCTGCTCGAGCAGGAGCTGCACAACCCGAAGTTCGAGGGCAAAACCGTCCAGCAGCTGCGCGACGACCTCGCCGTCAAGACCGGCGAGAACGTCGTCATCCGGCGCTTTACACGCTTCGCCGTCGGACAGTAGGCTCCCGGCGGATGTCCGCCGAGCCTGCGTTCAAGCGCATCCTGCTGAAGCTCTCCGGCGAGGCGCTGATGGGGGAGCTCGATTTCGGCACCGATCCGCAGCGCGTGGCGGCGGTCGCGCGCCAGGTCAGCGAGGTCCGCGATCGCGGCGTCGAGGTCGCGATCGTCGTGGGGGCGGGCAACATCTACCGCGGCATGCGCGGCGCCGCGCAGGGGATGGACCGCGCGACCGCCGACTACATGGGCATGCTCGCCACCGTCCTCAATGCGCTGCCGCTGCAGGACGCGCTCGAGAAGGGCGGCACCGACACCCGCGTGATGAGCGCGCTCGGCGTTTCCGAGATCGCCGAGCCCTACATCCGCCGGCGCGCCATTCGCCACCTCGAGAAGGGCCGCGTCGTGATCTTCGCCGCCGGCACCGGCAACCCGTTCTTCACGACCGACACCGCCGCCGCGCTGCGCGCCGCCGAGGTGCACGCCGAGATCATCCTGATGGCCAAGAACGGCGTCAAGGGCGTCTACAGCGCCGACCCGGCCACAGATCCGGGCGCGACCTTCATCCCGGAGATCACCCACATGCAAGCGATCGAGCGGCGCCTGCGCGTGATGGACTCGACGGCGCTCGCGCTGTGCATGGACAACGGCATGCCCCTGAACGTCTTCAACATGGACGATGACACGAGCCTCGCGCGGATAATCTCCGGGGATCGCGTGGGCACGCTCGTATCCACACCGACAGGAGACAGCGATGGCAACTGACATGATCGACCCACTGCTCGAGGACGCGCGCGAGCGGATGGCCAAGTCGGTGGAATCCGCCCAGCACGAGTTCTCGACCGTCCGCACCGGCCGGGCCAGCCCGGCGCTGCTGGACCGCGTGGTCGTCGACTACTACGGCGCCGCCACGCCGCTGAACCAGCTGGCGACGATCTCCGCGCCCGAGGCCCGGCTGATCACCGTGCAGCCCTACGACAAGTCTTCGATCAAGGCGATCGAGAAGGCCATCAACGAGTCCGACGTCGGCCTGAACCCCTCCAACGACGGCAACCTGATCCGGCTCGCCGTTCCCGAGCTGACCGAGGAGCGCCGCCGCGAGCTCGTCAAGGTCGTGCGCAACCTCGCCGAGGAGGGCCGCGTGGCGATCCGCAACGTCCGGCGCGACGTGCTCCATCACCTGCGCGAGCTCAAGAACGCCGGCGAAGCCTCCTCCGACGACGAGCATCGCGCCGAGGTCGAGCTGCAGAAGCTCACCGACGTGCGCGTACAGGAGCTCGACGGCGTGCTCAAGACCAAGGAAGGCGAGATCCTCGAGGTCTGATGCGACTGCTCGCTCCACGCACGCGTGCGCTCGCGCCAAGCCAGGGAGACGAACGGGCCCCCACGCCCGGATGAGCGCGAGCCCTGGCAGCGCACAGGCCGTGAGCGGCACGGGCCCCAGCCCCAAATACGTGGCGATCATCACCGACGGCAACGGGCGCTGGGCGCGCGCGCGCGGGTTGAGCGTCAACGAGGGTCACGACGCCGGCGCCGACACCGTCAAGGCGCGCCTGCGCGATGCCGTCGAGCTCGGCGTGCACGAGCTGACCGTCTACTCGTTCTCGACCGAGAACTGGTCGCGACCCGCCGAGGAGGTCGAAGGGCTGATGGCGATGTTCGCCCGGCGAATCGAGCAGGAAACGCCCGAGCTGCACGCGGAGGGGGTGCGCATGCGCTTCATCGGACGGCGCGAAGGCGTGCCGGCGGAGCTGGTTCAGCGCATCGGCTGGGCCGAAGCGCTCACGGACGCCAACCGGCGGATCACGTTGTTCGTCGCGTTCAACTACGGTGGCCGCGCCGAGATCGTCGACGCCGCGCAGCGCTTCGCCGGCGGCACCGAGGAGGAGTTCAGGCAATGCCTGTACGCGCCCGAGATGCACGACCCTGACCTGATCATCCGGACGAGCGGCGAGCGGCGCCTGTCGAACTACCTGCTGTGGCAATCGGCCTACTCGGAGCTCGTGTTCCGCGATGAGCTCTGGCCCGACTTCGGCCGCGACGCGCTCGAGCAGTCGCTCGCCGAGTTCTCCGAGCGCCGGCGGCGCTTCGGTGGCCGCTGACCGGCGCGCTTCCGCCGGCCGCTCGCGTAGCGGCCAAGGCGCCCCGCGTGCCGGCACGCGCCGGGGCTCGGACCTCGGGGCGCGCGTGCTCGCCGCGCTGCCCGCGATCGCGCTGGCCCTGTTTCTGGTGATCGAGGGCGGGCTGATCTTCACGCTCGGCGTGTTCGTGCTCGGCTGCCTGTGCATGCACGAGCTCTACGCGATGTACGCGCGCGCCCGCCCGCTGCGCCTGGGAGGCTTCATCGCGCTGGCCGCGCTGCTCGCCGCCGCGCTGTACGGCAGCCAGTTTCAGATCCTGCTCGTCGCCGTGGCCGCGCTGCCGCTGCTGTTCGCGTTGGCCGTCACCCAGCCCCGCCCGAGCGTCGGCAGCCTGGCGCTGACGCTGCTCGGCATCTACTGGATTGGCTTCGCGCTCGCCCATGCCGTGCTGCTGCGCGGCCTGCCGCACGGCGAGGGCATCGTGATCGACGTGCTCGTCGGCACGTTCCTCGGCGACACCGGCGCCTACCTGGGCGGGCATCTGTTCGGCAGGCGCCAGCTCGCGCCGCGCATCTCGCCGGGCAAGACCGTCGAGGGACTCGTGGTCGGAATGGTCTGCGCGGTCGCCGGCGTGTGGCTGGCCAGCCGCTATCAACAGTGGCTGCCCGGCTCGCACGCGCTCGTGCTGGGAGTCGGGGTCGCGCTCGTCGCGCCGGTCGGCGACCTGTTCGAGTCGTTCGTCAAGCGCGACGCCGGCGTGAAGGACTCGGGCACCCTGTTCGGCGCGCACGGCGGCGCCCTCGACCGCCTCGACGCGGTCCTGTTCGTCGCCGTCGTCAGCTACTACATCTGGTACGCGTACGTGCATTAGCGCGGCCTGCTGCGCGAGCCGCGGGCGCGTTGTCGGGCATCTCTCGACCCTTGCTCGTGTGACCGACGTCACGACACTTCCGATCTGATGTGCGCTAGCCTACGGAGCGCAGGCACCACAAAACCAAATGGGGGGGCATCACATGCGCGTAGGAAGTGCTCTTGCGGCGTCGTGACCCAAACGGTCAAGGCGGCGACTTCTACGGGGGCTCTTACGGCGAAAACGCCGAACGTGGCGAGCTGGAAGAGCTCGGAACCGACGCCATCGTGAAATCGGCTTCACGGCCGACCTTCGCGAGCTAGACGGCGCCGAAGCCGCTAAGCGAGTCGCAACCGACTTGTCACATCGGTTGCCAGGGCTCGGCCCGGCAACGACCCGCCAGCCGGGAGGCGAGGGGAGGACGAAACACGAAAGCGGAGGCCGTCGCGTTTGCGACGAACACCGAAATCAAGACATGGAGGTAAATGCACATGCGTAAGATCAGGATGGTTCTGCTTGGAGCCTTGGCAGTGTCGCTGTTCGCGGTCATGACCGCCACGGCGAGCGCCGCGAGCAACGTCAGCGGCGGCACCCACGCCAGCAGCCACGCGCTGGTGAAGGCTGCCAGCGGCAAATACAAGGTGAATGAGTACGAGTTCTGCGAAGAAGGCTACTGCCAGTATGAGTATACGGCTCCGAAATACAAGGAGTGGGAACTCGAAAGCGGAGTCTACGGCCACTACTTCAAGAGCGGCAAATACACGTACTTCGTGTTCGAAAGCGAATACAACTACGGCTGCGCGTTCGTAGACCGCAAAAAAGGTAAAAACTACTACGGCTACGCGGACGAAAGCTGCTACTACCCGGGCCTGTACAACGAAATGCTGTACCTCGGATCGTTCAAAGTGTAACGAGCCGGATGGCGGGACGGTCCCTCTGCCGAGGGACCGTCCGGCCGGCACGCGCCGTTGCAGCGAAAGGCAACCGCACGGCCTCAGTGCGTACGCGCCGCGATCACGCTCTCGATCTTCTCGCCCACCGCCGGCATGCGTTCGCGGACTTCGCGCATGTAGTGCGCCGTCAGCGTGATGATGCGCACGGGCGAGGTCGCGACGATGCTCGCGTTGCGCTGGCCGCCGACCGTGAGCACCGCCAGCTCCCCGAAGAAATCGCCGGGGCCCATCGTGTCGATCGTCTCGCCGCCCCGCACGACGTCCACGGTGCCGTCCTCGATCACCATGAACTCGTAGCCGTAGTCGCCCTGGATCACGAGCGTCGTCCCGGCCGGCGCCTCGAACTCGTTGACCACGCGCGCGAGCATGTTCAGCTCCGCCGGCGAGAGCTCGGCGAACGGGCGCAGCTGCTTGAGGCGGGAGGCTTCCATCGGCGCGGCCGAGATTCTCGCACAGCGTTCGCACCCCCGGACCGACGCCCGCCCTGTGAGAATGACGGGGTATGGATGACGAGCACGCTCCTCGGACGCCGGCAGCCGCACAGCCCGGCGTGAGCCGGCGACCCGAGCGGGCATCCGCGCCGGCCGACGGGCCGTGTCGGCTGCTCGTGCTCGGCTCGACCGGGTCGATCGGCGTGCAGGCGCTCGATGTCTGCGCGCAGGAGCCCGAGCGCTTCGAGCTGGTCGGGCTGTCGGCCGACCGCTCGTGGGAGGGGCTCGTGCGCCAGGCCGCCGCGAACGGCATGGAGCGGATCGCACTGGCGGACGCGGACGCGGCCGCGCGCGCGGCCGAGGCGTGGACCGACGGCGAGGTGCTCAGCGGCGCGCACGGCCTGGTCGAGCTCGTCGTCGGCTCCGGCGCCGATCTCGTGCTCAACGCGCTCGTCGGCTCGGCCGGCCTCGGCCCGACGGTGGCCACGCTCGGCGAGGGCATCGACCTGGCGCTCGCCAACAAGGAGTCGCTGGTCGTCGGCGGCGAGCTCGTGAGCGCGCTCGCGGAAGCGACCGGCGCGCGCATCACGCCGGTGGACTCCGAGCACACGGCGCTGCATCAGCTGATCTCCGGCCAGCCCGCGGGCGCCGTCGAGCGGCTGACGATCACCGCCAGCGGCGGCCCGTTCCGCGGCCGCACGCGCGCCGAGCTGCAGGAGGTCACCGTCGAGCAGGCGCTGGCCCATCCGACGTGGGCGATGGGCGGCAAGATCACGATCGACTCGGCCACGCTGATGAACAAGGGCCTCGAGCTGATGGAGGCCCATCACCTGTTCGGGACGGCGTACGAGCGCATCGACGTGGTCGTACACCCGCAATCGCTCGTGCACGGCCTGATCCAGCTCGCCGACGGCGCGATGCTCGCGCACATCGGCCCGCGCGACATGCGCATCGCGATCTCCTACGCGCTGCACGGCGGCGAGAGCGTGGAGATACTCGGCGACGGCGGAGGCCGCGGCCTGCGCCCGATCGCGCCGCTGAGCCTGGCGGAGGTCGGCGCGCTCACGTTCGAAGCGGTCGATCTGGAGGCGTTTCCGTGCCTGCGCCTGGCGCGCGAAGCGGCGCAGGCGGGCGGCACCGCGCCGTGCGTCCTGAACGCCGCGAACGAGATCGCCGTGCACGCGTTCCTCGCCGGGCGGCTCGGCTTCAACGGCATCGCCGAGACGATCGAGCGCACGCTCGCGCTGACGGACGCCACGCCCGTGCACGACTTCGAGGCGCTGTACGACGCCGACCGGCGCGCCAGACTGGCGGCAAGCGAGCTCGTGGCTGCCAAACTGGGGGCATGAGCTGGCTCCTGACGATCCTCGGGATCGTCGCCCTGATCATCCTGCATGAGCTCGGCCACTTCCTCGCGGCGAAGGCCGTGGGCATGCGTGTCGAGCGCTTCTCGCTGTTCTTTCCGCCGACGCTCGCGCGCGTGCGCCGCGGCGAGACCGAGTACGCGATCGGCGCCCTGCCGGCGGGCGGCTACGTGAAGATCACCGGCATGACCCCCGAGGAGCTCGAGGGCATGGATCCGGCGGTGGCGGCGCGCGCCTACTGCAACCAGGCGCCCTGGAAGCGGATCGTCGTGATCCTCGCCGGACCGGGCGTCAACCTGCTGATCGCGTTCGTGCTGTTCTGGGTGATCCTCGCGTCGGCCAACTTCAACGGCGACAACACCCTCGGCAACCTCAACCCGTCCATCCCGACGGAGGTCGCCACCACGCGCGTGCAGGCGATCGAGAAGGGCATGCCCGCCGACGGCACGCTGCGCCCGGGCGATCGCATCCTGGCGGTCGACGGGCGCCCGGCGAGCGTCGCCTCGGCCCAGCGCGCGATCGGCATGCACCGTTGTGCCGGCGCCCAGACACCGGGCTGCAGGGCCGCCACGCCCGTGCAGATCACCGTCAAGCGCGCCGGCCGGGTACGCACGCTGACGGTCTACCCCCGCTACAGCAAGGAAGCCGGCAGGATGCTGATCGGCTTCGACTTCGGCGCCGCAGCGAGGCAGCTCGGCGTCGTGGCCGCCGCCGGGGTCGCCGCGCACGAGATGTGGAGCTCGGCCACCAACCTGCTCACCAGCCTCGGCCGGGCGTTCACGAGCGCGAAGGTGCGCCACCAGTTCCACAGCATCGTCGGGATCACCCTGATCACCCAGGAAGCCGTCGCCGCGGGCGCCGGCTACGCGCTCGTGATCATCGGCCTGATCTCGCTCGTGCTCGCAGTCGTCAACCTGCTGCCGTTCCTGCCGCTGGACGGCGGCCACGTGCTGTGGGCGCTCGCCGAGAAGGTCCGCGGCCGGCGCGTCTCCGCCGCCGCCATGTGGCGCTTCAGCTCGGTCGGGATCGTGCTGCTGCTGTTCCTGGTGCTCAACGGGCTCAGCAACGACATCACCCGGCTCGGCGGCTGACGCACACCCAGCTCTTGACCAGCGGGCCGAAGCGCTCTGCCCGTGCCGGGCCGAACAGCGCCTCCAGCTCTGCGCGGCGCAGCAGGTCGATCTGCTCCCACGCGCCCGCCGCACCCATTCGCCAGTAGGGGCGGCGCGCCTGCGCCGGCAGCCAGTGCGCGAACGGGAGCAGCGAATGTGGCTCGATCGGGAATGAGAACGCGGGGGTCTGCACGAGCCAGCCCCGCGCCACGCGCCGGACCTCCGCGGCGAACGCGGCGCGACGCGCGCGCGGCACGTGCTCGATCACGCTCGTGCAGTACGCCAGGTCGAACTCGCCCGTCTCGAACGGCAGGCCCGCGGCGACGTCGGCGCGCACGAACGGGCCCGGGTAGCTCAAGCGCTCGCGCAGATCGACGCCCGTGATGTCCAGGCCCGGCTCGAGCGCGCGCAGGCCGAGCGCCCCGCAGCCCACATCGAGCACGCGTGCGTCGGCAGGCAGGAGCGTGAGCGCGAAGAAGCGCTCGTGCCGACGCACGCGTGCGCGGGCGGCCAGCGGGGAAGCCAGGCGCGCCAGCGGCCCGCGCGCGGTCGCATACACATCGGGGGGGCAAGCGTTCATTTGCTGTTGACAGGCGGCTCCATCGTAGAATCACCGTAGATGGCCTCGCAGCGGCAGATCAACGTCGGCGGCATCCCGATCGGGGGCGGCGCTCCGGTCGTGGTGCAGACGATGACCAAGACCGAGACCGCCAACCTGCCGGCGACGATGGATCAGATCCGCACCGTGGCGGATGCGGGGGCGGACATCGTGCGCGTCGCGGTGCCACGCGAGCGCGACGCGCAGGCGCTCGCGCAGATCGTGGCCGAGTCGCCGATCCCCGTGATCGCCGACATCCACTTCAACCACACGCTCGCGCTCAAGGCGATCGAAGCCGGCGCGCATTGCGTACGCCTGAACCCGGGAAACATCGGCGGGCCCGACAAGGTCGCCGAGGTGATCTCCGCCGCCAAGGAGCGCGACACGCCGCTGCGCGTCGGCGTGAACTCGGGCTCGCTGCCAAAGCACCTGCGCCAGCTCGAGTACGACAACCCCGTCGAGGCGCTCGTCACCGCCGCGGTCGAGACGGTCCAGCTGATGGAGCGCCTGGACTTCGCCAACTTCAAGGTCTCGATGAAGTCGACCTCCGTGCCCAACACGATCGCCTCCAACCGCCTGCTCTCAGAGCGCATTCCCTACCCGCTGCATCTCGGCGTCACCGAGGCCGGCACGAAGTGGTCGGGCTCGCTGAAGTCGGCCGTCGGCCTCGGCACGCTGCTGGCGGACGGGATCGGCGACACGATCAGGATCTCGCTCTCGACCTTCCATGCCGAGGAGGAGGTCAAGGTCGCGTGGGAGATCCTCAAGGCGCTGAAGCTGCGCGAGCGCGGTCCGGTCCTGATCGCCTGCCCCACCTGCGGGCGGCTGCAGTTCGACATGGACACGGTCGTGGCCGAGGTCGAGCAGCGCCTGCAGGAGTACGAGGACCCGATCGAGGTGTCCGTGCTCGGCTGCGCCGTCAACGGGATCGGCGAGGCCCGCCACGCCGACTTCGGCATCACGGGCGCCAAAGACATGGGCATGATCTACTCCAAGGGCGAGCCGCTCAAGAAGGTCCCGACCGAGCGCCTCGTCGATGAGCTGTTCCAGGAGATCGACCGCTACTACGAGGCCGGCAAGAAGGTCCAGCGCGACGAGCTCGCCGCGGCCGAGGCGCGCGCGTGGCTGGCCGAGAACGAGGATGCCACCCAGCTGACGCCCGAGCGCATGGCCGCGCTCGAGGCGGCCGCCGCGGACGAGGCCGATGCGGTGCTCGAGTCGATGCTCGAGCCAGCGCCGGCCGGCGCCGTCACGGACGAGGGCGGCGAAGGGCCGGGGGAGGGCGGACCGCTGCTGGATGAGGCCGCTTCCCCGGTGGCTGGACGGCGGTTTTCCCGGGGCTAGCGCGGCTCAGCTAGCCCGCAGCGAATCGTTCGGCGACCTTTGGCCAGTTGACGACGTTCCACCACGCGTCGATGTAGTCGGGGCGGCGGTTCTGGTACTTCAGGTAGTACGCGTGCTCCCACACGTTGACGCCCAGCAGCGGCGTCTTGCCGTCGGATAGCGGGTTGTCCTGGTTGGCGCTGCCGACGACGGCGAGGCTCGAGCCGTCAAGGACCAGCCAAGACCAGCCCGAGCCGAACTGTTTGATGCCGGTTTCCTTGATCTTCGCCTGAAAGTCGGCGAAGGAGCCAAAGGTCGAGCTGATCGCGCCGGCGAGCTCGCCACTCGGCTCGCCGCCGGATTGATCCCCGCTCGCCCTCATGTTCTCCCAGAACATCGTGTGGTTGTAATGGCCGCCACCGTTGTTTTTGACGGCCGTCAGCTTGTCGGCGGGAACCTGGCTCAAGTCGCGAATGACGTCCTCGATCGGAGTGTCCGCCAGCGCGGTGCCCTCCAGCGCGGCGTTCACGGCGGTCACGTAGGCCTGGTGGTGCTTGTCGTGGTGGAATTCCATCGTCGCCTTGTCGATGTACGGTTCGAGCGCGTCATAGGCGTATGGCAGCGGCGGGACTGTGTAGGCCATCGGGGGCTCCTTGTCGATCTCGTCGGTGGTCGAAGGCTGCGTCGAAGTCGTGGCTGTCAGAGCTGGCGACGATCGTGGTTGGCAGCTGTTCTATCACAGGCCCCCAAGCCTCGATGGGGTCTACATTGTGTTGCTGACGGCGTCGCCGGTCGGGTCGCGGGGCCGCTCAGCCAAATGGCGAAGAGAGGGGAGAGAGATGCACGACAGATCAATCCGCGCCACGCGCGAGCTCGCACGAGGGACCCGCGTGCTCATCGCGGTCGCGCTCGCCGCGCCGCTTCTACTGGGACTGTCAGCCGGGTCGGCCGCCGCGGCGAGCGGCAAGACCGTCTGGCTCTGTCGCCCGGGCCTGACCAACAACCCGTGCAAGGAAAACCGCACCGCAACGGTCGTGACCTACGAAGGCTCGAACAGGCAGGAAACCGTCCAGAAGCCGGTGCGCCGCGGCAGGCCGCCGATCGACTGCTTCTACGTATATCCCACGGTCAGCGAACAGGCTGGTCCGAACGCCAACCTGGAAATCGAACCGGAGGAGACCCAGATCGCGATCAACCAGGCGTCGCGCTTCTCGCAGGACTGTCGGGTGTTCGCGCCGATGTACCCGCAGCTGACCCTGGCGGCGATCGAGAAACCGGGCTCGATCACCGAGGAAGAGAAGGCGACGGCCTACCTCGGCGTGCTCGAACCGTGGCTTGAATATCTCAAGAAGTACAACAAGGGCCGCGGCTTCGTCCTGATCGGACACTCCCAGGGCGCGCTGCTGCTCGAGCAGCTGATCAAAGAACAGATCGATCCCGACCCCGCGCTGCGCAAGCAGCTCGTATCGGCGATTCTGCTCGGCGGGAACGTGCTCGTACCGGAAGGCAAGCGGGTCGGGGGCACCTTCAAGAACGTGCCGGCCTGCCGGTCGGCGATCGAAACGAGCTGCGTGATCGCCTACTCGACGTTCCTGAAAGAGCCGCCCGAAGGCTCGTATTTCGGCCGGCCGGAAAGTCCCCTGCTGAACCCGGGCGAACCCGTGCCGGAAGGCATGCAGGTGCTGTGCGTGAACCCGACGCTGCTGACCCAAAGCCCCGCGGCCGGACCGCTGCTCCCGTACGCCTCGACGACGACGTTCCCGGGCCTGCTGGGGTTCGTCGAGCCGGCGCCCAGCGCGCCCACGCCGTGGGTGACCATGCCGGGTCTCTATGAAGCCCAGTGCAAGCACGAAAGCGGGGCCACCTGGCTGCAGGCCAGCATCGCGGGCAGCCCGAGCGAAGCGGTGGTCATGGCTCGCGAAGAACACCACGAACTGGCGAAGGAACTGCTCGGAGCCGACTGGGGCCTGCACCTGTACGACGTCAACCTCGCGCTGGGCAACCTGGTCAACATGGTCGCGATCCAGGCACAGTCCTATGGCTTTGGGAACTAGCCTGCGACGGCCCTGACGCGCACGCACGTTCTGCGACCCGGCCCACGTGTCGGCCGGGTCGCAGAGGGCCTGCACGAACACGCCCCCAGACTGCACCGGCTCGCTCGGGTGCCGCGTGCGCGCGCGCTCTCGCCGCTCGCGCGGGGGCATGGACTAGGCTGCCGTCGCGATGCCGCGCCTGTCCGAATACCTGCTGCCGACCGAGAAGGAGGCGCCGGCCGACGCCGAGGCCGTCTCGCACAAGCTGATGGTCAGGGCCGGACTGGTCAGGCAGATGGGAGCGGGGTTGTGGACGTGGCTGCCGGCCGGCTGGCGCGTGCACCAGCGGGTCGAGGCGATCGTGCGCGAGGAGATGGACGCGATCGGCGGGCAGGAGATGCTGATGCCGGTGCTGCAGCCAGCGGAGGTGTGGCGCAAGACCGGGCGCCTGGGCATCGAGGAGCTGTTCAGGCTCAACGACCGGAAAGGCTCAGAGCTGGTGCTCGCGATGACGCACGAGGAGGCCGTCACGTTTCATATCGCGCAAATCGTTCGCTCCTATCGTGACCTGCCGCTCGTCGTCTACCACTTTCAGGTCAAGGAGCGCGACGAGCCGCGCCCCCGCGCGGGCGTGCTGCGCACGCGCGAGTTCGTGATGAAGGACGCCTACAGCTTCGACCGCGATCAGGCCGGCCTGGAGCAGCGCTACGCGCTGCACGTCGGTGCCTACGACCGCATGATGGAGCGCACCGGACTGCGCTGGTACCGGGTCGAGGGCGACGTCGGCATGATGGGCGGCAGCGGCGCGCACGAGTACATGGCGCCCTGTGCCGCCGGCGAGGACGAGGTCGTGCTGACCGACTCCGGCTACGCCGCCAACGCCGAGGTAGTGCGCGCCCAGCTCGGCAGGGATCAGCTGCTCGCGAGCGACACCGTTGACGGCGAGCCGATCCGGATCGAGAAGGCGATCGAGATCGCCAACATCTTCAAGCTCGGCACCCGCTACTCAGAGCCCCTCGGTGCCCGCTACCTCGACGAGCACGGCGCCGAGCTGCCGGTCTGGATGGCCTCCTACGGCATCGGACCGGCCCGCATCGTGGCGGCCGCCGTCGAGCAGTTCAACGACGATCACGGCATCTGCTGGCCGAAGGCGCTCGCGCCGTTTCAAGTCCACCTGATCGCGCTCGGCAAGCCCGGCACGCCCGAGCGCGACGCCGCCGAGCGCTGCTATCAGGCGCTCAGCGACGGCGCGATCGAGACGCTCTACGACGACCGTGACCTCGGCGCCGGCGAGAAGTTCGCCGACGCCGAGCTGCTCGGCTGTCCGCTGAGGCTGACCGTCGGACGCCGCTCGCTGCAGTCGGGCGAGATCGAGGTGCAGCTCAGACGAGGTCGGCTACAGGCCCCCGGGCTCGCGCTCGACAGCGAGCCGGCGGCGCTCGTCGCGGCCGTGGAACGCGTGTGGCAGAGCCTGCCCTGATCTTGCGATTCCTGGCGCTGGAGCGGCTGTGGCGCAGCGCCCCCTGACCCTGCGCCGCCTGCTCGGGCTCGACCGTTCCGGCCCGCCGCCGCCGCAGACGCGCGCCGGCGAGCCGCTGCGCCCGTGGACGCTGCCGAACGCGATCGGGTTCGTGCGCCTGGCGCTGATCCCCGTGTTCCTCGAGGTCGGGCTCACGCGCGAGGACGACCTGGGCGGCGCGCCCGCTGCGCTGTTCGCGATCATCGGCTGGGGCGACTACGCCGACGGCATCGCGGCGCGCGTGACCGGCCAGTACAGCCGGTTGGGAGCGATCATGGACCCGCTGACCGACCGGCTGCTCGTGATCTCCGGCGCGCTCGTCTGCTGGCGTCACCGGCTGCTGCCGCGCTCGGCGCTCGCGCTGCTGGCCGCGCGCGAGCTGGCGACGCTCGCGCTCTCCGGCTACGGTCAGGCGCGCGGCGCCGAGCTGCGCATCAACTGGCCCGGCCGCATCGCCGTCGGCTTCGTGCTCGGCGCGCTCTTCTTCGCGATGCTCGGCCTGCGCACGCTCGCCGAGCTGATGCTCTCCCTCGGGCTGGCGCTCGCGCTGACCGCCACCGGGCTGTACGCGCGCGCCGGCCTGCGCGCGCGCGCGAACGCCTCGAGGCGCTGAGCGCAAAGCTCCACGAAAGGCGGCGCACGCGTGCGCGCACGCGTGCGCGCGTGCGTCAACGGTCGAGAGGACTGCAATGCGTCCATCACCGCACCCTCAAGCTCAGCTTTACGGTAGAGTCAGACGAGCAAGCGTCGCAAGGGCCCAAGCGCCCGCGAACGGGAAGCCGCGACAGGAGATCGATCAGGCATGGACACTTTCCCAGACCTCGGCACGCTAGACGACAGTGAGCTCAAGGAGCTGATCAAGAAGTTGACCGACGAAGAGACCGAGGTCTCATACCAGCGCCGGATGCTGCACGGCAAGATCGACATCCTGCGCGCCGAGCTCGTCAACCGCCTGCGCAAGAAGCACGACGGCGGCGCGACGCCGGTCATCACCGGCGAAGACGTCCAGCAGCTGACCGACATCCTGGCCAACCGTCAGGCGGCAGTCGGCAGCGACGTCGACTAGGAGGCCCGTCGCAGGGGCGGGAGCACGCATGGCACTGCACTGCACCGAGTGCGGCTTCGTAAACGCCGAAGGCGCCAACTACTGCCAGCGCTGCGGTGCGCTGCTGCCGCGCGCGGAGGGCCCCGGCGGTGAGCCCGTGACCGCCAGCTGGCGGATCGACGAGGCCGGCGAGGCGGTGCCCGTCGAGCTCCAGGAGACCAGCAGGCAGGGCGGCCCCGCGCTCGTGATCCGCGTAGGCGGCGGGCGCATCGGCGAGAGCTTCGCGGTCAACGGCGAGCGCATGAGCATCGGGCGGCGCCCCGACTCCGACGTGTTCCTCGACGACATCACCGTCTCGCGCGATCACGCGGTGATGGTCAGGCGCGGCGATGACTGGCATCTGGACGACTGCGGGTCGCTCAACGGAACCTACGTCAACCGCGCACGGATCGAGTCGCAGAAGCTGCAGGAGGGCGACGAGGTGCAGATCGGCAAGTACAAGCTGACCTTCCACGCACGCTGATGGCCTCACCCGCGCAAACCGGAGCGCAGCCCGCGGCCGCCGAGATCGAGCAGCTGGCGGCCGACGTGCAACGCGCCGAGCAGGCCGCGGCCGCCGGCGCCACGGGCGCGGGGCCCCAGAAGGCGATCACGATCGGCGCCGTCTGCAAGGCGCTCGCGCAGGAGTTCCCCGACATCTCGATCTCGAAGATCCGCTACCTCGAGGATCAGAAGCTGCTCACGCCGCGGCGCACGCCCGGCGGCTACCGGGTCTACACGCCGGCCGACGTCGCCCGCCTGCGCACGATCCTGCGCATGCAGCGCGACGAGTTCCTGCCGCTGCGCGTGATCCGCCAGGAGCTTGCGGCCGGTCGCACCAACGCGGAAGCAGCGCCGATGCCGGGGGCCCGGCCGGGGCGCGAGAGCCACCGCGCATGGCGGCGCAGCGTGAGCGTGCGCGCCGGCAACGGCGCTCTGTACACGCTCGAGGACGTGCTCGAGGAGACCAGCGCCGACGCCAAGCTCGTGCTCGAACTCGAGGATTACGGCGTCGTCAAGGGCGAGCTGCGCGGCGGGGTGCGCTACTTCGACGAGACCGAGCGCGAAATCATCGGCGCCGTCGCCGAGCTCGCGCGCTACGGCGTCGGCGGGCGCAACCTGCGCGTGTTCCGCTCCTCGGCCGACAGCGAGGCCACGCTCCTGCAGCAGATCCTCGCGCCGGCGCTGCGCTCGCGCAACCCGCAACGGCGCAGGGAGGCGGTCGAGGCGCTCGAGAACCTGGCGGCCGTCACGACGCACCTGAAGCACCTGCTGCTAGTGCGCGACCTGCGCAAGATCGTGCGCTGACGCCCGATGACCGGCGGATCTCTGCGTCCTCGCTTCGGGCCCGTGCTAGCGCACTGTTCCCTTCGCTGCGTCCTTGATCTCCTTGGTCATCGGGCGTCAGATGCTCAGTCGCGATGACCCAGGCATCGACAGAGCTGAAGACGCTCGTGCGCGAGATCCCCGACTTTCCCAAGCCGGGCGTCGGCTTCAAGGACATCACGCCCTTGATGGCCGACCCGCGGGCCCTGCGAGCGGCGGTTCACGGCCTGGCCGAGCAGGCGCGCCAGCTGCACGCCGACTGCGTGATCGCAGCCGAGGCGCGCGGCTTTCTGCTCGGCCCGGCACTCGCGCTCGAGCTCGGGGCCGGCTTCGTGCTCGCGCGCAAGCCCGGGCGGCTGCCGTATGAGACGGTCAGCGCCGAGTACCTGCTCGAGTACGGGGCGGCCGAGCTCGAGCTGCACACCGACGCGCTCGGCCGCGGCCGGCGCGTGCTCGTGCACGACGACCTGCTCGCCACCGGCGGCACCGCGCGGGCGCTCTGCGACCTGGTCGCGAAGGTCGGCGGAGAGGTCGTCGGATGCAGCTTTCTGATCGAGCTCGCCTTCCTGAACGGGCGTGAGCGGCTCGCTCCGCACGCCGCCCATGCGCTGATCACCTACGAGTCCTGAACGCGGAGCCGGCGGTGAGAGGGTCCTAAATGCCCACCGTGCGCCGCACCCGCACGATCGCCGCGCCGGCCGCCGAGCTGTGGGAGACGATCCGCGATCCCCATCACCTGCCGCGCTGGTGGCCGCGCGTCAGCCGCGTCGAGGACGTCACCGCCGACGCCTTCACCGAGGTGCTCCGCGCCTCCGGCGGCAAACTCGTGCGCGCCGACTTCGAGCTGGTCGAGTGCGACGAGCCGGGCATGCGGCTGCGCTGGGAGCAGCGCGTCGAGGACAGCCCGTTTGCGCGCCTGCTCAAGTCCGCGCACACCACCGTCGAGCTCGGACAGGCCGACGGCGGCGCGCGCACGGAGGTCACGATCGAGCTGAGCCAGACGCTGCGCGGGTTCTCATCCCGCTTCGGCGGCTTCATGGTCCGTAAAGCCGCAGCCGCGACCATCGAAGAGGCACTCGACGGGCTCGAGCGGATCGGCGGACCCGGTGGCTGAGCCGCCACAGATGCGCTGGTGGGGCTGGGGCGACCCGCAGCGCGGGCACGAGCTGCCGGCGGGCGCGCTCGAGCTGATGCGCGAGCATGTCGGGCTCGCCGGCCGGCCACGCCCGCCGGTCGCGCTGGGAGCGGTCAAGCTTCCGCCGGCGCGCGTGCGCGAGCAGACCGCCGACGCGCTGCGACGGATCGTGGGCGCCGACGGCGTGCGCACCGACAGCCGCGAACGCATCCTGCACGCCGCCGGCAAGGGCTACGTCGATCTCGTGCGCATGCGTGCCGGCACGCCCCACAGCGCCCCCGACGCCGTCGTGCTGCCCGCCAGCCACGCGCACCTGCGCGCGCTGCTCGACCTGTGCGCCAAGAGCTCGCTGGCGCTGATCCCGTTCGGCGGCGGCACCAGCGTCGTGGGCGGCGTCGAGCCGCTGCGCGGCCCGCACGCGGCGGCGATCGCGCTGGACATGCGCCGGCTCGAGGGCATCCAAGAGCTCGACCGCGAGTCGCGGATCGTCACCGTCGGATCGGGCATGCGAGCTGCTGCGCTCGAACCGCTGCTCGCCCGCGCGGGGCTCACCCTCGGCCACTGGCCCCAGTCCTTTCAATACGTCTCGCTCGGCGGCTGCGTCGCCACGCGCTCGGCCGGCCAGGCCTCCAGCGGCTACGGCGGGATCGCGAAGATGGTGCTCGGCCTGCGGCTGACGGCACCGGCCGGGGACATCGACCTGGCCGCGATGCCGGCGAGCGCCGCCGGGCCCGGTCTGCGCGAGCTGCTGGTCGGCTCGGAGGGCACGCTCGGCGTGATCGACCGGGTCTCGCTGCGCCTGCGCGCCGCGCCACGCGAGCGCATCTACGAGGGCTTCTTCTTCGAGAGCTTCGCAGCCGGGCTGCGCGCGCTGCGCGAGCTCGCCCAAGAGCACACCCTGCCCGAGGTCGTGCGCCTGTCCGACGTGTGCGAGACCTGGCTGTCGCTGAAGCTGGCCGGCGGCGGCGGCGTGAAGGGCCGGCTCGGACGCGCCTACCTCGGGCTGCGCGGCTACGGCGAGACGGCCGCCGGCCGCTGCCTGGTCATCTTCGGCTGCGAAGGCGCCGGCGAGGAGCTGCGCACGCGACGCACGCGCGCGCGCGCGCTCGCGCGCGCTCACGGCGCCCTGGCGGTCGGACGCACGCCCGGCGAGGCCTGGCAGCGAAGCAGGTTCGACGGACCGTACCTGCGCGACGAGCTGCTCAACCTGGGCGTGATCGTCGAGACGCTCGAGACCGCCACGCGCTGGGCGAACATCGAGCGCCTGCACGGGGCGACGCTCGCGGCGATCGAGCGCTCGCTACGGCAGCAGGGCACGCCCGGCATCGTCATGTGCCACGTCTCGCATGTCTACGAGACGGGCGCCTCGCTGTATTTCACATATATCGCCAGGCAGCGCGAGGACGCCGAGATCGAACAGTGGCACGCGGTCAAGCAGGCCGCCAGTGAGGCGATCATCGGCCACGGCGGCACGATCACACACCATCACGCCGTCGGGCGCGACCACGCGCCGTGGCTGGATCGCGAGATCGGCCGCGAGGGCCTCGCGGCGCTCGCGGCGCTGAAGGCCGAGCTCGACCCCCAGGGGATCATGAACCCGGGCAAGCTGCTCGCGAGCGACTGACCGGCGCGGCTCGTGATGCCGGCGCAGAGTAGCGGCTCGTGATGCCGGCGTAGGGGAGCAGCTCATGATGCCGGCGCCGACGTACGCGCGCACGCGCACGCGCACGCGTGCGCTCACTTGGTGAGGCTGAAGGTTCCGCTCAGCACCGTCGGCCCGGGTGTGGTCGGCCGTTCGGAGGTCTCGCGTGTGAGCAGGATCTGATGGAAGTGGCTCGCGTTCGAAGGCAGCAGCGCACCGCCCTGCAGGCGACCGTTGGCGCCGACGTTGGGGCTCTTGCTGACCGCCTCGGCGCTCGTCGGCGAGTTGTACAGCCAGATCACATAGTTGAAGCCCTGTGACGGCGGCAGATGTTCGGCGGCGATGTAGAAGGCGTGCTGGCTGCCTTCGCTGAGAATCTCGACGACGCCGATCGCTTTGCTGCCCGGTTCGGGCGGGGTCAGCGTGATCTGGTTGGTGACCTGCGGGCTTTTGCCCGAGGCCGTGCTGGTGCCCGCGCGTGGGTAGTGCGTCGAGGCCGAGCTCGAACCGGCGCCCGGAGTGCTGCCTTTGTGCGGGCTCGAGCCGCCGCTGGCGACCGCCACGATCACGACGACCACGATCACCGCGGCGATCGATGCCAGCACGATCGCCCCGCCGCGCCGCGACACCGGCAGCGCGGTCCTAGTGCTGCGCGCGTCGCCATTCCTGCGCGCTCGCGGGCTCGCGGGCGGCGCGGGCGCCCGGGTCGCGAGCGACGCGCCGTCGGGCCCGAGGCTCGAGCTCGCGGCGGGCTCGTCGCCTGCAGCGCCCACCCGTGCCGGCGCAGCCGTCGCGACGCGTTCGCCGGCTAGCGCATCGAGCGCGGCGTGTGCACGCTCGCGCACCGCGCTCTCGGGTATGCCCAGCAGGTCGGCGACCTCGGCGTAGCTCTTGCCGCGGTCCACGAGCAGGGACAGCGTGGCGCGCAGGTCGGGCGGAAGGTCGTCGAGTGGGCTCATCTGTTCGGGACGCACGGCCCCAGTGATTCGTAGGCTATCGTGGCGCGCTGATGGCGGCGCCGAGTGTCGAGCACCTGAAGGCCGCGGTGGTCGGCTTCGACCGTCTATATGGCCTTGAGATCCTCGAGCTGGGTGAGACCGGCGTGAGCGCGCAGGTGCCTGTGCGCGATGAGCTCAAGCAGGGGATGGGGCTCGTGCACGGCGGCGTGTACGCGTCGATCGCCGAGGCGATCGCGTCGCTTGCCACCGCGCGAACAGTGAGCGCCCAAGGTGAGATTGCGGTCGGCCTGGCAAACAGCACGAGCTTCCTGCGCCCGATCACCGACGGCACCGTGCACGCGCGCGCGCAGCGCCTGCATCGCGGGCGAACAACATGGGTTTGGGACGTGACGTTCAGCGACGACGCCGGCAGGACCTGCGCGGTCACGCGCATGACCGTCGCGGTGCGCCCGCCACGCCGGCCGCCGGGCTAGTGCCGGCTATGCCAGCCGCTGGGCTGGTGCCGGCTATGCCAGCCGCTGGGCTGGTGCCGGCTATGCCAGCCGCTGGGCTGGTGCCGGCTATGCCAGCCGCTGGGCTAGTGCCGGCTATGCCAGCCGCTGGGCTGGTGCCGGCTATGCCAGCCGCCGGGCTGGTCACGGTCGATGGATCAGCGGCGGGATCTGGGCGGGCAGCGGACGCTTGCCATAGCCGGTGTTGGGTAGCGGCGCCGCCAGCGGCTCGCCCGGTGCGCCCGGCAGGTTGATCGGTACGGCCGTCTGCGCGGCGGCGCGCGCGAGCGCGGGGTTGTGGGCGTAGATATCGAGTACGACGGGCCCTGTGGGGATCGCGATCGCCCGGCCGCCATCGCTGAAGAAGGCGCCGACGCCTCGCAGCGGGGTATACATGCCTGCGCCGCGTTCGCCCGGCACGAAGCTGTTGTCCGGCAAGCTGATCACCTGCAACGGCGCCACGCACGTGTTCTGGCCGCCTTCCAGGCAGTTGCCGTATGCCACCGTGAACGATCCGCTGGGATCGGGCGAGGCCTCGGTGATCTGCATGCCATGAAAGCTCGCCCCCAGCCAGTAGACCGGGTAGGGCGCGAGCACGAACGTCTCCAGCGCGTTGTGGGGCACGGGCTGATCCTGCAGCGTGTTGCCGCACCCCGACAGGGCGAGCGCAGCGAGCGTCGCGGCAAGCGCCAGCAGGCGGGTGTGGCGGGTGTGAGTGCGCGCCACCGTGCTCAGCCTGGATAGCGGTTGGTGATCGGCATGCGCCGGTCGCGGCCGAACGCTCGCGTCGTGACCTTGATCCCGGGTGGGGCCTGGCGGCGCTTGTACTCGGCGCGGTCGACCAGGCGGATCGTCAGATCGACCTCGCGCGCGGGCAGGCCTGAGGCGATCAGCTGCTCCCGGCTCTGGTCGCGCTCGATGTAGCCCTGCAGGATCCGGTCGAGCAGCTCGTACTCGGGCAGTGAGTCGGCGTCGCGCTGGTCGGGGCGCAGCTCCGCCGAGGGCGCGCGCGCGATGATCGAGTCGGGTATCGGCGCGTCCGCCCGTGCCGGCGAGTTGCGCCAGCGGCAGAGGCGGTACACGAGCGTCTTGGGGACGTCCTTGATCACCGCAAAGCCGCCCGCCAGATCGCCGTAGAGGGTCGTATAGCCGACCGACATCTCCGACTTGTTGCCGGTGGTCAGCACGAGCCAGCCGAACTTGTTCGACAGCGCCATCAGCAGGTTGCCGCGGATCCGCGCCTGCAGGTTCTCCTCGGTGATGTCCGGCCCGCGACCGCGGAAGTCCGCCGCGAGCGTGCTCGTGTAGGCATCCATCACGGCCGCGATCGGAAGCTCGTGCGCGCGGACTCCAAGCGCGGCGGCGAGCGCATGCGCGTCGGCCTGGGTCGCCGCGGAGGAGTACGGCGACGGCATGATCGCCACGTTGACCCGCTCCGCGCCGAGCGCGTTGACCGCCAAACAGGCCACGAGCGCGGAATCGATCCCGCCCGAAAGGCCGAGCACCGCCCCCGCGAAGCCGTTCTTCTCGACGTAGTCGTGCAGCCCGAGCACGAGCGCCGCGTACACCTCAGCCTCGACAGGCGCGATCGGCTCTTCCAGGCGCGAGCCGGCGGGGGCGAGCGGGTCGAGGTCGACGATCAGCGTGTCCTCGACGAACTGGCGCGCCCGCGCGATCGTCGTGCCGGCCGGGTCGAGCACGAACGAGTGTCCGTCGAACACCAGCTCGTCCTGGCCGCCGACCAGCGCGCAGAACGCGATGTAGGCGTCGCATTCGCGCGCGCGCGCGGCAAACAGCTGTTCGCGCTCGGCGCCCTTGCCGGCGTGGTAGGGGGATGCCGAGATGTTCACGATCAGGCGCGCCCCGGCGCGCGCCTCCTCGGTGGCGGGAGGGCCGGGACGCCACAGATCCTCGCAGACGGTCAAACCGACCTGCGCGCCGGCCACCTCGATCGTCACCGGCGCGCCGCCGGCGGCGAAGTAGCGCTGCTCGTCGAACACGCCGTAGTTGGGGAGGTGGTGCTTGCGGTAGGAGGCGGCGATCGCGCGATCGGCGAGGACGGCGGCGGAGTTGTACACCTGGCGCTGATGAAGCTCGGGATAGCCGACGATCGCGGTCGTGTCGTGCACCTCGCCGGCCAGGGCCTCGAGCGCGCGGCGGGCGTCCTCGAGGAAGTGCTCACGCAGCAGCAGATCCTCTGGCGGATAGCCCGTGAGAGCCAGCTCGGGAAACGCGACGAGCCCGGCGCCCGCCGCGCGCGCCGCCTCGAGTCGCGCGCGAATCCGCCCGGCGTTGCCGGCGATGTCGCCGACGCTGGCGTTCAGCTGGCAGAGCGCCAGGCGCATGTCAGCCCGTCCGGCCCATGCTTACCGGCAATCGCGGGTCTCCTAGGTGGAGGGCTCCGCCTGACCTGGGTGCGCGTCCTCCCATTCCTGGACCCATCGCGAGGCCCACTTGCCGATGCCGTTGACGGTCGAGCGCATGTCCGGATCGTCGATGGTCGAGAGGCTCCACGCCGCTTTGGTGGCTCGCTCCTTCATCACGAGATACTGCGCGCGCGACGCGCTCAGCGGGCTCATGCGGTTGTTGGGCTCGAAGGGCACACGGCCTTGTATCGGCGGCGCGGGCGGTGTTCGATAGCGCTCTTTGCCGTTTCTGAGCACGGCGGGCTGTTGATGCCCGCCTGGCGAGCCGCCCAGCCCGGGCCTTTCGCCAACATCTCGGTCTGTAGGTCGCGCTTTTCAGGCGATCATCGGCCTGTGCGGTCAGCCGCGCGCAGCCGGTTTGCGGGTCGTGCGTTTGCGCGCCGGCTTGGCGCCGTTGGCGCCCGGCTCGTGCTTGCCGCCGTTTGCCGCGCCCGCGGCCGGACTCGTCCCGTTGGCGGCGTTCGTCACCGCCTTGGCGCTCGCGGCCCCGTTGACCGCGGCGCGGCGAGCAGGAGCCCTGCGATGCGCCCGGCGGGCGGCGGGGATGCCCGCGGCGCGCGAGAGCGCGGCGATCGCCTGACGCAGCGCCGCCGCGATCGACTCGAGCTCGGGCAGGGCGTCATAGTCGCCGAGGAGCCCGAAGCCGAGATGTCCGTCGTAGCTCATCACGGCGATGCCAAGCGCCTGGCGGCGGGCCAGCGGAACCACCGGATACAGGCCGCGCAGCCGCCGGCCGAGCAGATACAGCGGGAACTGCGGACCCGGGACGTTCGTGACGACCAGGTTGAAGAAGCGCTGGCGAGCCTGCAGGCGCGCGGCCTGGCTGAGGATCGTCGGGGGCGCGAACCCGGCGAGGTTCGTGAGAACCTGCGCGCCGACGGCCTGGCCCGAGCTCTTCAGGTCCTCCATCGCGCCGCGGATCTGGGCGAGGCATTCCGCGGCGTTCTCGACCCCGACGGGCAGCGGCGCCCACATCGCCGCGACCTTGTTGCCGAGCGCTCCGCGCTCGGAGTCGGCGCGGACCGAGACGGGGACCATCGCCTTCAGCACGAGCCCCTTGGTGTCGTGGCCCTGGCTGCGCAGGTAGCGGCCGAGCCCGAGCGTCACGGTGGCGAGCACCACGTCGTTCAGCGTGCCGCCGAGCGAGTCCTTGATCGCTTTGAACCGCGCGAGGTCGGCGTCGACCCACGTGTAGCGGCGGTGCGTCCCGATGTTGACGTTGAACGGGCTGGGCGGAGCGGGCGCGCTCAGGCCCACGAGCGTCGCCGCGCCGATGCTGGCGGCGCCCTCCCTGACCTGCGAGACGGCCCTGCGCGGGGCGCGCAGCAACGCGCGCGCGCCGCGCATCATCTCGCCCGGAACGGTCGTGCGCTCGATCAGCGCCTCGCCCAGCAGCTTGGCCGACCCGGGCAATGGCTTGGCCGTCCACGGCGTCGCGGGGGCCGAGGTGCCGGCCGGTTCGGGGGAGGTGTCGAACAGCACGGTCGTGATGTCCACGCCGGAGATCCCATCGACGAGCGCGTGATGGGTCTTGGCGATCAACGCGAAGCGGTTGCCCGTCATGCGCTGCACGAGCCAGATTTCCCACAGCGGCTTGGAGCGATCCAGTCGTTGCGAGAACAGCCTGCCCGCCAGCCGCTTGAGCGCGGTCTCGTCGGCCGGGCGCGGCAGCGCGGTGTGGCGGATGTGGTAGCGCGGGTTGAAGTACGGATCGTCGGTCCAGACCGGACGTCCCTGGCCGAGCGGCACATAGGCGAGACGCTGGCGGTAGCGCGGCACCAGATGCAGCCGGCTCATCACGTGATCGACCAGCTCGCGCGGCGCCGGCGCATCGCCCTCGAAGATCATCACCGAGGCCACGTGCATGTGCGCCGTCGAGTTGTCCTCGAGATGAAGGAAGGCCGCGTCGAGGGCGGACAGGCGGTCAGGGTTGGCCATCTCTTGCGATTGTCTCTCGTCGAGCCGCCCGCGTCAACGATTTCATCGCAAACCTTGTTGTGACGGGTCGGTATGCACGATCCGCTGCAGTTCGTCGAGCGCGGCTCGCAGCTCGGCCTGCCAATAGAGCAGGGTGCGGGGCGCCTCAGGCCCGGCCTAGTCCCCGAGCTCCTCGGCGAGCCGGCCGAGGTCGCGCGGCACGATGCAGCCGCGCCTCGATGCTCGCTACGCTGCTGCGATGGTGCGCCTTGGAGCAAGCTGGATCAGGCCGGCCGGTGGGAGTCCGGTCCGGGTAGACGCCGGAGTGCCCGGTAGCAGGCCCCGGTTCGTCGTCGAGAGGCGGCGGGCTGAGCGGGGCGTCGAGAGCCTCTTTGGAGGGAGCAAGCGTGTGGGCTGGGATTGCAGCCTCGTCACAGGAACAATCGGGGAGCCGAGCCGCTCATTTCACGGCGAAGGCCATGTCCGCCAGTCCCAGGTCCGGATCGGGTGCGGTGGGTCCCTGCGGGGTAGGGAGACTTGCACGCGCGCAAGGTCTGATCGCGGAACAAGGGAGGCCCGTCTGGCCAGCCTCGTCAGCAAAGACCGCTCGTATAAGCCGATGGCGAAGTCGAGCGGAGGCCAGCGGGAGTCCGAGGGGGTCGTAGTAGTGAGGATCGGCGTGCAGAACAACGCGCCGGGAGCGAAGGACCCCTGCTTTGATCGCGCGAGCGGTGAGGGTAAGCGGTAGGGCATGGTCGAGACCGCTCGATCCATAAACCCCGCTGGGCGTGAGCCTGGCGACCCCGCCAGCGAAATGGCCCTGGAGGCCACTGGTGGGGATCTGCGAGAACTTCAGCGCAAGCTATGGGTGGCCGCCAAGCGGTCGCCGGGTAGGCGTTTTCACGCCCTGTTTGACCGGATCTTCAGGAGTGACGTCCTTGAGGAGGCGTGGAGGCGCGTGCAGCAGAACAAGGGTGCTGCCGGGGTCGATTCTCAGACGCTGGCGGACGTGCAGGAGTACGGTGCGGAGCGGCTTCTGGCCGAGTTGCAGCGGGACCTGCGCCAGGGGTCTTATCGTCCGCGGCCGGTCCGGCGGGTTGAGATTCCCAAGCCCAAGGGTGGCGTGCGGCCGCTCGGCATCCCGACTGTGAAGGATCGGATTGTCCAGCAGGCCGCGCGTATCGTGCTTGAGCCCATCTTCGAGGCCGATTTCCTTGACGTCTCGTATGGGTTTCGCCCGCGCCGGTCGGCCACTGATGCCAAGGAGGTGTTGCGTCGATCGTTCATCGACGGGCACCGCTTCGTGTTCGAGGCCGACATCCGTGACTACTTCTCCGTGATCGACCATGAGCGTCTGCTCGGGAAGGTCGCAGAGCGGGTCTCGGACCGGTGTGTGCTCAAGCTCGTGCGGCAGTGGCTGCGGGCGGGTGTGATGGAGGAAGGGGTGCTCCGGCAGTCTGTCGCTGGAACCCCGCAGGGCGGCGTGATCTCGCCGCTTCTGTCGAACATCTACCTGCACGCGTTGGACCTCGCGTTCGCTGATGGTGTTCACGGCAGGCTCGTCCGCTATGCGGACGACTTCGTCGTGATGTGCAGAAGCGAGGAGCAGGCCTGCGCGGCCGGAGAGCTGGCCAGGCAGGTTCTGGCCGATCTCGGGCTTCAGCTGCACCGGGAGAAGACGAGAGTCGTTGATCTCACCGAAGGCGGGGAAGGTCTCGATTTCCTTGGCTGCCACTTCCATGCCCGCGTGTCGGGCAAGCTGCTGGAGCGCGGCATCCGCCGCTACTACCTCCAGCGCTGGCCCTCACAGGCGGCGATGAAGCGCGTACGCCAGAAGATCAAGGCGATGACCGGCCGAGGCCGTGTCGGCACGGACATCCGCGAGGTGATCTCGTGGCTCAACCCGATCCTGCGCGGCTGGGGCAACTACTTTCGCACCGGCAACGCCGCCATCCGCTTCAACCAGATCGACCGCTATGTCGTGCGTCGCCTGAGTGGCCTGATGCGCAAGCGTTATGGCCGCAACCTGCGACCCGGCCAGTGGCAGACCTGGACGCGCGAGTGGTTCGAGGCCCACGGCCTCTACCGCCTGCGCGGCACCATCCGCTACCCGGCAATCGCGTCGTGACCATCATGAAGATCATCGGCAAGCCGTGTGCGGGAAAACCGCACGCACGGATTGAAAGGGGAATGGGGAAACGGGCCAACCCGGCACCGCGCCCCTGACTACCAATGCCGGACGAGCCGCTGGAGATCCTGATGTCCGCCGCCAACGAGTTCGAGGCGGACATCGTCGTCGGGCTGCTCAAGGACGCGGGGATCGAGTGCTACCAGCGCCTCGGCGGATCCGGTGTCGCGGGACGGATCGGCGGTGGGGGGTCGCGTGACGTGCTCGTCGCCGAGCCGGATCTCGAGCGGGCGCGCGAAGTGCTCGCCAGTGCGCAGGAGGACAGCGTTGAGGACGATTGAGGGGAGCTCGGTCGCCGGGGCGAGCCGCGCGCCCGCGCCGGCGTGCGGTCAACGGGACGAATCGCGTTTTCGTTTCAGCGCGCGCAGCAGGGCCAGGTCGCCGGCGACGAGCCCGATCAGCACGACCAGGAGGATCAGCGCGATCTCCATGGTTCACACGCTAGGCGTGGGTCCTTGAGCCGGCGGATCGATCAGCTGTTGGCAATGGCCTTTGGCCTGCTCGGAGCCGTCCTGTATCCGCTCATCGGACGCAAACGCCGCCGGCGATCTGCCGGCGCGACCAGGTCGTCGGCGAAGACATCGCCTGCCTGGATCTTGCTGCGTAGTTGGGCCAGTTCACCATCGTTCACCAGCTCGCTGCGTATGAGATTGAACATCCGCCAAGCGGTCTTGTACGTCACCCCGAGCTCGCGCTCGAGCCGCTTGGCCGAGACTTCGCAGCGAGTGCTCGCCATGATGTAGATCGCGTAGAACCACAGGTGCAGAGACGTCGAGGACTTGTTGAAGATCGTGCCGGCGAGGGGATAGACGGAGTGTCCGCACGTGTCACAGGAGTAGGCGGGGCGCGACTTGATCCGATGGAACCGCCGCGCCCTGCGGCACTTTGCACAGCCGGCTGTGTGTCCGTCGGGTGCGTAGCGCTCGCGCCAGAGCATCTCGAGGCAGGCTGCCTCGTCGGGGCACGCACGCATGAACTCCGTGAGCGAATACCGGACGTCGGCGCCAGCGGTGTGTTCGGGGCGGCTTGGATCAGCCGGCGGCATCTTGCCTTTCGAGCTCGGACGCGAGCAGTTGCAGAGCGTCGATGACGCCCCCGGCGAGTGCGGTCAGGCCGCCGAGGACGAGCGTGGCGTCGAGTTCAGCGAGGTCGGGCTCGTTCCCGGCAAGCAGGTCTTGAACCCATTGTTGGTGCGTCGTTGCGTTGACGAGGCGTTCGTGTACTTCGGATTTGAGCTTTCCCGTCTCAGGCATGGGTCGAGCCTACAGGAAATGGTACCTGGCGTCAAGGGATAGGACGGTTTTGTGACACTTATGCGCGGGCCGCGAAATACTCGTCGTGGTGCCACAGAGAACGGCTAAGTGTGACAAGAGGCATGCTCATACCTTCCGTGTACAAACTGCGTTAGACTGCTTGGATGGGCGTCGAAACCGTCGTCAGCATCGCCTTCACCCTGTGTCTGCTCATTGGGTTTGTTTTCCTCGCGGCCTTCCTGTCGCCGCGCTTCGCGCAATCGATGGGTCGGCATGTCTCGCGCGTCCTGCCGCGGGTCGGCCGTTTGTTTCGCGACGGAATCGGCGGCCCGGATGTCTGAGGTTGACCGGACAAACCCGGGCGCTCCGAGCCGTCCGAGTCCTCGCGGCGCATAACCAACGACCATTCCCCGCAGGGTATTCCCGGGCCGATGTTGCTGAGCGTTCTGTCTCGCCTTTCACACACTGCCTACGACCTGCTCCGCATTGGTGGAGCGAGCCTAGTGATCGAGTCTCGATCGCGGCCATAGCGAAGATTGTGGCAGACCGCACTTCTGCGGTAATTGACGTTGTGTGACCCTTGTCACACAACGCACCCCCGACCCCCTCCTACGGTGCCCGGATGTTCTTTTGACTCTGCCGAGTCGCCTTCACCGATGAAGGTGAGCGGGGGACCCACTGCCGGGCTGCATTTTGGTGAATGTGGCCTGGATGGGGCGAATCGGCTGCTGATGCAGCCCTAACGCCTCGCCCGAGCGTGCTCTGTGCGCGCTGACGGCTGGCCGTGAGCCCGACAGCTAACCCCGTAGGCGGACAACAAGGAGGTTATTCCTCGATGTATGTCCCTGCTACGTCTACGCAGCCGCTCGCTGCCGCCGCACCGCTTGCTCCCGCCGAAATCGTCGGCGGACAATCGCCAAGCGCGCCGTCGCCGTTCACGTCGCCTCCCGGCGCCGCGGCGGCCGCCCACATCTCGCTGCGGGTGCGCAGCCTGGATCTGAACGTGCTGGCTGGGCTTCCCGCGAGCGTCGCGGGCTTTCTGACCTCCCGTTCCGCGCCCGTCGGCGAACTGGCCGGCCAGGTTGTGCGGCTGCAGGCGCTCACCCCCCACGGCTGGCGCACCCTCGCGACAGACACCGCGGGCCGTCGGGGCCGCTTTCGCGTGCGCTACGTGCCCTCCCGGATCGGCAGCCGGCTGGTCCGCCTGGCCGTCGCCGGCGCGGGCGCCGATCGCACCGCTCGGCGCCTGCTCGGCCGCCTCGACGTGTATCGCCTCGCCGGGGCATCGTGGTATGGCGGTGGCGGGACGCTGGCCTGCGGTGGCGAGCTGACCAGCACCACGCTCGGCGTCGCCAACAAGACGCTTCCGTGTGGCACGCAGGTGACGCTTCGCTACGACGGGCGCACGGTGACGGTGCCCGTGATCGATCGCGGCCCGTACGTCGAAGGTCGCGAATTCGATCTGACCGAAGCGACCAAGCGCGTCCTCGGCTTCGGCGATACCGGCGACGTCTGGAGCACCCGCTGAGGCGGGACCCCCACACGCTCACCCGAGCCCGCGGCGCACGGGGCTGGGCGCGAGCCTCGCTCCAGAGTTGAATAATGCACCGGGTGCAACGCTCACGAACAGCCGTCGTGTCGAGGGGCCACCGGCGGCCGGGCAAGCGACCGGCGCGATCATCCGTCGGCGCGCGCCGGGCCGAAGCGCGCGGGGCGCACTCGGCCGGGGCGGTCGCCGTCGGCGCGTTCGCGCTCGGCGCCTTTGCGGTTGGCACCCTTGCGATCGGCCGGCTCGCGATCCGGCGCGCGGCGATCCGCTCGATGCGGATCGAGGAGCTCGAGGTCGCACGCCTGAAGGTGGGGGAGCTGATCGTCGAGCGCGAAATCCGCGCCGGATCGCGCGACGACGGCATGTCGGGGTAGCGCGGCGCGCCGGCCGGGCTCAGTCGCGGCAGCGAGCCGCGGCTCCGCTTCGGGGTCGAGAGCTGCCGTCGCCTCACGCGAAGCCGAGCTGCAGCACCAGCACGGCCGCGATCGCCGCGATGCAAACGAGGTGATCGCGGCAGATCGAGCGCGCCAGCGTGCTCTGGCCCGTGACATCGTCGCTGCGCGCCCCGAGCCGCACCGCGCTCGGCACCGTGTGCGCGCCCGCCAGCCCGATCGCGCCCACGGCCAACGCCAGCGACGCCCAGCCCACCCACGCCGGCGCGTCGGCCTGGGCGATCTGGACGATCACTGCCGCGAGCGTCGCGAGCATCACCGCCGCGATCAGCCTGTTCATCGGCCGCGCCGCGGTCGTGACCCGGCGGTAGTAGCCGGCGATCGAAGCCAGCACCGGCTCGGGCAGCTCACCCCGGCGATGCGTGAAGGTCTGAACGTCGAACATCAGGTCGAACCACAGGACCGCCAGCAGGAACCCGGCGCCGGCGCTCACGAATTCGCTCACGCGCCCGAGTATCGCTCACGCGCCCGCTCACAGCTCACGGGCGTGCGCCGCCGGTACCGCCAGCGAGCTCGGCGCTCGAGGACGCCTGGACACAGGCTCGCGCGCTAGCCTGCGATGACCGTGGAGAACGGCTCGCCACAGGTCAGGCTGCGTCAGGCGGTGCTCGTCGCCGCCGAGCTCGAGCCGGTCGCCGGGGCGCTGCAGCGCACGCTCGGCCTCGGTGAGCCGTTTCGCGATCCCGGCGTGGGCCTGTTCGGGCTCGAGAACGTCGTGTTCGCGCTCGGCGACTGCTTCCTGGAGATCATCTGCCCGACGCAGGCCGAAACGGCGGCCGGTCGCTACCTGGCGCGCCATGGCGGCGATGGGGGCTACATGGTGATCTTCGACGTCGAGGATCTCGAGGGCGCGCGCACGCGCGCGCAAGATCTCGGCGTGCGCGTCGTGTGGCAGCTCGACCTGCCCGACATCTCAGGCACCCACCTGCATCCCGCCGACATGCACGGCGCGATCGTCTCGATCGACCGCTCGCAGCCGTATGGATCGTGGCGCTGGGGAGGACCGGACTGGACCGAGCGGATCGGGCGCGGCGCGCCCGGGAGGCTGCTCGGCATCACCGTCGCCGTTTCCGACCCCGCGGAGGTCGCCGCGCGCTGGGGCGAGGTGCTGGGCGTGCCGGCGGACGAGGACACGCCCTCGCAGCTTGGCCTCGATGGCGCGACCGTCGACTTCGTCGCCGCCGATGACGAGCGCGAGCAGGGCCTCAGCGAGATCGCGCTCGAGCTGCCCGCGGAGCTCTGCGCCGAGCCCGAGGTGCGCGAGCTCGGCGGCGTGCGCCTGCGGCTGCTGCCGCTCGCGTAGTCGAGGCGAAGCGCACGCGCGCGCGCGCCCGCGCGCGCGTGGGTCGCCTTTTTTGACTATCGACGTCGGCAGCGGGCGCGTCGCGCCTTGCGAGTGCAGTGCTCAGCGGGCGGGCGAGCCCTCGGCCTGGGCGTGCGCCGCCCGCCAGCCCAGCAGCTCGGCCAGGCGCTCGCGGTGGTGCCTGGCGCCGCCGAGCAGCGGGGCGTCGATCTGAGCACGCTTGTACAGCCAGTGCACGTCGGCCTCCCAGGTGAAGCCGATGCCGCCGTGGGCCTGGATCGCGCTCGCGGTCACCTCGCGGCCCGCGTCTGCCGCCGCCGCCTTGGCCATCGCCGCGGCCTCAGCCAGCTGTTCGGAGTCGGAGTCTCCCGACCAGGCTGCATAGGCCGCGGTCAAACAGTCGGAGTCCGCCGCCCATGCTGCGTAGGCCGCGGTCGAGCGTGCGCGCTCGGTCGCGAGCAACATCTCCGCGCAGCGGTGCGAGACCGCCTGGAAGGAGCCGACGGGCACCCCAAACTGCTTGCGCTCCTTGACGTACTCGACGGTCATCCGCAGCGCGCGGTCGCATACACCGACGAGCTCGGAGCTGACCGATGCCAGCGCGCGGCCCAGCCCCGGCCAGGCGTCCGGGTCGCGCTCCTCGCCGACACCGAGCTCCTCGCCGGCACCGGTGGTTGCGCTCACACGGGCGGCTGAGCGCGTCGGGTCGATCGTGTTGACGGGGCTGACGTCTGCCTCCTCGGCGCCGACGATGCATCCGTTGCCGTACTTGTCGATCAGCACGAACACACCCGCCTCGCGACCGCCGATCACGAGCTCGGCCACGCCCTCGACGCTCGTGCCGAGCGCACCGATCGTCCCGCCGGATGCGAGCCCGGGAAGCCACCGTTCGCGTTGTGCCTCGGACCCGTCCCGCTGGATCACGCTCGCCGCCATCGCACTCGGCAGGAACGGAACCGGCGCCAGCGAGCGCCCGAGCTCCTCGCACAGGATCGACAGCTCGATCTGGCCGAGACCCTGGCCGCCGTACTGCTCGGCCACCGCGATCCCCGGCCAGCCGAGCCCGCAAAGCTCGCGCCACAGGTCCTCGTCGGTGCGCCCCGACTCGGCGTGTTCACGCACCCGCTCGGGTCGAGCGCGCTCAGCCAGCAGCTCGCGCGCGGTGCGTTGGATCTCGCGCTGGTCGTCGCTGAGGCCGAAGTCCATGGCGTTACGCCATCCTTGTCGCGTGGCCCTCGTGAAGTACGAGGGGTACGGGCGCGGACAGCTGGCGCGGGCAGGCGGTGCGCCCGTCGACGGGCGCGATCACGCCGCCGCCTTCAGTCGCGGCAGGCCCAGCACGCGCTCGGCGACGATGTTCTTGAGCACCTCGGTCGTGCCGCCCTCGATCGAGTTGCCGCGTGCGCGCAGGAACTCGTAGCTCCAGCTCGTGCCCCAGGTGAGCGCCTCCGGGCCGACGATGTCCACGGCCAGCTGGGTCAGGCGCTGGTTGGTGTCCGACCACAGCCACTTCACCAGCGAGCCCTCGGGGCCAGGCTGGCCGTAGCGCTCCACATCCGACAGGCCCTTCCAGGCGAGCAGCCTGATCGACTCGGTGCGCATGTGCAGCTCCGCGAGCGCGTCGGCATAAACCGGATCGTCGAGCAGGCCGCGCCGGGCGGCGGTCGCGATCAGGTCGTCCAACAGCTGGCGCAGGCGGATCTGCAGCGCGAAGCCGAGACCGGCGCGCTCGTTCATCAGCGTCGTCAGCGCCACCTTCCAGCCGTTGCCGACGCCGCCGACGACGTTCTCGTCGGCGATCCGCGCCTCCTCGATGAACAGCTCGTTGAACTCCGACTCGCCGGTGATCTGGCGCAGCGGACGGACCTGCACCCCGTCCTGCTCCATGTCCATCAGGAAGTAGGTCAGGCCCTTGTGCTTGGGCACGTCGGAGTCCGTGCGGGCCACCAGCATGCACCACTTCGAGTACTGCGCGCCGCTGGTCCACACCTTCTGCCCGGTCACCGCCCACTCGTCGCCGTGCTGGACCGCGCGCGTCTTCAGCGCCGCGAGGTCCGAGCCGGCGTCCGGCTCGGAGAAGCCCTGGCACCAGATCTCCTCGGCCGACAGGATCGGCGGCAGGAAACGGTCCTTCTGCGCGGGCGTGCCCCAGGTCATCAGGGTCGGCCCGCCGAGCAGCAGCCCGAGCACGTTGGCCGGCAGCGGCACGCGCGCGCCCCCCAGCTCCTCGAAATAGATCGCGGACTCGCTCAGCGTCGCGCCCCGGCCGCCGTACTCGACCGGCCAGGCGGGCGCCGCCCAGCCCGCGTCGTACAGCTGGCGCTGCCAGTCCCGCCGCCACGCGTAGTGGGCGTCTTCGTCCGCGCCCTCCGGCGCGTCCTGCGGCCGGTTCACGGCCAGCCACTCGCGCAGCTCATCGCGGAAGGCCGTCTCGCCTGGGCTGAACGTGAGGTCCATAGGCCTGGGCAAGCGTACTAGACGACGGAGTTCACCTCGACCGGCTTTTCGAACAGCAGCGTCATGCTCGCCGACAGGCCGGCCGGCAGGAACTCTTCCCTGTTGACCGACACTTCGAGCACGGCCTTCGGACCGCCTTCGAAGCGTTCCGGGTCCTGCTTGCCGCGCTTGGCCGCGTACTTGAGCTTCTCGCTCGTAAGCATCTTGTTTGCCTTCAGCGGGAGGATCAGGCTGCCATGGATTTCGACCTCTTGCGAGCTTCCGCAGTAGAAGGTCGTGCTCGTGCCCTCCAGCTCCAGGCCGACCTTGTCCTCGGCGGCGGTCGGCCCCTTGCTGATGACGCCCAGTTCGCCGCCGCTGGCCGCAAGGAAGAATTCGCCTTCGGCTGCGCCGAGCTCGGTGCACTTCACGCCGGCGCTCGAGCAGCCGGTGAAGGCGAGCCCGGCTTCGTTGACGTCTTCGTCGCCGAAGATGAAGCCGCGCTCGATCGCGCGCGTGCAGCTGACCTTGAAGCCCGCGACCGTTTTGAGCTTCACGGGCGAAGTCGACTCGATTTCGAATTTTGGTTTCCTGACCGCGCCCGAGAACCATTCGTAGTTCTTGCCGCCGGAGGTCGTGCAGCCCGCGTTGGCGTAGCTCCCGGTGCCCTTCTGCACCTTGTTGCAGATTCCGAATTCAGGCGCTGCGGCGGACGCGCTCGCGGCCGTGACGACCGACAGGCCGAACATCGCCGCTGCGCAGACGGTGAGCGCTCGGATCGTTCTCATGGTTCTGCCTTTCTGCTCTCTGGGGGATGCGCTGATCGAGTGAGACCTTGGCCCGAGTGTGCGTGACGTGAGCGTTCGGTGCCACCCGGAGCGTCATAGATCGATGGTCGGGAAAACCCGAGAGTCGATGGGCCCGCCGCCAGCGCCGCTACGCTCGCCAGAAGGCGTCTGGCGAGCACAGTCAGCTGGCGGTCGCGCACGTCGACATGGGCGCCCTTGCAACCGGTGCCTATGAGTCCTTGGCCGGCGACATGACGTCAGGTCACGTTATGGGCAGCGCCTCTCACTCGAGAGCCTTCCGTCGCCATGGCCTCGTAAGGTGATGCGATGACGACGATCCTCGCCGATCTCCCCTCGCAGGAGCGCCCGCGTGAGCGGCTGCTTCGGCATGGGCCCGAAGCTCTGAGCGAGCGTGAGCTGCTGGCGATCATTCTGCGCAATGGCCGCCCGGGGAAGAGCGCGATCGACCTGGCCACGTCGTTGCTCGGCGAATACGGCGCCCTCTCAGCGCTCGCGAGCGCGCGACCCGAGGAGCTCGCTCAACGCTCGGGCATCGGTTTGGCCAAGGCGGCGGCGATCGTCGCCGCCTTCCGCCTCGGTCGGCTCGCCGATGGCACGCCCCGAGGCATTGTCCTTCGGAGTGCAGCTGACGTGGCACGCAACGTGGGCGCGGAGCTCGCAGGTCTGCGCCGCGAGCGTGTGGTCGTCTTGGTCTGCAACAGCCGCAACCGCGTCGTCAGAACGGTTGTACTGAGCGATGGCTCGATCGACCGGTCGCTGCTACCCGTCCGCGACATCCTAAACGCGGTGTTGCGCCACGACGGGCGCGTGTTCGCCGTGGCGCACAACCATCCCTCGGGCGATCCCACGCCGAGCGACACGGATCGGCGCGCGACCGCAGAACTGGCAGCTGCGGCCCAAGTCGTCGGGCTGCGCTTCCTCGATCATGTGGTCGTGGCGGGGCCGGAATGGCGGAGTGTGATTAGGTCAGACTCGCGAACGCCTCGTTGAGTGCCGAGGCGGTGAGCGCAGTGGCCAGTTGTGTGGCCCGGGCACGAGCTGTTTGGTGGTCTTGTAGGCGTTGCAGTTGTCGTGCCAGGAGAAGCTGGACTGAAATTGGTGGCAACCAGATTTCAAAGCCGAGCAGCGTGTTGACATGAATCCGCTTTCGTCGAACGCCTAGTCCTCTTGCGAATCGACCGAGCTCCTCCCAGATTGCCGGCGATCGGAAGTACGCTGCGAGGAAGCTTGCATCAAGGGTACTGTTGAGCGCAAATGTTGGGAACTCGCTCGAGACATAGTAGCAATCGAATTGCTGTGGTACGGAGGCATAGGCTCCCTCGAAGGCAAAGAGTCGGCTGTAGATGAATTGGCCTGCACGAATGCGGTGCAACGTTCGAGCCGAGGTACGTGATGCCTCGATCGGTGGCTTCTCAAAGATGCCCCTCCCGAAGCTGAGAATACCAACGTTAGGGTAGGTGCGTCCCGGCTGGACAGGGTGCGCATCGACGGTCGGGGTCATCACTTCACGAAGAGGTACGCGCTTCCAGCCAAGCGTCGTCTTGTCTCGGTCTGAGAGATCCGAACGCTGTGCAAATGATGCTGGCAGGGCACCGGCCAGGAGCTCCGTCTTGGACCGAAGATGCTGTACGCGAAGCGCAGCGTCCCGAATGAAGTTAAGTCTATCCGCAACTTGAAGTTGCACCTTGATCGGTGGTAGCGGGATCTCAAGCGCCTCGAAGGCTTCGATACCCAATGTCCGATTACGGCCGGCCGATCCGGGTGACGCTCGCCGGATGAGCTCGAGTCCCGGGTCACTGAGAAAGTAATAGAGGAGATAGTATGGGTCAGCCTGGTTGCGATCAACGCCATAGGTCATGAAGCGGTGCGATCCGATCAGCCCTTTTTGCTCGTCGCTGGTAACTGCAATTGCACCCTCCCAAGCGAAGACGTTATTGAGGACTAGATCGCCGGGCTTGATCCAGAACACCCGCTTTGTGCCAAGGACAGCGCCGCTCAGTGGTGACTTATGAAAGATGCCCTTTCCGAATGAGCGAACTCCGATCTCTTCGTAATCCCGATCGACCTCCACTTCGACCGCACGTCGTTCGAGCCGCATGACATCACCGATGCGTATGCTCTTAGTAGAAGGCATCATCGTGTCAGCTCTTGCTCAATCCCACAAAGAATCTGCATGATCTCTTCCTCGGCCTCCATCAGCTCGTTCAAGAGCTCGGCGGGCGGCCGGTGGGCCAGATCGTCAGGTCCATGCGGATTGCGGAGGTCGAGGTTGTAGTCGTTTGCTTCGATGGTTGCGATCGGGACGCGCCAAGCTCGCTCAGTCTCTTTGCGACTCCTTCGCAACTTACCTCCCCACCACGCGTCACAGTCAGCAAACTCCTCGAAGCGGAGCGGACGGGTCTTTGTGTAGCCTTTGCGACCCTCAGGTGGAGACAGCTCGTAGAACCAAGCCTCCTTTGTACGGCCGGTCTTCTCAAAGAATAGGATGTTTGTAGGAATAGTCGTATAGGGAGCAAAGACGCCCTGCGGCAGCCTCAAGATCGTGTGCAGATTGCAGTCTGTGAGCAGACGTTCCTTGATCTTCTCACCAACCCCACCTCCAAACAAAACCCCATTAGGCACGACAATCGCGCAGCGCCCGCCCCGCTCGAGCATGCGCTGCACGAGCTGCAGAAACAGCCACGCAGTCTCTGCGGTGCGCGTTCCCTCGGGGAAGTTCGCCTGTATCGCCTTCTCCTCCTCGCCGCCGAAAGGCGGGTTGGTCAGCACGATGTCGACCCGGTCGGCCTTGCGGATCTCTGTCACGGGGCGCGCCAAGGCGTTGGCGCGAACGATGTGCGGCTGTTGGACGTCATGCAGCAGCAGGTTCATCATGCCCAGGAGATAGGGGAGGGGCTTCTTCTCGATGCCGCGGAGGTCGCCTTCGAGCGCGCGCACCTGCTCGACGCTGTCGAGCGTCAGCCTGAGGTGCTCCAAGGCCTCGACGAGGAAGCCGCCCGTTCCACAGGCGGGGTCGAGGAGGCGCTCACCGAGCATCGGGGCGACCTGCTGGACCATGAAGCGGATCACTGGGCGGGGCGTGTAGAACTCGCCTGAGTCACCAGCCGCGTCGCGCATCTCCCGGAGCATCGACTCATAGAGGTGCGCCATCGTGTGGATGTCGTCCGAGGACGCGAAGTTGACCTCGTCGATCTTGTTGAGGACATCGCGGAGCAGATAGCCGGAGAGCATCCGGTTAAACGTCTCCTTGAACACTGCCGCCAGGACGTCGCGAGGGTCATCTGCGCCCGTGCCGGCAAGCTCGCGCAGGTAGGGCAGCAGCCCGCCGTTGATGAACTCGATCAACGTCTCGCCCGTGCGACCGTCCATCCGATCAGCCGCCCAGTCCCGCCACCGGTACGGCTCTTCGATCGCTGGCCGGAAGCGTGTTCCCTCGATGATCTGCCGTCGTTCCTCCAGGCCGTCGAACGCCTTGAGAAACAGAAGCCAGGCGAGCTGGGGGATACGGTCGAGGTCGCCGTTGAGGCCCGCGTCCTTGCGCATCGTGTCGCGCACCGCCTTGATGACACCGCTTAGCTTGGCTTGCGGCGAGGTCGGCGCAGTGGGCTTCGTGCGCTTGGGCATTCAGTTCTCCTCGTTCGAGCGGACAAGCGCCCAGAAGGCGCGCAGGTCCATCATGGCGCGGTCGATCGTCTTGGCCTGCAGATCCAGGTCGGCGGCCAGGGCAGGGTAAGTCGTGGCCCAATCCAGCGGCGGATCGGGAATGTCTACCGGAACTTCGTGTGCACCCCGGACGGCGAACACGAGCCTTACGCGCTCGAGCAGCGCGCTCGTGGGCCGCAGTCCGTCCTCGATGAGCATCGACAGGTTGACGAGATCTCTCGTACGCGTGTTCGACCGGTCGCCGTAGGTCTGAGTGAGCGCGTGCAGCTTCTCGGCGAAGTGCTGTTCGCGATCGATGACCTCGATGCTCGCGGACGGCAGGCCAGCGAAGGCGAGCACGCCCGGCAGAGAGACACGCTCGGTTCCGACGATTTCCTCGGTGCGCGCAACGACGTCAATCGTCACCTGAGCGAACTGTCGTCCGGCCAGACGAGCTTCGACCGGGAAGCGCCAGCCGGGACGTCCCGCGGCACCGGCGGTCAGGGTTCGGGCCGATTGAAGTGTGAACTGGAACCAGTCGCCGTGCGGATCGCGTCCGAGGACTTCGGCGAGTGCGCCCTGCGGCCCGTTGGCATCGGGCGTCGGGGCTCTCGTTGCGAGATCGAGATCGCGAGTTGCCCGCGCGCGATCGCGCCAGCGGACCTCCAACGCCATGCCGCCCTTCAGAACCCAGCGGCCCCGCTGCGCCTCGTCCAACCTGACCAGGATCCGTTCGAAGACCACGCGCCGCCGAAGCCGGTTCAGGTCGACGCCGGTATCTCTCGAGCTCGTTGCCAGACGCGTCTCCAGCGCCATCCTGAATGCCGCAGGTGTCCCGTAGTTCACAGCAGTCCGCCTAGTCGCAGCGCTCGCTCGATCCTCAAGGCGGCACGGGGGCCGAGCTCTTCGGCCCGGGACAAGAGCTCATCCCTCGTTCCTGGCGTACGCTCGCAGGCCAGCCGTACCGCATCGACTAGCTGGTCGAGATCGAGCGTCCCGGCGGCGACGTCGAGCAGCGTTCGAGGCGGCGTGGTGATCCTGAACCCCTCGTACTGCCAGATGTCGCGATCTGGCAGCGCCATACGATGGAGACGTACACCGGCAGGCGCCCGAGAGCGGAAGTTCGCCGGCACGCTCAGATGGACGACGGCTGGGTTTGCGTCGCCGAGGTTGTGCACGGCGAGCGCGGTCTCGTTAGACACAACGGCCCTGACCTTGCTCCACAGACACCACCGCACGAGGTCGTCGTGCTCGCCGACCGGCCACTCTGGCAGCCGGAACAGGCCACGATCCACCCTCAGCCAGTTGCCCCGATCGCGATGGAACTTCTGGGCCTGGTAGGAGTAGCCAACCGACAGCGCCTGGGAGGCCGTGAAGTAACCAGACTGCTCGGCGGCCAAGGCGGTCAGCCGTTGACGTAGATCTTGACGGTCGGTCGGCAAGGCCAAATACTATATCATAGTTTTAGTTATACGTTTTCGCTATGCCTAGCAACTAAAGCTGCGGTTGAGAAATCAGGCGGCATAGAGCAACCCCTCCATGTCGGCGATCGCCGATCGAAGCTGCTCGCTGCCACCAAATCGACTTGCGATGTCCACCACACTGCCGTGGCGGTCGAGCGGTGGAACCTCGAGGACGCGGAGATCGTCGAGTTGCGAGATCCCGTGCTCTGCATACTTGTCGAGCAGATCCTCGAGCACCGCTCGGGCCTCCGGCGCAAAGGTCTCGAGGAAGCTCCGCCGGTCGGTCCGCAGACGTCGCACTCGCTGGCCTCTAGTGATCGTAGGCCCATTCCACGCGACGTGCGCGATCAGATCGAGCGCATCCATGTCTTGAAGTCCCAATCGATCGGCGGCCTCCTCCAAGGAGACGCCGTAGGCGGCCAGAGCCGAGACGACCTGTTCGCGCCCCGGCCTCATGCGCCAAGCATCTCGGAGCGCACCGGACGATGGGTACAGGCGTCGCACCTCGCTGGCGAGGTAGTCGCTGTACTCGACCAGCCGCAAGCGGCCGCTCTCTGCATCGGGCAGGTAGAAGCCCTCGGCCGCGATGTATGCCGTCGCGCCGTCGTTGACGTAGAACTTCCGTGCACCCGCATCGTCGAGTCCTCCCGGATCGGCATCGCCGACCGGCTCCCCGTCATAGGCCGGCTCGCTCTCAGCCACTTCCCCGCTGCCGACCGTGTTGCCCTCCTTGTCGATCTGCTCGACCAGCGGTGGGGTCTCAGGGGGTCCGTCGAACTCGGGATCCGCGAAGAGCGCGGTTGCGCCCGAGTAATCGATGATCTCGAACGTAAGCTTGTCCTCGTCGGGGTACAGCCGTGTGCCGCGTCCGATGATCTGCTTGAACTCGACGATCGATCCGATCGGCTTGAACAGCACGATGTTGCGCACCGTCGGGATGTCCACGCCGGTCGACAACAGCTGCGCGGTGGTTGCGAGGACCGGCGTCTCCTGCTCCGGGTCGGCGAAGTCGCCGAGATGCAATCGGCCCGTGTCGCCCTCGTCGGAGACGATACGCACGGCATAGTTCGGATGCTGGCGCACCAGGTCGGTATTGGCGTCGATGAGCGCTCGGCGCATCTGATTGGCGTGCTCGGCGTTGACGCAAAAGACGATCGTCTTCGCCATGCGATCCGTGCCCTTCAGATACTTGGTGAGATGTCGGGCGGCTGCCTCTGTGCGAGTGAGCAGCGAGACGACCCGCTCGAAGTCCCGGGTCTCATAGAGGCCCTTGGGAATCTCGCGACCGAAACGGTCCATCTGCCCGGGCTCGGGCGACCATCCGAAGGCGTCTGGACTGAGCACCACGCGCCGTACGCGGTATGGCGCGAGGAATCCATCCTCGATGCCCTGGGCCAACGAATACGTATATACGGGATCGCCGAAGTAGTCGTAGGTGTCGATGTTCGCATCGCGCTTCGGCGTAGCCGTCATCCCGATCTGCACTGCGGGAGAGAAGTGTTCGAGGATCGCGCGCCAGTCGGACTCGTCGCGGGCGCTTCCTCGGTGGCACTCGTTGACGACGATCAGGTCGAAGTAGGCGGACGGGTAGTCGCGGAACACGCCCAGCGCCTCGCCGCTGTCGGCGAGCGCCTGATAGAGCGCGAAGTAGATCTCCCGCCCGGTCTTCGCCTCGCCACGAACCTTCCACACCGCGTCACCGAACACCGGCCGGAACTCTCGCGCAATCGGTTGGTCCACGAGGATGTTGCGGTCGGCCAGATAGAGGATTCGCGGCCTGCGCTCTGCGCGCCACCCGCTCGACCAGAGTTTCCAGATGATCTGCAGCGCGAGAAATGTCTTGCCGGTGCCCGTCGCCAGCGTCAGCAGGATGCGGTCGCGGCGTTCGCTGAGGATCGCCTGCAGTGCGCGCTCGATCGCGACTTGCTGGTAGTAGCGCGGTTCCTTGACGCGGCCGTCAGGAAGCCGCAAGTCCCGATTGAACGGCAGCAGAAGCGTCTCCGCGACGCTGTCGTCCACGATGCCCTTCCAGGCTCGGTAGCGTCGCCAGAGCTCGTCAGGGCTGGGAAAGTCGACGAGCTCGCGCTCGGCTCCCGTGTCGTAGTCGTGTTCGACGATTCCCTTGCCGTTTGTGGAATATGCGAACGGGAGATCGAGCATCTGCGCGTATCGCATCGCCTGCTGCAATCCGTCACCGGGGAGCTTGTACTCGCGCTTGGCCTCCACGGCCGCGACCGCGAAGCCGGGCTCAACCTCGAGAACGTAGTCGGCGCGCAGAGGTCGGGCGCGACGATGGTCGCGGGCTCGCGGCCCGCGGTGGGGAACGGGAACGATCTTCCCATCGGTCACCGGGTACTGCTCGACGATGCGCCCAGTCCAGCCGGACGCTTGAAGTCGTGGGACGACGTAGTCTCTGCATGTGTCGTTCTCGAGTGGGCCGGCCACGTCGATACCGTAACGGCCTTCCCGGAATCGTGGCAATGGCCGGACTCTCAGACGTGCTGGGCCGGCGACCCCCGCGCTTCGCTCGCCTCGCCACCGCTGCGAACCTTCCGCCCGGACCCCACACAGAGACGGACCCGGCCGTGAAACGGCCAAGGCGCTGCCGATGGCACCGCCGCCCACGCCGCTACCCTCGCCAGACCATGCCCGTCAAAGGCAGCGAGCTAGCGGTCGCGCATGTCGACATGGACGCTTTCTACGTGTCGGTCGAGCTGCGCCGCCATCCCGAGCTGCGCGGCAGGCCCGTCGTCGTGGCCGGAAGCGGGCCGCGCGCGGTCGTCACAACCGCCAGCTATGAGGCGCGGCGCTATGGCGTGGGCTCGGCGATGCCGGCAGCGCGGGCGCGCCGGCTGTGCCCGCAGGCAGTGGTGCTCGGGCCGGACTTCACGACCTATCGCGAGGCCTCGCGCGAGGTGATGGGGATCGTGCGCGCGCATGTCGAGCGCGTCGAGGTGGTCGGTCTCGACGAGGCCTACCTCGACCTGCGCGGGCTGTTCTCCCCGCGCGCCGCGATGCGCCGGCTCGTGCGCGAGATCGAAGCTGCCACGCGGCTCAGATGCTCGGTCGGGATCGGCCCCAACAAGCTCGTCGCGAAGGTCGCCTCCGACGCAGAGAAGCCCGCGGGGTTCGTCGTGCTCACGCGCGAGCAGGCGTGTGCGCGTTTCTCAGGCGCTCCCCCTGCGCTGGTGCCGGGCATCGGCCCGAAGACGGCCGCGCGCCTGGCCGAGCTCGGGCTCGACACGCTCGGCGCGGTCGCGGCGGCCCCCGAGCACGCGCTGACCGCGCGCTTCGGCGCGAACCTCGGCGTCGAGCTGCGCCGGCGCGCGCGCTTCGAACACGACGGCGCCGTCGGGGCCCCGCGCAAGGTCGTGTCGGAGTCGCGCGAGCGCACGTTCGACTACGACGTCCACGATCCCGCCGTGATGCGCGAGACGCTGAGCGTGATGGCCGACGAGCTGTGCGCCAGCCTGCGCGGGCGCGAGCGCCGCGGGCGCACGATCGGGATCAAGGTGCGCCTCGACGACTTCACCACCGCCACGCGGGCGCGCACGATCGAGCAGCCCACCAACGACGTCGAGCACGTCACCACGATCGCACTCGCGCTGCTGCGCGACTACGCGCCGGCGCGGCCCGTGCGCCTGCTCGGGGTCAGGGTCGCCGGACTGTGCGGCAACGAGGCGCCGTCGAGCGGGGCGCACGACGCTGTCGCGGACTGCAGCACGAGCTCGGGCCGGCCGAGCGATCCCGGCAGCGCGACCGCCGCAGCTCGGCCGGGTCACGGCGTCGGCCGCCGCACACCGCTGGACCAGCTCTCGTTGCAGCTATAGGATCAGTCGACTGGGCTTCAGCAACGGCACGAATCGAGGTGCAGCGATGGCAAGCGCGCGTGTGGGAGACATCGAGCTCGAGTACGAACGTGCAGGCGCGGGCCCGCCGCTCTTGCTGATCATGGGGATGAGCGGGACGATCGCGCACTGGGGCGCGCCGTTCCTCGACGATGTGCGCGGCGACTTCGACACGGTCGTCTACAACCACCGCGGGGTCGGCGCCAGCAGTCGCCTGGACGGGCCGATCACGATCGCCGAGCTGGCGCGGGACGCCGCCGGCCTGCTGGCCGCGCTCGAGCTCGAGACGGCGCACGTGCTCGGCATCTCGATGGGCGGCATGGTCGCCCAGGAGCTGGCGCTCGCGCATCCCGAGGCGATCCGTACGCTCGCGCTCGGCTGCACGTACTGCGGCGGCGAGGGCAGCGCGCTGACGTCCGAAGCGGTGATGCAGAGGCTGGCCGAGGCGATGAGCTCGGGAGATCGCGAACGGGCGATCAGGACGAGCTGGGAGGCCAACGTGTCGCCCGGCTTCGCCGCGGATGAAGAGGCGTATGCGCGCTTCCTGGAGGCCGGCCAGCACAACGCCGTGGCCGTGCCCGTGATCATGCGCCAGCTGCAGGCGATCGTCGGCCACGACACTTCGGGGCGCCTCGGTGAGATCGCCGCGCCGACGCTCGTCGTGCACGGAACCGTCGATGAGATGGTGCCCGTCCAGAACGGCCGCATGATCGCCGGGCTGATCGCGGGCTCGCAGCTCGAGATCTTCGACGGCGTCGGCCACCTGTTCTTCTGGGAGGAGCCCGCGCGCTCGGCCCAGCTGCTGCGCGCGCACGCCGCGGTGCATGCCTGACGCAGAGCTGCGCGTCCAGACGGACGACGGCGTCTCGCTGGCCGGGCAGCGGGCCGGGACGGGCCCGGCGATCGTCCTGCTGCACGGTCTGACCGCGACCCGGCGCTACATCGTGATGGGCTCGCGCGTGCTCGAGCGCGCCGGTCTGCTCGTGCTCGCCTACGACGCACGCGGACACGGCCGCTCGAGCGCGGCGCCCGACGCCCGCGCCTACGGCTACGAGCGCCTGGCGCGCGACCTCGAGCAGGTGCTCGACCGCGAGGGGATCGAACGGGCGGCGATCGCGGGCGCCTCAATGGGCGCGCACACCGCCGTGCGCTTCGCGCTCGAGCATCCCGCGCGCGTCGCGGCGCTTGGGCTGATCACCCCCGCGTACGACCCGTCCGCGCGCCCGGAGCGATCGCAGCAGGAGTACGCGCGGTGGGACGCGCTCGCCGCGGGGCTGCGAGAAGGTGGGGTGGACGGCTTCCTGGCCGCGTATGACTTCGCGAGCGTGCCCGCCGCGTGGCGCGAGACAGTCGCGCAGGTCATGCGCCAGCGCCTGTCCGCGCACGAGCATCCGCTGGCGGTCGCCGACGCCCTGGAAGTCGTGCCGCGCTCGCGGCCGTTCGAGTCGCTCGAGCAGCTCGGGCGGATCACGGCGCCGACGCTCGTGGTTGCGAGCCGCGACGACGCCGATCCTGGCCACCCACTGGCCGTCGGCGAACGCTACGCCCAGGCGATCCCGGGGGCGGAGCTGCGCGTCGAGGAGCCCGGCCAGTCGCCGCTGGCCTGGCAGGGCGGCCAGCTCTCGAGAGCCCTGCTCGAGCTCAGCCGTCCGTGATAACGTACGCTCGTATGTCAGAGGTGCGCACCTGGGACGGGCAGAGCTATGACCGCATCTCGGCGCCGATGGAGGCGCTCGGGCTGGCTGTGCTCGATCGCCTGCAGCTCGCCGGCGATGAGACCGTGCTCGACGCCGGCTGCGGCTCGGGCCGGATCACCGCGAAGCTGATCGAGCGGCTGCCGCGTGGTCATGTGGTCGCCCTCGACGCCTCGGCCTCGATGGTGGCGGCCGCCCGCGAGCGGCTCGGCCCCGGCGCCGACTTGCGCCAGGGCGACCTGCTGGAGCTCGAGCTCGAGCAGCCCGTCAACGCGATCTTCTCGACCGCCACGTTTCACTGGATCGCCGACCACGACCTGCTGTTCGCGCGCCTGCACGCAGCGCTGCGCCCGGGCGGGAGGCTGCTGGCGCAGTGCGGGGGAGAGGGCAACATCACCGGGCTGCGCGCCCGGACGGCGGCCGTGGTGGAACGCGCTCCCTACGCCGAGCACTTCCGCGACTGGCGCCCGCCCTGGAACTACGCGAACCCGACCGACACCGAAGCGCGCCTGCAAGCCGCGGGCTTCGGCGCGGCCGAGTGCTGGCTGGCGCCCGCGCCGCAGCGGCCCGAGCACCCGCGCGAGTTCCTCGCGACGATCGTGCTCGGACCGCACGTCCAGCAGCTGCCCGGGCCGCTGCGCGAGCGGTTCATGGACGACGTGATGGAAGTCCTGGGCGCGCCGGTCGTCGTCGATTACGTTCGCCTGAACATCGACGCGACGGCATAGCGGCGCGGGCACAGCGGCGCGGGCAATCTCGCTGGTCAGGCGAGCGCCGCGGGCGAGTCCAGGCGCTCGCGCGCATCCGCGTCGCGACCGTTCGCGGCAGCCACGCGACCGTCATCGGCGCCCGGCCGATCGGGCGCCACGGCGGCGCCGCGCAGCAGCGCCGCGTAGCGGCCGTCGCGCGCCACGAGCTCCTCGTGGGTGCCGCGTTCGACGATCCGACCCGCGTCGAGCACGAGGATCTGGTTGGCGTCGGCGATCGTCGAGAGCCGGTGCGCGATCGCGATCGTGGTGCGCCCGCGGCTGAGCTCGTCGAGCGCCTGCTGGACCGCGCGCTCGGTCTCGTTGTCGAGCGCCGAGGTGGCCTCGTCGAGGATCAGCACCGGCGGGTTGCGCAGGATCGTGCGCGCGATCGCGATGCGCTGCTTCTCGCCGCCGGAGAAGCGATAGCCGCGCTCGCCCACCGGCGTGTCGTAGCCCTCGGGGAGCGAGGTGATCAGCTCGTGGATCTGCGCCGCCTTGGCGGCTTCTTCGATCTGCCTGTCGGACGCCTGCGGGCAGGCGAAGCGCAGGTTTTCGCGGATCGAGGCGTGGAACAGATAGGTCTCCTGCGACACCAGCCCGACCGTGGCGGCGAGCGAATCCAGCGTCATGTCGCGGATGTCGACGTCGTCGATCAGGACGGCTCCGCGCTGGGGCTCGTACAGCCTCGCCACCAGATAGGCGAGCGTCGTCTTGCCCGAGCCGGTCTCGCCGACGAGCGCGGTGCGCGTGCCCGCCGGAATCTCGGCGTCGATCTCCTGCAGGGTCCAGGGCGACTCGGGGTCGTAGCGAAACCAGACGTCCCGCAGCGCCACGTCGCAGTGAACGCCTGCCACCACGCGCGCACCAGGGCGCTCGACGATGTCGATCGGCAGGTCGAGGTACTCGAAGATACGCCCGAACAGCGCCAGCGAGGTCTGCACTTCTACGCCCACGCCGAGCAGCTGCTGCATCGGGAACAGCAGGCGCGTCTGCAAGGTCGTGAAGGCGACGACGGTGCCGATCGAGATCACGTCCTGGCCGTGGGCGATCGTGTAGCCCGCGAACCAGTAGACGGCCGCCGGCATGATCGCGAAGCTCATCTGCACCGAGGCCATCCGCCAGCGGCCGGCCATGCGCGAGCGGACCTCGAGGTCCGCCAGTTCGCCCGACTCGCCGGTGAAGCGCTCGACCAGCTCCTGCGAGCGGCCCATGGTCTTGCCGAGCAGGATGCCCGACACCGACAGCGACTCCTCGACCAGCGTCAACATGTCGGCCAGGCGGCCCTGCGTAACCGACTGGATGCGCCGGCGCTCGTTGCCGACCCGCCGCGTGAGCCACACGAAGAACGGCAGCAGGATCAGCGAGAACAGGGTCAGCTGCCAGCTGAGAGCGAACATCGCGACGATCGTGGCGGACACGGTGGCGACCGTGGAAACGGTCGAGGTCGCGGTGCTGGTGACGACGTTGTCGATGCCGCCGATGTCGTAGGCGATGCGCGCCTGCACCTCGCCCGAGCGCGTGCGCGTGAAGAACGCCAGCGACATGCGCTGCAGGTGTGCGAACACCGCCGCGCGCAGGTCGTGCATCACGCGCTGGCCGACCTGATTGGAGATCCACGTCTGCGCCACGCCGATCACGCCGTTGATGATCGCCAGCGCGATCATGCCCGCGACCAGCCATGTGAGCAGCTGCAGGTCGTGGCCGATGATGCCCTTGTCGACGGCTTCGCGCAGCAGGAACGGCGAGGCCACGCTGAGCACCGCTCCGAGCACGATCAGCCCCAGCAGCAGGCTCAGGCGCAGGCGATAGGGGACGAACAGCCGGGCCACCCGGCGCAGCGACACCGGTTTGTCGGGGATGTCCTCCGGGCGGGGCTCCGGCTGGCGCGACCGGCGACCGTCGCCGCCGCGGCCGTGTCCCTGGCCGAAGGGCTGGCTGCTCACGGACTGACTGTAGCGTCGTAGGGTTAAGTGGTTATGGACCTCTCGGCCGCAGAGGCGCGCGTGCTCGGCTGCATGATGGAAAAGCAGCTGACGACGCCCGACATCTATCCGCTGACGCTCAACAGCCTGCGGCTGGCCTGCAACCAGTCGACCAACCGCGACCCGGTCGTGAGCTACGACGATGCGATCCTGCGCGACGCGCTGCACCGCCTCGAGCGCCGCGGCTACGCGCGCCTGGCCAGTGGACGCGGCAGCCGCGCGGCGAAGTACCGGCATCTGCTGGCGGAGGCCCTGCCGCTGCGCGGCGACGAACACGCAATGCTGTGCGCGCTGCTGCTGCGCGGCGCGCAAACGCCGGGCGAGCTCAAGCAGCGGGCCGAGCGCATGCACGGCTTCGACGGCCTGGACGCCGTGCACGACACGCTCGAGCGCCTGATCGCGCGCGGTCTCGCCGCGCGGCTCGCGCGGCGCCCAGGTCAGAAGGAGGAGCGTTATGAGCAGCTGTTGAGCGCGGATGCGGACGAGAACCGGGCGCCCGCGGGCTCGGTATACGCCCCGGCGAGCGATCTCGGGTCCGCCCACCACGCCAGCACCAGCCATTCAGGCTCGGCGGACCACGCGCCGCCGAGCGGCCTCGGAGCCGTGGCCGGGACGCGTGTCGCGGTCGACGGACGTGAGCCTGGGGAGGGTGGGGCGGCGGTGCAGGACGCGAGCGACGGCCCGGGTGGGAGCGCCGGCGCGGCTTCGCTGGCCGCGCTGGAGGCGCGGGTCGCGCAACTCGAGCGCGAAGTCGCCGAGCTGCGCGCGGGGGGGGACATGGCGGGCACGACGGCGGGCGCAGGCACGACGGCGGGCGCAGGCACGTCCGCCGTGGGCACGGCGGGCCCGTCGTGATCGTCGCGGTCGCCTCATCGGCGGACGCCGCCACCGGCGTCGGCATTCCGCTGGCCCTGGCTGCGGGCTTCGTGTCGTTCCTGTCGCCGTGCGTGCTGCCGCTGGTGCCCGGCTATCTCTCGACGGTCGTGGGCGTCAGCCCCGCAGAGCTACAGGGCACGCGCAGGCGGCGCGTGCTCGTGCCGAGCCTGCTGTTCATCGCGAGCTTCTCGCTGATCTTCATCCTGCTGGGGCTCGGCGCGACCGCGATCGGCTCGAGCCTGAACGCGCACCGCGACACGCTCGAGCAGGTGGCGGGCGTGCTGATCATCGTGATGGGCGTGGCGTTCCTCGCGACCCCGTTCGTCGACCGGCTCAACTTCGAGTGGCATCCCGACGGGCTGATGCGGCTGGCCGGCCGCGGGGGCCCGCTGCTGGCGGGCGCGGCGTTCGCGATCGCGTGGACGCCGTGCACGAGCATCACGCTCGGCGCGATCCTGACGCAGGCCGCCGTCTCGAACTCGGCGGCGCACGGCGCGCTGCTGCTGGCGTTCTACTCCGCCGGCCTGGCGATCCCGTTCCTGGTGATCGCGCTCGCGTTCGAACGCGCCACGAACGCGCTGGCCGTCGTCAAGCGCCATTTCGCGCTCGTGATCGCCGCCGGCGGCGCGGTCATGATCGCGCTCGGCCTGCTGATCCTGACGGGGGAGTTCACGATCCTCAACGCCTGGGCCAATAGGACGCTACCCTTCCCCGGTGCCACGCTTTAGACCATTAGGTGCGGGAGCGTTTATTCGCGCCTACGCGGCGGCGATGTTGCTCGGCGCCGTCGCGCTCGCGGGCTGCGGCGGCACGAGCGAATCGGCCGGCACGCCGAGCACGCCCAAGGCGGCGACGACAGCCGCGCCGGCCACGACGCCCGCGGCCGCGGCGACGCCGACCACGACCGCGAGCACGCCGACCTCGACCCCGACCACCACCACGCCGGCCACCGCGCAGACCAGGACGGCGCCGAGCGCAGGCGCCTCGAGCGCTCACCCGCCAACGACGACCCCTGCCACGCCGGCGCCGCATGCTACGAGCCCGGGGACGACCGGCTCGACCACTCCGAGCCCGCCGGCGCACGCGCGGCGCCACCCCGGCGGCGCGGCGCTCGGGCTGCTCGGCATCTGCTCGGCGAAACACAAAACGGCGCGGCCGCTCTCGCCGACCACGCAGGCGCGACTGAAGAAAGTCTGCGCCCAGGTCGAAAAAGGCGAAAAGGCCCGCTAGCAACGGCCCGACGACCGCACGGGGCGCTGCCGCAGGCGTGCGGCCCGGCCCGACAGGCGTTTGCGGGCGACGCCGCAAGCGCGCCGACGCCCGTCACGTGTCGATGCGCGGGACCTCAGGGCACGCGCACGGATACGCGCTGAGCGAGGCTGCCGCGACCAGGCGCAACCTCTACGACGAGCGACGACAGTGGCGTCGGCGCGCGCCTGATGACGCGCCGCCCGCCGAAGCCTGCGAGCGCAGCGTCCACGTCCGCGCGGGCATCGGCGCTGTCAGGGTGGCGAGCGTCAACCTCGTGGGCCTGTGTGCGGACGTACTCCTCGAGCCGGTCGGCGACGATGCTCGCGGGCCGCAGGCAGCGCGCCTTCGCCAGCGTCTGGGCGCCCACGCAGCGGTACATGCGGCGGCCCGTCGAGGACTTTGGGCCGGCGACCATCGCCTGACCGCAGCTCGCGCAGCGCGCCACCCCGCTGAGCGGGTACTCGCACGGCGGCGTGTATGCGCCGGGCTTGTGCTGAGCGGCGCGCCAGGTCGCGCGGTCGACGAGCGGCTCGTGCGCGTTCGTGTTGACGATCGCGCCGGTGCGCACCTCGCCCAGGTAGGTGCGCTTGGCGAGCATGCGCCGCACCGTCGCGGTGGTCCAGAAGCGCGCGCCCGACGCGTAGCGCTCGAGGTAGCGCGTGGCCGCCGCGACACCCTGACCCGCTGCCAGTTCGTAGGCGCGCTGCACCAGCAGTCGCTCGTCGTCGTCGGGCACCAGCACGCCGTCCTGGCGCTCGTATCCGAACGGCGTCGGCCCGACCTGCTTGCCTTCGGAGATCGCGCGTTCCTGGATGATCTCCCAGCTGATCTTGATCGGCTCGTGCTCCAGCGTCGGCACAGCGCGATCATGTCAAGGACTCGGGCTGCCCGAACGCCGCTTTTCCGCGCTGTGCGGACGAACTTGTGACAAATGCCCCGGAACGGCGAGCCCGCGGGGCTCGTCGACCTGCCTACCCTGCGGCGCCTGCCGTGCGACTGCCGCGCAGGCTCGGCCGCCTGTGCCTACGCCGCTCGTGCCGACACCGCTCGTGCCTACGCGGCGGGCGCCTGCGCCGCCGCTGCCACCTGGGCCTGCTTGCGCGCGCGGTAGCGCCGTTCCCACGCCTCCTGGTTGTGCTTGGCGTCGAGCACGAACGGCGAGTAGCCGATCGCCTTGACGATCGCCCGGTTGATCGCCGAGTCGGGCGAGGGGAGAGGGCGCAGCACGTCCACGAACAGCACCACACGCATCTCGTCGGTGTCGTTCCAGACCTCGTGATTGAAGGTGTCGTCGAACACCATGCTCTCGCCCTCCCGCCAATGGCGGAAGTCGTCACCGACGCGGATCCGGCAGGACTCCGCGTCGCGCGGCACGATCAGACCGAGGTGGTAGCGCAGCACGCCCTTGTACGGGCCGCGGTGGTCGAGGATGTGCTTGTGCGGCGAGAGGATCGAGAACATGGCGGTCGTCATACCCGGGATCCGGCGCATCAGCGCCGCGCTCTGCGGGCACATCTCGACGCCGAGCTTGGCCTCGAAGCCGTATCCGTACAGGAAGAACGTCTTCCAGTCGTCGTCGTCGGTGATCTCGATCTGGTCCTTGGAGATGTCCTGGAAGTTCGGCAGCGCCTCGCGATCCTCGAGCACCCGTTCGAGCTCGTCGCGGATCGTCGTCCAGTTCGCCTCGACCTCGGCGATCCAGGGAAACAGCTCGTTGTCGAAGAACGTGGCGTCGCCCACCAGCGAGCGTTTCCCGATGAACCGCTCGATCGGCGCCAGCACCCGTTCGCCGGCGGCGATCGTCAGCTCGACGGTGCGCTCCCACAGTGACTTCTCTGCCATCGGCCGGCCTCCTCGCAGATTGGAGCGACCCAGTCTATGACGGCGCCCGGCGCAAGCCCCGCTCGGACGTCCGTGTACCACAGCGACACCGCGCCCCACACACGTGGCGGGGGTGGGGGGCGGGACCGGCTACTGCGAAAAGGCTACGACAGGCCGGCGAGACCGCCGGGCGGTCAGGCGGCCTCGCGCAGCGCCGCCATCTCCGGCGACTCCGCGAGCTTCTTCAGCGCCCGCTGCTCGAGCTGTGAGGCGCGCTCGGCCGAGAAGCCGAGCCGCTTGCCGATCGCGGTCAGCGTCTGCGGCTCCTCGCGCCCCGTGCCGAAGCGCAGCGTCAGCACGGTCCGCTCGGTGTCGGGCAGCTGCGCGATCGCCGCATGCACGATCCGCTCGCGCTCGTTGTCCCAAGCTGTCTCCTCGGGTGCCTCGACGTCCGACGGCAGCAGATCGCCAAGCGCGGTGTCGCCGTCCTCGCCGACCTGCTGATCGAGGCTCACGAGCGCCGCCCGCTGGTGGCGCACCTCCTCGATCTGCTCGATCTCGAGACCGGTCTCGGCCGCAAGCTCGTCGATCGTGGGCTCGCGCCCGAGCCGCACCGACAGCTCCCGCTCGACCCGCCCGACCTTGCGCGAGCGCTGCGCCACGTGCACCGGCAGCCTGATCGTGCGCCCGGAGTTCTCCAGGCCGCGCTGAATCGCCTGCCTGATCCACAGCGTCGCGTACGTCGAGAACCTGAAGCCCTTGCGCCAGTCGAACTTCTCGCTGGCCCGGATCAGCCCGAGCATGCCCTCCTGCACGAGGTCCGCCAGCGGCAGCCCCTGGTTCTGGTAGCGCCGCGCGTTGGAAGCCACCAGGCGCAGGTTCGAGTTGACCAGCAGTTCCTTGGCCTGCAGGTCCCCCCGCTCGATCCGCTGCGCCAGTTCGATCTCCTGGGCCGGCGTCAGCAGCGGGTAGCGCCGCGAGTGGGCCAGGAGCTGGTCCACGGACTCGGGAATGAACGCGTCATCCACGGCTTCGGCGCTCCTGTCGATGCCGCCACGGGCGCTCCGGGCGCGGGCTTTGGTGGTCTTTACAAGTGTGTCAGCCATGTTCGGTCCTTCTAATCCGATGCTTGCAGTCGGAATTATACGCCGAAGTAGTTGTCTTGTCAATTATTCGCTTCGGATGCTCGATCTGCGTGTCGTTCGACACTGCGTGCGCGGCTACCTGCTTGCCGAGGCACACTTGTTGTCGGCTCGTGCTCGCGGCCGCTGATCCTCGCCGGCGCTTCCTGGACATTGTGCGGATGTGCACGCTTACGTGCAGACCACGCGCCCGATCGGCGGCTCAGCCGATCGATACCCCGGTATCCACCTACGGAACCGCATTTTCGCCGGTTCGGAACCGCTTTCTGGCCGCTCCGCCAGCTCTCGGGCCCAAATAAAACCCGCGAGTCGGGCAAGAGTAGCTCTACGCCGATCGGAAAACGATCGCTCGGCGCCGGCCGAGGCGTGCGGTGGCGCGAGCCGAACCGCTCAAGCGGGGGACCGCGCCCGCGCGTGCACGCGCGCGTGCGCCGGCGATCCGGGGGGCCGTCCGGGGGGGCCGCGTGCGCGTGTGCGCCGGCGATCGGCACGGTCATCGGAGCGAGCGGGCCGTATGCTCCAGCGAATGGACGCGGATCTGTCGGGCCAGGTCGTCGCGATCACCGGGGCCTCGTCCGGCATCGGCGAGGCGACAGCGCTCGCCTGCGCCCGCGCGGGCGCCGCAGTCGCGCTCGCCGCCCGGCGCACCGATCGCATCGAGGACCTGGCCGAACGGATAGCCGGCGACGGCGGCCGCGCGCTCGCCGTCACCGCGGACGTCGGCGAGGAGGAGCAGGCGCGCGCGTTCGTCCAGCGCACCCAGGACGACCTCGGCCGCCTCGACGTGCTCGTCAACAACGCCGGTGTCATGCTGCTCGGCCCGATCGAGAACGCGCCCACCGAGGAGTGGCGGCGCATGATCCACGCCAACCTCTTCGGCGTCCTGTACTGCACACACGCCGCCCTGCCGCTGATGCGCCAGCAGGGCGCGGGCCACATCGTCAACGTCAGCTCTGTCGCGGGCCGGGTCGCGCGCCTCGGCTCGGGCGTCTACAACCTCACGAAGTGGGGCGTCGGCGCCTTCTCGGAGTCGCTGCGCCAGGAGATGGTCCCGGTCGGCGTCCGCGTCACCTTGATCGAGCCCGGCGCCGTCGCGACCGAGCTGCCCGGTCACAATCGCCCCGAGGTGCTCGAGCAGATGGCCAAGAGCTTCGCCGGCGTCACCCCGCTCGCAGCCGAGGACATCGCCACCGCGATCCTGTACGCGATCGGACAGCCGCCCAACGTCGCGGTGAACGAGATCCTCGTGCGCCCGAGCGGCCAGAGCAGGTAGCGGGGGCTGCAGGGGAGAGGCACCCGCCGCGGCGGCCGGCGTCGGCTCGGCGCGAGCGGGTCTTCGAAACGTGAGCCCACGCGCGTGCGCGTGTGCGCGCGCATGCGCTTCGTCGGATGACACGTGCGCTTGTCGGATGAAACCCCGCCTCGTCGGGACGATGGTTCCGTCCCCGAGATATGCGAACATACGTTCGATGCGCTGGTCCAATCTTGCATCCGCCGAGGACGAGCAGCGGCGGCTGCCCGGCTACCGCGACGAGGCCGTCGTGCGCCGCTTCGACGCTCCCGAGGCGCTCGAGACCCGCTTCTACGAGGTCCGCGCACGGTCGGTCCTGAACCGCGTCCCCGGCGCCTCGCGCATGCCCTTCCGGTGGACCATCAACCCGTACCGGGGATGCAGCCACGCCTGTACCTATTGCCTATCGGGGGATTCTCACATCTTGATGGCGGACGGGGGGATCAAGCCACTGTCTGAGCTCAGCGTCGGCGAGACGCTCTATGGGACCGTGCGAGAAGGCGTCTATCGCAGATTCACTCGGACGCAGGTTCTGGCGCATTGGTTGACCGTCAAGCAGGCGTACCGCGTAACGCTCGAAGACGGCACGGAGCTGGTTGCGAGTGCTGACCACCGATTCCTCACTACCAGGGGCTGGAAGCACGTGGTCGGCACTGAGCAAGGGCCGCTGCAACGCCCGCACCTCACTCTCAACAGCGAGCTGATGGGCGTCGGCGCTCTCGCTTCACCGCCAAGCTGTTCGGACGACTATCGTCGAGGTTACCTCTGCGGACTCGTCAGGGGCGACGGCCACGTGGGCTCCTACTCCTACAGCCGAGCAGGACGCCAACATGCCGATGTCCATCGCTTCCGCCTGGCCCTCGCAGACGGCGAGGCCCTGGATAGGGCGCGTGAGTACCTATTCACCGCTGGTGTTGCGACACGCGAGTTTCCGTTCGCACCGGCCACAGATACGCACCGAGCGATTCGTGCAATTCGGGCCTCGGCTAGAGCCGCGGTGGATCAGGTTCGCGAGATAATCGCGTGGCCAGATGCTGCGGCCGGTGAGTGGCGCAAGGGCTTCCTGGCTGGGATCTTCGACGCCGAGGGCTCCTGCAACCCTCGCGGAGTCATACGGATCACAAACACCGATCCGGAGATCATCAGCTGGACAGAGACCTCTCTACGCGAGTTCGGTTTCGACGTCGCGCTCGAGGACCGGCGATTGCCAAACGGGCTGCTCTCCGTCCGCGTACGGGGCGGTCTGTCGGAGAACTTACGCTTTTTTCACACCACAGATCCGGCGATAGCGCGTAAGCGCTCGATCACCGGGCGGGCCGTGAAGACGAGCGCCAGGCTAAAAGTCGTGGCGATCGAGCGACTCGGCAGTGAGATGCGTCTTTTCGACATCACGACCGGCACGGGCGACTTCATCGCGAACGGTGTCGTAAGCCACAACTGCTTCGCTCGCCCAACGCACACCTACCTCGGCTTCGACGCCGGCCGCGACTTCGAGCGCGAGATCGTCGTCAAGGTCAACGCGCCGGAGGTGCTGCGCGCTGAGCTCGCGCGGCCGTCGTGGGCAGGAGAGCACGTCGCGCTCGGCACGAACACCGATCCGTACCAGTGGGTCGAGGGACGCTACCGATTGATGGTCGGCATCTGGGAAGCGATGCGCGACGCGGCCGGCGGAGCGGGCAACCCGTGCTCGGTGCTCACCAAGTCGCCGCTGTTGCTGCGCGATATCGAGCTGATGCGCGAACTCGCTCAACGCACGCAGTTCAGCGCCTGCCTGTCGATCCCGACGCTCGACGAGAAGGCATGGCGCGCGACCGAGCCGCATACGCCCAACCCACGCGCCCGTCTGGAGGCCGTCGCCGAGCTGAATCGCGCCGGGATCCCCACGGGTGTGCTGATCGCGCCGCTGATGCCGGGCATCAATGACGCGCCTCACCAGATCGAGCCGCTGCTCGAGCAGGCCACGCGTGCGGGCGCCACGAGCATCGGCGGGGTCGCGCTGCATCTGCGCGGCGAGGTGCGCGAGGTGTTCATGGGCTGGCTGCAAGACCAGCGACCCGACCTCGTGTCGCGCTACGAACAGCTCTACCGCCGCGGTGCCTACGCGCCACGCGAGGAACGCGAGCGCCTCGCTGGTCTCGTGCGCAACGCTCGGGCGCCGCGCACGAAGCGCTTCGCGCGCGCACGCGCCGAGACCCAACGCTGGCAGCCCCCACCGGCTACCGATCCAAGACCGGCGGCCGGTCAACCCCGACGCGAGAAGGCCGCGCGCCAGCAGTCTCTGTTCTAAGGCCCCTTCGGGATAGGACCTGAGCCGGCTGGCTTCGCTGCTTGCCGCCGGCGGCCCAGGTGGCTCACGCTGCAGGCCACGGCACGGCGAACGATCGCCGGCGCAAGCAGTCAGCTCTCCGCCAGCCGCCGCAACAGCGTCACGGCCTCCATCAGCACCTGCTGCTCGTGTGGCGATAGGTCGTCCGCGATCGCGCGCGCCAGCCAGCCCTCGCGCTGGCGCCGGTCCTCGCCGAGAATCCTGCGCCCGTCGTCGGTCAGTGCCAGCAGCGTGCGTCGCCCGTCGGCAGGGTCGGCGTGACGCTCGATCAGGCCTTCGGCCTCGAGGTCGCTCACCGTCTGGGTCATCGACTGCGGGCGCACGCGCTCCGCCGTGGCCATGTCGCCGATGCTCAGCGTCCCTTCGCGATCCAGCCGGCCGAGCACTGCTCCCTGCGAAAGCGAGAAGCGATGCTCGGCACGCAGCCGGCGCATCAGCTGGCCGAGCACCACGCGCAGCTCGCTCGCCAGCAGCGTTGTGTTGACCGCCGTTCCCATCATCATCAGCAATCTTCGCAGATCTACAGGGGAACTGTTCAGTTTTCCTGTATATATGTTCGAGTGGCCAGCGCAGTGCAGACGCGAGCGAACACGAACGGGCGGGTGCACGCGCAAGAGCCCGGAGGCTCGGATCGCTACAAGTGGATCGCGCTGTCGAACGTCACCCTGGGGGTGCTGCTGGCGACGCTCGACGCCTCGATCACGCTGATCGCGATGCCCGACATCTTTCGCGGCATCCACCTCGATCCGCTCGTCCCGGCCAACAGCTTCTACCTGCTGTGGATGATCCTCGGCTTCCTCGTCGTAACAAGCGTTCTGATCGTGAGCCTCGGGCGTCTCGGCGACATGTACGGCCGCGTGAAGATGTACAACCTCGGCTTCGTCATCTACACGGTCGCCTCGCTGATACTGACCGTCAACTGGATGACCGGGCGAGCCGGGGCGACGTATCTGATCGTCTTTCGCATCGTGCAGGGCATCGGCGCCGCGTTCCTGCTCGCCAACGCAGCGGCGATCATCACCGACGCCTTCCCCGCCAACCAGCGCGGCATGGCGCTCGGCATCAACAACATCGTCGGCGTCAGCGGAATGTTCGTGGGCCTCGTGCTCGGTGGTCTGCTGGCGCCGATCGACTGGCGCCTCGTGTTCCTGATCTCCGTACCGGTCGGGCTGCTCGGCACGGTCTGGGCGTATCTGAAGCTCGAGGAGCGCAGCACGCCCAAACGCGCACGCGTGGACTGGTGGGGCAACATCACGTTCGCGCTCGGCCTGGTCCTGATCATGGTGTCGGTCACCTACGGCATCCGGCCCTACGGCGGCCATGCCACGGGCTGGACCAGCCCGCGCGTGCTCACGCTGATGGGGGCCGGCGTAGCGTTCCTGCTCGCGTTCGCGGTGATCGAGCGCCGAGCAAAGGAGCCGATGTTCCGCCTACCCCTGTTTCGTATCCGTGCATTCACGTTCGGGACGCTCTCGACGTTCCTATCCGCGGTCGCCCGCGGTGGGCTGATGTTCATGCTGATCATCTGGCTGCAGGGCATCTGGCTGCCCCTGCACGGCGTCAACTTCGTCGACACGCCGCTGCGGGCCGGCATCTACATGCTCCCGCTCACGCTCGGCATGCTCGTCGCCGGCCCGACCTCCGGCTATCTGTCAGACCGCTTCGGAGCCCGCTGGTTCGCGACGGGCGGGATGCTCGGCTCGGCCCTCAGCTTCTTCCTGCTCGCGCTGCTGCCGATCGACTTCTCCTTCCCGCTGTTCGCGCTCATACTGGCGATGATCGGCGTCTCGATGGGCATGTTCGCCTCGCCGAACCGCGCCGCCGTGATGAACAGCCTGCCGCCGCAGGACCGGGGCGCCGGCGGCGGCATGAACCAGACCTTCCAGAACTCCGCGCAGGTGCTCTCGATCGGCATCTTCTTCACGCTGATGATCATCGGGCTGGCCGCGAACCTGCCGCACACGCTGTCGTCGGGACTGCAGGCCCACGGCGTGTCGGCCGCCGCGGCCAGCGGCGCCGCGCACACCCCTCCGGTGTCGGTCCTGTTCGCCGCCTTCCTCGGCTACAACCCGGTCGAACACCTCGTCGGGCCGCACGTGCTCGCCTCGCTCTCGGCCGCCAGCCGTGCCGCGCTCACCGGCCGCTCGTACTTCCCGCAGCTGATCTCGGCGCCGTTTCGCGCGGGCCTCCACGAGGCGTTCGCGTTCGCGATCCTCGCCTGCCTGGTCGCGGCCGGCGCCTCGCTGCTGCGCGGCGGCAAGTTTCAGCACGCCGAACCCCCGGGCGAGCACCAGGTCGCACAAGACGGCCGGCTCGCGCGAGTCACGACCAGAGAGGAGCAGCATGCGCGTTGAGTGGTACGGCCAGTCGGCCTTTGAGCTGAGCACCCGGGTAGAGCGGCTGTCAGAGCCGGCCTTCGAGACCGACCAGCTGGCGGCCGACGGTCCGCTCGTGGTCGTCCCGGCGGCGCCGTAGCGCCTACAGTCGTACACAAAAGGAAAGGACGAACGAGCATGAGATTTGGACGAACGCTGTTGCGCATCGCGGTCGGCGGGTTCTTCGTCGGCCACGGCACCCAGAAGCTGTTCGGCTGGTTCGGCGGCAACGGCCTCGACGCGACCGCCCAGGGCTTCGAGGCGCTCGGCCTGCGCCCAGGGCGGCGCAACGCGATCGCCGCGGGCGCCGCCGAGGCCGGCGGCGGAGCGCTGCTCGCGGCCGGGCTGGCGACACCGCTCGCGGAGTCGGTGCTGACCTCCACGATGCTGACCGCGATCCACCGGGTCCACGCGAAGAACGGGCCCTGGTTGACCAACGGCGGCTACGAGTACAACGTCGTCCTGATCGCCGCCGTGCTCGCCCTCGCCGACGCCGGGCCCGGCAGCCTGTCGCTCGACGAGGCGCTCGGCCGCGAGCGCTCCGGACCGGGCTGGGCGCTGGCCGTGCTGCTGGCGGGCGCGCTCGGAGCGCTCGGCGCCCACCTCGCCGCGAGCGCCGAGCCCGTCCCGCCGCAGCCCGTGGAACCCGCTCCGCCTCAGCCGGCGGGCGACGGCTGACCCGATCGCGCCCGCTGGCCTCGCCGGCTAGCCGACGACTTCGACGAGGTCGCCGATCTGCAGCATCCCGAACACGGTGTGCGCCGCTTCGATCGGCAGCTCCACGCAGCCGTTGGACTGCGGAAAGCCGTAGGATTCGCGCGGATACCCGTGCACGGCGTCGCCGCCGTTGAAGTAGTTCACCCAGGGCACGTCCGGCACGTCGTATTTGGTGCCGTCAACGTCTTCTCCGGCCATGGTCGTCGACACGTAGCGGGCGTAGATCGGGAAGACTCCCTGCGCCGTTTCCGCTCCCGGCACGCCGGTGTTGACGGGGGTGGTGAACGCCACGTGATGGCCGCGGTGCAGGAACAGCGTCTCTGGCAGCGACTCGGTGACGGTCACCCACGTGTAGGGCTGCGAGTCCCGTTTGTCGACCGTCAGGTCATACAGCAGCGTCAGCCACGTGATGCGATTGGGTTCGCCGGTCGCTTCCAGCCCGTTGTCCTCCTGGAAGACCTTGAGCGCGCCCGTCGTCGTCGGGTCGAGCCGGCCGAGCTGCGCAGGCGGGGCGTCGGACGGGTCGGGCGCGAGCCTGCCGTGCGGGGGGTGGTAGGCGTGCAGCGCCGCTTCGGTGCGCGTCTCGGGCCCCGACCGGTAGTGCACGTCATACAGCGGCCGGAACGTCGCCCCGAGGTAGCCGAGGCGCGCCAGCGCCTGCTGCAGGCCGGCGGCCGGCGGACAGGGGACGTTCAGGTGGATCGCCTGTTTGCGCCCCAGCTGGGCATAGCCGCTGGAGTCCGTCCGCGCCCACACGATCAGCGTGTAGCTCGAGCACGGCAGCAGCGTCGACACGGGCGTGAACACGTCGGAGTCGCCGACCACGTGCCAGGCGCCCGCCACGCCGGGAATCAATGTCGGTGACGGCGAGGTGGGGGAGACCGGCGCCGACAGCGTCACCGTCAGCGGATCCGTGCCGTTGGCGAGCGTGCGTTGTGGAAGCGCCACCAGGCGTGTTGGCGCGAGCGAGCTCGCCGACGCCGAGGCGCTCGCCGCGCGTCCTTCCAAGAGACCTTCGACGCCGCCGCCGCGTGTCAGCAGCACCGCCGCGACGGCGGCAACGGCGATCAGACATGCGACCGCCAGCACGCGCCTCATGTCAGAGAGGGTATCTCACGGTCAGGCCGTTGCCCGGACCTGTGGACGCATGGAGAGACTCAGGCGCGCAGCGGCGCCGGCGGGCCGCCGGCGGCGCCCGCGGCCGTAGCCATCGCCGCGAGCAGCTCGCCGCTGCTCGGCACCTGCTCGGGCTCGATGAACGACTGGATCAGCATCCCGTCGGCCGTCGCAAGCATCAATGAGGCGATATGGCGGGCCGCGCCCGGCTCGAGCGCGCCGTCGAGCGCGTCGAGCAGCCAGCCGGCGATGCGGTCGCGCTGGCGGTTGTAATGCGCGGCGAGCCGCTCGCGAAGCTCGGGCGAGCGCGCGCTTCGCGCCAGTGCCTCGATGAACGCCTGGTAGTAGGGACGGATCGTGTCGTAGTGGTCGAGCACCACTCCGAGCGAGTTCATCATCAGCTCGCGCAGGCCGCCGCCGGCATCGCCGCCGATCGCGCGCCCGATCGTGTCCGCCCATTCCTCCAGCGCCAGCCCGATCGCCTCGTTCAGCAGCGCTTCCTTGGAGCCGAAGTGATAGCCGATCGAGCCGAGGTTCGTGTTCGACGCGGCCACCAGGTCGCGCGCGGTGATGTTGCCGTAGTCGCGCTCCCGCAGCAGCGCCTGGGCCGCGCGCAGCAGCCTCGTGCGATGGGTGTCGGTCTCGGTGCTGGTCGCCATCTCTTGCTGACGGGTCTACTTACGGTTCTGGCTCTACTTACGGTTCTCTGAAGGGTCTACTTACCGTCCTTATACAACGTATAGTACGATGTCTTAGAGGATGTTCAAGAAGAGGATCGCAGATGGCGAGTGAGGCCCGGGACGTTCTGCGATCTCCCGGCGCATAAGGCCCGTGGCACGCAAGCTCACGGCCCTCAGCCATCGACCAACGACACCGACCATCGATCGACGAGCCCCAGGGAGGACACCGAGATGACCCAGGCCACCAACACGATCCCGGCGCAACCCGACCACGACCACGACCACGACGTTTACCACGACCGCGACGTTGACCACGACCGCGACGTGCGCGCCGCCCAGCTGCGCGAGACCGCCGCCGAACATGTCGACGAGCACGCGCGCACGATCCGCTCGTCGCGGGACGGACGCATCTTGAGCGCCGCGATGCTGCCGTTCTTCATGCTGCGCCCGCCGGCCGGCTACGGCATCCTCACGACCACCGGGCGCAGGACCGGCAAGCGCCGGCGCAAATGCGTGCGCGTGATCCGCCGGGCCAACCGCGCATATCTGATGATGCTGCGCCCGCCGACCGTCGCGCTCGAGCGTCCGACCCACGTCGCGGCCTGGGTCCGGAACATCAGAGCCGACCCGCGCGTACAGCTGCGCCTGCCCGGGGGCACCTTCGCGGGCACCGCGCGCGAGCTGCACGAGCCCGACGAGCTGGCCGCGGCGCGAGCGGCCCTGTGCGGCACCGTCACCTGGTTCGACTACGGCGAGTGCGACCTGCACCTGCGCGGACTGCCGAGCCGAGCCAAGATCGAAGACCTGCACCGCTACTGGTTCGACACCGGCATCCCGTTCGTCGTCGAGCTCGGCGACCAGGCCGGGTAGGGGGTGGGGCGCGCGCCCACTCACGGCAGGGGCGCGCCGGCGAACGCCGCAATCACTCCGAGCGTCGCGGCTCCGAGCAGCGTTTGGACCACGCCGCGCCCGAGCACCAGCAACACGACGAACGCGGCGGCGAGGATCGCGAACTGCCAGCCCTCCTGCAGCGCCGCACCGAGCGTGATCGCCGCGCCGATGATCGCGCCGATCGCGGCCGGGCCGGCGCCGTCGAGGAACGCGCGCGCTCGCCGGTTCTCGCGCAGCTGACGGAACCTTCGACCGCCCAGCAGCACGAACGCGAACGACGGCGCGAACGCGACCAGCGCGGCCAGCAATCCGCCGCCCAGGCCGTGCGCCGCGTACCCGACCGCGGCGACCGTCGCGACCACGGGCCCCGGCGTGACCTGGCCGAGCGCCACGGCGTTCAAGAACTGCGCGTTCGTCATCCAGTGGTACACGTGCACCGCGTCGCTCTGCATCAGCGGAACGATCACGAACCCGCCTCCGAACGCCAGCGCCCCGACCTTGAAAGCCGTCCAGGCGAGCGCGCCGATGCCGCCGCTCGACAGCGGCGCGCCCGCCAGCGCACCCAGCGACCGGGCGCCGCCGCGCGCTCCTCTCCAAATGCCGCGCTGCACCAGCAGCTCGGCGAGCCCGCACGCGATCAGGGCGAGCACGAGGTAGGCGCCGACCAGCGCGGCCGCGACGATTCCGACACCCAGATATACGGACCACCGCACCACGCGACTGCGGTTATGCCTGACGTGCGCCACGCTCGGGCCGATCAGCCCGCGCGCGGCCTGGACGGCGACGGCTGCGACCGCCGCGCCGGCGCCGGCGCCCGCGCCCCGGACCCACAGCGGTGGCGAGCTCGCGAGGAACAGCACCGACAGCGCGAGGATCATCACGACCGCGGGCACGACGAACCCGAGCCCGCCCACGACCGCGCCGGCGGGGCCGGCCGCGCGATAGGCGCAGAAGATCGACAGCTGCGTCGAAGCCGGCCCGGGCAGCAGGCCGCACGCCGCGTTCGCGTCCTGGAATTCATGCGCGCTCATCAAGCGCATGCGCTCCACCACCAGCTCGCGCAGGAGCGCGATGTGCGCCGGCGGGCCGCCGAAGCCGGTGACGCCGATACGCGTCCACTCGCGCGCCACCGTCGCCAGCGATGCCTCGCGCCGGCTCACCTCCGTGTTGTCGCTCACGAACCGGCCTCGATCGCCACGCGCGGAACATATAGAGAGCTCGCTCGGAGTAGAGCGCCCGCTCCGCATCGTCCGCATTCGCCAGCATCCACAGCCCGGCGGCGGCCCAAAGCCGCTAATCGCGGGGCCGTCTGCGCACGGCGCAGAGCGCCACCAGCAGCACACCGGCCACGAGCAGCGCGCGTCCCACCACCGAGTCGATCGTCGCCCACGCGGCGCCCGCCAGCAGCCCGGCACACACGAACAGCGCGGCCCACAGCGCGCAGCCGGCGCTGGTGAGCGCGATGAACGGGATCATCGGCACTCGCTGCGCGCCAGCTGGGACCGAGACGAACGTGCGCACGAGCGGCAGCAGCCTGGCGATGAACACGGCGCGCACGCCGTGGCGGTCGAGCAGGCGCTCGCCGCCGCGCAGCGGTGCGCCGGCAAACGGAAGGCGCTCGAGCAAGTGGCTCGCGCCGAGCGCGTAGGCCAGCAGCGAGCCGAGCACGTTGCCGGCCGTCGCGGCGAACACGGCCAGCGGAAAGCTCATCCAGCCCTGGTGGACCGCAAAGCCGGAGAACAGCAGGGTGACCTCGCTCGGGATCGGAATGCAGGCGCTCTCCGGAATCATCAGCAGGAACACGCCAAGTACCCCGAGCTGCTCGATCACCCCGGTCATGGACGCGGCCGGCCGCGACCTGGCGGACGCGGCCCCTTTGGACCGGCAGCTCGTGGACCGGCAGCTCGAGGGGGTGGGAGAGGCGGAGCGCCCGGCACGGGCGGGCGCGGCCGGCGATAGCCGAGCGCCGCCTGGACGCTCGATGGGCGCCACAGCGCGCCGCCACGGGGAGTCGGTACGTCCTCGGCATTTAGCCGGTCGGCGATCGCCTGCAGGCTGAGTCCGCGCGCGTGCAGCGCCGCGATCCGCTCGCTCAGCCGAGGCGCGTGAGCTGCCAGCCCTGGCCTGCCCCGCGGCGCTCCGGCCGGCCCGGGCGCTCGCTCCCAGCCGGCGATCTCGCGCAGCAGACCCACGGTGCGCCTGCCTGAGCGCGAGCCCGTATCCAGGCCCACGTCGAGCGCCACCAGATCGAGCTCGCCGGCCCCCAGCCAGTCGAGCAGGGCCACGAGCTCGCGCAGCGAGCCCGCCAGCGTGCCGAGGCGGGCTGTCAGCAGAGTGGTGGCCTCTCCGGCGGCGAGCCGCTCGAGCGCCTCGGCCAGGCCGCTGCGCGCCCGGCCGCGGTCGTGCACCACGGCGACGATCTGCAGCTCGTGCCCATCTGCGACGGTATCCTCGCTGGCGAGCGGGCCGACTTCGACGGCCGGCACGTACACGATCGCGGTGCGCTCCATCGAACAATCATACGCAAATAGTTTGCGTATGATCGAGGGTGGGGCGGTGCGTGGCTCGCGCGTGGTCTACGTGCGCTACGGCCGGGCGTAGGGCGAGCGGCGTGTAGCGTCCTCAGTGGCTCGAATCGCGAGCTGATTAGGTGCGGGGCTGGCGCCGTGCCACTGCCAGACAGGCGACTGTGCTCGAGCGGATCGGCCGTCCGAGCCGTCGGTGGAAGGATTGGGTTTCGGCTACGAGAGCGTCGCGCTGTCGGGGTGACAGTCTTGCCCAGAACGACATGGTGCCCAGCAGAGCGCTGAGCTCGTCAGCGGTGTGCTCCAGCTGCGTCGGCACTGCGACGACCTGCGTGTCATCAAAGAGGTGTGCTGCATACCCGCAGGCGATCTCATAGCCGCCCAGCCACGCCCACACCTCCGAGAGGTTCTCGCGCCGGGCCGCAACGCCGGCGAGGGTGCCGGAGAGGTCGCGGTAGGTAGGCCAATCGGTGGCAAGCTCGGGCGCGACCGTCGTCATGACGTCACGCAGCGCCTGCTGATCGTCGGCACCGCGGGGATCGTCGAGCCCGAAGAACGAGACCAGAGCAAGGCTCCCGCCGTCCACCAGCGTGTCGGCCGCCTTGCGCCAGCTCACATCCGGATCGATCCAATGGATCGCCGACGCCGAGAACACTGCCGAGTACTGGGCACGCGGCAGCGAGGCGTCCTCCAGGCGCGCGTTGACGAACTCCACATCGCCGGCGCCGTTCAACCGATCGCGACCCCGCGCGATCAGTTGCTGGCCCGGCTCCACCGCCGTCACCCGCAGCCCGCGGGCGAGCAGGCTGCGGGTTAGCTGTCCCGTGCCGCAGCCGATCTCGAGCACCGCGGCGCCGGGGCCGATGCCCTCGCACGCACGGTCGACGAGTACGTCCGGGTAGGTCGGGCGATGACGGTCATAGTCCTCAGCGACCTCATCGAAGACGCGTCCGCAGCTGCGGGCGTCGGCTTGGCGTGGCATCTACCTCACGGTAGATGACGACAGGGACGGCCCGACAGCGACCAGGGGAGTGGGGGAGCTTGCTCGAGCCCGGTCGGACTGTTCGTTAGCTGCAGCTCGCGCGGAGCATTGCGTAGCCGGGCGCGGCCGGCTGTCTCAAGCGGCGTGCCCGGGACCGCTGTGCGTGGGCGCGGGGGCCGTCAGCTCCTGGGCTGACTGAATTCGACCGTCTTGGTGCACCCCGAGCCCGCGGGCGCGACCACGGAGCACGTCCGGTACTCCACGTCCTCGGTGAATGGCCCCTTGTAGCCCTGCTCCCCGTCAACCTTCCGCGGCCGGTACGGATAGCCGCAGTTGTAGTAGCCCATTTGGCCTGTGCACACCCAGTAACGGCCGTTTATGCGCACGGCGCCGCCATCCCAGCCCGGCCCGAAATTGATCACGTGGGCGTGAGGATTGTCGCTCGCTGTAACCACTTTGTGAGCCGCGGCGCACGACATGTGCCAGGGGTACAGCGCACTCCTGCCATAGGTGGCGTTTGCATAGCCGCAGCGCGTGACCTTGACCGGCTTTGGCGATTCCGCGTACGCGCTGACCCCGAGCAGGACGGCTGCCAGGAGCGTGAACACGATTAGTCTGGCCGCGCGCTGCCGCAGCGCTCCGGTCCTCACGGCGTCTCTTTCGCTCATAACGACTCCGATCACCCGGACGTTCGCTCGTCCCTGGAACGTGCTCGCCGGCCGGGGGCTGCATTATGACCAGGTTGAGTACTCCCAGTTACGCTCGATAATCTATGTTATGTAAACCACAGCGGAATGGCGCTGCCAGGCCCGTGCCGACGCGCCCCCCGAATCCGGTCGAGGTCGGCCGTCGCGGCTGGCACCATCGGGGCGTGGTCAAACCAGATCGGATGAGCCGACTCAAGCTCTCTAGCATGCGAGGCCCTTCCAGCAACCGCGAAGGAGCTCGCGATGGCTAACACGCTGTACACAGCCAAGGCCCACGTCACCGGCGGCCGCGCCGAAGGTCACGGCGCCACCAGCGACGGCGAGCTCGAGGTCGATCTGCGCATTCCTTCGGATCTCGGTGGATCCGGCGGAGGCACCAACCCCGAGGAGCTCTTCGCGGTCGGGTATGCAGCCTGTTTCGAGAGCGCCCTCGGCGTGGTGGCACGCCGCGCCAAGGCCGAGCCGGGCGATGTTGCGATCGACTCCGAGGTCTCGCTGTCACCCGACGGCAACGGCGGCTTCGTGCTCGGTGTCAAACTCGCCGTAACGATGCCAGGGATCGCCGACCCGGACCAAGCGGTCGAGCTCGTCCGCGCTGCGCACGAGGTGTGCCCCTATTCGAACGCCACGCGCGGCAACATCGACGTGCAGCTCAGCGCCAACGGTACGCCGGTCGCCTGAGCGGCCGTCAACTCCTTGGCCCACCGGTTGCCGAGGCGACCGTCAACGCTTTGGCCCGCGCCAGCACCGCGTCGAGCATCGGCTCGGTCAGGCGGCCCGTAAACGTATTCTGCTGGCTCGGGTGGTAGCTGCCCAGCAGCGTCATGCGGGCGCCGTGGTGCTCGGCTCCGTGGGCAAAGCGCGGACGTGGCTTTGGCAGGGCCGCGCGCGTCAGATCCCCGCCGGCGGCCACTGCGCCGTCCAGGCGCAGCGCCGCATCCCAGGCAAACGCACCCAGACAGACGATCACGCGCACGTGCGCCAGCAGCTCGAGCTCGCGCACGCTCCACGGCAGACAGGTGTCACGCTCGCGGGGTGTCGGCCTGTTCTGCGGCGGAGCGCAGCGGACGGCCGCGCTCACCCACGCGTCGCGCAGGCGCAGGCCATCCCCACACGCCCTTGCGTCAGGCTGGCTGGCGAGCCCTGCGCGCCACAGCGCGGCGTACAGGAAGTCGCCCGAGCGGTCGCCCGTGAACATCCGTCCCGTGCGGTTTGCGCCATGTGCCGCCGGGGCCAGTCCGTACACGAGCAGCCGCGCTCCAGGGTCGCCGAACCCGGGCAGCGGCCTGGCCCAGTAACGCTCGCCGGCGAACGCGGCTTTCGGCTCGCGCGCGGCCTGCTCGCGCCAGGCGACCAGGCGTGGACAGCGCCGGCAGCGCTCGAGCTGCGCGGCCAGCCCGTCGAGCCCTTTACGGTCACTGGCCGTCGGCATCCGCCAGTAGTAGCATCGGTCGGGCCATGTCGATCTGGATCGTGATCATCCTCTTGGGCCTGATCAAGCTTCCAATCGCCGGGCTGATGCTGTGGATCCCGTTTCGGGAAGACCATGCGATGAACATGCAGGCCAGCGGCGACGCCGACGACTCCGACCAGGCGGAGGGCTCAGACGGCGACGGCGGCAGCAAGATCCGCTGGCGCGGGATGCCTCCCCGGCCACCGCGGCGGCCCTCGCCATGCCCCGCGGTCAGCGATTCCGCTTGCGCTGGGCGCGAGCGGCCTTCGCTTTCGCGCGGCGCTTGCGCATCGTCACGGCGGGGTCACGGGCGGGGCGCCCCGACACGGGTCCGTCGCCAACCGGTGCGACGCTCCGTGCGTCGCGCATGATCGCGAAGGCGATCCCGCCGATCAACAGCACCGCGGCGCCCACGCCGAGCAGCAGGATGGTGCCGGTGCTCGTACCCGAGCTGGTGCTCGATGAAGAGGACCCGCTCGTCGAGCTGGTGGTTTTGGTGGTCGTTTCTTCTTCTTCGGCGCCCCCGCGAGCGAGTTCGTTGAACGCGTTTTCGCCGCTCGCGCCCGCGGCCAGCGCAGCCGGCACGCCGGCGTAGGCGATCAGCGCCAAAGCCGCCGCCAACGCGCACACAAGTCGCGGCACTCGCTTGTCCGGTTGCCACACGCCGTCGAGCATAACGGGTGCAACGCCGTAGAATGGCCGCGCGATGGCCCCCAAGCAACGACAGGTCCGGATCGAGCAGCGTGGCGCGCTGGCTGCCATGCAGCAGCTCGAGCAGCGCTCCGACGAGGAGCTCGAAGCCGAGACCAAGTACAAGGCGGCGGCGCTCGCGATCCTTGGGGCACGTGCGTCGGAGCGCTTCGAGGCCGACAAGGCGCGCAACTACTTCCAGCGGGCGATCGCGGCCGCGCGGCCCCAGGAACGGATGCAGCTGCGGCGCATGGCCGACGCGTCGCTCGCGCTGGCCGAACGTCGCGCGGGCGACCTCAAGGACGCGGTCGAGCGCCTCGGCCAGGCGCCGCCCACCGGGCGCCAGATGTTCGCGCTGCGCGCGATGGGGCTGCTCGTCCCCCCCTCCTCCGCCGGCATCCTCGCGCGCCTGCGCGGGATCCTGGTGATCGTGCTGCTGATCCTCGTGCTGCTCGCGATCGGGCTCGGCCTGGTCGAGCTGATCTCGCTGCCCTTCGGCGGGCTCGGGATCGCGCCCGGGGTCCTGCTCGGCTTCTTCCTCGTGCTGGCGGTGCTCGGCGTGGTCGCGGCAATCGGGCGGCGCCGGCGCGACCGAGCCAAGGCTCAGCGCGCTGCCTCGAGCGGCTAACGGGACTCAGCTCGCCGCCTCTCCCAGACCGTCGCGACCGGATCGCGCGCTGTGCCCACATCGCGAAAACCGTACCGCCGTGTAGCATGACGGGGTCTTACATGACTGTCGCCTGGCCCGACTGAAAGGAGGCCCCAATGTCCTGGGACTTCTCCACCGACGCGGAGTATCAGGAGCAGCTCGACTGGATGGCGGAGTTCGTTCGCCGTGACGTCTGGCCGCTCGAGAGCATCTGGCAGGAGCTCGGTCCGGACGGGCTGCGCGAGGCGATCGCGCCGCTGCAGGCCGAGGTCAGGGCGCGCAACCTGTGGGCTACACACCTCCCGCCCGAGCTGGGCGGTCAGGGCATGGGCGAGGTCAAGCTCGGGCTGATGCACGAGATCCTTGGCACCTCGCCGCTCGCGCCGCTGGCCTTCGGAAACGCCGCGCCGGACTCGGGCAACTCCGAGATCCTCGCGCTCGCGGGCACGCCCGAACAGAAGGAGCATTGGCTGCATCCGCTGCTCGCCGGCGATCTGCGCAGCGCATTCAGCATGACCGAGCCGCACACGCCGGGATCGGACCCGACCCAGCTGAAGACGCGCGCCGTCCCCGACGGCGACGAGTGGGTGATCGACGGGCACAAGTGGTTCTCCTCGAACGGCTCGATCGCCGACTTTCTGATCGTGATGGCCGTCACCGACCCCGACGCGCGCGCCTCCAAGCGGGCTTCGATGTTCATCGTGCCGGTCGATACGCCCGGCGTGGAAATCGTCCGCGACGTGCCCACGATGGAGCACCCGTGGGAGCAGTTCGGCAACTACGGCGGGCACTCGGAAATCCTCTACAACGCCGTCCGCGTCCCCGCCGAGGCGCTGCTGGGTCTCGAGGGCCAGGGCTTCGCGCTGGCCCAGCAGCGGCTCGGCCCCGGGCGCATCCACCACTGCATGCGCTGGCTGGGGGTCGCGCGGCGGGCCTTCGACATGATGTGCGAGCGCGCCACCTACCGGCGCGCGCACGGCTCGGTGCTGGCCGACAAGCAGACCGTGCAGAACTGGATCGCCGACAGCGCCGCCGAGATGCAGGCCGCCCGCCTGATGACCCTGCACGCGGCCTGGGTGATGGATACGCAGGGAGCGCGCGCCGCGATGGTCGACGTGGCGCTGATCAAGTTCTACGGCGCCCGGGTCCTGCACGACGTGATCGACCGGGCCCTGCAGCTGCACGGCTCGCTCGGCTACTCGACCGACCTGCCGCTCGAGCAGATGTACCGCTACGCGCGCGCCGCCCGCATCTACGACGGTCCCGACGAGGTCCATCGCCAGACGGTCGCCCGGCGCATCCTGCACGAGTACCGCGCTCCGGTCGGCGAAATTCCCAGCGAATACCTGCCTGCCCGGCGCGAGAAAGCCCGCGAGCGCTTCGCCGACCTGCTGGGCGCGCTGACCGCCAACGACTGACGCAGCCTCGCCCAAGCCCTAACCGCCCGCGCCCGAGCTCGGTTTCGCGCGCCGTTGGCGTTGGCGCGGACGTCGGGGCGCTCCGATCCGCCGTGGCCGAGGACCCTCGTCAGGTTCGTCAATACCCTTGAGCGGTGCCAGCGCCCGTCCGCCTGCTCGTCAATCCCGCCGCCGGAGGCGGGCGCGCGCGCCGCGCCGCGCCGCGCGTCGAGCAGGCGCTGAGCGAGCTCGGCCTGCAGGTGCGGCGTGAGGACACGCGCGATCTCGACCACGCCCGCGAGCTCGCGCGGACCGGCGCGAGCGCCGGCGAGACGATCGCGGTACTGAGCGGCGACGGCATGATCGGCGCCGTCGCCGACGTCCTACGCGACCAGCCCGGCGCTGTGCTCGCGATCCTGCCCGGGGGGCGCGGCAACGACCTGGCGCGTGTGCTGGCGATCCCATCTGACCCGGTAGCGGCCTGCGCGACGCTCGCGAACGGTGTTGCGCGGCCGCTCGATCTCGGCCTCGTGGTCAGCGCCCGCGCGCCCGCGCGCCCGCGCGCCTTCGTCGGGATCGCGTCCGTGGGCTTTGACAGCGACGCCAACCGGATCGCCAACGAAGCTCCGTCCTGGCTCGGCGGCCTGGTGTACGCCTACGCGGCCCTGCGAGCGCTGATCGGCTGGCGGCCGGCGCGCTTTCAGATCGAGCTCGACCCCCCCGGCGAGCCCCATGTATTCGACGCCTATTCGGTCGGAGCGGCCAACTCGAAGGCCTACGGAGGAGGCATGCGCGCGGCACCCGGCGCGCTGCTCGACGACGGCCTGCTCGAGGTGCCCGTGCTCGCGAACGTCAGCAAGCTGGCGTTCGTCACCAAGGTGCTTCCGCGAGTGTTCAAGGGCACCCACATGCAGCTGCCGTACGTGCACTGCTTTCGCGCCGCCGAAGTCGAGATCGACGCGGACCGGCCGTTCACGATGTATGCCGACGGGGATCCGATTGGCGAGCTGCCCGTGCGCGTGCGCGCGCTGCGGGGCGCCGTCACGGTGCTGGTCCCCCCCGGTCCCGCGGCCGAATCGGCCTTCGGCGAGCCTGTGCCCGTCGCCGCGGCGCCCCCGCGCGAGAGCGTGCCGGAGAGCTGATGGCGCTGGCGCTCGACGTGGAGCTCGCACTCGCGCGCGGGGTCGGCACGCTCTCGCGCCTGCGCGGGGGCGGCGCCACCAGCGCCCCCGGCAAGGCGCTGCTGCGTCTGCGGCCGGACGCGATCGCGCAGCTGTCGGCGCGCCTGCCGCAGGGCAGCGTGCTCGTATCCGCGACCAACGGCAAGACCACGACGGCGGCGATGGCCGCTTCGATCCTGCGCGCGGCCGGGATCGCGCTCGTGCACAACCAGGCGGGCGCGAACATGGCAGGTGGGATTGCCTCGACGCTGCTTGCGGCCGCGCGCCGGCATGAGGGGATCGCGGGCGAGCTTGGCCTGTTCGAGATCGATGAGCTGTGGCTCGCCCCCGTCGCCGCCCAGCTCGGGCGCCCGCGTGCGATCGTGCTGTCAAACCTGTTCCGAGACCAGCTCGACCGCTACGGCGAGCTCGAGGCGGTCGCCGACAGCTGGGCGATCGCGTTGCGCCAGCTCGCGCAAGGCGACTGCAGGATGGTGCTGAACGCCGACGATCCGCTCGTCGCCGACCTCGGCCGCGAGCACGGCGAGCGAGTCCTGTACTTCGGCGTCGAGGACGGCTCACTGGCGCTGGCGAGCATGGCGCACGCGGCCGACGCCAAGCACTGTCGGCGCTGCGGCACGCCCTACGTGTTCGACGTCGTCTATCTCGGTCATCTCGGCCACTACCGCTGTCCCGTCTGTGGGCAGGCGCGGCCGCGGCCGCTTGTCAGCGCACACGATGTGGCGCTTCGGGGTGTGCGCTCGAGCCGCTTCGTGCTGCAGACCCCGGCCGGGCGAGCGCCGATCGCGCTGCAGCTGCCGGGCCTTTACAACGTCTACAACGCGCTCGCCGCGGCGGCTCTGGCGAGCGCGCTCGAGGTGCCGCTGGCGAGCATCGTCCGCGGACTGGAGACCGTGCGCCCAGCGTTCGGCCGCGCCGAGACCGTGCTCGTGCACGGCCGCGAGCTGCACATCCTGCTCGTCAAGAATCCCGCGGGGGCAAACGAGGTGCTGCGCACCCTCGCGCTCGAGCCGGGCGAGCACGACCTGCTGGGGGTGCTCAACGACAAGATCGCCGACGGCCAGGACGTCTCATGGGTGTGGGACGCCGACTTCGAGCAGCTGGCCGGCCGTGTGCGGAGGGTCACGTGCTCGGGCACGCGCGCGCCCGAGCTTGCGCTGCGCCTGAAGTACGCCGGGATCGAGCCTGCGCGGATCGCCGTTGAGCCGAGCCTGGCTCGCGCGCTCGACCGGGCAAGCGCCGATCTTCCCGCCGGACGCGAGCCGGCTGCGCTGTACGCGCTGCCCACCTACACGGCGATGCTCGCGCTACGCGAGCTGCTGCTCGCTCGCGGGCACGCGCTCGCCGCCTGGTGATGAGCGTCCCCTCCCCCACCCTGCGCGTGTGCGCCCTGTATCCGGAGCTGCTGAACATCTACGCCGATCGCGGCAACCTGCTGGTGCTCGCGCGCCGCTGCGCCTGGCGCGGAATCGGCTTCGAGCTGGCCGGCAGCACGCTCGGCGAGCCGTTGCGGGCCGACGCGCACGATCTCTTCTACATGGGCGGCGGCCAGGACCGTGACCAGCGCCTGTGCGCAGCCGACCTGCTGAAGACCAAGCGCGCGGCCCTGCACGCGGCCGCGGCCCGCGGCGCGCTCGTGCTCGGTGTGTGCGGCGGCTATCAGCTGCTCGGACGCTCGTATGCGCTGCAGGACGAGGAGATCGAGGGCGCCGGGCTGCTGGACGTGCGCACCGTGCGCGAGCCCGGCCCGCGCCTGATCGGCAACATCGCGATCGAGGTCCCGCTCGAGCGCGCCGCCGGCGCCGGAGAGCGCAGCGCCTCGCGTGCGGGCGTGCTGGCCGGGTTCGAGAACCACGGGGGGCGCACGTACCTCGGCCCAGCGGCGCACCCACTCGGCAGGGTGCTGCACGGTTACGGCAACGATGGTCGCTCCGGCTGGGAGGGCGCCAGGCAGGGCAACACGCTCGGGACCTACATGCACGGCCCGCTGCTCCCCAAGAACTCCTGGTTCGCCGACCGGCTGATCGCGACCGCCTTGAAGCTCGATCCGAGCGAGCTCGCGCCGCTCGACGACGCGCTCGAGCGCGAGGCCCACGGGAGCGCATGCCAGGCGGCGAGCGTTTGACGGCTCCAGCGCGTAACGTCGTCTCTAGCGACGCGTCACCATGGAGGAGGGAGTGCGGGGGCTGCTAGGTCGTGACGCGACCGTAGGCGCGCGTCTTCGGGTCCTGCTCGAGAAAGCCGAGCAGCAGCAGCGTGCGGATGTAGCGGTGGGTGGTGCTCATCTCCATGCCCGTGTGCTCGGCCACCCAGTGGACACTGCGCCGGGTGCCGTCTCGGGGGAAGCACGCCAGGATCAGCAGGCCCCGCAGCAGCGATGAGGAGGCGCTGCCGGCGTCGAGCTCCTGGCGATAGCGGCGTTCCCAGGTCTCGAGCGTCAGCACGCTGCCCGCCGTCATCACCGAGCCGTCGAGCAGCGATGAGAGCTCGGTCTCCCCCCCTCCGGCGGCGTGCAGGATCTGGCGGACCTGCGCGGAGGTGAGCGTCAGCGCGACCGCCCCGTCGGCGCTCGCGTGCGACGCGCTCTTGCCGTTGGCTGCGCGGCCTGCGCTTGCGCCGCCGGCCCGGCGGCCACCGATCGCGGCCCGCGTGCTGGCGGCCTGACGCGATCCGCCCTTGCCCTTGGCGGCCTGGCGCGAGGAGACCTTCCCGTTCGCACTTCGCTTGTGCCCGTTCGGCGTGCCCTGGTCCGCGGCCTTCTTGCGGCCGGCCCCGGCCGTTGTCCGAATGTCAGCTCGCTTCGCCATCTTGCAATTGCGATAGTGACGGGTCGCCGCCGTTCTGCATAGCGACGCGTCGCCAGTTATTTCGATATAGGGTCAGATTCGAGTTTTCAACATCGCTGTTTGCGAGCTTCCACCGCCGGGGCGGTATGGCGGAGCGATGGCGATGTCCCGCGACGCCGATCGCGCCGGCGCAGCACGACTCGCCCGCCGGCGTGCGGCGTCACGATCACACTGCGCCAGCGCGGACGCTCGATGCGCCGGCTCGCGGGGCACACGACCGCACTTGCCAGCACCGCTCGCAGCACCGTCTTCATCTCGAGCATCGCCATGTGCAGGCCCGGACAGCGCTTGCGGCCTCCTCCCCATGGCATCCATGCGCGCGGAGCCGGCTGTCCCTCGAGAAAGCGCTCCGGCCGGAACTCGTCCGGCTCGGGGTAGACGCGCGGATCGTGGTGCAGGAGGTAGATGCACGCCAGCAGATGCGCCGGCGGCTCGTAGGTGAAGCCGCCGATCTCGATCGGCTGCTTGACGGCGCGCGGAATCGCGAACAGAAACACCGGGCGGTGGCGCAGCACCTCCTGGATCGTCGCCGTCAGGTACGCGTCGCCGTCGCCGCCGTCGAGCTCCTCGATCAGCCGCCGCTGCGTCCTGGGATGGTGTGCGAGCAGCTGGAAGGCCCACGACAGCTGCGACGCGGTCGTCTCGTGACCGGCGAGGATCAGCGACATGATGTCGTCGCGCAGCTTCGTCCGTGCCCGCGCCGAGCCTTTCTCGCCGGCGCCCGATAGCAGCGCCGCCAGCGCATCGCTCGAGCGCGCCGAGCCACATCCGCGGCGCTCGTCGATCAGCGCATACAGCAGCTCGTCGGTCCGCGCGCGATCGTGCAAGAACCGCTCCCATCTGCGGCGCCCCGGGCCGTGCCGCAGCGCGGGCACCGGCAACACAGCGCTGCTCGTCACCGACAGCATCGCCAGCACGTGCTCGCGCAATGCGGGCACGGGATCCTCGGCGCCATCCTGCGACCAGCTGAACAGACGCCGCAGCACCACCTCGAGCGTGAGCGCGCGCAGGCGCGGGTGCAGCGCGAAGGGCGCGTCGCGTGGCCAGGAGGCCACCGCACGCTGCGTGAGCTCGAGCACTCGCTCGGCCTCGGCATGGACGATCTGCCGATGCAACGCCGGCAGCACCGTTCTGCGTCCATCCAGATGCCTGCGCTCATCGAGCAGCATGAACGAACCGGACCCGACGATCGGAGCGATGACCGCTCCCCCCTCGCCGGGATGAAGGACCTCGGCCGGCGCCGTGAGCAGCGCTCTGATCTCAGCCGGCTCCGAGAGGAACACGAGCGCCGGGAAGCCGAGCATCTTCAGCACGAAGCGAGTGCCGTAGCGGGCTCGGCAGCGCCGCATGTAACCGAACGGCGCGCGCCAGATCAGGTAGGTCTGCAGCGCCGTCGGCAGCGGCAGGGTGGGCGGCAGCCGCGCCCGCGGCTCGTTGCCCTCGCGACGCGGCTGCGCGCGCCGGCCGTCCGCTGCGCGCCATGCCTGTGCGAGCACAAGCAGCAGCCTGGTGAGCGGTCCGCCGGCGCGCGCGACGGTACGCGTCTGGGCGCGCAGCGCGGCCGTGTTCGCGCTCGGCAGCGACAGGTACATGGCGACCATCGCGGCGGCGATCACGACGTGCCGCCGGCCGTTGGCCAGCCGCCCCGCCTCGGACAAGGTTCGCTCGACTATCTCGGCCAGACGCCGGACGGCCACCGTCTCGCTGTCGTAGTGGGCGATGTAGCTGTGGCTTTCGTTGAGCCCGTCCTCCGCCTGGTCCACATAGCTGTCGAGCATCGCGATCGCCAGCGACATCCACGGAAAGTAGGCGGCGCAGACCGCCGCGACCTCGCTCGGCTCACACCCCGGCTCGGCGGCCAGCGCGAGTAGCACGTGCGGCGCGTAGGCGCTGGCCGCAGCGGTCAGCTCGAACCAGCTCAAGGTGCTCTCGACGTGCTGCTGGCGCGCCGCCCACGCCCTCAGCGCCGTGTCTCGCCGGGTCGGGTTGAGCTCGTGGTTGGCCGCCTGGATCGCGCAGTCTGCGACGCCGTCCAGCAGCACCGCCTGCACCTGCCGGTAGCCGGGTAATCTCAGGCAGACCCACCGGCACGTCTCGACGAGCGCCCGCAGGTACCCGCCGTCGTTCTTCCACGGGTGATAACGGTAGTAGTCAGACAGGGGCGCCTGCGGATCGAGCGCATCCACCAGCGCGCGATGCAGCTGGCGGCCGTTGGGCTCGCCGGCGCGCGCGCCACGCTCGCTCGCGCTGTCGAGAAAGTCCCACATCGTCTGATAGGCGACGAGCAGTCGCACGAGCGCGGCGTGGCGGCGCCTGGGCAGGATCGCGAACAGCGCCGCGCCTTCCGCGTTGTCGCGCTTGCGCGAGATCGACTCCAGCGCGTCCGAGCGGATCGTGGCGTCGGGAATCGCGTCGGCACGCTCGTGCCATACGGCCAGCTCGTGCGCCGCCTCTCCCCGAATCCACAGCAGCCCGCGAGCGACGGCAGCCACCAGCGTTGATATCTGCGTAAGCGGTAGCGTCGTAATATCAACAGCTCTAACGGTACGAATAATCGCGACGCCAGACTATATGCTAGGCACGCCGAGGGCTGGTGGCGGCCGGCGGCGTCCTCGCCGCGGCGCCTACTGTGCGACTGCGGCGATCCGGGCTGCGCGGGCGCGAGTCATGTGCTCGGCCACGGGTAGGGAGCCACGCTGGCCGTGCGATAGCCCTGGACCGCGATGCAGGCGGCAGCGACGACGGTCACGATCACGAAGCTCGTGAAGGCGACCAGGGCGTTGGCGCTGAACACGACCGGGAAGCCCGTGACCGCCGCGAGCGCGCGGCTCAGCAGCAGCTGACCGAAAACGCCGAGGCCGGCGCCGACCAGGCACCCCGCGCCGATCAGCAACGCGCTCTCGCAGACGAGCGCCTCCCACAGCGTGCGGCGTTGATATCCCTGGACCTTCATACGGGCAAAGCGACGCCGGCGCTGGGAGATCATCGCCCCCATCACCGTGGCCGTCGCGAGCACGCCACCGAGCAGCACGAGCAGCGTGATCTGGGTGAGCCGGCTGAGGCCGCGCCGGCTCGCGGCGCGCTGGTCGCGTTCGCGCTCCATCGCCGTCTCGACGATCAGCCCGTACCCCGGGCTGAGCGAGCGCCGGAGCTCGCCGCTCACGCGGGCCGCCGACGCGCCCGCTGTGAGCGTGATGTTGTAGGCGCTGGGGTCGGCGCTTTCCCACGCGCGCGCATAGTCCTCGCTGCCCAGGATGATCGCGCCGGGCGCCCACCCGAGGTTCGTGCTCAGCGCCGCAATGCGAAACGTCTGAGTGTGGGGCGAGGGAAGCGTGAAGGCGTCGCCGACGCGCAGATCGTGCTGAGCGGCGAGCGTCTTTGACATAACCGCCCAGCCGCCAGCCCGCAACCGCGCTGTGGCCAGCGCGAGGTTGCCTTCGAGCACCTGGCTGGGCGGGATCGGCGAGGCCGCGCCGGCGGGCGGCGCCAGCACCCAAACGCGACGATCGCCGTATTCGAGGAAGCCGGCGCGGTACACGCCGACCGCGGCAACTCCCGGCAGCCGCCGCAGCGAGGATCGGGAAACGCCGCTGAAGGCGGTCGTTGACAGCAGGTTCTGTTCGCCCCCTGGCACGACCCAGATCTCACTCACGCCGCTGACGTCGTGGAAGAGGCGGTTCAGCCCCGCCTGCAGGTTCGTCTGAGAACCGTGGATGGTCACGCTGCCGAACACCGCGACCGCCGCGGTGGCGGCAATCGCGAGCGACGGCAGGCGCGTCTCGCGCGCCCGCAGCTCGGCGACCGCGAGCGACACGGCCCCGATCCCGAGCGGGCCCTGCAGCCGTTCACAGCCGGCCAGGATCGCGTCCAGCAAGGGCGCCAGCAGCAGCCCCAGCGCGCCGAGCAGCGCGACCACGCCGACGACCGCCGATTGGGGCGCGAACAGCAGAATCACCGTCGCCACCGCGAGGCACGCGCCCGCGCCCGCCAGCATCGCCGCGTGTGTCCGCGTTACGAAGGCGCGCCCGCGCCTGGCCGGAGCCGATCGTGCCGGAACCCACAGCCTCCAGGCAGGCGCCAGCACCCCCGCACACGCCGCCAGCGCCCCGGCGCCGACGGCGATCGCGATGCTCTGCGAGGTGATGATCCGCTGCGAGCCGATCGGGAAGGCGAAGGCAAGGAAGCCCGGCGAGGAGTTGAATGCGACGAGCGACAGGACGTCGCCGAGCACGAGCCCCGCCAGCGACGCCACGGTCGCGAGCACGAGCGCGTCGAACAGCAGCGTCTTGACGGTCTCCCAGCGCGTGGCGCCGCTGCGCCGCAGTTCCTGGATGAGGCCGCGGCGCAGCTCGATGGTGAGCAGCATCGCGCAGAAGGCGAACATGAAGCCGACCAGCGCGCAGATCGCGGCGAACGCCTTCGTGGACTGGTCGACCGGCCCGGCGGCCTGGCTGAAGAGGGTGGCCTCGAAGTCGGCGGGCTCGACGTCGATGCGCCCGGCCGCGATCCGCTCGAGCCCCGCCAACACCTGCCGATCCCTGCCTGGGCGCACCCGCACGAAGATGTGATTGATGCGCCCGGGCAGGCCCGCCAGCCGTTGCGTGGGCAGCATCGGCGCAAGCGCGATCGGACTGTTCGCCAGCGGCCCGATGTCGCGGGCGCTCAGTTCGGCGGCGACGATCACGCGGGCACGCCTGGCCCCAACTTGGAGGGCGACCGTTTCAAAGGGATTCGTGCCGATCGCGCCGGCGAGCGGAACGGGCAGCGCGAGCGCCTGCGCGTGCGTGAGCTGGCTGTCGGCGAAATGGCGCAGCAGCGAGCCGGCGAGCGGGATGTAGCGCGCATCGGAGGCGATCACGTCGACCGCCCGCGTACCGGCCGGACCGGTGACGTCCGCCTGCAGCTCGAGCACCGGCACGGCGGCGCGCACTCCGGGCAGCCGCTGCACCGCGCCGAGCAGCCGTTCGCTGAAGCCGTTTGGTCCGCGCGCCTTGAGCTGGTACTGCGACGCGCCGACGACGCCGTTGGTGACCTGGGCGACCGAGCCATCCAGGCTGGCGCTGGCGACCTGCGAGGCGAACAACAGCGCCACTCCTACTGCGATGCCGGCCACCGCCAACAGCTCCTGGATCAGCACCACCCGTGCTTTCAGCCGCACGAAGTACAGGTGGGCGATGTTCGACAGGCGCATCGTCAGGCGCCGGCGTGCGGCGGCTCGGCAGAGAAGTACTCCGGCTCGAAGTCGAGCAGACGCCCGTCGCGCAGCGTGTAGACGCGGTCGGCGAACGAGGTGGCCAGGGGATCGTGCGTGGCCAGCAGCACGGCGACGCGGCGCTCGCGGCAGACCTCGGCCAACAGGCTGAGCACCTCGCGGCTGCGGTGCGTGTCGAGGTTGCCGGTCGGCTCGTCGGCGAGGATGAGCTTGGGTTCGGTCGAGAGGGCGCGCGCGATCATCACGCGCTGGCGCTCCCCCAGCGAGAGCTGGTCGGCGCGGTGGCTGAGTCGCTCGGCCAGGCCGAGGCGCACCAGCAGCGGTTCGACCCGGCGCTCGGCCCGCCGGGTATGTTCGAGCAGCCAGAGCTTCATCGCGGCGTTCTGGACGACGTTCGCGCCCGGCAACAGATCCGAGGCCTGATCGACAAAGCCCAGCTCGCGCAGCCGGTAGCGCGCGCTCTCGGCGTCGCCCAACGCGCACACGTCGCGGCCGTCGACGAGCACCGAGCCGCTGTCGGGTTGGGACAGCGCTGCGATCAGCGTCAGCAGCGTCGTCTTGCCCGAGCCGCTCGGACCGTACAGCGCCAGCAGCTCGCCGTCCTCGACGGTCAGCGAGACGCCGTCCACCGCGCGTACGGGCTCGGCGTCGCCGACGTGATAGTGCTTGACCAGATCGCGCAGCTCAAGCATCGAAGCGCGCGCGCCGGGTGACGCCACCGGGGAAGTCGATGACATCCGCGCCCGGCGGGTCTTCGAGCGGCTGCGAGAGCATCAGGCTGCCGCCGGCGAGCGTCCCGATCCGGTCGGCGCGACTCGTCAGACGGGAGTCCCCGGCGCAGACCAGCACGCCGATCCCGTCCTCCTCGGCGAGCGCCCCCAAAAGCCCGGCGAGCCGGTCGGTCTCGCCGATGCCGAGCGTCACGGCGAGATCGTTGACGAGCAGCAGGCGAGGCTGACACGCCAGTCCGTAGGCGAGCGCGACGAGCGCACGCTCGGAGTCCGCGAGCTCGCTCCAGTGCTGGCGCGCGCAGTCCTCGGCGCCGACCCGGGCGAGCGCGGCCCGCGCCCGCGCGTAGGCCTCGCGCCGTCCGTGCGCGTCGAGCAGCGGCAGCGCGATGCCCACCAGCACGGGTACGTCGAGCACCGGGCCGGCGCGCTCGACCAGCGCGATCTGGCCGCGCAGCAGCCGCGCGCGGCAACGGTCGCTCTGGCGCCAGACGTTCTCCCCGGCGAACGCGATGTTGCCCCGGTCGGGCCGCTGTATTCCCGCCGCGACTCGCAGCAGCGCGGTCTTGCCCTGCGCGGGTTTCGCCACCACGGTCACGGTTTCGCCCCCGTCCACCTGCAGCGAGACCTCGCGCAGCACCGGCACGACGTGGCGGCGCCCGCGTCGAAAGCACAGCGACACGTCGCGCAGCTCGAGCAGGCTGTCCATCAGCGCCCGCGCGTCGGCGACGTCCCCGCGGCGGGCATGTCACGCCGCGACCGGCCCTCGGCCTCAGCGTGAGGCCGGCACTGGCTCTCACGCTCCAGGTACAGGCGCACGTCTTGCAGCCAGCGGATCCTCGCGTCCCACCACGCGAGCTCGCCGGTCGCCACGATCAGCTGCTTGAGCCGGGACCATTCGCTCGCCCCGGCCGACTCGCGCTCGCGTCGCGTACGCCGGTTGAGCTCCTGCAGCTGCTGCGTGCAGGCGATCTCGGCCTCGCGCACGATCTCGATCAGGCGGGGCAGATCTTCGCCTCCCCACAGCGCGATCTTGGCATGCAGCTCCTCGCGCACCGGCGGTGTCTGCGTCGAGGCGCGCAGCCAGCGGCGGAAGTGCTCGACTCCGGCGGGTGTCGCTTCGTAGAGACGCTTGCGCCGCCCCTCGAGCGCGCGCAGGCTGGCGTCGGCATCCCCATCGGCGGGTCGAATCAGGTCGCGTTCGAGCAGCCGCTGCACGGCTCGGGCAGCCGTGCCGCGCGCGAACTGTGCCGAGCCCAGCCGTTCGGCGAGACGCTTGTCGAGCTGGTAGCAGGTTCCCGGCGCCTCGACCAGCAGGCCGAGCACGATCTCTCCGCCGGACATCGCCGACTGTTGCACCGTGCTCGCCATCTCGTAACAGATCGTATTGCAAACGGCGTCCCGGTGCTCGAACAATTTCGATGAGCGGTTTAGTTGTCACCCCCCGCAAAGCCCCCGATCGCGCGCTTCCGCAAACTCCGGGGACGCGCGCGCATGCGTCCGGCCGGGCGCTTACGATCGCGCGATGGAGCTCGCCGAGTACCAGAGGCTGTCGCGACGCACCGCCGAGTATCCGCGCGAGGCGTGGCTGGCGTACCCGGCGCTCGGCCTGTGCGGCGAGGCCGGCGAGGTCGCCGAGCACGCCAAGAAGGCGATCCGCGACGACGACGGGCAAGTCACTGACGAGCGGCGCGATGCGATGGCCGCCGAGCTCGGCGACGTCCTGTGGTACGTCGCGCAGCTGGCCAGCGAGCTGGAGCTCGAGCTGGAGCAGATCGCGCAGGCAAACCTCGACAAGCTGCGCTCGCGCCAGCAGCGCGGAGTCCTGTCCGGCAGCGGCGACAACCGCTGAGCGCCACCACTAGGACGCGACGGCGAAGCGCTCCCAGCGCCCGGCCAGGCGCGCCGGCACGAGCGCGCGTACGCGCACGCCCTCGGGCGTATCCAGGCGCGCGAGCTCGCCGGCGAGCTCGTGTAGCTCGGCGAGCGAGCCGCCGTGGTCGTAGGGGACCAGCAGCTCGAGCTCGCGCAGCGTGTGCGCGAGCTCGAGCTCGATGCGCTCCCCCAGCCCGTGCAGGCCGCTGGCGCGCTCACCGCTGACGAGCACGGCCTCGGGATAGTGGGTGCGCAGCTCCTCGCGGGCCTGCCCGTCGAGCAGGTCGACCTTGTTCAGCACGAGCACGTGAGGCTGGGTGTCCGGGACGCCGATCTCCTGGAGCGTCTGCTCGACCGAGCGCCTCATCTGGAGCATCTCGGCCTCGGGAGCGCTTGCGTCGAGCACGTGTGCGAGCACGTCGGCCCGCCTGGTCTCCTCGAGCGTCGCGCCGAACGCTTCGACCAGCTGATGGGGCAGCTTGCGGATGAAGCCGACGGTGTCGCTCACCAGGTAGCGGCGGGCGCCCAGCTTGACGGTGCGCACGGTCGGGTCGAGCGTCTCGAACAGCCTGTCGCGAACGCGCACGGCGGCCCCCTCACCGGACCCGTACTCGCGGGTCAGCGCGTTCAGCAGGGTCGACTTGCCGGCGTTCGTGTAGCCCACGAGCGCCACGGTCGGCAGCGCCGCGCGCTCGCGCTCTGCGCGCATCACCCCGCGCGTGCGCTTGACGTGCTCGAGCCGGCGCCGCAACGCCGCGATGCGGTCGCGCGCCAAGCGCCGGTCCGTCTCGATCTGGCTCTCTCCCGGGCCCCTGGTCCCGATCCCGCCGCCGAGGCGCTCGAGGTGGCTCCACAGGCCGCGCATGCGCGCGAGGTTGTATTCCAGCTGGGCCAGCTCGACCTGAAGCTTGCCCTCGGCGCTGGCGGCGTGGTCGGCGAAGATGTCGAGAATGATCGCGGTGCGGTCGACCACCGCCAGCCCCAGCGCCTCTTCGAGATTGCGCTCCTGGCGAGCGGTCAGCTCATCGTCGCAAGCGATCAGATTGGCGTCGAGCGAGCGCGCGAGCTCCCTCGCCTCACGCACCTTGCCCGGGCCGAGATAGCTGTCCGGATGGGGGTGCTCACGCCGCTGGACCAGGTCGCCCACGACCGCGACGCCGGCCGTGCGCAGCAGCTCGCCGAGCTCGGCCAGCTCGCCCTCGTGCGCTTGCGCGGCGATGCACAGCGCGCGCTGGCGCGCCCGCGCACCGCGCCGCGAGCCGTTGCCGTTGCTCGCGCTGTGCGCATCCGAGCGCGATCCGCTCTCTACCCCTCGATCGCCGTTGTGGCTCTTGTCCATTCGAGATCGATTCTAAAGCCCGCGTCGCACGGGACCGTAAAGATCTCGGAAGGCGTCACCGCCGCAGCTCGCCCAGCCTGTGCACCGCCTCCAGCATCCGCTCGTCGGGAGTCGTCAGCGAGATCCGAAACCAGCCCTCGCCGGCGGGGCCGTAGATGGAGCCGGGCGAGAGCACGACGGCAGCCTGCTCGAGCACGTGCTCGCAGTAGGCCACCGAGCTCGCGAAACCCTCCGGCACGGGCGCCCACACGTAGATCGTGCTGTGCGGCGGTCGCACGTCCACGCCGATCTCCCGCAGCGCCTCGCACACGAGATCGCGCCTGCGCACGTACAGCTCGCTCATCGCGTGCACCTCGGCGTCGGCCTCGGGCGAGAGCGCCGCGACGGCTGCCAGCTGCACCGCTCCGAACAGACCCGAGTCGATATTGGTCTTCAGCCGCCAGTAGGCGTGCAGCGCCTCGGCGTTGCCGACCACGACTGCGCAGCGCCAGCCGGTCATGTTGTAGCCCTTCGACAGCGAGAAGACCTCGATCCCGACCTCGCTCGCGCCCTGCGTCGCCAAGAACGACGGCGCGCGATAGCCGTCGTAGGAGATCTCCGAGTAGGCGTTGTCGTGAACCACGAGGATCTCGTAGGCGCGCGCGAACTCGACCACGCGCTCGAAGAACCCGTCCGGCACGACCGCACCCGTGGGGTTGTTCGGGTAGCTCAGGTACATCAGCTTGGCCTTGCGCGCGATGTCCTGCTCGATCGCACCCAGGTCGGGCACGAAGCCGAGCTCCGGCTGCAACGCCATCAGCACGGGCTCGGCGCCCGCCAGCCAGGGTCCGCCCGTGTACACCGGATAGCCGGGGTCGGCCGCAAGCGCGTAGTCGCCCGGATCGAGAAACGCCAGGTTGAGGTTGAAGATCGCCTCCTTCGCGCCGAGCGCGGGGATGATCTCGCGCTCTGGATCGAGCACCACGTCGAAGCGCCGCTCGTAGAAGTCGCGTACGGCCGCGCGGAAGTCCTCGCGCCCGCGGTTGCTCGGGTATTTGTGCGTTTCCGGCTCGCTGACGGCCTCCTGCATCGCCTCCACGATCAGCGGCGGCGTCGGGCGGTCCGGGTCGCCGATTCCGAGGCTGATCACGTCCACGCCCGCCGCGCGCTTGGCCGCGATCTTGCGCTCGAGCTCGGCGAACGCGTATGGGGGAATGCGCTCCAGGCGCTTACTCGGTTTCATGCAGCTCCCTCTCGAAGTCATCGCTGAGCTCGCCCGCGAACACCGGACGCGCCCAGCCCGTCAGTTGCACGCTGAGGTCCTCCCCCACGCGCACGTCGAGCTCACCGCCGTCGAGCGCGACGGTCACCGTCTCGGCGGCCGCGCTCGCGCCGTCGCCGCGCCGGCGTCGCTCGAGCACGTGCGCGACGGCCGCGCCGCTCGCCCCCGTGCCCGACGCGAGCGTCTCGCCCACGCCGCGCTCGAAGATCCGTGCGCGGATGCGCATGCGGTCTTGCGACGCCGCCTGCACGGAGAAGATCGTTGTGTAGAACGACACGTTCGTGCGGTTGGGGAACTGCTCGGCGCCTTCGATCGAGGGGCCGATCGCTGCCAGATCGAGCGACTCGAGCTCCCGCTCGCTCTCGACGTGGATCGCGCATTGCGGGTTGCCGATCGACACGTGTTGAAAGCGCCATGTGATGCCGCCCGCGCGCAGCTCGCCGAGACCGTCCGGCGAGCCGCTGGGGTAGTCCTTCGAGCTCGTGCTCGCCCTGCCCATCGCGACCATGCAGGTGTCGCGCCCGCTGATCGTCGGGCGCAGCTCGCCTGCGACCGTGCCGATCGCGAACTCGTCGAGCTCCGTCCAGCCGCCGCGGCGCAGATACAGGATCGCCTCGCGCGCTCCGTTGCCCGACAGCTCGGCCTCCGAGCCGTCGGGGTTGAAGATGCGCAGGTCCGCCACATGGGACGGATCCGCGGCGCGCGCCAGCAGCAGCACCCCATCGGCGCCCACGCCGAAGTGGCTCTCGCACAGCCGGCGCACCCGCGCGGGCGTGAGCTCGAACGGGAGACCGTCCCGCTCGAAGATCAGGTAGTCGTTGCCCAGCGCCTGCCACTTCTCGAATCTCATCCGGCGGCGGAGTCTAGTCAGGCGGGCTCAGGCGCCGGAACACAGGTGAGCTCATGACTCACGACAGTAGGATCTCGCCGGCCACACCGTCTGGAACGCGCTCGGTTGCGTCGATCTTCTCGAACCTCATTCGGCGGCGAAGCCCACGATCTCGCCGGCCACGTCGTCCGGATCACGTCCCGTCACGTCGATCGCGCGCGCCCCGGCGAGCTTGCGCATCCAGGTCAGCTGGCGCTTGGCGTAGTTGCGCGTATGCCGCTTCATCGCGTCGACGTCGCCGGCCAGCAGGTCGTCGAACCCGACCGCCTTGCGCGCGGTCGTCGATGCGCCCGCCGCGTCGGCACGCCTGACCTCGCGCTCGACTCCCGCCGCGACCATCGTCTCCACGCGCGCGTCGATCAGCGCGTATAGCGCCGTGCGCTCCATCGTCAGGCCGATCAGCAGCGTCCGCCTGCGCATCTCCTCGCTCCACAGCTGCGACTCCCTGTCCGGGGAGATGCGCACGCCCAGCTCGAGCAGCTCCAGCGCGCGCGCGATCCGCTGCCGGTCGTGCGGGTCGATACCCGCCGCCAGCCTCGGCGCGCGCTCGGCCAGGACGCCGTGCAGGGCCGGCGCGCCGTGCGCGTCGAGCTGTGCGCGCCAGCGCTCGCGCGCGCCCTGCGCCGGCGGCGGCCTCATGTCCAGGTCCGTCAGCGCCGCGCGCAGGTACAGACCGGTGCCCCCGACGACGAGCGGTCGCCGCCCGGCCGCCAGCAGCCGGTCGATCTCAGCGTGCGCCAGCTGCGCGTAACGTCCGGCGCTGAACGTCGACGCCAGCGGCACGAACGACACCAGCCGGTGCTCCAGCTGCGCCTGCTGCCCCGCGCTCGCAACGCCCGTCAGCGTCTCCAAGCCCGCGTATACCTGCATCGCGTCCGCCGACACGGCCACCGGATTCTCGCCACGCGCACGCAGCCGCCTCGCCAGCGCCACCGCGATCGCGGTCTTGCCGACGCCGGTGGGGCCGAACAGCGCGACGATCTGCATGCAGATAGGCTCACAGCTCATGCAGATCGCCGGCTCCACGGTGCTCCTCACCGGCGCCACCGGAGGACTCGGCCACGCGATCGCGCGCGCGCTGTACGCCCGCGACGCCGAGCTGATCCTCACCGCCCGGCGCACCGAGCTGCTCGAGGCGCTTGCGGGCGAGCTCACCGGCGCACGCACGCTGGCTGCGGGCCTCGACGATGCCGCCGCCGTCGAGCGCCTCGTGGCTGACGCCGGCGAGGTTGACATCCTGATCGCCAACGCCGGCATCCCCGCCGCGGGGCCGCTCGAGTCGTTCACCGTCGCCGAGCTCGACCGCGCGCTCGACGTCAACCTACGTGCTCCGATCGCGCTTACGCACGGCCTGCTCCCGGGCATGCTCGCGCGAGACCGCGGGCACCTGCTGTTCGTGTCCTCGATCGCGGGCAAGACCGTCGTACCCGGCGACCCCCTCTACCACGCCACCAAGTTCGGCCTGCGCGGCTTCGCGGCCGCGCTGCGCAGCGACCTGCTCGGCAGCGGCGTCGGCGTCTCCTGCGTCTTTCCCGGCTTCATCCGCGACGCCGGCATCTTCGCCGACTCGGGCGTCGAGCTGCCACACGGCACGGGCACGCGCTCTCCCGAGGACGTCGCCCGCGCGACCGTCGCCGCGATCGAGCAGGACCGCGGCGAGGTGGACGTCGCCTCCCTCCTCCAGCGCGGCGGCGCCATCATCGCGAAGCTCGCCCCCGACCTCTCCACCAGGGTCGTGCGCCGGCTCGGCGGCCTCGAGATCGCGCAGCAGATGGAGCGCGCGCTACACGACAAACGCTGAGCGAGGACGCTCCCAGGCGATGGCCCACGCGCGCGCGCGTGCACGTGCGCTGCGGATGCGCTGCCGGCATGGGCCTGCCGGCAGACATTTTCCGGGGGGCCCACGCGCGCCCGCGTGCACGTGCGCTGCGGATGCGCTGCCGGCGTGGGCCTGCCGGGAGACATTTTCCGGGGGGCCCGCGCGCGCGGGGGCGTGCAGATGCGCTGCCGTCCTGGACCTGCCGCACGCCCAGCTGATGCCGGAGCCCCGATACGAACAAATGTTCCGTCCGCAGCGATCTCTTCAATTACGGGCGAGCTTCAGTTCCTGCCATTTGACCAGAGGAGTCAGACCATGCCCGTAAACGATGAGGAGAAGGCCGCCAAGGCACGCGATGCCGCCCTACAGGGGACGCTGACGCAGATCGAGCGGGAGTTCGGCAAGGGCACGGTCATGCGCATGGGCGACGAGGGCGCGCAGGTGCGCGTGGACGCGATCCCGACAGGCGCGATCTCGCTGGATCTGGCGCTCGGCATCGGCGGGGTGCCGCGCGGGCGCATAGTCGAGATCTTCGGGCCCGAGTCCTCGGGCAAGACCACGCTCGTCTACCACGTGCTCGCGGAGGCCCAGCGGCTCGGGGGGGTCTGCGCTTTCATCGACGCCGAGCACGCGATGGACCCGCTGTACGCGAAGGAGATCGGCGTGGACATCGACGAGCTGCTCGTGTCCCAGCCCGACTACGGCGAGCAGGCGCTCGAGATCGTCGACATGCTCGTGCGCTCGGGCGCGGTCGACGTGGTCGCGGTCGACTCGGTCGCGGCGCTGACCCCCCGCAAGGAGCTCGAGGGCCAGATGGACGACTCCACCGTTGGCGAGCAGGCGCGGATGATGGCCAAGGCGATGCGCAAGCTCGCAGGGAACCTCAACCGCACGCAGACGCTGTGCCTGTTCACCAACCAGATCCGCGAAAAGGTCGGGGTCATGTTCGGCTCGCCCGAGACGCAGCCGGGCGGGCGCGCGCTGAAGTTCTCAGCCTCTCAGCGCCTCGACATCCGCCGCATCGAGACGCTCAAGGACGGGGCCGAAGCGGTCGGCAATCGCGTGCGCGTGAAGATCGTCAAGAACAAGGTCGCCGCCCCGTTCCGTCAGGCTGAGTTCGACATCGAGTTCGGCAAGGGCATCTCCACCTCGGGCTGCCTGATCGACCTCGGACTGGAGCACGGCATCCTGTCCAAGTCAGGTGCGTTCATCTCCTATGGCGGCGATCGCATCGGTCAGGGTCGCGCCGCCGCCAAGGCGCACCTCGACGCCAACCCCGCGGTGGTGCGAGAGGTCCAAGAGAAGATCTACAAGGCCCTCGGCATCGGCGATGATCACGTCACACCGATCCGTCGCAGGGAGGGCGCGCCGACACCAGTCGCCGACGTCGCCAAGGTCGACGGCGCAGCCAACGGAGCAGGGAACTCAGAGACGGCCCGCAAAGTTGGACGCGAGGAGAGCGCCGGGTCGACCCCCGCGGCGGTGCAGGCTGCCTGAGCCAGAACCACGGTTCGATAGTCGCAGGCGCAGGCGAGGACTCATCGCGCGAAATGCGAAGTGACCATGGTACTATGGTCATATGGACAAGGTTTTGACGGCCTCGCGCTTCAAGGCACAGTGCTTGGCGCTGCTCGATGAGGTTGCCGCCACAGGCGACTCGCTCGTGATCACCAAGCACGGGCGTCCGGTCGCGCGTGTAACAGCGGCACAAACGCCGGATTCGCTGCGAGGAAGTGTGAGATTCAACGTGTCCGACGAGGAGTTGATAGCCCCACTGCCTGAGCACTGGGACGCCGCCTGAAGGTGATCGTTCTCGATACGCATGCCTGGCTGTGGTGGGTCGCCAAGCCGAGCCGCCTGAGTCGAGTGGCGCGTGAGGCGATCGATGGTTCAGAACGTTTCGGTGTAGCCACGATCAGTTGCTGGGAGATCGCAATGCTCGTGGAGGCCGGCCGCGTCGAACTTGACCGTCCCGTCGAGCACTGGATCGAACAGGCGCTCGCCGACGCTCGCGCCCAGTCTCTTCCTTTGACGAGCAGGATCGCGGTGCAGGCCGCATTGCTTGGTCGAGAGAGATTCGTAGGTGACCCTGCGGACCGAATTATCTACTCGTCTGCGCGCGGCACAGGAGCGCGGCTGGTTACCCGCGACGCGCCGATGCGGGCGTTCGATCCGCGCGGCACGATCTGGTAGCCACACCGCACGCGAGGGAGACTATCTTTGGTCGCAATGAAGAAGTACCACCTCACGACCTTCGGCTGTCAGATGAACGAGCACGACAGCGAGCGGATGAAGGGCATGCTCGAGACGCTCGGCTACACCGAAGCGCCGCAGCGCAGCGACGCTGACGTGATCCTGTTCAACACGTGCTCGATCCGCGAGACGGCCGACAGCCGCTTTCTCGCCCACCTCGGTGAGGCCAAGCGCCTGAAGCGCGAACGGCGTGACCGGGTCGTGGGCGTGGGCGGCTGCTGGGCGCAGTCCGTCAAGGACGAGGTGTTCGAGCGATTCCCGTTCGTCGACGTCGCCTTCGGTCCGGGCCAGGTGCACAAGCTTGCGGAGTTCCTCGTCAGCGACTCGCTCAGCGCGCAGGGCTACTTCGAGTTCGAGGGCTTCACGGGCCATCTGCCGGCGCGCCGCGGGCGCCCGTTCCAGGCGTGGCTTCAGATCAGCGTTGGCTGCAACTGCGTCTGCTCCTATTGCATCGTGCCCTCGACGCGCGGGCGCGAGGTCTCGCGGCCGCTCGCCGAGCTCGTCGCCGAGGCCCGCGCGATGGCCGCCGACGGGGTACGCGAGGTGACCCTGCTCGGGCAGAACGTGAACTCGTATGGGCGCGACCTGCCCGCCCCCGCGGCGACGCCCGAGCTGCGAGCGACCGACACGCCCACGACGAGCTCGCGCGCGGGCTCGCAGAAGCCCACCTTCGCCGAGCTGCTGCGCGCGATCGATGCGATCGACGGGATCGATCGCATCCGCTACACCAGCCCGCATCCCAAGGACATGCGCGAGGACGTGATCCGCGCGCATGCGGAGCTGGCGAGCGTGTGCGAGCACATCCACCTGCCGCTGCAGTCAGGCTCGAGCCGCATCCTCAAGGCGATGCGCCGCACCTACGATCGCGATCGCTATCTCGACCGCGTCGCGCAGATTCGCGAGCACGTTCCCGACGCCGCGCTCAGCACCGACATCATCGTCGGCTTCCCCGGCGAGACCCAGGAGGATTTCGAGCAGACGCTCGACGTGGTCGAGCGCGTCGGCTACGACAGCGCGTTCACCTTCCTGTTCTCGCCACGCCGCGGGACCGAGGCCGCCGATCTACGCGAGCGGATCGTGCCGAGGCCTGTCAAGGTCGAGCGCATGCAGCGACTCGTCGAGGCGGTGCAGCGGCATGCGCACGCGCGCGCCCAGCGGTTCGTCGGGCGCACACTCGAGGTCCTCGTCGAAGGTCCCTCGCGCACCGACCCCGATCTCCTGCGCGGGCGCACGCGCCACAACAAGGTCGTCAACTTCAGCGGCCTGGCGGCTCCCGGAGAGCTTGCGCAGGTGCAGATCACGGCCGCCACCAGCCAGACGCTCTCCGGAGGAGAACGTCTGCTGGCAAGAGCGGCCGGCTGATCTCAACACGACGAGCTGAGCCGCGAGAGCGTCATCCGCTCGAGAGCGTCACTCGCTCGAGGGCCCGGCACCGGGCGGCGGGCCGGGAGCACCGCTCGCCCCCGAGCTCGAGCCCGACGAGCCCGAGCCGCCTGAGCTCGAGCCCATGTTGGGACACGGATGCGAGCCCGACTTTGGCTGGGCGCCCGATTTCGAAGCCGAGGGCGGCGCGGTCGTAGACGGCGTCGTGGTGCTCGGTGTAGTCGTGGTCTGGGTCGTGGATGGTGTCGCGGTACTCGTGGACGAGGTCGTGGTCGGCGTGGACGAGCTCGCCGTCGAGTCGGCGGCAGAGCCCGTCGAAGCCGAAGCCCCGGCGATCCCGGCGGCCGCGCCGCCGCTGGCGAGCGCGCCCGCGACCATTGTCGCTCCGAGCATCCTCGAGATCTTCATCTTGGGTGAACCTCCTGGATCGTTTGCTTGTGTCGCGCCCGAATCCAACCTGGCTTTCAGGTGCACTGCAATCGTGCGCGCGACCCCTAAGGACGGTCCTAGGCGGCGGTGGGAGTCTGCATATACGTTGCTCAGAGCTTTGTGTGAGCGCGCGTCAGAGCTTGCTCGAGCGCGTGGGCGCGCGAGGCTGCGAGCGCTCACAGCGCCTGTGTCGCGAGCGGCTCATAGCTGGCGCCGTCCGGCGAGAGCCACGAGCGGTACAGGACGACCTCGGTGGCGGCGAACCCGAGCGCAGGCGTCGCCGGCAGCGCGCGCTCACGCTCGGCGCGGCGCTCGCGCCCGTGGCCTTCCGGATGGTCGCGCATCCTCGCAACGGTCACATGCGGGCGAAAGCGCCGGCGCTCCTCGCGAAAGCCGCACGCGATCGCAAGCGCTCCGGTCAGCTGCGTGCGGAGCGCGTGCAGCCCGCCGTCCGGGTCGTCGTGGACCTCGACTGCGAGCGTCCTCGGGCGCCGCGGAGGCAGCCACAGCGGCGCCCCGAGCGACAGCCCGGCGACGGGGCCGGTGCAGCTCGCGAGCGCGTCGCCGATCGCTGCAAGCTCGGCGACCGGGCGGCTGCCGAGAAAGCACAGCGTCACGTGCAGCAGCTCAGGATCGAGCACGCGCGGCGACACGCGAGCCTCCGCGCGCGCGCCGAGACCACGCAGCGAGACCCTGGCCCAGGCCGCGAGCTGTTCGCGCACGCCACGCGGCGGATCTACCGCCACGAACAGGCGTGCGCCGGCCGAGCCCTCACGCGTCGGACTCGCCTCGCAGCACGCGCCTGAGCAGATGCATCGCGACGGTCGTGGCGCGGTCGCGGACGTCGGCCCTCCCGCCCGGGAGGTTCACCGAGCGCGTCAGCCCGCCACCCTCCGATGCCGCGACGCTGAGCCACACCAGGCCAACGGGCTTCAGCTCGCTGCCACCGCCGGGACCGGCCACCCCGGTCACACCGACGCCGACCTCGGCCTGAAGACGCTCGCGCGCCCCCTGGGCCAGCGCTCGCGCCACCTGCTCCGATACGGCGCCGTGGCGCTCGATCAGCGCCGCGTTGACGCCCACGGTATTGACCTTGACCTCGTCCGAGTAGGCGACCACGGCACCCACCAGGTACTCGGAAGCGCCCGCCGGTGCGCTGAGACGAGCCGCGAGCTCGCCGCCGGTACAGGACTCGGCGACGGCCACCGTCCAGCCCTTGGCGCGCAGCAGGCCGGCCACCTGCTGGTCGACCGTGCTTCCGTCCTCCGAGAACAGCGTGTCCGCATGACGCTCCTTGACCACCTGCTCGAAGGCCTCGTAGACAGGCGCCTGCTGCGGCTCGTAGCGGGTCACGATCTCTACCTCCCCCCGTTTCAGGCAGGTGGTGATCTCCAGGAGCGCCAGTTCGACTCCCTGCGCCCGCGCCTCGCGCAATGTCTGCGCGATCTCCGACTCCGGTATCCCGAAGAGTCTCAGCGTCCGGCTCACGTACGTGCCCGCGTTCGCGATCGCGGCCCGCAGCGCATCCGCGGCAAGCGCGGCGCTCCACATCGGCTGCAGCTCGCGCGGCGGCCCGGGCAGCACGACCACCGTGGGCCCGGTCTGGGGCGCAGCCGGGGCGATCACCAGTCCGGGAGCCGTCCCGACCGGCGCGAGCACAGTCGCGCCGGTCGGCACAAGCGCCTGCTTGCGGGTGGCCGCCGCGATCGCGTCGCGGTCGAGATTGGGCCAGCGTTCTGACAGCGGGCGCACGATCTCGGCGATCTGACGCTCGAGCTCCTCGTCCAGCGCGAGCTCCCGGCGCTGGAAGCGGGCGACCACCTCGGCGGTCAGGTCATCCGCGGTCGGACCCAGCCCGCCGCTGGTGAGCACCAGCGCCAGTCCCTCGCCGCGCATGAACTCGAGCGCCGCCGTGATGTCGGCCGGTCGGTCTCCCACGATCGTCGTGTTGGCCAGATCGACCCCCAGCTCGGCAAGCCGCTCGGCCAGCCACGGACCATTGCGGTCTCGCACGCGCCCGCTCAGCACCTCGTTGCCGGTAACGATGATGCCGGCGCGCGGTCTGCCCGTGCGCGCCGGGAGAGGAGTGCTCCGCTCGTCCAGCTCACCGCCCAGCTCGGTCATGCGCACGTGGGCAGGTGGCCCGGTTCGAGGGTGCGGCGACCCGCCTTGGTGATCGAGTAGCCGATCGCCTGGGGACTCGCATGCACGACGCGCGGCGTGCCGTCGATCAGCAGCGTGACCGAGTTGTTCCCAAGCGTCAAATCGAAGTGTTTGGCAGAGAAAGTCGGTGTCCTCTCGCCGGCCGTCAGCGTGCGTCCGGGCACGAGCACGCGTCCGCCTTCGCCCAACAGGCACACGTACACCGTGCCCGTCGCCTGCATCGAGACCGTCACGATCCGCGAGGGCGGCGGGCTCAGCGCCGGCGTGTGGTGCGCGCGGCGCGCGGCGGCATTGCGCGCTCCGCCGCCGGTGGGGTTCGAGCTCGTCGAGCCCCCTCCTCCACGTGAGACCAGACCGACGATCAACAGCACGATCACGACCGAGACGATCGCAACCAGTGCCAGATATCCACGCGACGGACCGCCCTCGGAGGGCACGCGCGCGCGGCGTGAACGTCCCGCGATCGGCTCGATCGGGTCGCTTGGAGGCTCGGCCGACTTGCGATAGTCCTCGACCAGCGCCTTGCCGTCGAGGCCCAGCGCGTCGGCGTAGGTGCGCAGAAAGGTCTTGACGAACGTCGGACCCGGCAGCAGATCCCACTCTTCATTCTCGAGCGCACGCAGATACTTCGCCCGGATCTTCGTCTCGGCCTCGATCTCAGACACATCGATGCGCCCGCGCATGCGCGCCTCGCGAAGCGTCTCGCCGATCTCGGGCATATACGCTAAGAGGCTAGTCGCTCGCGCCCGCGGGGGCGCGACGCAGCTGTGACCCCGCCAACCCTAATGTCGTGAGTCATGTTGACCGAATTTATGACTCACGACACTAGCGCTCAGGAATCCTCAGGCTGTCCAGGAGCGACGCTCGCACCGGCTCTCGCCGCGGGCTCCGCCAGTGAGGCGAGCACGCGCGGGAGGTCGGCCTCGCTCACCAGCACCTGTCGGGGCTTTGAGCCTTCGTATCCGGAGATCACGCCCCGGCGCTCCAGCATGTCGATCAGGCGGCCCGCGCGGGTGTAGCCGAGCCGCAGGCGACGCTGCAGCATCGAGGTCGAGGCCGTTCCCATTTCGGTGACCAACGTGATCGCGTCGGCCAGCAGCGGATCCTCATCGGGGTCCAGCTCGTCGCCGCTCTCGCCCTCGGGCTCGCTCGGCGCGACCTGCTCGAGCAGCTCCTCGCGCAGCTCCGGCTCGCCCTGCCTGCGCCACAGCTCCGTGAGCTTGGCGATCTGCTGCTCGTCGATATAGGCGCCCTGGATGCGCTGCAAGCGCGAGCTGCCGACCGGGCTGAACAGCATGTCGCCCTGGCCGAGCAGCGACTCGGCGCCGTTCTGGTCGAGAATCACGCGCGAGTCGGTCTGGCTGGAGACGGCGAACGCGATCCGCGAGGGCACGTTCGCCTTGATCATGCCCGTGATCACGTCCACCCGCGGGCTCTGCGTGGCCAGCACCAGATGGATCCCGACCGCGCGCGCCTTCTGCGCGAGCCGGATGATCGAGTCCTCGACGTCGGCCGGCGCCACCATCATCAGGTCCGCGAGCTCGTCGATCACGCACAGGATGTACGGGAGCGGCGCTTCGTCGCGGCGGGCGCGCGCCTTGTTGAGCTCGACGAGGCTGCGCGTGCGCGCCAGCGACATCGTGCCGTAACGCTGCTCCATCTCCTTGACCAGGTTCTGCAGCGCGTTCGCGGCCATGCGCGGGCTGGTGATCACCGGCGTCAACAGGTGCGGGATCGACTCGTAGTGGTTGAGCTCCACCTGCTTGGGATCGACCAGCACGAGCCGCACGTCGTGGGGGGTGGCGCGCAGCAGCACGCTGCAGAGCATCGCGTTGATCGCGCCGGACTTGCCGGCGCCGGTCGTGCCCGCGACCAGGAGGTGCGGCATCTTCGCGAGATCGGCGCCGATCGCCTTGCCGGCCACGTCCTTGCCGAGCCACACCGTCAGCGGCGACCAGTCCTGCGGCGGCTGCTGGAAGACGTCGCCCAGGCGCACGATCCGCCGGCGTAGGTTCGGAACCTCGACGCCCACCGCCTGCTTGCCCGGAATCGGAGCCAGGATGCGGATCTCGGTGGCCGCCAGCGCGTACGCGAGATCGTCCTTGAGCTGGGCCACCTTGGCCACCTTGGTGCCCGGCGCGAGTCGCAGCTCGTATCTGGTGATGTGCGGTCCGGTCACCGTTCCGATCACCTTCGCCTCGACGCCGAAGTGACCCAGCGCCTCCGTCAGACTGGCCGCGATCCGCTCCGCGCCGGCCGTGTCCGGCCGCGCCTGCTCTCCGGTGGAGCGTGTCAGCAGGCGCGCCGCCGCGGGCAGCTTCCACACGAAGTCCGGATCGGCGATGCGCGCATCGCGATAGCGGCCGCGGGGAGTCAGCTCACCGGGATCGGACGCGGCGACGCCGGCGATCGGCTCAGCCGGCGGCTCCTGTGCGCCCTCGGCTGCCGCCGCGGTCTCCTGCGCGTGCCGGGCTGCATTCGCCGCCGGGTCGTGCGTGCCGATGCCCGCACCGTGGTCATCGGCGTCAGCGCCACCGGGATCGTCCGGGACTGCGTCGCCAGGCAGCAGCTCGGGCCGGTCCTGGGAGGGCGCCTCGACGTGCGTGGCCCGCACGACCAGCTCGGACGGCCCCGGCTCGGGCGGCGCGAGCTGGACAGGCGTGGCGCGAGCGCTCGTGAGACCCTCGAGCGGCTCGTCCTGGATGCCGCCGGAAGCTCGCCTCGGCGCCTGCGCACGCCCGCGCAGCGCGCCCGCCAGCCAACGGCTCGCAAGCCTGGCGATCGCGCTCACGCGCGCGGCGGCCGCGCGCAGGGCGCGCGCCGGGGAGATGCCGGTGAGCAGGCTGGCGCCCGCCAGGGCCAGGAACGCGACCAGGATGCCCACTCCGACGTTTTGCACGAGCCGGCGCGAGACCTGGTAGATCGACTCGCCGACCACGCCTCCGTGCGACTGCAGGAACACCCCCGACCAGGAGGATTCGCCGGTCTTCGGATTCGGCCCTGGGCCGGTTCCGAACGTGCCCGCCGCAAGCGCCGTCGTGATCGCGGCCGCCAGGCACAGCACGCCCATCCGCAGGGGGCGCAGCTGCGGCCACAGCGGCCGCGCCAGCAGCAAGCCGCCGCCGGCGATCAGCGCGAGCGGCGCGAGCACCCTGGCTTTGCCGACGCACCAGCCGAGCGCTTCGGCCAGCCCACCCCCCAGCCCGCCTGCGCTGGGCGAGCCGCCCACGCTGTACAGCACGAAGCACATGTAGACGCCGAGCGCGATCGCCGCGAATCCGAGCACGTCGCGCTGGCGCTGCTCGAGCTCGGGCAGCCGCAGCGAGAACGGTGCGCGCACGAGCTCTCGCAGGCTGAGACCGAGACGGCTTCGGCGCGTGCGTCTGCGCGCCGGGCGGCGCTTCTTGGTCGTCCGCCGGGCAGGCGATCGTTTCCTGGGCGCAGGCATCGTGGGCAGCTTCGACATGGATCCTTCGAGACCTGCCTCGCGCGCTCACCAATGCCGTCCGCCTGCCGCCACCTCCAGCCTCAGGAGTTGCTGAGCGCGGCCGCGCTGCGCCCGCCGGCCTGCGCATCGTTCGGGTCAGCGCCGGCTCCTCGTGGGGCCTCGGCTTCGAGCTGTGCCTTCGCGGCCCGCAGCGTCCTGCGCTGCTTCGCGTCCACCTCTGGGTAGCGCGGGTCGATCTCGATCAGGGCATTGACCAGCACGCTCGCCGCGCCGATCCGCGCGAACCACTTGCGGTCGGCCGGGATCACCCACCATGGCGCCCACTCGGTGCTCGTATGCGAGAGCGTCTCAGAGATCGCGTGCTGGTACTCATCCCAGTGCGCACGCTCGGCCACATCCGCTTGGGAGAACTTCCAGTTGTGGTCGGGCAGGTCGATGCGACGCAGCAGCCGCGCGCGCTGCTCCTCCTTGGAGAGGTTGAGGAACAGCTTGACGATCCGCAGACCGTTGTCGCTGAGATAGCGCTCCCAGTCGTTGATCTCGCGATAACGGCGCATCCAGACATCTGCGCCCTTCGCCGCCGGCGGGAGCTTCTGACGGTCGAGATTCTCAGGGTGCACGCGCACGACCAGCACCTCTTCGTAGTGGGAGCGATTGAAGATGCCGATCTCTCCGCGGGCTGGCAGCCGCCGTGCGTAGCGCCACAGAAAGTCATGGCTCAGCTCCTCGAGCGAGGGAACCTTGAAGCTGTGCACGCTGACGCCCTGTGGATTGACACCGCTCATCACGTGGCGAATCGTCCCGTCCTTGCCGCCCGTGTCGAGCGCCTGCAGCACCACGAGCACACCCCAGGCGTCCTGCGCCGCCAGGCGATCCTGATAGGCGCTCAGCAGCCGCACGCCTTCTTCGAGCAGCGCGACTCCCTGTTGCTTCTCGCCGACGCCCTGCTTGAACGCCGGATCGAAGTCCTGTGCGATCCTCACCTTGGCGCCGGGGCTCACGCGAAACGGCTCGATCAACTCGCGCAGGCGCCTTCGATCTGCGGCGCTCAGCCCCTCTGCCGACCGGGCCGACATCTGTCGAGCTTACACGCGCTTTACTTGCAGGTCGATACTTAAAGATGCCGAGCATGAGCATGGGATCGTCAGCATGAGCACCGATTTCTCGCGCGCCCCGCGTGTGCTGGTCGTCGAGGACGACGAGGACATCGCGCAGGCGCTGCAACGGTCGCTGCGCATGGAGGGCTACGAGGTCCGCGCCGCCGGCGACGGGCCCGCCGCGCTCGAGCACGGCCGGGCGTTCGCGCCCGACCTGGTGATCCTCGACCTGGGGCTGCCGGGGATCGACGGGATCGAGGTGGCGCGCGCGCTGCGCGCCGACGACGACGTGCCGATCCTGATCCTGACCGCGCGCGACGCGCTCGAGTCGCGCGTCGAGGGGCTCGACGCCGGCGCCGATGACTATCTGGTCAAGCCCTTCGAGCGTCAGGAGCTGCTCGCGCGCATGCGCGCGCTGCTGCGGCGCCGCCCGCCGCGCGGCTCGGCCCCGCTGCGCGTCGCCGATCTGTCGCTGAACGTCGACACGCACGAGGTCGTCAGGGGCGAGCGCGAGGTCGACTTGACCCAGCGCGAGTTCGAGCTGCTCGAGTATCTGATGCGCAACGAGCGCATCGTGATCTCGCGCCAGCGTCTGCTCGACGAGGTCTGGGGCTATGACCCGTTCTCGACGACCAACACGATCGAGGTGTTCGTCTCGAACCTGCGCCGCAAGCTCGAGGCCGAGGGCGAGCCGCGCCTGCTGCACACGATCCGAGGGGCGGGATACGTCCTCCGAGCCTAGTGTCGTCCTCCGAGCCTAGTGTCGGCCTGCTCCCCAGCGCCCGCCGTGCGGGCAGGCGCGCGTCAGCGGCGTTTGACCGGCTGCCGATCCGCGTACGGCTGGCCGGCGTCTCAGCGCTGCTGACGTTCCTGATCCTGTGTGCGTTCGCGATTGCGATCGGCTCGCTCACGATCGAGCGCATCCGCTCGGACTTCAACCGTGAGGTCGAACAGACCGCGCGCGGCCTGTCCTCGCAGCTCACGATCAGAGTCAACCCGTCCACTTACGAAATCGAAAAAATCCAGCCGCCGCTGGCCGCGCTGGTGTATCCCGAGCACGACTCGATCATCAGGGTCTACACGGAAGGCGGCGACCTGATCGAACAGGCCCCGACCGGCGCGCCGTCGCTCGGATCGCCGACGATCGGCACGAGCAACGTCAACGGCTACCGCGTGATCAGCAGGCCCGCCACGGTCAGCATCGCCAGCAGCGACGAACCGATCGGGCGCGTGGTCATTCAATACGGGCGCTCGCTGGCCGAGACCAATTCGACCGTGGCGCGCGTCGAGCTGTTCCTGCTGCTCGGCGTCCTGGCCGGCGCAGGCTTCGCCCTGCTGGCCGGCACGATGATCGCGCGCCGCGCGATGGCGCCGATCGCCCAGCTGACCTCGAGCGCCGAGGAGATCGCGCGCACCCGCGACCCCTCGCGCACGGTCCCCGAGCCCGCGGCCCACGATGAGGTGGGCGAGCTCGCGCACACCCTCCAGAGCATGTTGCGCGAGCTCGACGCCGCCCGCTCGGAGACCGAGGCGATGCTCGACCGCCAGCGTCGCTTCGTCGCCGACGCCTCGCACGAGCTGCGCACGCCGCTGACGAGCGTGCTCGCCAACCTCGAGCTGCTGGCGGACTCACTGCACGGCGAGGAGGGCGACGCCGCCCGCTCTGCGCTGCGCTCCTCGCAGCGCATGCGCCGCCTGGTCGCCGACCTGCTGCTGCTGGCGCGCACCGACGTCGGCCGCGTGGTCGCGCACGAGCCGTGCGACCTGGCGCGCATCGTGGTCGAGGCGGCCGGCGAGCTCGGCCCGGTCAGCGCCCGTCACGAGATCGTCCTCGACGTCGCGCCGGCGCCGCTGGAGGGCGCGCGGGACGAGCTGCACCGGCTCACGATCAACCTGCTCGAGAACGCGCTGCGCCACACTCCGGCGGGAACCGAGATCCGCGTCACGACGCGCGTTCAGCGTGGCTCGGTCGAGCTGGTCGTCGAGGACGACGGGCCGGGTGTACCGAGCGAGCTGCTCCCCACCCTGTTCGAGCGCTTCGTGCGCGGCGCCGGCGACCGAGGCGGCTCGTTCGGCCTCGGGCTGGCGATCGTCAAGGCCGTAGCCGAATCCCACGGCGGCAGCGCCATCGTCGAAAACCACGCGCCCCACGGCGCGCGCTTCATCGTGCGCCTGCCCGCGGCGACGAGCGCCGAGCTCACACCTCGACAACCACGGGCAGCACCATCGGGCGTCGCTTGAGGCGGTCGTAGACCAGCTGCGCGAGGTCGTCGTGCAGCAGCTGCTGCAGCAGGTCGATCTCGCGGATCTCCTCGCCGGCGGCGCGGATCAGCGAGCCCTCGACCGTCGCCTTGATCTCGCCTATGAGCTCGTCGGCCTGATCGCGGAACGGCACCCCCCGGAAGATCACCTCCGGGTCGGCGACCGAGCGCCCGTCCTGCTCGGCGATCGTGGCCACGACGATGAAGATCCCGTCGGCCGAGAGCATGCGCCGGTCGCGCAGCGCCACGTCCGCCATGTCGCCGATCTCGACGCCATCGACGAACACCATCCCGGCCTGCTCGCGCGCGCCCAGCCGGGCCCGGCCGTTCGCGCCGATCTCCAGCGGCACGCCGTTGTCGCCCTGGAAGATGTCCTGCGGCGCGATCCCCACCGCTTCGGCAAGCCGCGCATGCAGACGCAGGCGCTTGAAGTCGCCGTGAAACGGCATCACGTAACGCGGCTTGACGAGGTTGAGCATCAGCTTCAGCTCTTCGGCGTAGCCGTGCCCGGACGCATGCACCGGCGCCTCGGCCGTGGTCACGACATCGCAGCCGATGTGGTAGAGCCGGTCGATCGTCTCGTTGACCGCGCGCTCGTTGCCCGGCACAGGCGTGGCGGAGAACACCACCGTGTCGCCCTCGTGCAGCTGCACCTGCGGATGGTCGCGATAGGCCATGCGCCGCAGCGCGCTGAGCGGCTCGCCCTGGGACCCGGTCGAGACGATCACGATGCGCTCGTCCGGGAAGTCTTCGAGCTCGCGCAGCCCCACCATCAGCCCCTCGGGCAGCTCGATGTGGCCGAGCGAGCGGCCGATCGCGACGTTCTTGCGCATCGAGCGCCCCACCAACGCGACCTTGCGGTCGAGCGCGTGCGCGGCGTCGACCACCTGCTGGACGCGATGGATGTTCGACGCGAAGCTCGTCACCACGATCCGTCCCTCACAGCGCGCGAACACTTCCTCCAGGTGGGGTCCGACGAGGGACTCCGAAGGCGAGAAACCGGCGCGGTCGACGTTGGTCGAGTCGCCGCACAACAGCAGCACGCCCTCCCTGCCGAGCTCGGCCAGGCGTGACACGTCGGCCGGCGGCCCGTCGACGGGCGTCTGATCGAACTTGTAGTCGCCGGTGATCAGCACCGTGCCGAGCTCGGTGCCGAGCGCGACCGCGCTCGAGTCGGGAATCGAGTGCGTCATGTGCACGAGCTCGAGCTCGAACGGCCCCAGCTCGAGCACCTCGCCCGCATCCAGGTCGTTGAGCTCGACGTCCTTGAGCTTGTGCTCCTCGAGCTTCGAGCGCGCCATCGCCAGCGTCAGCGGGCCGCCATACACCGGCGGCAGGGTGGGTGGGTTCTGATCCATCAGCTCGCGCAGCACCCACGGCAGCGCGCCGAGATGGTCCTCGTGACCGTGCGTGACGACGATCGCCTCGATCTCGCGCGCGCGCTCGCGCAGGTAGGAGAAGTCGGGCAGCACCAGGTCGATACCGACCATCTCCGGGGTCGGGAAGCGCAGGCCGACATCGATCACGACGATGCGCCCGTCGTATTCGACCACCGTCATGTTCTTGCCGATCTCGCCCAGCCCGCCGAGGGGCAGGACGCGCAGCGCCCCGCTCACGCGCGCGCCGGCCGGCCGCCGATCGCGTCGGCGGCAGGGCGTCGGTTCACGAATGGCGCGCGCAAGTCGCTCACGCGGCCGAGGCTCCGGCGGGCGCCGCGGGATCGCCGGCGTCGAGCAGCCCGTGGCGCACCAGCATGGCGTGGACCTGCGTGAGCTCCTGCTCGGTGGCGTCCACGATCGGCAGGCGCGTGGTTCCGGCGTTCAGCCCGAGCAGGTTCAGCGCGGCCTTCGTGCAGGTGGGGCTCGACGTCAAGAACAGCGTCTCATACACGTCGCGCAACGACGTATCGATCTCGTGTCGGCGCTCGGGCTCATCGACCATGCGGCGCATCTCGCTGCCGACCACGTGGCTGGCCACGAGCACTCCACCAGCCCCGCCGATATCCAGCGTGCGCGCAAACGAGCCGTCATCGCCGGCATATACGGCGAGGCCGTCGATCAGCGCCAGCTCCTGAGCGTTGGCCTGCTTGACCCCGTCGATGTGCTCGATCTGCGCTAGCTCGGCCAGCAGCTCTGGCCCGATGTTCGTGCCGGTGCGGCTGGGGATGTTGTAGAGCAGGGTCGGCTTGTCGGTGGCCGCGGCGACCGCTTCGTAGTGGCGCCGCAGGCCCAGGGGGCTGGGGCGATTGTAGTAGGGCGTCACCGAGATCAACGCGTCCGGACCGAGCGCGCTGGCGCGTTCGGTGAGAAAGATAGTGTGACGCGTGTCATTGGTGCCGACGCCCGCGACGATCGACTTGCCGGCCGGACGCTCCGCCACCGCGAGCTCGATCAGCGCGAGCTGCTCCTCGTCGGTCAGCGTCGCCGCCTCCCCAGTAGTCGCGGCCACCACGAACCCGTCGGAGCCGTGCGCCGCCAGATAAGCCATCAGCGCCACAAACGCCTCCTCGTTGACGCACCCGTGCTCGTCGAACGGCGTCACGATCGCGGTCAACACCTCGCCAAGTTCCAGATCGGGCATGCCCGCAGTATCTCACGCCGAACGTTCCGGCTGGAGAGAGCGCGCGCGCCTGCCCCGCCCTTCCGCCGACACCACGAGGGCCGGCTTTGCCGGCCCGGCGCCCGAGCCTGTCACGGGGGGTGGTCGGGAGGGGGGCCCGCCCCCCTCCCGCGTAATTCACGAGGGCCGGCTTTGCCGGCCCGGCGCCCGAGCCTGTCACGGGGGGTGGTCGGGAGGGGGGCCCGCCCCCCTCCCGCGTAATTCACGAGGGCCGGCTTTGCCGGCCCGGCGCCCGAGCCTGTCACGGGGGGTGGTCGGGAGGGGGGCCCGCCCCCCTCCCGCTTAGGCCCGCCCCCCTCCCGCTTAGAGGAGCGCCTCGAGGCCGACGAGCGGCGATTGCTCGAGCTCGCCGACCCGGCGCACCGCCAGCAGCACGCCCGGCATGAACGCCTCGCGCCCGATCGTGTCGTGTCGAATCGACAGCGTCTGGCCGACATCGCCGAGGATCACCTCCTGGTGCGCCACGAGCCCCGGCAGGCGCACGGAGTGGATCGGCGGCCGGCGCCCGCCGCGCGCCGCCGCCATCAGCTCCGCGGTGCGCTTGGCGGTGCCGCTGGGCGCGTCGAGCTTGCCGTCGTGATGGAGCTCGATGATCTCGGCGCCCGCCATGTGCCGGGCCGCCTCGACGGCAAAGCGCGTCATCAGGATCGCGCCGATCGCGAAGTTCGGCGCCACGATCACCTTCGCCGGCTCCAATCCGGCGGGCGTGCGGGCGCGGCGCAGCGGCTCGATATCGAAGCCGGTGGTGCCGACCACGGCGTGCACGCCCGCCTGCACGCAGGCCAGCGCGTTCTCGAGCGCGGTGTCGGGGCGAGTGAAGTCGACGACCACCTCTGCCGCGGGCAGCACCTCCGACAGCGCCACCCCGAGCAGCGGGTCGGCGCGCCCGACCAGCTCCATGTCCTCGGCGCCTTCGACCGCGGCACAAACGGTCGTCCCCATTCGCCCCGCCGCGCCGGCGACCGCGACCTTGATCACGGCGCCGCTCCGGCGGGTATCGGCGGACTCACGCGGGCATCCGTGCCGGGGCTCACACCGCGACCGTTTCCAGCGGCCGCAGCGCGCGGCGAAACGCGTCCTCGTCTGCTCCGATCCCGGCGGCCGACAGGCTCGCGGGCGCGAACAGCTCGCGCGCGAGCTCGCGCAGGTCCGCGACCGTGACGGCGTCGATCCGCTCGACGATCTCGTCGATCGAGAGGATCGGCATATCGCCGAGCAGCGCTCCGCCGAGGCGGCTCATGCGTGCCGCCGTCGACTCCAGCGAGAGCGCCACGCGGCCCTTGAGGTTCTCGCGCGAACGGTCCAGCTCGGCGGGGCCGGCCGGGTCATCGAGCAGCCGCTCCAGCTCGTGGGCGACGGTCGCGAGCGCCTCCTGCAGGTTGTCCGGGCGCGTGCCCACGTAAAGGCCGACCTCGCCGGTGCTGGCGTGCTGGCTGGAGAACGTGAACACCGAGTAGGCCAGGCCACGGCGCTCGCGCACCTCCTGAAACAGCCGCGACGAGGACGTCCCGCCGAGCACGCCCTCGAGCACGCGCAACGCGAAGCGCCGCTCGTCGTGGCGGGAGATGCCGCGCCCACCCAGACACACGTGGTACTGCTCGGTGTCCTTGGCGGCGAACCGCACCCGCCGCTCGAACTGCGGCTCGGGCAACGCTGCGGGCGCCCCGCTCGGGCCCGTGGCCGGGTCGGCGCCGGCGCCGGCGCCGTTCAGCTTGCCAGGTCCCCCAGCGGGCAGCGGATGGGCGCGCGCAAGCTCGAGCAGGGCATCGTGCTCGACCGAGCCCGCCGCCGCGATCACGATCCGCTCGGGCTGATAGCGCTCGGCGTGGAACTCGCGCAGCTGCTGGAGCGTCACACTCCCGACCACGTCGGCCGTGCCGATCGTCGCGCGTCCGAGCGGATGCGCGCCGAACACCGCCCCGCCGAGCAGATCGAACACGCGATCCTGGGGATCGTCTTCGTACATCGCGATCTCCTCGAGCACGACCTCGCGCTCGGCCTCGAGGTCTTCGAAGCGCGGCCGCCAGACCATTTCGGCGGCCACGTCGAAGGCCCGCTCGAGATGGCGGTCGAGCACACGCGTGTACAGCGACGTGCTCTCGCGATCGGTGCCGGCGTTGATCTCGGCGCCCAGCGCGTCGAAGATCTCGTCGATCTCGCGCGAGCGGTAGCGATCGGTGCCGCGAAACAGCATGTGCTCGAGCAGGTGCGTGATGCCGGCCTGGCTGTCGCTCTCCATCGCCGAGCCCGTGCCGATCCAGATGCCGAGGGCGACCGAGCGCACGTTCTCAACGCGCTCGGAGACGACCCGCACGCCGTCGCCGAGCGTGCTCACGTGATGCTCACCGAGGCTCGCGCGATGCTCGCTCATGCTGTGCGCCCGCCCCCTCGCGCGTTCGCCTGTCAACCGAGCGCGCCGCTACTAACGATCTCGGCCCCGGTCGCGTCCGGACCCATGGCGCGGACGCCCGGAGCCGCGCTCACCATCCGGCCGGCGGCCGCGGCCGTTGTTGCCCGCCCTGCCTGCGCCCGCGCCGTCGCGCGGGGGGCGCCCGCCGCCGGCGCCACCGGCGCCCACACGCTCGAGCTCCTCCACCGACATGCCGGCGATCTCGGGATCCTCGGTCAGGCGCAGGCCGATCCGTCCGCGCTCGCGGTCAACCTCGACCACGCGCACGTTGATCTCGTCGCCCTTGCTCAGCACGTCCTCGACGCTCTCCACGCGCTCGCCGGGCGAGACGTTGGAGATGTGCAGCAGCCCGTCGGTGCCCTTGGTGAGCTCCACGAACGCACCGAACGTGGTCGTCTTGACGACCTTGCCGAGATACTCGTCGCCGACCTCGACCTCCTTCATCATCACGCGGATGCGCTCGAGCAGCGCGTCGGCGAGCTCGCCGTTGGCCGAGTAGATCAGCACCTGACCATCGTCGCTGACGTCGATCTGCGACTCGAACTCCTCCGACAGACCGCGGATCGTTTCGCCGCCCTTGCCGATCAGCATGCCGATCTGCGACGGGTCGATCTGGATCGTCTGGATGCGCGGCGCGAACTGGCTGAGCTGCTCGCGCGGACCCTCGATGACGTCGGCCATCTTGGCGAGGATCACCTCACGCGCGCGGCGAGCCTGGGTCAGCGCGTCGCGCAGGATGTCGAACGTGACGCCCGCGATCTTGATGTCCATCTGCAGCGCCGTGATCCCGCGCTCGGTGCCCGCCACCTTGAAGTCCATGTCGCCAAGGTGGTCCTCGACCCCGGCGATGTCGGTCAGGACGATGTAGTCATCGCCCTCCTTGATCAGACCCATCGCGATGCCCGCGACCGGACGCTTGAGCGGTACGCCCGCATCCATCAGTGACAGCGAGGAGCCGCACACCGAGGCCATCGAGGACGAGCCGTTGGACTCGAAGATGTCCGACACCACCCTGATCGTGTACGGGAACTGCTCGATCGTGGGCACCATCGGCACGAGCGCGCGCTCGGCGAGCGCACCGTGGCCGACGTCGCGGCGCTTGGGCCCCAGGCGACCGGCCTCCCCGACCGAGAACGGCGGGAAGTTGTAGTGATGAAAGTAATACTTTTTCGTCTGCAGCCCGAGCGTGTCGAGACGCATCTCCTCCTTGAGCGTCCCCAGCGTGGCCACGCTCAGAGCCTGCGTCTGACCGCGCGTGAACAGCGCCGAGCCGTGCGCGCGCGGCGCGACGCCGACTTCGATCGTGATGTCCCTGATCTCATGCTCGGCGCGCCCGTCGGGGCGCTTCTTGTGCACAGCGATGCGCTCGCGGATGATCGACTTCTCGAGCTTGTCGAACACCAGCCGGACGGCTGCCGCGCGCGCCTTGGCCTCCGCCAGCTGATCCTCGCTCGCGCCCTCGCCCGGCGCCGGCGCGTACTGCGCGAGCACGGCCTGCGCGACCGCGTCACAGGCGTCCTGACGTTCCAGCTTGTCCTCCACCTGCGTGGCGTCGTCGAGCGCCTGGCCGTGAGAGGCGCGCACCTGCTCGAGCAGCTGCTCGTCGACCGCGGGCTCCTGCACCGGGGTCTTCTCGCGGCCGACTCTTGCGGCCAGATCACGCTGCAGCGCGCAGATCTTCTTGATCTCTACATGCGCGATGTCGAGCGCGTCGAGGATCTCGGCCTCGGAGATCTCACTCGCGCCGGCCTCGACCATCAGGATCGCGTCCTCCGAGCCGGCCACCACCAGATCGAGATCCGAGCCGCCCGAAGCGCCCTCGCCGTCCTGTCCAGCGTCCTCGGCGGCGGTCGCGTCGCCGCCCGCGAGATCCTCCTCGCGGGGATTCACCACGAAGTTGCCGTCGACCTTGCCGATCCTCACCGCGCCGACCGGCCCCGCAAAGGGCACGTTGGAGATCATCAGAGCCGCCGAGGCGCCGTTCATCGCAAGGATGTCGTACGGGTGCTCGTGATCGACCGAGATCGGGATCGCGACCAGCTGCGTGTCATAGCTCCAGCCCTTGGGGAACAGCGGGCGCAGCGGGCGGTCGATCATGCGCGCGGTCAGGGTCGCCTTCTCACCAGAACGCCCCTCGCGCTTGAAGAACGAGCCGGGAATCTTGCCGGCCGCGTACATGCGCTCCTCGACGTTGACCGTCAGGGGCAAGAAATCCACGTCGCGCTGGGCACCTGCGGTCGCCGTCGCGAGCACCATCGTGTCACCCTGGCGAACCACCACCGCGCCCGAGGCCTGCTTGGCCATCCTGCCCGTCTCGAACGAGATCTCGCTACCCGCGATCTCCACGGAGACCCGCGTAACGGCGTCATTGCTGCTCATATGCTCTGCCTTCCTGTTCCGCCCATCGGCGCGGGCGCCGGATGGCGCCTGGCGGATCGTTTCTTTTTCTCTGTTCCCGAACGACCGGAGCTTAGCGGACGCGCGACCCGCGCCCGGACGGCCGGCGTTCAGGCGGCGGCGGCCGCCAGGCCCTCGCGCAGCAGCTCGACGCCGGGCAGCTCGGCCGGCGTGGGCGCCTGATAGCTCCAGCGCACGACACCGTCCGGGCCGAGCACCACGAGCGCCCGCTGCGGAAAGCCCCCGTCGTGCAGGACGCCGAAGGCCTTGCAGGCCGCGCCCTTGGGCTCGAAGTCCGACAGCTGGGGAATGCTCACACCGAGCTTCTCGCGAAACGCGCTCTGCGCGTACGAGCTGTCGCAGGACACTCCGTAGATCCGCTCGCCGCCCGCGGTCAGCTCGGCGAGCGCCTGCTCGTAGAGCTGCAGCTGATCCGTGCACACCGGGCTGAACGCAAACGGATAGAAGACCAGGATCGTCGTGTGGCCGAGCAGCTCCTGCTCGCTGAAGCGCTCGCCATCCTCGCGCGCCAGCCGGAACGCCGGCGCGGGCGTGCCCGGCTCGAGTGCGCTCACGAAGACGGCCGTGGACCGAGCGGGACAAGGACGCAGCGAGCGTGGTGTGCTCGGCACATGAGCCGGCACCGACCGCGAAGCGGTTGGTGAGGACGCAGTGTCCGCGACGCGTCCACGGCCGTCTTCACTTGCGCAGGCCGAGCTCTTTGATCAATGCCCGGTAGCCCTCGAGATCGTGGCGCTGCAGGTAGTCGAGGAAGCGGCGGCGCCGGCCCACCAGCATCAACAGGCCCCGGCGCGAGTGGTGGTCTTTCTTCTGCTCGCGCAAATGCTCGGTCAGGTGGTTGATGCGCTCGGTCAGCACCGCGATCTGGACCTTGGTTGAGCCGACGTCGCGCTCGCTTGACCCGAACTGGGCAGCGATCTCGCGCTTGCGCTCGCTGGTTAGTGCTGGCATTGCGGGCACGGTAGCAGAGCGTGGGCCGCGCGCAAGCAGCTCCGGCGAGCACCGCTTGTGCCCCGCGGCCGACCCGGCAGCGACCTGCGCGCCTTGCGCGATCTCGCGGCCTCAGCGCACCGCGAGGATCTCGCGCGTGTGCGCCACGTCGTCGCGCATCTGCGCGCTCAGCGCCTCGGGGGTGTCAAAACGGCGCTCGCCGCGCAGGCGCGCGATGAACTGCAGCTTTAGCGTGCTGCCATACAGGTCGCCCGCGAAATCGATCAGGTAGGCCTCGATCAGCTCACCGCGGCCGGTTGCAAAGGTGGGCCGCACGCCGATGCTGACGGCGGCCGCGACGTCGTCGTTCGCGATGCATGCATACACGCCGTGGCCCGGACACGCGAGCGCCTCGTCGGGCACCAGGTTGGCGGTCGGAAAGCCGAGCTCGCGCCCGCGCTCGTCGCCGTGCACCACCTCGCCGCGCAGCTGAAAAGGGGCGCCAAGAAAGCGAGTGGCCTGATCGACCTCGCCCGCGAGCACCAGCCCGCGGATGTGGCTCGAGGACACCACCTCCCCGTCGATTTCCAGCAACGGGTGCACGACCGTCCGGAAGCGAGCATCGGCCGAGAGCATGCGTGCGTCGCCCTGGGCGCGGTGTCCAAAGCGGAAGTTCTCACCGACCGCCACGCGCGTGGCGCCGAGGCGTTCGACGATCACCTCTCGCACGAACTCCTGCGCCGAGCGTGCCGCCAGCGCCGCATCGAACGGGATCACGATCAGCTCCTGCACGCCGAGCCCGGCGATCAGCTCGGCCTTCACCTCGAGCGTCGTCAGCAGCTTTGGCGTGTGCTGCGGCGCCACCACCGAGACCGGATGCGGGTCGAACGTGAGCACACTCTCCGAGCCGGCAATCACGGCGCGATGCCCGAGGTGCACGCCGTCGAACGTCCCGATCGCCACGCTGCGCCCTCCACGCTCGCTCGGCTGTACGTCGGGCAGGCGGGTCACCTTCACGGCCTGAAGCCTATTAGCGGCTCAGCCCTTGCGCTGGCGCCGGCTCGCGAATCGCCGCAAGCACGCGCTCGCGCGCGATCAGCGGCGGCTCGGGCCAGCGCTCGCCGGGGCCCGGGGGCGCGATCGCCTCGCTGACCTCGAACGGCCCGATCGCGGTGCGCCGCAGCTGCTCGCAGTAGGCGTCGCCGAGATCGGCGATCAGCGAGCGCACGTACGTCCCGGCCGAGCATTCGATCGCAAAGCCCGCGCGCGGGTGCCCGGGGTCCTGATCGCGCCACAGCTGCTCGAAGCGGTAGACGGTCACGATCCGCTCCGGGGGCTCGAACTGCTCGCCGCGCCGCGCGCGGCGGTAGGCGCGCTCGCCGCGGATCTTGACCGCCGAGTAGCGCGGCGCGCGCTGCGCGATCTCCCCCGTGGGCAGCGCGAGCGGATCGGGCGGGAGCCTGCCCGTGCGCGTGATCTCACCCTCGGTGTCGCCGGTGCTCGAGGTGGCGCCGAGGCGGGCGACCGTCTGATAGCGCTTGGGCAGCCCCATCAGCGCCTGCTGCGTCTTGGTGGCGCGGCCCACCAGCACGATCAGCAGGCCGGTGGCAAAGGGATCGAGGGTGCCTGCGTGGCCCACCTTCGCGCCCTCCAGCGCGCGCTTGACGGCCGCGACCACGTCGTGCGAGGTCATGCCCGCCGGCTTGTCGATCAGCAGCACCCCTTCGAGCGGCTCGCTCATTGCCCGCGTCCTCCTCGCTCGGGCCGCTTCGTGTTCGGGCTGGTGCTCGGTCCTGTCACGCGGGCGCGGGCGCAGGATGCAGCTGCTCGGCGATCGCGCCCCGCAGGAACGCGATCAGCTCACCGAGCTCGAGCGTCGTGGAGAAGCCCGCCGCGCGCCGGTGCCCACCTCCGGCCTGGCTGCGAGCGATCACCGAGACATCGACGTCATCGTCGCTGGCGCGCAGCGACACTTTGTGCTGGCCGCCGCGGGGGCCCGAGCCGAGCTCGCGCACGAGCGCCGCGACCTTCGTGCCCTGGACGGCGCGCAGATGATCGACGATCCCCTCGGCGAAGCTGTCCTGCGCCTCGAGCTTGCGGAAGTCCTCGGCGCTGAGCGCCGCCACCGTCAGCTCGCCGGAGTCGAAGCGCTGCATCCGCTCGAGCGCGAGCGCCAACAGCAGGACCTTCGCCTCCGGCATCTCCTCATACAGGCGCCGGTAGACCTCCTGCACGTCCACGCCCGCGTCGATCAGCTCGGCCGCCATCACATGCGCGCGCGGGCCCGTGTTCTCGTACATGAAGCGGCCGGTGTCGGTGATCAGGCCGATGTACAGCGCACGCGCGATCGGCAGGCTCGCGTTGACGCCGAGGCCGTGCATCAGATCCCACACGATCTCCGCGGTGCACGAGGCGCCCGGCACGACGTAGTCGACCGTGCCAAAGCGCGTGTTGTCGTGATGGTGATCGATGTTCAGCACGTGCCGCCCGCGCTGCAGCGCCGGCGCCGAATTGCGGTCGATGTTGCCGCAGTCCAGGAACACGACGGTGCGCTCCGCCACGTCTGACGGCGGCTTCTGGATGACGCCCTCGAGGTCGAAGAAGTCTCGGTACTCATACGGCAGCGGCAGATCACCGGGCGCGACGAACATCACCGCGTCCTTGCCGAGCGCGGCCAGCAGGCCGTGCATGCCCACCAGCGATCCGAGCGCGTCTCCATCGGGGCTCTCGTGCGCGGCCAGCACGAAGCGCTTGTCCAGCCGCAAGCGCTCGAGCACCTGCTCACGCTCCTGTGCGAGGCCCTCGTCGCAGTCGGGTGACCGTTCGCTCATGAGCCCGCGCCCTCCTGGTCGAGCAGCGCCTGCACGCGCAGCGCCCGGTCGGTCGTGTCGTCGTAGGTGAACTCGAGCGTCGGGGTGCGCTTGAGCCGCAGCTCGCGGGCGATGCGCGCCTGCAGGTAGCCTTGCGCGCTGCGCAGCCCGGCGAGCGTCGCCTCGCGCCCCGCCTCGTCGCCAAGCACGCTCACGTACACGCGCGCATGGCGCAGGTCCGCGCTTGTTCTGACATCCGTAACGGTCACAAATCCAACGCGCGGGTCCTTGAGCTCCATCGCGAGCGCATCTGCGAGCACCTGGCGGACCCCCTCATCGACGCGACGCATGCGTCCCGACGGGCTCATCCTATCCGGTCGCGATCCGGCCTCGCCGCGTCGCGCTCCCCCGGGGCGCAAGCCCGGCTCTTCGCCCCACGCCGGTGATCTGTGACCGGTCGATTCCACACGCCCTGAGACGGCCGTGGGCCAAGCGGGGCAAGTCTCGACGCCCGCCCGCCCGCGTAGTGTGCTCGGCACATGAGCGACCGAGGACGCAGCATCCGCGCAGGCCCACGGCCGTCTCAGGAGAGCTCGCGCTCTTGCAGGCGTGTCTCGTACGTCTCGAGGATGTCGCCCTCGCGCAGATCTTGGAAGTTGGTGAGGACGATCCCGCACTCGTAGCCGGCGGCCACTTCGCGCACGTCCTCGTTGAAGCGACGCAGGCTGCCGATCGTCGTGTCCTGGATCACCGTGCCCTCGCGCACCACGCGCGTTTTGGCGCCGCGCACGACCTTGCCCTCGGTCACAAACGAGCCTGCGATCGTGCCGATCCGCGAGGCGCGGAACAGCTGGCGCACCTCGGCCTGGCCGACCGGCGTCTCGACCTCGGTCGGCTCGAGCATGCCCTGCATCGCCGCGCGCAGCTCTTCGATCGCGCGATAGATGACCGAGTAGGAGCGGATCTCGACGCCCTCGCGCTCGGCCGCCTGGCGCGCTTCGCCGACGGGACGCACGTTGAACGCCAGGATCAACCCTTGCGAGGCCGCCGCCAGCATCACGTCGGACTCGTTGATGCCGCCGACGCCGCGGTGGATCAGGTTGACCTTGACCTCCTCCTGGGGCAGCTTGGCGATCTCGTCCTCGATTGCCTCCAGCGAGCCGGCGACGTCTGCCTTGACGACCAGGCCGAGCTCCTTGACGGCGCCCTCCTGGGCCAGCTTGAAGACGTCTTCGAGGGAGATCTTGCGCCCCGAGCGCCGGGCCAGCGCCTCGGTCTTCAGGCGGTTCGCGCGCTCGCCCGCCAGCTGGCGCGCGCGCCGCTCGTTCTCCACGGCCCGCACCAGCTCGCCGGCCTCGGGCACGCCGTCGAAGCCGAGCACCTCGACCGGCTGGCCCGGCGTGGCGCGCTTGACGCGCGTGCCCGTGAAGTCGGTCATCGCGCGCACCCGCCCGAAGTGCGCCCCGGCGACGAGCGCATCGCCGATGTGCAGCGTCCCGCGCTGGATCAGCACGCTCACGACCGGGCCGCGGCCCGGGTCGAGCTTGGACTCGATCACCGTCCCCGAGGCCGGCGCGTCGCTGTTGGAGCGCAGCTCCTCGAGGTCGGTCACGACCTGGATCGTGTCGAGCAGCGAGTCCAGTCCCTGACGGGTCTTGGCGCTGACGTTGACGAACTCGATGTCCCCACCCCACTCCGAGGGCTGCAGGCCGTGCTGGGTCATTTCGGTGCGCACGCGCTCGGGCTGGGCACCCTCCTTGTCGACCTTGTTGACGGCCACGACGATCGGGACGTCGGCGGCCTTGGCATGGTCGATCGCCTCCTCGGTCTGAGGCTTGACCCCGTCGTCGGCCGCCACCACGATCACCGCCAGGTCGGTGACGCGCGCGCCGCGCGCCCGCATCGCGGTGAACGCCTCGTGGCCGGGCGTGTCCAGGAAGGTGACCTCCTTGCCGCCGTGATGCACCTGGTAGGCGCCGATGTGCTGTGTGATCCCGCCGGCCTCGCCCGCGGCCACCTCGGTCTCGCGGATCGCGTCCAGCAGCGAGGTCTTGCCGTGGTCGACGTGGCCCATGATCGTCACCACGGGCGGACGTTCGACGAGATCCGCCTCGGCGTCCTCGAAGGTCGGCTCGACCTCGACGTCGTCGGCGGCGTGCACGATCTCGATGCGCTTGTCGAACTCTTCGGCCAGCACCCCGATCGCCTCGTCGGAGAGCGTCTGTGTGAGCGTCGCCATCTCGCCGAGGCCCATCAGCTTCTTGATCACCTCGGGCACGGGCGTGCCCAGGTACTCGGCGACGTCCTTCACCGTCGAGCCCGAATTGACGCGAATCAGGTCGGTCGCCTCCATCGCGGCGGTGTCGATCGGGGCGATCGTCTCGTCGTAGGTGCCGCGCCGGCGCCTGCCGCGCCGTGGCCGCCGCTGAGGCTGGTTGGCCGGCCCGCCCTGCTGGCGGCGCGAGGCCTGCGAGTCGATCACCACGCGCCTGCGTCCGCCCGGGACGCCTCCGGGTGTGCGCTCGCCGGTGCGCGAGTCGCGCGTCGGGCGGACACGCTCGCCGGCCCCCGCGCCGGCCTGCGCGGGAGGCGCAGCGGGCGCCGGCTGCGGTGGGGGCGGCGCGACGGCGGCTGCCCGCGGCCCGGCGCTCGCAGCGGCTCCGCTCTCGGCGGCCGTCCGGGCGCCTGGGCCTGCGCTCGGGCGCGCCTGTGCGTTCACGCTCGGTGCCTGTGCGTTCGCGCTCGGCGCCTGGGTCGCGGTCGGTGAGGCCGTGCGCGCGGGCGCGGTGGCAGACGAGCGGGCCTGGCCCTGTGAATCGCCGCGAGCGCCCGAGCCGGCGTCGGCGCGTGTCGACGCGCCGGTGCGAGCAGGGGCGTCAGCGCGGGCGCTCGCCGGAACGGCGGCTCGGTCGACGCCGTTCGCGCTGGGTGCGGCCGCCTCGGTGGCGGACGCGACCGCCGAGCCGCCGTTCCCGAGCGCCTTCAGCGCCAGGGCCTCGTCGACCGAGGACGATGCGGTCTTGGCGTCGACGCCGGCGGCCTTCAGCCTTTCCAACAGCTCCTTGCTGGCTAGTCCTTGCTCCTTGGCGATCTCATGGATGCGCTTCTTGCTCATACGCTCACTGATTCTACGGGCCGTCCTGTACCTCAGCAGGAGCCGTCTCGGGGGCGACCTGAGCTTCACCGTCGCCGGCCAGCCGGATCGCGTGCTGGCCCGCTTGGAGCGCCTCGTCGATGCCATTGTCGGTGCCGGGCCGTGCGGGCTCGCCGGCCTGCGCCCGGGCATCCGGCTCGCTCGGCGGCGGAGCCTCGTCGGGCTCGCCGTCGCGCACGCGCTCGGCGACCTGCAGTTCGTCCGACGGCGTCGGGGACGCGTCGTCGGTGCTCGAGCCGGCAGCGGCGGGCGCATTCAGGTCGGCGACCTTGTCGCCGGCGATCTCGGCGAGCGCCTGATGTGTCTCCAGGCCGCAGTAGCGCGAGCCCGCGAGCGCGGCGTTGGGGCAGCGCCGGCCGTTGGAGAGGATCGCCGCACAGCGGCCCCCGAGATCCTCCTCCTCGTAGCCGTGCTCGGCCTCCTCGGCGGCGAACTCGGTCTCCGAGCGGATGTCCACGCGCCAGCCCGTCAGGCGCGCCGCCAGGCGCGCGTTCTGGCCTTCGCGCCCGATCGCCAGCGACAGCTGGTCGTCGGGAACGATCACGGTCGCCTGCTTGGCCTCGTCGTTGACCAGCACCTCGCGCACCCGCGCGGGCGACAGCGCCTTGGCGACGAATCGCGCCGGCTCGTCGTTGTGGGGGATGATGTCGATCTTCTCGCCGCGCAGCTCCGAGACGACCATGCGCACGCGCGAGCCGCGCGGCCCGACGCAGGCGCCGACCGGATCCACGCCGTCGGTGTGCGAGACCACCGCGATCTTCGAGCGGTACCCCGGCTCGCGCGCGACGTTCGCGATCTCGACGAGCCCGTCGGCGATCTCGGGAACCTCGAGCTCGAACAGCTTCTTGATCAGCTCGGGATCGCGCCGCGAGACGATGATCGACGGGCCCTTGGTCGAGGGCGAGACCTCCTTGATGACGGCCTTGATCCGCTGTGAGTGGTCGTAGCGCTCGCCGTCGACCTGCTCGGACTTCGGCAGCAGCGCCTCGACGCGTTCGCGCAGCTGCACCAGCGTGTAGCGCGAGTCCGACTGCTGCACGATGCCGGTGATCAGCTCGCCCACGCGATCGCGGTACTCCTCGTACATCATGTCGCGCTCGGCCTCGCGAATGCGCTGCAGGATCACCTGCTTGGCGGTCTGCGCCGCGATCCTGCCGAAGTCGTCGGGGGTGACGTCACGCTCGTCGATCTGGTCGCGGTATTCCGCGAACTTGGCCGGGTCGATTTCCGGTTCCTCGGGTTCGCGCATCTCGCCGGTCTCGGGATCGATCGTGGTTTCCTCGTCGATCGTCTCGACGATCAGGTGGGCCTCGAGGCGCTCGGGGATGATCAGTTCGATCACGCGGAAGTCGGCCGTGTCGCGATCCATCTCCACGCGCGCGTACTTGGCCGAGCCGGGCTGCTTCTTGTAAGCGGACAGCAGCGCGTCCTCGAGCGCGACCATCAGCTTCTCGGGCTCGATGCCCTTCTCACGCGCCAGCGCGTGCATCGCCTCCAGAATCTCGCGTGACATATCTATCTACTCCTCGACGAGGTTCGAACGACGGATCTCGGTGTAGGGGATCGTGACGACTCCCCCATCGGCGGCGAGCGTGAGCTCGCGCTCGGAGGCTCCCACGAGCTCGCCGATGAAGCTCTTGGGGGTCCGCAGGTCGGCTGCGGGCTCGGCGGCGCGCAGGCTCCGCCGCGCTCGCGATGCGGCCGGCGCCTCGCGCAGCGCCAGCCCCGCGCTCGCGGTCCGCGTGCGCACCCGCACACGGCGCCCGACGAAGCGACGAAAGTGCGCCGGCTTGGTCAGCGGCCGTTCGGCGCCGGGCGAGGAGACCTCGAGCGAGTAGCGCTCGCGCAGCTCGTTCAGACACGCGCTGACGCGTTCGCACAGGCCAACCGTCACCCCCTCAGGATGATCGATGAACACTCGCAGCCGGCGCCCCCCGACCACCTCGGCGAGCAGCACCTCGACGTCGGGCTCACTCGCGGCGAGCCGTCCTTCGATATCCGCCTGCAGCGTTGTCATCGGTTGTGCTTACTCCCTTGCGGTGGTGCCTGGGCGGTCTCCCTGAGTCCTTGGCGAGCCTGGTCCTGGCGTAAAAAAAGCGGGCCTGCGCCCACTCCCGGTACTGCTGCCGGCATCCTTCACGCCGGCACGAAAGCTCTCCCGCGAGGATAGCAGCGGGCATGGCGCCATGGTGGCGACCGTCACGAGGGCCGCGCCCGCAGGCCCGCCCGTGACCGGCTGGTGCGCCGGCAGGCCGCGCGTGAGAGGGCCTCCCCCGCCCGGTGGCCCGCACACGACCGGCGGGCGGTGTCTGGCGGCTGCGTCAGTCGCCGTGAGCCGCGCGGCGCGCGCGATCGCGGTAGCGCCGGTAGTCCTCGCGCTCGGGTCGCAGCGAGCACGCCAGCGCCAGCGGTTGGCAGGCCTCGCGGTGGCGGCCGAGCAGCTGCATCGCGCGGCCCAGGCAGAACAGCGCGTAGTCGTTGGTGGGAGCGCCCGCCGCGACCGCCTCGAACTCGGCGGCGGCGCTCTCGTAGCGCCTGGCGTGAAACAGCGCGCGCCCGAGCGCCTCGCGGATCGAGGCCTTGTCGGGCTCGAGGTTGCGCGCACGGCTGAGAGGCACGATCGCCGCCTGGTGATCACCGTGCTCGAGCAGCTCGCAGCCTCGCCGGTACAGGTCGTAGACGCTCTCCATGCTGCTGCCCGTTTCCATGCTGCTGCCTACTGTAGGGGCACCGCCCGCGGCACGCTGCAGCGGCGGCGGACAGGCGTGATCAGGAGGCGCTCAGCCGTCGGGCTGCGACCGCGATCCCCGCAGCTGTGCGACCTGTTCGAGAATCGCCTCCGCCACGATGCGCTTGGCGGCGCGTGGAACGTCGCGACGCCCGCGCGCGGTCAGGATCGCAACCTCGTTGTGCTCGGCGCCGAAGCCGATGTCCGCGCGCGAGATGTCGTTGACGACGAGCGCGTCCAGGCGCTTGTCGCTGAGCTTGCGCTCGGCGGCCGCAAGCCCGTCCTGGCCGTGCTCGGCGGCGAAGCCCACGAGCGTCTGGCCGTCTCGCCGGTGTGCAGACAGCCCGGCCAGCACGTCTGCGGTCGGTTCGAGCTCGAGCGCCAGGCGGGCATGCTCGGCCTTCTTGATCTTGCCGTCGCGCGCCGCCTTGGGCCGGAAGTCGGCGACCGCGGCCGCCATCAGCAGCACGTCACAGTCCCGGAACTCGCGCTCGCAAGCCTGCTGCAGCTCGGCGGCGGTCGCGACCTCGTGCCACACCGCCCCCGGCACGGGCGCGAGCGCTACGTTGGCGGCGATCACGGTGACCTGCGCCCCGCGCGCCAGTGCCGCGCTCGCAAGCGCCAGGCCCATGCGTCCTGAGGAGCTGTTGCCGAGGAACCTGACGCTGTCGATCGGCTCGCGCGTCCCGCCTGCGGTGACGAGCACCCGCAAGCCGGCCAGGGACCGAGCGGCTCCGTCCGCCAGCATCCGCGAGCTCGAGGCCGTCAACAGCTCCTCGCATTCGGCGAGGATGCGCGCGGGCTCGGCCAGGCGCCCGATGCCTTCCTCGCCCTGAGAGGCCAGGCGGCCCGTGTCCGGCGCGACCACCAGCGCGCCGCGCTCGGCGAGCGCGCGCAGGTTGGCCTGGGTGGCGGGATGCTCGTACATGCGATTGTTCATCGCCGGCGCCAGCACCAGCGGACATGTGGCGGCCAGCGCACAGCCGCTGAGCAGGTTGTCGGCCAGGCCGTGCGCCAGCTTGGCGATCGTGTTGGCCGTCGCCGGCGCGATCACGTACAGGTCGGCGTTGGCCACCAGCTCGAGGTGACTGAGCGGGTCGTGGCCGGGCGGCGGCTGGCCCGGGAATGCCCCGCGCGCGGGGTCGCGCTCGAACTCGCTGGCCAGAACGGGGGCGCCCGTCAGCGCGGCAAACGAGGCCGGGCCCACAAAGCGGCGACTGGCGGGTGTCTGCACGACCCTGACCGCGTGCCCGGCGCCGGTCGCCAGGCGGACCAGGTCCAGCGCCTTGTAGGCGGCGACGCCGCCGCTCACGCCGAGCAGGATCCGGGACATGCCTACAGGTTTAGAGGCCGCATGGGCCGCTGACAAGTCCCGCGCGCGCGTTTGCGCGCCGGGCGTGCGTCAGCCGGCTCAGCGGTAGTGGTACTTCAGCTTTCCGGCGGCTACCTCCTCGAGGGCGATCGTGAGGTAGTTCTTGGAGGCCGTATCCACCATCGGCGGCGGAAACTCGTCGAACGCCCCCTCGCCGAGGTTGTGGTAGTAGCTGTTGATCTGGCGCGCGCGCTTGGCGGCCACGAGCACGCTGGCGTAGTTCGAGTTGACGTTCTGCAGGAGCCTGTCGATGCGGGGTGAGATCACTGGTGTCGTGCCTTTCTTGGGTGTCCTGCGATTGTAGTCGCCGCGAGCGCTCGAGCAGCGCTTGCGCTCAATCGAGCGCGCCTGAGACGACGTCTGTCAACTCGGCCAATGCGTCGTCGAGCCGATCGTTGACCACGACGTGCTCGAACTCGGGCTGGGCCTGCAGCTCGTGCTCGGCGACGCTCAGCCGGCGCTGGACCTCCGCGCCGTCGTCGGTCCCGCGCCCCACCAGGCGCGTGCGCAGGGCCTCCAGCGAGGGCGGGGCGATGAACACCTGCACGGCGTCGGGCATCGCGGCGCGCACCTGCCTGGCGCCCTGAACCTCGATCTCGAGCACCACCGGGACGCCCCGCTCGACTCGTTCCTGCAGCTCGCTGCGCAGCGTCCCGTAGCTGCGTCCCGCGTAGTCGGCGTGCTCGACGAACTCCCCCGCGCGCACGCTGTGCTCGAACGCCTCGCGCGTGAGGAAGTGGTAGTCGACGCCGTCCTGCTCGCCCGGGCGAGGCGCGCGCGTGGTCGCCGACACCGACAGCGCCAGCTGCGGCAGGCGCTCCATCAGCCCCCTGATCAGGGTCCCCTTGCCGACCCCCGACGGGCCGGTGATCACGAACACGCGCGCCACGCCACGGACGTTAATTGCGGGCGCGGCGGAGCCTGCCGGCTACCGGCGCAGCAGGCTGACGAGCTCCGAGCGCTGGCGCTCGGACAGGCCGCCGATCGTCTTGCTCGGGGAGATGCGACAGTGGGCGAGGATCTTGTTGACCTTGACTCGTCCGTACTTGGGCACGGCGAGCAGCATGTCGAAGACCTTGGCCGTCTCCAGATACTCCGGCGGATTGAGCAGCAGCGCGTGGATCGAACGCCGGCCGGCCTTCAGATCGCGCTTCAGCTGGGCGCGCTTCGTGCGAATCAGGTTGGCGCGCGCGAGCGCGTCCATTCGCTGGTTGAGCGACCGCTCGGGAGCGACCAGCTGTTTGGCAGGACTTGTCTCGGTGGCCAGCGCCATGGGCGGCGAGTCTACACGCCGCAACGCCTCGATCAAGGGCAAGTGCCCAATTCAGCTCTAGCTCAACTCGAGGTTCAGGTGTGTCGAGGCTTCTGGACGGTGGCATGGCACTTTTGCAGGGGTTTTCAATTCGACCGAAGAGGCGCATAAGCCGGTCCAGGCCCCCTCTGGCCCGAATCCTGGCCGGCGGCCAGCTCGCGCGCGATCTCCGCTCCCACCGCGGGATTTCTGAAGCTCTCGGTGCCGACGGCCACGAGCGTGGCACCGGCGTCGAGGAGATCCTGTGCGTGCCTTGCGTTCTGCACCCCGCCCATTCCGACCACCGGAATCGTGACGTGCTCCGCGACCGTCGCCACCTGCGCGAGCGCGACCGGCCGGATGGCGGGACCGGACAGGCCGCCGGCGCCGGCCCCGAGCCACCGCCGCGAGCCGGCGCCGCGCGTGCGGGGCGCGAGCGCGAGGGCCCTCAGGGTGTTGATCAGCGACACGGAATCGGCCCCTGCCCGCTCGGCCGCCGCGGCACAGGCGGCCACGTCGTCGGTGTTCGGCGTCAGCTTCACGATCAGGGGCTTGACCGTGCGCGCCCGCACGGCGGCCACGACCTCGGCGAGCAGCCTCGGATCCGAGCCGATGTCCAGGCCGGTCGTCACGTTCGGACACGACACGTTCAGCTCGATCGCGGCGATCTGCGGGCGCTCGTCGCAGGCCGCCACGAGCTCGACGAGCTCCTCGGCGCTGGCGCCCATCACGTTCGTGATCAGCGGCGCCGGCAGCGTCGCCAGCTCGGGCAGGTCCTCGGCGAGGTAGCGCGCGAGTCCCTTGTTCGGCAGGCCGATCGAGTTGATCAGGCCGGCGGGCGCCTCCCACAGCCGCGGCGGTGGGTTGCCCGCGCGCGGCTGCAGGGTGATCGTCTTCGACACGAACGCCGCGAACGGGAAGCCTGCGTCGAGCTCGGCGCCGAACGCGCGCCGCGCCGCGATCGCGTCGAACGTGCCCGAGCCGTTGACGATCGGGTGCGCCAGCTCCAGTCCGCAGAAAGAGGTCATGCGAGTGCTCCGGCGTACTCGGGCACGCACGCGAGCTCGGCGGCATCGATCACCGGGCCGTTGACGCACACGCGCAGGTAGCCGCCGCCGCGGCGGGCCACGGCGCAGCCGAAGCAGGCGCCGAAGCCGCAGGCCATCCCGGCCTCGAGCGCGAGCTGCGCCGGCACGAGCTCGCGCTCACAGATCGCCCGCACGCCCTCCAGCATCGCGGCCGGCCCGCACGCGTACACGACCGCGCGCGCGTCGCGTCGCAGCTCGGCTTCGAGCAGCTCGGTGACGTAGCCGTGATGCCCCACCGAGCCGTCGTTGACGGCCAGCTGCGGGTCCCCGAACAGGACCGCGCTCGCAGCGCGCTCGCGATCGCGAAAGCCGAGCAGCGCCGTCACCGGAGGCCCGATCTCCGCCGCCCGCGGCGCTTTGCCGCGACCGTCGCCGACAGGGACAGCCCCGTCGCGGAGCGCGTCCTGCAGGATCAGCAGCGGCGCGATCCCGACGCCACCCCCGACCAGCAGCGGGCGCAGCCCGTCCGGCGGCGCCGTGAAGCCGCGACCGAGCGGGCCCAGCGCCCAGACCTGCTCATCCGCGCGCAGCTCGCACAGCCGCCTGCTGGCGGGCCCGACGTCCTCGAGCAGGTATTGCGCCTCGCCGTCGTCGAAGCGCGCCAGCGAGAACGCGCGCGCCAGGTAGGGACGCTCGTCCTCCCCCCCGCCCCAGCGCTCAGCCGCGGCGAGCATCGTGAACTGTCCGGCATCGGGCACCGGCCCGTCCGGGTCGGCGACGCGCAGCAGGACGTACGCGCCGAGCCGCTCGCTGGCGGTCACGGTCAGCCGGCGCCGGTGCAGCCGCGCGAGGCTCACCGGTGGAGCTCTTGCAGGCACAGCACCTGCGGCTCGCCCCCGGCCTGGGCGCGCGCGATCGCGCGGGCTGCGCTGACCCCGGCTGCAAGCGTCGTCAGGCAGGGGATTCCGTGCATGACCGCGGCGCGCCTGATCTCCCATCCGTCGGTCCGTGCGCCCGAGCCGGTAGGCGTGTTCACCACCATGTCGACGTCTCCGCGCTCGATCCAGTTGACCACGTGCGGCGAGCCCTCGCCGATCTTGTTCAGCCGCTTGGCGGGTACGCCCATGCGTGCGATCGCCTCGGCGGTGCCGCGCGTGGCCACGATCTGAAAGCCGCAATCGTGCAGGGTTTGAGCGACCGCGAAGGCGCCGGCCTTGTCGGAGTCGGTCACGGAGATGAAGGCCGTGCCCTCGCGCGGCAGCGGTACGCCGGCGGCCGCCTGCGCCTTGGCGAACGCGGTCGGGAAGTCGCGCGCGATCCCCATCACCTCGCCGGTCGAACGCATCTCCGGCCCGAGCACCGCATCGGCGCCCTCGAAGCGATCGAACGGCAGCACCGCCTCCTTGACCGAGACGTGGTCGCCGTAGCCGAGACCCTCGCGGCCCGCAGGCAGATCCAGATCGGCGAGCTTCTCGCCCAGCACGATCCGGCAGGCGAGCTTTGCCAGCGGCACGCCCACCGCCTTGGAGACGAACGGCACCGTACGCGACGCCCGCGGGTTGGCCTCGATCACGTGCAGCTCGCCGGCGTGGACCGCGTACTGCACGTTGAGCAGCCCGACCACGCCGAGCGCGAGCGCGATCTCGCGTGTGGCCGCGCGGACCTGGCCCAGCATCTCCTCGCCCAGGGAGTGAGGCGGCAGCACGCACGCGCTGTCGCCGGAATGCACGCCCGCCTCCTCGACGTGCTGCATGATGCCGCCGATCCAGACATCGGTCCCGTCGCAGATCGCATCGACATCCACCTCGGTGGCGTTCTCCAGAAAGCGATCGAGAAAGATGCTCGCGGAAGGCGGGGTGGGCTCGCGGCTGAGATAGTCGGCGAGCGCCTCGCGCGAGTAGACGAGCTCCATCGCACGCCCGCCGAGCACATAGGAGGGTCGAACGAGCAGCGGGTAGCCGACCTGCTCGGCCTGCGTGAGCGCCTCGGCGACCGAGCGCGCGCTCGCGTACGGCGGCGCCTTGTAGCCGAGCCGGGCGAGCAGAGCCCCGAAGCGCCCGCGATCCTCGGCGAGGTCGATCGCCTCGACGCTCGTGCCCAGCAGCGTCACGCCGGCCGCGGCGAGCCCGGCGGCGAGCTTCAGCGGGGTCTGTCCGCCGAACTGCACGACCACACCCTCGGGCTGCTCGATCGCGACGACGCCCAGCACGTCCTCGAGCGTCAGCGGCTCGAAGTAGAGCCGGTCGGAGGTGTCGTAGTCGGTCGAGACCGTCTCGGGATTGCAGTTGATCATGACGGCGTCACGCCCGGACTCGCGCACCGTCGCGGCGGCGTGGACGCAGCAGTAGTCGAACTCGATGCCCTGACCGATGCGATTGGGCCCGGCGCCGAGAATCACGACCGACGGTCGCTCGCCGCGCCTGATCTCGTGCACCGCCCCGCGGCCGGGCTGCGGGCGCTCCCAGCCCGAGTAGTAGTAGGGGGTGTCCGCGGGGAACTCGGCGGCGCACGTGTTGACCGAGCGAAACGAGCGCTCGCCGGCGAAAGGCGCCTGCGGATCTTGCGCGAGCGTACGCAGCTCGCGCAGGAACCAGAGGTCGATGCGCGTGCGCTCGTGCAGCAGCTCGATGTCCACGCCTTTGCGCAGCAGCTCGATCATCGCCTCGAAGCGGTCGGGAGCCGGAATCGCGAGCCCATCGAGCAGCGCCTGCTCGCTCGCGTGCTCGAGCCGCGGCGGCTTGTCGAGCTCGCGCGAGCGCAACGCCTTGGCGAACGCCTGCCCGAACGTGCGCCCGATCGCCATCGCCTCGCCGACCGACTGCATGTGCGTCGACAGCCTGGCGTCGGTTCCCGGGAACTTCTCGAACGCGAACCGTGGCCACTTCACCACCACGTAGTCGATCGTCGGCTCGAAGCACGCCGGGGTGACGCCGGTGATGTCGTTGCTGATCTCCTCGAGCCGGTAGCCGACCGCCAGGCGCGCGGCGATCTTCGCGATCGGAAAGCCCGTCGCCTTCGACGCGAGCGCGGAGCTGCGCGACACGCGCGGGTTCATCTCGATCACGAGGATCTGTTCGCTGCCGGGATCGACGGCGAACTGGACATTCGAGCCGCCGGTTTCGACCCCGACCGCGCGGATCACCGCGATCGCCTGGTCGCGCAGGCGCTGATAGAGACTGTCCGGAAGCGTCTGCTGCGGCGCCACGGTGACCGAGTCGCCGGTGTGCACCCCCATCGGGTCGAGGTTCTCGATCGAGCAGACGATCACGACGTTGTCGGCGCCGTCGCGCATCACCTCGAGCTCGAACTCGCCCCAGCCGAGCACCGACTCATCGAGCAGCACCTGGCCGATCGGCGAGACCTCGAGCCCGCGCGCGACGATCTGCTCGAACTCCTGCGGGTTACGCGCGATCCCGCCGCCGCGCCCGCCGAGCGTGAAGGCCGGACGCACGATGCACGGCAGGCCGATCCGCGCGAGCGCCTGCGTGGCCTGCTCGAGCGTCGTGGCGATCGCGCTGTCGGGCATCTTCAGGCCGACGCGCGCCATCGCCGCGCCGAACAGCTCGCGGTCCTCGGCACACGCGATCGCCTCGTAGCTGGCGCCGATCAGCTCGACGCCGTAGCGCTCCAACGTACCGTCGTCCTGCAGCGCCTTGGCGAGATTCAGCGCCGTCTGGCCGCCGAGCGTCGGCAGCAGCGCGTCCGGGCGCTCGCGCGCGATCACCTGCGCCACCGGCGCCGGCAGCAGCGGCTCGACATAGGTCGCGTCGGCGAGCTCGGGGTCGGTCATGATCGTCGCCGGGTTGGAGTTCACGAGCACGATCTGATAGCCCTCTTCGCGCAGCACCTTGCAGGCCTGCACGCCCGAGTAGTCGAACTCGGCCGCCTGCCCGATCACGATCGGTCCCGAGCCGAGGATCAGGATCTTGTGGATGTCATCCCGTCTAGGCATGGCCACGCCGCGCGTCCAGCCCGCGTCGAGAGGAGGGCACGGCCTCCGCTCGTCCCCCACCGGACCGCTCCCACCCGCCATCCTCCGCCGCGGCGATTCGCGCCAGGAAACGGTCGAACAGGTACTTGCTGTCGTGCGGGCCCGGCCCGGCCTCGGGGTGGTACTGGACCGTGCCGCCGGGCACGTCGAGCAGCTCGAGCCCCTCGACGGTGCGGTCGTACAGGTTCACGTGCGACAGCTGGGCCTCGCCGAAGTCCGTCTGCCAGCGCACGGGCGCGTCGTCGTCGATCGTGCGCGCCCCGTTCGGGCCGAGCGCGGCGAAGCCGTGATTCTGCGAGGTGATCTCGATGCGCCCGCTCTCGAGGTCCTTGACGGGATGGTTGGCGCCGCGGTGTCCGAACGGCAGCTTGAACGTCTCCAGGCCGACGGCGCGGCACAGCAGCTGGTGGCCGAGGCAGATGCCCCACACCGGCTTGCGCCCGACGATCTCCCGAACGGTCGCGACGATGTACTTCAGTGCGGCGGGATCGCCCGGGCCGTTGGCGAGGAACACGGCGTCGGGATCCTCGGCCAGCAGCTCGGTCGCCGAGCTGGTGCAGGGGTGCAGCGTCACATTGGCGCCACGCGCGAGCAGCTCGCGCACCATCGAGGCCTTGATGCCGGTGTCCAGCACGGCGATGTGCGGCCCCCGTCCGGCCGTGCCGTGCCGAGTGACGCTCGCCGGCGTCACCTGCCGCGCGAGATCCTGTCCGGCCATCGGCGGCTCGGCCGCGATCAGCCCGCGCGCCTCGCGCTCGGACAGCGATGCCGGAAACACCCCGCCGCGCATGGCGCCGCGATCGCGGATGTGCTTGACCAGCGTACGCGTGTCCACGCCGCTGATCCCGACGACGCCGCAATCGCGCAGCCACCGCAGCCAGCCTCCCTCAGCGCCGGGCGCATCCTCGCGGTCGCAGGCCGCGCGCATGATCGCGGCTCGCGCCCACGGCCGGTCGGACTCCATCGCCTGGGCGCTGACGCCGTAGTTGCCGATGTGCGGGTATGTGAAGGTGATCAGCTGGCCGGCGAACGAGGGGTCGGTCATCGACTCCTGATAGCCGCTCATCCCGGTCGTGAACACGACCTCGCCGACGGCGTGCCCATCTGCGGCGCAGGCCGTGCCGTCAAAGCGCGTGCCGTCGTCGAGCAGCACGTAGGCGCTGGGGTCACTCATGTCGGCGTCAGAGAATCAGCTTTTGGACGGCTTTGAACTCCGGCGTGCCGGACCGCTCGAGCAGCTCGAACACGACCGCCTCGACGGTGCTGACCTCGGCGCCGGCACGCTGCAGACGCTCGAGGCCGCGCTCGTAGTCGATCTCGTGGCGCGACCCGACGGCGTCGGCGGGCACGTGGACTTCGACTCCCTGCGCGAGCAGATCGTGAACGGTCTGACTGACGCAGACGTGCGTCTCGATCCCGCACACGACGGCCTGTGTCCGGCCTTGCAGGTCGAAGCCGTCGGCGCGCGCGGCGGAGAAGACGGTCTTCTCGATCAGCCGCTCCCGCGCATCGCCTGCGACAGAGTCGTCGGGCATCGCGCCGATGCCTACCTCGGGCGCGGTGTGACCAAGCCCTTTCGGGTACTGCTCGCTGACGATCATCGGCAGCTCGAGCATGCGCGCTGCCTGCACGAGCTTGCGGGCGCCGTCGGCGACGTCCGCGAATGAGGCGTACGGGCGAAACCCCTCCTGGACGTCCACGACGACCAGCGCCGTCCTGTCGCGTTCGAGCAGGCTCATCGGTGGTCTCTCTTTTGGGTCGCATCCGCGCGTGTACGTTGGCAACACAGGTAGTTGGCGCTGGACCTCCTGTCCAGCGCCAGGGCGCGTGTCCCGTCCCCTGCGCTCGTAAGCGGGGCTGGATGCCCCGCACCCGTGCGCCCGTCAGCGCAACGGCCCGCCCGGATGCGGCCCCCCCAAAAAAATCCGCTCATGCCGCCACCACCGAGAAGACGGGCTCGCGGTAGACCACGGCGCCGGCGGCGAGCGTCAGCAGCACGCGCCCGTGCAGGCGCCGGCCCGCGAAGCAGCAGTTCTCCGAACGGCTCTCCCAGCCGTGCTCGCCCGCGATCAGCTCGGCGTCGAGATCGATCAGGGTCAGGTTCGCCGGCTCGCCCGGCGCGATCGTGGGCGTGGGCAGCTCGAACAGCGCGGCGCCCGCGGTCATCCGCTCGATGAGCGTCTCGAGCTCGAGCTCGCCGCTCAGGACCAGGCCTGTATAGAGCGCGGGGAACGCTGTCTCGAGGCCGGTCGTGCCCATCGGGGCCTGCTCGAAGGGCACTTCCTTCTCCTCGCGCGCGTGCGGCGCGTGGTCGGTGGCGACGCAGTCGATCGTGCCGCTGCGCAGCGCCTGTACGAGCGCGCCGCGGTCGTCCGAGCCGGCGAGCGGAGGGTTCATCTTCATGCGCGTGTCGAGCTCGCGCACGCTCTCGTCGGTGAGCAGCAGATGATGCGGAGTCACCTCGCAGCTGACCCGCGCCCCGCCCGCCCTGGCGCGCTCGACAGCCGCTACGGCGGCGGCGCAGCTGAGGTGCTGGAAGTGCACGCGCGCGGACTCGTACAGCGCGAGCTCGGCGTCGCGGGCGACCATCGTCAACTCGCTCACGCTCGGGACTCCGCCGATCCCGAGCGCCGCGCTGACGGCTCCCTCGCGCATGCAACCGCCGCGCGAGAGCGTCCGATCCTCCTCGTGCAGGCTGAGCACCCCGCCGCATAGCCGCTGGTACTGCATCGCCTTGCGCAGCATCCCGGCGCTCGCGACCGGGAGGCCATCGTCGGTGAAGCCGAGCGCGCCCTCGGCGCGCAGATACGCCATCTCCGTCAGCTCCTCGCCGCGCTGGCCGGAGGTGATCGCCGCCATGAACCCGACCGGGATGCACGCCTCGCGCGCCGCCGCCTCGCGCAGCGATCCGAGCAGCGGCGCCGAGTCGATCACGGGGTCGGTGTTCGGCATCGCGATCACCGCGCCAAAGCCGCCCGCGGCGGCAGCGCGCGTGCCGCTCCGCAAGTCCTCCTTGTGCTCCTGGCCGGGACTGCGCAGGTGCACGTGCGGGTCGAAGAAGGCGGGCGCCAGCAGCCGTCCCTGTCCGTCGACCAGCTCGATCTCCTCGAGCGGCTCGCCGAGCGAGCCGGCCTCGGCCAGCGCCGCGATCTTGCCGTCGCGCACCAGCACGTCGCGGCAGGCGTCGAGTCGCGCGCGCGGCTCGAGCACGCGCACATCCCGCAGCAGCAGCTGGGCCGGCGGGTACCGTCCATGCGAGAGCGTCTCGGCGGCCATCACGTCAACTGAGGCTCGGGCAGGGGATCCTCGACCGGTGGGCGCTCGGCACGCGTGTCCGCTGAACCGGGAGACACTCGCTCCGCCGGACCGGTAGACACGCGCTCCGCCGGACCGGTAGACACGCGGTCCGCGCGCGTCCCCGCACCGGCCAGCAGCTCGTACAGCACGGCCATGCGCACCACGACCCCGGCCTCGACCTGGGCGGCGATCACGGCCTGCGGCGAGTCGACCGCCTCGCCGGAGAGCTCGACGCCGCGATTCACCGGGCCGGGATGCATCAGCACCTGGTGCGGCTCGAGGCGATCACCGTTGATCTGATACCACGTTGCGTACTCGCGCAGCGAGGGCACCCAGGCCTCGTTCATGCGCTCGCGCTGCATCCGCAGCGCATACACCACATCGGCCGATCCGAGCTCGTCGAGCGTGTACCGCACATCGCAGCCGAGCGCCTCGATTCCACGCGGGATCAGCGTCGGCGGGCCGGCGACCGTCACGCGCGCGCCCATGCGCTGGAAGGCGATGATGTTCGAGCGCGCCACGCGCGAATGCGCCACGTCGCCGACGATCCAGATCGACGCGTCGTCGATCTCGCCCAGACGCTGGCGCAGCGTGTACACATCGAGCAGCGCCTGGGTGGGATGCTCGTGCTTGCCGTCGCCCGCGTTGACGATCGCGGCGCTGCACCATCGGGACACGAGCTCCGCTGCGCCCGCCCACGGCGTGCGCAGCACGATCGCGTCGGGCTTGTGCGCGCTGAGCGTCAGCACCGTGTCCTTCAACGACTCCCCCTTCTCGACGCTCGAGCCGCTGGCGGCGAAGTTCACGACGTCCGCGGACAGGCGCTTGGCGGCCAGCTCGAAGGAGCTGCGCGTGCGCGTCGAGGCCTCGTAGAAGAGGTTCAGAACCATCCGCCCGCGCAGCGCGGGCACCTTCTTGATCTCACGATCGGACACCTCCGCGAAGCGCTCCGCCTGGCCCACGATCCGCTCGATCGCAGCGCGGTCGAGGTCTTCCATCGTCAGCAGGTGGTTCATGCCCTGAGCACCAATGTCACGACCCTGGGTACGCAGGGCAAGCTGGTCTAGTGCTGAGCCCGCCCGCCCGGCGTGGCGTGCTTGGCACGCGAGCGACCGAGGACGCCGATCCAGCGCCGCCATGCGTGCCCAGGGCAATGGCAACTTCGTCCACGCCGTCCAGCTCGCACAGGCGCACGTGCACGTGCTCGGCGCGTGAGGTCGGCAGGTTCTTGCCGACATAGTCGGGCCTGATCGGCAGCTCGCGATGGCCGCGGTCGGCGAGCACAGCCAGCTGCACGCGTGCGGGGCGCCCGTAGTCGAACAGCGCGTCGATCGCGGCGCGCGCGGTGCGCCCCGTGTAGAGGACGTCGTTGACGATCACGACCGTGCGGTCTGCGACGTCGAAGTCGATGTGCGACGCGTGCAGGATCGGTGCGTCGCCGCGACGTGCCACGTCGTCGCGGTAGAAGCCGATGTCGAGGTCGCCGAGCGGCACCTCGACGTCGAGCAGCTCCTGTAGCAGTCGCTGTAGCCGGCCCGCCAGGAACGCGCCTCGACGATGGATGCCGACAAGCGCCGGGGCCGGCCGGTCGGGATTGCGCTCGACGATCTCGTGCGCGATCCGCGTGAGCGCCCGCTGCAGCTCCTCCTCGCCGAGGACCGTCTTCTCGTTGTCCATCCGGGTTCCTTCCTGGCCTCTCTGGACCGGGTTAAAGGATCGCCGTGACTGTACCAGCCGAGGCCGACGAGCCGGATGGCGCCCGGGCGGAGAGTCCGGAGAACCCGGCTCGGCGTTGACGGGCAAAGCGTCGTCGAGGCCAATCGCGGCCGACGCCAGCGCTCACCATGGCAACCGCCGCGCGCGGCCGTTACCGGGCCGCGGCGGGCTCGGGCGCCGCGGCCTCGCGCTCGCGACGCTCGTCCCAGCGCACCAGCTGCGGCGCGGCGCGCTCGGGAAACGGAACCTCGATCGTGTCGAAATCCCTGGGCGCCTCCGTGTCCGCAAATACGGCGCGCGCCTGCTCGCGCAGCTCGCCACCGGGGTAGCGGCTGGAGATGTGCGTCAGGGCGAGCAGACGCACCTGCGCGTCCCGCGCCAGCTCGGCCGCCTGGCGCGCCGTGCTGTGCAGCGTCTGGCGGGCGCGCTCGGTCTCCTCCTCGGCGAAGGTCGCCTCGTGCACCAGCACGTCTGACTCGTGCGCGGCAACCGCAAGGGCCTGACACGGCGCCGTGTCACCGGAGATCACGATCTTGCGCCCGGCGCGCGGCGGGCCCAGGACCTCATCGGCGGACACGCCGTTCACCGTCTCGCCGCGCTGGAGCCGGCCGAAGTCGGGACCCGGCCTGACGCCGAGCCGCTCGGCCAGCTCGGGGTCGAGCTGTCCCGGTCGCGGATGCTCGACGAGCGCGTAGCCATAGCAGGCCTCGCCTTTGTGCCGGACGGGAATCGCTCCGATCAGGTAGCCGTCGCCCGCGACGGTCTCGGCGGGGGCGAGCTCGATCACGCTCAGCTCGTAGGGCAGGCGCCGCCCATACACGAACCGCATGCGTTCCATCAGATCGTGCAGGCCGGGCGGGCCGTACACGCCGAGCGGAGCCTCGCGCTCGCGCAGCGCGAAAGACTTGAGCATCCCCGGGAGCCCCAGCCAGTGATCGGCGTGGAAGTGCGTGATGAAAACGCAGTCGAGATCGACCAGCCCAACCGAGCGGATCAGCTGCCGCTGGGTGCCCTCGCCGCAGTCGAACAGGATCTGCTCGCCGCCGCGGCGCACCAGCACAGCCGGCAGCCCCCGCCGGGCGGACGGAACCGAGCCGCCGGTGCCGGCGAAGAAGATCGACAGGTCCATGCGTGCACGGTAGCGACGGCCGGCGCCGGCCTGGATCGAGCCTCGCCTGCGGCCTGCAATACTCGATTGGAATGCGCCTCGTCGGCTGCACGGCTATCGCCTGCCTGCTGCTCTGGGCGGCTCCCGCTATCGGCAGCGCCTCTGCGCCTAGAAACGGCTCCATCCAAGCAGTGTTGAACGCGGATGGCAGCGGTGAGATATACGCCGACGCACACTCCGGTCATGAAGGCCCAGTCCTGTGGCAGGTGTGCGTGGCAGGCGGCCTGAATTGCCAGTCATTTGGTGAGGGCGATTCGGTCAATACCGGGAGCGCACCGGCGAACAGCGTGTTCATCGCAACCGAAGCGCTCACCCAGTACGAAGCCACCAGTCCTACTTGGTACGGGAACGTCTCACTTGCGACGCCGCCCGCCATCAATGGGGCGATCCGAGCAAATGCGCTCGTCACGCCGGTACAGGGGACCTGGGACGGCGGCTGGGAACGAGACTTCCAACAGACTCAGATCGCTGCCTGCAAGACCGCGGAAGGGACGGACTGCACGGCGCTGAGCGACCCTTCATACCGGGGATGCCCCGACGAAGCGGCGGTGATCGACCCGATGTTCACGGGCCAGTATCTGCGGGTCGCCGACCAGGTTGACGGCCCTGGTACGTTCTTTGCCGACCTGGCGCTCACGAGCCCATACGAGGCGAGCGTGTGGGGCGCCGGTGCGACCGTCTCGGTCGCCGTCGTAGGCCAGATCATGGCCGCGACCGGACCTCCGGAATCGAGGTGCGGACCGCCTGCGCGCCCCAACACGAAATCCGAAGCACCGGCAGGCCCACGGCCGTCGCAGCCGCCCGTCAAATCGCTACCGCGCCCGACGGCGCCTACGACGGACCCCAAACCGAGGTATCCGTCACTGACACTCTCGACGGCGCCGCTCTGGACCAAGGTCGCCCTCTCGCGGCGCTTCGGCCGCACGCTCGCGCGATATTCGGCGAAGCGATGCAGGCGGACGGGCGTCGGCCGTTACCGATGTGCCGTGACGTGGCGCCACGCCGGCGATAGGTTCGCGGGTTCAGCCGAGGTGGGTGACGTCGACCTATACACCGGCAGCTGCAAGCTCGGATTCCGGGTCGAGCGCACCAACCCGCGCACGCACCGGCGTAAAGCCTTCGCACGCGCCTATTAGTTGGCCATGCCCGTCGTTGGCGGGCACGCGACATGGCCTTCTCGCTCATTTCGTTGCGCCGTTGACCTTTGGGGTGGTGATCGCCCCCGCCTGGATACCCCAGTGTTCGAGGATCTGGCGGTACCTGCCGTTGGCGATGAGCGTCTTTAGGGCCGACAGCAGGGGCGTTGTCATAGCACTGTTCTTCGCAACCGCAAGCCCGTATGGAGCGATGCCATACGTGCCGACGACTTCGAATGGCGTTTCTGACTGCTGCCCGGCCTGGTAGTAGGCGACCGGCGAGTCGGCCATCGCAACCTGAGCGCGGCCTTCAAGCGCAGCCTGGGTCGCGTCGTTCTGGCTGGCGTACGCGAGCACAACGACGGGCTTCTCACCAGACTTGGTGCATATCGCGCTCTGCGCTGTCGCATCCTGCTGCTCTGTCGTCCCTTTATTCACCGCTACTGTGTGTCCGCAGAGATCGGCGAGCGCGCTCACATCGGTATACACGTAGGACTTCTCATAGAACGACGTTCCGGCTGAGTAGTAGTCCACAAAGGTGACCGTCCCCTCGCGCTTCTTGGTGTCGGTGATCGACGAGGCTCCGACGTCGTACCTACCCGCCGCGACGCCGCGAATGATCGTGTCGAAGCTCGCATCGACGAACTTGACCGTCAACCCCATCAACGCCCCCATCGCACGCATCAGTTCCGGGTCCATGCCGACCAGGGCGTGATCTTCCGGTTCGATGAACTCGTTCGGGGCGTAGGTCGGGTCGGTAGCGACCGTCAAAGTACCCTTGGCTTTGATCGCGGCGGGGACCTGCGCGGCAATCGCAGCATTCTCGCCACGCGGCGTCGCGGACGACGCGGCCCCGCACCCCGCGAGCGTCAGTAGCGCGAGGCCCGGCGCGCCCAGCTGTGCAAGGCGTTTCATTCGAGGCGCCTCGCCGTCTCGAGGGGGTTTCGCACTCGGCCGACCACTATGAGGGCAGTCCGGGAAGCTCCGCGAGCTGGATCACCGAGAAGGCAAGGATCAGGACACCGATGAAGATCAGTCCATAGCGTCCCCCGCGAGCCGGGAAGTGGCTACTGATGCCCACGAGAAACAGAACACTCGCCAGGAACACGGTGTCGCGTACATACTTGTCTCCGGTCGCTGCGGCGGCGTCGCCCTTCGAGAACTCGGCATCGGCCTGCGCGTCATATCTCGTCGACGCGGCTTCTTGGGGAATCACGTATTGCGGCATGTAGAGGGGCCCCGGCGGCGCGTTGGGGTTGTGCGCGGGATCGGTAGCCAGCCAGGCGCGGAATGCCGGCCGGTATCCGGCACGAAACTGCTTTTCGGCAAGCAGCTCCGCCTTGCTGTTGCCCGCCACGAACGCGCTGAACCAGGCGTTGAAGGAAACCGAATCGAGCGTCCGGATCTGAAGACCCTCGAGGTCGGCGCGGTTGGCCTTGGTGCGTGCCGCCGACGCCTTCGCCAGCGAGATCGACGACACAGTGCTCCACTTGGCTGCCGCATAGCCCGAATACGCCGCGAGCACGGCCACCAGCGACAACAGCAACGCCTCAGTGATCGACAGCAAGCGAGCATGGCGGTCCTGAGCACCGCCATCGGCCTCGTGCTTGCCGTGCTCGCCAATCTCTTTGCCAACCTCCCCCGGCGACAGGCCCTCAGGCATCCGTCATCGCCCCTCAGCCGAGCCGATCGACCGTCTGGCCTCAATATGCACGGGGCGCACGCGCTCAACCAGGTCGGAAGTCGTGGACTCCTCGGGCATCAGCCACGCAAGTATCCCGCGTTCGCCGTGACTGCCGCTTTGCGAAGCACAGCCGGCAGCGCTGGGGGCGCGCCCGGAGGGCGGCCGCTCAGTTCTAGGTGGGCGGTCCGGGCAGGCCGAGCAGTTGGACGACCGCCAAGCCGAGGATCAGCGCACCGACCGCGATCAGGGCGTGGCGCGCTGACGCAGTGGGAAGTGGCCGCCGATCCCGACCAGGTCCGGTGCACCGGCCGACACGGGATCTCCACCTAGATGAAGTCGTTTCCCGTGAGGACGTAGATGAACGGCACGAGCGGGATGATCACAACTGCGGCCCAGGCCATTCTCGTGAAGGCCCAGTCGTTCCGCCGGAACGCAAGGTGATACCAGATGAGTATCACCGCGACGGGGTGCAGGACGCAGAGCAGCAGTTGAACGATTTTCTTGCCCAAGGGGGGTCTCCCTTCGCGTTGGCCCCGCCACGTGTTGATGCCGCGACACTATGACACGAGCACCCCACGGCTGCTCACGCGCGGCTGGGTTCTCACGGCGAGGCTCGATCGCATCGGCGCGCGCCCGGAGGCGATCGAAGCGGGCCTGAAGGACCTCGGTGGCACATCCAGGCCAGCCGACGACTTCGGATGCCGCAGCGCGACTACTGTAGAGTCTGTCGCGGCCTGAGTCTGCGACCGAAAACGCCGATTTGCAGGCATAAGCGCCCGTAGCTCAGTGGATAGAGCGCTCGCCTCCGGAGCGAGAGGTCAGAGGTTCGAATCCTCTCGGGCGCGTCACCGGCGAGATAGCGCTCTAGCGCCGCGGCCGGGCTGTGGCGGATGAGCGCGCGCAAGATCCAAACACCGTGAGCGATCCAGTCCTCGTCATTGGGGCGCCGGAACGCAGGGAGGCGCTGTCGCGCCCAGCTACTTCTACGAGAACGTGCTCGCCGCCCGCGCAAGGCTGGGAGGCAGGCCGCCGATCGCGCTGCCCCGGACAAGCCCCTGCATCAAGTCTCGCTCGCCAACCTCGGCGCTCTCGTTGCCGCAGAGGGATCGGTCTGTTTCACCTCGATTGCCCTGCTCGGCGACCCGGCCCGCAGCGGAACGGGTCGCGCCGCCGAGCATCAGATTGGTCGGTGAACGTCTACGGCAACGCCTGGAATTCGCCTGTTGCTTCCAAACCTTTGCCGCCGGAGACCGAGGCAAATCTTCCCGACGCGGTGTTTTCTCCGCTCACCGATGCGCCGACCGCGCTCGCGGTGTTGCTCACGCCGCCGCTTACGGTCGCGTGCACCACCGTGGCGATGTTTTCAGCACCGCCGCTCACCGACGATTCGGCAGCGATCGCGCTGTTTTCGCCACCACCGCTGACCGACGCAGCTTCACCCTCAGCGGAGTTCTGAAACCCGCCGCTCACGGACGAGTACGCGGCGGTTGCTCCGTTGACCCGTCCTCCCGCGACCGACGCCCACGGAGCGTCGACCGTGTTTTCAGCCCCCGCGAGAAAGCCTCGGCTTGCCGAGGCTCGCCCCGACGGCCCGCGGCGAGGATGTGCCCAGCACCTGCCCACCGGCGCCGAGCGCCTGAACGGCCACGTACCCGCGGGCGTCAGGTGCGCCGATCTCGGTCTCGAAGCCCTCGCGCCCCCCCTGCGCGACCGCCGCGAGGTGCGCCGCGCTCCCGCCCTCGAGCACTCTCCAGCTTGCGAGTTGGGTGGCACCGTTCCAGCTCGCGTACACGTCGAGTCCGCCCCCTGGACGCCCGCGCGCGACGAACGCCGGCGGATCGGTGGGCTGGCCGGACCAGGGGTACTTGAGCACGGTGAAGGACTGGTAGTCGGCGGGCAGGTTCGCGTCGAGCAGGACCCGGCCCGTCGAGGAGAATTCGGAGAAGAACGGTTCCTGGCCCCAGCCGGTGAACCAATCGCCGTCGGGCAGCGGCTGAAAATCGCCCTGGCTGGCCGCCAGCAGAGGGCCTGGGTGCACGAAGCTCGACAGCAGCGTCGCCGTCATCGTGCGCCGGTTCAGCGACAGCACGATCACGCGCGACTGCGCGTGAACCTTCGGCGTGCCGCCGTTGTCGAAGAACGAGATCGTGCCGTCCGGCTCTTCGCGGGCGTCGTGCTGCCAGGCGGGGCTCGCGCCACGCCCCATCCGGAAGCTCGACTGCTTGCCGCCCAGGCGCCAGACGTTCTGCCCGGTTCTGGGCGAGACGTCGTAGGCGGCCCAGGTGTTGCGCGAGTCTACGAGCAGGTCTCCGCCGTGTTCAGAGACGGCGTTGATGTGGAAGTAGTCCCAAGGGGAGACGTCCGTGCCGCCGCTGCCGATCGGCTCGTAGGAGTCGGTCGGAGCGACATGGTCGAGCGCATGCCATTCGTAGCGCACGAGCCGCGTGCGCAGGTCGATCTCCTGGAAGAGCGTGTCCGCGATCGCGCCGTCCGCGGGGCCGCCGTAGGCGCTGAGATTGCAGCGGATCGCGTCGTAGACCGTGAACAGCGCCGTCCCTTTCGGCGTGATTTCGAAAGCATGCAGGTCGGGCTGGTATCCGTTGCCGGCGCGCACGATCGCGATGTCCCGGTAGGCGCTGTTCGCAATCACGATGCCCGCGTCGCGCCGGCCGCCGGCGACCAGCGGGTCCTGCCACCAGCTCAGGACCGGCTTGCCTTCGTACTGCTGCACGCGCAGATCGGCCGCGCGCTCGCCCTTCGGGATCGGCTTGAACCACACCAGGCCGCCATGGCCATCCAGGATCATCGGCCCGTACTGGCCGGGTCCGGCGTACGGCGCCAGGAAGATGTCGCCCGCTTCCGGCGAATCCCTGTCCGCGTCCACGGCGACGGTCGGCGGCTGCAGGTCCGGGCGCGAGACGAAGTGCTGCAGTTCGCTCGCCTTGGGCGGAGGCGGCGGCGGTGGCGGCGTCTCCAGCGAGCGACTCACGGAGTCGCTCTCGGCGACGGTGAACTGCCAGGAAAACGGCCTGGCCGTCGTGCCCCTACGCAGCACCGCGTGCACGCTCACCGCCTCACCTTCGTCAAACGGCTTGGCAGGCAGGAAGCTTGCTCCGTCTCCCTGCGAGTAGGCCGCCAGGCGCCCGGCGTGAGCGCCGCTGCCCGCTCCAGTGACGCTCACATCGGTGATCTCGGCGGCCGGCACGCCGAGGAAGCTGATCTGGGTGAGGTGCGAGGCGTCCATCGAGTCCGGAGCCGGCGTGACGGTCACTGCTCCCCCGGCGAGCGCCTGGGAGACCCCGAGCCTGCGCGGCACGCACTTCGGCGCGGTCCTCGCCGGGTCCCGGCCCGCGTGTGCGCACCCGGACGAGCCGAGCGCGACGCCCGCCACGATCGCGCTCGACATCCACGCGCGCGGTGAGAACGCGCGCCGCGCCGGCGCGGCGATGCTTACAGCGAAGGCTCGACCCAACCCGCTGGCGGACTCTAACGCCGTCGCCGACGGCGCGCCTCGCTTGCGCGACCGGCGCCACCCAGGCGATCGGCCCCGGCCCAGTCTAGATCTCGAGGTAGCGCAGCAGCACGCGTCCGAGCACCACCACGTCGCCGCTGCGCAGCTCCGCCTGGGTTACGCGACGCCCGTTGACGAGCGTCCCGTTGGCGCTGCGATCGTCGAGGATCTTCGCGCCGGCAGCGCGATTGACGAGGATCGCGTGGCGACGCGAGACCGAGCCCTCGTCGAGGTGCAGATCGGCCGACAGGCCGCGGCCGATGTGCGTGACGCCCGACCCCAGCGGGACCAGCAGCGTGTCGCCCGCTCCCTGCACCTCCAGGTAGCGGCCCGGCGCCGCCGTCCTAGGCGCGCTGGCGCGCTTGCGGTTGCGCTCGTCCAGGCAGGCGATCGCATCGATGCGCTCGGTCAGCCCGGCATCGACGGGGGCGGTAGCGATGGCGGTTGCTTCGGCGGGCATAGGACCAGTCAAGCTCATGCTACCCGGGAACGGCTGAATAATTCGTAAAGAAAGGCGAAGCCCGCCGTGCGGGCGTTACGGCCCAACGCGGGCCCGGGACGCCCGCTCAGCTCAGGCAAAGGCCGCCATCAACGCGTCAAATGGCCCCGTCGAAGCGCCGAAAGGCCAGGCGGTCAGGGCGTGGACAGGCCGCCGGGCGTGCCCCCGCCCTCGCGTTCCTGCGCGCGACGCGCCATCCGCTTGGAGCTCCACCAGCCCCAGCCCCCGACGCACAGCACCGGCACGACGTACATCATCGAGATGTACCAGTGCATCAGGCAGGCGAGCGGCGCCATCAGCGTACGTTACCACGGCTACCAGGCCTCATCGCGCGAGCCGTCTGCCCCGGCATCGCCGCCGGCCAGGCCCGCCGCGGCGGCGCCCGCGCGCCCGCGGCGCCTGCGCACGAACACGACGAACGCGAGCCCCAGCAGCGCGATCGCCACGCCCACCGCGATCACGACGGGCGAGGCCTTCGAGCTCTCCGGCGTCCAGAACAGCTGGCCGTTGATGTACCCCTGCTGGGCACCGACCGCGATCGGCACGTGCCAGTCGAAGATCAGCGTGCGCTTGCTCGAGCTCTTGACCCACGCCGGCGGGACCGGCGACATCCAGTGGATGCGATGGTCGTGCCATTCGAACTGGCCGGTGCGATCGATCACCTGCCAGTGCGGTGCGACGCTCGCGTCGGCGTAGGGCGGCACGCTGACCTGGCCATAGAAGTTGGTGTTCAGATAGGTGGCCGGCGAGCGCTGGTTCTGCTCGGCGGCGCCGTTCGCGAGCACGCGCGCGTAAGGCTCGCCCGCATAGCCGTAGATCGTGACCGTCTTGCCCGTGTGGTTGGTCAGCAGCAAGCGATCCGCGAACTCCAGCACCTGCAGGCTCAGACCGGGCACGTCGGGCGTGACGCTCGTGATATACGAGCGATAGTCGTAGTTGCTGCCCTGGTCTTCGATCGGGTTCCCGGTCTCGGTGACCGTGGGCTGCACGGAGCTGTACTGGGCGCCGGGCTGCGACGCGGCCGGCGGCGCGGCGGGCTGCGCGACGAGCGCGATCGCAGCCATCGACAGCGAGGCGATCAACGCAAACGGCATGCGACCCAACAAGATGCGCACACCGTACTAACGCGCTCCGCTCACGGCGCCGCCCGATCGCTCGGCTGGGCGCCGCGCGGCAATCAGCGCTCGCAGGCCACGAGCACCTGGCCGCGGGTCCGCACCGCCGATCGCCGCCGGCAGCGCACACGAGCGCCCGACCTCAGGTCCCCACGGCCGAGAGCAGCCACAGGCCGAAGCTCGTGAACGCCACCATCACCGCCAGCATCCAATACTGCGAGCGCACGGCCTCTTCGACGTCGCTGTAGAGCACCAGCGCCTTGTCGTGCGCCAGCGCCAGACCGCTGACGTGGCCGGTCAGCAGCGCCACGACCTGGACGTACCAGATGGCAGCGAACGAGATGATGTTGTAGTCGATCTGGTAGCTCTTCGTGCCGAATATGTTCGCGCCGTTGCCGAGTGGGTCCGACGCGAGATAGCCGACCGCCTGTCCCTGCCAGATCACGAGCGAGAAGTAGTGGGCCAGGATGTAGGCGAACGCGATCGGTACCAGCGTGTGCGCGAACGCGCGCGTCAGCTGCGGCGAGTCATAGCGTGTACTCACGCTGCGCACGCCGGCGATCCCGAGCCGATAGATCAGCGGGATCAGCGCCAGGCAGAACAGCAGCCCCAGCGTGTAGGCGAGCTCGAGCGACGGGGTCGGGTTGAAGCCGAGATCGGCGAGGAGGCTCTGCAGACCCGGCTCGGCGTTGCGCCAGACCCCGCCGTTGCTGAAGCCGTCGAACGTGGTCGTGCCGATGATCGTGCAGATCAAGGCAACGGTGCCCGACTGGATCCGCAGGCCCGTGATCCCGCTCAGCGGCCTGCGCAGGCAGACGTAGCCCTGCTCGTCGCGGCAAATCGGCGAGAGCATCGACATCAGGTGGAAATAGGCGGCGAACCCGTCGGCCTCCTCGCCCCACTCCTCGACCCCGAACAGCATCATGCCGAGCACCGTCAGCGTGAAGTACCCGAGCGAAAGCGCCGCCAGCGTGGAGGGCCTGTCGCGTTCGACGTAGATCAGCTCCAGCCACGCGAACCCGACGATCGTGGCCACCGAGGGCCACATCCCCAGCCAGTCCGGATAGCGCAGCGGCGGCACGTAGCGGCCCGGGCGCGAGCGCGCGCGGCGCGCGCCGCCAACGAGCGCCGTGAGCGCGCGCGCACACGTGCGCCACGGGCTGAACGCACGGAAGATGTCGCCGAAGATCACGCTCGCGAGCGGCAGGCACACCCAGAAGACCACGTATATGAACGTCACCGCGAAGTTCGCCTGGGTGACCTGCGCGCCGGCGAAGCCGCTGTAGAGCACCAGCGCGAACAGTCCCACGCCGATCGCGCTCGCCAGCCACTCCAGCGCGCGCGGCAGACGCATCAGCCGGCGCCGGTGCTGTCGCTGCAGGCGCGGCCTCGTCCACATCGTCGACAGCGCCACGAACGAGACGACCAGGACGATCGCGGCGGTCCAGCTGAACAGCCACACCGGGATCGGCAGGTCGGCCCGTCCGACGATCCCATGCGCCTGCGCGCCGGCAGGTGCCGCCAGCGCCGCCGCGCCCGCGCCGCCGAGCGCGAACAGCAGCTTGCGGCGCGGCTCGAGCTTCATTTCGGGCCAGTCTACGCGCCGGTCTCACGCGCAGAGGCACCCAGATGCCGGCGCACACGTGCGGATGAGCGCATGCGATTGCTCGATTTGGCACTCAGGCCTTACCCTCCAGCGAGATGATGATGTTGGCGAGCGAGACGACACTGGTGCCGCTGGCAACCTCGACCGACATCCAGACGGCGCTTCAGATCGGGCCGCTCGTGATCGCCGGGCTGCTGTACGCGCAGCGCGTGCGCGCGCTCGCGATCGAGGGCCGCAATCCGGTCCCCGGCTGGCGGCAGGCCTGCTTCTACTCGGGCTTCGTCGTGATCGCCGCCGCGCTCACCTCGCTCGGACGAATCAGCCAGGAACTGCTGTTCATGCACATGGTCGAGCACCTCCTGCTCGGCGACGTCGCGGCGCTGTTGATCGTGCTCGGCCTGACCGGCCCGTTGATCGCGCCGATCCTGCGCATCCGCTTCTTCGACAGGCTGCGCATTCTGGCCAACCCGCTGATCGCGTTTCCGCTGTGGGCGATCGACCTGTACATGTGGCATCTGCCGCTCTTCTATGAAGCTGCGCTGCGCCACGGCGGCGTGCACGCGCTCGAGCACGCGATGTTCCTCGGCTTCGGCATCAACATGTGGATGTGCCTGTTCGGGCCGCTGCCGATGCCGAGCTGGTTCGGCAACCTCGGCAAGCTCATCTACATCATCGCCGTGCGCCTGGCGGGCACCGTGCTCGGCAACATCTTCCTGTGGTCGGGCACCGTCTTCTACCCGTACTACATCCACGGCGACATCAGCTACCACATCTCACCGATCGCCGATCAGAACATCGCCGGCGCTGTGATGATGGTCGAGGAGTCGCTGCTCACGATCGGGCTGTTCTGCTGGCTGTTCATGCGCGCGGCGCGCGAGAGCGAGGAACGCCAGGAGCTGCTCGACTTCGCCCAGTCGCACGGCCTGGAGCTGACCGACAGTCGTGCGGCGCGCGCGGTCTCGGCGGGGCGCGCCGCCGAGCTGCGCCTGCGCCTGGAGACCCTCGCGGCGGGGCGCCGTGTCGCTGAGCCTGAGCTGGCCGCCGATCGTCAGCTGACTGACCGTCAGACCTCCGAGCGTCAGCTATCCTGACCGCATGTGCGTCGGTTGTGCGATGGCGGCGGGCTCGGCCGCGAGCGGCTTTCGAGCCTATATGCAGACCCACAACTTCAGCTGGCTCACGCCGCGGCGCATGCGCGCCCTGACCGTGAGCGCGATGTGCGCCGCCGGGCTCTTCTGCACGGTCGGCGTCAGCGGCGCCACGCCCCCGACTGCGCACCACGCGCACACGGCGGCGGCTCAGGCCGGCAAGTAGGGCCTAGCCCCCCGCCACGGCGGGGAGAATCGTCAGCTCCGCCCCGTCGGCGACGGGCGTCTGCAGGCCGTCGAGGAAGCGGATGTCTTCGCCGGACACGTACACGTTCACGAACCGTCGCAGCGAGCCGTCCTCGGAGCTGAGCCGGTCGCGCAGCTCGCCGTGCCGCTGATACAGCGCCTCGAGCACCTCGTGCACGGTGCTGCCGTCGAGCGTCGCCTCGGCCTCGCCGCCGGCTGCGGCCCGCAGCTGGGTCGGAATCTTGACGGTGGCGGCCATCAGACCGCGACTTCGCGCGAGGACTCTGCGCCCGCGTGCTGTGCGGGCACGCGCGCCTCGAAGTCCTGCACGGTGGGCGCGATCGTGTGCGTGACGAACGTGCCGCGCACGGCGTCGAGCGTCTTCAGGCCCTCGCCGGTGATCACCAGCACGACGCGCTCGTCTGGGTCGATGTCCCCGCGCTGCGCCAGCTTGGCCAGCACGGCGGTGGTGACGCCGCCGGCGGTCTCGGTGAACACGCCCGTGGTCTGGGCGAGCAGCGCGATGCCCTCGCGGATCTCCTTGTCGCTGACCGCGTCCACCCCGCCGCCACTGTCGCGCGCGAGCTCGAGCGCATACGGCCCGTCGGCCGGGTTGCCGATCGCGAGCGACTTGGCGATCGTCTCGGGCTTGACCGGACGGCACACGTCGCGGCCCGCGGCAAACGCGCTCGCCACAGGCGAGCAGCCCTCGGCCTGAGCGCCGCTCATGCGCGGCAGCGGGCGGGTGGGGTCCTCTATGAGGCCCAGCTCGCGCCACTCCTGAAAGCCCTTGCCGAGCTTCGTGAACAGCGAGCCCGAGGCGATCGGCGCGACCACCCGGTCGGGCAGCTCGAAGCCGAGCTGCTCGGCGATCTCGAACGCCAGCGTCTTCGAGCCCTCGGCGTAGTACGGACGCAGGTTGACGTTCACGAACGCCCAGTCACGTTCGGCGCACAGCTCGGTGCAGAGGCGGTTCACGTCGTCGTAGTTGCCCTCGACGGCGACCAGCTTCGTCCCGTAGATACCGGTCGCCAGCACCTTCTGCTCCTCCAGGTCGGCAGGGATGAACACGTAGGACTCCATCCCCAGCGCGGCCCCGTGCGCGGCCACCGAGCCGGCGAGGTTGCCGGTGGAGGCGCAGGCGAGCGTTTGAAACCCGAGCTCGCGGGCGCGCGCGCAGGCCACCGACACGACCCGGTCCTTGAACGAGTGCGTCGGATTGGCGGCGTCGTTCTTGACCCACACCTCGCGCAAGCCCAGCGCAGCCGCCAGGCGATCGGCGCGAATCAGCGGCGTGCACCCCGCCGGCAGCCCGGCGCGCGAGGCGAAGCGCCCCGAGGGCCCGGGCGGGCCCCCGGCCAGCGGCAGGAAGTCGGCGTAGCGCCAGATGTTCTGCGGGCCCGCCTGGATTCGCCGCCTCAGCTCATCCCGCCCGCCATCCACCAGCCGGCGGTGATCGTAAGCGACCTCGAGCGGGCCGAAGCACTGCTCGCAGACGTACAGCGCCTCGAGCGGATACTCGGCCTTGCACTCCTTGCACTGCAGATGACTCACAGCCATGTCTTGGACTCCTTTGAAGACCCTTCGCCGGTAACACACGGTGTGGCGAAGAGCACGAAGCCCGCCACACATCTTCTGGAATTGGCACCTTCCCGCTTTGAAACGGTGGTTGCCGGGGCTTCATCGGGCCAGTCCCTCCACCCCTCTTGATGTGTCCTGCTATGTAGCGCGCCAGTCTAGCAAGCCGGCGGATGGAATCAAAGCGAGCCCGGACGGGCGATCGACAGAGCCCACGCGGCGCGCGGTAACGCCCGCCGTATAGCGGTGTAGGCCCAGCATATGAGCACCGAAAGCGCAGCCGGCACACAGCCTGCGCCCAGCGCGCCGCCGGCGCCACGCACGAGCCTCGCGGCCGATCTGCCCACGGCCAAGCGCCGCATGCTGATCATCGTCAACCCGTACGCCTCGACCGTCTCTGATCGGCTGCGCAATCTCGTCGTCTATGCGCTCCAGGGCCGCTTCGACGTGGATGCGATCGACACCGAGGCCCGCGGCCACGCCACCGTGCTCTGCCGCGAGGCCGCACACGAGGGCTATGACGTGGTCGTCGCGTTCGGCGGCGACGGCACCGTCAACGAAGCCGCGAACGGTCTCCTCGGCTCGCAGACCCCGCTCAGCTGCCTGCCGGGCGGCTCGGCCAATGTGTTCGGCAAGATGCTCGGAATACCTGGCGAGCTCGTCAACGCCACCGAGCACCTGCTCGCGCTCGCTGATGATTGGCGTCCCCGGCGCGTTGATCTCGGAGTCGTCAGCGCGCTGTACGCAGACGCATCAGATGCCGAGGGCACCCGTACGGAGCGGCGCTGCTTCACGTTCGCCTCCGGCCTCGGGGTCGACGCAAGCGTGGTCGAGCGCGTCGACGCCAACCCGTGGCTGAAGGCCCGGTTCGGCGCCTACTACTTCACGTGGGTGGCGCTGGGCACGTTCGCGCGCCGCTACCTGGTGCGACCCCCGCGCATGGAGGCGCTGGTCGCCGAGGAGGTCCTCCCGGGCATCACCACGATCGTGCAGAACGGCTCGCCTTTCACTTACTTCAACAGTCGCCCGATCGAGATCGCCGACGGCACCGAGCTGGACTCCGGCGCGCTATGTGGCTGCGTTCTGCGCCGTGCCTCTCCGCTGTCGATGCCATCGCTCGGTCTGCGCGTGCTCTCGCGCCACGCGCGCGTCAGCCGCCACCGGCAGGTCACCGGGCTGGCCGAGCTGACCGAGCTCACGGTGCGCTCGAGCGACGGGCGCCCGCTGCCGCTACAGGTCGACGGCGACTATCTCGGCGAGGTCGCGCAGGTCAGCTACTCGATCCTGCCGCGCGCGCTGAACGTGCTCGCCTGAGCGAGCGTCAGGCAAGCGAACACGCTCACCGGCGCCGTGACGCGGGCGGCGACGCTTCGCCCACGCGCTCGGCTCAGCCGGCGCCGACCCGCTGCCGCCTTTACCTTCCCCGAGCGTCTATGCGGCCGAGCCGCCCGGGGTTACGCGGTAGGCGTCGAACACCGACTCGACGTTGCGCAGCCGCGTGATCGCCGCTTTGAGCGTGTGCGTGTCTGCGACCTCGACGACGAACCGGTTCTTGACCATCGGCGGGCTCGACAGGCAGCGCGCTTCGAGGATGTTCGTGCCGGACTCCGAGAACACGCGCGAGAGGTCCTCGAGCAGGCGGTGGCGGTCCCACGCGTCGATCTGGATCTCGACGACGAACGCGCTGCTCAGGTCGCCATCCCAGGAGACGCTCGTGAAGCGCTCGGAGTTGCGGCGCAGGCTCGCGACGTTCGGGCAATCCTGGCGGTGAATCGTGATCCCCCGGCCGAGCGAGATGTAGCCGACGATGCCGTCGCCCGGAACCGGCCGGCAGCACTTGGCCAGGCGCAGCATGACGTCCTCGACGCCCTGCACTTTGATGCCGTATTGCTCGGATGACTTGGTCGGGTGCCGGCGCGGGCGGCCGACGCGGAACAGCTCCGCGCTGTCGTGCTCGTCGGCGGCCTCGCCCTGCTTCAGGCGCTGCATCACCTTGTTGACGACCAGCTTCGGCGAGACCTTGGCGGCGCCCAGGGCAATGTAGAAGTCGTCGGCCTTGCGGTAGCCGACTTCGCGAATCACGTCCGCCAGCAGCGGCGAGCCGGTGATCTTCTGCGCCGGCAGGCCCTGCCTGCGCAGGTGTTCCTGCAGCAGATCGCGCCCGGTGTGCTCGGTGTCCTGGCGCGACTCGGCCTTGAACCACTGCTTGATCTTGTTGCGCGCGCGCGTCGTCTTGACCATCGCCAGCCAGTCGCGCGAGGGTCCCCGCTCGCGCTTGGACGTGAGGATCTCGACGATGTCGCCGCTGTGCAGCTCGCAGTGCAGCGGCACGATCTTGCCGTTCACGCGCGCGCCCACGCAGCGGTGGCCGATCTCCGTATGCACCTCGTAGGCGAAGTCCAGCGGCGTCGCGCCCGCCGCCAGCGACTTCACTTCACCCTTCGGGGTGAACACGTAGACCTCGTCCTCGAACAGGTCGGCGCGAAACGTGTCCATGAACTCCTGAGGGTCGGACAGCTCCTTCTGCCAGTCGAGCATCGAGCGCAGCCACTGCAGCTTGGCGTTCTCTCCCGAGCTCCCGCCGTCGCCGTCGCGGCCGGCCCGCTCGGCGCCGGGACGGCGCTTGTACGTCCAGTGCGCCGCGACGCCGAACTCGGCCATCTCGTGCATCTCGCGCGTGCGGATCTGGATCTCGAGCGGCCGGCCCTCGGGGCCGATCACGGTCGTGTGCAGCGACTGGTACATGTTGAACTTGGGCATCGCGATGAAGTCCTTGAAGCGGCCCGGCAGCGGCTTCCACAGCGAGTGGATCACGCCGACGGCCCCGTAGCAGTCCTTCACGGTCTCGACGATCACCCGCATCGCGGTCAGGTCGTAGATCTCGTTGAACTCGCGGCCCTTCTTGGTCATCTTCGAGTAGATCGAGTAGAAGTGCTTGGCGCGCCCGGCGATCTGCGCCGTGATCCCGAGCTCGCCCAGCTCGCGTCCGAGGTACTCGCCCGCCTCGCCGACGTAGCGCTCGCGCTCCTCGCGCTGCTGCGCCACCAGCGCCTTGATCTCCTGGTACTTGCGCGGGTGCAGCGTCGCGAAGGCGAGATCCTCGAGCTCCCACTTGATCGCGTGGATGCCCAGCCGGTGGGCCAGCGGCGCGTAGATCTCGAGCGTCTCGCGCGCCTTCTCCATCTGCTTCTGCTTGGACATCGCATCGATCGTGCGCATGTTGTGCAGCCGGTCGGCGAGCTTGATCAGGATGACCCGGGCGTCCGTGGCCATCGCGACCATCATCTTGCGGTAGTTCTCGGCCTGCGCCTCATCGCGCGACTGGAAGGTGATCCCGGTCAGCTTCGTGACGCCGTCGACTATCTGGGCGATCTCCTCGCCGAAGCGCTCGGCGACCTCCTCGATCGACGCCGACGTGTCCTCGACGGTGTCATGCAGCAGCGCGGCGCACAGCGTCTCGGTGTCGAGGCGCATGCCCGCGCAGATCCTCGCCACACCGACCGGATGCACGATGAAGTCCTCGCCCGATTTGCGCCGCTGGTCGGCGTGGTGCTCGCAGGCGAACACAAAAGCATCCTGCACGCGCCGGCGATCGACCTCGACCGCCGAGTCCTCGGCGTGCTCCGAGACGATCGCGAACAGATCCTTCAGCAGCCGGCGCTCGAGCTCGTTGAGATCAAGCCGCGCGGTGCCCTGATCGAGCTGCGCGGCGCTCGGCCCGGTCGGCGGCGTGGGGTCGAGCGGCGGTACGACGGGCACGAGCGCCGTCGAGGGCTCACCGGATGACGACATGCCGGCCTGCGCGGGCGCGTTGCGCTCGGGGGCCTCGACGGCCTGCCGGCCCTTGATCTCGTCTGCGAACCCCATGGTCAAAGGTTAGGGGACTGCCATCCCGGATTGAAGAGCCCAGCCAGCAGGGCGCTCGGCGAGGCGCTCGGCGCCTGGCCGAGGCTCAGGGAAACAGCGCAAGCTCCTGGCGGCAGCGCCCTGCGCCGGCGTCGCGGCGCCTGCTCGCCACGCGCGCGCATAGATCGGCGGCCGTGCCCGGGACGGACGCCGGCACCGCTGCGGGTCGCGCGTGGCGCAGGACCAACCGAGGCTCGCTGACCCCCTTCCACTCGTGCACCTCGAGCGCGAACGTGGCCTGGGCCGGCTCGTCGGCCGCGACCGGCAGACGCCCGCCGTTGTTGAACGCCACGGCGCGAGCCGTGCCCCCGTGCGCCCGAACAGTGAAGCGCACATGCCGGCCTTCGCCCATCGTTCTGACGTCGGTAAAGGCCGCGGCGTCGAGCATCAGCGAGACCGGCGGATTGCCGTGGCCGAAGGGGCCGATCCTCTGCAGCTCCTGGGCCAGCGCCATTCCCAGCTCACCGCCGCCGAGGATCGCATCGACGCGCTCGACGGGAGCGGTGTCATGCTCGGCCAGCACGCCGCACGCGTGCGCCTGCAGGGCCTCGGCAAACGCGGCCACCCGATCGCGCTCGATCTCCACTCCCGCGGCCGCGCGATGTCCGCCGTAGCGATGCAGATGCTCGCCGCAGGCAGTCAACGCCGCCAGCAGATCGAAGGCCTCGCAGCCGCTGCGCCCCGAGCCGCGCCCGCGCTCGCCGTCGAGCGCGATCAGCACGACCGGACGATGGTGGCGCTCGGCCAAGCGCGAGGCGACGATCCCGATCACGCCCGCGTGCCAGCCCTCCCCTGCGAGCACCAGCGCACGCCGTTGCGCGACGTCGCCGAGCGCGTCGATCTGTGCCTCGGCCTCGTGCCGGATGCCTCGCTCGACCTCGCGACGCTCGTGGTTGACACGATCGAGCTCGCGCGCGAGCTCGCGGGCGCGGGCGTGGTCGCCCGTCAGGATCAACTCGAGCCCGGTGTCGGCGCGGCGCATGCGCCCGGCCGCGTTCAGGCGGGGCGCGAGCCCGAACGCCACCGCGCGCTCGTTGATCCTCGCCGGATCGATCCCGGCGAGGACCATCAACGCCCGCAGTCCCGGCCTGGCGGTGCCGGCGAGCGCGGGCAGGCCGCGCCGCACGAGCGCGCGGTTCTCGCCGCGCAGCGGCACGACGTCGGCGATCGTCGCGAGCGCCACCAGGTCGAGATCGCGCGCCAGCTCGGCGCAGTCGCGTCCGTGCCGCTCCCACAGCGCGAGCGCCAGCTTGTGCGCGACCGCGGTGGCGCACAGCTCGGCACAGGGATAGGCGCAGACGACCGGGTGCACGATCGGCGCGTCCGGCAGCAGGCCGTCGGCGGGAAGCGCATGATGGTCGGAGACGACCGCGTCGATGCCGAGCTCCCGCGCAAGCGCGATCTCCCGCGCGGCCGAGATGCCGCAGTCGGCGGTTATCAGCAGCTTGGTGCCACGCGCGGCCAGCCTGCGCACCGTGTGTGCGCTGAGCCCGTAGCCGTCGGCGCCACGATCGGGCAGGAACCAGTTGACCTCGGCGCCGAGCTCGCGCAGCGCACGCACGAGCACCGCGGTCGAGCACACGCCGTCGACGTCGTAGTCGCCGTGGACCGTGATCGTGCTGCGCGCGTCGAGATGCCGGGCGATCGTGCGCACTGCCGCTTCGATGCCCGCGAACGCCGTGTGGGGATGTAGCTCGTCGGCCGCCAGGAACGCACGTGCGCGCGCGGGCTCGGCTAGATCGCGCCGCACGAGCACCTGCGCGAGCGGGTCGCTGACGCCAAGCTCGCGCTGCAGGCGCGCAACCTGCTCAGGCGGGCACGGCGTTATCTGAAAGCGCGGCTCGACCACCGGCCAACCCTAGGGTTGACCGTGGACGGAATCGCGACCACCACCGAGAACGGCTCGAGCCTCGTGCGCGCCTGGACGCCCAGGCGCAGGCCGGCTCAGGTCGTCTCGTGCGCGACGCGGCCTTCGCGCCGCATGCCCTCGAGATAGACGAGCCCGATCCCAATCAGCGCGCCGGGGACGGCGTACAGAATGACCGCGATGTCGGTCTTCCTTTCGCCGGGCACGGCGACGCCGAGGTTCGCGCTTGCGATGATCACCCCGAAGATCACCGCCCCGAGCAGCGCGCCGACGAACGCGCCGACGATGCCGCCCCAGAAGCGGTCGGGCAGCCAGATCGTGAAATGCCAGATCGCGAGCCCCATCATGACCCACCCGAGCATCGCCATCAGAACCCTCGCCGGAATAGATGGTGGGTTGAGGGGGTCGGGCCGTGGATGGCAGACGCCGCACGCGAGCACAGGCGTGCTGGTGGCACGTCGAGCATCGCGGGTGGCGTATGGCGCCGCGGAACGGCAGCCTCGACCCCGGCAGATATTCTGGCGTGGGTTCTCAACACAACCTCCCGCGACTCTCCGAGACGGCCTCGCGCCGCTTCATCAGCGCGACCTCCCGCGACTCTCCGAGACGGGCTCGCGCCGCTTCATCAGCGCGACCTCCCGCGACTCTCCGAGACGGGCTCGCGCCGCTTCATCAGCGCGACCTCCCGTGACTCTCCGAGACGGGCTCGCGCCGCTTCATCAGCGCGACCTCCCGTGACTCTCCGAGACGGGCTCGCGCCGCTTCATCAGCGCGACCTCCCGTGCCGTTTATTTCGACGCCCGCCCGCCCGCCGGCGCTTTTCGCGCGGCTTCGCCGGCTCCTTGAGCACCAGATCCTCCGGCGTCAGGTCGGCGGCGGGGTCGCGCTCGGGGGCGGGCGCGACGGTCGCGGTGCCGTCGCCGTCGGAGCGGCTGCTGGCACGGCGCTTCGTCACGGCCGCGCCACCGCCGCTCTTGGCGGGCTGCTCGTCGCCGTTGACGTCGAGGTCCTGCACCAGTTCCTGGAACTCGTCTCTGGAGATCTGCTGGCCCGGCTCCTCCGGGGCGATCAGGCTGCCCCGGCGCGTGCGCCTGGGCTTGCGCTCGGGCTCGACATCGATCGGCGCGCCACCGACGGCCGTCGCGTAGGCCGGCACGGCGCCCACTTCGCGGATGATGCGCGCGCGGCGGTTGCGATAGGAGGGCTCGCGCTCCTTCCAGTGGGTCAACACCGGCGAGGCGATGAAGATCGAGGAATATGCCCCGGAGGCGATCCCGACCATCAACGCGAACGCGAAGTCCTTGAGCGTGCTGCCCCCGAACAGGAACAGCGCGAGCACCGGCAGCAGCGTGCAGAAGCTCGTCGCCAGCGACCGCGTCAGCACCTCGGACATCGACCGGTTGACGATCTGCGAGAACGCGGCCCTGGGCATTCGCGGGACGTTCTCGCGCACCCTGTCGAACACGATAATCGTGTCGTACAGCGAGTACCCGAGGATCGTGAGCAGCGCGGCGACGGTGGCCGAGGTCACTTCGCGGCCGGTCAGCGAGTAGATCCCGGCCGTGATCAGCAGGTCGTGCATCAGCGCGATCAGCACCGGCACGGCGTACTTCCACTCGAAGCGCAGCGCGATATATATCGAGATCACCAGCAGCGAGGCGATGATCGCGATGATCGCGGCGTCCGCGATCGTCTTGCCGAAGGTCGGGCCGATCGAGGTGCTCGAGAAGTTCTTGGTCCCCGGGTGCAGGGGTCCGTTGCCGAACTTTTCATCGAGCGCGGCCTTGACCTTGCTGACCTCCGCGGGCTGGAGTTTCTTCGTCGAGATCTGATAGCCGCTGCCGCCGACGCCCTTGCTCGAATACTTCTGCACCTGCGCGTTCGGATAGCCCTTCGCGGTGAGCGCCGAGCTCACTTCGGCCTGCGAGACGGGTCTCGTGAACGCGGTCTGGATGCGTGTCCCGGACTTGAAGTCGATACCGAAGTTGATCCCCTTGCCGCCGATCGCCAGCGCGCCGATCAACAGGATCGTGCCCGACAGCGAGAAGAACCACTTCGAGCGGCCCATGAAGTCCATCGTCCACTGGCGCTTGGGCTTGGATGCGCCGAGCGCACTCGGATGGCTGACGAGCCGCGAGCGCCCCATCAAGCCGAGCGCCGCCCTGGTCGCGAGCACCGCCGTGAACAGCGACACGAGCACGCCGATCCCGAGCATGAACGCGAAGCCCTTGACTTCCGCGGTGGCGAGCGCGAACAGGATGAACGCGGTCATGAACGTGACCACGTTCGCGTCCACGATCGCCGCGAATCCGCGCGAATACCCGGTCGCGATCCCGGATACGATCGATCTGCCGCCTCTGATCTCCTCCTTGACGCGCTCGTAGATCACGATGTTCGCGTCCGCCGCCACGCCAATCGTCAGGACCACGCCGGCGATCCCCGGCAGCGTCAGCGTGACCGGGATCAGCTTGACCAGCGCGAACAGATAGATCCCGCAGATCACCAGCCCGCCGACGGCGATCGCGCCGAGCACGCGGTAGAAGGTGAGCAGGAAAATGCACACCACCAGGAAGCCGGCAAGCATCGCGAGCAGACCCTGTTTGAGCGCCGTTTTGCCGAGCGTCGCCGAGACCTGCGAGTTGGAGATCAGTTCCAGCTTGATCGGCAGCGCGCCCGACTGCAGCTCGTTCGCGAGATTCTGCGCCGAGGTGATCGTGAACCCGCCCGAGATCTGCGAGCCGGTCGTCGAGTCGATCCCTTCCGGATATTGCGTGTAGTCGATCGACGGCGCCGTGATCACCTGTTCGTCCAGCACCACGGCGAAGTGCTGCTCGGCAGATTCCTTGCGCACCCCCGGCAGCTGCGCTTCCTGTCCGCGGTGGGCGATTTCCTTGGTGACGCGTTCGAACACGCCCTTGCCGTACGAGGTGAAGCCGAAGCTGACGTTGGGCTGGCCGTCGCCGTTTTCGTCGAATCCCTGGACGGGATTCGTGATGTCCTTGCCTTCGAGCACCGGTTCGTCGTTGAGCACGTACCAGCTGTTCGGGCTCTGCTGGGTGACCTTGCCGCTGGCCGTTTCGACCGGCCGCGACTGCACCAGCACGGTGCCGGGATTCACGTGCACGACCTTCGTCTTTGACCCGACCGGCGGTTTGTAGCCGTCGGCGTACAGGTTCGCCTCGGTTTCCTCGGGCCCGCGCAGGACCTTTTCGTGCTTGGTGTCGAGCAGATACCAGCTGCCGTACACGCACCCGCCTTCCTGCTTGGCCGTGCAGCCCGGCGCCAGCGTGGTGTCGGTCTTGCGGATGATCGGCGGCCGTTTGGCAGCCCGCAGGACCGCCTCGTACTCGGGCAGCCCGTAGGACGAGGAAGCGGCGTTGGGTCCGCCGGTCGCGGTCGGTTCACTCGCCCCCGCCGGCTTGCCGTTGGGGCCGATCACGTTCGGCTCCCAGTCGTAGAAGTACAGCTGGGCGGTCTTGCCGACCTCGGCTTCGGCGCGTGCCGCGTTGCTCACATCGGGCAGCGCCACGTCGATTTCCTGCCCACCGCTGCGCTGGATTTCGGGCTGGGTCACGCCGATCTGATCGACGCGCTTGTCCATGATGGTGATCGCCTGGGTCAGCGATTCGTTGTCGACTTTCGCCTGTGCCGTCGGCTTGGCCAGATAGACCAGCTGCACGCCGCCCTTGAGTTCGAGCCCCAGCTTCGTCGGCATCAGCAGGATCACAGCCAGCGACGCGATCACGAGACCGAGGACGAGCAGCAGAGTGAAGATGTTGCGACGGCGGTCGCTCATGGTGCGCAAGCGGTGGTCACGGGCGTCATCGTCCTACGGAGACTACTTCTCCGGGGTCAGCACGAGCAACAGCCCGCCGTCGTCGTCATAGGCCGGGAACATGTCGGCCTTGGCGCTGGCCGCGACGTCGCGCTCGCCGGCCACCTCGACCGGTACCTCGAGCGCGCGTACGCCCCACTCGAGCACGGTCTTCACGGGGTCGTCGCCGTTGGCGAAGCTCAGCCCCAAAACCTGCTCGACGCGTTGACCGATCACCTCTTCCTCCTCCAGACCCGTGAACGCAAAGGAGTTGCGCCCGCAGCCGATGATACGAGCCTCGCTGTCGCAGACGAAGAAAGCGGCGTCGGGAGCGGGGTAGTAGTCGTCGAGCAGCTCGAACAGGAACGCGAACCCACACTTCTCGCAGCCCTTGGGCTGGCGTGTGAAGCCGATATTGCGGTCGACCTCGCTCGTCCGATGCCCGCAGTTGGGGCAGATGAACGGATGAGACATGCTCACAGACTAGGGAAGCCGCCTTAATCGAAGCTCAGGCGGCTAGAACAGAGCCTGCTCGGCGCTGCCCGCCACGCCGGCGGGCGGCTCCATCCCGAGGTGCGTGAACGCCGCCGCCGTGGCCGCGCGCCCGCGGGGGGTGCGCTTGATCAGACCCTGCATCAGCAGATAGGGCTCGTACACGTCCTCGATCGTGTCCTGCTCCTCCCCTACCGCCACGGCCAGCGTCGACAGGCCGACCGGCCCGCCCGCGAACTTCACGCAGATCGCCCGCAGGATCTCGCGGTCGAGCCGGTCGAGCCCCAGCTCGTCGACCTCGAGCAGCTCGAGCGCCGCCTGCGCGGCGGCGGCGGTCACGACCCCCTGCATGCGTACCTCGGCGAAGTCGCGTACGCGCTTGAGCAGCCTGTTGGCGACGCGCGGCGTGCCGCGGCTGCGACCGGCGATCGCGAGCGCGCCGTCATCCTCCAGCTCGATCTCGAGGATTCCCGCCGAGCGCCTGACGATCGCCGCGAGCTCCTCGGCCGCATAGGGCTCGAGCCGGGCCTGTATCCCGAAACGGTCGCGCAGCGGCGTCGTGAGCAGGCCGGTGCGCGTCGTCGCTCCGATCAGCGTGAACTGGGGCAGCTCGAGCGTGACCACGCGCGCGCCTGCGCCCTGGCCGACGGTGATCGGCAGCCTACGGTCCTCCATGGCCGGATAGAAGGTCTCCTCGAGCGTCCTCGGCAGGCGGTGGATCTCGTCCACGAAGAACACGCTGCGCGGCTCGAGCGCGGTCAAGAACGCGGCGATGTCGCCCTTGCGCTCGAGCGCCGGGCCCGCGGTCTGCACGAACGGCACCTGCAGCTCGGCCGCGAGGATCTGCGCCAGCGAGGTCTTGCCCAGCCCGGGCGGTCCCGCCAGCAGCACATGATCGAGGGCCTCGCCGCGCGCGCCCGCCGCCTCGATCGCGACCGCGAGCTGCTCACGCAGGGTCTGCTGACCCACGAAGTCCGCCAGGCGTCGCGGCCGCAACGAGCGGTCGAGCTCATCCTCGGGCACGAGATAGGGCGTCTGGATCCGCTCGACCACGTCAGACATGCCAACACGCTCCAGTGTCCGTATGGCGACGCGCCGCGGTGCCCATATACCAAGACGCTCCAATGCCCATATGCCGAGACGCTGCGTTGGTCATTGGCCCGCTCATCCCGCCCGCGCGCTGCGCAGCGCCTCGGCGATCAGCTCCTCGGCGCTGTCGCCCCGTGCCTCTCCGAGCAGCTGCTCGACCTCCGCGGCGCTGTAGCCGAGCTCCAGCAGGCCATCGCGCGCGAGCGTCCGCGCCCCGCCGGGCGAGCCGGGCCCTGTGCGCGCGGCGAGAATCTCCTCGACGTCAGCCCCCGTGGCGGCGCCCAGCACCTTCTCGCGCAGCTCGACGATGATCCGCTGTGCCGTGCGCTTGCCGATTCCCGGCGCAGCCTGAAAGCGCGCCGCGTCCCCCGCCGCGATCGCGCCGAGCAGCTCGCGTGCGGACCCACCCGACAGCACCGCCAGCGCAACCTTGGGGCCGACCGCCTGGACCGACAGGAGCATCAAGAACAGCTCCTTCTCCTGCTCGGAGTGAAAGCCGTACAGCGCGAGCGAGTCGTCGCGCACGATCAGGTGGGTGTGAAGCGTCGTCTCCGATCCCACCGCGGGGACATGGCGCATCGTCTGGGCCGACACGCCCGCCCGGTATCCGACGCCGCCGCAAAGGATCACGACGTGGTCTTGGCGCCTGACGGCCACCTCGCCCCGCAGCAAGCCGATCATCTGCAAGCCCTCGCCATCGCGCGAGCCTGAGGCTGCTCGCCGGCGGTCATCCCTGCGCCCGGGCCAGTGCGCGCGCCAAGGGCGCGCGGTTGACGTGGCAGATCGCCACCGCCAGCGCGTCGGCGGCGTGATCGCTTCGCGGCGGCTCGGGCAGCGCGAGCAGCGCCTGCACCATGCGCGCCACCTGCTCCTTGCGCGCGCGCCCGCTGCCGCAAACCGCGGCCTTGACCTGCTGTGGGGTGTAGCTCTGGCAGGGGACGCCCCTGCCGCCGGCGGCCAGCATCGCCACGCCCCTGGCCTGGCCGACGGCGAATGCGGTTTTCACGTTCTCGCCGAAGTACAGCTCCTCGAGCGCCATCCCATCGGGCTCATGCGCGCCCAGCAGGCCGTCGACGGCCGCGTGTATGTCCGCCAGCCGGCGCTCGACCGGCACCCCCGACCGCGTCTCGATCGTGCCGCCGTCGAGCGCCACGAGGCTGCCGGCGCGCCGCTCCACGACGCCGTAGCCCGTATTGGCCAGTCCCGGATCGATGCCGAGCACGATCATGCTCAGTGATTCTGCGCGGGGGACCGGACGCCTGCCCGGCACGCGCGGCGCGGCTATCCGGCAACCCGCTCGAGCACCTCGGCCGGCGCGTCGAAGTTCGCGTGCACCTCGCCGACGTCGTCGTTGTCCTCGAGCACCTCCAGCAGCCTCATCAGCTTCGCCGCCTGGCTCTCGTCGATCGGCACGAGGCTCGTCGGGCGGTAGCCCATCTCGGCGCTCTCGATCTCCACGCCCGCGCTCTCGAGCGCAGCGCGGACCTTGGCGAAGTCCGCAGGCGCAGCCACGACCTCCCACAGGCCCTCGTCGGCGGTGATGTCCTCGGCGCCCGCCTCGACGGCCACCATCAGCTCGTCTTCGTCGTGCTTGTCGGCGTCGATCGCGATCGTGCCCTTCTTCTCGAACAGGTACGCCACCGATCCCGGCTCGCCGAGATTGCCGCCGTGCTTGGAGAAGAGGTGCCTGACGTCGGCGCCGGTGCGATTGCGATTGTCGGTGACCGCCTCGACCAGCACCGCCACGCCGCCCGGTCCGTAGCCCTCGTAGAGGACGGACTCGAGCGCCTCGCCGTCACCGCCCTCGCCCGTGCCGCGCGCGACCGCCCGTTCGATGTTGTCCTTCGGCATCGACGCTTCCTTGGCCTTGCGGATCGCGTTCTCGAGGGTCGCGTTTGCGTCGGGGTCGCCGCCGCCGTCGCGCGCGGCGACCGTGATCGCACGCGCCAGCTTCGTGAACTGCTGGCCTCTGCGAGAGTCCACGACCGCCTTCTTGTGCTTGATGCTCGCCCACTTGGAATGCCCGGACATGGGTATGGAGTCTAGGATGCGCCGCGGCATGGCGGCGCTCGACCCCGCGATCTTCAAGGCATATGACATCCGCGGCCTGTACGGGTCGCAGATCGACGGCGACGCCGCCGAGCAGATCGGGCGCGCGTTCGTGCTGGTGCTCGCCAGGCTCGCGAGCAAGCCGCCGGCGCAGCTTCGCCTCGGTCTGGGCCGCGACATGCGGCTGACCGCGCCCGAGCTGGCGGCACGCTATCGCGCCGGCATGCTCGCCGAGGGCGCGCACGTGATCGACGCCGGCGAGGTCGGCACCGAGATGCTCTATTACCTGGTCGGCTCGCGCGAGCTCGACGGGGGGCTGATGTGCACCGCCTCGCACAACCCCAAGCCGTACACGGGCGCCAAGCTGGTGCGTGCAGGCGCACTGGCCCTGTCCGGCGATGAAGGCATCCAGGACATCCGCCGCGCGATCGACTCCGGGCTCGGCCCCGGGGCCGAGCCCGAGCCGTCCCAGGCGCACGAGACCGAGGCAAGACCAGGCGAGATCGAGGAGCTGGATCTCTACCCCGGGTTCCAGCAGTTCGTGCTGCGCTTCATCGACCCGCAGGTCGTGCGCGCGCATCCCGGGCGCGAGGCTCCGTTGAAGGTCGTGCTGGATGGCGGCAACGGGATGGCGGGACCGATGGTGGGCCCGCTGCTCGAGGGGCTGGGCCTGGAGCTGATCGAGACCTACTGGCAGCCCGACGGGTCCTTTCCCGCCCACGAGCCCAACCCGCTGCTCGCGGAGAACCGCGAGGCGATCGTCGCGCGCGTGCGCGACAGCCGCGCCGATCTGGGGATCGCCTGGGACGGCGACGCCGACCGTTGCTTCTTGATCGACGAGCAGGGCGCGTTCGTGGACGGCGATTTTCTCACGGCCCTGCTTGCGCGGTCGCTGCTCGAGAAGGCAAACACGCCTGGCGAAGCGGTCCTGTACGACGTGCGTGCCTCACGCGCGGTGCCCGACACGGTGCGCGCCGCGGGCGGCGTGCCATACATCAATCGCGTCGGCCACGCCTTCTTCAAGACGCGCATGCGCGCCGAGGGCTCGCTGTTCGGAGGCGAGGTCTCGGGCCATTACTACTTCAGGGAGTTCTTCTGCGCGGACTCCGGCACGCTCCCGGCGCTGCTCATGCTGGAGCTGATCTCGCGCGCGGGAACGTCGCTGTCGCAGCTGCTGCGACCGTATCGCGAGCGCTACTTCATCTCCGGCGAGATCAACTCCGAGGTCTCCGATCAGCAGGCCAAGATGGCCGAGCTGGCCGAGCGCCACGCGGACGCGCGCCAGAGCCGGCTCGACGGCATCTCGATCGACTACGAGGACTGGCACTTCAACGTCCGTCCCTCGAACACGGAGCCGCTACTGCGCCTGTGCCTGGAGTCGCTGATCTCGCTCGAGGACATGGAACGCCGCCGCGACGAGGTGCTGGAGCTGATCCGATCGTGAACGAGACGGCCGAAGCCGGCGAGCAGGAGCTGCTCGCAAAGGCGGCCCAGGCCGGCATCCACCGCCTTGCGATTCCCACGCCGTTTCAGGTTGGGCGCGTCAACGCCTACCTGATCGAGGACTCTCCGCTGACGCTGATCGACTCGGGGCCGAACTCCGGCAAGGCGCTCGATGAGCTCGAACAGGCGCTGGCGGCACGCGGGCACGCGATCGAGGACATCGAGCTGCTGATCGTCACCCATCAGCACATCGACCACATCGGCCTCGCCTCGATCGTGGCGCGGCGTTCGGGCGCGCAGGTCGCGGGGCTGGACCGGCTCGCGCCATATCTGCTGCGCTTTCGCGAGGAAGCCGAGCTCGACGATCGCTTTGCCCAGGAGATCATGCTGCGCAACGGCATCCCCGCGGACGTGGTGACGGCGTTGCGCGCGGTGTCGGCGAGCTTCCGCGCGTGGGGAGCCGCGGTCGAGATAACGCGGCCTCTGCGCGACGGCGAGGCGATCGAGCTGCGCGACCGCACGCTGACAGCGCTGCACCGTCCCGGCCACAGCCCCTCGGACACCGTGTTCCTCGCCGAGCGGCCCGGCAGCGGCGAGGCCCCGATGCTGCTCGCGGGCGATCACCTGATCAAGCACATCTCCTCGAACCCGCTGCTCGCCCGGCCGCTCGGGTCCGGACCAGGCTCTCCAGAGGGGGCCGGAACGGACGCAGATCGCGCAGCCGAGCCGATCGCCGGCCCGCGCCCGCGAGCGCTGCTCCAATACATGGCGTCGCTCAGCCGCACGCGCGAGATGGAGCTCTCGCTGGTGCTTTCCGGCCACGGCGAGCCGATCGTGGACCACGCGTCGCTGATCGACGAACGCTTTCGCATGCACCGCCGGCGCGCCGAGAAGATCCACGGACTGATCACCGGGCAGGCGCGCAGCGCCCATGAGATCGCGCTCGAGCTGTGGGGCAACGTCGCGGTCACGCAGGCGTTCCTGACGCTGTCGGAGGTGCTCGGTCACATCGACCTGCTGATCGAGGAAGACCGGGCAGCCGAACGGTTCGACGAGGCCTCCGGGGTCGTCCGCTTCCAGGCCGTCTAGCGAGCGCCCTCGGTCTCGATCACCCGCAGGTGCTCTACGTTGGCGCGATCGTCCGGCTCGCGGCTCGGCGCGGTCTCGAACCAGGCGTCGAGGATCTCGGCCAGCTCGGCCTCGGAGGTGCTGCGCAGGCTGAGCGCGAGCACGTTCGCGTCGTTCCAGCGGCGCGCGCCGGCGGCGGTGGCGGCATCGGTGCACAATGCCGCGCGTACCCCACGCACCTTGTTCGCGGCGATCGACGCGCCGGTGCCGGTCCAGCAGCACACGATCGCCTGCTCGGCCCGGCGCTCGGCCACGTCGCGGGCGGCGGCCTCAGATGCCCACGCCCAGTCCTCGCGCTCGCCCTCGCCGAGCGCGCCGTGAGCCAGCACCTCGTGGCCGCGCGCGCGCAGGCGCTCGACCAGCGCCCCGGCGATCCCGACGGGTTCGTCTGCGGACACCGCGATGCGCACAGCCCAAGTATCGCGAACCGTCATACAGCGGATGCCGCGCATGCGCGCGCGGGCCGCTGTGAGACAGATGCGCGGGAGGCCGGCTACTGCGAACCGGACGCCACGCGCGCACGCGCGGGCCGCCCGGGTCGCCGTAAGACAGATGCGGAGGGAATGTGGCCTACTGCGAGGCGGAGGCCGCGCACGCGCCTACGCGCGTGCACACCGCGTCGAGGAACATGCGATGGACGCGATCGTCGTCGGTCAGCTCGGCGTGGAAGGCGACGGCGAGCAACCCCTGCTGGCGGGCGGCGACCGGATGGCCATCGATCTCGGCGAGGATCTCGACCGCGGGCCCGTGCTCGGCGATCCATGGCGCGCGGATGAACACCGCCCGCAGCGGCCGCCCGTCCAACCCGCGCAGCTGCAGGTCGGCCTCGAAGCTGTGCAGCTGGCGCCCGAACGCGTTGCGCTGGGCGCGCATGTCCATCAGGCCGAGGTGCTCGCGGTCGAGCATGATCAGACCGGCGCACGAGCCGAGCACCGGAACGCCGCCGCGGACGAGCTCGCGCAGCGGCTCGGCGAGACCCTCGCGCTCGATGCCCAGCGTCATCGTGGTGGACTCCCCGCCGGGGATCACGAGGCCGTTCAGGCCGCCCAGATCGGCCGGGACGCGCACCTCGCGCACGTCCGCGCCAAGCTTGCGCAGTACCCGCTCGTGCGCCTGGAAACCGCCCTGCAGGGCCAGCACGCCCACGAGTGGGCGCGACCGCGGCGCTCCGCCTCCGGAACGAGCCGCCGCCGCGCCATCGGGGTCGGCGACCGGTGGGCCGCCATCGGCGTGTGCGCGCGGGTGGACGCCGGTCGCTACATCCGCCGGTCCGGTCGGTTCGCGCCTCACCAGCCGCGCTGGGCCAGCAGCTGCTCGCCTTCGAGCTTGGAGCTCTCGAGGCTTTTCATCGCGGGACCGAGGCCGCGCGAGGCCTCGGCGACGCGCTCCGGGTCCTGCCAGTGCGTCGTGGCCTGGACGACCGCGCGTGCGCGCGCAGGCGGGTCCTCGGACTTGAAGATGCCCGAGCCGACGAACACGCCCTCGGCGCCGAGCGCCATCATCAGGGCGGCGTCGGCGGGCGTGGCGATACCACCCGCGCAGAACAGCACGACGGGCAGGCGTCCATCGGCTGCGACACTCCTGACGAGCTCGAGCGGAGCCCCGAGCTCCTTGGCAGCGGCCGCGAGCTCGGCCTGGTCGAGCATCCCCAGGCGGCGGATTTCGCCGGTGATCGCGCGCATGTGCCGGACGGCCTCGACGATGTCGCCGGTGCCCGCCTCGCCCTTGGAGCGGATCATCGCGGCGCCCTCGCCGATGCGCCGCAGCGCCTCGCCCAGATTGGTCGCGCCGCACACGAACGGCACCTTGAACTGCCACTTGTCGATGTGGTTGCGCTCGTCGGCCGGGGTCAGCACCTCGGACTCATCGACGTAGTCGACCTCGAGCGCCTGCAGCACCTGCGCCTCGAGGAAATGCCCGATGCGCGCCTTGGCCATCACGGGAATCGTCACGGCCTCCTGGATGCCCGCGATCATCTCCGGGTCGGACATGCGCGCGACGCCCCCGTCGCGACGAATGTCAGCGGGGACGCGCTCCAGCGCCATCACCGCGGCCGCGCCGGCCTCCTCCGCGATCGTCGCCTGCTCCGGCGTGACGACGTCCATGATCACGCCGCCCTTGAGCATCTCCGCCAGGCCGCTCTTGACCCGGAAAGTCGCCTCGTCGCGCATGCGCTGAGGATAGCTTGCGCTGGCTGGACGCAAACGACCGGCGCCGAGCTGCTACTTCAGCCGGAACGCCTTGATGCGATCGTCGTACTGCGCGGTGTCCCGCGAGTAGACCCCGTATGCGACGGCCTGCACGATGCTCAAGAGCGCGGTGTGCGAGCGTACGTACGCGGGGCTGTTCGAGGAGTAGTAGAGCTTGATCTGCGCGAGCTTGGCGACCTCCGAGAGCGTCGCGTCGGTGATCGCGGCGGTGCGCGCTTTGCGATGGCGGGCGAGCTTCATCGCGCGCACCACGAGCGGATGGGGCCGGCCGGCCGACAGGCCGATCACGAGCGTGTTCTGATCGATCCGCCCGAGCCGGCTGAGCGCCTCCTGCGAGGGGCTGGCGACGACGTCCACGCGCAGGTCGAGCAGCATCAGCAAGTGGCGCAGGTAGCTCGCGAAGAACGCCATCTGGTCGGTACCCGCGACGAGCACCTTCTCGGCGTCGCTGATCGTCTGCACGAGCGCGTCGACCGAGCTGCGCGAGATCTTGCGGGCGGTCTCCTCGACATTGACGTAGTCGGCGGTGAGCGAGCTCTCGAACTCGTTCTGGTCGAGCGAGAACAGCGGCGTCGAGCCGTTCGCGGCCGTGTCCTTCGGCGCCTGCGCGTGCACGCGCCGGTATTCCTCGCGCGCGGCGGCCTGCAGCTCGGGGAAACCCTCGAAGCCGAGCGCCTGTGAGAAGCGCACGACGGTCGAGCTGGAGGTGTTGGCGCGACGCGCGAGCTCCTCGGCGGTCTGGAAGGCGGCCTCGTCGAGATGGTCGACGATGTACTGCGCCACATCCTTCTGCGAACGCGAGCACTCCTCGAAGCGCGCCTGGATGTACGTGGACAGGCTCTGATGCTCACCGGTGCCGTTGATCGGCCGCGCCGGCGGAGCTGGGGTTGCGCTGCGCTTCATCGGCGCTCTGTTCGACAGCCGCGCCCCGCACTCCTGCACGATCGGCGATTCACTACACGGATTGTCGAGTCGCTGCGCCGCTCGATGGCGCTTACAGTTCACCGATTCGCGATCCGGCCGAAGCGGGGACGAGAGCGGTGCTCGATCAGTGGCTCAGGCTCCCGGCCAGCTCCACGAAGTAGTCGAGCGAGCGGGGATTGGCGAGCGAGTCCACGCTCGCGGCCTCGCGCGGGGAGGTGCCCATCAGGATCTTCTTGACCGGCACCTCGAGGACCTTGCCCGACAGCGTGCGCGGCACCTCGGCGATCTGCAGCACCTCGTTGGGAACGTGCCGCGGCGAGCAGTCCTCGCGGATGCGCGCGAGGATCCGTGCGCGCAGCTCCTGATCGAGCTTGACACCGTCGCGCAGCACGACGAACAGGATCATCCACAGCTCGGCGCCCGCCTCGGCGCCGGAGCCGCGCCTGGGGATGTCAACCACGAGCGCGTCGAGCACGTCCTCGACCGCGCCCGCCGCCCGGTAGATCTCGCTCGTGCCCATGCGCACGCCCTGGCGGTTGATGGTGGCGTCGGAGCGTCCGTATATGACCGCGCCCCCGCGCGGGGTGATGCGGATCCAGTCGCCGTGGCGCCATGTCCCCGGATACATCGAGAAGTAGCTCTCGCGATAGCGCTCGCCGCCGCTTCCATCGCGGCGCGGCGGGTCCTCGCCCCAGAAGAACAGGGGCATCGAGGGCATCGGCTCGGTGATCACCAGCTCGCCGACCTGATCGACGAGGCTGTGGCCGCGCTCGTCGAACGCCTGCACGGCGCAGCCGAGCGCCCGGCACTGCAGCTCGCCCGCGTAGACCGGCAGCAGCGGGCAGCCGGCCACGAACGCCGTGCATACATCGGTCCCCCCGCTGGTGGAGAACAGCCACCGATCGCGCCCGACGTGCTCGTAGACCCAGCGAAAGCTCTCGGGCGACAGCGGCGAGCCGGTCGAGCCGATCGCCCGCAGCGCGTGCAGCTCGTAGTCGCGGGCCGGCTCGATGCCCGCCTTGGCGCAGGCGGCCAGCAGACCCGCCGACACCCCCATGCACGTCATCTCGGTCCGCTCGGCCAGGCGCCAGAGGGCGCCGAGGTCCGGGTGGCCGGGGCTGCCGTCGTAGAGGATGATCGACGCGTCGCCGAGCAGGCAACCGATCAGGAAGTTCCACATCATCCAGCCGGTCGTCGTGAACCAGAACATGCGGTCTCCGGCGCGCAGGTCCAGATGCAGGCTCTTCTTGAGCTGCTCGAGCAGGATGCCCCCGTGCGAATGCACGATCGCCTTGGGCAGGCCGGTCGTGCCCGAGGAGTAGAGCACCCACAGGGGATGCCCGAACGGGACCTGCTCGAACGACGGCATGCTGCCGCCGGTCTCACCGCGCCTGAGCAGCTCACTCCAGCCGAGCCCTCCCGGCAGTCCCGCGGCAGACGCGTGGCGCGCGAGGTAGGGCAGCAGCACGGTATGACGCAGGCCCGGCAGCTGCTGCGCGATCGCACGCACCGCGTCGATGCGATCGAAGTCCTTGCCGCCGCGGCGGTAGCCGTCGACCGCCAGCAGCACCGCCGGCTCGATCTGGGCGAAACGGTCGACCACGCTGCGCACCCCGAACTCGGGCGCCGCGCTCGAGAAGATCGCGCCGAGGCTGGCCGTGGCCAGGAACGCCACGAGCGTCTCCGGGATATTGGGCATGTAGGCGACGACGCGATCCCCGCGCCCGACGCCCAGCTCGCGCAGGCCCGCCGCCGCCTGCGCCACCTGCTCGCGCAGCTCACCCCAGGTGAGCGAGCCGAGCTCGCGCAGCTCCGACGCATGCAGGACCGCGAGCGCGTCCGGGTCGCGCTCACGCGCCAGCAGGTTCTCGGCGTAGTTGAGCTCAGCGCCCTCGAACCAGCGCGCCCCTGGCATCTCGCGCGAGTCCAGCACGCGCTCGTACGGGCGCGACGCGCGCACGCCGTAGTACTCCCAGATCGCCGCCCAGAACCGCTCGAGCTCGGACACCGACCACTCCCACAGCTCGGCGTAGGTCGCGAAGCCGCGTGCCGCAGCGTGGGCGGGCTCCTTTTCCAGCCAGCGCATGAAGCCGGTCAGCTGCGCGCGCTCGCGCACATCCGCCGAGGGCTCCCACAGCGGCTGCTGTCCGGTCGCGCTGGCCATCCCAGTATTCTCGCCGTTTGTGAGCCTGCCCGGGTTGCGCGCCGAGTTTCCCGTCCTGGCCACATACGCCTACCTCAACGCCGGCACCGACGGACCGCTGCCCGCGCGCGCGGCCCAGGCCGCGGCAGACGAGCTCGAGCGCGAGGCCCGGCGCGGCCGCGCCTCAGCCCACTTCGAGCGCCGCACCGAGCTCAAAGACGAGCTGCGCGCCGCATATGCCGAGCAGCTCGGCTGCGAGACGCGCGAGCTCGCGCTCACCACCTGCACGAGCGAAGGCATGGCGCAGGTGATCGACGGGCTCGCGCTGAGCGCGGGCGACGAGATCGTGACCAGCGACGAGGAGCATCCCGGCCTGCTCGGCGCGCTGGGCGCCGCGCGCGCGCTGCGAGGCGTGAGTGTGCGCGCAGTGCCGCTGGCTGACGTGGCCGCCGCCGTCGGTGCGAAAACGCGCCTGGTCGCGTGCTCGCACGTGAGCTGGATGAGCGGGTGCCTGGCGCCCGCGGCGCTCGCGCAGCTCGAGGTGCCGGTGCTGCTCGACGGCGCCCAGGGCATCGGCGCCGTGCCGGTCGACGTCAAGGCGCTCGGCTGCGACGCCTACGCCGGCGCCGGACAGAAGTGGCTGTGCGGACCCGACGGCACGGGGATGCTGTACGTCGCCGACGCGCTCAGCGCGCGCCTGTCGGTGCGCCGGCGCGGCTACCCGAACCTGGCCGAGCCGGACGCCGGGCTCGACGCCGTGCCGCACACCGACGCGCGCCGCTTCGACGCGATGTCGCTGAGCGCCGAGACGCTCGCGTGTGCGCTCGCGGCGACCCGGGCGCTCGCAGCCGCCGGCTGGCAAACGGTCCATGAACAGGCCCGCGGCCTGGCCGCGCGACTGGCTGACCTGCTGGCGGAGCGGGGCCGCGAGGTGGCGCCGCGCGACCACAGCACGCTCGTTTCGTTCGAGAGCCCCGACCCGGAGGCAGAGCGGGCACGACTGGCCGAGGCCGGGGTGATCTTGCGTAACATCCCCGCCAGGCCCTGGCTGCGAGCGTCGGTCGGGGCGTGGAACGACGAGGATGACCTCGACCGGCTGCTGATGGGGCTCGCGACATGAACTCCGCCGAGCAGACGACCATCCTCCCCGCGGATGGGCCGCTCGGTCAGGAAGCCACGGCCCGAAGCCGTCCGCTGCCGCGCGTGCGCGCCCAGCATCTGGCGCTCGGCGCCGTGCTGGCGCTGTCCGCGGTGCTGAACACCTACCGCCTGTCACGCAACGGCTGGGCGAACGCGTTCTACTCGGCGGGCGTGAAGTCGATGCTGCACTCGCTGCACAACTTCCTGTTCGTCTCGTTCGACCCGGGCGGGCTGATCACCATCGACAAGCCGCCACTCGGGCTGTGGGTACAGGCGCTGAGCGCCAAGGTGTTCGGCATGACGCCGCTGAGCGTGCTGTTGCCGGAGGCGATCATCGGAGTCATCACGGTCGGACTGGTCTACTGGGTCGTCACGCCGCGGTTCGGCGCGCTCGCGGGGCTGGCGAGCGCGCTCACGCTGGCGCTGTTTCCCTCGTTCGTAGCGGTCTCGCGTGAGAACGCCGTTGACCCGCTGCTGATCCTGCTGATGACGCTCGCCTGCGGCGTCGGGCTGCGCGCGATCGAATCGGGGCGCCTGCGCACGCTGCTCGGCTGCGCAGCGCTCGTGGGGCTCGCGTTCAACACCAAGACGCTCGCCGCCTATCTGGTCGTTCCCGGACTGGCGCTGGGCTACCTGGTGTGCGCGCCCAGGCCGCTCGCACGCCGGCTCGTGCAGCTGCTCGTCGCAGGGGCGGTGATGCTCGCGGTGTCGTTCGCGTGGATCGCGATGGTCGAACTCACGCCCGCCTCCAAGCGTCCGTTCGTCGGCGGCTCGACCAACAACAGCGAGATCGGCCTGACTTTCGGCTACAACGGCTTCGGCCGCGTCGGAGGTCAGCTCGGCGGGCCGGGCCAGATTCGGGTGCTGCTCAAGCACGGCTCGCTGGCCGACATCGAAAAAGAAGCGCTGCGCCTGCGCGCTCTGGGCAAGAACCCGACGGGACTCGAACCGGGCCTGGCGCCCACCGCAGCCACACCGCCCAAACCGGCTGCCGGCACGCCGGCTCGCAGGCGGCCTCCGCCGCCGTCCAAGTACCTGGCCGACGGCCGCCTGCGCGAGCCGATCGCCTTCGGCGGCCCGCCCGGCCCGCTGCGCATGTTCGAAGCAGGTCTCGGCACGCAGGGCGCGTGGATGCTGCCGTTTGCGCTGGTCGGCATGATCGCAATCGCGCTGTGGACGTTCTTCGTGCCGGTCGGCGAGGCCGAGGGCGAGCGCCGGAGCAGGCGCCGCGCCGCGCGGGCCTCCGTGGCCGACATCCTGCGTGACCGCCGGCTGGCGGCGCTGATCGTGCTGGGCGGCTGGTTCCTGGCCGAGTTCGCCGTGCTGAGCTTCTCCAAGGGGATCGTCCACCCCTACTACGTGTCGGCGCTCGGACCGGGCACGGCGGCGATGGTCGGCGCCGGCGCGATCGCTCTCGTCGAGCTCGGCAAGCGCCGACGCCCGTTCCTCGTGCTCGTGCCGCTCGCCGTGGGCGCGACGGTGATCGCGCAGGTGCTCGTTCTGCGTGAAGACCTGCGCTACCTGCACTGGTTCTGGCCCGTGCTGATCATCGGTGCGGCGCTCGGGGTGCTCGCGATCCTCACCGTGCGCCGCTCGATCGGCGTGGCGATGGCCGCGACGCTCGCGCTGCTGCTGGTGGTGCCGGGGGTGTACGCGGCCACGATTTGGAGGTTCCCGGTCGACGGCACGTTCCCCGAGGCCGGACCCCACGTGGCTGCCGGCTACGGCGGGCTGGACATCGACGCAGCTGCCACGAAGGTCACCAAGGCGCTGCTCGTCTACGTCGGCCGGCACGATCCCAGCTCACGCTGGGAGGTGCTCACCGAGGCGTCCGACACGGCCGCGCCGATGATCCTGCTCGGGCACGATGCCGGCGCGATGGGCGGCTACAGCGGCTATGACCCGGCGCTGAACGGCGCGGGCCTCGCGCGGCTGGTGCGCCGCGGCGAAGGGCGCTACGTGGTGCTCGGCGGAGCCTACGCGGAACGCGGCGGCAACGCCGCGTCCACGGCTGTGCTGCGGGCCTGCGAGGTCGTCCCGGGCGCGGCCTGGCAGCCGCCCCCGGTCAACCCGAACGCCCTGCTGCTGTTCGATTGCAAGGGTCACGAACTGGCGCTCAGCCGCCAGCACGGCACGCTCTGAGCTTCTCGCCCTGGCGGCACCGGCGCCGGCGCGCGACTGCGATCACGGCACGCTCTGACTCTGTGCCGCGACGTCCGCGCCGCGCGTGGCCCACACGCACAAGGCGGCGCGCGCGTGCGTGCGCGCGCGGCGACCCATGCGCGCATACGCGCGAGCGCGTGTGCGCGGGTCAGGCGGCGACGAGCAGCTCGCGGTGGAAGGCGCGCTCGAACAGCTCGCGCTCGCGGCTGGCCGCCCAGCGCGGCACCGTCGGCTCGCCGTCGGCGATCAGGCGCAGCTCGATCTCGCCGCTGCCGTTGGCGCCGGCGGGCGTGAAGCGGGTGGCGCGCACGAGCTGGTCGCGCGAGCGCTCGAGATCCTCCGCCAGGCGCAAGAGCACGGCGCAGCGGTCCAGGCGCGCGGCATCGCCGGGCTCGAACAGCGCAGCCAGCGGGCCCGGCTCGGGCATGCCCTTGCGGTGATAGCGGGCCGCCTGGGCAATGATCGCGACCTCCCTGGGGGAGTAGCCCGGGAGGCCGCCGTTGAGGATCAAGTAGCGCGAGTGCTTGTGGTGGTCGTCGTAGTCGACCGACATGCCGACGTCGTGCAGCGCGCACGCGGCCCACAGCAGCTCCCGCTCGAGCGGGTCGCCGGCATGCAGGCCGAGGCGCGCGAGCTCGTCGAACATGGCCAGGGCGAGCGTCGCGACGTGCTCGGTGTGGGCGCGGTCGTGACGGTACTGCGCGGCGCGGTTGAGCACGCTCTGGCGGCGTACGTCGGTGAACAGCGGTGGGTCGCGGTCGGACAGCAGGCGCTCGAAGAAGACGCCCTCGCGCAGGCCGGCCTCCGTGACCTCGAGACCTTCGAAGCCGCCGGCGTCGATCACGCCCTGGACGACGATCGCGCCGGCGAGCACGAGGTCGGCGCGCGCGGGCTTGATGCCGGGCACGGAGCTGCGCTTGGACGCGGGCAGCGCGGCCAGCTGTTCGATGAGCTCATCGAGCTCGGCGGGCGCCACGATCATGCCCTGCACGCCGTTCGAGGGCAGCGCTTTCGCGCGCTGAACGGCGGCGGCCAGGGTGCGCACGGTTCCACCCATGCCGACAAGGCGCCCGCCGCCGGCGGCGCGGCCGGCGGCGGGCAGCCACTCGGCCCCGGCCAGCTCGCCCGCGACATGTTCGCGCAGCTCGTCGATCTGACGGCGCTTGGGCGGTCCGTTGGCGGGCAGATAGCGCTCGGTCATGCGAACGGCGCCGAGGCGCCAGGAGCCAAGCTCGCAGGCGTGTCGCCCGGCGACGCGCACGAGCTGCAGCGAGCCGCCGCCCAGATCCAGCACGCAGCCATCCGTCAGGGTCGTGGAGTTCACCGCGGCGAGGTAGCCGTAGCGCGCCTCCGTCTCGCGGCTCAGCACGCGGATCGGCAGGCTCGTGTGCTCGCGCGCCAGCGCCAGGAAACCGTCGGCGTTCTCCGCGTCGCGAATCGCGCTGGTGGCAAGCGCGTCAACGGCCACGCCACCCGCGTCGGGACCGGACCCGCGACCCGGGTTCGAACCGGACCCGCGATCCGAGGAGCTGTGCCGGGCGGACTCGATCAGGCCGGCGGCGCGGCAGAACTGGTCGAACACATCGAGCGTCGCGAGCGCCCGGCGCATCGGCTCCTCGCCGAGCCGCCCGGTCGCCGCCATCCCCTCGCCGATGCGAACGGGCTCGTAGATCTCGTCGGTGCGCCGCCACCAGCCGTCCGCGGTCATGAACACGACCAGCCGAAACGAGTTGGAGCCGAGGTCGATCACCGCGAAACGCTCGCCGCGCGTCATGTCATGAATGTATTCGGCGCACCGGAGGGCTCGGAAAGCGTCCGCGGGGCGCCGATCGACCGTCCGGCGACAGCGCGAGGGCGCTCATGCGGCTGTGGCCGCGCTGAGCGGATCTGTCGGCTCACTCGAAGCGGTCGTCGAGGCCCAGCTCGGATCTCGCGGCACGCATGCGCGCCGCCAGCCGCGCCTCATCTTCGGCATCGCGCGCGATCTCGATGATCGGAATATCCAGCGCCAGGCAGAGTCCGGTCAGCTTGTCCCACGTCGGGTTGCGCACGCCGCGCTCGATCCCGGACAGGTAGGTCGGGTGCATGTCGGCGGCGTGCGCGAGGTCTTCGATCGTCACGTGTTGCGCGCGGCGCAGACGCCGGATGGCGAGGCCGAGCTCAGCTTTGGTGGGCACCACGACGGACACACGGCGCACACTCGCCTCTTGACATCGCCATGACTACAGGGGATAGTCTGTAATGAAGACGATTGTCGCTCTCGACCGTGACTTTTTCGTCGCATCGACGTGACTTTTCGAAATGCGGAGGTACGCACCGGCTCTGACGGCGCGAGAGCGCCGCGGGGCGCCGCTCCGTAGAAGATATGTCGAGCGCGACGGAGCCGGTCCCGGCATCGCAGTCGCGCACGCCGACGTGATGGGTGACGATGGGCGTCGATCCGCAAGGCAGCGAGGAATCCGGGACATCGCGCCGGCCGGCCGTCCGGGCCGCTGCGCGGAGCCTTGGCGCCGGCGCGAGCCCCACGCGAGACGACGCGGGCGCTGACTCGGAACGCGGCGCAGCGAGACCGGAGGAAGATCCTCCGCTTCGAGGCGCCGGGACAGCCCTGGCACGCCCCGACGGAGCAGACGGCTCGACGAGCGAGATCGAGCGACTGTTCGAGCTGACCGCCGACCCGCTCGCGACGATCTCGGCCGAGGGACGCTTCACGCTGCTGAACCCGGCCTGGGAGCAGCTGCTGGGACGCACGCGCGAGGAACTGCGCGCGGCGCCGATCGCAGACCTGCTCCATCCCGACGACGCCGAGCAGGCGCTCGCCGCTATCCACGCCGACACCCCCGAGCTCGAGAACATGACGAGCCGCTACCGCCACCGCGACGGCTCGTGGCGCTGGCTGATGTGGAGCGCGCGTCGCGACGGCGACACCTGGTACGCGACGGCCAAGGACGTGACGGATCGCATGTGGCTCGAGCGCCAGGCGCTGCACGACCCGCTCACGAGACTGCCGAACCGGCTGCTGTTCATGGACCGCGCGCGCCAGGCGATCGCGCGCCTGCACCGCAGCGGCAGCGCCGTGGCGATGCTGTTCATCGACCTCGACAGGTTCAAGGCGGTCAACGACAACCTCGGGCACGGCGTCGGCGATCGCCTGCTGGTCGCGATTTCCGAACGCCTTGCCGAGCTGATGCGCGACAGCGACACGGTGGCCCGCCTGGGAGGCGATGAGTTCGTGATCCTGGCCGAGGACGTCGAGAGCGACCACGAGGCGCTCGCGCTTGCACAGCGCGCGCTCGATGCGCTCGACCGGCCGTTCGCGCTCGGCAGCGCGACGGTGGCGATGCTCGCGAGTGTCGGTATCTCGATCTCGCGCGACCATCTCCTCGACCCCGAGACGATGCTGCGCGAGGCCGACCTGGCGATGTATCGGGCGAAGCGCGCACCGGGCCCGCGGGTGCAGCTGTTCGACGAGAGCCTGCGCCGGGAGCTGAGCACGTACGCGCAGATCGAGCTGCGGCTGCGCGACGCGCTGCCCCGGCGCGAGCTGCTGCTGGCCTACCAGCCGATCATGCGACTCGCGGGCGGGCAGGTGGTCGGCTGCGAGGCGCTCGTGCGCTGGCTTCCCGACGGGCCACTGGACGGAGCGCGCGCCGGCGCCGAGATGCTCCCTTCGGCGTTCCTGCCACCTGTCGAAAACAGCGAGCTGATCGTGCAGATCGGCAACTGGGTCCTGCACGGCGCGTGCGCGCAGGCCGCGGCGTGGCGGCGCAACGGCATCGCGATACCCGTGTCGGTCAACATCTCCGCGCGCGAGCTGACCGAGCTCGATCTCGCCGAGCGCGTGCGCGAGGAGCTCGTTTACTACCGCCTGCCAGCCTCGGCGCTGCGTTTGGAGGTGAGCGAGGACGCGGTGCTGCGCGATCCCGAGCGAGCGCGTGCGGCGCTCATCGACGTCAAGCGCCTCGGCGTGTCGGTGGCGCTCGACAAATTCGGCTCCGAGCAGTTCTCGCTGGGAATGCCGGCCAACCTGCCGCTCGACATCGTCAAGCTCGATCGCGCGCTGACGGCGAGCCTCGCGCAGAGCAACGAAAAGCGCGCCATGTTCGCGGCGGCGATCGCGCTCGCCAAGCAGGCCCGCGTGACCGCGGTCGCGGTCGGCATCGAGACCCAGCGCCAGCTGGCCGTCGCCCGCGAGCTCGACTGTGCCGTCGGCCAGGGCTTCTTGCTGCACACGCCCGCCACGCCAGAGCGCGTGCGCCTCAGGTACGCGACGCCGTCGCTGACCTCGGCGCCGTGGCGCCCGCTGGTGCATATACGCGGCATCGACCGCCGCTAGCCTTCTCGCGACCGACACACCGGGTGTCTCGCGACCGCTGCCGAGCCGTCCCGCGGCTACCGTCGAGCCCGCCTCGCGACCGCCGCCGCCGTCTCGGCGACGCCCTTAACAAATCTTCAGACCACCGAAATCGCGCCTTCAGCTACGGGTGTCAGGGTGGGCATCGTAGTGTTGTTCTCACTCCTGATTCCTCTCCTGTGGCTGGCCGTCATGGCGCTCGTCATGGCGGCCTGCCGAGGTGCCGCGCGGGGCGACGGGCGCGCCGGCACGCCTACGCGTGCCGTACCCAGGCGCTGAAGGTCTCCCTGCCCCACGGCCCGCGAAAGTGGACGCGGGCTGCCAGCCTCATCCGCCGTGGTGCGCGCGTGCTGTCAGTGAGGTACAGGACCCACTGGTACGGCCGCTTGTACAGCTCGTAGTAAGCGCCGAGGCGGGGATAGGAGCCTTCGGCGAGCGGACGGTCGCCGTGGCGAACCAGAAAGAAGCGGATAGCGGGCTCCATCGGCTGAGTGCCCAGGTCGAGCGGTCCGAGGTTGTACTCGATCGTCTGTCGTGGCGGAATCACGCGCTCGATGCCGGCGGCGATCCGGCGGATCGGCCGGTACTCGTACACGTGCGAGTCGGGCTTGGCGTCGCGCGCGACCGCGACGCCCGCCGCGGCGACCGCGCCGAGGCTGAGAAGCGAGGCGAGCGCGACGCCGACCAGGCGCAGCCGCGCGAGCAGCGCGCGCCGGTCGGGCGGCACACGCGCGCGCAGGGCCGCGAGCGCCGGACGGGTGAGCCACCGCAGCCCAAGCCACACCGACCAGGCGAGCACCAGCCATACCCACAGACCGAGCTCCGATCCCCACCACATCGTGTAGCCGAGCGTTTCGGCGAGCAGCTGCGCCGAGGGGTTCGACGCCGCCTCGAGCCCGATCGCGGCGCATAGTCCGAGCGCGATCAGCGCCGCGGCGAGCAGATCCCAGCGCCGCGCGCAGGCGGCGAGCACCCCGACGAGCGCCAGCGCCGCTAGCAGCGCGAGCGTCGAGTCGGCCTGCACGCTGCTCGGCGTGGCGCGGACGTCGGCCTTGCGCTCCCACTCCGACGCGGGCACGTACAGCCACCACGGCCTGAACCCGACCGAGCGCACGACCGCGTGCCAGCCGACGCTCGCGCCGAGCGTCGGCTCGGGGTGCTCGGCCGTGCGCACGATCATCGTGAGGTTTCCGGGGTTGCTCTCGACCTCGTCGATCGCGGGCGCGGTCCAGCACGCGGCCGCGACCGCGAGCGCGGCGAGCGCCCACGGCCAGACCCGCGGCGGCGCTTGCTGCGGCTGCTGGCGGCGCGCGCGCGCCCGCCGCCACAGCGATCCGAGCACCAGCCCGCCGAACCCGACCGCGAGCAGCACGGCGGTGGGCGCCGCGTACATCAGATGGGTCTGCGTGACGAAGCTCGCCACGAGCACGGTAAAGGGCAGCAGGCGACGGTCGCCGCAGGCCAGCGACCAGCACAGGAAGATCAGCAGCAGGAACGGGAATAGTCCCGCCGCCGGATTCCAGATGTCGTGCATCGCCTCGCCGGGGAGCGACTGGCACATCAGCGCGATCCCGATCGCCGTGGCGAACATCAGGACGAGCCCGCCGCGGCGGTGCGCGAGCGCGACGCATCCGATGATCATGAGCGTGTTGACGATCCCGATCGTCACCGCGATGCTGGTGACGCTGCCGAAACGCGCGGGCAGCGCGAGTAGCCAGTAGAGCAGCGGCCCGGCGCTGTGCATGACCTGGCCGTGGACGACGAGGCCGGCCTCGGAGTACTGCCCGACCAGCGGCGTGTGTGCTGTCAGCACGTCCCAGGCGCGCGTGGCGATGATGCCGTCATCGCCGGCCGGCACCCACCCGGCGCGCGCCGCTTTGACCGTCGAGCTGATCACCGGGATCGCAGCGGCGAGACCGGTCGCGATCCAGGGCAGGCGCGTGGCGAGAGCACGCGCGGCCCCCAGCGCGAGCGTGCGCGAGCGACCGCTCGGCCGCTCCACGATGGCCTGTCGTCGCGCAGCGGGACCCCGATCCCTGTCGAGCGTGGCGGTGGTGGGAGCGCGCGGAGCCGGACTCGAGCCGGCGGCGTCCCGTGACGGCCGTGACGGCCGCTCGTGTCCCTTGCTCGTGTCCCGCAACGGCACCTCGACAGCGTGTCACGTTGAGAGGCGGTTGTAGAGTCCTGCTCATGACCGCGGCGCCGTCGTCCGTGCCATGACCTTCGCGCTGCTCACCGGCGCCACGCGCGGCATCGGCGAGGCCGCCGCGGTCGCGCTGGCCGGGCGCGGCGTCGAGCTGGCGCTGGTGGGCCGCGATCGCGAGCGCGTGAGCGACACGGCGCGACGGGCTCGGGCCGCAGGTGGCGGCGCGCCCGTTCACGAGCACGTCGCCGACCTGACGCTGATGACGGACGTGCGCGCGCTCGCCGAGACGGCCAGGAGCCGCTACGAGCAGATCGACGTGCTCGCCAACAACGCCGGCGCGTTGTTCGCCTCACGGCGTGACACCGCGGAGGGCTTCGAGCGCACCTTTGCGCTCAACCACCTCGCGCCGTTTCTGCTCACCAACCTGCTGCGCGATCGCCTGAACGGCGGGCGCGTCGTCACGACGGCCTCCGACGCCCACACGGGCGGGCGCCTGGATCTCGAAGACCTGCAGTCCGAGCACGGCTATGGCGCCATGCGCGTGTACGGCACGACGAAGCTCTGCAACATCCTGTTCACCCGCGAGCTGGCGAGGCGGGCGCCGGAGCTGCACGCCAACTGCTTTCACCCCGGCGTCGTGCGAACGGGCTTCGGCAAGAACGAGAACGGCATCTGGAAGGTCCTGACGACGCTCGCCGGTCCGTTCTTTCGCTCGCCCGAGCGTGGCGCGCGCTCGCTCGAGTGGCTGGCGCTTTCCGAGCAGGCCGCAGGCCTGACCGGCGCCTACGTCCAGGACGAGCAGGTGCGGTCCCCGAGCGCCCAGGCGCAGGACGAGACGCTCGCCGCGGAGCTGTGGGAGCGCAGCGCCGAGCTGGTCGGGCTGTCCGCGGGCGCGCGCGCCTGATGTGCCGCTCTGTGCGCTCACGCCGCCTCGGGGTCCTGATCGTCACTGTCGCCAGCATGCTGGCCCATCTCTGCGCGGGCGCCGAGGCACGCTCGGCGCAGTCCGTCGGCTCGCCCGAACCGCCGCTGAGCGTGAGCATCGGCTCGCAGCTCGGACCGACCATCCCAGCGGACTTTCTCGGGCTGTCACTCGAGACGCCGGCATTGCACCTGCCGGCGATCGAATCGGCTTCGCCCGAGCTCGCGAACCTGCTGTCGGGTCTGGGCAAGGGGGTGCTGCGCGTATCGGGCGACTCGGTCGATCACACGCAGTGGCTGCCGGCGCCCGCCACGCCGGCGCCGTGGGCGATCACGACGGTTTCGCCGGCAGACCTGCACCATCTGGCGAGCCTGATGAGCGCCACCGGTTGGCGGCTGATTCTCGGGCTCGACCTCGGACATCCCGATCCGGCAAGGCTCGCCGAAGAGGCCGGCGCGGCCAGCTCGATTCTCGGCCCGTCACTGGCCGGGCTCGCGATCGGCAACGAGCCCGACCTCTACACGATGCCGCCCGCCGAACCGTTCAGGTCGGTGCTTGGGAGCCACCCGCTGCGCCCGAGCGGCTGGGGCTTCTCCGCTTACCAGGGCGAACTCGCGAAGATGCGCGGCGCGCTGGCCGCTGCGGGGGTGTCGGCGCCGCTCGTCGGCCCCGAGAGCGCGACCGGGAACTGGCTGCAGGCATACGCGGCCACGGAGGGCTCGAGCGTCGCGGCTTTGAGCGCCCATCTCTACCCGCTCGACCGCTGCCGCTCCGAGCGCCTGCTGCCGCACGGCCCCTCGATCGCGCAACTGCTGAGCGGCGCGGTGCAGCAGAGCGAGACCAAGCGGATCGGGGAACTGGCGGCCACGGCCGCAAGCCACGCGCTGCCGCTGCACATCGACGAGCTCGGCTCGGTGGCCTGCGGGGGCCAGCCGGGCACGAGCGACACCTTCGCCGCGGCGCTGTGGGCGCTGGACGCGGCGCTGCTCGCAGCACGCGAAGGGGTGGCCGCGGTCAACTTCACCAGCGGACTGGGGTCCTGCCAAGCGGGCGGCACGCTGCTCTCGCCCTGGTACTCGCCGCTGTGCACGCTCGCCGACGGCCAGCTGACCGCGCGGCCCGAGTACTACGCGCTGCTGTTGCTGCACTCGCTCGAGGGCGACGCCTTCATGCCGCTGTCGCTGCATACTTCGCGCAACATCGCCGCGTTCGCGCTCCGCGCTCCCGACCGTGCGATGCATGTCGTGATCGACGACATGGAAACCGCGAGCGCCGGCACAGCCTCTCCTCACGCCGCGGGCGCACCCCGGCCCGCCACGGTGACGCTCGAGGTCGGCTCCTCCTATCGACGCGCCACGGCGCTGCGGCTGAGCGCGCCCTCCGCCGGCGCCCTACAGGGGACCGCTCTCGGCGGAGTCGCGCTGCGCCAGAACGGCACCCTGCCGACACCCCGGTCCACAGCGCTCGCTGAGGCCGACGGCAAGTTCACCGTCGTGCTCGAGCCGGCGAGCGCGATGCTCGTGACGCTCGCGCCGCGCGCCGGCTGATCGTCGCGCGCCGGCTCCTAAAACGGCCCAGGGCCGGGTTCGCCACCTTCGGTTTCAGGACTGGCGAGACGGCACTGGCCGACGCGCACACCGAACACCGTATTGGGCTCGGGCGTGCGCGGGTAGAGCGTTTCTTCGCTCACCTCGGCACTGTTCCACACCTGGCTGTTTTCGCGGCAGGCCAGACGGCCATGGATCACGTTGGAGAGGATCTCGATCGCGTCAGGGTCCGCGAGCTGATTTCCGGTGATGCGCATGTTGCCGGCGACGTTCAGACGCGCCAGGCCCAGCCAACACGATTCGAGCCGGCGCACGGCGATGTTCCCCCGGATGGTCGTGTCCTCGTAGTCGCTGTACACGGGGAGGCCGAGTTCGAGGAACGGGCCGGTCGGTTCGCAGCTCTCGCCGCCTCCGCCGCCGATCTGCCGAACCCGGCCGAAGATGCGGCTATTGTGCACCACGACGCCCAACGCTTCGGTCGCGACCAGATTGCCGAATATCGTCGCACGGCCCGACAGGGTTGGCGCCTTGGGGTCGGGATCGTTCAGGCAGACGAAGTGTTCGGGCTCGCATCCGAGCAGCAGCGTCCCGCCTTTGAGCACTCGCAGCCTGCCGTGGACTATGAGATTGGACGGGCCGCTCCCGGCCGGCTGGTCCTGTCCGTACGCTGCCAGCAGCGTCGAGCCTTCGCGAACCACGAGGTTGCCCCGCACGATCACGCGGCTCGAGTCGACCTTGCAAACACCTTCGATGAGCACGCGGCCGGTGTATTGGCCCGAGAGGACCCCCGGCGTCGCGGCCGTGCCGGTGCAGGTTGTCGCCCGTGAAGCCTCTGCGCGCGGAGCAAACACGCACACAGCGAGCAACAGGGCGGCAGCGATGATCAAGCCGCGCCACCCCGTTCCCAGCGTCCCTCCAGTGCCGGTGAGTCCCATGTTCCTGCCCCCTTTCGACTACGCCCCGTTTTGGTCGTGGCCCGACGGCCAAGCGTTTCAACCATACGCCTCCGGGCAGTCGCCCACAATACGCCTCGGCGCGGTCATCCGTATTTCAACCATGCGCCTGCGCGCGAAGTCGTCTGCAATACGCCTCCGCGGTCGTCTGCATCCCGGTGGACGCCTGCGCGCGATGCGTGTCTGCCGGCCGACCGCGCCGATCACCCGTCCTCTAGAGTGGCCACGGATGAGCGCTAAGCCCGATGACGAGCTGTTCGGCGCCGAGCACGTTCGCGTCTACCGCGAGACGGCCGGCGAGCGCGGCCACGACTGGCGCGGCGGGACGATTCTCCTGCTCACCACGCAGGGGCGCAGATCCGGCGAACCGAGGACGACGCCGCTGCTCTACAGGACCGACGGCGAGCGCTGGGTGATCGTGGCGTCCAAGGGCGGCGCGCCGCAGCACCCGAGCTGGTTCGAGAACCTGCAGGCCGACCCCGGCGTCGAGATCGAGGTCAAGGGCGATCGCGTGCCGGTGCGCGCGACCACGGCCCAGGGCGAGGAGCGCAGCCGCCTGTGGTCGCTGATGACCGAGGTCTGGCCCGCTTATGACGACTACCAGGCGAGGACTGAGCGGGAGATCCCGGTGGTCGTGCTGTCGCGGCGCTAGACACTTCCAGCCTCCAAGGAGCGACTGTTCGATGTCAGACAAACCAGCCACCTCGGGCCAAGAGCAGCAGGTCGGGTTCGCTGCCGATATCAGACCGCTGTTTCGGGACAGCGATCGCGCCGCCATGCGCGGCGCCTTCGATCTGTTCTCACGCGATGACGTTCTTGCTCACGGCCAGGCGATCGCCGGCCGTCTCAGCGAGGGCACGATGCCCTGCGATGGGCCGTGGCCGGAGCAACAGGTACAGCTGTTCGAACGCTGGCTCGCGCAGGGCGCCAAGGAGTAGCGCCGGCGGCCCGACGCGGGCGCGTCACTGCAGGTAGCGCTCGACCGTGTCCGCGTCGCGCACCGAGGCCTCGTCCGGGTCCTCGTGGAACTCACGGTGTGCGCGGCGCTGGCGCAGGAGATCCCAACAGCGGTCGAGCTCCACCTCGATCGCGGCCAGGCGCTCGTGCTTGTCGGGGCGCGGAGACCGAGGCTCGCGTCCGAGCAGCGCATGCTCCTCCGCGACCAGCTGCTCGATCTTGTTCAAGACGCCTTCATCGCTCATCGTTGCTCCTTGGTTGGTTTGATCGAGGGGGCCGCCAGGATCCTTCAATGGTAGGCGCGAGGGGGCGGATGGTCGCTCGGTGCCGTGACGGCGCAGCGAGTACGATCGGCGCGTGCCGCATCGAGAGCTCGTCGATGAGATCGCCAACGAGCTTGACACATGGCCCGGTGTGCACGTCGAGCAGCGCGCTCACGGCGCTGCTCTCGTGCGCTATGAGCAGCTCGAGCTCGGCGTGCTCGATCGCGAGCGCGGCGTGGTCGAGCTGCGCTTCTCCCACCCCGAGCATGACGAGCTGGTCGAGCACGGCGATGCGGAGCCTGCCGATCGGCTGCTCGAGTCCGACGTGGTCAGCCACGACGTCCACGGGCCGTCGGACGTGACCGCCGTGCTCGAGCTGTTCGACCGCCGCTACCGCGACCTGCGCGGCGAAGACGAGCCCTATAGCTCGGTGGACCCGACCCCCTGAGTCCTCCGCCGGGGTTCACGCCGGTCAGCCATCGCGGACGATCCGCAAGATCACCGCGCGCGAGGTGTGCGCGGCGGCTTCGAGGACCGCGGTGAGCTCTTCCTCGCGCAGCTCCTCGGCGGCCTCGACCACCACGACGAGCGGCTCGACCCCGGTGCCGGCGTGCGCGATCACACGGCCGACTTCAGCGGCCTGGTGTCGCAGCGACTCCGGCGAGGGCACCGACAGGACGACCTGTCCCGCGGTGATCGCCTCGAGCGCGCCATCGGCGTCGGTGGGGCCGTCCTCGACCACGACCTCACCGCTGGCGAGGCTCGCCGGCGCTTGCGCGCGCAGCTGGCGGTCGACGGCGCCGCCGCTGGGGAGCTCGATTATGAGCCTCGGCTGGTCGGCCACGGCGCGACCTTACATGCTTTGCAAGCGGTGGGCCCTCAGAAGATCCCGATGCGGTCGGGGGGCCAGTAGGTGGCGATGGCCTGTCCAATGATCCATCCGGTCGGGATCGGCCCCCAGTACCTGCTGTCGTCAGAGTTGCCGCGGTTGTCGCCCATCATGAACCAATGGCCGCGCGGGATCTTGATCGGTTTGGGGAAGTTGCACTCGGGGCTTGAGCCGCAGGCTTTGATGTAGGAGTCCTGCTCCGCGAGGAACCTGCCGGTGCCGGCGGCCTTGCGAAAGACGTGGCCTTCCTTGACGTAGATTTCGTCTTCGGGGCCGGCGACGATTCGCTTGATGAAGTTGACGCTCGCTCTCTCGGGCACTGGAGCGGAGCATGCGGAGCTGCCGGGACCGGGCGTGACCATGTGTGGTGTTGGCCCGCACTGCTCCTGTTCGGCGCCTTCCGGGGGGTGGAATACGTATATCCCGCCGACGTGGGGTTCGCCGAAGTCCATCCCGATGCGGTTGGCCAGCACGTGCTGCCCTTCGATCAGCGTCGGTTCCATCGAGCCGCTCGGGATCCGGTAGGGCTTTATGACGAACGCCTGAATAGCAAGCGCGACTCCAAGCGCCACGGCGACGATCACCACCAGCTCCACGATCGAGCGGGTGAGCGATTTCGATCGCTTGGCGCTGCGCTTGGTGACGGTGTCCTTACGCGCCATGCGCTGTTGCCCGGCCGCTACGGAGGTAGGCCGCATCGAGGCGCGTCCGTTCGGGGCGACGAGGGTCCGCCGTGTGGCTCATCGGGTGTTCGCTGCCCGCGCGTCACACGCTGGTCGCTTGCGTGACGCTGTCGGCAACGGTAATGGCGCGACCTCGCGGAGTGCCGGCGCCAGGGAGAGCTCGCCGGTCTGCGCCACGCACCGCTGCTGTTGCTGGGCGAGATGAGCGGGAGCCTGGCGCAACCGTGACCGGGCTGGGCCTGAACCGAACGCCCACACTGTCGCGGTCGCCATCGAGGTCACTGCGACGGCCACGATCGAGGGCGCGAGCGCCCGCCGGAGCAGTGTCTTGCGCCGGCCCCCAAGGCGGTTGAACTGAAGGGCTGTCTCGGCGGCAAGGCCAAAGCGGAGGACCGCACGCTCTGCGGCGCGCCTCCCGTCGTTGGCCGTTGACTGCTCGGCTTCGGCAGCGTCGAGCATGTGTGCGCGGACTTCGGCCAAGATCCGCCGCCGTGTCCGACGCGGCACACGAAGCTGGGACTTCAGCTCATCGAGATACGCGTCGATCGGGTCTGCGGCGTCCATCAGCCGACCTCGAGCGCATCGCTGCCAAACACCGCGTCCACGGCACATCTGAACGCCTGCCAGCTCGCCCGGCGGTCCACAACGGCACGCCGGCCCGAGCTCGAGAGCGCGTACACCCGCCGCCGCCGACCGCTGACCACTTCCCAACGGCTGACCAGCAGGCCCGAGGATTCCAGGCGATGCAATGCCGGGTAGATCGTGCCCTCCGCCAGATCGAATTCGCCCCCGCTGCGGCGCCGCAGCTCCTCGGTCACCCCATAGCCGTGCAGCGGGCCGGCGCTCAAGACCGCCAGCAGCATCCCATCGACATGCCCTTGGACTTCGCCGAACGCCATACCTCGACAGGCTATGCATAAGCCGTCGAGGTGTCAACCCGGGTCGTCTCGCCCAGCTCTGCTGTCGCAAGTTTCACCCGGCCTCATTGCGCTCGAGCGGACTCGAACCGCCCCGCGCCTCGGTCAGGCGCGGTCAGGCACGACTAGTCGCGATCGCCCGCGCTGTGGTGCCTCCAGCCATCGCGATACTCGGCGTCGTGGAGCCGGTAGAGCTGGTGGGCGTAGTGATCCAGGCGGTCGGCGGCCGCCTCGGCCTCGTGGTAGTCCCTACCGTGGTCGCGGGCCGGCGTTTTCTCCTCGGCACGCTTGCGGACCACGTGCAGCTCCTCTCGGGCGAGCTCCACGACCTTTTCCAGCGTCTCTTGAAGATCCATGCCTTCCTCTCCGTCCGATAGCTCGTAGGGCTTGGCGCGGCGGTTCGACCTGGACCCGACCGTACGCCGCCTGTCGTCGCTGATATTGCCTGATCGCGGCGCCGCACGAGGGATCCGCATCGCAACCCGATCACCGCAAGGCCAGGCGGACGCGTGCTGCGGGCGACGGCCTCAGCCCGCGAGGGAGCGCAATGATTGTGCGGTGCGCCGCACGGGCACGTGGATCTGGACAGTGGAATCCTTGGAGCAATCATCGAACGGAGGTGTCAAGTGAGCCCGACCGTAGAGGCAACCTGGAAACCGCACGAGAAGCACGGCCGTCTGACGACGCAGAGCGACCTGCCGGACACGGTCTTCGCTTTTCCAAGGCAGCGCAAGGAGCCGTTGACCGGCGCACAACACGTTCGCAACGCGGTCGCGCGATTCGACCAGGTGATCGGCGTCTCGGACGACGACCGCGCGCTGGCGTTCGCGAACATCGAGCAGGCGGCGGAGCACTACGACGTCGATCTCTCCGAGACCGATTGGCATGAGCTGGGCGTGCATCCGCAGCAGCACCGGAAAGAGGCCGCGGCGAAGGCGGCTGCCACGAGAAGGCGCGAGCGCGGCGACGAGTAGCGCGTCAAGCCTGCGTGCCTGCGCCTGGGCCGCCGCTGATCGAGAGCTGAGAACAGGCTGCTGGTGGCAGGGGTTTAGGAGGGAAAATGGGGCGTGCCGTCCTGACACCTCCCGTCAGGCGCGCGGGACGCGTTCCAAAAAGCGTAGCCGTTCAGTCCTGCGGGTTTCGATAGCAAGGTCCGCTCGGGTGGGCGGCGAACCTTGTCGGTATGGAGCGGTCTGAGGCGGAGGCGATCTATGACTCGGGCCGGGAGGCGTGCGTCGAGTTCTTGATGGGTCTGATGGATCGGCAGTTGCGGTTGGAGGACCGGTTGCGGGCGTTGGAGCAGAAAGCCTCTACGAGTTCGCGGAACAGTTCCTCGCCGCCATCGCAGGATGCTCCGAGGACTCGTCAGCAGCGTCGAGCGGAGGCGCGGGAGAAAGCCAAGGAGTTGGCCCGCGAGGACGCGAAACAGCGCCAGGCGGGCGGTCAGCCCGGTCACCGGGGCTCTGGGCGGGAGTTGTTACCCGAGGACCGGATGCTGGAGATCGTTAACCATTACCCAGAGGAGTGCTCGGGGTGCGGGCGGGAGTTCACCGCCAGTGAGAAGATCCCGCGTCACGGGCCGGGACGCCACCAAGTTGCCGAGCTGCCACCAACCGCAGTCGTGTACACCGAGCATCGCACCCACCGGCTGCGGTGCCGCGGATGCCGCAAGCGGACTCGAGCGACGCTCGGGATCGTGGGCGAGTCCGCGTTCGGGCCCGGGTTGCAGGCCGCGGTGGTGGCGTTGACGGCACGGAACCGGATCTCGCGGCGGGACATGAGCGAGTTGCTCTGGGAGCTGTTCGGGGTGCGGGTCTCGGTCGGCGCGATCGAGGGGATCTGTCAGCGCACGAGCGGGCTGCTCGCCGCCCCGCACGAGCGTCTGGCGAGCCGGGTGCTGGGCTCCGTGGCGGTCAACGTCGATGAGACCGGATGGTTCCTCGCCGGCGAGAACCGCACGATGTGGACGGCCGCGACCGCGCAGGCGGCGATCTTCCGGATCGTCGAGGACCGCCACCGCGACCGACTGGTCGAGCTACTCGGTAGCGACTTTCAAGGAATCGTGACCTCGGACCGCTGGTGGGCTTATGACCTCCTGGACCCCGAGCAGCGACAAGCCTGCTGGTCACATCTGCAACGCGACTTCAGATTCCACAGCGAAGGGTTGGCCGCCCAGCAGCAGTTCGGAGAAGCCGGCCTCGCGCTCACCCGCCGACTGTTTGAGACCTGGCACGCGTTCGCCGAGCACCGAGATCGCCGCCGGCTGACACGCGAGATGAAACCGGTCATGACCGATCTCCGCAAACTGCTCGAGCATGCCGCCAACGGCAGCAAACGCCACCGCCTGCACCGCCGATTCGCGAACAACCTCCTGAAGCTCTGGCCCGCGCTCTGGACATTCATCACCGTCCCCTGCGTCACCCCGACGAACAACGCTGCCGAGCGCGCGCTCCGCGGACCGGTCATCCACCGCAAACTCTCCCACGGCAACCAATCCGATGACGGCGAACGATTCACCGAACGATCCCTCTCCGCCTCAGTGACCTGCCGCCTCCAACACCGCTCCCTGCTCGCCTACCTCCGCGACCTCCTCGCCGCCCACCAAAACGGCGGCGCCCTCCCCGCCCTCATCTGACCCGCAGCCCCCGGGAACCCCGAGGACTGAACGGCTACCAAAAAGCGCCTTTGAGCAGGCAATTCGCGAATGGGCCCGGCTGGACTCGAACCAGCGACCTACCGATTATGAGTCGGCAGCTCTAACCAACTGAGCTACGGGCCCGCTCGCTCGCAGCCCTGGGACGGCGCGCGACGCGCCAGACGCTAGCAGCGAGATCCTGCGATGCTCCCTGCCGCCGCCTGGACTTCCGGCCGGTCCGTCGGGCTGGCGTTCGAGGGCGGCGAGCCACCACCAGCGAGGCCCACAGGAGGGACCATGCCAGACCGTGCAGCGATCGTGACCGGCGCATCGAGCGGGATCGGGCTTGCGATCGCACGCATGCTCGGCCAGGAGGGCTTCGCGATGACGCTCGCCGCGCGACGACCGGAGAAGCTGCAGGAGGCCGCCGATCGGCTCGCCGCCGAGGGGTTCGAGCTGCAGGCCGTGCCCGGCAACGTCTCTGACGAGGCCGACATCCAGCGCGTCGTCTCCTCCCATCGCGAGCGCTACGGACGCCTGGACGTGCTCGTCAACAACGCCGGCGTCGGCTTCGGCGCAATCGTCGGCGAGATACAGACCAAGCGCCTGGACATGCAGCTCGACATCAACATCCGTTCGATCGTCCTCTTCTACCGCGAATCCCTGGAGATGCTCAAGGCCGCCGCCGCCGAGCACCGCAACGCGCTCGTCGTCAACACCGCCTCGATCGCGGGGAAGCGGGGGGTCGGCTGGACCTCCGTCTACTCAGCCACCAAGCACGCGGTCGTCGGCTGGACCGAAGCGATGAACAGCGAGCTCGGCGGCGAGGGCATCAAGTTCGACGGCTCTCTGCCCCGCGTTCGTCGATACGCCGATGACCGACTACGTCAAGGAGCACGTCAAGCCCGAGGACATGATCAGACCCGAGGACATCGCCGAGGCGGTCCGCTATCTCCTGAAGGTCTCCCCCGCCTGCATCGTCCCGGAGATGATGTTCATCCGCCCGGGCGACCCCTTCTGAGGGCGCCCCGCCTGGCGTTCGCCCTGTAGGGTCATGCGCTGATGAAGCTCGGTGTGCACATCGGCTACTGGGGCCTGGGCCTCAGCTCGGCCGACCAGCTCGCGATCGTGCAGGAGGCCGAGCGCCTCGGCTATGACTCGATCTGGGCAGCCGAGGCCTACGGCTCGGACGCCGCCACCGTGCTCGGCTGGCTCGCCGGGCAGACCACCACGATCAAGCTCGCCGCCGGCATCTTTCAGATGCCCGCCCGCTCGGCCGCGATGACGGCGATGACGGCCGCGACGATCGATCAGCTCTCGAACGGTCGCATGGTCCTCGGCATCGGCTCCTCCGGTCCCCAGGTGGCCGAGGGCTGGCACGGACAGCGCTTTGCCAAGCAGCTCCAGCGCACCCGCGAGTACGTCGCGGCGGTGCGCATGGCGCTCGCGCGCGAGCGGCTCGAGATTCATGGCGAGACGCTCGAGCTGCCCCTCCCGGACGGACCCGGCAAGGCGCTCAAGCTGACGATCTCTCCCGTGCAGGAGCAGATTCCCATCTACATCGCCGCGATCGGCCCGAAGAACACCGCGCTCGCCGGCGAGATCGCCGACGGCTGGCTGCCCGCGCTGTTCTCGCCCGAGCACGTCTCGGAGCTGCGGCCGCTGCTCGAGGAAGGCGCCGCGCGCTGCGGGCGCTCGCTCGAGCATTTCGACATCGCCCCCACCGTCAACGTCTATGTGACCGACGACCTCGCCGCCGCCCGCGACGCGATGCGTCCGTTCATCGCGCTGTACGTCGGCGGCATGGGCTCGCGCAAGCAGAACTTCTACAGCCAGCTCGTCTCGCGCTACGGCTTTGGGCGCGAGGCCGAGCAGATCCAGGATCTGTATCTGGAAGGCAAGCGCGAGCAGGCGATGGCCGCGATCCCCGAGGCGCTGATCGACACCGTGTCGGTGTGCGGTCCTCCCGATGCCGTGCGCGAACGCCTGGCGGTATACCGCGACGCCGGCGTTGGCACGTTCGGGGTCATGCCGATGGGCTTCACGGCCGAAGATCGCCTCGCCCAGCTGCGACTCGTCGCCGAGCTCGCCGCGGCTTGAGCCTCCGGGTAATGGCTGCACCCCCGCACACGCTCTTTGCGCCCGTGCCCCCGCTCCTTGCGCCCGCGCACACGCTCGTTGCGCCCGTGCCCCCTGCCCTCGCGCCTGCGCCCACGGCCGTTGGCGACGCCTGAGCCGCCCGCCGATGCCCAGACCGGAACTGCGCATCCTGCTCGGCGCGTTCGGCGACCCGGGCCATGCCTTTCCGATGCTCGCGCTCGGACGGGCGCTGCGCGCCCGTGGCCATGAGGTCACCCTTCAAACCTGGCGGCGCTGGCAGGGACATGTCGAGGCCGAGGATCTCGGCTTTGCGCCCGCGCCCGAGTACAGCGTGTTCCCCAGCCCCGCCTCCGATGGCGCGCCGCTGGACTTCTACGAGGCCGTCGTGCACGCCACCCACGACACACTGCCGCTGGTCAGCGCGCTACGCCCGCACGTCGTGGTGGCCGACATCCTCACGCTCGCGCCCGCGCTCGCGGCCGAGCTGCTGGGGATACCGCGGGCCACGCTGATTCCGCACGTCCACCCCGAGCACGAGGCCGATTTCCCGATCTACTCGCTCGGCGCCCGCCTGCCCCGCACGCGTGCCGGACGGGCGCTGTGGCAGCGTCTGCAGGCGCCTGCCCGCCGCGGCGTCGAGCGCGGGCGCGGCGAGCTCAACCGCACGCGCGCGCGCCTGGGTCTGCCCGCGCTCGCGCACGGCCACGGGGGCACCAGCCGCCAGCTCGCGCTGGTCGCGACGTTTCCCCAGCTCGAGTACCCGCGCGCGTGGCCACCGTGGGCGCACGTCGTCGGCCCGCTGATGTGGGAGCCGCCCGCCGATGACGTCGAGCTGCCCGCCGGCAGCGACCCGCTCGTGCTGGTCGCCCCTTCGACCGCCCAGGATCCCGATCACCGCCTGCTGCACGCCGCGCTGCGCGGCCTCGCGGACGCTCCCGTGCGAGTCCTCGCCACCTGGAACCGCCGGCTTCCGTCGAGGCCGCTGCCCGTCCCCGCGAACGCGAAGGTCGTCGAGTGGGTCCGCTACTCGCGCACCATGCCGCGCTGCGACGTGGTCGTCTGCCACGCCGGCCACGGGACGCTCGCGCGCGCGCTCTCGTCAGGCTGCGCCGTCGTCGCCTGCCCGTGCGTGGGGGACATGAGCGAGAACGCCGCCCGAATGGACTGGGCCGGCGCCGGCGTGCGCCTGCCGCGGCGTTTCGTATCGCCGCGGCCGCTGCGGCTGGCCGTCGAGCGGGCTCTCGGGGATCCGGCCATTCGCGAGCGGGCGCGGGAACTCGCTGGGTGGGCCAGCGAGCATGACGCGCCGGGGGTCGCCGCGCGACTCGTGGAGAGGCTGGCAGCCAAATAAGAGAACTCCCCGGGTGGGGATCGAACCCACAACCTCTCGATTAACAGTCGAGCGCTCGGCCAGTCGAGCTGCCGGGGACCGTCCGCAGGATTCTAGGCCACGTTGCTTGGAGCCATGTCCGCCGCCGGCAGGGTCACCAGTCCCGACTCGACCTCCGCGTGGCAGTTGGCGCACAGAAGCGTGCACTTCTCCATCTCGGCTCGTGCGGCCGCGAGCGAGCGAGTTGCACCCTGCATGCTGAGATGGAACCGCTTGCTGCTCGGATCGACGTGATGGAAATGCAGGGCCCCCACACAGCGATCGTAGCCGCAGAGCGCACAGCGCCCTCCCGCCTCGGCAACGAGGAGCAGCTTCATCTTGCGTCTGCGCTGACTCACGCGCTCCATGCGGCATCGCTTGCACCGGTAGTCGCCGCGACCCTCGAGCCAGAACGCCGTAACGCCATGCCGACGGCACGTCCTCATCACCGTGGCCTTCCCGGCAGCCTTTGCCGCGCGCGTGGATCCCTCTCCAAACCGCCTCTGCTGGGCGTAGGTCTTCAGGTCATACTGCCTCACCCAATGCCGCACGGTGGCCTTGCTGCGATCGACCTGCGCAGCGATCTGCGCGATCGACAGTCCGGACTCGACCAGAGTTTCCAGAGCCTCCCTCGTGATGCCTCCGCGCCCCGCATGCCTGTCGCGGTTCACCGCCCGCAGCCCGTGCTTCTTGACCCAATAGCCCACCGTCGATTCATGCAGGTCGAATCGCCGGCCGATCTCGGCGAGCGAGAGCCCCTGTCCCAACAGCTGCTCCAAGGAAGCCCGATCCATGCACTGCATTGTCGTCGGCCCTGCGGACGGAATCACACGAACGCATGTTCGATTCTGGGCCAACTCGGTGCCAATTCTGTGACTTTGCAGGCCCAAGGTCGGCCTTGGCAGCGCCCGCGGCTCGTCGGCCGTACGACCGGCCGGCGGCCCTCAGCCCGCCCTGTCCCCCGTCTCCTCGAGCACCCGCCCGTACGCGCCGTCGAATTCTCGCTTGACCTGCGCCTTGCGCCGAGCGAGCTCGCTCACCTCGCCGCCCTCGCGCCCCCGCGTCGCCTGGATCTGGCGGTCGATCAGCGCCAGCTCGAGCTGCAAGCGCTGCACCGGCAGCATCGTCGGGTTCGCCCGCTCCGAGCCGGCTTCGACGATCAGCTCCGCCAGCAGCGCCTGCAGCCGCTCATCGCCGTCCTCACCCTCCTCGTGGCCGGCGCGCTCGCCGTCACCGTCGCGAGCCTCGGCGTCGCCGGAGCTGTCCGTGCCGGCGGAGGCCGCGGCCGTGCCGCGATCCTCGTCACCGTCGCCGTCACGGATCGCGCGCAGCGGCTCGTGCAGATGCCCGCGCAGCGCTCGCGCCGCGACGCGCAGCAGCTCGCTCGTGAAATACGCGTCGACGTCGAGCTCGCCGAGCGCGATCTCACCCTGCTGCGGTGAGGCGATGCACAGCGCCAAGAAGGCTCGTTCGCTGTCTTCGCGCCGCGAAAGTCCGGCGCCCGCGCGCGCGCTGCTCCGCTCGGCACTCGAGCCGCCGGCGCCGCGCGGCGCTCCGCCGCCCTGTCCGCGCTCGCCGGACGCGTGGCTATCGCTCCCCGGCCCGCCGCGCGCGCGCACGGACGCGGGCGCGCTCAGCAGCGCGTCGGTCACGGTGTCCTTCAGATGCAGGCGCCCCGCCACGAGCTGGGTCAGCTCGTCGCGCATCGTGCTCGGCCCGAGCATCGCGAATATCGGTCGCAGCTCGTTCACCATCCGGTCGCGGCCCTCGGCGCTGGAGTGATCTCCACCCTCCAGCACCCGCTGCACCTGGAAGCGCACAAATGGCACCGAAGCTTCGATCGCGTGCTCGATCGCCGCCGCGCCGTCGCGCTGGAGCAGCTCGGCCGGATCCATGCCCGCGGGCATGGGCACCACACGCAGCTCGAGCCGGCGCCGCTGTGCCAGCTCGGCCGCACGCAGCATCGCCTCCTGACCCGAGCTGTCCGCGTCGAGCGCCAGCAGCACCAGCGGCGCCATCCGCGAGAGCTCGGCCACCTGCTCGGCGGTCAGCGCCGTGCCCATCAGGCCGACCGCGTTGCGAATGCCCGCCTGATGCAGCGCGATCACGTCGGTGTAGCCCTCGCAGAGGATGCAGGTCCCCGCCCGCGCCGCATGCGCGCGCGCGAGATGGGCCCCAAACAGGTGGCGTCCCTTGTGGTAGATCGCGTTCTCCGCCGTATTCAGGTACTTCGGGCCGCGGCGCGCCTCGTCGCCGTCGCCGAGGGCCCGTGCGCCGAACCCGAGCACCCGTCCACGCATGTCCGCGAGCGGGAACATGATCCGCGCCCGGAAGCGATCGTAGGGCCGGCCGTTCTGTTGGGAGCGCTGGGCCAGACCGGTGTCGTACAGCTCCCCCTCGCTGAAGCCCGCGCGCCGCGAGGCCAGCAGCACGCGGTCCCACGCGCTCGGCGCGAAGCCGACATGAAATTCGCGCAGCGTCGCCTCGCCCAGCCCACGCTCCCGCAGGTAGTCGCGTGCGCGCGCCGCCTGCGAGCTCTCCCACAAAAAACGCTCGTAGTAGGCGCTCGTGCGCGCGACCAGCTCGAGCAATCGCTCGCGCGTGCGCCGGCGCGCGGCGTCCTGCGCGTCCTCCTGCTCGCGCTCGAGCTCGATCCCGGAGCGGTCCGCGAGCAGCTCGAGGGCGGCCTTGAAGTCCACGCCCTCGGTCTCCTGTACGAACGTGAACACGTCGCCGGCGGCCTGGCAGCCGAAGCAGTAGTAGACCTTCTGCACTGGATCGATCCCGAACGACGGCGTGCGCTCGTCGTGAAACGGGCACAGCCCCTCGTACCTGTTCGCGCCCGCGCGGCGCAGCTCCGTGCGCGCCGACACCAGCGCGACGAAGTCGACCGCCTCGCGCACGCGATCGCGCGAGTCACTGGTGTAGCGCGTCATCCCGCAAACGCGTGCGGGACGCGCAGCTCGGTGTACTCGCGGATGCAGAAACGATCGGTCATCCCCGCCAGGTAGTCCGTCACCCGCTGCCCCAGATCCACTTCCTCATCCTCGCCGCGGCTCGGCGGCAGCAGCTCCGGGTGGGCGACGTAGTGCTCGAACAGCGCCCTCAGCACGCCCACGATCCGCGCGTGCTCGGCGCGCACGGCGCCCGCAAGATACACGTGCTCGAACATGAACTCCCGCAACGAGCGCATCGCCGCGCCGGCCCGCTGTCCCTGGACGATCCGGCCCGCCGCAGCCGAGTGCTCCACCATGTCGTGCACGAGCGCGTCGATCCGCGCCGAGCCGCTCTCGCCGAGCGCCGCGATCGGCTCCGCCGGCAGCTCCCGCTCGCGCAGCACTCCCGCGCGCAGCGCGTCGTCGATGTCGTGGTTGATGTAGGCCACCCGGTCGATCAGGCGCACGATCTGACCCTCGAGCGTGCTCGGCGGCTCCGATCGCCCGGAATGGCGCGCGATGCCGTCGCGCACCTGCTCGGTGAGGTTGAGCCCCGCGCCGTCGCGCTCGAGATGGTCGACCACCCGCAAGGAGTGCTCGTAGTGGCGAAAGCCGGTGCCGAAGCGCTCGCGCAGGCAGGCGTCGAGCGCCTCCTCGCCGATGTGCCCGAACGGCGGATGCCCGAGGTCGTGGCCGAGCCCGATCGCCTCTGTCAGATCCTCGTTGAGGCACAGTGCCCGCGCGACCGTCCGTGAGATCGCGCTCACCTCGAGCGTGTGCGTCAGGCGGGTGCGGTAGTGATCGCCCGCCGGTGAGACGAACACCTGCGTCTTGTGCTTGAGCCGGCGAAACGCCTTGCAATGGACGATCCGGTCGCGATCACGCTGAAACGGCGTGCGCAGCGCGCAATCGGGCTCAGCGCGCACGCGCCGGGCGGGATAGGAGCACGCTGCCGCGGGAGCAAGCAGGCTCTGCTCCTGTGCGCGCATGCGCTCCGCGAAGGCGGCTGCCACCGCATCCTGCTCGCGGGCGACGCTCACCGCGCGATTGCGCCCCCGCCGTCCGCACGTCCACCGCTAGGGAATTTCCGGCTCACGACACCAGCTCGCATCGTGCTGCTCATCGCTCGCGCTGCCAGTCGCCGCGCAGCGTCGCCCGATGCACCCAGTGGTGCCATCCCTTCATCTCGCCCGGATCCTCGTCGTACACGCCCGCGCCGCCCCCCGGCTCCGGCAGGTCGTGCACGGCGGCCGGTTCGATGCGCAGGTCCACGCCGTGTTCGTGCAGGCTGGCCACGTCCTCCGCTGGCACAAACCGTTTGCCGCGATCGGGCACCTTGATCACAAGCCCATGAAAGATGTCCTTCTCCGGAGCCATCACGACATGATCGACGGTGCCGACGGACTTGCCGTCGGACGCGAGCACGGGCACGCCGCGCTCGAGCACCTGATAGGCGATGGGATTGCCCTCGTCCACTCCCGGCCACGATACACCGACCGAGAGCCTGCGCCCGGGGCTCGTGCTCTCGCGGCTCGGCCCACGCGTGCGCGCACGCGCGCGTGCGCTCTATCGCGAGCCGACCCCATCGCGAGCCGGCGTATCGCGAGCCGACCCTATCCCGAGCCGACCGCTGCACGGCGCAGGCCATCAGCCCGCCGCGGAGTAGACCACCTTGCCCGCAGCCGGTATCAGGCGGACGTGCGCGTGATGCTCGAGCGTCTCGGAAGTCGCTCGCTCCACCTGAGCGAGCGCTGCCTCGCCCGCGTGCGGCGCATCGGCCAGCGGCAGGCCGAGCGCGTCGGTCATGAAGCGGTGGGCATCGGGCTCGAGCGCGAACGATGCCGAGCGGTCGCGCACCTGCCGGCACGCCATGCACACGACGCCACCCGCGGCGCCGGAGAAGCCCACCAGCCCGCGGCGCTCCTCGCAGTGCACGCATGCGCCCAGCTGCGGCGCGAGCCCCGCCGCGAGCAGCAGCTTCATCCTGAACGCCAGCGCATCCGCCCGCGTGACCGCCTGCGGACGCTCGTCCAGCAGCGCCAGACGCCGGCAGAGCAGGTTGAACACGCTCGGATGCGGTTCCCCGGTCTCGAACAGGCGCGCGACCGCGTCACAGGCACGTGCGGCGGCATCGAGCGCGCGGGCATCCGCGCGCAGGCGCGGATATGCCTCGATCGTCTCGGCGCCTGTCACCGTCAGCAGCTCGCCGCGCCCTTCGTGCAGGTCGAGCTGTAGGCGGAAGAACGGCTCCAGGCGCCCGCCGAAACGGCTGCGGGCGCGACGCACGCCCTTGGCGATCGCGCCGATCCGCCCGCGCCGGGGCGTATACAGATGCAGGATGCGGTCGGCCTCGCCGTAGCGAAGCGAGCGCAGCACCACCGCCTCGGTCTTGATCGGCCGACCCGCCATCGCTCTATCTTGAGCGATGCGCCCGACACCTTCGGACACGTAGCAGCTTCGGACGCATAGCTATACTTTGTGAAGTAATGAAGAACGTCACGGTCTACAGCACCGAACCGTGCGCTTTCTGTGCACGCGTCAAGGGCCTGCTCCAATCACACGGAGCAAGCTTCACCGAGGTCAACCTCGCCAAGGATCCGCAGGGCCGGGTCGAGCTCGCGCAGCAGACCGGCATGTTGACCTTTCCCCAGGTGCTGATCGACGGCGAGCTGCTGGGGGGCTTCGCCGAGGTGCAGGCGGCCGCCGAAAGCGGGCGTCTCGACGAGCTGCTGACCACCTGAGAGGGACCCCGGCGCGGCCGGCTCCGGCCCGGGGTCAGACACCCGGCGCGGCCGGGTATCACGAGGGTCATACGCGCCCGGACGTGACGTCCTGCCGATGCACGGCCATGCCCGCCCGGCCGGCTAGCCGCGGCGGCGCCGCGGCGGGCGCTGGCAGCTCTCACAGACATAGGTCCCGCGCCCGGCGGCGCCGATCTTGACGATCGCTCGGCCGCAGCGCACACACGGCTCGCCGGCGCGCAGGTGCACGAGGAAACGGTCCTGAAAGGAGCCGCGAAAGCCGTCGATGTGACGGAAGTCATCGATGCTGGCGCCGCGCGCGTCGATGCCTTCGCCGAGCGCCTCGACGATCCCCTCGCGCAGCCGCTCGCGCTGCTCGCGTGTCAGGCTCCCAGCCTGGCGCAGCGGATGGATACGCGCGCGAAACAGCGCCTCGTCGGCATAGATGTTGCCGATGCCGGCGAGCTTGCGCTGGTCCAGCAGCAGCGCCTTGATCGGCGCGGTGCGGCCGCGCACGAGCGCCCCGAGATGCTCAGCGGTGAAAGCCTCGTCGAAGGGCTCGAGCCCGAGGCGCTGTGCGAAGAACTCCTGCAGCGCGGGCTCGTCGCGCAGCAGCTCACCCGTCCCGAAGCGACGCGGATCCACGATCGCGAGCTTGGACCGACGACCCCTGCGGGCGGCGCCCAGCTCGATGCGCACGCGCGTGTGCGCCGGCTCGGGGTCCGGCTCGTACAGGATCGAGCCCGTCATGCGCAGATGCTGGGCGAGACGGAGGTCGCCGCTGAGATCCCATACCAGATACTTGCCGCGGCGCCCGAGTCGCTCCACCCGCCGGCCCGTGAGCGCGTGCTCGAGCTCGGCGGGAGCGAGCGGCCGCGGCCAGCGGGGATCGAGGATCTCGACGCGCGCCAGCTTGCGGCCCTCGACCAGCGGCGCCAGCTGGCGCCTGATCGTCTCGACCTCTGGCAGCTCGGGCATCGCGCCAGCCAGCTTAGGACGCTCGGCGCCGGCTCAGGACGCTTGGCGCCGGCTTAGGACGTTTGGCGCCGGCAATTAGCTAGCGCCCGCGGCGCGCGCGCGGATGTGCGTCGAAGTAGACGTCCTTGAGGCGATCGGCCGAGAGATGGGTGTAGAGCTGCGTGGTGGCGAGGTCGGAGTGGCCGAGCATCTCCTGCAGTGAGCGCAGGTCGCAGCCGCCTGCAAGCAGGTGCGTGGCGAAGGTGTGGCGCAGCGTGTGCGGGCTCATCTTGCGCTCGAGTCCCGCGCTCCGCGCATGACCCTGAACGATCTTGTACAGGCCCTGGCGGCTGAGACGGCCACCGCCGCGATTGACGAGCAGCGCCGCCTGGACCCTGATGCCGACGAGGCGCGGACGAGCGCGCGCGAGGTACGCATCGAGCGCGGCCACGGCCCGCGCGCCGACCGGCACGATCCGCTCCTTGGCGCCCTTGCCGCGCGCGCGCAGCAGCCCCTCCTGCAGGTTGACGTCGCGCAGCTCGAGACCGACGGCCTCCGACGCGCGCAGCCCGGACGCGTACATCAGCTCGAGCAGCGCGCGGTCGCGCAGCGCGAGCGGCTCGGTGCCGTGCGGCTGCTCGAGCAGCTTGGTGACCTCGTCGCGAGTGAGCGCGGTTGGCAGCGTCTGTGTGGGTCGCGGGCCCCGCAGCTCGGCGGTCGGGTCGTGCGCGATCGTGCCCTCGCGTCGCAGGTAGCGATAGAACGAGCGCACGGACGCGGTCTTGCGCCGCAGCGTCGCCGCAGTGACGGCCGGCTGCCGCCGCGTGCCAGGCGCGTCGAGTGTCGCTGCCGACACGCCGGGTGCGGACAGCGATGACAGAAACCCTGCGAGATCCCCGTGCTGAGCATGCAGCGGGTCGGTCCCGCGCTCGCGCAGAAACTCCCCGAGCTGCAGCAGATCTGACCGGTAGGCGCGCAGCGTATGGCTCGACAGGCCGCGCTCGAGCTCCAGATAGCCGAGAAAGTCGAGCACGAGCGGCTGGAGCTGCTCGTCGCTGCCGGGGGCGGGCGCCTGCTTCGGGGTCACGCCCCGAGCTTCGCCTCCCCCCTCTGCGCTCCTGCTCCCGGAACATGCTCGCGCAGGTGGCTGGGCAGCACGCGATCGTCAGCGGAGCGCGCGAGCTGTGCCAGCACGACGCCCGCAGCGAGCGCGGCGGCGAAGAACAGCGGCTCGAGCAGGAGATCGCCGTCGGGCGTCTGGAGCGGCAGCGTCGAGGCCGCAAACCCCGGCAGGTCGATCGCGGCGCGACGCCAGTCATGGCGCGTGATACGCGCGGGGCGCTCGACCTGCAGCTCGGGCGCCGGCCGCTGCCGAGAGGCGCCAGCGAACACCGATCCGAGGCCGGCACGCAGCTCCGCGCCGACGGGCGAGCGCACGCCGGCGGGCAGGGCGACGGTGACGGGGGCGAGTAGCAGGTCGAGCACCATCAGCGTCCGGCTGGAGATGCCGCGCTGAGGCTGGCCCGGGTCGGCGGACGACATCACGGCGACCAGCAGCGCCTGGCAGCCGAGCGCGAGCGCGGTGTGCGCGCCGTCGAGCGCCGCGAGGCTGCCGAAAAGCCCGTCGCCGTGGCCGAGCGGCGAGACGGCGCCGCCGGCGCCGGGCCCGGGACCGCAGACCGCCGCGTCCCAGCCGAGCGCGGTGAGACCGTGCTCGAGCGCTCCAGCGGTGGTCATCGCCTCGCGCTCGCCGCCGAACGCGGTGCCGGCGGTGACATGGTCCACGAGCAGCCCGTGCTCGCGCAGGGTCGAGCAGCTGTGCGAATGGCCTCCCGGCAGGGCGCCGCCCGCGGTCTGCACATAGCCGAGCCGGCCGCCGGGCGCGGCCTGCGCGAACGCCCATGCGACCGGCGCGAGCTGGCCGTGCAGCGCGAGCACGGCCACGGGACGCTGGAGCGCCGTTCTGAGCTGGCCGGTCTCGAGCGGGCGCACGGCGTGCTGCAGGCTCGTGCACTCGAGCTTCATCACGTTGGCATCGGGAACCCCGTCACCCGCCAGTCCACGTGTGAGGTTGGCGTGCACCACGTCGAAGCCGCCGGCGCCGAGGCCGAGGTCGAGCGCCTGGACGTTGACGATCACCTCGTCGCCGACCTGCGCGGCGCCGACGAGCGCAACATCGGCGATCGCAGAGCGGGCTCGTCCGCTGCGGGCTCCGCCAGGCGCCACCACGTCGGTCACGAGCTCCTGCTCGGGCCCGTCGGGCGGACCGGCGTCGATGACCGTGGCGCGGCGCAGCTTCAGCATTTCGCCGGCAAGCTATCGCGCGGGCCTGGCGTCAGCGCCGGATGAGCCCCGTGCCAGCTCGACGCTGACATCGACGTCGCACTCGCTCTCGGGCTGGTTCGCGAGCTCGTGCGCCCGGGCGATCAGCTCGGCGGCGATCGTCTGTGCCTGCCGCTCGTCGAGTCCGCGAAAGACACTCTGCACGCGCAGCGTCGTGCGCGGCTCAGCGTCGATGCGCGATGCTGTCGCAGAGCGCGACAGCATGCCACCGCTCGGTTCAGGCGGATCGGGCTCTCCGGAGCGCGCGGGTGGCGAGATCGAGGCGCTCACGAGCCGCCCGCGTGCGTGGTGACGGCGTCGGCATGCGTCGCTGACGAGCGCTCGGCTCGCGGCGGTCCGCCGGCTGCGCCGGCCGCGCTGTGAGCTGGTGCCTGCTCCGGGCCGTCGGCGGCGGACCCCGCGGCCCTGCCGCGGCGGGCGCGCTCGAGCGCGGCCGCGACGAACTCGCGGAACAGCGGCGCCGGGCGCTCGGGCCGGGACTTGAACTCGGGGTGGAACTGGGAGGCCACGAAGAAGGGATGGCCGACGAGCTCGATCGCCTCGACCAGGCGCTCGTCGGGAGACGTGCCGGACACGCCGAGACCCGCGCTCTGCAGGCGCTTGCGCAGCAGGTTGTTGACCTCATAGCGGTGGCGGTGGCGCTCATAGACGACGGCCTCGCCGTAGATCGCGCGCACGCGCGTGTCGGCGTGCAGCTTGACCGGGTCGGCGCCGAGGCGCATCGTGCCGCCGAGATCGGCCACCTCCTTCTGCTCGGGCAGCAGGTCGATCACCGGATACGGCGTCTCGAGGTCGAACTCGGTCGAGTTGGCGCCCTCCATGCCCGCCACGTGGCGCGCGAACTCGCACACGGCTACCTGCATACCGAGGCAGATGCCGAGATACGGGATCTGCCGCTCGCGCGCGATCTGGGCAGCGACGATCTTGCCCTCGATGCCGCGCCCGCCGAAGCCACCCGGGATCAGGATGCCGTCGGCCTGCGAGAGCGCCGCGGCGGCCTCGCCGCCAGGATCCTCGAGGCGCTCGGAGTCGACCCACTCGATCGCCACGCGCGCGTCGTGTGAGGAGGCGGCGTGGCGGAGCGCCTCGGACACCGACAGGTAGGCGTCCTCGAGCTGCACGTACTTGCCGACCAACGCGATCCTGACGAGCGCGTGCGCGCGCTCGGCCCGTTCGATCGGCTCGCGCCAGCCCGACAGCTCCGGCGCGGGCCCCTGCCGGCCGAAATGATCCAGGATGAAATCGTCCACGCCCTGCTCGTGAAAGACCAGCGGCACCTTGTAGATGTCATCGACATCGCGCGCCGAGATGACGGCGTCCACGGGCAGGCTCGCGAACAGCGCGATCTTCTTGCGGATCTCTATCGAGAGCCCGCTCTCGGAGCGGCACATCAACATGTCCGGCGCGATCCCGATGCCCCGCAGCTCGTTGACCGAGTGCTGCGTGGGCTTGGTCTTCAGCTCGCCGGCGTGGCCGATGTAGGGGACGAGCGTGAGGTGAATGAACATGCAGCGCCGGCCGCCGAGATCGACCGGGAACTGGCGGATCGCCTCGAGGAACGGCAGTGACTCGATGTCGCCGACGGTGCCCCCGATCTCGGTGATCACGAAGTCCACATCGCTCGACTCGGCGATCAGCGAGATCCGCTGCTTGATCTCGTCGGTGATGTGCGGAACCACCTGCACGGTCCCGCCGAGATAGTCCCCGCGACGCTCACGACGGATGACGGTGTCATAGATGCCCCCGGCGGTCACGTTCGATGCGCGGCTCGTGTTGGAGTCGGTGAAGCGCTCGTAGTGGCCGAGGTCGAGGTCGGTCTCCGCGCCGTCCTCGGTGACGAACACCTCGCCGTGCTGATAGGGGGACATCGTCCCGGGGTCGACGTTTATGTACGGGTCGAACTTCTGCATCGCCACGGTCAGGCCGCGCGCCACCAGCAGCCGGCCGATCGAGGCCGCTGCGATGCCCTTGCCGAGCGAGGAGACGACGCCGCCGGTGACGAACACGAAACGCGTCTTGGAGGGGGTGTCCGCGCGGCGGTCGGAGGCGTGCAAAGTCATGAGGACCTGCTCCGAGAGTCTAGCTCGCGCGTCAGCGGCAGGACCGCCGTCACGACAACGTGACCGATCCACGACCCCCGGATCACCGCCAGCATCGTCGTGCCGATCCCCCAAGACGGGAGCCTGCGCGCGACGCGCATATAATTCGGTGAGGCCGGTATCGGGACGGATCCCGCTAGTAGGTCCGTCCGCACGCACAAAAATCGTCCGCCCAGAGGCATGGCTGCCAGCGAACCAGATCAGCGCTCCGAACGGTCCAGCCCGGTGGGCTCGTTGCCGGCGCAGCAAGCGCAGCACCAGATCGAGGGACTGTCCGCGAGCGCGCTGGCCGAGCGACTGGAGGAGGAGGTCAGCCGGGCGGGCCGGCACGGCACCGCGCTCAGCTGCCTGCTCGTGGCGATCGATGAGCTCGACGAGCTCGCAGCCAGGCACGGACCCGAGCTGCGCGCGCAGGCGCTGGCGTACGCGGGCCCGGCGCTGCGCGGAGAGCTGCGCCGGTTTGACCGCGTCGGGAGTCCGAGCGAGAACGAGCTGCTCGTGATCCTGCCCGGCGCCGACGGCCCGCGCGGGGAGATCGTCGCCAGGCGCATGATCGACAGGCTGCGGGCGATCAAGCTCGAAGTCGGCGGCGTGCGACGCTCGCTGCGGGTGTCGGTCGGGCTGGCCGCGTGGCAGCGCGACCAGAGCGGCGCGCAGCTCGTCGAGCAGGCGCGTGAGGCCGCCCGCCGCGAACGCAACGGGCTCGCCAACGGCCTGGGAGCCTCCTAGTGCCGGTGGACGCGCCGGTGCGTAGGACATAATCGGCCTTACTGTGCTGTCGGGATCCGAGCTCTGGCTGCTGCGTCTGATGGCCGATCGCGGCTTGGCGCTGCTCGACGCCAGCACGCTGATGGTCGTGATCGAGGACAGTGGCGAGCTGCGCGTGGCGGCGGCCAGCGGCACGGTCGCGCCGCGGCTGCGGATCGTGCCCGTCGAGGGCAGCGCGCTCGGCGCCATCTACAGCGCCGGGCAGCCGGTCGCACTCGATCGCCCGCGCGGACAGGAGGCAGCGGTGCTGCACGAACTTGGCATCGAGGCGCGCGCCGTGCTGATCGAGCCGCTGAGCATGGAGGGGCAGGGAGGCGGCCTGGTGATCGCGCTGCGCAGCAACGGCTCGTTCAAGGGACCTGACCGGCAGGCGCTGAGCGCGTTCGCGGCCAGCATCGCCCAGCGGCTCCAGGCAGAGCGCTCGGTCGAGATCAAGCGGCTGCGCTACGGCATGGAGGCGCGCGAGCGCGAGCGCACGCGCTGGGCTCGCGAGATCCACGACGAGACCGTCCAGGGGCTCGGAGCCCTGCGCATGAAGCTCGCCAACGCGCGCGACCTCGACGACCGCGAAGCGTTGAGCGGCGCGGTCGACGCCGTGCTCGACGGCCTCGGCAACGAGATCGACGGCCTGCGCCACCTGATCACGGAGCTGCGGCCCGCCGCGCTCGACGATCTCGGTCTCGCGGCCGCGCTCGAGGCGCTGGCCAGGCGCGCGCAGGCGATCGATGGCCTCGACGTGCAGACGGAGCTCGATCTCGGGCCCGAGCATGCGGCGCAGCGGCTCGACCCGGAGCTCGAGAGCACGATCTACCGGATCGTGCAGGAGGCCCTCACGAACGTCAGCAGGCATGCCGAAGCGACCCATGCGATCGTGCGCGTGAGCGAGCGCGGCGGCGTCCTCACGGCATCGGTGACCGACGACGGCAAGGGCCTGCCGGACGCGAGCCGGCTCGGGCCGCGCGGAGATGGCCTGGAGGGCGGCTTCGGCATGTCCGGCATGCGCGAGCGCGCGGAGCTGGTCGGCGGCGAGCTCGAACTGGTGCCGGCGCCGCAGAAGGGCACGATGATGCGCCTCGCGGTTCCGCTCGCCGGACGCCCGGCGCCGGGCCAGCCCGGGTTCGAAGAGCCGGCTGCGGGTCAGCCGGCCGCCGGGCAGCCGGTCGCGGGCTAGCGGTGGGCTAGCGGCCGCGGGCCGTTGCGGGCTATCGGTCGCGGGGGCTAATCGACCAGGCCGAGCTTGCGCGCGTACGCGGTGATCTCGGCGCGCGAGGAGAAGCCGAGCTTCTCGATCGCACGGGCTCGGTAGGTCTTGACGGTGCGCTCGGCGACATGCAGCTGCTCGGCGATCTCCGGGTTGGTGTAGCCGTTGGCGATCAATCTGATCACCTCGCGCTCGCGCTCGCTGAGCGAGATGCCGTCGCTGGGCGCGTCCTCGCCGGCCGCCATCTGGGCGCCGAGCCGGGGATGCAGGTAGTTGCCGCCCGACACCGCCAGCCTGAACGCCTGCAGCAGCTCGGCGGGCTCGGCCTCCTTGAGCACATAGCTGCGCGCCCCCGCGCGCAGAGCCTGCCTGGCGTACTCCGGGTCCTCGCGCATCGTCAGGATCGCGACGGCGAGCGTCGGATGCGCGAGAAAGCACGCGGGCAGCGCCGCCAGACTCGACCCGCCCGGCATCGTCAGGTCGAGCGTGAGCAGGTCGGGCTTGTGCTCGCGCACTTCCTTGATCGTCGATGGCACGTCGGCGGCTTCGGCGACGATCTCGAACTCGCCGTCCTCACGCTCCAGCACCGTCCGGACGCCGTCGCGCACGACCGCGTGGTCGTCCGCGATCAGCACGCGGATCGGGCGATCGACCCCCGGCGTCTCACCACCGTCGATGCCAGCCATGCCGTCCACAGTGGCACACGGTAGCGCCCGTATCGGCGTCCGCCCGAGCATCGCCGCCACGACCGGCCGGCGCGCGCGGCGGCGCCCGACGTCATGCCGGAAAGCCAGCCGCAGAGCCAAAGTCTCGAAAATCGGCCCGTCAGGGACGACACCGATCGCCCCTCCAGGACGACACAGGTCGGCACCTTTGGGACGACACGATCGGCACCGTCTGGACGACAGGCAAACGGCCCGAGAGGACGCATCATGTCGTCTATGGCGCACACCATGTTCGACCTCCAGCATGCCCCGCCGGCGCTTTCATGAGCCCGATCGTCACACCGGCGAGACCGCGCGGCGATGGGCACGACCAAACGCCCGCATCCGAGCCGAGGCGCGGCGACGGATCTGCGCGCAGCGCTCCACGGGATGCGCGAGGCCCGGCGCCCGCGCCCAGGCCGACCGGCGCTCGTCCGGTTCTGCTGGCCGGAGCCGACGCGCGCCGGCGGGCGCAGCTGCGCGCGGAGATCGGGGCCACACTGCCACGGCGCACGGCGTTCGCCGAGGCCGATGCCGTCTGCGACGTGCTCGAACGCGCTCCCGCCAGCCGCCTCGTGATCCTCGCCGGCGATCTAGGTGACGGCTCCGCCGAGTCGCTCGTGCGCCTGCTGGGGCTGCGTCATCCGCAGCTGCCCGTGGTGAGCATCGAGTCGGGCATGCGTCGCCCGCGCCCGCAGACGGCCTGATGCGGCCGTGGTCCGGCTGAGCCGAAGCCGGCGCGCCCTATTGAGCAAGGCCGGGCGCCGGCTCTGACCCGGTGTGGGCATCGATCGGAGGACGGTATGCCGTCGTAGACAACGGGTAGCGTGAGCATCGCGGATGCTTGCGATCCCGGCCACAACGCCGCTGCGCTCCGCCAGGCTGCGGCGGATAATCGCCGGGTACACGGTCAACCGGCTGGGTACGTGGTTCGGGTTCATCGCGCTGGCAGTGGCGGTCTTCGACCACACGCACAGCGCGCTCGCGGTCGCGGCGCTGTTGCTCTCCGGACAGGTGCTGCCGGCGGCGCTCATGCACCCGCTCGTGGCTCGCGTCGAGCTTTCGGCCCGGCGCGGACAGCTTACAAAGCTCTACCTGTTCGAGGCTGTCATCACGGCGGCCCTAGCGGCGCTGCTGGTCTGGCATTTCCAGCTCGCGGCGATCCTCGTGTTGGTCTCACTCGACGGGACGGCGGCGCTCGCGGCGCTCGCGTTGCTGCGAGCGGCGGCGGCCCGCAGCGCGCGCGAGTGGGAGTCTGGCAGGCAGGAGCGCACGCCGGAAGCTGGCATCAGCGCCGCCGCCAACGCGGCCATCGACCAGAGCGCCGCGACCGAGCCGCGCGAGGCCAGCGCCGTGGAGGCCGAGCGCATAGCCAACGCCGCGCTCAATGTGGGCTTCGCCCTCACGGTCACGCTCGGGCCGCCGCTTGCCGGCGTGGCAGTGACCACGCTCGGCGCGTCGGCGGCACTGCTGATCGACACGGTCTCGTTCGTGATCTGCGGCGTGATGCTGATCGACATCAGGTCTCGTGTTGACGAGGCCGAAAGCACGTCGGTGCGAGCTCGGGTCCAGGCGGCATGGCAGTACATCACGCAGGTGCGGGTGCTTCGCAGCCTGCTGCTCGTCGAGGCGGTCGCGCTCACGTTCTTCGAGTTCTCGACGCCGATCGAGGTCGGCTACGCCAAGGTGTCGCTGCACGCGGGCGACAAAGGCTACGGCCTGTTGCTCGGCGCGTGGGGTCTGGGAGTCGTGGTCGGCAGCGTCGTGTTCGCGCGCTCGATGAAGCGCTCGCTCGGGATCCTGTTGAGTGCGGGCACGCTCACGGTCGGGCTGGCGTATCTCGGCTGGGCGCTGGCGCCCACCCTGGCGGTGGCGTGCGCCGCCGGGCTGATCGGCGGAATCGGCAACGGTGTGCAGTGGCCGGCTCTGATCAGCGCTGTGCAGCGCCTCACCCCGGAGGGGCTGCAGGGCCGGCTGATGGGCGCAGTCGAATCGATGGATGCGATCTGCGCCGCGCTGGGGTTCGTGCTCGCCGGCACGATCACGGCGCTCAGCACGGCACGAACGGCGTTCCTGGTCGCCGGGCTCGGCGCAACGCTGAGCACGATCGCGTTCGTGCGCCTGAAGCTCGGTGCGCGCCCGGTCCCGCCCCCGGCGCCGGCCGAGGTTCCCGAGGCGCCGTCCGGGGAGCTCGGCGCACTGGGACGGCAGCCCTCCTGAGCCTCGATCGCAACCCGCTCGGGGCGCGCTCGCTCGCAAGGCCCGCGCGCGCAAGGCTGACATAAGGGGACTGACATCACGAGAACGTCAGTAACTCGACGGTCCATAACTGCAGCCGCACCTTAAGAACGACGCGTTCTGGGCCGTTAAGTACGACAGTGACGATGTTTGCTGCCGAGCAGAGACGACGCCTTTACTGGGCGGCCGAGGTGCTGGTGCTTGCCGGCGTGATCGGCGCGGCCGCATACGTCTCCAGTGCGCCGGAATGGCGCCCGGTCGCACTCGTCGCGATCCTGCTCGCGCTCGCGATCGTGGGTGAGTGGTTCACGATCGCGACTCACCGTGGAGAGCTGAGCGCCTCGTTCGTGGCGCTGATACTGGCCATGAGCCTGCTGGGGGCGGCGCCCGCAGTGGCGCTCGGCGTCGCGGCGGTCGTGTTCAACTCGCTGCGCAGGCGCGTACCACCGTCGACCAGCCTGAACAACCTCACGATCTTCGCGTTCGTCCTGTTCGTCGGTGGCCTGCTGGTGCGCGCGGTCGCCGGCAACGTCCACGACCCGCGCAACCACGCCATGACGCAGGGCATCACGTTCGCGCTGATCGTGTTCGCCGCCTTCCTCCTCACAACCGCGCTCACCTACTTCTTGGTGGCGCTCAACGGCCGCATCGCCCACGGGCGGACGCTGCTGAGCGAAATGCACGAGCACCTGTTGCCGGTACTCCCCGGGGAGCTCGCCACAGGCGCGCTCGCGACGGTTGTCGCGGTCGCATATACGAATTTCGGCCTGCCGATACTGTTCGCCGCGATCGTCGTGCTGCTGGTCTTCCAGTACCTGATGATCGCCCTGCTTCGCTCCGAGGACCGGGCGGACCAGCTCCAGGCTCGCTCGGTTCAGCTGGCCTCGCTTCAGTTCGGAGTGCTCGCGATGCTGATGGACGCGCTTGCGCTGCGCGACCACACGGCGGGACGCCACGCAGCTGCGGTCGCGCGCTACGCACGCCTGCTGGCCCGCGAGGTCGGCTGCGACGAGGCCGAACAGGACCTGATCCACACCGCCGGGCTGCTGCACGACATCGGCAAGTTCACCTGGTCGGACCGGATCCTGCACCCCGAGGCGCTAAACGACCAGGACATGGCGGTGATCCACAGGCATCCGCAGGATGGCGCAACGCTCGTGGGCAAGCTCGACGGCTATGGTCCCGTCGCCGACGCAATCCTCTACCACCACGAGCGCATCGACGGAGGCGGCTATCCGGCCGGCCTGATCGGCTCCGAGATTCCGCTGGCATCGCGGATCGTCGCGATCTGCTCGACCTATGACGCGATGACCGGCCAGGACAGCTATCGCACGCCGATACCGCCACACGATGCCATTGCCGAGCTGCGCGAGGTCGCCGGGCGCCAGCTCGACGCCGATCTCGTCGAGAGCTTCATCGCTGTGCTCGAGCGCGAAGGACACGCATTCGCCGAGCAGGCCGACTACGACAGCGAGCTGGCGTTCGAGCGCCGCGTCCGCGCGCTGGCGCAGCCGTCCACCAGTTGATGGTCGCCACGCAGCTGCACAGCTGGCCGGGCCGAGGGTCTCGAGCCACAGCCGGAGCGCCAAAAACTGAGGGCGTCCTGCCATCCGCGCGACGCCCCCGGTACTGCAAGCTACTTCAGCTGGCCTTCCTGGCCAAAGCCGAGAATTAACCTTTGGGCCATTCTGCCATTTCGTATCTCCTTCGCCAGGGCCCGGAGGCCTTTTGCGGACGCGGCCTGCCGATCTCCATCCACAGGTCTGCCCACGCTTGAGTAGGTTCGAGCGGGATACTAACGCAATTGTCCGAGTTGTCTAGTTGCGACCAGGCCTGTGCACGATCCGTTGCACGAGCAGGTGCGCCGCACAGTGACCTCGACGCGTGTCCGCCCGCCAAACGTCCACAAACGTGGCGCTCGCTCGCCTTCGCGGGCAAACGGCCGATACATGGCCCGTCCACCACGAACGACGAGGCCAAAATGCGCACCACTCCAGCCCCCTCCGACCGCCGGCTCGTCTTCACGAGCTCAGAGGCGGCCGACTACATCGGCGTCTCGCTGGCGACCATCCGTCGCTGGACCGACGCCGGACACATCGCCTGCTACCGCACACCCGGCGGTCAGCGCCGCTTCTCGAGCGACCAGCTCGACGAGTTCATCACCTCGCTGCAGGGCGGCGAATCGGCACATCCGGCCCACAAGGCCGCCTGACGACCCCTAACCAGATCAATCTCCGACGCCCTGACCAGATCCCTCCGCTGAGTCCTCGGGCGCGCGCCCGAGGACCTGTGCCTCAGCGCGCGAGGCGCCCGAACTTCTCGCGCAGCCTTCGATAGAACGACGAGCCCGGCAGCTGCGCGATCGTGCCGACCGCGTCCACGAACCTCGCGTCGATCGACCCGTTCGGCGCAATCCCGCCTGCAGGGCGCCCGTCGACCGCCACGTCGAGCGGCTCATGGGAGTGGTTGTGGATCGTCAGCCGGTCCCCGGGAGCCACCACGAGAGCGCGCGCGGTCAGCGAGTGCGGGGCGATGAACGAGACCACGAAGCCCTCGACCCCCCAGGCCATCACCGGGCCGCCGTTGGCCAGGTTGTAGCCGGTGGAGCCCGCCGGCGTCGCGATCACGAGCCCGTCGCAGCGCACGCTGCCGACGACCTCACCCTCGAGCGCGTACGCGATCTCGGCGACGCGCTCGCCGACCTTGCGGTGGATCGCCACATCGTTGATCCCAAACGGTCCCGCGACCGCCGGGCTGCCGTCCGCCGTGCGCGTTTCGGCTCCCGGCGTCTCCAGCACGATCGCCGGCAGGCGCAGCAGCTCGAACTCTCCGCGAAACGCGCGGTCCAGGCCGTCGCGCAGCTCGAGCGGCTCGACCGTCGCCAGAAAGCCGATCTCGCCGAAGTTGACGGCGAACACGGGGACGTCGGAGCCGGCGTAACGTTGCAGGGCGCGCAGGATCGTGCCGTCTCCTCCGAGCACGATGCACAGCTCGACGTCGTCGATCACCGGAGCGTCGGTCAGCACCCCGGGCCCGGGAGCTATCCGGTGCTTGCTGGTCTCCTCGTGGTCCAGGCGAATCGTCACGCCCGCTGCCGCCGCCCGCGTGATCAGCTCCTGCAGCGCCGCGATCGTGTCCGACGGGCGCCGGTGGGTGAACACGGTCATCTGGCGCACCCGGGCCTCCTGCGCGGCCGGCGGATCGGCGGGCGCGCCTGGGAGGGCCTGCTCGGCCAGCTCGATGTCTGGGCTTTGATGCTCGCTCACGGCTCGACCGCCTGGATCATCGCTGTTAGCTGCTCGGCCTCGCGTGCCCCACCCACGCGGCCGGGCTCAGCCAGGTGGACGAACGTCTCGCGGTTGCCCTTCGGGCCGGGCAGCCCCGAGGAGTGATAGCCGAGCACGCACACGCCCTGTGCGAGCGCTGCCTCCCCGATGCTCGCCAGCGCCGCGCGCCGGCCGGCGGGATCGCGGACCACGCCGCCTTTGCCGATCCGCTCCCGTCCGACCTCGAATTGCGGCTTGATCATCGCCAGCACGTCGTAGCTGTCGGCCATGCAGCCGAGCACGGCGGGCAGCACCTTCGCCAGGGAGATGAACGAGACGTCGATCGCCGCCAGGCCGGGCCGGTATGGGAGGCTCGCCGGCGTGAGGGCGCGCGCGTTCGTACGCTCGAGCACCGTCACCCGCGCGTCGTTGCGCAGCCGCCAGGCGAGCAGCCCGTATCCGACGTTGACCGCCACGACGCTGTGCGCGCCATGCTCGAGCAGGCAATCCGTGAACCCCCCCGTCGCGGCGCCCACGTCGAGCGCGCGTCTGCCGCGCGCCTGCACGGAGCTCGAGGCGAGCGCATTGGCCAGCTTGATCGCGCCGCGAGACGCCCACGCCGGCCGCTCGCGGACCCTGATCGCCTCGCCTGGGTCAACCAGCTCGCTCGGCTTGTCCGCGCGGCGCTCGCCGGCGCCGAGCATCACGTCCCCAGCCATCACGGCCGCGGCGGCGCGCGTGCGCGAGGAGAACAGTCCGCGCTCGGCCAGGAGCGCATCCAGGCGCATGCGTCGTTCCGGCATCACCGGAACGGTAGCCTCCCGCGCTGTGAGCACCCGGGGTGTTGGCGGCATATCCGGCCGCGCATCGATTACCGAATCCCTGCTCACGCTCGTGTGGTTCCGCACTTCTACACGGAACCCGGGATGTGTGATCAAGATCACACATACGTACACCGCGACCAGGCAACATAGTGGGCGACCCGAAGTACAGCAGCATCCCTCCTCCCGAAGCGGCCCGCCTCCCCAGCGGGCCGCTTCCCTCTTAAGCGGTCGGAGCCCATGTGTGCGCGCATGTGCTCCGATCCGCGACGGTAGCGACGACGCGACGCGTGCAGCGCCGCGCCTGCCTACGCCCGCAGCGCCGCGCCTGCCTACGCCCGCAGCGCCGCGCCTGCCTACGCCCGCAGCGCCGCGCCTGCCTACGCCCGCAGCGCCGCGCCTGCCTACGCCCGCAGCGCCGCGCCTGCCTACGCCCGCAGCGCCGCGCCTGCCTACGCCCGCAGCGCCGCGCCTGCCTACGCCCGCAGCGCCGCGCCTGTCTACGCCTGCAGCGCAGCCGAGTCGCGCGAGAGCAGCGCCGCGCGAACGCGCTTGGCGATCCGCGGTCCGGTGAACCCGACCTCCTCGTGCAGAAGCTTGGGCTTGCCGTGCGTGACGTAGCGGTCCGGGAGCCCGACTCTGATGATGCGCGGAGTGCTCGTGAGTCCCGTCTCGTTGAGCGTCTCCCACACCGCGCTGCCGAATCCCCCGGCGAGCACCCCCTCCTCGACTGTCACCAGCAGATCGTGCTCGGCGGCGAGCTGCGCCATCAGTCCGGCGTCGATCGGCTTGGCGAAGCGCGCGTCCGCGACGGTCACGTCGATTTCACCGGCGCGCAGCTCGCCCGCCGCCGCCAGCGCCTTGCCGACGCCGGCCCCGTAGCCGATCAGCGCCACCCGTCTGCCCGCGGGCGCGCCGGCTCCGCCGTCCATGAGGATCTCGCCGGTGCCGATCGGGACCTCGCGCGGGCGGGCGGGCAGCCGCACCCCGACGGCCTCGCCGCGGGGGTATCTGAGCGCGACCGGCCCGTCGTCGTAGGTGAGCGCGGTGCGCAGCATCCGCGCCAGCATCGCCTCATCGCGCGGGGCCATCAGCACGATGTTCGGCAGGCAGCGCAGGTAGGCGATGTCAAACGCGCCGTGATGCGTCGGCCCGTCATCGCCGACCAGGCCCGCCCGGTCCATCGCAAACACCACGTTCAGCCGCTGCAGGCACACGTCATGGACGATCTGGTCATAGGCGCGCTGCAGGAAGGTCGAGTAGACGGCCACCACGGGCTTGACTCCCTGCAGCGAGAGGCCGGCCGCGAACAGGACCGCCTGCTGCTCGGCGATGCCGACGTCGAAGTACCGCTCGGGCATGGCCTTTTGCAGGATGCTGAGGCCCGTACCCGAGTTCATCGCCGCCGTGATCCCGACCACACGCTCGTCCCGCCGGCACTCGCGCACGAGCGCCTCCCCGAAGACCTGCGTGTATTGCGGAGGCGACGAAGCCTTCGCGGGCGCGGTCCGCGCGGACGCGGGCCGCGTGGGAGATCCGTTCAAGATCGACTTCGGCTTGGCGGCATGCCACTTCTCCATGCCCTCCAGACCGCCGTCCTCGGCGGGCGCGAAGCCCTTGCCCTTGACCGTCGCGATGTGCACCACCACCGGGCGTTCCGCCGCCAATGCCTCGCCGATCGCCCGACGCAGGGCGTGCACGTCGTGGCCGTCGATCACGCCCATGTAGGCCCAGTCGAGCTCCTCCCACCACAGCCCGGGCGCCCAGAAGGCCTTGATCGACTCCTTCAGTTGCGGCCCGAGGCGCTCGAACGCGGCGCCGATGCCTCCGGGCAGCTTGACCAGCCCGCCCTCGACGCCCGCGCGCGCGTGCCACAGCTTCGGGTTCAGTCGCACGCGGTTGAAGTACCTGGATAGGGCGCCCACGTTCGGCGCGATCGACATGCCGTTGTCGTTGAGCACCACCACGATCGGCGTCCCGAGACCGCCGGCCTGGGAGATCGCCTCGAATGCGACTCCGCCGGTCATCGCGCCGTCGCCGATCACGGCGACGACCTTGCCCTCGGGGGGCTCGCCCGCTCCAGCCTGCCCTGTCTCGCGCGAGTCGTCGTTCGCGTCCCGGCTCGCCCCGCGCGCAAGCGGCCCGCCGTTAACGGCGTCTCGTTCGGGATCGTGCTCGCCAGCCCCCGCGTCGCGCCCGGCGCGTTGGTCCTCGCCGCCATGCTCGCTCGGCAGCACAGGCGCGTCCTCGGCGTCGGTCGCGTCGACCGCCACCTCGCCAAGCTGGCCTGCACGCAGGCGCATCGCCTCCTTGATGCCTACGGCGTAACCGATCGATGTCGAGGCGTGGCCGGCGCCCATGATGTCGTGCTCTGACTCGGCGATCGCGCAGAACGGCGCCAATCCGCCGTACTGGCGGATCGTGCTCAGTCGATCGCGGCGGCCCGTGAGGATCTTGTGCGGATAGGCCTGGTGCCCAACGTCCCAGAGGATCTTGTCGCGTGGAGACTGCAGCAGCGAGTGCAGCGCCACCGCAAGCTCGCAGGTACCCAGGTTCGCGCCGAAGTGTCCCCCGATCTCCCCGACCGTGTCGATGATGTGGGCCCTGACGTCGTCCGCCAGCTGGGCGAGCTCGACCTCCGACAGGTCTTTCAGGTCGCCGGGGCCGTCGATCCGGTCGAGCAGGCGCGCCGCGGGCGCGGCCGGAGGCTTGGCGGCGCCGTCACGCTCGACGCTCCGCTGGCTCTTGGGCTGTTTGCGAGTCATGACGTGCGGGTGTAGATGAAATCAGCTATCTGCTCGAGCTCCTCGGCCGCGTGCTCGGAGCCGCTCGCCTGGGCCGCCTGCGCCAGCGCCTCGCGCGCCGTGCGGTGAGACTCCGCCGCCAGCTCCCTGGCCCGTTGAATGCCGAACTCGCTCACGTAGGTCCGCTTGCCGTGCCGCTCGTCGCTTCCCTGCGGCTTGCCAAGCGCTGCGTCCGTGCCGGTCACATCCAGGATGTCGTCCACGATCTGAAACAGCACGCCCAGCTCGGCCGCAAAACGCCGATATCTCATTGTCGCAGGTCCGTCGACCGCCCCGAGCAGAAGTACACAGATGACCGATGCCGCGATCAGACGACCCGTCTTCAGCTCGTGCAAGCGCCGCAGCGCCTCCGGTCCCGCCGGCACGGCGCCGCTGACGTCGGCGTACTGTCCGCCCACCATGCCGTCCACCCCGGTCGCTGCCGCCAGCTCGGCGGCCGCCGCCAGCACGCGCTCAGGGGCGGCTCGCTGGTGAGTCAGCAGATGACGAAAGGCCTCCGCGTAGAGACCGTCACCGGCGAGGATCGCGACGTCCTCGCCGTACCTGACGTGGCACGTGGGCATGCCCCGGCGGAGCTCGTCGTCGTCCATCGCCGGAAGATCATCGTGGATCAGCGAATAGGTGTGGATCAGCTCGATCGCTCCTGCCAGCGGCAGCAGGTCCTGCTGGCGCAACCCGACCGCACCGGCCGTCGCCAGCGCCAGCACCGGTCTGATGCGCTTCCCTCCCGCCAGCAGCGAATAGCGCATCGCCTCCTCCAGGCCAGAGGTCAGCGACTCGCTCGAGAAGCGCATGTCCCGCAGGTAGGTCTCGACCTGCGCGCGCAGCTGCTCGGGATAGCGTCCCGGCGGCGAGCGCCGGCCTGTCGGCTGGGTGGTCACTGATGCGACTTAGAGCAGCGAGTCCTGGCCTGGCGCGATCGCGGAGGCTTGCGTGCGCGCGCGCCGCTCGAGCTCGGCGGCGGCCTCGCCCGCCAGGCCCGCGCAGTCCTCCACGAGCGTCGCGGCCGCGTCCGGCGAAAGCTCCCCGGAACGCAGCTGCTCGGCCGCCCGCTCCAGCCTGGAGATCAGCTCATCCAGGCGCTCGTCGACGATTCGCTCGGTCTCGTTCATGGCGTCTCCCGGCCGTCGTTCATCGGCCGTCGGCGTCTGCCGGCGACGCTCGTGCGGCCTTCCTCGGCGCATTCTCGCGCACTTCGCGCAGGACCGCCGCGAGCACGCCGTTCACGAATGCCGGCGCGTCGGCGCCGCAGAAGATCTTCGCGCTCTCGACCGCCTCCTCGATCGCGCCTTCCGGCGGGATCGGCTCGCGTGCGGGCACCTCGTCCGGGTGGAGCATCTCGAGGAGCGCCACGCGCAAGATGCTGCGCTCCAGCGGCTGCATTCTCTGCACCGACCAGCCGTGTGCGTGCCTGTCGAGCAGCTCGTCGAGCTCCGGCGCGCGCTCGGCGGCCGCCTGCGCGAGCGCGCGCGTAAGGGCCGAGGCGCCATCCCCCAACGTCTGCTCGAGCGGCCTGCTCGTGAGATCGTGCTGGTAGAGCGCGACCGCCGCCGCCCTGCGCTGGTCGGAGCGTCGCATGCGATCGGCCTACGCCCGCGAGACGTACTCGCCCGAGCGCGTGTTGACCCTGATTCGCTCTCCGGTGTCCACGAACAGCGGCACCATGATCGTGGCGCCCGTCTCGAGCGTCGCCGGCTTGCTGCCCCCGCCTGAGGCGGTGTCTCCGCGAACGCCCGGATCGGTTTCGGTCACCTCCAGGTTGACCGCGCCGGGGAGCTGCACGTCGGCGGGCTGGTCATCGATGAACAGCATGTCAACCTCGCTGCTCGGCTTGATCCATCGCAGTGCCGCCGCGAGCGTGGTCTGAGCGACCGCGATCTGCTCGAACGACTCGGTGTCCATGAAGTGCGCGTCGTCGCCGTCGGCGTACAGGAACTGCATCCTGCGAGCCTCCGTTCTGACCGCGCGAAACTTCTCGCCCGCCCTGAACGTCCGGTCGATCACCGCGCCGTCGGAGGCCCGGCGCAGCTTCGTGCGCACGAACGCCCCGCCCTTGCCGGGCTTGACGTGCTGGAACTCGAGGATCTTGAAGACCGTCCCCTCGACGTCGATGTGGTTGCCGTTCTTGAACTGGTTGGTGCTTATCGCCATAGGAAGGGCGGTCAGCTCTCGATCGCCGCGAACACCTCGTCGAGCAGCTTCTGGCGGTCCGCGACCTCGTAGTTCTCAGCGAGGTACCGGTCCGTCGCCTCGCGGGTATCGCCGTTGATGGCCATGTTGAGCGCCACCAGGCGCGCGCCATAGTCGCTCGTACCGGGTGCCCCGCTTGTACCGGGTGCCTCGCTCGCGCCGGCCGCGTCGCTCCCTGCCGCCGGTTCGCGCGCGGGGCCAGTTGCAGTGACCGCGCCGGCTTCCGGCACCGGCTTCACGGCGGGCGTCTCGGAGGCCACGGGCGCCGAGGCCGGCAAGTCGGGCTTCACAGCGGGCGTCTGTGGGAGGGCCGGCGCCGCCGAGGCTGGCGACGGCTCGGGTGCGATCTGCGTGGGCGGCCCCGCGGCCGCCGGCTCGCGCGCCAGCTGCGCGGGCGACCCCGCGGACTGCGGTGGTGCCTCGTCGGCTGGCCCGCCGGCCTCCCGGGAACGGCGGCCTGCCGCCGCGTCATAGAGCTCTCCCATGTTGGTCTGGACGGCGGCCAGATCGCCGGCGAGGTCGCTCGCGCCCGCGCGCAGGCTCTGCACGAGCGCGTCCACCTGTCCGTCCATCGACTCAACCCTGGCCAGCAGCGTGGCGCTCGCGCGGCTGACCGCGGCGACGTGCGCCTGCGCCTGTGCGACGGCGTCGGCACGAATCTTCGCGGCCGCGCTTTCGGCCTGCTCGCGCATGCTCTCGGCGCTGGCACGCGCCTCGCTCTCGATCTCGGCCGCGGCGCGCTCTGCGGCCGCGACGATGCTCTGCACCTGTGCGCCCGCGCTCGCCGCCAGCGAGTCCGGGCCGGGACCCGATGCCGCCCGCTCGAGCTCCTCGATCTCGCTCGCCAGCGCTCGCAGGTGGCCGTCGACCGCCGCCGTCTCATAGCCGCGGCGGCCGATCGGAAAGTCACGTCTTTCGATGCTCTGCCTGTCCAGGTCCACCGGCGCGAAGCGTAGCGGACGCCTCAGGCGGGATCGCGGGCGTGCATCGGCTCGGCCTCGCCGCCCTCCGCCTCGGCCTCGCCGCCCTCCGCCTCGACCTGGCCGACCTCCGCCTCGACCTGGCCGACCTCCGCCTCGACCTGGCCGGCGCCCGCCTCGACCTGGCCGGCGCCCGCCTCGACCTGGCCGGCGCCCGCGTCAGCTTCGCCGGCCTGGATCTCGCGCAGGTCGCGACGCAGCTCGCGCAGCTCGTCGCGTAGCTGGGCGGCGTACTCGAAGCGCAGATCCTCGGCGGCCGCGCTCATCTCCTCCTCGAGCTCCACCACCAGGCGCTGGAGCTCGTGCTCGGGCAGCTCCCTGGCCCGGGCTCGGCGCTCGGCTCTGCGGCGGCGCCCGCGCGGGACCTTCGAGTCGGCCTGCAGGAACTCGGCGATGTCCGAGATCCCCTTGACGATCGTCGCGGCCGTGATTCCGTGGCGCTCGTTGTACGCGAGCTGGATCGCGCGCCGGCGCTCGGTCTCCTCGATCGCCGCGCGCATCGCGCGCGTCTGCTTGTCGGCGTACATCAACACGGTCCCCTCGACGTTGCGCGCGGCGCGGCCGATCGTCTGGATCAGCGACGTCTCGCCCCTCAGAAAGCCCTCCTTGTCGGCGTCGAGGATCGCCACCAGCGAGACCTCCGGCAGGTCGAGCCCCTCGCGCAGCAGGTTCACGCCGACCAGCACGTCGTACTCGCCCAGGCGCAGGTCCCTGATGATCTGGATGCGCTCGAGCGTGTCGATCTCGGAGTGCAGGTAGCGCGTCTTGAAGCCCATCTCGAGCAGGTACTGCGAGAGGTCCTCCGACATCTTCTTGGTGAGCGTCGTGACCAGCACGCGCTCATCGCGCTCGGTGCGCTTGCGCACTTCGTTCATCAGATCGTCGATCTGGTTGCGCGTCTCGCGCACCTCCACGAGCGGATCGACGATGCCAGTCGGTCGCACGATCTGCTCGACGATCCTCGTCGAACGCGTGCGCTCGTACTCGCCGGGGGTCGCCGACACGAACATCAGCTGCGGGGTGATCGAGAGGAACTCGTCGAACGTCTGCGGACGGTTGTCGAGCGCACTGGGCAGCCGAAACCCGTACTCCACGAGCGTCTGCTTGCGCGAGCGATCGCCCTCGAACATGCCGCCGATCTGCGGGACCGTTTGATGTGACTCGTCGATGAAGCAGACGAAGTCCTTCGGGAAGTAGTCGATCAGGCAGTACGGCCGCTCGCCTGGCTGCCGTCCGTCGAGGATCCGCGAGTAGTTCTCGATGCCCGAGCAGAAGCCCATCTCGCGCAGCATCTCCATGTCGTACTGCGTGCGCTGGCGCAACCGGTGCGACTCCAGTGGCTTGCCTTCGGACTCCAGCTGGGCGCAGCGCTCGTTCAGCTCGCGCCCGATCTCGGCCACCGCCGCCTCGATCGTGCCCTCCTTGACGTTGTAGTGGGTGGCGGGCCAGATCGCGACGTGCTCGAGGTCGTCCTCGATCACCTCGCCGGTGAGCGGGTCGAAGTGAGTCAGGCGCTCCACCTCGTCGCCGAACATGCTCGCCCTGAACGCCGTCTCCGCATACGCGGGAAACACCTCGAGGATCTCGCCCCTGACCCTGAACGTGCCGCGCGCGAGCACGGTGTCGTTGCGCGTGTACTGGATCGTGACGAGCTTGCGCAGCAACTCGTCGCGGTCGATCTGCTCGCCACGCTTGAGTATCTGCATGTTGCGCTCGTACGTGTCAGGCGAGCCGAGGCCATAGATGCACGACACCGAAGCCACCACGATCACGTCCCTGCGCGCGAACACCGCCGCGGTCGCGGCGTGTCGCAGGCGGTCGACCTCCTGGTTGATCGCCGAGTCCTTCTCGATGTACAGGTCCCTGCTCGGCACGTAGGCCTCGGGCTGGTAGTAGTCGTAATAGGACACGAAGTACTCGACGGCGTTCTCCGGGAAGAAGGTCCTGAACTCGTTGCACAGCTGAGCGGCGAGCGTCTTGTTGTGGGCGATCACGAGCGCCGGGCGCTGCACCGCCTCGATCACGCCGGCCATCGTCATCGTCTTGCCCGTGCCGGTCGCGCCGAGCAGCGTCTGAAAGCGCTCGTCGGCCTGCACTCCCTCGGCCAGCGCGGCGATCGCCCTGGGCTGGTCGGCGGTCGGCGTGAACGCGCTGTCGAGCTTGAACGCAGGCATCGGACGGGTTTCCTACGTTAGCGCCCGCCGTCCTGTCAGCCTGACGGCGCCTCGGGGGTCTCGAGCCGCGGCGAAGCCGGGCGTCAGCTGATGCCCAGCTGCCGCGCGTACAGCGTGCGGTATTCCTGCTGGGCTTGGAGCACGCGCTGCACGTATGCGCGTGTCTGCGCGAACGGAATTTCGCCGATCTGCAGCTGCTTGCCCTCGGCTTCGGCCGTCGCGACCCAGCTGTTGACGTTTGCCAGGCCGGCGTTGTAGGCGGCAACCGCGAGCATCTCATCGCCGCCGTAGTGGTCGAGCAGATAGCGCAGGTAGTAGCTGCCGTAGGCCACGTTGATCGCGGGGGTGCCGAGATCGTTCGTCGTGAAGCTGACCCCGCCCGACAGGTGGGCCAGAAACAGGGCGGTGCTCGGCAGTATCTGCATCAGTCCCTGCGCACCGGCAACCGAGGTGCGGGGATCGAACTTCGTCTCGGCGTAGATGACAGCCGCTATCAGCGCAGGATCCAGATGCTTGGCGGCGGCCTGTTCGCGGATGATCTGTTCGTCGCCGAGCGGCAGCTCGAGCCTGCGCACGGTGCGGCTGAGCTGGGGCCCGAACACGAGGGCAAGGGCTGCGACGGCGACCACCACGGCCAGCACCACGCCGGCGCCGCCCGCACGTCGGTGGCCGGGTCCGCGCCCCGCTCGACGCGCGCGCGCCCGCCGCTCAGCGCCACGATGACCCTGACGGCGCTCGAGGTCGTACGACGCGGACGATGCCCTCGCCACCCTCATCGTCGTCGTAGCTTCTCAAGTACATCTGACAGCTGCGCCGCCAGTTCGTGTTCGCTGCCATCGTTGTGAACCGCGAACGTGGCGCGGTCGGCCTTCTCCTGCTGGCTCAGCTGTCGTGCGCTGCGCGCCTCCTGCAGGACGTGCCCGCGCCCCTCCGCGCGCCCTCGGCGCACGGCCTCGTCGGCAACGACCGCCACGGTGGCGTCATACAGCCCCTCCATGCCGGCCTCGAACAGCAGCGGCACCTCGACGATCGCCGCGCGCGGAGCCGGGTGCGTGGAGCGGACCTCGCCCAGCCAGGTCGCGACGCGTTCGCCGACCATCGGCCACAGCAGGCCCTCCAGCCAGGCGCGGTCCTCGGCGCGAGCGAACGCGCGCTTCGCCACGGCCCCGCGATCGACGAGCCCGCCCGGCGCGACGTCCTCGCCGAAGCGGGCCACGATCGCATCGCGCAGGCGCGGGTCGCGCTCGTATAGCTCGTGGACGATCGCGTCACTCGAGAGCACCGCCGCGCCCAACCGCTCGAACACCGCCAGCGCGGTGGACTTGCCGGCCCCCATTCCGCCGGTCAAGCCGACGAACGGCACGGCCTGGCCCATCGTCCCCGCTCCAGCGCCGCGCCGGCGGGCGTTCAGTCCTGAGCCGGCTCGCCGGCGGTCTGCAGCTCGGCCGGCGCGCTGTCGTCCTGCGCCTCGCTCGCCTGCGTGCCTGCCGGATCCTGCTGTGCGCCCGATGTCGCGACCTCCGGCTCCGCGTCGGAGGTCGCCTCGCCAGCGGCCTCGACTGGCTGGGCGACAGCCGCCTCGGCGGCCACCTCGACCTCCGCGTCGGCGGCGCTGCTCGCCTCACCGGGGCCCGCCTGTGACTCGGCCTCGGCATGCACCTCCGCGCCCTCCTCGGCTTCGGCGCCCGCCTGCACTGCAGCGTCAGGCTCCGCGTCTGCGACCTCGGCCGGTGCCGCTGCGGCCTGCGCGTCGGCGGCGACGTGCGCGTCGGCGCCCGCCTGTGCCCCACCGTCGGGCTGCGTATCGGCAGCCTCGGCCGATGCGTCGGCGGCCTGCGCCGCCGGACGCGGCACGGGCAGAATCTGATCCTCGACCCGCTTGGCCGACAGCGACAGGCGCCTGCGGTCGGAGTCGATCTCGAGGATCTTCACCCGGATTTCGTCGCCCGGATGAACGATCTCGCGCGGACTTTCGACGTGGTGCGACGCGAGCTCGGAGATGTGCACGAGCCCCTCGACCCCGTCGAGGATCTCGACGAAGGCGCCGAACGTGACCACCTTCGTGACCTTGCCCGCGAGCTCGTCGCCGACGTTGTATGTGTTGACGATCCGTTGCCACGGATCCTCCTGCGTCTGCTTGAGCCCCAGCGAGATGCGCTGGCGCTCGCGGTCGATGTCGAGGACCTTCACCTGCACGGTATCCCCGATGTTGAGGATCTCGCTCGGATGGTTGACGTGCGACCAGGACAGCTCGGAGATGTGGATCAGGCCGTCGATGCCGTCGAGATCGACGAACGCGCCGAAGTCCACGATGTTCGAGATCTGCCCCTCGACCACGAGCCCGGGCTGCAGACGATCGAGGATCTGCTGGCGGACCTCCTTGCGCTCCTCCTCGAGCACCGCGCGGCGCGAGAGCACGACGTTGTTACGCGAGCGATTGAGCTCGATCACCTTGGTCTCGATCTTCGTCCCCAGGTACTCGTCGAGGTTGGGCACCCGCCGAATGTCCACGAGCGACGCGGGCAGAAAGCCGCGCACGCCGAGGTCGATGATCAGGCCGCCCTTGACGACCTCGATGACGGTGCCCTCGACCGGTTCGCCCGACTCCGCGGCGGCTTCGATGCGGCGCCACGCTTTCTCGAAGCGCGCACGCTTCTTCGACATGATCAGGCGGCCGTCCTGATCCTCCTTGGTCAGGACGATCGCGTCGACCTCCTCGCCGAGCTCGACCTCGTCGTGCGGATCGACGGCCTTGCGGATCGACAGCTCGTTGGCCGGGATCACGCCCTCGGACTTGTAGCCGATGTCGACCAGCACCTCGTCGTTGTCGATGCGCACGACGTTGCCCGTGACGACCTCACCCTCCTCGATGTCGCGGAAGGTCACCTCATAGTTGGGCACGATCTGCCCGTTGACCTCGAGCAGCATCCCATTGGACCCCTCGACCACGTGGCCTTGGGGATTCTCCGTCGCCGTGTGCACCGATCGAAGCCTAGCGCAGCCGGCTGGGCATTGGAAATAGCGCACGAACGGATTGCCGACGTGCGCGCGCGTGTCCGCGCGTGCGCCGCCTTTTTGAATTCCCGGTCTCCTCGGCGACGGCGCCGGCCGGGGCTCCGGGCTCGGAGCGATGAATTGGAGCCGTGTGCGGAGCCTTATGATGGCCTCAACAATGCCCACGCGCGCGACCAAGCGGGGAGCCGAGCGGACCCGCCTGCACCAGACCCGCGATTGCGACGTGCTCGTGTGCGGCGCGTCGTTCGCAGGACTCGCGGTCGCGCGCGAGCTGGCGGGCTCCGGCATGCGCGTGCTCGTGATCGATCGCTACGAGCTGGGCGAGCGTCAAACCTCGGCCTGCGCGATGCCGACCCCGTGGCTCGAGGCGATGGACCTGCTCGGCTCTCTGCGCCAGACCTTCGGGGAGCTCGTCGTGCACACGCCGTATCGCACCTCGCGCTGGCAACTGCCGTGGTCGTTCTCGACGTTCGACTACCGGGAGCTGTGCGCGCTGCTCTACGCGCAGGCCGACGCCGCCGAGACCGAGCTCGAGAGCGCCACCGTCACAGGCCGCGACGGCCTCACCGTGCACACCGACCGCGGCGAGCTGCGTGCACCGCTCGTCGTGGATGCGCTCGGCTGGCGGCGCGTGCTGTCGAACGCGACGGCGATCCAGCCGCCGCGAGCGCGGCTCTCGCGGGGCCTCGAGGTGCACCCCGCCGGCGCCGGCGCCGAGCTCGAGCTGTGGATCGATCACCGCTACGTACGGGCCGGCTACGCCTGGAGCTTCCCCGCCCGCGATGAGCTGCGCATCGGCGCAGGCTCGTTCTGGCCGGAGCATCACGTCAAGGAGCCGACGGTCCGCCTCGCCAGCGAGCTGGGCGTCGGACCCGATGGCTATCAGGGCAACTGGATCCCGCATCAGCTGCGCCCGGCCGTTGAGGATCGGGTGTTCTTCGTGGGCGACTCGGCTGGGCACTGTCTGCCGCTGACCGCCGAGGGCATCCGTACCGCGCTCTACTTCGGCGTGGCGTGCGCGCGCGAGCTGCGTGCGGCGTACGAGCGGCGCGCCACTCGCGAGCAGGCGCTGGCTCGCTATGGCGCCTTCTCCGACGCCCACGCACGCAAATACGCCTGGCTGCTGCGCGTGCAGCGTGCGGTCGGACAGCTCACGCCCACCCGCGCTCCGACACTGATCTCACGCGCGCTCGAGTCCCAGCGGTTCGCCGCGTGGGCCTTCGAGCACTATCTGGCGATCGCGCCACCGTCATACGTCGCTAGCGGGCCGCCCCGCGGAACGGGCGCTCTGTCGCTCGCGCTGGCGCCTGCCGTCTGAGCACGCCGAGCCCGCTTGCCGGGGCCAGTCGCGCCGCACTGACCTTTGACGGCCGGCCCACGCACGCGTGCGCGCGCGTGGGCCGGCGGCGGAGCGTGTCCGATAGGGCAGGACGCGTACTACGCGACGCTGCGCAGCGACGGCCTGCTCGTGCTCGTGTGGCCCAGCGCGAGCTTGCTGGCCTCGATCGCGCTGGCCCAGGAGACCTCGGACAGCAGCCCGGGCGCCGCGACCATGTCCCCGGCGAGAAACACCCCTTCACCGCGATCGATCGCGGGGCGGTCGCGCCAACTCTGCCCGGGCATGTCCAGCGCTCCGCTGCGCCCGCTCATCACCTGCCGGCGCTGCCAGGTCGTACGCTCGCGCCATGCCGGGAATGCCGCGTCGAGCAGGCACTCGAGCCGCAGCGCAGTCTGGTCGGAGCTCTCGTCGGGGCGGATCGGCATCTGCGCCTGCAGGAGCTCCTCTCCGTCGGGGGCCAGCGACGAGTCGGCGGCGCTGAAGCGCTCGATCCAGCCGGCCTCGTCGCAATCGGACACCACGTAGGGGTCGCCGCGGCGATGGCGCAGCCCGAGGTCGATACACACCGTGCGCCCGCTCAGCCAGCTCAGCGAGGGCTCGCCGAGCAGCCGTCCGGAGTCGGCCAGCTCGGTCGCGACGATCACGGGCGGCTCCGGCAACACATGCACGCGCTCGCCTGTTTGAAGGATCACGCCGAGCTCGCGCGCCCGCCGCACCAGCGAGTCCACCAGCGCGCCCCAGCCACCGATCGGATAGCGGGCCGGAGGCGGCGGGCTGAGCAGCGACCTGACCGTGCGCGGCCAGATGAACGCCGCCGAGAGCTCGCCGGGGTCGTGGTGGAACGTGTAGACGCCGGCCGCGCCTGCGGCAAGCTCCGCCATGCGCTCGTTGGTGTGCTCGGCCGCCCAGGTGCGGAAGTCGAGGTCCACCGGCGCCTCGCGCCCACGCATGCGGAGCACGGCGGGGATCGCGGTGAGCGGCGGCATCCGCCGCAGCTCGCCCTGCCAGCGAAACCGCACGCTCGCCAGCGGCAGGCCCGCGCAGCGCGGGAGCAGCTTCCGGGTCGCCAGCCAGCTCCAGAACGGGCCATCGCTGTAGAGCGCGTGCGGGCCGAAGTTCGCCTTGTAGTGGCCGTCGTCGGTGCGCGCGCGCCCGCCCAGCGCCGCGTGCGCCTCGAGCACGGTCGCGCTCGCGCCGCCTTCGGCACATGCGACTGCTGCGGTGAGACCCGCGATGCCTCCTCCAACGATCGTGATGCGCCTGCTTGCGATCCCCGCGCCGGCCGTGCTCATTGCGGTCCTCCTATTCGTGGTCGCGTGTGCGGTGGGTGCCGTGGACGTGGACGCCGGTCGCGCGGTGCTTGCGCGCCGACGGCGCGTGCCACGTGCGTCGAATGCGACGCGCATCTCACCCTACGCCGGCACTGGTCCGGTATACAGTTCCAGTAATGGCCAATGCTGCAGGTCCAGTTGCCGGCCCTGAGCTGCTGATCGAAATCGATCGCGCGAGCGAGCTGCCGCTGCACGAGCAGCTCGAGCGCTCGCTGCGCGAGAACATCCGCTCCGGGCGTCTACCCGCGGGCGCGCGGCTGCCCTCCACGCGCGGTCTCGCCCGCGAGCTGGGGGTCTCGCGCGGGGTCGTTACGGAGGCGTACGGCCAGCTGGGCGCGGAGGGCTATCTCGAGACGCGCCAGGGTGCCGCCGTACGCGTCGCCAAAGCGGTGCGCGCGGCCGTGCCGCACACCCCGGCGCGCTCGCTGCTGCCATCATTTGCCTACCACTTCCATCCCGGCCTCCCGGACCTGGCCGGCTTCCCGCGCGACCGCTGGTTGCGCTCGCTGCGCGCGGCCTGGCGCGAGTCCCCGCTGGGGGCCGTCGGCTATGGCGATCCGCGCGGTGTGCCACGGCTTCGCGAAGTGCTCGGCGAGTATCTCGCGCGGGTACGCGGCGCCGCCGCCGACCCCGAGAACATGCTGATCTGCACGGGCTTCATGCAGGGCTTCTCGATCGTGTGCCGGCTCCTGGTCGCCCGTGGCGTCGAAGCGATCGCCGTCGAGGATCCCGGCTGGCCGATGCACCGCCTGATCGCCGAGCACGTTGGCCTGCGGCTGATCCCCGTGGCGGTTGACGAGCAGGGTCTGCAGGTACAGGCGCTCGCCGGCTCGGACGCGAGCGCCGTGCTGGTGACGGCCGCCCATCAGTGTCCGACCGGCAGCGTGCTCAGCCGCGAGCGCCGTGCGGCGCTGATCGAATGGGCCGAGGAGGGACAGCGGCTGATCATCGAGGACGACTTCGATGGCGAGTACCGCTACGACCGCGTCGCTGTCGGCGCCCTGCAGGGTCTCGCGCCCGAGCGCGTGCTGTACATCGGCTCGGCGAGCAAGCGCCTGGCCCCGGGCATGCGCCTCGGCTGGATGCTCGCCCCGTCGTGGCTGGCCTGGCAGCTGATCTCCGCGAAGGCGATCGAGGACGGAGGCTCGGAGGTCGTCGGCCAGCTGGCTCTGTGCGACTTCATCGAGCGCGGCGAGCTCGACCGTCACACACGGCGGATGCGACTGCGCTACGCCAGCCGTCGCGAGGCCCTGGTCGAAGCGCTCGCGCGCTGGCTCCCGCAGGGCCGGCTCGGGGGCTTCGGCGCCGCTGGCCTGTTCGAGCTGGTGCGGCTGCCCGCACAGGTTGACGAGCCTGCGCTGCTGAAGCGCGCTGCGGCGCTCGGTGTGGGCATCGAGGGCCTGGGCGCGTATCGCTTCTCCCACTGGGGACCGCCGGGCATCATGCTCGGCTACGGCAACCTTTCCGAGCCCGCGATCGACCACGGCGTACGCCTGATCGCGCAGGCGCTCGCCCAATGAAAGCGACGCGCCAGGCCTTCGACGCCCGCGCATTGGTACTGGCGCGGCGTCGCTAACTGGACCTCCACCGCTCATCACCAAGGCCATATCGTGCGAGCCATGAGCACGGGCTCCGAGCAGGTCGAGGACGGGTTGTTCGCCGATCACCGGGACCCGTCGGTCGTGACCGTCGGCATCGCCATCTTCGCCGTGATCCAGCTCGGGCTGGCGCTGTTGATGGCGGTGGCCCCGCACACCTTCTACACGGCAGTCGGCCCGTTCGGAGTTTTCAACGGCCACTACATCCGTGACGTCGCGAGCTTCTATGGAGCGATCGGGATCGGCTTGGCGCTGTCGCTCTCGCGGCTCTCCTGGCGTGTGCCGGTGCTGGCCGTGACCACGATCCAGTACGCGCTGCACAGCCTCAACCACCTGCTCGACATCGACAAGGCCCATCCGCTGTGGGAGGGCTACTTCGACTTCTTCTCGCTTGCCGCCGGGACCCTGCTGCTGGCCTGGCTGTGGCGTGCCGCCGCCCTTGAAGCGATGCGGCCGGCGGCTGCGCCGCAGAGGCGCCCATGAGGGTGTTCGTCGCGGGCGCCACCGGCGCGCTCGGACGCCCCCTGCTGCCCGCGCTGCAGACGGCGGGGCACGCGCCGATCGCGATGACGCGCCACGAGGAGAAGGCCGCAGCCTTGCGCGCACAGGGGATCGAGGCGGTCGTGTGCGACGCATACGACGCGCCAAGGCTGACACGCCTGGTCGCCGACGCGCGTGCCGAGCAGATCGTGCATCTGCTGACCGATCTGCCGGAAGACATGAACATGCGTCGCTTCGAGCGCGAAACTGCCAGCACCGGCCGCCTGCGCAGCGAGGGCACCCGCAACCTGATCGCCGCCGCACGGGCGGCCGGAGTGCAGCGGATCGTGGCCGAGAGCATCGCGTTCATCTACGCCCCGACCGGAGATCGGGTCAAGGACGAGGATGCCCCGCTGGCCACCGCGGAGCTTCCGTTCGCCGCAGAGCCGGTCGCCGACCTCGAGCGCCAGGTGCACGAGGCCTGCGGCATCGTGCTGCGCTACGGCTGGATCTACGGCCCCGGCACCGGCTTCAGGCGCCAGGGCTCGTGGGCCGCCAACCTGCGCCGCCGGCGCCTGCCGATCGTCGGCGACGGCGCCGGCGTGTTCTCGTTCGTGCACGTTGACGACGCCGCGAGCGCGACCATCGCAGCGCTTGGACGCGAGGGGCCAGCCACCTACAACGTCGTGGACGACGACCCAACGCCCCTGCACGACTGGGCGCCGCTGTACGCGAGCGCGGTTGGAGCTCCCAAGCCCTGGCGCGCCCCCGGGTGGGTAGCCCGCCTGGCGGCCGGGCGCCACGCGGTCGAGATGATGGGCGAATTGCGTGGCGCGAGCAACGCGCGCATCAAGCGCGAGCTCGGCTGGCAGCCACGCTACGCCAGCTGGCGCGATGGCTTTCAGACGGCGCTCGGCTAGAGACGACCGCCTCGGCGCGACCTGACCTCGGCGCCAGCCACGCGTGAGCGCGACCCGGACCTCAACGCGACCTACGCCGCGGCGCGACCTGGCGTCACTTCGCCTCGAGCCAGTTCTCGCCGACGCCGATGTCCACGGCCATCGCCGGCTCGCGATCCCACACCGCGACCATCTCGCGCTCGATCAGCGCCCGCGCGCGCTCGGCCTCGCCGGGCGGCCCCTCGAACAGCAGCTCGTCGTGGATCGTCAGGATCTGGCGCGTCTCCAGGCGCTCGGCGGCGAGCGTGTCGTGGCAGCGGATCATCGCCAGCTTGATGATGTCGGCCGCGGTTCCCTGGATCACGGTGTTGACCGCCAGCCGCTCGCCGAGCGTGCGCACCTGGTAGTTGCGCGCGCGCAGCTCGGGAATCTGACGGCGCCGGCCCCACAGCGTGGTCACGTGGCCCTCCTCGCGGGCCCGCTCGATCGTGCTCTCGATGAACGCCGCCACTCGCGGAAACCGCGCCAGATAGGCGTCGATGAACTCCTTGGCCTCCTCCCGCGGGATGTTCAGGCGATCGGCGAGGCCATAGTCGGACAGGCCGTAGACGATGCCGTAGTTGATCATCTTCGACTTCGAGCGCATGCCGGGGTCGATCTCGTCGGGCGTCACGCCGAACACCTGCGACGCCGTCGCCGTGTGCACGTCTTCGCCGCGCTCGAAGATCTCCTTGAGCACCGGCTCGTCGGCCGCGTAGGCGAGCACGCGCAGCTCGATCTGCGAGTAGTCGGCCGAGATCAGCAGCGCGCCCGGCGCCGCCTCGAAGCAGCCGCGGATCTCGCGGCCGAGCTCGGTTCTGATCGGGACGTTCTGCATGTTCGGGTTGGTGCTCGACAGGCGCCCGGTCTGCGCGACCGTCTGCAGGAACGTCGTGTGGATGCGCGAGCGCTCGTTGACCAGCTCGGGCAGCACGTCCAGGTATGTCTTGATCAGCGTGCTGAGCTCGCGCCAGCGCTCGATCCGGGACACGATCACGTGCTCGGAGCGGATCGCCTGCAGCACGCGCGCGTCGGTCGAGTAGCCGGTCTTGCCGCGGCGCTTGCGCGAGAGGCCGAGCTTCTCGAACAGCACCTCCCCCAGCTGCTGGGGCGAGGCGATCACGAACTCCTCACCCGCGAGCGCGAAGATTTCGCCTTCGAGCTCGACGATCTCCTCGCGCACGCGCCCGGTGATCTCCGCCAGGCGCTCGCAGTTCAGGCGCACGCCGATCTCCTCCATCGCGCGCAGCACCGCCACCAGCGGCAGCTCGATCTCGGCCATCAGCCGGTCGAGGCCGCGCTCGCCGATCTCCGCGCGCTGCCATGACGCGAGCGCGTCCAGCAGCACGGCATCCGCCGCCAGCGGGTCCTCGGACTCGCTCTGCAGCCCGCGCTCTTCGCAGAGCTCGGCGAACGGATAGGAGCGCCGGGCCGGCTCGAGCAGGTAGGCCCCTAGCAGCGTGTCGTGCGCCAGGTGCGGCGGGATCTCGCGCAGGGCTTTGGCGTCGTGCACGAGCACCGGGCGCTCGGCGCACATCGCGACGATCTCCTCGGGCCCGGCGCAGTCGCCGGCGAGCACCTCCGCCGGCGCTCCGCGCTTCGCTCGCCGCGCCCCGCCCGGCGCCCCGTCCGGCCTACCGCTCCCGCCCGGGCCCGCGGGCGTCACCGCAAAGCGCCACGGCGAGCCCTCTGCGAAAAGCGCGCCCTCGGGGGCCTCGCGCTGGCGTACGACGACACATAGCGCCTGCGTCGGGCCGAAGGCGCCGATGTCTTGCGGCGTGGCGGCGCGGGCGCGCGCACGCAGCGTGGCGCCCTCGGCGGGCGCGGAGTGGGCGGCGGCGAGCTCGGGGTCGCCGAGCGCCTCCTCCAGCCTGCGCAGCGGATCGCGCAGCTCGTAGCGGCGGAAGAACTCGCGCAGACGCGAGCGGTCGGGCTCGCGCGAGGCCTCGGCGCTGAGATCGAGCTCGACCTCGAGATCGCGGCGTACGGTCGCCAGGCGCTTCGAGGTGCGGGCGTCCTCGCTGTGCTCGACCAGGTTCTGTTTGCGCTTGGCACCACCGATGTCGGCCACGTGCTCGAGCACGTCGTCGAGCGAGCCGTATGCGCGGATCAGCTCCGACGCGGTCTTGTCGCCGATCCCGGGGACGCCCGGGATGTTGTCGGAGCTGTCGCCCTTCAGTCCATAGAAGTCGGGGATCAGCTCCGGCGGTATCCCGTAGCGGTCGAGCACCGCGCGACGGTCGTAGATCTTGGTGTCGGTGATGCCCCGCGACGTGGCCATCACCTTGACCAGCCCCGCGTCGTCGATCAGCTGAAAGACGTCGCGATCGCCGGTCACGATCATCGTCGCCACCCCGGCGGCGCGGGCGCGCTCGGTGAGTGAGGCGATCACGTCGTCGGCCTCGAAGCCCTCGAGCTTGACGTTGCGATACCCGAACGCCTCCACGAGCGGCTCCATCGCGGGCCACTGCGCCTTGAGCAGATCCGGGCGCGAACGGCGCGTGGCCTTGTACTCGGCGAAGATCTCTGTGCGCCCCGAGGTGCCGGCGTCCCACGCCACGATCGTCGGGCGCACGCCGTAGTCGGTGACGATCTTCACGAGCATCGAGGCAAACCCGAAGATCGCGTTCGTGGGCTCTCCGGTGGATGTCGCGATCGACTCCGGCAGCGCGTAGAACGCGCGATACACGAGGCTGGGCCCGTCGATCAGGAACAGGCGCCGATCGTGGCCGCCCGCACCGTTCTGAAGCCCCTGCTTCGCGTCGACTGTCGTGGGTGCCGCCATCGAGCGTGCACTCTATGAAAGCACCGAGCACATAACATGCCGAGCCCCGATGGCAAGCCTGACCCCGAGCGCCCAATACCGTCTCAGCATCCGCGTCGAAATCGACGACAGCCCCGACCTGCTCGGCATGGTCACGAGCGCGATCGGCGAGGCGGGCGGGATCCTCGGCGCGGTGGACCCGGTCGAAGTGGACTCGGGCCACAGCCTGCGCGACATCGTCGTCGACACCGCCGGGCCCGAGCATTGGGAGACGATCGTCGCCTCGATCGACGCGCTGCCCGGCGCCAAGGTGATCGACAAGATCGACCGGACGCTGCAGCTGCACATCGGCGGCAAGATCGAACAGCACAACAAGCACCCGCTCAAGACCCGCGACGATCTTTCGATGGCCTATACGCCCGGCGTCGCGCGCGCCTGCCTGGTGATCGCCCAGGACGAGGACAAGGCCTTCCAGTACACGATCAAGCGCAACACGGTCGCGGTCGTCAGCGACGGCACGGCGGTGCTCGGCCTCGGCGACATCGGCCCACGCGCGGCGATGCCCGTGATGGAGGGCAAGTGCTGCCTGTTCAAGGAGTTCGCCGGCGTCGACGCATTCCCGATCTGCCTGGACACGAAGGACGTCGACGAGATCGTGCAAACCGTCAAGCACATCGCACCCGCGTTCGGCGGCATCAACCTCGAGGACATCTCCGCGCCGCGCTGCTTCGTGATCGAGGATCGTCTCAGGGAGGAACTCGACATCCCGATCTTCCACGACGACCAGCACGGCACGGCCGTCGTGGTGATGGCGGCCCTGCTCAATGCGGTCAAGCTCACGGGCCGGCGCCTGGAGGATCTGAGCGTGCTGATCATCGGCCTCGGGGCCGCCGGTATGGCGGTCACGAAGATCCTGCTCGAGGCGGGCGTCACTGCGATCATCGGCGCGGACTCCAGAGGCGCGCTGCACGTGCGGCGCAGCGACTACCTCGACGGCACGATGAACCCGCAGAAGCGCTGGTTCGCGGAGGTCACCAATCCCGACTGTCGCGACGGCGCGCCGGCCGAGGTGATCGACGGCGCAGACCTGATGATCGGCCTGTCAGGCGCGCGAGCGCTCCCGGCCCAGGCGCTGGCGAAGATGAACCCCGACGCGATGGTGTTCGCGATGGCCAACCCCAATCCCGAGGTCGTGCCCGAGGAGGCGCGCTCCTATGTGCGGGTCATGGCGACCGGTCGCTCGGACTATCCCAACCAGATCAACAACGTGCTCGCCTTCCCGGGCATCTTCCGCGGCGCGCTCGACGTCCGCGCCGCGGCCATAACCGAGCAGATGAAGATGGCCGCCGCACACGCGATCGCCGACATCGTGACCGACGATGAATTGGGCGAGGACTACATCATCCCCTCGGTGTTCAACCGCGACGTGGCCCCCGCGGTGGCCGCCGCGGTAGCCGACCAGGCGCGCGCCAGCGGAGCAGCGGCGGCGGGTCACGAGGTCGGGTTCGCGCAGGGCGACACACACACCGGAGCCCACGCCTCCGCGTCGGCCGACGCTCGCTCTTAGAACGTGTTTTGAAAAGATCGGCACGCCCGGATTCGTCCCTGGACACGGCGCTGGATCGCCACGTGACGGCTTGCACGTGCCACCAGCATGCGCTTCGCCGTCCCGTGTCGCCCAGCTTGGTCCAGGAACGCCCCGGTCGCACCGCCTATTTCAAAACACGTTCTTAGGCGCCCGATCGGTCCTGACCGACGCCATTACGATGCGCGCATGAGGGTCGCGGTGACCGGCGCCGGCGGGTTGATCGGTAAGGCGCTCGTGCAGAGCCTGATCGCACGCGGCGATGAGGTGACCGTGCTGACGCGTGACCCGAGCACGGGCAGGGCCGGCATAGGCCGCTCGTCTTACCGCCTAGACCGCTCGTCTGAGCCTGCCTCCGGCGAGCCCGCGCAGACCCGGGCACAGCCGCAGCTCGTGGGCTGGCAGCCGTCGAGCGAGCCCGCGCCGGCGCAGGCGCTGGCGGGGCGCGATGCGATCGTGCATCTCGCGGGCGAGCCGGTCGCGCAGCGCTGGAACGAGCAGGCCAAGCGGGCGATTCGCGAGAGCCGCGTGACCGGCACGCGCAATCTCGTCGAGGGTCTGCGCGCGCTCGCGCCCGAGGTCCGTCCGCGCGTGCTCCTGAGCGCCTCGGCGATCGGCTACTACGGCGCGCACGGACCCGAGCCGGTCGACGAGGACTCCCCCGCCGCCGAGGACTTCCTGGCACAGGTGTGCGCCGAGTGGGAGGCTGCGGCGCGGGCTGCGCAGGATCTCTCGGTTCGCACGGTGCAGGCGCGCATCGGCATCGTTCTCGACGGCTCCGGCGGGGCGCTCGCGCAGATGCTGGGGCCGTTTCGCCTCGGCCTGGGCGGGCCGATCGGAAGCGGCGAGCAGTACATGGCCTGGGTTCATCTCGATGACGTGATCGGAATCATGCTCGCGGCCCTCGACGACGAGCGCTGGACGGGGCCGGTCAATGCCACCGCGCCCGAGCCGGTGACCGCGCGGGCGTTCGCCCGTGAGCTGGGGCGCGTCCTGCACCGTCCGGCGCTGCTGCCCGTGCCCACGTTCGCATTGCGTCTGCGCTTCGGCGAGATGGCGCAGGTGATCACGACCGGCGTGCGCGCGATGCCGGCGAAGGCCCTCGTGCTCGGGTACGCGTTCGAGCATCCCCACCTGCAGGAGGCCCTGCAGGCGGCGCTCGCGTGATCGACGGCCGGCGCTCTCGCCTATCAGCCGATGCCCTGGCTTACCGCGCCGCGCCCGCTTGTCAGCCTGGCGCTCCGAGTCCTCAGCCGACGCTCAGCGACTTCCAGAACACGGGTTCCCCGCCAGACACGCGATCCACGCCAAAGCTCGCGAGGGTGGTTTCGCCGTCGGGCTCGATCGCGTAGCGCCCGATCACCGAGTCGCGCGGCCCCTGGGCGAACAGCGCGTCGACGACCGCCTGGCGGTTGTTGCCGCGCACCCCGGCGCGCCTGATCGCCTGCAGGGTCGCGCTCATCGCCTCGAAGCCGAACAGCACATACGCTTCGGGGGTGCCACCGAAGCGCTTGCGATAGGCCACGAGCACACGTCGCGCCGCCGCCGGGTAGGAGCTCACCGGCAGCACCGAGGTGGTGAGCAGGGTCTTCGACGCAGCTCGGTTGTCGAGCTGCTGCGTGAACGATGCTTCGGCGAGCGCGCTCGGGCCGAGCAGCCACAGGCTGGGGCCGGCGTTGTGCAGCTCGCCGAACAGCGACACCCCCCCCTTGCTCGGTTCGCCCGCGAAGAACACCGCTTCGGCGCCGCTTTCGGCGATCTTCGTCGCCTCCGAGGAGAAGCTCGTGGTCGCGTTCATGTCGAGGCTGTCATGGCCGATCACCTCGATGCCCGCGTTCTGCGCGTCCGCGACGACCATCTGCGCGAGCGTCGTCAGGAACGGGTCTTCGTCGTCGAGCACGTACAGCTTGCGGACCCGCAGTCCGTGCATCAGCTCCACCTGGGCGAGCGCCTGCTTTTCGTCGCCGGGCGTGAGGCGAGCGAAGTTGCGTTTGCCCGTGGGGTAGAAGCGTTCGGGTTCGTCCTGGCCGGCATCGACGGAGGAGGTGAGTCCACCGTACGGGCTCGATGGGCTGATCTGCAGGATCCCGGCCGCGTTGATCAGCGGCAGCGAGACCGCGGTCGCGGCCGAGCTGTACTCGCCGAGGTAGGCGATCGTACTCGGATCGTCCGCCGCGGTCTTGGCATTCGACGCCGTCGCCGCTGGTTCCCACAGGCCGCTCGACGGGCTGGAGTCGTCGAGCGAGACATAGTTGACCGTGAACGGGCCCACATGGCCGCGGGCGTCAGACAGAGCCAGCTTCTCGCCATCGACGATCTGCTGGGAGCTGCTGGCCGTCGGACCCTGCAGCGGCAGGCTCGAGTAGACCGTCAGCTGGTTGCCCGGACTGCTCGCCGCGCCGGAGACCGCTCCGCAGCCGCTGGCCGCGAGAACCGCCCCGCCGGCCAGCGCGAGCGCGACAAGCGCTGCAAGGCGGCGCCGGTGCACGCGCGCCACGGTGCTCAGCCGCTGCTGTGGCGGCGGCCGGGCAGGTAGCCGGAGGCGATCTTCAGCGTCGCGCCCACCAGGATGATCGCGGCGGCGAGTATGAACGCGTCGAAGCCTTTGACGCCGATCGCCCACAGCACGATCCAGACGACCAACCCGGCGGTTGCGGTGAGGACCAGTCCCATCGCGCCGCATCCTACAAGAGGCTCATGCCGGCAAGCGGCGATCTGCGCGCGCGCACGCTGACTGCGCCCTCACGCCGGCCGGCACCGTGCCCGGCTCGCGACGGGCGCGCGCACGCTGACTGCGCCCTCACGCCGGCCGGCACCGTGCCCGGCTCGCGACCGGGGCCGCGACGGCTCGAAGGCGACCGTCAGCGTGCGAGTCCCTCGCGCAGCTCTGACACCGCGGCGCCGACAGCGGCGGCGGGCTCATCGGGAGCGTCGGCCGCCGCGCGCACCAGCCTCGTACCGACGATCACGCCGTCGGCACCGGCGTCCGCCGCGAGCCTGGCCTGCTCGGGCGTCCCGATGCCGAAGCCGAGCGCCACGGGGACCTGCGTGCTCGCCTTCGCCGGTCCCAGCGCCTCTGCGAAGCGCTCGGACAGGCCTTCGCGCTCGCCGGTCGTGCCCACCACCGAGACCGCGTACAGGAAGCCCTGAGCCTGCGCGCCGATCGCGGCCATGCGCTGCGGCGGCGTGGTCGGCGCCGCCAGCGGCACCAGCGCGATCCCATGGGCTTCGCAGGCGCCACGAACCTCGGCGCTCTCCTCGACCGGCAGGTCGGGCACGATCAGCCCGCAGGCCCCCGTCTGCGCCAGGCGCTCGAGGAACGCGTCCACGCCCGGGGCGAGCACGACGTTGACGTAGCACATCAGCACGACCGGCACGCTCGGCGCGAGCCCGCGCGCGACCTCGAGCACGCCCGCCACGTTCGCGCCGGCAGCGAGCGCTTGCGTGGCGGCGGCATGGATGACCGGACCGTCGGCCAGCGGATCGGAATAGGGCATCCCCAGCTCGAGCAGGTCGGCGCCCGAGGCGACGCACGCCTCGCCGATCCGCAGCGACTCCGTCAGGCTCGGATAGCCGCCCATCAGATAGGGCATCAGGGCGGCGCGCTTGCCGCTGTCCGCGAACGCGCGCGCGATCCGCTCGATCCCGCTGCCCGGAGCTCGATTGAGGCTGGCGGCTGCGCTCACGTGAGGGCCAGCACCTCGGCGAGGTCCTTGTCGCCCCGCCCGGACAGGCAGATCAGGTCGAGCTCGCCGCCGGCCTGTGCGAGCGTCCAGGCGAGCGCGTGCGCGCTCTCGAGCGCCGGGATGATGCCCTCCAGGCGCGTGACCTCGCGAAACGCCGCCAGCGCCTCGGCGTCGGTGACGGCCACGTAGCGTGCCCTGCCGGTATCGCGCAGATGCGCGTGCTGGGGTCCGCTGCCCGGATAATCGAGACCGGCCGACACGGAGTGGGCCGCGAGGATCTGGCCCTCCTCGTCCTGCATGACGGCGGACAGCGACCCGTGCAGAACGCCGGCGCGCCCGCCGACCGTCAGCGGTGCGCCATGGCGCGCAGTGTCGATCCCGTCGCCGGCCGCCTCGACCCCCACCAGCTGCACATTCTCGTCCTCGAGGAACGCCGTGAAGACGCCGATCGAGTTCGAGCCGCCGCCGACACAGGCGATCACCCGCTCCGGCAGCCGTCCCTCGCGCTCGAGGATCTGGGCGCGCGCCTCGTCGCCGATCACGCGCTGCAGGTCGCGCACGAGCGCCGGATATGGAGCTGGACCGACCGCAGAGCCGATCACGTAGTGGGTGTGGCGCACGTTCTCTACCCAGTCGCGGATCGCGGCCGAGGTGGCCTCCTTGAGCGTCCGCTCCCCCGCGGTGACAGGCCTCACGGTGGCGCCGAGCAGCTCCATGCGCTGCACGTTGGGACGCTGGCGACGCGTGTCCTCGTCGCCCATGTACACGACGCACTCGAGGTCGAGCAGCGCGCACGCGGTCGCCGTGGCGACCCCGTGCTGGCCGGCGCCGGTCTCGGCGATGATCCGCCGCTTGCCCATGCGCTTGGCCAGCAGCGCCTGGCCGAGGGCATTGTTGAGCTTGTGCGACCCGGTGTGGTTGAGATCCTCGCGCTTGAGATACACCAGGCGCCCGCAGCGCTCTGAAAGCCGCGCGGCGCGATACAGCGGCGTCGGGCGACCGACGTATTCGCTCGCCAGCCGGTCCACGTCGCGGCGATAGGCGGGGTCGGCGCGCGCCGCGATCCAAGCCTGCTCGAGCTCGGCGAGCGCGGGCATCAGCGTCTCGGGGACGTACTGCCCACCGTACGCGCCGAACCGGTGCTCGACCGTATCTGCAGCGCTCATGCTGGGATCGCCGCCGGCATGTTTTGCGCCGCGGCGAAGAACGCCCGCAGCTTGGCCTCGTCCTTGTGCCCGGGGGCGCGCTCAGTGCCGCTCGCGGTATCGACGGCGAACGGCCGCGTGGCGGCCACCGCCGCCGCAACGTTGGCCGGGTCCAGGCCTCCGCTGAGGATCAGCGGCGTGTTTCCGCGCCTGTGCGCGAGCAGCTGCCAGTCGAACGTCTCGCCGGTACCGCCGCGCAGCCGGCGCTTGGCCGGCGCCTTGGCGCGCGCGTTGACCAGGTGGTAGTCGACGTGATGGCGCTCGAGCTCTTGAACGTCACCGGGGCCCGCGACCTGGATCGCCTTGATCACGCGCGCTCCGCTGCGGCGCGCCGCCTCAGCGCAGAACGCCGGGCCCTCGTCGCCGTGCAGCTGCAGCATCGTCAGCCCGAGCTCGTCGGTCGCGCGCGTGAGCTCTGCGAGCGTCGCGTTCACGAACACTCCGCACAGCTCGGTCTTGCGGCGCAGCGCGGATGTGATGCGCAGCGCCTGCTCGGTCGAGCAGCGCCGGGGGCTGCCTTCGTAGAAGACCATGCCGATCGCCCACGCTCCCAGCGAAGCCGCCAGCTCAGCGTCACGGAGCTCGGTGACCCCGCAGATCTTCACCTTGGGCGCGTACGCGGCGGCGGACATGCCTCAACGGTAGCGGCCGGCCTTCGCTGGGGCCGTTGCCCGGCGCGCGGTTAGGACCGCGCGAGAGTCCTCACCGTTCGGGCGTGTTCGGGTTCGGCACCGAGTTGGGGCGTTCGCCGAGCTTGGCCGTGACGCTCTTGTGTTCGTAGCCGCCTTTGCCGTTCGCGCGCAGCAGGCCGATCGTGACCGTGTCGCCGGGCTGCTTGGTGGCGATCTCGTTGGCGAGGTCTTCGGAGCTTGTCACCGCTTTGCCGTCGAACGAGATGAGGATGTCGCCGCCCAGCTCGATCGAGCCTTCTTCGGTGGTGCCGGTCACATCGCCGCCGCGGATCCCGGCCTTTTCGGCCGCGCTTCCATGCTCGACGCTCTGCACGAGCGCGCCGCTTTTGACCGGCAGGTTCAGGCTCGCCAGGGAGCCGTCGATCGTCAGCGAGGTCAGACCGAGGTAGGCGCCGCGCACGGTGCCGCCTTTCTCGAGCCGCGAAAGCTCGGCCTTGGCGGTGTTGATCGGCACCGCGAAGCCGATACCGACGCTCCCGTCACTACCCGAGCCGCCGGTCTCGATCTGCGAGTTCAGCCCGATCACTTCGCCCTGCGCGTTGAGCAGCGGACCGCCCGAGTTGCCGGGGTTGATCGGCGCGTCGGTCTGCAGCACGTTGTCGATCGTGAAGCCGTTCGGCGCGGTGATCTCGCGCTGCAGCGCGGAGATCACGCCGGTCGTCAGGGTCCGTTCCAGATCGAACGGGTTGCCGATCGCCAGCACCGGGTCGCCCACCTGGGCCTTGCTCGAGTCGCCGAGCGTGAGCGGGTGCAGCGTCAGGCCATCGGTCGGAATGCGCAGCACGGCCAGATCGTTCGACGGGTCCTTGCCGATCACTTTCGCTTCGACGTTCTGGCCTTTTTCAAAGCTCACCTGCACTTTCACCGCGTTCTCGATCACGTGGTAGTTCGTGAGAATCGTGCCGTTGGCGTCGATCACGATCCCCGAGCCGGTGGCCACGCCGCGCTTTTCCGCTTCGCTGCCGCCGAACAGGTTGAACGGCGAGGATTCGCCCTGCTCCACGACGGTCGATGTGACGAACGCGACTCCGGGCGCGTCACGGACGTAGATATCGTGCGGGGTCGGGCCGTGGCTCACCTGCGACGCGTTGGACGGCGCGATCGGCGCTGAGGCTGCCTGCACGGTGGTGACGGTCTTGGTGCTCGACGAGCTGAGCCCGCCGGCCGCCGCGATCACGACGGCGACCACGGCGCCGCCGACGAGAGCGGCCAGGAATGGGATCGTGAATGTGCGGTTCATGTGGCGAAGAGCATGATCGGCGGCCATGAAGCGTGGCTAAAGCGAAACATGGGTCCAGCTAAAAAGTGTGGCTGCGCCCAGCCCCGGCCGGGGAGCTCTATAGCTGCAGCTCCCTCAGCGCCTGCTCGGGGTCGGCGGCGCGCATCAGCCACTCGCCGACCAGCACGGCGGCCACGCCGGCATCCTGCAGGCGCGCCAGCTGCGCGCGCGTGTCGATCCCGGACTCCGACACCACGGTCGTGTCCGCGGGCATGCTTGACAGCAAGCTGTATGTACGGTCCACGTCCACGCTGAAGTCGCGCAGGTCGCGGTTGTTGATCCCGAGCAGTCGCGCCCCCGCCTCCAGCGCCGTGTGCAGCTCGCGCTCGTCGTGTACCTCGACCAGCGCGTCGAGCTCGAGCGCCTGCACGCCCGCGAGCAGCGCGCGCAGCCGATCGGGATCGAGCGCGGCGACGATCAGCAGCACGGCGTCGGCGCCGGCGGCGCTCGCCTCGTAGAGCTGGTATCGGTCGATTACGAAATCCTTGCGCAGAGCCGGCAGGCTGCATGCGCGGCGAGCGATGCGTAGATCCTCGAGCGAGCCGGCGAAGTGCGCGCCCTCCGTCAGCACCGACAGGGCGCACGCGCCTCCGCGCTCGTATGCGGCGACGATTGCCGCGACATCGGCGTTCTCGCGCAGGGTTCCCGCCGACGGGGAGCGTCGCTTGAACTCGGCGATCACCCCGATCCCCGGTCCGCGGACCGCCGCGGCGAAGCCGCGCGTGGACTCCGGCGCAGCGACGACGCCCCCCGGCTCTGCGCCATTCGCCCTCGTGGCGCGAGCGTGCTCGACCTGCGCGACAAGCTCGCGTTCGGGCAGCGCCTGCTTGCGGTGCTCGAGCGCCGCGCGCGTGCTCTGCAAGATCTGCGCCAGCACCGTCGGTGTCGCGCGGGCGCCCGGCGCGGGCACGTTGGCGCTCGTCAGCGGCTCTGTGCTCATCGGCCTGCCGCCGGGTTCGTCGGGTCGCCAACCGTGCTCATCGCGTCGCCGCCGCTTCGGGCGCGTGGCGCAAGCTGGCCTGGACGAAGCGCTCGAGCGCGGCCTCGGCGCGCCCATCGGCCATCGCCTCGCGCGCGCTCGCGACGCCCACGGCGATCGAGTCCGCGGCGCCCGCCGCGTAGATCGCGGCTCCCGCGTTGATCGCCGCCAGCTCGCTCCGCAGGCCCGGCTCGCCGCGCAGGACCGCCCGCGTCACTTGCGCGTTCTGCTCCGGGCTCGCGCCGGCGATCGCCTGTCCGTCCGGGTGACCGTGCGCGAGCTGCACCCCGACTTCGCCCGGCACGAGCGTGTAGCTGCTCAGCTGCTCGCCGTTGACCTCGATCACTTTGGTCGCCGCCGCGACCGAGATCTCGTCGAGGCCGTCCTCGCTGGAGACCACCAGAGCGCGCTCGACGCCAAGCCTCGCAAGGGCCCCGGCGATCGTCTCCTGGAAGGAGGCATCGGCAACGCCGATCAGCTGTCGGCTCGCCCCGGCCGGGTTTGTCAGCGGACCGAGGAAGTTGAAGATCGTGCGCACGCCCAGCTCGCGCCGGACCGGCATGACGAAACGGGTCGCCTGATGGTGGGCGGGCGCGAACATGAAGCCGAAGCCGGTCTCCTCGATGCATGCCGCCACCGCCTGCGGATCCAGGTCTATGCGCGCGCCCAGCGCCTCGAGCACGTCTGCCGACCCGCAGCGGCTGGTAGCAGAGCGGTTGCCGTGCTTGGCGACCGCGCAGCCGGCGCCCGCGGCGATCAGGGCGGCCGTTGTCGAGACGTTGAACGTGCTGCGCCCGCCACCCGTGCCGGCCGTGTCGAGCAGGTCCTCGCGTCCGACCGGCACCGGCAGCGCCAGCTCGCGCATCGTCCGCGCCAGTCCTGCGAGCTCGTCAACCGTCTCGCCCTTCGTGCGCAGGGCGATCAGGAAGCCCGCGATCTGCGCATCGGGAGCCTCTCCGCGCATGATCTCCGCGAGCACCTCGCCCGCCTCATCCGCGCTGAGATCCCGGCGCTGGGCGAGCGCGTCGATCGCGCGCGTGAGCGTCGCGTTAGGCATCTCGTCCCGCGCCGGTCGTCGCGGCGGCCACGGCGTCAGACCCGGCGACGCGCCCGTCGAGAAAGTTGCGCAGCAGCATCTTGCCCTCGTCGGTCAGGACCGACTCAGGATGGAACTGCACCCCCTCGGCCGGCAGCTCGCGATGGCGCAGGCCCATCAACACGCCGCCGCCGCGCGCGGACTCTTCGAGGCAGTCGGGCAGCTCGGCGCTGACGACCAGCGAGTGATAGCGCCCGACGCGCAGCGGGTTCGACAGGCCGCTGAAGATCGTGCGGCCGTCGTGCTCGATCGTCGTGGCCTTGCCGTGCACCGGCGGGTGCAGCTCGACGCGCGCGCCGAACGTCTGGCCGAGCGCCTGGTGGCCCAGGCAGACACCGAGCGTGGGGATCCCCGCCGCGGGCAGGCGCCGTGCCACCTCCAGCGAGATGCCCGCCTCGTCGGGAGTGCACGGTCCGGGTGAGATGACGCATCGCGCATAGCCCTGCTCGAGCAGCTCGGCGACCGTCGCGCGGTCGTTGCGCACCACGCTCACGTCCGCGCCCAGCTCGCCGAGGTACTGGACCAGGTTGTAGGTGAACGAGTCGTAGTTGTCGATCATCAGCACGCGCATAGAGCTCGCTCCCACTATGGCCACTGCGGCTGTGCCACCGCCAGCTCGATCGCGCGCAGCACGGCCTTGGCCTTCGCCTGGGACTCGGCCAGCTCGTAGGCCGGCTTGGCGTCGGCGACCGTGCCACCGCCGGCCTGGACGTGCGCCACGCCGTCCTTGACCACGACCGTGCGGATGTGGATGCAGGTGTCCATGTCACCCGCGTACGACAGGTACCCGATCGCGCCGCCGTAGCCGCCGCGCTTGACCGGCTCGAGCTCGTCGATTATCTGCATAGCGCGCACCTTCGGAGCTCCCGACAGCGTCCCGGCCGGCAGCACCGAGCGCAGCGCATCCATCGCGCTGACCCCCTCGCGCATGACGCCGCTGACCGAGGAGACGATGTGCATCACGTGCGAGTAGGTCTCGACCGCCATGAACGTCTCGACCTCGACCGTGCCCGGCTCGCAGACGCGCCCGAGGTCGTTGCGGCCGAGGTCGACCAGCATCACGTGCTCGGCGCGCTCCTTGTCGTCTTCGAGCAGCTCCTTGGCGATGCGCTCGTCCTCGGCGACGTCCGCGCCGCGCGGGCGCGTGCCCGCGATCGGCCTGGTGCTGACCCGCGGCCGGCCGTCGGCACGGGCGCCGGCGCTGACCGTCAACAGCGGCTCGGGGCTTGCGCCGGCGACCTGGAAGTCGCCGAAGTCCAGGTAGTACATGTAGGGGCTCGGGTTCACGGCACGCAGCCCGCGATAGATCGAGAAGGCGTGCACCGGCGCCGGGGCCGACCAGCGCTGCGAGGGCACCACCTGGAAGGCGTCGCCGGCGTAGATGTACTCGATGATCCGCCGCACCATCGCTTCGAAGCGCTCGGGCGCCATGTTCGACTCGAACGCCGGCATCGCGCGCGATGGAGCCGGCGAGGGCTCGGCCGGCGGCACCGGGCCCGCCAGCGCCCCACGGATCTCCGCGATCGTGGCTGCGGCGCCGGCGTACGCGCGCCCCAGCTCGGGCTCCGCGCCGATGTCGGCGTTGGCCAGGATCGTCACGGTGTGCTTGAGGTGGTCGAACACGACCAGCGCATCGGAGAGCATCAGCGCCATGTCGGGCAGTCCCAGCGGATCCGGCGGGGGCGTCCCGAGCGGCTCCACGGTGCGCACCAGGTCGTAGCCGAAGTAGCCGACGGCGCCACCGGTGAACGGCGGCGCATCGGGCATCGGCGCCTGGCGAAAGCGAGCCACGTGCGCGGCCGCCAGCGCGTAGGGGTCACCGCCGTCGTCCAGCGACCAGCGCACTACCGCCCGCGGACGAAAGCCGATGAACGACCAGCGCCCGACCCGCTGGCCCTGATCGGCCGACTCGAGCAGGAACGCCGGCTCGTTCGGGGCCAGCCGGCGCAGCTTCAAGAACGCCGACACCGGCGTCTCGCAATCGTCGATGAAGCTGTGACGAAGCGCGATCAGGTTGCACGCCTCCGCGGCTGACGCCCCTGCCAGCGACCCGCGCACGTACGCCTCGGCCTGCTGCAGGCCGGGCTCGATCACGAGCTCGGACGCGGCGCCGGGCGCCCTCAGCGTCTCAGCGGCGGCGGCCATCGAGGACCCGCTCCGCGTCGGCCAGCTCGCGGCCGCGACCATGCACCAGCACCAGCAGGTGATAGAGCAGATCGGCCGCCTCTTCGTCGACTCGCTCGTCGGACTCCTCGCGCGCCGCGCGCGCGACCTCCTCGGCCTCCTCCTGCACCTTCGCCCCCGCTCGCTGCGGATCGTCGAGCAGCGTGACGGTGTAGGAGCCGTCCGGCCGCTCGGTGGCGCGCGCGTGCAGCGTGCGCTCGAGCGCCGGCAGCGTCTCGTGCGGCGCGCCCGGCTCCAGCTCGCCTCGGTGAAAGCAGCTCCGCTCGCCGGTGTGGCAGGCCGGGCCGGCGGGCTCGACCAGCGCGAGCACGGTATCGCCGTCGCAGTCCAGCCGCAGGGAGCGCACCGTCTGGACGTTGCCGCTCGTTTCACCCTTGTGCCACAGCTGTTCGCGCGAGCGGCTGTAGAGGTGCAGCTCGCCCGTCTCACGCGTGCGCGCAAGCGCATCGGCGTTCATATACGCGAGCGTCAAGACCTCACCTGTCCGCCAGTCCTGCACGACGCACGGCACGAGCCCGCGCTCGTCGTACACGACCAGCTCGTCGTCGATGTGACTGTCGGCGGAGACGCTCATCTGTGGAATTGTAGGTTGCATGGCGAGCATGGCATCGCCGTTGCAACGCAGGCTGGTGGTCGTCACCGGCAAGGGCGGCGTCGGCAAGAGCACGGTCGCGGCGGCGCTCGGCGTGGCCGCGGCGCGGGAAGGCCGGCGCACGGTCGTGGTCGAGCTCGGCGACCAGCGTCACCTGCCGGCGCTGTTCGAGCGCGCCGACGAGCAAGACAAGGCTGAGACCGCACCCGATGCCCACGCGTCCCCCGACGCCGACCGGGCCGCGAAAGCAGACCGGCCCGAGACGGGCTCGGAAGGCGAGCGCGCGCTGGCCGAGAACCTGTGGAGCTTCACGATCGATCCCGACCGTGCCCTGTCCGAGTGGCTGCAGAAGCTCGGCGGTCGGGTGCCAGGCCGCATCCTCGCGACCAGCGGGACGTTTCAGTACTTCGCGGCGGCGGCTCCCGGAGCCAAGGAGCTCCTCAGCATGGTCAAGATCTGGGAGCTCACGCAGGCCGAGCGCTGGCGCAGGCGCGCGCGGCGCTATGACCTGGTCGTGCTGGACGCGCCGGCGACCGGGCACGCGCTGGGTCTGCTGCGCTCGCCGCATACGTTCGGCGCGATCGCGCGCGTCGGACCCGTCTTCGGCCAGGCGCAGAAGATTCGCGAGCTGCTCGAGGACCCGCGGCAGACGAGCTATCTGGCCGTCACACAGGCGAGCGAGATGGCCGTCGGCGAGACGCTCGAGCTGAAGGCCGAGCTGCAGGCTCAGCTCGCATCCGAGCTGAGCGCGACGATCGTGAACGCGACGCTGCCGCGGCGGTTCGCCGCCGGCGAGCTGGAGCGCATCGCGCGCCTGAACGGCGACGATCAAGCCGTGCGCTCCGCCGTGCGGGCCGCGCAGGCCGTGCACGAGCGCGCACACGCCCAGCAACGCCAGATCGCGCGCCTACGTCGCGCGGGCCTGCCGGCGCTCAGCGTCCCGTTCGTGTTCGCGGCCGAGCTCGACCTCGACGCGGTGCGCCGGATCGGCGAGCGGCTCGTGAAGCACCTGTGAGGCGGCTGCGCCTCCGCACATGGCATTGAAGATGAGCGTTCCCCATCACACGATGCCGAGTCGATCGAGCAGCGCGTCGTCTCCGCGCCAGTCGCGGCGCACGCGCACCGACAGCTCGAGATGCACCTGACAGCCGAGCTCGCGCTCGAGTTCGCGCCGAGCGCCGATCCCAATCGCCTTGATCATGCGTCCCTTCGCGCCGACGACGATCCCCTTCTGCGACTCGCTCTCCACCCAGATCAGGGCCCGCACGCGCGCCAGTCCGGCGCGCGGGCGTTCGAGCTCTTCGACGACCACGTTGACCGCGTGGGGCAGCTCGTGAAAGGTGCGCCTGACAACCGCCTCGCGCACGAGCTCCGCCAGCAGCAGCTCGCGCGGCTGATCGGAGCGCTGGTCGGGCTCGAACATCAGCGGCGCCTCCGGCAGCAGCCGCGTCAGGTGCGCGACGAGCGCCTCCACGCCGGCCCCGCTGCGTGCTGAGATCGGGAAGATCTCGCCGTCCACGCCCAGCTCGGCGGCCGCCGCCAGCGCCGAGGCCGTCGCCGCCTTGCCGAGGCGATCGATCTTGTTGACCGCCACCGTGGCGCCCGCGGCGGCGTCCTCGAGGCTCGCCGCGATGAAACGATCGCCGGGGCCGATCCCCTGCTCGCCGTTGAGAACCAGCAGCGCCGCATCGGCGACCTCGAGCTCGTGGCCGACCCGCTTGGCCATCCGCTGGGTGAGCGCATCGCGCGGACGTTGGACACCAGGCAGGTCCACCAGCACGAGTTGGCTGTCCCCGTGCATGCGCACCCCGCGGATCGCCCGGCGCGTCGTCTGCGGACGATCGGAGATGATCGCTACCTTCTCCCCCACCACGGCGTTCACGAGCGTCGACTTGCCCACGTTCGGCCGGCCCACGACGGCGACGAAGCCGCTGCGCGTCAAGGCTTCAATCTCGCGAGCAGCTCAGCCTGCAGCGCGAGCATCTCGCCATCGTCGAGCTCGTGGTCCATGCCGAGCAGATGCAGCACGCCATGCACCACGGCCTCGCGGGCGTCGGTCGTGTGCTCGGGGCAGATCAGCACGTCCCCGAGCTCGCGCGGAACCGCTCGGTCCAACGCTGCCTCAGACCGCAGGCGCTCACTCGGAGCCAGTCCATCCAACGCCCCGTCGATCGGGAACGACAGGACATCGGTTGGCTCGGGTTTGCCGCGGTGCCGGGCGTTGAGCTCGGCCATGCGCCGGGCGTTGACGAACTCGACCGCGAGATGCCCGTCGCGCGCCCCCAGCGCGCTCGCCGCGAGCCGGCATAGGCCACGCACCTCCGCGGGGCTCGGGCCGTGCCGAAGCGACTGCGCGCCGAACACCTCGACCTCGATCATGGCCGGGCGGGCCTCACGCACGGCGCCGGTCGGCGCGGCGCTGCCCCACCCAGCCGTCGAGGCTGCGCGCCTGTGACGCATCGGAAGCGTCGCGCTGGGCATGCTCGTCGTACGCCTCGACGATCCGCTGCACCAGCCTGTGCCTGACGACGTCCTCGCCGCCGAACCTGACGAACTCGATGTCCTCGACCGCGCCCAGCACGTCGCCGACGACGATCAGGCCGGACTGCTGCTCGCGGGGTAGATCCACCTGAGTGATGTCTCCGGTGACGACCATCCTCGAGCCAAAGCCCAGACGCGTGAGAAACATCTTCATCTGCTCGGGCGTCGTGTTCTGCGCCTCGTCGAGGATCACGAACGAATCATTCAACGTGCGGCCGCGCATAAAAGCCAGCGGGGCGATCTCGATGACCCCGCGCTCGAGGTGCTGGGAGACCTTCTCGGGGTCCAGCATGTCGTGCAGGGCGTCGAACAGCGGACGCAGGTACGGGTTGACCTTGGCCATCAGGTCACCCGGCAGAAAGCCGAGCCGCTCGCCGGCCTCGACGGCCGGGCGCGTGAGGATGATGCGGTTGACCTCGTGCCTGGAGAGAGCGGCCGCAGCCATGGCGACCGCGAGGAAGGTCTTGCCGGTGCCGGCCGGTCCGACGCCGAAGGTGACGGTGCTCTCGCGGATTGAGTTGACGTAGCGCTTCTGGTTGACGGTCTTCGGCGCGATCTGGCGGCTGCGATAGCGCCACACGACGTCCTCGAGGACTCGCGCCGGCGACTCGTGCGCGTCCAGCGCCCCGGTGACCGCCGCGATCGTGCCCGGGCCGATCTGATGGCCGCGAGAGATCAGCTCGGACAGCTCGCGCACGACCCGCTCGCCGGTTCGGGTCTCGCCTTCCTCGCCGTCGAACGTGACGAGATTGCCGCGCAGGAACACCTTGCACTGCAGATGCGCCTCGAGCGCGCGGAGGACCGTGTCCTGGCTGCCCGCCAGCTCGGCGGCGACGTCGTTGGGCAGCTCGAGCTGGGTCCTCATCCGCCGTTCATCGCTCTAGCGTCGTGAGTCAGACTCACGACATCAACTCCGCCTTGACGAAGCCCGAAACGCGTCCTCCGTCGGCGCGTCCGTTGACGGCCGCCATCGCCTTGCCCATCGCGCGTCCCATGTCCTTGGCCGACTCGGCTCCGCTGTCGAGCACGGCGCGCCGCACGATCTCGCGCAGCTCCTCGTCGGACAGCTCGGCCGGCAGGTAGCCCGTGATCAGCTTTGCCTCGGCCTCCTCGCCGTCGGCCAGATCGGGCCGTCCGCCGTCGCGGTAGGCCTTCGCCGCTTCCAGGCGCCGCTTGCGCTCGCGCCGCAGCACCGCGAGCTCGTCGTCCGAGCCCTCCTTCGCCGACTTCTGCAGCTCCGACAGCAACATCCGCAGGGCGCCGACACGCTCCTTCTCGCCCGCACGCATGGCACCGTGCAGATCGGTTTTGATCTCCTCCGCTACCGCCATCCTCGCTCAGGATACGCGCTCAGCGGGAATCTGATGGGCAGTATCTGTGAAGGCGTGTCCGACCGCGGCGGCCGGTCCCGCTAGGGTGCGCGTCTGTGAACGAGTCCCTGTATGCCAGTGCGCTCGCGCCGTTTCTCGACGAAGTCGCCCGCCTGCGGCCGGCTGACGCCGAAGTGATCGACGCCCACACCCATCTGGGCCTCGACGAGGACGGGCGCTCGCTCACGCCCGAGCAGCTGCTCGCCCAGCTCGACGCCGCCGGCGCGCGACGGGCGTGCGTGTTCCCGCTGCACGACCCCGAGCGCCGGCCGGGCTACCGCGTGCCCAACGACCGAGTCATGGCCTGGGCGCAGGAAAGCGACGGCCGGCTGACCTCGTTCTGCCGGCTCGACCCCGCCGAAGCTCCGGTCGCCGAGGGCGAACGCTGCCTTGCGGCTGGCGCGCGGGGCATCAAGCTGCACCCACGCGCCCAGGACTTCGGGTTCGACGGCGAGGAGATGCGCGAGATCTTTGCCCTGGCCGAACGCGCGCGAGTGCCGATCCTGATCCACGCGGGGCGCGGCCTGCCGCCGCTGGCCGACGGGCTGGTCGACCTTGCCCTGAGCCACCCCGGCGTGGTGCTGATCCTCGCCCACGGCGCGATCTGCGACCAGGGCATTCTCACCACGCGCCTGGCCGACCATCCCGGCGTGCTCTACGACATCTCCTGCTTCTTCCCGCTCGACGTGATCGAGCTGTTCGCCCGCGCGCCCGCCGAGCGCATCGTGTTCGCGTCCGATCCGCCCTACGGGCTGCCCGCCACCACGCTTTATCTCGCCCTGCGCGTCGCGGCCCAGGCCGGGCTCGACGAGCAGGCGACCCGCGCGATGCTCGGTGGAACCATGGCCGGCTTGCTCGACGGCGAAGGCCTACCTCCGCCCACGCCACCGCGAAGGGGTCCCTTGATCACGCTCTCCGGGCGCCTGGCCCGCGCCTACGGATACGGCAGCCTCACCGGCCCCGCCCTGTTCGCCGGCATTCCCGAGCAGGCGGCGGCGATGCTCGACATGGCGCTCGCGGCGTGCCGCGATCCCGAGCCCGCCGACGTCGGCGACGCGCTCGAGACGATCGGAGCAGCCTTTGCCGCCGCCGCAAGCCTGATACGGAGCCCCGAGGGCGTCCGCCCCGCGATCGACCTCGTCTACCGCGCCATCGTGCGCGCCGCCACCGAGGAGCGCGACCCCGGCGCGCAGCCGGCCTCGGCGTGAGGACCTGACCGGTCGGACACGATCGCACGGCGAGACGCGATCGCAGGGCGCTCGGCGTTCATGCCCGCAGCCACAGCGCTCCCCAGTCGCCGCGGCGACTGCGCGCGCGCTCGCACAGGCCGGCGCGCGCGAACGCACCGCTGACCTCGTCGAGCTCTGCGACCAGCAGCCCGCCTGCGATCAGGTGCTCGGGGGGACGCCTGCCCAGGGCTGACGCCAGCTGCAGCAGCAGCGGCCGCACGAGGTTGGCAAGCATGACCACGGCGCGCGGGCGCGGGAGCGGCTCATGGCGCAGGTCGAACAGGCGTGCCTGAATCTCGGCGCCGTTGACCTGCGCGTTCTCGCTCGCCGCCGTCACGCTGTCGGGGTCGTTGTCGAGCGCCCATACCGGCCGGTAGCCGAGCCGCGACGCGGCTATCGCGAGCACGCCCGAGCCCGTGCCGAGATCGACCACTGGATTCGGAGTCCCGCGAGGCGCGGGCGTGGCTCGCCCCGTCCACTCCGCCGTCAGCTCCAGCAACAGCTCCAGGCACAGCCTGGTCGTTGCATGCGAGCCCGTGCCGAACGCCCGGCCTGGATCGATCGTGATCTCGAGCGTGCCGTCGCGTCCGCTGGACGGCTCCCACGGCGGCCGCACGTATAGCGACGGCACCCGCCCCGGTAAGGGCGAGTCGATCGTAACCGGCTTGTGAAAGCGCCTCCAGCGCTCGGCCCAGTCGTCGGCGAGCACGCTGCTCGATACCTCGACCAGCGCGTCGCCCACGGCGGCCCGGACCGCCGGCAGCTGTGGCAGCTCTCCGGGCGATCCGTACACCGCGAACTCGACCAGCCCGGGCGCCGGCGAGGCCTCTTCAACCCCGCCCGGCGCGAGCTCGAGCAGCTCGGCCAGCACGATCTCGGCGTCGGCGCTCTTGACGCGGAGCGCCAGGCGGATCACGCCGAGTGGCCGCGAAGGGCGCGCCTGAGCTTTCCCAGCAGCGACTCATCCGCACGCAGGTTCTCCTCGGTGAGCGTCTCCTGCAAGCGCCCGATCAGCTCACGCTGCTCCTCGGTCAGTCGTCTGGGGACCACGACGTTTATGACCACCTTGAGGTCGCCCTTGCGGCGCAAGCGCAGCGAGGGCATCCCCAGCCCGCGCAACGTGATCACCTCGCCGGGCTGTGAGCCTGCCGGTATGTCCACCGTGCTCGGGGCCTCGAGCGTTGGCACCTGCAGGGTCGCTCCTAGCGCCGCGAGCGGGGCTGGCACGTCCAGCGCCGTGATCAAGTCCTCACCTTCGCGCACGAAGCGCTCGTCTTCGCGCACGCTCACCAGCACGTAAAGATCCCCGGATTGAGCGCCCGACTCCCCGGCGTGCCCCTGTCCGCCGAGCCTGATCCGCTGGCCGTCGGCGATCCCCGCGGGCACATCGACAGCGACCTCGCGCCGCGCCACGCGTCGGCCGCGACCGTGGCACTCGGCGCACGGCTGTTTGGCCACGCGTCCGTCTCCTTCACACGTATCGCAGGCGACGGTGCGCACCATCTGGCCGAACGGCGTGCGCGTGATCGCCTGCAGCTGACCGCTGCCGCCGCAGCGTTCGCAGGTCTCGATCGGCGTGCCGGGCTCGGCTCCGTTGCCGTGACAGTGCTCGCAGCGCTCGGCAACCTCCACCTCGATCGTGACCTGCACGCCCTGTGCCGCCTGAATGAGCGATATCTCGACCGCCGCGGCCGCGTCTTCGCCTCGCATCTGGCCGCCGCGCGTGGCAAACGGGCTGGCGCCGCCGAAGAACGCCTCGAACAGATCTCCGATCGAGCCGAACGCGTCGAAGTTCGGCGCGTATCCTCCGGAGCGCAGGCCTTCGTGGCCGTAGCGGTCATAAGTGGCTCGGCGCTCCTCGTCGGACAGGATCTCGTAGGCCTCGGCGGCCTCCTTGAACTTCTCCTCCGCGCGCGGATCGTGCGCGTTGACATCCGGATGCAGCTCGCGCGCGAGCGCTCTGAACGCTTTCTTGATCTGCTGGGCCGAAGCGTCCCGCTCCAAGCCGAGCACCTCATAGGGATCGCGTGGCATCGAGGTCCGGCTCATCGCGCCCTCACCGCTCCGAGTACGCGGTCTCGACGAACCGCGACAGCTCGTGCGCAGCCTCGCGCACGGTTACGATCGCCTCCGCGTAGTCCATCCGCACCGGCCCGATCACCGACACAGCCCCGAGCTTGCGCTTCGCCACGCCGTAGCCCGTTGCCACGACCCCGAGCGAGTGCATCGCCTGAATCTCGTTCTCACGGCCGATCCGCACATACAGGCCGTCGGCGCTGAGGGCGGCGCGCAGCACGTGCAGCAGCACCACTCGGCGCTCGAGCAGGCCCATCAGCTCGTTGATCTGGCCGGAGTCTTCGATCATTCCGGTCGCAAACAGCCGCGAGGTGCCCTCGACGAAGAGCGCATCCTCGTCTTCGCTCTCGATCTCGACGAAAGCCGGTTCCAGGCGCCGCAGGAAGTTCAGCTCGGTGTCCGGCAGGCCCGCGTCGATCAGCCGTCCGTGCAGCATGCGCGCCCCGAGCGCAATCCCGGCGAGCCGCTCGTTCAGGTACTCCCCCGCCCAGGCCACGAGCCCAGGATCGACGGGCCGATCGAAGCTGAGCAGCATCTTGGAGACGCCGCCCGTCGAGGTGATGATCACCACCACCACGACGTTCGGCTGCAGCGCCAGTACCTCGACGTGCTTGATCGCGGCGCTGTCGACCGTCGGCGCGGACGCGATGGCCAGCAGATTCGTCACCTGCGAGAGCGTCTCGGTGGTGGCGCGCACGGCCTCGTCGACTTCGCGTCTGATCAGCGAGAGCTCCAGCCTGCGCGTGACCTGGCGCGCGGGCTCCAGTCCTTGGCCCGAGGTGAGCATCCGGTCGACCACGTACCGCTGTCCGGCATCGGTCGGTAGGCGACCGGCGGACACGTGAGGGTGCGCGAGCAGCCCCTGCTCCTCGAGCAGGGCGAGCTCGTTGCGCACCGTCGAGGCGCGGCAGTCCAGCGCCGGGTCGGCCGCGATCGTCTTCGATGCAACGGGCTGGCCTGTGCGCAGGTAGTGCTCGACTACCGTGCCCAGGATCAGCTCCTGTCGGACGCTCAGCATGCCTAGATTCTATGAGCCCGCGTCGGACCCACCGGGGGGCCCCGTCTGACCGCGTCAGGGGAGTCCGTCTGGCAGGGCCCTCAGGCCAGCTCGATTTCGGCCTCGGCGTTGCGCACGATCTGCTTGTCGGCCTGCTCGGCGACGGTGTCGATCAGCACGCGACCATCGCGGATCTCGCGCACGGTTCCCGTAACGAGCACCTCCTGCTCGGGCACGCCCATGCCGCGAAACTGCACGGACAGCCGCTTGAGGTGCTCGGGCCCGCCCGCGGCCTCGGTCTGCGCGCGTGCCACCTGCGCCATCGTCCAGAGCCCGTGCAGGATCCGACCCGGCAATCCCACTGCCCGCGCGAACTCGTCATCGATGTGAATCGGGTTGAAATCGCCCGAAGCGCCCGCGTAGCGGACCGTCAGGTACTTGTCGGGCGTAACCCTGACCGCCGGGATCTCCGCGCCGACCTGCTGCGGGATCTTCGCTTGCTCGACCATCTCGTCACACTCCTCGCACGATCTGATTCCATGTCCCGCGACAGACCTGCTCGCCGCGCTGATTGTTGGAGACCGACTCGAACACGTAATAGCCACGGCCATCGCGTTCGGAGATGTCCTTGACGCTGGCTGTGGTCGTTATCTCATCGCCCGCCACGACCGGCGCCCCCCACTCGAACTGCTGGCCCCCATGAACCATCATGACGAAGTTGATTTCGAGGTCGGGATCGAAGATCGGCGGCCCCACCGACGGCGCGCTGTAGACGACCGCGAACATCGGCGGCGCGACCACGTCGGCATAGCCGGCGTCACGCGCGGCCTGCACGTCGAGATGCACGGGATTGGTCTCGCCCACCGCACGCGCGTACTCCTTGATCTTCTCCCTGCCGACGGCGTAGATGGTGGGCTCGTACTGCTTGCCGATCGCTTTGGCGTTGACTGGCACCGAACGTGAGCTCCCTATAGGAGTCGATGTTCCGGTCGCCGGCGGGCGACCACGGCGCGCCAGTTTACGCGCACCCCGCATAGCTCGCATCGTCGCTGGGGCGGGCGTGATCGCCGCTTGGGCCGGCGCAGTGTCCATGCCGATCGGGGCGCGAGCCCAGCGTCGTGGGCCCTTTAGAGTTCCCAACAAAATATGCGGGTGCAGCCGGGGCGGATCATGGGTCAAGCGGGTCGCGGACGCAGGATCGTGGCAGTAGTAGCACTACGGCGCGATCCGAGGACAAAGGCCCGCGCCGTGCCCAGGGCCGCATCCGGACGTGAACGCATTTTGTTGGGGACTCTTAAACGCGACAAGACCCCTTGGCGCTCGCGCGAGAGCGCAGGCGACACGACAGGCGTCAGGCGTGCAAGAGACGCACTGCTCGTGCGTCCCCGCCGCCCGACGCCACCAAGCCGTCCGAGCCGGGTCGGCCGCCGCCAGTGAGAGGCAGGCACGCCGGCCTCGGCGAGCTAGAAGACGAGATCGTCGCCGTCCGAGCCCGCCCCAACGCCGGCAAGCTCGCCGTCACCGTCCTCCCCGGCCTCGGAGCGACCGCCGGGACTGTCCAGAAACTGGACCGTGTCGGCGACGATGCTGACCGCCTGACGTTTCTGCTGCTCGGCGGTTTCCCACTCGCGCCACTCGAGGCGCCCGTCGATCGCCACGCGGCTGCCCTTGCGCATATAGCGGCTGACGCTGTCGGCGTGACCGCCAAAGACGTCCACGTCGAAGAAGTTAGGCCGCTCGTGGTACTCGCCATCGGCGTCCTTGCGGCTCGAGCTGCAAGCGATGCGCATCCCGCACACATTGGTGCCGGAGGGCAGCGCGCGCAGCTCGGGGTCGCGAGTGAGACGTCCGACCAGTACCACCCTGTTGATCGTGAAGATAGACATGTTCTGCTCCGTATTCGCTGTTGCTCCCCCAACAGGCAAGCTAGAGATCGCTTGGGACGAAACTCTCGATCAGCCCGTCTTCGAGCTCGCGCGGCCATGGCAGCGTCTCCAGTCCCACGATCACTATGCGCTCCTGAGCCTGTGCGCGGTCGACCGCGCGCCGCAGCGCGCGCGCGACGTTCCGCGGGGCCAGGTACAGGACGCCCGCGATCTCACGGCTGCGAGCCCAAGCGCGGCAGATGGCCGCCAGTCGGACCGGCGCCTTGGTGGTCAGCTCGACCTCGACCGCAACCGGCATCGTCCCCGGGTCGGCGTTCGGCCAGAGCACGAGGTCGCAGCGATGCAGCTGGCGATCCCCGTGCGCGCCGACTCCGAGCTCGGCGCAGGCGCATCGGTGGCCGTGCTCGCGTTCGTGATGGCGCAGCTCGCGCTCGCCGAGGACCCGGTGTTCCGGGTAGCAGCGCTCCAGCGCGGCCGCGACATGGGCGCACGCAAGCAGGTGGGCTGCGCCGGCGGCGCTCACGCAAGCCGGCTCGACCCCGCGCGCGCCACCGGCCCGCAGGCCCGATGCCGTGGCCGTGTACAGCGCGGGACGACCGGCCAGGGGTCGGCTGGAGGCGATCCAGCCGTTGCGCCGCGCGACCGACAGGCGACCCCGGGCCGAGGCGAGGCTGATATCCAGGCGGTAGGCGAGCGCCTCGGCGCTTGCGCCGCCCAGCGATCCGATCCATCGCAGCGTCTCGCTCTGCTCCGGTGTGACGGCCCTTCGCTGTTGGCCGGGGACGCTTCGCTGCTGGCCCGGGACCCCTCTCTGCTGGCCCGGGACCCCTCTCTGCTGGCCCGGGACCCCTCTCTGCTGGCCCGGGACCCCTCTCTGCTGGCCCGGGACCCCTCTCTGCTGGCCCGGGACCCCTCTCTGCTGGCCCGGGACCCCTCTCTGCTGGCCGGCTACCCTTGCCCGCTGCCCGACCGACGGCGATTTTTGACGGCGCCCTGGCGCAGTCTTGCTGCTCTGCCGCCCAGACGACGAGATTTCTTCCTGCCGTGTCATGAGATCTACTCCTTGCTTTGGTTGAACAGGAACCGAGCGCAATCGCGGCCGGCTCATTGCCTGCGCCGCGATCGCGCTCGCGTCCGCCTCGGTCCGAACGCGTCAGCGCCGCGAAGCCAAGGCCCGTGCGATGGCGCCGCGCGCGCGTGTGCGCCCCCACGCCGTGCGCAGCGCTCGTGCCGGCAACGTCGCCCCGGCACAGAGCATGCGCGCTACGCGCACCGGCCGGTCGCCGGTGAGCTCGATCACCGCGGCGTACCCGTCCGGAAGGTTGCGCACCGACGCCGCCGGTAGCAGCGGGGCGCTGACACGCGTTCGCGTCCAGCGACCGTCGCTGCCCTGCGTTGTCCGCCAGACCCCGTGACTGCCCGCCAGGCGCGAGACCAGCTCAGCGGACTCCGGCACGACCTGGCGATGGGAGATCAGCGAAGCGAGATTGCCGAGTACCTGGTCGAGGATCGTCTCGCGGCCCGCCAGACGCAGGTCTGAGAGCTCCTGCGTGCCGAGCAGCAGATTCACGCCCGCTGCGCGCGCTCGCGCGAACAGGCGGGTCACTTGCTCCGCCGCGATTGCCGAGAACTCGTCGATCACCACGAGCGCGGACGTCGGGGTTCGCTGCAGCGCCGCAACGGCGGTCTGCAGATCGATGACGATCGCCACGCCGAGCATCTGCGCCAGCAGCGGCCGGCTGTCGGACTGCAGCTCGAAGTACACGATCGCCCGGTTGCGGATTGCCTGCAGCAGGTCGAACGAGCCGGCTCCGCCCGCGTTTGGATCCAGCCACGTCGCGAAATCCGACTCCGCCAGTATCGAGAGCCGGTCGCGCACCCCCGAGAGATCGCTCTGCTGACGGGACGTCAATGAGTCGAGATACTGGTGCGTCCTGTTGGCAAGCGGCTCGGGGAGGCCTCTCGCGAGCAGCTCCAAGCGTGTGGGCGCCAGGTACTCGACCAGCGCGCTCAGGCTCACCTCGAGGCCCGCCACGTGTAGCGCGCGCACCTCGTGGCCCAGGTAGCGCTGGGCCTGGCGCAGGTAGTGGGGCTCGGTGAACCGCTCGCCGGCGAGCGCCTTGTCGGCGATCTCGCTGTCGGTGCCGCGCGCGAACGGGTTGTAGACCGACGGGCCGTCGGGCGTCCACCGGATCATCGGCCTGACGCCCACATGAGCAGCGTGAGTGAGCTCTTCGCGCATGCCCCGATCGCCCTTCGGGTCGACGACGATCACGCTCATGCCGGCCTGCACTGCCTGCGTCGCGACCCAGGTCGCGGTGACCGTCTTGCCCGAGCCGGTCGCGCCCACCACCAGGGTGTGCCGGCCACCCCGGTTGCCGCCGAGCGGGATCGAGACCGCCTGGCCGCCCGGCTCGTGGCCGACGATCAGGCGCCCATCGCGAAGCGCATTGCTCAGCTCGGAGCCTTTGCGCCCATCTTTGATGTTGGGGGCGCTTCCGTCGAGCCCGTTTCCGTTGGGCCCATTTCCGCCGAGTCCGTCGCGTGGACCGAACCGATCTCCCCCCCGGAGCCCACAGCGATCGAGTCCACTCAGGTTGCGAAGCCAGCCGAGATCGGGGAGCCGCCTTGCCGGCGAAAGCGTGCTCGGTTGTCGCTCGATCGCGTGAACGAGCGACCGCAGTGAGTCGAGCGGACCCCGCCGCTGGCCGGCGATCTCCGCCAGGTCGGCCCCGGCCTCGATGTCTTCTCGGTGCCAGCGCCGCCCACGCACCGCCGCGCAGAGCGCCGCCGAGGCGCCGGTCAGGGCATAGGGTCCGAATAGCGGTCGCGCGATCAACACGACGGCCAGTGCGACGGCCGCCCACGTCCACCGCAGGTGTATCGCACGCATCTGGCGCGCCAGCACGAAACCGATCACGAGCCCAAGCGCGACGTGGGTCGTTGTCGTGAGGAGCCAGTGCCCGAGCTGTTCGGCGGGTGCCAGCGGATTGATCGCCGGCCATGGCGCCTGTTCGGAGGTATAGCGAGATGACGGCATGTGCCGCTCCTTTCATGCAAAAAGGGCCGGCGTTATGCCGGCCCTTCGGGTTTGAGCCGGGTTTGACGCCGGCCTCGTGGATTCAGCCGGCGTGGCGCCGGCCTGGTTGGTTTCGCCTCAGCGCAGGCGGTAGCCCACGCCCCAAACGTTGATGACCCAGCGCAGGCCGCTCTCGTGCTCCAGCTTGCGGCGCAGCCGGCTGGCGTGGCTGTCGAGCGTGCGCGTCGAACCGCTCGAGCGGTACCCCCAGACTGCTTGCAGAAGCTCGTGCTTGGCAAACACCCGCTCCGGGTCGGCTGCAAGATGCAACAGCAGCTCGAACTCCATGCGGCGCAGGTTGACACGCCGATCGTGCAAGCTCACCGCTCGGCGACGGCGGTCGATGGCGAGCGGGCCGATCTCGACCAGAGCTGTCCGCCCGGCGCCGCGGTCGGTCCGGCGCAGCAGCGCTCGGACGCGTGCTCGCAGCTCGAGATAGCTTGCAGGGAGAGCCATGAAGTCATCGGCACCGGCTTCGAAGGCGCGAAGCATGTCGAGCTCGTGCGCGCGGGCTCCAAGGACGATCACCGGCGCCGACACCGAGCCGGCGCGCGTTCGCTCTTCGCGGCGGATCTCGCTCAGCAGCTCGATCGCGCAATGCTCCGGATCGAGGCCGCCGATGAGGAACAACTGTCGGGGTCGGCTCCCGGCCAGGACGCGCGCGTGCTCCGCTGTGCGAGCAACCTCAACCTGGCAGCCGTCCGCACGCAGCTGCTCGACGACCGCATTCGCAATCTCGATGTCCGCCTCAACGAGGAGAACCCGCGCGCCGTAGAGCAGCGTCGAGGCGCTCGCGCTGACAGGGCGCGCCGAGCCTTCCGCGGCACTCCAGCTTGCAGCCGCTGGCTCGTCCGATGCATCGATGCTGCGCGAGGGGCGACTCATCATTCGAGCTCCACCTCGCGCGGGCTGATGCCGAGCCCGGCACGGGCGATCAGGCCAAGGACGTCGCTGTGCATCCACGGCGTCGGCCGCGTGGCGCCGCTCTCGGGAACCAGCCCGATCCGACGCGCCAGCCAGCTCGTCTCGCCACTCGCGTTGCCGTTGCCGTCGCGCTTGATGCGCCCGCACCGAAGCGCGATCTCGCTCATGCTGACTCCATCCAGATCGACGGCCGCGAGCACGACCTCGCGCAGCCGGCGGTTGAGCACGATCGGGCTGGCGCGCAGGCGGGCGTGCTCGCTGCGTAGCACCCCGATCGATATCCGCGGATCGCGGCCATACAGGGCGAGCGCGCCGAGCGTCAGCTCGCATGCCGGCTCGTAGCTTTCGACGGCGCCGACAACCTGGCGCAGGCTCACCGGCCGCGGCTCCGCCACCCCAGGACGAGGAGCATGCGCGCGCCAGCGCAGCGCCCGGATCGACCCGGCGGGCACGAGATCCAGGCGATAGAGCCCAGCGTTGTGAGGGTCGTCCAGCTCGCTGGCGTGGACGCGGGCGGCGCTGACCGTCGTTGCGCTCGCTTCGTTCGCGTAGGGATCGCCGGCGAGGTCGCACGCGGTCACGCGCCGGCAGCGGCCTCGATGAGCATCCCTGACATAGCGATCGCACACGAGCGTCGCGTTCTCCTGCGGCTCGTCGGCGCCGAGATGGGCCACGAGCCGCCGGTCTCGGCGGGTGGCGGCGTCGCGATCCATCACGAGCATGCTGCCGGCGGCGCCTCGCCGGGCGATCAGCTCACGCAGGCTGCCAGTCGAGTCGCGGTAGCGAGCCAGACATTCGCTATCCCGCTCTGATCGTCGCGCGGACGCTGTCTGTGCGCTGGATTGCCGGCGCGTGCCGCGGCCGCGCCGACGCGGCGAATGCGCTCGAGGCTCGTGCGTTGCACGGAGCCGGGATCGGGTGCTGTCCTTGTCCGGAGCGGGGGAGCTGGGGGCTGAGCTGGTCATCGATTCTCCTGTCCGATGGTGGGCGTCCGCGCTGACGTACTGGACCGTGCTTGTAGGACGTGCCGGCATGGCCGTCAAGAGGCCACGCGTGAGCTCCGGCGCGTCGCGGCGTCAGTCCGAGAGCCCCTTAAGGGGTCTCGGAAGCGTGGCCGCGGCGGGCAGCCCGCTGAGAAAAGTTGGCGCGAAATGATCCGTGTGCGAGGAGCGTGGCGCTTCGGTTGCGAGCCTAGCCGCGACAACGGCAGTCGGTGGTGGCTCGTCGCTCGATCGCCGGCTCGAGCGCTGCGGCCATTCATGCGAGCTCGCTCGTGCGACGCCGGGCTCGCCGATGCGCTCCGCGCCTCGACCAGGGTCCCGATCTGGAAGTGCTGCGCTGTTCGCGGGGGGCCGCTGTCAGTGCCCGGAATACGCGGGCTTTGCCGGCATGGGCCGGGTCACACGGGGTCGTGAAGTAGGAGGATCCGAGCCTAGCGGCCGGCGCCGGGGCAGGTCACACGCTCGCGGGACGAGCTGTGCCGAAGGGCGCAGCTGCATGGGCCCAGGTCGCGATCTTGGCTGTGTAGAGCCACGGTGGCGCGAGCGCACGCGCAGTCGCGTGGCGCCGCGGCGCTCGCGCAACTGCACGCACGATGCTCATCACGTGCGGGCAACTGCATCAGGAGCTGCCCAGACTGCGGCACAGGGCGGGCACATGCACGAGCGCGTGCCCGCCATGCGAGCGCTACCGGGTCGCCCGGCAGCAACAAGCGCTTGCCCGATGCGACGGGACTCGTGCCGCCACCTTGCCGCAACGCCTGGGCGCCTCACCGCCAGGAGGGCCGACGCCGCCCGCCGGGGCCCCCAGAGCGCCGCCCGCGCCTCACTCGCGTGCGAACTGTCCGTGGAAGCTGAACGGGATGTGATGGGGCGCGTGAGCGCGCGCCAGCTCCGACAGGTCTGCGGCGTCGAGCACGAGCAGGAAGGAGGTCCGCGCGTCAGCGTCGAGCACCACCGAGAGCAGGGCTCCGTCGTCCTCGCGCTCGGCGCCAGGGCGGGCCACGAATACGGGCTCGCCGGGATAGCAGCCCGGCTCGGACCAGGACAGCGGCTCATCCCCCGCGGTGTCGATCTTGCGAATCTGCTCGATCCACCCCTCGGGGCCGGTGCCGGTTCCCCAGACGTAGCGGTAGGGGCGCTCGTTACAGCGGGGATAGTTGATCCGGGGCAGCTCTAGATCCTCATCCGCCAGGCGTTGACTGCTGACCGACCCGTCGCCCGGGCGCAGGCGAAACCGCGTCAGCGCTGCGGGCGAGATCGGCTTTCCCGCTCGGAGGCGGTCGAGGTAAAGGTCCTCGACGATGCTCGGATCGGGATACGCGCACAGGTTGACCACCGCCTCCTCGCCGTCGTCGTAGGCGTTTACGTGGTGGAACGCGAAGCAGGGATCCGTTCGAAAGCGGGCGCCTACAGCTCCGGTGGCTCGATCGACGAGCGTAAAGCGCGTGCCCCGCTCGGGCTTCCAGCGGTAGTTCTCGATGTAAGGACGACCGGACAGCGCGAGCGCCAGCGGATTGACGACGTAGGGAAACTCAACCAGCACGAACCAGCGCACGGTCAATCCGAAGGAGTGCATATAGGCCGGCTCCCTGACGTCGAGCGATGCGAGCAGCCGCGGATCGGTTGCGTGGGCGCCGACTTCGAAGAAGCGGTAGCTGCTGCGTGGCCCGAGCTTGGCCGCATAGTTGAGCATCGCGCCGTTCTCGCGCTGCATGTGCGGGTGCGCGGTGGTGAGCTCGCCCGGGGTCCGGTACGGGCGCACGCCGGCGGTCTCCAGCGTTCGCCCGTCGAACTGGACCGGCAACGGAGTCTCGGTCATGGCGATGAAACGCTCCCCGAGCTTTACCAGGTTCACGTTCGCGTTGTCGGGCAGCGCGTCGCTCGAGAACAGGGTCTGAACGCGTTTGAACAGCGAGCGACACGGATCGGTCGCGAACTCGCCGAAGGCAATCCGGCCCTGGTCGCGTGCGGCCTTGTAAGAGCGGCTTTCAAGGAAGCGGTTGCCGTAGGACACGCGGCCGTGGCCGACCGTGAACCGGTGCAGCATCGCGAGGCCGTCAAACCAGTGGCGCATCCGCTGTTGGCCGACCTCGAACTTGGCCGGGCCGGTGCGCAGCAGCGATCCCCCGAGCCAGGCGGGGAGCTCGCCGCTCAGCGGCAGCTCGTCGACGGTCACCTCGTCATCCAGTGTCGAGAGGCCGAGCTCCCATCCTGTCGTGGGCTGTGTCGTTACGCTCATAACCATTCCTCCGGTATCGTTCGGACCGAACGATATGGACCCTACGCTAGCCTGGCGGCCGTGTCAAGCCCGCGTCTGACCGAGACCTCGTACATCGTGCTTGGACTGCTCGAGCAGATCCAGCCGGCGACGCCGTACGACCTCAAGCGCCTGGCCCAGGTCAGCACGTTCAACTTCTGGGCGGTGCCACACACGCAGCTGTATACCGAGTGCGAGCGGCTCGCCACAGCCGGGCTGTTGTCCGAGCAGCGCGAGGACGGCGGGCGGCGCAGACGAATCTATCGACTCACCAAGCCCGGCGAGCGCGAGCTCGCGGCCTGGCGCGACGAGCCGACAGAAGACTACGAAGAAATTCGCGATGCGGCCACGCTCAAGCTCTTTTTCGGGGGCGATCCGGCGCGGCTCGCGGGCGCGCAGCTGCACGCCCACCGCAGGCGGCTTCGCGTGTATTTGGAGCTCCGCGAGAACCTGCCGGACGCGCCGGATGGCTGGCGCTGGGCGCTCGAGGCAGGGATCGGGCACGAGCGCGAGTGGGTGCGCTTCTGGTCGCGAGTCGCCAGGGACGCTCCCGGCTGAACACCTCCGCCCCCGGCTGAACACCTCACGGCGCCCGGCGATCGCCGGCTCCCACACGCTCGACCGCCCGTTATGCCGCAACGTGCGGTCTTTTGAGCTTCCGCGCTGTGATTTAGTTCGGAAAAGCCGAATCTTGATCCGTTCGAAGGAGCGGAAGCAGAAAGTAAGAGACGGGTCTCGACTTGTGGCCGTCGAGCAATGAACCTCTGTGGCGCGCTAGGGGGGGCTTGTCTCTACTCAACGCGCCATTGCACCGGCGGCGGCCGCGGTCCACACGGATGCGGGCACGCTCAATTCCAAAGTCGAGCAAGAGGTGAGGCAGGCACAACATGGCTTCGATCGATAAATCGCGCACGATGCCCCCGGCCCTGCGCCCGGGCCCAAGCGGGCTTCCGCCTGGGCAGGTGGCCGAGATTCAGCGTAGCCGCATGCTGTCCGCGGCGATCCAGGCGGTCGAAGAGGTCGGATACGCGCGCATGACGGTCGCCCAGGTGATCAGCCGAGCGAAGGTCTCGCGCAAGACCTTCTACGACGTGTTCATCGACCGCGAAGACTGCTTCCTGGCCGCGTTCGACCAAACGATCGCTCGCGCCAGGACCCGCGTGACCGACGCATACACACGGCAGGCAGGCTGGCGCGACGGCATTCGCGCGGCCCTCGAAGCGCTGCTCGAGCTGATGGAGCGCGAGCCAGGCCTGGCTCGGCTCGCTGTGGTCGAGGCGCTCGCCGCAGGTCCACGCATTCTCGAGAGCCGGGCGATCGTGCTCGCCGAGCTGGCCGGGGTCGTGGACCGCGGCCGATCCGAGGCCACCGCCGGCGATGGCTCCTCGCCGGTCACCGCCGAAGGCGTCGTCGGGGCGATCTTCGCCGTGCTGCACTCACGCCTGCTCGAGCGCGACGGCGAGCCACTGACGAGCCTCGTCGGCCCGCTGATGAGCATGATCGTGCTCCCCTACCTCGGGGCGGAGGTCGCCAGCAGCGAACTCGAACGGCCGGCGCGCGCGCCGCGGCCCGTGACCGGGCGTCCGGTCAAGCATTCCGATCCGCTCGAGGGTCTCGATATGCGCCTGACATATCGGACCGTTCGTGTCCTGGTGGCGATCGGTGAGAAGCCCGGCGTGAGCAATCGCGACGTGGCCCGGGCTGCGGGCATCGCCGATCCAGGTCAGATCTCGAAGCTGTTGAGACGCCTCGAGCGCCTGGAGCTGGTCGAGAACCGCGGCCACACCCAGACCAGAGGCTCAACCAATGCCTGGTATCTCACGGCGCGCGGTATCCGTGTGACACGCGCCACGCGCAGGCATTAGCCGCGTGGCGTCGCGGACGGTTCGGCACCCGCGAGAGCTCGCACCCCGGAGACATTCGACCCCGTCCCCGTCACCATTTCGCCCCTGTGCCGTTACCACTCAGCCCCCGTCCCATTACCAATTCGCCCCCCGTCCCGCTACCGGCGCGCTGTCGGAGAGCACGGCAGGGTGCTGCGAGCTCTGCTGTGGCGGTTGTTGGGCCTGGCTGCGTTGATGGCGGCCGTAGCGTTCTGCACATGGCTGCTCGATGGTGGGCTTGGAGCCGCGCTGCGCGGCGCAAACGGCTCAGGAACGGCACGTGTCTCGCCTGCGGCGCTGACGCACGATCTCGCTGCCGCAGGATGGGCCGCGCTCAGCTGGGCGCCGGTCACCGGAGCTTCGCTCGCCGGGGTCCTCGGCGCAGCTGTCGCCGCCACGGCTGTGCTCCTGTGCGCAACGCGGAGCAGGGCGCGCGGCGCACGCTCCTATGTTCGCCTTCAGCTCGACGCGTATCGAGCGGACAGCGCCAACGTGCAGGGGCTGGCGGCCATGTACCAGTCGCTGCACAAGCGCGTCCTGCGCCGGTGGTGGCGGCGCTTGCTGTGGGGCCAGCCGTCGCTGGCGCTCGAGGTTCATCGCACCGCCGCCGAGAGCGAGAGCACCTCACCAGGGGTGCCCGATCAGGTTTGGCTGGCGGTGGTGTGCCCCGCCGGTCTCGAGGCGGTCGTCGAGGCGGCCATTCGCGCGGCCTATCCCAACTGCACGCTACGCCCCTCCCCACGCGCGCCCGCCCCGCCACGCGCCGTCCTGCGATTGAAGAAGCACGCGGGGTTCATCAAGCGCATCAGCACGCTCGAACGCGACGAGCAGCTGGGCGAGCCTCCGATGAACCGGCTGATGAGCGTGATGGCCGCGAGTGCTGGGCCGGCATCGGTGCAGCTCACGCTCACGCCCACCCCAGCGCTGTTCGAGCGCCACGCCAAGCATCTGTTCAAGCGCCACGAGGCCAGGCTCTCGCGGGAGCGCCGCGAGCACCTGCTCGTTCGCGACCGTTCGATGGTGGAGGACGCCGAGCTGCGCGGAGGTCTCGAGGTTCAGCACCGGCCTCTGTTCTTTGCCGACCTGCGCGTGATCGCGTCCAGCCGCGCCTCGTGCGAGTGGATCGCCTCGGAGTTGCGCGCGCTCGGCGCCGAGAACCGCTTGGTCGAGCGTGGCACCGCAATCCGCAACGGCCTGTTTGGCCTCTACCGCCGGCGCGTGTTGCGCGGCGAGGGAAACCCGCTGCCCTCTCCGCACAGAGGGGTGTTCGCCTCCACCGAGCTTGCGCTGCTCTGGCAGCTCCCGTCCATCGAGTTCGACGCGGTGCCGTTCGCGCGGACGGGCGTTCCGCGCGCACCGGCGCCTCCGAGCGTCTTGCGCCCGCGCCACGGCCTCGGCACGCTGCGCGACCCATTCGGCCCGGTGACGATCCACGAGCAACTGCGCCGGCAGAACACCGCGGTGCCGGGCGCCGTCGAGCAGGGTAAGTCGAGCTACCTCGTCGCGACGGTAGCCGAGGACTTGCGTCGCCGACGTTGCGCCGTGATCGTGCTCGATCCCAAGGGCGATGCCGCCGAGGCGGCGGTCAGCCTCGTACCTGGAGAGCGGACCTGCACGTTGCTGGACCTCGCTCAGCCGCGCTGCGGCTTTAACCCGTTGGCAGTAGATGCTCCCGCCGACGTGATCGCCGACTATGTCGTGGCGGCGCTCAAGCACCTGTTCACCGACGCCGACATTCGCGCGTCGTCCGATCGGTACCTGCGCAATGCCATCATCGCCGTGCTGGCTTTCGACCGCTCGGCAAGCCTCTGGGACGCGGCGCGACTGCTGTCAGTCGGCGAGGAGGGATACGCCTATCGCAATGCGGTCGGAACGCGCGTGCGCACGATGCCCGCGTTCAAGGAGATCTCGGAGTTCTTCACAGCCGAGCTCTCAGCCCAGCTGGCGGACGCACGCAGCACGACTACGGCCAAGCTCGACGCCCCGGTGAACAAGCTCGCGCGGCTCCTGAACTCACCATCGATCAAGCGAGTGCTCCTCAACGACTCGCTGCTGATCGACCTCGACGATCTGATCGCGGGCGAACAGGTGCTGGTGGTCAAGGGCGCGCTTGGCGCGATGGGGGCCGGCAATACTTCCGTATTGATGCAGCTGCTCGTCGGCATGCTCGATGCCGCGCTGGCGCGCCAGCAGGATCTGATTGCTCCCGAGCGGCGGGTGGCGGTGGCGTTGAAGGTCGACGAGGCGCCGCTCGTGTTGAATCGAGGTTTCGCAGAGACGATGGCCTTGAAGCGGTCGGCAGGTCTGGAGACCGTCGCCTGCTGGCAGAGCGACGCGCAGTGGCTGGACGCGGACGTACGCGATCAGCTCGATGCTCTGTTCGCGCACCGTGTCTACTTCGCTACTGCCTCGGCGCGCGATGCGCGCGCTTCGGCCGCGCTGACCATGCCCGAGTTCTCCGACACGGTGCGCCCCGGCATCGAGCATCTGCCCGCGCTCAGCCGCCCCGACGCGCGCCTGTATCTGCCAAAGCACCACGCGATCGCAAGCTGGCTGACCCCGCACGGGCGGGCATCGGCGTTCGTTGGACAGACGATCCCGCTGCGCGTCGACCGCGAGCGCCTGGGCCTGCAGGCGTCGCGTCAGGCCGAGCGAGGTGGACGACATCGCAGCGACCTGCGCCAACCACACTGGGATCGCCGGCATCGTGCCCCCGCACGCGCGCCTGCCGGGCTGGGGGCCGAGAGCTCGAGCAACGCTCAAAGCGCCACCACGGGCCGACGGGTGAGCTCCCACCCTGCCAGTGGTGCCTCGGGCCCCGCGACCAGCCCAGTCCGCGAGACGGCGCCGGGCCCACGACGCACGACTGATCCGCCCGAGAGCTTTCGCGAGCTCGTCGAGCTCGACAGGGCGCACAGTGTGCGCTGGGCTCGCCCAAGCACACACCCGCGAACCGCGACGATCGAACCGCTCGACCTCGAGATTCTCACTCTGATCGGCAGCCTACGGCACGTCCTGACCAGTCAGATCCATCGCCGTTTCAACGCCGCCCGCGCGATGACCACGACCCAGAGAAGGCTCAAGCGCCTCTCGGACGCGGGGCTATTGGAGCGGTTCCAGTTTCACCGTCGCGACGGTGGCGGCGTCCCCATGTGCTACGTGGTCACCGCGCGGGGTCTGCGTGAATTGCATTCGCATGAGACATCGGCGGCGGCGTCCCGGGCCGCGCGCGTGCCGGCGACCGACACCTCCGAACATCGGCGGCCGGGAGCTGGTGAGCCCATTCCCGAGGCTGTAGCGCACAGGCGGCCGGTAGGCGGCGAGCGCCACCTCGGCCAGGCGCGCCACGACGTGCATGTCGCCGGCTCGTTGCTGGCGCTCGAGCGTGCGTTCGCAGGGCATCCCGTCGCGCTGCGTGGCCCGGACGAAAGCGTCCTGTCGCCTCCCTCACGTGTTCACGGCGACGCTCGCGTTGCGATCGGGCCGAGCGACCTGCGCCTGCCCAACGGGCGGGCTCCGCACGGTTTCGAGCGTACCGGTGCCGGCGGCGATCGATTTCCGGTCGAGCGCTTCGAGACGGTGCGCCCAGACGCGATCCTCGAGCTGTCCTGCCCCGCGCGGACCACCCCCCCTTTGTCTTTCGCAGAAGCAGGACTCGACGGTCGGCCCACGCGTGCGCGCATGGGCCGTCACGCCGAAGCAGGCTTTCCAGGCGAGCCCACACGCGCGCGCGTGGGCTCCGCTCCGCCACATCCGAGCACAGGAGCCCCGGCGACGACGATCGACCTGCTGGTCGAGCTTGACGACCGCCTCGCCCCCGGGCCGGTTGCCGCGAAGCTCGAGCGCTATGACCACTTCATCGCGGGCTGGTCGGCGCACACCCGTCGATACGGTCCGCAGCGAGCAGTCAGGCCTCTCGTCGTGTTCGTCTGCCGCGATCGCGCGCGGGCTCGAGAGTGTGCCCGGCGGGCCGACATGGTCCTGGGAGCCTGCCGCGCATATGCGGGCGAGTATCCGTTCGACTGGGAGTACCCTGGCCGCGAGAGCATCGTGTTCGCCGCCGAGCGCGACATCCACGAAGGCATCACCGATGCCTACGCGGTGGCGCCGCTGCCGCCCCAGGTGCGGATGAGCGCCGCCCACGACGACCCACACGCGGGTCGAGCCGCCGTGGAGCAGCGAGAGCTCGTTCCACCGCTCGCCCACCCGGCCGACGAATCTCCGGCCGTGGCTCGAGATCTTTGAGCGGCGGTCGGGTGCCGCCCCAGCAGGCAGCCTTTCGGCGCGCTCGGAGCCTGCATGCAACGGGGCGTGCCGGCCCCCGAGCGCCGAGGACTCAGGCTCAGGTCGCGGTCGCCTTGATCTCGATCTTCTTCTTCTCCGGCTCCTTCGGCAGCGGGATCATCACCTCGACGACGCCGTCGTGAGTTTTGGCACTGATCTTCTTCGGATCCACCCCGGCGGGTAGTGCCACCGAGCGTGAGAACGACCCGTAGCGCCGCTCACGTCGCAGAAACTCCTTGCCCTTCTCCGCTTTCTTCTCCTCATGCTCGCCGGACACAGTGAGAATGTCGTCCTCGACCTGAATCTTGACCTCGTCCGGCTTGATCCCGGGGATATCGGCGTGGACCACGAGATTGCCGTCGTCGTGGACGACATCGATCGCCGGGATCCACGTCCGTCCTCCGCCGTTAGCGAAATCCTCGAAGATCCGATCGAAGCGGCTGCGCAGCTCGCCGAGCTCCGCGAACGGTTCCCATCTCGTGAGTGTTCCAGGCATCGCTCTTGCTCCTTTGAAGGTTGTGAAAGCTGATTGTGCGCGGACGTAGCCCGCCACCGACCAGTGGCGCATCGGGGGACTACCCGGGCAGGCGCCACTGGTAATCACATCCTGTCTGTTCCGCGTCGTGCGTGCCCGTTTTCGGCCGCGATCGGTCCACTTGACCACGATCAGTCCACTCGGCCACGATCAGTCCACTCGGCCACGATCGGTCAAGTCCGCCACAGCCGGTCGAGGATTCACCGCGACGCCGGCGGCCCGACTGAGGCGCTCAGCCCGATGCGCCTGTCGAGTAGAGCCGTGAGATCAGCAAGCATCGCGTTGACCCGACGATCGCTGCGCAGCGTCACGTGCGCCTCGGAGGGCACCTCCTCGAGCGGCTCCCAGGCGGCCCTCTCACGCTCGACGACCGCGAGCGTGGCATCCGACACACGCTCGGGCTGGCCTTCACGCAGCGCGGCCCGCTCGGCGAGCACGGCCGAAGGCGCCCAGCACTCGATGAACAGCAGCGGCGCCGAGCCTGCGAGCTCCCGCGCGAACGCATCGCGATCGACCCGGCGGCGAAAGGTCGCATCCACCAGTGCGCCGCCGCGGGCGCCGACCTCGAGCACAGCGCACCGGCCGAGCTCGGCATAGGTGCGGGCGTTCCAGCTGGCGTCGTAGAGAGCCGCAGGTGCCCGGTCGGTCGGCTCGATGCCGGCAAGTCGCTTGCGGGCGACGTCCGAGCTCAGGTGAGCGAGGTCCGAGACCGCGGCGAGCGCGCGGGCGAGCTCTGACTTACCGGAGGCCGGCGCGCCGCAAACGACGATCACCAGCGGCAACCGCGCTCGCCAGGAAAAGCGCTCGGCCACCGCGAGCAGGTCGCGGGCATGTGCACTGTGGTGACCGTGCGCCGCGCTCTCGTCTGGAGCCTGCGACGCCCGTACGAGCTCGACCTTGGCACGCACGAGCGCGCGGTGGACCGCATAGAACGCCACCAGGCTCTCCTCGCCAGGATCTCCCCCGGCCTCGCGATAGCTGTCGAGCAGCATCCGGGCGAAGCGCTCGCCTCCCCGGGCCGTCAGATCCATGACGAGAAAGGCGAGGTCGTCGGCGACGTCGAGCTCGCGCAGGCGCGGCTCGAACTCGACGCAGTTGACGATCTGCGGCGGATCCTCGAGTAGCACGTGCTCGGCCCGCAAGTCGCCGTGGACCTCGCGCACGAGGCCACGTCGGGCGCGCGCGTCGAGCAGCCGCTCATGGACGACGACAAACGCCTGGACAAAGCGCTCGAGCGCGAGCAGGCGCTCGATCTCGGCGCGCTGCTCGACGAGCTCGAGCAGCTCGTGGAGGTTCTTGACGACGCGCCGCTGTACCGATAGCGCCGGCGCGCCGGCGGGCGCCACCTGACGCGCTTGCCCATGAAACCCGGCCACCAGCCGCCCGACGGCCTGCACCTCCTCGGCCCGCAGCTCGCCGCAACCGAGTCTCTCGGCCAGCGTCAGCCCCTCGTCATACCGGCGCATCTCGACGAGATAATCGAGCGCGCGCGGGTCATCCTCGGCCGCGAGCTCGAAGCCACCGCTCGTGGCCGCGACAGCGCGCACGCCGAAGTAGATATCAGGCGCCAGACGGCTGTTCAGACGAACCTCCTCGCGGCACAGCTCGCGCCGGCGCTCAGGGCTGCCGTAGTCCACGAACGGCAGGACGACCGGCTTCTTGAGCTTGTAAGCACGATCGCCGGCGAGGAAGACCCAGGATATGTGGGTCTCGCAGACGAGCACCTGCGACGGTCGCGACGGGTAGAAGCTTGGCTCCGCGAGCGCTGCCCGGACCCGCTGGGGATCCGCCGGGTCAGGGTGCGATCCGCGGTCGGCGATCATTTCTGGAGCTCGACGAAGTACCGCCAACGGGATTCGAACCCGTGTTACCGCCGTGAGAGGGCGGCGTCCTAGTCCCCTAGACGATGGCGGCCAGAGACTGCGCCGACCGAGGCTAGCAAAGCGTCATGAGCGACCTCTTGCGGGAGTCATCCGGCGCAGCCCGCGCGGTCGCATGCGACCGAGCCCTGCGCTCACGCGGGGCTCGATTTGAGCCCAGGCATGCTGCTATCTTCGCTTGCTCGCGGCGCGCGGATGTGGCGGAATTGGTAGACGCGCACGGTTCAGGTCCGTGTGGATGTAAGTCCGTGGAGGTTCGAGTCCTCTCATCCGCATGCAGCGATCACGATGACGGGGCCGCCGTGCCACTTCTTGGCCTGGCGCGTGCTCCGGGCGTCGGCCCGTCGAGCAGCGGGCCACGGAATGAGGCGCGCGCCCCCCGCGCGTCGCTCACCGACCGACCGGCGCACTATCGCTCTGGGCGCTCCACCGCCGCGCCCGGCCGCTCATGCAGGGTGACGAACTCGCTCTTGCCATCGGTATAGGCCTCGCGGTCATCGCGATGACGCTCGGCCAGCTCGCGCTTGAGCGTCTCGTAGCGGCGCGCGAGCGCGGGGTCCGCGCGCAGCCGGTCGCGAAAGCGCAGATAGCGCGTGAGCTCGTCGCAATCGTCGAGCAGGTGCATGTGGTGTGTGCGCCAGTCCGCCCTCGGATAGCAGAGGAACCTGCGCTTGGTGAGCGTCGCGTTGAACGCGCGCGGATACTGGTAGCCGGCGTCGGCGACGAGCCTCGCGACTGGCAGCTCGTAGGAGTCGACCACGGCGATCATGTCGATGATCGGCTTGGCCGCCAAGCCCGGTACGGCCGTCGAGCCGATGTGATGAATCTCGGCTCCTTCGAGCAGCGGCGCGAGCCGCGCGCGCTCGGCGTCGAACACAGCCGGCCAGGACGGGTCGTACTCGACCACCCGCACCGGCATGTTCTGGCCACCGGCTCGCTCGAGGTCTTCGAAGCTGGCCTGACGACGGTCCGCGGCGTTCATCGCGGATAGTCTCGCCGATCCTCGCCGTGCGGGCACGGCCGCCGCCGGCCGCGAGCTCACGCGCGATGCGGGCTCGTGGGCGCGGCTATAGGATCGAGCCGTTGCCGCACGCCCGACAGAGGAGGCCGATATGCAGGTGCAGGCGATCGCGATCGATGGGCTGCTGCAGAGTGCCGTGGACGGAGGCATGGTTCCAGGCGTCGTGGCGGTGGTCGGCGACCGCGACGACACCGTGTACGAGCACGCGTTCGGCCGGCTCAGCGTCCACGGGGATGAGCCCGCGCGGCCGGACTCGATGATGGCGATCATGTCGATGACCAAGGCGATCGCGAGCGTCGCGGCGCTGCAGCTGATCGAGCAGGGCAGCCTCGAGCTGGAACAGCCCGTCGCCGACGTGCTGCCGGCGTTCGGCGAGCTGCAGGTGCTCGAAGGCTTCGACGGCGAGACGCCGCGCCTGCGTCGGCCTGCGCGCCAGGCAACCATCCGACACCTGCTCACCCACACCTCGGGCCTCGGCTACCCGTTCGTCAACGCCGATCTGCTGCGCTACTACGAGCTCAGCGGAATCGATCCGAGCGTGATGTCACGCGCCATGCTGGACGGCGTGCCGCTGGTCGCCGATCCGGGCACACGCTGGGAATACGGAACGAGCACCGACTGGCTCGGCCGGGTGATCGAGGCCAGCAGCGGTCAGAGCCTCGCCTCCTATTGCGAGCGGCATATCTTCGCGCCGCTCGGCATGGGCGACGCCACATTCACGCCGACGGACGAGCAGCGCGCGCGTGCGATGGCGCTGCACACGAGAACGCCCGAGGGCGGGCTGGAGCTCTTGCCGCTGCAGGGGCTAAGTGAGCCTGACTTCTTCTCAGGCGGAGGAGGCGTGCATGCGACCGCTGGCGACTATCTGCGCTTCATGCGCGCGCTGCTGAGGGGCGGCGAGCTCGACGGCCAGCGGATCCTCGCGCCCGAGACCGTCGAGCTGGCATTCAGCGACCAGCTCGAGGGTGCGCCACTGCCGACCATCATGCACAGCCAGATGCCGCTGCTCACCAACGACGTTCCGGCGTTGCCCCAGCGCCAGGCCTGGGGCCTGGGCTTTCACCTGATGCTCGAGGACATTCCGGGCATGCGCCGCGCCGGCTCCGGCGACTGGGCGGGGCTGTTCAACTCCTTCTTCTGGATCGATCGCGCGAGCGGCCTTGCCGGCGCCCTGTTCACCCAGGTGCTGCCGTTCTTCGACCTCCCGGTGATCCAGACACTGCTCGGCTTCGAGAGCGCGGTTTACGCCGCGGTCGGCGGCGGCTGAAAAGCTCACGATTTCCCGACTGCTCGACTGAGCAAATTGTTAGGCTGCGCCGACCCGGCCGCCGATGAGCAGCGCGCTGCCCAACATTCTCTATCTGCACTCGCACGACACGGGTCGGTACGTGCAGCCGTATGGGCATCCCGTGCCCACTCCGAATATCCAGCGGCTGGCCGACCAAGGCGTCCTGTTCCGCGAGGCGTTCTGTGCAGCTCCCACGTGCTCCGTCTCGCGAGCCTGCTTGTTGACGGGCCAGTACGGGCACAACAACGGCATGCTGGGCCTGGCCCACCGCGGCTGGTCGCTGAACGACTACCGCCAGCACATTGTCCATACGCTGCGCAAAGCCGGCTACTACTCCGTCCTGATCGGCGAGCAGCACATCTCCAAGCGCCCCGACGTGATCGGCTACGACAAGGTGGTCAAGATCGACAAGACGCAAGTCGAGACCGTCGCGCCGGCGGCCGGCGAGATCCTCGGCGAGCCCCCGCGCGAGCCGTTCTTCCTGTCGGTCGGCTTCTTCGAGACCCACCGCGAATTCCTCGGCCCGGGCTCGCTGCGCGACACGCTCTACTCGCTGCCGCCCGCCAACCTTCCGGACACGCCGGAGACCCGGCGCGACATGGCGGCCTACAAAGCCAGCGCCCGTTCGCTCGACCAGGGCGTCGGCGCGGTGCTGGACTCGCTCGACTCGCACGGTCTCGCCGATGACACGCTGATCATCTTCACCACCGACCACGGTTTGGCCTTCCCGGGAGCCAAGGCGACGCTGTTCGATCGCGGCCTCGGCGTGATGCTGATACTGCGCGGACCCGGAGGGTTCAGCGGCGGCAAGGTGATCGACGCGCTGGTCTCGCACATCGACGTCTACCCCACGGTCTGCGAGCTGGTGGGGATCGAGCCTCCGAGCTTCCTGCAGGGGGTCTCGCTGATGCCGCTGATCCGCCGGCGGACCACGACGATTCGCGACGAGATCTTCGCCGAGATGACGTGGCACGCGGCGTACGAGCCGCAGCGCGCGGTGCGCACCGAGCGCTGGAAGTACATTCGCCGCTTCGGGGAGCGCAGGACGCCGGTGCTGCCCAACTGCGACGATTCGCCCAGCAAGGATCTTCTGCTGCGCTACGGCTGGGCGGAGCGGGAGATCGCGTTCGAGCAGCTTTACGATCTCGTGTTTGACCCCAACGAGGCGGCCAACCTTGCCGCGGACCCCGCTTACGCCGGCCCCCTGGCCGAGTTGCGCGGCCGGCTCGATGGGTGGATGCGCGCGACCGACGATCCGCTCCTGCACGGCGATCCGATCCCGCCTGCGGGCGCCGAAATAAACCGGCCCGACCAGCTCTCAGCGAGCGAGCCGCTGACGCGGATCGGCTGACCGATGACCGCTGAGCGGGCTGGCTCGTCCAATCCAAGCGCTGGCACGACGCGCATGCCACAGCGCTCCTACCTTGTGTGCGCCACCCCGAGAAGCGGCAGCACGCTGCTATGCCGGAGCCTCGAGCGCACGGGCCTCGCCGGCCGCCCGCGTGAGTATTTCGAGGCGCTCAAGGAGACGGGCGTGCCGCGGCGACCGCGCGAGTACTTCTGGGGCCTGCGCAGTCCCGAGGTGTTCCGGCTGCTGCCGCCGGAATCCGAGCTGGACCGTCGCTCCGAACAGGCCCCCACGTGGAACCGCGACGACTACGCGCGCCACCTCGAGGCATCACTGCGCGCGGGAACGACCCCCAACGGCGTGTTCGGCGCGAAGCTCATGTGGAGCTACTTCGGCGACTTCGTCGAGCTGATGCGCGGCATTCCCCGCTTCGGTGGCATGGGCGACGGGTCGCTGCTGAACGCCGCGTTTCCAGGTCTGCGCTTCGTATTCATCTCGCGCAGCGACAAGGTCCGTCAGGCGGTGTCGTTGTGGCGTGCCCTGCAGACATGGGTCTGGCGCGAGGAGCGCGACAGCCGCGATGACACGCCGGCGCCCGATCACCGCTCGCTCTATTCCTTTGACGCGATCGATCACCTGCTCGATCAGCTGCGCCGGCACGAGGACGCTTGGAGGGGCTTTTTCTTCCGCATCGGCCAGCGGCCGCTCTCGCTGCTGTACGAGGACGTCGCGGGGAACCTCGCGGGCTCCGTGGCCCGCGTGCTCGACGAGCTCGAAGTCGAGCGTTCGCAGGGCCTCGAGCTGAGCCAGCCTCTCAGCCGCCAGTCCGACGAGCTGTCGGAGAGCTGGGTGCAGAGCTATCTCGAAGACGTCTCGCGCCGCTGACGCCCGCGCGCGCCCGCCGCCCGGCTCCTGCCCGAGATCGTCATCCGCGCGTCCCGGCCCGCGGGCGCCGGAGCTCGGCAACAACATGCCCGTCGATAGCGTCGAGGCGGCTCTGTGCGGCAGCGAACAGCTCGGATGCGCTCACGGACAGCGAGTCGGCGATCTTGAGGATGTTGGTGAGGCTCGGGTTGCGAGTCCCACGCTCGATGCCGCTGATGTAGGTCCGATCGAGCTCGCACTTCGCGGCCAGCGCTTCCTGGGACATGCCGCGACGCTTGCGCAGCGTGCGGATCGTGCATCCGAATGCTTCGTGTCTTGGCGATCGAACCGGCATGTCCACAGCTTTCCGTCGTGACGACTATTAGTCTATGGACTATCAGTCACAAACCGCCCCAGCCTCAGCCAGGCGCACGCTTGGCCGGGAAGGTGAGTACACAAGGAGGGCTCAATGTATGAGGACGAGATGATTCCAAGCGACGAGGACCGCCAGCTCGAGCGGGTGATCGTCCTGCAGGTGGTGTCCGACGAGTCCGGCGCGGGACTTTCACGCCAGCAGCTCCAGGCGCAGCTCGACCGGCCCGACCCGCGCGATTTCACCGACGCCCTCGAGCAGCTCGGCGCCGCGGGCGTGGTCGATATATCGGGCGAGACGGTTCGCGCCTCACGCGCATCGCTGCGCCTGCGCACGCTGGGGCTGATCGCAATTTGAGAGCGACTCGACGCACGCAGCGAGACTGCGGTCAGCGCCCGTGCAGGCCCGGCCCCGTCCGATGCGGCTGCCTCGGCTCAGCGACGACCGTAGGCTCAGCGACGACCGCGACGCTGGCGGCGCTGCGCAAGGACGATCGAGGCTCCTCCGCCCAGCATCAGCAGACCGAAGCCAACGACCCAGCGCAGATCGAGACCGGTGAACGGCAGCGTGCTCGACCGCGACTGAGACGCGGTCGTCGAGGGAGTAGTCGAGGTGCTGCTCGCCGGAGCCGGTTCGCTCGCCGGGCTGGTGGACTGCGACGGCGCCGCCGAGGTCGTCGAGGGCTTGGTTTCCTGGGCAGGTGTCGGTGTCGATGGCGTGGTCGGCGCGGTCGTCGATGACGTCGGTTTGGTTTCCTGTTTGGCGGGTTCCGTGTGCGTGTAGCCCGACAGGCCTTCGGCAGCGAGCGCGGGCGCCGCGAACGCCGCCGTGATCATGAGCGCCACCGCAAGAACCAGCAGGCCCCGTCTCGAGACGCGCCTGCGAACATCTTGCGCGTCCATATCAGTCCGGGTCATGACTACCTCCGCTTGTCGTGTCGTGAGCGCTGATGTCGGTGCACGCCGCCATCCTCGACCGTCATAGCCGCGATTCTAGGAGCACGGCCGGTCTGATCCGGGCGCACGGCGTCACGACGGGGCTCGGAGGCGCATTATGTGCACGTATGACGCTAGCCGGCCGCCCACACGGGTCGGCAGTTCTTCGCTCACGAGCCCTGCGCCACTGTGACCCGACCCGCGAGCTTGCCGTCGGCGAGCATCGCGCGCAGCACCTTCTTGTCGAACTTGCCGACGCTCGTCTTGGGGATTTCCGCTACGAACGCGAACTCGTCGGGGATCCACCATTTCGCGACGCGCCCTCGCAGGTGCTCGATCAGATCCGCGACGTCGGCGCTGGACCCCTCGCATAGCACGACACAGCAAAGCGGTCGCTCGGCCCAGCGCTCGTCGGGCTTGGCGATCACGGCAGCCTCGATCACATCTGGGTGAGCCATGACCTCGTTCTCGAGCTCGACCGAGGAGATCCACTCGCCTCCCGACTTGATCACGTCCTTGGAGCGGTCGCTGATCTGCACGTAGCCGCGCGCGTTGACCGAGGCGATATCACCTGTGCGAAGCCAGCCCGAGTCGAACTTCTCGTCGTCAGACGGACCTCGGTAGTAGCGCGCCGCGATCCACGGCCCTCGAACCTCGATCTCGCCCGTGGACTCTCCGTCCCAGGCGACCTCCGCGCCGTCGTCGCCGATCAGCCGGAGCTCGACCCACGGCAGCGGACGGCCCTGCTTGGCTCGATCGCCCCAGTACGCGTCATCGTGCTCGCCGGCCTCGTCGGGGCGCGAGTAGGTCGCGACGGGGCTGGTCTCGGTCATGCCCCAGGCCTGGAAGATGCGTACCCCGTGGCGCTCCTCGAAGCTCTGCATCAGCTGTCGAGGCACAGCTGAGCCGCCGCAGGCGGCGTTCGACAGCGAGGACAGGTCCACCTCCGGATGCGCATCGGCGTAGCGCAGCAGATCAGCGAAGATCGTCGGCACGCAGCCCATCAGCGTGGGGCGCTCGGCGGCGATCAGCTGCGCCAGTGGCTCGGCTTGCAGGAAACGGTCGGGCAGGATCAGCTCGGCGCCCGCGAGCGCGGCGCCATGCGGCAGGCCCCAGGCGTTGGCGTGGAACATCGGCACGACTGCCAGCACGCGATCGGCCCGTGACAGGGCCGCTCCGTCACACATGAGCGTCGCGGTCGAGTGCAGGCTGATCGAGCGATGCGAGTAGAGCACGCCCTTCGGATTGCCGGTGGTGCCGCTGGTGTAGCAGAGCGCGGCGGCCGCGCGCTCGGGGACCTCCGGGTAGTCAAAGCCACCGGGCCCGGCCTGCTCGAGCAGCTCCTCGTAGACCAGCGCCCCGGGCAGCGCCTCGGTGCCTCCGGGCTGCGCGCCGTTCGCGCCGCCCGGCTCGGCATGCCTCGAGCCCTGCTGGGCAGGCTCGTCCATGATCACGTAGTGGCGCACGCAATCGAAGCCGGGCGCCAGCTTCGCGAGCACCGGCACGAGCGAGCGGTCGACGAAGATGACCTTGTCCTCGGCGTGGCGCACGATGTAGCTGAGCTGCTCGTCGAACAGCCGGATGTTGAGCGTGTGCAGGACCGCGCCGATGCACGGGATGGCCATGTACAGCTCGAAGTGACGCTGGTTGTTCCAGGCAAACGTGCCAACACGATCGCCTGGCCCTACGCCGAGACGCTGCAGGGCGCGGGCCAGCCGGTTGACGCGCTCGGCGCTCTGGCCATAGGTCATGCGCGTCGTGTGGCCGCTCTCGCCGAGCGTCACCACCCCGGCGTGGGGATGACAGTTGCGCATACGGTGCAGGATGTGATGGACCGTGAGCGGGAAGTCATCCTGCATCAGCCCCTCCAGCGTGCCGGTCACGTTCATCGGACCTCCCGTTGTTGCTCACCGATTCGCTCGGGCGAGCTCGCAGCGCGACCTCGCCGTGCGCGAACACAGATCATGCCGGTCTTACCCCCTCGCTGCCACCCGCTCTTGATCTGCGTCGGGCGCCGTTGCCGCGGGCCTGCTCGCGCGCGACCCCGCTCTCGCCTGCTCGCGCGCGCGCTCGGTCACGCCCGGATAGATCGCTGTAGACGCCGAGCGTGCGCCGGGAGATGTCATCCCAGTCGAAGCGCAGCACGTGCTCGGAGGCCTCGGTCACCAGCCGGTCGCGCAGATCCCGGTTGACCAGCAGGCGCTCGATCATGACGCCGAGATGTTCGGCGTCTCCGCCGTTGAACCGCAGCCCGACACGCTCCCCCGACGGCACGACCTCGCGCAGGCCGCCGGTGTCGGCGACTATGCATGGGCAGCCCGACGCCATCGCCTCGAGCGCCACGAGGCCAAAGGGCTCATAGATCGAGGGCACCACGCACAGGTCGCTGATGCGGTAGAGCGAATGCAGGGCGTCGTCGCCGATCCACCCGAGGAAGCGGCCATGCTCGCAGAGCCCCAGCCGCTGCGCCTGCGCCTTGAGCTCGCCCTCGTGGGTGCCGGAGCCGGCTACGAGGAAGCGGACGTGGCCGACCCGCTCGATCACACCCGGCAGGGCCTCGAGCGCGAGCTGAAAGCCCTTCTCGTAGACGAGCCGCCCGACCAGCAGGACCAGCTGCTGGGAGGGCGCGGCAAACTGGCGTCGCAGCGCGTTCAGGTCATCTACGGGCTGGAGGTCGCTCGGGTCGATCCCGTTGGGGATCACCACGATGCGCTGCTCGTCGATGTCGAAGATGTCGGCGACGTGCCCGCGCATGTAGTGCGAGCAGACGATCACGGCCTGTGCTCGCTGCGCCATCCATCGCTCGACACCGTGGATATGCGCCTGCGGCTGCTCGTGCACCCAGCCCTGGTGGCGCCCGTGCTCGGTGGCATGGATCGTCGTGACATAAGGCAGCTCGAGTCGCTCGGACAGGGCCGCCGAAGCATCGGCCACTAGCCAATCGTGGCCGTGGACGAGGTCGTAGGAGTGCTCGCCGGCCAGCGCCAGCCCGGCCGCCAGCATGTCGTCGTTCATCTGCTGGACCCACGCGACGAACCGGTCCAGGTCGCGCGGCCAGCCGGGCTCGGGGACGCGGTAGACGGTGACGCCGGCACGTGCTTCCGAGGTCAACGAGCTGGCGGCGCGACCGGCCCCGCGTGTCAGGACATCGACGGCCAGCCCGCGACGAGTGAGCGCCTCGGCGAGCTTGCGCACGTGCCGCGCCAGGCCACCCTCGATCACGGGGGGGTACTCCCATGAGAGCAGCAGCACGCGCTCGTTCATCGACAAGACCCTATCTGTCCCGAGCCGCGCACCGCGACTTGACACGAGGCGGAGCGCACGCGCGCGCGTGGGGCACCGTGGGCGTGTCCGCCGGTGTGTCGCCTGCCCACGGGTCGGCCGCCTGCCTGAACGCCTCGCGCGTTGCGGCCTTCGCCGCACGCGCTGCAGCCTTCGCCTCGCGCGTCGCAACCTTTGCCTCGGCGTCGCAGCCTTTGTCTACCGGGTTGCGGCCTCTGACGGGTTAGTCGCTCGTGCCGGGACGCGCGTCATGGCCCTCGGCATCGGGATCGTTTGTGATGCGGACCATGAAGCCGAGCGTGGCGCCGCCCACGACCACCATCGCGAGCACCGCAAAGATCAGTACCGCCGTGCTGTTCCTGACGGCCGCGAGCGCGGCGAGCGACACGGGTATGGCAGTGGCGAACAGCATGACGGCCAGCGGCGAGACCTCGCGTGCGCCGTCAGGCAGCTTGTCAAACACGTCGCTGTCGAGAGCGTCGTTGTCGGGCACCGGGGACCTCCGAAGGGCTGAACTGCGTTGCGGGGCAAGGCAACATACCAGCGTGGCCAGCGTGGCCAGCGTGGCCAGCGTGGCCAGCGTGGCCAGCGAGGCAGCGCCGCTGTGACGCGGGCGATCTGCGCTCACAATCGGCCGGTCGCGGATCAGAACGGCTCCTCGTCGAGCTCGACGGCGCCGCTCGGCCAGGTGGCCGAAGGGCTGAGCGGTCTCCACATCGCGGGCATCGGCATCACGACCGAGCCTTCCGGCTGGCGTGCCGTCACCGGGGCCTCGATCAGGCGGAACCCGAACTTCGCGTACAGGCCGACGTTCACCGGCAGGCAGAACAGCATCGCCCGTTCGGCGCCCAGCTCGGGGGCGATCTCGAGCAGACGCTCGATCAGGGCGCGGGCCAGCCCGCGGCCGCGGGCGGCACGGGTCACGATCACGCTGCCGAGGCCCGCCACCTGTAGTGGGGTGCGACCCGCGTGCAGGTCTGCCAGCACAAGCCCGGCAAGCCCCAGGAGGTCGCCGTCACCGTCGCGCAGACCGAGGTTGCGGCTCTTCTCTCGCCACTGCAGCTGTTCGCCCACGGCGCCGAAAGGATCGCGCTCGCCGGCGATGACCTCCTGCCAGTCCGCCTCGGTGACGTGCTCCAGCTCGATCAGTCGCACGTCTCCACGGTAGCCGGCGGGAGCGAGCTGAGCCGGCGCTCTAGGACGCGAAACGGACTAGAAGATCTTGATCTCGATGGTCTGGATGAAGGTGTGACCGTCGACTGCGGCGATGACGGTCGTGGCGGCGCCATCGTGAGCCCGGATCAGCCTCAAGAGGTTCGGGCTGACGCGCACGGGCACGAGGCTCGTGGTGTCGCCCTGCAGGTCGAACGTGGCCCGTCCGACGACGTCGGCTGCGCTCTCACCGACGCCCGGGGTCGTGAGCATCGCGGTGCCCGGACAGCCGCCGGCGGGACGGCAGTAGATCGCGATTTTCACGACCCGGGAGCTGTTGACGCCGTCGGTCTGGGGACGGACGTGGATCACGGGCAGCACCGGCGGGGCTTCCTTGCTACCGCCGGGGCACACGTAGCGCGCGTCGGGGCCGGTTCCGATCTGCACCTGCATCAGTAGTTCCTCGTCCTGATTGGAGGCGAAGCCTTCGTTGGCGCTTCTGTCGGACGCGGACATCACCGCGCCGTCGCCCGTGCCGCCGCCCTTTATGAACGAGTCCACGGTCGCGCCCTTGACCGCGCCGAGCACCTTGTATGGGACGCCCGCGCGGTAGACGTTTTCGACGTAACCACCCTCGTCGTTGAAACCGACATAGTCGCCCTGGCTGACACACAGATTGGTCGGTTGGTAGCTGGAGACCGTAGCGCCGCTCGCGCCGCCGACTCCGCAGACCGGGATTTCGAATGGCTGTGAGGTGAGGTTCACGCGGGCACCTCCACCGGAAACCGGCGAGAGGTCCTGGAAATGGATCTGCGTCAGCGGACCAGGGCCGCCGGCCGCCGGCATTGCACAGCCCTCGAGCCTGATCTTGAGCGCCTGCCCGCCCGTGGGCACGCTCAGAGCGGCGCCTTGCTGGGAGACGTCCCACAGGGCCGTGTCGGCGCCGTAGTGGAAGGTGTGAAAGACGTAGCCCGGGAGGGGTGTATAGGTGCCCTCGTAGGAGAGGTTTTCGGCCGTGTTCAGCGTTGCCGGGACTGCCAGTGGGCTGCCGTACGTGATCGTCGCCGCCGAGGCCGCCGCGGGCGCAAGCACCGCCAGCAGGCCAGCTAGCGACCCAGCCAAGATCGTGGTCGCGACGCGAGCAAGAGCCCTCATACGGTTCCGGGTCGGTAGCCCGCCCCGGCGCCTTGAAGGCGTCGAGCCAAATCCCGACGAACGGGCGACGAGCCGGCCGATCGACCGGACCTCCGTGGTCCTCGCCGGCTCGCGTGGGACGGCCGGCCCCGCCAATAGCCGTAACGGCGAGCGAACGTGCGCTTCCATGCCTGGCAAGTCGGGGCGCCCGGATTCGAACCGGGGACCTCGGCCACCCAAAGGCCGCGCGCTACCAGGCTGCGCCACGCCCCGCTGCCTGAAGCGTAGACGGAGTCGCACCGGCTTGCCGCAAGCTCCGCGTCCGGGACGTGGTCCCGCCACGCGCGCCTACCCGCTCACACTGCCCGGCCCATCCAGACGCCGAGCCACCGCAACCACGCGGCCCGGACGGGACGCCGCTGCTAGCCTCCGCGACCGCGATGGCCGACGTGCAACCTCTGCGTGCGGTGCACTACGACACCTCGGTCGTCGGCGACCTGGCGGCCGTGACCGCGCCCCCCTACGACGTGATCGACCCCGAGCAGCGCGCCGCGCTGCTGGCACGCTCGCCGTTCAACATCGTCGCGATCGACCTGCCCCAGAGCGAAGCCGGCAGCGACGCCGACCGGTACGCGACGGCAGCCAAGCTGCTCGAGAGCTGGCGGCTCCAGGGTGCGCTGGTCCGCGACGAGCAGCCGGCGATCTGGGCGCACACGCAGGAGTACGAGGGCCCCGATGGGCGCAGGCTGACGCGCCGCGGATTCTTCTGCAGGGTGCGGATCGAGGATTACGGCCCCGGGCGAGTGCGTCCGCACGAGCGCACCCATCCAGGGCCCAAGGAGGACCGTTTGCGCCTGACACGGGCCACGCGGACCAATGTCTCCCCCATCTTCTCGCTCTACTCCGACCCCTCACGGGCGGCTTGGAGTGCGCTCGCGGCGGTGACAGAAGGCCCGCCCTGGGGCGAGGTGAGCGACGGGGAGGGCACGACACATCGGCTGTGGCGCGAGACCGACGCGGAAGCGATCGCCGCGGTGCAGGCAGCCGCGAGCGGCTCGGAGCTGCTGATCGCCGACGGACACCATCGCTACGAGACGATGCAGGCGTACGCGCAGGAGGTCGGCGGCGAGGGCGATCACCGCTACATCCTCATGTGCCTGGTGGCGCTGGAGGACCCTGGGCTGACGGTGTTTCCGACGCACCGCCTGGTCGGCGGGCTCGACGAGGCCCGCACGCAGGCGCTGACGCAGGCGCTGGAGCGCGACTTTGAGATCGCCGAGGTCCCGGTCGAGCAGATCGATCCCCCATGGCAGGGTGCGCACACGAGGACGCCATTGCAGGTGGGCTACATCGATCATCGTGATGGCCGGGCGCTGCGGCTCACGCTCAAGGACCAGGCGATCGCCGACGAAGCGCTGCCCGGACGATCGCAGGCCTATCGGCAGCTCGACACCGGCGTGCTCGAGGCGCTGCTGCTCAAGGACGCGCTGGGCCTGAGCGACGAGGACATCTCGCATCTGCACGGGCTGTTCTATGCGCGCTCGACCGAGGAGGCGCTGTCGCTGGTGCGCGACGGCGCGTACGACGCAGCCTTCTTCATGCGCCCGACGCCCGTGGATCAGGTCAGCGAGATCGCCGCGGCGGGCGAAAACATGCCACCGAAGTCGACGTTCTTCTATCCCAAGCTGCTGACGGGTCTGCTGCTGAACCCGCTTGCGTGATCGGGCGCCATCGCTCATGATCGTGTGCAAGGCGCGCGCCGTTCGTGCGTGCCGCCGAAGCGGGAGTAGCATTTAATCGAGGGTGGATCTGAGAGGGGTCGATCGTAGTCGGTGATCGATGATCTAGGAGAAAGGTGGCGGGCATGAAAGCTACGGCGCGACGAGATGGCAGGACGCTCAGGCACACGGTGCAGGTGCGCGAGCACGAGCTGACGGTTGACGAGCCGGAGGACAACGGAGGTGAAGACACGGGACCCGGGCCGCAGGAGCTGCTGGCCGCCAGCCTCGCGTCTTGCACGGCGATCACGATCGAGATGTACGCGGCACGCAAGGGATGGGAGATCGGGCACGTCGAGGTTGACGTCGAGTACAACCCGGCCGAGCGCGGCTGTCCTACGAAGTTCGATCTCGTGGTGCGGATGGCGGACGACCTGCCGGCGGAGCAGGTTGAGCGTCTGCTCGTGATCGCGGCCAAGTGTCCGGTCCACCGCGCGCTCGACGGCGAGGTGATGTTCCGCGAACGCGTCGAGCGCGTGCACATGGCCGCCTGACTGTGGGCTCACGACTCAATATCTGACGGGCCGGATGCACTTGTCTGGCGGCGCCAGCCGACCCCCGCGATGCTCGACGTACTACCGGTACGCCTGCGCTCGCGTGCGGCGTCTGGCATCCACCATCCAAGCACCCCGATCCCCCCATCTATTGAGTCGTGAGCCCTGACCCAGACGGGCAGCGCATAGAGGCCCGCGCGGGACAGACCCCGGCGGCGGTGCTGGTGCCGCTGTTTCTTGCAGCCGATGGCGGCGATCCGCACGCGGTGCTTACGCGCAGGCGTACGGATCTGCGCCGTCACGCGGGCGAGATCGCGTTTCCAGGCGGTCGCCGTGACGACGCCGACGCGGACCTGTGCGAGACGGCCCTGCGCGAGGCCGAGGAGGAGATCGGGCTGACCCGGGCCTGCGTGAGCGTGGTCGGTGAGCTGCCGGCCGTTTCGACGTTCGTGACGAACTACGCGATCCATCCGTTCGTCGGCCTGATCCCCTCCGGGCTGAGCTGGCGTGCCTCGCCGACGGAGGTGGAGGCGGTGCTGGAGCTGTCGCTGGCGATGCTCGAAGCATCCAGGACGCGCACGCGCATCGAACGTCGCGGCGTCGCTTTCGACACCGACGCCTATGTCGTTGACGGTCACGTCATCTGGGGTGCGACCGCGCGGATCCTGGATAGCCTGCTCGAACGGGCTGGAGCTCTGCTCGAGGATCGCGACGGCAGCTGACCTCGGCGCCACGCCTGCGGTAGGCCTCGATCGTCGCCTCAGCGACGGCCTCGGGGCGGCCCGCTAGATCCCAGCAGCGGCCCGCTACATCCCACCTATTCCGCAGGCTCATGCGAACGCCGGCCCACGCGCGCGTATGCGCCGCCGCGCCGATGGAATCCCACCGGCGCGACGGCACGACGGATCGAGACCGGGCCCGAGAGGAAGAGGGCCCGCGGGGGCTAGCGGGCTCTCATGCCCCGGTCTCGACCGGGACGCCGACAAGGCTGCCCCACTCCGTCCAGGAGCCGTCGTAGTTCTTGACGTGATCGGCGCCGAGCAGCTCGTGCAGCACGAACCAGGTGTGCGCGGAGCGCTCTCCGATCCGGCAGTAGGAGACGATCTCCTGGCCGTCCAGAACTCCTTTGCTCGTGTAGAGCTCGCGGAGCTCGTCGGCGGACCTGAAGGTGCCGTCCTCGCGCACCGCCTGGGCCCACGGGACAGACGCCGCGCCGGGGATGTGGCCCGCACGCTGGGCTCCCTCCTGCTCGTAGCCCGCGGGCGAGATGATCTCGCCGGCGAACTCCGCCGGCGAGCGCACGTTGACGAGCCGTGTGGGCCCATCGATCGCACTCAGCACCTCGTCCCGGCGCGCCCTGATGGTGTCGTCGCCGGGCTGGGCGGTGAAGCTTGCAGGCGTGTAGGAGGGCCGCTCGGCGCTGGTGGGGCGACCGTCGGCGATCCACTTTTCGCGCGGCCCGTTCAGCAGCAGGACTTTGTCGTGCCCGTAGTACTTCAGGTACCAGTACGTGTAGGCGGCAAACCAGTTGTTGCGATCGCCGTAGAGCACGATCGTGTGATCGTCGGAGACGCCGTGGCTGGCGAACAAGCGGCCGAACGCCTCGGGGCCGAGAAAGTCCCGCCGCACCTGATCCTGAAGATCCTGCTTCCAGTCGAGCCCAATCGCCCCGGGGATGTGAGCGTCCGCGTACAGGGCAGGGTTCTCGTCGACCTCGACGATGCGGATCGACTCGTCGTTGAGGTGCTGCTCGAGCCACTCGGGCTCTACCAGCACGTCCTTTGCATAGCCGGACAACAGAGCCTCCTCGTGGAAACTGGATCGGCTTTTAGGAGATTTTGTCCAGCATAGCGAAGCACTCGACTGAACCCGCCGGCCACGCTCCGCGAGCCAAGCGATGATGAGCGATGCGGCGCGCTGGGCACGGACGAGTGGTTTCGCCAGGGTTGGAGCAGGAACGAGGCGGTTCGGGCAGCTGCGGGCACCCTCGCGGAGATACCGACGGGCAGCTTCGCGACGACCGACCGGCAGCTTCGCGACGGGTTGAGCGGCAAACCGCGGCTTCAGGCGATTGTGCGCAGGCTCGCGCGCTACGCGCCGCTAGGTACGGGCCGAGCGCCGAGCAGCGAGGCGACGGCGGCGCGCGCGTCGTTCAGCCAGGCAGCTCGATCGCCGGGATCGGCGGTCAGCACGGACAGCGGGATCGCGTTGCGCCGCGTCAACGTGCTCGCGATCTGAGCACCCTCCGTCAGGACCGCGGGCGCGACGAGCCCAGCCACCCCTTCGCGGCCTCTCGCGATCGTCTCGGAGCTGGCGGCCGCCGACGTAGAGGCGAGCGAGGGCGCCTCGTAGACGAAGCCGCGAACGGTGGTGTCGATGAGCTGATGCACGAACAGCTCCAGGCGAGAGCCGTGCAGCGCCTCGACCTGCTCGCGCGGACCGCGGGCGCTGGCGAGCAGCCAGCACGCGACGGTGACCGTCTCGAGCGCCGGACGCAACGTGCCGAGGCGATCGGGATCGGCGATCAGGCACTCGGCGCCGGCCGACTCGATGGCCGGGCGCCGGCGCTCGCTGCGGGAGACGATCCGAGCGACGTGCCCTTCCGCGACGAGCTCCGCGGCCAGCAGCCTGCCGCGACAGCCGCCGCCGACGATCAGTAGCCGAGCCACGGCGCGCGATCTTAGCGGGACGCTAGCCGGTCCTTAAATGCGCCTCGGGCCGCAACGCTGCCGGCCCGAGGAGCCCCGAGATGCGTGAGTGAGACATGCAAATCTGCCGGGCTGACGCCCGAGACACGGCGTGAGACAAGGAGCGAGACGGACCGGACGTCGCGACCTTTTCAGGCCGCGACGCCCCGTTGAGGGAGGTCGGCACGAAGCGAACACGTACCGAGACCTGCTCGAGCGCCACCGGAGAGGTATGGGTAGCGGCGCTCGAGCAAGCCCCGGCGAACCGGTCGCCTCGGGCCCTGACGCCTCAGAGAAAGTCCTTCAAGCTTCTGTCGGCTACCGTGCATTGCCTGAAGAAAAACATAGTTTTTAGCGGCTGTCAAGGGCTGGAGCAAAAAGTCTTGTCAAATCATCTGCGCGCGGCGTATCCAGACTGGCAAATGGGCGCCGATGAGCCCCCTGGCGCTGGGCTCGAAGGCCCGATAGGGACCGGCCGGCGGGCGTCCAATAGCATCCGGCCACGATGACCGAGGCGGTGACGATGGACAAGATCGTGGCGCTGTGCAAGCGGCGCGGATTCGTGTTTCCGTCTTCGGAGATCTACGGCGGTGTGGGCTCGACCTATGACTACGGCCACTACGGGGTGCTGCTGAAGAACAATGTCAAGAACGCCTGGTGGCGAGCGATGCTGCAGGAGCGCGACGACATCGTGGCGATCGACTCCGCGATCCTGCAGCATCCGCGCGTGTGGGAGGCGAGCGGTCATCTGGCCGGGTTCACGGACCCGCTGGTGGACTGCCGCACGTGCAAGCAGCGCTTCCGCGCCGACCACCTGGGCGAGCTGCAGTGCGGGCGCAAACCCTCCAAGCACCCCGGCGAAACCGACGAGTGCTCGCTGACCGAGGCGCGCGACTTCAACCTGATGTTCGAGACCACGATCGGTCCGGTCAAGGAGTCGGGTGCGACGGCCTACCTGCGCCCGGAGACGGCGCAGGGGATCTTCATCAACTTCAAGAACGTGCTGCAGTTCTCGCGCAAGAAGCCGCCGTTCGGGATCGCGCAGGTCGGCAAGTCGTTCCGCAACGAGATCACGCCGGGCAACTTCATCTTCAGGACACGCGAGTTCGAGCAGATGGAGATGGAGTTCTTCGTGCCTCCGGCCGAGGCGCAACGCTGGTTCGAGCACTGGCTGACCGAACGCGAGCGCTGGTACACAGATCTGGGCATCCGCCCCGACCATCTGCGGCTGCGAGCGCACGAGCGCGATGAGCTGTCGCACTACTCATCGGGGACGAGCGACGTCGAGTATCTGTTTCCGATCGGCTGGTCCGAGCTGGAGGGGATCGCCAACCGCGGCGACTTCGACCTGACCCAGCACGCGAGGCATTCGGGCGAGAAGCTCGAGTACTTCGACCAGGCCAGCGGCGAGCGCTACGTGCCGCACGTGATCGAGCCGGCGGCGGGCGCCGACCGGGCGACGTTGGCATTCCTGGTCGACGCCTACGACGAGGAACTGGTCGAGCGCGAGGGAGCCGGGCGGGGCGAGACGCGCACCGTGCTGCGGCTGCACCCGCGTCTGGCGCCGGTGAAGGTCGCCGTGTTGCCGCTGGTCAACAAGGACGGCCAGCCGGAGCTCGCGCGTGAGATCTACGAAAGCGTGCGTGAGCTGGTGCAGGCCGAGTACGACGATGCAGGAGCGATCGGCAGGCGCTATCGGCGCCAGGACGAGATCGGAACGCCGTTGTGCGTGACGATCGACCACGACAGCCTGCAGGACGGCACGGTGACGGTGCGCGAGCGGGACTCGCTCGTGCAGGAGCGCGTCGCGATCGAGGGGCTGGCGCGCGAGCTGGAGCGACGGGTGAAGGCGCCCTGGAGCACGCCGAAGCTCTTCTACTCCACAGACCCCGTATAGCCATGGTTACACCGCGACTGAAAAACGGATACTCACCGATAGGAGCGCAATGGACTTCGACCTGACCGACGAGCAGCGCCTGATCAAGGAGACGGCGCGGGAGTTCACGGACAAGGAGATCGTGGAGCGAGCACGCGAAAACGCCCGCAACCACCACTTCGACCTCGATCTCGTGAAAAAGGTGGCCGAGCAGGGATATCTGGGGGCGATCGTGCCGCGCGAGTATGGCGGGGCGGGTCTGGACTACCTGACCTACGGGCTGGTGGTCGAGGAGATCGGGCGCGGGTGCTCGGCGATCCGGACGGTGATCTCAGTGCAGACCTCGCTGGTGTGCTCGGGGATCCTGCGCTGGGGGACCGAGGAGCAGAAGCGCCTGTATCTACCACGGCTGTGCTCGGGCGAATGGCTGGGGTGCTTCGCGCTGACCGAGCCGGACACGGGCTCGGACGCCGCCAACCAGCGCACGCGCGCGCGCAAGACCGACTCGGGCTGGGTGATCAACGGCGCGAAGATGTGGATCTCGATGGGCAACTACGCGAAGGTCGCGCTGATCTTCGCCCAGACCGACCCGGACAAGGGCCACCGGGGGCTGGCGTGCTTTCTCGTGGACACGGAGCAGCCAGGATTCAAACCGCAGCCGATCGAGCACAAGATGGGGCTGCACGCATCGGACACAGCGGCGATCGCGCTGGAAGACGTCGAGGTCGGCGAGGACGCGATGCTGGGAGAGGTCGGCGACGGGTTCAAGGTGGCGATGACCTCACTGGACTCGGGCCGCTATTCGGTGGCGGCGGGCTGTGTGGGCATCTGCCAGGGCTGCGTCGAGGAGTCGGTCAAATACGCGAAGGAGCGCGAGCAGTTCGGGCGGCCGATCGCCAGCTTCCAGCTGGTGCAGGCAATGATCGCCGACATGGTGCTGAAGACGGACGCGTCGCGCATGCTGGTGTGGCGGGCCGGGTTTCTGAAGGACAAGGGCAGGCCGAACACAACCGAGACGTCGATCGCCAAGCTGCACGCGACCGAGGCCGCGGTGGAGTGCGCCAATACGGCGATCCAGGTGCACGGGGGCGCGGGCTACGTTGACGATCACCCAGTCGAGCGCTGGTTCCGGGACGTGCGCGTGACGACGCTGTATGAGGGAACGAGCCAGATCCAGAAGCTGATCATCGGGCGCGCGCTGACCGGCATCAATGCGCTGACACCCGGCTGAGACGGCGCGGCGGGCGTGTTACCGACAGGGCGGCAATGATGGCAATGCAATCTGAGATCCCCCGCGCGGACGCGACCTCGATGAAGCCCGAGATCGCGCGCGCACAGGTGGCCTGAGGTGGGGGCGGCTCGGGTGATCGGCGTGGTGGGCGCGGGCACGATGGGCTCGGGCATCGCGCAGCTGGCGGCGCGCTCGGGGGCGCGGGCGCTGCTGCAGGACCCGCTACCGGAGGCGCTGCAGGCGGGGGTGCGCCGGGCGCACAAGGGGCTCGAACGCGAAGCCGAGAAGGGCTTGCTTGGAGCCCAGGAGGCGCAGGCGGCAGCCGGCCGAGTCGAGCCCGTGGCCGAGCTCGCCGCGATGGCCGGGTGCGATCTGGTGATCGAGGCTGCGCCCGAGCGACTCGAGCTCAAGCGACAGCTGTTTGCGAGCCTGGTGGAGATCGTGGGACCGGAGTGCGTGCTGGCGAGCAACACCTCGTCGCTGCCGATCACGGCGATCGCGGCCGCGGTAGACCGTCCTGAGCGAGTGGTGGGAATGCACTTCTTCAATCCGGCGCCGCTGATGCGCCTGCTCGAGGTGGTGGCCGGGGCGCTGTCGGACGAGCGCTCGTTGCAGCTCGCGCAGGCGACCGGAGAGGCCATGGGCAAGGACACGATCAGGGCCACGGACGGCCCGGGCTTCCTGGTGAATCGCTGCAACCGGCCGTTCGGACTGGAGGCGCTGCGACTGCTGGCCGAGCGGATCGCGGATCTCGAGACCATCGACAGGATCGTCCGGATGGGCGGCGGCTTCAAGATGGGCCCGTTCGAGCTCTCAGATCTCGTCGGTGTCGACACCGGGCTGGCGGTGTCGGAAAGCTTCTACGAGCTCAGCTTCGGCGAGCCGCGCTGGCGTCCGTCGCCGATCCAGGCGCAGCGGGTTGCCGCCGGGCTGCACGGGCGCAAGAGCGGTCGCGGGTACTACGACTACAGCCGCGACCCCTATCGCTCTCCCGATCCGGGGCCGCCGGAGCGCGTGGCGGGCGAGGGAGCCGTGGCGATTCTGGGCGAGACCGTGCTGGCGCAGCAGCTACGCGACGCAGCGGCGCACGCGGGATATGCGGTGAGCCCGCGGCGACCGTCCCCGGGAGAGCTGGCAGCGCTGACGGTCGAATGCGATCCAGCCTCAGGTGGAACGGGGAGCGCGTACCCGGCCCGCGATCCGGGCGACCGTCAGGGCGGGACCTGGGACGCGCGGGGTGCGCGCAGGACCGCGGCGCTTGCCTCCGGCGGGCATGCAGCCCAACGGGCAGGGTCGGGTCGGCCGGGCCAGGGACAGCAGCCTGAGCCGCTGCGGCCGACGCCACCGGACCCGCTGCGACCCTCCTCGCCGGACCCGCTGCGACCCTCCTCGCCGGACCCGCTGCGACCCTCCTCGCCGGACCCGCTGCGACCCGCGTCACCGGACCCGCTGCGACCCTCCTCGCCAGAGCCGCTGCGACCCGCGTCACCGGAGCCGCTACGGCCGTCCCCGCCTGAGCCTTCGCGAATGTCCTCCCCTCAACCGTTGCGGCCGCCGCCGCCGGAGCCGCTGTATTCGCCGCGGCTCGTGCTGTGCAGCGCAGGCTCGCTGCGTGCGCTGGACCGGTACGGCGACGCAGTCGGGTTTCACCTGCTCGCGCCGCTGCAGCGCACCGCCCTGGTCGAGCTGACGCGTGGCGAGCGATCGTCTCCGGCCGCCGTCACACGCGCCGAGCGATTCTTCGCCGCGCTCGGCAAGCACACCACGTGGGTGGCCGACGCTCCAGGCCTGGTTCTGGGGCGAATCGTCTGCCAGCTTGTCAACGAGGCGTCGTTCGCGCTCGGCGAGGGCATCGGCAGCGCGAGCGACATCGACACGGGCATGACGCTGGGCCTCAACCATCCCCGTGGTCCGCTCGAATGGGCCGACGAGATCGGCTTGGACGTGGTGCTGGAGACGCTGGACGGCCTCTGGGCCGAGTACCGCGAAGAGCGCTACCGAGCAGCGCCGCGGCTGCGCGAGCTGGTGCGCGCAGGCAGTTTCGGGCGCAGCACAGGGACGGGCTTCTTCGAGTACGGCCCGACCGCTTGACTCAGGCTGCACCTCACATCGCCAGCGGTCGGCCGCACCTCACATCACGAGCGGTCGGAAGCGTTCTACGGCCGTGACGCAACCGGCTGCACCTCACATCGCAAGCGGTCCGACGCGTTCTACAGCCGTGACCGTCGCGCCGCCGCCGTTCCAGCGCTTCCTCGACCGCCATCGCGAGGACGTCTGGCGCTTTCTGGTTGCCTCGGTGGGCCCGATCGAGGCCGAGGACTGCTTCCAGGAGACGTTCATCTCCGCACTGAAGGCATACCCGCGGCTGCGCCCCAGCTCGAACCTGAAGGCCTGGGTGCTGACGATCGCCCATCGCAAGGCGATCGACACCCACCGCCAGCATGCCCGCCGGCCGGTGCCGGTCGCGGAGGTCGAGATGCTGGATGGACGGGCGGAGGTGAGCCCGCGCTCACAGGATGGTGAGCTGTGGCAGGCGGTCCGGGAGCTGCCGCCCCGCCAACGCTCGGCGGTGGTACTGCGCTTCGTGGCCGACATGCCGCACAGCGAGATCGCAAGCGCCCTAGGCTGTTCGCAGGAGGCTGCCCGGCAGTCGCTGCACGAGGGTCTGGCCAAGCTGCGCAGGCAGCTGCCCACGGCCGGCGCAGACGCGCCGTCTCCTCGCGACTGCAGCAAAGCAGCGCGACGTTCGCACTCGCGGTCCGGGCAGGCGGGCAGCGAGCAAGCGCGCGCCAGCGCTGAGCGCATGAAAACGCGCACCAGATCGAGCGGTGAAGGGAAGGAGCAGTGAGCATGAACGCCGATATCGAGCACGCCCTGGAACGTGGACCTCAGGCAAGCAAACACGCTACAGCGGAAGCAAAGTCGGCGGCCGCGCGCCTGCGGGCGCGGATCGTGGCGGATGATCTCGCCGACATCGGATACGGGCCGGTCGACTCGCCGTTCGGGACGCTCCACGGCGCGGTCACGCGACGCGGGCTGGTACGACTGGCGTTCCCGGAGGAGGATCCGGAGGCCATGCTCGAGCTGCTCGCTGCGCGGGTCTCGGCACGGATCGTCGAAGCCCCGGACCGGCTGGAGCCGGTCGAGCGCGAGCTCGATGAGTACTTCGCCGGGCGCCGGCGCCGCTTCGATCTGGCGCTCGACTGGACCTTGATCGGCCCGTTCGGCCGGCGCGTGCTGAAACGCACGTCCGCGATCCCCTACGGCGGATATCTCAGCTACGGTGAGGTGGCCGCGGAGGCGGGCAGCCCACGTGGGGCGCGCGCGGCGGGCAATGTGCTGGGCTCCAACCCCATCCCGATCGTGATCCCCTGTCACCGCGTGCTGCGCTCGCAGGGCGCTCTCGGCGGCTACGGCGGCGGGCTGGACCGCAAGCGCTTCCTGCTGGAGCTCGAGGGGGCGCTGACGCCCCCGCTGTAAACGCCGCGCCAGCCCTATCCACAAACCGAAGCCGGCTCAGGCGGCGGAATCCGCGACCGGCGCCCACTGCGCCCCGGCGGGATCGCCCGCCGGCATCTCCTGCGGGACCGGCACTCCGGGCGTGTCACGCAGGTACCACTCGGCGTCGAGCGCGGCCTGGCAGCCGCTGCCCGCGGCCGTGATGGCCTGGCGGTAGGTGTGGTCGACCAGGTCGCCGGCCGCGAACACACCGGGGCGGTTGGTGCGCGTGGACTCGCCCTGCGTGATCACATAGCCGTTCTCATCGAGGTCGATCTGACCGCGCACCAGCGTCGACTGGGGCTCGTGGCCGATGGCTATGAAGCTCCCCGAGATCGGTATCTCGCGCTGCTCGCCGGTCTCGGCGTTGACCAGCGCGGCATGGCCGAGCGCGCCGCTCTCGCCTGGGACGAATGCGCTGACCGTGTACGGGGTCAGGAACTCGATGTTGGCCTGGGCGCGGGCGCGGTCGAGCATGATCTTGGAGGCGCGAAACTCGTCCCTGCGATTCACGACCGTGACGTGCGAGGCGAACTTGGAGAGGAAGATCGCCTCCTCCATCGCGGAGTCGCCGCCGCCGACGATGATCGTGGGGGCGTCGCGGAAGAAGGCCGCGTCACAGGTGGCGCAATAGCTGACGCCGCGGCCGGCCAGCTGCTCCTCGCCGCCGACCCCAAGCTTCTTGTGCTCGGCCCCCATCGCCAGCACGAGCGTGCGGGCGCGATGCTCGACGTCATCGACCCACACGCGGTGTACGCCGCCGGGCTCGTCGGCCAGCTGGGCGCGGTCCGCCTCGGCGGTGAGCAGCCGTGCTCCGAAACGCCCAGCCTGGTCGCGGAACTTCTGCATCATCTCCGGGCCCATGATCCCTTCGGGGAACCCGGGATAGTTCTCGACGTCGGTCGTCTGCTGCAGCAGCCCACCCCAGGCGTAGCCCTCGATCACGAGCGGGTTGAGGTTGGCGCGGGCCGCGTAGAGCGCGGCCGTGTAGCCGGCGGGACCGCTGCCGATGATGATCACGCTCTCGACGTCGCTCATCTCACCTCCAAAGCTAATACTTTACTTTTTATAGTGTAGCAATCGGCAAGGTCGCCAGGCGTAGCAATCGGGCTGCTCGCGCACTGTTTACTCCCCTACGCCCGGATATGCTGGCACGGACCCGGGCAGCGACCGTGCGACGTGCTGCGGCTCGCCCAGGCTCGCATCCCAGTGACTGACCGTCCGGCGCAGCTGGAAGTAGGCGATCGCCCCGGGAATGCTCGGCAGCCAGAAGGCGAACAGGCGGTATGTGAGCACGGCGGGCACTGCCAGGCCGACGCCGACGCCGAAGGCGGCGAGCGCGCCGATCATGCCGCCCTCGACACCGCCGATCCCGCCCGGGATCGGGAGCAGGTTGGCGAGCATCCCGACGAAGTAGGCCTGCACTAGGACCGCGACGGGGGGCGGCTCGCCGAACGCGCGGAACGAGGCATAGAGGACGCTGATGTTGAACCCCCACCAGCCGATGGTCCCCAGCAGCGCCCATTCGGGGTGGCGCACCAGGTCCCACGCGTAGTGGACGCCGCTCGACAGCGAGGCCGGCCCCGCGGCGAGCCGGCGGATCCACAGGGTCGCGCGGTGGGGGCCGGCCCCGACCCAGCGCGGGCGCCGCTCGAGGTCCTCGGGCACGACGGCGATGCCGAGGAACACGCCGATCACGGCGACGCCGAAGATCGCCGGCACGATCGTGATCGCGAATGCCCCGGTACCAGGGAACAGGCCCGTGTACAGGCCGACGCCGCAGACGACCATCGCGACCATGTAGACGCCGTAGATCAGCACGAGGAACGCGATCATCCGCTGCGCGACCTCGCGACGACCCATTCCCGAGCGCCGCAGCGCCCATGCCGTCACCGCGACGCCGCCGGCCCCACCGGCGGCGAACAGGCGGGTAGCGGCAAGGCCGGCCATCATGATCAGGTAGCTCTCGCGCAGCCCGATCGGCGAGTCGGGCGGCACGTGGACGCCCTTGAAGATCGCGATGTAGCTGGCGATCGACAGCAGCTCGAGCACCAGCGCGATCGCGAACCACCAGGCGTCGCCGTCGTTGAGGCGATCGAGCGAGTGCCTGACGCTGACCAGCTGCGGCAGCACCACGTAGAGGAGGGCCAGCGCCACGACCACGAACGCCGCGAACAGGATCGCCCGCCGGCGCGTGACCGGCATGCGCGGCATCTCCTCGTGCGCGGCGCTCGCGCGGGCAGGGCCACTCGCCTGCTGCGCGGTGTCCTGAATCCGCTCGGAGCCCCCCGCCTCATCCCCGCCTGCCGGGGCGCGTCCTGCGGCAACACGATCGGGCGAGGCACTCACGTGCCCGTCGCTTCCCGCCACCGCCGCTAGGACACCGCCTCGTGGGCCCTGGACTCGAGCGCGGCGACGGCGCGGCCGAAGCGCGCCAGGGCCGGCGCGGCGCGCGGGCCGAGCCGGCGCACTGCAGCGGTGAGCGCCGCGCCCCCGAGCAGGTCGACGACGTAGTGCTCGCCGAGGTAGACGAGCGCGAAGCCGAGCATGGCCGCGTACGCCCCGCCAAGCGCGCCTGCAGTGGAGCCTGTCTCGGCGAGCAGGAGCGTGGCCATCAGCGATGTGGCGAAGTGCAGCGAGGGCATCGCGGCTAGTGGATTGCCTCCAAAGACACTGTAGAGAGGGCCCCAGCCGTCTCTCCAGAAATGCTCGCCGTACTCGACCATCATGCGCCTCACGTCCGGCTCGCTGCGGCCGATGCGCGCTCCCAGTGAGGCCGCATACCAAGGCGGCGCCGTCGGAGCCACCCAGTAGAAGCTCGCGCCGAGGTCGAACGTTGCGTACATCATGACCGCCGCGCGCGGAAACGCTGCGGGGTCTCGCCAGAGAATGTATGCGACGGCGCTGTGCGGCACCATGAACCACAGCCAGTGCGTCCACACGAGCACACGATCGAGCGCCGTCCACTGCGGCTCGCCGCCGACGGGATCGATGCGTGCGAGGGCCCGCTGCAGGCGCAGCGTCGGCAGCTCGCCCAGGCCGATGACCCGGTCGATGTCGATCGGGTAGTCGATATGTACGCGAACGGCCTGGGCCTGCTGGTCGTCGTGCGGGGTCTTGTATGCCGCGATGTAAGCCCACATCTGCAGGCAGCACACGGCGACGTCGCGCGAACGCGACCGCGGCAGCGCCACGCACAGTCCAACCGGGCCGGCAAACGCCACCGTCTGCGTCAGGACGGCGTACGCTGGCAGCCGCTTTCGTGCGACCGGCGCCGCAACGCCCGCCGCGACGACTCCCCAGGCGGTCGCTCTAATCGCCTTCGACAGCCGCACTGGGCGGTCAGTATATGTTCGAGCGAGGTTGGCTCATGGTCCAGCGGGCCCCTCCCGCGCCCCAGATCAGCCCGCCTCAGGCGCCGGCGGTCCCAAGTTCGGCGCTGCCGGGCGTCCCGGCGCCGCGACCGTTGACGGTGTCCGTGGCCGCGTCCGTCGCGGGGGTGTCGGTCGCAGACATCGTGGGGGTGTCCGTGGCCGCGTCCGTCGCGCGGGTGTCCGTCGCGGATGTGGTGGCGGTGTCCGTCGCAGACATCGCGGCGGTGTCCGTCGCAGACATCGGCCCGGTGTCGGTCGCAGACATCGTGCCGGTGTCCGTCGCAGAGTGCGCATGCGTGCGCGCGGGTGCGCGTGCGTCGGCCGCCGCCACGAGCGCGCCGAGCACGCCGCTCTGCGCATCGGCCTCCGGGTGCCACTGCACGCCGAGCAGGAACCGCTTCGCCGGCAGGCTGCCGTCCCACTCGATCGCCTCCGCCAGATCGTCGAGCGTCGAGCGTCCGCTCACCGTGAGGCCCTCGCCCAGACGATCGACGCCCTGATGATGGTGGGACTTGGTGGCGTGTCTGAGCTCCCCCGCCGCACGCGCCGCGAGCGACCCCTCGAGCAGCATCACGTCGTGGTCGGCCCCGTCGAACGAGCCCACGACGCGGCGGTGCTCGTGGTGACCGAAGCGCTCGGGCAGATGCTGGAGCAGGGTGCCGCCGCACGCGACGTTGATCAGCTGCATGCCCCGGCAGATCCCCAGCAACGGCAGGTCCCGCGCAATCGCGCCCTCGGCGAGCGCGATCTCGAACGCGTCCCGCTCCGGGACCGTGTCGACGGTCTCCGGGTCGGGCTCCGCGCGATAGAACGACGGATCGATATCGGCCCCGCCCGCCAGCACGAGCGCGTCGACCAGGTCCACCAGCTCGTCTGGATCCTCGCTGAGCAGCGGATCGATGGGCACCATCAGCGCCAGGCCGCCGGCCTGCTGGATCGCGTCGATGTAGTTGCGCGGCAGCAGCATCGCCTCCTGATCCCAAACGCTCCAGCGCGCCCGCTCGAGCGATGCGCAAATGCCGACAATCGGCCTCGTCATTGCGCAAACGATAGGACGCACGGGCTCGGGCGGCCGCCTGGCCGGACGGCGGCGAGCGCGCGAGGCCGGCCGCGAGCTCCTCGCAGAGGCCGCAAACCCCTAGGAGGCACCGCGACCCCTTACGATCAATCCGCACATCCGCAAAGGCGAGGCGCGCCGCATGTCCGGCGGAAGCGCCCGCACCGACCGCACGCGAGGAGAGCAGCGCCATGAGCAACCCGAGCACAGCCCAACTCGAGACCGTGAACCTGTCCGTGAGCGACGGGGTGGCCACGATCGAGCTCAATCGTCCGCAGGCGCTGAACGCCTGGAACCACCAGCTCGGCGAGGACCTGCGCGCGGCGGTGGAGAGCGTCGGCGACGACGACGCGGTACGGGCCGTGCTCGTCACGGGCGCTGGACGTGGGTTCTCATCGGGGGCCGACCTGAAGGACGTCACCGGAGGCGAGACGACTGCGGAGGGCCGCCCGGACGTCTACAAGACCCTGACCGAGCGCTACCACCCGATCATGGTGAGCATCCGCGAGATGCCCAAGCCGGTGGTCGCGGCGGTCAACGGACCGGCGGTCGGGATCGGCTGCTCGCTGGCGCTGTGCAGCGACCTGATCGTGGCGGCCGAGAGCGCCTACTTCCTGCTGGCGTTCGTGAATATCGGCCTCGTTCCGGACGGAGGCTCTTCGCTGTTCGTGCCGACGCGGGTCGGAATGGCGCGGGCGCTGGAGCTCGCGATGCTCGGCGAACGGCTGCCTGCACGTCAGGCCCTGGAGTGGGGCCTGATCAACCGCGTGGTGCCCGATGAGCAGCTGGCCGCCGAGGCGGGCGCGCTCGTGGCGCGGCTGGCCGCGGGCCCGACACGCTCCTACGCGGGAACCAAGCGCCAGCTAAACAACTGGCTGTACGCGCGGATGGGCGAGCAGCTAGAGCTCGAGGCCCAGATCCAGCGCGAGATGGCGGGCAGCGACGACTTCGTCGAGGGAGCACTCGCGTTCGTACAGAAGCGCCAGGCCCGTTTCGCGGGCCGTTAGAGCGCCTCGAGGCCTCGCGCATCGCCCCTGGCGACGTGCGAGGCAGCCGTGCGCAACCGATTGTTACGACTGCCACCAACGCTCGTGGCGACTGCCACCAGCTGCGCTTGTGGCACCTGTCATCAAGCCGGTCGCGGCCGCGCGTGAATACAATCCGCCCGCCTTGGGCCACCACCTTCCCGCATTGCTCGCGTTCTTCACGCCCGCGCACGGCGCGTCACCGAACGCCGAAGAAATCAACTCGCTCTACGAGATCGTCCTGGTCATAGCGCTGATCATCTTCTTCCTGGTGATCGGCGGGCTGTGCTACGCGCTCATCAGGTTCCGCGCCCGCAAGGGCGCGACCGCGGCGCAGATCAGGGGCAACACGCGCCTCGAGATCGGCTGGACGGTGGCCGCCGCGGTGATCCTGGTGGGCCTCGCGATCTTCACGTTCACGAGGCTCAGCTCAATTGAGAACCCGCCGAACTCCGATGCCGCCGGCGCCAATCTCGTGGGTGAAAGCGGCGAGTACTACGCGACGGCGAGCCGCAAGCTGCCGCCGAACGGCAAATCGCTGAACATCACGGTCATCGGCCGGCAGTACATCTGGCAGTTCGTGTACCCGGGCGCGAACGAACCGGACGGGCTGGGAGCGCCGTACTCCTACGAGGAACTGGTGGTGCCGACCAAAACGACGGTGACGCTCGACATCGTCTCCGAGGACGTGGTGCACTCGTGGTGGGTGCCGGAACTGGGTGGCAAGTTCCAGGCGGTGCCCGGCTATCACAACTACGCCTGGTTCAAGGTCAACAAGCCCGGGATCTACCGGGGCCAGTGCGCGGTGCTGTGCGGGCGCGGGCACGCGCGCATGATCGCGACCGTCAAGGCCGTCGAACCCGCCCAGTTCGAAGCTTGGCTGACCGAACAGAAGCGGCTGATCGCCGAAGCCAACGCGGCCGCCAAGATCCAGCGGTCGAAGCTCGCCGGCAAGGTCGGACCCGAACAGGTAAACCCCTAACCGAGACCCACTCCCAGGAGAGCAACTCCACATGGCCACAGTCGCAACCCCGACCCCGGAGCTGGTCGCCCATCACGTAGAGCGCGAACGCCAGAGCTGGACGAGCTGGTTCACGACGACCGATCACAAGAAGATCGGGATCATGTACATCGTCACGACGTTCGTGTTCTTCTGCCTCGGCGGCACCGAGGCGCTGCTGATGCGACTGCAGCTGGGGGCGCCGGAAAACACGCTGGTGACGCCCCAGATCTACAACCAACTGTTCACGATGCATGGAACCACGATGGTGTTCCTGTTCATCGTGCCGATGATGGCGGGCCTCGCCAACTATTTCGTGCCGCTGATGATCGGGGCCCGCGACATGGCGTTCCCGCGCCTGAACGCCCTGTCCTACTGGCTGCTGCTCGCGGGCGGGATCGTCTTCTACGCCTCGCTCTTCTGGAACCCGCCGGAAGCGGGCTGGGTGAGCTTCGTGCCGCTGTCGAACTCTGTGTATTCGCCTGGCGGCGGCGAGGACGCGTGGATCTACATGATTCACCTGACGGGCATTTCCTCGCTGCTGGGCGCGATCAACTTCTATGTGACGATCGCGAACATGCGCGCACGCGGCATGAGCTGGGGCCGCCTGCCGCTGTTCATGTGGACGATCCTGACGTACGCGATCCTGCTGATATTCGCGCTGCCGGTGATCGCCGCGGCGGTGACGATGCTGCTCGCCGAACGTCACTTCGGGGCTCATTTCTTTGACCCGACCGAGGGAGGCTCGCCGCTCCTGTGGCAGAACCTCTTCTGGTTCTTCGGCCATCCCGAGGTCTACATCATGGTGCTCCCGGGCTTCGGGGTCATCTCCGAGATCCTGCCCGTGTTCGCCCGCAAGCCGGTGTTCGGCTACAAGGCGATCGCGGCCTCGACGGTGGCGATCGCGTTCCTCGGCTTCCTCACATGGGCCCATCACATGTTCACGGCTCCGATTCCCGAAGCGATCGTCGTGTTCGTGATGCTGAGCTCGTACTTCATCGCGGTGCCCACCGGCGTGAAGGTCCTCAACTGGATCGGGACCTTGTGGCACGGCACGATCGAATTCACCACGCCGCTGCTCTTCTGCGTGGGCGCGATCGTGATCTTCTTGATCGGCGGCATCTCGGGCATCTTCCTGGCGACGTTCCCGATCGACTGGCAGGTGAACGAAACGTATTTCGTGGTTGCGCACCTGCACTTCGTCCTGCTCGGCGGCGCCGTGCTGCCGATCTTCGGCGCGATCTACTACTGGTTCCCGAAGATCACCGGGCGCATGCTCGCGGAAGGGCTCGGCAAGCTGAGCTTCTACCTGATGTTCTTCGGCATCTTGATCACGTTCATGATTCAGCACGTGATCGGCCTCGACGGCATGCCCCGGCGGGTGTACGAGTATCCGAACATCGGAAACCTTGGGCTGTACAACCTGATCTCCACGATCGGCTCGTTCATCCTGGCCGCCGGCGTGATCACCACGATCATCAACGTGGCGCGCAGCCTCAGATCCGGCGCGATCGCCGGCCCGGACCCGTGGAAGGCAAACACGCTCGAGTGGTTCACGACCTCGCCGCCGCCGGTGAACAACTTCGACGTCGTTCCAGTCGTGCGCTCGGCGGAGCCGATGAAGGACATCCGCAGAGAGGTCGAGCGCCGCAGCAGCGCCGCGGTGCACCCGCCGGGTGGCGCAACGGTGCCGGCAGGCGCGAGACAGGTCGGCGTCTGACGGCCGGTGGCCGCCGGCGCCCCGGAACACGCCCGTAGCGTTATGCTCGCGTGAGCATGCCTGCGCGTCCGACAGGAGCAGTCCCGGCGCTCGGGGTGCCCGCTGTGGGCGCTGCCCCGCGGGCCCGGCTGCTGATCGCGGACTACCTCGAGCTGACCAAGCCCAAGGTTCAGTCGCTGCTGCTGCTGAGCACGATCGCGACGATGTACATCGCCGGCGACCCGTCGGCCGCGCTGGTGGCGCTGACGTGCCTGGGCGGCTACCTGTCAGCGGGAGGCGCGGGCGCGGTCAACCACTGGTTCGATCGCGACATCGACAGCCTGATGACGCGCACCGCCAACCGGCCGATCCCGTCCGGGCGCATCCCGCCGCGGGCAGCGCTGTTGTTCGGCTGCATCCTGGCGGCGCTGTCGGTGCTCGAGCTTTCGCTGACCGTGAACGTGCTTGCGGCGGCGCTGTCGCTGGCGGGCTTCCTCGGGTATGTGTTCGTGTACACCGTCTGGCTGAAGCGGCGCACGCCCCAGAACATCGTGATCGGCGGCGCCGCCGGCGCCGTGCCGCCGCTGGTCGGCTGGGCGGCCGTCACCGGCTCGGTCGGCGGAACAGCCGTGATCCTGTTCTTCATCGTGTTCTTCTGGACGCCCCCGCACTTCTGGTCGCTGTCGCTGCTGATGAAGAGCGAGTACGAGAAGGTCGGCGTGCCGATGCTGCCGGTGGTGCGAGGCGAGGCCGAGACGCGCCGCCAGATCCTGCTGTACACGGTGCTGCTGTATGCCGTCACGCAGCTGCCGTTCTGCGCCGGCGAGTTCGGCGTCTTCTACCTCGTGGCCTCGATGGCCCTGGGCCTGGGCTTCATCGCGGGCGCGATCAGGCTCTATCGCAGCGGCGAGCGGCCGGAGAGCGTCCGTCGCAAGGCGGCGCTGCAGCTCTACCTGTACTCCCTCGCCTACCTGGCGCTGCTGTTCGGCGCGATGGTCGCCGACGTCCACCTGTAGAATGCGCGCTCGCAAATGAACAGACGGCTGGCGCGCAAGAACATCATCACCGGGCTGATCGTGGCGGCGATCTGCATGTTCATGTTCGGGCTCACGTTCGTGGTCGCGGCCGCCTACATATCGTGAGCGCTCCCGAGCACGAGCATGGAACGTCCGGCGAGGAGATCCATCTGCCGGGCCCGTCGATCCTGCCGCTGTTGACGGCGGTGGGCGTGGCGCTGGCGCTGGTCGGGATCACGACGATGATCGAGCTGAGCGTGATCGGCGCCATCCTGACGATCGTGTGCGTGGTGCGCTGGATCAAAGACACGCGCCGCGAAGTCAACGAACTGCCGCTCGACTAAGGGTCAGCCAGCGCAGGCGCCGAAGAGCATTGTGGGGCGGCGCGCGGCCCCTTCGACCGCGCGTATGTCCGCCCCTATTGGGGTTCCCCGATTCCCCTCACCCCACGCCCGCGCTGGCGGGCACGGGGCAGAAGGCCCCGTCCTCGGTCCAGCGACGGACGATGTCGCGCACCGAGAGAACCCCCGCGGTCTCGCCGTGATCGACGACGATCAGATGGCGAAAACCGCCGCGTAGCATCGCGGCGGCCGCCTCCTCCAGGGACCAGTCCGGAGCGGCGAAGACCACGTCACGCGTCAGGTGGTCGGCGACCACCTCGACGTCGGGGTTCTCATCTAACCCGAGCGAGTTGAGGATGTCGCGCTCGGTGATGATCCCCGGACCGGGGCTGTCCGGGTCGAGAACGACGGCGGCGCCGACCCGGCGCGCCGCCATCGAGCGGGCCACGGCACGCAGCGTGTGCACAGGGCCGACCGTCAGAATCGCCGGCGTCATAGCTTCCCGAACCTCCACCCCAGCTCCTTTCGTGCCGCCCGGAACCCGGTCGCCCCGAGCGCTTTGCAACGATTGCCTCAATCTAGTACCGCAGGCGTCCCGCGTCAAGGGGTCGGGGTCGGAACGGACGCGCTGGACAGGAACTTGCCCGCCCAAAGCTGGCGGCAAACGACCGGCGAGCAGAATGCGCGCTGTCGGGCACGCGCCGGACGGGCGCCGACTGCCGGACGGGTACGCCGACCGCCGGGCGGCACGCCGACCGCCGGGCGGATGCGCCGGGCGGATGCGCCGACCGAGCGCCAGGCGGATGCGCCGGGCGGATGCGCCGACCGAGCGCCAGGCGGATGCGCCAGGCGCCGGACGGGTGCGCCAAGCCCCGTACGGGTCGCCGGGCGCCAGGCGAGCGCCACCGCAGCGCGCCGCGTTGGCCCCCGAACCGCGGCGCATCGCATCGGCCCGAGGCATTAGGATCAAAGTCACTTGGGTCACCAGCCGTTCTCCAGGAGGAGGACGGGGAGAGTCGCTGAAGGATCGCACTAGGGTCGTGTTTCAGGAGGAGCCCAGCGAGGGCGTGTAAGGCAGGGAAGCGTAAGCAGGAGTCGCGGTGAGAAGGGGATCGCGGTGGGGAAAGTCGTGAAGCTGAGCTGTGAGACGGGCATCGCCGGCGCCGAGCGTCGGGGAGCTGTGCCGTGTCCACGGGCTCGAGCCCGGGCGGCGCTGGTCGCAGAGCGACGCACGCGCGTCCGCAGGCGGCCAGAAGCCGAGTGCGCGGGTGACCGCAGCGGAGGGCGCCATGCCTAACGGCCCCAGCAAACGCGCGATCCTCGGCGCGCTCATCGCCGGACTCGTCGCGATTGGAATCGGGATCGCGCTGAGCTACCAGATCCACTGGTTCCCCGTCCAGGCGACCACGCAGGCGAAGAACACCGACCGGCTCTATCACGTGCTCGTGATCGCCTCGGTGCCGATTTTCGTGCTGGTCGTGACGGTGATCCTGTTCTCGGTCTGGCAGTTCCACATGAGGCCGGGACAGGAGCTGCAGGACGGGCTGCCGATCCACGGCAACACCCGCCTCGAGGTCTTCTGGACGGCGATCCCCGCGCTGCTGTTGCTGGGTCTCGTCTCCTACTCGTTCGTGGTGCTGCACCAGAACGAAGAGAAGCCCAAGGGCGTGCCGGAAGTCCAGATCGGCGTGATCGGCCAGCAGTTCTTCTGGAGCTACGAATACCCGTCCTCGATCACCCACGGGGCGCCCGTCAAGAGCTATCACCTGTACCTGCCCGAGGGCTATACCGTGTACTTCAACATGCGCTCCAGGGACGTCATCCATGCGTTCTGGATACCGGCGTTCCGCCTCCAGGAGGATGTAGTGCCCGGGATCACCACGCACTACCGGGCGACGCTCGACCGGTTGGGCAACTACCCGGCGGTCTGCAACCTGCTGTGCGGAGCAGGGCACTCGCTGATGCGATCGACCGTGCACGTCGTCACGCCGGCGCGGTTCTGGGCGTGGCTGAAAGCCCAGGAGAGCGTGCCCTCGACCGTCGCCACCGCCTCGACGGGCAACCCGCGCAGACCGCGCGCGCCGGTCGCAACGGCAGGAGCGACCGCGTGAGGATGCACGTGCGGATCAGCCGCTGGCAGACCCGGGCGCAGACGGGACGCCCAGCGGTGCACGCAAACAGGCGTCGCGAGACGGCGCACGCGCGTGCGCGTGTGCGCACGCGTGGCCTTCCAACTGAAACACAAACCACGCAGCGAGGAGCAGTCTGATGGCGACCACGGTCCCGGCGCCCAGCCCGGTGCGACCCGGCCCCGCGCCTGGCGGCGGGCAGCCCACGCTTGGCCAGAAATTGCGTGCCCCCGGGTTCTATCGCGCGGCCTGGCTGATGCTGGTCGGCGTGGCGTTCTCGTTCGTCCTGACGTGGCTCGTGCGCATGTCCACGGGCCACACGACCTTCCACCACTACATCGACGGCGAAGCGATCCTGAGCGTGTCGCTGATCGTCGCGCCGCTGCTGTTCCTCGTCGGAATCGGCGGCTTCGACTACTGGTTCTACTGGGCGCTCGGCAAACCGACGCGCCCCGAGGATCACTCCGGCCACGGCGCGTACAGCTGGAAGGACTACTTCCGGATCAACACCGACCACAAGGTGATCGGCGTGCAGTACACCGTCACGTCCTTCTTCTTCCTGCTGGTGGGCGGGATGATCGCGATGCTGATGCGCGTCGAGCTGGCGCAGCCGGGCGCGCAGTTCGTCTCGGCGAATGTCTACAACGGCCTGTTCTCGGTTCATGCCTCGCTGCTGATCTTCTTCTTCGTGATCCCGGTGTTCGCGGGCTTTGGGAACTTCGTGATCCCGATCATGATCGGCGCGCCCGACATGGCGTTCCCGCGCCTGAACGCGCTCTCCTACTGGCTGCTCCCGGTCGGCGGTCTGATCATGCTGTCGAGCTTTCTGGCACCGGGCGGGGCGTTCGCCGACGGCTGGACCGCCTATACGCCGCTGTCGACCGACATGCCGGTCGGCCAGGTGTTCTTCTCGCTCGGCGTCCAGTTCGCCGGCGCCTCGTCGATCATGACCGCGCTCAACTTCCTGGTCACGATCATTACGATGCGCGCGCCCGGGATGAGCTTCTTCAGGCTGCCGCTGCTGGTATGGGCGAACTTCGCGACCTCGCTGCTGGTCGTGATCGCGACGCCGTTCATCGCCGCCTCGCAGTTCTTCGTCCTGCTCGACCGCAACCTCGGCTTCAACTTCTTCAACGCGGCCTCCGGTGGCGACGTGCTGATGTACCAGCACGTCTTCTGGTTCTACTCACACCCGGCGGTATACATCATGATGCTGCCGGGGTTCGGGATCATCAGCGAAATCATCGCGGTCAAGTCGCGCAAGCCGATCTTCGGCTACCGCATGATGGCGTTTTCGCTGCTGGCGATCGTGGTGCTCGGGTTCACGGTTTGGGCGCACCACATGTTCACCTCGGGGATGGCCGCCTGGATCAGGATCCCGATGGCGATCACGACCGCGATCATCGCGGTGCCGACGGGCATCAAGATCTTCTCGTGGCTGGCGACGCTGTGGCGAGGCATCCTGCATCTCGACACGCCGATGCTGTTCGCGCTCGGCTTTTTGACGACGTTCACGCTCGGCGGGATCAGCGGCGTGATGCTGGCCATGATCCCGTTCGACATCCACGTGAGCTCCAGCTACTTCATCGTGGCCCACCTCCACTACGTGCTTTTCGGCGGGTCGGTGATGACGATCTTTGCCGGCGCCTATTACTGGTTCCCGAAGATGACCGGGCGCATGTACGACGAGCGCCTGGGCAAATGGCACTTCTGGAGCACGTTCATCTTCTTCAACCTGACGTTCGGTCCGATGCACATCCTCGGCCTCGAGGGCATGCCGCGCCGCGTCGCGACGTACGCGACCCAGTTCGCCGGCATGAACCTGTTCATCTCGATTTCGAGCTGGGTGCTCGGCCTGAGCACGCTGATCTTCCTCTACAACATGGTCACGAGCTGGCGCGGCGGCCCGCACGCGCCGAACAATCCGTGGCGGGGTATGACGCTCGAGTGGCAGGTGAGCTCGCCGCCGCCGGTGTTCAACTTCGACCAGGTCCCGACGGTGGTCGGCGGACCGTACGAGTACGGCGTGCCCGGCGCGGTGCACGGCATCTTCAAGCCCGCGCACGTAGGCGCGGGAGCGGGCGCCACCTCAGGTGTGGCGCTGTCCCCGAGGGAGTGAGCGAGGAGGTAGGCGACGATGACGGAATACCTGGTGGTGGCAAACAGGACGCTCGGCGGCGGCAAGCTGCTCGAGCTGATCCGCACACGCGCGCGCGCGGAGGAGGGCGCGCGGTTTCGCTTGGTCGTGCCTCAGAGCAAGCCCTCGGCGGGTCTCGTGATCTATGACGAGGCGGTGCGCGAATCGGCGCAGGTGCGAGTCGATCTGGCGCTCGCGCGCGCGGCCGAGGAAGGCATCCAGGCGAGCGGTGAAGTCGGGGATCCCGACCCGTTTCTGGCGACGATGGACGCGATCGCCGCACGCCGGCCCGACGGGGTGATCGTGTCCACGCACCCGGCCACCCACTCGGGCTGGCTGCGGCGCGACCTGATCGATCGCATCCACAACGCGTCGGGCCTGCCGGTCGAGCACGTGGTCACGGATCTCGTGCGTGAAGGGCTTCCGTTCGCGGTGACGCTCGTGATCGCGAACAAGACCTCGAGCGGCGAGGAGCTGATCGAGCGCCTGCAGGCCAAGGCCGCCCAGGATGGCGATGGCGATCGGCGCCTGTTCATCGCCGTGGTGCCCCAGCAGGATCGCAGCGGGGGTGCGGCGGCCCAGGCGCGAATCCGGCTGGCGGCGATGCTCGACCGCCTGCGTGGCGCCGGGCTGCTGGCGGCCGGCATGATCGGCGACCCCGATCCCTATACGGCCGCGCTGAACGCGCTCGAGCTGTTTCACGTCGACGACGTCGTGATCTCGACGCTGCCGGACCAGCGCTCTGGCTGGATGCGCGCGAACCTGATCGAGCGGGTCCGGGGCGCGACAGCGGCCCCGGTCGAGCACGTCGTGGTGGACGTGTCAGACACCGCTTCCGCCGCCGCGCCGGCGGCATAGGAGCGAGCGGTGGAGGCTGCCAGCATCTCAGCGCACGGCGCCGCGGGCGATCACGAGCACCACGGCCCGCCGCCCGCCAATCGCAGCTCGCGGGTCGATCCGCAGCTGCTGGGGATGCTGCTTTTCATCGTCTCCGAGGTGATGGTGTTCGGCGCGTTCTTCACCGCGTACTTCTTCATCCGCGTAGGCGAAGGCGATCCGTGGCCGGCGCCGGGCATGCACCTGCCGGTGATCCCGACGCTGTTCAACACCGGGATCCTGGTGTCGTCGTCGTTCACGATGCACTGGGCGCAGACGTCGATCCGCAACGGCAACCGCTTTGGCCTGAAGGCGGGCATCGTGACCACGTTCCTGCTGGGCTGCACGTTCCTGTTCATCCAGATCAACGAGTACGCAAACCTCGGCTTCGCCCCCCAAGACCATGCCCAGCAGACGGTCTTCTACGCCCTCACGGGCCTGCATGGCTGTCACGTCTTCGTGGGCCTGTGCCTGCTGCTGTTCGTGACGATCCGCTCGTTCCGGGGGCACTTCTCGCCGGAGGAGCATCGCGGCGTCGAGATACCGGGGATCTACTGGCACTTCGTTGACATCATGTGGATAGTCGTCTACACCACTGTCTACGTGCTGTAGACGACATGTCGGCATGCTGAACCCGCTGCGCAGCGAGCAGGAGGCGTTTCGGCTGCTGATCTATGTGGCGGCCGTGTTCGCGGTGATCATCGCGGCGATCCTGATCGTGCGGGCGCTGGCCTGAGGCCGCTATTTGACCGTGAGCGTGCCCCACATGCCGGCCGCGCGGTGGCCCGGCGCCTGGCAGAAGAACGTGTAGGTGCCGGGTTTGAGGTTGACGGTGACCGAGGCGGTGCCCTTCGTCACGAAGGTGCTGGCGCCTAGCAGCGGCTTGCCGGCCGGGGTGGCGCCGCCGGTGCCCGGTTCGACCGCGATGTTGTGCATGACGCCGGACATGTTCGACATTTCGATCGTCACCGGCCCGCTGCTCGCGCTGGCCTTGTTGGTGGTGTAGGCGAGCTGGCCTTCGGGGTTGGCGTCGATGGCGAGCTTGCCGGCCTTCTCTTCGGCGGGCTTGCCGGCCCCCGGAGGCGCGACCGCGCTCGCGAGCAGGCCGGTGTCTTTGCCGGGGTTGGCCGCGGCCGCCGCGACATAGGCGGCGACATCGGTGACGGTCTGGCCGGTCACGAGGTCCTTCGGCATCACGCCCTGCGGGTTGGCGTGGCGAATCTGAAATTCGACGACCCCGCGGATCGCGTGGCGGCCGTCGGCTTCTGCGACGGCGCCGGCGAACGCTTCATCGAGGTCGGGGCCGACCGTCCCCTTCGTGTTGGCGCGGACGAGCGTGTGGCACGCGCCGCACTTGGACACGAACTGCTGCTTGCCGACGATCAGATTGGCGCTGTCGGCGGGGTTGGTGGATTCCCCGCAGCCACCGGCGGCGAGCACGAGGCTGCCGGCGACCGCGACCAGCCCGAGCGTGCGCAGGCCGCCCGTATGCAGACCCTCGTACCGTGACATCCCCGGCGGGAACTCTACCCGAACGTCAGGCCAGAAAGGTCCCGCCCCGGGCCGTGCCCGATCCGCAGATGGTGCCCTGCCGGTGCTCTGGACATCGTTGCGGCGAGCGATCGGTCAGGGCTCGGCGAGCGTGTCGAGCTCGCCGCTCGCCGCCGCGATCACGCCGCGCGCGACACCGGCCCAGGACCAGCGCTCACGGACCGTGGAGACCAGGGCCGCCCGCGTCTGCGCCCGCGCGTCCGGCTCGGCGTGCAGCCACGAGACGACCCGCTCGGCGAGCGCGCGCACGGCGCCGTCGTTGACCGGAAACGTGAGCAGCGGCGCGATCGCGCAAGGCACGGCGGCGGCGAGCGTCCCGGAGACCTCCGCCAGTCCGGAGTGCGCGGCGCTCACGGGCAGAGCGCCGCAGGCAGCCGCCTCGGCCACCACCATGCCGAAAGCCTCCGGGAACGTGCTGGGCACGACCACCGCCTCGCACGCCGGCAGGACCTCGCTGAGCTCGTCGTGGTCGAGCCGCCCCGTCAGGAGCACGCGCTCGGGCAGCGAGCGCGCAGCGTCGAGATAGCGCGCTCGCTCGGCGCCTTGCAGGCCGTCGAAGAATGCGAGCAGATGGCGCAACGGCTGTTGCGCGGGATCGCGCGAGGACCGCCGTGGGGGCTCGCCGGGCGGCTGACGGGCGGAGTCCGGCGCGCCGGCGGTCGCGGCGGCCTCGAGCGAACGCCCGGCGCGGCCGATCGTGCGCGCGCGGCCCAGATCGCCGGCGCTGAGCGCGCGCAGCAAGCCTTCGAGTCCGGCGCGGTAGGCGCCGAAGCCGACCACCACCAGGCGTGCCGCGGGAACTTCCTCCAGCACGAGCGGCCAGGCAGCGACCAGCAGGTTGACTCCCTTGCTGACGATCAGCTTGCCGACAAACGCGACCAGACGATCGTGCTCGAGGTCGATCCGGCGCAGCGCTGCCGCCGCCAGGGAGTCGTCGCGCGCGAACGCGTCGTCGCCGCCGCCGGGCTCGGGGTGGGTCGCGCGAGCCTCGAGCCCGTGCGCGAGCGCCTGTAGGCCCGCGCCGGCACGGCCGCGCTCGCGCGGCGCAAAGCGCTCGACGTTGACGCCGGGCGGGCCTAAACGGGTGCGCCGCGGCAGCGACCCATCTGCGATCACCTCCCACAGGCTCGCAGCGGTGTGATGTGAGCCGACGAGCACCGCGCGCGCCAGCTCCAGGCCCTCGCGGGCATAGCCGAGAAACCGCTCTGGCTCGGGCTTGACCGTGTACTCGAGCGCGCTTCCGTGCACCTTGACGGCGTAGGGAACGTTGACGAGGGCGCGCGCGAGGATCACCGGTCCCATCACCAGGTGGTTGGCGAGCGCGATCGCGGGGCGCGTGCGCGCGACGACCTCGCGCACGGCGGCGACGTTCGCGGCGACGTACGCGGCAACCTGCGCATCGCTGCACTCGGCAAAGGTGCGGGCCTGCACGCCCTCGTAGCGATCGGCGACGTACACCGGCAGCAGCGACCCGATGTCGGGGCGGTAGAGCGTGGCGCGGGCATCCGCGAGCCGGCGGCCGGGAAGCGCTCGCATGCTCAGGCGCCCATGCTCCCAGCTGCCGGCCGCATCGAGAAACGCATAGCGCTCGGGATGCCGGTCCTGGCAGAGCAGATGCACCTCGTGGCCGAGCTCGGCGAGAGCGCGGACGAGGCGCGCGTTATATATGTTCGAGCCGGTCCCCTCGAGCAGGTAGCCATGAAAGATGAGGATGCGCACCGGCGAGGAGCCTAGCCATCGGGGTGGCGGCCGCATGGAGAGCCGGCGGAACGCCCAGCCGACGCGGCCGGGCCAGCGTGGTCAGGCTCTGACGGACACGTGGTCCGGCTCCGATAGAGTTTCCGCGATGAGCGACCAGCCGAGGGATCGTTATCGCCTGCGCAACCCCGCGAGCGGACGTGAGGTCATCATCGAGGCGGTGCCGGGCGAGATCTATCGGGATCGCGAGACCGGCGAGGAGCTGGAGCTGGTCGGCCGGCTGTTGCCGCTCCCGCCCTCACGCTCGCGGCTTCCCTGGGCGGTCGAGAACCTGAGGTTCTGCACGTGGTGCGATCAGCTCGCGCAGAAGGACCTGAACGACTGCCCAACCTGCGGGCGGCGCATGGCGCCGCTCGGCGAGCCGGCGCCGTACGCGTGAGCACGCTCTCGAGCGTCGGCCGATCCGGTCGCAGCGGTCTGCGTGTGGCCGCAGCGATCCTCGTGGCATTCGCGCTGCCCGCATGCGCGGTGGGATTGAGCGCGTGCGGCGGCTCCAGCAACGTGACGGATCCGACGCCGAAAAGCACGCCCAACATCGTTCCGCCAACCGACACGAGCGCGGAAGCGCAGGCCGCCAAGACGAGCACGACCTCGACGACCTCGACCACCAAGCCCAAGACCACCAGCGAAACCGAAACCAAACCCTCGAGCGAAGAAACTGAACCGAGCCCCGCCGCGACCGGCGGTGCCGGTGCAAGCGGCGCCACCGCCGGCGGCGCCAACGAAGAAAAAGCCGGCGGCACCTCGGCCGCGGGCACGGGCGGCGAAGGCGCCGGGGCGAGCAAAGGCGGCAGCGAAGCCACGGGCGGATCCGGCGGCGCGAGCGCCACCGGCGGAGCCGGAGCCCCGTAGCGTACGGCGGACCAGCGTTGACGACGAGCTCGCACCAGCCGGCCTCGCTGTCGAACCGAGATCGGCGCCGCGCTCGCAGCTACCGGGCCCTACGGGGTCGAAATCAGCGTCGCGCTCGCAGCTACCGGGCCCTACGGGGTCGAAATCAGCGTCGCGCTCGCAGCTACCGGGCCCTACGGGGTCGAAATCAGCGTGGCGCTGTAGGTCAGGCGGGCCGTGCGGTACAGGCAGTAGTACTGCACCGAGGCTCCAACCTGGGTCTGTGCCGTCTGGGTTGACGTGCTCGAGCACTCGCTCTTGGATCGTGAGGCCCGCCACGAGGTCGTGTTCGCGAAGCCGAGCGCCAGCGCCGGCGCCCACGTGGGCACCGTCAGCGCGATCACCTGACCGCGCTTCACGTTGATCGTGCTAGCCAGCGGGAACTGCGCGGTCTTGCCGAAGTATTTTTCGAGCTTGACCACGGGGCCCTGGGCCACGAGCTTGTACGTGAGGTTGGGCTTGCGCTGCGCTTCGAGGATCGCGATCGCGGCCGTCGCCGCGCCGCCCTCGTTGGTGTTGAAGAACTTGATCTGGCTGGCGTTCGGCTTGCCGAGCGTGATCGTCCACGCGACGATCGTGCCTTCGCGCGGCACGGTCACGAGGTTGTTCGAGCTGCCGACCTTGACCTGGAAGCCGGTGGTGCGACTGACGGCTAGGCACGGGCTGGCGGGGCAGCTGGGTTCGGTCACGGGCGTGGTTGTGCCGATGACGCCGACTTCGCTGAGCGTGGCTGGGGCAAGCGACGGAAGCGCCAGCAACAGCCCGCACACTCCTGTGATCGCAACGAGCATACGTTTCATATGCGCACTGAACACGTCGCGCCGGCGGATGGTGCGGTCAATCTTCCCCCCCGGGCTCATCGCACTAGCTTCGCGGTGCCGCGGCGAGTTCCTGCGCCGCGCCCGCGATCTCGGCGGCGTCCCCCGGCGCGGGCACCCATGGCAGCCGCAGCGGATCGTCGGCGTAGCGCGGGATCACGTGCACGTGGAAATGGAACACGGTCTGCCAGGCGGCGGCGCCGCACGAGTTGACGAGATTCACGCCCTGCGCCCCCAGACGCTCGCTGATCCGCGCCGCCAGCCGCTGCGAGGCAGCCGCGACGGCGCCCAGGTCCTCGGGGTTGACATCGAGCAGATCGCGAGAGTGTGCCCGCGGAACCACGAGCGCGTGGCCGCGAGTGCCCGGGTTGATATCCATGAAGGCGATCGTGCGCTCGTCCTCGTCGACGATCGTCGCGGGCAGCTCGCCGGAGACGATCTTGCAGAAGATGCAGTCGGGGTCCGACATCGACTGCGAAGCGTAAACGGTCGGCACGCGCGGGGGGCTCGCCAAGGACCCACGCCGCGTCAGCCGGGCGCGGCGACGCCGCGTCAGCCGGGCGCGGCAGCCCCGAGACGGGCACGCGCGTGCGCGAGCGCCTGCTCGCGCGAGGCGATCTCGCCCGCGTACTGCGCCGCCGCGAGCTCCGCGAGCAGCTCGCCGATGCGCGGTCCGGGCTCGAGGCCGAGCTCGCGCGCCAGCTCGTCGCCGCGCAACAGCGGCTCAGGGCCGCCCAGCGTGCGCCAGCGCAGCGCGTCGGCCAGCATCGTGCGTGCCAGGCGCAGATGCGCGTCGATCGACTCGGCGGCGCGATCGCCCCGGGTCGCGAGCCGGTCAGCGACCGACAGCAGCGTGACGTCGACCTCGACCGGCGCCGTAGTGCGCAGGTATTCGAACACGACGCGCCGCGCCAGCGGCTGGGGCTCGTGGACGAGAAACCCGAGCCGCAGGTGATGGCGCACGAGACCCGCGACGTGCGCGCGCAGACGCTCGGAGGCGCGTAGGCGCCCGAGGATCGCGCGGGCGAGCTCGGCGCCGCGCGCGTCGTGGCCGATGAACGTGACTCGGCCCGCCGGATCGACAGCGCGCGTGAGCGGCTTCGCGAGATCGTGCATCAGCGCTCCCCAGCGCAGCGCCTCGCCGCGCGTCAGCTCGTCCGCCAGCGGCTCGGCCAGCAGCGCCGACACACCCTGCGCGAGCTCGCCCGCCTCGATCTCACGACTGCCGGCGATGTCGCTGCCGCCCGCCGCGATGTCCCCGCCTCCTCGCTCGACGTCTGAGCTGCGCGCCTCGAGACCGCTGTCGTCTCCCCCGCCGAGCCCGAGCACGGCCGCGGGGTCGTCGGCCAGCGCGAGCGTGCGCTCGAGCACCTCGAGCGTGTGGCCGTAGACGTCGCGGTGATGAAAGCGGCTCTGCTCGACGCCCTGCAGCTCTTCCAGCTCGGGCAGCACGATTGCCATCAGCCCGAGCGAGCGCATCATCTCCAGGCCCGCCAGCACGCGCGGCGAGGCCACGATGCGGCGCAGCTCCATGAAGATCCGCTCGCCCGCCACGCGCCGCAGCTCCCCCGCGCTGCGCGACGCGGCTGTGACGGTGGCGGCGTCCGGCTGCAGGTCCAGGTCGAGCGCGATCCGCACCAGCCGCAGCGCGCGCAGCGGATCATCCGCGAACGCCCGCGGGGCGGCCATGCGCAGCCGCCCGGCGGCGAGATCGGCGATCCCTCCAAGCGGGTTGACCGGGGCGCCCCCGGCGAGCGGTTCGGCGATCGCGTTCACGGTGAAATCGCGAAGCGCCAGGTCGGCCGCCAGCGATCCTCCGCGCAGCGGCTGCACATCGACCTGCCACGAGTGATCGTGCGCGACCACCCGCCAGCCCGAGAACTCGGCGGAGAGCTCGAAGCAGGCTGCGCCTCCGGCGGCGCGGGCGATCGCGCGCGCCGCCGCCGCGGTGCTGCCCTGCACCACCACGTCGAGATCGGTGGTGGTCCGGCCGAGCAGCCGGTCGCGCGGCGCCCCGCCGACCAGCCAGGCGTCGGAGCCGGCCAGCGCGGCGTGAGCCGCGCGCAACGCCCGGCCGCGGGCGGTGGCGCTCACGGGGCCGCCGGCGAGACGGGACGGTAGGCGCGCTCGACGCGCGTTGACAGCCCGCAGGTGATCTCGTAGTTGATCGTGTGCAGGCGCCGCGCCAGCTCCTCGGCGGTGATCCGCGCCTCGCCGGATGCGCCGATCAAGGTCGCCCGCGCGCCACACAGCTGCATGGCGGCGGGGTCGGGACCGAGGTTGACGGCGACGTTGTCCATGCTGACGGTGCCGACCAACGGCCGCCGGCGCCCCTCGATCAGCGCGTCGGCGTTGTTCGACAGCCCGCGCCGCCAGCCGTCGCCATAGCCGATCGGGAGCACGCCGATATGGGTATCGCGCGCGGCCACGAAGCGCCGCCCGTAGCCGGTGCTTTCGCCGGCGCGGCAGAGCTTCACGTCGGCCACGAACGAGCTCAGCTCGAGCGCCGGTCGCAGCTCGCGCTCGAACGGGTCCACGCCGAACGGGTCCAGTCCATAGATGGCCACCCCGCAGCGCGCCATGTCGAAATGCGCGCGCGCGTCGCGCAGGACGGCGGCGCTGTTGGCGGCGTGCACGAGGATCTCGGGATGGGCCCGCTTGAGCTCCCCGGCCCAGTCGCGGAAGATTTCGAGCTGGCGCTCGAAGAAGCCGCGGTCGGCGAGGTCGTCGGCTGTGGCGAAGTGCGTCATCACGCCCGCCAGGAGCACTCCGGGCGTCGCGAGCGCGGCAGCGGCCACCCGCGCGGCCTCGTGCGGGTCGCGCGTGCCGAGCCGGCCCATGCCGGTGTCGAGCTTGACATGGACTCGCGCCGTGCCCCCCGCGAGCCCGGCCGACTCGCCGGCCAGCACGACAGATCGCTCGCGCCACAGGACGATGTCGGCGCCCAGCGTGATCGCCCGCTCGATCTCCTCGCGATCGCGCAGCGCTCCCATCACGAGCAGAGGCGCTTCGATGCCCGCCTCGCGCAGCTCGGCCGCCTCTTGGACGGTCGCGACCGCGAGCCAGCCCGCGCCCCCGCGCAGGCTCGCGCGGGCACACTCGACCGATCCGTGGCCGTAGCCGTCGGCCTTGACCACCGCGCACAGCTCGGCGCCGACGAGCTCACGCAGCAGCCGCGCGCAGTTCTCGCTCACGGCGTCCGGATCGACGCTTGCCTGAGCCCGTCCCCTGCTCATCGATCGGTCTGCCTCTCCCCCGCCGTTGACGTAACGATGTCGTTGGCCTGCGTGCTGCCGTCGCCGGCCTGCGTTCTCGCGCGCGGCAGCATCGCGATCACGTCGGAGGCGACGACCCCCTCGGCGGCGCCCTGCGCCCGGGCGGCCAGCCGACCCGCCTGCGCGTGCATGTACACGCCGGCGGATGCGGCGGTGAACGCGCTCAGGCCCTGCGCGAGCAGCGCCGCGATGACGCCGCACAGCACATCGCCGGTGCCGGCGGTCGCAAGCGCGGGACTGTCACCAGCGCTGACTGCCACCTGACCAATGGGATCGACGATGAGCGTGTCGTCGCCCTTGAGCACGACCACGGCCCGCGCGCGCTGCGCCGTCTCGCGCGCGTGGGCCAAGCGCTGAGCTGAAATCTGCTCGCTGTCGAGGCCGAGCAGGCGCGCAAGCTCGCCGGCATGCGGGGTCAGCACCGTGGACGCGCTGCGTGCGGCGAGGTCGTTGAGATGCCCGTGGCCGCGCTCGAGATCCGCGTTTGACCGGCCGCCGCCACCGCCCCGCCGGCCATCGCCCTCGCCCCGCCGGTCACGGTCGTGCTCGCGCCCGTCCATGCTTGCGTGCGCATTGAGACCGTCGGCGTCCAGCACCAGCGGCGCGCCGGCGCCGCCCGCCAGCTCGCGCGCGAACTTCTGCGCACCCGCGCGGCGCCCGAGCCCTGGGCCGAGCGCAAGCGCTCCGCCGCGGCGCGCAGCGTCGAGGACGGCCTCAACGCCGGCGGGCGCCAGCGCGGCGCCGTCGTCCGGCAGGCCGATCGTCATCAGCTCGGGCGGACCGCCCGCGAGGATCGCCTGCAGCGATTCCGGCACGCACGCCGTCACGTAGCCCGCGCCGGCGCGCATCGCGCCGAGCGCCGCCATGCGCGGGGCGCCCGTGAGCCCACGCGAGCCGCCCGCGACGAGCACGTGTCCCGAGGAGAACTTGGTGGACTCGGCCCCTCGGCGTGGCAGCAGCGCGAGCACGGCCGGCGTGATCAGACCCATGTCCGCCTGGAGCGGCGCGCCTCTCGGGATGCCGATGTCGAGCACCTCGACCGCGCCCGCGTGCGCCTTGCCGGGATGGATCCACAGTCCCGGCTTGGCGGCGTGGAAGGTGACCGTGACGGTCGCGCTCACGGCCGCGCCCGCGACCACGCCGGTCGAGGCGTTGACGCCCGAGGGCACATCGACGCTGACCACCGGCGCCGTGCAGCTCGCGATCGCCTCGATCGCCTCCAGCACCGCGCCGTGCGGCTCGCCGGCGAAGCCCGTTCCGAGCAGCGCGTTGACGATCGCTCCGGCCTCCCCAAGCTGCTCGCGGGCGTGCGCGAGCGCCACCGGAGCGGGGCCGGGAAGACGACTCAGGTTGGCCTCGGCGTCGCCGCGCAGCTCCTGCGATGGCCCGGCGCAGATGACGGTGACCGCTCGGCCCGCGTCGCGCAACAGGCGCGCGACCACCAGTCCGTCGCCGCCGTTGTTGCCCTTGCCGCACACGACGGCGACCGGGCCGTCGGGCACGAGCCGCTCGACCGCGCGCGTGACGCCGGCGCCGGCGCGCTCCATCAGCTCGAGCGACGGCACGCCGCGCTCGTCGATCGCCCAGCGGTCGATCGCGCGCATGCGCTCGGCGTCGAGCAGCGGGCTCAACCAGTCGGGCAACGGCTCCACGACGAGCGATGCTAATCGGTTGCGTGCGCGCGCTCTGCGCGCACGCGCGGGGCTGCGGCGCGGCCGACAGGACTCCCACCCGCGATGACGCGCGAATCGTTCAAGCGCGCGCCGGGCGGCCGGCCTACTCGACGGTGACGGTCTTCGCGAGGTTGCGCGGCTGGTTGACGTTCAGGCCGCGCCGGCGCGCGATTTCATACGCGAGCAGCTGGAGCGGGATCACGGCCAGCATCGGCTGCAGCATCCAGTCGAGCGGGGGCACGGCGATGGCGGAGTCGGCGTGCTTTGCGATCTGTTCGTTGCCGGCGGTCACGATCGCGATCACGTGGGCTCCGCGCGCGCGCACCTCCTGCATGTTCGACGCGAGCTTCTCGAGCACCGGCGAATCGGTGGCGACGCTGACGACCGGCGTGGCATCGCTGAGCAGCGCGATCGGCCCGTGCTTCATCTCACCGGCGGCGTAGGCGTCGGTGGCGATGTAGGAGATCTCCTTCAGCTTCAGCGCCCCCTCGAGCGCGACCGCGAGACCGGTGTGACGGCCGATGTACAGAAAGAACTCGCTCCGCCAGTACTCGTCGGCGATGCGCGCAGCCTCGTCGCGAGTCTGCTCCAGCACCTCGTCGATGCTCCGCGGCAGCCGCTTGATCTCGGCGACCAGCTCCGCGACGCGCCCCGGATCCAGCGAGCCGCGCAGCTCGGCCAGGCGCAGCGCCAGCAGGTACATGACCGCGACCTGGCACAGGAAGGTCTTGGTCGCCGCCACGCCCACCTCGAGGCCGGCGCGGGTGAACAGCGTCCCGTCGCACTCGCGTGTGGCCTGCGAGCCCATCACGTTGGTGATCGCAAGCACGCGCGCGCCGTGCTGGCGCGCCATCCGCATCGCCGCCAGCGTGTCCGCGGTCTCACCCGACTGCGAGATCCCGACCACGAGATCGCCGCGGCCGAGCACGGGATTGCGGTAGCGATACTCCGAGGCGATGTCCATCTCGACCGGCAGCCGTGCCCACTCTTCGATCACGTAGCGGCCGATCAGACCGGCGTGGTAGGAGGTGCCGCAGGCCACGATCACGATCCGCCGCACGTCCGCGAGCATGCGCTCGTCCAGCACGCCCTGCTCGTCGAGCTCGACCCCGTCGCCGCCGGCGGTGCGATCGGCGATCGTCTCGGCGACCGCGTCTGCCTGTTCGTAGATCTCCTTCAGCATGAACGTCTCGTAGCCGGCCTTCTCGGCCGTGGCCTCGTCCCAGTCGACGGTCTCCACCGGGCGCTCGATCGGCTCGCCCGCCGGCGTGGTGATGAGCACGCCCTCGGGCCGCAGCACCACGATCTCGTCGTTGTCGAGGAACTGCACGCGCCGGGTCTGAGACAGGAACGCGGGCACCGCCGACGCGACGAACTGCTCGCCGTCGCCGCGCCCGACGATCAGCGGACACTCACGGCGCGCGCCGACGAGCACGTCCGGCTCGTCGAGGCTCATCGCGACGAACGCGTAATGGCCCTGCAGCTCGCCGTAGGCGGCGCGCACCGCGGCGGGGAGATCGCCGTCGTAGTGGCTGGCGATCAGGTGCGCGATCACCTCGGCGTCGGTCTCCGAGCTGAACACGCTGCCGTCGCGACCGAGGCGCTCCTTGAGCAACATGTAGTTCTCGACGATCCCGTTGACCACGACATGGACGCGATCGCCCGAGTCGCAGTGCGGATGCGCGTTCTCCTCGCTGACGCGGCCGTGCGTCGCCCAGCGCGTGTGGCCGATGCCGGTGACGGCCGGTCGCTGCGCGACCGCCACTGCCGCTTCTCCCTCCTCGACTGGCCGATCCGCGGCGAGCTCGTCGAGCTTGGCCTGCAGCGCCGCGAGATTGCCGACCGCGCGCACGGCCTCGATGTGATCGTCCTCGATCACGGAGATCCCGGCCGAGTCGTAGCCGCGGTACTCGAGCCGCCTCAGGCCGTCGAGCAGGAGCTGCCGGGCCGGGCGGTTGCCGACGTAGCCGACGATTCCGCACACCCGGCCGAAGATATCAGCGGTGCCTGCGTTCGCCGGCCGCGCAGGCACGCTCGCGCCTCGCCCGAGCAGCGCGCCCGCGTTCACTGGGCGCGGACGCGCGAGCGCACTGGCGTCAGCCCAGCTCGCGCTCGAACAGTGCAGCCGGGCACGTGCAGACGTCTTCGGCCTCCGCGTCGGTGACGCGCGAGCGCTTTGGCGTCAGCCCAGCTCGCGCTCGACCAGCGCGGCCAGGCGCGCGCAGACGTCTTCGGCCTCCGCGTCGGTTGGGGCCTCGACCATCACGCGTACGAGCGGCTCGGTTCCGCTCGGACGCACCAGCACGCGACCGCGGCCCGCCAGCGCCTGGTCCGCGGCACGCACCGCCGCGGTCAGCTCGTCGGCCGCGTTCAGCGCCTCACGGTCCCGCACGCGCACGTTCACCAGCCGCTGCGGCAGGCGCGCCATCGCGCCGCGCTCGCTCAGATCGCCTCCTGCCAGCGCCTCCAGTGTCAGCAGCGCGCTGGCGATGCCGTCGCCGGTGCGGTTGAAGTGCAGGTCGATGATGTGACCCGACTGCTCGCCGCCCAGCGCCCAGCCGCGCGCGCGCAGCTCCTCGAGCACGTACCTGTCCCCCACCTTCGTCGTCGCGACCGCGACGCCGGCGCGGTCCATCGCCCGGTGAAAGCCGTAGTTGGTCATCACCGTGACGGCAACGCCGTCGCCCGGAAGGCGCCCCGAGCGCTGCAGGTGCAGCGCCGCCAGCGCCAGCAGCTCATCCCCGTTGACGATCTCCCCGCGCCGGTCCACGGCCAGCACGCGATCGCCGTCGCCGTCGAACGCGAAGCCAACAGCGTGGCTGCCCGCGACGACCCGCTCCGCCAGCGTCGGCATGTGCGTGGAGCCGCAACCGTCGTTGATGTTGCGCCCATCCGGAGCGTCCCCGATCGCAGTCACGTTCGCGCCCAGCCGCCTGAAGATCTCAGGTGCGACTCTGCAGGTGGCGCCGTTGGCACAGTCGAGAACCACGTCGAGACCGTGCAGGTCGAGCTCGGCAAAACGTGTGTGGAGCGCGCGCAGGTAGTCCTCGTCGGCCCCACGCAGATCGCGGATCCGCCCAATCTCGCGCCCGCGCGCAGCGCGACCGCTAGCCACGTGCGCGCCGCCGTCGAGCTCGCGCGCGCTCGCGGCCGGCTCCGGTCCGCCGGCCCGGGCCTCGGCGAGGTCCCCCTCGATGCGCAGCTCGGTCTCGTCCGAGAGCTTGTAGCCGTCGGAGCCGAAGAACTTGATCCCGTTGTCCTCGTAGGGGTTGTGCGACGCCGAGATCACGGCGCCCATCTGCAGGCCGTAACGATCGATCAGCAGCGGCGCCGCCGCGGTCGGCAGCACGCCGCCGAGCAAGACGTCGCCGCCGGCGGCCGCGATCCCCGCGGCCAGCGCCGCCTCGAGCATCGGACCGGACTCGCGCGTGTCGCGCACCACGAGCACCTGCGGCCGTTCTCCCGCGAGTAGACCAGTCGCCGCCTGGCCCAGACCAAGCGCGAGCTCAGCGCTGAGCACCTCGCCGGCGAGTCCGCGCACGCCGTCGGTACCAAACAGTTTCCGAGTCATTCGACGCTTTGCAAGGACATCGACCTGGGGTATTGAACCGGACTGATCGGGCCAGCAAAGCCCACCAAATCAGCTAGCAGGACGGAGATTCTCATCCGGCCGACCCCGCGAAGCGGGTCTACGGCCGGATCTGAGAATCCGTCCTGTCACCTCTTAGAGAACTGCGGGCGCTTGCGCGCCTTCTTCAGGCCCGCCTTCTTGCGCTCCTTGGCGCGCGAGTCGCGGGTCAGGAAGCCGCGGCGCTTGAGCTCGCCGCGCAGGTTCGGGTCGGCCTCGAGCAGCGCTCGCGACACGCCGTGGCGCAGCGCGCCCGCCTGCGCGGAGATGCCCCCGCCGTGCAGTCGCGCGATCACGTCCATCCGCTCCTGGTAGCCGACCGTCTCCAGCGGCTGACGGATGTTGCGCTGCAGCGTGCTCCGCGGGAAATGCTCCTCGAGCGTGCGCCCGTTCACGGTGTACGTTCCGCTGCCAGGTCTCAGGGTCACGCGCGCGATCGCGGTCTTGCGCTTGCCGGTGGCCCGGTAGCGCGCTCCTGCCGCCAGATCGATGGCAGCGGTCGAGATCGGCTCGCTGAGCACCTCCTCCTGCAGCTCCTCCTGGGCCTGCGCCTCCCCGTCCTGCTCGACGGTCTCCTGCTCGTAGACCTCGGCGACCTCGGCGTAGGGGTCGGCGGGCGCGCGATCGCGGCCCAACGGATCCGCCCCCTCGGGGACGATGTCGACCTCCAGGTGTGCCCCCGGCACGGCCGGCTTCTCGCGCGGCGCCGGCGCCTCCTCGTGCTCGTCTTCCTCGGCCTCCTGAGCGCCGGCCGGCGTCGCCCCTTCGCCCGCGTCCTGGCTGGCCTCGAGCGGCGCATCCTCGGCCACCCCGGCGATCTCGAGCGCCTCCTCACTCGGCACGGCATGGCCCGGGACGGGCTCGAACGGCTCGTCCGCCTGTGCCGGTGCCCCACCGGCGGCGTCCTGGGCCTCCTCGAAGGCCTCGAGTGGCGCGTCCTCGGCGGAGCCGGCGATCTCGGCAGCCTCCTCGCTGGGGACGGCCCGCTCCGAAGCCTCGACTGCAGCACCCTCGGGTGCGGATGCCTCGCCCGCGGCCTGCTCGCCGGCGCCCGGCTGCTCGCCGGCGCCCGGCTGCTCGTCGGGCGTGTCGGGTGTCTGCTCGTCGGCCATCGCTACTGCTCGGTCTCCAGGGCGCGCGGCTGCTGCGCGGCGTGCGGATGCTCCGGGCCGGCATAGATCTTCAGCTTGGTGATCTGCTTTCGGGCCAGCCGGTTGCGCGGCATCATGCCTTTGACCGCGAGCCGAATGACCTCCTCTGGGCGGCGCGCGATCATCTCCTCGAAGCTCCGCGATCGCAGCCCACCCGGATAGCCCGAATGACGGTAGTAGCGCTTGTCGGTGCGCTTGCTGCCGGTGACGGCGACCTTCTCGGCGTTGACCACCACGACGAAGTCGCCGGTGTCAACGTGCGGCGTGTAGGCGGGCTTGCGCTTGCCGCGCAGCAGGTCGGCGATCTGCGTGGCCAGCCGGCCGAGCGTCTTGCCGTTGGCATCGAGCAGCAACCACTCGCGCTCGCGTTCGGTCGGCTTGGCCGTATAGGTTTTGGTGGCGACTGTGCTCATGTTGCGACCGTGAAAGCAGGTGTGCCTGTCGGGTGGCGGTTGACGCTGTGGTGTGGCGTTCGGTGCCGGTGCGCTGACGTCGAAGGCGTAAAAATGCCGCGCACCAGCGCGCGGCGCCGTTCATGATAGGCCAAGTCGGGCGATGCCGCAGAGGCCGAGCGCTTCACCCGCGTGCGCCGACGCCCACACGGCGGCCGTCGAGCCCGCGCGGCCGACCCGGCGCGCCCTGTACCGACGCATAATCTCGCGGCTAGGGTCCCGACACTAGTCCTCGACGAGCACGGCGGCCTTGCCGTTGACGGCGCCCATCCCGATTTCCTGGTCGCGCTGCAGCGCCTTGCCCTCGGTCTGTAGCGCCGGCGCGATCACGACCTCGGCGCGGTTGAACTCCGCCAGGTCCTTGTGCCCGCACGTGGCCATCGAGGTGCGCAGGCCGCCGAACAGGTTGAAGGTGCCGTCGTTCTCGCGCGCCGGGCCGACGAGGATTTCCTCTAGCGTCCCGTTCTGGGCCGTGGCCACGCGCGCGCCGCGCGGCAGCGTCGGATGAAACGTGGCCATGCCCCAGTGAAAGCCTCTGCCGGGCGCCTCGTATGCGCGCGCCAGCGGCGAGCCGAGCATCACCGCGTCGGCGCCGAGCGCGATCGCCTTCGCGACGTCGCCCCCATTGCGCATCCCGCCGTCGGCGATCACCTGGCAGTACTCCCCGGTCTCGAGCATGTGCGTGGAGCGCGCGTGCGCCACGTCGGCGATCGCGGTCGCCTGCGGCACGCCGATCCCGAGCACCCCCCTGGTCGTGCAGGCGGCGCCCGGCCCGACGCCCACGAGCACCCCGGCCGCACCGGTGCGCATCAGGTGCAGGCCGGTCTGGTAGGAGGCGCACCCGCCGACCACGACCGGGACGTCGAGGCTCGGGATGAACTCCTTCAGGTTCAGCGGCTCGGACACGGTCGAGACGTGTTCGCCGGACACCACCGTGCCCTGGATCACCAGCACGTCCAGGCCGGCGTCGAGCGCCAGCTCATAGTGGTCACGCACGCGCTGCGGTGTCAGCGACGCCGCCACCACGACCTTCTGCTCCTTGATCTCCTGGATCCGCTGCACGATCAGCTCGGGCTTGACGGGCTCGCGGTAGATCTCCTGCATCTCGCGCGTGGCCAGGTGCTTGGGCAGCTCCGCGATCCGCTCGAGCTGGGCGTCAGCCTCCTCGTAGCGCGTGAAGATGCCCTCGAGGTTCAGCACGGCCAGCCCGCCGAGCCTGCCGACGATGCCTGCCGTCTCGGGCGAGACCACGCCATCCATCGCGGCCGCCAGCAGCGGCAGCTCGAACTGGTACGGGCCGAGCTTCCAGCTGATGTCGATGTCGTCGGGGTCGCGCGTGCGCCGCGAAGGCACGATCGCGATGTCGTCGAACCCGTATGCCCTGCGCGCCTGCTTGCCGCGCCCGATCTCGATCTCCATACCGCATCTTTAGCACCTCTCGCGGATGAACGCCGGCGGCGCTGGCGTGCGTGCCGGAAGCCGCGCTGAGCCTCGGATATCCTCGATTGCCGATGAGTGAGCGCAATTCCCCGAGCTACGAGCCGCAGGCGATCGAGATCCGCCGCCAGGCGGCCTGGCGCGCCCGCGACGCGTTCGCCACGCCGCCCGTCGACAGCGAGCGCCCGCGACGCTACATCAAGCCCTCGGCCCCGTTCACCTCCGGCAACGTCCACATCGGGCACGTGCGCTCGTACTCGATCGGCGACGCCTACGCGCGCTTCTGGCGCGCGCGCGGCGAGGACGTCCTGTTCGCGTTCGGCTTCGACGCCTTCGGGCTGCCCGCCGAGCTCGGGGCGATCGCCGGCGGCGAGTCGCCCAGCGAGTGGGTCGCGCGCTGCGCCGAGCACATGCGCGGCCAGCTCGAGCGGCTCGGCTACTCCTTCGACTGGGACCGCGCCTTCGTCAGCTCCGATGCCCTCATGTACAGGTGGTCGCAGTGGCTGTTCTCGACTCTGCTCGAGGCCGGCCTGGTGTACCGCGGCAGCGGCGCGGTCGACTGGTGCGAGCAGTGCCAGACCACGCTTGCGACGATCCAGGTCGAGGACGGCCTGTGCTGGCGCTGCCACTCCCCCGTGCGCCTGATCCAGCGTCCCGAGTGGTATCTGCGCATCAGCGCCTACGTGCCCGAGAACGACCGCCGCCTGGACGAGCTCGCGGCCAGCGGCATCTGGGACGAGGTGGCGCTCGCCAGCCAGCGCTTCGTGCTCGGGCGCGTCGACGGGGTCGAGCTCGACCTGCGCGCCCCCGACGGCGCCGCGCTGACCGCGTTCACGCCGCACGCCGACGCGGTCGCGCTGGCCCGCTTCGTGCTGATCTCGCCCAAGCACCCCGACATCGACAGCTGGGTGCTCGACCCCGACGTGCGCGCCCGTCTCGAGGACCTGCGCGCCGGCGGTCTCGAGCGCAGCGACCGCGACGCCGAGGCGATCACGATCGTCGACAGCGGCCGTACGTTGCTGGCGCCGCTCACCGGCGAGCGGCTGCCGCTGCTGGTGTCCCCCGCGGTCGATGGGCGCTTCGGCGCCACCGCCGTGCTCGGCGTCCCGGCGCGCGACCGCACCGATGCGCTGATCGCGCAGCGTCTGTGGCCCGGGCAGGCCGAGCACGCGCGCGCGGCTCGCGCCGCGGACGACGATGGTCCCGCGACATACGAGGACGATCCTGCGGAGGACGGGGCCGGCCCGGCCCAGCCCGAGCCATCGGTGCGGGGCGAGCTCTCCGATCAGCGCTTCCCGCCGGTCCCCGGCGTGCGCCCGGCGTTCCGCTATCGCGCAGGCGACTTCTCGATCTCGCGCCAGCGCTCGTGGGGCACGCCGATCCCGATCGTGTACTGCGCCGGCGACTGCGGGGCCGTGCCCGTGCCCGCCGAGCAGCTCCCCGTGCTGCTCCCGCTCGACCTCGAGCCCACCGGCGCCGGCAATCCGCTGGCCGAGCGCGAGGACTTCGTGCAGACCAGCTGCCCGCGCTGCGGCGGCCCCGCGCGGCGAGAGACCGACACGCTGGACTGCCATTTCGACGCGCTCTGGCTGTGGCTCCCGGTGTGCGTGCCCCCGCAGGAGCGCGAGCGCTCGCTGCCGGAGATCCTTGCGCTCGACGATCTGCGCGCGTGGCTGCCGTGCGAGCGCGTCGTCGCGGGCTCGGACAGCGGCAACTTCGTGTTCGACCAGCGCATCGTCACCAAGGCCCTGCGCGACATCGGCCCGCTCGCCTTCCTGGCCGACGGCGAGCCGTTCGCAGGGTGCCTGTTTCACGAGATGGTGATCCGCGACGGGCGCAAGATGTCAAAGCACCTCGGCAACGTGGTCGACCCCGACGAGCTGGTGGCGCGCTACGGTGCCGACACGGTCCGGCTGGCGACGCTGTATGCGGCGCGCCCGCAGCGCTCGCTGAACTGGAGCGACTCGGCGGTCCTGCGCTGCCATCGCTTCCTGACGCAGGTCTGGGACTTCTCGCAGGCGCAGCTCCGGTCCGCGGCCGAGGCGCCTGACGCCGGCACGACCTCCGGCGCAGACGCGGGTCCCAGCGTGGACATGGCCGCCAACGGAGACACGCCCGCGGGCAGAGACATGACCGAGCATCTGCGCACGCGGCTTGGCAAATGGTGCGACACTGCGGTCGAGAAGACCACGGAGGAGATGGCCGCCTTGGAGATGCATAGCGCGGTGCGCAACGTGATGCGCCTGTTCGACCGCATCAAGGATTTCGAGAAGCGCGTGCTCGCACGCACGGATGCGCTCGGCGCCGCCGATCGCGACGCGCTGCTGCAGGCGCTGCAGGTGCTCGCGCAGCTGCTCGCCCCGCTCGCTCCGCACGTCGCCGAGGAGCTGTGGATCGCCTTCGGTAACGAGCCGGATACGCAGATGCCGTGGCCCGGCGTATCTTTCAGGGTGCCCGCATGAGCGCACCCGCCCCCGCATCCGGCGATCGCCCCGATCGGGCAGGCAGCTATGCCGCCAACGATCCCGCCGGCGATGATGGGGCCGCGCGCGCGCGTACGCGCTCGTGCGCCACGGGCCTGGCCTGTCACCGCTGCGGACATCGCTACCCGCTGAGCGAGCCGGTGTTCGCCTGCCCCGACTGCGGCAAGGGCCTGGACATCGAGTACGACTACGAGCGCGCGGCCCGCCACTTCGAGGAGGTGCCCCGTTCGCAGCGTCCGCTCAACATCTGGCGGTTCGAGGAGCTATTGCCGATCGTCGACGCTCGCGCGCAGGCGCGCGTGGGCCGCTACTCGGGCTGCACACCGCTGATCCATGCCGACCGGCTCGGCGCCGAGCTCGGGCTGCCGAACCTGTATCTGAAGGACGACTCGACCCAGCGCCCAAGCCTGTCCTACAAGGACCGCGTCGTGTCGATGTCGGTCGCCCGGCTGCTCGAGCTGGGACGCGAGGAGATCGGCTGCGTCTCGACCGGCAACGTCGGCACCGCGGTCGCCTCGTTCGCCGCCAAGGCGGGCGTCCCGGCGTACGTCTTCTACCCCAATCGCCTCGAGGACACCAAGGCGCGCGCCTGTCGCGCGCTCGGCGCCGAGGTCTGCCAGGTCGAGGGCAACTACGACGAAGTCAACCGCCGCTGCCGCGAAATCGCGGAAGCCACGGGCCTCGAGTTCGCCAACATCACGCTGCGCCCGTTCTACGCCGAGGGCGCGAAGACCGAGGCGTTCGAGATCGTCGAGCAGCTCGGCTGGAACGCGCCCGACCACATCGTCACGGCGGCCGCCGGCGGAACGCTGAGCTCGCGCTTGCACAAGGGATTGGGCGAGCTGCAGCTGCTGGGTCTGGCCGAGACCGACGGGACGCGGATTCACATCGCGCAGCCGAGCGGCTGCAACCCGATCGCGAGCGCGATCCTCGCCGAGGAGGCCGAGATCCACGCGGTCGCGCCGGAGACCGCCGCCCACTCGCTGGCGATCGGCAATCCCGGCGACGGCTACCTGGTGATCGACGCCGTGCTCAAACGCGGCGGCACGGGCGGCTTCGCCAGCGACCCCGAGATCTTTGCCGGCATCGATCTGCTCGCCGCCACCGAGGGGCTGCTGACCGAGCCGGCCGGCGGCACCACGATCGCGGTGCTGCAGAAGCTGGCGGCCGAAGGCAGGTTTGCGCCCGATGAGACGGTCGTGGCGATCGTCACCGGCAATGGCCTGAAGACGCTCGACGACCACCCCGAGAAGCCGTGGCCGGCGAAGATCGAGTGCGAGCTCGACGCGATGCTCGCGACGCTCGAGGAGCTCAAGCGCAGGCCGAGCCCGCTGCCGGCGTAGATATCGTCGCGGGCGGCGCGCCCGCGCGGCGAGGTCAGGCGCTGGGTCCTTTCGCGTTCGGCCCGGCGGCGGGCGCTTTGGCCGGCGATTTTTGGGCCTGGGGCCCGCGCGCGGCTTTTGCGCGCGATTTGGGAGCCGCTTTCGCTTTGCCTGCGCGTGCTTTGCCGGCGGGTTTTTTCGCCGACGATTTGGCCGCGGCCTTTGTGCGGCGCGCTCCCCGCCGAGCGGACGCGCTCGTCGCCGCCGACGAGAGCTCCTTCTGCAGACGCTCGAGATCGGTGCGCACGCTCTTGCTCAGCTTGCCGGCGTCGCGACGCGCGTCTTTCAGCCGCCGGCCGAGATCCTTGCGCACGTCGGCCGCACCCGTGCCGAGGCTTCCTCGAAGCGAGGTCAGCTCCTTCTGCGCCGCCTCGAGCGATGCCGCGACCTTGTCCATCGCGCGGCGGTTCTGCTCGTGGCGTTTGCGCTCAGCCTGGTTCGCTCCGCCTTTGGCCGAGCCTGCCCGCCCGGCTTTGGCCGAGCTTCCGCGTCCGGCTTTGGCCGAGCTCGCCCGTCCGGCGCCCGCTGCCCTGCTGCTCGCTTTCCCTGTTGCCGGCATCGATGCTCCTTCCCCTATACAGCTCGCTTGTGTTCAGAATGAATCCGATCTGATGACCCGCGCCTGGATCATAGGCCTGCGGGCTCGAGCGTATGCGAGCGACCGGCGCAAGCGTTCGGTGCGCGTGCCAAGGTGTCGCGATCCGAGCACCAGCTAACAGGCGGGCTGCCGTAAGGACGAGGGCGCTGGCCGCCAGGCTGATCGTGGTGACGCTCGCCGGCGCGGCCATCGCGGCCTTCGCCGGAGCGCAAGCGGTGTGGTCGTCTCCCGCGCTGGCACGTGCGGGCGAGGCCGGCTGGCAGGGTGGCGCCGACGACGTCTCGACGCCCGCGCTCCCACATAGTCCCCCCGGCTACGTCTCGGCGCCCGGGCTGCATCCGGCGCGCCTGAACGTCGAGGTGAACCGGCCCGGCAAAGCCAGCGGCCTGCTGTTCGTCAACCCGTTCGCCGGCTCGGCCGCCGCGCAGGTCGGCGAAGCGGGGCCGCTGATCGTCGAAAGCGACGGCAGCCCGGTTTGGTTTCATCCCGTGCCCACCGGCGAACGGGCGCTCGATTTCACTACGCAAGCCGACGCCGGCAAGCCGGCGCTGAGCTGGTGGCAGGGCACGCTGACGGGTGCGGACGTGGCGAACACGCCGGCGGGCTGGCCGCAGCCGGGCGCCCGCTATTACGTCTACGGACAGCGCTATCGCCAGCTTGCGACGGTGCTCGCGGCCGAAGGCTGGACGGCCGACCCGGACGAGCTCACGCTGACGGGGCACGGGACTGCGCTGCTGATCGCCTCGAGGACGGTGCCGATGGACCTGACGGCGTACGGCGGCGCCGTGAGCGACGAAGTGCTCGACAGCGAGATACAGGAAGTTAGCCTGCAGACGGGCAGGCTGCTGTCCAGGTGGGACATGCTCGAACACGTCCCGCTCAGCCAGTCCGAGACGGCTCCTCCGCTCGACGGCGCCTGGGATCCCTACGAGCTCGACTCGGTGCAGGACCTCGGCGGCGGCCGGCTGCTGATCTCGGCGCGAAACACCTGGACGGTCTACGAGGTCGAACCGGGCTCGGGCAGGATCCTCTGGCGACTCGGCGGCAAGGACAGCAGCTTCCAGCTCGGGGGCCAGGCCGCGTTCTACTGGCAGTCCGACGCTCGCCTGGAAAACGGCGACGAGCTGACGCTGTTCGACGACGGCTGCTGCCAAGTCACCGCCTCCGGGCTCGCTCCGGCACAGGAAGCGGCGCGCGGCCTGGCGCTCGCGCTCAACGAAAGTGAACACACCGTGAGGCTGCTGCGCCAGTATCGCCACACGCCCGGCCTGCACACGCCCGAACAGGGCAGCGTCGAGACGCTCGCGGACGGCAACGCGCTCGTCGGCTGGGGCCAGCTGCCCAATATCTCGGAATACACGAGCGCGGGCAGGCTCGTATACGCGGCCAGCCTGCCCGCTGCGGATGGATCTGACCGCTCGCTGCGGGCGCATTGGGACGGGATGCCGCTGACGCAGCCGAGCGTCGCGGTGCGACGCCGCGACGGGCGCACAACCGCGTATGCGAGCTGGAACGGCGCCACTCAGGTGCGTTTCTGGCAGGTGTATGCCGGCACCAGCGTCGCCAGCCTGAACGGGGCGATCGGCGTCGGAGAGATCATCGCGTTCGCGCTGCGCAGCGGCTTTCAGACCGCGATCCCGGTGAGCGTCGGAGGTCCGCTGTTCGAGGTGCAGGCGCTCGGCGCCGGCAACCGCGTGCTCGGCGTCTCAAGGGCGGTGCGCGTGTCCGAATAGGCGCCGCTGGCCGCTAGCCGCTAGCCGCTAGCCGGACGGGCCGGCGGTGCCGCCGCTGACGGCTTCCTGCGCGCCGCTCGGAGCATGACGCTCGCCACCGTGGCCCCCGCCGCCCGTCCCCTGACCCTGGGCCGAGCGTGTATGACCATGCTGAGAGCCTGCGCCCGCGCCGGAGCGCCCGCCGCCAGAGGCTCCCCCTTTGCGCGACGCGGCCTGCTGCGGATGGCTGGCGCCGGCGGGCGGCGCCGGCGCCGGCGCCGCGGTGCCGCCGGGCTGAGCGCCGCCCGCGGGCGGCGCCTGGCGGCCGGGCTTGGCCGGCGAGGGCTTGTTGTGCGACGAGCGGCTCGGTTCCTGTTCGGGTGGAGCCGGCTGCAGCTGCTGGCGGGCCGCGGCCAGCTGCTGGCGCACGACGGCGCGCTGGTCGTCGATGCGCAGCCGCTCGCTCAGCACGGTAACCGCGGCGGCGGGGTCGTCGTCCAGCTGCAGCGCGCGACCGAGATCGTAGAGCGCGTACGCATAGGTCAGGCAGGCCCTCGTGGTGGGCTCAGCGCACTGCTGCGGCGACTGCGCTCCGGCATCGACCGCTGCCCGCAGCTTGCCGACGGCCGCGGAATAGCTTCCTTCTTCGAGCATGCGGTGCCCTTCGGTCTGCAGTTCGGCGGCGTCGGATTGGCCTGGAGCATTGGCGCCCGCGTCAGTGGCGCCGGCGGATGTGTGCGTGCCGGCCGAGCCTGCGTGGGCAGGTCGGGTGGCGGCTCCATTGTCCGCGCCTGGCGTCTGACCGCGGGCGCCGCGACCAGCCGGCGTGGACGCGGCGATGCGAACCCGCCCGGCGCCGTGGTTGGCCGACGACCCACCCAGGGCGACGACCAGGACGACGGCCAGTGCGGCCAGCGCAGTCGCGGCGACGGCGCCGGCGAGCACAGGGCCGCGGACGCCGAGCCGGGGGTGCTGCCGCTCGGGGTCGTGAGGCGGGCGTGCTTCGATCCGCTCGCCTGCAGCTGGGCGCCGCCCGCCGCGCGTGGCGCTCTCGAGCCACGCGGGCTCGAGCGGGACGCGCAGCTGCAGGGACGGACCGCCAAGCTGTGGCCGCTGCACCTGTTCGATCGCAAGGCCCGCGATCTCGAGCTCGTAGGCGAGCGTGGCCGGGTTTTCGATGCCCCGCGCGCGGAGCTCGTCGAAGCTGACCGGTCCGCCGCCGGCGCCCGTCAGGATCTCGAGCAGCCGGGCCTGCTCCTCATCGAGCGGCCGGACCGGCACCGTTCGCTCGCCAAATCCGTCCGCGGTGGCGCTCATGCCTCGCATGGGTACCCCAGGATGCCAGTTTCAGACGCGGCGATCCAGCCCTGGGTCGGCGCCGGCGCCCGCGATCGGATCCGGCGGTGTCCGAGCCGGTGCTGGCGGTTGCGCCGACGATGCCGTAGGCGCCGCCCCCAATTGCGATGGCGGTGGCGGCCATGGCGATGTACTTGGTGAGCGTGCGGGAGAACATGGGAGTCACTCTCTTTCGGGCGGGCTGATGAGACGAGCCTCGCAATTCACGCTGGGGCGCCGTTGGGAGGAGGCTGGGACATTCCTGGGAGAGCGCATCGATGCTCGCACCCGGGTCCGTTGCGTCCGGGGAAAGTACGGATATCCTGACTCCCGACCGGGCTGTAGATTACGCTCCCGAAATGCGCAGGCCGATCCAAGGAGGCTGGTCGTGAGTCCGCTGGTGCTGGCGGCGGCGTTCAACCTCAACCACCCCGCGCACACGGTCAACTGGCATTTCATCCACTTGTCTGTGGCGAACGTGGTGGTGATCGGCGTGATGCTGGTCGTGTTCGCGCTGGCGATCATCTTGCCGTTCCCGGGCGCGGCTGGGCGCGCCGCTGCACGCAGGGCTGCGAGCGGCCGCTGATGAGCACCAGAGCCACCTCCTCCGACTCGACGACCGCCACGCGCAAGCGCTCCTGGACCGTTCGCACGCGCGAACGCGCCGTCGAGGCGCTGCCTCCAGACAAGCTCCTGCCCGACGGCCAACCCACATACGTGGCCTCCTGGATCTATGTGTTCGGCGTGGCCTCGATCGCCTCGCTGGTCGTGATCGTCGGCTCGGGCGTGATCCTCGCGTTGAAGGGTCCAGCGTGGTGGCACTACACCGGTGTGGGGCACTTCTTCAACTCGATCCACCTGTGGTCGGTCGAGCTGTTCTTCTTCGCGGTGGTCGTCCACCTGTGGGGCAAGTTTTGGATGGCCGCCTGGCGGGGCGGACGCGGACGGGTGTGGGTGACCGGCGCGATCACGTTCCTGATCGCCGTGCCTTGCGCGCTCACCGGGTATGTCTCCCAGCAGAACTTCGACGCGCAGTGGATCTCCACGCAGGCCAAGGACGCGATGAACTCGGTCGGAATCGGCGCGTTCTTCAACCTGACCAACTTCGGACAGATGTACAGCTACCACATCCTGCTGCTGCCGGTCGCGGTGATCGCGCTGGTGATCGCTCACGTGCTGCTCGTGCGTCGCCACGGTGTCGTGCCGCCGTTCGAGCTGGCCCGGGCAAGGGCCGCGACCCCCACCGCCGACGGATCGGCTGGCGATGACCGAGCTTCCTCGCCGGGAGCGCTGGCGTGAGCTGGCTGGGACCCAAGGACGACACGCAGCCATGGAAAGGCGCCTACGCCCCGTATGACCTGATCAAAGAGCTGGCGATCGCAGTTGGGGTGATCGCCCTGATCGCGGTCGTGCTGACGATCCTGTTCTCCTCGCCCGACGAGAAGCCTTCGACGATCGCTCAATGGTCCCGGCAGCAGCCGATCAACTTCGCCGCCACCGCGGCCAAGGAGCTGAACGGCACCAGCACCACGGGCGAATACGGTCCGCCCTACAACCACGGCAGCGGCAACGTCCAGCACTTCCTGATATTGCACCCCCAGCGGTGGCTGGGGGTCAGCCACCCCATCAACACCGCCGAGGACTACGTGCTCGGGCCACTGCGCACGATCCCCGGTGACCCGGCGCTGCGCAAGGCGCTCGCCGAATACGAAGCTGCACCGGCGGCGACGAAAAAGGCTTGGGGAGAAGCCTACGCCAAGCCGCTTGAAGAATATGAAACGGCGGTTGAAGAAAATAAAGCTCCGCCGAGGAGCGTCTCCGAGGACCAGAGCACCGGCACGATCACGGTCAAGCCAAGCGGCGCTGCAGGTCCCGTCCCGGCGATGATGGCGGGCCTGTCGAGCCTCGCCCAGAGCGGCGGACTCGACGGCGCCCTGCTGACCAGCAACCAGTTCTTCCAGACGGACTACACCAAGCCGCTGCTGTTCATGGCCGACGGTGGACTTCTTGAAAAACGCGCCGAAGCCCAGCATCTGCTCGGCGAGCAGTGGGGCATGATGAACGAGACGGGCAGCTATCCGGGCCAGACGTGGCTGTGGCTCTACACGCTCTGGTACCAAGTCGAACCGATCAAGTCATCGCCCAACGCCGACCTCCAGGTGATGCTGATCATGTTGATCCTCAGCCTGGCCTTCATCTGCGTCCCATTCCTGCCGATCGTCAACCGCATCCCCCGCTGGATCCCTATCTACCGGCTGATCTGGCGCGAGCACTACCGCGCGCGACAGGGCGCGTAGCCCGGCGCTGGGCGAAGACTCCACCCGCCGTCCATAGCAGCCGTCAGCCGTCGGCAGCGGCCGAGAACTGGCCCGCTCTGGCGCGCGTCCCCGCCGCGGCCTCGGGCCGGCGCCGCGCGGGAAGGCGCACCCTCACATGGGTGCCTGCGCCGGGCGTGGAGTCGACCTGCAGCTCTCCGTCGAGTAGCTGCACGCGCTCGCGCATACCGAGCAGCCCGAAGCCCTCGCTCTTGGCGTCGGGGTCGAATCCGCGGCCATCGTCGCGGATGCTGAGGTGGATGCTCGTGGCATCCTCCTGGATCTCGACGACGATCCGCCTGGCGCCTCCGTGCTTGGTCGCGTTGGTCAGCGCCTCCTGCGCTATCCGGTAGAGCGCGGTCTCGAGTTCTCCGAGCAGGCGGGTGGAGCGCAGGCCCTGTTCGTAGGCGAGCTCGACGCTGACGTCGATCTCCAGACCCTCGCGGGCGTTGCGCTCGGCGAGCGTCTCGATGGCGGCCTTCACGCCGAGCTCGTCCAGCGCGGCGGGTCGCAGATCGGTGATCAGTGCCCGCAGGTCGTCGATCGCCTCTGCGAGCTGCTCGACCGCCTGGGTGCAGACCTGCTCGACGACCGGCGATTGCTCGGCGCGAGCCGTCGCGGCGAGCCCGAGCCGCAGCGCATTGAGGCTCTGCAGCGTCTCGTCGTGGAGCTCGCGCGCCCAGCGGCTGCGTTCGCCCTCAGCGGCCGCGAGCCGCTGACGATGACGCTCGGAGGCGACCGACTGAGCGGTCGCAACAGCGGTTGCCGCGCTGCTCGCGAAGGCTTCGAGCAGCCGCTCGTCCTCGGCGGTGAAGATCGGACCGTCACGCAGCCGGTCCAGCGCCAGCAGCACGCCATGGGTCTCGCCACGGAAGATCAGCGGGACGACGAGACCACCGGCGGCCTGGACACCGAGGCGGCCGAGGCCGTGCTCGTCAAAGCGCGCGCGGTTGAGCTCTTCCTCCAGGCGCTGCACGCGGTTGGTGCGCATCGCCTGGGCGGCGACCGTATCGGCCAGGGCGACGCGCTGGCCGATGACATCGGCCGGCAGCTCTCCGGCGCCGGCGGCGATCACGAGCTCCTCGCCGTGGATCAGCTCGATCAGCAGCGCGCGGGCAGAGACGAGGGCCCGCCCGCGCTTGGCAACGAGGCCAAGAACGACCTCCGGGTCGGTCTCGCCGGCGAGCGTGCGCGCGATCTGCGTGGTGGCCTCGAGCGCGGCGACAGTCCGCTCCAGCTCGTCGCGGCGCTCGCTTGCACCCGCGTACCGGCGGGCGTGATCGATCGCGACGGCGGCATATTCGGCGAGGATTCCGACGGCCTGCTCGTCGGCCTCTGAGAAGTCGACCCCGCCGGCCTTCTGGGTCAGGTAGAGGTTGCCGAACGGCTCACCGTCGATCAGGATCGGCACGCCGAGGAAGGTCTTCATCGGGGGATGCCCGGGCGGAAAGCCGTAGGAGCGCGGGTGCTCGTCAACATTGCTCAGCCGCACCGGGACCGGATCGTCGATCAGGACACCCAGCACCCCGCGACCGCGCGGGAGGCTGCCGATCGCGCCGTGCGCGGCCGGGTCGATTCCGCGCGTGATGAAGCGTGCCAGCTCGCTCCTTGACTCGTCGAGGACTCCGAGGGCGGCGTAGCGCGCTTCGGTTAGCTCCTGCGCCGCGTCGAGCACACGCTCGAGCACCACATCGAGGTCGAGCTCGGCGAGCACGCTGCGTGCGACATCCAGGATCCGCTGCGCCGCTCGAGTCATCGGTGCCCCGTGCTCACTGGCCCGCATGTGCATTGGTAGTCAGGGGCGCGGTGCCGGGTTGGCCCGTTTCCCCATTCCCCTTTCAATCCGTGCGTGCGGTTTTCCCGCACACGGCTTGCCGATGATCTTCATGATGGTCACGACGCGATTGCCGGGTAGCGGATGGTGCCGCGCAGGCGGTAGAGGCCGTGGGCCTCGAACCACTCGCGCGTCCAGGTCTGCCACTGGCCGGGTCGCAGGTTGCGGCCATAACGCTTGCGCATCAGGCCACTCAGGCGACGCACGACATAGCGGTCGATCTGGTTGAAGCGGATGGCGGCGTTGCCGGTGCGAAAGTAGTTGCCCCAGCCGCGCAGGATCGGGTTGAGCCACGAGATCACCTCGCGGATGTCCGTGCCGACACGGCCTCGGCCGGTCATCGCCTTGATCTTCTGGCGTACGCGCTTCATCGCCGCCTGTGAGGGCCAGCGCTGGAGGTAGTAGCGGCGGATGCCGCGCTCCAGCAGCTTGCCCGACACGCGGGCATGGAAGTGGCAGCCAAGGAAATCGAGACCTTCCCCGCCTTCGGTGAGATCAACGACTCTCGTCTTCTCCCGGTGCAGCTGAAGCCCGAGATCGGCCAGAACCTGCCTGGCCAGCTCTCCGGCCGCGCAGGCCTGCTCCTCGCTTCTGCACATCACGACGAAGTCGTCCGCATAGCGGACGAGCCTGCCGTGAACACCATCAGCGAACGCGAGGTCCAACGCGTGCAGGTAGATGTTCGACAGAAGCGGCGAGATCACGCCGCCCTGCGGGGTTCCAGCGACAGACTGCCGGAGCACCCCTTCCTCCATCACACCCGCCCGCAGCCACTGCCGCACGAGCTTGAGCACACACCGGTCCGAGACCCGCTCTGCGACCTTCCCGAGCAGACGCTCATGGTCGATCACGGAGAAGTAGTCACGGATGTCGGCCTCGAACACGAAGCGGTGCCCGTCGATGAACGATCGACGCAACACCTCCTTGGCATCAGTGGCCGACCGGCGCGGGCGAAACCCATACGAGACGTCAAGGAAATCGGCCTCGAAGATGGGCTCAAGCACGATACGCGCGGCCTGCTGGACAATCCGATCCTTCACAGTCGGGATGCCGAGCGGCCGCACGCCACCCTTGGGCTTGGGAATCTCAACCCGCCGGACCGGCCGCGGACGATAAGACCCCTGGCGCAGGTCCCGCTGCAACTCGGCCAGAAGCCGCTCCGCACCGTACTCCTGCACGTCCGCCAGCGTCTGAGAATCGACCCCGGCAGCACCCTTGTTCTGCTGCACGCGCCTCCACGCCTCCTCAAGGACGTCACTCCTGAAGATCCGGTCAAACAGGGCGTGAAAACGCCTACCCGGCGACCGCTTGGCGGCCACCCATAGCTTGCGCTGAAGTTCTCGCAGATCCCCACCAGTGGCCTCCAGGGCCATTTCGCTGGCGGGGTCGCCAGGCTCACGCCCAGCGGGGTTTATGGATCGAGCGGTCTCGACCATGCCCTACCGCTTACCCTCACCGCTCGCGCGATCAAAGCAGGGGTCCTTCGCTCCCGGCGCGTTGTTCTGCACGCCGATCCTCACTACTACGACCCCCTCGGACTCCCGCTGGCCTCCGCTCGACTTCGCCATCGGCTTATACGAGCGGTCTTTGCTGACGAGGCTGGCCAGACGGGCCTCCCTTGTTCCGCGATCAGACCTTGCGCGCGTGCAAGTCTCCCTACCCCGCAGGGACCCACCGCACCCGATCCGGACCTGGGACTGGCGGACATGGCCTTCGCCGTGAAATGAGCGGCTCGGCTCCCCGATTGTTCCTGTGACGAGGCTGCAATCCCAGCCCACACGCTTGCTCCCTCCAAAGAGGCTCTCGACGCCCCGCTCAGCCCGCCGCCTCTCGACGACGAACCGGGGCCTGCTACCGGGCACTCCGGCGTCTACCCGGACCGGACTCCCACCGGCCGGCCTGATCCAGCTTGCTCCAAGGCGCACCATTGCCTCAGCTTAAGCCTGCTCGCCGAAGCTCGCCCGCGCACGCATGAACCCACTGTAGTTCGATGGTCTCGAACCATCTCCTGATCGTGGCCGATTCTGCTATCTGCTGATGAGGCCGCGGTCGAGCGCGTAGCCGACGAGCTCTGAGCGGGTGGACAGCCGCAGCTTCTGCTGGATGTGGGAGCGGTGGGTCTCGACGGTGCGCACAGACAGGTACAGTTGCTGGCCGATCTCGCTGTTGGTATGCCCCAGCGCGATCAGCTTGAGCACTTCGACCTCGCGCTCTGAGAGATCGTCGGGCGGGCCGGGCGGCGGCTCGGCCGCGATCCGCGCCCCCAGGCGCGGGTTCAAGTAGCTTTCGCCGGCGGCGGCGTTGCGGACCGCCTCGACGAGCTCGTGCTCGGCGGCGTCCTTGAGCACATAGCCGAGCGCGCCGGCCGCAAGCGCTTCACGAGCGAACGCGGGCTCCGTCTGCATCGTGAGCACCACGATCTGCGTGTCCGGCGACTCCTCGCGGATCAGCGGGATCGATTCGATGCTCAGCTCGCCGGCCATGTTCAGGTCGAGCACGAGCACGCGGGGATGATGCCCCCGCACAAAGCGCCGCGCGCTATCGACGTCCCCGGCCTCCGCGACGACCTCGAAGTCCGCCTCGCCGTCCAGCAACAACCGCAAGCCGCTGCGCACCACGGCATGATCGTCGGCAAGCACGATCCGCACGCTCGCAGCGGCGGCGTCCCGCCCAGACTCGACCGCTCCAGGGGTATCCGGCTCGCCCACCGCCCATGACGGTATCGGCTTGCGCGGCGCGGTGCCTGCGGGCAGCCACGGGGCCGAGCCAAGCGTAGAGTCTGCGCCGTGTGCGACGAGGCGACGGCGAGCCATCCACCCGCCGTCCTCTCGAGCGATGAGCTACGCGCGTTGGACGGCTGGTGGCGCGCGGCGAACTATCTGTCGGTCGGCCAGATCTATCTCCTCGACAACCCGCTTCTGCGTGAGCCGCTGCGCGCCGAGCACGTGAAGCCGCGGCTGCTGGGGCACTGGGGCACGACGCCTGGCCTGAACTTCGTCTACGTGCACATGAACCGCGTGATCCGCGAGCACGATGTGAACGCGATCTACGTGACCGGTCCCGGTCACGGCGGTCCCGGGCTGGTGGCGAACGTGTACCTGGAGGGCACCTACAGCGAGGTCTACCCGCACATCGGCCGCGACGAGCAGGGCCTGCGTCGCCTGTTTCGCCAGTTCTCCTTCCCCGGCGGCATTCCGAGCCACGCGGCGCCGGAGACTCCCGGCTCGATCAACGAGGGCGGCGAGCTCGGCTACTCGCTGGCGCACGCATACGGCGCCGCGTTCGACAACCCCAACCTGCTCGTCTGCTGTGTGATCGGCGACGGCGAGGCCGAGACCGGGCCGCTCGCAACGAGCTGGCACTCCAACAAGTTCCTCGATCCGGTCCGCGACGGCGCGGTGCTGCCGGTGCTGCACCTGAACGGCTACAAGATCGCCAACCCCACCGTACTCGCGCGCATCCCGCGGTCGGAGCTGCGCAGCCTGCTGGAAGGCTATGGCTACGCGCCGCGGTTCGTGGAGGGCTCAGAGCCGCAGGCGATGCACCAGCTGATGGCCGCCACCTTGGATGAGGTGATGGACGAGATCGCGGAGATCCAGCGCAGCGCACGTGAGGACGATGGGCGCGAGCGTCCGCGCTGGCCGATGATCGTGCTGTGCACCCCGAAGGGCTGGACCGGCCCGAAGCTGGTCGACGGCCTGCCGGCCGAGGGGTCGTTTCGCTCTCACCAGGTGCCGCTCGCAGACATCGCCGGCAACCCTGAACATCTGCGCCAGCTGGAAGAGTGGCTCGCCTCATACGGTCCCGAGGAGCTGTTCGACGAGCGCGGTGCGCTGCGCGCGGAGCTGGCCGCGCTCGCTCCGGTAGGCGAGTGGCGAATGAGCGCGAACCCACACGCCAACGGCGGGCGTCTGCTGCGCGAGCTCGAGCTGCCCGACTTTCGCGCCTACGCGGTCGAGGTGCCCACGCCGACCGGGAGCGTCAGCGAGCCGACCCGGGTGCTGGGTGGATTCCTACGGGACACGATCACGGCGAACCCCGAGAACTTCCGCTTGATGGGACCCGACGAGACTGCCTCAAACCGCCTGTCCGCGGTGTTCGAAGCGACCAACCGCGCGTGGGACGCGGAGCTGCGCGAGGGCGACGATCATCTCGCGCCCGATGGGCGGGTGATGGAGGTTCTCTCCGAGCACCTGTGCGAGGGCTGGCTCGAGGGGTATCTGCTGACGGGCCGCCACGGCCTGTTCAACAGCTACGAGGCGTTCATCCATATCGTGGACTCGATGTTCAACCAGCACGCCAAGTGGCTGAAGGTGGCGCGCGGCATCCCGTGGCGAGCGCCGATCGCCTCGCTGAACTACCTGCTCTCGTCGCACGTGTGGCGCCAGGACCACAACGGGCTCTCGCACCAGGACCCCGGGTTCATCGACCACGTGATGAACAAGAAGGCGGAGATCGTGCGCGTATACCTGCCGCCGGACGCGAACTGCCTGTTGTCGGTCGCCGATCACTGCCTGCGCAGCCGTGACTATGTGAACGTGATCGTCGCGGGCAAGCAGCCATCGCTGAACTACCTGCGCATGGACGACGCGATCGCGCACTGCACGCGCGGCATCGGCGTGTGGGACTGGGCCTCGAGCGACGAAGGCGCAGAGCCCGACGTCGTGCTGGCCTGCGCCGGCGACGTGCCCACGCTGGAGACCGTGGCGGCCACGGCGATCCTGCGCGAGCAGCTTCCCGACCTGAAGGTCAGGGTCGTGAACGTGGTCGACCTGATGCGCCTGCAGCCTGAGAGCGAGCATCCGCACGGCCTGCCCGACCGTGAGTTCGACGCGCTGTTCACGGCCGCCCAACCGGTGATCTTCGCCTACCACGGCTACCCATGGCTGATCCACCGTCTCACCTACCGCCGCGCCAACCATCACAACCTGCATGTGCGCGGCTACAAGGAGGAGGGAACCACGACGACCCCGTTCGACATGGTCATGCTCAACGACCTCGACCGCTTCCATCTGGTGATGGACGTGATCGACCGCGTCCCCGGCCTGACCGAGCGCGCCGCGCACCTGCGCCAGCACATGAGTGACGAGCGCCTGCGCCACCGCGCCTACACGCGCGAGCACGGCGAGGACCCGCCCACGCTCACCGACTGGCGCTGGCCCGAGGCCGGCGCGCAGCGCCCGGCGCGGGATGGGCGGGCATAGTCTCGCCGGGACGCGCGCGGGCGTAGTCTCGCGCAGATGCGCGTCCTTGTCGTCAACGCGGGCTCGAGCAGCCTGAAGCTGACACTGCTCGACGGCGAGGACCAGACAACATGCGCGCGGGAGCTCGATGCGCCGCGCGCCACGGCCGAGCCGCGGGAGCTGCGCGCCGCCTTGGCGTCGCCGCTCGGGGAAGCGGATGCCGTGGGCCATCGCATCGTGCATGGCGGCGAGCGCTACCGGCAGGCCGTGAAGGTCGACGAGACGGTTAAGCGGGATCTGCGCGAGCTGTGCGAGCTCGCGCCGCTTCACCAGCCGAAGTCGCTGGCGGCGCTTGATGCGGTCAGCCGGGCGCTGCCCGACCTGCCGGCGGTGGCCTGCTTTGACACGGCGTTCCACGCGACCCTCCCGCCCGCCGCACGCACATACGCGCTGCCGCACGAGTGGCAAGAGCGCTTCGGGCTTCGCCGCTACGGCTTTCACGGCCTCTCGCACGCCTGGGTCGCGAGCCGCGCGCCCGAGCTTCTGGGACGCGACGCGGTGGGACTGCGGATCGTGAGCTGTCATCTGGGGGCAGGTGCGTCGCTGTGCGCGATCCGCGACGGCCGCTCGCTGGATACGACGATGGGGTTCACGCCGCTCGAGGGCCTGGTGATGGCGACCCGTTCCGGCAGTGTCGATCCGGGGATCCTGTTTTGGCTCTCAGAGCACGAGGAACTGTCCGTCGCGGAGCTGGCGGATGCGCTCGAGCACCGGTCCGGGCTGCTGGGATTGTGCGGCACGGCTGACATGCGCGAGATCCTCGCTCGCGCCGGCTCGGACGACCGGCAGGCGCAGCTCGCGCTCGACGTCTACCTGCACAGGCTGCGCGGCGCGATCGCCGCGATGGCCGCAGCCTTGGAGGGCATGGATGTGCTCGTGTTCACCGGCGGCGTCGGGGAGCACTCGCCGGCGGTCCGCGCCGGCGCGGCCGAGGGGCTCGCGTTCCTCGCTGTGAGCCTCGACGAGACCCGCAACGGACAGGCATCCGGGGACGCCGAGATCGGCGCGGGCGGAGCGTGCGTCCGCGCGCTTGTGGTTGCCAGCCGGGAGGATCTCGAGATCACCCGGCAGGTCAGGAGGGTGCTTTCAGACCGCTCGCCACAGGCGTGAGTGGGCTGTCGCAGACCAGGATCCGCTCTACCGGCCAGAGTCGAGCGTCGCGAGCAGCCGCAGCTCCTCCATCAAGAGACGCGGCAGCAGGAAGTGCTCGCGCACGTGCTCGCGTCCGCTCTGCCCGAGGCGACGGCGCAGCTGCTCGTCGCCGAGCAGCTCGAGCAGCGCCTGGGCGCACGCCTCGGTGTCCGAGACGAGCAGGCCGCCGACGCCCTCCGGGACCTGCAGCGGGATGCCGCCGGCGCGACCCGCCACCACGGGCGTGCCCTTCCACAGCGACTCTGACACGACGAGCCCGAAGCCCTCGCGGATCGACTTCTGCACGATCACCTCCGAGAGCCGCTGAAAGGCGTTGACCTCGATGTTGCCGACGCCCGTGAGGTTGGTGTTGACGTGGATCAGCGGGTCCTGGTTCGCGGCGTCGCTGACCTGCCGGTAGACATCCCAGCCCTCGGGGTCGTCGAGCGCCATCGATCCGACCAGCGCGAGCTGCAGATCTGGGATCTGCTCGCGCACGAGCCGGTAGGCGTCGATCACGCCGAGCGGGTCCTTCCACGGATCAAAGCGCGATACCTGTGTGATCAGCCGGCCGGGGATCTCGATGCCGATCCAGTCGAGGATCTGCCCGGCGGTGGCGGTGTCGAGGTCGATGTTCTTGGGGCTGAGCGGGTCGATCGCCGGCGGGATCGTCTCGACGCGCTCGATCGGCAGGTTCGCCGGCACGAAGTCCGCCATCGTGAACACGGCCGCGTCGAAGCCCTCCAGGTACGGCGCGAGGAACCGCCACGCGTCGGGGTTCGGTTCGCTCGTGTCGATGTGACAGCGCCACACCCAGCGCGCGTTCTTCTTGCCGCGCGCGCGCAGCAGACCGGCGGGCTGCGGGTCGTGGATGATGATGAAGTCATAGCCGCCGTCCAAGGTGGCGGCGTTTTCCTGGATGCACCTGCGGTATGCCTTCTGCTCGTCCTCGGTGAGCGCTTGCGGGCCGCCCTGCAGCGCGTTGTGCAGCGCCTTGGTGGCGTGATAGAAGCCCTGGTCGCCCCCGATCACCTTCCAGTCGACCGTCAGGCCGAGGTCGCGCAGCAGCGGCACGGACGAGCGCAGCAGCTCGGAGACGCCGCCGCCGTAGGGCGTGGCGTTGACGTGCAGGATGCGCGCGCCGCGCAGTGCCCGGGCGTGCTCGCGCAGCGCCGCGAGGATCGGGGCCGGCGCGACACCCTCGTAGGCGTCCAGCGACCAGCGGCCCACGGCTACCTTCTGCAACACGGTTGCCTTCTCCTCACGGGCCTGTCGGCATCACGCCGGCGCGGCAGGACCGGTGGCTGCAAGCTGCGACACGGTCGTATGCTCCTCACGAGCCTGTCAGGTCGCGTCGGTTGAAGATCCATGTTGCCGCGAGCGCTGATGCCATGGCGATCCCGAGCATGATCGCGGCCTCGCCGGCGCGAAACGGCTGTGCGGGCACCAGCCCGATGTGCGTGAACGGGGTCAGCTTGACGAGCCATCTCGGGACGCTGAGCAGCGAGCCGACGAGGTCCCACAGGAACGCGACGGTGACGAGACCGTATGCGATCGCGGCGCTTGCACGCGGCACGATCGCGTAGGCGAGCGCCGCGAAGCCGAGAAACGGCCCCTCGGTGTGAATCGCCGCGTCGAGGGAGCCTTGGCGCGGGATGACTGCCGGCGGGCTTGGTTCTAGCTCGGTCACGAACATACCACGAGGATCGAACGTTCCGGTTCAGTCAGCATCCGGGGTTTTCCCTGACGTCTCGGCGGAAGCGCCGCAGCAAGCCGGACAGCCGAAGACCGCCCGGGCGACGGCCCAAGCGCACCCGGCTGTGTCCGGGAGTGCGTCCGTGCTTTCCCACCACATGTAGGGGCTTTCCCCGCTCAACACGGCGCCCGCGAGCACGTAGTGTCAGAGCATGTCTGGACACCTGCAGTTGGCTCCCCGTGTCTCGGCGAACGTGTCGCCGCCGCTGGCAGCTAACTCGATCCGGGTCGCCGTGGCCGACGATCACGCCTCGATGCGCCGCAGCCTGCGACGGCTGCTCGAGACCGAGCAGAACATCGAGGTGATCGCCGACGCGAACATCGAGTCGATCGCCGACGACCTGACCAGCGCCGTTCAGCATGTTCACGGCCAGCGTCCGCACGTGTTGGTGCTCGACCTGGGTGTGTTCGGCATGTCGGGCCTGCACAGGATCGGCCAGCTGCGAGAGCGTGTCCCCGGCACGCAGATCGTGGTCGTCACGACAGAGCGGAACCCAGTTTTCGTGCAGCGTGCGCTTCGCGCCGGCGCGCTCGGGTTCGTATCCCAGGATCATGCCGACACCGACCTGGCCGAGGCGGTCCGTGCCGCAGCCCGCAATGAGGAATATCTGAGCCCCAGCGTCGCAGCCAGACTCGCTGCGCTTCACCGCTCGCTGACCAGTGACGAGTTGACGGTGCGCGAGGTCGAGGTGCTCAGGCTGATCGCGCTCGGCTACACGACCGTCGAGATCGCGCGAAAACTGCACAACTCGCCGCGCACGATCGAGACGCATCGTGCACACATCCAGAGCAAGCTCGGCGTTCGAACCCGCGCGGAGCTGGTGCGCTACGCGCTGCGACGCGGTTTGCTGAGCGCCTGAGATCCCGTATGGGTTGAGGGACGCAGTGGTCGCCGAGCAGACCCGTAGTCCGCCGCTACCGGACTGTGGGATATCCCTGACAAAGCGGGCTGCTGGCGACCTACGCTCAGAGCCCGATCATTCATGCCGACAGGCTTCATGCCGACAGGCGCCGGTCTGAGCGCATATGAGCCAAGCCCTGAATCCTTCCGAGAGACCCGACCCGATGCGGGACAAGCTGCAGTGCGCGCTGTGCGGCGATGTAATCGGCTCCTATGAGCCGATGATCCTGGTTGAAGACGGCAAGCCACGCAAGACCTCTGCCTGCGCCGAGCGAGACAGGGAGCCGCACGCGAGCGAGCGCTACCACGCAGCCTGCTACTTGGACTGAAGGAGCCCAGCCGTGCCGGCGGGCGCGAATCCCACGAAACCGTAGCGCTTGCGCGCGGCTACTTGCCCCGCTGCTCGTGGCAAAGCCGTCAGCGGTCGCGAATGTGGAATTCGCAATCGCCCCGGGGCGAGCGTCGCAGTCCACTCCAGCCTCTCCTCACAGAACCGCACGCTGCTGTCCGGGCGCGAATCTGCGCCAGATTCAGGAGCTGCTCGGGCACAAGCACCTGGACTCCACGCAGCGCTACACCCGCGTGAACGCCCATCAGCTGCGGGGCGCGATCAGCGTCTGGAGTGGAAGGGATCGTTGCCCGTTACGCAGCGCGACACGCTCGCCTCGTACACGGCGCGATGGCCGCGACACGAGGGTTCATCCTGGGCAGTTGACGGCATGGAATGACGCGCCGCTGGCAACCTTCGGGTTCCGTCCCTGACGGTCCGACAGCTCGCGACTGCGAGCTGTCCCCCAACGCGGCCGCGGACATCTCGCCGATGTGTCGAGATCACCCTCAGCGACGGCTACAGAAGCGCGTTCACGACACTCTCCAGCTGGAGGTCCTGCAGCGTGATTTCATAAAAGCGGCAGTCTCGAAACCTCGCACACACGTTCATTACGATGCCAAGGTCTGCATCGATCTCTAGATCGTAGTGCGTAGCGCCCGGGGCGAAGCCTGCGAGATCGCGAGCAGCATCTGAAAGGAGCTGCTTTGCACTACGACTAGGCCGTGGTGTGGCCGCGACCCGCACGACCCTACGGTCACGACGGACGGTCTCACCGACTACGTCAAGGCGCAACGCACTGGACAGTCGCCACGGGTGGCAGACGAGCATAAAGTCACGGGGCGACAAGTGTCTCGTCTGGTCCCCGACTTGGTCGGCGCGGATGCACTGTGCTGCCCGCCAGACCTCCAAACACGAGACAGTTTCGTGAGGCGTCTGCACCGCATCGTGAGGCTCTCGATGGGTAACGCGGGCCTCGAACGCTGACAGAAACGCTTCTCTGCCGAGTGTGCGATCTTCCCATACGCGATACCGCACGTATAGGGTCGCTACCGAGCTGTCGCTGTTATGAAGTATCGTGAGAAGTTCGCCAAGATCCATCACAAGTAGTAAGACGCTCGCAGCAAGCGAGAAACGGAGGGCAGTCGCGGGCGTAGTTTAGCAACATACGCGCCTGGCTACGCCCGCTCAGCCGCTAGTCTAGCACCGGGCTTCCCCACCACCGTCTGGGTAGAATTCTTCCGTCACTATGGGCAAGGCGTAAGGCGTATAGAACCAGCCCCAGGCCCGGAACGGTCGTCCACTCGTACAGTAAATCCCGCCGCTATTTTCACTCAGACCGTCTGAGTAAGCTGTGGTATTCGTTGGGTTCGCTCTACAAGAATTGGAGCTGTGCCACGAGCCTTCGTAATACTGTTGCAGGCAAACCTCAATCTGCTGATACATGTATCCACTGCACAAAGTGTCCATGTCTCCATACACGTAAGGTGAACCGTTGAACATGACTGTAATTGGGGTGCACACGGCCGCTTCTAGATCAGGCCTAACCGTCTGCGTTGGCGAACCTGGCGCCGCTCTATGCGGAATCGAGCGAGGCAGTTCAACATTGCCGGTCGGCGGTTCCGGTGGTGTGATTGACGCGGCGCCTATTGGACTAGACGAACTCGTGGCCGCGGAGGCGACTGATGTGCTCCAAAGACTTGTCATGCCGCTCAAGCCAATGCAGACCACCACCAGTGTGAGGACGCGGCGCAACCTATTCGACCTGGCTTGTAGATAGGTGCCGTTTGGTACGCACGTAACAGGGTGACTAACCGATCTCACGTTGTTCCTCCTTGTTTGTTGTTCGTGACCGGCGCGCTCTCCACCATGCTGTCAGCGTTTGTTACCGTCGCCAGAAGAGCCTCATATTCTCACTTCTCCCCTGCTAGTTGGCATCGAAATGCTGCGAGCCAACATCACTCGAACCTGACTTCGGCAGTAGCCGCTAGCAAGGGGCCATAGCTCCATCAGCTTAGGCGCTGAGCGGCCGTACAATCGGGCAGATTAGCATTACTGGAACGCGACCTATCACCGATCACAGGATCATGACGAATATTTGAGATTGCGTTTCCAACTCCCCGCACCCGGGTGCGTGGTTGGTCGTGCCTGTCTACGAAACGGCCAATCGGGGGTCGCCATATCCCGACGACGCTGCCCCATGCGTCATCGCCACGCCAGGCGCACCGCTCAGGACCGCCGGACGGTGTGCACCGCGGCGTAGCCGTCGTCGGCAACCTCCATGACCCATATTTGGTGGATCGCGTCAGCCATGCCCTCGGAAGGAGGCTCCCGTAGCTGCCCGGCTACGACCCGCATTTCGGTTGGTGTCGTCGTCGGTCATCGCTGAGCAGTCACTCGGCTCGTCGGCAGGCACGATTGTCGCCGGGGAACATCCAGCGGTCGAAGAACGCCTGCACCTGACGGGGGCGAAAACCGTCGCAGACCTTCTGCCACAGCGAGGACTGCCGGCAGACCGGCCACACCCGAATCCGCGAAAACGGCCACTACCCCGCCACCCGCGGGACCGGCGGCCTCGGCACGAGCGGCCACAAAGGCCAACAGCACCTCACCGAGCGCTCACGCATTGGCGAGCTCGTCGACTGCTGGGAGTGTGCGCCGGGCTCGCGCGCCGAGCGAGACGCCGGGCTCGACGACGTCGAAGCGGCCACCACCAACGACGGTCGCCGCGAGCCGATCGACAACCCCTACCAGCGCGACGCGACGCCGCAGCGAAACGTCCATCCTACGGTCAAGCCGATCGCGTTGATGCGCTGGCTGGTCAGGCTCATCACGCCCCCCGGCGGCACCGTGCTCGACCCCTTCGCCGGTAGCGGCAGCACCGGCGTCGCGGCGGTCATGGAGGGTGCCCGCTTTCTCGGGATCGAGCGCGAAGCCGAGTACGTCCCGATCGCGAGGGCACGAATCAAGCACTGGGCGCACAAATCCCGCGACGGCAGAGCGCGCAAGGCGGCGTAGCGTAGATGGCTTTGAGGCCCGCAGATCGACTCGCGCTCGGGGCGCTCGAGGCGACGCTGCTGCAGCACGCGATATCCACGATGAGCGGCCAGCGCTTGAGGTGCTCGCGGGGTCGCTGGTCGAGCTCGGCGTGCGGGCGGTTCCCTCGACGCGATCTAAGCGACTGGTCGCGCGTGACCGCGACGCATGGCTGCGGCGCTTGCAGAGCGCCGGGCGCAGCGATAGCGCGGTCAGCGCCTACCGCATTGCGATCGACGACCTGCTGGCGTGGGCGCAGCGCGAGGGGCGCGGCGGGGACCTGTTCGATGACCGGGGATCGTGGACTACCTCGATGACGACCGGCGGCGACGCGATCCGGCGGCGGCGACCTACTACCGGCATCTTGTGCTGCTGCGCCACTTCATGCAATGGCTCAGCCGCCGCCAGGGAACCCCGGACGCCGATCCGGTGTTCTGCGGGCTGGCGGGTGGGCACCTGCAAGCGAACGTCCTGACCGACCTGATCCGTCGGACAACGAGGGGCGCGGGGCTCTCAAAGCACGTTACGGCCCACACACTCCGGGGCACACCGCCGCGACATGGCTGCGCCAGGAGACCGGCGACACGCGGCTCGTCGCGGAGTACCTGGGCCACGCCGACCTCTCGACCATTCAGTTAAGAGCCTGGCGACTGCACATATAGAAAAACCCCGCCGGAGCGGGGCTTTTCCTTAGCAGGTCGGTAAGCCGGATTCTGTCGTTGGGCAGCCATCCATCTGCGCGGTCTACCTGGACCTCGGCGGGCAGCCTGCAGGCGGTCCGGCTTGACCTTGCACCGGGTGGGGTTTACCCAGCCGCCGCGTCACCGCGGCGCTGGTGCGCTCTTACCGCACCATTTCACCCTTGCCCGCCCGCCGTTCACGTGGGACGGCGGACGTCGGCGGTATGTTTCTGTGGCACTTTCCCTCGGGTTTCCCCGGGTCGATCGCTCGACCACCTCGCCCTGTGGTGTCCGGACTTTCCTCGAGACCTCGTGGCCTCGCGGCTGCCTGACCTGCGTGTCAACCGTAGCGCGTCGCGGCTGGCCACGCCGGATATGCACGCGCCGGGCAGTTTTCGGCGCGAGGCCCCGCCCGCTTCCGCGTCGGACGTGGCGCAGCCGGGATCGCCCGTGGGGACTCAGATCGTCCGCAGCAGACCGACGACGCGTCCGAGCACGCGCACGTCTTTGCTTCTGATCGGCTCCATCGTCTCGTTCTCAGGCTGCAGCCGGATGTGATCGGACTCGCGGAAGAAGCGCTTGACGGTCGCCTCGTCGCCGAGCAGCGCGACCACGATGTCACCATCGCGCGCGGTGTCCTGTGAGCGCACCACGACGTAGTCGCCCTCGAGGATGCCGGCGTCCTTCATCGATTCGCCCCGGACGCGCAGCAGATATTGGCCGTCGCCGCCGCCTGCCAGCTCGGGCACCGACACGTACTCCTCGACGTTCTCCTCGGCCAGCACAGGCTCGCCCGCGGCGACCGAGCCGACCACCGGCAGGCTCTCGGGACGCACGAACCCGCGCATGCTGCCCACGGCGCTGCCGACGGCCCGGTCGAGCAGCTCGATCGCCCGCGGCTTGGAGGGATCGCGCCGCAGCAGGCCGATCTTCTCCAGGTTCGCCAGGTGCGCGTGGACGGTTGACGAGGACGCGAGCCCGACCGCCTTGCCGATATCGCGCACCGTCGGGGGGTATCCATACTTGGCCGAGTGCTTGCGGATGAAGTCGAAAATCTCCTGCTGGCGCTTGGTCAGATCCATGCCTTCTCTGCTCCCTGCTCGAGTGGACTGGGGTCTTCGACGAACATGTGTTCGCAAGCCTACCGAGCGCCGCGGACCGAATCAAGCAGGCAGCGCGCGTGCAGCCACCCAACAGGGTCTCGCGCGCGCAGCCCACGGCTATACTCGCCCCCTCTGCGCTCGTGGCGGAATTGGTAGACGCGCAAGGTTGAGGGCCTTGTGGGGAGATTTCCCCGTGGTGGTTCGAGTCCACTCGGGCGCACCAAAAGCTTCTTTTTCAAACCCCGTCCTTTCTCCTGGCACGGGGTTTGTGCGTTCTTGCACATGACACGCGGACGCGACCGGGCGGCCCGGACTATCCCCTCGATAGTGCGCCGCTGCTGAGCAGCGCACAAGATGCCCCGCCGCCGTGATCAGCGCTGGCCCATATCCGCCGCCCGGCCCGTCAGGCTTGACGTCGCGATGAGGCTCAGCCGCCATGCCAGGAACGAGATGCGGCTTTACGGGATCAGCGTCGCCGACGTGGAGGCCACCCTCGCCAACCCCTCTGGGCCAGAGTTGGATGAGCGCGGCAACGCTCGCCTTGCCGGCGAGACAGGCGACCACCGTCCTATCCTTGTCGTAGTTGCCCGCGATGACCCCGCCTTCGTGATCACCGTCTTTCTTCGGAGCTGACGTGCAAGCCGACTACGACAGCAGCGCAAACGCGATCTCGATCGTGATCACCGACGCTCCATGCGCGGATCGCAGCGACGAGGTGCACGCGCGGGCGATCGTCGCTTTGGCTGCGGGGCGACCAGTTGAGGTGCAACTGCTCTACCCCGATCTGGGGATATCGGAGCCGCTCGCCGCGGTGGCGAACCGCTACGCCCTCGACCGTGAAGCCCTCGAGGCTGCGGCGCAGTCGGCGCTCGCTGCCCCCAACCGGGTCGTCTCGGTCGAGGTGGCGGCTGCATCGCCCGCGTGATCCTTTCCAGGCACCAGCAGTAGCAAGCAGCCGCCTTCTGCACCTCGGGATCCGATCTGACCGCGGCCGGCTCGGATCCGTGACAACACCGTGACAACGTCCAGATCGTCCGATACCTACAGCGCGCCCGCGGAAGCCCGCAAAATGGACGATTCGGAACCGGCTGGACCCATCTACGCGCCGTGTGCCGGGTTGAGGGCCTTGTGGAGAGAGTTCTCCGTGGTGGTTCGAGTCCACTCGGGCGCATGGAACGTGGCTGTGAGTGGGCGCTTTTTCGGTGCGCGCGGACCACTCGATGCGGCGTGACAGGTCGGCCGTGGCAGCGTTCGGCAGCAAAAGGCCTCCGGTGTCGGCGTCGTCTCCATGCCCTGCTAGACCGGCACCTGTCCAACGCGGCCAGCGACTTTCTGTGCCGCCGGGCGCCGGTCGAGGCGCAGGACTACACCCCAGCGCATCTCGGGAGCTCTGGGGCGCGCTACCGTCTAGTGACGATGAGCGGGCTCACCTTCAACGTGGTCTACGAGGATGCGGGCGACGGATGGGTCTATGCCCACGTGCCCGAGCTCCCCGGGGTCCATACGCAGGGCGAGGGACTAGACGAGGCGCGGGCAATGGTCCGCGATGCGATCGAGCTCGTGCTCGCCGAGCGACGCTCCCGCGGCGAGCCGATCCCGGCGACCGGCTGGGCGCTGGTCGAGGCCGTCGAGATCGCCGCGTGAAGAAGCGCGAGCTCGAACGCCATCTCAAAGAACACGGCGCCACTTGGCTCGCGAGGCGGCTAAGCACGAGCTTGGGAGAACCCAGTGACAGGTCAGCGAACGACCGTACCGCGGCACCGAGAGATCAAGCTGCCGACAGCTCGTGGCGTCTGCCGCCAGCTCGGCGTGCCCGCGCCGACGGGTTCTCGCTGAACCCACAACCCAGGTGGCGGATGGCTCCCCACAATCACTGCGGCGCTGGTCGCACGTCGCTCCGCACCGTGAGCTGAGACCCGCACACCACACGATACGACGGGTTGCCCCAGCGAAAGTCGACCGGGTCGCAGGCCGGGGTCTCAGCCAGCGCCACGCACATCCGTGACAACATCCAGATCGTCCAATCCATCTAGCGCGTCCGCGAAAGCCCGCAAAATGGACGATTCGGGACCGGCTGGGCCCATCTACGCGCCGTGTGCCAGGTTGAGGGCCTTGTGAGCTTCACGGCTCGTGGTGGTTCGAGTCCACTCGGGCGCACTGGGAGCGATGGCTGAGCCGCCGCAAACCCTACCTGGAGCCGGGGACCTGGCGGGCGTACGAGCGCGAGACCCCGAGGACTCCAGACCGGCCAAGGAATTTCCCCGCCCGGCTCTCGACATGCGTGGGACCAACGCGATCATTCCCTGGAGCACGCCAGCACAGCCACACCCCAATCAGGCACATGGCGATCGCGCGGCGCAACATCGGACTCTTTTCGCCCTATGTTCGCCAAGCGAGGTGGTGCTTCGCCCGCCCGTGACGGTCTGAGAGACTGCGCGGAGGGATGGCATCAGACAGCCGCAGCGCCGCAGCCGAGGATCTGGCGCGTGCCGGTGGGCGCAACGCCTCGGTAGAGATCGTCGAGTACGATCCCGCGTGGACGGCTGCCTTCGAGAATGAGCGTGAACGGCTCGCATCGCTCCTGCCTGCAGGTGTGGAGTTGCACCACTTCGGCTCCACCGCCGTCCCGGGTCTGGCAGCCAAGCCGGTGATCGACATGATCGTGCTCGTTGACGATCTCGATGCGCCGATCGCAGCGCTGGTAAGCCGCGGCGGCTACCAGTATCCGCGCGCGTTTAACGCGACGCTCACCCACCGGCGGTTTCTGTGCTACCCGTGCGCGGCGCATCGCACCCACCACCTGCATCTCGTGGACGACCAGGGAGAGTTCGAGCGTCGCCTACGATTTCGCGACCGGCTGCGCGCCGATCCGGTCCTTGCGAGTGAGTACGTGGCGTTGAAGCGAGTGCTCGCGGAGCGCTACCGCGATGACCGCGAGGCGTACACCGAGGCCAAGGGCGAGTTCGTCAAGCGGCACGAGCTCTCCGGGCTTGAGCTGCGTGCGGCGGTTCCCGCGGATGCTGAGCGGCTCGGCACGGCGATCGCGGATGGCTTCGAGAGCTACCGCGACTTCGCGCCCAACGGGTGGACGCCACCGTCAGCCGAGCGGGAGACAGAACAACTCCGAACCCTGCTTGACAGCGAAGGCTTCTGGTGTTTGCTCGCAGAAGCGGATGGTGGCCTCGCCGGACAGGTCGCGTTCCTGCCCGCCGAACAGGCGTGGCGTGCGGTCGAGGACTCCGGGCTCGCGCATCTGCGCCAGATGTTCCTGACCCCGGACTTCTGGGGCACAGGTCTTGCGCGCACATTGCATCGTCGCGCAGTACACGCAGCCCGCAAAAGTGGGTTTGCGGCGATGCGCCTGTTCACGCCGACAGGGCAGGCCCGGGCACGGCGGTTCTACGAACGCGAAGGCTGGACAGCGGCGGGCGAGCCATTTCACGACCCAGGCGTCGGCCTGCAGATCATCGAGTACACCCGTCCGCTGCGATGAGGATCTCCTATCAACGGTCGCGGCCCACGACACGTTGACGCTGAACGCGGTAGACGAACTGGGTCAGGAACGGTACGGCGCCGCGCCGTTCATATCGGCGCATCGCCTCGGTGTTCGTCGTGATCACGCCGATGAGCATGTCCTTGATCCCCAGCTCACACAGCCTCGCCTCCACCGCGTTCAACAGCATCGATCCAATCCCCTGTCCGCGCATCTCGGGCGGAAGGACAAGGATCGCAAGCTCGGCCAGCAGGTCCGAGGCGCTCCAGGAGGCGCGGTACCAACTGTTCACCCCGACGGACGGAGCAAGACCCATCAGTAAGCCCCGCGACGAGACCACAGGTAGCATCGCGCCCGGAAATGGCCATCCGGCTGCTCGCGAGCTACCAGTTCATCGATAAGGACGGCCATGCCGGGGGCATGGTGCGCCTTCCCGTTGTCGCCTACGCCCCTCCCGACGAGGATGGGCGGGAGCGCCCGCGCGTGCTGCTGCTCAGCGGCGACGACCCGCACCTGATCGACTTCCACCCCGACAGCACCGTCGAGACTCAGTACGGCAACTTCGAGGCGCTGCTGATCGACGCCGTCGCCGATCCGATCCCCGCCCAGCCAGGCTGGGTCGCCGAGCTCTGGATCGAACCCACCGCCGAGCAGCCCGAACTACTCGGTGTCTATCCCGTGCTCGCCTGGGAACCGGATCCACAGACGAGCTTCGACGACTACCCGCAGGGCCACGCCGTGCTCTTGGTATCCGATCGCGACGATGACATCGGCAGCCATTCCGGCCCCGTCAGTACTCGCGACCTGCCCGGACAAGCCCGCTACCGCCTCAGCGACCCCGAGCCCCCGCCCACACCGCGCTGACCCGCTCGAGGTCGTGCGCGGTCTGCGTCAGCAGCTCCCGCTCGGCCGTATCGAACCGGGAAGCCTGCTCCTGCATGAGCGTGGCCATGCCCGCGAGCAGCGGGCCACCCCGCAGGTTGCTGATGTCCCGCAGAACCGTGATGTACGGCTGGGGCATGTTGCCGCGCAAGAAGAACGCCCGCATGGCCGCGTTGGCGAAGAACTGGCGGTGCCCGCCCTTGCTGCGCCGCGCGCGCAGCAGCCCGAGCTCGTGCCAGTGGCGGATCTGATCCTGGGTCGAGCCTGTGAGCGTGGCGAGCGCGCGGAATCCAGTCATCAGCTCGGCTGCCATTGGACATGGACCTCGGCAGTGACATCCTCGCCCGGGGGTAGCCACGCCGGCCGAGAGCCGTAGATCTGTGGCAAGACTTTGACAACGTCCATACAGTCCAATGCGTCAAGTAGCACGAAGGCGTTCCCCCGCTTTCCGGGCGTTGCAGGGAAGGCGGCGTCGCGCTCGCAATGCTCGTCCCGGAAGCAGAGCAGGACTGGCCGCCACGATCACCGCCTGCCGGGACGAGCCCACGACGCGGTGCTGGATTACACCTGACGGGGTCGTGTCTCCTTTGCTTGGTCTGTCGATGTTTGTCAGCCAGCGGTGGCGAGAGCCGGCTGCGGCTCGCGAACCGTGGTCTTCGCCACGGCCTCGGAGAGCTCGTTGCGGCGGACCAGCGCGAAGATCGCCGGGACGGCGAGCAGCCCGATCGCGCCGAGCACCCAGAACGCGTGCTGGAAGCCGCCGGTGAGCGACGCGGGCACGGCGTGGCCGGCGTGAAGCAGCGCCTGGGTGTGGCTCGCGGCGACGCTCGAGGCGATCGCGATTCCGATCGCTCCGCCGAGTTGCTGGCTAGTGTTCAGGATCCCTGACGCCAGCCCCGCGCGATGGTCCTCGACGCCCGCGAGCGCGGCGATCGAGATCGGGATGAACGCGAACGCGGTCCCCGCGCCGGCGACCATGAACGGTCCGAGCAGGTTCGCCGCGAAGTGACCGTGGACGGGCACCTGCGTGGCCCAGAGCACGCCCGCGCCGATCAGTGTCATCCCGACCGCCATCACGATCTTCGCCCCGCCACGTGTGACTAGCGCCTGCGAGAGGCCGGCGAGCGCGACCGAGGTCAGCGATGCAGCCAGCCACGCCACCCCGGTCTGAAGCGCGCTGTAGTGCAGCACATCCTGCATGTACAGGGTGCCGACGAAGATGAACGCGAAGAAGCTGGCGCCCAACAGCAGTCCCGCGACGTTCGCGCCGGAAAGCGTCCGCAGCCGGAAGATCGAGAGCGGTAGGACGGGATCCTTGGCCCGGTTCTCGATCACCACGAACGCCACCAGCAGGGCCACCGACGCCGCGAGCAGGACGATCGTCCTGTTAGCGCCCCAGCCGTACTGCGGAGCCTGCGAGATTGCGTTGACCAGCAGGACGAGTCCGCCGGTGCCGGCGATCGCACCGGCCGCGTCGAACCGACGGCGCGCGGTGACGAGCCGGCTTTCGGGCACGATCCTGGGTGCGAGCACCAGCGCGGCGACCCCGATCGGGACGTTCAGGTAAAAGATGTACTGCCACCCGGCGTAGCGAGTGAGAAGCCCGCCGGCGATCATACCAACGGTCGCCCCGCTGGCACCGAGCCCGCCCCAGATCCCGAGCGCCTTGTTGCGCTCGACGCCCTCGGCGAACATGTTCATCACGATCGACAGGGCGGCGGGCAGCATGATGGCCGCGCCAAACCCCTGAGCAGCCCTCGCTGCGAGAAGCGACGCCTCGCCGGTCGACAGCGCGGCTCCCAGCGACGCCGCCGTAAACAACGAAAGCCCGACCATCAGGATCCGGCGGCGGCCGAGCAGGTCCGCCGCACGCCCGCCGAGCAACATGAAGCCGCCGAACGTGAGCGCGTACGCGGTCACCACCCACTGCAGGCTGGTCGCGCTGAAATGCAGATCGCGACCGATGGTCGGCAGCGAGACGTTGACGATCGTCAGATCGATGATCGTCATGAAGAACGTGACGGCCAGCAGCGAGAATGCGCGCCAGCGGTTGATGGGTGGTGTTGTGGGCGTCATTTGCGAGCTCCTCGGTCGGTGGGTGCCGGTACTTCCTCGTTGTCCATGGAGATACGAGGAGGAGCCGAAATCCATCGCTCGCGCGCGCATCGCTGCCGCGGAATGCTCGGAGGCGAGCCCGTCCGCGCGCTACGCGGGCGCGCGAAGCCCGAACCGCTTGCGTATCGCCGCCCCGCCCGTGAGCGGCGCCGGCTTCGACGCCGCAAGCACGCTCCGATGTTGATTATTAGCCCGGTTGCGCGGGCTCGAGCGTGCGCTTGATTACGCTCAACGCCTGCTCCATCAGAGGCGCGGCGCGACCGGCGAGCTCGTTCGGGAGAAAATCGGCGATCCACACGAACACGCTGCGGTCCGCTCCGTCCGCGAGCACCTGAGCCGATGCGTTGTGATGGGTGTATGGCGGGTCGACGATCGACCAGACGAGCCGGCGCGCGTCATCGTCGAGGTCAACCAATCGCTCGCGCAGCACGTTGCCGTTGGAGAACGTGACGATCCGGTCCTCACCGTCGAGTCGGGCATCGGTCGCGAAACCTGGTACGAGCCGCACATGTAGCCCTCCCCAGTCACGCAGCGCGTCCCAGACGCGCTGCGCACTCGCGTCGATCACGATCTCCTTGCGAATCGAAGCCATCGCTGCCCTCGCATCTGCGGTTGGACCAGCCAGCACCGCGCCGACCCGATCCCGCTGCTCACGGAGAGCTTATAGGGCTTGATGCAGCCGGACCCGGCACCTACCGCGAGCCATCCGGCCGCGAGGTCATGCGTGGGCTGGCAGCCCGAACGACTCGACCAGTGACGGCGTGCGGAAGTGGATGATCTCGTCGATTCGCTCAGCCTCGAGGGTTAGGACTGTCACGCCATGTGCGGCGTAGACTCCCGAGCTGTCGAGCTCGTAGGCACCGACCGCTAGCTGCCCGTTGGCGGCGGTGGGCAACATCCGCCAACTCCGCGCGCCGTCGAACACCGCGCTACGCAGCACCCTCTCGATCGCGTCGCGCCCGTGATACCAGCTCGGGATCGGCGGCATCGCGAGCGTCGCGGTGTCGGTGAGCATCCCGACGATCGCGTCCACGTCATTGCGCGCCCAGGCTTCGACATAGCGTTGGACGATCTCTTCGAGCTGCTCATCGTCCAGCGAGCGGAGCGTCGCGTGCTGGGTGCGGTCCGGCCGTCGCTCCTCCAGCGTCGCATGCGCGCGCTGCAGGGCGCTGTAGACCGAAGCCGGCGTCGTCCCGAGCGCCTCGGCGACCTCCGCGCCAGAGAAGCCGAGAACGTCGCGCAGGATGAGCACCGCCCGCTGCCGAGGCGGCAGGAGCTGGAGCGCGGCGATGAACGCGAGCTCGATGCTCTCTCGCTGCTCGTAGCGGGCGTCCGGTCCGGCGAGGCCGTCGTCGAGGCCGAGCTGCTCGTCGGGATATGGGTCCATCCACACGGACTCGAGCAGCGGCGCTTGGATCGGCTGGTGTGGATCCGCGGGTGGGCCGTAGTCGATGGGCAGCACGCGCGCTGGTCTGCGCTCGATCGCGCGCAGGCAAACGTTCGTGGCGATCGAATACAGCCAGCTTCGCAGCGAGCTTCGCCCCTGAAACGACGACAGGCTCCGCCACCCACGCAACAGCGTCTCCTGCACTGCATCCTCGGCATCCTGCAGGGAGCCGAGCATCCGATAGCAGTGCGCGTGGAGCGGCCGGCGGTGCGGCCCCACCAGCTCGGCGAACGCTGCTTGATCCCCGCCGATAGCTGCCTCGATTAGCTGAGAGCCGGTCATCTGGTCCTTCGCACGAGGGTAGCCTTCGGCTGCCAGAGCGCGATCTCGCCAGCATCGCGTGTGGCCAGCACGCTGCGCCATCCCGCCGGCCCCTCGCGTGGCTCGAGCAACACCGCGGCTCCCAGCGCCCGTCCGCGCTCGGTCATCGCCTCGATCTCCTGCACCTCTACGTACGGAAGCCAGATCGGCCACCGTGCAGCGCATTCGACGATCCCGCCGTCGAGCGCGCCGCCGAGGGTCAGCCCGTGGTAGGTGCCCGACCGGCAGTGCAGGCGCTCTGTCCGCCAACCGAGCAGCTGGCGATAGAACGTGCTCGCGCCTGCCAGATCGTGCGTGTGCAGCTCGAGATGAACGAGCCCACGTGGTTGGTGATCGCGTCTGTCTTTCATTGGTCTTCTATTGAGTACTGATACAGAGGGCACGGGAATCCATCGGTTGACCGACCGAGCCCGTAGGAACGCTGAGGCCGTCAGACGCCTGATAGGCCCTACCGGACGAGCTGGTGGGTGAGCAAGGCCACGCCGTCATCGATGGTATGGTTGTCGAGGAGGCGCATGTGCTTCGTGTGGTTGGTCTCGCCGAACAGGCGCTCGCCGGCCCCGAGCACGACCGGGAAGATCTTCAGCCGCAGCTCGTCGACCAGGTCTCGCTCTATCAGCGTGCGCGTGAGCTGGAAGCTGGCCAAGACGAGGATCTCGCCGTCGAGCTCGTGCTTGAGCTTCGAGACCTCGTCCACGGCGGCGCCCCTTAGCACCGTCGAGTTATTCCAGCCAGGATCTTCGAGAGTCGAGGACACGACGTACTTGGGCAGGCCGTTCAACCTGTCCGCCAACTCGCCACTCCGCGACGGCCAGCGCGCGCCGAAAAACTCGTAGCTGCGCCGACCTAGCAGCAGGGCCTCGGCTTGAAGCGCGTCGTCGAGTGCGAGCTTGGCCACCTCTGGGCGGTCCTTGATCTGGCCGAACCACCCGCCGCGCGCGAAGCCCTCCTCACCGGTTGGGTCCTGGACGACTCCGTCGAGCGTTACGTTCTCGCTGATCACGATCTTTCCCATCTCGGTTCTCCTTTCGACGTCCGGTTAGACGTTTTCAAGTGAGATACGAGGAGGAGCGGAAATCCATCGCTCGCGGTCACGCATCGGCCGCGGAGTGCATGGAGCGCGAGCGCGTCCGCGGGGCGTCTGCCGTGGTGCGATGAGATGCCTCGGCTGATCGTCTCCGCCGGGGAGTGTTGGCTGCGAGCGCGGGTGCTCGCGCGCTAGGCGCGCGCGGGCAGCCCGGACCACTCCGCGTCCGGGAAATCAGTGATTCAGCGATCCTCTCCCCGAGGGAGCCTCAGCCGACACCGACGCGACCGCCATGCTCGTAGACGCCAAGTTTTGGCGAGGCGCGATGGATTCGCGTGCGCGCTCGTATCTCTGTTCTCAAAAGGGCGATCCAGATCGTCAAGGACACGAGGTCTAAGGAGCAACACATGACAATCACCGACAAGACAATTCTGGTGACCGGCGCCAACCGTGGTCTTGGCCAGGCGCTCGTCGAGGAGGCGCTGAGACGGGGTGCGCAGCGCGTGTATGCCGCGTCGCGGCAGCCGTTCGCCCACCCGGATGGTCGGGTCGTGCCGGTGATTATGGACGTCACCGACTGGGCACAGATCCGGCGGGCTGCCGAGAGCGTCGGATCGCTCGACATCCTGATCAACAACGCCGGCGTGTCGCTGCCCGATGACCTGAGCAGTCGGGCCGCGTTTGAGCAGCACTTCGACGTCAACGTCTACGGCCCGTTGATGGTGACCCAGGCGCTGCTGCCGTCGCTGACCGAGAGCAGGGGACAGATCGTCAACGTCGTATCGATCGGCGCGTTCGCCCCGGTGCCTATCCTTCCGGCCTATTCGGCCTCGAAGGCGGCAGCGTTCTCGGTGACGCAGTCGCTGCGCGCGCTCGTGGCCGGACAGGGCGTGAAGGTTCATGCCGTCCTGCCCGGTCCGATCGACACCGACATGATCCGGGACCTCCCGATCCCGAAGACCCCACCAGAGTCAGTCGCCCAAGCCATCTTCGATGGCGTGGAGAATGAGGATGAGGAGATCTTCCCCGACCCGTTCTCGGAGATGCAGGCCGAGAGCTGGCGCGTGGGCGCGGCCAAGGAGCTCGAGCGCCAGAACGCCGCGCTCGTACCCGCCGAGCCCATCGCTGCCTGAGCGCCCGCCACAGAGCTGGCCGTCGCGCGGGTGACGTCGCGGTCGCGGTCGCAGCGCACACCCCTATCAAACGAGAAGAGGCCCCATGTCCGAGACACGCACTCAGTACAACGCCAAGATCATCGGCGAGTTCCGCGCCAACCAAGGACGCGTCGGCGGCACATGGGAGGAGATCCCGTTGCTCTTGCTCCACCACACCGGCGCGAAGTCCGGGGTGAGCCGAGTCAACCCGGTCGCGTACCTGCCCAGCGATGCCAGCTACCTGATCTGGGCCGCGAACGGCGGAGCGCCAAACAACCCCGACTGGTACCACAACCTGGGCGCGCAGCCCAACACGCGAATCGAGGTCGGCACCGAGACGATCGACGTCGTGGCCGAGGAGGCGACAGGCGAGGAGCGCGAGCGCCTCTTCACAAGTGCAGCCGGACAGTACCCGCAGCTCGCCGAAGCGGCACGCAAGACCGACCGCGTGATCCCCATGATCGTCCTCACACCTCGGGGGAGCGCGTGAACCAGTCGCCGGTGGTCACGCTCGACCGCCAACCTCTCACGGACCATCAACTAGCGAATCGAGGCGCAATGAACCACGAACCGAACAAGCTCAGGCCGACGGAAGCCGATGTGCCCGACCCAGTGGAGCGTCCCGTCGTGGTCGATCGGGACACGTTCCAAGCCGAGCTCGATGCGCTCCGCGTCCGCGAGAAGGCGCACACTCGCGAGGGCGACGCGATCGCCGCGGCGCGTCGCCGGCTCCCGATGGTCGAGATGGACCCGAGCCTCCCGCTGATCGGGCCGCGCGGCCCAGTGACGTTGCTGGACGCGTTTGAGGGCCGCCGGCAGCTCATCGCCTACTACTTCATGTGGTACGCCGGGGGAACCGCTGCCGAGCAATGCGAGGGGTGCACCCACTACACCACGCAGGTGGGGGAGCTCTCCTACCTGCATTCGCGCGACGTCACCTACGCCACGTTCTGCCAAGGACCATACGAGGAGAGCATCCGCTACCGCGACTTCATGGGCTGGAAGATGCCCTGGTATTCGGCCGAAGAGTCCCGCGACGCTCTGCTGACCGGGCGCAGCGTAGGCAAAATGCACGTGGTCTGCTACCTGCGCAACGGCGACCGAGTCTTCGAGACCTACTGGACCACCCTCCGCGGCGTCGAGGCGATGGACTACAGCTACGGGCTGCTCGACCTAACCGTCTACGGGCGGCAGGAGACCTGGGAGGACTCGCCCGCCGGCTGGCCGCAGTCCCCCGTGATGGCCCATCTACGCACCAACGGACGTCCCACCGCCCAGTGGTCCCGCCTGGAAACCGGACGAGCCGACGACCTTGGCACCACCGGCCCCTGACCCGGATCCGCCGCCCGCGTTCGGGCCACGCGGGTCCGTCTCCGCGGCATGACCATGGACGATCACAAGGAACGTCTCAAGACCACGTGTCACGACTGCGCTAATCGCAGGATTCGAACGGATGTTGGCGACCCGCGACGAGTTCTCCGCCGAGCCGAACCAAAAGCTCCCGCGGAAGAACAACCCGTCCACGGGCGCCACCCGGGGTTCTCCCTTCGGCGTGACGGTCGCGAGGTCGAGGACCTGGATGCCCTCAAGCTCACGGCACACGCTGCGCGCGTCCAGGCGACTCTCAGGCCCCCAAATCGACCGCAAATGCTCGCCCGCTCGACCGTAGCTTCGGTCCAGCAGCTCCTGCAAAGCGACAAGGTCTTGCTCTGTCTCATACATACGCAAGCGGATTCTGACGGCGCAGACGGCGACCCGCCCCGCTCAATCCGCCATCCCCCGATCCGGCACCGGCTGGCGACGCGATGCACTGGCACCCTCGGCACCGCTTGCACCTGACGGCAGGTCCTGCACGCCAGCGCGCCGCGGGTCCTACACGTCGCCAGGTGCGAGCGCGTGGGCTCGAGCGGCCGCCGAACCAAAGGCCGGCTTCCCTGTTGTCCGCGCTACGCGGGGTCGGTCGATTGGCTTGACCTTCTTGCCTACTGGGCGAGTGCCGTGGGTACGCGCGTGCGGCCCCACCTCGACCACAGCCAGACGGAGAAGCCGAGCGCGACGATCGCCAGGCACAAGAGCATCCACTCGATCGGCGCTGCCGCGCTCGCCTGGACCCGACTCGGAGGCGGCACGAATGACGTTGTCGTCCCCAGGAAGTGAGGTGGCGGTGTCGCTCGGGGCGTTACGAGCGCCACCTTGGGCTCGCCGGTTGCGAGCAGCAGCGCTGCAACGATCAGCGCGGTCGCTGCCACGCCCGTGAATGCGATGAGCGCAAGCCGCCCGCGGCGAGGGTTCGCTCGAGCGGACCGCACTGGGACGATCCCGCGCTCGGTAGCCCAAGAAGCAGCGAACCCGTGAGGGTCGGAGGCGCTGCTTCCGATGAGCTCCTCGAGGGCGATGCCGTCGGCCTCAGCTTCCCGGATATCGGAGGCTAGGTCTGCCGCCATCTCCTCGGCGGTCGAATCGGGAACGCCGAGGCGCTTCCACTCGGTGCGACATTGCTCGACGAAATCACTCATGAGGCCACCTCGATCTTGACTGGGGCGAGCACCGCATCGATGGCATCGCGGGCGGCTCGCCATTCGGAGACCCCCACCGCGAGCGCCAGCCTCCCCGTGCTCGAGGGGCGGTAGTACTTCCGCTGAGGACCGCCGTTGCTCGCGGCCCGGTATGTCTCCACTAGGCCATCACGCTCCAGCCGTCCCAGCAGCGGATAGATGGAGCCCTCGCCGACGCTCGCGAGACCACGCTCACGCAGCCGCCTGGTCATCTCGTAGCCGTATGCCGGCCCCGCGTCCAACACCGCGAGCAGGCAGATGTCGAGCACCCCGCGGAGCATCTGGCTGTGGCGGCCCTCGTTTGCCATGCACTGCATGATAGCACCTGACTCTTGCACCGCAAGGCATCTACCCGGAAGCGCAGTCCCGTATCGCGGCTCACTATCGCCTCGCCAGCGGGACCCGGCTCGCGATCACGTAGCGACCGCGGGCGACGCGCCGGAACCTCGGCACAGACCCTCGCGCTCCGGTCGACAGGCAGCTGTTGACCGACTCAGGCGAGACCGGATGGCCGAGATAGCCCTCGACCGTCCACTCAAGTGCATGGAAAGGCCCGAAAAATGGGCAGCCTCGGTAGGTGCGCGGGCGACCGGAGCGGGGCGTCCGGGCGCCACGTGGCAACGGTTCGGCGAACGGGCAATGGCGGCATGAGCCTTCCGGACATGCTCATATCGACCACGACGCACCGCTGGCGGCCATCAGATTTGAAGACGCCGAGGAGGTCAGCCCGGCGGGACCGGCAGGATCCGATAGCCGAACGCTCTGCATGCGCGCGCCGCGAGCTGCGGGGACATGTCCGATGTCACCGTCGGCGGTAGGCCAGCCGGCGTTGCGCCGCTCGCCGGTCCAGCCGGTCCGAACCACGCGATGCCGATCAGGCGCTGCGCCAGATCATGGCGGAGACGCCAACGGACCGCCACACTCGATGCCTGCAGCGCGTCCGCCGAGTCCTGCGCGTCCGTGTAGTCCCCACCCGCCGTCAACGCGGCCGTGACACCCGCCCGCAACGCCCGCCGGTCAGCGAGATCGCAGACGACCAGGTCACTTGCGAGCGTCAGCTCGCTGATGACTCGCGCGTCAAGCTCACCCTCGGAAAGCAACATACGGGTGCGAAACACCTCAACCCAAGCCCCCAACTGACGTTCAGCCCAGTAGCAGGCGCCCCGGTAGGGCGTGCCGGTCGGATCGAAACGACCACTGCCCGAGCCGTCGAAGAACCACGGCTCGTGCTCGCGGCGATGAATGCGATACAGCTTGGTCCCCGCCGCACGCGTCCGGCGCGGAAGCAGGCTGAGGTCGAGGGTCACTGACGAGCACGCGCAGCGTCACGACGGGCAGCGGTGAGCAGCAGATCGCGCCCGCCGCCGTCGCGTTCGCCGGCGGACGATCGATCGTCAGGACCGCCGCAGCTTGCGACCGCTCTAACGTCGCGTGGGGCACGGGCGGCGAGCATATTGCATCCGTGGCTGCGAGCTTGACCCTTGCACGGGCAGTCGCGGGGGCCGAGGCGGGTGCGGCGCGCGAGCGGCCCGGTCTCGTCCGGGCCGCTCGCTTCGTGTGCGTCTATTTCAGGTGAAGCGTCGGAGTGATCGCGTCTTCGGCGACCGAGGCCGGCGTCCACGGCAGCGTGATCCATTCGTTTTTGGAGAAGCGCTGGGTCTGGTCTTCGTAGTAGGGAGACGTCGGGTCTTCCGACTGCGAGTAGGCCAACAGGCCTTTCGCTACCGGTTCGTGGCCGGCCTGCAGTTCCGTGAACATCACGATGCTCGTGCCGCCGGTCACTTCAGCCTGTTTCGAGGTGGGCGTCGGGAAGGACGATCCGATCGCCGCGTAGCAGCCGTCTCCCTCCAAGCAGCCAGGCATCGGAGCCGCTCCGGCCTGTGGTGCACGCTGCACTTCGCCGATGCTGGCGTCGAGCGGGATTCCGCGCGCCTCCATCGCGCTCACCGCTGTCGCGAGCGCTTCCTTGCTCGCCTGCAGCGAGGTGTTGAGCGTGTTGGGCGTGTAGACCGGTTCGGTCACCGTCCAGGGGTGGACCCAGAAGTCCGCCTGGCCGTTGGGTGCGTGTTCGAACCATTCTTGGAACAGCCAGCCGCCCTTGTCTTCGAGCGTGGCGGTCGCGCCGTAGTGGTCGAGGACCGGGCACGCTTCGCTGACATCGACGCCGTTGATCACGCCGCCGTCTTCGGTTACCGCGTTTTCGCAGATTTCGCGCAGACCCGGGAGGGCGCGTTCAGCTGGGAGCGAGCGGAACTTGGTCCATGAGTCCTGCATCGTTTCGGCTGTGAATCCGGGCGTCGGCGAGATCCCGTCGCTCGGGACGCCGCCGTTGTACGTGCCCATGCGCTGGGCGACCATGTCGATCCCCGTCTGAGCGCGCATGCCCGGGTTTTCTTCTTCGCCGCCGAGCGCAGGCGAGAACCCGGTGAGCGGGCTGTTCGCATTCGCCAGCCAGAACGAGTTGTTCGAGTTCTCGACATAGTCATTGCGAACCAGTGACGGCTCGGCGCTGCCGGCAAGGATGCCCGGCACGATCGCACCCGGGCTTTCGGGCGCTTCGCATTCACCGTCGCCCAAGTACGGGCCGGTGTCTTCCTTCGCCGCGCTGAGGTTGCAGTACGAGTCAACATAAGCCTTCGTCAGGCTCGAGGCCACCACGATCTCCGTGTAGAACGCGTTGCCCTGGTCGTCGGCACCGATCGTGTTCACCCAGGGCACGCCCTGGATTGCGCGCTCGGATTCGATCACCTGAGAGGCGTTTTCGGCTTTGCTGATCGCGAGCCACTGGTTGACACCCCGGAGGTTGTTGGCATTGGCGTCATCGACCGCGATCGCGTGACCTTCCTCCCAGATCACCGGCCCGTACTTGCTGTAGTAGAGGGTGCCGGTGCGCGGCACCAGTCCGCCGTGTTCCAGAGCCTCGACCGTCACGATGCGCTTCTTGATCGCTACCGATCTGCCCTTGTAGGAGTAGTGGTTCGGATGTTCCGGGATGGGCAACAGGAGCCAGAACGTGATGGTCGTGTTCGTCGAGACGGTGTGCGTCCACGCGACGTCCTGGTTGTGACCGATGTTGATCCCGGGCAACCCCCAGACTCCCGCACCGATCGCGTGGTACTCGCCGGGGACTTCGACGTTCATCTCCCAGAAGCGTTCCGCGCCATGCCAGGGGAAGTGCGGGTTGGCGAGCACGACGCCGCCTCCGTTGGTGGCGTCTTCGCTACCGACGGCGAGACCGTTGGAGCCCAACAGGTCGCTGTGCCCGACGACCGGGAGCTTCGCGACCGAGATGCTCCCGATCGAGGCGGTCCGCGCGCCCTGCCCCTTCGCCGACTCCGCGGACGGGTCCGCCGGCGGACCGTATTCCGGATTCGCCTCGGCGTAGGGACCGAGGGCAGAGTTGCCCGCGAGGTCGTCAACCTGGTAGATGCGGAGCCAGACGTCGATCGCCTTGATCGGCCTGACCCACGCCGCACCTTTGCAGGCGGGGTTCGTGACTCCGCTGGCCCCGCCGATGTGCTTGAGGTAGGCGTTATAGCCGGCGGCGTAGCCGTTCACCGCTTCGAGGCCTTCCGTCGAGGGTCCCTGCGGGTAGGGGAGCTTCAGCAGCTTCTGGATCGTGTGATCGCGCTTGATCGAGGTCCAGTAGATGTCCGAGTTGAGGTTCGTGAACTGCAGGCCCCCCTCGGCTTCGTTCTTGAAGACCCCTTCTGGGCCGAGGAACGCAGAACGTTCGCCCTCGACCGTCAGGAATGTTTCGGCGAGCAGACAGATTCCGTCCTGCGCCTGTGCGTAGCCGATCCCGAATCCGACGTCGGCAAAGTTTTCGCCGGAGATGTTCGCGACGCCGCCCGTTGTCCGGGTCAGTGACACACCGTACGACGCTGCGGCGGAAGCCGGGAAGCAGATCGCAGCTGCAACGACCGCGAGCGCCGCGACAAAGCGGCTCCTGATAAACCGCCTCCCCCCGGCGCGACCGTCGTGCGCGCACGGCGCGGTACTCGCACCCGTGATTCCTCCCCTGAGCCCGACTCTTGCCAGCAGTTGACCGCGAAACAGGGCTACGGCTTGACGACGATCGGCGACATCACCCGCGGCGCGCGTGTCTCGCGCGACACTTTCTACGAGCGGTTCGCCAACAAGGAAGCCTGCTTTCTCGCCGCCTACGACACGATAACGCGCGAACTGCTGGACCAGATGGTCGCCGCGGGAACAAGCCAGCCGAACTACGTCGAGGGCATGCGCGACGGGGTGCGCGCCTACCTGAAGTTCTGGAGCCAGCGCCCCGACGCGGCACGCGTGTTCACGCTCGAGGTCATGGCCGCCGGCAGCGAGGCCCTTGCTCATCGCGAGCACACCCTGCGAAGCTTCGCGCGCCTGTACCGAGCCGTCGCGGAACGAGCAAGGGCGGAGCAGCCTGGGCTGCCGACCGTCCCGGACGTCGTCTCTCGCGCGATCGTGGTCGCTGCCGTCGAGCTGACGACCCAGTACGTCCGCGAGGATCGCGTCAGCTCGCTGCCGGAGCTCGAGAGCGACGTCCTCTACCTATGGCTCATGCTCGTCGCAGGCCACGAAGTGGCCGCTGCTGCGCTCACAACCTGAGCCACGCCTGGCCTGTTTCGCCCGCGAGTACCATGAGCGCCGATGGCAGAGCGTGTGGATGCTGACGCTCCCGCTTCGGACCACGAGCGACGTCGGCTCCACATCCCGCACAGCCTGCGCGCCACGCGGCGGGGGCTGCTGAAGTCGGCGCTGAAGCTCGTCGGCTTGGCGGCCGGTGCATACCTCGTGCTCCGCATCATCCCCAGCCTGCGCCAGGCGCTGGGCAACCTCGAACGGGTGCACTGGCAGTGGGTGGTGGCGGCGCTCACCCTCGAGAGCGTCTCGGAGATCGGTTTCGTGACCTCGTGGCGGGCGATCGTGGATCCGGACAACCTGCTCTGCAAGGACGGCCGAAGAACAGGCGCCCTCGCTGCGTGGGCGCAGCTGGGAGGCGGCACGCTCGTGCCCGGGGGGTCGCTGTCCGGCCCGGGCGTCGGTGCCTGGATCATGCACCGCTTCGGCATCCCGCCCAAGCTGATCGCCGAGCGCCAGTTCAACCTCAGCTTCCTCAACACCGCGGTTGACGCGATTGCTCTGGTCATCTTCGGAGTGGGGCTGGCGACCGGCATCCTCGCCGGCAAGCACGAGCTCTTGCTGACGCTCCTGCCAGCGGCGGTTGCGGCGATCGGGGTCGCGGCCGCGCTGGTCATCGCCCACGGCGTGGCGTCGCGCGCCCAGCGCTTTGCGCCCCGTCACCCCAAGATCGCCGGCTCGCTGACGGCCGTGGCCGACGCCGTAAAAGACACCGAGCGGCTGCTGTTTCACGCCGGACGTTCCAAGGCCGTGCTGGGCGCGCAGGCGTACCTGTGGTTCGACGTGTTAGTACTTTTCATCGCTCTGCTCGCCGTGCACTCCGACCCGGTGCCCACCTTCGGGGTGGTGGTCTTGGCGTACATCATCGGCGCGCTCGGCGGATCGCTTCCCCTGCCGGCCGGCATCGGCACGATCGGCGGCATCGTGGGGATGCTGATCCTGTTCGGCGTCGCCCACACCCCGGCGATCGCGGCTGTGCTCGTCTACCAGGCGATCGGACTGCTCGTGCCGCTCGTCGGCGGGGCGATCGCCTACCTGTTCCTGCGCCGCCGCCTGGGGCCGCTCACGGCGGGCGACGCGACAGCTCCGCCTGCTAAATGACGGGGGGTCTATGCCACCGCTGCTGATCGCACACCGCACCTGCCCGCAGCATGCGCCTGAGAACAGCGTCGCGGGCATCGGCCTGGCGGACGAGCTCGGCGCCGACATGGTGGAGATCGATGTGCGCGGGACCCGTGATCTGGAGCGCGTCCTGATGCACGATCGCTCCACCAGACGCACCGCCGGCGGCTTCTGGATCGTCAGCCATGCCTCTCTGTCGCGCATTCGCGCTCTTCGCCTGAAGTCCGCCAACGAGCTGGAGGTATCGGCTCCCCCGCCGCTGCTGCGCGAGGCATTGGCCGCCGTGGGCACGCGCATGGGTGTGGCCGTTGAGGTCAAGGACGCTCGAATCGCGCAGGGCGCGTTGGCCGACGTCCGAGAGGCGGGAATCGCCGATCGCACTCTTCTGTGGTCTTACTCCGAGCAGGTGGTGAAGTGGTTCGTGCGGCACGCGCCCGACATCGAGGTGTCGCTTTTGCGCGACACCCGGACGGCCAGGCAGCATCGCAGGTTCCTGAGCGACGCCGGCGCGCTGGGCGCTCGCGGGCTGTCGATCTGCTGGAACGCGGTCGACGGCGCCTTCACCGCCGCGGCGCGCACCCGTGGGCTCTCGGTCTATTCGATGTGTGAGCCGATCAGGCCCGATCCGCAGACCGCGCGTCTGCTCAATGGTGTCATCACCGATTGGCCGATCGAGGCCCGGGCGACCCTCGTACCGTGAGGTTTCGGCTTCGGCGCGTTCATACCGACAGGCTGAGCCGCTACCGGGAGATGGCCCCGGAGCAACGACGCAACACGGTAGATGCGGCGTGCCGGCGCATCCTCGAGCGGAATTGGGTCGCGACACCAGGTTTCACGGTGCCCAATCGACGGAAGTACCCGTGGATGTGGCTCTGGGATTCCTGCTTTCACGCGATCGCCTGGAGCGGTCTCGGCGATCCTCGGGCTGTCAAGGAGCTCGAGACCGTGCTGTCTCTGCAGCTTCCCAACGGCTTCGTTCCGCACATGGGCTATCTGACCAGGCCCGAGGCCTCGCTGGCATTGTGGCATTCTCCCGGTCGGTCAGACATCACGCAGCCGCCGATGTACGGCCACGCACTGCGCGTCCTGGCCGCGCGTGGATTCGGCGTCGAGCACCTGTATCGCGCTGCGACTGCAGGACTCGACTACCTCCTCGAGCAACGTCGAGACCCGGGATCCGGCCTCATCCGGGTCCTCCATCCGTGGGAGACGGGCTGCGACGACAGCCCGCGCTGGGATGGGTGGCAGCTCGGGCCTTTCAACGAGCGCCGCTGGAACAAGCTCAAGCGCACGCTGGTTCGATCGATTCGGCTTCGCGACGGTGCCGCGTGGGTCAACCCGCTTTTCGATGTCGGCTCGGCGGGGTTCAGCGCCCTGGTGGCGTTCAACGCTCGGGAGCTGGGCGAAGCCACAGCGAGCCAGGAGCTTCTGTCAAAGGCGTCTGCACTGGCGCAGGCGATCGACAGCCATTGGGAGGACTCGCGACGCACATGGAGTGACGTCTGCCTCGCGGGTCCCCACGGTCCCCACAGCACCTCTGCTGTGCGCACGCTTGACGCGCTGTTCACCGTGTTGGTCAGCGAGAACCGCCACCATCGCGACGGCGCCCGTGCCGAGATCTTCGACCGACGTAGCTTCTGGCGACCCCATGGGCCCTCGAGCACCGCGGCGGATGAGCCCTCTTATGACCCCGGTGCCTACTGGCGGGGGGATGCATGGCCCCAGCAGCTGTATCTGATCATGGTTGGCGCGCAGCGCCAAGGACGCCACGCGGAGGCTCGCCGCCTCGCAGAGAAGCTGGTGCTGGGGTGCATCGGCTCCGGCTATGCAGAGCGATGGAATCCCGAGACGGGCGCGGGCCTCGGCGCGATCCCTCAGGGATGGGCGGCACTGACAGGCGAGGGTCTTCGCGTCCTCGAGGCGGGCGCAGCCGGCTAGAGCCGTCGCGCACGCGCTCGTCGCGCTGATCCAGGGCCTGGCGGAGGCGGAGACCCTCACCGCTCGCTACCCCCGTACCTTGACTTTCGCGCCGATCGGGTCGAGAGTGTGGCGGTCTGACCGGAGCGCTCCGGCCGAGCAAGGCCGGGGGCGACCAGGAAGGGTCGATGAGCAGCGACTATGACGTGATCGTGCTCGGCGGCGGCTCGCCGGGCGAGCATTGTGCGGGCGCTCTCGCGGAGGGTGGCCTGCGTGTGGTGGTCGTGGAGCGCGAGCTCGTTGGCGGCGAGTGCTCGTACTGGGCCTGCATCCCGTCGAAGACGTTGCTGCGCCCGGGCGAGGCGGTCCACGCGGCGCGCGAGGCGGCGGCGAGTGCCGAGGTCAACGTCGAGGCGGCGCTGGCCTGGCGCGACTTCATGGTGTCCGGCTACTCGGACGCCGGGCAGGAGCGCTGGCTCGCCGAACACGGCATCGACCTGCTGCGCGGCACCGGCCGGCTCGCGGGTCCGGGCGTCGTCGAGGTCAACGGCGTGCGCCACACCGCTGAGCACGTGGTGCTCGCGAACGGCGCCGATCCGGTGATCCCGCCGGTCACCGGTCTGCGCGAGCTCGAAGGCGTTTGGACCAGCCGCGATGCCACGTCGATGAAGGCGGTCCCAACCCGGCTGCTGATCCTCGGTGGCGGGCCCGTAGGCGTGGAGATCGCGCAGGTGGTCCGCCGCCTCGGCGGCGAGGCGGCGATCGTCGATATGGCCGAGCACGTGCTGCCCCGTGAGCCGGCGCCGCTGGGCGAGGCACTGGGCGAGGTGCTGCGACGCGAAGGCATCGAGCTCGTGCTGTCCGCGAACGCCACGGCAGCGCGACGCGAGGGCAAGCGCAAGCAGTATGTCCTCGAGCTCGACGACGGGCGCGAGCTGCAGGGCGAGCGCCTGCTCGTCGCGACCGGCCGGCGTCCCCGCGTGCGCGAGCTCGGCCTCGAGACCGTCGGCATCGAGCCCGATGCACACGGCGTTCCCGTCAACGCGCACCTGCGCGCGGCCGAGCGTGTCTGGGCGATCGGCGATGTCAACGGCCGCTGGCCGCTGACGCACGTGGGCAAGTACGAGGGCGAGGTGGTCGCCGCCAACATCCTCGGCGAACCGAGAAAGGCCGACTACGAGGCCGTGCCGCGCGTCGTCTACACGGACCCGCAGGCTGCGGCGGTGGGCGCCTCCGCCGGCCGTTGCAGCGCGACGGTGCCGATCTCCGGGGTGGCGAAGACCGCCACCTACACGCGCGCGTCCGCCGAGCAGAACGGCTTCTTGACGCTCCTGAGCGACGGCCAGCGGCTGACGGGCGCCTACGCGCTCGGACCCGAGGCGGGCGAGTGGCTGCAGCAGGCCACGCTCGCGATCCGCGCCCATCTGCCGCTCGACGTCCTGCGCGACACGATCCAGCCGTTCCCGACGTTCTCGGAGATCTACGTCGGCGCGCTGAAGGCGCTGCGCGCCGAGATCGCAGCAGCCTCCAAGCCGGTCGGCGCCGGCCCGCCATGACGAGCTGAGCACTGCGGGCAACGCCGAGGCCGGTGCCGGCTCGCCGCCGCTAATTTGGCGCGCTTCAGGCAAGGCCGAGGCTATGCCGGCCGGCGCGGTTGGCAACCGGCGTTCCCCTAATACCATCGACTGCATCGACTCGATCGACGCGACACGACCGGGACCTATCGCCATGGCCGGGCGGGAGAGAGGCGGCTGATGCGACAGGGGCCGCTGGCCGGCCGCTATCCCGCGGCGGCGGCGATGGTGATGTTCGCCCTGATTCCGTACCTGGCGCTGTCTGCCGCGCTACTGCCGCTCACCCCGATCATCGCCAAGGATCTGCACACGAGCCTGCAGACGATGAGCCTGGGCTCGGGCTTGGCGAACGCCGCCTACGCGGTGGGCACGGTGCTGGCGGTCCAGTTCGCGCAGCATCTACCCCAGCGGCGCATGCTGGTGCTGTACGCGGCGCTGCTCCTGACCGGCTCGGTTCTGACGGCTTCGGCGCAGAACGTGGACATGTACATCGCCGGCCACGTGCTGCAGGGCCTGTGCACGAGCCTGATGCTGATCGCGGCGGTGCCGCCGCTGGCGATCGGCTATCCCGCGACCAAGCTGCGCGACACGGCGGTGATCATGAACATGTGCATCTTCGGGGCGGTCGCGCTCGGTCCCACGCTTGGAGGGCTCCAGGCCAGCTCGGGCAACTGGCGGCCGCTGTTCTGGATCGTCGCCGCTGTCTCCCTGGGCGCGCTGATCCTGACGCTGCTGACGTTCGAGGACGCGCCGCCGGCAGACCCCGATTCGCCCCGCGATCTGCGCGCGATCGCGCTGGCGGCCGTAGGCTGCGTGGCCGCGTTCTTCGGTGCATCGGAGCTGTTGACCCACAGCTTTCTCGACGCATTGACGTTCATACCGCTGGTCGGCGGACTCGCCACGATCGTCGCGCTGATCGTCTACCAGTACCGCGCCAAGCAGCCGCTGCTGACGATCCGCACGATGCTGACGAGCACGATGCCGGTGGCCGGGATCACGGTCGCGCTGTTCGCCGCAGCGGCGTCGGTGTCGGCGACCGCGCTGACCGCGGCGGTGCTGTTGGAGCACTACGGGCCGCTCCACGTCGGGCTCTTGTACCTGCCCGAGGTCGCCGGCGCGGTGATCACCGCGATCGTACTCGGCGTGGTGTTGCGTAAGCGCGCGCTCCACTACCTGCCGCTCCTCGGAATGCTGTTTCTCGCGGCTGGGATCGCGGTCTTCCGCGTGCAGGTGCCGCCGAGCGAAGCGGCGACCCTGATCGGCTCGGGCCTCACGGGCATCGGCCTCGGCGCGACCGTCGCGCCCGCCCTGTTCGTGGCCGGCTTCTCGCTGCCCTCGGCCAACCTCCAGCGGGTGTTCGCGATCGTCGAGCTGCTGCGGGCCGTGGCGGCGTTCATGGTCGCGCCGATCTTCGCGCACCTCGCTCTGACGGTCGGTGGCGGGCTCGACGCGGGCACCCGCATCGCGCTCTCGATCGGCCTCGGGCTCGCGCTCGGCGGCGCGGCGCTCGGCGTCGTGATCTACGCGCTGGGCGGCGCACGCCCGCAGACGCCGGACATCGATCGGTTCCTCGACGGTGAAGCGCCGGCGTGGAACTCGCCGCCGCTGCTGGCTAAGTTGCGCGGTGGCGTCGTCGAGCACACGCCGGCGGCGGCGCCCGCCGCACCGGACGCGCCGCCCGCCGCACCGGCCGGCTCCGACGAGCTCCGCGTCGGTTCGCGCCAGCTGCCCGCAGACCACCGGGCGACGCCGGTCGCCGAGGGCTCCGACTGATGACCGCCGGCGAGGGCTCCTCCACTCCGGGCGCAGCGCCCGCCGGGCCGGTTCTGTTCGCCTACGACGGGTCCGAGCTGGCGAAGCTCGCGATCGAGGAGGCCGGACGCCAGCTCGTGCGCGGTCGTGAGGCGCTCGCGCTGTGCGTGTGGCAGCCGGCCGATGTCGGCTTCGTGCCGGCCGACGAGCTGCATTTCGACGCGGACCAGGCCACTGAAGTTCGGAAGGCCGCCGAGCGTACGGCCGCGCAGGGGGCGTCGCTGGCCGAGCGAGCTGGCTTCCGGACGGAGAGCATGGCGACTCAGGCGGCGCCGACCTGGAAGGGCATCGTCGAGGTCGCCGATCAGCGCGACTCGAGCCTGATAGTGCTCGGCTCGCACGGTCGCAGCGGATTCGCCGGGCATGTCTTCGGCAGCGTCGCCTCGGCGGTCTCGGGGCGCTGCGGGCGCTCCGTGCTGATCGTGCACCGGCGAGTCTGAGCGTCGCGTTCTACGAGGCGGCCCCCAGGTCTCCGATCCCGAGCGTGCCGTCCTCGCCGGAGCTCACCAGATCAGCATCGCCCGCCGGTGCCTCGGCGCCGGTCGCCGGCGCCGTGAGCAGGTCCGGTTCATCGAGGAACGCCGCGCTCGGCACGAAGAAGAGCGACCCGGTCACCGCCGTCGAGAAGTCCAGGATGCGGTCGTGGTTGCCGGGCGGCTTGCCGACGAACATGTTCTGCAGCATCAGCTCGATCAGCTCGGGTTGGCGGGCGTAGCCCGCGAAGTACGTGCCGATTTCGCCGGCGCCGGCGTTCCCGAACGGCATGTTCAGTCGCACGATCTGGTGCTGGCGTCCTTCATCGTCGACGATCGTGTTGAGCGCGACGTGGGAGTTCGACGGTTTCACCTCATCCGGCAGCTCGACGTCGTCGAGCTTGGTGCGGCCCATGGCGCGCTGCTGCTCCTCGACCGAGAGAGCATTCCAGGCCGCCATGTCGTGCAGGTACTTCTGCACGACCACGTAGCTGCCGCCCGCGAATCGCTCGTCCTCCGCCCCGATCAGCACGGCCGCGGCGGCATCCTCGCCTTCGGGGTTCTCGGTTCCGTCGACGAACCCGAGCAGGTCGCGCTCGTCGAAGGAGCGGAAGCCGTGGACCTCGTCGACCACCTGGGCGCAGCCGGCCAGCCGTTCCACCAGGCGCTGGGCGAGCTCGAAGCAGAGATCGAAGCGGTGTGCGCGCAGGTGGAACAGGAGGTCGCCGGGCGTGGAGATCGCCGTGTGCCTGCTCCCGGCGATCGTGGGCAGCGGGTGCAGGCCCGCTGGGCGGGGCTGCCCGAACAGACGGTCCCAGCAGGACGCGCCGATGCCGGCCACGCACGAGAGCTCGCCCTCGGGTATCCGGAAGCCGACCGACCGCTTCAGCGCGCTCACATCGGTCAGGGCCTCGCGGACGTCCGCCTCGGCGCCATCGTGGATCGTCAGGACGAGGAAGATCGCGGCCTCGGTGATCGGGCTCAGCACCGGCTGGGGACGCGGCATCTCCCCCCTCCTCTGCCCTACGCGCTGAGCGCCACGGCCGCCTCGGGAGTGGCGACGCGGAAGCTGAGGCTCTCCTCGAGGTACAGCCTCACGACGGCTTCGTCGTAGGACGCGTAGCCGATCGAGAGATCCTGACCGGACTCGAGCAGGAAGTCGCCGCCGCGCCGGCTGAGGACGACCGCCCCCTGCAGACCGGAAGCCCGCACGACCGGCCCGTCGAGGATCTCGCGCAGGTGCGACACCAGCGGATAGCCGCCGCGATCGGAGCCGGCAAGCGCCGACCGGTAGGGCTCGTCGCCCAGCGCGAGCGCATACGGGCCGCCGACCCCGGAGTCGAGCAGGCGGGCGACGGCCGTCGAGACCGCCCCGGGGTAATCGCCGGGCTCGCCCAGCGCGAGGACTTCGTGAGGCGTGCGCTCGACGATACCCGCATGCGTCTGGCCGGCGCCGTGGAACACGAGGCGGTTCTCGGCGACCCCGATCCGGCGTGCGGCCTGGTCGAGCGGCGCGAGGTCGGTGTCGGGCGCGCCGCGATCGGCGTCGAACAGCTCGGCCCGGTCGAGCTCGAACTCGGCCCTCAGCTCGATCAGCGCCAGCACGACCCGCGTGCGGGCCAGGACGCCCTCCAGCGACGCGCCCTCGAGCGTGCGCGTGCGGCCCAGGTTGCTGGCAGAGTGCTGCCAGCCGCGCGGGCCTTCGAAGTCGACCACCCGGCGCGCCCCGAGCGCTGGCGCCAGCCGTGCCCGCGCCTCGTTATCGAGCAGGCTCCAGCCCGCCTCGCTGATCGGAGCGCTGGAGCGCAGCAGGTGACTCACGCGCCCAACCTACCACCGGGAACCGCCCGGGAACCGCCCGCCGCCGATCGCGCTCAGCTCCGGCCGCTCGCCAGTCGCTCGTGGACCGAGCGCACGGCGCTGGATCCCTCGCCGACGGCGGCCGCGACCCGCTTCATCGAGCCGCTGCGCACGTCTCCGGCGGCGAACACGCCAGGCAGCGAGGTCTCGTATGACAGTGGGAGCTGCGGGCCCGGACCTGCCGGTAGCTGGCGGTCGGTGGGCACGAAGCCCTTGCGATCGAGCAGCACGCAATCGCGCAGCCACTCGGTCGCGGGGCGCGCGCCGATGAAGCAGAACAGGCTCGAGCATGCCAACGTCTGCTGCTCGCCGTTGGCCGTGTCCTTCACGATCACCTGCTGCAGGCGGTCCTCGCCGATCAGGCGCTCCACTTCGACGCCGGTGACCAGGTCGATCCTGGGGTCGTTCTCGATCCGCTCGACCAGATATCGCGACATGCTGGCACCGAGGTCATCGCGCCGGATCGCGATCGTCACCCGGCAGTTGCTCTGGGAGAGGTAGAGCGCGGCCTGACCGGCGGAGTTTCCGCCGCCGACCACCAGCACCGGCGTCCCGCCGCACACGCGCGCCTCGAGGTCGGTCGCCGCGTAGTAGACGCCGGCTCCCTCGAAGCGCTCGAGATCCTCGACGGCCAGCCGCACGTAGCGGGCGCCGGAGGCGATGATCACGGTGCGCGTCGGGATCTCGCTGCCGTCGCCGAGACCCACGACGTGGAACCCCGACTCGTCGCGCAGTCCGACGACCTCGCTTGGGGCGTTCAGCCGGGCGCCGAGCCGCAGCGCCTGGACCGCCGCCCGGCCGGTCAGATCGCCGCCGGAGATGCCGTTCGGGAAGCCCGCGTAGTTCTCGATCCGGGAGCTCGAGCCGGCCTGCCCGCCGATCGCGGCGGCGTCGAGGGAGACCGTGCGCAGACCCTCCGAGGCGCCGTATACGGCGGCGGCGAGGCCGGCCGGGCCGCTGCCGACGATCACCAGATCGAAGATGTAGCCCGGCGTCGGACGGAAGGTCAGCCCGAGCAGCTCGGCGAACGCCTGGGGTGAGGGACGGCGCAGGGTCTCGGTCGCGGTGATCACCGCGGGTATGTCGTGCGGGCTCAGCCCCATGCTCGCGAGCAGCGCGCCCGGATCCTCCGCGTCCTCGACGTCGATCCAGGCGGCGGCGAGATGCGAATGATCGGCAAACGCCCGCAGGCTCATCGCCTCGGGCGAGTAGCGCGACCCGACGATACGGATGGCCTGGGCTCCCTCGCCCGCGCGCAGGATCTCTCGCCGCGCGACCAGGGCGTTGAAGATCTTTTCGCCGAGCAGCGGTCTGGCGCTCATCAGGCGGTGGAATTCGGCGTCGGCGATCACGAGCACGCGGCCCGCTTCGGTCACGCGGCAGCTCAGCGAGCGGCGCTGGCGCGTCAACAGGTTGAGCTCGCCCGCGAAGCCACCCGGCCCGTAGGCCGCGATCGGGACGGCGTCCGCGGAGTCCAGACGCAGGACCTCGGCCCGCCCCTCGAGCAGGACGAACAGATCCCACGACGCTTCGCCTGCCTGGAACAGCAACCGCCCCGCGGCGACCGGTTCCTCGACGCCGAATGGCCGTATCTCATCGAGCTCCGAGGCGCTCAGCACCGGAAACGCCACGTCGTCGCTACTGCGCTCGGCGCTCATCGTTGGCTCAAGGCTCCAAGGTTCGTGGTCACGACAGCGACCACAACACTATCCCGGGCCGCGCCACGCGATCGTCTTGGCGCTTCTGCGCGGCGTGGGCCTCGGGCGTGCGCCCGCGCGACCGCCGGGCTCGCTCGAGCCGCCTAGCGATAGGCCACGGTGCCCGAATGGCTGAGGCTGTAGACCGTGAGGCTGTAGGAGTCGCCTTTGGTGATCTGACCGTAGTGACTGTACCCGGCCCCGAAGCTGTAGACGATCCGTTTTTCACTGTAAGAGTGGACGATCAGCCCGACGCAGTCTCCGATCTGCCCGGCCGCCCAGCCCTGGGTGCCGTCGCTGAAGTACAGCGAGCTGCCGTAGTCGAAGCTTTTGTCTTCGGGGAAGCAGTTGAGCGGTTCGCTGGGTTCGGCGGCGGGCATCGATCCCAGGCTCGAGCCCTTGATGGTGACCGTGGGGTTGCTCGGGGTGCCCGAAAAGGTCACCGATTTGATCTTGGGTCCCTTCGTGTTGAACGTCGCGTCCGCACCGTCGGCGTTGCCGGTCGTCGTGCTGGCCACAACGCGGTAGTGATACGTCGTCCCGGGTGAAAGGCCGGCGATCGTTGCGCTGACCGCGACAGCTTTCGTCCCGGCGCCGGCCGACTGTTCGGGCGTGGTCGCTTCGTAGCCGGTGGTCGTGCCATAGTCGATATGCCACTCGGTGGATACGCCGTTGGGATTCACCATGGCCGCGACCTTCGCGCCGCTCGCGGTCTCCTTCGAGGCTTTGCCGGTGCTCACGGTCGGCAGCGCGAACGCGTTGGGTGAGACCTTGGCGATGATCGTGCCCCAGCCAAAACGGCCCGTGGTGTTCTGGTACAGGCCAGACACCCAAACGCTGGATGGTTCGCTCGGGTCGATCGCCGTGCCCAGGTAGTCGCCCCAGCGCTCGTTGCACGGTTCGGGTTCGCCTTCCTCGCAGGAGGTGACGCCTTTGCTCGCGGACTGCAGCGTGACGTCGTAGCCGGGCCCGAGAACCCCTACGCCGGGAGCGTTGGAGGCGTTCGAGCGGCTGTAGACGTCGAATATCGTGCCTTCGGAATTCATGCCGACGCCGCCGTATGTGTAGTCCCACCCGGGTTCGCCGATCAGCGTGTAGCTCGAGAGCGCAGGTTTGCTGCCGGACAGGTCGATCTTGCCGGCGCTGATGCAGGTGCGCGTGGCGCACTCGCGCGCGCTGGAGTAGGCGATCACCGGCTTGCCGTCGGAGGTCTCGGTCTCGTAGATCGCGTCGTAGATGCGACCGTCGAGCGCCCCGCCTCCGATCTGGCCGCCCGGCACGTGCGGTTCACCCGGCGCGGGGAAGTCGCTGGAGGGAACTTCGGTCTCTTTGATCGCGACATTGCCTTCGGCGGGGGTGCCGGTGATCGTCGCCAGCCAGAGCGGCTCGCCGGGGAAGGAGGCGACGAGATAGATGTCGCTCGTGGCGGTCTGCTCGACTGCTGGCACGTACAGGTTCGAGTTGGCGGTCATCACTTTCACCACGCTCGGTTTGCTCACCCCGGCGGCGAGTTCGGAGAGGTTGTAGACGTAGATCCACTCGCTGTTTTCTTCGCTGCTCCCGTTGCCGGCGATGATGAACTTGTTCGAGCTCGCGGCGATCTTGTCCTGATCGAGCGATTCGCCGTTTGGTGCTTCGTATTTGAGCCATTCGCCGGCGGGGTTGCTCGTCTTGGAGATCGCAAAGCGCATCGGGCCGGTCCCGAAGCCCGTGCAGCTGAAGGCGAAGCGTTCGATGCTCGCGATGTACAGCGCGCGCGGGTCGCCGCAGCTGATTTCTTTCGGTCCCCACCAGTTGGCGAAGTCGTATTCCGCTAGCTTGGTTCCGCTCTTGGTGTACACGGTGGCCTCGGTATTGACCGTCTCGAGGACGTCGCTCGGGCCCACGGCGAGGACCGGCTCGCCCGGGGTCCAGCAGAAGATCTGCCCGCACGGGCCCTGAGCCGGGAACTCGGTCAGGTTGGGCCGATGAGCGAGCGGCGCAGCGGCAGGCTGTGACCCGCGCGGCGCCCGTGTGCGAGCCGGAGGCGCCAGCGCGTGGCCTGCGCTGATATCGAATGCGGCGGTCACGCTCGCGGCGAACAGCAGGACCGAGAGGGCCGCCAACCCGAGCAGCACCAGCCTCCTGCCGGCCGCTCCCCTGCTGCGCCCGTGTCGATCCTGTCGAGCCATCGTCCCAAAGCTCCTTTTTCGGGCTGCCCCTTCACCGCGCGGCGATCCTCCTCGCCGATCGCCGTCCGCCTGCTCGAGCGGGCGAGTATACAGCGACGACTACGACCGCGCAATCGCCCTGCGTCAGGCTGTGAGTACAACGGTCCCTGAATTCTCCCAAGTGTATACTTAGTCGATGGAGTCGATGCGGCGCGAACCGGCAGCGCGAGCGCTCGAGCGGGCGCTGCTGCCGACCAAGAGCCTGCTCGAAGAAATCGGCGAGATGATGCTGCTGACGAGCAGGACGGTCTTCTCGGCGATCCGCCCGCCCTACCCCTACGGCGAGGAGTTCGTGTCGCAGTTCCTGTTCGTGCTGCGCCTCGTCTGGTTTCCGCTGCTGATCACGACGGTCGCGATCAACTACGGAGCGCCGGGCCTGCAGGCGGCGAACTTCCTGCGGCTGTTCGGCGCCACCGACCGGCTGGGCGGGTTCTTCGTGCTCGCGGCGATCCGCGAAATCGGTCCGTTGATCACCTCGATCGTGCTCGCGGGGATCGCCGGCACGGCGATCACCGCCGATCTGGGCGCGCGCAAGATCCGCGAGGAGCTCGACGCCCTGCAGGTGCTCGGCGTGGACCCGGTCAAGAACCTGGTGGTGCCACGGTTTCTGGCGCTGATGTTGATCACCGGCCTGTTCGACCTGTATGCGCTGCTGTTCGGGATCTTCGGGGGCATGCTCGCCGCGACCGTCACCGAACAGCCGCTCGGCCCGTTCTGGGCGACGCTGTTCGCGAACGCCACCTCCACCGACCTGTGGGGTTCGGTGCTCAAGACGATGCTGTTCGGCGCGATCATCGCGATCGTCTGCTGTTACAAGGGAATGACCGCCTCAGGAGGCGCGCAGGGCGTCGGCAAGGCGGTCAACCAGGCGGTCGTGGTCTCGTTCCTGGGCGTCGGCGCGTTCAACTACGTGTTCACCCAGACGCTGCTGGCGACGCACCCGAACATCCTGGTGATCAAGTGAGCGGCGGTTCACAGTCGGGTTCACAGTCGAACGCATGCGCGTGCGGGCGCGCGCGCGTGCGTCGTCGAAGAGAGGCGATGTTGACGAGAGGCGACGAGTAGATGAGCCAGCTGCTGGCGGTGTCGCGCGCGTGGGTCGCTACGGCGGGCGAGATCGCGAGCTTCACAGGCAACGTCGTGCGTGACGTCTGGGGGCTGCGCGTGCTGCGCTTCTTCGGCGAGGCGCTGCGGCAGGCGGGCATCCTGATCATCGGCTCGACGCTCGTCATCTGGGGGCTCGTGTTCATCACCGGCCTGGGCACGTGCGGCATCGAGGGCGCCTACTTCCTCGAGTCCCAGGGCGCGCCGGCGTATGCAGGCGTGTTCACGGCCCTGTGCAACCTGCGCGAGGCGGTGCCGTACGCGTTCGGGTACATGATGTCGGCCAAGGTCGGCACCGGGATCGTGGCCGAGCTCGGAGCGATGCGGATCAGCGAGGAGATCGACGCGCTCGAGGTGATGGGCTTCGACTCGATGACGTTCCTTTGCGCCACGCGTCTGCTGGCCTCGTGGATCGTGCTGCCGTTCATGTACATCGCCGGGATCGGCGTGGCCTACCTGGCCTCCTACATCGCCGTGGTGCTGCAGATCGGATACACGTCCGCGGGCGGCTACTTACTGACCTTCTGGGAGTTCCAGAGCCCGCCGGACCTGCTGTTCAGCGTGATCAAGGGAATGACGATGGCGACCGTGATCGTGCTGGTGGGCTGCTACTACGGATACAACGCCAGCGGCGGTCCTGTCGGCGTGGGCGAAGCCACGGCCAAGTCGATGGTGCTGAACCTGGTGCTGGTCACGCTGATCGGCATGCTCGGCACGCAGATCTTCTGGGGCACCAACCCGCGCGCGCCGATCGGCGGTTGAGCGGCGCGTGATCGCTCAGGCGAGGTCGGCGGCCGCGCGCTCCTCGAAGTACGCGCGGTCGAGCCGCCCCGTCGCGGTCAGTGGCTTGCCGTTCGTGTGGTACTCGGCGTACAGGCTCGCCCAGTCGTTGGTTGCGTGCAGCTGAGCGAGCACCGAGCACAACGCCGTCTCGATCCGGGGCCAGGCCACATACTCGGGCGCGAAGGTGGTATGGCGCAACGCGTTGGCCGACGGTCCGTACGGCGAGAGCCTGCGCTCGATCCAGCTCGCCGCGTACTCGGGCGTGAAGGTGAAGGGCTGCTCGACCCACAGATACCGGTAGGGCTCGTGCCACCAAGCGAAGACCTCCTCGGGGGTGACGGGGTCTGACGAGCTCCAGAATCCGGCCTCCACGCACGCACGCCATGTCCCGAGCACGTCCTCGCGCAGGCATTCGCGCACGATCCCGACCATCAGCTCGACCTGGTCGCGGCGGTAGCGCTTGATGCAGCCGAAGTCGAGGAAGCTGACGCTGCCATCGCCGTTGAACACGTAGTTGCCGGGGTGCGGGTCGCTGTTGGTCAGGCCGAAGCGGCGATGCGAGCCATACACGAACCGCCAGATTGCCTCGGCCCAGCGGTCGCGCAGCTCCCGCTCGGCCGTGATTGCCTCGCTCCACGACCGGCCCACGCAGAGCTCCTGGGTGAGCACGCGCGCGGTGGAGAGCTCGTCGATCACGCGGGGGACGTGGATAAACGGGTGGTCACGGTAGCGCGCGGCGAACTCGGCTTGATTGGCCGCCTCGAGCCTGTAGTCGAGCTCCTCGGTGATGCGCTCGCCTAGCTCACGCGCCGCGCCGCGCATGTCGAGGCTCAGCGGGCGCGAGGATATGCCTCCGAGCAGGCTCAGGAATGTGGCCAGCAGCTCGGTGTTCTTCAGGTCGGCGCGAATTGCGTCCGCGACCCCCGGATACTGGATCTTCACGGCCACCCGCCGCCCGTCGCGCAGCCGCGCGGCGTGCACCTGGCCGATCGATGCCGCCGCGAGCGGCTCCCGATCGAGCTCTGCAAACGCGCTCAGGGCCCTGGGCCCGAGCTCGCGCTCGAGCAGCATCTGCGCCAGCTCGCCGGACATCGGCGGCGCGTCGTCGCGCAGACGCGCGAGCGCGGTCTGGTAGGCCGACTGGAGCTCTGCCGGAACGAACGAGCCGACCGACACGATCGAGAGCATCTGACCGGCCTTCATCAGCGCGCCCTTGGAGCGGCCGAGCAGCTCGGCGTAGCGCTCGGCCGTACGCGCGTGAAACTCGGCGCCGTCGGCGCCCGTGAGCTTGCCACGCAACCCGGCCACGACCGCCTCGCCGGCGGTGCGAGCCGCAAGCCCGACGAGCGGAGCGCTGCGGCGCACGCGCCCGCGGCCGATACCGTCACCCGGCCTTCGCTCATCTCCGGACATGCACCGCGTCCTTTCCTCGGCTTGCGCTGACTTCAGATAAGTGTATACTTAGGTCCTCCCTATGTCAAACACGGCCACGACCCGCGAGCGCATCGTCGAGGAAGCCATGCGGCTGTTCAGCGAGCACGGCTATGCCGGCACGAGCATCGCCAAGATCGAAGCCGCGGCGGGCCTCACGCCGGGAGCCGGGGGCCTGTACCACCACTTCAAGAGCAAGGAAGCCGTCCTGGCGGCAGGCATCGAGCGTCACCTGGCAAGGCTGCAGGCGCTTCGCGAGATCCGCCGCGTGCTCACCCCCGTCGGCGACCTCAAAGCGGAACTGATCCTGACCGCGCGCTACGTCTTGACCGAGCTGGACAGCGAGTCCGAGCTGCTGCGAATCCTCGCCTCCGAAGCCCGTAATCACAGGCAGGTGCTGAGCACGGCCGTGGATCAGCTGGTGAGCTCGACCTTCGACGGGTTCGCAGAGTGGATTCGCGAGCGCGCCGAGCGTGCGATCCCGGCCGGCGAGGCGAAGGGGATCGCCGCGATCGGGCTCGGCTCGCTGCTCGGCTCGCGGCTGCTGCGCGACGTCCTCGGCATCCCGAGCCCGATCGACGACCAGGAGCTCGTCGACACCTGGGTGGGGGTCATGCAGGCCGCCATCCGCGGCGACTGATGGGCAGGATTGAGCGCCGGCCGGCGCCGCCCGGCGATCGCCACTAGAGCGTGTCAACGAGCCTCGCCGGGACGCCTGCAAAGGAAGCCGCTGGTCGGGGGTAGATGATGTAGGCATGGGGCAGCGTGTTGGCTTGGTGCTGGCCGGTGGCGGCGCACGCGGAGCGTATGAGCTCGGCGCGCTCTCGGTGCTGCTGCCGGTGCTCGAGCAGCGCGACGAGCTGCCCTGCATCTTCGTCGGCACGAGCGTCGGGGCGATCAACGCGGCGAGCGTCGCGGCCACGCGACATCTACCGGCGGCGGAGGCGGTCTCGCGCGAGCTGGCGCGCTGGCGCGAAGTCGATCGCAGCGCGGTGATCCGCCCGGTGCTCTCACGCCTGCCGCTGACGGCACTGCGCTTTGCCGGCGGCCTGCTCGGGGTTCCGGGGGTGCGGCTGGCGAGCCTGCTCGATCCGGCTCCGCTCGAGGACAACCTCGGCCGCTGGATCGACTGGGATCAGCTGCACGAGAACGTCGCGAGCGGCCCGGTCCGCGCACTCGCGGCCGTGGCGACCGCCGCGAGCACGGGCCGCGCGGTCGCGTTCGTCGAGGGCAAGTTCGAGGACACGGCCCATCGCTCGCATGTGATCGACTACGTGCCGGCGCGGATCGAGCAGATCCACGTGCGTGCCTCGGCCGCGATCCCGATCCTGTTTCCGCCCGTCGAGATCACGCGCCCGGCCGAGGCCAGGGGCTGGTATGTGGACGGCGCGACGCGCCTGAACACGCCGATCAAGCCGGCGATCGACCTCGGGGCGCAGCGTCTGGTCGTGGTCGGCACCGGATCGTTGCTGCCGACACCCAAGCACCCCGGTCGCCACGAGGCGCCGCAGCCTGACTTCGGCACGAGCGCCCTGCATCTGCTGCAGGGCGCGCTGGCCGATCCGCTGATCGAGGACATGCGCAAGCTCGGCGAGGTCAACTCCTTCTACACCGGCGCCGGCGCGTCGCCGGGGGCGGCGCGGCAGCGCCAGGCCAACGGCCAGCCGCGGTACCGGCGGATCCCCTACATCTTCGTGGCGCCGCGCCGGGCCGACGCGATCGCCAAGCTCGCCGCCAGGATCTTCCACGAGCGCTACGGCGGTCTGCGGGGGCTGCGCTCACCCGACCTGGTCGGCCTCAGCCGCCTGCTCGGCAGCGACAGCCCCACGCACGGCGAGCTGCTCAGCTACATACTGTTCGACCCGGAGTTCATCCAGGCGCTGATCAGGATGGGCCGTGCCGACGCGCGCGCGTGGCTGCAGGCGCCACCCGGTATCGAGGAACCGTGGCAGGTCGAGCCGCTGGACGCCTTCTCGAATACCGGCCGTCCAGACGGGTGACGACGCGGCGGGCGCGGCGGGCCCTAGCATTGGGCTGTGGCCGACGAACCCGCAGGCCAAACCGGTCCTTCGCAGGCCGGGCGCTCCGAAGCCCATCCCCCGCTGCCGCGGGACAAGCGCGGATGGCAGGTCGCGCCGGCACCCGACGGCCGGGGTATGCCCGAACACGCCCGTACGGGTCCGCCGCCGCACCGCATGCGCGGCTTCTGGTACTTCGTGCTGGCGCTGATCGCGCTCAACTGGCTGTCGGTCCTGTTCTTCCAGCCCTCCACCGGCGAACAGCGCGTCACGGTGCCGTTCAGCCCGTATTTCCTCGAGCACGTCAAAGCCGATCAGGTCGCGACGATCTCCTCCAAGGGCGACACGATCGAGGGCAAGTTCAAGTCCAAGCTGCGCTATCCGGAAAGCGACCAGAAGGCGACGCCGACGAAGCTGTTCGCCACGCAGGTTCCGAGCTTCTGGAACGGCAGCCAACTGTCGGCGCTGCTGCAGGAAAAGGGCGTCGAGATCAAAGCCGAATCGACGACCACGAGCGAGTCGCTGCTGGCTGAGATCCTGCTCGGCTTCGGCCCGACGCTGCTGATCGTCGGCCTGTTCGTGCTGATCTTCCGTCGCGCGGCGAAAGCCGGCGGCGGCATGGGCGCGCTCGGCGCGTTCGGCCGGTCGCAGGCGCGGCGCGTGGATCCGGAAAAAATCCGCGTCACGTTCGCCGATGTCGCCGGCATCGACGAGGCCAAGGCCGAACTGTCGGAGATCGTCAACTTCCTGCGCAATCCGGACCGTTACGGCAGCCTCGGCGGACGCATGCCCCACGGCGTGCTGCTCTCGGGTGCGCCGGGCACCGGCAAGACGCTGCTCGCGCGCGCGGTCGCGGGCGAGGCGCACGCCGCGTTCTTCTCGATCTCGGCGTCTGAGTTCATCGAGGCGATCGTCGGCGTCGGCGCCTCCCGCGTGCGCGACCTGTTCGCGAAGGCCAAGGAGGCGGCGCCGTCGATCATCTTCATCGACGAGCTCGATGCGATCGGGCGCTCGCGCCAGGGGTCGGTGTCGGTGACGGGCGCGAACGACGAGCGCGAGCAGACGCTCGACCAGATCCTCACCGAAATCGACGGCTTCGAATCCTCCGAGGCCGTGATCGTGCTCGCGGCGACCAACCGCCCGGACGTCCTCGATCCCGCGCTGCTGCGCGCCGGGCGCTTCGACCGGCGGGTTACCGTCCAGGCCCCCGACCGCAAAGGACGGGTTGAAATCCTCAAGGTCCATACCCGCTCGATTCCCCTCGACGACGACGTCAACCTCGAAGCGCTGGCCGCGAGCATGCCCGGGATGGTCGGGGCAGACATCGCCAACCTCACCAACGAGGCCGCGCTGCTCGCCGCCCGCCGCGGGCACAAGAAGGTGCGGATGGGCGACCTGACCGACTCGCTGGAGAAGATCATGCTCGGCGCCCCCCGCGGCCTCGTGCTCGAGCCCGCCGACCGCGAGCGCACCGCCCACCACGAGTCCGGACACGCGCTCGTCGGGATGCTCACGCCGGGCGCGGACCCGGTGCGCAAGGTCTCGATCATCCCCCGCGGGATGGCGCTGGGCGTGACGCTGTCAACGCCCGACAGCGACCGCGTGTCCTACTCGCTGGAGGAGCTGCACGCCAAGATCCTGGTGGCGCTGGGCGGGCGCGTGGCCGAGGAGGTGGTGTACGGGACGATCACGACCGGCGCCGAGGCCGATATCCAGCAGCTCACCCAGATCGCGCGCCAGATGGTGGGGCGTTGGGGCATGGACGAGGCGATCGGTCCCGTGGCCGTGCTGCCCGATCCCGGTCAGGGCCCGCTGCTGCCGGGCGCGAGCGAGACATCGCAGGAGACCCAGCGCCTGGTCGACGAGCAGGTGCGCAAGCTCGTCGAGCAGGCCCATGGCGAGGCGACGCGACTGCTCGAAGATCACCGCGACCAGCTGGAGAGCCTGGCGCAGGCGCTGCTCAAGGCCGAGACGCTCGACGCGCCCGACGCCTACGCGGCGGCCGGCATACCGCTGCACCCCAGCGAGCCCGAGCGGATCCCGGCGTGAGCCTGGGAGCCGGCGTGAGCCTTGGGAGCGCACCCGGATGAGGCGCTGCTCGAGTGCGCAGCCAGCTGCTGCGCGCCGAGGACGATCCGGATCGCTGCGGGTGCCCGGATCGCCTCGGGTGCCACTGCTCTACTGGTGCGCGGTGTTTCCGACGACGCTCTCGCGAGACCTGATCGCGCGGCCCAGACGCCCGCCGAGCGCGCCGAGCAGCATGCCGGCGATCGCGTCGATCACGACGAGCAGCGGCGGGAAGCTCCCGAGCGAGGCCTTCGCGTGCGTGCCTGCGATCGCGTGGGCGATCAGCAGGCCGGCGCCGAACAGCGCGCCGCCGACGAGACCGCGATCGGCGCCGCCCCAGCCGTCGCGATGCTCGAAGCCGGCGAGAAACCCCCCGAGCGCCGCGAGCGCGATTACCGCCCAGTAGCCCGCGCTCGAGATTCCCAGCACGATGCCGACGACGGCGCCGAACAGGAACGGGATGACGCCGCCAAGGACGAACTGCACAGGTCGCGACCTGTCCCGAAACAGCTTCGGCGCGTGCATGCGATTCTTCTCCCCGGCCTGTTCAGACCCCTCCTGGAACGACAGTAGCACGCAACGAAAGCGCGTACCGGAGGCTTCCGACGGGCCCAGGCTTCCAGCCGGCCACCTACCAGCAGGGTTCGAGCTCGTGGCCGTCGAGCGCCACGTGCGCAAGCGCGCACGCTGGGGCTCTCGTGCTCGTCGAACGCGACCGGCCCGCCGTGCGACCGCTATCCCTCGCTGGGCAGCGGCGCGTCGCGTGGCGCCGCGTCGAGCAGCTCGATCACCTGCTCGTCCGAGACGGGCGCGAAGTCCTCATACCAGGAGCCGACACTGAAGAGCGCGTCTGGGATCTGCAGGCAGAGGACCTCGTCGGCCTCGCGCGCGAGCAGCGCCACCGCGTCGGCCGTCCCGACCGGAACGGCGAGCACGATGCGCTCGGCGCCACGCCCGCGGATCGCGCGAACCGCGGCGAGGTCGGTGAGACCGGTGGCCAACCCGTCGTCGATGACGATCGCGGTGCGCGCCTGCAGCGGGATCGACGGCCGCCCGCCGTGATAGCGCTCGACGCGCCGGGCCATCTCGCCGGAGGCAGCGGCCAGAGCGGCATCGAGCATCTCGTCGGTGACGCCGAGCCGCGCAATCGACGCCTGGTCGAGCACGCCCGTGCCGTCCTCGGCGACCGCCCCGATCGCAAGCTCCGGGTTGCGGGGAGCGCCGAGCTTGCGCACCGCGAGGATCTCGAGCGGTGCATGCAGCGCGCGCGCCACCTCGAACGCGATCGGCGCGCCGCCCCTGGCGAGCGCGACGACGACCGGGCGCGCCGGCGCCGTGTGCATCAACGCCGCGGCCAGCCGGCGACCGGCGTCGCGGCGATCGGCAAACCGCGCGCGTTGCGGATCCGGTGTGTGCCGTTCCCGGCGCGTGCGCGACCTCCCGCAACGAGGGCTCAGCCGGCGGCGCTGCAGCAGGCGATCACGCCGGCGGCGCCGCGGGCAGCTCCTCGTAGATCGACTGCAGCTGCAAGTAGGGCGCGAGACCCTCGGGCCCGAGCTCGCGGCCGATCCCGCTGGCCTTCACACCTCCGAACGGCGCCGTCGGATCGATCGTGTAGTGGTTGATCCCGATGCTGCCGGTTTGGACGCGCTTGGCGACCTGCTCGCCGCGCTCGGGATCGCTCGTCCAGACGCTGCCGCCGAGCCCGAACTCGGAGTCGTTCGCGAGCGCGACGGCCTCGTCGATTCCCTCGTAGGGAATCACCGCGAGCACGGGACCGAAGATCTCCTCGCGCGCGATCGTGTAGCTGTTGTCGACGTCGGCGAAGATCGTCGGCTCGACGAACCAGCCGCGATCGCGGTCGGCAGGGCGGCCGCCGCCGGCGACCACGCGCGCGCCCTGCGCGCGGCCCTTCTCGATGTAGCCCTCGACGCGGTCGCGCTGGCGCGCGCTGGCCACTGGGCCGATCTGGGTCGTGGGCTCGAGCGAGTCTCCGACCTGCAGCGCGCCGGCGAGGCCGGCGAGCACGCCGACGACCTCGTCATAGCGCGAGCGCGGAGCGAGCACGCGGGTGCTGAGCGCGCACATCTGCCCGTTGTTGAGCAGGGTGGCCGCGAACAGCGCCTCGATCGAGCTCCCGAGGTCGGCATCGTCGAGCACGATCGCGGCGGACTTGCCGCCGAGCTCGAGCGTGACCGGGCGCAGCAGCTCGCCGCAGCGGGCGCCGACCAGGCGCCCCGAGGCGCTGGAGCCGGTGAACGCGACCTTGTCGACGAGCGGATGTTCGACCAGGTAGGCGCCGAGCTCGCGGCCGCCGGGGACGATGTTCACCACACCGGGCGGCAGCTCAGCGTCGACGACGGCGTCAGCCAGGAGCAGGCTGTCGAGCACGGTCTCGGGACTGGGCTTCATCACGACCGTGCAGCCCGACGCGAGCGCCGGCCCGAGCTTGAACATCGACAGGCACTGCGGGAAGTTCCACGGCACGATCGCGCCGACGACGCCGACCGGCTTGCGCAGCACGCGGATCTTGCCGCCGAGCAGCCCGTCGCGCGTCTCCTCCAGCGCCGTCGCGCGGATCAGCCCGGCGTAGTAGCGCGCGAGCACCGCCGGGAAGACGGCCTCTGTGCCCAGCGCGATCGAGATCGGCATGCCGTTCTGCAGCGAGACGCGGCGCGCGGTCTCCTCGCCGCGAGCTTCGAGCGCCGCCGCGAGACGCTCGAGCGCCTGCGCGCGCTCCTCGACCGACCACGAAGACCAGCCGGTGGGATCATCGAAGGCCGCGCGCGCGGCCGCCGCCGCGGCGTCGATATCGGCGTTCGTGCCCTCGGGCACCGACCCGACGGTCTCCTCGGTGCTCGCCGCGATCGCCGATATGCGCTGCGCGCTCCGTGGCGAGACCCACTCTCCCCCGATGAAGAGCTCGTTGCTGTCGATCATGGTCTGCGTGCTCATCGCAATCCTCCTGTCGCGGTCGCCGATCGGCGAAATCGAACGGGGGCCCGCGACCCGGCGACGATGCGCGCTGCCTGCGATTCTCGGCCCGCGGCCTGCCGATCCCCTGTGCCTGATGACACGATCTCGACTGTAGCCCATCTGCGGCCGTGCCGGATCTCACGCAAGGCGTCCGCGAGCTCGGGCAGATCGTACGCGTGCCCTCGACGAGGCAGATCGAAGACGTGCCGGCGACGCGACGCTCGCCGCTGCTAGCTCTTGCGCGAGCGAGTGCGCTTCTTGGACTTCGCGGGCTTCGTGGTCTCGACCAGTTTGCGTGCGAAGTCCTCGAACCGCTCAGCGACGTGCTCGCGCGGGTTCATGCCCTGGAGGGCCGCGTCCATCGGCGCGTGCCACCGCGCTTGCTTGCCGGCGGCCGGCGCGTTCGCCGGCGCCGTCTGCGGCTTCGAGTCCCCGTCCATCTGCGCCTCCATCAGAAACCCGAGATTACTACGTGTCAATGTAATTGTCAAACAGTTGCGCGAATCCGGGCCGGCCGCTGTCAATTCCAGGCCGCTCACACCGGTCGGGCCCTGGAGGTACGGCGGCGTGCGCCCAGCCGCGGAGTGGCGGCTTGCGCCCAGCTGCGGAGTGGCGCTCAGCTCCCGAGTGCGCTCAGCCGGCGAGCGGCGCGACGTAGCGTAGGAACGGCTCCACCTCGAGCGCGCGTCCGCTGGCGTGCTCGACGAGCGCCGCGGTGTCCAGCCGGCGCCCGTGGCGGTGCACGCGCTCGGCCAGCCAGCGTTGGACCGGGGCGACTTCGCCGCGCCGCAGGTCCTCGTCGCGCGGGCCCTCCTCGCGCTCGAGGGCCTCCCACAGCTGCGCCGCGATCAGACAACCGAGCGCGTAGCTCGGGAAGTATCCGAAGCTGCCGGCACCCCAGTGCACGTCCTGCAGGCAGCCGAGCGCGTCGGTCCGAACCTCGACCCCGAGCAGCCGGCGCATCCCGTCGCGCCAGGCCTCGGGCAGGTCCGCGACGGCGAGCTGGCCTTCGATCAGCGCCAGCTCGAGCTCGAAGCGCAGGATGATGTGCAGCGGGTAGGTGAGCGGGTCGGCCGACACGCGAATCGCCGACGGCTCGACGCCCACGAGCGTCGCGTGCAGCTCCGGCGCCGCGACCGCGAAGCCACCGGCGCGCAGCTCCTGCGCGAGCACCTCGGCGAACGCCGGGCTGCGCGCGACGTGGTTCTCCCAGAGCTTGCTCTGCGACTCGTGGATCGACATCGAGGTGCCGTGGCCGAGGTTGGTGCGCTCGAGCGCCGGGGCGATCTGGCGCTCGTAGAGGGCATGGCCGTACTCGTGCAGCGAGCTGAGCAGCGACTCGACCTCGCCGTCGCTGTAACGCGTGGTCAGGCGCACGTCGCGCCGCCCCATCGACGCCGAGAAGGGGTGCGCCGAGACGTCCACACGCCAGCTGGAGTCCTCGACGCCGATCCGGCGCAGGATGCTCGCGACCGCCGTGCGCTGCGCCACGATCGGCACCTCGAGCGTGCGCCGCGGCGAGTGCACGCGCGCCTCGGCCACCAGCGGCGGCAGCGCGCGTGCGAGCTCGGCGAACAGCCGGCGCACGTGATCGGTGCGCAGGCCGAAGTCATAGTCCTCGAGCAGCGACTGGTAGCTGCCGGCGTCGGGCTCCACGGCGAGACATTCGCCGTAGGCGCGCGCGAGCTCGACGTTGCGCTGGAGCGCCGGCGCAAAGTCCGCGAAGTCGTCGTTGGCACGGGCGCGCTGCCAGATCTCCTGCCCCTCGGCACTCGCCAGAGCGCGCTCGGACGCCAGCTCGCGCGGCACGCGCACGGCTCGCTCCCAGTCGCGGCGGGCCAGGCGCACGATGTCGCGATCGAGCGGTTCCAGCGCGGCGCCCTCCAGCTCGGCCAGCCAGCCGCCGATGTCCTCGGCGGACGCGCGGTCGTGCGTGAGGCTGGCGAGCGTGCCGGTCTGCTGCGCCCTGGTCGCGGCACCCTCGCTCGGCATCATCACGAGCTGGTCCCACTCGGCGAGCATCGCCAGCGCGCCGAGGTCCGCGAGCTCGGCCATACGGCGGCGCAGCTGTTCGAGGGCTTGCACGTCGGGAAGCCTATGCGCAGCGCGTGCTCGCGCGCGCGGCGGCCGCGCCCAGGCGACCGGACCTAGGGGGGCGGGCCTAGACGACCGGGGCTAGACGACCGGGCCTATGCGGCTTGCGCCAGTCCGCGCGCGCGCGTGGCCTCGAGCAGAGCATCGGTGACATCGCGCAGCTGCTCGCCCAGCTCTCCCGCGGCCAGCGCGCCCGGCCGGTCCAGGTGCTCGGCCGCATGCCCGACCGCCAGCTCGACGTCGAGGACGCGTGCGCCGGCAGCCGCGAGCACCTTACGCAGCTCAGCCTGCGCCCAGACCGCGCCGAACGCCCCGGTGCTCGCGCCGATGACCGCCGCAGGCTTGTTGCGCAGCACATTCGTGGCCAGCGGCCGCGAGGCCCAGTCGAGGGCGTTCTTCAGCTGGCCCGGGATCGAGGAGTTGTACTCGGGCGTCGCCAACAGCAGCGCGTCGGCGCCGGCGACGGCCGCGCGCAGCCGCCGTACGGCGGCCGGCGCGGGCTCGACGTCGTCGTCCTCGTCATAGGGAGGCACCGCCTTGAGCTCGTCGAACAGCTCGAAGTCGATGTCCGCGGGCAGCAGCTCCCCGGCGGCGCGAAGCAACCGGCTGTTATACGAATCGCGGCGCAGGCTGCCCGGGATCGCGAGGACGTTCATTGCTCAGGCCCTCGTGAGGAACAGCTCCGCCGTGATCGTCACCTCGTTGGCGAGCGCCTGCTCGCCACTCGGCAGCGGGTTGTTCCAGTTCAAGCCGAAGCGCGTACGGTCGATCGCGGCCTCGAGCTCGAGGCCGAAGTAGGGCCGCCCCATGTACTCCTGCTGCTCGCCGACCCGGCCCCGGGCCGTGACCGGCACGGTCGTGCCCCGGATCGTCAGCTCGCCCTCGATCTCGAGCTGGTCGCCTGCCGGGCGGATGGCGCTCGAGACGAACGTGATCTCGGGAGCGCGCTCGGCGTCGAAGAAGTCGGGCGACTGCAGGTGGGCGGCGAGGTTCTCGTCCTGGACCCTGACGCCGCTTACCGCGACCGAGCCGCTGAGCTCGGCGGCGCCGTCCTCACCGACCTCGAGCCTGGCGTCGACCGGCGTGAAGCTGCCGCGAAAGGTGCCGACGTGATAGCCGACGGCAAAGCCGACCTGGGAGTGGACCGGATCGAGAGTCCAGGTGCCGGCCGGTAGCGCCCTCGGTGTGTCAACTGCTGCTGTACTCATGATGTGTGAACCTCCTGGAGAAGGGGATATACTTGACTCATCAACAACCTTAGCAGAGATTCATGAGTAGTCAAATATTGAGCGCACAAGAGACCGTTGTCGGGCGGGCTGTCGCCGCCGTAGACGAGGACCCCGCGGCCGTCGACGAGGACCCCGCGGCCGTCGACGAGGACCCCGCGGCCGTCGACGAGGACCCCGCGGCCGTCGACGAGGGACGTGCGGCCGTCGATGAGGACCCCGCGGCCGTCGACGAGGGCCCGTCGATCGACGCCTGGGTGCGGCTGCTGCGCGGCCACGCGGGCATGCGCCGCTCGGTCAGCGCACAGCTGCAGGCCGAGCACGGGCTGACGGTCAACGAGTACGAGACGCTGCTGCTGCTCGCGCGTGCTCCCGACCGGCACATGCGCCGGGTCGACCTGGCCGACAGCCTGCAGCTGACACCTTCGGGCATCACGCGCCTGCTCGACGGGCTGCGCGAGCGCGGGCTGGTCGACAAGGCAGCGTGCGCGCGCGACGCGCGCGTGAGCTACGCCGTGCTGACCGAGCCCGGCCACGCCAAGCTGGTCGCGGCCTCGTGCTCGCACCTCGGCGCGATCAGAGCGATGTTCGAGGAGCGCTACAGCGAGCGGGAGCTCGAGACGCTGATCGAGCTGCTCGGCCGGCTGCCCGGCGCGGGCAGCTGCGATGGGTCTGGCTGCACCCCGGACGGCGCCGGCTCGGGCTGCGCTCCGTAGGCGCGGCGGCGGCCTGGCGGATCGCGCGCGTGGCGGATTGCGCGCGTGCTTGCACACGACCTGAACTAAGTATACACTTGGGAAAAGTCAGTACCGTGCGCTTGCAGAACCACTGGCCGCATTCAGCCGGCATCCAGCCCGGGCCCCGGGCGGTCGCGAGGCCGGACGAGCACTACAAGGAGACGCGTCACGTGAGCGACACCGGACCGACCGCAGACGGCGACGACGCGACGCACCCCGGCGAGGTCGCCGGCGACAGTATCGAGCGCGGACGCCTGCGGCGCAGCGCCCCCCTGTTCGGCCTGACCGCTCGGACCGCCGGCGAGGCCGTCGTCGTAGGGCTGCGCAGCAAGCTCACAGGTGCGGACAGCAGCGAGTTTCACGCTCGCACGGCCGAGCGCTACGCCGAGCTGCTCGGCCGCTCCAAGGGCGCCCTGATGAAGGCGGGGCAGATGCTCTCCTTTGTGTCGGCGGGGCCGGCGGTGCCCGAGCGCTTTCAGACCGTCTACCAGACGGCGCTGTCGCGCCTGCGCGACCAGGCGCCGCCGATGTCGGCCGAGCTGGCGCGCACGGTGCTCGAGCGCGAGCTGGGCCGCCCGGCCGAGAGCGCGTTCGCGCAGTTCGAGTGGGAGCCGATGGCGGCGGCTTCGATCGGCCAGGTGCACGTGGCGCGGCTGCACGACGGTCGCGGCGTGGCGGTGAAGGTCCAGTACCCCGGCGTGGCCGAAGCGATCAATGCCGATCTCAAGAACAACGAGCTGCTGGCGACGTTCCTCGGACTGATCTTCGGCCTGTCGCCGCGAAAAATGGCCTTCGATGTGCGCGGCGCGGCGGACGAGATAAGGGCGCGCATCACCGAGGAGCTGGACTACCGGCGCGAGGCCGCCAACCAGGCGGAGTTCGCCGGCTACTACCGCGGCCATCCCTTCATCCACGTGCCCGAGGTGATCGGCGAGCTGTGCGGCGATCGCGTGCTCACCCAGGAGCTCGTCGAGGGCCTTGCCTGGGAGCAGGCGCTCACAGCCGAGCAGGGTCTGCGCGACCAGTGGGCCGAGGCGATCTATCGCTTCGTGTACGGATCGAACCATCGCTTCGGCGTGCTGAACGCCGATCCCCACCCCGGCAACTACGTATTTCACGAGGACGGCGGCGTCAGCTTCCTGGACTTCGGCTGCGTCAAGCGCTTCCGGCGCGAGCAGGTACAGATGATGGAGGCGATCCCGCGGGAATGCTTGCGCGGCGACGTGCAGGGCACCTGGCGGGCGAGCGTCGAGGCCGGCTTCTGGCGCTCCTCCGATCCGGTGAGCGCGCAGGAGGTGTTCGATTACTGGCGCGAGCCGTGGAAGATGATGTGGGCCGAGCAGCCCTTCACGGTCACGCCGGAGTACGTGTCCGAATGGATCGAGCGCAAGTTCTCCCCGACCGGGCCCTCGGCGAACGCGTTCCGGTATATCACCGCCTCCCCCGACTACACGATCATGAGCCGCGTCGAGATGGGCGCGGCCTCCCTGTACGCCGGGTTGCGCGCCACCAACCACTGGCACTCGATCGCGCGCGAGTACTACGAAGGCGCGGCGCCGGTGACGGCTATCGGCAAGTGGGACCGTGCTTTCTTCGACGAGCGCCAGGCGGCGGGCAACCGTGCCTGACTGGACGGCCTGGCCGTTCCCGGCCGAGGATCCCTATCCCGCGTACCACGCGGCGCGCGCGCACGCGCCCGTCCAGTGGAACGAGCGGCTGGGCGGTCATCTGGTGCTCTCGCATGAGCACGCGGCGGCGGTGTTGCGAGGCTCCGACTGGAGCTCTGACCCGCGCACCAGCCCGGAGCTGCTGGCCTCGCTCGGCGGTACGGACGGGGCTTCCGCGCCGTGGACCGACTCGCTGCTGATGAGCGACCCGCCGCGACATACGCGGCTCAGGCGCGCGGTCAACCGCTTCTTTACGCCCCGCGCGGTGCAGCGGATCCGCGGACGCGTGGGCGCGATCGTCGACAGCGCATTTGCCGCCCTCGACGAGGGCGAGCCGATCGAGCTGATGAGCGAGCTCGCCTACCCGATCCCGCTGGCGGTGATCGCCGAGCTGTTCGACGTCGGGCTGGAGGGCGCGGAACTGCTGCGCAGCGAGACCCCGACGCTGGCGCGCATGCTCGAGCTCGACCCGGCACCGGCGGAGCTCGAGGAGATCGGCGCCGCGGCGATGACCGTGATGCTGTTCCTCGTCCCGCTCGTGGCGCAGCGACGCTCCGAGCCCGGCGAGGACCTGCTGAGCGCCTTGATCCATCCCCCCGCGGGCGGTGTGACCCTGCAGACCGAGGAGATCGTCACGATGTGCCTGCTGCTGCTGGCGGCGGGTCACGAGACGACCGCGAACCTGATCGGCAATGGGACGCTGGCGCTGCTCGAGCATCCGGATCAGTTCGACTGGCTCGCGCGCCGCCCGGACCGGGGCGCGGCCGCAGTCGAGGAGCTGCTGCGCTACGACAGTCCGGCGCAGGTCGCCTCGCGCGTGGCTCGCCACGATCTGAAGCTCGGCGACGTCGCGGTGCGCAAGGGCCAGCAGGCGCTGGTGGTGGTGGGCGCCGCGAATCGCGATCCCGCCTGCTACGGCGATCCCGACCGGCTGGACCTGACTCGCGGCGGTCCCCCCCACCTCGCGTTCGGCAACGGGCCCCACTACTGCGTCGGCGCCGGGCTCGCGCGCCTGGAGGCCGCAGAGACCTTCATGCGGCTCGCGCAATCGCCCCTGCGCCTCGGCGCCGGCGACTGGGTCTATCGCCGGGATCAGTCCCACACGATCCGGCGACTGCAGGCGCTCGAGATCTCCGCGACATCGCACAGCCGCGATCCGGCGCGGGTGGCGCGTTGACCGGAAGCCTCGGCCCGGCACGCCGTCGCTGACAGGAAAATAGCGCCAGATGTCCGCAAATTGCGCATTTTCATCAGCCCGTGCGGGCCCGCAGCGCGGGCACGGGAACTAGTCCCGACCTGACGCACCGTCGCTCGGGACGAGCTGCAGGATCGGGATCGTACGGCCGGCGCGTGCCGCGCTCGCGCGGTAGGACGCGAACGCCGGGAAGACACGGTCGGCGAGCGGCCAGAGCCTCGCGCGCGCGGCCTCGTCGTCGATCACCTCGGCGCGGTACGGCTGACCGCCGAGCAGGACCTCGGGGTTGGCGCGGGCGTTGTAGAACCACGCGGGATTGCCCGGGCGGCCGGCTTGCGAGGCGACGATCGTGACGCGCTGAGCGTCGTGGAAGTAGATCACGGCGTTGCGGCGGGGCAGGCCCGTGCGCGCCCCGCGCGTCTGCAGCAGCGCGGTCGGGAGCAGCAGGCCGGTGCCGAGACGGCCGCGGGTGAGCCGCAGCAGGACGGGGTCGATCTTCCACACGATCGCGCTCCAGATCGCCTGCTTGGACAGCCAGGTCGCGAAGCGACTGCTGGCCAGACCGACGTACGCACGATAAACCGGGCCGCGCGGGGCGCGCGGGTTGACGTATCTGAGGGTGCGTGACCTCGACATCGGCGGTAGCCGCGCTCGATTGTCTCAGGCGTGGCGGCACGCTGCCGTGATGGGCACGCTGCCGCGACGACCACCACGGAACGACGGAGGGCCCCGCCGAGCGAGGCCCTCCGATGCTCCTCCGGTCCGATGGCGCCGTCCTGGTCAGCGACCAGGCACCGGGGTTGCTACTGAACCGCCTTGACCTCGAACACCGGCTGAAAGCCTTCCCAGCCTCCTTCTTCTTCGTTGAGAGCGCCTCTGATGACGATGGCTTTCGACAGAGGGTCCGCCCCCACTTCCGGCATACCGCCGTGGGCGGGGGGTTCTGCGACGAATTCGCCGTTCTTGTATTCCTTGTAGGACGACTGCAGCCCGACGTTCACGATGTCGAACGCCGGATCGTTGGCGGTCTTCGTGATCACGATGATCGCCTTTTCGGGCAGCACGACATTGCGGCCGAATTTTTTGAACGTGATCTTGGCGAGGTAGCCGCCGACGTCGCAGTTGGAGCCAAAGCCCTTGCCTTCGCTCGTGGCCGGGCAGGTCACGTTGGTGGTGGGGCGGTAGGGCAGTCGGAATTTCTGCGTCGCCGAGGCAATCGGAGTCCCGACCGGTTCGTTTTCAGGCCCCACTTCGTAGAAGTCCGCGGTGAGTTCGTATGGGAACCTCTTCGATTCATGCAGCGTGTAGCAGTTTTCCAGGGAGTAGACCCCGCGTTCGCAGGTGAAGCTGTCGATCTCCGTGGTCAAGCTCTTGAGCACCCCTGGCCGCTTGCTGAATTCGACCAGGCCGCCGATCGGGAAGTATTCGTAGTCCAGGGAGTACGTGTCTTCGTTCGTGGTGCCGTTCACCAATAGCGGCACGGTATTGAGGTTGTTGTAGACGACCACTGGCGGCGACGCGCTCGCAGTCGCTGCGCCGATCGCCGCAGCCGCGGCTGCCAGCAGTGCGGCAGCACCCAGTGCAGCAGCTCTCGGAATCCTTCCAATCATGTTTGTCTCCATCCTCTCGGGTTCGTGCTTAAACGAACGAACCGACGCCTGGATCTCGATGCTCCTGCCCGCGTCGAATCCGCCGCCTACAAGCTACGGATATGACGCGCACGGCGCGGTGCGGCCGCTTGAATGTCGCAATTTGCGGCGGCTGGTCGGGGGCTGACGACCGCTCATGGCGCGAACTCCCGGCCGAACAGATGGCGCGCCGCCACGAGCGAGGCGATCTGGGCGGTGCCGTCGCCGATCTCCAGACCGATGACGTCGCGCAGGCGCTGCGCCTGGGGCAGATCGTCGCTGTAGGCGGAGTGACCGAACGTGAGCAGCGCCTGGTGGCAGGCCTCGACGGCGAGGCGCGGGCCCCACCACTTGACCATGTTGGCCTCGAGCGCATGCGGCTGGCCGCGGTCCTTGCGCCACAGCGCCTCGTAGCAGAGCAGGCGGGCGCCACGCAGCTGTGTGGCGAGCTCGACCAGTGGGAAGGCGATGCCCTGCCGGCGGGAGATCGGCTCGCCGAAGGCGCGCCGCTCGCGTGCGTAGGCGATCGCCTCGTCGAGCGACTGCTGGGCGCAGGCCAGGCACATCAGTGCGATCAGGGCACGTGAGTACTCGAAGCTGCGCATGCACCGCACGAACCCCTCGCCCTCCACGCCGACCAGGCCGTCCGCCGCGACCGGATGGCCGTCGAAGGCGAGCGAGGCGCGTCCGATCGCGCGCTCGCCCAGGTCCGAGAACGGGGCGCGCTGGACGTGACCGTCGTCGAGCTCGAGGTAGAACGCGCTGATCCCGCGCGCGCCGGGACCGCCGGTGCGGGCGAACACGAGCGCCGTCTGGGCAAAGGTGGCGAGCGAGATCGAGGTCTTCTCCCCGGTCAGCCGCCAGCCGTCGCCGTCGCGCTCGGCGCGCAGGTCGATGCCCGCGGCGTCGGAGCCGTGCTCGGGCTCGGTCAGGCAGAAGCAGGGGAGCGTCTGGCCGGAGGCGATCCGCGGCAGCCAGCGCTCGCGCTGGTGCCGGTCGGCGGCGCCCACGAGCACCTCGGCCACGAGCGACGGCAGCAGAATCAGATAGGCGGCATTGAGATCGGCGCGAGCAACCTCCTCGGCCGCGATTCCCGTCGTGAGCGCATCCGCGCCCTGACCGCCGAGCTCGGCCGGGATGCGCATGCCGATCAGGCCCATCTCTGCCATCTCGCGAACCACGCCGTCGCGAAACGCGCCGCGCCGGTCGGCCCCGGCATAGTCGGGCGCGAGCCGGTCGCGGGCGAACGCCGCGACGGAGTCACGAAACGCGCGCTGGTCGTCGCTCAGGGCGAAGTCCATCTGGCCCCCATCGAGCGCGAGGCTCAGGACACGGCGCCGACCGGCTGCGCACTCAGCTCGGATGGGACGCTGGGCGCAGCACGGGGTGCGTCGACGCGTCGGCGGCTGCGCACCACGGTGCCGTTGCGCGGCGAGAGGGTGACGTTCCGGCGGGTGACTCGTTCGGCGTGGGAGCCCACCTTCTGCAGAAGCCTGGCACGCAGGACGGTCTCGAGCACCACCCTCATCTCGAGTTCCGCGAAGCTCGCTCCCAGGCAGCGCCGCACGCCGCCGCCGAAGGGGATCCAGCCGTAGCCGCTCGGCGGATCGTCGAGGAAGCGCTCCGGGCGAAAGGCGTAGGGCTCCGGATAGAGGTCGGCGCGCGTGTGCGTGAGCCAGATGGCGGGCGTCACGTCGCTGCCGGCGGGAAGCGTCAACCCGTCGCTGTGGAGCTCGGAGGTCAGCCGCCGTCCTGCGAGGGGCACGACGGGACGCAGGCGCAGCGACTCCCAGATCACCGCGCGCATATAGCCATTCTCCCCCGCGTCCAGCTCGGCGGTGAGACGATCGAGCACGGCGGGATGCCTCAACAGCAGATCGAACGTCCAGGCCAGGCCCGTGGCGGTGGTCTCGTGGCCGGCGAGCAGCAGCGTCAGCAGCTGGTCGCGCAGCTCGGAGTCGCTCATCGCGCCGCCATCATCGAAGCGGGCGGCGACGAGCAGCGAGAGGATGTCCTCGCGCTCGGCCAGCGCCGGATCGGAGCGACGCTCGGCGATCTCCGCGAGCAGAAGCTCGTCGATGCTCGCGGCGATCTTCCGCAGCCGCGCGAGCGGGTCGCCGCGGCCCAGGCGGCTGGCAAGCACGACGCGCAGCTGCAGAGCCGGCCCGGAGATCTCTCCCAGCAGCCGCGGCAGCCGCTCGCGCAGCCGCTCGCCACGGTGGTCACGCCCGCGATCGCTCACGCCGAAGACCGCCCGCAGGATCACCTCCAACGTGCTGGCCTGCATGTGCGGGTGGATCGCAAAGGGACGGTCATCGGGCCAGCGCTCCATGTCCCGTTCGGCGGCCTCTCGCATGATCGACTCGTACGAGCGCATCCGCTCGCCGTGGAAGGGGGGCAACATCAGCTTCCGCCGCGCCAAGTGCTCTCGGCCCTCGAGCAGCAGCACCGAGCTCGGGCCCAGCACCGGCAGCAGCGACAGCGTCCGCCCCGGCGGCAGCCCGTGCTCGGGCGCCGTGTAGAGGGCTTTGATCGCCGCGGGATCCGAGAGGATCACCATCGGACGCTCGAAGCCGGGGAAGCGCACACCGAAGGCGTCGCCGAAGCGCCGCCGGCATGACTCCAGGAAGGCGATCGGCCGCACCAGCCAGCGGACCAGCTGGATGGCGGGGGGCTCCGAGGGGCCGGGAGGATCGGCGCTCACCTGGACAGAATGACAGACGCCGGATTCGACCGGAGGGCAGCGATTGGCTACGCCGTCGCGGCGCTGCGCGTCAGTACCGAGATGGTGCGACCCCGCGAGTCCGAAACCCGAGCGCTTCATACAGCCTGATGGCGCTGGTGTTGCTGGTAAGGACATGCAGAAAGACCTGCTCGCCGCGATCCTGTATGGCGGCCACGAGTGTGGACATGAGCAGCGAGGCCAACCCCTGGCCCCGGTGCTCGGGCGCGGTGCAGACTGCGCTGATCTCCGTCCAGCCATCGAAACGCAGGCGCTCGCCGGCCATCGCGACCAGCGCACCGTCGCGCCGGATCCCGACGTAATTGCCGAGCTCGATCGTCCGCTCGAAGAACGGGCCGGGCTCGGTCGCGCGAACGAGCTCCATCATCTCCGGCACGTCAGCCGGACCCAGCGTGATCGCCTCCGGCTCGTGCGTCCCGCGCACACGCTCTCCGATCATCTGCACGAGCTCGAACGAGAGGGTTACCTCCAAAGACTCAGGCAGCGGAGAGCCGTCGTGCACTGTCGCGGCCGCCGTGCCGGGCCGAACCAGCTCGATCGCGTCCTGCCAGTCGGTGGCCGACGGCTCGGATGGCAGTGCCATAAACGGCGCGATGTCCGGCTCATATCGGACCACGCGCCCGCTGCGCTGGGCAAACCGCGCATGCGGGCCCGACAGAGCGGCGTACACCGGGTTGTCGAGGCGGGCATCGTCTTGCGAACGGGTGGATGTGGGCACGGTGAGCTCCTGGCGAACGGGTGCGCCTGTGACCTCGACGCTACAGCACAGAGCCATCCACGCGAGCGCCCGTCCTGGTGGACGCTCGAGGCTTGCGCTCCTCCCAAGAGCGGCAGTGTACGCTCATCTCGATGCGTGCTTTTCGCCTGTTCGGCGGCGCGGCCAAGGACCCGCCGGTCGCGATCGACGACCCTCGCTTCGACGGTTGGGAGACGGTCGGCACCTTCGAGGATAAGATCACAGCGCTGGCGTGGCGCGACCAGCTGCGCGCACTCGGGATCGACGCGGGGTGCGTCGCCGACCATCCACTGGATCGGCATGGACGGGGTGACATCTACCTCGTCGTCCCTCCCGGCCAATGGTCGCGCGCAAACGAGATTCTCGAGAACCTCGACTGACCTCCGAGACGTCGAGGGCCGAGGTGCTCGTCGGGCCCGCTCGCGCCGAGCAGCCGCTCGCCACGCGCACCTGGTGTCGTGATGTATTAATTCGCGGCGAGGCAAAGGTGGCACATGAGACGTTTCTCACCATACTCGCCGGAGTGCCATGACGGGATAGCATTGTTGCTTGGTGTGACACGGCGAGATATCCACACTAGCGATGTGCGAAGTAGTGCTCACCGCCTGGTCAACGCGCGACGGCTGCGTAATCGATGGGGTCGGTTACCTCGCGTGGCTAATCCGCATCGGCGTCTGGGTGCTCTCGCGGCTGTCGTGCTGCTAGCCGTCGCAGGCATCTACAACGCGGCTGCTGGGAGCTCGGATAAGGGCGTGACACCGATCGCGAGCTCAGCGGTTACCAGCAAGCATGCAGTTGGAGGGACAAGAGCAAGTTCGACTGCGAAGCGCGCTCCCGCGGCACCGCAGCTCGTGGTAATCGCGCCGGCGCGTCCCACGAGCAGCTGGACAGTGGTGGCACAGGTTCGTGGACAGCCCACCGCGTGGCTTGCACAACGCTCGGGGGTGACTCTCATGCGCTTCGATCAAGGACTGATGCATCTCACGCTTCACGCAGGCTCCAGCGACGGTGGAGTGAGCGGCTGGACCTACGGCGACCGCATAACTCCGCGGGAGATCCACCTGGTCATAGCTGCCGTCAATGGTGGGTTCAAGCTCACCTACCACGATGTGGGCTTCATGTCGGGTGGTCACGTCGCGGTCCCGCTCGAGGCTGGCCTTGCGTCGATCGTCACCTATACGGATGGAATGACCGACATCGGGGCGTGGGAAGCAGGAGTGCCGAGTGCAGGCAAGACGGTGTTCTCGGTACTGCAGAACCAGCGGCTGCTCATCGACCATGGAGTGACTGCGGCGAGCGTCTCGAACTGCATCATCGCGTGCTGGGGAGAAACGATCGGCTCACAGACGAGCGTCGCACGCTCGGGGATCGGGATCACAGCCAATGCGCAGCTCGTGTGGGCTGCCGGTGAGCAGCTGCTCCCCGCCGAACTGGCCTCCGCGTTGATCGGCGCCGGAGCGGTGCGCGCCATCGAGCTCGACATCAACCCCGACTGGGTGGCGGGCTATCTCTATGTTCATCATCGGGGTGGTCCATCGCCCGTCCCGGTGGTGCCCGGTCAGCTCGGGATCGCGGGGAAGCTGCTTGAACCCTATAGCCGGGACTTTCTGGCCTTAGTGGCTAATTAATTGGACTCCACCATTCAGCCACATCTGTTGTTTATCAGGGTTGACGGATATTCGTGACTTCCAAGAACTGGGACGTCCGTGTCACAGACGCCGAGTTGATCGCGCGCGGCGCCGGGTTTCGCGACTTGCGCGATCGCATCCTGGGGCTGGCCGAACCGCAGGCGAGCCAGACGGTTGTCGATCTCGGCTCGGGCACGGGGCTGCTGTCGCTGGCGGTCGCGCAGCGCAGCGCTCGCGTATGGGCGATCGACAGCTCGCCCGCGATGAACGAGTATCTGCGCGTCAAGGCGAGCAGCGCGGGCCTTCAGAACATCGAGGCCGTACAGGCCTCGGCCGTCAGCCTACCCTTGGTGGACGAGATCGCCGACCTGGTCGTTTCCAACTACTGCCTGCACGAGCTGCGCCCGGCGGACAAGCTCTCCGCCCTGTCCGAGGCCAGGCGCGTGCTCAAGCCGGGCGGGCGGCCCATGATCGGCGACATGATGTTCTCTCTGAACCCGGCCTATGCGCGCAACCGCCATGTGGTGGCCCGCAAGCTTCGAAAGCTGGCCCGCAGGGGAGCCCCCGGCGCCTGGCGGTTGCTGAAGAACGCCGCTCGGCTGGTCAGCGGGCGTTGGGAGTATCCGGCCGACGCCGCCTGGTGGGAGGACGCGCTGAGGCGATCGGGCTTTGAGCGCGTGAGGATCGAGGTGCTGGCCCATGAGGGCGGCATCGCCGCGGCTGAGGTTCCCGAGAGGGCGACTGACGGCATCCCGAATGGCCGGGTGTCGCTGACGGGCGGCGGCTCGTGATAGGGCGCGCCGAGACGGGCTCACGGTTCGGCGATCATCGAGGCCACCCCGGCTAGGGTCCCCACAGACGCCAGGCGCGCGAGCGCTGCGGGCTTGTGCTCGAGGTAGCCGGCGAGGAACGCGATCGTCACGTGCTCGACGATCGACAGCTGCGGCTGCTGATCGGAGTAGGGGGGCAGGTGTTCGGCGCCGATCAGGCTGAGCAGGTACTTCGGCCGTCGCGCAGCGTCGAAGAACGCGTTGGTGGCGCTCGGCGGGTTGACCGTGTCGGCCGTCCCCTGAGTGGCCAGGAGCGGCGGGCCACCTGGCGGGAACGTGAACCCACCTGTGCCCGGTATCTCCGCGCCCGACAGGATCACCGCGGCGTGGACCCGCGGGTCGCGGTATGTCGGGTCGTAGGCGACTGCGAGCGCCGTGTCCCCACCGTCGGACTGTCCAGCGACGGCGATCTGCCGGGGGTCGATGAGGCCGGCAAAGGGTCCCGAGCTCGCGCTGCTGGCCGCGAGCATGCGGGAAATCACAAAGCGCATGTCGGTGGGCTGATTGACCAGATCGGACTCGTCGGGCCCGCCAGGGGCGCCGGGGCTCTCAAGTGGAAACACGGGCGCGGCCACGACAAAACCCGCCCGCGCCCAGCTCTGCAGCAGGCGTGCGTAGAGCGCAGGCGTAACGTCGAAGCCATGCCCGAAGACTACAAGCGGAAAGGGCCCGTCAGCGCGCGCCGGCCGCGCGTCCGGCAGATCGTTCCCGCCGGGCGTTCCCAGCGCGGGATAGCGAACCTCGGTGTAGAGCGTGCGCGGCTCACCGGACCCGTCCGGGAGCTCGATCGTGCGACTGGTGTCGACGAGCCGCAGCACGCGCAGCCCAACCGCAAACGATGACGTCAACTTGGCTTGCGCGCCCTTTCCCGCCCTCGCGGCCTCCCGAGATGTCGTCACGATCCGATCGTCCCGCCGCGACGTCGTCCCGCCGCCACTCTCAAGAACCACGCTCACGGCGACAACAGCGATCGCGAGCGCGAGGAGTCCGCTCGCCAGCATGCGCTGGCGCCGGAGGATCCGCTTTCGCCTGGCGTGCTCGCGCTCACGACCTGCTCGTCGGGCGCTCGCTTCGCCATCGCGGTCGGACGGGAGTGGCGGCGCGGGTGGCAAAGAGCCTCACGGTAATGATGAATGGTGGTGGCTAGCAGGTGCCCGAGTAGGCCGAGACGCCGGGCCCGGACGCCGGTTCGTCGACTTCGCCAGACTCGGTGGAGCGCAGGACGGCGCCGAGGTGAACGACGTACCAGACACCGCGCCAAGAGATCATGGAGGCGATGCCGAACGAACGGATCTGGCCATCCTCGCGGTAGACGACGCGCGCGTTTGGCATCTCGTAGTAGCCGATGCTGTTGTAACAGATGCCCGGTTCGATCCAGTGCCCGTAGCTGGAGGGGACGTTGACCTCGATCAGGCGAGCGTGCACGACCCCGGCGCCGAGGAGCGCGTGGGCTGCTGCGATGTCCAGCCGGTAGTCGTGGACGAGACGGTCGGTCCAATCGGAGCTCGCGGAGGCGATCGCCTTCAGCCGGACGTAAGCGTCTTTCGGGAAGAACGCGGCGAGAGCCGGGGCGATCGAGTCGTGGACGACGCCGGCCCATAGCCCGGCCATCAGCGACTTGAATTGAGCGCTGCGCCCGGACGGGTAGGCGCGGGTCTGCGGCAGCGATCCCGGCGACGGCGCCGCCAAGGCCGGGGTGGCCCCGCGCGCATATACGGCCGGATGTGCCGCGCTCGCGCGCGCGGCGATGGCATGCACGGCGTTGGCACGGGCCAGGCCGGCAAGCGAGCGTGCCCGGGCGGCGGTGAGGGAGCCGGAGCGAGGCCGCACGGTCGGAGACCTGCCGCCGGCGGCCCCGATCAGCAGCGCGGCCGCCGTGACCCCTGCGATCAGGGCCAGGACCGCAACGCGCCGCCGCCGCCGCATCGCTCGGCGGCGTGCTCGCTGGCGCCGCGCGCGGCACGGATCGCCATCAGGGCCGGCGAGAGGTCGGGCAGAGTCGTCGCCGGCGACCATCAGGGGCCTCGCAACGGTGCTCGAGCGTGAACCGGATCGCCGCTTGTCGTCCTGCGCCGGGCCCTTACCCGGGGAGCGTGACTGCGCAGGATGGAGCCTCACCCACAGGCTTGCTCGAGACGCCGTTCGGCCGTGTTGCCAGCGCGGCCGACTGGTCCGCTTGTGACATAACGCCAGGCGCGCTGAGAATGGCGAAAGACGAACGCTCGCGAGCCGGCTTCCGGTGTGCGCACGCATACAACGGCGAGGCTGGAGTTCGATCGCGACACGTACACGCTGCGCACCTCGGAAGAGTTGCCGTCATTGGCGGTGAAGGCGGCCATGATGGCTGTGCGTTCAGACTTGGTGGCCGGACGGGCGGACGAGCTGCTTGCCAGTGCGCTAGACGCGGGCAGCAGGGCCGTCGCCATGACCGCGAGCGCTCGCTGCGCAAGTGAGCTAAATGTCACACTTTAGATGTTAACAACAGCAGGCGGGTGTAAAACGCGAATGAGTGAAGTCTCATTTGGATCGCCGTCGTCTCGAGCGCCATCGTTCGATCGGGATCGAGACGACGCAGATGACGAGCACCGCCAGAGCGGCGAGCGCGACGATCGCGAGGCCCGAGGCGAGCAGCAGCGCCAGCAGCGCGATCAGGAGTCCCAGACCGATGTCCACTCGCATCAGGCGACGTCGTCTGCGCGCTTGACGGCGGCGAGGCTGCAGGTCGGACATGTCTCGCAGTGGCCTGGTCGTGCTCATTGTCGCAGGCGGCGGAACAGGGGACGGGGCAGCATACGTACGACGACCATCAGCCAGCGTAGGACGGGCGGCTCCCATACAGTATGAGCACCGTCGTCCAACCCACCGACGACGACGCGCGCGAGCGCCTGCGGAGTGGTTGACAGCGGCGCGGGCTCAAGGCCTCGTGTCATGCGGGTATGTACGAAGCCGGGGCGCACGACCAGCACCCGTACGCCGTCCTCGTGCAGCTGATCGCCGACGCCCTGCGCGAGCGCGTCGAGGCCGGCCTTGGAGGCTCCGTAGACAGCGTTAGACCGCCGTGGCCGTTCGGCCGCCACGGAGGAGAGCACGACGAGCGTCCCGGAGCCCTGCTCGCGCAGGCGCTTGGCGCTGTGGATGAATAGCGAGCCGGCGCCCACGACGTTCACCTGGAGCACCTCGAGCGCCCCGGACACATCTGTGGGCAGGCCGCCCCGCTCGCCGAGCACGCCTGCGGCGAGAATCACGATGTCGGCGCCGCCCAGCTCATCTAGCGCCTGACCGATGACCTGTTCGTGACGGTCGAGGTCCAGGGCGTCCAGCTCGAACGTCAGTACCGGCGCGCAGCCGGCAGCCCTGAGATCCGCGGCCGCGCGGGCCAAGCCGGCGGGATCGCGGCCCACCAGTGCGACGTCGCGCGGTGCGCGGCTCTGCAGCTCGCGCACAATCGCCAGCGCGATCTCCGAGGTGCCGCCCAGTACCACGACACGCCTGCCGGCCGAGCCGGCGTCTGTGCGACTCACGATGCGTAGTCTCACGTTGCCGTCTCACACAATCCCAGTCGCAGACCGAGGTCCGAGCGGAGCACCCCGCCCGGATCAACGCGGGCGCACCGGGCTGCGAAACGGTCAAGTTCGGGATACATCGTTCATCGTCGCGCGGCCCAGCCGGGCGTCCTTGGACAGATAGACGCGACCGCCGCACCCGGCCTCGACGCTCGTCAGCCCGGAAGGGGCAGTCAGCTCAGCTGCCGACATAGACACCGCCCAAGAACAGGGCGCTCCAGGCAACACCGAGCGCCAACAGCGCACGATCGCGCAGGATCAACTCCTCCGGCGCCTGGCCGGCGCCGGCGCCGATCAACAGCGCGTAGCGAACCAGCCACGCCAGCAACGGCACGATCGACAGTCCGTACCACACGACGTGAGACGGTCGTGTGAACGCCCACCCGGTGTAGGCGATCACGGCCACGGCGCCGGCCGCCCAGAGGATCAGGCGCAGGCTTCCGGGTGAGTAGCGTCGCAGCGTCGCCCGCGCGCGCACGGGACCCGCGTGATCGCGCAGCTCGGCATACCGCTTCCCGGCAACCAGATAGATGGCGCAGCACGCCGTCACGATGACAAACCAGCGCGACAAGTAGATGTCGGTCGCGACACCACCCGCGGCCGCGCGCAGCACAAAGCCAGCAGCGATCGCCAGGATGTCGGCCACGACGACGCGCCGCAGACACAGCGAATAGCTCGCCGTCAACGCGAGATAGACACAGGCGACGGCGCCCAGACCCGGAGCGATCGCGGCCCCGCAGGCGACGCCCACGAGCGCGAGCAACGCGGCGAGCCCGAGCGCCGCGCGCGGTGCGATCTCTCCGGCGGCCACCGGCCGCGCACGCTTGTGTGGATGCAGGCGATCCTGCGCACGGTCGCGGACGTCGTTGAACAGATAGGTCGCGCTGGAGACCAGGCACAGCACGAGGAAGGCACCCGCGACCTGCGCCATCACCTGCGGCCGGGCGATCACACCCGCGGCGCATGGGGCCGCCAGCACAAGCACGTTCTTGCTCCACTGACGGGGACGGCACGCCCGCAGCACCCGCGCCGTCGGTCGAGTCGCGGTTCTCGGCTGGATCGGCGTCTGCGCAGGAACGTCCAGCGCGGATGCGCCGGCCGGGGTTTGCGTCTCCTCGACGCCTCCTATCGCGTGAAGTGAAGAATTCATGTGTAAAACCCCGAGGAGGAAGCAATCGGTAGCGGGTCGGTGCGATTGCCTGCCCGCGCCAATCTCCGCACAGGTTCCACATGACTACTGCATCTCCGGCTCGACTTTACCCGGTAAGAGGTGAGAGTCCTCATATGTGAGAGTGCTCTCATTCGACGGTTGGCGTGCAGTGGCTCGACCTCCGTGGCAATTACAGTTCGAGCATGGAGCTCGCGAGCGCCACGCGTCCTCGCCCGGCCCCGAGGCAGATCCGTCAGCCGGGGCGCTCCAGTACGGGGGGTCTGCGCCGGATACGACGAATCGCACTCGTCGCCGCGCTGGCTGCGCTCGTGCCCGCGGTGTTCTCCTACGTGCAAACGATGACCGAACCGTCCAATTCCAGCCTGGGCATCCGCTCGGTCGAGTGGCTGCGCGAACACGGCGCCGCTGGGCTGGTAGCACGGGTAGAGTCCGTCTACTACTCGCTGACCGCTCCCGCCAAGGGCGGCGCGACGCTCCGCGCGCTTCCCGCCGTCGGCTATGGCACCGGCGCGCACCGAGCACTCACGGCAGGGGCCGCAGGGTCGCCAGCGCCGGCTGAATACCGGCCGCCGCGCGTTCCCCCGCTGCTGCACCCCGCCCTGCCCGGCGAGGGCGTGTGGCACGCGACCCGCCCGAACCTGGAAGCCAACCCACCAGTGCTGCTCACCACGCTGCGCGATCAACCGGAATACCCACGGGTGATCGCCGGCCTGGCCTGGATCGACACCGAGCGTACACGGCTCGCCCTGAACCCCGGACGCCTGGAGCCCTCCGTGGCGATCCCCCGCGGCACGATGGACGTGCCCATCGAAAGCCGCCCGCAACTGCTCGCGACGTTCAACAGCGGCTTCAAGCTCGTCGACGACAACGGCGGATTCGTCCTCCACGGGCATACGTACGCGACGATGCACGACGGGCAGGCGACGCTCGTCGGCTTCACCAACGGCAGCGTCAACGTGATCGACTGGCCCTACGGCGCGAGCGCCCCGCCGTCGGTGTCCTTCGCGCGCCAGAATCTGCCCCTGATCGTCAACGAAGGACGACCCAACCCGAACCTCGCCAACGACGCCGAATGGGGCGCGACCGTCGGCAACGCGATCCTCGTGTGGCGCTCGGCCATCGGTGTTGATCGCCACGGCAACCTGATCTACGCCGCCGGCGAAGACCAGACCGTGAGTAGCATCGCCGAAGCACTGGTCCAGGCCGGCGCCGTCCGCGCGATGGAGCTGGACATCAACTCCTACTGGGTCAGCTTCATCACCTACGGCGCTCCCGGCGCCGAAGACCCGAAGAATCTGCTGCCGGCGATGGAACGGCCGGACACGCGCTACCTCGAACCCGACGACCGGGACTTCTTCACGGTCTACGGTCGCGGCGAACGCTGAGCCGAATACCATGAACCGAGCTCGGCGTTTCACCGTGTCCGAGCGAGCCGTCCACTGGCTCCTGGCGCTCGCCTTCTTCAGCCTGCTCGTCAGCGGCCTCGTCGTCGGCCGTCGCGGAACCTTTCATGATGTGATGTATGCCTGGCACCTCGTCTCAGCCGGCGTGCTTGTCGGCGGCGTGATGCTGATCGTCGTGGCGGGAAACCGGCGGGCGCTCAGGCGCACCGCGCGGGAACTGGGCAGCCTCGATGTCGAGGACCGCGAGTGGCTCGGAGCGATTCCAGCGCGCCTGCGTTCCGGCTCGCCGAAACCACCGGCCGCGCGCTTCAACGCCGGGCAGAAGGTCAACTTCACGCTCGTCTGTATCCTGCTCGCCGCCCTGTACATCACGGGGGTCGACACGATCCTCGCCGGCACCCATCACAATCTGGTCTTCGGTGGTCACAAGCTCGCGACGATCGCCCTCTGCGTCTTGGTCGCGGGTCATCTCTACATGGCGCTCGTCAACCGCGCAACACGACCCGCGCTGCGCGGAATGCTGACCGGCGACGTCGATCGCGAGTGGGCGCGCAAGCATTACCCGCGTTGGAAGCCCTAGCCGAGCGCGCGCTGGAGCGCGCCGGCGAGCCATAGTGAGAACCTCTCGCGTAGATGCCAACGGCAAGCCCCGAGATACTGGGCCTCTCGACAATAGTGTGAGAGGCTTCTCCTCATTTGCCCTCAACCGGTAGCTCCGGCCTGCAGTTGGGAGCGCTCAGCCCGCTGCTGTTCGTCGGCGCTGTGTTCCTGTGGCGCCTGCGCGAGCGCCCCATCCCCTTTTGCCTGCTGGCCGCGCCCGTGATCGCTTGCAAGCTCTTCCTTGCGCCGTTGCTCATTTGGCTGCTGCTGGCGCCTCGGTGGCCGATTCGCGGCTCACGTGGCCGGGCCGGCGCTGCCGGTTGTGCGGGCGGGCTCGCTGTGGGGTGCGGTGAGCGAGACGCTCGTTGCGATGTGCAGCGGTTCCGAGACGCCCGCGCCGTAGCCGGGGCCTCCGGGGCAGAGAGCCCGCAGCCACATTCCGCCGCCGGTCGGGCGGATCGGCGTTGCGTAAAGCTCCCACCTACCTTCCGAATCGGTTGTGGTTTCGGCGAGCGTCCGCTCGCTGACGACTTCTCCTTTTCGGCTCACCGTCCGTACCTGAATCAGTACCGGCGCACTGGTGAGTGGGGTGCCGTGCGCGGATCGCGGGCAGCTCGCCGTAGAGGGCGTTGCCGGGACAGTCGGTGGTGTCGGCATCGCGGTGGCCGGCGATGCCCGGCAGCGACACGCGCGCGTCGGCCGGGTATCTGCTGTAGGAGGCGCCCGCTGGGTTGACCTTGGTGGGGGGCAGCTTCTCAAACGCTGAGATCGCCGAGCGCCTCGTGCTCTCCGAGGCGACCGTCAAGGCACACGTCGGTCGCATCCTCGCAAAGCTCAAACTGCGCGACCGCGTGCAGATCGTCGTCTTCGCCTACGAGACAGGGCCCGTCACACCCTCACAAAGCTGACCCAATGTGCGCTCAGACAGAAGGCTAAGCGCGCGGCAGGATGAGCCGAATAAGCCATCTCTCACTGTGAGAAATATCTCACCCCTGTCTTAGCTGGAATTTTGTTCTGGGGGGGAATAATGACCGCATGATTCCTCGACATTCATCCCATGCCAGAGATGCCGCGTTGCGCAGGCTCATGCTCACCAGGCGCTCGCTGCTCGCCGCCAGCGTAACCATGACGGGGGTGTTCACCGCGGTCGCGGCGCACGCCTTCCGCGGTAGGACGATCAGCTCGTCGGACGGCCGAGCGGCACGCGTGGGACATCTCGGCGAAGCCTCCACACACCATCAGCCTCAAGACCCCCAAAGCTCCCAGGACTCATCCGGCTCGTTGCAGCCGTCAGCCCAAGTGCCACAATCCACCGCAACCCAGGAATCCGCGCCGGCGCAGGAACAAGCACCCGCTAAGAGGTCGTGACTTAATTACTGTCGTGCTTCGTTGGTCGGATGGTGTAGTTCCAGTCACCATGGAAGTCGTGCCGGTGGAGGTTGACTTTGGCGAGCTCGGTGTTGCTGACTTTGATCCCTTTGGGGTAGTCGGTTTCGTCGAGGCGGGCGTAGACCTTCAGGCCGGTGCTTGTGGTGGTGCTCGTAATCAGGTTGATGATCGTGGCGTAGTCGATCAGCGGCTTGCCGCGCCAGTTGTGGCTGATGAAGCTGAACAGGCGGTGCTCGATTTTGTTCCACTTGCTGGTCCCGCGCGGGAAGTGACAGACCACGATCGGCAGCCCGATCCGGTCTGAGAGCTTCTGCAGCTCGACCTTCCACAGCCGGCCGCGGGCGCTGTTGCTGCCGCCGGAGTCCGCGGTGATCGTCAGCTCGCGGGCGTTTGGGTAGGCCGCTCGCCCGAGCTGCTCCCACCATGCGGCGATCGACGCGACCGCGAACTGGGCGGTGTCGCGGCTGATCCCGACGCTCACCCAGCCCTCGTTACGAGCGAGGTCGTAGACCCCGTAGGGGATCGCCTTGCCCTTCGCGTGGCTGGGGAAGTCGTGCGTGTTGACCTGTACTGGCTCGCCCGAGCGCGCCCACTCGCGTCCGACCGCCTTGAACTCGCCGACCAACTCGCGGTGCTTGGTGTCGACGCTGATCACCGGCTGGCGGGCCTTGATCGCCGCCGCGGCGGTGTCGTTGATGTACTGGAACTGGGCGTCGCGGTCGGGATGATCGTCGCCCTCACGCGTCTTGACGTTCGCCTGCATCGTGTACCCGATCCCCGCCAACAGCCGCAGCACCGAGCGATCCACCAGCTCATGCCCCAGCTCACGCAACCCCACCGCGAGCTTCGCCGCGCTCTTCGACGTCCACCGCAACGGCCGCTCAGGATCCCCCAGCGTCGCCGGATCGACCAGCCGCTCGAGATCCTCCACCACCGTCGGATCGCCCTCGCTCAACCGCTTGCGCCCCGCGCCCGCACGACGCACCCGACCAGCCTCAAGCGGCCCCTCCACCGGCTCGCGATCAAGCTCCGCCAGTCCCCGATCAATCGTCCGCCGTGAAACCCCCGTCACCCGTGCCACCGCCGCGATCCCACCACGCCCGTGAGACCGCGCCTCCGCAGCACACCACCGCCTCCGCCCACGCTCGTCAAGCGTAGAACTCATCGCCTCCCACCGAACACCGATCGCACCCTCATCGATCACGCCACAAGATTCAACAACCAGCCCCGAAACCCTTGACCAACTACGACATTAATAAAGTCGTGACCCCTAAAGAAGCGACGCCAGCGCAGCAACCAGCGCCTCACTCGCAACCAGCGCCGGCGCAGGAATCGGCATCAGCAGAAGAATCGGCGCCCGCGCCGGCACCCGCGCCCGTGGAACACAGCGAACCCGCGCAGCCGGCACCAGAAGCACCAGTGGTTTCGGGCGGGTCCTGAGAAATGATGCTCAGCGGCGCGAGCGGACTGCCGGCCCGCCTGGTGGCGCGGGACGGGCGCGTGCTGAGGGTCAGCGGCTGGCCTGTCGAGCCGGGACGTCAATTGGATCGGCCGGGAGTGTCGGCGCTGTGACGCTCGCGCTGGGTACCGTGGGTCCGAGCGTCAACTGGTACCTGACGCGTTCCACCGGCGTCGTGGCGTTGGTGTTGTTGACGTTGACCGTGGTCCTCGGCGTGGTCGATGTCGGTCGCTGGAGCAGCCCGCGCTGGCCGCGCTTCGTGCTGGACTCCCTGCATCGCAATGTCTCGATGCTGGTGCTCATATTCCTCGGTCTGCACGTCCTGACCGCGGTGCTCGACAGCTTCGCGCCGATCTCCCTCCTGGACGCGGTAGTGCCGTTCATCGGAAGCTACCGCCCGTTCTGGCTGGGGCTTGGCGCGGTCGCGTTCGATCTCCTGCTCGCGATCGCCGTCACCAGCCTGCTGCGTCAGCGCCTGGGCCATCGCGCCTGGCGGGTCACGCACTGGCTGGCGTATGCATGCTGGCCGATCGCGCTGCTACACGACCTCGGTACCGGCAGCGACGTCAAAAGCACGTGGCTGCTGGCGGTGACCGCAGTGTGTGTTGTCGCGGTGGCGATCGCCGTCAGCGTGCGCGCGACCACCGGCTGGCCGGAGGATGCGCGGATCCGCGTTTGGGCGCTTGGCGGGACGGCCGCCTTCGCGCTGTTCCTGGTGCTGTGGCTTCCCGGTGGGCCGCTCGGAGAAGGATGGGCCCGTCGCTCGGGCACGCCCACTTCCATACTGCCTCGGGGCTCCCGGAAATGAGCGTACTGGTCGATCGTGCCGTTCTGCCGCGCCTGCTGAGCGGCGCCGCTGTCGACGGCCATATGAGCCTGCGCGAGCATCTGGCGATCCACGGCGAGATCCCGGCTGGCCACGGCAGACATCACAAGCGACACGACGCCGCTGGGCTCGTCGAGAGCATCGAGCATGCGGGGCTTCGGGGTCGCGGGGGCGGCGCTTTTCCCACGGCGGCCAAGATGCGCGCGGTCGCCACGGCACGACGCCGAGGGGTCGTGGTCGCAAACGGGGCCGAGGGCGAGCCGGCCAGCCTCAAGGACGGGCTGCTGTTGGGCGCGCTTCCACACCTCGTGCTCGACGGGGGATTGCTGGCGGCGGCCGCGGTCGGCGCCAGCGAGCTCATCGTCTGCGTTCCGCACTCGGCGAGCACCTCGCGCGACAGCCTCACCCAGGCCCTACGAGAACGCGAGCGAGAGCGACATGACGCACTGGCGATACGCCTCGCCCTCGTGCCAGACCGTTACCTCGCAGGCGAGGAGTCGGCGCTCGTCAGCCACCTCAACGGCGGCCCCGGCGTGCCCACGCTGACGCCCCCAATGCCCTTTGAGCGCGGTGTGCAGCGACGCCCGACGCTCGTCAACAATGTCGAGACGCTCGCCCATATCGCGCTGATCGCGCGCAACGGCTCCGCCTGGTTCCGTGAACTGGGAACCGCCGGCGAGCCGGGCTCGACGCTCCTGACGCTCTCCGGCGCGGTCGCCTATCCGGGCGTCTATGAGATCGAGCTCGGCACGGCGCTGACAGACCTGATCGACGTTGCCGGAGGCGCGACGAGCGAGATCAGGGCGCTGCTGCTCGGCGGATACTCCGGCACCTGGCTACCGGGGTCGCTCGCCGGCACGCTCGCCCTATCGGCGGAGCAGCTCGCGCCCCACGGCACGGGGCTCGGCCCCGGCATAGTGCTGGCGTTGTCCGCGGATGCGTGCGGCGTCACCGAGACTGCGCGGGTCACGCGCTGGCTCGCCGCGCAGACGGCCGGGCAATGCGGACCGTGCGTGCACGGACTGAACGCGATCGCGAGCTCCGTCGAGCAGCTCGCGACTGGAGCCGCCCCGTCCGGGACCGAGCGGCACATCGCCCGCTGGGCCTCGATGGTCGAGCGCCGCGGCGCCTGTGCGCACCCCGACGGCGCGGTCCGCTTTGTCTCGAGTGCACTGGACGTGTTCGCCGAGGAGCTCGCCGAGCACGCCCGCCACGGGCCGTGCGCTGCGTGCGCACGGCCCCCCGAGCTGCCGCTGCCGGCACGCTCGCGCCCCGGCGACAACGTGAGCCGATGAGCAGCCACCTGCGCGTCAACCCGATCGCCTGCGACGCTCACGGCCTCTGCGCCGAGCTGCTGCCCGAGATGATCGCGCTCGACGACTGGGGCTACCCCATTATCGATGAACGTCCCATCCCACCCGGGCTGCTCGAGCACGCCCAGCGAGCGACGGCCGCGTGCCCAACCCTCGCGCTTCTGATCAAGCGCCGACAGTCGCTGCGCTGAGCAGGCGAACTCCGGCTCAAGCGGGATGCTGCGACCCGGCGACAACGAGGTCCTGAACGGACCCGCTGGTTCAGGGATTTGGCACGGCGTGTTCGCGTTGCCCGGTCGCTGTCGTCTGATTATCGACGGTCATCTTGGAGAGTCTGTGGGCGTCAACGAAGGGCTGGGTAACGAACGATGAGAGATTTCATTGAATTGCCGCTACCTCGAAACGCTTCCGTTTTCTAGGTCTATCCTGGCGTGATGGTGCCTTCTCGCGAGAGTGTCGAGCAGCAGGCGACGTCACCGGCGATCCTGCTGATCGAGGACGAGCCCGGGATCGTCGATTTCGTGCGACGGGGCCTTCGGGCCGAGGGCTTTGCCGTCCGAGCCGAGCTGGACGGAATCGAGGGTGAGCGGCGAGCCCTGCACGACAGCTTCGACTTGATCGTGTTGGACCTGATGCTCCCCGGCCGGGGGGGACTCGAGATCCTCGCCTCTCTGCGCCAAGCCAAGCCGAACGTTCCTGTGATCGTGCTAACCGCCCGCGGCGAGATTGAGGATCGCGTTACAGGGCTGAACGGGGGTGCGGTTGACTATCTGGTCAAGCCCTTCTCGCTGGCTGAGCTCGTTGCCAGAGTTAGAGTTCACCTGCGTTTGGCGGCACAGAACACAGTCGGTACGCTGTGCTTCGGCGACATCGAGGTGGACCTGCTGACGCGCGAGGTGCGTCGCGGCGCGGAGCTGGTGCGGTTGTCGACGACCGAGTTTGAGCTGCTGGTGTATCTGCTGCGCCACCGCGGACACGTGCTCTCACGGGAGCGGATCCTCAGCGCGGTATGGGGTTACGAGCACGACCCCAACACCAACATCGTGGATGTCTACATTGGCTATCTCAGACGCAAGCTAAAGCGCCACAGCGACCCGGCTCCGATCTTCACGGTGCGCACCGTCGGCTACCGCTTGGGCGATGGCGCCTAGCCAACCGGCGTCCACGCCGACATCAAGGAGGGTTACACGCGCGAACCTGCACGAGCGCTTGAGCACGATCGGATTGCGCTGGCGCCTGGCGGCATGGGTGGCAGCGGTGATGCTGATCTGCACCGGGATCACTTTTGTGGCGGTCTATCGAGGGACGGGAACCCAGCTACGTCACCAGATTGACCACGAGATCGCGGGCGACGCGAGCGAGCTGTCGCGAACCCTCGCTTCCTCGGGCGCGCGTTCCCCCCGTCAGGTAGCGCAGGCGGCCACGCACTACGTGCGCGCGCAGCCCTTCAGCGCGAGCTCGACCTTGCTATTCGTGATCGTCCCGGGGGTGGGAACGAGCACCAACAACCCCGAGCTCTTCGCCCAAGCGACGCCCGACGAAGATGAGAGTCCAGCCGTCCAAGCACAAGAGAACCGCCTCTCAGCGCAGCTGGTGACTGTGCACGATGGATCCTCGACCTTGCTGCTGCCCGACGTCGGCGATCTGCGCCTGCTCAAGCACACGACGCAGATACCCGGTGGGCCACGGGTTACTGTGGGCGTGGGCGAGCCGTTGCTCCCGGTTGCCCATGCTCAAAGCGGTGTGGCACGCGCGTTCATCCTCGCGGGCATCCTGACGCTCGTCGGGGCGCTGCTGGCCGCGTTCCTGATCGGTACCCGCGTGTCGCGTCCGTTGCGCCGCATGGCGGCCGTGGCGGCTCAGGTGGACGCGGGCGATCTGTATCCGCGCATCCACGACGTGAAGAATCAGGGGGGCGAGATGCGCGTGCTCGCCGATGCCTTCAACCACATGCTCGACCGCTTGACCGAGGCGTTCGCCGGTCAGCGAGCGTTCATCGCCGACGCGTCGCACGAGCTGCGCACGCCCCTGACGGTGATCGGGGGGCAGCTCGAGGTGCTCGCATCTCAGACGAACCCCCCGGGCGATGAGGTGCGTCGCGTAGAGAGTCTCGTGCGAGCCGAGATCGCCCGGATGAGTCGCCTTGTCGATGACCTGCTGCTGCTGGCCAAAGCCGAGCAGACACAGTTCCTGCGCGTCGAGCTGATCGAGCTCGAGCCCTACGTGCGCGAGCTATGGGACGGTATGAGCCTAGTGGCCGACCGGCGCTTTGAGCTCGGCCCTGTCCCCGCTGGTACTGTGAGAGCCGACCCCGATCGCTTCACCCAGGCGCTGCGGAACCTGCTCTCAAACGCGATCGCGCACACCGCCACCGGCGAGGGGCTGGTACGACTGGAAGTCCAGCGCGAGGGCGCGGATCGCCTGAAATTCGTGATCGAAGACGACGGGCCAGGCATCCCCGTGCAGGAGCGCGAGCGCGTCTTCGATCGCTTCCACCGCACCGACGCGGCCCGTGACCGCGCCTCCGGCGGTTCGGGGCTCGGGCTCGCGATCGTGCGCGCGATCACCGAGGCGCACGGCGGGCGCGTCGCCGTGGGCCACCGGCCCGAAGGCGGCACGAGGATCGAGCTCGAGCTTCCTGGTTTCACTGCCTCCAGGAGGCGCAAACAGAGTGCCGCGCTGGCCGGACCGGCCACCGGATAGCCGGCTCGCGAACTAGCCGTTTTCTTCCTCGCCTGCCGTACCGCACAGGAGTTGGCGGGCGTCGTCCGGCCCCCGCTGGGGGCGGGAGCCGGGGACGTTGTCTGTGTGACGGTGGTCGTCGGAGCGTCACATCAGCAGCTACATCGCCGCGAACATGTACGCCATCCCGGCTGTCATCAGGGCCATCGTCAGGCGCAGTTCGCGCTCGCAGGCGAGTGGCTCCGCGGCGGTCGCCGTGAGCGTGCTGAGCGACGAGCCGACGGCTTGCTCGGCCTTGGCGGGGACGGCGGCGCCAAGTAGCAAGAGCGCAACGACCATGCTCACTCGCCATGGCGCCCGCACACGCGACACAGGCGGCGGCCGGCGCGCAGAACAGGCCGCCGTCGCAGCTTGCGCGGAGGATATTTGTGTGACCGGGGCTCAACACTACTGCGCGCCCGGGCGAGGCGGTCGGAGTTGGGTCGGAGCGTCCCGGGTGGGACCCGGTCGAGCGAGAAACGGCGACTCGCGAAGAGGCTGACGCCGTCGGCAGCGCCCTGGCCCCCTCGCAACAGGCCTCGGCTTCGACGCCGGCTCGATTAGCCGGCGCAGCTAGCGCGCTGTCAGGAGGTGAGTCGCGCGGCCGTTCCGATGCCATGAAGGATAAGGCCCGCGGTAGGCGCCTCTCCTTCCAGGCGTTCCTAAAAAATGAGTTTTCTCATCAAGTGGTTATCCGCGTCTTAGGCAGGATTCGCACACTGCGGTCGATGGCTACCAGCGATGAGACGGCGCTCGCAGCCGAGGCTCGCGTCAAATCACACGCGCGCTCCCAGCGGCTGACGGGCGGCGGAACGAGCGGCAACGAGCGCCTCACGACCGTCACGGGAGCCACGCTGATCGTCCTGCTGGCCGTGATCGGCTTGACGATCCTGCGCATACACTCGCTGCTGTCGGAGCACCTGTTCGTGGGGATGCTGCTGATTCCCCCGGTGCTGTTGAAGATGTCGAGCGCGGGCTATCGCTTCGTGCGCTACTACACAGGCAACCGCCGCTACCGGGAAGAGGGGCCGCCGGAGTGGCCGTTGCGCGTGATCGCGCCCATGGTTGTGATCTCCACTCTGGCGGTGTTCGTCAGCGGCGTCGTGCTTCTGTTTGTCGGGCCCTCGGCGCGCGCAACATGGTTCCCGATCCACAAGGACAGCTTCTTCGTATGGCTCGCGTTCATGGCGGTCCACGTGATCGGGCACCTGCCCTCGATGCCGGCGGTGCTGCGTGCGGACTACAGCCGCTACGCGGCCTACGACCATGAGGACCTCAGCGGCGATGTCACCGGCCGCGCGGGCCGGATGCTGGCGCTCAGCGGCGCCCTCGTGGCGGGGGTTGTGCTAGCGATCCTCGTGATCCCGGAGTTCGGTCCGTGGCTAAACAACACAGGCCTGTTTCACCACCACCATTGAGTGGCGATGCCGATTCACACAACCCACACGCGCGACGCCGCGCTGCGCCAGCTTCACCGAAGCGATCGCGGGATGGTCGCCGGTGGCGTCGTCCCAACTGGCGTGTTCGCCGAGGCAGCCGCAAACGCATTCCCCGGCAGGACCAACAAGACCACCTCGGGGGCAACGCTGGGCGATCAGGCGCATACAGCACCAGCTTTCCCAGGACGACGACAGACTCGCTGCAGTCGCGCACCCTCGCGCCGCAGGCTACGACCAAATCCTCAGCCTCCTCGCTCCGGCCAGTGTTCCTGATCACGATCGGCCAGGCCGTGCCCGACCACGCCCGTTCATCTTTGGACAAAGACCGCCGAACAGATCGTCAACTCGATCGGCTCCTATTGCACCCGAATTAACGAATCACGACACTAGGCCGCTCGCGCGACTGTGCTCGATCGGCCGGTGGCCGCGGCTACTGCCGCCGCGATCGTGTCAATCCCTGCTCCCGCCGCCACCGGGCTCAGCCCTTGGCGCACCCCAGCCGGGAGGCTAGCTGCCACCAACGCCAACTGCGCCGGGGTCGGCGCGCAACTTCGCCGCTCAAGCGCCCGGGATCACCGACGCCGGCGGCGCACGCGCATCCGCGTGCGGGAGCGTCTCACCGGTCGCGGTGTTCCGCTTCCTGGCCCGGCCGTGCGGCGTGCCCAGACCTCGACCGGCCGGTTCGGAGTGCGGGCACCGACGGTAGGCCGCTGCCAGGCATAACCTCCGCGCCGATGACTGGATCGACCTCGTCGCTGTCCGCCGATCGGGGGTCGGCGGCGTCGATCAAGCGGCTGACGCTGGTGGCGACGATCCTCGGCTCGAGCATCGCGATTCTCGACACGAGCTCTGTGAGCGTTGCGCTGCCTTCGATCCAGCGCAGCCTCGGCGGGGGGCTGGCGGGCCAGCAGTGGGTGAGCAATGCCTACCTGCTGACGCTCGGGTCGTTGATCCTCCTGGGCGGGTCGCTGGGCGACATCTTCGGGGAGCGGCGGGTGTTCGCGACGGGCGTGGCCGGGTTCGGCGCAACCTCTCTGCTGTGCGCGATCGCGCCGTCGATCGGGACGCTGATCGCCTTCCGGGCGCTACAGGGGGTGGCGGGCGCGCTGCTCACCCCCAGCTCGCTGGCGGTGATCATCGCCACGTTTCCCCAGCAGGAGCGCGGCCCGGCGATCGGGACCTGGACGGCGTGGGGAACGATCGCCGGCGCGCTCGGTCCGCTGGTCGCCGGCGCGATCTTGAACATCGCGTCGTGGCGGTGGATCTTCGTGATCAATCTGCCGCTCGTGACCGCCTGCCTGTGGCTGATCCTCAAAGCGGTCCCCGCGGCCAAGCCCGGGGGACCGCGGCGCAGGGTCGACGTTATCGGCGCGGTGTTGTGCGTGTTGGGCCTCGGCGGTTCGGTGTTCGCGTTGATCGAGCAGCCGCGCCTGGGTTGGTCCAGCCCGGCGGTGAGCGGCTCGCTGGCGGCCGGGGTGCTCCTGTTCGTGGCCTTCCTGGTCTACGAGTCGCGGGCCAGCGACCCGATGCTCAGGCTCGACCTGTTCAAGAGCCGCAACTTCGCGGTCGGCAACGTCGAGACGCTGGCTCTGTACGGCGGCCTGTCGGCGCTGTTCTTCTTCCTCACGCTGTACCTGCAGCAGGTGGCCGGCTACTCGCCGCTGAAGAGCGGATTGGCGCTACTGCCAGAGAGCCTCGTCATGTTCGCGCTCTCCTCGCGCTTCGGCGCGCTCGCCGATCGGCTCGGCCCGCGCTGGTTCATGGGCGGCGGCCCCCTGGTGGCCGGGGGCGGCATGCTCATGCTGCTCACGGTCGGAGTGCACGTGGACTACTTGACCGAGGTGCTCCCGGCGATCCTGCTGTTCTCGTTGGGCCTTTCGATAACGGTGGCGCCGCTCACCGCCGCGATCCTCGCCGGCGTCAGTCAGGAGGAGGCGGGCATCGGCTCGGCGATCAACAACGCCGTGGCGCGCGTGGCCGGGCTGATCGCGACGGTGGCGATCGGTGCGCTGGTCGCGGCGCAGTTCAGCTCATCGCTCGATCGCCACCTGGCCGGCCAGCCGCTGACTCCGCGGGGTCACGCCGCCGTCGCGGAAGCCAAGCGGCTCACGCTCGGCCGACCGTCGGTCGCCGGCGTCCCGCCGCGCCAGGCGAGAGCGATCGTGACCGCCTCGGACGGGGCCTCGGTCAACGCCTTCCGCCTGGGCGTCGGTGTGGCCAGCGCACTCGTGATCGCCGGCGGCCTGATCGGCGCCGCCGGCATCCGCAACCCGCGCCGGAGGGTCGCGGCCGAGCAGTGCTGGGGCGGGCAGCTCGCCGGCGCACCGCTCGACGCCGCGGGACTGCACACCTCCCAGGCAGCCTGAGATCGCCGTCCTCGACCATCAGTGACCCGTCCTCTCTGTCGTCAGTGGTGCATTACGGGCGTCCAGCAATGCACCGCCAGGGAGGCGGACGAGGGTACGCCGCATAGGCAAGCGGTCAACGTCAACCAGGCACGAGGACAAGCTTACTCTCGCGCTGCACGGCGCTCAGCTCGGCGAACGCGACTGGCGCTGGGAGGAGGGCCGGGCCGCTCGCGCCTCAGTCCTTGGAGGTCAGCTCGCGGAGGAAGCCTGGGAAGCGGCCGGCGCCGAAGTCGAAGTAACGGGCCCAGTCGGGGACGATGCTGATCCGCGCCATCTGGTCGTAGGTTTCGCGGCAGGCCGCTTCGAAGGCGGCGAGCTCCTCGCCCTCCATCGACTTCGCCGCTGCCTCGAGGTACTCCGGCACCGGGCCGTTGACGACCTCGATCTCGGCCTCGCCGCGCAGCAGCAGGGAGCGCGCCGGGCGCGGGGTGTCGATCGTCAGCGCCACCCGCGGCCGGGCGCGGAGCGCCGCGAACTTCGGCGCGGTCGGGTGCGTGGCGACGACCACCGCCTGGCCGGTCCAGAGGAAGCCGATCGGGATCACGCGCGGCGTGCCGTCGACTCCGTCATAGGCGAGGCGGGCGAGCGTTGCCGTACGCAGGATCTCCTCCCCGGCGTCGAGCTCGGCTTTCAGCTGGGCGGCATTTGCCTGGGTCACTTCGGTCCTCGTTGTCCGTCATCCGGGCTCGGGTTCTGCGCGAAATTACCGACCGTGGACCGGCTCTACCGCGCAGCCAGTGTTTTCGTGCGTTTTCTCCTTTGTTCGCTGGCCTTCGCAGGAGCGAAGGTATCGGGGAGACAGGATTCGAACCTGGACCGCCCGGCCCCCAGCCTGATTGGTACGGGTGCGCTCAGGCACAAAACCAGCATGGGAAAGCCGTTTTTGGTGGTCTCGAATTTCCTTACATCCGCTCAAATTGGTACCGTATTGGAACCGCGCGATTTGGGCGGCAAAGTCCAGATCGCCGAATATCAATCTCGAAAAACCTCCCGGCCGGCACCCGGGCGGCGAGCGGAACGGATGGAATCATGGCTCGCAGACACTACGGAACAGGATCGCTGCGGCAGGTTGGCCGCTCCTGGATCGGCTCCTGGTACGGCGCGGACGAGCGGCGAGTCAAACGCCGGATCGGCGCCGTGCGCACCACCGGATCGAGCGACGGTCTGACGAAGGCGCAGGCCGAGAAGGAGTTCGCACGCCTGCGCGAGGCCGAGAGGCTCGCCCCCGCGACCGCTCGGCGCGTGACGATGGCAGACGCGGGCGCCGAACTCGTGCGGATGCTCGAGCTGCGCGGGCGCAAGAAGTCCCATCGCCTCACGGTCGCCGCGGACCTGCGCAACCACATCGAGCCGTTCTTTGGGGGCAAGCAGCTCGCGCAGATCACCCCCGCGGGACATCGAGCGCTACATCCTGGTCAAGCGCAAGACGCTGGCGATCAAGACGGTCCGCAACCACTTGAACACGATCCACTCGGTGTTCGAGCTCGGCCTGCGGCGCGGGTGGTGCCAGAGCAACCCGGTCAAACTGGCCGAGCGGCCGGTGATCAGGAAGGCCGAGACGCGCATCAAGTTTCTCGACCAGGACGAACTTGAGCGGCTGCTCGCGACGCCATCCCCGCCGGACGCGTTTGGCGGCGTCGAGAGGACCCTGTACTTGACGGCGGCGATGACCGGGCTGCGCCAGGGAGAGTTGCTGGGTCTGCGCTGGCGAGACATCGACTTCGCGGCCAGGAAAGTGCGCGTCGTCTCGCCGTACGTGCGCGGCGAGTTCGGCGATCCGAAGTCCGAGGGCTCGGGACGCTCGGTCCCGCTCGCCGAGCGCGTATCGCACGAGCTTCGCGAGCTGCGCGCACGGTCCCCCTACGCCGCCGACAAGGACCTCGTGTTCTGCCATCCGCAGACCGGCAACCCGCTGGACCGCGCCAAGCTCACGCGCAGGTTCAAGAAAGCGATCAAGCGCGCCGGCGTGCGCGAGATCACCTTTCACGAGCTGCGCCACACGTTCGGCACACGCATGGCCGGAGCGGGCGTGCCGATGCGCACGCTCCAGCACTGGCTGGGCCACGCCGATGCGAAGACCACCCAGGTCTACGCGCACTACCAGCCCTCCGACCACGAGGCCGATACGATCGATCAGGCGTTCGCATCCGACCGTCGCGGACCGATGGTGCCGCCACCCGTTCGCGGACACAGGCGCCGTGAACCGCAGCCCGGTGCGCGGAGCAGGCGCAGACGCTGAGGCGGCGAACTTAGCCGCCGATGGAGCTGCGAGATGCGATCGGGCGCCTGCTGCCGCGCCGCGGCGAGCTCGTCGAGGAGCTCGCGGACTGTCTGACGATCTCCCAGGCGCGCTGGGACGGCGACCCGCAGACCGTTGTGCACATCGACCGCCTGCTGCCGTCGCTCGCGCCGGCCCGCGCCACCGTCGAGACCGACGATGACGACGCCGATCGGGAGGCCCGCTGGCGGCTGCTGACGGCCAAGCCGCCCCACCTCTATGGCTTTCCGGCGCCAAGCGACGCGCTCGAGGAGTTTCACGGCGCGGATGCCAGCAAGGGACGTCGGCTACTCGTGCGCGATCTCGACGCGGGCCATGTCGCGGCCGTGCTGGCGTGGCACTTCGAGCCGGGGCCGACCGAGCAGGCGGCACGCGGGCGCAGCCGCAGAAAACGCTTGCGGCCACACCTGATCACGAGTGTGGCGGTTCGAGACGACGCCGCGGGAGCGATGCGCGGCGAGTACATGGTGATGCTCTGGTATCTGCTGCTGGTCGTAGCCGCGATCGACCGACGGACCGTAAAGCGAGGCCGTATCGGCATGGTCGCCGATCGCGCGATCGTGCTCACGCCCGTGGAGCTGCGAACGCTCGGCCTACGGAGAGGCCCGTCGCACAAGCACGGCGGATACGCCGGCCGCGACTATTACGAGCTCTCGACGTAGCGCCGGTAGATGCGCTCGGCCTGCTTGGCGTACCTTCCGGGCAGCGCCTCGCGCAGCTCCGCTAGGAACGCGTCCTGCGAGGCTGGCCGGGCGGGCCGATGGACCTCGGCAAAGTAGCGGTCGATCTCGGCGCGAACTGCGTCCTGGCGTGCGGGATCGGCCGATGCACGCTCGAGCAGCCCGCCGGCGACCTCTTCGACTGAGGCGCGACGAGCCTGCGCGGCGATCTTCAGCACGTCGGTCACCTGCAGGTGCTTCTCGACCCCGCCCCAGAGCTGGGGTTCGATGCCGAGCCGCGCGACAGCGCGCGTGATGCCCGAAGGATGGAGTTCGATCAGCTCGGCAGCTTCCTGGTAGGTCGGCAGCGTGCGAACGGCATCGGCTCGCGCGGATGTCTGGGTGGCGGCCATCGAGCGGATTGTAGCGCACGTGCTGCAAGCTTTGCAAGTCTTGCAAGCATAACCGCCAGCGACACCAGATCGGAGCCGGCCTCCCAGAAACCTCCACTCGCGTCCAGGGCTCACGGCCGTAAGCGTTCGTCGCGGTTGGCGGTCTCCGCCGTTTCGTCACTCACACCGAAGGTCGTGATACTGAAGCCAACCGCTCACCGGCGTCGATCGAGACGCAACACGCGCACCCCCTCGGTGCCCCTCAATGTCGGCGCCGCCGGCGACGTCCGAGCCGAACGCCGCAGCGTTCGGGCGTCTGGCCCGACTGCGATCACCGCGGTCGATGCCCTGCACCGGTCCCGGGACCGCAACGAGTCTCGGCGAGCCAGCGGGAGAGGTCCTCGGGGTTGAAGCGAACGTAGTGGCCGAGCCGGTGGTGGGGGATCTGTCCGACGCGAGCCTGCGCCAGCAGCCATGTGTGCGGCACCCCGAGCAGACGTGCCGCCGCCTTGGCGTCGATCAGCGACGTGAAGCCGCTCGTGTCGGCTATGCCGCGGTCGCGTTGCAGCATGCGTGCGGCACCCGCGCGCAGCCGCGCTGCGGCGCCCACACCGGTCGTACTCCGCGGTCGCATCGCAGCGTTCCTCTCACGCGGTCAGCGGTCGGATAGCGGGGTTCTCGGGCAACGGCGGCGACCTGTGTCCTGCGGCTTTCCTGAGCTTGTCGATCCGAAGCTCGGTCGGCGGGTGGGTGTGTTCGGTCAGCCACACGAACGGGACAGGGTGATCGTGTATGAGGGCGTGTACTTCGAGGAACTCGGCGAGCTCTTCGGCCTGTCCGAGGCCGGCGGCGTGCCGGTCGGCGGCGTACTCGCGTTCGCGCCAGTAGGAGCCCCAGAACGGCGCGGTGAGACGCAGCCCGAAACCACCTTTGGCGAACCCAACCACCTTACGCAGAAGCCAAAGCAGCACACCGACGAGCGTCACCGTGAGTAGGAAACTGTCGTTTGCGAGGACGAACGTCGGGTGCCTACTCCGCTCGGACTCCGCCACTCGCGGCGGGGGATGGATGACGAGGCGGTTCAGCGCGGCGGTGAGCCTGCCGTCGCTGCCCAGATGCCCGAGCTCGTGCGCCAGCACGGCGGGCAGGTGCTCGCTTTCCAACAGGCCGCGCGAGAGCATCAGCGTGCTGCCGCAGACCGCGGCGTCGGGTTGCGGGGTGTCGAGCACGAACCAGCCCGCGGGCTCGCGCAGCGGCATGAGCGTGTGGCCGCGCAACAGCTCGAGCGCGTCAGCGTAGGTGGTCTGCTCGCGCTCTGAGGGCTGGCGTCCGCCGAGGTTCTGCTTCCACCACCGGCCGCCGCCGAAAGGAGTGATCAGCGCAAAGATCGACCAGGCGGAGGGGATCCACACGAGCTGTGCGAGCCCGCCAGCACCGGCGGTCGAGTGGTGGAGCATGAGCATCAGCAGCGCCGCGGCGGCGAGCGCCAACAGCCAGCGCGCGAGGATCACGGGCGTTTCGATCAGCAGGGTCGCGACGTAGAGGGCGTGGACGGGAAGCGAGGACAGCAAGCGCGTGACTGGACGGAGCATGGCGGTCTCCTTGCTCAGAACGGAAGGGTACGTACCTCCTTCTCCGACACGACGCGCACACGTGGGACATTCCTTGCCAGGAGGTGCTCCGAGTACCTCACGGGCTCAGGCAAATCGCTTGCACGCTGAGCGCTGTGAGCACTTGACTGGCATCACGCGCCCCGCGGCATGCGGGAAGTTCGCGGACCGGCACCGGGATCATCGGCCCGACCGGGATCGACATGATTGCGCCTACGCTCGCGCGGCGCCACGACGGTCCAAGCGCAGCTCGCCGCACCGATGCGTGAGGCTTGTCGCGACCTCGGCTGGTCTACGAATCGTCAGGCAACCGACAGTATGACGAGGCGCAAACCGCCAGAAACGCCGCGGCGACCGCTTGGGGCACACCACGGGCCCGCGGCTTCGAGCTCGACGCGTACGCCAGGCGCTTGCGGGCGCGTGTCAGTCCGAGCGGGTCGTATGGCGCGACAGCGCGCGAACGTCGAGACTCGGACTCTCTTTACTCATAAAACCGCTTATTTCCAGGGAATCAGGCGTTCACGTCGGACAGAAACACACCTCCCTCCTCGCGCTCTCCACGAGAAGTCACTAAAACCTGCACTGGGGCTTCGCTCTCTGCTACCTGGTGGCTTTGATCTCGATATCCCCTTCTGCTTCGTCTTGAAACGTGGCGACGATCGCGACCGGTTCCCAGTGCTGCTCGCCAGGCACCCAATTTTCGAGGTGGCCCGCCTTCTTGCCTTCAAAGCCGGCCGGGCTCTGGACGCCGGGAGCGCTCTCGCTGTAGGTCTCGGTCAGTTCGTGGGTCATCGTGTTCACCGGCCCAATCGTCGCAATCCACGAGGCCTTGCCCTTCGCTGCTCCGATCCGCATATTGAAGGCTTTGCCTTGTTCTCCTTCGCAGCTGATCGGTTCGAACAGAAATTCTCCCTTGTTCTGAACTGTGTACTGGAGCCCCACCACGGGATTCGCGGGTTCGGCGTCGGAGACGAATCCGAGCTTGAACGCCCAACTGTTTCTTTCGTACCACGCCGGCAAATTGTCGATTTCGCCCGACAGGTTAGCCTGGTTAGTGGAACGGCACGGCTGCCCTTCGGATTCGCACCCTTCGAACCACCAGTGCGGCGTCGTGCTTTCGGCGTCCTTGTAGGGGAGGTAAGTAATGTTGTGGCTGCTGATCTTGCTGCATGTGATCTTCTCGCCCGCAGCTGTTTCGAACGCGACTGCGCCTTCCGTGCGCATATCGAGGACTTCGACCGATTCCGGCTTACGCGACGCCCATTCGTATGCGCCGCTCTTGTGCACAGCCTCTTTGGTGCAGCCAGAGTCGGAGTACTTTCCGCCCCAGTGAGTCGGTACTTCGTAGCATACGCCCCACTCGATTTTTTCCGCCTGCGCCGCCGTCACGCCGATCGTACCGAGCGCGAACATCGACAGCGTATAGATTGCCAATCTTTTCATGTGTTTCATGGTTTCCCCACTGCTCCTTTAGTCTTCGTCCTCCTCGCGTTTCCTGCGCCCCGTGGTCTGCCTCAGAGCTTCTCTTCCAGCGCGAGCGGCGTGCCTTCGCCGTTCGCGTAGGCTCCCGTAGCGTCGCAGGTAGTCGCTGATTCGCACCACACGCTTTGCAGTTCGCTTGCCGAGGCGCCACTGGGGGCAGAGGTCGGCTCGATGTTCCACTGGCCGGGGACGCCGTATACAAGCTCCCACCCGGCAGTCCAGCCCTCCGCCAGAGGCAGCTTGTCGCCTTCGGTGGTTTCTTGGCTGCCCACGGCGGCGCAGTGTTTTGTGGATACCGAGGGTGACGGCACGCAGTACAACCCTTCGAACCGGTCGGCCTTTGCCCCTGGGACCTGCGGCGTGGGTTCGAGTTCCCACGCGTCTGCTTCTGTGGTCCATTCGCCCGTTTCCGTGTACGATTCGAACAGCATGCGTTGGGCAAACGTGCTTTGCGTGCCTTCGTTGTTTTCGTTCCATCCTACGGCCAGGCATTTTTCGTTGCCGGTGCATGAGACTCCGTTGAGGAAGCTGTTCTTGCTTTCGGCCGGGAAAACGACTCTCTGCGCCGTCCATTTTTTGCCGTCCCAGCTCTCGCTGGCGGCCACGTCCTGCCCGGAGCTGTTCTGATACCAGCCCACCGCCGTGCACCATGTGCCTTCCGTCAGGCACGAGACGCCGCGCAGGGTGCTCGAGAGGGCGCCGGTTATCGTGGGGGATTTCAGTTTCCAGCTGCTGCCATTCCAGCTCTCCGCGAGCGCGAGCCAGGCGCCTGCGCTGGTCTCGTATTCACCCACCGCCTCGCAGGCGCTCGCCGACGAACACGACACCGAACGCAGCACGCTGCCTTTAGATTCTTTGATGGCCGCCGTTTTCTGGATCGTCCACGCGCTGCCGTTCCAGCTCTCGGCCAACGCCTCCTTGGCCCCTTCACCGTTCACGGCGGCGCCGGTGGCGATACAGGCACTGGCCGAGGTGCAGGAGACACCCAGCAGATAGCTTTCCTTCGCGCCTTCCACCGCAGGCGTCACCGACACCTGCCACTGCGTCCCGTTCCACTGCTCAGCCACCGTGTCGGTCACACCGTACACGTTCTCGTATTCGCCGACCGCGACACAAGCCGACGAAGACACACACGAGATGCTCCGTAGGTCGCTCTTCTTCACTTCGCCGAGGTCGGCCGCGCTAGCGACGTGCCATTCGAGGCTGGTGCCGCCCTCGATGACCGCCTGCGGTCCGCCTTCGGCGCCTTCATAGCTTCCGGCGGCATCGCACCACGAGGAGCTGCACGACACTGCTTGCAGTTCGCTTGTCCTCGCGCCGGAGATGGCGGGAGCCGTGCGCACTTCCCATTCGCTGCCGGTCCACCGCTCGACCAGAGCCTGAGGTCCGCCCGAACTGCCTTCGTAAGAGCCGGTCGCCACGCATTCCGTGCCCGCGGCGCACGACACGCCTTGGAACACGGTCTTGCTCGCTTCGCTTGGACCGGGGGCGCCCCGCAGGATCCATTCGCTGCTAAACAAGATCCCGCCCAGGGCGATCTGCTTTCCGCTGGTGTTTTCGTACCAGCCCACCGCCATGCAGATCGATTCACACGTGACGCCGGTCAGGAATGCGTTCTTCGCTTCAGTGGGGTATGCGGTTGTCTGCTGGCTCCATTTGCTGCCGTTCCAGAGCGTCCCCAGGGGCACGTCGTTGCCGGAGCTGTTCAGATACCAGCCCACGGCGGTGCACGATGTGGAGGATAGGCATGTGACGCTATGTAGCGTGCTCGACGTGGCGCCGGTGACTGTGGGGGATTTCAGTTTCCAGCTGCTGCCATTCCAGCTCTCCGCGAGCGCGAGCCACGCGCCTGCGCTGGTCTCGTATTCACCCACCGCCTCGCACGCGCTCGCCGACGAACACGACACGGCACGCAGCACGCTGCCTTTGGATTCTTTGATGGCCGCCGTTTTCTGGACCGTCCACGCGCTGCCGTTCCAGCTCTCGGCCAGCGCCGCCTTGGTCCCTTCGCCGTTCACGGCGGCACCGGTGGCGATACAGGTACTGGACGAGGTGCAGGAGACACCCAGCAGATAGCTTTCTTTCGCTCCTTCCACTGCAGGCGTCGCCTGGGCCTGCCACTGCGTCCCGTTCCACTGCTCGGCCACGGTGCCCGTCACACCATAGACGTTCTCGTATTCCCCGACCGACACGCACGCCGATGAAGACACACACGACATGCCGCGCAGGTCACTCTTCTTCACTTCCCCAAGGTTCGCCGTGGTGCCGACGTGCCAGACGTTCGTGCTAAAGGTGCGATCGGCGCCGTCGATCGTACCATTGGCGTTGGTCGCCACCACGCGGTAGTGGTATTCCGTGCCGGCCGTCAAGCCGGTCAGCGTCCGCGAGACTTCCACGCTGCTCGACCCCGAGCCGACGCTCGCGGCCGGCACCGGCACGCTGGAGCCATAGGCTGTCGTCGGACCGTATTCGAACTGGTAGCTCGTTTCCGAGCCCAACGGATCGACCGTGCCATGCAAGGTCGCATGCGATTCACTGACACCGCCGGCCAGGCCCGTCCACACGCTCGGACGCGGTCCGCCTTCGAGCGACCCTTCCAACTCGAGCGGACCATCGGGCGTGCCGTTGCCGGTCGGGCCGTCGTACCCGGTCTCAGCCGTGCAGAAGTATTCGTCTTCAGCCGGCGGAGTACACGTGCCGTCGTTGCCAAGGGCCACATCGAACAGGCTGCTTTTGCCCACGTAGAAGGATTCGGCGCCGAGGCTCGTCGAGTACCGGCTCGAGCGCGCGTCAACCGCGGCCGTGAACGGCGTCGAGGCGCTCGTGCCGGCCACCGTGAGCCAGTGTTCCGTTCCCACGCCGTAGGAGTCGAACGTCAACAGTTCCGTCGCGACCGCAGCGGTGTCGTTGGCCATGCGTTTGCTGCAAGCCGGATCATGCTGCCAGGCGGGCTTCGGCTCGTATTTGCTGCAGCCGCTGCCAGTAGCGCCCCCTTTTTCGGCTTTCCTGTTCCAGACCAGCTCTTCCCAGCCCCGTGAGCTAGACGGTTCTTTCCGCAGTTCGGTGCCGCCCACTGCCACCACGTAGGGCGAGCTCGCCGGGTATTTGGCGCCGTAGCCTTCGTCGCCACCCGCGAAGAAGGCGGGCGTTCCCGGATGGTCGAAATAATGGTTGTATTCAGTCTCTTCACTGAACTCGCCGGCGCTGCCCCAGCTGTTGCTTACGGTCGTCCCGCCGAGCCTGACCGCTTCTTCGTTGCTCGTCCCGAGCTGCGTGATTCCCGGCGCCCCCGCCTCGACCAGCATGATGCGACATTCCGGGCACGCTGCCGAGACCATCTCGACGTCGAGCGTCGTCTCCACTCCCCAGCCCGGTTCGTCCTCGGGGTAGTTATCGGCTTCGCCTTTTTGGTTGACCCTGATGAAGCAACCGTTTTCTTCGTCGCATTCGGGCAGGTGATAGCGCTTGCGATAGGACTTCAGGTCTTCATTGATGTATGGATTGTTGTTGCTGTCGACGATCGCCACGGTCCTGCCAGACCCGCCCGTCGCGGACAGGTTGTAGGCCGATTGCAAGTTTTCCGGGTCGAGCCCACCGTTTTCGCCGCTGCCTTGTTTTTCCCTGGCGCTGACGAGTGGTTCCACGATTACCTGGCATTCCACTTCGCTGACTTCTTTGGCAGGTTGGCAAGGCGTCGAGAATTCGGTTATCAGCGGCACTGCAGAATATTTCAGGGCCTGCGCAGCCTCCGTCAACACGCAAGCGAGGAGCGCTACGACGAGAAATGGAATTGCGAGAATCCTCAAGCACCTGGTCCTACGCATCGGCCCCATCCTTTCCTCCACCGTGTCCTTTTCCTCCGTCGGTGCCCAGCTGGGCACGACGGCGACGATCAGATACTCGCCAGCATATACATCCCACTGGGCAAGTCAAGAGTCCAACGTCGCGAATTGCGCCGATAACAAGAAACCGTTTCCGGGTTGCAGTTTGTGAATAAAGAGAGACCGTATGGTCATCACTCAGGCACAACGAGTGGCGTTCTCAAAGGCGACGGTTCGTCGCGGCGAGATGGTCCGGCATACGCCCCTAGCCCCCCTAGCCCCCCGACCTCCGGCAGGGCCAGGTCGGCGCGCCATCGAGAGTCGCCTACTCGTGACCCGGCTCGCACATGCGGCGAGCACAGTTATCGCGCCGGACGAAGCGGGTGCGCGAGCCCGTGGACAGGGTCAGAAGGGGAGCTTCGCGACGTCTCTGCCGCGGGAACGGGCGGGAGGCGGGGCCACTCGCCTCACTGGTCGCCGGCAACTCGCCGTAAGCGTCCGGGTGCCCTGAGCACCTGGACGCGCAGCGCGCGCCCGCGGCTGATGACGTAGGCGACGCCGGGGGCGAGCGCTCTGACCTTGTTGGGGTCGACCTTGAACTGGTGCTGGATGCGTCCCGAGCCCTCGCCGGTGGTGCCATCGGGGCCGTAGTGGGTCGAGTACTCCAGGCGTTGGCGGGTGCCGGCGAGCGTCACGATCTCCTCGGGGGTGTTCACGCGATGGCAGACGAGGGTCTCGACGCTGCCGAGGATGCGTTCGGCCTGGTTTTCCTCGCCCATGCCCTGTACGACCTGTGGTGCGAGTGTGAGCGCGACGTTGAATCCGCGGGCCTGCTCGATGCGCGCGGCCATGCCCGAGTTGCGCGCGAGCGCGGAGAACTCGTCGACGATCAACAGGCAGAACTGCTCGCGCGGCTTGCGCATGGTGAAGCAGTGCGCGAAGTCCTCGCACAGCGGCCGCGACAGGCCGTTGGGCAGACCCGCCCGCCGCGTGCGGCCGGCCCCATCGCTGACGCTCGGGGCGGCCACAATCCAGGCGGCAGCGCCAAACGGCGCACGCTCTTTGACGTCGGCCCCGGCCTACTCTGGCCGCGGCTCCCTCGCAAGGCCGAACGGGCTTCCCTCGGAATCCTTGCAGATCGCCCACCTATCGCCGGGATGGATCACGGTCCCCCCAAGTGCCTGGACCCGGTCCAGCGCCGCGACGATATCGCTCACCGCGAAGTAGGGCAGCGAAAAGGAATCGCCTGGCCCAGCTCCGCGCGCATGGATGCCGACTGCTACGACTCCTGAGTGCGTTTGCCAGCCAGCTCCCGCTGAGTGCTCGCGCGCCTCGAGCTCAACGCCGAGAAGCTCCGCCCAGAAGCGTCGCGCGCGCTCGGGATCGTCTGCGGGGAACTCGATGAGCGACAACGGGGAGCGTGGCACCGCACGGACAATAACGACGTCTCGCGGCAGCTCGGGGCTCAGGCGCTCAGCCATCTGATCGCTTGTAGAGCCGCGCGACGGAGCCGGAGATAGTACCGATTTGGTACCTGACTGACCTCGTTCGGCCTGGCTGTTTGCGTCAAATAATCAAATAATGCCGATTTCCAGGAGATTTGTCGCATCGGGGAGACAGGATTCGAACCTGCGACCGCCCGGCCCCCAGCCGGGTGCGCTACCAGACTGCGCCACTCCCCGTGGTGGAGCCGATTCTACGCCAACGCTGCGGACACACCGGACGGGGAGCGTCCGCTCGCTACGAGAACATATGTTCGTGCCTGGGGCATCGAGCTCAACGACGACCTGCGGCCGCTGCAGGCGAGCGAAGCCAAGCTCCGACTTCGCCTGGCGCCGAAAGGGTCGCTGGCAACGCGACAACTACTGCCGTCCGTCCAGAGCGGAATACAAACGGGCGCACTACGTCCGAAATCGCGAGCGCTACGTCACGATCGCCATGCGGCGCAAACGAACTCTGATCGAGGAGCGAACGGCCTACCTGATCGAGCTCTTCCGCAAGCATCCATGCGCCGACTGCGGCGAGTCCGACCCCCTGGTCCTCGAGTTCGACCACCTCGGGCATAAGAACTTCGGCATCGCGGCCGCGCTGCGCAACCGCAACTGGCAGTCGATCCTCGACGAGATCGACGCGTGCGAGGTGGTTTGTGCAAACTGTCATCGTCGGCGAACCGCCCTGCGAGGTGGGTTCGCGCGCGCGGCGGTAGCTCAACGGTAGAGCCTCGCCCTTCCAAGGCGATGATGCGGGTTCAATTCCCGTCCGCCGCTTCGGCGGTGCCGGCGAGCCCCGGCGCAGCCGCTGGGCACACGCTCGCTTGAGTCGCCGGGCACACGCTCGCTTGAGCTGCTCCGGCACCCCCCACATCCGGCGCGCCCGTCTGAGCCGCACGCGATCATACGGCCGTGCCCCGGCCGTCGGTGAGCAAGCGCGCGCGCTGGATCGCGGCCGGGCTGGTCGCGCTGCTGGCAGCTGTCGCGCTCGCGGGATATCTGTACGAGCGCCAGCGCACGGGCAACGTCTACAACCCGCACGCGCGCTTCGTCAACCAGCCCTCGCCCAGCGTCGCGCGAGCCGGACCCGAACGCGTTAACTGGCCCCTGTACGGGTACACGAAGAGCCACACGCGCTACTTCCCGGCGTCGGCCCGCCTGTTTCCGCCGTACAAGGTCGTGTGGATCCACTACGGCGGTAAGGCGCTGCTCGAGTTCCCCCCGACGCTCGCCGGCCAGCGCATCTTCCAGCTCGCCGACGACGGCGTGCTGCGCGCGATCGACAGGCGCAACGGCCACACGCTGTGGCAGCGCCGGCTCGGCTTCCAGTCGGCTTCGACGCCAGCGGCGGTCGGCGGCGTGGTCTACGCGACGGTGCTCGAGCGCTCGCCGGGAGTCGAAGCGGGCGCGATCGTCGCCGTGGACGCGGCGACGGGCAGGCCGCTGTGGTCACACGCTCTGCCCAGCCCGAGCGAGTCCTCGCCGATGGTCGACGGCGGCCGGGTCTTCTTCGGGACGCAGGACGGCACGGTGTACGCGCTCGACGCCCACAACGGCAGCGTCATGTGGACCTATCACGCCTCAGGCGCGGTCAAGGCCAGCCCGACGCTGGCAAACGGCGTTCTGTACTTCGGCGACTACTCGGGCCACGTGCAGGCGGTCGGCGAGCGCACGGGCAGGCAGCTGTGGGACACGGCCTCCGAAGGCGCGCTGCTGGGCAGCGGCACGTTCTACTCGACCGCGGCAGTCATGTACGGGCGGGTGTTCCTGGGCAACACCGACGGCCGGGTCTATGCCTTCGACGCGCGCAGCGGCCGTCTCGACTGGGCCGTGCAGACGGGCGCTTATGTCTACTCCTCCCCTGCCGTCACGAGCGCCCCGGGGCTGGGGCCGACGATCTACATCGGCTCATACAGCGGCACCTTCTATGCGTTGAATGCGCGCTCAGGCCAGATCGACTGGCGGTACGAAACGGGCGGGCGGATCTCCGGATCGCCCACGATCATCGGACGCGTCGTCTACTTCGCCGCACTGGGCACGCACCACACCTATGGGCTGGGCATCTCGACCGGAAGGATCGTGTTCGAGAAGGCCACCGGCTCGTTCGATCCGGTGATCAGCGACGGCCAGGACATCTACCTGACGGGCACGACGGGCCTGTACTGCCTTGCGCCCATAGGTTGACGCCCGCGCATATGCCATAGCGCACCAACACAAAAAAAATAGAACACCCTCGGCCCGCCCCTGCCCCGCAGTGAGGGTTCAAGAGCGGCCGATTCCTCGCGCAGGGCCGGGCAGGCGCCCTCCGCCGCGAGCGATCCAGCCGAGCCTGATCGAGCCGAGCCTGATCCCGCCGAGCTCGATGCCCGCGTGCTCGACTCGCCGCGCCCAGCGGGACAGGCGGCCTCCAGCCCGAGTGCCCGCCCGAGCGAGAACTGCGCCTGCACGACGATCCGGCCAGGCGCGCGCGCGCGTACGTACGTCCAGCCTCCCGGGGCGCTCGCCACACACGCATCGCCGGCCGTCACGGTGAAGTAGCGGGTGTAGTGGATCCGGGCCAGCAGCGTGCCGCGCGCGCGTGCGTCGAGCGCGAACGTCGTGTGCCCCAGCGCGACCAGCCGGCCGGGCCCTTCCAGCAGCGGCGTGGCCCCGAGCACCTGGTAGACGCGCCAGTGCGTGGTTGTGAGCACCGGCCGTAAGAACGGCAGGCCGTCGCGGATCAGCGTTCCCTCGCGCGCGCTCGAGGGGTCGAGCGGGACGTCGGGCAGCGCGACGTAGGCGACGGCCTGTTCGCGCAGCCAATGCTCGTAGGAGCTCGCCGTCGGCCCCGGCGCGAGCAGGACGTGGTTGTAGCGCTCTTCCAGCTGCTTCTCCCAGCCTCGCGCAAGCGAGACGCTCGGCGCGAGCAGCGCCGCCTCCCAGTGCGAGCGCGTTAGCGGCACCTCGACTCGCTCGAGTGTGCCGCCGTGGCTGCTCAGGAACCGCTCGAGCGGAACGTAGTAGGACGCCTGCGTACCGGGCGAGCCGGCCTCGGCCGCGGTCTCGCGCACGGGGCCCCACACGGTCCAGAGGGCGATCAAGCACACGGCCACGCCCGCGGCTGTTCGCGGCGCACGCGCGCGTGCGCGCACGCGCGCGTGCGCCTCCCCCGGAGCCTCGTTGCCCGGAGCCGCCTTGCCCTCGCCCAGAGCCTCCTTGCCCTCGCCCAGAGCCTGCTTGCCCGCGCGCCCGAGCGCGCACAGCAGCAGCGGGCCGGCGAGCAGGACGCCGTAGCGCTCGATGTTGCTGCCCATCGGCGTGTGGATCACGAGCGCCAGCAGGCATGCGAGCAGGTACACGACGGCGCCCAGCCGCAGCAGCCGCTCGCGCGAGGGCAGGACGCACAGGAACGCGAGCGTGGCGAGGATCGTGGCGGCGAACGAGGTAGCCGGGTAGGGCTCGTAGCCGCCTTCGGAGAACAGCAGCTGCAGCGGCACGAGCACGAGCGCCACCGGCAGCGCGACCAGCGCGAGGACGCGGGGAGCGCGCTCGGACAGCGCGTAGGTGAGCGCGGCGAGCACGAGCAACAGGCCCGCGACGGGACTGGCGGCGGCGCACACCGCGGCGAGCACACCGGCCACGAGCGCGTGACGGCGCGAGAGCGCGAACACGCAGGCCAGCGCGAACGTGACGCCGAGCGCGAATGTCAGGCGTCCGCTCCAGACATCGCCGACTGCGGCCAGCGCGAACAGGCAGGCGCCGGCGCGGACGGGCCAGCGCGTGCCGTACTCGCGCAGCGCGAGCGCTTCGAACAGGACGATCGACGCAAGCGCCGTGGCAGCCGCGAGGACGCGCATCCCGACCAGCCCCGAGAGCGGCGCGAACAGCAGGCCATAGCCGGGAAGGTCGTGCCCGGCGTACCAGTGCTCGTCGAAGACGGCGAAGCCGATATGTTCATAGAGCGCGACGCGGTAGGCCTGTGCGGCCAGGTCGGGCGCGTGCGGATCGAGCGCGAGCCACAGGGCCAGCAGGAGCGCCGCGAGCGCGACCGCCAGCGGAACGCGGGCGGACGGTTCGGTCGGAGTCCGATGCGCTACCCCACCGGACCCCGACCTCCGTTTCTGTAAACCCGTGATCGACCCGGAAGTAGCTGTGGAGCGCAATACTTCGGCGATCCGCACGCGCAGATGATGACGCCCCGACGCCCCGATGACCTCTAGGCCCCCGCGATCGGGGCTCCACGAGCGGATGATGCGCGCGGGCCTGGCGCTGCTTGCAGTCTGCGCGGCGACGCTCGCGACCGGCTGCGCCTCGGGTCCGCCCGGGCTCGTGGCGTCGGGCGAACTGGCCGAAGCGCGCACGTTCCCGTACTACCGGATCTACTGGGTGGGCCGTCACTTCGACGGCCTGCCGCTGGCGGCGGTGGACGGGCGCAAGGGCTACAACAAGGAAATCGGCGACAGCGTCTACTACGGCAACTGCGTCCAGGGCAAGAACGTGTTCGGCAGCGGCTCGTGCCGGCTGCCGCTGCAGGTGACGACTTCGATCTACAGGCTGCACGACAACGGCGCGCTCGGAGCGCAGCACAACGTGCTGATCAGGGGGGTGCCGGCCGCGGTGTACGACGAAGGGCGCACGATCGAGCTGTACAGCGGGCGGCTGGCGATCGACGTGTACTCCGATACGCCGGCCCATGCGCTCGCGGGGGCGCGCCTGCTGCGTCCGCTGAACGCGAGCGGCTCGGCCGCCGAGCCGCTGCCGGCGCCGGTGTTCTGCCCCGGCCTGGCGGGGCCCCAGGAAGCCGCCCTGGAACGGGCGATGCGGCACCTGCCGGGCCGCGCCTGCCAGCACGCTGCGGCGTCGGTGGCGTTCGCTCACCGGCTCGGCATCGAACACCCGTCGCGCTAGCCCCGGCTCGGCCACGTGGCACCGATGCTCCACCCGCCATCGCTGGATTCAGGCTGAGACCTCCGCGGCGTCGAGTCGGATCAGCTCGCGGCGCAGGCTCAGGAACGCGAGCGAGCCGATCAGGGCGGGGACCCACAGCGAGATCGCGCGGTAGGTGACGACCGCGGCGAGCACGGCCGAGCCGGGGCGCACGCCAAACAGCAGCAGCATGCCGAACAGCCCACCTTCGACGGCGATCAGGCCGGCGGGGATCGGCAGCGAGTTGGCGAGCATGCCGACCAGGTAGGCCATCGCGACGGCCCAGAAGGATGGCGTGGGCCCGAAGGCGAGCAGGCATACGTACAGGACGGCGATGTCGAACAGGCAGTAGCCGACCGCGCCGAGCAGGCGCCACTCGCGCGCGCGGATCAGGGCGAGAGCGCCGAACACTCCGCCGCTGAGCGCGGTCAGCGCGACGTAGGCGCGCCCGTGGTGACGGACCCTACGCGCGGCCGTGCGACGCGCCCACGCCGCGACGGCGAGCGTGCCGGCGATGGTCAGACCGGCGGCGAGCGCGGGGACGAGCGTGAGCAGCGCGTTGCGCGAGCCCGGCAGCAGGCCGGCGTACATGAGCGCTCCGATCACGAGCGTCGCGAACACGTTGACGGCGCTGGTGAGCACGAAGATCAGCACGGAACGCCTGGCGATGCGCTCGACCGACAGGCCGCGAGTGCGCAGCACCCAGGCGCCCAGCGCGATGCCGGCGAGGCCGCTGACCGAGACGATCGAGTTGACCGCGAGCTCTGAGAGCGACAGGCGCGAGATCAGCCGGCGGCCGATCATGCCGAACACGAGCGAGAACAGCAGCACATAGCCTGCGCACGAGAGCAGCTCGAGGCCGATTCCGCCCACCACCAGGCCGGGCTTGGCGTGGACGATGCGGTGGGCCGCGTCGCGCAAGCCGGGCACCGCCAGCAGCAGCGCGACGACGAGCGCGAAGAAGATCGCGAGGCTCAGCAGGCTGTTGCGCAGCGCGCGCGATTGCGCGGAGATCGCGGCGGCGGCGCTGGGGGGGTCCGGCTCGGGCGTATCCTCAGAAGGGTCATGCGCCTGCTGACCGGCCGGATCGGGCCGCCGCGCCGCGGCGTGTTCCGCCAGCGACCCCGCCTTACCCCGTGATGGCCTTCGCTTTAATCTCATGATGGCCGATCAAGCGGCTCGGATTCTCGTCGTCGACGACGAGCCTGCCGTACAGGGTGCGCTGGCGCGTGCTCTCACCCTAGAGCACTACAAGGTCTCCCAAGCCATGGACGGCCAGCAGGCGCTCGAGCGCCTCGAGACCGACCCCTACGAGGTGGTGATCCTCGACGTGATGATGCCGCGCATCGACGGCCTGGAGGTGTGCCGGCGCTTGCGCGAGGGCGGGGACCGCACGCCGGTGCTGATGCTGACCGCGCGCGAGGGTGTCGACGACCGGGTCGCCGGCTTGGACGCCGGCGCCGACGACTACCTGGTGAAGCCGTTCGCGCTGCGCGAGCTGCTCGCGCGCGTGCGCGCGCTGCTGCGACGCTCGAGCGAGGAGGACGGAGACGACGAGCACGAGCGCACGCTCGCGTTCGAGGACCTGCGGCTCGATCGCTTTGGACACGAGGCGTGGCGCGGCGAGCGCCTGCTGGCGCTGACCAGGACCGAGTTCCTGCTGCTCGAGATGTTCCTGTGCCATCCCCGCCAGGTGCTGACGCGGTCGGCGATCTTCGAGGGCGTCTGGGGTTATGACTTCGGCGCGACGTCGAATTCGCTCGGCGTCTACATGGGGTATCTGCGCCGCAAGACCGAGGCGGCGGGCGAGCAGCGCCTGCTGCACACGGTGCGCGGCGTGGGCTACGTGCTGCGGGACGGGGACGCCGAGCGCGCGGTCACGCGCGGCTGGACGCCGAGCCGCTCCTCGAACGGAGGCCCGAGGTGACCTTCAGTCGCCGCATCATGCTCGCCTCGGCGGTGGCGGTCGCGATCGCGGTGGTGCTGGGGTCGGTGCTGACCTATGCGTTGACCGCGAACGAGCTGCACGGTCAGGTCGACGCGCAGCTGCTGCACCGTGTGGACAACCTGCGGCTGAGCGAGCGCCACTCCAGGCGCCCCGGCGACAGGCTGCTGGACGCGCTGGGCAAAGGCGCGGCCGAGGAGCAGCTGCTCGAAAACGGCGCGGGCAATGCGCTCAGCAACGTGCAACCGCGGCCGAACCAGGTGCGCGGCTACCAGCAGCTGGTGAACGCGCACGGAACGGTGCTGTTCAGGTCGGGCGCCCAGGATGTGACGCTGCCGGTCGACCGCAGGACGCGCGCGCTGGCGGCGGGCGCCGGTAGGAGCTTCTTCCGCGACGCGACGGTGAAAGGGCTGCATCTGCGGATCCTCGCGGAGTATTTCGCGGCGGGACGGGTCGTGCAGTTCGCGCAGCCGCTCGGCGAAGTCAACCATCTCCTGTACCGCCTGCGCTTCCTGCTGGTGCTGCTGTGCCTCGGCGGGATCGCGCTGGCGGCACTGCTGGGCCAGTTGGTGGCGCGCGCGGCGGCGCTGCCGCTCAGGCGGCTGACGCAGACCGCGGAGCACGTGGCCGAGACACGGGATCTGTCGCGGCGGATCACGCCGACGGGCGAAGATGAGATCGGGCGGCTGGCGGTGAGCTTCAACGCGATGCTCGACGCGCTCGAGCGCTCGATGACGGCCCTCGACGCGTCGGTGAGCGCGCAGCGCCAGCTCGTCGCGGACGCGTCGCACGAGCTGCGCACCCCGGTGACGAGCCTGCGCACGAACATCGAGATCCTCCAGCACGCCGGCGACTTGGAGGCCGGCGATCGCGAGCGCCTGCTCGCGGACGTGGTCGATCAGATCGAGGAGCTGACGCTGTTGATGAACGACCTGATCGATCTGGCGCGCGGCGAAGAACAGCGCGCGGATTTCGAGGACGTGCGCCTGGACCAGGTGGTGCGGGAGGCGCTCGAACGGACCCGCCGCGATGCTCCCGCGACGCCGCTGCACGCGACGCTCGGACCGGTGATCGTCAGCGGCGTGGCGGCGCGCCTGGAGCGGGCGGTGACGAACCTGATTGACAACGCGATCAAGCACAGCCCGCCCGGCGCGGACGTCGAGCTCGAGCTCGCGGGTGGCGAGCTGACCGTGCGCGACCACGGGCCGGGGATCGCGCGCGAGGACCTGCCGCACGTGTTCGACCGCTTCTACCGGGGCGCAGACGCGCGCAGGCGCCCCGGCTCGGGACTGGGACTGGCGATCGTGAGGCAGGTCGTGACCGAGCACGGCGGCACGGTGGTCGCCGAGCGCGCACCTGGCGGCGGCACGCTCATGCGCGTGCGCCTGCCCGGCGCCGACACGCTGGACGAGACACTCGCGGGCGTGCTCAGGGCCGCGGGATCCGCTGTCGGCGAGGGCTCGTCGAGCTCGGCTGCGGGCGAGCCGCCCGCGCCCTACGATCGCGCCGCGGTGTGAGCAGGATCGGGCGCAACGCCGGACTCCGCTCGGGACGCCGCTCCGCATGCCCGTTGGGGCTGCGCGCGGCGTGGCGCAGGGCACGCTCGCGAAAGACCGCCGGCGAGAGCCCGTAGCGTCGGCGGAAGGCTCGCGCGAAGTTGGATCGCTGCCGGTAGCCGACCAGCCGGGCGACGTCGCCGACGGCCACCGAGCTCTGCTCGGCGAGCAGCTGCGCTGCGACGGCCATGCGGCGCGCGAGCAGATCCTCGCCGAACGAGTAGCCGAAGCGGGCGTAGGCACGTTGCAGCTGACGGGGGGACGTGGAGATGGCGCGCGCGACCGCGGCGAGCGTGAGCGGCCGCCGGTAGTGGCGCGCGACGACGACGCGCCCCATCAGATACAGGCGGCGCTGCTCGCTCAGGGTGTCCGGGCGCACACCTCCCGATCCGACGATTCGGGGCGAGCGGGACGGCGGCGGCTACTCCTCGCCGAGCTCGAGGACCGCCAGGAAGGCCTCCTGGGGCACCTCGATGCGGCCGACCTGCTTCATTCGTTTCTTGCCCTCCTTCTGCTTTTGAAGGAGCTTTTTCTTGCGTGTGATGTCGCCGCCGTAGCACTTGGCGATGACGTCCTTGCGAAACGCCTTGACGGTCTCGCGGGCGATGATGTGCGAGCCGATCGCGGCCTGGATCGGGACGTCGTACTGCTGGCGCGGGATGCGCTTGCGCAGCTTCTCGGTGAGGGTGCGGCCGATCTCATAGGCCTTGTCGCGATGGACGACCATCGAGAGCGCGTTGACCGGGTCGCCGGCGAGCAGCACGTCGAGCTTGACGAGGTCGGACGGGCGCAGGCCGTCGAGCTCGTAGTCGAGCGAGGCGTAGCCGCGCGTGCGCGACTTGAGCTGGTCGAAGAAGTCGAGCACGATTTCGGCGAGCGGCAGGTCGTAGCTGAGCTGGACGCGCTCGGGAGACAGGTAGTGCATGCCGGCGTGATCGCCGCGGCGCTCCTGGCAGAGCTCCATGATCGCGCCGACGAACTCGCGGGGCGCGATCAGCTGGGCCTTGATGTAGGGCTCGCGGATCTCGGCGATGGTGCCGGGGTCGGGCATGTCGGACGGGTTGTGGACCTCGAGCTCATCGCCGCTCGCGAGCGTGACGTCGAACTCGACCGAGGGCATCGTGGCGAGCAGCTCGAGGTCGTACTCGCGCTCGAGGCGCTCGCGCACGATGTCCATGTGGAGCAGCCCGAGAAAGCCGCAGCGAAAGCCGAAGCCGAGCGCGTCGGAGGTCTCGGGCTCCCAGGAGAGGGCGGCGTCGTTGAGCGTGAGCTTTTCGAGCGCGTCGCGCAGGTCGGGGTAGTCGTCGGAGTCGATCGGGAACAGGCCGCAGAAGACCATCGGCTTGACCTCCTGATAGCCGGGCAGCGGCTCGGTGGCTTCGCGGCGGGCTGCGCGTGGCGCGGCGCCGACCGCCACGGCCCCGGATGGCGCCCGCTCGCCCCCGCTGCCGGCTCCGGCTCGGGCCGCGCCCGCGGCGCGAGTCGTGAGCGTGTCGCCGACGCGCAGCTGGGTGACGTCCTTGATGCCGGTGATCAAATAGCCGACCTCGCCTGCCGACAGCCGTTCGCTGGGGGTCATGGCGGGCGTGAAGAAGCCGATGTCGTCGATCTCGGCCTCGGTGCGCGACGCCATCGCCCGGATCGGCTCGCCCTTGGCGAACGAGCCGTTAACGACGCGGATGTAGGCGATCACGCCACGGTACTGGTCGAACTCGGAGTCGAAGATCAGCGCGCGCGGGGGCGCGTCGGGATCGCCGGCCGGCGCCGGGACGCGCCGGATCAGCTCCTCGAGCACGTCTGGAACACCGGCGCCGGTCTTGCCGCTGATCTGCAGGATGGACTCGGGCGGCTCGCCGAGCAGCTCCGAGACTTCGCCGGCGACGCGCTCGGGTTCAGCGCCGGGCAGGTCGATCTTGTTCAGGCAGGGGATCAGCTCGAGGCCGGAGTTGACGGCGAGATAGGTGTTGGCGACGGTCTGGGCCTCGACGCCCTGAGCGGAGTCGACTACCAGGAGCGCGCCCTCGCAGGCGGCGAGCGAGCGCGAGACCTCATAGGTGAAGTTGACGTGGCCGGGCGTGTCGATCAGTTGCAGCTGGTAGGTCTGACCGTCGGCGGCGGTGAAGAACACGCGCACGGCCTGGGCCTTGATCGTGATGCCGCGCTCGCGCTCGAGGTCCATCGAGTCGAGCACCTGCGCGCGCATGGCGCGCGGATCGACGGTGTGCGTGAGCTCGAGGATGCGATCGGCGAGCGTCGACTTGCCGTGGTCGATGTGGGCGATGATGCAGAAGTTGCGGATGAGCGTCTGGTCCACGGGCGCTCAACTCTAGAGTGCGGGAACCTGGGTCCGGTCAAGGGGGCGCGATGCCAAGCGCGATCCGCTGCAGCGCGCGTTCGCGCGGCAGCGGCGAGGCGCATCCGCCGAGGGATGCCGCCTGCACCCGCACGCACACTGGCCCCACAGGGCGGCGCCCACCCGCAGCGCCGACACCCACGCCGCATCACCGGCACGCGGTTTGCCCGCTATGTGCGCTCGCGCGGGCGGCCCGAAGGCACGCCCGCGCGAGCGCTGCCACTCTCTACCGAAAGCCGGGGTATGTCCAGATCGGCACAGCCAGCTGCTGACTTTGCGACGCGTGGCCGTTGACCATCGTCGCAACCGTTAGATGGAGCTCGACCTTGTAATCGGGATGGTGCAGCAAGTAGTGGCGCACCGCGCGGCGCAGGTGCCTGGGCACGTCCAGGCGCAGCTGGCGGAAACCGTCCGAGGGGATGGCGCCCGTGTAGCTGACCAGGCGCAACGCTTTGCGATGCCCGGGCAACTTCACCCATCCGTTGACAGATGCGGTGCACGCGGCCGGACCGCAGGTCGCCTCGAACGACAGCGCGTGCGTGTTGATCAGCGGTTGCGCCTGCTTGGTGAGCACGTCAAGCGCAGGCGCCGGCGGCGGGCTTGTGGGACTGGTGACCGTGGCCGCCGTCGTGGTCGGACTCGGTTCCTGCTGTTTCGGGGATTCTTGTTTCGGCGCGGATTCCTGTTCCGTCACAGGTTCTTTTTTTGCGGGCGGTTCTTCCTGTTTCGCCGCGGGCGGAGCTTCCACCACCACCCTCCGCTTTTCGGTCGTGACGTTGCCGAGCGAATCGGCGCTTTCCACCGTCACTTCATATTCGCCGGGCGCCGAGTATTCGTGGGTGACGCTGGTGCCGGTCGCGGTCGAACCGTCGCCGAAGCTCCAGCTGGTCTGCCCGAGCGAGGTCCAGTCGTTGACGGGCGCGACGGAGAAGGAGAGCGGCTGGCCGGCGGCGCCGGAGGCGGGGACCGAGAGTTCGGTCAGCTGCGGCCCGGCGCCCACGAAGTCGGCGCTCTGCACGACGTCTTCGCTGCCGTTGTAGGCGGCCCAGATCGCGACCGCCTCGCCGTTTGAGCTCATCCCGACCCGCGGGTTGTCGGACTGCTGGACGCCCGAGGACAGCGCCACGGGGGTCTGCCAGGCGCCGCCCACGGGCAGCTCCGCGGCCTCCGCGCTGTCGGTGCTGCCGTTCCAGCGGGTCCAGACCGCGACCTCATCGCCGCGAGCGTCGATTGCGACATGCGGAGCCTCCCCGTCTGCGCCGGATTCGGAGATGTTGACGGCCGTCTGCCAGCTGCCGCCGGCGGACAGCTGCGCCGCCTGGGCGATCTGGTCGCTGCCGTTGTAGCGTTCCCACACGACGACCGCGTCCCCTTGCGGGTTGCTCGCGAGCTCGGGGTTGTAGGCGGGCTGGCCGCCTTCTGAGAGCTGCGATGCGGTGCTCTGCCAGCTGCCGCCGGCGGGCAGCTGCGCCGCCTGCACGACCTCTTGGCCGCCGTCGTTGTGCTGCCAGACCGCGACGACGTTGCCCTGTTCGTCGATCGCGACCTGCGTGTCGTAGTCTTCGCTGCCGGCGTTCGAGATCTGTGCGGGCGTCTGCCACGCGGCGCCGGCGGGCAGCTCGGTGGCCTCGATCGCGTTCGTGCTGCCGGTCCAGATCGTCCAGGTAACGACGGCGTCACCGCGGGCGTTCATCGCCACCTGCGGCTGCGAGGCGTCTTCACTGGATCCGGAGATCTGAACGGGTGTCTGCCAGCTGCCCCCGTCGGGCAGTTCGGATGCATCGATCAGATCGTGGCTGCCGTTGTAGGTGGTCCAGACAGCGATGGCATCACCGTGAGCGTCGATCGCGACTCGCGGCTGGGACACCGGATAGCTCGTTTCCGCGAGCTGGACCGGCGTCTGCCACGTGCCCCCGGCCGGCATCTGCGAAGCCTGCACGTACCATTTGTTGTTCTTTTCGATTTCCCACACCGCCACCGCGTCGCCATGTGAGTCGATCGCAACTTGCGGCGCGGGTGGCTGAAAGAGGAAGAACGAGCTTTCCGCGAGTTTCGTGGGCGAGTTCCAACCGGCGCCCGGCGCCGTTGTGCCAGTCGCTTCGACGTTTTCACTGTTGCCGCCGCCGAAATCCGACCAGGCGGCGACGGCGTCGCCACTCGGGTTGACCGCGAGCGTCAGTTCAAATGGATCTAGGGCTCCTGAGATGGTCGTCGGCGCGAGCCACGTGGGCGCCGCGCTTGCGCTCGCGGACAGCCATAGGACGGCGGTCAGGCAGATCGCAACGAGCGCGAGCGATTTGCGGATCCTGTGTGCGTTGCTGCACTGCTCGATGCTGCCTACGGCGCGCCGCATGGCGGGTCCTTTCTCGGGTGACGGATCGGTGATGGCTCGGAAGCTGCATCGGAGCGCAGCGATCCCGGCTGAATCGCGAGCCTGCATCGGCAGCGAGGCGCGTGTGCTTTAGGACTGGCGGCAGCGACGCAGCCCGTCAGGCTCGCCCGAGCTGGGTGCGGATCAGCCGGCTGACCTGGTGGGCCTCGGGCACGCGCATCATCAACACTGCGCGCGCGTAGACGGCGACGCCGGCCGCGGCGGCGGCGCCGACACTCACGATTTGAGCGGGTAGCGAAACGCCCAGCAGGTGGTCGAGCACGGTCCACACTGCCCACGACACGGCTCCGAGCAGCGCCGAGGCGACGAGGATGCGCACGGTGATCATCAGCGTCTGCGGTCCTTCGAGGTGGCCGTTGAAGCCGATCCGCAGGCGCCGGTACTGCAGCGCGGTCATGACGGCGTTGGCGGCGACGGTGCCGATGATCAGCCCGGCGATGCCCAGCGGCTTGTACAGCCCGACCGAGACGATGATGTCCACGATGATGTTGAGCGCGGCCAGGCGCGTGGGGATCCACGGGCGCTGCACTGAGAAGAACACGCGCGTGAGCAGCAGGTTGAGCCCGCCGAAGGGCAGGCTGAAGGCAAACCAGAACAGGGCTTCGGAGGTCAGCGAGGTCGAGGTGGCGTCGAAGTGGCCGCGTTCGTATATGAGCCGCACGATCGGCGTGGCGAGCACGACCATGAACACGGCCGCGGGGATCAGCAGGAGGTTGATCTGGCGCATGCCGATGCCGATCAGGCGGCGCATGTTGCGCACGTCGCGGCGCGAGGCCATGCGGCTGAGCGTCGGGAACAGCACGGTCGCGACGGCCACGCTGAACAGGCCCTGGGGCAGCATGTAGATGCGAAACGCTTTTTCGATCGCGCTCGGGGCTTCCTTGGTGACGAGCGTGCCGAACACGGAATTGATGAACTGGTCGAGGTTGACGATGCCCAGGCCGATCGTGACGGGCAGCATCAGCATGAATACCTGGCGGATGCGCGGGTCGTGCCAGTCGAGCGTGAGCTGCAGGCGAATGTCGATCCGGGCGAGCGCGGCGAATGCCATCGTCAGCTGCACGAATGTGGCGATCAGGATCGCGATCGCGTAGGCGTAGAGCTGGTCGCCGTCTTCGAAGCCGCCGTGAAAGTGGGGCCGCAGCACGACCAGCAGCACGATGATCACGAGGTTCCACACGGCCGGCGAGATCGCCGGGATCGTGAAGTGTTCGCGCGACTGCACGATGCCGACGAGAAGGCCGTTGAGTCCCAGCAGCAGCACGACCGGGAACAGCACCTGCGAGAGGCCGACGGTCAGGTCGACGAGCATCTGGTTGAACGTCGGGCCGATGAACAGGGGCATGATCAGCCCGGCGGCGAGGATGAACACGGCGGTGATCGCGCCGAGGACGATCAGCATGATCCAGAACAGCGTGGACGCGAGCCGCAGCGCCTCCTTGCGACGGCCGCTCTGGAGCAGGTCGGTGAAGACGGGGATGAAGGCGGCGGAGAGCGCGGCGTTCGCGAACAGGTTGCTGACCAGATTGGGGATCTGGAAGGCGATCGTGAACGCCGACATCGGGCCCGAGGTCCCGAAGAAGCTCGCCGCGATGATTTCGCGCACGAGCCCGAGCACGCGCGAGATGCCGGTGGCGATCGAGAAGATCGCGGTGTTGCGCGCGACCCGTTCGCCGCCGCTCCCGCTGTCGCCGCCGTGGGCGAGCTGCTCGGGGTCGGGCTGCCCGAGGCCGCCGAATTCCTCGCCGAAGCTCGCGTCGGGGATGCCTATGACTTCGACGTGAGGGCCCAGCGAGTCAGCGTCTCGAGCGTCCCGGTCGTTGCGGCTCGGACCGCGAACATCGCGCGTGGCCGCGGGAGGCTGGTCGGCTGCCGACAGATCCTCGTGCGCAGCCGTCTCTTGCTCATGCGGCGAGGACTCCCCGGCGGGCCCGCGCTCTGGTGGGATGGTGGGCAAGGCCGCTATAGTACGGCGCTGCAACGATGGCGAATATCCACTCTCAGAAGAAGCGGATCCTGCGCTCCGAGCGCGAGCGACTCGAGAACCGCCGCTATACCTCGGCGGTGAAGACGTACTTCCGCCGCCTGGAGGCTGCCGTGCGAGACGGCGACGAGCAGCGCGCTGCCGAGGAGCACAAGCTGTTGCAGAGCACGATCGACAAGGCGGTCAAGCGCGGCGCCATGCACAAGAACACCGGCGCGCGCAAGAAGGGCCGCGCTGCGCGCACGCGCGCGGGCGCAACTTCCTAGGCAGCCGCTAACCAGCTGCGATCGCTTCCAGCGTGCGCAGCGCGAGCGTGTCTTCGTCGAGCCCCGACAGGCGCGAGCGGGCGCCCGGCAGCGGCGAGCCCCCGCGCGTGTCCAGCTCGAGGTCGGCGAGCGCCGCGAGCGCCGCGCGCAGCTGCTCGGGCTCGGCGCGGGCGATGTCTGCGAGAAAGCGCTCGGCGGCGCGCGCCGGCATGCGCAGCGTCCGCTTCAGCTCGGCGGTGGATGCGCCCGACTGCAGCCGCAAAGAAAGCGCGAGCGCATCGCGCAGGCGCGAGGTCATCAGATAGTTCAGCCCGGACAGGCGCTCGCCCTGCTCGCGCAGGCGCAGGTAGCAGCGGACGGCCTCGCGCGGTCCCTCGCGGCTGAGCAGCGCGTCGGCGAGCGCGTAGACACGCTGCTGGGCCGAGCGGGCCGCGCGATCTTCGATCTCCTGCGCGCCGACCGCACGCGGGGCGGCCGAAGACCCCGCGGCGTCCGGTCCGCTTGCGGAGCCCAGCTCCTGCGCGAGCTTCTCCAGCTCGCGCAGGAGCCGCTGCTGGCGCTCGCCGACGTGGGCGACGAGCGCGCTGGCGGCGGCGCCATCGAGCTCGAGCCCGAGGCGCGCGGCCTGCGTGCGCACCCACTTGGGCAGCTGCCAGGGCTTGACGGCGGCATGTGTCACGACCTGGCCGCCGGCGCGCTCGACTGCGCGGTGCAGCGCGACGGGTGCCTTGGTGCGTCCCTCCTCGCGTGCGAACAGCGCGAGCGTCGTGGCGGGCGGCATCGCCGCGAGCGCGGGAGCCAGCTGCTGCTCGACGTCCGCCTGCTTCCAGCGCTCGACGCCCTCGACGAGGATCACGCGGCCGATCGCCCCCGTGCCGGCGGCGCCTGTGGCGAGCGTCATCGTCGCCAGCGCCTGCGCCACACCGGCGGGCGTCGCGAGCTCACCCTCGAGCGTCTCGGCGCACTCGGCGGCGCCGTCGCGCTCGGCCAGCGCGCGCAGCCCAGCGCGCCGCTCGGAGATCGCGCTGTGATCCTCTCCGTGGATCAGATAGGCGGGCTTGAGGGCGGCCATCGCCTCAGCGCACCACCAGGTTGACGAGCTTGCCGGGAACGACGACCTCCTTGACGATCTCCTTGCCGTCGACGTGCGCGCGCACGTTCGGCGCCGCGCGGCACAGCTGCTTGAGCTCATCCGGACCCGCATCGGTGGCGGCCCGGACACGGTCGCGCAGCTTGCCGTTGACCTGGCAGACGAGCTCGTAGTGCTCGCGCACGAGCAGCGCGGGATCGGCCTGCGGCCAGGCCTCCTCCCAGACGCGCTCGCCCGTGAGCCGCTCGTAGATGTCGGAGCAGACGTGCGGCGCGAACGGGAACAGCAGCGAGGCGCCGCTTGCAAGCGCAAACGCAAGCGTGTCGGGCCCGACCTGCTCGCGCAGCCGCGACGCCTCGTTGAGCAGCTCCATGACCGCGGCGATCGCGGTGTTGAACGCGAACCTGCGCAGGTCCGCCGTGACCTTGTCGATCGCCCAGTGGGTCTTGCGCAGCAGCTCGAGATCAGCTCCCGCGTCGGTGGTGGCGTCGCTGCCAGCGGCGATCGCGTCGTTCATCGTTGCGGCGTGCTCGCCCGCGCCGGCGGCAGCGTCGCTCGCCCCACTGGCCTGCCCGGCGCCGTCCGCGCCGGCTCCGCGGAGGGTGTCGGCGGTCTCGGCTGCGAGCCGCCAGAGCCGCGAGAGAAAGCGGTACACCCCCTCGACGCCCTCGTCCGACCAGTCGGCGTCCTGCTCGGGCGGGCCGATGAACAGGATGTAGCAGCGCGCGGTGTCGGCGCCGTAGCGCTCGACGATCGACGCGGGCGAGACGACGTTGCCGCGCGACTTGCTCATCTTGGCGCCGTCCTTGGTCACCATGCCCTGGGTGAACAGCGCCCGGAACGGCTCCTGGAAGTCGAGGTGTCCGAGGTCGGCGAGCGCCTTGCAGAAGAAGCGCGCGTACATCAGGTGCAGGATCGCGTGCTCGACGCCGCCGATGTACTGGTCCACCGGCATCCACTCGCGCAGCGCCGCCGGGTCCCAGGCGGCGCGGTTGTTCGACGCGTCGCAGTAGCGCAGGAAGTACCACGAGGAGTCCACGAACGTGTCCATCGTGTCGGTCTCGCGCCGCGCGGGGCCGCCGCACTCCGGACAGCGAGTGCGCACCCAGTCCTCCGCGGCCGCGAGCGGCGAGCGCCCGCGCGGCGCGTAGTCCTCGATGTCCGGCAGCTCGACCGGCAGCTCCGACTCGGGCACGGCGACCGCCCCGCACTGCTCGCAGTAGACGATCGGGATCGGGCAGCCCCAGTAGCGCTGGCGTGAGATCAGCCAGTCGCGCAGGCGGTAGTTGACCGATGCGTGGCCCTTGCCCTGCTCGTCCAGCCAGCGCACGATCGCGCCGAGCGCCTCCCGGTTGTCCATTCCCTCGAACTCGGCGTTGGAGTTCACGAGCGGTCCGTCGCCGGCATACGGCAGGCCCCGCTCGTCGCCGCCGTCCGGCGGGGTGCCTTCGATCACGCGCCTGATCGGCAGGCCGAGAGCGCGCGCGAACGCGTAGTCGCGCTCGTCGTGCCCGGGAACGGCCATGATCGCGCCGGTGCCGTACTCCATCAGCACGTAGTCGGCGACGTACATCGGGAGCTCCTCGCCGTTGACGGGGTTGGTGACCATCCGCCCCAGCGCGACGCCGGTCTTCGCCTTCTCGAGGCTGCCGCGCTGCTCGCCGGACTCGGTGATCGCATGGCTGACGTACTCGCGCACCTGCTGCTCGCGCTCGGTGCCCTCGACCAGGCGCAGAACGTCCGGGTGCTCGGGCGCCATCACGAAGAAGGTGGCGCCGAACAGCGTGTCCGGGCGGGTGGTGAACACCGGATAGTCGATTCCGAGCTCCTCGCAGCGAAACGTCACCTCTGCGCCCTCGCTGCGCCCGATCCAGTTGCGCTGCATCGTCCTGACGTTCTCGGGCCAGTCGATCTCCCGCAGATCGCCGAGCAGGCGCTCCGCGTAGTCGGTGATGCGCAGAAACCACTGCTCGAGCTGGCGGACTTCGACGAGCGCTCCACAGCGCTCGCAGCAGCCTTCGGCGTCGACCTGCTCGTTGGCCAAGACCGTCTGGTCGTTGGGGCACCACTTGACGGCGGCCTGCTTGCGATAGGCGAGGCCCGCGTCGAACAGTTGCAGGAAGATCCATTGCGTCCAGCGGTAATACGACGGTTCGTGCGTGGCGAGCTCGCGCGACCAGTCGATCGAGATCCCCCACGAATGGAACTGGCGCTGGAAGGACGCGATCGATCTTTCGGTCGAGATGCGCGGGGCCACACCGGTCTTGATCGCGTGGTTCTCGGCGGGCAGCCCAAACGAGTCGTAGCCCATCGGGTGCAGCACGCGCCGGCCGAGGCGGCGCTGATAGTGGGCGATCGCGTCGCCGACCGAATACACCTTCAGATGGCCGATGTGCGGCTCGCCGCTCGGATACGGGAGCATCTCGAGCACGTACGAGCTCGACGACTGCTCGTGATCCTGTCCTGAGCCTGCGCCGCGCGTGCCGAGCGTGGCGCCTTCGTTGACGACCTCCCAGGTCCGCTCGCGCGCCCACACGTCCTGCCAGCGAGGCTCGATCTGGTGCGGGTCATAGCGCTGCTCGCTCATCGGCTTCTGGGACGCAGGTTATCGGCAGCCCCCCGACGGAATCGTCGCGCGACCCGAGTCGCGGAACGTGCAGATCAGGCGAAGCGCGCGCGTGCGCGCAGGCGCTCGACGATCGCGGCGGGCGCCTTCGCCGGCGAGCCCGCGTCGAACGGCGGCTGCGGGTCGTACTCGATCCCCAGCTGGATTGCCTGTGCGACCTCCTCGCCGGCGACGCGCGCTGCCAGCGCCAGCGCCATGTCGATGCCGGCCGACACGCCCGCGGCCGTGACGATCTTGCCGTCGAACACGACGCGCTCGGGCGTCGGCTTGGCGCCCAGGCGACCGAGCTCCTCGAGCGCCAGCCAGTGGGAGGTCGCGCGCCGACCCTCGAGCAGCCCGGCGGCGGCCAGGATCAGCGAGCCGGTGCAGACCGAAGTCGTCCAGGTCGAGGTCTCGTCGGCGCCGCGAAGCCACGCGTGCACGGGGCCGTCGTTCATCAGCGCCGCCTGGCCCGGCCCGCCGGGCACGAGCACGATGTCGGGGTGTGCGTGCTCGGACAGCGGCGCCTCCACGACCAGCGTCAGGCTGCCGGTGTCGGTGCGCTGCGGACCGGGCTGCTCGGCCACGAACGTCACGCTCGCGCCCGGCAGCCGGCTGAGGACCTCGTACGGACCGACCGCATCGAGTGCGGTGAAGCGGTCATACAGCAGAATCGCGATATCCATTGCGTTCCTTCCCGGTCGGTCTGTGATCGGACTGCCATCCGGGCGGCAAGCGCCTCATGCCGCCATGTCCACCACGGCGGAGCGGTAGCGGCGGCGATACTCGGCCGGCGACACGGCGAGCGCGCGCAGGAATGTGCGGCGCATCGTCTCGGCGCTGCCGAATCCGCAGGCGCCCGCGATCGCCGCGACCGGCTGGGCCGTGTCCTCGAGCGCCCGCCGCGCGGCCTCCAGGCGCACACGCTCGACATAGCGCGCCGGCGTGATCCCGGTCTCGGCGCGAAATGCGCGCGCGAAGTTGCGCGCGCTCATGTGGGCCCGCTCGGCGAGCGCCGGCACCGTCAGATCATCTCCGGGGCGCTCGAGCATGTAGCGCTGCGCCTCGCGCAGCGGCTCGCGCTCGGGCTGCTGCGCGGCGAGCGTGGCGCTGAACTGGGCCTGGTTGCCGGGCCTGCGCAGGAACAGCACGAGCTGGCGTGCGATCGCAAGCGCGACGTCGCGATCGAGGTCGTCCTCGACCATCGCCAGCGCGAGATCCATGCCGGCGGTCACGCCCGCCGAGGTCCAGACGCGGCCGTCGCGCAGGTAGATCGGCTCGGGGTCGACGTTGACCGAGGGATGGCGCCGGGCGAGCGCGCGCGCCCAGGCCCAATGCGTGGTCACGCGGCGCCCGTCGAGCAGGCCCACGGCGGCGAGCACGAATGCGCCCGTGCAGACCGATGCAACCCTGCGCGCACGCGGCGCCGCGCGCGCGAGCCATGCGAGCAGCGCGGCGTCGGCGCTCGCCTGCCGGGAGCCAGCGCCGCCCGCGACGATCAGTGTGTCGATCGCGGCTGGCGCCTGCGCGAGGCTGGCGGCGGGCACGATCTCCAGGCCGCTCGAGGTGACGACGGGACCACCGTCGATGCTCGCGATCGTGACGCGATAGCCGCGCTCGCGGCGCGAGGCCGTCTCGACCAGCTGCTGTGCCGCGCTGAACACCTCCAGCGGACCGGTCACATCCAGGCTCTGCACGCCCGCGAACACGACGATCACCACCTCGCGCTGGCCAGTGTGCAGGCTCGCGTCGCTGCCGCCTGCTCGCCTATGCCTGCTGTTCGTAGCGCGATGCACGAATCGATCATGCTCCACGTCGGGCTTGTCCGCAAGGACAACTTTCCCACCATTTCTGCCATAGGCGATCGTCCGATCTTTCGCAGCGGCGAGCGCATGCGCGCGCGCGCGCGTACGCGTGGGCTCTCGGCCGGCTTTAGGATGATGAGGTGCCGCCCTCTGGAGATCCACACCGAGATCCGCCGGCGCAACCCGAGCCGGACCCGCTGCGCGCCGCGCCCGCGCCGCCCCCTGCGGGTCCACGCCGAGATCCGCCGGCGCAGCCCGAGGCCGACCCGCTGCGCGCCGCGCCCGCGCACGTCGCCGAGATCATCGAGGCGGCCGAACGGACCGCGGCTCAGTTGCGCGAGCAGGCCGAGGCACGCGCACGCGAGCGCATCGCCGAGGCCGACCGCGCCGGAGAGCACCGCGTGCGCGCAGCCGAGGACGAGGCCCAGGAGATTCTGCACGCCGCCCGCGCCCAGGCCGAGGCTTCGCGCAACGAGGCGGTCGCGTCGGTCGGCGCGCTGCATGCCGAGGCCGAGCGTGCGCTCGCGGGCGCGCGCGATGAGGCCGAGCAGACGCTCGCGGCAACACGCGAGCAAGCCGATCAGGTCCTAGCGCAGGCAGGCCAACGGGCCGAGCGCGTGCTCGCAGACGCGCACGCACAGGGCGAGCAAGCGCTGGCGTCGGCGCGCGAGCAGGCTGCACAGTCGCTGTCGGCGGCCCACGCGCAGGCCGACGGCCTGCAGGAGGATGCGCAGGCGCAGGCACAGGAGCGCGCGCAGGAGGTGCGCGCGCTGGCGCGCGCGGAGGCCCGCGAGATCGTCGGCGAAGCGCACGTCGCGGCGCGCGAGGTCGTGCGCGAGGGGACCGAGCTCTCGCGCCACCTGCGCGAGCTGTCGGTTTCGCTGCGCAACAACGCCGAGCGTCTCCTGGCGGACGTCAAGCTTGCGCACGGCAGCATGACCGCCCGCCTGGATCAGGTCGGGCCGCCCGGCCGCTCCGGCCGTCGCGACGACCCCGGCGACGAGCTCGACGTGCCCGAGTTCATGCCCCGGCGCTAGGCCCGCCCGCCGCGGCGTCCTCCAGGCCGTTCGCCCAGGGCAGGCCCGCCAGCGCAGGGCGATACGATGTGGCCACCCTGGGGCTATAGCTCAGCTGGGAGAGCGTCGCGCTGGCAGCGCGAAGGTCGTCGGTTCGAGCCCGACTAGCTCCACTGAACTTGTCTGTGCGCAAACCACGGGCGCGCCGACGCGGTAGGTGGGCAGGATTTCGGCGCGGCCGTTGACGCGCAGGTCGGCGATGAGGATACGTAGCAGCGCCTTGGTTTGGTCGGGGTCGCCGTTGGCGATGACGTGGGCGAGATGGTCGGCGACCGCGTGGAGCGCGGCCGTGTCGGGCGTTGTGGGCGCGTCTGCGGCAAGTTCGCGTGCGAGTGCTTGATCTTGGGCTTGGAGGGCGTCCAGGCGCGTGTCGAGCGCGGATAGCCGCTCCTTGAAGCGGGCGGGGTCCAGGGCGCCGTTCTCGAAGGCGTCTTGGTAGCGCTCGATCGCGCGTTCGGCGCGGGTGATCTCCTTGGCGAGCGACGCGCATTGTTCGGCGAGCTGTGCGCGGTCTGTCTCGCTGCTGGCGGCGGCTTGCTCGATCGCGTCGCGGATGAGGCCTCCGTGCCTGTAGAGCCCGGTGAGCTGGTCGAGGATCGCGGTCTCCAGCTTGTCCTTCGGTAGCCGCTCACCGTAGCAGCCCCTGCGGCCGAGCTTTTGCCGCCCTGAGCAGGCGTAGTAGTGGTAGGTGCCGCCGTTGCCCTTCGCGGACATACCGACGTAGGCACGGCGGCAGCGTCCACAGCGAACGAGCCCGGAGAGTAGGAAGTCGGCGCGGTTTGAGGCGCGCAACGACCAATCCTCCCCGCGCTCCTTCAACAATGCCTGTGCCCGGTCGAAGTTGTCCTGGTCGGTCAGCGGCTCATGGATTCCGGGGAATGTCTGCTCGCGCCAGTGAACCCGCCCGACATACGCCTGGTTGGCGAGAATCCACAGCACGACTGCGGGCTGCCACCCGCGCGGCGGCGCGGGCGCGTGTTCAGCGTCGAGGCGGCGCGCGATGGCGGCGGCGCCGAGCCTTCCTGTCGCGTACCACTTGAAGATGCGCCGGATGACCGGCGCGGTGCGCTCGTCGGGGACAAGCTCCTTGCGCTCGTTGCGTTCATATCCGAAGGGGATGCGACCGTTTGGCCAGCGGCCTTCCCTCGCGCGCCGCTCGATACCGCTGGTCACGCGGTCAACGATCGTTGCGTGCTCAAACTCGGCGAACACCCCGAGCATCTGAAGCATCATCCGTCCCGCTGCTGAGCCGGTGTCGAATGGCTCGGTGGCGGAGCGCAGGGTCACGCCGAGGTTGTCGAGCTCCTCGGCGATGCTGGCGAGCTGGCGCACCTTGCGCGATAGCCGGTCGATGCGGTAGACGAGTAGCTGGTCGATGCGGCCTTGGCGGGCGAGGTCGAGTGCTGCTTGTAGGCCGGGTCGGTCGAGCTTGGTGCCGGTGGCGCGGTCTTCGTGGTGGGCGATGATCCGCCAGTCCTCCTGCACCTTGCAGAACGCCTCCAACCGTTCGTGCTGGGAGGCGAGGGAGGTTGGCTGGTTCTCCTCGTCGGTCGAGATGCGGGTGTACAGGCAAGTGCGGGTCATGGCGTCAGCTCCAGCTCACGGTCGGGGTCTCGTGGGTGGTCGAGGAGAGCAGAACCCGCCGGTGATCTCAACCCCTCGCCCGCGGGTGCCGGACGGACCTGCTGGAGACCGTTCTTGGCGTCGGTCACGACCGCGAGCGTCGAGCCCGTGCTGCGCTGGCTCCACACGGCCACCGTGATCGGCGCGGTGCTGTCGGCGATGGCGGCGGTCACGCTGCGTGCGCGTGCGGCGCTCGGGACGAGCACCAGCACGAACGGATCGCGCCGCCTCAGGGCGCTGCGGTACAGGTGCAGCTCGTAGTCTTCTGCCTTCTTGCGCAGCCGCCCGGTCGGCTCGCTGGCGCGGTCGAGCTCGACCAGGAAGCACATAGGCGCGCGACCGGGGAGGTTGAGCACGCCGTAGCCGTCGGCGACTACGATCCCGGCGAACAGGTGGTGGCAGGTCCGCTCGCCATACCACTCCGAGAGCACGCCACCGCAGGCGTTCACCTCGACCGCGAGGCGGGTGAAGAACTCGTTGACCTCGACGTGATGCGCGAGCTTCTGGCTCGTGGCGACACCTGCCGCGACGGAGTGTTGCCAGCCGAGCTTTGAGCGCTCGACGTTGAGGTGGTCGGCGACGATGAGCGCGCCTGCCTCATCGAGAATCCAGTGATACGGAGCGGTGCCCTCTCCCATCGGCAAGGATGGGCGGAAGCGGTCGAGCACACGCAGGCGATACAGCACGTTCAGGCGAGCGGACGCGGTTCTTGTGCCGGTGAAGTGCAGGCGTGTGATCTGGCTGCTCGTCAGCACGCGGAACTCGAAGCAGTCCTTGGCGATCCAGCGGTCACGCTCGGTCAGATGCGACGCGAGCCGCAACACATCCCCATCACCAAACCGCTTCGGACGCACGATCTCTTTCAACTTCTAACTACCTCCTCTATTGTCGGGGTGGTCTTCAAGCCGCCAATCTGGCTTGTCTATTGGGATTTCGTGTGCTCGCGGGACCTCCACGCTTAACCGGAGGAGCGATCGGAGGGCCGACCGGAGGACCGGCCGGAGGACGGATCGGCACGGCACCCTGCCCGGCCTTGCGGCGGGCTACAGCGTCGGCCAGCAGCGCTGCGAGCAGCCTCGTCGCCTCGCGCTCCATCTCAGCCGAGAGCCGTTGCACGCGGGGTGCAGCGAGGCGCACGCCATCATCACGATGTATACGTTCATCCATAGCCTTTTTCAGCCGAGCGAGAAGACCCTGCACACAGACAGGCGAATCGGGGAGCCGCACGTGACAGCCTTCCAGACGGCCGACCATCCGAGGCACCCATTAATTAAAGGTGCATTTTGCCCCGCTTGCGGTACAGGTCGAAGGGCTTACCTGCGGATTGCGAGCGACTTGCGTGTCATTTGCGCGTGCTCTGCGTTTTGCTTGCCAGTGATCCGGCGCCCGCTCGCCGATCGCGGCGGGGCGCGGGCTTCCGCCCGGTGGAGCGGATGAGCTACCCCTGCGCTGGCTGCCTCGGGTACAGCCCGTCCAGCTCGGCCGCGTCCTTCCAGAAGCCAACGATGCGCCGGCTGATGCGGTGGTCGCCGCGTGTGGGGAGGGTGTCGTGGTCGGGGTGGGTGTCGTCGGGCTCGGGCCACTCCCGCAGGCAGTGTGTGGCGGACCCCAGCTGCCGGCAGGTCGTGTGTAGTCGGGGCGCGAGGGCATACCACACATCGGAGTCGGTTTGCTCGGTGTTGAGCAGCCTGTCGGCTTCATCGAGCGTTTCCCGAACGAGCTGGCGCATCTCCCCGATTTGCTCCGTGGCCTGCTGGCGCGCGTGCCGCCACGCCCGGTGCTGCGGGGACTCCGGCAGAGCGACCCCGCCACCGCAGCGTGCCCGCGCGAGGCGCCTTCGGCCGTTGGTGCTCATCTTCAGGAAGTCGATGCCGAAGCAACGGAACGGCACGAGCGCGCCGGCCGCGAGGAAGGCGTCGATCTGCGGGCGCAGACTGCGGGTGCTCCAGCCGACACGGGCGAACCCCAGGTGTTCGATGACCTCGCCGAGCGTCACACCGTCGGCGGGTCCGCGATGGTGGCGTTCAGCGCGCTCGGTCGCAGCAAGCACGACGGCATCGGAGACGGGCTCAAACCGGCGCAGCTCGCCCCTCGGGCCGTGTGCTCGCGCTGCGGGCGTTCGCGTCATATCGCACGCTGCCCTGCACGCTCGCCAGGCGTCATCAGGTGCTCGAAGTGCATGGCGACCTCTGAGGCGATGGACTGGCCGCCACGGCGTTCGATGAGCCCGGCGGCATCCAGCCGGTCCAGTGCCGCGTTGATCCTTGCCTGCTGCTTGCGCTTCCTGGCGTTGAGTGCGTCGTAAAGCTGCTCCGCGGATAGTGGCCGCGCGCCGTCGCTGGCGCTTCGCAGCAGGACTTCAAGGACGGCACTCTCGCGCCGGCAATCCTCGAAGACGGCGCCGGCACCGTCTTTGCCGTCGCTGTGTGTGATCGCGTGCAAACGGACGGCGGGGTGTGAGGGTACGCCAGGTCGTTCCAGCGATGGATCAGGCCGGCCCTGCGCAGGCGCTTGAGGCTGTCGGGAACGTGGCCGGGCACGTCAATCGCGCGCGCGATCTCGGCTTCCGAGAGCGGCCGGCCGGTATCGAGGACCAGTCGCAGGACAGCATGGTCGAGGCAGGCGTGCGCTTCGGATTCCAGTGAGCTACGTTGATCGAACATGGGAGGTCACTCTCCTGTGTCACGGTCTCGGGCGGGGCTCCAATCCCCGCGCCGAGGCCAAATGGCTGAATGGATGCTTGGCACCTATACGGCGCATCCAAGGGTGTATAGGCGCGGGGCACGAAGCTGACACCGGGACGCCACGGTCATGCCACGTTGAGAGTCGCCGGCCATGAACGCCGTGAGTCGGGGGCGAGGCGGTAGCCGACGCCGCGTGTCGCGCGCACCCAGCCCTCGGCGCCCCCGCGGGCGAGTGCGCGCCGCAGCCGCGAGGCATGAGAGTCAAGCGTCCGTGTCGTACCGGGCGAGCGAAAACCCCACACGTCACGCATCAACTCGTCCTTGGTGTAGACGCGCGCAGGGTCACGCGCAAGATGCACCAGCAGCGCATACTCCAGACGGCGCAGACCGACCGGCGTCGCGCCGATCGTGACCTCGTGCGCCGCGGTGTCGATCCGAAGCTCGCCGTACTCGATCACGCTGGGCGTGCTCGCAACCTCGCGGCGCACGAGCGCACGCACACGCGCACGAAGCTCCGAGTACGCGAAGGGCGCGCGCAACACGTCATCGGCTCCGCCCTCGAACGCGCGGAGCACGTCACCAAGATCGCCGTTTGGGCTCATCCAGAGCGTGCGCGACCCGGGGGCGAGCTCTGGGAAGAACGCGCCGGCGCGCAGCGCCCGCAGCACGTCGAGGCCGGCGCCGCGGCGCGTCGCCCGTCCGAAGATGACGAGTTCGACCTCGCAGGCGTCGCACGCCGCGCGCAGCCTCGCCGGATCGCTGGCGCGGCGTACCTCGTAGCCGTCGAGCGCGAGCTCGTCGGCCAGCACTGCGTTCGCGCGCTCCTCGCCGTAGATGAGCAGCACAGCCAGCGGCGAACTCTCGCTTGTGGGGAAGCATCGACCCACGACATCGAGCGAGTGCATGGGCGGGACGGCGAGCTGGGTGGACGTGACGTTCATTCGGGCTCCTTTCGGCGCACCGAAGGAACGCGCACACGAGCACGACGGACTATCCGCAGGAGCTACGGTAGCCGAGGCATCGAAGGAGTCCGCTTCGGTGCTAAACAGGCCGGGCGGGTGCGCAAACACCCGTCCGGCCGCATAGGTTTTTGGGCTTGCCGGCGATCAGAGCAGAGCCCACGGCGGAAAAACTCGACCATGCTCGTGGACCGCCTGGGCATCGAACGCCAAGGTGCAGCCACGCGGCCGATTACTCGGGTGTGTCCGGTGCCGATACTCGATAGTTGCCAGTTCGCCGGGGCGAGGCGCACCATGTACGGACACCCCTCAACGCCCAAGGAGAAATTGTTATGACCGCCAGTACTGCTCGAGGCACCGGCCGCGGCATCTACGGAGGCTCCGCGCCCATCACTATTGGATCGCACGTGATCGACCCGATCACCGGCAAGCGCGGCACGGTGGAGCAGATCATCGCGCCGCAGAAGCTCGTCGTCCGGCTTGAGGACGGGACGCTGGCGCAGGCGGAAGCGCCGCGTTAGCTGCTACGAAACAAGACGCTCGACAACAAGCACAACGACCGTCAGCAGGCCCACACCAGAGCCGATCAGGCCCAGACGGTGGGTTCGGGTCGTCGGGTCGCCTTCGTGCCATCGCTTGCGCGCGCCGATGAGCCAATCTGCGTGCTCCTCAATGAACTCGACCCAGGCCTTCGTCCGGTCCGAGGGGCCAGGTGGCCGGTCATGTCGAGCCCGGAACACACTCATGTCCATGCTCACGCCGTGGGGTAGAACCCACCCGCCGACGCGATCGCGTTGAGGCGTTCGGCTACGCCGGGGGGCAGTTCGTAGTTGTAGTGCTTAGCTTCGTCGTCCCATGTACCGATGAGACGAATCGGAGCCTCCGTACCGTTCTCCTCGCGCCAGCGCTTCGCTGTCCGCCCACTCGTCCGATGCTGGCTGCGGACCGTCTCGACCCGAACGCTCTCGTAGGTCTGGCTGATGTTCGACGCGATGTCCTGGAGCGTGTAGCCGGGTCCGCTGAACAGCTCGATCCGGGCCGCAGCCGCGTAAACCTTGCGCGCGTTGGGACTCAGGTACTCGCGGAAGTAGCGCTCGACAGCGTCGGCCGAGTCGGCGCCGCCGACAACGGCGATCTCTGCACCGTCGGGTCCTACGAACTTGATGGTTGTGCCGTCCGGCACGGTGATCCTGATCTCGGACAAGCTGCCCCTCCCCCAAATTGGTGAGATAGACAGTCTACACGATCTGCTCCACCTTCTGAGGGGATCCAAGGGATAACGTTTGTCGCTGACCAGCAGCGGCATCATCGAAGGCCAGCCACGGGCGGCGACGACGAAGCCACGCGCCTGACGGCCCGATCAGAGCCCGTCATCTGTCCCCGTCTCGGCCGCTTGGTTTTGTCAGTCGCCGCGGATGGGTAGCGAGGTCCCTGGACAGACCGCGCTCTGCACCTGGGACGGACGCGGAGGGCTGCCTCCTCCACAGGCGGATAGTGCGTTCGGCCGCGCTAATTACGGGACGTGGGAGTCGCCGAGCGCGTCCTTGAACGCAGCAGAGAACTCGAACATAATGAACGCGACGTGAAGCACAACACGGCGGGCGTCGCCCCACGTAAGCGGCTCGCCCTCCTTCTGTGCCCCGTGCTCTTGGCGCTGGACGAGGTCCACAGTCGCCTCGGCGTAGTCGCCGAGACGCTTCAGCACCTCGCCGCGCGCATCGGGTAGGTTGGGGAGCGTGGCTGCGATCACGGCCCCGAGGCGCTTGTTGACGAGCGCTGGGTTCGTCTCGACGTTGGGCGGCTGGTAGCGTTCGACAACTTCGGTGGCGAACTGCTGCATTGCCTCGCGCACCTTGTGGCCGATTGTCGTCAGCTCGCGCTGGGAGTCTGCCCTCCAGAGCAGATCCTCGGCCTCGGTCCAGAGATCGTAGGCGCCGGGATAGGTCGAGCGGAACGCCTCGCCGTCGAGGTAACGTCGGACCTCAGCGTCGGCTCGCTGGGTATGTTCGCCCGCCTGTAGTTGCATCTCCGCGTAGAACGCACGTCCCTCTGGGGAGATTGCATAGTTGCCGTGCATGTCCACGCGAAGGTAGCCCGCGTAAACCAACTCGTCCAGGTCGGCCGCGATGACCCTGCGCTGACCATCGGGGGGGCCTTCCAGCAGGTCGCCCTCCAACACGCGAACGAGGAACCAGCGCCGCTGATCTCGCGGCAAGTCGCGCTCGGCCTCAACCATTTCGGCGAATAGCTGCCGCTGCTCAGGCTCTAGTTCCGCAGCCACGGTCATCGAACTCTACGCTGCGTATGCCGTAAGCGAGCCCGTGATGTCAACTGATAGCACGCACAGTCAACCCAGCCGTGCAGCTACGATGTTGAACTCAGATGACGGAAACTGCCCTCCACCATGATCTCGTCGCGTGGCTGCTGAGCTATGTGGCCGGCGAGTACGGCATGGTCACGCACGTTGCTGGCCGCACCGAGTACCCCGATCCCGAGCCGGTGGGCCGTCACGAGCCCGACTTGGTTGCTGAAACGCCTGACGGTACTGTGGTGATCGGCGAGGCCAAGATCGGCGACGATCTGGACGACGAGCACTCACGTGAGCAACTTCGAGACTTCTCGAAAGCAGTCGATCTGGACGGCAATCGCATCGTATTCCTACTCTGCGTACCGGCTGAATGGGTTGAGGCCGCAGAGCAAGCTATCGTTGACGCGGGCGGTGAACTGCACGAAAGCCTGAAGGTTCTCGGTGCGTAGCTCGATTTCTGGACTATCGGGCCCAGTTCAACTACCGCTACTGGAGGCCTGCAGATCAGAACCGCTAGGCCGATGCCGCGCGGAGGGTATTGCGTGCCGACAAGTTTCGCCCGCTCGTCTGGATTTGAGCAGTTCGGGCCGCTGATCGAGCCGGTCATGTCCCTACACTCGTCGCGCTCATGGTGCCCGATGCTCAGATTGTCGCGCAGCCCGCCCGGGACGAGGTGCTCTACCGTGTCGTGCGCGCGGAGCGGCCGCGTGTGGAGGACTTCCGCTCCCATCGCGAGCAGCCGCGCAGGCGCCCGGTCCCGGCGAGCACGCCGTGGCTACTGCTGGTCGGCGTGTCGATGTTCGACACGCGCGAGGGGGCGCTGCAGATCGCCCGGCGCCGACCGGCGTGGGTCGCCGAGTTGCGCTTGGCGGCCGGTCGGGGCATCCACGTGGCGGTCACGGGATCGTACGGTCACCGCACCGTCTGGGGCGACCCGGATGTGCTGGCAGCTTGTGTGGAGACGTGTCATGTGGCACCCTAGAGGACGATGACGTTTGCGACGCTGTACATAGACGAGGGCAACCTCCTGAACTTCCATGACGACCATGACACCGCGCGCGCCAGCGTGCTGTCCGTGGTCGAGGAGCACCCCGAGGTCGCCGAGGACTTCGGGATGATCGAGCTGGACGAGCACGGGCGCCGCGTGGGCGACTTCATCTCGGGCGCCAAGCTCAAGGCCCAGGCCGCACCTTCGCGGCGATCACGCGCAGCGTGAGCCGCTGAGAGGGGGCTACTCCCCACGGCGGGCCCTCTATCGCTGGAGCCCGCGCATCCTCAGCCCATTGCAAGCACGTCAGTCGATCCTGACCGCCGGCGCTGCGAGCGGCGCATGGTTTGCGCACAGAGAAGTTTCGCCCATACGCAGCACTGGCGCCGATCTGCTCCGACGGTTCGTCGCGTCGGGCGCGAGCGATCAGGAGCAGCGCGCCGGCGCGGAGTCTGGGCACCGATGGCTCACGCTGACCGCTGAAGCGGATCCGAGGCTGACTGCTAGAGCAGGAACTGACCGCGCGCGACGACGACCGCGGAGCCGCCGACCTCGACCAGCTCTATGCGCTCGGGCGAACCCTCGACGCGGGCGTAGAGCGTGGAGGGACGCCCGAGCTCGGCGCCCTGACGGATCTCGATCTGCTCTCCGAACGCGATCCAGCCATGCCGCGCGAGGTGGATCGCGAGCGGCCCCGCGGCCGAGCCGGTCGCCGGGTCCTCGGGCACGCCGTAAGCGGGGCCGAACATGCGCGTCTTCCAGCTCTTGCCACTGCCCGCGAAGCAGTTGATCCCCACCTCTCCCAGAGCCGCCAGCGCAGCGAAGTCTGGCTCCAGCTCCCCGACCGCGTGCTCGCTGGCGAGTGCAACGTAGACGTGGAACGGGCCGTTCGGGTAGGCCTCGACCGGCAGCTCCGAGCGTTCGATCCCCAGCGCTGCGAGCAGCTCGCCCGCGCGCTCGTACGGGCGCCACTCAGGCACGAGCTGGCGCATGCGCCCGAACACGATCCGCCCCGCGTCGCGCTCGAGCGCGACCGGAATCACGCCGAGCGCGCACTCCAGCTTGACCGTCTCGCGCCCCAGCGAATCGCCGACCACGAACGCCGAGCCGAGCGTCGGATGTCCCGCGAACGGCAGCTCGTGGCGCGGAGTGAAGATGCGGATCCGAGCGTCGCCGTCGCCTTCGGGAGGAAGCACGAACACGGTCTCGGAGAAGTTCAGCTCGCGCGCGAGCCGCTGCATTTGCTCAGGCGAGAAGCCCGCGCCATCCGGGAAGACGCCAAGCTGGTTGCCCTGGAGCGGGGTATCGGTGAAGACGTTGACGATCAAGTAGCTCCAGGGCATCTCGCGCGAGCAGGGTATTCGGCCGCGCCCTCGAGTGCACCAGCCGTGCCGCTGCTCTGTGCCGCTGCTCTGTGCCGCTGCTCTGTGCCGCTGCTCTGTGCCGCTGCCGCGAGTCCTCGAACGTACCGGCCGCGCCGCTACCGTACGCCCGTGCGGATCGCGACCTGGAACGTGAACTCGGTCAAGCAGCGCGTGCCGCGCCTGCTGCCATGGCTCGAACAGCGCCAGCCCGACGTGGTCTGCCTGCAGGAGACCAAGCTCACCGACGAAGCGTTCGAGCAGCTGCTCGGGGATCAGCTCGCCGCCCGGGGGTACGCGCTCGCGCTCAACGGCGAAGTCCAGTGGAACGGCGTTGCGATCCTCTCGCGAGCAGGACTCGAGGATGTCGCGCGCGGCGTGGCGGGCGCGCCGGGCTTCCCGCGTCCGGAGGCGCGCGCGGTGGCCGCGACCTGCGGCGGCGTTCGCGTGCACTGCGTCTACGTGCCCAACGGCCGCGTGCCTGACTCCGAGCACTACCGCTACAAGCTCGCCTGGCTGGCGGCACTGCGAGAGTCGCTCGGCGACCCGGAGCGGGCGGTCGTGTGCGGCGACATGAACATCGCGCCTGCCGATATCGACGTGTTCGATCCGCAGGCCTACGCCGGCCACACTCACGTCACCCCTGCCGAGCGCCGGGCGCTGGCCGATCTCGAGGGTGTGGGACTGCACGATGTCGTGCGCGACCGCTGGCCGACGGAGCGGGTATTCAGCTACTGGGACTATCGCGCCGGCATGTTCCACCAGGACCTCGGCATGCGAATCGACCTGGTGCTGGCCGGTGCGGCGGTGGCAGGACGGGTGCGGGCGGCGTGGATCGACCGGCAGGCGCGCAAGGGCAGCGGACCGAGCGATCACGCTCCCGTGATCGTCGACCTCGACGAGGCGCCGGACGGCGACATCGGCCCGGTTGTGCCCCCGCCGTCGGCTCCGGCCACCAGGCGCGGCTCGGTCAAGCTGCCACAGACTCCGTGAGCAGCTGCTGCGCAGGCCATCAGCAGTTGCCGTAAGACTCCGTGAACGTGTCGGATTCGCTGGGATGAGCCCAGGCGCTAGCATGTCCCGGCGAGCATGGACGCGATCAGCCCGGAACACCACGCCGGAGTGCTTCCCCGGGTCGCCTCGCGCGCTCGCGGGGTCGCTACGCGCGCTCGCCCGAGGAGACTGAGCGCGCTCGCCGCGGCGGCGGTGGCCCTGGCCGCTATCAGCCCGGGCGCAGCGTCCGCGCAGGGGCGCACGAGCGCCGCCAAGCCACTGGTGACCGGCGGCAGGCTGCACCTGCGCAAGCCGGCGCTCGCCGCCGCCAGCCCTGCGACGACACCTCGCTGGGCCTGCCCGGAAGGGGCGTGTCAGGCGATCGTCGTCGGCCAGCGCGTCAAAGTCGCCCAAGGGAGCGGCGAACGCCGGGGTCTCGATCCCCAGGACCTGCAATCCGCCTACAACATCCCCTCGACGCTCGGCTCGCCGCAGACGATCGCCCTGGTCGACGCGTACGGCTACCCGGACGCGGAAGCGGACCTCGCAAAATATCGCGCACGCTACGGCCTGCCGCCCTGCACAAAGAAAAACGGCTGCTTCAAGAAGGTCAACCAGACCGGTGAAGAAGCCAACTACCCGCCCGAAGAACTAGGCTGGGACGTGGAGGCGGCGCTCGATGAGGACATGGCCTCGGCGGCGTGCGCCCAGTGCCACATACTGCTCGTCGAGGGGAGCGGCGAACTGCCCGCCGAACTCGGGGAATCCGTCAACACGGCGGTCAAGCTGGGCGCGACCGAGATCAGCAACAGCTACGCCTACCCGGAACAGATCAAGGAATACTGCGGCAAGAAGGGCTGCTCGCAGTACGACCCCGATTACGAACATCCCGGCGTGCTGATCACAGTCGCTTCGGGCGACTCCGGCTATGAGGACGCCTACGACGAACTGGGCTTCTCGACGGCCAATTTCCCGGCGTCATCGCCCGATGTGGTGGCAGTGGGCGGAACGGCGCTGTTCAAAGAGGAAGAAGTTCCGCGCAAATGGTTCGAGGAAGTATGGAACGAACCGTACCTCGGCGCCGGCACCGGCAGCGCGTGCTCGAAGTTCGAGCCCAAGCCCGCATGGCAGACCGACGCGGGCTGCGCCGAGCGCACCGACAATGACGTGGCCGCGGTCGCCGCCGCCGTCACGCCGGTGTCGGTTCGCGTCGACGGCATCTGGGAACTCGTGGCCGGAACGAGCGTGGCCTCGCCCCTGGTAGCAGGCATCGAGTCGCACGCGAGCGCGCACGAGCGCTCGCTGGGCGCCCGCGCCTTCTACGAAGACCCGGGCTCGCTGTTCGACGTTATGCAGGGGTTCGACTGGGACCCCCTCGACCGAAGCGGAACCAGCGAATGCGCGCCCAATGAATACCTGTGCAACGCCGGGGTCGGCTACGACGGCCCGACCGGGCTCGGCACCCCCGATGGGGTTCCCGTCGAAACCGTGGCGCTGCCGACCGTGACGAAGGTGGCGCCGGACACCGGCCGCGCGAGCGGCGGCAGAAAAGTGAAGATCGAGGGCACCAACCTCACCGGCGCCGAAGAAGTCGAGTTCGGCACGACCAAGGCCACGAGCTTCAGCGTCCGCTCGGCCAAGCTGATCAGCGCCGAAGCGCCCGCGGGCTCGGGCACCGTCAACGTGACGGTGACCACGCCCGCCGGCACGAGCGCGACGAGCACCGCCGATCAGTTCACCTACCGCTAGGCTCCTGCGGGACGCACCTAGATCGTGAGCCCGGGCTTCACCGCTGACGGCCTACAGCACTGGCGCGCCGCCGCCGAGCGACACGTCGGCGACGAGCTGGTCCCGGGCCTGGTGTCTCTGATAGCCCGCGGTGACGAGGTGCACGTGCACGCGCTTGGAACGCTCGCGATCGGCGGCCGGCCGGTGGCGCGTGACTCGATCTTCCGGATCGCCTCGACGACCAAGCCGATCACCGCGGCCGCGACGCTGGCGCTCGTGCAGGAGCGGCTGATCACGCTCGACGAGCCGGTCGAGCGGCTGCTGCCCGAGCTCGCCGAGCGTCGCGTGCTGCGCCGTATGGACGGGCCGCTGCAGGACACGCTGCCGGCGACCCGCCCGATCACCGCACGCGACCTGCTGACGTTCACGTTCGGCTTTGGGATGGTGCTCGAGATGTTCGCCGCCGATCCGCCCTGGCCGATCTTCATGGCTGACGAAGAGCTCCGGCTGGCCACGCTCGGACCGCCCGATCCGGCCGTGCAGCCCGACCCCGACACGTGGATCGCGAACCTGGGTGAGCTGCCGCTGCTGGCGCAGCCGGGCGAGCGCTGGCTCTACAACACCGGCGCTTCGGTGCTCGGCGTGCTGCTGGCGCGGGCCGCGGGACAGCCGCTCGATGAGGTCATGCGCACGCGTGTGTTCGAGCCGCTCGGGATGCGCGACACCGCGTTCTGGACTACGGACCACGAGCGTCTGTCGAGGGCGTACATGCCGACCCCCGAGGGGCTGGTGACGTGGGAGCGCGGCGAGGCGTGGAGCAGGCCGCCAGCCTTCGGCGATGCCGCGGCGGGGCTGGTCTCGACCGCGGACGACCTGCTGGCGTTCGCGCGCATGCTGCTCGCCAACGGCGCACCGGTGCTCTCGGCCGAGCACGCGCGCGCGATGACCAGCGACCAGCTGAACGAGGCGCAGAAGGCGCACGGGGGCCTCGGCCCCGATTTCTTCGCGAAGCGCTCGTGGGGGTTTGGCCAGGCGGTGCTCGCTGGCGGCGCTTTTGGCTGGGACGGCGGCCTCGGCACCGCCTGGCTCGTGGACCCCGGCTCCGATCTGGCGATCATCGTGCTGACCCAGCGCCTGTTCGAGTCGCCTGCGCCGCCCCAGGTTCACCGAGACATCCAGGCGGCGGCGTACGCGGCGCTTGCCTGATTCGGGACGGGGCTGGCACCCGTCCCGAATCCCCTTGGCTCCGCTCCGGCTATCCCCCGGGCTCCTCTCGTCTGCGGCTATCTCCCGGGTCCTGCGCGGCTATCTCCTGGCTCCTCGCCGACTAACGGCGCGGATCGCGCCACATCGGCCAAAGCTTCGGCCCGCGCGGCAGGCGCAGCTCGCGCAACACCCTGAAGCCGTGGCGCGCGTAGAAGTCGATGTTGCGTTCCTTGGAGGACTCCAGGAAGGCACCGATGCCGTCGCGATCGCACTGCTCGAGCACCGGGCGCAGCACGGCCGAGCCGTACCCTTGGCCTTGCGCGACGGGATCGGTTCCGAGCACAGCCAGATACCAGTGAGCCGGCGTATGCGGATGCTCGCGCTCCATGCGAAGCAGGCCCGCTCCAATCAGCGGCTGGCGCAGCGCGAGCCGCAGCCTGGCGGTGGCGCGCACGATCGCAAGGTCTTCGCGCCACGTGGTTCGCCAGCGATTGGGTGGCGCCCACAGCGCCGCCGCGGAGCAGTCGTCGGTGATCCACACCTCCTGATACGGCAGCAGCTGGCGCATGCGCGTCCCGTGGAAGCCTCTCAGCACGCCGATGCGCAGACCCTCGGGCGGGCATGACCACAGCGCGACCGGGTCGTCCCTGAACGCGCGTGCGAGCGCGTCGGTCGATGCCGGCAGGTCCTGCGCGGTGGCGCGGCGGACGTCCATCAGCGCGGCTCCGGCGCCGCCTGCGAGTCGGGCTCGGGCGCGGTCTCGGGCACATGTCCCGTCACCAGCTCGGCTCCCGCGAGCTCGGGCATGAGCCCCTGCAGCGGCTCGTGCGCGAGCCGGTGGCGCACGCGGTCGCGCATTTCGGCGTAGCGCAGCACCTCGTAGGAGATCAGCCCAGCGAGCACACCCGCAAGGATGCCAAGTGCTGCCAGCGCAGGTAGCGTCGCGCCCGCGGGTATCAGCGCGAGCAGCAAAACCGCGCACACCAGGCGGCGCGTGCTGAGCGAGCCCATGTTGCGCAGCCGGAAGGCCACGTGCGCGAGCAGGTACAGCGACGCTCCGCCGAGCAACGCCGTGGCCGCGACCGTTCGCAGCGGGGCATCGACGTGCTGGAGCGTGCGCTGGATCCCAACCGCGATCAGCGCGATCCCGGCGACCATCGGGAAGTGCAGGTAGGAGTAGGAGTCGCGCGCGATTTCATTGCGTTCGCGCCCCTCGCGGGCTTTCGCCAGGCGCCGCGCCGCGATGATTGCGGTGACGTCGAAGTACGCCCACCACAGCGCCGCGGCGATCGCGATGCCGAGCACAGCCGCGATCACCACGCTTGGCGCGATCACCGCTTTGGAGCCTGCCCCGATCACGACGATCGACTCGCCCAGCGCGATGATCACGATCGCGCCGTGGCGCTCAGCGAAATGTCCGGGTACGAGCTTCCAGCCTTCGGCTCCGAACAGGTACGGCCCGCCCATGTCGATCAAAAGCGCGAGGCCCCACATCGCCAATTGCACGCCCCCGCTGGTGAAGGCGGCGATGAACAGCATGCCCGTACCGAGCGCCGTGCTTGCGGCCAAGCCCAGCACCGAGTGGCGCAGCGCCGGGTCGTTGCGGCTCGCGAGCAGGAACAGCACGATGTGAGCGGCGCGCACGACCGCGTAGGCGCACGCGAACAGGAGCGCCTCTGAGCCGAAGGCGCCGGGAACGCACAGCGCGGCCACCAGGAACGCCGCCATCGCGACGAACATCGCCAGACGCACGGACCCCTCCTCCGGATCGACCACGCTCGTCAGCCACGCGTACCCGGTCCATGACCACCACAGCACGGCCAGCACGAGCAGGCCCTTGAGCATGCCATGCCAGGTCGGCGTGTGGGCGATCAGTGTGGTGCCCTGCGTCAGCGCCAGCACGAACACGAGATCGAAGAACAACTCGAGCGGCGTGACCCGCTCGCCTTCGCGCAGGACGGCCGTCAGATGCGGGAGGCGGCTGCTGCTGGGCGGACCTGCGCTCACCTGGTCATCTTGGCAAGCGCTCAGCCAAGCGACCTGTCCCCCACCGCCATCACCGGCGCCTCGCCCCACAACTGCTCGAGGCGGTAGTACTCGCGCGTGGCGGGCGTGAAGATGTGCGCGACGACGTCGAGATAGTCCATCAGGATCCAGTCGCCCCTGGTGAGGCCCTCGACCCTTCGTGGCAGCAGGCTGTGCTCGTGCTTGCACCCTGCGAGGATGCCGTCGTGAATGGCTTTGGTTTGACGCTGGGTGTTGCCCGAGCAGACGACCAGCCAGTCGGTGTACCCGACGACACCGCGCATGTCGAGCGCGATCAAGTCGCTGGCCTTCTTGTCGGAGGCATACCTGACGATCTCGCCGACCAGCCCCTCGGAGCCGATCTGCTCGCCGGCTGGGGGCGGCGCGCCGGTCCCAGCCGCGCGCGGCTCGTCCTGACGGGCTGCATCCCGGCTGCTCATCTCAGCGCATCCCCTCTACCCAGCCCGCCGTAGTCTGGCGTCGCAGCCCGCTGGTCGGGCATGCCGGCGGGCGTGTCGGGCAGGCCGGCGGGCGTGTTTCGGTAGAGGCCGTGCTCGGCGATGTACGCGGCGACCCGCTCCCCCACCAGCTCGTCCACGTCGAGTCCGCCCGCAACTCGTTCGCGCACCTGTGACGAGGAGACGGCGACGGGCGCCATCGCCAGGAACTCGATCCGCGGCGAGGGATGCAGGCCGAGTAGCGCCTCGCGCAGCTCCTCGCGCCCGAGCCCGTCTCGCTCGGCGACCGCGAGACCGGCAAGCGCGAGCAGCCGCTGCGGCTCGCGCCAGCCCGCCAGCGTGCGCGCCGTGTCGGCTCCCACGATGAACGTCAGCTCGACATCGGGATGCTCGTCATAGATGGCTTGAAGGGTATCGACCGTGTAGGACACCCCGCCACGCTCGATCTCTCTGCCTGAGGCCTCGACGCCGGGCGTCCCGGCGACGGCCAGGCGGCACATCGCGAGCCGCTGCGTGGGCCCGGGGTCGTCGCGATCGACGCGCTTGTTCGGCGCCGCGAACGCGGGCATCAGCGCTACCCGCTCAAGGCCGAGCTCGGCGCGCGCGTGCCGCGCGAGCGCGACATGCCCGACGTGCGGCGGGTTGAAGGTCCCGCCCAATATGCCGATCCGCTCAGGGACCCTCAAGTCCGGATATGCCCGTCGCCCTGGATCAGGTACTTGAACGTGCACAGCTCGCGCAGGCCGATCGGTCCGCGCGCGTGCAGCTTCTGCGTGGAGTTGCCGATCTCCGCCCCCATCCCGAACTCGCCGCCGTCGGTGAAGCGCGTCGAGGCGTTCACGTACACGCAGGCGGCGTCGACGCCGAGCTGGAACGCCCGCGCGGCGTCGGTGTCGCGGGTGACGATCGCCTCGGAGTGCCCGCTGCCATATCGCGCGATGTGCTCGAGCGCCTGCTCGAGCGAGTTGACGACCCGGATCGCCAGGATCGGCGCGAGGTACTCGGTCTCCCAGTCCTCCTGACTGGCCCGCGCCACCGTTGGCCCGTCCGCCGGCGCGGCGTCCACCGCTGGCTCGGCCGACGTTGCCCCGACCGCCGGTCCACGCGCGCGCGCGTGCGCGCGCGTGCGCTCGTCGCCGCGCAGCTGTACGCCGGCCTGCTCGAGCGCGAAGGCGATCTCGGGCAGGAACGGGTCTGCGACGGCCTCGTGCACGAGCAGCGTCTCGGCGGCGTTGCATACGCCGGGGCGCTGGGTCTTCGCGTTGAGCACGATCTCCTGGGCCTCCTCCAGGTCGGCGCCGGCGTCGACGTAGACGTGGCAGTTGCCCGATGCGGCGTAGATGACCGGCACGGTCGCGTGCTCCTGCAGCGCTGCCTTCAGCCCCTCGCCGCCGCGCGGGATGATCAGATCGACAGTCTCGTCCTGACGCGCGAGCTCGGCGAGATCCTCGCGCCCGCCGCCGGCGAGCAGGCTCACCGCGCCCTGCGGCAGCCCGTGCGCCACCACCGTGTCGTCGGCAATCTCGGCGAGCGCGGCGTTGGAGTGGGCGGCCATCGATGAGCCGCGCAGCACGATCGCGTTGCCCGACTTCAGGCACAGCGCGGTCGCGTCGATCGTGACGTTCGGACGCGCCTCGTACACGACGGCGACCACGCCGAGCGGCACACGCACCCTGCGGACATCCAGGCCGTTGGCCAGCCGGCGTCCGTCGATCACCTCGCCCACCGGATCGTCGAGCGCGACGATCTGCTCGACGGCCGCGGCGATCTGCTCGACGCGACGCTCGTCGAGGTGCAGCCGGTCGAGCAGCGCGTCGCTCAGGCCAGCCCGCGCGCCTGCCTGCATGTCCTGGGCATTCGCCGCGAGCACGTCATCGACCCGCGCGCGCAACGCCTGGGCGAGCGCCACCAGCGCGGCGTCCTTGCGCGCGCTGTCGAGCGTCGCCAGCTCGCGGGCCGCGCGCTTGGCGGCCCGGCACACGTCCGCTACGCCTGAGACCGTCGTCGCCATCAGCACAAGAGGATAGACGCGCTCCGCGCCTGCGTTTGGCGGGACGCGGCCAACCGCGGCCCGGCTCGGCCTGTCCTCGGCGCGAGCACCAGTTGGTCGCGGCAGAGCCTGCTCAGTCGAGCACCAGGTAGTCGCGATGCACGGCCTCCTCGCTGGCGCGCGGCAGCAGCTCGCGCACGGCGGCGGACTGCAGGCCCTTGATCCGGCGCAGCTCCTCTGCCGAGTAGTTGCAGATGCCCTTGCCGATCGGTCGCCGTGCGGCTGCGCCGTCCCGGTCCTCGAGCGCAATCGCGACAGCGTCGCCGGCGTCGAACTCACCCTCGACGGCGACGACGCCAACCGGCAGAAGGCTCGCGCTCCCCTCGTCGAGCGCCCGCGCGGCACCGCGATCGACGACGAGCGTGCCGCGCGCCGGCTTGGCGTACTTCAGCCACAGCTTGAAGCTCGAGTAGCGCGCCTCGCGGGGCTCGAAGCGCGTGCCCGCGCGCCCGCCCGTGAGCACCGTCTCGAGCGCCTCCGCGGACAGGCCGTTGCAGATCGTGGTGGCGATGCCGGCCGCGGTCGCCATGTCGGCGGCCACCACCTTCGAGCGCATCCCGCCCGAGCCGAGCGGCGAGGTCGTGTGTCCCACCTCGATCCCCTCGAGCGCCGCGAAGTCGCACACGCGCTCGATCAGCCGCGCGTCGGAGCGCAGCCGCGGGTCGGCCGTGAACAGTCCGTCGATGTCGGTCAGCAGCACCAGCTCGTTGGCGCCGATCAGCACCGCCACCTGCGCCGCGAGGAAGTCGTTGTCTCCGAACGAGATCTCGTCGGTGGCGGTCGTGTCGTTCTCGTTGATCACCGGCATCACGCGCCACGCGAGCAGCTTCTCGAGCGTCTGGCGAGCGTTCAGGTAGTGGGTGCGCGCGCTGATGTCGAAGAATGTGAGCAGCACCTGCGCGCTGGTCACGCCGCGCGCGCGCAGCAGCTCGTCATAGACGCGGTACAGCTTGCCCTGCCCGACGGCGCTCGCCGCCTGCAGCTCGCCGACGGTGCTCGGGCGCTGCGCGAGGCCCATCGTGCGCATGCCCCGCGCGATTGCGCCGCTGGTCACGAGGATCGCCTCGTCCCGATCCTTGTGCAGCCTCGCCGCGGCGTCGCACACGCGCGCGAGCGCCTGCTCGCGCAGCTCTCCGTCGGCGTTCGCGACCACGCTCGAGCCGAGCTTGATGACGACACGTCTCATCGCGTCAAGCAGCGTAGACGCTCGACCTGGCCAGCCGCCAAGCAGGACCTATGGCGCGCGCGCGCGCGGATCGAGCCCCGACGGCATGGCGCACGGGGATCGAGCTCGAACGGCTACGGCGTGCGCGGATCGAGCTCGAACGGGACGCCCGCAATCTGCAGCTCGTCGCCGGGCTCGAAGCCCGCGTCCTCGAGCGCCCCGATCACGCCGATCCTGCGCAGCAGCTCCTCGAGGTAGGCGAGCGCATCCTCGTTGTCGATGTCGTAGCGCGCCAGCAGCCGCTCGACCCCACGGCCGCTGACCGTGAAGGCGCCCGGCCCGACCCGCTCGACCTTGAAGCCGCGCCCGGAGCCGCCCGGGGTGAAGACCATGTGCTCGGCAAGCTCCCGCTCGCCCGCGGCGGCGCCGGCCGGTGAGCCGGCGCTCACCGCCCCCACGTCCTGCACCCCCTGGCGCCCGGACTGCGCGGCAGGCACCGATGAGACCCTCGCACCGGGCTCCGCGTCGGGCGTGGCTGGCACAAGCGCGAGCAAGAGCTGCCCCAGCTCCCGCACGCCCGCGCCGGTGGCGCTCGAGGTCGCGAGGACGGGCACGTCGGGGCCGAGGCGCTGCTCCCAGTCGCGCTTGGCGGCCTCAACCTGCGCGGGCGTCAGCAGGTCCACCTTGGCGAGCGCGAGCACGCGCGGTAGCCGGCTCAGACGCGGGTCATATGTGGCTAGCTCATGCTCGATCGTGGCGTGATTGGCGACCGGGTCAGCCTCCTCTCCGGCGGAGAGCGCGGGGGCAGCATCGAGCACGTGCACGAGCAGCCTCGTGCGCTCGACGTGGGCCAGAAAGTCGTGTCCGAGCCCCGCGCCCTCGCTCGCGCCCTCGATCAGGCCGGGGATATCTGCCACCACGAGCTGGCGGCGCGAGGACTCCTCTTCGAGCACGCCGAGCATGGGCGCGAGCGTCGTGAACGGATAGCTCGCGACCTTCGGCGTGGCACGCGTGAGACGCGCCAGCAGCGAGGACTTGCCGGCGTTCGGCATCCCCACCAGCCCGACGTCGGCGAGCAGCTTGAGCTGCAGCTCGATCCAGCCCTCCTCGCCCGGCAGCCCGCGCTCGGCGAAGCGGGGCGCCTGGCGGGTGGCCGTGGCGAATCGCTTGTTGCCACGTCCCCCGGAGCCGCCACGCGCGACGCGTGCCCGCTGCCCACTGGCCACCAGCTCCCAGCGGCGGGCCCGCAGGTCGTCCGCCTCGTCGCGCTCGCCGCCGACGCCGCGCACCTCGGTTCCCGGCGGCACGGCCAGCGTCAGCGTGGCGCCGTCGGCGCCGTGTCGCAGCGCGCCTTCCCCGCTACCGCCCCGGCCGGCGCGGTAGTGGGCGCGGCGCCGGAACCCGCGCAGGTCGCGCAGCGACTCGTCGCAGACGATCACCACGTCGCCGCCGCGCCCGCCGTCGCCGCCATCCGGCCCGCCGCGCGGGACGTGCGCCTCGCGGCGAAAGCTCATGCAGCCATCGCCTCCGGCGCCAGCCTGAACGTGGATCTTTGCGCGGTCCTCCATCGCGACCGCTCGCGGGCTGCTAGCTGCCTGCGCCGTCTCCGGGCGGGACCACGCTGACCACGCGCCCGCGCCTGCCCGTCGTGAACGCGAGCGTGCCAGCGGCGCGGGCGTAAAGCGTGTCGTCCTTGCCGAGCCCGACCCCGGCGCCCGGCTTGAATTTGGTGCCGCGCTGGCGCACGATGATCTCGCCGCCGCTCACGGTCTGGCCGGCGAAGGTCTTCACCCCCAGGCGCTGTGCGTTGGAGTCCCGCCCGTTGCGGCTGGATCCGAGTCCCTTCTTATGCGCCATCTGCGGCCTTCTCCTCGCTGGCTTTGGCTTTGGCCGGCGCTTTCGGCTTGCCGGCGCGGGCCGTGATGTCGGTTACTTCGATCCTCGTGAGCTCCTGACGGTGGCCGGTGCGGCGCTTGTAGCCGCGCTTGGGCTTGAACTTGAACACCCTCAGCTTGTCGCCACGCTCGTGCGCGATCACCTTCGCGGTGACCTTGGCGTGTGCCAGGCTGGCCTGGTCGAACAAGGCCTGCTCGTCGCGCAGCATGATCGGCTGCAGTGCCACGCTCTCGCCCTCGGCCACCGCCAGACGCTCGACGACGAGGCGCTGACCGCGCTCCACGCGGTACTGCTTGCCGCCGCTCTTGACAATTGCGTAGATAGTGGTGTCGCTGGTCTCGTTCGCCATGTCTGGTGTTCGTTCGCCGTGTGTCGCTCGTTCGCCGCTTGATCTCGATCGCGAGTCGCCTGCCGCCGGTCTTGCCGGTTGGCTGGCTCGCGCCGTCCTAGTCGCTGCTTGCCTTGGCCTTGGCAGCGGAACGGCGCCGCCCGCCTCTGCGACCGCGACGCCGAGGCTTGGATTGTAGGCCATCGTCTGAGCCGTCCGCGTCTGCTGACCCGTTCGCATCGCCCTCCCCGGCAGGCGCCTGTGCGGATGCGCCCTCCTGCGCAGGGGCGAGGGCCGGCAGCGCACCGTTTTGCGAGGGAGCCGGCTCGTCGCCCTGCGACCCCGCTGGCGTCGCGTCGGCGCCCTCGTTCGCGCCGGGCCTGGCCCGGCTTGGCCGTGTGGCGGTGGTGCGTTTCCTCGACCGGCGGCCGCGCACGGGCGCGGGCGCGCGCGGCGCGGGCCTGACGACCTCGCCGGACTCGTCCAGCAGCAGCGCGCTGGCAGCGGTCCGGCCAACCTGCTCGATGCGCACCATCCGCTTCTCGCCGACGTGCGCGGCGGCGCCGGCGATCGAAATGATGTAGCCGTCGATTTTCGCGACGGCGTCGTCGACGTCGTACATGTGCGGCTCGACGATCTCGACGAGCACCTCGTCGCCGTGCTTGAACGGAAGCGCTCGCTCCTCGACCTCGGCGCGGGTGCCGACGAAGGTGATCGCGAAGTGGTCGAGACCAAGCCCCGCAGAGCCCTCGAACAGGAACGACTTGCCGGTCTGCGCCTCGAGCGCGTGCAGGACGCGCGAGCTGTACCCGGTGAACTGGGTGCTGACGCGCGGGTTCATCTGTACCAGCAGCGCCTCCGCTTCGGGATACTCGGTGGCCGCGTCGCGCAGCTTGCGCTCGAACTCGATCGCGATCGTCTCCTCGCTCTTGATCACCCCCTCGCCCTCGCAGGTGGGACACGGACGGCTCATGATCTCGCGGACGCCCTCCGTGACGTTCTGGCGGGTCATCTCGACCAGGCCGAGCTTGGAGATCTCGGCGGTGAACGTCTTCGTGCGGTCTTCGTCGAGCGCTTTGCGCAGCGTCTTCATGACCGTGTCGCGGTTGCGGGCGCGGGCCATGTCGATGAAGTCGATGACGATGATCCCGCCGATGTCGCGCAGGCGCAGCTGGTTGACGACCTCCTCGGCGGCCTCGAGGTTGGTTTTGGTGATCGTGTCCTCGAGCGCAGCGCCTTTGCCGCGCCCGATGAAGCTGCCCGAGTTGACGTCGATCGCCGTCAGCGCCTCGGCGTAGTCGATCATCAGATAGCCGCCGCTGGGCAGATCGACGCGTCGCGAGAGCACGCCTTCGATCGCCTCGTCGACCTTGTAGGCCTCGAACAACGGGGTGTCGGGCTCGTTCCACAGCTCGACCCGCTCGACCAGCTCAGGGGCGGTGCGCGTGAAGAACGATACGAGCCGGTGGTGCTGCTGCTCGTCGTCGACGATCGCGCGCTCGAAATGCTCGGAGAAGATGTCGCGCACGACCCGTACGGACAGGTCGGCCTCCTGGAAGACCAGCCCGGGCGCCTCGGTCTCGGCGACACGTTTGACGAGCACCTCATGCAGCTTGTGCAGGTAGGTCAGCTCGCGTTCGAAGTCCTGGCGCTTGGCGCCGTGCGCGGCGGTCCTGATGATCGCGCCTCCCGCCCCGAGGTCGAGCTTGGCCGTCTGGCGGCGCAGGCGCTCGCGCTCGGCGTCCTCGAGCCGGCGCGAGACTCCGATGCCTTCGCCGGTGGGCGCATAGACCATGTAGCGGCCGGCGATCGTCAGCTCCATCGACAGCCGCGCCCCCTTGGTCTTGAGCGGGTCCTTGATGACCTGCACGACGATCTCCTGGCCGGGCTTGAGCAGCTCGGAGATCCTGTTCCTGCCGCCGCCGCGACCGCGCTTGACGATCTCGACACCGGGCAGCACGATCTCATCGACGTGCAGGAACCCGTTCTTCTCCAAGCCGATATCGACGAACGCCGCCTCCAGGCCCGGCAGGACGTTGTCGACCTTGCCCTTGTAGATGTTGCCGACGATCGAGCGCCCGCCGCGGCGCTCGATGTAGAGCTCAGCTACGCGGTACCCGGCCCCCGGAGCTGCGTCCCTTCGTTTGCCGCGCCGTCCGGTGGCCGTCGTGGCGGCCTTGTCGGTCGCGGTGACCTTGTCGGTCGCGGTGGTTTTCGTGGCAGTCGCGGTGGTTTTGGCGGTCGCGGCAGCCTTGGCCGCGCGCCCGCGTGAGGCCGAGGAGCCTTTCGCGGCGCCCGGCGTTGTGGTCGCCTCTAGGAGCGCGACGCGCGTCTCCGCGCGGTCCACGCTCACGAGCACTTGCTTTTTCAATTTTCAAATCCAGTCTTGTCATGGTTCAGTGGAGCGGCACCCGGCCCTTGAGCGCGGCCGAGGCACGGGAGCGGACGTAGATCGACTGCAGCAGACCCGCCGCTATCAGAATGGTGATCACCGACGAGCCGCCATAGCTCATGAGCGGCAGCGTGACGCCTGTGATGGGCATGATCCCAATGGTCATTCCCACGTTCACGAACACTTGAAACATCAGCATAGCCGCTACGCCGGCGGCGATCAGCGCTCCGAACAGGTCCTTGGCCATCGTCAGGATGTGCAGCGTGCGCCAGATCAGCAGGGCGTACAGGCACAGCACGAGCCCCGCGCCGACGAAGCCGTACTGCTCGCCGACCGCCGCGAACACGAAGTCGGTGTCGTCCTCGGGCACGAAGTTCAGCCGGATCTGCGTTGCGTTCGCGCCGCGGCCGGTCTTCTGGCCCGAGCCGATCGCGATCTTCGACTCGTCCAGCTGGTAGGAGGGATTGGGTTCGCCGGTCTTGGATTCGGTTTCCTTGATTTCCTTGAAGTTCGTGCTCGGGTGCAGGAAGGCGGTCAGACGTTCGGTCTGGTAGGGCTTGAGGACGTGCACGCCGAGCGCCGGGGCGGCGACCAGCACGACCGTCGCCGATACGCACACGAGCGCCACCAGCGCCGCGAGCTGGCGCCAGGGCGCGCCGGCGACCAGCAGCAGCACGAACGCGACCACCATGTAAACGATCCCCGAGCCGAGGTCCGGCTGGGCGATCACGAGCATCGCCGGCACGAGCGCCAGCAGGAGCACACGCACTGTCGTGTCGCGCTCGCGCAGGCGTCGCGCGCGGTCGACGATGAACGCTGCCAGCGCCACGATCAGCAGCACCTTGCCGAGCTCGGAGGCCTGAAAGGAGAAGAACGGCAGGCTGATCGCGCGCTGCGAGCCGTTGACCGAGTGGCCGGCCGCCAGCACCGCCAGGATGCTGAGGATCAGCAGCGCGTAGATCCCGTTTTTCAGGGGCCGCAGGCGCGCGTAGTCCAGCCGTGCGACCGCCACCATCAACCCGAGGCCGATCGCCAGATAGACGATCTGGCGATCGACGTAGTAGTGCGGCTGGCCGGGCACGAGTTCGCGCGTGGCCTGGCCGAGCGTCAGCACCGACGCGATCGCGAGCCCGACCACGGCGAGCGTCAGGAGCGGATCCAGCGGCAGCGTCAGCGAGCGCGTCCCGGCGCTCGGCGCCGGCTCTTCGGCGCGCCGGATCGGGCTGTCGATGGGGGAGGCGGACATGGCTGGTCGATCGGAGAGTGTGGCGGGATCAGAACGTCTTCGAGGTCCCCGCGATGAACTTCTCGGGCTGACCGAACCACTTGGCGGCGATCAGGCGAGCGATCGGCGCCGCCGTTTCGGCGCCGAAGCCGCCCTGCTGCACGGTGACCGCGATCACGATGGGGTGGTTGGGGTCGCCGACGAAGCACATGTACCACGACTGTTCGACCTGGCCGGCCCGTTCGGCGGTGCCCGTCTTGCCATAGACCGGGTGCTGTTCCTGGTTCCATCCGGCCCACACGTCGGCCGAGGTCCCGCCGGGCTGGCTGGCGGCCTCGTGGATGCCTTCCATCACGAGGCTCAAGTCTTCGTAGTTCATGTGCACCTGGCGCATCGGCGGATAGCTGAGCGTCTGCAGCAGCTGCCCCTGGGTGTTCTCGACAGCCGCGCCCAGGTGCGGCCGTACGACCACGCCGTGACCGCCGTGCAGGTAGGAGTTGGCGAGCGTCGAGTAGGCGACCGCCATCTGCAGCGGGTTGGTCTGCAGGCTGCCCTGGCCGACCGCGAGGTCCATGTTGTAGCCCACCGTCCACGGCTCGCCCGGTTCGGCCACGTAACCGCACACCTGCTTGCCCGTGCGCGGATGCTCGCGTTCGCACTTGGCCTGCAGGACGTTCTGGTCGGCCAGCCACTGGCGGCTGGGGACCGTGCCGGAGAATTCGCTGGGCAGGTCGATCCCGCTCGGCTCGCCGATCCCCAGTTCGTGGGCCTTGTTCTGGATCACGTTGCCGTAGCTGTTGGCGAGCTCACCGACCGTGAAGAAATAGGTGTCGGAGGAGACCTTCAGCGCTTCCACCAGGCCCACCGCGCCGTAGTCGGCGTGGCCGGCGTTGCAGAACTGCTCGCCGGTGACGTCGATGCACTGGCCGGCGCCGAGACCCTCGGTCGGGTTGATGACGCCGCCTTCGAGGGCGGCCATCGCGGTGATCGGCTTGAACGTCGAGCCCGTCGGATAGGCGCCTTCGGTCGCCCGATTGACCAGCGGCGCCGGGTTTTCTTCGCTCGAGCCGGTGCCCTCGAGTTCTTCGTATTCGTGCTGGCTGAGCGGTTGCGCGAAGCGGTTGGGGTCGAACGACGGGTAGGAGCCCATCGCGAGCACTTCGCCGTTGAGCGGGTTCAGCGCCACGAACCCCCCGGCGTTGGCCGGTTTGCCGCCGGCGCGGGCATTGTCGATGCCCTCGAGCAGCCCCTTTTCGGCCTCGCGCTGCAGCGGCAGCGAGATCGTGGTCTTGAGGTCGTAGCCGGCCTGCGGGGGTGTCGGCTGGAGCTTGCTCGGCTCGGGATAGCCTTCGGAGTTGACCTGGACGCGCTCCATCCCGGGCCGGCCGCGCAGATAGCGGTCGTAGTAGTACTCGAGCCCCGACTGCCCGACGACGGTGCCTTGCTGGACCCCGGAGAAGGCGCGCAGCTTGAGCTCGCCTTCAGAGACCTGGCCGACGTAGCCGAGCTCGTTGGCGGCCATCGCCCCGAACGGGTAGGCGCGAATCGAGACCGGCTGCTGAGTGACGCCCGGGAAGTCGTTCTGGCGCTCGGCAAGGACCGTCAATACACCGGGCCCGGCGTCGGTCTTGATCGTCACAGGCGCATACGGCAGCGCCGTGCGTCCGCTGATCACGAGCGCCTGGACGTGCTGGGGGCTCATCCCCAGCAGCGCGCCCAGCCGTTTGTACAGCTCCAGCCGGGGCCTGCCCGCGGGCGGCAGCGCCGAGGGCACGACCTGGACGGCGTTGGTGACCTGGCTGCTCGCGATCGGCTGGCCTTCGCGGGCGAGGATTTCCCCGCGCGGAGCGGCGATCGGCAGGTCGCGCACGCTCTGGGCTTCGGCCTGTGCCACGTAGTGTTCGCCGGTCAGCACCTGCAGGTACCAGAGGCGAAAGAAGATCACGCCGAACATCACGACCGCGATCCCGCCGAGGATCGCCACGCGGAAGGCCATCTGCGAGGACACGGGCGGCATGCGCGAGGAGCCCGGCCCGCCGCCGCCAGATGAGTCGCCGGGGCGAAAGCGTTCGATCGCGCTCATGTCCGGGACAAGGGGCTCAAGCCACCGGTCGTGTAGGCGCGGCGGCGGCGGCGGCGCGGGTCGTGGGGCAGGCTGCCGATCAGGCAGCGACGCACGAGGATCCACATCGGCACCGCGAAGATGGTATTGACGATGATGCCGAGGATGATCTGGCGCAACAGCTCGAGGCTGACGGGCGCGTTGACCCCGAGCATGAACTCCATCAGCGAGTACCCGAACAGCGCGGCGGCCGAGGCGCCGGCGCCGAGCAGCAGCGGCGTGAGCGCGGCCTGCGGGTCGCGCAGCTCGCGCAGGCGTCCCGACCAGAACCCGATCAGCGTGAGGATCAGCGAGGTCAGCCCGAGCGTCTGGATCAGAGCCAGATCGACCAGCAGGCCAACGGCGAAGCCGCTGAGCGCGCCGACCGTCGAGCCGCACAACAGCCCGATGAACGCGACCAGCAGGATCGACAGGTCGGCGCTGACCCCGAACACCGGGACCTCCGAGACGACGCCGATCTGAAAGAACACGAGCGCCACGGACAGCACCGCGATGCGGACGACCAGGTTGGCCGAAACCGGCGTGGTCATCCGCCCGCTCCCGTCGAGGCCAGCTGCCCGGTCGTGGTTTCGCCGCCGGCCTGCTGGCCCGGCGGAACGCTTGAAAGCAGGCTGCTGAGCCGCGCCGGCAGCGAGCCTTGGGCCGCGGTCAGCACCTGCACGGCGTCGAGGTTGCGCAGGTTCGCGACCGGATGGACGTTGACGGCGGTGTAGGCGCTTTCTTCGTCGATCGAGGTCACCTGCCCGATCGGGATCCCGGGCGGGTACAGCGAGTCGTCGGGACTTGCGACGGTCCCCGACGTGAACACGTATTCGCCCGGGTGCACGGGGGTATTTGCCGGCAGGTACTGGAGCAACAGGTCGTTGGGGTCGCCGACCTTGGGCTGCACGATGCCGGTCGCGCCGGTCTTTCCGAGGCGCGCGCTGACGCCCATCGAGCTGTCGGTGATGAGGCTGACCTGGGCTCCGTCGGAGGCCGCCAGCGTGACCTTGCCGACCAGGCCTTCGCCGTTGATCACGGGGTCTTCGGCCTGCACGCCCGCCGCGGTTCCAGCCCCGATCGTAACGGTCGAGTACCAGATGTTGGGAGTTTTGCCCACGACGGTCGCCGTCACCGGCCGGTAGTCGGTGACGGTCAGCTGGCCGTCGAGGTGGAACATGCTGAGCAGCTCCCGGTAGGACTGTTGGTCGATCTGATCGGCGACGATTTCGCGGCGCAGTTTGTCCACCTGCTTGCGCAGTTCGGCGTTTTGGCTTTTGGCGTGCGCCGTTTCGCTGAACCAGCCGAACAGGTCGCGGACGGGCTTCAGAGCCTTGTTGGCGCCATCCTGGATCGGCGAGATCACCGTCAGGAAGCCCCGCTGCACCGAGTGCAGCGGTCCACTGTCGGCCTCTCCGAAGTAGGCGGTGAGGAGGATCAGGGAGAGTACGACGAGCAGCGCGAGCAGCGCGCGGCGACGCCGGACCGTCTTGTTGTGCACGATTCAGGGCCTTCCGAAGCGTTCATTGCACAGAGTACCCCGGCCGCCGCCGGCAGGTTCCGGGATGGCGCAGCGTGCGCGACGGCCAAGATGGGCGTGCCCGCGTGGGCGGGGCCGGCTCGCCGCTCAACGCCGCCGCCGGTTGCGCGAGCTGCGGTTGGCGCGGTGGATCGTCTCGAACTCCTCGAGCGAGCGGCCTGAGCCGACGGCCACGCAGGTCAGGGGCGACTCGGCCAGGTGGGCCGGCATCTGCGTCTCCTCGCGCAGGCGCACGTCGAGGCCTTGCAGCAGCGAGCCGCCGCCCGCAAGCATGATCCCGCGGTCCATGATGTCGGAGGCCAGCTCGGGCGGGGTGCGATCGAGCGTCTCCTTGACCGCTTCGATGATCTGGTTGAGCGGTTCTTCCAGCGCCTGACGGATCTCCTCGCTGGTGAGCACGACCGTCTTCGGCAGCCCCGAGACCATGTCGCGGCCGCGGATCTCGGCCTGGAGCTCGTCCTGCATCGCGCAGGCAGAGCCGATCTCGAGCTTGAGCTCCTCGGCGGTCTGCTGGCCGATCAGGAGCTTGTACTCGCGCTTGGCGTAGTTGATGATCGCCTCGTCCATCTCGTCGCCGCCGACGCGGATCGACTGCGACACGACGATTCCGCCGAGCGAGATCACCGCCACCTCGGAGGTGCCGCCGCCGATGTTGACCACCATCGAGCCGGTCGGCTCGCCGACGGGGAGTCCCGCGCCGATGGCGGCCGCCATCGGCTCCTCGATCAGGTAGGCCGTGCGCGCACCCGCCGACAGGCAGGCCTCCTCGACCGCGCGCTTCTCCACGCCGGTCACTCCGGAGGGCACGCACACCACCACGCGCGGGTGGGCGAAGCGGTTCTGGTGAACCTTCTGGATGAAGTGCCTGAGCATCTCCTCGGTCACGTCGAAGTCGGCGATCACGCCATCCTTCAGCGGACGGATCGCCTGGATCGTGCCCGGGGTGCGGCCGAGCATGCGCTTGGCCTCGATGCCGACGGCATGCACTTCGCCCGAGCGCGAGTCGATCGCCACGACGCTCGGCTCGGACAGCACGATCCCGCGCCCGCGAACGTACACGAGCGTGTTGGCGGTCCCTAGGTTGACCGCCATGTCGCGGCCGCCGAAGCCTGTCAGGTACGTGAAGATGCTCATAGGTCAGGTCGAGGGACGCGTCCGTCGCTCATCTGCGCACGCGTCCCGGTTCGGCTGCGCCCTGCGAGTGCAGGCGCCATCCGCGGCAGACGTTGCCCGCGGCAGTCTAGCGGACGCCTATTCGCGGGCTCCACGCGTGCGAGCGCATTTGCACCTGTCTGCGCGGCTCAGCGGGGCCTAGCCGAGCAGCTCGGGGTAGATGTCGAGCAGGGTCGCGACCGGCAGCCCGACCACGTTCTCGTAGTCGCCGGCGAGCTCGCGTACGAGCGCTGCTCCGGCGCCCTGGATCGCGTATGCGCCGGCGCGCCCGCGCCACTCGCCGCTCGCCAGATACCAGTCGAGCAGCCCATCGTCGAGCACCCGGAAGCTGACGGTCGTGCGTGCGACTGCGACCCGCTCCTGCGCCCGTCGCGGAGTCCGCTCGTGGAGGGCCGGCGCCGGCGAGGCCCGGACGTCCTGCGCGGACAGGTGCTCAGCGCCGCTCGCGCCTGCGATGGGCGCGTCGGCGACGAGCACCGCGAGCCCGCTGAGCACCTCGTGGCGAGCTCCGCTCAGGGCCATGAGCATGCCTCTCGCCTGCTCCGGGTCGGCGGGCTTGCCGTAGATCTCGCCGTCGAGCGTCACGATCGTGTCACAGCCGATCACGACGTCGGCGCCGGCGGGACTCGCCTCGAGCCACACGGCGCGCGCCTTGCGCAGCGCGTTCTCGCGCACGACCTGCTCGGGATCGCCGCGATCGAGCTCGAGGACGTTTGCCGGCTGAACCCTGAACGCGACCCCGAGGCGCTCGAGAATCGCGCGCCGCTGCGGCGACTGCGACGCGAGTACGAGCGCGCGCGATGCTACGGAAGCTCTCCGAAGAACAGCTCGACCTCGCGCGCCGCGGACTCCGGCGAGTCCGAGCCGTGGACGAGGTTCTGGCCCGTCTCCAGCGCTAAGTCGCCCCTGATCGAGCCGGTCGCAGCCTCGAGCGGGTTGGTCGCGCCGATCACCTGACGGGCGGCCCGGATCGCGTTGACGCCTTCCAGCACCAGCGCGACGATCGGCCCAGAGGTGATGAACTCGACCAGCTCACCGAAGAACGGTCGCTCCGCGTGCTCGGCATAGTGGCGCTCCGCGAGATCGCTGGTGATGCTCATCCGTTGCAGCGCGGCGATGCGCAGGCCCTTGCGCTCGAAGCGGGCGATTATCTCGCCCGTCAGCCCGCGCGCGAAGGCATCGGGCTTGACCAGGATCAGTGTTCGCTCCATCGTTTTGCTCGCTGCGAGTGGTGGGCGTCCCGGTTCTGGCTTGCGTCTCGGCGTTCTGGTTCTGGCTTGCGTCTCGGCGTTCTGGTTCTGGCCTGCGTCTCGGCGTTCCGGTTCTGGCCTGCGTTTCGGGGGTCGCCGGGTCGCGTGAATGTCGGGTCGCGCAAGCGCGGACGCAGGAAGGTTAGCCGGACGCGGGGAGCTTGGTGTCTCAGGAGCCCGAGCGCGGGTAGCGGGCGCGGCCGCCACGGGGACGCGGCGGCGTTTGATCGGGAGCGGCGTATGGGCTCACGTCCTCGTCTTCCGGCGCTGCGCCGTCCGCCGAGGAGATCGTGGATCGGGACCGTCGCGAGCGCTCATCGCGGCGATCGTCGCGCAAGACAGGCGCCACTGAGCCCCCTGACAGCGCGGACTCGCCATCCAACGAAGGGGGCTGCTCGAGCCCGCCTCCGAGTGTCGAGCTGTCCAGCGCGGGGCCGCTCAGCGCCGAGGCCGACGGCAGCGCGGGATCGCTGTCGAGCGCGCGCGAGAGCCCGGGGTCGGTATCGAGCTGCCGCGAGAGCCCAGGGTCGCTGTCGAGCTGCCGCGAGAGCCCAGGGTCGCTGTCGAGCTGCCGCGAGAGCCCACGGTCGCTCTCGCGCTGCCCCGGGAGCGCGTCCTCGTCGATCGGCGTGCGCCGCCGGCGGCGGCGGCGCGCCGGTGCGGCGTCCGGCACCTCCGCCTCGCAGTAGGGGCAGATCGACCAAGTGCGGTCCAGCGGACGCCCGCAGCTGACACACCGCTCCTTGAGCTTGCGCAGGCAGCTCGGGCAGCGTATGAAGTCGCGCTCGACGCGGTAGTCGCAGTGCGGGCACAACCCGCTGTCGAGCTCGTACAGACGCGCCTGGGCTGCCTGGATCTCGAGCTCGCGCTCACGCACGTCGTCGAGGTACTCCGGCGGGCGCAGGATCACATACACGATCGTGCCCACGAACGGGAACAGCGACGCGGCCACGGCGCAGCCGATCAGCATCGGATCCTCGATCCGCCGGCGCGCGTCCATGTACGTCCAATAGATCAGCGACAGGTACACGACCACCACGAACACGATCAGCAGGTCGATGACCAGGTTCAGGCCGCTGCTTTCGATGCCGAAGTAGGCGAGGGGGACCATGGGTTGACCTCAGCGCTGACTCGAGACGAGCGAACCCGGTGAGTTTAGAGTCTTTGCGCGCCCGAGCAGACGATTGGGCGCGCCACTGCGCGAAGGCGTGACGCACCACTGCGCGAACGCGGGAGAGTGACACCGAGACCCACGGTCAGCCGCCCAGGTGTGAATCGAGCAGCCCACGCGGGCGCACGCGCGCGCCTGGGCCATTCACACGAACAGCCGCCCGAACCCGTAGCCGGCGGCGAAGAACACGAGAATCACCAGCGCCACGATCAGAGCCACGGCGCCGACCATCGCGAGCACCGATGGGCCATCGTCGTTCATCAGCGCCGTCTCTGTGGCGCGTCCATCAGCGCGCCGACGAGGTAGATGGAGCCAGTGACGAGCACTGCACGAGCGTCTGACATGCCCGCTGCCGCCCAGCTGGATGCCTCCGCGAGGGCGCGCGCGGGGTCCGGCTCGCAGCTGGCGGCATCGAAGCCGAGCTGGCGCGCGAGCGAGTGCAGCGCGGCCGGCGAGAGCGCACGCGGACTGCGTGGCGCCGTGAACCACGCGCGCTCGCAGCACGGCAGCAGCATCGCGAGCATGCCGGCGGCGTCCTTGTCCTCGAGCACCCCCATCACCAATCCCAGCCGGCGCTCGCCGGCCACGCCCGGCAGCGATCGCACGAGCGCCGCGACGGCGTCGGGGTTGTGAGCCCCGTCGAGCACTACCAGCGGATTGCCCGTCAGCACCTGCATGCGACCCGGCACCTCGGTCTCCCGCGCGGCCGCACGAACGGCCCGCTCGTCCAGCTCGATCTGCGCGCCCTCGAGCCAGGTCTGCGCCGCCGTGCGTGCCAGCGCGAAGTTGCCGTGCTGAAACGTCCCGGCGGCGCGAAGCTCGAGGCCCGCTCGGGGATCTGGCGCCGGGGAGCTTGCCGCGGCTGCGAAGACGACGCGTGCGCCGCGCTGGGCGGCGACCCGCTCGGCGACCGCGAGCGCTTCCGGGGCGAGCCCGGCGCCGAGCACGAGCGTTCCTGCGGGGCGAACCACCGCGAGCTTCTCGCCGGCGATGTCGCCGACCGTCGGACCGAGCCAGCGCGTGTGCTCGAGCGCGACGTTGGTCAGGACGGTCAAGGGGGCATCGATCACGCTGGTGGCGTCGTAGCGTCCGCCGAGGCCTGCCTCGACGACGGCGACCTCGACGCGCTGCTCGGCCATCTCTGACAGGGCGGCAGCGGTCAGCAGCTCAAACTGGGTGACGTGATCGTCGCCGGCAAGCGTTCTGTCGACCCGTTCGGCCGCGCGCACGGCGCGCCCGATCGCCTGTGCGAACGCCTCGGGCGAAACCTCGCGCTCGCCGATGCGCACGCGTTCGTGGTAGGAGACGAGATGCGGCGAGGTGTAAACACCGGTGCGCAGCCCGTGGCGCTCGAGGATCGCGGCGATCATTCTCGTGGTCGAGGACTTGCCGTTCGTGCCGAGCACCTGCACCGCCGCGAACCGCCGCTGGGGTGAGCCGAGCGCGGTCATCATGCGGCGCATCCGATCGAGGCCGAAGCGCATCCCGAACAGCTCGAGCGAGCGCAGGTGACGTTCGGCGCGCTCAGGGGTCCACAGCGGCGCGCGCGCGCCGCTCGCCACAGACCGTCGTGCGTGCTCGGAGGAGTGGTGCATGTTCGGCCTCACGCCGAAGGCGCGGAAACGGGACTCTAGCGTCGGGACTTTAGCGTCGGGACCCTACGCGTCCGGGTGCTTGCGAAGGTACTCGATGAAGACCGGTCGCAGCGCCTCCCCGAGCGCCCCGTCGCCGCTGTGCACGGCGTCGTAGATCAGCCCTTTGGAGGACTCGGCGTCGTACTCGCCCTCGCCCACGTCGCCGCTGGCGGTCTCGGCGGCGGGGATCAGCTGCAACAGCGACCAGAAGAACTTGACGTCGAGGTGCCGCTCGGCGCGACGTATCGCGCGATCGTGCAGCTCGCGCGTGGAGAGCCGATCGAGGTTATCGACGGGTTGCCGGTCTGTCTCTGCCATCACCGAGCCTGCGCCACGGAGCCTAACAACGCCCGCGGCGCCGGCGTGCACCCCGATGCCGGCGAGTGCGCCTGCTGCGCGCGAGCGCGGCCAGATCGCGGCTCATGCTCCGGACATCGAGTCTGTGTACGAGCTTGCGCAGCTCTCGGCGCTCCCGCACGCTTAGGTTCGACAGGCGCCCACGCGAGGCGCGCACGAGCTCGACCAGGCGGGCGCGCTCCCTGGCCGACAGCGCTACCCAGCGCGCGCCGACGATCACACCACCCTGTACGAGCGTGCTCCACGGTATCGCCCTCACACGGCGTTCGAGCGTCGACTCGCGCGCCTTGGCCTTCGCCACTAGGCCGACTCCTCGCGCAGCTCGGGATCGGGCGCCGCGGCCTCGGGCGCGGCTTCGGTGACCAGCGTCGGGGTGAGGCCGCGCTCGACGGTCTCCTTGGTCACCACGCACTTCTTGACGTCCCGCCGGGAGGGCAGCTCGAACTGCACTTCGAGCAGGATCTCCTCGATGATCGAGCGCAGGCCGCGCGCGCCGGTTTCGCGCTCGAGCCCACGCTCGGCCACCGACGTCAGCGAGTCCTCGGAGAACACCAGCTCGATCCCGTCGAACGCGAAGAAGCGCTGGAACTGCTTGACGAGCGCGTTGCGAGGCTCGGTCAGGATCGAGACCAGATCGTCGCGCGTGAGCTGGTGCACGGCGCTCATCACGGGCAGGCGTCCGACGAACTCGGGGATCAGTCCGTAGTCGATGAGATCCTCGGGCAGGCACTGCTCGAACACCTCGCCGGCGTCCTTTTCGGCTTTCGCTTCGATCGCGGCGGCGAAACCGACTCCCTTGTGGCCGATGCGCCGCTCGATCACTCGGTCGAGGTTGGCGAAGGCGCCACCGCAGATGAACAGCACGTTGGTCGTGTCGATCGTCAGGAACTCCTGGTGTGGATGCTTGCGCCCGCCCTGTGGCGGCACCGACGCCTGGGTGCCCTCGAGGATCTTCAAGAGCGCCTGCTGGACGCCCTCTCCCGACACGTCACGGGTGATCGACGGGTTGTCGGCCTTGCGCGCGATCTTGTTAACCTCGTCTATGTAGATGATCCCGGTCTCGGCCTTCTTGACGTCGTAGTCGGCGGCCTGGATCAGCTTCAGCAGAATGTTCTCGACGTCCTCGCCGACGTAGCCGGCCTCGGTCAGCGCGGTCGCGTCGGCGATCGCGAAGGGCACGTTCAAGATCCGCGCGAGCGTCTGGGCGAGGAGCGTCTTGCCGCAGCCGGTGGGCCCGAGCAGCAGGATGTTCGACTTCTGCAGCTCGATCTCCTCGTCGGCCGACTGCATCATCTGGACCCGCTTGTAGTGGTTGTAGACCGCTACCGAGAGGGTGCGCTTGGAGGCGTCCTGTCCGACGACGTACTCGTCGAGCACGTCGTAGATCTCGCGCGGCTTGGGCAGGTTCTCGAGATCGAACGCCGGCGGCGCGGAGAGCTCCTCGTCGATGATCTCGTTGCACAGGTCGATGCACTCGTCGCAGATGTAGACGCCCGGGCCTGCGATCAGCTTCTTGACCTGTCGCTGGGACTTGCCGCAGAAGCTGCAGAGCAGCTGTTCGTTGGAATCTGTCGGTCGTGCCATATCCCGGGTCCTCCTGCGATTTCACTCTAGCCCCGAGGAGGGTCGCTGGGCAAGCGAGGGACGCGATCGAAGTCCCAGCCATCCCCGCGTGGCGTGCCTGGCGCCCGGCGACCGAGGAGTCAGCCTCGCGCCGCCGGCACCGCCGCTTGCGGTGGTGCCGTCCTCAGTGCTCGGAGATCACGCGATCGATGATGCCGTACTCCTTGGCCTCCTCGGAGCTCATGAAGTAGTCGCGCTCGGTGTCTTTGCGCACGTCCTCGAGCTTCTTGTGCGTGTGCTTGGCGATGATCTCGTCCAGGCGGTGGCGCACGTCGATGATCTCTTTGGCGTGGATCTCGATGTCCGTTGCCTGGCCCTGAAAGCTCGAGGAGACCTGATGGATCAGGATCTTCGCGTTGGGCAGCGCCATGCGCTTGCCCTCGGCGCCGCCCGCGAGCAGCAGCGCCCCCATCGACATCGCGATGCCGACGCAGATGGTCTGCACGTCGGGCTTGATGAACTGCATCGTGTCGTAGATCGCGAGCCCCGCATAGACCGAGCCCCCCGGCGAGTTGATGTACACCGAGACGTCCTTCTCGGGATCCTCGGACTCAAGGTGCAGTAGCTGGGCGACGACCAGGTTGGCGATCTGATCGTTGACGGGAGTGCCGAGGAAGATGATCCGCTCATTGAGCAGCCGGCTGTAGATGTCGAACGCGCGCTCGCCGCGCGAGGTCTGCTCGACGACCATCGGAACAAGTGGGCTCATCGTGGCTTAGTTTCCCCTCGCTCGGTCGATTCCTTCAGATGGGCGCCGCCGGTGAGCGCACCCGCCATCCATCCTCGGGGGGTCGCATGCGGTCCGAGTCCCAGCGTAGTACACGCGACACTAGCTCCCCGGCGTCCACAGCCGGCCCGGCGAGGCCGCCTCGCTGGCCGGGCCTCCGGCCTGGTCGCGCTCGCGCTGCTGCTCGTCCTTCTCCGGAGTCCACAGCTTCTCGCGCGCCTGGGCGCGCTCTACGGGAATCGGCTCGGCCGCGCCGGCGATCTCCTCGACCGCTTGGCGGGCGGCCAGGTCCTCGCGCGCTTCCTCCAGGCGCCCGGCGTCGCGGAGCTGCTCGAGCAGGCGCCCGGGCGTGGTGCCCTCACGCTGTGCGGTTGGCTCGAGCGCCGCGAGCAGATCCTGCTCGGACGGCCTGATCGCCTCGGCCTCGACCACCGCGGTCAGCACCGCCTCGCGGCGCAGCGCGCGCTCGGCCTCCGGGGCCATCTCGGCCATGATCTGCGCCTCGTCGCGTCCGCTGATCCGCAGATAGGCCTCGCGCGAGATGCCGCGGTGAGCGAGCGAGTGCAGCATCCGCTCCCACATCTCCTGTGCGCGCGCCTGTGCGAGCTCGGGCGTTACGGGCACCTGCGCGAGCTCGACCGCCGCGTCGAGCGCGGCCTCTCGAAACTCGTCTCGGACCCGCGCCTCGTCGACCTCGAGCAGGCGCGTACGGATGTCCTCGCGCAGCTCCTGCATGTCATCGAAGCCGGCATCGATCGCAAAGTCCTCGTCGAGCTCGGGCAGCTGCTTGTGCTTGACCTCCTTCACCGTGACCTGAAACGTCACCGGCCTGCCGGCGAGCTGCTGGTTTGAGTGATCGGCCGGGAAGGTGACAGCGAGCTCGCGCGTCTCGCCGGCGCCGGCGCCGAGCAGCCCCTCGGTGAAGCCCGGGATCAGGCCCTCCGCGCCGAGCTCGACGAGCTGGTCACGGCCCTCGCCGCCGGCGAACGTCGGGCGCGCGCCGTCCTCGGCCGCGGCCTCGTCCGCGCTCGCCAGCCCGCCGCGATAGTCCAGGACGACGAAGTCGCCGGGCTCTGCCGCGCGCGTGACGGTCTGCAGGCGGGCAAGGCGCTCGCGCATGGCCTCGACCTCGGCCTCGATCTGCTCATCGCTCACGGTCGGCTCGCGGCGAGGGACCTCGAGGCCGCGGTACCGGCCTAGCGTGGCCTTGGGCAGCACGTCGAGCTCGAGCGTGAGCTCGAGCGGCTGGCCCGGCGCGGGCAGCTGACCGAGATCGATCTTGGGGTCGCCGATCGGGACGAGCCGCGACGCGCGGATGGCCTCGGCGTACCAGCCTGCGAGCCCGTCGCGTACGGCCTGCTCGAGCACCGCCTCACGACCAAGGCGCCGCAGGACGATCGGCGCGGGCACCTTGCCCTTGCGAAAGCCCGGCAGCTTCAGCTCGCGGCCGAGGCTGCGGGCGGCGCGCTCGAGCTGGGCCTCGATCTCCTCAGGCGCAACCTGCGCGCTCACGCGCACGCGCGTGGCGGTCAGCTCGGCTACGGAGGTCGTTACAGGGGTCTGCACCTGCGAGGCGGCGGCCATCTGTGACCGCCACGATACCGTGCGCGCAGATGAGCGTCGGCGATCCGATCCAGCGCGCCCGCGGGGGCTCGCGGCGAGTGCCTCGGGTGCTCGCCCGGCGCCTGGAGACCTGGCTGTGGACCGGGCCGATCGGACATCTTCTCGGCGGCGGCATGGACTTCGTCCGCGCGCTCGCGCGCTACCTGCTGGCGCGAGCGCGCGGACGCCCTGTCCGCTAGGGCCGGCTGCGACGGCTCACGCGGAGACGCCCGCCGGAGTGGCGCCGAACTGGAGCGCCACGCCGCGCGCGAGCACGAGCACCGGCGAGGTTGCGATCTCGATCAGATGCACCGCCGCGGAGCTCAGCAGGGTGTGTCCCGGCTCGGCATCGACGCGCGACTCGATCACGAGCAGGTCGGCGGTCTCGTCCGCGACGGGAGCCACCTCGGCGCCGAGCGCGCCGGCCAGCGCCTGCGCCGTGCGCTGCGCGCTGCCGTCGCCGCCGGCCTCGCCGACCGCGACGATCTTCTTGACTGGCGCCGCGCCACCGTTGTCCGCGAGGCCCGCGGGCGCGATCGCGATCGCCACCGGGCCGCCTTCGAGCAGCCGCTCGGCCGAGTTGCCGATCGTGACATGGTCTTTGGCGGTGTGGGAGTCCGAGCAGAACACGATCGCGTCGGCGCCGATCCTCTGGGCGAGCACGCGCAGCCCCTCGGGGGTCGAGCGGTCGGTGACTGCGTACTTTCCGGCGGGAGCAACGCCGAGCAGCTCGGCGCCGCGCTCGAGCAGCGCTCGGGCCTCGTCATCGACGAGCGTCTCGCGATCCTTGTCGGGCTCGTGAGTGTGGCGGACGTACGCGAGCGAGACCTCGGCGCCCGCGCTGGCGAACAGGCCGGCGAGCGCGAGAGCGTCGTCCTCGTTGGCGGTACCGTCATACGAGGCGATGATCTTGGGAGCCATGGTTTCTTCCTTTCCGTGCGGTTGCGAGAGGGCGAAAGCACAGGAGCGGCCGTTGTGCGCGGCAGCTGAGCTGTCCTGCTTCGAGAGCGGAAGAGCTCCTCCGGAGGGTCCGCCCGAGCTCACCCGCAAGCAATGATGGCATCTCTCGACCATCAGCTCCAATGATATCTATGATCTTTGATATAAGATCCACTTATGCTCAACGTTGGACGGCTGAGGATCCTCAAGGAGGTCGCCCACCGCGGCTCGCTGTCGAGCGCGGCCGAGGCTCTCTCCTACACCCAGTCGGCGGTCTCCCAGCAGGTCGCCACGCTCGAGGCCGAAGCGGGCTTGACGCTGCTGGAGCGCCACTCCCGCGGCGTCAGCCTGACCGCGGCCGGCCAGACGCTGCTCGGGCACGCCGAGGGGATCCTCGCGCAGCTCGACGCGGCCGAAGCTGCGCTGTCGACGATCGCGGGCCTGCGCGGGGGCCGGCTGCGGATGGCGTCCTTCCCGACGGCCGGCGCGACGTTGATGCCGCTCGCGATCGCCAGCTTTCGCGCCGCGCACCCGGACGTCGAGCTGACGCTCGCCGAGCACGAGCCGGAGCAGATCGTCGAGCGCCTGCGCGCGGGCGAGCTGGACCTGGGCCTGCTGTTCGGGTTCGAGCAAGAGACGCCGCTGCAGGCGGAGATGACGCGCGTGGACCTGCTCACGGACCCCATGCAGCTGGCGCTCCCGCGCGCGCACCCGCTGGCCGCCAGTGAGCGGCTGCGCCTCGCGGACCTGGCTGGAGAGGCCTGGGTGCAGACCTCGCGCGCGAGCCCGTGCGCTCGGCATGTGGTGCGCTGCTGCCACGCCGCCGGATTCGAGCCGAACGTGGCGTTCGAGAGCGACGACTACCAGACGGTCCAGGGCCTGGTCGCGGCGGGCGTGGGGGTTGCGCTGATCCCGCAGCTGGCCCTGTCTGTCGTGCGCGACGACATCGTGATCCGGGCGCTCACGCCGGCCTCGCCCGTGCGCAAGGTGCTCGCCGCGACGCCCGCCGGCGCCCGGCTGATCCCTGCCGCGCCGGCGATGCTCGCGATTCTCGAGGAGTCGGCGCGCGAGCTCGAGGGTCGGCTCAGGCCAACTGTCGAGTCGTGAGCCCTAACGAGTCGGGAGCCTTGACTATTCGGGAGCCTTGACTATTCGGGAGCCTGGAGCCTTAACTATTCGGGGCGCCCCGCATATGCGGGGCGCCCCGAGCTTGCTGGCTCCCTACCTCAATGTGGTCGGAGGCAAGCGACTGTCAGGCGCCGCAGTCGGTTTTCATGATCTTCGCGAGCTTCATGTAGCCTTCGGGCGTCGGGTGAATGTCCGGCCCGTTTTTTTTGCCTTCGTATTCGCTGAAGTTCGCCATGTTGGTCCAGTCCGACAGCCTTTCCGGTTCTTTCGTGCTTTTCGGGTGCAGGAGCGCCGGGTTGAATTTCGGCTGCGGATTCGCGTAGCACGCTTCGGCGCCGAATTCAGGTTCGCCGTTTCCGTTGAGTTTGTTTTTGGCGGTCACCAGCGCGGCCTCGCGTTCGTTCAGCAGCGACTCGAGCGCATTGGACTCTTCGAGGAGTTCGCCGGTGCCGTAGACGTTGCCGTACGGGTCGTAGCCGCCCTGCACGACGATCTGCCCTTCGTAGTTCACGCCGCCGAACTCCGAGCCGTTGCGGATCACGTACAGCGACGCGCCGATGTTGGTCAGGATGTGTGTGAACAGTTCGGTTACGTGTGCTTCGATGCACTTTTTCAGCGCAGCCTTCTCGGCGGTTTCGTTGTCTTCGACTTCGCCTTTGGCCACTTCTTCACCAACCTGGCGTTCGCAGGCGGCGATCCGGTGGAGCTCGTCGTTGGCGCCGATGTTCAGCGTGAGCAGGGTGACGGGTTTTTCGGTTGCCGCGCCGACGGCGATCGTTTCGAGCACGTTTTCGAGCTGTGACTTGCCTTCGCCGTATTCGTTGTGGAGCGGCCAGTTACCGACGTTGTGGTATTCGCATGGGGCTTCGCCCTTGGCGCCTAGATTCGCTTCCATCGCTGCGGCCAGCGGGCCATCGCCGATCATCGAGTCGGTCGTCTCGCCCGGGCAGCCGTCGTTGACGAGCACGAGGCCCTTGTTTTCCCGTTTCATGCGGGCCATGTTGAGGTAATCGTTGGCGTACCCCGCTTCGAATGCGCTGGGGGGCTCTCCGAGGTGTTCGTTTTCGTCGAAAAGCTGCTGCGAATAGCCGAACGCGAGCGAGTCGCCGACCGCCAGGTAGGTGTGCGCTGGCGGCGCCTGCCTGGCGCTCGCGGTGGAGGCGAACACCAATGCCGACAGCGCCAGCGCGATCGCCAGGGTGCCGATCGTGCGGGTGCGTGAACGGAACGAAACTACCAAGCCGTGCGTGGCTTGCATCTCAAATCCTCCTCGTCATACGAGCGGGACCCGCCGGCAGATACGTCCGCATCGCGTCGGCCCCGATATTGAATGGTTCCCTCTCTGTACGGTCCGCGCCCCAGCCACTCCAGCCGAAAAGCTCTGTCACCCGGAGCGCCAGCGGCACCATAGCCTCATTCTGCCTCGATGTCAAGCAGGGTTTATTTGGACGAGCGCCGCAAGCTCCCCCGCGATACGTCCGCGGGGGCTGCGATCGTAAGGATCGATGATGGGCACTCTCGTCCTGATCCTCGGGCTGGCGCTCGGCGCAGGCGCCGTGCTGGCGCTGCAGCGCGGCCGCCAGCGTAGCCGTGCTCAGGAGCAGTCGCACGAGCGCGCCGAGTTGCGCGACGAGATCAGGGCGCTGTCGCTCGATGTCCTGCAGCAGACCGGCGACGCTCTCGCTCAACGGCTCACCGACGCGCGCCGTGCCGAGGAGGAGCGCGCGACCGGCGAGATGGCCAGGCGCACGCAGGAGATCAAGGGGCTGGTGGGGCCGGTGCAGGAGAAGCTGGGCAAGGTCGAGAACGAGCTTTCGCGGCTGGAGCGCGAGCGGCGCGACTCCCACGTGCAGCTGTCTGAGATGGTGCGCGCGCTGAGCGCGGGGACCGACACGCTGCGCCGCGAGACCGGTGAGCTCGTGTCGGCGCTCAAGCGCCCGGAGACGCGGGGCTGCTGGGGGGAGATCCAGCTGCGCCGGGTTGTCGAGCTGGCGGGCATGGTGGCCCACTGCGACTTCGTCGAGCAGAGCACGATCCACACCGAAGACGGGCGGCTGCGGCCCGACCTGCTGGTGCGGCTGCCGGGCGAGAAGCTGATCGTGGTCGACGCCAAGGTTCCGCTCGACGCCTACCTGGCCGCGGTGGATGCCGGGACGCACGAGGACGAGCGCCGCGAGCATCTTGCGCGTCACGCCCGCCAGACCCGCGAGCACATCGCCAAGCTGGCCTCCAAGGGCTATCAACGCCAGTTCGACTCGACGCCCGAGCTGGTTGTCATGTTCGTGCCGTCGGACGGCATCTACCAGGCCGCGCTCGCGGAGGATCCCGCGCTGATCGAGCACGGCGTCCAGCAGCAGGTGCTGATGGCCACGCCGACGACCTTGATCGGATTGCTACGAGCGGTGCACTACGGCTGGCGCCAGGAGCAGATCGCCGAGTCGGCGCGCGAGATCGCCGCCTCCGCGCGCGAGCTGCACCGCCGCCTGGGACCGTTCGCCGAGCACCTGGCCAGGACCGGCCGCCAGCTGGACTCGGCGGTGAGCGCCTACAACAAGGCCGTCGGCTCGTTCGACCACAAGCTCGTGCCGCAGATCCGCAGCATCGAGCAGGCCGGCATCGCCTCCGAAGACCCCATCGAGGCGCCACCGGCGATCGAGGCCAGCGCCCGAGCCCTCACGGCCAGGCTCGAGCCCGTGCCGGAGGAGGTTCCGTCGCAGGCGCCTGCGGCCGGGTTGCCTCGTCGCGTTGCCCCGCATCCGCAGCCCGCGGCCGAGCACGGGGCAGCCGACGCGCGCGTCGCGGGCGAGGGCGCGCCAGGCCCCGGCGGCGAGCGATCAGAACGAGCAGCGTGAGCGCGACCGGCACCGTGGCCGGTAGCTCGTCGACGAAGAAGAACAGGAGATCGAAGGCGAGCGCCAGCGACGCAGCCAGTGCAGCCCCGCCAAGCTGCCAGCGCCGGCCGATCGTGCTCGCCAGCAGCGCCCCGAGCACGCCGGCGACGAACAGGTCGCCGTAGCCCATCACCGCCGAGCCGAACGCCGCGCTCTGCAGCTGGGGCAGTCCCGCTGCCGGCCGGGCTGCGTTGAGGGCGTTGTTGGGCTTTTGCAAGAGATCCGAGACCACTAGCGCGATGTCCGCGACGGCCATCGCCACGATCCCGGCGGCCAGCCAGCGCGGCGGCGTGACGGCCGCGAGCAGCGCCCCGAGCGCGGCGCAGCTGAGCGCCGACAGGCACAGCGCGGCTGCGTCTCCGGCCAGGCCGCCGCGGTCGGCCCAGGCGAGCGCGAATAGAGCGGGGACAGCGAGCAGCGCACGCAGCGGACGGGGCGGGTCGGCATCCCAGGCGAGCCAGCCCAGCGCGAGCACAGCCAGGATCGGGACGGCGAGGAGCGCCAGATACGTCAGCCCTTCCGCGCTCGCCTGTTCGGCCAGGCGCGCGACCAGCACGAAGCCGATCACCGACGCGGGCGGGACGAGCGCCCAGCGCCGGCCACGCAGCCGGGACAGCTTGCCGGGGTCCCAAGCGCGCGGCACCGCCACGAGCGCGCCCTGGGCCAGCGAGAGCACCGCGATCGACAGCCAGAACGGGAGCATCGCCTTTCAGAACATACGGGTTCGTCGGCGAGGGTTCGTCGAAGGTTTGTTTCCTACGGGTCCTACACTCTCCCGCGATGGCCGTCCGCCGGCAGCAGTCGATCAGCCGTCGACGGGTGTATCGCCGGCGCCGGGCCGTGGCCGTGATCGTGCTGCTGGCGGTGCTCGCACTGGCGGTGACGGCGTTCGGCTCGCACTCGGGCGCCGGCCGTTCGGCCGCCAAGGCAGCCGCGCGCGGCTCGAGGTCGGCGCGGCACACGGTCGCCGAAGCGCAGGCGCTGAGCAGACAGGCACAAGAACACGCCGTCGAACACGTGCTCTCCTACACCCCGGCAGTCACCTCCGGGGGGTCGCACGGCCACGAGCTGGCGCTCACCTTCGACGACGGCCCGGGACCTTATACCGAGCAGCTGGTGGGGCTGCTCAACAGGCTGCGTGTGCACGCCACCTTCTTCGCGATCGGCGAGGAGGAGCAGTATTTCTCGGCGGGAACGCAGCTCGAGCTGCGCTCGGGCGACACTGTTGGGGATCACACCGAGACGCACCCGATGATGGCCTCGCTGCCCGCGCACGAACAGTACGAGGAGCTGGTCGAACAGATGGGTCGCATCGAAGAGCTCGGCGGTCCGCGCCCGCGCCTGTTCCGCCCGCCGTACGGGTCCTTCGATGCGACCACGCTGCACCTGCTGCACCGGCTGCGCCTGCTGATGGTGTTGTGGTTGACCGATACGGACGACTACACGCTGCCGGGAGTCCCGGCGATCGTGCAGAGCGCCCTGGCGGGCGCGCATCCGGGCGCGATCATCCTCATGCACGACGCCGGCGGCGACCGCTCGGAGACGATCGCCGCGCTGCCGGCGATCGTCTCCGGTCTGCGCAAGCGCGGCCTCGAACCGGTGACGATCCCGCGCCTGATGCTCGACGACCCGCCGCCGCCCGGCCAGCGGGTCCCGACGAGCCTGGCGGGCGACTGACTACGAGCGCCACGGTCGGGCTCGGCCGTCTCGTGAACCGCTCAACTCCCGAGCTGGACCGTCTTCACCACCAGCAGCGCGACCGCGATCACCAGGTAGCCGCGCAGCACGAGCATTGCCAGCCTGCGGCCCGGCGAGAAGACCGGCCGCTCGAGCAGCGCGAGCGGCGGCATCGTCCAGGTGTGCCGGCGCTCCTCGCGGATCTCCTCGGTGGCGTGCGCCGCTGCCGCGGGAGTGCGGTTCGCGAACGCGTAAGCGCCGACGGCAGACAGAGCCAGCGCGAGCGCCGCGGTCAGATATAGGAATAGCGTCGTCACATTGACGCTGGGGAACATCGTGTTGGCCATCAGGATCAGCGACAGCTCGATCAGCACGCCGATGATCACGCTCGCGACCGCGTTGAGCCAGCTCGGGTTGACCCACGGGCCCAGCACCTCGCGGTCGTTGCAGAGCATCAGCAGGAACACGGTGGCGCTCGGCAGCAGCACTCCGGCGAGCGCCTGCACGGAAGTCGTGATCAGGCCGAGCGGGGCATCCGGGATCAGCACGATGCCCGCGGCGGTTGCGACCATCAGCGCGAAGCTCGCATAGAAGCCCTTCGCGTCCAGCGGCCCGCGGTTGAGCGAGTGCTTTGCGCCGAACACATCGCCGACCGCGTAGGAGGTGGACAGCGTCACGGCCGCGGCCCCGATCAGCGAGGCGTTCAGCAGGATGATCGCGAAGAACGTGCCGGCCGCCGAGCCGAGCTCGCGCGCGAGGCCCGAGGCGACCGCGCCGGCGTTGGAGAACTGCCCGAAGTAGGGCGTGCCCGCGAATGCGAACGCGCTCACCGCGATGATCGCGCCAGCGCCGATGACCACCACGAACGCGCCGATGACGGTGTCGGCACGCTCATAGTTGATCCAGCGCGGCGTGATCCGCTTGTCGATGATGTTCGACTGCTGGAAGAACAGCTGCCATGGCGCGACGGTCGTGCCGACGATCGCGATGATCAGCAGCACCGCAGTCGAGCTCGCGCCGCCTCTGATGCCGGGAACGAAGGTGTGTTCGGCGATGTCGCCGAGGTGCGGGTGCGCCAGCACGAGCAGCGGGATCACGAGGAAGTTCGCGACCACGAACACGTACATGAATCGCTCCCAGCTGCGGAAGCTCCCGGTCGAGGTGATCGCCACGAGCGTGACCGCCGCGAGCGGAACGGCGACGTCGGCGCTGACGCCGAAGTAGCCCAGCGCGAGGCTGACGCCGATGAACTCGGTGACGATCGTCAAGAAGTTCAGCACGAACAGGTCGCCGACCGAGAACCACCCCCAGAAGCGTCCGAAGCGCTCGTTGATCAGGCGCGCATGCCCGACGCCCGTGACCGCCCCGAGGCGGATCACCATCTCCTGGTTGACGATCAGCACCGGGATCAACAGGAGCAGCACCCACAGCAGGGTCGTGCCGTAGTTCTGGCCGGCCTGTGCGTAGGTTGACACGCCGCCCGCGTCGTTGTCCCCCACCATCACGATCAGGCCCGGCCCCATGATCGCCAGCAGCGCCATCGCGCGCGAGCGCCAGCCGTGGCGCTCGCCCTGGTCCTGCATGCGGATGGTGCCCAGCGCGCCGCGAATATCGCCGATGTGCGCCTCGTCCAGCACGGGCGGGACGCCCTCGGGACGCACCGGCTCAGGGGGCTCGGGCAGAGCCGCCTGAGCCAGCGTCGTCTGCTCGTCGCTCATGTCTGTTCACCTCCTTTCCTGCCGTCGCGTGGGGCCGCGGTCGTCACATATCGGCGCAGGCCGACATGGCCGCACACCGCCGTCAACTCGAGTCCCCGCGAATGAGCTAGGCCAGGAGAGACAAGCCCGACGGGCGTGCGGCCGGCTGGGTACTTCGCGGCTGTTCTCGATCCATGCCGGCCTCCTTTCAAACGCGCCGTCTAAAGCTTGACTCGATCCTCAGCCTAGCAACGCGGCGCGCGCAGCACCCGCGCAGGCCGGGGCCGCCGGGTCAGTCGCTGACCACGCCGTAGCGCCGGCGCCAGCCGGCCGGCAGCGTCTGGCCCAGCACGTCATCGACGGTGATCGCGCCGACCATACGCCCGTCCTCGTCGACGACCGCCAGCATCACGAGGTTGTAGTCGCTCATCGTGCGCGCCACCTCGGGCAGGTCGGCATCGGTCGGGACCGACACGGGCTCGTGCTCGGCGATGTCCTGCAGCGGCGTGTGCGGTTCGGAGCGCAGCAGCGTCACGACGAACACCGAGCCGCACAGCCGGCGGTCCGCGTCGAGCAGGAAGACCGTCGTCAGCGTCCCCGCGCCGAGATCGCTCGCGCGCACCGCCGCCAGCGCCTGCTCAGCCTGCTCGGCCGGAGCCAGCGCGACGAAGTCCGGGCTCATCAGACCGCCGGCGGTGGCGGGGTTGTAGCCGAGCAGCGCTTCGATCTGGCGGCGCTGCTCGGCGGGCAGCAGCGCGAGCACGCGCGCGCGGCGGTCCTGGTCGATCTCGACGATCAGGTCGGCGGCGTCGTCGGGTGCCATGCGCGCGATCACGGCCGCCACCTGCGCGTCGGGGCGCTCGCGGATGAACTCCTGGCGGTGATGCTCGTCGAGCTCCTCGAATACGTCGGCCTCCAGCTCGCGATCCTGGCCGACCGCTTCGATCAGCTCCTCCCCCTCGTCGTGCGAGGCCGCCTCGACAAGATCGGCGATCTCGGCCGGGTGCAGGTTGGCGAGCTTGCGATGCGAGAAGCGCAGGCGCGAGCTGGGGACATGTCCGACGAACGGCTCCATGTCGGTCCAGTCCAGGAACGGGCGGTCGCCGACCAGCCTGCGCAGGCGCCGCGGCAGCAGCCGCCGCAGCTGCGCGCGGGCGCTGTGGTCGACCCCGACGACACGCCACCAACCGTCGACGCAGGCCAGCTCGATCTCGTGGGCGGTCACCAGGCGCGGCGGATCGGCCTCCACGTTGACGAGCTTGTGCCCGAGCAGGTCCTGGCCGAGCAGCACCTCGCCGACGCGCCGCTCGAAGCGCCCCAGGCTGAGCTTCTCCCCCGACAGACGCACCGCGCCGGGAGCGAGCTCCGCGATCCGGTTGACCGGCACGAACAGCTCGCGCCCACCGATCTTGGCCTTCAGGCCGGTCACCGGTGGGTAGCCGCGATCGGCGAGGCGCACGATCAGATCCTCGACCCGCCCGAGCCGCTCGCCGCTGCGATCGAGCAGCGCGCAGCGCAGGACACTCGACAGGTGGAGCACCGTGGTTGACACAGCAACCTGAACGTTACGACGCGGCGCGGACCAGCAGGGCCGCGCCGATCGCGCCGCCGAGATCGCCCAGCGCGGCGACGTGCAGGTGCGGAGGGCGGTCCGCGGCGAACAGGTGCGGCTGCATCGCATCGGCGATGCGTTTGGCATAAGGATGGCCGAGGCGCACTCCCAGCCCGCCGCCGATGATCACGCCTTCGACGTCGAGCAGGTTCACGGCCGAGGCGATTCCGGCGCCGAGCGCGCCGATCGCGCGGTCGATGATCTGCACCGCGAGCCGGTCCCGATGCTCGAGCGCGCGCGCCCAGATGCTGCTGGTGAGGCGGTCGCGTTCGTGCCGGGCCATCAGCTTGAACAGGTCCGTCTTGCGACCCTTCTGCTCGTGCAGGTGACGGGCGTACGCTTCCATCGCGGCTCGCCCCGCGTACGCCTCCACGCAGCCGCTCCTCCCGCAGGCGCAGGTCGCGCCGTCCATCTCGACGACCATGTGGCCGATCTCCCCCGCTCCCCCGCGACCCCTCCACAGCTTGCCGTCGAGGATCACGCCGCCGCCGATGCCGGTGCCCCAGAAGACGCCGAGCAGCGAGCTGTACAGCCGTCCGGCGCCCAGCTTCACCTCGGCCTCGGTGGCCACCTGAACGTCGTTGCCGACGTGCACGGGCGGGCCCAGCGCCTGCTGCAGGGTCGGGCCCAGCGCGAACGTGCCTTCCCAGCCGGGCAGGTTGCGGGCGCGACTGACGTTTCCATTTTCGACCGAGCCCGGCGAGCCGACCCCGATTCCCGCGAGCGTGGGCACGTCGACCTCGGCCGCCGCCGCGGCGTCGCGCAGCGTGACCTCCATTGCAGCGGCGACGTCCGCGGGCCCGCCGGCGCGCGGCGTCTGACCGCGTGCGGCGCCGAGGACGGTGAAGTCCTCGTCGGCGATCACCGCCTGGATCTTGGTTCCGCCGAGGTCGATACCGCCTAGGAGCCCGGACACTCTCACCATCATCGCGCATCCGCTGCGGTCCCATCATCGCGCATCGGCCCGGGAGGCGCCAGATCGCGCATGAAGCGCCGGATCGCCTGCAAAGTGCAACATTTAGGCGAATTTAGGTGTGTCTTCGTAGTCTCTTAGCCGTCCGCCGCAAGATCGCGGTGGTGAGATGACAGAGCGAACCCGCCCATCCCCGCTTGTCTATGCGCTGGCCGCTCTTTGCGTCGGCGCGATCGTCGCCGCGGTGCTCCTTGTGGGACCAGCCTCAGGCAGCCAGGCGACCGTGACCCGTACGGCCACCGTCGCCCGGGGGGTCGTGCAGTCGACCGTGTCGGGCAGCGGAACGCTTGCGCCCGCGTCGAAAGTGGGCGTCAACTTCGCTACGAGCGGGACGCTCACGGGACTTTTCGTGAGCGTGGGCGACCACGTCACGAGCGGCCAGCTGCTGGCCGAAATCAGTCCGGTCAGCGCGGAATCGAGCTTGCGCTCGGCGGAAATGAGCTTGACCACCGCGCAGGCGGCGTATCAGGGGGCGCTTGAAGGACTCACGCCCGCCGAGGTCCACGAGGACGAAATCAGCGCCGCGCAGTCACGCGCGTCGGTCGCGTCCGCGCAGCAGTCGCTCAGGGAGGCTCAGGAAACGGCGAAGTCAGACGCGGCTTCCTCCGCCGCCACCGTCGCCCAAGCCGAAGTTTCGCTGAAGAAAACCGAACAGTCTGTCGCGCTGGAAGCGACCAGCGAGCAGGACGCGGTCAGCCAAGCGATGAGCGAGCTGAGCGCTGAAGAACAGGCGCTCGCCAGTTCAAAGTCCCAACTCGAAGAAGCGAAGTCTCTGCTGGCCGCCGAAAAGGCGAAGTCGCCTGCCAGCGAACAGAAGGTCAGTGCGGCTGAATCGAAGGTCAGCTCCGCTGAATCCACGGTCAAGTCCGACGAAGCAAAGGTCAGGGAGGACAGCTATTCGGTGACGACCGCGAAGAACAGTCAGGCCGCAGCGGCGCTCAAGGGCCAGCAGTCGATCGACACCGCTCGCAACGCCGTCACTAACGCGAAGCTGAGCGTGGCCGCCACCGAACTGAAGGATCGTCAGTCGATCGCGCAGGCGCAGACCAGCCTGACGAGCGCCCAGCAGGCGCTGCAGTCCACGCTTGCCTCCAACGAAGCCAAGGCGGCGCCGCCGACCAAGTTGACCGTGGTGAGCGCCGAAAACAGTGTCAAGAGCGCTCAGCTGACGGTCGAAAGCGCACGACGGACGCTGTCGGAGACGAAACTGTATGCCCCCGCCGCAGGCGTTGTCGCATCGATCAAGAGCTCGGTCGGAGAAGCCGTCTCGGGCACGGGCAGCTCATCCGGCGAAACGAGCTCGAGCGGCGCCAGCAGTAGCGGCGCTAGCCACGCCAGCAGCAACAGCAGCAGCATCACCGGCAGCGGCACCGGCACAACCGCCGGCGGCACGGGCACGACGGGCAGCGGCGCCAGCGGCGCAGCCGGGAGCAGCACCGGCGCGAGCGGCAGCGCCACCGGCGCGAGCGGCAGCGGGACCCGCAGCTCCAGCGCCGCCGCGGGCAGCGGCACGGGCACAATCGGCTCCAGCACGGGGGCAACCGGCACCGGCAGCGGCGCAAGCGGGAGCGGCGCGGGCGCGACCGGCAGCGGCGCCGGCGGGTCGGGCGGGCCGAGCTCGGGTGGGAGCGGTGCGGGCGGCGAAACGACCACCGGCGATAGCGCTGGAGGCAGCTATCACGAGATCGCCGACTATCAGGACGTCGCTGACCCGAGCACGGGCGCCAGCGGCACCGCCGCCAGCAGCAGCGGCGCGAGCAGCACGGGCACCGGCGCCAGCGCCTCGAGCAGTGAAAGCGCCAGCAGCAGCAGCTCGTTCATCGAACTGGTTGACGTGCGGGGCTATCAGGTGGTCGTGCCGTTGAGCGAGTCGGAAATCAGCAACGTGGAGCTCGGGCAGCCCGCCACCGTGACCGTCGAAGCGCTTGAAGGCCGCAAGTTCGCGGCTCACGTGGTGAGCCTGCCGGTCCTGTCGACGAGCAGCAGCGGGGTCGTGAGCTACGACGTCACCTTCCAGCTGGATCAGGTGGAACCGCGCCTGAAGCCCGGCATGAGCGCGACCGCCGAAGTGGTGGTCAAGCAGGAAGAAGGCATCAACGTCCCGACCAGCGCGATCACCGCCGACAGCGTGACCGTGGTGCGGGGTGGCAAGCATGTCCGCCAGCGTGTGGTGACCGGCCTGGCTGGCGACAGCTCGACGATCATCCTCAGCGGCCTGCAGCCGGGAGAAACGATCGTGCTGCCGACCGTGTCGACGAGCACCGGTCGCACTTCGGCGACCGGCCGCGGCGGAGCCTTTGGCGGCCTGGGCGGGGGCGGTCTCGGCGGCGCGGGCCTCGGCGGCGGAGCGGGCGGCCCCGCCTTCTTCAGGGGTGGCGGCTGATGCGGCGTCCGTTGCGCTCGCGCATGGCGCCGGGCGCGCGCGTTCCTCGCAGCCAGCCCGTCGTTCCTCGCAGCCAGCCCGTCGTGCGGCGTGCGGTTCTCGACGGAATCGCGGGCGGCGACGGTCATCGCCCGCCGCATCCGGTCATACAGGTGCGCAACGTCACCAAGGTGTTCGAGCTGGGGCAGATCCGGGTGCAGGCGCTGCGCAGCGTCTCGCTGCAGATAGACAGTGGTGATCTGGTGGCGATCATGGGCAGCTCGGGCAGCGGCAAGACCACGCTGATGAACATCCTCGGCTGCCTGGACATACCGACGAGCGGCCGCTATGAGATCGACGGCGTGGACGTCAGCGAGATGGATGAGGACGATCTCGCCGATCTGCGCAACCGCAAGATCGGGTTCGTCTTTCAGAGCTTCAACCTCGTGGCGCGCACGAGCGCGCTCGTCAACGTCGAGCTGCCGCTCGCCTATGCCGGTCTGCGGGGAGCAGAGCGCAGGCGGCGCGCCGAGTGGGCGCTGCGCTCGGTCGGCATGGGCCACCGCCTCGCGCATCAGCCATCGGAGCTCTCCGGCGGCCAGCAGCAGCGGGTCGCGGTGGCACGGGCGATCGTGACCAACCCCTCGCTGATTCTCGCCGACGAGCCGACGGGCAACCTGGACTCGCACTCGACCGAGGACGTGCTGCGGATCTTCGCGCGCCTGAACGAGGAAGGGCGGACCGTGGTGCTGATCACCCACGAGCCCGACGTGGCCGAGCAGGCCAAGCGGGTGGTCCGCTTGAGCGACGGCGAAGTCGTCGAGGACCGTCGCCTGAGCGGCCTGCACGACGCCCCGCCCGCGGTTCGCCGCCAGAAGTCAGCGCATCCCCGGGTCCAGGCCGGCGCCGCGCAGATAGCCGGCGTCACCCAGACAGCCGGCGCCACCCAGACAGCCGGCGCCACCGAGACGGCCGGCGACACCCAGACAGCCGGCGCCACCCAGACAGCCGGCGCGGCGGAGATTCAGCCGTGATCGGCGGGGAGACACTGCGGATCGCCTGGAGCGGGATCACGGCGAACAAGCTGCGCTCGGGCCTGACGATCCTCGGCATGACGATCGGCGTGGCCTCGGTGATCGTGCTGATCGCCGTCGGCAACGGCTCCTCCAAGGCCGTGCAGTCGCGCATCCAGAGCCTCGGCACCAACGTGCTGATCGTGCAGCCCACCGGTGGCGGCTTTCGCGGCGGCGCCCGGGCGAGCAGCGCAGCGACCGTCTCGCTGACCAAGCAGGACGCCGAAGCGCTTCAGAATCCGGGGCTGGCCCCGGACGTCAAGAGCGCCTCGCCCGTCGTGAACGCCACCGGCGTGAAACTCGTCTACGGCAACTCCAGCTTCGAACCGTCCTCGTTCGTCGGCACGACGCCGTCTTATCTGGTTGCGCACAGCTATACGATCGCCGAAGGCGCCTCGTTCACCGCGGAAGACGTGAGCAAGGGCAGGCGCGTGGCGGTGATCGGGCAGGAAGTCGTGCAGGAACTGTTCGCCGGCCAGAGCGCCGTGGGGCAGAACATGAAAGTCAACGGCAGCAACTACGAAGTGATCGGGGTGCTCGCCAAAAAGGGAACCAACGGCGCCACCAACGAGGATGACGTTGTGATGGCCCCGATCACGACCGTGCAAAACTCACTGACGGGCACCGGGCCGGTCGACTCGATCACCGTCGAGGCCTCCTCCGAATCGTCGCTCAACGCGGCCGAAGCGGAGGTCACGTCGATCCTCGAGGAACGCCACAAGATCAAGAACACCGCCGAACCGGGCTTCAGCGTGCTCAACCAGGGCTCGCTGCTGGAAACCTCGAGCTCGACCAGCAGCGTGTTCACCACCCTGCTCGGCGAGGTGGCCGCGATCTCGCTGCTCGTCGGCGGGATCGGTGTGATGAACATCATGCTCGTGAGCGTCACCGAGCGAACGCGCGAGATCGGCATCCGCAAGGCGATCGGCGCCCGGCGCAGCGACATCCTCACCCAGTTCTTGACCGAGGCGATGCTGGTGTCGATCTTCGGCGGCCTCACCGGCGTGCTCGTAGGCGTCGTCGGCAGCCAATTCGAAATCGCCGGCGTGCATCCGGAAGTCGCGACCTACTCGATCTTCCTGGCCTTCGGCGCGGCGCTGGCGTCCGGCCTGTTCTTCGGCACCTATCCCGCCGCGCGCGCGGCCAATCTCAGACCGATCGAGGCACTGCGCTTTGAGTGAGCAACCGTTCCCCCAAGACGAGCCCGTGATGTCCCCCAAGCAGCCCACCGCTGAGAACACCCCCGTCCAGGACGTTTCCGGCCGGCCCGTCCCGGTCCAAGACGTTCCGGCCCGGGACGCTCCAATCGAGGACGGTGCGGTCGAGGACACCGTCCAGGTGCCTGCGCTGGGCGAGGATGAGCGCTTTCAGGAACAGGACGACTGGCTGCAGGAGCCTGAGGAGCTGCCTCGCCGGCCACGCCGGCGCCTGCTCGGGGTGGGCGGGAATTCCATCGCCCTGTCCTTGCTGGGGGTGCTGCTGGTGGCCTGCGGGTTCATCGGCGGCGTGCTGGTCGAGAAGGGCCAGAGCTCATCGAGCTCCCCCACGAGCGCCTCGTCGAGCCTGGCTTCCCGGTTCGCCGCCCTCCGCGGAGGGAGCTCGGGCGCGAGCAGCTCCGGCGCGAGCAGCTCCGGCGCGGGCGGCTCGGGCGCGGGCGCCAGCCGCGCTGGCGCTGGCGGCCTTGCCGGCGCGTTCGCCGGCGCGGGCGGTGGCGCGACCGCCGGCGAGGTGGCGTTCGTGTCCGGCAGCACCCTGTACGTGACGACCGCGGAAGGCAACACCGTCAAGGTCACGACCTCGCCGGGCTCGACCGTTACGAAGACCGTGAAAGCGAGCGTCGGCGGTATCCACCCGGGCGAAACCGTCACCGTCACGGGCTCCAACACGAACGGTACGATCAGCGCCGAATCGATCCGCGTCGGCTCCGGCGGCGGAGCCGGCGGCCTCGGGGCCCTGTTCGGCGGCTCGGGCGGGGCCGGCGCCGGCAGCGGCGGCGCTGCTTCCGGGAGCGGCAAGGGGGGCGAACCCGCCCTGTTCGGCGGCGGCTAGACGAGCGCCGCTGGGCAGACACCAAGGCCGTCGAGGAGACCGACATCTTGCGCACCGGCGATCGCTGCCAGGCGGGAGTGCTTCCAAGCGCATCACATCCAAAAAAGGAGCTTCATGTCTCACATCAGCAGCATCAGACGCAAGCCCGCTGTCGCGGCTGCGCTAGTCCTCCTGCCCGTATCGCTCGGGCTGGCGGCGTGCGGCGGCTCGTCGGGCTCGACTGCGAGCACGGCGTCGAGCAAGGCAAGCGCCTCCACCACGACGCCCGGCGGCTCGACGACACCCGGCGGCGGCTCAACGACACCCGGCGGCGGCTCGACGACGCCCGGCGGCTCGACGACACCCGGCGGCACAACGCATCCCGGCTTCACGGGGGCGGGCGCCGCGCGTTTCAAGGCGCTGCGCGAATGCCTGCAGAAAAACGGCATCACGCTCCCGCAGAGAACGCCCGGCCAGCGACGGGGCGCTCCCGGCGCCGGCGGCTTTCGCGGCGCGGGCCGCGGTCCGCAGCTGCCGAAGGGAATGACGCGCGCGCAATACCAAGCCGCGGTCAAGAAGTGCGGCGGCGCAGCGTTCGCGGGCGCCGGCGGTCGGATCAACAGCCCCGCCGCCAAGCAAGGGTTCACGAAGTTCGCCGAGTGCATGCGCGAGAACGGCGTGAACGTGCCCGAACCGAACACGTCCGGTCACGGCCCGATCTTCGATACCAAAGGCATCGACACGGCGAGCACCCAGTTCAAAAGCGCTGAGGCCAAGTGCGCGAGCGACCTGCGCGGCGTGTATCGCCGAGGGACGGGTGGAGGAGCTCCGGGCGCGGCCGGACCCGGCACGGGTGCACCTCCCAGCACAGGGGCTCCGGGCGCCGGCTGAGCCGGATGTGACGAGAGCCGCGCGTGCAGTGAGCGCCTGAGCTGAGCTGGAGAGCCGTGGGGCGGCCGCGCCGTTGAGGCCGTCCCGTCGAGGCGGCCGCGAAACGCCTGAGACGCTCAGGCGCCGCTATGCGATCCGCTGCGGGGCGACCCCTTGGGGTCGGGGATCGCGGCGGAGCTGGGTCTGGTCGCCACGCTCGGCGCGGGCAGGGCGGCAGCGCGTGAGATCAGCTGTTCCCACTGCGCGGAGCTGAGCTCGCCGATGACCCCGGCCGGCACCGGCGTGACGGCGCGGGCTGCGCGAGCGGCCTTGCCGCCGGCCGGGCGGCCGCTGGATGCGTGTGTCGGCGCGAGCGCGAACACGACCTCGATGTAGTTGCCGTGGTCTGCCCGCGCGACCGTGGTGGGAGCCTGCGGGTAGTGCATCAGGCTGACGACGCGCGCCGGGAAGAACTCGCCGGGCAGGGTCAGGAGCGTGCGGATCGTGGTGTCGGTGATCGAGCCCGCGCCCTGATGCCCGGCGATCGGGGTGCCGTTTATCGCGAGGATCGCGATCGCGTCGCCGCTGTGACCTGGGAAGACGTAGCCGTTTGCCGCATACGCGCCGTGGCCGCAGGGCAGCGTGCCGACGGTCGGCTTCAGGCCGCTGCGCGAAAGGTAGGCCAGCACGGCAAGCGCCCGCTTGTCGATCTTGCCGGCTGCGACTTCCTGGCGCGCGCATTCGGGCATCGCGATGCCCGGATCGGACAGCACCTCGCGCTCGAGTCGCGGCTTGGACAGCAGCAGGGCATCGCTGGCGGTGGCACCCAACAGGCTGGGATTGCCCTTGACGCCATGGGGGTGCAGCGCGGAGTGCAGCTCGCTCCAGTTGGCGAGGATCGCGCTGGGATCGATCGTGCCAGTGTCGCCGACCGGCCGGATCGCGAAGCGCATCGAGCCCTGCTGGGCGCCGACCGGCGTGCGGACGCGGCCAAGCACGGTGCCCTGGGCGACGATCGCGCCGCTGCGCAGCGGCCGCACGCGGCCGGCGGAGGTCCGTTTGCGCGACGCTTTGGCGCGGGCGACGAGCGCGTCCGGGTTGCCGGGATGCGCGAAGGCGCGGACCTTGCCCCCAACCGTGGCGCTCGAGCTCCGGGCGCGTGCGCTCGTGCTCAGGCGGGCCTGCTGGGAGGCGTTCTCGGCTGCCTGGGCCGGGGAGATCGAGTAGCTGCGGGCAATGCTGCCCAGGCCGGCGTAGGTGAAGACGTCGCCGTAGACGTCGCGCAGCTGCACGTAGTTGCCGAGCTTGCGCGAGCGTCCCAGCTTGACCACGACCCCGTCCTGGACCGCCACGGCGTCGGCGTTCGGTTCGCTGAAGAGCGTGGCGAGCTGCGGCGCCGCGGTCGGCGTGCCCGCTGCGCTCGCGGCGCTCGCAGGCGGCGGCGCCGGTGACGAGCCCGGGGTTGCGCCCGCACCCGTCGAGGAGGCGCCGCTGGCCGAGGCGCCCGTGCCGGTCGCCGTCGCGCCGGCGGTGGCGCTCGAGGACGGTGGCAGCGTGGGGCTCGCCGCGGGCGGTTCCCAGCCGATCAGGCGCCCGCTGACCGGCAGGCCATCGTTGACCAGTCCGGTCAGGGTGGCGACCACCTGGTCGGGGTAGGAGCCGATCAGTTTCGCGCGCAGCAGCACCGAGCTCACGTACGCTTCGGAGTGGTTGTAGGCGAAGATGGCGGTGTCGAGGTTCTGGGCAGCGCCGGCGGCGCTCAGGTAGCGGGCGGCGGCGAAGATCGCGTTGACCGGGTTGTAGGGGTCGGCGTAGCCCGCGTTGAGAGCGTTGACGCCCCATTCCAGCCAGGTCGAAGGCTCGAACTGCATCCAGCCCTCCGCGCCGGCGGTCGAGACCGAGAGGTCGGTGCCGTAGTCGGTCTCGATTTCGTTGATGGCGGCGAGAATCTGCCAGGGCACGCCGTACTGCGCCGCGGCCGCTTGGTAGATCGGAAGCAGGAACAGCGGGATCCGGTAGAAGTCGAGCGCCTGGGCCGAGGCGGCGTTGCCGTCGAGCTCGGCGGCGAGCGCGCTCGCCTCGCCGGCGACCAGCTGGGGCGGCAGCGCCACGTTGTTCGGTCCCCCGGCTTCGGCCCCGCCCTTCGAGCTGTTCGCGCCGGACTTGGACTTGGTCTGCGTGGAGCTGGCGGGCTGCTTGGCGGTGGAGCTCGGGCGCTGCTTGCGCCGCAGCAGGACGATCGGGCCTTCCCCGGAGGCGTGAGTCGATCCCGAATGCTTGGATGGGTGCGAGTGCGCGGGCGGCGTGCTGGCCGGTGTGGTGACCGTGTCCTGCGCGCTCGGTTCCGGAGCCGCGGTGGTCGACGTGGTGGTGCTCGGCGTGGTCACGCTCGGCGTGGTCGTGGCCTGCGTTTCGGTGCTTGGCGTCGTGCTTTGCGTCGTCGTGGTGGTCGTTTCGGCCTGGCTCTGGGGCGTGGTCGTGGCCGGGGATGAGGTGGTATCGGTCGTCGTGGTGGCGGTCGTCGTGGTGGCGCTTGGCAGCGGTTCGCCCGCGGCGACCGTCGCGAGTGGCCCGCCGAGGCCGGCGGCGGTCAGGCCCCCGCCTGCGAGCGCCGAGAGCACGGCGCGCCACAGCGGCCGGCAGGCGCCGGAGCGATGGGGACGATCGAGGCTGGAGCGTGCGGGCTGCGAGCGGCGGGCGGGCTGCGAGCGGCAGCGGCGCGCGCCGCTCACCTGCTCGCCGTCTGCGGGCTCATCGTCGTGGGATGCCTTGCTCATTATCACTCGTATGGCGCGCTTCACCCACGATCGCGGGCTCCGGCCACGGGGATTCATATCGGCACCCAAGCATGAAGCGGTAAAGGAATCGTAATCGTCGGTGGCCGACCTTTGTCGCGTGTGGCCGGCCAGGACTCCGTCGGAGCTTTGCTCATCTTTGTCACGGTCTCGCCGCATCCGCGAGCAGCACCGTACCGAGGTATGAGGCGGAATGTCGAATACCGCATTATTCTTCCCGCTGGAGGGTTTAGGGTCCAGGACACGATCTTGGGCTGCAGAGGCCCGCTTGCACTGGACGAGGAGAGGACGGGAATGTTGAAGCTTCGAGCGATCATCGCGATAACAGGCGCCTGCGCGCTGCTGGCCGGCCTGGCGGCCACGGCTCAGGCGGAAGAGACCGTGACCATAACGGAAGCGGGCTTCTCGCCGGATGCGCTGGGGGTGCCGACGAACGTCTTCGGGCGCGCGAAGTTCGGCTCGACGAACCTGCCGATCCCCTCTCCGATCACGCACTTCACGGCCTACGGGCCCGCGGGCGCGACGATGAACCTCGAAGGAACCGGCACCTGCACCGCCCAGAAGCTCGAAAACGTCGGTCCCGAAGCCTGTCCGGCCGACTCCAGGGCAGGGTTCGGCGAAGTCGAAGGGGCCTATGAAATCGCCCATGAAGTGGTGCACGAGAACGCCGCGATCGACTTCTTCCTGGGCGACAACAACCCCAACCACACGATCCTGCTGATCTACCTCGACGGCACCAGCCCGGTGTCGATCCAGCTCGTGTTCGAAGCAACGGTGATACGCGGGCCAAAGCCCTACGGGCTCGGCTTCAGCCTGGACGTGCCGCTGATCAAAGTCCTGCCCGAAGCGTCCGACGCCTCGGCGGAGGGAGGGTTCCTGACGATCGGCGCCAAAAACGTGGCCTACTACCGCAAGGTGCACGGCAAGCGCAAGCTGTTCCACGTCAAGGGCATCATCACGCCGAAAAGCTGCCCACACGGTGGCTGGCCCGTGGAGACGCAGATCAGCTTCGAGGACGGCACGACCGTGACCGCGAAGGACAAAATCGCCTGCCCGAAGAAGTAGCGGGGCACGCGCATGGGCTCCAGAGACACGAGCATGAGATCCGCGCTCAGGCACAGGCCGGTGGCAAGCGTGTTCGCCGCGCTGGCGCTGCTGTGCGCGGCGCCGGCGGCGGCCAGGGCTGAAGAACCGGTCGTCAACCTGCGCGCGTCGTTCGCGCCGGACAGGCTCGGCGCGGGCACGGCCTTCACGCTGGCGTTCCACTTCTCGGGCGGCCCCGAAGCGGTGCCGCCGGCCCTGCGCACCGTCGCCGTGCAGCTGCCCGCGGGCCTGCGCATCAATATGACCGGGGTGGCGGTCTGCCCGCCGGCGCGCCTGCGCAGCCATGGGCCGTCGGGCTGCCCGTCGAGCTCGCTGGTAGGGCGCGGACACGCGCTGCTCGACGTGCACGCAGGCACTGAACCGATCACCGAGGACGCGACGATTTGGGTCCTGCGCGGCCCGGAGCACGGCGGTCTGCCGAGCTTCGAGATCTTCGGGCAGGGGTACACGCCGCTGGATGAGAGCTCGGTCGGCACCGAGCTGCTCGAACCGGCCGGCGCCCCGTACGGCTACCGGACGGTGACCTCGGTGCCGCCGATCCCGACGGTCATGTACGAGCCGAACGCCTCGTTCGTCTCGATGTCGCTGACGTTCGGCGGCAAGCAGGCCTCGCACGCCGGCGCGATCCTGGCGCCGCACAGCTGCCCCGCGGGCGGCTTCCCGTTCGCGGTCCAGGTTGCCTTTGCCGACGGTGAAAACGCGAGCAGCTCGGCGAGGGTCCCGTGCCCGTAGCCGCAGCCCGCTCGGCAGGCCACCGAGCCCCGGCTGTCGCCGAGTCGCCGACAACACGCTAGGCTCTGGCGCGTGGAAACGATCCTGTCGGTGGTGCAGATCCTGATCTGCTTCGTGCTGGTGTGCCTGGTGTTGATGCACTCGGGCAAAGACGCGGGGCTCTCGGGCGCGTTCGGCGTGGGCACGGGCCAGGGGCCGCTCGGAGGCGGCTCGATGGTTGAGCGCAACCTCAACCGCTGGACGATCTTCTTTGCGGTCCTGTTCGCGGTGAACGCGATCGTGCTGCTCAAGCGCCCGTGGGCGTGAGCGACTCGCCGGACTCCTGAGACTCCGCAGGCTGCGGCTCCTCGGAGCCCTGCGGGTCGGACCCCGGCGCGCTTGCGATGGGCTCCTGCGACGGCGCGGAGGGCTGCTGGCGGGGCGACGGCGCGGAGGGCTGCTCCTGGGAGGCCTCGAGCGCATCGAGCTCGTCGAGCTCGTCGAGGATCTCGAGCGCCTCCACGCGCAGCGCGGCGTCGGTGGCGCGGTAGTCCTCGTCGGAGAGCTTGCCTGTGCGGTAGTCGAGCTCGAGGTCGAGGATCTCGCGGTACTTGCTCTCGCGGGCGGCTTCCAGGCGCGAGCCGGCGTGCGTGCGCGAGCGGATGCTGGCGCGGCGGCGCAGGGAATAGGACTCCCGCGCGCCCGCCGGCCACAGCGCGATCAGCGCGCCGCCGACGGCGATCAGGCCGCCGATCCAGATCCACAGAACCATCGGCGAGACGATCAGGTTGAACTGCGCGGGCGGCGGGTGCGCCAGGTAGGCGCGGGCCAGGTAGGCGATCGCGATGATCGCCTCGTCCGGCGGGAGCGTGCTGTTGCCGGCTTTGACGATTCGCTGCAGCGCGGGGGTTTCGATGTTCGGATCGATCGCGGTCCAGACGTTGCGCGTGAGCCGCAGGTCCATCGCCACGTGGCTGACGGGCTGGCCGCCGATCAGGGCCCCGACGGTGCCCTGGCTGGGTTCCTGCGAGGCGTAGAAGCCCTCGCTGGGGTCGAGCGTGGCGACGTGATGACCGTTCTTGGTGACGTCGAGCACCGCGCCCAGGTTGAGCGTCGACCCGGTGTGGGCGGTGTCGTACTTGGGCGTGATCGTGGCGGTGGGCCGCACGTAGCGGACCCGATACGAGCCCACGCGCGTGGACTGCCCCGGCGACATGCTGAGCTCGGAGGCGTGCTGGAAGGACGAGGACGCGGCGATCCCGACGAACAGCACGGCGATGCCGATGTGCACGACGTAGCCGCCGTAGCGCCGGCGGTTGCGGCGCACGAGCGCGAGCAGCGCCAGCGGCGCCGGTTCGCCGGCGATCGCGCGCCGCACGCGCGCCCCGCGGACGAACTCCTGGCCGACGCTGCCGAACACGAACGCGGCACAGCAGAACATCGCGGTGGCCAGCGGCTTGGGCACGAATGTGGGCGCGCCGACCAGCAGCAGCGCCACGAGCGTCAGCAGGGCGCAGATAACGGGCACGAGGAAGTTGCGCCGGGCGTTTGCCAGCGTGGCCCGCCGCCAGGCGATCACCGGCCCGACGCCGCTGAGCAGCACCAGCACGAGCGCGAGCGGCACGGTGTAGCGGTCGAACCAGGGCGGCCCGACCGAGGCTTCCTGGCCTGTGACGGCCGCGGAGATGAGCGGGAAGTAGGTGCCCCAGAAGATCACGAAGCACAGGCCGACGAGCACGAGGTTGTTGGCCAGGAAGATCGACTCGCGCGAGAGCAGCGAGTCCAGCCGGTTCTGCGAGCGCAGCAGCTCGCGGCGCGAGACCACCAGGTAGATCGAGCTGGCGATCAGAATCCCGATCAGGATCACGAACGGGACGCCGAGCGTGTGCCCGCCGAAGGCGTGGATCGAGTCGAGCAGCCCGCTGCGCACCAGGAACGTGCCCATGATCGAGAGCGTGCCGGTGGCGAGCACGAGCGAGACGTTCCACACCTTCAACATCCCGCGCTTCTCCTGGATCATCAGCGAGTGCAGGAAGGCGGTGCACGTCAGCCACGGCATCAGCGACGCGTTCTCGACCGCGTCCCAGCCCCAGTAGCCGCCCCAGCCGAGCTCGGAGTAGGACCACAGCGCTCCGAGCATGATGCCGATCCCCAGGAACAGCCAGGCGGCGAAGGCGAAGCGGCGGATCGCTTTGATCCAGTCGGCGTCCACGCGGCGCGCCAGCAGCGCTCCCATCCCGAACGCGAGCGGGATCGTGCAGAGCGTGTAGCCCGAGTAGAGCATCGGCGGGTGGATCACCATCGCCGGGAAGCGCAGCAGCGGATCGAGCCCCGCGCCTTCCGGCGGCGCGGGATGGGTGGTCGCGAAGGGATTGGCGTAGAACACCATCAGCGACACGAAGAAGGCGCAGAAGCCGAGCATGATCGCGGCCGCGTAGGCCGCGACGTCGCGCAGGCGCTTGCGCGTCAGGAACAGCGCGAGGCTCGACCACAGCGACATCAGCCACGCCCACAGCAGCAGCGAGCCTTCCTGCGAAGACCAGACCGCGGCGGCTCTGTAGAAGGCCGGCGTGGTGCGGCTGGAGGTGTCGGCGACCGTGTTGAAGGCGAAGTTGTTGCGCAGGAACGCGAGCTCGAGCACGAGGAAGGCGATCGTCAACACGCCGGCGAGCGCGTAGACCGAGCGGCGTCCGAGCACGATCAGCTCGGCCCGCCCGTGGCGCACGCCGTACAGCGAGACGCCGGCGCCGTAGGCGCACACGGCGATCGCGAGCAGCAGGCAGGCGAAGCCGAAGCCGGCCATCAGTCAGCGCCCGCCTGCGCGGGCCGCTCGCCGAGCGCCAGCGGGCGCCCGTGGACCGAGTCCGCGGATGCGCGCGGGCGGTATCGAGCGCACGCCGTCCCGCTCACGCGTTCTGGTTCTCGCTCGGCGGAGCGGTCTTGTACTTGGACGGGCACTTGGTGATCAGCGAGTTGCGTTCGCCGACGAAGGTCTGGCCCTGCTTTTCGACGGTCACGATCACCTCGCGACCTTCGCGGAATGGGTCGGGCACGATGCCGGTGTAGGCGAGCGGAATCGCGGCGCCGCCGGCTCGATCCTCGACGCTGAAGTGCAGCACGGCGCCGTCGCGGTGCACCGAGCCGTGGACGACGGTGCCGGTCAGCTGGTAGCTGCGGCCGGGCTGGGCCTCCTTCATCAGCTGGCTCGGCGTGAGAGCAGGCGACGCGGCGCTGAAGCTCGTGTAGATCAGCGCGCTGGCGAGCAGGACCGCCGCGCCGAGCGCCAGCACCAGCCGCACCGTTCGCTTGCGTGCGGGGTTCATCGCCGTGCAGTATTTCACGCGCGGGCCTGCCCCACGCCGCCGCGCCGTGCGCCGGACGCGTCAGGTCCCGCCACTCGCTGCCGCCAAGGCCGCCACCCACCGGCACCAAGGCCGCCACCCACCGGCGCCGGCGCCGGCGCGCGCAGGTGTGGCCGTGGTCGCGAGCGCAGGGACGCCTGCAATGCGTTTTTTGTTCGATCAGGGCTTGTGCAGATTCTTTTTGGAAAGGGACTTGATATTGTCCATATTCTCGATATGCTAACTGAGCAATGCGTCCGTGGTTTGTGCACTCTCCCCCGTCGCGGTCCGGCGCCTGGCCTAGGCCTGCGCGTTGGCCGAGTCTGGCGGGCGCGGCCGCGAGCGCGGTGGCCGGCGTCGCCAGGGTGTTGACGCGCACGAGCACGCGATATAGACGTTCCTGACGCGCTCGATCCACTAGCTCCGTGTCCGGAGAGACAAACCCCTCTGCCCTCTTCGGACCGCCTCTCACGGCGGGCCGGACCACACGGTCCGGCCCGCCGCAAAGCCCCAGTCGCCGGAACCAGGGCCCGGCGACCGGAACGTCCTCACACAACCCAGAAGGAGATCTCAAATGGCAAGGATCATCGTGATGGCCGACCGCGTCGGCCGAAACACGCCTCGGGTGCTGCTCGACGAGACCGTGCAGCCCGTGCACCTCAGCACGGGCCACGCCGCGATGCAGCTGATCGAGCGCGTGGGCTGGGCGATCAGCGACGCCGAGGATGCCGAGCGGGCGCGCGCGCGACGGCGCGGCTCGCGGGGTCAGCTGTCAGCCCGCCTACAGCGGGCGCATGCAAGCAAGCGCCAACTGTCTGCCACCAGGCGCGAGCTGTCTGCGAACAGGCGTCAGCCGTCAAACACAAGGTGACGCCGGTTCCAGTCCGTGCGGGGGCGCTCGTACCACGGTGCCACCCGCAAGGGCAGCCGTCGCGCGGCAGGCTGCGCGTCGGCTGCCCGAGCTCTCGGAGGAGCCCTGTAGAGCTAGCGGATGTGCATCCCTGAGATGGCCCGCGCGATCACCATCTGCTGGATCTCGGCGGTGCCCTCGAAGATGTCGTAGATCTTGGCGTCGCGATGGAAGCGCTCGACGGGGAACTCGCGCGTGTAGCCGTTGCCGCCGAGGATCTGGATCGCGCGCTCGGTCACCCACACGGAGACCTCGCCGGCCTTGAGCTTGGACATCGAGCCCTCGGCGGCCTCGAACGGGACGAGGTTGCGGCCCATCCAGGACGCGCGCCAGACCAGCAGCCTGGAGGCGTCGATCTCGGTCTTCATGCGCGCGAGCGTGAAGCCGATTGCCTGGTTCTCGACGATCTTGCGGCCGAACTGTTCGCGCTCCTTGGCGTAGGCGAGCGCATACTCGTACGCAGCGCGGGCGATCCCGAGGGCCTGCGCGGCGACGGTCGGGCGGGACGCCTCGAACGTCTGCATCGCGGCCTGCGTGTTGCCCTTCTTGCCTTCGCGCACGCGCGCGAGGCGTTCTTCGAGCCGTTCCCGGCCTCCGAGCACGTAGTCGGCCGGTATGCGGCAGTCGTCCAGGTGGATGTCGGCGGTGTGCGAGGCGCGCAGGCCGTGCTTCGCGATCTTCGAGCCTTCGGCGATGCCCTTGGCTTCGCTTTTCGGCACTACGAAGGCGGCGTGGCCGCGGGCGCCAAGCTCGCGGTTGACCGAGGCGATCACGACGTGGACATCGGCGATGCCGCCGTTGGTGGCCCACGCCTTCTGGCCGTTGAGCACCCACTCGCCGGCCGCCTCATCGAACTTGGCGTTGGCGCGGATGGCGCTGACGTCCGAGCCGGCGTCGGGCTCGGACGAGCAGAAGGCGGCGACCTTGAGATCGTCGGGGGTGCCGAAGCAGCGCGGGATCCATTGGCCGATCTGCTCGCCGGTGCCCTGGCCGAAGATCGCGGCCACGGCCAGCGAGGTGCCCATGATCGCCATGCCGATGCCGGCGTCGCCCCAGAACAGCTCCTCGTTGACGATCGGCAGCGTCAGCCCGCTTGGGTCGGCGAAGAACTGCGCCAGCGCCTCGTAGCCGTAGAGGCCGATCTTCGCGGCCTCCTGGATGATCGGCCAGGGCGTGGACTCCTTCTCGTCCCACTCGTGCGCGGCGGGTCGCATGACGTCGGCGGCGAAACCGTGAACCCAGTCCCGGATGTCCTTCTGGTCTTGCGTCAGCGCAAGCGAAAACGCCGCCTCTTGACTGGCGGCGCTGACGATGGCCTCGACCGCGGCCTCAGCCGCTTTCGTGGTCAAAGCCGGTTTGGCAACTGACGCCGTGCTTGACATCTCGCGGGACTCCTCTCCTGGATTGTTCAGCGCCAGCGCGACTCGGCGCATGCGGGATGTCCTCACACACCCGCGCGGACAAGCTTAGCGCAAGCAGGCCTTTTCGTCGAGTCGAGGGTCCGCTGGCGGTCTGATGTCGTCAATCGACACCCCGCTCTTGTCAAGCAATGGTCAACCGACAGATCGCACGTCGCGAGTGGCGACAGCGCGCAGTTCATCGATCGAGATGCCGCGCGGCGCCGGATCGAGACGGCGCTAGCGGGTCAGCCAGGCTTCCTCGGCACGTGTCAGCTCGAGCACCTCGTCGGGCAGCTTTCCGGCGGCGACCTCGGCCAGCGTGACGTTCTCGAGCACTTTGCGCAGGTTGGCGCGCAGGGCGATCCAGACCTGTTGGAGCGACTGCGCGGAGCCGTTGTAGGACAGCTCCTCCGGGCGCTGCCCGCGAACGCCGACGAGCGGCCCCTCGACGGCGCGGATGACCTGCGCCAGGTTGACTTCCTCGGGCGAGCGCGCGAGCCAGTAGCCACCCTCCGGGCCGCGCTGGCTGCGGACGATGCCCGCCGAGCGCAGCTGCGTGAGGATGTTCTCCAGGAACGAGACCGGAATTTCCTGGGCCTGGGCAAGCTCATCGACCTTGCGCGGCGACTGCGAGCCCGACGAGGCGAGCTCGATCACGGCGCGAACGGCGTAGTCGGCCTTGGCGGTCACGTGCATGGCATTGATTCTCCCGCAAACGGCGGCGGAATACTCCCATTGCCGCGGGACGGTTGCCCACGCGCGAGCCGCGTCGCGCCAGCTTGGGCAGACCGGGGATTGTCCGGTCTCCGTGCGGACGGCCTTTGCCCGGACGGTCCAGGGACGCAGCGGCGCTGCGGCACACGGGGCATGTGCCGCAGGCCAGAGCGCGCAAGCGCCGGGTCAGTGCGCGCGCGCGCCTGTGCGCCCGCGCGTGTCCGCGCGGCCGACGTTGACGACCATCTGAATGGCCGACGGCTGGGTGACGAAGTTGACGACCTGCCGGGGTGCGCTGGGCCGAGTCGCGGGCCGGGGGGTCGGAGCGGCCGGGGCGGCAGCCGACGCGACGTGCATGGTGACGGTGGACGGTTGGCGCGCCGGCGGCGTCTCGAACGGGATCGGCCGCGGGCGCGCAACGAGCGCCTGCAGGCTGGCTGCGAGCTGGCGCCGGTCGATCGCCTCGGCGTCGGGGGTCACGGCGGCGGCCGGCGTGAGCGCCCCGAAGCCCGCTACCAGGGCGTCGAGGTCCGAGATGAAGGTGTCGGAGCTGCGCACGAGCGCCTCCAGGTCGGCGATGCTGGTCGCCACGGCGGGAGCGCTCGTGTCGGCCTCGGGCGGGAGCGCGCCGGCCTCGGGGACCGGCACGTCGGCCTCGGGGACCAGCACGTCGGCCTCGGGCAGGAGCGCGTCGGCCTCGGACAGCAGCGCCTCGGCGCCGGAGATATCGAGCTCCGGGTCGGGCTCGGGCAGGAGCGCTTCGAGCTCGGACATGGTCTGATCGGGTTCGGGCAGCAGCGGTTCCGGTGCCGGTGCGGGCGCAATCGGCTGCGGGCCGGGCCCGGCTGGCGGCGCGCCGGTGTCGGGGCCGCTGATCGAGCGCATGCGTTTGGCGGCCTCGCGCACGCGGTCGGGCATCAGGTGGCCGTAGACGTTGACCGTGGTCGAGGTCTTGGCGTGCCCGGCGAAGGCCGACACCAGCAGGATGTCCTCGCCCTGCCCGATCGCGTTGGTGATCGCGGTGTGGCGCAGGTCGTGCAGACGAATGCTCTCGGGCAGGCCGGCGCGCTGTGCATAGCGACGGAACACGCGCGTGACCATGCGTGGGCTGAGCGGTCGTCCGATCGGTCGTACGACGCCGTCGCGGCCGGGCTTGCGCTCGATGGTCACGAATACCGGCGAGCCCTCGCTGGTGTCGCGGGCGCTGGCGTACATGCGCTCGAGCGCGCGCTGGGCGCCGTCGAGGATCGGGACGAGCCGCTGCGAGGCCTCGGTCTTGGTCGAGAGGAGCTCCTCGGCGCCCTCGCCCTCGAGCTCGTCGTAGGCGCCGATGCTGCGGCGGACGTACAGGATGCGCTCGAGTAGGTCGATGTCGCCCCAGCGCAGCCCGATCAGCTCGCCGCGGCGCAGGCCGGTGTCGAGCGCGACCGTGAAGAACAGGCGCCAGCGGGTGGAGCAGGCATCGAGGAAGCGCTTGACCTGCGCCGGCGAGAGCTCGGTGCCGCGCGCGCGGCGATGCGATTGCTTCTGCCCGCGCGCGCGCGCGGCATCGGCCGGGTTGACGGACACCAACCCCGCATCCTGAGCGAACGCGAACATCGCGTGCACGTGGCGACGGATCTTCGCCACGGTCTGCTCGCTCAGCCCCTCTCCGCGCTTACGGCTCAGCAGCGCCCTGATCATCTGCGGACGCATGTCGTTGACGCGCACGGCGCCGAGCGTCGGCGCGACGTGAAGGTAGAAGGTGCCGCGGTAGTTGGCGGCGGCGCCGGGCTTGAGGTTTGGCCCGACGTGCTCGGTCAGCCACTTGCGCCCGAGCTCGAGCACCGACATGCTCGCCGGGACATAGCGTCCGTCCTCGACCTCCTCCTGGAGCCCTCGAAGGATGCGCTCGGCCCCGCGCCGGGAACGCCCAGCCGCCTTCTCGACCTGGCGCCATTGCGAGGACCCCGTCAGCGGATCGACGGCCAGTACCCGTGTGCGTACGTAAAAGCGTCCGTTGCGCTCACGAATGCAGCCAGTGGCCAACCCAACCTCACCTCCACCAGCCCCTCCACGGCAGACCGATATGCGGCGCCGCGCGTACAGCATCCTCGCGCGACCCCGGCCATCTCAGCACACCGCAACCCTCTCGACAACTCCCTAGAAACCGCAGATTACTAGATGTCAATACACATGTCAACATTAATGTCAACAAATGTGTTACGATGCCCAGCGCCTTGAGGTCCGAGCGGAATGCGTTATCGAGAGGACGCTGGAGCCGCTCTGGGGAATGGGCGCCACCGGGAGGCGTGGCCCCCGTGAGGGGGGGCCACGCTCCGGTCCTGCGGGTGTTCTCGGCTCAAACGGAGAGGGAGTCCGTGCCGAGACATCCCCGGACGCCGCCTTGGGGAACGGCGCCCGAGCTCTCAGACGGCGCGAGCGCGCGGGGGGCGCGCCGGGCCGTGCGTAGCTTGCGCCGGCGCGATGCTCGCGCCACGATGCTCAGCTAGCACGGTGCTCACGCCCGACGATCACTCGGTCCCCTTTCTGCAATCGACCGTCAACGAAGCCTTGCGACCCTTTCATGTAAGAGTAGCGCTTTCTGTCGGATCATGGCGGGAAACTGGCCAGGGCGCCAGTGGACCGCTGAGCGCCGGGAGCGTTGCTGACTACCGTCTGTAGGCGAGGCGGCATCAGCGCCTCGCCGCCGCGACCCGGGGCTGCGGGCGAGTGCTTGTGGGTCTGGGTTGTGCTGCCGGCGGCACGCCGTCAGCGCCAAAGCCCGGCGTCGAGCCCGAGAGCAACGACCAGGGCCGCGTCCAGATACCGTACCGCGACCGGATCGAGCGCTCCGCGCCGCTGCAGGAAGCGCTCCTTGGCCACGTTCACGATCCAGTCGCAGTTGGCGTAGCTCGGCTCCCGCACACCGTGCCCAGCCGACAGCTCGACCTCGGCGACGTGACCGCGCGCCCTGCTCGTCACCACGACGCAGTTGAGACGGCTCAGCACGGGAATCGCGGTCTCGCGCGTGACGACGACGGCCGGACGAACGATGTGACCGAGATCCACGTCCCAGACGTCGCCCCGCGCGATCACGCGGGCGGATCGGCCGCCAGCGTCGCCGCAGCGTCGAGCGTCCGGGTCTCCTCGTCGGTCAGCGGGGCGCGCGCGTACCCCGCGCGGTAGGAGGCCGCGATGCGCGCCTCGCGCAACTGCAGCTCCAACAACTCGACGCCCGCGCGGACGGCATCCGCCCGCGAGCGGAACGTCCCATCGGCCACGGCCGCATCGAGCACCCGCAACTCCCTCTCGGTCAGACGCACGGCTATCTGCGACATGCGTCAAGCATACCATTTTGGGATGCGCCGTGACCCGGCTGGGTCGCGACGCGACTCACGCTCGCACCCCCCGCCGACGTCTGGCTTCACGGACGTTTCCCGGCGGGCAGATAGCGCCGGCGGGCGCGCCGTTCGCAGGGGCTGCGCTCGGCGCGCGAGTGCTTGTGGGTCTGGCGGCAGGCCTTCAACGCTCGCGCCAGCCTCTGCGCGCGCGTGAGCCTTTTGGCTTTCGATGCCTTCACCGCGCGGCAGCCTTGGACCGAGACCTTGACGCTCTCGTTGACGAGCGTGCCGTTTTGGCCGCCCAGCGTGGTGGGGATCGTGAGGCTCTGACCACACAGGCTGTAGTGGTCCTTGAAGGGAAGGTTTGTCGTGAGAGCCGAGTGGGGTCCCTCGGGGAGGGTCGCTTCGACGGTTTCGAACGGTGCGTCGGGGACAGTCTGAAACGAGCTCGTCGTGACGCCTTTTTTGATGGCGGTCTGGCCGTCGAGGATGACGGTTACGCCTTCTCCTTGCAGCACGAGCTCGGCGTCGGGCCAGGCGGCGTTGCCGTGCGAGACGAGGTAGATGGGGCCGGCGAGCGGGTTCTTCAATACGGGCGTGTGGACTGTGGCGGTGCCGATGTCTGAGCCTTCGGGGCAGCTGGCGGGGTCTGCTTCGAACATCGCGGAGAGGCAGGCTTTCTGGATCGTGGTGAGCCTGGCGGGGAGGGTCGCGGGGATCGTGAGGATCGTCTTGGCGACATGGGCTTCGCCGGCTTTGGACTTGAAGGTCAGACCCAGGCTCGCGCCGTCGGCTTTGCTGGTCTTGCCCTGCGTGGCTGCGGTCATCCCAGGTTTGAAGAGGAGGTTCTGGCAGCCGGCGACTTGGAAGGGCGTTGAGACGCTGCTGCTCGCGCCTTCCGCGCCTGAGAGCGTGCCTTCGAGGCGCATCGGGCTGCAGTTGGTCGGGTTGTACTCGAAGTTGGGCCGGTTGACCTGGACCTGGATCTGTTTGAGATCGACGGGGACGCCTTTGAGGAACAGCGGGAAGGGGTCTGAGGTGATCGTGACCTGGGCTGTGTGCGGGTCCACGTCGATGCGGGAGCGCACAGTGACGTCGCCGAGGTTGAATGGGCCCGCGACGGCGGGGGTGACGACGGCGAGGCCGAAGGGGGCGCCCTCGTAGGGGCCGGTGAGGTAGACGTTGCCGGGGAGTTGGACCGGGTCGGGGCCAAGGCCCGAGCTGGCGAGAGATTGGCCCAGCAGGCTTTCCGGGCCGCATTCGTTTCGCGAGGCCTGGGGCTCGGGGCACGGTGTGACGTGGGCGAGCAGCGCCGCGACGCCGGCTGGCAGGTGCATCGCCAGGCGCGAAAGAGCCTGGTCGCCGTCGGGATTGTCGAGCTGCAGCGTGAAAGAGGTGAACGCGCCGGCCTGGTTGCCGGCCGACCCTGCCTGGAAGATGGGCGCAAACGGCAGCTGGCCTGCAGGGCAGGCACCGCCGTCGGGGCCTGCGGTGATCTGGAAGGACGGTTGCGCCTGCGGTCGGGCTTCGGCGCCTGACCAGCTGGTGAACGAGCTGGTAGCGGTGTAGCCGCCGCAGGATTGGGGGGTGGTGAGCGGTCCGCGGGGCCCGCCGAACAGCTGCAGCTTCAGGTCTTCGAAGGGAACCTGCGGGGTGGTCTTGAAGCTGGTGGTGATCTGGCCTGTCTGTTCGTTCAGTTCCCCTTGGCCGGCGAGCTTGACGCGCAGGCCCAGCGTTTCGTTTTCGGCCACGATGTACAGCGCGATCAGGCTGTCGAACGGGTTCTGGGCCGGTTCGCCGTTGGGTGCGGGCGTGGCGAGGTAGACCCAGCCGTGCAGTTCTTCTGCGAGCAGCGGCGTCTTGATCTTGACGGCGCCGACCTTCGCGGCCTGGGGGCAGCTCGCCTTGGCGGTGGAGAAGCGCAGGGGCTGCATCGCGCCGGGCTCGAGCGGGTCGGGTTGTGCGGGCGGGCCTTCATAGCCGATCTGCTGCTCTGAGCAGGCTTGCAGGCCGCTGGCTGCGGCGGGGTTCAGGAGCAGGCCGGCCGGCAGCGTGACGCTCGCGCTCTTGACATCGGCGTCGGCGAGCGCGCTGTTGCTGAGCGTGCCTGCTTGGGCGACCCGGACGTCGGCTTGCAGTCCGGTCGGGGTGCTCGCGCCGGTCGTTTGTTCGCCGGCCTGGCCTTCTCCTTCTGGGGGTTGTTCGGGTTGTATCTCGAGTGACGGTTCGAACGGCAGCTGCGGGCAGTTTTCGAGGGTTTCGAGCGCCGTGCCGAGGCTGTTCTGGAGCGTGGACTGGCCGGCGATCGGTTCGCCGCTCCATGCGAAGCCTTCCAGCGAGGTCCGGAGCGCTCCGGTGCACGAGGTCGGCAGCGTGAGCAGCGGGATCGGGGATCGAGAGCTCGGGGCTTGGCAGGTTTCGCCTTCGTAGGCTTCGGCGCCTTCACGCAAACAAGCCCACCCGCGGCTGCCGTCGTGGGCGGGGCTTGCGGGATAGCCCCAGAAGGTGACCTGCGCGCCGAGGACCTGGGCGGCCTCGGTCGCGTTGTTGACCTGGACGGTGACGCCGTAGTCGCCGCCGGTGCGGACGCTGGTGTCCAGGAGCACCGGCACGCGCACTGCCTCGAACCCGAACCGTGCCGGCTCACCCTGTTCGGGTTCGAGGTTGAACAGAGGAACAGCCTTGGTGATGTACTTCGCGCGACTCGGTTCGAGCACCGTCACGGTCGCCACACCCACCGCCGAGCCGGCCGGACAGCTGTTGCCTTCGCTCTTGAGCGCGGAGAAATCCAGCTGCGAGCACTGCTGCGCGGCGGTCACGTTCCCCAGCAGGCCGGGTGGGAGCTGGAAGCTCAGGTTTCTGGGCAGTCCGATCGCGGCAGGCTCGACGATCGGCGGCTGTCCGGGTTCCTGCACTTCTTCCAGGGTCTGGTCGAAGTCGACCGTGCTCGTCAGCTGGAACGGGTGCGAGCCGGCCTGCGTGTCGAGCGTGCCGCCCCCGTTTTCCGGCGTGATCTGATATCCGCCTTCTTCGATGCCGAACGGGACATGCGCGCCGCTGATCTCGACCGGACGCGTCAACGACGCGCCCGCTGCAGCTTCGCCCGTTTCCGAGCGCCCGCCCTGGACGCTGGCCTGGTTGGGCAAGGCCGTTTCCGTCCCAAAGGGCTCCTGGACGCGTACGGGGATTTCGACTTCGAACAGTTCATACGGCGGGATCGCGAGATCGGTGCTGCAGCTGACGAGCCTGTTCTGTTCACCCAGCGCGCAGCTCCAGTGCGCTTTTTCTTCGACGCTGCCACGATTGCCGGCACGCGCACGGTGCGCGTTGACCGCACCAGCTTCGCTCGCTTCCAGCCCCGCCGGCAGCAGGTCGGTGATCGTGACCCGGTCGCTGGCGCCGCTGACGCCTTCATCGCCCAGATCATCGGCGGACACATCGACCAGGCCCGTCTGCCCAGGCGCCAGATATGTCGGCGCGGCGCGAGCGCTCAGCCGCCACCACGGGCCCGCGAGCGCCGCGGGCGCCCACACACACGCGAGCACCAGCACCGCCACCACGATGCAGCCCCGCAGGCCCACGCGCGTGATCCGTGCCCGCCGCTCGCGGCGTCGATCGCCCCGCATGCTCACCGCGTTCCCCCGTGTGTGCCCCGCGCGGCGAGGCCCCTCACGCCGGCGCCTTTCGTGCTCGCGGCGTCGTCTGCTTTGCCGTTTGTCTTTCCGTTTGCTTTGCCGTTGGCTTTGTGCTTGGTCTTGTGCTCCTTGGCCGCGTAGCGCTTTCTGGCCTGCGCTTCACAGCTGCGGCGCTTGTGCCTGTTCCTCAGCTTGCGACAGGCAGCAAGCGCCTTGGACAGCTTCTCTGCGCGTGTGAGCGGTTTCGGTTTGACGAGCGTTTTGACGGGCGCCACACCCTGTTTGGCTGGGGGTTGCGTGGATGTCGTGACGCTGGCGGTCGCAGGCAGGGCGATCTGTGTGGCGGGAGCCGGGGCCGGTCCATGGCACGATGCCGTCGATTCGCACTGTTCGGTGGTTGTCGCGGTCGAGCTGTGACAGGGGCTGTTCTGGCTGCAGACGTGCGCGTCGTAGATGTCGAAGGCGTGGTCGCTGTCGGTTGGGACGAGCTGCGCGGCGGTTGTGAAGAACGCGTCTTCGCCGTTTTCGCTGGCATCCAGGAACGCCGATTCCTGTTCGGACGTGCCCGAGGAGATCAGCCCGATACAGCCGGCCGAGGAGGCGCAGCTGCCAACCTCATCGGGCTCGTACTCATACACGTCCTCCTTGCCGTTCGTGGCGGCCGGGACGAGCTGATCGGGACTGTCGAAGAACAGCCGGCCGCCGTCGCTCAGGTAGCGCGGCTGATACAACGCGGAGGGGCCGCCGCCCGTGATGTTGAAATCCCATCCGGGGATCGACCCGGCGAGCCAGCGTTCGCGCCAGATTTCAGAACGGTCGACCAGCAGCCCGAAGCCTTCGCCGGAGAGCTTGTTGTCGAACAGCCCGTGCGGACGCTCGAAGCCTTCGCCTTCGCTGGCCGGGTTGCAGGACGCGCACACCAGCCGGCCGCTCTCCGCGTCGTACAGGTAGACCTCCTCGTCCGGCTGCCCGCTCTGCGCGTCGAGGTTGTCATAGCCCGTGAGGCTCTGATCGGACATGAACGCCAGGTACCGGCCGTTCGCGGACACGCTCGAGGTAACCGCGCTGAGATCCTGCGAGGGCGGGAGGTTCGAGGCGAGACCGCTGCCGGCCACCCCCGCCCCCCAATCCGCAGCATCCTGGTAGGACAGCACGGCGATGAAACGGGTCTCGCGCTCACCGGGATCTTCGGGATCGAGCTCGGACACGTACAGGCTGCAGGTGGCCTGCTGAGGCGAGGCGGCTTCCGGATCCTGCGGGCAGTGGCCGCGGCCGGCGCCCGGGGCGAGCACACCGTTGGCCACGAAATACACGTCTTCTCCGTCCGTGCTCGCGCCCGGGATCAGGTTCAGCACATCGGCGCTGCCTTCGGTTTCATCCGGCGTGAGATCGCTCAGGCGGGCGCGCAGCGGTTCGCCCGGCTTGCTCGTGACTTCGAGCTCGTACAGGTCCGCGGGGGATTCTTCGCCGGTGGGTTCCTCGCTCGATTCTTCACTCAGGCGGGCGCTGTCGGTGAAGAAGATCTTCGAGCCGTCCTCGGAGGCGGCCTGGTAGTGGACTTCCTGCTGTTCTTCGGCGGGTTCTGTGACCGTTTCGCCTCCGGGCCCGGGTTCGGTCGCGCCGTGCCCCTGGGCGGCGTTTACCTGGATCGTTTCTCCCGTGGCGCTGTCGCGCAGATACAGGCGTTCGGGGACGAAGTCGCGCGCTTCGGTCCAGACCACACGACTGCCGTCGCTGGAGATCGCGCCGCGGTCGTTCAGGCCGCCGCCGTCGCCGAAGTACGGTTCGCGGCCACCCGGTTCATCCGGCGCCGGGGTTCCGTCCGGGAGCACGCTGACGAGCTGCAGCGCTTCGGCGGGCTGCTTGCCGGCGCTCCACTCGAACAGGCCTGCGGCGGCGGGCGCCGCCGCGGTCAACCCGACCTTCGATTCGAACAGGACATGCTGCAGATCGCCGCTCGCGTCGAGGAATTCCAGCGCGCCGCCGAACTGCGTATTCGCAGTGTCGTCGGCCGCGCTCACGAGCGGCAGATATTCCGGTTCGGCCGGCGGGTCCTGTCGCAGGTACAGCGTTTTTTCGCCCGCCTGCGGCGACAGCGGCGGATGTTCGAACACACCTCCGACCTGGCGCGTCGGTTCGGTAGGCGCCACCAGGCTCTGTGAGAGCTCAGGCGAGAAGTAGTGGTACTCCGACGGCGAGGGCACCAGCAGGCCGCGTCCCTGTTCGTGCGGCGTTTCCAGGCTCTGCGTGCTCCACCCGCCTTCGCCGCGCCGCGAGAGCAGCTGCGTCGGTTCGAAGCTGCGATTGCCTTGCGGTTCGCCGACCACCGGACCGCTCGCCATCCACACCAGCGCCCCGCCTTCCGCCGCGGCCTGGATGCTCCCGGCCGAGTAGCGGCTGATGGATTCGACCGCGGCGCCGTGCTTTTCGGGCGGCGAGACCAGTTCCCACGCGCGCCCGTCTGGCAGCACGCTCGCGGACGGCAACGTCGTGAACGTGTTCGGGGAGGGCACGCCTTCGGCACGCCCCGCCTGATTGCTCGCCACGAGCCGGTAGTAGTACGCGGTAGCGGGCTGAAGGCCCGTCACTTCCATGCTCACTTCGCGATCGCCGAACCCGGCCTGGATCTCCCCGGACGGCGCCGGTATCCGCACGCATGCAGACGGACTCGTTGGACAGTCGGCCGTGCCGTACTCGAAGTAGTATTCGGTTTGCGCACCCCCGGGGTCGATCTGCCCGCGCAGCTGCGCGGAGCTCGCGGTCAGATTCTGCGAGGAGATGCCGTTGACTGCCGGCGCCCTGACCTCTTCTTCGGGCTTGAAGACATCGATCCTGTCGGCTTCGCGCTCCGCCGCGAACACGTCGCCGGTCGCCGCATCCACAGCCGCACCGCTACCCCCCGTCAGCTCGCCGCTGCCGAACCGTTGGATCAGGAGACCGGTGGGGCTGAACGCCGCGACGCTCGTGCCATTGTCGAGATATAGATCGCTGTTTGACGGGTCGATCGCGACGCCGGTCGTGTTCAGGCGGTCGAGCTGCGCGTTGACGGTCCCAGGTTCGGGCGCCGCACCATCGAGCTCGGCGACCACGGTCGCATCGGGGGTTTCTTCCTCCTCGCCCGGACATTCTTCGCTCGCGCTCCTGCGTTCGTAGGCCGTGTAGAACGCCTGATCGCCGGGGGCGACAGCGAACCCTTCGCGCGCCTCGCATTCGAATCTCGACTCGATTTCCGGTTCACGGTGCAGCTCGGGCTGCCACTGCAGCTTCGCCGCGCCGCCCTTGCCCGCTTCTTTGGCGAGCGCGTCGATCTGGCCTTCTTCTTCCCAGTACACCCACAGCGCGCCGGCCGCGTTGACGCTGAGGCCGGAGATATCTTCCAGTTCGAGTTCTTCGGATTCCCCTTCGATCTTCGCTTTGAAGATCGACCACCTGTGAATCACTTCGCCGGCGGCCGGGCTGTACTCGTAGATGAAGTCGCGTTCTTCCGGCGGCGCGTTCTTTTCCGCGGCGCCGGCGACGTACACGTCGCCCCGCGACGGATCCGCTTCGCTGGTCGAGTTGTTGACCGCGATCGCGCCGGGCGTGTGGACCTTGAATTCGGATGAGAATGCGTAGCCGCCGTGACCGTCCGGCGCAAAGATCTCCACCCGTTCGTTCCCGCTGTCAACGACATACAGATCGCCGGATGCTTCGTTGACGGCGACCTGGGTCGGACCTTCGAGCTCCCCGGCGCCCTTGCCCTGGGCGCCGAACGACGCTTCGAACACGTGGCCCCGCGAGATCAGCCCCGACGCCGAACCAGCGGGCGCGAGCACCGACGCGGTCGCGAGCAGGACGAACAGCGCGCTGGATCTGACCCGATGTTCCATCGATCATCCCCGCCTTGGCAGCGCGCGTGAGACCAGGCGCCCACGCGCGCTGCGGCATCAGCGGATCAGATGTAGGCGTTCGCCTCCAGCTTTTCTTCATTCGTCACCGTCGAGGTGATCGTCTGGCTCGCCGGTACCCACCCGCTGCCGGCGAAGTTCGCTTCGAGGTTGGCTTTGATTTTTTTGCCGCCTTCTTCATATTCAGACAGCGCCTGAATGCCCTTTTTGCCCTTGTACTTCAGCGGGACAGTCGCGCTCATCTTGTCGGCCTTGATCGGCACGAGGATCGCGCCCCGAACCGCCACCGTCAACGTTCCACCGCAGTTGAATTCAATGAACTGCGTCCCGCTTTCCGGATAGAGCATGAATGCCAGCTTGTGCGCTTTTTCGTTTTCCCACACGAGCCGGCCTTCGAGCGGGACCGTTTCAAGTTCTCCCTTTTCGTGCCCTTCCGACGTACAACTCAGCCCAGGGGCTTCGCATTTTTTGAACTTCACCACGACATGCTTGACGTTTTTCGTGCCGCTGTATTCGCCGATGCTCGACTCGGATGCGCAGCCAACCGCGTATTTGCCGGCTTCTTCGAGGATGCCTTTGCCGCCGCTGCTGATCTGTTTCGCTTTCACAGCGCTTGGCAGCCAGCTGAACTTGCCCTTTTTCGGCCGTTCGGCTTCAGGCACTTCTTTCGTGCACTTCGAGTCGCTGAACTGTCCAGTGAATTCCTTGCCGACCTTTGTAGCTTTCACGCACCGTCCATATTCGGGCGCCGCCGCCGAGGCGCCCGCGGCCGCCGTTGCGCTGACCGCGACCGCCGCGATGAGGCATAGCCCCATGAGTCTCCCTCGTCTCATTTCCACACTCCTTCTTGCGTCTCTCGTAATTTGGTTTCACCACTCCGGCGTCATCGCAACGCCGCGAGCTCGGCGGTCTCAGCCGGCGGTCATTCAGACAGCGGACCCGCCCCCACCACCAGAAGGCGGGAGCGGGGCTCCTCGAGGGAGTCGTCCACTTTCCGACGCTCCTCCGCTGTCAGGCTTCGGTGCCTAGCCTTCCGTGCCCGTTTCCGACTCGCTTTTGACTACGTTGGCGTTGCCAGTCCCGAGCGTGCCTTTGAGCACGGTCGTGCTCGCGCCTGCGGGTGCCGGCAGTCCGAGCACCTTTGAGATCGCGTCGTTGACGTAGGTTTCGTACGCGCCGCCGCAACCCTGCGCTTCGACTTCGACCGGCCACGTGCTGTTGACCAGCTTGCTGTTCTTGATCGTGATGTTGCTGAACGCTCCGTTGAAGCTGAGTTGACCGACTTCACCGTGCTGCGTGTTCGCTTCATACGGCGCCGGTGCGATCGATTCGCCTGAGGTCAGGTGCTGGAACACGGGGTGTTCTTCGGTCCCGATCGTGCACTGTCCGCCGCCGAGCGAGTCCAGCCACGGACCGGACAGGATCACTCGCAGCGGCAGCGTGAACGCGCTTCCTTCTTGGGTGAGCAGATGTTCCGTGCTCAGGCCGTCCTGCTCTTCGTAGAGCAGGTTGCCGCCGGCGACCACGATCTTGGCGTACAGCTTGGTTTCATGGTGCACTTTGGCGTAGTCGAAGTTTTCCTGGAGGCTGCGCGGCCAGTTCGCTTCCGCCTGGATGGCGGATGTGATCAGGTTGATCCCCTTCGGCACGTTCAGCTCAGGGCTTTGCAGCGTTTCCGTGCCTTCCGCGGGGAAGATGCGCCCTTCGAGGCCCGCCGGGCCTTCGTAGAAGACCACGCCTCCCTGCAGGGTGACGGGCTTGCTCAGCGGCGTCACGACCCCGCCGACGGTGAAGTTCCCGCCTTCCTTGCCACCGGAGGTCCTGCCGACGAAGCAGTAGGGCGGCTCGCCGTCCTGTTTGGTCCCGTGAAATTCTTCGGGCTCGCTCATGAATTCAGAATTGTTGATCGGGCAGCCCTTGTAGACCTTCCATTCTCCTTCGAGCGTCCCAGGTGTGTGCGCTTTTTTGGCCAGTGCCGGCCCCGCCGCTACTGCGCCCATCGCGAACAACGCAACGAGGCACAGCCCCAGCATCCTTACGTGTCTCACTTTTCCACTACTCCTTTTCCTCTCGGTGATAACTCGACCGGCGTGGTCCATTGCTCCACGGACACTCGGCGTCGATCGTTGCTGCGCACCCTTCCTGGGAGCTGAGTCCCACGCAGGTGCGCACTCGTCATCGGGTTGGGCGCCGAGGCGTCCTTCGCCGATGCACGCTTGAGAATTCGAATGCGCGCGCCGGACCGATGCCGTCCCGAGCCGCGCGCCGCCACCAGCCTTCACACGCCGCCCGCACGGCGAAGTCCCGCGCAAATCGCAAAGCGGGCTCACGCCACGCCCTCGCTGCGCGAGCGCCTCGGCCGCGGCGCGCCGGACGCGTAGCTCTCGCCAATCAACTCGACCGCGCGCCGGCCGGAGGGCGTCAGCAGCCAGGCGTTCGGCTCCCCGCGCGCCGGCCCGACGCCGACGTTCTCGATCACGCCCCGCTGCTCGAGACGCGCCAGCAGCTTCGACGCCTGCCCTTCGTCGGCGATCCCGGCAGCCTGAGCCACCCCGCGGTTGTTCGAATAGGGGGCTCGTGCGATCGCGCGGAGCACGAGCGTCGTGCGATGGGTCACGCGAATCGGAAGCTCGGCCGTGCGCGCGATCGCGGCCCGCTGCAGCTCTCGTGACCGTGGGAAGCCCGGCTTATGCGCGACCGCCGTGCCTCGCATGGCTGGCCTGCCTTCCAACTCGAGCCGTGCGGCCGCCTGTCCGAGATACGGCGCCACGATGAACGCCATCAGCGACGGCGCCAGCTCCACGAGCTTCCCGCCGTCTCCTTCGAGTAGGCTCGTGCGGATCACGGAGAAAACGCCGCCGGCGACCAGCTCAGCCGTCAGTGCTGGCGATGACGTCCCAGCCGTTTCCGTGACGCCGGCGACGCGACGCGGCGCGATTCCCTCATCGGCGCTCTCATCGCGGCCCAGCCCGACACGCCCGTTCACACCGATGCCACCGGTGTCGAGCAGCCCGTCCAGGAGATCGTGCAGTCGCTGATGGCAGGCGAGTGCCACCGCTCCGCTCGCCGGCGCGTCCACTACGAGCACACGCGTCCATGCCGGCTCGTCGTCGAAGAAACCAAGCATCGCCACCACGCCCGCGCGCAGACGCTCGAGCCAGCCCGGCTCGCGCTCACACGCCTGTTCAACCGCGCGCGACAGCCGATCCAGACCCTCGTCGAACGTGGCGAGGTAACTGTCCTCTGCGCCTCTGCCGCCGTCCCGATCCTCGTCGTAACTGATTTGTGCCGGCGCCGTATCGGCGCCGTCGCCCACGACCGCCGAACCGCTCAGACGGAGGTCATTCCACCGGTAACGCTTTCACCACCACCGCAAACCGCCGTCAGCACGGCTTGTTTGACCGTTTTCACCGGCCCGTCTTGACAACCGGGGTGCTTTGTGTTCTCATTCTTCCCACGAAGTCGCAAGGCCCTAGTCACGCACAAGGGCATGTTGGAGAGGGATTACGGAGGGAAAAGGCGAGGAAATCATGGGGATGAGGACGCGAACAGAGGCCGCGGACGACCCGAATCGCTGCAGTCACCCCCGTCTGAGCGGGACGCGGCACGCGCCCTGCGACCTGTAATCGCGGCCCCTTTTCGCGACCTTCCCACGATCTTCCCGCACGGGCGATCCGCACGCGCTGCGCGCCGCCATCGGGCCGCCCGCCGGGCGGCCATCTTGCTGCCTGCGCACATCCGCTCCTAGCGCTCTTCCAAGGCGCCAACCTCCAGCCGCGGGCACACTCTCTCACGCAAGCGGCGAACGGGTCTCGAACCCGCGACCTTCGGCTTGGGAAGCCGACGCTCTACCAACTGAGCTATCGCCGCGTACCGGCCAATCTTACGCAGCGCGCGCACTATCCTGGACGCCGTGCGACGCCGGGCCGTCCCGATCCTCGTCTCGCTCGCGGGCGCGGGCCTGGTGGCGCTGCTGGTCTACGGAGTGGCCACGCAGGCGCCCAACCGCACGCTCGATGAGGCGGTCGCGCGCGGCGAACGCCCGACCGCACCCGATGCACACCGGCTGCTGCCGGTGCTGACCGCCGGCTCGACCCGCGCAGAGGCAGCCGACCCGAGCACCACGACCGGCTCGCTCGCCGAATACCGCGGCAGGGTCGTGCTGCTGAACTTCTGGGCCTCGTGGTGCGTGCCCTGCCAGGAAGAGGCTCCCCTGCTCGAGCGCACGCAGCGCCGCCTGCAGCCGCACGCCGGGACCGTGCTCGGCGTCACCTACCTCGACGATGCGCCCGACTCGCACACGTTCGTGCGCGAAAACCACCTCACCTACCCCAGCCTGCGGGACACGACCGGCGAATTCGCGCACGCCTACGGCACCACGCAGCTGCCCGAGAGCTTCGTGATCGACCGCAGCGGCGCCATCGTCGCGATCTCCCGCGGCGAGGTTGACCAGGCGTTCCTGAACAAAGCCATTCAGCTCGCCGAAACGGAACGCACCTGATGGCCCTGCGCGCGCGCCCGTTCATGCGCGCCCGAGCCCCGCGCGCGGGCGAGGCGATGCGCTCCCGGGCCCCGCGCCCGGGCTGGGCGACGCGCTCCGGGATGACGCTGCTCGCGCCCGCGCGGAGGTTGGCGCCCATGTCGGTCCTGCTCGCGACCGTCGCGATCGCCGCGCCCGCGCAGGCCGACGCGCCTCGTGTGGCGCTGCCCGTGATCGAACGCAGGGTCATGTGCGTGACCTGCAAAATCCCATTGATGGTCGCGCAGTCGCCGCAGGCCAACCGCGAGCGCGTGTTCATCCGCGGGCTGATCGCCGAAGGCGACGACGAGAGCCAGGTCGAACGCGCCCTGGTCGCGCAGTACGGCCCCAGCGTGCTGGCGCTGCCGGCCGCGCACGGCTTCGACCTGGCGGCCTATCTGGTGCCACTGGCAGCGCTGCTCGGGCTGCTGGCGCTGTTCGCGCTGCTGCTGCCGCGCTGGCGCAGGCAGGCGCGGGCGCGCCCGGGCGACGCGCCTGCGGCGGGCGCGAACGGTGCCGGCGAGCTGACCCCCGCCGAGCGCGCTCGCCTGGACGCGGATCTCGCCCGCTTCGAGCGCTGAGCGCCCTGATGGGCTGATTGGGCTGCGCGATCGGCTCGAGCTACATCGCCACCGGCGCGCTGACGCCGAGCAGTTCCAGCGAGCGCGCCAGCGCGCGCTGCGCAAGCACCGACAGGGACAGCCGCAGCGATTCGACCTGCTCGGGCTCGGCGCCGACGACGCGGCAGTCGCGGTAGAAGGCGGTGAAGTCCTGCGCGAGCTCGTGGGCGTAGGCGGCGACGCGATGGGGCGCACGGCGCTGCGCGGCCTGGGCGATCTCGCCCGGGAACGCGAGCAGCTTCTTGATAAGGGTGCGCTCGGAGGCGTGCAGCCGGTAGCCGTCCCATCCCCCCTGCGGCGCCGGCTGCCCGCCCTCCTCGATCGCCGCCAGCACCCGTGCCGGACCCGCCTTGGCCAGCACCGAGGCGATCCGCGCATGGGCGTACTGGACGTAGTAGACGGGGTTCTCGCTCGACTGCTCGCGCGCGAGGTCGAGGTCGAGGTCGATCGTCGTGTCATGCGAGCGCGACAGCAGAAACCAGCGCGCGGCGTCGGCTCCGATCTCCTGCAGCAGCTGGTCGAGCGTCACGAACTCGCCGGCCCGCTTTGACATCTGCGCCCGCTCGCCGCGGCGCACGAGATGCACCAGCTGCATGATCAGCAGCTCCAGCTGGCTCGGATCGCCGCCGAGCGCCGCGTACGCCGCCTTCATCCGCGCCGTATACCCATGATGGTCCGCGCCCCACACGTCGATCTGGCGCTCGAAGCCGCGCTCGCGCTTGTCCAGGTGGTAGGCGATGTCGGACGCGAAGTAGGTGTGCTCGCCGGACGAGCGCACCAGCACGCGGTCCTTGTCGTCGCCGTAGTCGGTCGTGCGCAGCCACAGGGCGCCGTCGCGCCGGTAGGTGTGGCCGTGCTGCTCGAGCGTCTGCAGCGCGTGCTCGACGGCGCTCGGCGATCCCAAGTGCAGGGCGCTCTCGTACTGCCAATGGTCGAAGCCCTCAACGCCGAAGGCCTGCAATGAGGCCTGCATGCGGCCAATCATCACGGCCACGGCCGCCCGTCCCAGCTCGGCTGGATCGATCGCGCCAGCCCCCACCAGGCTCGACACCAGCTCCTTGACGTACTCGCCGTGATAGCCGTCCTCTGGAACCTCGTCGCCCCGCGCCAGCGCCGCGATCGACTCGCCGAGCTTCACGACCTGCGAGCCCGCGTCGTTCACGTAGAACTCGCGCTCGACGTCGTGTCCGTCGAAGGCCAGCAGGCGTGCGAGCGAGTCGCCGTAGGCGGCGTTCCGAGCGTGCCCGACGTGCATCGGGCCCGTCGGATTGGCCGAGACGAACTCGACGAGGATCCGTTCGGGGGTCGGCGCCCTGCCCCCGCCGAGCCGGTCGCCGGCACGCAGGCAGCCGGCGAGCGCCTCGCCCAGCCAGGCGTCGCCTACGAACAGGTTGAGGAAGCCCGGACCGGCGACCTCGAAGCGCACGAGGCCCTCCCCCATCCGCGCCTTCAGCTCCACCCCGAGACGCTCGGCCAGCTCCCGTGGCGGCGCTGCCAGCCCCGGCGCGAGCAGCAGCGCCGCGTTCGTCGAGTAATCGCCGAAGTCCGGCCGGGGCGGGCGCTCGAGCGTGATAGCGTCGGGCTCGAGCTCGACCCGGCGCGCCGGGTTGACGCGCTTTACGCCGGGGCGCTCGCCAGCGCTGACGGGGACCATACTGCCGGCGGGCTCACCGGCGCCCGCAAGCTCACGGGCGCTGGCGAGAACGGCCTCGCGCAGCGCCTGTATCGCCGTCGTCATCCCGCCGCAGGCATCCGACACACAGATTGGAATACTAACCGCGTGAACGACCAGGATCCGGGCGCCGAGCGCCTATGCAGCGGGAGGGGGGCAGGCCCCCCTCCCGACCACCCCCCCGACAGGCCGAGAAGGGTCAGCCCGTGAACGACCAAGACCCGGGCGCCGAGCGCCATATCAACATTCATCTGTCCCCCGAGATCATGGGGGGCGTCTACGCCAACTTCGCGAACGTCAGCCACTCCGACTACGAGTTCACGGTCACGTTCGCCCGCGTTGACCACGAGGTCGAATCCGAGGAGGTCCCAGGCGTCGTGGTGGCCCGCGTGAACATCTCGCCGCGGTTCATGCGCGAGCTGATCGACGCGATGGAGGACAACTACTCGAAGTGGCGAACCCGCGAGGGAATCAAGAGCCTGCCCGAGTACGGCGGATCTGAGAGCGGGGACGCGGAGGAGTAGGACCGCTGCACATGACCTCGACATGAAGGTCGCCGTGATCTCTGATATCCACGGCAACCGCCAGGCATTCGAGGCCGTGCTGGAGGCGGTCGCCGGCAGTGAGGCCGCCGAGCTCTGGTGCCTGGGCGACCTCGTGGGCTACGGCGCCGACCCCGACGCGTGCGTGGCGCTCGCCAGCGAGCATGCCGCCGTGTGCCTGGCGGGCAACCACGACCTCGCGGTCACCGGCGAGGTGCCGCTCGACGACTTCTCGCCGGGGGCGCGGATCGCGGTGCAATGGACCCGCGAGGTGCTCGAGCCCGAGCACGCGCGCTTCCTGGCTGAGCTGAGCCCGCAGGGACGTGAGGGCCAGGTGGGCCTGTACCACGCCAGTCCTCGCGACCCGGTCTGGGAGTACGTGCTCTCGGCCTTGCTCGCCGAGCTGTGCATGGACCAGCAGCCGAGCAGGGTCTGCCTGATCGGCCACTCGCACGTGCCGCTCTCGTTCGAGCGCCGCACCGGCGAGCTCGCGACCGGCGAGCCGCGCCGGGCGGGGGCGCAGCTGGACATCCTCAGCGGCGAATGGCTGCTGAACCCCGGCAGCGTCGGCCAGCCGCGCGACGGCGACCCGCGGGCTTCCTGGCTGCTGTTGGACCTCCAGGGCCAGACTGCGACTTTCAAGCGCACCGACTACGACATCGCCGGCGCCGCGGCCGCGATCCGCGCGGCCCGCCTGCCCGACTCGCTGGCCGAGCGCTTGGAGTACGGTCAGTGAGCTTGCGCACGCCCCCTCCCCCCCGTTTTCGAGCCCACGCGCGCGCGTGCGTGCGTGCGCTCGCGCTCGCCGCAGCAGCGATCGTCGCTGCGCTCTTGCTCGCCTCCTGCGGCGGGTCGAGCAAGGGCCTGATCCCGCTCGCCGACGCGGGGCCGCTGAAGGGCGACTTCGAAGAGGTCTTCCAGGCGGCGCGCAGCGGCAACGGCGACTGTGCGGCCACGAGCGCCGCGATCGAAAAAACCGAACACGACTTGGCGGCGCTGCCCGGCACGATCGACGCCGGCCTGCGCAAGACGCTCAGCCAGGGCGTCGAAAACCTGCGCGAACGCGCGCTGACCCTGTGCGCGCAGCCGCTCACGCAGACCACCGCGACCAGCACGACGACCACGCCCGCCCACGCCCACCTGGCACCCACGACGGCCCCGAAGACGGCGCCGACCACCACCACACCGGCGACGACCACGCCGGTCACGCCCCACCCGACCACGCCGAACAGCGGGCCGCCCGCAACGTCAACGCCCAACAACGGCGGCGGCACGGCCGCGCCCAGCGGGCCCGCCGGCGAAGCCGCGCCGGGGTCCGGTCATGAAACGGAAAACGCCGAAAGCGAATCAGCCGGCGAACGCGCCGGCGGGCAGGAAGCCGGAAAATGAGCGAGGGCGACCGCATCGCGGGGCGCTACGCGCTCGAGGGCAGGCTCGGCTATGGCGGCATGTTGACCGTGCACCTGGCCTTCGACATGCGCCTAGAACGGCGCGTGGCGGTCAAGCTGCTGGCCGAGCACCTGGCCGACGACCCGACGTTCGTATCGCGCTTCCAGCGCGAGGCGCAGGCGGCTGCGCGGCTGGTGCACCCGAACATCGTGCAGATCTTCGACTCGGGCCTCGATGAGCAGAGCGGCCGCCACTTCATCGTGATGGAGTACATCGAGGGCCGCTCATGCGCGCAGATCCTGCGCGACGACGGCTGGGTCGAGGTCGATCAGGCGGTGGCGATCGTCGAACAGGCGTGCGCGGGGCTGCACTATGCCCACCGTCACGGCGTCGTGCACCGCGACGTCAAGCCCGGCAACCTGCTGCGCGCGCGCGAGGGCGAGGTCAAGCTGGCGGACTTCGGGATCGCCAAGGCCACCGAGCAGTCGAGCATCACGCAGGTCGGCTCGGTGCTCGGCACCGCCGCGTATCTCGCGCCCGAGCAGGCGCGCGGCGAGGAGGCCGGCCCGCGGGCCGACCTGTATGCGCTCGGCGTGGTCGCCTACCAGCTGATCTCCGGGCGCCTGCCGTACGAGGCGACCTCGCTGACCGAGCTGGCGCTCAAGCAACAGCAGGAAGAGCCGCCGCTGCTGGACACGCTCGTGGCGGCCGTCAACCACGAGCTCGCGGAGGCCGTCGCGCTCGCGCTGGCGCTCGATCCGCGCGACCGCTACCAGACCGCCCGCGAGATGGGCCGCGCGATCAGCGATGGCGCCGACGGCATCTCACCGCTCGAGCCTCCGCTCGAAGATCGCGCCGCCGGCGCGCAGCCGGCGACCCAGGCCACGACCGTGCTGGCCGGCGGCGCGCAGGAAGCGCGGGCGCGCACGACCGCCAGCCGCGTCTCCCCGCGCCGGCCGCGACCGGCGCCCGCGGGGAGCCCGCGCGAGCAGGCGCCGGCGAGCGCCCCGGCGGCCACGCGGCCGCGGCGCAGCTCGGCGCGGCGCCTGATGCTGGCGCTGGTGAGCCTGCTTGCTCTCGCCGGCATCATCGCCGCGATCGTCGTGATCACCGCGCCGGCGTCGACGCGGGTCGTGATCAAAAACGTCGTCTACAGCGACGTCGAACAGGCCTCCCGGGCCCTCAAGCAGCTGGTCAGCGAAAACACCAAGTAGATCGCCGTCTGCGTCGGGCGTTTACGGGCGAAAGGCCCGCTCACGCGGGCCTTTCGGTCAGGCAACTGCCCTCGCGGGCTGGGCATCTGTCACTTGCGCAGCAGGCTAGCAGCCCATACCGTCGCCAACAACAGGCGGCTCCGGCGGCCGGAGTCGAACCGGCGCCTGACATGTGACAGATGCCCGTGCTGCCGTTACACCACGTCGGAACGCCGGGATTCAAGGTATGGAGCGCTTGGGATGAAACTCTCCCGCCGGGTCCCCGGCGCGCCAGCCGGCGGCTGCCTCGTCCAGCCGCCCGTCGCGTATCCCGTCGCGCAAGTCGCTCATCAGGCGCGCGAGGAATGCGAGGTTGTGCATCGTCACGAGGCGCATCCCCGTCAGCTCGCCGGCGCGCACGAGATAGCTCAGATAGGCGCGCGACAGGCCTTTCGTGCAGGCCGGGCAGACGCAGCCCTCGAGCAACGGCTCGGGCGCCCGGCGCGAGCCGGACTTGGTGAGGTCGAGCCTGAAGCGCGTGCCCGGGTCGGGCACGAGCGCGGTCCCGTGGCGGCCCAGGCGTGTCGGGATGGCGCAGTCGAACGTGTCGATGCCCAGCTCGACGCAGGCGATCAGGTCCTCGACCTCGCCGATGCCGAGCAGGTGCCGGGGCCGCTCGTGGTCATCGGCGTCATCCAGCGCGGACGTGGTCCAGCCGACGACCTCGTGCATCTGCGCCTTCTCGGCCCCCAGCGACCCGCCGATCGCGATGCCGTCGCAGGCGCTCGCCGCGACCGTCTGCGCGGACTCGCGGCGCAGGTCCTCATACACCCCGCCCTGCACGATCCCGTAGACGAGCTGTGCGGATCGGCGCTCGCCCGTGTGCTCGGCGTGCCAGCGCAGACAGCGCTCGAGCCAGCGATGGGTGCGCTCGGTCGAATGCTGGGTGTAGGCGCGATCGACGTGATAGGGCGTGCACTCGTCGAACGCCAGCGCGACGTCCGAGCCAAGCGCCGCCTGCACGGCCATCGCGCCCTCCGGAGACAGGAAGCGCTCGCGTCCGTCCACGTAGGAGCGAAAGCGCACACCGGACTCGTCGATCTGCAGGATCGCGCCCTCGCGCTCGCCGGGATGGCCGCGCCCGCGGGCCTTGATCTCGTCGGCAACCGTGCCGTGGCCCATCGAGAAGACCTGAAAGCCGCCCGAGTCGGTGATCGTCGGCCCGGGCCAGCCCATGAACGCGCCGAGCCCGCCGAGGCGCTCGATCAGCTCAGGACCGGGATTGAGCAGCAGGTGGAACGTGTTGCCCAGCAGTAGCTCATACCCGAGCGCGGCCAGCTCGTCGGGCAGCAACCCCTTGACGGTCGCCTTGGTCGCCAGCGGCACGAACGCCGGCGTGCGCACCTCGCCACGCGCCGTCGCGAGCACGCCCGCACGCGCACGCGAGCCCGGGTCGCGAGCCGTGATCGTGAAGGCAGTCACGCTCGCGGCATCCTAGGGGCTTGGCGGCATCACGGCCACGTGATTCCCGCCAGATATCGTGACGTGGGCCCAAAGGTCATTGGAGCCAGCAATGCTCGCCGCGATCGTGGACATTGGTCATCTCGTCGAAGTTTTCGGCTATCCGCTGCTGTTCCTGGGAGTGGCGGCGGAGTCGAGCGGCATTCCCGTGCCCGGCGAGACGGCCCTGATCACGGCGGCGGTGCTGGCGTCCCGAGGCAAGCTCGACATCGCGCTCGTGATCCCGATCGCCGCGCTCGGAGCGATCGTCGGCGACAACATCGGCTACCTGATCGGACGCAAGGGCGGGCGCTGGGCGCTGGAACGTCCCGGTCGTTTTCAGCGCCAACGCCGGGAGGTGCTGGTGCTTGGCGAGCCGTTCTTCGAACGCCATGGACCGAAGGCCGTGTTTTTCGGCCGCTTCCTGCTCGGGCTGCGCGTGTGGGCCTCGTGGCTGGCCGGCGCCACCAAGATGCACTGGCGCTCGTTCGCGCTGTGGAATGCGCTCGGCGGGATCTGCTGGGCGACGGCGATCGGGCTGCTCGCGTACTTCCTCGGCAACGCCGCCGGCAACGTCGTGAGCACGTTCGGGCTGTACGGGCTCGTCGGCGTCGTGCTCGCCGCGATCAGCATCTTCGTCGCGCACCGCCACCACCGGCGCCACATGCAGGCGCAGTTCAAGCAGACGCAGGAGGCGGCCCGAGCCGACTCGAAGCCCGGCTCGGAGCGCCCACACACGACCGACGAGAATCTCGAGGCGGCAGCGCTGGCCCCCCGCAAGTCACACGTCGCGCCAGCATCACACGAGCCAGGCGAGCGAGAGGTCGGGCCGCGCGGCTGACCGGACCCGTCACTCCCCGGGCGGCCCGCGCGGCCACTGCTAAGCGGCCAGCGCGAGTTCCGGCCACGCCGCTGACCGGACCCGTCACTCCCCGGGCGGCCCGCGCGGCCACTGCTAAGCGGCCAGCGCGTGGTCCGGCCACGCCGCTGACCGGACCCGTCACTTGCTAGGCGGCCGGCGCGAGCTCGGCGTCGTCCGGTCCGTGAGCCTCGCCACCGTCGCCCGCGCCGGCGTCCTCGACCGCCGCGCCCTGCTCGCCGACGCTGATCGCAACCCGATGCGGCCTGCGCTGCTCGGGCTTGGGGATCGTGACCTCGAGCACGCCACGCCCGAAGCTCGCGTGGATCTGCTCGGGATCGACGCCGTCGGGCAGCCTCAGCGAGCGCGAGAAGCTGCCGAACGAGCGCTCGACTCGGCGATAACCGTCCCCGCGCTGCTCGTTCTCGGAGCCGCGCTGGCCGGAGATCGTGAGCACGTGGTGGTCCAGCTCGACCTTGACGTCGTCGTCCTTGACGCCCGGCAGATCGACGCGAAGCACATAGTGCTCGCCCTCCTCTGTCAGGTCTGTCGCCGGGACCCAGCGACGCAGCGCACTGCCGTTGGCCGGGCGCGCGGTCTGCGAGTCGAAAAAGCTGCCGAACAGACGGCCGACCTCCTGGTGAAGCGAATCCAGCTCGCGGGCGGGCTCCCATCGAGTTAGCGCCATGGTGATACCTCCATACTTAGGAAGACTGTAGATATCTCCATTATAAAATCTAAGTCGTTAAACATCAAGTCCCTGTTCAGGAGCTGGGCTCAGATAGCTGCCCGATCGTTTGTGCACCAACGATCGGGCCGTGCCCCACGCATTCGGTCCGCAATCGTCTTGACAGTCGTCAGCCATAAGCCCCACATTTGGCTCTAGCGCTCGGATTACTGGCAAATACTATTGCTATCGAAACACAGGGGCGCATCGGCGGCGCAACGGCGCCATTCGCCCTCAGCCAAACATCAGCCAGCGGGTCGAGCACGAAATCGTGCCGGCGAGCGCGCCGGCACGATCTTTCGTGTCGATCCCGCCGATTCGGTCAGGCGCCGGGAGGTGCATGCATCGCGCCGTTGCCGCACGGCGCGATGCGCTCCCACAGGTGGGCGAGCGTGTCGAGCTCGGGCTGGGAGAAGCGCGAGAAGAAGTGCTCGCGTACGACCGCCATGTGCGTGCCGCGTGCCTGCGTGAGGCGTTCGCGGCCGAGGTCGGTCAGGCAGGCGTAGGCGCCGCGCGCGTCGTGCTGGCAGGAGCAGCGCTCCAGCAGGCCGTCGCGCTCGAGGCGGTTGACCAGGCGGGTGAGCCCGCTGCGCGAGAGCTGGGCCTGCTCGGCGAGGTCGCACATCCGCATGCGCCCGGCGCCGGCATCGTCGAGGTGATGGAGGACCTCGTAGGAGGTCATCGGCAGGGCGTGCTCGCGCTCGAGCTCGGCGTCCAGGCGCTTGGCCAGGCAGGCGTGCGCGCGCAGAAAGCCGCGCCACGCATCGATCTCGGTCTCGCTGAGTGCCTCCTGTTCGGGGGAGGCAATCTTGATCGCGGTCGCGCTCGACATGATGACAATTGCTACTAGGACCCCTGCGCTGAACCGAACATAGCAGGCTGGCGCGCTGAAACCACGGCTTGCAGCGGGCTCTTATCGGCGGGTGGCGCGCCAGGCCCAGCGCATCATCAGGGGCTGCAGCGGCAGCCGCGCGTACAGCACCCAGCGCGGGATCCGGCGAAAGCGCTCGGGATTGCGGGCCATGTGCAGGTTCGCCGGGAACACCGCGATCAGCAGCGCGATCAGGCCAAGGCCGGCCGCCCGCTGGGTACGCGGCGTGAGCACGCCCGCGCCTCCGGCGATCTCCGCGATCCCGCTGATCACCACCAGGCGCTCAGCCCCACCGGGCAGGCCGGGCGGCACGATCGCCTCATAGGCGCGGGGCATCACGAAGTGGTTGATGCCGGCGCCCATGAAGGTCACGCCCAGCATCAGGCGGGAGCGGCGAGCGCGAGTGCCGGTGTCGGTCACAGGGCGATCTCCATCACGCCGATGGCCCACCCGATGGACGCTCCGGCCCGCCCGACTGACGCTCCGGCCCACCCGACGGACGCTCCGGCCCACCCGACTGACGCTCGATCAGCGAGCGGCCGGTCATCGCCGCCGGCTGCTCGATGCCCAGCAGCTCGAGCACGGTCGGCGCGACGTCGGCGAGGATGCCGCCATCGCGCAGGACGATCGATCCGGCCCCGACGAGGATGAACGGGACCGGGTTGAGCGAGTGGGCGGTGTTGGGGGAGCCGTCGGGCTCGAGCATGTTGTCGGCGTTGCCGTGGTCGGCGGTGACGAGACAGACGCCGCCGCGCTCGCGCACCGCGACGACCACGCTGCCAAGACATTGGTTGACCGTCTCGACGGCGCGGACGGCGGCCGGGATGACACCCGTGTGTCCGACCATGTCGGCGTTGGCGAAGTTGATGATGGCGAACCTGAAGCCGTCCGGCCCCTGCTCGCGCCAGCGGCGCACGAACGCCTCGGTGGCGAGCGCGGCGCTCATCTCGGGCCGGTGGTCGTAGGTGGGCACGTCACGCACCGAGGGCGCCAGCTCGCGCTGTTCATCCGGCTGGGCGGCCTCGACGCCGCCGTTGAAGAAGTAGGTCACGTGCGCGTACTTCTCGGTCTCGGCGACGTGCAGCTGGCGCGCGCCTGTGCGCGCGATCGCGGCCGCGAGCGTGATCGCGGGGCGATCGGGCCTGAATGCCACCGGGTAGGGCCAGCCTTCCTCGTACTCGGTCAGCGTCGTGTAGCGCTGCACCGCCGGAGCACCGCCGCGGCCGCTCCATCCGGGCAGCTGCTCGTCGCCCTCGCCGAAGCCGGGCTCGGCCAGCGCACGCGTGATCTGACGCATGCGGTCGGGACGGAAGTTGAACGCGATCACGCTGTCGCCCGGGCAGATCGCCGTATCGTCGCCTACGACCGTCGGCTCGATGAACTCGTCGGTTTCGCCCCGCTCGTACGCTGCCCGCACAGCCTGCTCGCCAGTGGCGGCGCGGTGCGGGGCACGGGCATGAGCAAGCAGGTCGTAGGCGCGCTGCGTGCGCTCCCAACGCCGGTCACGATCCATCGCCCAGTAACGACCCACGACCGAGCCCACGCGCGCATACCCATATCGATCTCCATATCCATCTCCATCTCCGTCGAGCTCGAGCTCCGCGAGGAAGCCGGCGCCGCTGTGGGGCAGCGTGTCGCGGCCGTCGGTGAAGGCGTGCACGATCACGTCTTTGCGGGCGCCGTCGGCCTGCGGATGCTGCCGCGCGCAGGCGATCAGCGCGCGCAGATGCTCGAAGGAGGAGTGCACGCCGCCATCGGAGACGAGCCCGATCAGATGCACGCGCGCGATGTCGGACAGCGCGGCCCGCAGCACGGGGTTGGCGGCGAAGCTGCCGTCGGCGATCGCATCGTCGATGCGCACCAGATCCTGGCGCACGATCGCACCGGCGCCGAGGTTGAGATGCCCGACCTCGCTGTTTCCCATCTGTCCGTCCGGCAGGCCGACGGCGCGCCCGCAGGCCTGCAGGGTCGTGTGCGGGCAGCTCCGCCACAGCGCGTCGAACACGGGCGTGCGCGCCAGCGAGACCGCGTTTCCGGGTCCAGGCTCGGCCATGCCCCAACCGTCGAGCACGACCAGGCAGACGCTCGACACGGGCAGCTGGGCGGGGGCGGTGCCGTGCGAGTTGCTGCTCTCGACCCAGCCGGGGCTGGCGATCCGGTCGGGGTCGATCCCGGGCGGCGGATCGGGTGGCGGGTCCGCGGGCGCGCTCATCGCGCGGCCGCCGCGACGATCGCGGCGAACGACTCGGCCTCGAGCGAGGCGCCGCCGACGAGAACGCCATCGACGTCGGGGAGCGCGAGCAGCTCGGACGCGTTCTCGGGCTTGACCGAGCCGCCATAGAGAATGCGCGCGCGCTCGGCAGCGGCCGGATCGCGGTCGCCGACGAGCGCCCGGATGAAGGCGATCGCGTCCTGGGCCTGCTGCGCGGAGGCCACACGGCCGGTGCCGATCGCCCAGATCGGCTCGTATGCGACCGCGATCTCGGCGAGCTGCTCGTCGGGCACGGCCGCGAGATCCTCGCGGACCTGCTGGCGCAGCTTGCGCTCGGTATCGCCCTGGTCGTGCTCGTCCTCGGTCTCGCCCACGCACAGGATCGGCTTCAGCCCGGCGGCGAGCGCCGCGGGCAGCTTCTTCGCGAGTGCGCGATCGGTCTCACCGAACAGCTGGCGGCGCTCGGAGTGGCCGAGCACGACACCGTGGGCATCGAGCTCGCTGAGCATCGGTGGCGAGATCTCGCCCGTGTAGGCGCCGCTGTCCTCGAAATGCATGTTCTGCGCGTAGACCTGCACGAGCGAGCCGCGCGCCGAGTTGACCATCGCACGCAGGTCGGTGAACGGGACACAGATCGCGATCTCGACGTGCGCCAACGCAGAGACACGCGGAAGCAGGGCCTGGATGTACTGCTCGGCCTGCGCTTCGGTCTTGTGCATCTTCCAGTTGCCCGCGACCAGCGGAGTGCGCCCCAGGTCCGACACTATGCGACCCCTGCCCCGTCGAGCGCGCTCAGCCCCGGGAGGCTACGACCCTCGACCAGCTCGAGCGTGGCGCCGCCGCCGGTCGAGACGTAGTTGAACCGAGCTCTCGACGCCGAACTGCGCAAGCGCGGCGGCCGAGTCGCCTCCGCCGACGACCGTGGTGCCGGGCGCGCGCGCGACGGCCTGCGCCACGGCCCGCGTTCCGGCGGCGAACGGCTCGAGCTCGAACGCCCCCATCGGGCCATTCCAGAAGACCGAGCCGGCTTCTGCGATCTCCTCCCCATACAGCGCCGCGGTCGCGGGCCCGATGTCGAGACCCATCCAGCCCGAGGGCACCTCGACGCCCGTGAGCACGCGCGTGGGCGAATCGGCGCTCAGGTCCTGCCCGATGACCAGATCGCGCGGCAGGCACAGTCGCGCCGCGCCCGCGGCGCCGTCGGAGCGCGCGGCGAGCGCTCGGCGATCGGGGCGCGGCAGGCAGTCGGTGGCCCGAGCGAGCGCGTGGCGGGCGTGCTCGACGTCCTCGTCCTCGCACAGCGAGGCGCCGATCGCGTGGCCCTCGGCGGCGAGGAACGGGAAGCACATGGCGCCGCCGATCAGGATTGCGTCGGCGACCGACAGGAAGCGATCGATCACGGCGATCTTGTCGGCGACCTTGGCGCCCCCGAGCACCGCCACGAGCGGCCGCTGCGGGTGCTCGAGTATTCCGGTCAGGGTCTTGACCTCGTGCTCGAGCAAGCGCCCGGCGGCGCTCGGCAGCAGGTGCGCGACCCCCTCGGTGCTGGCGTGGGCACGGTGCGCGGCGCCGAACGCATCGTTGACGTAGACATCGGCGAGCTCCGCCAGGGCACGCGCGAAGTCGGGGTCGTTGGCGGTCTCGCCCGGCTCGAAGCGCACGTTCTCGAGCACGAGGATCTCCCCGTCCCCAAGCTGCTCGGTCAGCTCCCGCACCTCGCCCCCCACAACCCCCGGAGCAAGCGTGACGCATGCATCGGTGAGCTTGCACAGACGCGCGACGATCGGCCCCAGCGAAAGCTCGGGCTCGACACGACCGTGCGGACGACCGAGATGCGAGACGAGCACGAGATGCGCCCCGTGCGCGCGCAGCTCCTCGATCGTCGGCAGCGCCGCCCTGATGCGATTGTCATCGGCGACGATCGTGGCACCATCGGGGCCGGTGCCGAGCGGCACGTTGAAGTCGACGCGCACGAGCACCCGGCGCCCGCGCACGTCGAGGTCGTCGAGGGATCTCACCGGATCACGACACCCACTCGCCGGCTCCTCAGACGCTCTCCCCCGCTCACATCGCTCGCGCCCCGCAGCCGGATCACAGCACCCTCTGCACGAGATCGACCAGGCGGTTGGAGTAGCCCCACTCGTTGTCGTACCAGGCGACGACCTTGAGCATGGTGTCGTCGACCACGGCGGTCAGCTGCGAGTCCACGATCGCGGAGTAGGGCGACTTGATGATGTCGGTGGAGACGATCGGATCGGTGGTGTAGGCCATCAGGCCGGCCAGCGGCGGCGACTCGCTGGCGGCTTTCAGCGCCTCGTTGACCTCCTCCACGGTCGTGGCCCGCGAGCACTCGACGGTCAGGTCGATGACCGATCCGGTGGGCACCGGGGCGCGCACGGCAAAGCCGTGGAGCCTGCCCTGCAGCGCGGGGATCACCAGGCCGATCGCTTTGGCGGCTCCGGTCGAGGCCGGGATCAGGTTGATCGCGGCGGCGCGCGCGCGGCGCAGGTCTTTGTGGGGCATATCCTGCAGGCGCTGGTCGGCCGTGTAGGCGTGGATCGTGGTCATCAGCCCGTGCGTGATGCCGACCGTGTCGTTGACGACCTTGGCGACGGGGCCGAGGCAGTTGGTGGTGCAGGAGGCGTTGGATATGACGTGGTGCTCGCTCGGGTCATAGACCTCGTCGAAGTTGACGCCGAGCACGACGGTGGCGTCCGGATCGCTGGCGGGGGCCGAGATGATCACCTTCTTGGCGCCCTGCGCCAGGTGCTTGGCGGCGCTCGCACGATCGGTGAACAGGCCGGTCGAACTCGATCACGACGTTGACGCCGAGCTCGCCCCAGGGCAACGCGGCGGGGTCGCGCTCGGCAAACACGGTCAGCTCGCGCGAGTCGACGTCGATCGCGTCGTCGCGGGCATGGACCTCGCCCGGATACGGGCCAAGTATCGAGTCATACGCGAGCAGGTGGGCCAGCGTGCGGGCGTCGGTCAGATCGTTGACCGCGACCCATTCGATCTCGGCCGCATCGCCTCTGGTTTGGGCCGCGCGGAAGGCGTTGCGGCCGATCCGGCCAAAGCCGTTGATCCCAACGCGTATCGACATTTGCTCGCTGCCTCCCTGGTCAGTGCGAGAACGAACAATGCCGGACCGTCGGAGCAGCGCTCCCCGGGTCCGGCTGGCGCGGGTAGGCTATCAACGGCCGGGCGGGGTCTTCTCGCGCGCGGGCGCGCCGCGCTTGTTCTCGGGGTTCGGCGGGCGCTTGTCGGGGTCGCGCGGGCGCTTGTCGAGATCGCGGTGCGAGACGGCGACATCGAGTTCATCGTGGTCGCGGTAGCGGCCCGCGAGACGCTCGGCGATCGCCACCGAGCGGTGGCGTCCGCCGGTGCAGCCGATCGCGATCACGAGATGCGACTTGCCCTCGGCCAGATACTCGGGGATCAGAAAGTCCAGCAGCGCGTCGAGCCGCACGTACAGCTCGTCCAGGCGCCCGTCTCGGGCCATGTACTGCACGACCTCGGCGTCGTGGCCGGTGAGCTCGCGCAGCGCGGGATCGTAGTGCGGATTGGGGAGGAAGCGCACGTCGAAGGCGAGATCCTCATCGCGAGGCGGGCCGTGCTTGAAGCCGAAGCTCATGAAGATGACTGCCAGGCGCGGGACGGCCTGTCGCGGCAGCAGGCTGTCGGCGATGCGCCCGCGCAACATCGAGGCCGACATGCCGGTGGTGTCGATCACGAGATCGGCACGGCTGCGCAGCGGCGCGAGCATCGCGCGCTCGGCGGACACGCCCGCGGCGATGCTGCCGTTGGGCGCGAGCGGATGGCGCCGGCGGGTCTCCTTGTAGCGCGTGACGAGCGTCTGCTCGGAGGCCTCGAGGAACAGCACGTGATGGGTCAGCCCGAGCGCGTCGAGGTCATCGACGACCGCCCGCAGGGCGTCGAAGTAGGCGCCGCCGCGCACGTCTGAGACGATCGCGGCGCGCTCGACGTTCGAGCCGCCGTGGACGAACAGCTCGACCAGCGAGCGGATCATCTCGGGCGGCAGGTTGTCCACGCAGAAGTAGCCGGCGTCCTCGAACACGTTCATGGCCGTGGACTTGCCGGCGCCCGAGAAGCCGGTGATCACGACGAGATCGCGCAGGCGCGACCCGGCGGCCGTGTCGGCCGCGCCGGGCTGGGGCGCGGGGCTCGCGCCCGGCTGGCCCGCGTAGCGCTTGGACTTGTGGATGGAACGCGCGGAGCTCGAGCGTCGGGGACGACGGATCACAGCCATGGCATGGCCATTGTGCCGCGTCTGAGCGCTCAGCCGGCGCGGTGCAAAAGGTGGTACAGCTCGCGGCCGACCTTGGCGGGCACGCCGGGGACCGTTTGCAGGTCCTCGCGCGAGGCCGCGAGCACGGCCTCGGGCGAGCCGAAATTCCTCAGCAGCGCGCGCTTGCGTACCGGCCCGACCCCCGGAAGGTCGTCCAGGACCGAGCCCGTCAGGGCGCGGTCGCGGCGCACGCGGTGATGGGCAAGCGCGAAGCGGTGCGCCTCGTCGCGGACGCGCTGCAGCAGCTGAAGCTCCGGCGTCGAGTGGTCGAGCACGAGCGGGGCGCGGCGGCCGGGCTGGAACACCTCCTCGATGCGCTTGGCGAGCGAGACGACTGCGACGCCGCGCTCGGCGAAGCCGCGCAGCGCGCGCAGCCCGGCGCCGAGCTGGCCGCGGCCCCCGTCGATCACGACCAGGCTGGGGAGCGTCGCGAAGCTGGCGTCGTAGGCGGAGTCATGCGGCGAGATGTCGGCCTGGGCCTCCCAGCGCGCGTAGCGACGCTCGAGCACCTCGGCGATCGCGGCATAGTCGTCGGAGACGCCCTCCTGCAGGGAGCGGACGCGAAACCGGCGGTAGTCGGACTTCTTCGGGGCGCCGCCCTCGAACACGACCATCGAGGCGACTGTGTTCTCGCCGGCGAGGTGCGAGATGTCGAAGCACTCGATGCGCACCGGGGGCGCGTCGAGCCCGAGCGCCTGCTGCAGCCCTTCGAGCGCGTCGACGCGGCTTTGGCGGCGGCGCTCGGCGCGCAGCCGCTCGCTGTCGAGCGCGAGCAGCGCGTTGCGCGCGGCGAGCTCGAGGATGCGGCGCTTCTCGCCGCGCTCGGCCGCGCGGATCTCGACCGGACCGCCGCGGCGGGCGGCGAGCGCGTCGGCGAGCGCCGCCGGGTCGCTGCTGGAGAGCTCGCGCTGGACCACGATCAGCGCGGGGATCGAGAGATGGCCCGCGTAGAACTGCATCATGAACTCGGTCGCGACCTCGGCCGGCTCGCGCTCGGTCTCGTTGGCGAGGTAGAAGGACTGGCGGTCGGTGAGCACGCCGTCGCGCACCTGAAAGACCTGCGCGTTGGCGTCGCGGCCGTCGAGCGCGACCGCGACGGCGTCGAACGTGCCGGTGGAGGCGGAGGCCACGCGGCGTCGCTCCAGCAGCGAGCGCACGGCGCGCAGGCGGTTGCGCTCGAGTGTGGCCTGCTCGAACTCCTCGGCCGCGGCGGCCGCGCGCATGCGCGCCTCGAGCTCGGCCTCGATCGCCAGAAAACGGCCCGACAGGAAGTCGCCGACCTGCTCGATGCCGGCGCGATAGTCCTCCTTTGAGATGAAGCCCACACAGGGAGCCGAGCAGCGCTTGATGTAGTAGTCCAGGCACGGGCTGCCGCTGCGCCGTCCGGGCTCGGGGCCGGTGCAGGAGCGGAACATGAACACCTTCGCGAGCACCTCGAGCGTCGAGCGGACGCGCTTGGCATTCGAATACGGCCCGTAGTAGGCGCGCCCGGGGCGATGGCGCTCGCGCGTGAAGTACACGCGTGGATAGTCCTCATCGAGCGAGATGGCGATGAACGGGTAGGACTTGTCGTCGCGCAAGCGGATGTTGAAGCGCGGGCGATACTGCTTGATGAAGCCCTGCTCGGTGAGCAGCGCCTCGGCCTCGGAGGCGACCACGACGGACTCGACGTGCGCGACGCTGGCGATCATCTCGGCATGGCCGGGCGAGCTGGGGACGTTGGCCCGCGCGAAGTGCGAGGCGACGCGCTTGCGGATCGACTTTGCCTTGCCCACGTAGATGACGCGGTTGCGGGCGTCGCGGAACAGATAGACCCCAGGCTGGTCGGGCAGGGCGCGCCGCTGCGCCGCGAGGCTGCCGGTCTTCGTGTTCGTGACCATTGCGTGTCGAGGATAGGCGCGCGCCGGCGCCGCCACTCCTAGTCCGCAGCGACCGTTGCAGGCTCTCGCGCCGGCACATGCGCCGCGTCGAGGCTGGCGCCCACCAGCACGCCCCCCTCGCAGCCGGCGGCAGCGACCTCGCGTTTCGGGTTGCGCACGCCGAGAGCGCCGGCTATGCCCCCAAGGGCTACCAGCACAGCCGCGATCGCGAGCCCGAGATGAAAGCTGTGCAGCGACGCGGCCTGCGCCGCGTCGGTGATGGCGTGGGCCTGGCGGGGAGGCAGGCCATGGACGTCGGGCAGCCCGAGCGGCAGGCGCTTGGCTTCGCTCACGGTCGTCTGTGCGGAGGGCCCGAGCGCAGTGCCGGCGAGGTTGCTGTCCAGCGAGGACGCGTAGGCGGTCGCGATAGCCGCGCCGACGGCCGCTGTGCCCACCAGCCCGGCGACGCGCGCCACCGCGTTGTTGACGGCCGAGGCGATGCCCGCCTGGCGTTCGCTCACCCCCGCCAGCACCGCCGCGGTGAGCGGCGCGACGGTCATCGACAGCCCGAGCGCGAACACGAGCACCGCCGGCAGCACGTCGGCGGCATAGTTGACGTCTATCCCGACACGCTCGAACAGCAGCAGTCCGACGGCGGCGACGAGCGGCCCGGCGCCCATCAGCAGGCGCGGTCCGTGGCGGTCCGCGAGGGCGCCGAAGCGGCGCGAGAGCGCAAACATCACGAGCGTGACCGGCAGCGTCGCGAGCCCGCTCTGCAACGGCGTGTAGCCGCCGACCTGCTGCAGGAACAGAACCAGGAAGAAGAACAGCACGGACAGTCCCGCGTACATCGCGAGCGTCTCGATGTTGCCGGCGGAGAAGTTTCGCTGCGAGAACAGGCTCAGCGGCAGCATCGGCTTGCGCGCACGGGACTCGTAGACGATGAACGCGACGAACAGCGCCGTGCCGCCGATCAACGGCAAGAGCACCGCGGGGCTCGACCAGCCGAGGCGCGGCTGCTCGATCAGCGCGAACACCGGCCCGCCGAGGCCGAGGGCGCACAGCAGCGCGCCGGTCAGGTCGACCTGCTGCGTGAACCGCACGCGCGCGCCCGTGCGCGTGTGTGCGCGTGCGGGCGCGCCCGTGCGCGTGCGCCCCGCATCCGCAACAGCGTCGGGCATCCGAGCGCTGGTCGCGCGCGGAATGGCCACCAGGATCAGCGCAACGCAGATGACGACGAGCGGCAGGTTCAGCAGGAAGATCGCCCGCCACGTGAAGAGCGCCAGCAGCTCGCCGCCGGCCAGCGGCCCGAGCACGGTCGCGATCCCGCTCCAGGCCGTCCAGCTGCCGATCGCCGGGCCGCGTTCTGACGCGGAGAAGGTGGCCACGATCACAGCCAGCGAGCTGGGCACGAGCAGCGCGCCGGCGACGCCCTGCAGCGCGCGCGCCGCGATCAACAGTCCGATCGTCGGCGCCAGCGCGCAGAGCAGCGAGGTCACGCCGAAACCGCCGACCCCGAGCGCGAAGATGCGCCGCTCGCCATAGATGTCGCTGAGCGAGCCCCCGATCAGGATCAGCGAGCCGAGCGTCAGCAGGTAGGCGTTCACGACCCATTGCTGCGCCGCCAGGCCGCCCCCGAGCGCACGCTGAATGCTCGGCAGCGCAACGTTGACGGCGGTGCCGTCGATCAGCGCGATGCTCGAGCCGAGGATGCATGCGATCAGCGTTAGGCGCTTGCGTGCGGCATCCGAGCTCGGGACCGGCATCTGGCACTGCACGGTAGCCATCCGCTAGCGTGCCCGTCCATGGACGAGGCGGGTCAGGATCTGTGGTCGGCGGTTGACCGCTACATCAGCGAGCAGCTGGTGCCGGCGGACCCGGCTCTGGATGCGGCGCAGCGCGACAGCGAGGCAGCCGGCCTGCCGCCGATCGCCGTGACGCCGAACCAGGGCAGGCTGCTCGAGCTGCTGGCGCGCGTACAGGGAGCGCGCACGATCCTCGAGCTGGGGACGCTCGGCGGCTACAGCACGATCTGGCTGGCGCGGGCGCTGCCGCCCGGAGGGCGCGTGGTCACGGTCGAGGCCGAGCCCCGCTACGCCGAGGTGGCGCGCGCCAACATCGCGCGCGCCGGCTGCGCGGAGACGGTCGAGCTGAGGGTTGGCAAGGCGCTCGAGGTCCTGCCCGAGCTGCACGCCGAGGGAGCCGGCCCGTTCGATCTGATCTTCATCGACGCCGACAAGGGCAACTACCCCGGCTACCTGGAATGGTCGCTCAAGCTGGCGCGGTCGGGGACGCTGATCATCGGCGACAACGTCGTGCGCGACGGCGCGATCCTCGAACCCGACAGGCCCGACCCGCGCACCGGCGACGTCGATCTCCTGCGCGGCGTGCGCCGCTTCTACGAGCTGCTTGCATCCGAGCCGCGCGTGCGCGCGACCGCGATCCAGACGGTCGGCGACAAGGGACACGACGGGTTCGCGCTGGCGATCGTCGAGAGCTGAGCGCCGGCCCGCAGCTCACGCGCGGGCCCTGGCATCCGCGGCCGTATACGGGCTGGCAAGCTGGTGCTGGCGCAGGAACGCCCAGGTCAGCCACGCGGCCGAGATCGTGCTCGACTGGCCGGCGTCGGCCGGCAGGCCGCCCGGCAGCTGGTGGCCGCCGCCGTAGATCTCGAGATGCTCGACCGCCGCGCCCTCGGCGCAGTCGCTCCAGTCGTAGCGCTCGACCCGCGGGGCGACGCGGCTGACCGCGGGCGCGCCGCGACAGCCGTCGTGTTCGTGCCAGGCCCACAGCCACGGCCACACCGCCCCCGCCCCGCCGTCGTGCGGGTCGCCGTTGTAGGGGACGACAGTGTCGGCGGTCCCGTGGAGCTCGATCACCGAGACCGGGTTGGTGGGATGGCATGGCGGCAGGCTCGAATAGCCGCCGGCGATCGACGCGAACGCCGCGAAGCGTTCGCTCAGTTCGCAGGCCAGCCGCGCCGCCATCCCCCCGCCGTTGGATACGCCGGCCGCATAGATGCGGCTGGTGTCGATGCACAGATGGCTTTCCAGGTAGTCGAGCAGATCGGCGATGAACTGCACGTCGGCGGGACCGCCGTCGGGCTGATGGTCGTTGATGTTCCAGTAGGTGTGCCCGTCCTCCTTGTCGATCGGGTTCGGGTAGACCGCGATGAAGCCTTCGGCACCGGCCAGTTCGGTGTAGCCCGAGTAGGTCTGAAAGAACTTGGCGCCGGCGCCGTGCAGGCCGACGAGCACGGGCAGCCGCTGGCCGGCGCCGGCCGACGGCACGTCGATCACGGCGGTGCGCTCGATGCCGCTGCTGAGCACGGTGATCTGGCTCTCGCCGGGCGTCGCCGCCTGTTCGCACGGGTCAGCCACACCCTGAGCAGCGCCTGGATGCGCGGACGCGAGTTGCACGGCCAGCGCGACCAGCGTTGCCAGGAGCAGACCGATGCGCATGCGGCCGGTGCCCACGCGCCAAAGATATATGTTCGCCCGGGAAGAGCGGCCCGCTTCGCGCTGCCAGCGGAACCGGCTCTCGTGGAACCGGCTCTCGTCCTACCGGGTCGCGTTAGCATCTCAGCCGCCACGCTCCTCGTGCTCGCGCTGACAAGGACCCTCAGAGCTCACCGTCCCCTCGGAGCTCGTTTCCGGCGGGCGCGCCCTGCGCGGGCGCTCGCGCTGCCGACCGTGCTCGCTGCGGCGCTGCTGCTCGCAGCCGCCGCCGGCGCGAGCGCGCTCGGGGTGTATGGCGGGCCGAGCGCACTGGCCGGCGCCGGCGGCTGCCTGCACGACCCGAGCGCCCAGCAGGACGCCGATCCGGCGTGTCTCGGCGTCGCCGACGGGCTGGCGGGCGCCCAGGCGCTGACCGTCAGTCCCGACGGCGCAAACGTGTATGTGGCGGGCGAAGACGCAGTCGTGGCGCTGGCTCGCGATCGCTCGAGCGGAGCGCTGCGGCCGGTGCTGTCGCCGTCCGCGGGCGCATGCGTGGCAGCGAGCGCGAGTGCGGGGTGCGCCACCGGCGACGTGGCGCTGAACGGCGCCGACGCGGTGGCCGTCAGCCCGGACGGCCGCTTCGTGTACGTGGGCGCGTCGGACACGGCGAGCGTGAGCGCGTTCGCGCGCGAGCCCAGCGGCGCACTGGCGCCGGTGGCGCCCACTGTGCTGGCGTCGGCGTCGCGCAACGGGCGTGGCCGGCACGCCAAGCCCCCGCCTACCACCCCCTACTTCAGCTGCGTCGCGGGCGCCGGGCTCACCGGCGTCGCGCAACCTCGCTGCGGCGCAAGCGTCGGGGGCCTGAACGGGGTCGACGCGCTGGCGATCAGCCCGGACGGGCGCTATCTGTACGCCGTGTCCTACGGGCTCAGGCCTGGCCAGGACTCGGTCGTGGCGCTGCAGATCGAACCGCGCAGCGGTGCGCTGCGCCCGCTGCCGAGCGGAGGCGGCTGCTGGCAGAGCCTGCCCGGGAGCGACTGCCCGGCGGTCGCCGGTCTCGAGGGCGCGAGCGCGATCACGATCTCCCCGGAAGGGCGCTTCGTGTATGTGGCCTCGCAGGTGAGCGGCGCCGTCAGGGGCTTCACGCGCAACGGCTCGACGGGCGCCCTCGCGCCTCTTGACGGTGATGGCGGCTGCGTCTCCTCCGGAAACTACGCGGACATGGACAAGTCGTGCGAGCTGAAGGTGCCGCAGCTGGGGGGCGCGCGCTCGCTTGCCTTGAGCCCGGACGGTCGTGAGCTGTACGTCGCGGCGTTCTCGCCCGGCGCCGTGGTCACGCTGGGACGCAATCCCAGCACAGGCCGGCTGCTGGCGCTGCCGCCGAACTGCCTGCAGGCCCAGGCCGACAGCAGCTGTCCAACAGGACGGACACTGCTGCGCGGGGCAGCGGCGCTGGCGCTGGCGCCGGGCGGCAGGGTCCTGTACGTGCTCGCCGAGGGGGCAGACACGCTCGTCGAGCTGCTGCGTGATCCCGCCGAGGGAACGCTGACGCCGGCCGGTGAAACGCCCGTGGCGAACGACCCGCTGAGCGGGCCGGTGGCGATTGCGCTGTCCCCAAGTGGTCAGAACGTCTACATGGCCTCGCCGTTCGACAACGGCGTGGCGGCGTTGAGGGCAGAGGAATGACCGCCTCGACCGGGCTTGATCGCCCAGCGGGCGGGCGTCCTCGCACGCGCCACCCGGCCGCAGGTCGAGCTCGATTTTCTCGCGGGGCGTGGTGAGGTGCTCGGGGCCACACCACTTGGTGACCCCGTCGGCGCGGTACTGCTCGAGACGGGCGGCGGCGCCGCACAGCGGCGGACCCTCGATCCGCGACCGGCGCAGCTGCGCGTTGCGCCCGCCGATCGGGCACGTCCGCCACGTGCCCTAGGATGCTCGCCGCTTGGATGCATGGATGGCCAAGGGGGCCATGGATGGCCCTCATTCGTGCAGGTCGGTCGCGTACCGATTGCTCGTTAGCGCGAGCGAGCACGGCCGATCAGAGGCTCAAAGCGGCAGCTCTGTTGTTGGGTTCTCGGGTAGCTCCGCGAGCGCCGCGGCCAGGTCGGCAACCTCGTCGATCGTACGAGCTTTCTCGTCGATCCAGCGTTCGAGGAAGCGCAGAGCGTAGGCGTCGTACTCCGACGGGCTCTGGCGGGCAATGAGCGGCAGCAGCTTGCTCGCGGACGCGAGCGGTATCGGCCGTCCATGCGCGCGGGCGTAGTCGCGGGCGACCACGACGGCCTCACGCAGGTCGTCGCACTCGACGGCTCGCTCGATCTGGCGCAAGGGTCGATTTGGCGAGTTGCCCATCGAACGCATGTTCGCATATTTGTCAAGGGTCGTCTATAGCGAGCACTTCCAACAGTCGGCGTAACGCTGACCCCCTCGTTGAGCGACCCGACGCGGAGTGCCTGGTCAAAAGCAGGGTGTAGCGCAAGGCTGAAAGGGACTCCGCGGGCTCCCCGCGCTGCGGTAGTCGGGGTGGGGAGCCCGCGGTACTATCGCGGCGCGCAGTCCTGCTAGGTCTCGCAGTCCGCGCTCAGGTCCTCGTCGGATGCGAGTAGGGCTGCCTCTGCTTGCAGGATGCGGCAGCCCGCCATGAAGTGCGCACGTGCTGGCGGCGAGAGTCGCTCGAGCGTGTTTCGAACCGGCGCGAGCGCTACTTCGAGCCATCCCTCCATGGCGTCGCGGTAGTCCTCGTGCACGCGTACGATCGTGCGCCTACGGTCCTGGTCGTCCTCGGCGCGCTCGAGCAGGCCCGCGCGGCTGAGCTCCCCGACGATCGTGCTGGTGCTCGAGAGCAACAGGCCAAGGCGCTTGGCCAGTTCAGTGACGCCGATAGGTTCAACGGCCGCTACCGCGAGAAGCGCGGTAGCGTGACGCTTGCCGAGCGAGGCGCGTTCCATCGCGTCGCGCATCGGCATCGGGGCGGGAACTGCGCTCTTGAGCTCGTGCAGCGTGACAGGTAGCAGCGCGGTGAGCTCGGCGAGGTCGTCCTCGACAGTCGGCAGTAGCTCGTTTTGCGGATCGCTCTTGACGGGCATGGTTCGTATGCTAGCCTACTTCGATCTGCGAACTATTCGTAAAACGGACTGTTCACTCTCCGACAGTATATCTGGAGGTCTGACATGAGCTCGACGGCATCGCAGGAGCGCAGGCTGGGAATCGTGGCGCGCGCAGGCAGCTGGGCCGGGCACCACCGGCGCCTGGTCCTGATCGGCTGGATCGTGCTGCTCGTCGGCTCGCTGGGTATCTCGCACGCCGTCGGGACCAACTACAGCACCAACTTTTCGCTCCCGGGCACCGAGTCCCAGCGGGCGACGGACCTGCTGCAGCGCGACTTCCCGGCGCAGTCCGGCGATTCCGACCAGATCGTGCTGCGCGCGCGCGCAGGGCAGATCACCGACCCGGCGGTGCGAGCGCAGGTCGAACCGATGCTGAAGGAGGTCGCCACGCTGCCGCACGTGACTGACGTGGTCAGCCCCTACGCGCCCGCGGGCGCGCACGCGGTATCGACTGACGGGCAGATCGCGTTCGCCACCGTCAACTTCGACAAGCGCGCCAACGTCCTGCCCAAAGCGTCGATCGAAAACGTCATCTCCACCGCCGAGCGTGTTCGTTCGAAGCGGCTCGAAGTGCAGCTCGGCGGCGCCGCGATCGAACAGGCGCAGAAACCGTCGCTCGGAACGGCCACCGCCGTGGGCCTGCTCGCGGCCATGATCATCCTGTTCATCACCTTCGGCTCGCTGCTGGCGATGGGGCTGCCGATCGTGACAGCGCTGCTGGGACTCGGCACCGGCATCGGATTGGCCGGGCTGGCCTCACAGCTCATCGGCGTGCCGAGCTTCGCGATCGAGCTCGCGGCCATGATCGGGCTCGGCGTGGGCATCGACTACGCGCTGTTCATCGTGACGCGCTTTCGCGAGAACTTCCGGGCGGGCGCCGAGCTCCAGCCGGCGATCGATGACGCGATGGACTCGGCCGGACGGGCGGTCCTGTTCGCGGGCGTCACGGTGATCATCGCCCTGCTCGGCCAGTTCCTGCTGGGCGTGAGCTTCCTGTACGGGCTCGCCGTGGCGTCGGCGCTGGCGGTGCTGATGACGATGCTCGCCGCCCTGACGGTTCTGCCCGCCGCGCTCTCGCGCCTGGGCGCGCGCATCGGGCGCCCGAGCCGGCGCGAGCGGGCGAACCCGCGGGAGCCCGGGGCTGCGCCGCGCGGCTTCTGGGCCTCGTGGGCCAACGCCATCCAACGCCACCCCTGGCCGGGGGCGCTCGCGGGGCTGGCGATCATGCTCGTGCTGGCGGCGCCCGCGCTCGCGCTGCGGCTGGGCAACAGCGACGCGGGCAACAACCCGCCCAACGACACCACCAGGCAGGCCTATGACCTGATCGCCAAGGGCTTCGGCCCCGGCTCCAACGGCCCCTTGGAGGTCGTCGCGAGCCTGCCCCACGCCGCGGACAGCGCGGCCCTGGCGAGCGTCGCGGGCGTGCTGAAGGCGACGGCGAATGTAGCGAACGTCTCCCCCGCGCGCCTGAGCCCGAGCGGCCAGACCGCGGTGTTCAACATCTACCCGCGCAGCGCGCCGCAGTCGCTCGCCACGACCGAACTGGTGCACTCGTTGCGGGGAGCCGTGCTCCCGCCGGTCGCGCACAGCACCGGCACGACCCTGCTCGTCGGGGGCCAGGAGGCCACCACGGTCGACTTCACGGGCGTGCTGTCCAGCAAGCTGCCCCTGTTCATCGGCATCGTCGTGCTGCTGTCCGCGCTGCTGCTGCTCGTCGTGTTCCGCTCGCTGGTGATCCCGGTGCAGGCCGCCGTCATGAACCTGCTCTCGATCGGCGCCTCGCTGGGCGTGGTGGTGGCGATCTTCCAGTGGGGTTGGCTCGGCAGCTTCTTCAATGTCAAGGGCGGCCCAATCGAGGCGTTCATCCCGGTGATGCTGTTCGCGATCGTGTTCGGCCTGTCGATGGATTACGAGGTGTTCCTGGTATCGCGCATACACGAGGAGTGGGGACGCAGCAAAGACGCGTCCTACGCCGTCAACCGCGGTTTGGCGTCAACCGGTCGCGTCATCACCGCTGCGGCGGCGATCATGATCTGCGTGTTCGCCTCGTTCGCGCTGGGCGACGAACGCGTCCTGAAGCTGTTCGGACTCAGCCTCGCAACGGCTGTGTTCCTCGACGCGTTCGTCGTGCGCAGCCTGCTGCTCCCGTCAGTGCTCGAGCTGCTCGACCGGCGCACGTGGGTGTTCCCCGCCTGGCTCGAGCGCCGTCTGCCGAAACTGGCCATCGACCGCTCACCGGCGCCCACGGGCGGGCACACCAGGACGGGCGAGCCGGCGCTGGAAGCAGGCGCGTGAGCGCCGCGGCCGCGTAGGTCCCGCCGGCCGGCTCGAGCCGCCAAACCGCTCGCGGGTCAGGTTTGGCGGGGGCGAGCCGCGCGGTCGGCTCGCCCCCCGGGTGTCAGGATGCGTCGAGTGCCCGTTCGCGCTGGTGGCGGCGCCAGGTGCGTCGCGCACCCGCAACGCCTGCGCCGAAGAGCGCGAGCGGCACGAGTACCGCGGCCAGGATCAGGATCGCGATCACGACCACCAGCAGTACTTGGCCTGCGTCGTGAAGGCCTTTGTGGAGCGTGAGTCCTTCAGTACCGGCGCGCGTGTCGCCGATGATGCTCACTTCGACTTCGGACGTGCTGGCACGTGCCGCGATCGATTTCACTGAGGATTGTGCTCGGGTGATCGCCGCGCGGGAGGCCGCCAGGCGTGCGTGCAGGCTGTCGATCTGTGCTTCGGTGCTTGCTGCTGCGAGTGCACGCAGCAGCGCTCGCTGTTCGGCTTCGGCGTCGCTCAACTGCCGGCGCGCGGCGTTGTAGGCACCCGTGATGTCCTGCAGGGATTGATTCTCCGCGCGAACCGGAGCCAGACGTCCGATCGCTGCCAGCGCGGCGGCGAGTCGCGCGCTGGGCAGCCTGAGCGCGAGCGTGGCTTCGCTGGTTCCCTGCTGCTGAACCTGCACGTTGGAGGACTGGACGTAGCCGCCGTCACGAACCGTGAGCTGCGCAACCTGGTCTGATGTGGCCTGCAGGTTCTGGGGGGTGCTGGCCAGTGTGATGGACGCCGCGAGCTGCTGCACACGCCCGGGCGCCGAGAACGCGCCAGTAGCGCTCGGGGCGGCGATCGACGGTGCCGCCGCCGCCCCTGCCGACGCAGCTGGGCCTTTCGACTTTGCCGAAGCCGCTGACCCGGAAGAGGCGGACGACTCTGCGGCCTTTTTTGAACTAGGGCCGCTGGGGCCCAGCTGGTCAACTCGCGTTCTCTGCGTGGAAGTCGGGGCCTCGACAACGGGCGCGGATCCGTGCGAGCCAGAGATGACCACTGCCGCGACGAGTGCGGCGACAGCCACAGTCGCGGCGGCTGCCCCAACAACCGAGCGCCGACGAGCTACGAGTGACCACGAACCGGGCCGATGGGGCGCAAACGCGCCCGCTCGCGAAGCTGGCGTGTCGCCCGCCGAGATCCGCCGAGGCGACCCGGCCGAGTCCTGGCTCCGCTCCCGCGTCTTAGCGTCCTCGGCGCTACCTCCGAGTGCGCCACGGCGTTCGAGCTCCTGCGCGAGGCGCACTTCAAACCCGGGGTTCATCGCGGGAGCGAGCGCACGCACGTCATCGCGCAGCTCTCGCCACGTATGCGCGTCCAGGCGCTGCGACTCACCGCTGAGCGCGGCCTCCAGCTCCGCGATCCAAGCCTCCTGGCCGGGCAACGGCTCGTCAGCTGGGAACGGAACGATCCTCATGCGACCTCCTCGCGGCCGGCTTCGGCACAGTGCTCGCGCAGCCGCGTGAGCGCCCGGTGAAGCCGCGTGCCGGCGTTGGACTCGCTGATGCCCAGGGCACGTGCAAGCTCGCCGTTGGAGAGCTGACCGTGAAACTTCAGCAGCACGAGCTCGCGCTCGCGAAGCGGCAACGATGCAAGCGCATCAAGCACCGTTGCACGGCGCTCCACGTCCTCGAGCACGTCACCAGAGGCTCGATCGTTCAACAAGATCCTCCCCCAGGTCGTAGCTGCTCCTGCGCCTGCGTTGACGGAGCTCATCCAAAGCGGCATTGCGAGCAATCGAGAAGAGCCAGGCGCGCGGGGTCCCGCGCCGACGATCGAGGCGCGAACGCGAACGGTAGAGCCGCTCGAACGCGAGCGCGGTGAGATCCTCAGCCGCCGAGCGATCGCCCAGAAGGGAGATCAGATACCCATGCACATCGCCAGCGCACTCTCTGAAGAGGGCATCAAACGCAGCAGAGTCGAGGACACCCTGGCGAGACGTCGCTCCAGTCCGCGACGATGGCAGCACGGAAGAGGACACTGGACTGCTCATCACCCTAACTACGACGGCGAGGGCAATGCATCACAATCAGGCAGGCTGGCTGGCCATCATCGTCGGCAGGACCTGCCCGGTCAGCGCCTGCATGAGCTCGACCAAGCGTGACCTCGACGTCCCAAGAACCTTCGTTTTTGAGAGGGTCTGCCTAGCCGGAGAAGGCGGCCAGAACCGCGGCACCGGACGGGGCCGACAAAAGGTTCCCCGCGATGAACTGCTCGAGGCCGGGGTAATCGGGGGCGTCGGCCCGGAACGCTTCAGCCGCCTCCTCCAAGTCGTAGTCGGTGCGGCGCAGCACCACGTTCGGGCCAAGCAGCGCCCAGTAGGCGCCGGTTCGCCCGAACGGCATCCCGACGCTCCCAGTGTTGACGAATCTCCGTCCGTCCGCCAACCGGTCAAAGGGCATGTGGGTGTGGCCGAGCACGACGGTTTGCTCCCCGCTATCGCCAAAGGCGTCGCGGTAGCGCTCGACGGGCGAGTCCACCACCACGATTTCGGCGTCACTACGAGCCGTGCCATGACAAAAGAGCACTTGCCCCAGGCCGGTCACGTCGAGCGTGACCGAGAGCGGAAGGCTGGCAAGTAGGTCCCGGTGGCGGCGCTCGATGCGGGATGCGCCGTACTCGGCCGGTACCCTCCCGGCCTGGGGCAAGTCGGGGTTGAGCTCCCCGTCGTAGGCCGCGACGAGCTCGCGGTCGGTGTTGCCCCGTACCCAGATGGCCTTCTCGCCCAGCTCCGTCAGCCGGTCGAGCGCCTCGACCGGCATGGGGCCGGTCGCCAGATCGCCATTGAGCACCACGGCGTCGACGCCGGCGCGCTCGACCTCATCCAGCACCGCGCCGAGCGCAGGTAGGTTCCCGTGAACATCAGCCAGCACCGCAACCCGCATGAGCGATCCATCCCTTCATAACGACCAGCACGATTCTCGCACCGCGCCGCATCCAACGACGGCAGACGGCGGACCCTGGCTCGTCGACGCCGTCCCATAAATGGTGCGGCCTCGCCGACACCGTGGTCAGCCTCGATGCGACCGCCCCCCAAGGACCGTACGCTGCGCAAACCCCGTGGACTGCAGACACACGCTACACCACGTTTTCGATGCAGAGGCCCCGGCGCCTGAAGATGTGATCGCGGCGAGGGAGGTCGCCGGGTTTGCTGTGATCGACGACCGATAAGCGCTCTTATGACTCTTCCCCACCCCGCCGCCGAACATCCTCCACCAGCCGCTCGCTCGCGAGCCACTCATACAGCATCGCGTCGCGACTACCCCGTCTGCGCTCGGCCTTCTTCGCCGACGACAGCTTGTGCGGCTTGCACAGCAGGCAGCCGGCGCGACGCTGCTTGGGCCGAGCACCACGCGGTGATCGCAATCGGGAGCGGCGAGTTGCTGGTCGGTGATCTGCCGACTCGCGCGCTCAAACTCGTGGCGGAGTGGGCCGATTTGCACCGCGGCGAGCTCGAAGCAGACTGGACGCGCGCAAAGGGTGGCGGCACCCCTGAGCCGATCGACCCGCTGCCGTAAAATGAGGCGATGGACTTCGTAAGGGTCACATCCGTACAAGTGCTTGGCCATTATCGGCTAAGGGTCAGCTTCAGCGATGACAGCTCGCGTGATGTCGATCTCACCGGAGAGTTGCACGGCCCTGTGTTTGAGCCACTTGCTGACCCCGACTTCTTTGCGCAGGTTCGCGTGGACGACGAACTGGGGACCGTCGTGTGGCCCAACGGAGCAGATCTCGATCCCCTGGTGTTGCACGGCGACTTCGAGCCGGCCTCGCGCTTCGTTCATCGCTGACCGGCGCGCCGCGATCAGCTGCGAGCGGGGGGCCCGCAGACAGTTGCCAGTGGAGACGCGGGAATCGAACCCGCGCAACGTTCCCACCGTGAGGAGCGTTGAGGCGGAACGCTCCATGCCAGGCAACCGCCGGCTACGGCGGCAGTGGCTCAGCCTTCAGCAGTAGTCAGCACCTTCGGCCTCCAGCTTGACGGCAACGTGGCAGTCTAGCCGCGCTCGACGTTCGCGGTGCGAGAATCGAGCTAACGAACGCGCTCCCGTTAGGCGGGGCGGGTGGACCCTCTCAAACCGCCGGCAGAGCGCACACCCCCCCACTTCCGGTCCCACAAGCGAGAGTCCCCGGTTGAGCCGAAACTTCGCTCTGTCAAGGCCCTCGCCAGCCTGGCGGCATTTCCGGGTCGAGCCACGGGGTGCCGCGAAGCGACGTGATCAAGCGGGGGGCAGATCGCGCCCACCGCTGGCGCATCATGGGAGACGAGTCTGACCCTCGTCCGCCCGCGGAGTATCCGGTGGGGCGCGTGTCGCTTGACGGCCTGTTCCACCTTCGCCAGCTTTGCCTCAGCGTATTTGGCGGCGTGCCGCCCGTCGTGGCTGTCCGCGTCAAATAAAGCGACGTAGCCGAGGCCGTCGTCGTCTACTTGCACCTCGATGCGCAGAGCACGCCTCACCGCGTTGACGAGCAGTTCTGATTCGTCGATCTGAAAGCTGGACTTCCCGCCCTTTGCCCGATTCAGCGTCGCCTGTTCGATTCGCGGGCCATGCTTCGACGAGCAGCGTCAGATCATCCGCGTGATCGCCCTCCACACAGAGAGGGTATCCCGAGGTTCCCGAGACGACTGCTGCTTCGCTGGTCCAAGCGAGCGTCCAAGTCCGAGCCGCGGGTCGCGTCTCATTGCTGCGGCATGGCTGAGGCGACCGCCGCCGAGACGACTACCGAGCCGTGCTGCTCTCCCGAGCAGCAGGCGACCTGCTGCGAGCCGAGCGACAAGGACGGCTGCTGCACGGTTGAGTCAAGCTCGCGCAGCAGCGCCGCCGGGGCAGGACGAACGTACGGGAGCAGGTGCGCGAGCGCTATGCCGCCGCCGCGTGCTGCCGGCGACGGCGGGTCCAACCGAGCCACCGCTATCACATATTCTATACAATCGACAGGCGTTCCGCCAAACCGAACTGTTTGGTGTGCGTAAACTGTGTCCTTACCCGCATTTTGCGGCAAGCTCGGCGGGCGTCGGGTTGACGTGCTCCCAGAGATGTGATTTGTTCCCAGCACGGGGCGGTTGCCTTCGTCAAGAAAAGAGACACGGCACACGGCGGAGTCCTAACTCTGACGAGTACGACGCCTCTCCCGGCCGGCTGCCTGTCATGCGAGGCACGACTTGACAGGAGAGAGTCAGGTGTCCTTATACGTGGGCTGGACGCGTTAGCCGGAGTAACTCTATGATTGGGTTCGCTGAACTGCTGGGTGAGCGACTGCGCCCGCGTCGTGCTGAGATCGATGAGGCGATTACAGCGTGCATTCGTCGTGTTGCGGTCTACCCGGTTGAGAGAGAGGATGCGGTCTACCGAGAGGGACAACGTCAGACTGTCGTAGCCCTCTTAGACTATGCTCTATTGGGTATTGAAGGGGGGGAGGATCTGGCCGGGCCGATTCCGCTAGAGGCAATGGTACAAGTGCGTCGAGCGGCGCGTGCGGGGATCGGGCTGGATGCTATCGTACGTCGATATATAGCTGGTAACACATTGCTCTGGGACTTTGTGTTTGAGGAGGCTTATCATGGTGATTTGCTGGGCAATGCTGCCGAGCTTCGTTATGTGCACGCGATGCTGGCGTCGCTGTTCGATCGTGTGTTCGTAGCGATCCACGACGAGTATGTGCACGAGATTGAGCGCCTGGCGCAGTCGCATGAGCAAAGGCGCGCTGAGTGTGCGCGACGGTTGCTAGCTGGCGAGCCGGTCGATTACCGCGAGCTCGATTATGAGGTTGTCGCTGCCTGGCATGTGGGCGTCATGGGCAGGGGTGTCGGCGCCGCACGAGCAATTCGCGCGTTGCAAGCCCGCTTGGGCTGTGATTCGCTGCACGTGACGCCTGACGACGAGAATGTTTGGGCGTGGCTGGGTGGACGACGCAAGCCTAATGTTGACGACGTGGAGCGCATGCTTCCGACCACGTTGTCAGCCGACGTATCACTGGCGGTGGGAGAGCCAGCGCAAGGCCTCGAGGGATGGTGCACGACCCACCGGCAGGCCCAAGAGGCGCTGCTCGTATCACTTCGCGCACCGAAAGCGTTGACGCGTTACGCCGACGTTGCGCTGTCGGCATCTTGGCTGCAAGACGCGACGAAAGCTCAGTGGCTGATGGACGCATATCTCTCACCTCTAGACGACTGCGGACGCTCTAGTCCTTCGTTACGCCCGACGTTGCGCGCCTATTTTGCTGCTGGGCGTAATGCGTCCGTCGCTGCTCGCACTCTCAGGGTCAGTCGTCGCACTATGCGCAATCGGATGTTAATCATCGAACGAGCACTGGGTAATCGTCTTAACGAAAACCAGGCAGAGCTCGAACTGGCATTACGCTTGCACGAGCTCCACGGCGAGGACCCTTAGTCATCGTAAGTCGTCATAGCGGAAGTCGAGTGACGCACGACAGCTTTACGCAGCAAAGTAAGCGGCGGCAAAGGAAAAGGCTATTTCCTGATTCGGAACGGCAACCAAGCTCCCGCCTTCAACCGTGTACCCGAAGGTTCTAATCTCGATTTGGTTGGTCGCACAATTCGGAGCGCCCACGATCCAGCGTGCCTCTTCCAAGTGAAAACGTGGCGCACGAGGACTTTCGACACTCACAACGCTTGGAACGACAGTCGCTGTAGAGAGATCATTACTATTCTTGAGCACGAAGCACCAGGTGCCAACTGGTGCTCCCGATGGTGTGGTGGCTAAGACCACGCTTCTACTCGTGCTACGGAAAGGCGTAAAGTTCTTGGGAAGCTTGCGGCATCCAGCACACGGTGGTACCACCAGACCGTAGGCAGTTGAATCCGTCAGCCTGGGACGAGAGCGGCGAGTTGAGCCGATCCCCCCGTCGGCGATGGCAGCGATCCCACCGACCGTCATGATTAGTGCCACGCCAAAGATCAGGACAACAACACGGTGCCGGCTTGCCACGCCCGCCATTATCGCAGATCGGACAGCAAATGTCAAACGGTTACCCCTGATGACATCCTAATCTGCCGGGACTGCACATTTAGGGAAGCTTAGGACCCCTGGGCTTGCCAGATCATGCACGAGTTGGCCCTTCCGCAGTGGCACTCGGTCAACTATCGATACTCATCAAACGCGGTCCCAGCTACGCCGACAAAAGGGAGGCCACATGGTGCACAAGCACAACAATCACGGACCGAGTCGGTTGATTATTGACAATTTGGTCAACGGCTGCACGCGACTGTCGTCGCGTTGCACCCGCGCCTTGCTTTTCATACTTGGCGTATCGTCATGCGTGTTTATGCTTTGCACGTCTGACGCGCAGGCCGCAGATGGGCTTCCGCCTGAAGATCCAGTGCCGGCTTGGGCAACAAGCAGACCGGTTCATTTCCTGCCGCCAGCCAGTGCAAGGTCTCAGGCTCCGTTCGGTGCGGCCCCCGGGGGCATCGAACCGCTAGCTGGACAAAACGGAGAAGCGATAAAATACCACGGCGGACCTGTGCAGACGGCCCCTGAACTTTATTTGCTCTTCTGGGGCAATAACTTCTTTAATAACACGCCTCCAGTCACGCTCTATAGTCAACTCAAGGAGTTCTACTACGGTCTGGGTGGCGAACAGGACGATCCGGGCGAGAATAGCTGGCAGGGAATCTTGACTCAATACACGAACGTTCAGGGTTCCTACACATTTGCCAAGGTAGTCGGTGAATCCCGAATAGATAATATCGACGCACCCAAAAATCTCACCCTTGCCGAGGTTCTCGAAGAGATCACTCTATGGTCAGACGAAGGGGCGCATCAAAATGCAAACACGCAGGTGATAGTTCTGACACCTCCCGGTACGACGTTCAACTCCGGTTATCAGCACTACTGCGGCTATCACGACGTTGACACGCAAGGCTATAGCTACACACTAGTTCCGTATAATGAAGCGGAATGCGACATAGAAGCTTCGCCAGTGCACGAAACAACAGGCGCAGCATCGCACGAGTTTGCCGAGAGCACAACGGACCCCGACACAGAAAATGGTTGGTTCTCGGAATCTGGAGAAGAGGTTGCTGACCTTTGCGAGCAGTACCCTGCCGAAGAACTACCCGAAAAGAATGGTAGACAGGGCTTTTGGTGGGTCGTCAAACTGTGGGACGACGAAGGTGGCAATAAATGCTCACTGGAAGACCCACCATACCCGCCGCCACCCGCTCCATCGGTGACTACCGAAGCAGCGACGGGCGTGGTGGAGAGGGGAGCTACTTTGAACGGCACAGTAAACCCGAATGGGCCGTACGCGCACTATCATTTCGAATATGGCACGACGACGTCTTACGGTTCCTCGACGCCTGAAACCGATGCGGGCTTCGGCACCACCGGCGTGCCGGTAAGTGCAAAAATCAGTGGTCTCAAACCAGGCACCGTTTATCATTATCGTCTCGTCGCGTCGAGTTGGGTCGGCACGACGGACGGCGAGGATCATACGCTCACGACGTTGCCCACTTGGACGATTCAGACCACCGTCAACCCTCACGGTCCGCTGGAAATCGATGGGTTGTATGGGGTGTCGTGCCCGTCTACAACAGCGTGCACAGCGGTCGGGGCCTATGCAGGCGCCGAAGACCAGTATGTCACGCTCGCCGAGCGCTGGAACGGCACGTCATGGGAAGTCCAAAGCACACCAAACCCGAGCGCTGCAACAGGTAGCTTCCTTGAAAGCGTGTCGTGCACATCGAGCTCCGAATGCATCGCTACCGGATACTATGAAAACGCGAAAGGCAAGCACTTTACCCTAGCGGAGAGTTGGGACGGGTCCACCTGGGTAGTACAGAAAACGCCGAGCAAAGGCGACTCAGCCGACCTGACTAGCGTGTCATGCGCCTCGCCGACCGAATGCGCCGCCGTTGGTTTTTACACCGCAAACGCCGAAACAGAGCCGCTAGTCGAGCTATGGAATGGCACAGCCTGGAAAGTCAAGGCAAGCGCGAAACTCCCGAGTGAAGGCGAAGAAGGATGGTTTGAAGGGGTTTCATGCCCGGTCATGAAAGCGTGCACCGCAGTCGGCACGTACGACGGCGCCGCGCTTGCCGAGCACGCACTCGCCGAGACCTGGAACGGGTCCACTTGGAGCGTCCAAGCTACAGCTGAACCAGAAAACTCACTGGAGCTTCAGCTACGCGGAGTTTCCTGTTCTGCGGCTAATGCCTGCACGGCGGTCGGCGTCTATAAAAATACTGCGGTAGATGGTGAAACGAAAAACACGGAACTCCATGCACAGGAAGCCCTAGTCGAGCGATGGAACGGAACCTCGTGGCAGCTCCAGGAGCCCCCCAATCCAGAAGGGCGATCGAAAGACAAAGGCGGCTCGCACTGGGGACTCTCGAAAGTCTCGTGCGCGTCCGCAACAGCGTGCATGGCAGTAGGGTCCTACGCCAGCAACGAAAGCAACTACTACGGTACTCTCCTGGGTGAGGACTGGAATGGTACGAACTGGGAACTCGAATCTCCCATAGATCGCATGGGCGTCGAATGGGATAGTCTCGAAGGGCTCTCGTGCCCATCGGAAGCATTGTGCATCGCAGTCGGATACTCACAGAAGAGCAGGAGCGCCGCCGAAACGCTGGCCGAGAAGCTCTAGGTTTCTCGCCATCCGGGTGACGCCTGGCTAAGTGCCGGGCGTCACCCCGCCAGACAAGACAGTGGGGCCACCCGCCCGGTGGCGGCTCACCGTCTCGCACGTGATCGACGACCCTGATATGGACGAAGCCATGCGCGCGGACACGCAGCAAAGGACCGGCTGCATCGCCCTGGGGCCATCACGCGTGGTTGGCCGTGCCGGGGGTTTGGTGCAGGTAACGCACAAACCCTTACACGCTAAGCGGCACCGTCGTCGTGGGTCTGCTCTATGATCTCACCAAATTTTGGCAAGCCCGCCTCGGCGAGCGCCCAGGCAGACCAGTCGCGCTCGGCTTCGAGCAGCGCCCGCCAATGTCGCGTCGCGTCTCTCGCGCTGTCGCGCAGCGGGAGGACGATGGCCTCGCGCGCGCGCCAGGGGAGAATCGGGTAGCGAAGCCCGATCGAGCCGGTGTCCGTTTCACTCGCTTCCTCGTTGACGGTTCCGTTGAACATGGCCGCGCCAGAGCATGCGATGACGCCGCCGATCGTGTCGCTTGGAAGGCTCGCCTGGATCGCGCTCTGTAGCGTCGCAACCTGCGAGCCATGTCCATCAGTCCCCATTCGATTTGGAACAGCCCTGTGATGTTCTCGACGCACAGCCATTCAGCCCCGGACGCGCTCATGCACTCGGCCTTGTCGCTGAGCGCGCGCAGGAACCGAGGAAGCAGGTTCTCACCAGCACCTGGACCAGCGAGCCTGCGGCCACTCGCCTTGGCGTCGCTGACGCTGGTCGAAGCGGCGCGGCTCATCCGTGAGGCCGTGCGCGACAAGAGCTACCAGCTGACGCCGATCGGGAACGAGGCGGCGGGCTACCTCCGCGCCAAGCGCAAGCGCCTCACCGACTCCAGCTACCGCGACTACGAGAGCTGCCTGGACGAGCTCGCCCGCCACTTCCTCGACCTGTGCATCGAGGACTTCGAGCCGCCCACCGGCACCGAGCGCCTGGAGGAGTCCCTCGACGCTCTGTGGGGCGACGGGGCGCCCCGGACGTACAACAAGAACCTCTCGATCATCAAGGACTTCTTCCGCTTCCAGATCCTCCGCGGCCGGCTGCACGGCGACCCGACGCTCCCGATCGAGCGCGCGAGGAGCCGGCAGGTCTACCGGACCACGTTCACCGCCGAGCAGCGCCGGGCCATCATCGCAGAGCAACCCGACCTGCGCGACCACATCTGCCTGTGCCTCCTGCTCGAGTACGGGCTGCGAAAGGGCGCACTGCAAGCCGTCCAGTTCAAGCACTTCGACCACCAGCGAAAGCGCCTGACGATCTTCACGAAGGGCCAAAAGGTCCGCGAACTGCCCATCCGCCACCGCACGTTCTGGCACGACCTCGAACACCACATCCTCGACGCCGGCGCCCAGCCCGCGCACTACCTCCTGTGCGGCCAGCGGACGATCCCGCGAGTCGGCGTCCGGCGCTTCCCCGAGAAGCCATGAGCAGCCACGGCGCGCACGACTGATGGTACCGCTGCCTCACCACCGCCGGGATCGTGCCCGAGGGCACGACCAGCGGCGAGCGGATGCACAAGAGCCGCCACACCGCCGGCCAGCGCGTGCTCGACGCCACCGGCAACCTGAAGGCCGTCCAGAAGCTGCTCGGCCACACCTCGATCCACACGACCGGCGACATCTACGCCGACTGGGACATTCGACCAGCTCGCCGCCACGCTCGCCGACGTGCTCGGCGGGGACGACGAATGACCGGCCCCGCCCGGAAAGATTCCCCCCGTGATTTTCCAGAAACCGTAGCCGTTCAGTCCTCGGGGTTCCCGGGGGCTGCGGGTCAGATGAGGGCGGGGAGGGCGCCGCCGTTTTGGTGGGCGGCGAGGAGGTCGCGGAGGTAGGCGAGCAGGGAGCGGTGTTGGAGGCGGCAGGTCACTGAGGCGGAGAGGGATCGTTCGGTGAATCGTTCGCCGTCATCGGATTGGTTGCCGTGGGAGAGTTTGCGGTGGATGACCGGTCCGCGGAGCGCGCGCTCGGCAGCGTTGTTCGTCGGGGTGACGCAGGGGACGGTGATGAATGTCCAGAGCGCGGGCCAGAGCTTCAGGAGGTTGTTCGCGAATCGGCGGTGCAGGCGGTGGCGTTTGCTGCCGTTGGCGGCATGCTCGAGCAGTTTGCGGAGATCGGTCATGACCGGTTTCATCTCGCGTGTCAGCCGGCGGCGATCTCGGTGCTCGGCGAACGCGTGCCAGGTCTCAAACAGTCGGCGGGTGAGCGCGAGGCCGGCTTCTCCGAACTGCTGCTGGGCGGCCAACCCTTCGCTGTGGAATCTGAAGTCGCGTTGCAGATGTGACCAGCAGGCTTGTCGCTGCTCGGGGTCCAGGAGGTCATAAGCCCACCAGCGGTCCGAGGTCACGATTCCTTGAAAGTCGCTACCGAGTAGCTCGACCAGTCGGTCGCGGTGGCGGTCCTCGACGATCCGGAAGATCGCCGCCTGCGCGGTCGCGGCCGTCCACATCGTGCGGTTCTCGCCGGCGAGGAACCATCCGGTCTCATCGACGTTGACCGCCACGGAGCCCAGCACCCGGCTCGCCAGACGCTCGTGCGGGGCGGCGAGCAGCCCGCTCGTGCGCTGACAGATCCCCTCGATCGCGCCGACCGAGACCCGCACCCCGAACAGCTCCCAGAGCAACTCGCTCATGTCCCGCCGCGAGATCCGGTTCCGTGCCGTCAACGCCACCACCGCGGCCTGCAACCCGGGCCCGAACGCGGACTCGCCCACGATCCCGAGCGTCGCTCGAGTCCGCTTGCGGCATCCGCGGCACCGCAGCCGGTGGGTGCGATGCTCGGTGTACACGACTGCGGTTGGTGGCAGCTCGGCAACTTGGTGGCGTCCCGGCCCGTGACGCGGGATCACGATCTCCAGCATCCGGTCCTCGGGTAACAACTCCCGCCCAGAGCCCCGGTGACCGGGCTGACCGCCCGCCTGGCGCTGTTTCGCGTCCTCGCGGGCCAACTCCTTGGCTTTCTCCCGCGCCTCCGCTCGACGCTGCTGACGAGTCCTCGGAGCATCCTGCGATGGCGGCGAGGAACTGTTCCGCGAACTCGTAGAGGCTTTCTGCTCCAACGCCCGCAACCGGTCCTCCAACCGCAACTGCCGATCCATCAGACCCATCAAGAACTCGACGCACGCCTCCCGGCCCGAGTCATAGATCGCCTCCGCCTCAGACCGCTCCATACCGACAAGGTTCGCCGCCCACCCGAGCGGACCTTGCTATCGAAACCCGCAGGACTGAACGGCTACCAGAAACCGCTCATTTGCAGTGGATTCTGGGGTCCAGTGGAGACAGTGGTGTGTGGTGTCACCACATAGTGGAGACGGCGGGAATCGAACCCGCGTCCGCGATCGCGTGGAGATGGCTTCTACGAGCGTAGCCGGCGCTCTGATCTCATCCCCCGCTAGCCTCGCCGGCCGGGTTGCGGGGGACCAGCCTCCTCGAGTGTCCCCGGTTTGGCGGAGGCGGACCGCCCCGGGTTTAGCCCGCTTTCTGATCCCGGCCTTCCCCGCCGCGGGCGAGCGGGGCCCGAGACCTCCGATCTAGTTCTAGCTAGACCGCGAGGGCGAACTCATGATGGTCCGCACTTATGGTTTTTCCGGGTGTTTTACGAGGCCGCCCGGAACCTCGACTCGCGACCATCCGCACGAACCGACCGCGTCGAAGCCTGTCGTCCCCGGATGTTTGCTTTCCTGATTCTAGCCCAAGCCGCCGAGCTCCAAGCGCGGGCAGGCAGCTGGCAGACCCGACAGGCCGCTGGCACGCCCGGACAGGCAGCTGGCAGGCCCACACAAGCAGCCGAGCGCCAAGGCAAACGGGACAGGCGCCCCCGCCGTCCTACAGACGAACGACCTGGGGCGCCTGAACAAGCAAATCGACGCGGTCCCGGGCCGTTTGAGGAACCTCCACATCTGACCCGAGAGTCTTCTGCGGTTGGGTGGCGCGGCCTCACACCTCAGTGGCCTCGCTCTTTACGGCTCGGTTCCGCGTCTCCTTGGAAGGTACGCCCCTGTGCAAACGAATGCAAGCCTCCTCATAAGTGCTCCCCGCATCGTCCGCGGAAAAGGTACGAGCGGCCCCGAGCCTTAGGCGCGGCTTATCGCTGCTGCCACAATGAGGCTATGGACAGCAGCGACTTCTCGATCCCGGCTGCCCCTGTCGCAGGCACGCCGACCACGCCTGCCAGGCCGGTCGAGGCGTCCTACCCAACGCACGCACACCCAGACGCGCTGCCGGGCGTGCCGGCCGGGCGTCCGGCGGATCAGAGCGCGGGCGAGGATCCGTTCGGCGCGCAGCGCCGTTCGCGCGCGCAGTCGCTGCGCAAGCGGATCGGGAGCGTGCTCGCGGCGATCGGCGCCGCGATCGCGAAGTTCTGGGCCGCGATCAAGGGCCTGCTGCTGCTGCTGCCGAAGGTCAAGCTGCTCGGCACGATGGGCACCGCGCTTGTTTCGGTCGCCGCCTACAGCCTGTTCTTCGGCTGGACGTTTGCCGCCGGGTTCGTGCTGCTGCTGTTCGTGCACGAGATGGGCCACGTGGTCCAGCTGCGGCGCGAGGGCGTCAGGGAAGCGAGCGCGCCAATGTTCATTCCGTTCCTGGGGGCGGCGATCTTCTCCAAGTCGCTCGGCGACAACGCGCTCGCCGAGGCGCGCGTCGGCCTCGCGGGCCCAGTGCTCGGCACGCTCGGCTCGGCCGTGTGCCTGGCCGTGGCCGAACTCACAAACAGCAACCTGCTGCGGGCGCTCGCCTATATCGGCTTTTTCCTGAACCTGATCAACCTGATCCCGGTCGTGCCGTTCGACGGGGGTCGCGCGATGGCGGCGATGGCGCCGGCGATGTGGTTCGTCGGTCTCGGTGCGCTGCTCATCCTCCTGTTCGTCACCGGCAACCCGTTCCTGCTCATCTTCCTGCTGCTCGGCTTCGTTGAAACCCGCCGGCGCTGGCGCGAACGCAGCACGCGCTCACTGGAGCAGGCCGCCTACTACCGCATCACGCCGCGCCAGCGCATGTTCGTCGGCGCCGTGTACGTCGCGTTGATCGCGCTGCTGGTGCTGGGCATGGACGCCTCGCACGTGCTCTCGGCCGGCGGGCACACCTTCAGCTCCATCTAGATCGGTTGCTCCGGCACGCCCGCACCGCCTAGCGTCGCGCTTCGCGGACCGCCCGTTCCATGTCCCGCTTGGACTCGCGCTCGCGGATGGTCTGGCGCTTGTCGTACAGGTCCTTGCCGCGCGCAAGCGCGATCTCGACCTTGGCGTGCGAGCCCGCAAAGTAGATACGCGTCGGCACCAGCGTCAGGCCGCGCTCGGCTACGCGCATCGCCAGCCGGTCGAGCTCGCGGCGGTGCACCAGCAGCTTGCGCGGGCGCTCGGGGTCGTGGTTCTCGCGCGCGGCGGGGCCGTAGGGGGGGATGTACACCGAGTACAACCACAGCTCGCCGTCCTTGATCGCGGCATAGCCGTCCTTGAGCTGCGCGCCGGACTCGCGCAGCGACTTGACCTCGGTGCCTTCCAGCACGAGACCGCACTCGATCCGCTCGATCAGCTCGTAGCGGTAGGAGGCGTAGCGATTGGACGCCACGTCGCCGGCGCCGATCTTGCGCTTGCTGTTCTTGCTCTTGGCCATACCTGGGTCGCCAGGCTAACCACTCGCGCAGCTCCAACCCAACGCCGCCTTCTCGGCCTGCCTCCCTGCAACCCCTCAATCAACCCGCCAAAGGCCGCCCGCAACACATATCTCGGCAAGCGAGCGCCCAATGTCTTGCAATCCGCTACATCGCGCAGCTCAACACCCTACGTCGCAACGCCCACCATCCGGTTGCCAAAACCCGTGGGGTATGTCTCGGCGCACACACGACTCGGGTCCTCAGGCAGGCAGCAGGTCTACGCGCCCGCGTGCGGCGTCAACGCGGTCCACGCGCACTGCGATCGAATCCCCGAGCCGGATCGTGGCGCCCGAGCGCTGGCCGCGAAGCACGGTCTCGTGCTCGTTCAGCTCCCACCAGTCGCCCGCGCGTCCGCTGTCAGCGCCGGCGGCGTCAGCGCGCAGGCGCCGCACGGGCAGCATCCCTTCGTAGAGCGGCGCCGGCCGCGGCGGCTGACCAAAGGCGACGAACGCGCCCGCCGAGATCAGGCCGGCGACCTCGCCGCTGAACGTCTGCTCCCAGCCGCCCTCGTACAGGACACGTTCGAGCGCGAAGCAGCGAGCGAGATCGTCGCCCGCGCGCTCGATCGCCATCGCTTCGCGCTCGCGCTCGGACGCCCACTCGCCCAGCCCGCGCAGCTCCTCGGCGCGCGGTGCCGGCTCGTCGCCCAGCGCCGAGCAGAGGGCGCGGTGGCAGACGAGGTCTGGATAGCGCCGGATCGGCGAGGTGAAGTGGCAGTAGCAGGAGGAGTGCAGGCCCGCGTGGCCGATGTTTGTGGGCGAGTAGTAGGCCTGCTGCAGCGAGCGCAGGACCAGGCTGGTGAGGGCGATCCGCCCGCCCCACGGCCCAGCGCCTGAGATGGTGCTCTCCCCCACATCGTCCTTCTCGTTCGCGCTCGCCCGTCGTTTCATCGCCGCACGCGGTCTCGCCGAGCTCGCCCGCCCCACGGCCCGCTGCACGTGGCGGTCGACGCTCTGCGAGAGCTCGCCCATCAGCTGCGCGGCCTGCGACGGTGAGATCGCGTCTGCAACCTCCGGCGTCGGCACGCCGAGCGAGGCAAGCTGCTCGATCAGCCGCAGCACCCGCCCGGGCTCCGGGCGCTCGTGCACCCGATACAGGCACGGAATCTTGCGCTGGGCGAGATGCCGCGCGACGGTCTCGTTGGCCGCGATCATCAAGTGCTCGATCAGCGCGTGCGACTCGCTGTGATCGCGTACCGCGATCGCGCTGAGGTTGCCGTGCGCGTCGAAGGTGAACTCGGGCTCCTCGGAGTCGAGCGCCAGCCCGCCCGCGTGCGCGCGCGCGTGCGCCAGCGCGCTGGCGACCTCGCGCGCGGCCTCGAGCGCCGGGGCCCACGGCTCGTGGGCACGCTCGTGGCCGCCGAAGATCCGCTGTACCTGCTCGTAGTCCAGGCGCACGTCCGAGCGGATCAGCGAACGGTAGAACGCGCTGCGCGCCACTTTCGCGCCGTCGAAGTCGATCTCCACGGTGACCGCGGCGCGCGCGAGGCCGGGCACCAGCGAGCAGGCCTCGTTCGAGAGCGCCGGCGGCAGCATCGGCTCGACCGTGCCGGGCAGGTACACGCTCGTGCCGCGCCGGCGTGCCTCGCGATCGACGGGCCCTCCCTCGGGCACATAGAGGCTTACGTCCGCGATGTGAACCCACACGCGCACCCCGCCCGCCGGCAGCCGCTGGGCCGAGATCGCGTCGTCGAAGTCCTGCGCGCCGACCGGATCGATCGTGAACGTGCAGAGGGCACGCAGATCGCGCCTGCGTCCGGCCGCCACCTCGCTCTCGGCGCGTTCGGCGCCCTGCGCACGCGCGCGTTCGGCGTCCCGCTCGACCTCCTCGGCGAAGCTTCGCGCGAGTCCACGATCGATCGCGAGCGCCTCGATCGCGTCGCGGGCCACGTCGGGCCGACCGATCACCCGCACGATCCCGCCCCGGCCCCGGCCCGCCCGCCCGCTGGTCCGGACCAGCACCAGGTCGCCTACGTGCGCGACGCCCGCACGCGAGCCGATCACGCGGTTCGAGGCGAGCGTGAGTCGCCGCCCGTTCGGCCCCGCGACGCCGCTGGGGCCGGCGCGGGGCGCGGGAAAGTACGGCTCGGCGGCCCAGAACCGGCCCCGCTTCTGCACGGTCGCGACGACCGAGTCGCTCACTTGACTTTCGCTGCCAGCGTGCTCAGCGCCACTTCCAGTCCGTGCTCGCCGTCGATTCCGTGCGCGACGGTCACTTCCGGCGCGACGCCCGCGCCCTCCTTGATGCCGCCGCCGCCGAGATTGCGCCCGTTGGGCGTGAAGTACTCACCTACGGTGATGTCGAGGGCGCCGCCGTTGGAGAGCGGCATCTCCTCCTGGAAGACGCCCTTGCCGAACGTGTGCGTGCCCACGACCGTGGCGCGGTGGTGGTCCTGCAGCGCGGCCGTCACGATCTCAGCGGCCGAGGCCGTGTTCCTGTCCACGAGCACGACCATCGGGACGGGCGGCGCGAGCGCGTCTCCGACCGCGGTCAGCGTCTGAGTCGGCTGGGTGCGCCCGCGCATCGTCACGATCGTGCCGTGCTCGATGAAGATGCTGGCGATCAGCTGTGCTTCCTCGACGAGGCCGCCGCCGTTTCCGCGCAGGTCGAGCACGATCCCGCGCGCACCGGCATGCAGCTCGTGTTCCACCGCTTCGCGCACTTCGCCGTGGGCCCCGAGGCTGAAGGTGGCCAGCGCGACGACGCCGAGCTTGATGCCGTGCTCCATCACGGTCGCCGACGCCACCACGGGCTCGGAGATCGTCGCGCGCGTGAGCGTCACCCGGCGCGCGCCGCGACCGGCGTGGCGTTCCAGCGACAGCGTGACGTTGCTGCCCGGTGGTCCGACGATCAGGGCGCGCGAGCGTTCGACCGGGAAGCCGGCGATCGACCTGCCGTTGACGGCCACGATCGCTTCGCCGGCCTGCAGGCCGCCGCGGGCGGCGGGCGAGGCGTCGAATACGCGCACGATCTGCAGGCCGCGCGTTGACGGAGCCACCTCGACGCCGATGCCGGTGAAGCTCGGCGGGGTGTCGAAGCCGTGGAATTCCTGCGGGCTGAGGTAGTGTGAGAAGCGGTCGCTCAGGCTCGCGACGGCGCCCGAGATCGACCCGTTCGCCAGCTGGCTGCGCGGGACCGGCCGGTAGTAGTCGTGTGAGATCGCGTCGAGCGCTTCGTTGACGGCCCGGCTTTCGCCGTGCGCGACGAGCGCGGAGCGCGCGAACGACGGCAGGTCTTCCGGATGGCCACCCCACCAGACCCCCAGCACCAGCAGGATCGGCAGCATCGCCGCCAGCACGTATAGAGCGCGTCGCTGAGAGGACATGACAGGCAAGCGTAGTGAAGGCGCGTATTCGCCGAGCCCGCTCGCGGCGTCCGCCTCCTGTTGGCCCGGGCGCGGCGGCATGGGGAGGCCTCGACGACCTCTCCGCTGCGACGGCGCACGCGCGCACGCGCGTGCGCGCGTGCGCCGTCGGTTGCGAATGAACGGCCCGCGCGCCTGCGCGCTCTATTGTGAACGCCCGATGGCCGTGATCGAGACCACCACGGTGCCCGGCAACCAGCTGCCCGTCCACACCGTCGCGTTGCCGGGCACGCGCGCGCTGACCGTGCTGGTGGCATTCGACGCCGGCGCCCGCACCGAGCGCCCAGAGGAGAACGGCATGGCGCACTTCCTCGAGCATCTGGTCTTCAAGGGCGGCGAGAAGTACGACACGTACACGGCGGTCAACGAGACGGCCGAGCGACTCGGTGGCGTGCTGAACGCCTACACAAGCCACGACCTGGTCGCCTTCCACATCACGGTGCGCGCGGAGTCCGCGCCGCAGGCGATCGACCTTTTGAGCGACTTCGTCGGGCGCCCGCGGCTGAACGGGGAAGAGCTCGATCGCGAGCGCGGGGTCGTGATCCAGGAGATCAACCGCTCCTACGACCAGCCGTCGGTCGTGGCCGAGTACCTGATCGACCGGGCCGCGTTCGGCGATCACCCGCTCGGACGCACGGTGCTCGGCCCGGAGGAGAACCTGCGCAGCTTCAGCCGCGAGGCGATCATCGCCTTTCGCGAGCGCCGCTGGTCGGGACGGCGCGGCGGCGCTTTCCTGGTCGGCAACGTGCAGTCACTGCCCGACCAGGCCGAGCTGGAGGACCGCTTCGGGCGGTTCCCCAGCCTGCGTGAGCCCGAGCCCTACCTGCCGGCGCCCGAGTTCGCACCGAAGACGCTCGTCGAGGAGCGCGACACCAACCAGTCGCACCTGCGCATGATCTACCGGCCGGCGATCGAGGTCTCCAACCGCCGCGAACGGGCCGCGCTGTCGATCTACGCGACGCTATTGGGCGGCTCGATGGGCTCGCGCCTGTTCGAGGAGATCCGCGAGAAGCGCGGCCTCTGCTATTCGGTCTACGCCGCCGATCACGCGTTCGCCGACATGCCTGTGCTGCAGATCGGCTCGGGCCTGGAGTCAGCCAAGTGCGTCGAGGCTTACACGCGCATGCGCGAGATCGTCGATGACCTGCGCGAGCACGGCCCGAACGAGAGCGAGGTGACGCGCGCCCGCGCGTACGCGGCCGGCCGGCTGGTGCTGGCGTTCGAGAACTCCGGAGCAGTGGCGCGCTACGGCGCCAGCCGCGCGATCGTGTTCGGCGAGGACATCGATCCCGATGCCGCCATCGAGGCGCTCGACGACGTCACCTTCGCCGAGGTCCACCAGGTCGCCGCAGGCGTGGCCGACAATCTGGCCGTGGCCTGTGTCGGACCCCACGAGGCCACCGAGTTCTGAGCCTCACGGCGACACCGCCTGGCGCCCGTGTGACGGCAGAGCGAGCTTGACGATCTTTCCGACGACGCTGCCGAACTGCTTGCGCAGCGGGCCGGTGTTGTACGGGATGCGGTAGCGCCCGGTGAGCTTGCGGACCTCGACCGAGATCTCTGCGTAGCGATGCGCGGGCAGGTCCGGGAACAGGTGATGCTCGATCTGGTGGCTGAGGTTGCCCGCGAGCACGTGAAACAGCTTGCCGCCCGTGAGGTTGGCCGAGCCGAGCAGCTGCCGGTAGTACCACTCGCCGCGCGTCTCGTGCTCGACCTCCTCAACGCTGAACTCGTATGTGCCCGCCGGGAAGTGGCCGCAGAAGATGATCGTGAACGCCCACAGGTTGCGCGCGAAGTTGGCGGTCGCGTTGCCGGCCAGCACGAACGGGAATGAGGGGCCCGACAGCAACGGAAACAGCACGTAGTCCTTGAGCGTCTGCGCGCGCACCTTGCTCCAGATGTCGCGCAGCATCTCGCGCTTCTCGCCGAGGCTGGTCCTGCCCGCGGCCATCCGCTCGGCTTCCAGGTCGTGCAGCGCGACGCCGTACTGGAAGAACGTCGCCAGGAGTGCCGCGTAGAGCGGGTTGCCGAGGTAGTACGGATGCCAGCGCTGGTCCTCGGACATGCGCAGCACGCCGTAGCCGATGTCCCGGTCCTTGCCGATCACGTTGGTGTGCGTGTGATGCATGTAGTTGTGCGAGTGGCGCCACTGGTCGGCCGGGCAGGCGGTGTCCCACTCGAACGACTTGCCATCCAGGCGCGGATCCTTCATCCAGTCATACTGGCCGTGCATCACGTTGTGGCCGATCTCCATGTTGTCGAGGATCTTCGACAGCGACAGCGCGGCCGTGCCGCCCAGCCACGCGGGCGGCAGAAAGCCGATGAACAGCAGGCCCCGGCCGGCCACCTCCAGACCGCGCTGGACGCGGATGATCTTGTTGATGTAGTCGGCATCGCGCTCGCCGAGGTCGGCCACGACGCGGGCGCGGATCTCGTCGAGCTGGTGTCCGAAGGCCTCCAGCTGGGCAGGCGTCAGCTCAGGCGCGGTGGTGGGCTCGGTGCGGCTCGAGCTCGCCCTGGCGGGCGCGGCCTCGCGCTTGGTTCGCGCCGAGCGGGGCTTGACGCGAGCCGCGCGGGGCTTTGTTCGCGCCGAGCGGGGCTTGGCTGGAGCCGTGGTGGATGTGGCGGGTGCGGCGGTGGGCATGGCGAGCTCCTATCGGGATCGCGGTTCATAGGTCGAGCACGACGTCGCCCAGCGCGACTGTCGTGCAGATGCGGATCTGCTCGTCCCTGGCGGTCGAGATCTCTCCTGTCACGACGTTGCGCACGGCGCCCGAGCGCTTCGTGGTGGCACACGTGTTGCAGATGCCCATGCGGCATCCGTGCTCGGGCGTCAGCCCCGCGTCTTCGGCCTGCTCGAGCAGCGGCAGGCCGCTGTTGGCGCGCTCGCGTGCGCTGCTCGCGAAGGTGACCGTGCCCGCGACGACGTCGCGATCCGCGGCTCCGCCGGCGGCCGCGGCGCGCGCGAGCTCGACAGCTGGCAGCGACGCGCTGAAGGTCTCGACGGCAGGTGCCTCGAGCCCGTCGTCTGCGAGCACGCGGCGTACCGCGTCGATCAGCGCCGGTGGCCCACAGACGAACGTCGCTGCGCCGGCCGGCGTCGAGGTCACGACGCGCAGGTGCTCGCGGCACAAGCGCCCGGTCAGCTTCGAGCCGTGGCCGCTGGTGTAGCCGCGTGCGACGCGCAGCCCGCGCTGGCGTCTGGCGAGCTGCTCGAGCTCCGCGCCATACAGCGCGAGCTCGGTCGATCGGGCGTAGTTGAGGAAACCGATCTCGCCTGCGAAATCCTCGGCACAGAGCGTCCGCAGCATGGCCATCACCGGCGTGATGCCGCTGCCGCCGCTGATCAGCAGGACACGCTCCGGCCTTGGCTCAGGGAGTACGAAATCGCCCTGCGCCTGGCTGAGGCCGACGATCATGCCCGGGCGCGCATGCTCGCGCAGGTGGCGCGAGACCTTGCCCTCGGGGTGCGTCGAGACGGTCAGCTCGAGCGTGTGTGCGGCGTCGCGCTGCGAGCCCGCGGGAGAGTAGGGCCGGCTCTCGCGGACGCCTGCGATCTCGACGCTCACGTTCACGAACTGCCCGGCCCGTAGGCCGCGCCAGCTCTCGTTCGGGCGCAGCGTCAGCGTGACGCTACGGGGAGTCTGGCGGCGCACGCCGGTGACCTGCGCGCGCACCTCGCGCGCGACGAGCAGCGGGCGGACCAGCTCGACGTAGCGATCGACGCCGTGTGGATAGGCGAGTGCTTCGAGCAGGCTCGAATGCAGCAGCCGCCCGCGGATGCCGCGCGAGGCCGATGTGGTCGGCGGCTTCGACTCCTCGGCGGTCAGTGCACGAGCGTTCACAGACGAGATCTACCCCGGTTGCGCATATTGGATACATCTGTGATGCTTCTCACAAGATGTCTGTGCACGATCGTACGCTCGATGTCGAGGTCACGCGTCGGCAGCGCAAGCAGCGCACCCGTCAGGCGCTGCTCGATGCGGCCCTCGAGCTGCTTGCCGAGCAGAGCTTCTCGAGCCTCAGCCTGCGCCAGGTCACGCGCGCCGCGGGAGTGGTCCCGACGGCCTTTTACCGTCACTTCGAGGACATGCAGGAGCTCGGGCTGGCGCTCATCGACGAGTCGTTTCGGACCCTGCGCGCGATGCTGCGCGAGGCGCGCGCGGACCCCCGTACCTACGAGCACATGATCCACAACTCGATCGAGATCCTGGTGGTGTACGTCCACGAGCAAGACACGCACTTCCGTTTCATCGCGCGCGAGCGCTACGGCGGCGTGGTCACGCTGCGGCGCGCTATCCGCAGCGAGATCCGCCTGTTCGCCAGCGATCTGGCGACCGATCTTGCGCGCCTGCCCTATCTGGAGCGCTGGAGCGGCGAGGATCTCCAGCTGCTGGCCGGGCTAATGGTCAACACGATGGTGGCGACCGCCGAGGCGATCCTCGACGCCCCCGCGCGCGATCGCGCGGCCGAGGCGGAGATCGTCGCGAACGCTCGCCGTGAGCTGCGCATGATCACCCTGGGGGCTGCGCAGTGGCGTAGCTCACGAGCGCTTCGCTCGGGCTCAGGGGCCGTTGACCGGGTCAAGCCGGTGACCGCGGCAGAGCAGGTGACCGCGGCGGAGCAGGTGACCGCGGCGGAGCAGGTGGAAGCGGCGGAGCACGTGACCGCGGCGGAGCAGGTGACAGCGGCGGAGAAGGTGGAGCGGCGTTAGCCGAGCGCGACCATGCGGTCGATCGGGACCCGCGCACGCGCGGCGACCTCGGCCGGGACGCTCACCTCGAACTGCATGTCGCGCAGCGCGTCGCGCAGCTTGGGCAGCGTGATCATCTTCATGAACACGCACGAGGCCTCGGGGTTGGCTGCGATGAAGCTCACGTCGGGCGCCGCCATCTGCAGCGGGTAGAGCATGCCGGTCTCGGTCGCTACGACCGCCTCGCGCCGAGCCGCCTGTATGCTGGCGCCGGCCTCGTCGTCGGCGCCATCCCCAGGCGCGAGGTCGCCGAACACGGTCTGTGGGCCGGGCGCGCCGGGCGCGAGAGGCGATGCCGCGCCCGCGGCACGGGCCCCACCGGCGTCGCGCTCGAGCTGTTCGGCGTAGCGCAGCATGCCGCCGGTCGAGAACATGTGAACGCCGGCCGAGGAGATGTCGCCGGCGGCAACGTACTCCATCACGCTCGTGACACAGCCGCACTCGGGGTGGATCAGGAAGTCGGCGTCGGGGTGGGCCGCGCGCGTGGCCTCGATGTCGGCCGGCCGGATGCCCGCGTGCACGTGACACTCGCCGTCCCACACGTGCATGCGCCGGCCGAGCTCCTTCTCGACGAACGCGCCGAGCCACATGTCCGGCCCGAACAGGATCTCGGTGTCCTCACCGTGGGTCGCGTAGATGTGGCGCACGACATCGACGGCGTTGGCCGACGTGCAGCAGTAGTCGGTCAGCGCCTTGACCTCGGCGGTCGTGTTGACGTACATCACGACGACCCCGTCGGGATATTGGGCGCGCCAGTCCGCGAGCTGGTCCGCGTCGATCGAGGCCGCGAGTGAGCAGCCGGCGTCTAGGTCGGGGATCAGGACGGTCTTGCCGGGACACAGGATCGAGGCGGTCTCTGCCATGAAGTGCACCCCGCAGAAGGCGATCACCTCGCCGTCGCTGGCAGCCGCCCGCCGCGACAGCCCGAGCGAGTCCCCGACATAGTCGGCGACGTCCTGGATCTCGGGGACCTGGTAGTTGTGGGCGAGGATCACGGCGCGGCGCTCGGCCGCGAGCTCGCGAACCTCGTCGTGCAGCTCGGCGATCTGCTCTGCCGTCAGATCGGGCAGAGGCTGGGGGGTCGGAATCATCGGCAGCGACCGCACCTTGTCCAGTCTATCCCCGCGCTCGTGCGCCACGGCCTCTGGTGTCCGTCGTCTAGAGCGCGACGCGCATGCGACACGACCTCGTCCATTACGGCCGCACTACGCTGGCGTCACGATGAGTCCCGGGATGCCGCCAGAGGAGCTGCGCGCGCTCGTGCGACGAGCGCTCGACGAGGACGTGGGCGCCGGGGATGTCACGACCGTCGCCACGGTGGCGCCCGATGCGCGCGCGCGCGGGCTGATCGTCCAGAAGGCACCCGGGATGGTCTACGGGCTCGAGGCGGCTGAAGCGACCTTTGCCGAGCTCGATCCCGAAACGCGCTGCGAGCGGCTGGTCGAGGAGGGCCGCTGGCGTGAGCAGGGCGGTCCGGTGCTGTCGATCGCCGGCTCAGCCCGCGCGCTGCTCACAGGTGAGCGCACGGCCCTGAACTTCCTCGGCCATCTGTCGGGCGTGGCGACGATGGCGGCGCGGGCCACCGAGGCGGTGCAGGGCACGGGCGCCACGGTGCTGGACACGCGCAAGACCACGCCCGGCCTGCGGATCCTCGAGAAGGCAGCGGTGGCGGCCGGCGGCGCGAGCAACCATCGTGTCGGGCTGTTCGACGCGATCCTGATCAAGGAGAACCACATCGCTGCCGCGGGCGGGATCGCCGCGGCCGTTGAGGGCACCCGCGCGGCTGCGCCACAGCTCGCGGACACTCTCGAGGTCGAGGTGCGCGACGTCAACGAGATCGACCAGGCGCTCGCGGCCGGCGCGCCCCGGTTGTTGCTCGACAATATGACCATCGAGCAGCTGCGCAGCGCAGTCGCCCGCGTTGCGGGACGTGCGACACTCGAGGCGAGCGGAAACGTCACGCTCGAAAGCCTGCGCGAACGGGCCCTGACCGGAGTGGACTTCATCTCGATGGGCGCCCTCACCCACTCCGCGCCGGCGCTTGATCTGTCGCTGACGCTCGAGCCGATGCGCTAGTCCTGCGGTCGGGCCGGCGTCTCCCGTTCAACTGGTCAGCCGGGAGGCTCACGCTGGTCGGCGCCGGAGAGGGACGCGAGCCGGCGCGCAGCCGGACTCTCCGAGCCGAGCAGCCGCTCGACCCAGGCGCGCGCATGCGGGAAGTCGAGCGCGCCCGCACCGGTCATCTCCTCGATGTCGGCCCAGTCCTTCGTACGACCGAGCAGAGCCTTGAACACGGCGAGCGCTGTGCAGCCCACCACGGGGATCTCGCGACCCTCGAACACGACGCGCCGCACGCTGTCGGCCACCTCATCGTGAAATCGGTGAACGTCGAGGAAAACGTCGATCGGCGTCTCATCCCACCATACCCTCACCTGGCCCTCGCGTTCTGCCGTCGTAACGGACGCATCGGTGACCCTGACGGCGTCTGGCAGCGCGGCGAATACCTCACCGGCCCGGCCAGGGTGAACGAACACATTGACGTCGAGATCGCGCGTGCCACGGGGCTCCTGTGTGCAGTACGCAAGCGCGATGGCGCCGCCGAATGCGTGAGGCAGTCCCGCTTGGTCCAGCGCATCGTGGACGTGCAAGAGCCGCCGCCCGAGCAGGCTCATCGACGCAAGCGCCGGGTCATCCAGGCAAGCCGCGCAGCGACGGATATTCGAGCGGTCCGCGCCGGCGCGCGGGCAGCGACTCGGCGAGATCGAGCACCTGGGCAAGGATGCGCCCCGCGCGGTCCGGATCCACCGACGGAAGCGAGCCCACTCTCAACTCGAGTCCAGCCGCAGCTGCGAGGCGGGCGACCGCATCGACGCCGGGTTGGCGATGGCCGTGCTCATACGCGCTCACGACCGACCGAGGCAGCCCCGCTCGCCGGGCCAGCTCCGCCTGGCGCAAGCCGCTGCGGCGACGGATGTCGCGAATCAGCTCGCCGGCGACCTCCTTGTTGTACGCCATGTATCAATGGTAGCGTATCCGCTAACAGCCACGGCTCGCGATGGCGTGCACAGCTGCGATGGCGTGCACCGACTTCTTACGGCTCGGGAGGCGTTCTTGCGGCGCATGCGATGGCCGCCCGAGGAGGCAGTGCGCCGGCGCTCTGACAGCTCGTGCGACGGCCGGCCGAGGACCCCAAAACGATGCCCCCTACGCCGGCGAGCTGGCCGCGGCGGTCTGCAGCAGATACGCGCGCACGAACCCGTCGAGATCGCCGTTGAATACGCGCTGGACGTCGCCCATCTCGAAGTTCGTGCGGTGGTCCTTGACGAGCGAGTACGGATGGGTGACGTAGGAGCGGATCTGCGAGCCGAAGTTGACGTCCTGCGCCTCGCCCTTCTCGCGGGCGATCTCCTCGGCCCGTTCGCGCTCGCGGCGCTCGAGCAACTTGGCCTGCAGCATCGCCATCGCCGTGGCGCGGTTTGAGGACTGCGAGCGCTCGTTCTGACACTGGACGACGATGCCGGTCGGCCGGTGGGTGATGCGCACGGCGGAGTCGGTCTTGTTGACATGCTGTCCCCCGGCGCCCGAGGCCCGGTAGGTGTCAACCTGCAGATCGTCCTCGTCGATCTCGAGCTCGCCCGCGGCCGCCGGCACGACCGGCGCGACCTCGACACCCGCGAAGCTCGTCTGGCGGCGGTGGGCGGAGTCGAACGGCGACAAGCGGACCAGCCGGTGAACCCCGCGCTCGGCCGCGAACAGACCGTAGGCGTTCTCCCCGGAGACCTCGAAGGTGGCCGACTTGATGCCGGCCTCCTCCCCCGGGCTGGCCTCCAGCAGCTCAACCTTGAAGCCACGCGACTCGGCCCAGCGCATCTCCATGCGCAGCACCATCTCGGCCCAGTCCTGCGCATCGGTGCCGCCGGCGCCGGCGTTGACGCTGACGAGCGCGTCGCCGGAGTCGTACGGGCCCGAGAACAGGCGCTGCTCCTCGAGCGCTTCCAGACGCCGCTCGACCGATGCGATCTGCTCATCGACCTCGGCCTGCAGCGACGCATCCTCCGCGGCCATCTCGACCAGGCCGTCGAGATCCTCGATGTCCGAACGCAGCGCGTCGAAGCTCTGCAGGCGCTTGGAGGCACGGGCGTGCTCGGCCGACACCGCAGCCGCGCGCTCGGAGTCCTCCCAGAAGCTCTGCTCGCCCATCTGCGACTCGAGCGCCGCGACGCGCTGGCCCAGCGCAGCCGGGTCAAAGGTAGTCCGCTAACAGCTGCAGCTGCTCGCGGATCGCGGCCAGGCGCTGAGGCGTGGAGTCGCTCGGAGCGGTCGTGGCCATGCTCTCACGCTATCAGGCGGGTGGCCGGTCCAGCTCAACGCGTCGCCGCTCAGAGCGTGCTCCGAGACAACACACCCCTAGGCGCCGTGGCACTTCTTGAACTTCTTCCCGCTGCCGCACCAGCACGGGTCGTTGCGACCGACCTGGTGCTCCTCGTCAACGACACGCTGCTCGATCACAGGCGCGGCCATGGCCTGGGCTTCGCCTTCGAGCACCGCGCCGTCTTCGGCTTGCCTGCCTTCGCCCGCGGCCGCGGCGGCCGCCGCCGCCATCGCGCCCGCGCCCGCGAGCGAGGTTCCGCCCGAGTAGGAGACGCGGCCGGCCTGCGTGGCGCTGCCGCCGGCGGCAAAGGCAGGGATTGGAGGCCGACCCGCCCCGCCCGGACCGGAGCCGCCGTTCTGGCCTTCGACGTTGACCTGGACGTTGAAGATCATGCGCGTGTAGTCGGCCCAGATGCTGTTCATCAGATCGCCGAACAGGTCGAAGGCCTCGTTCTTGTAGGCGACGAGCGGATCGATCTGGGCGAAGCCGCGCAGGTGGATGCCCTCGCGCAGATAGTCCATGTCGAAGAGATGCTCCTGCCAGCGCTCATCGATGGTCTGCAGCAGCAGGAAGCGCTCGAGCGCGCCCATCAGCTCCTCGCCGAGCTCGGCCTCGCGCGCGTTGTAGCGTTCGAGCGCGAGCTCGCCGACGCGCCCTGTCAGGGAGTCGCGGTCGGCTGTGTCCGGGGCGAGATCCTCGTCGTCGAGGTCGACCGGGAAGAACTGCCCGAGCGCGACGAACAGCCCGTCGAGGTCCCAGTCCTCGACGTAGTCGCCGGGCGTGTACTGGGCGATCGTGCGCTCCAGCACCCCCTCGACCTGCTCGCGCGCCTCCTCGCCGATGCTCTCGCCTTCGAGCACGCCGTCGCGATAGCGGTAGACGACGCGGCGCTGCTCGTTCATCACGTCGTCGTACTCGAGCACGCGTTTGCGGATCAGGAAGTTCTGTTCCTCCACCTTCTTCTGGGCTTTCTCGATCTGCTTGGAGAGCATGCCCGCCTCGATCGGTTCCTCGTTGCCCTCGTCGTCGACGCCGCCGAGTTTGTCGAGGATCCGGTAGATGCGATCGCCCGCGAACAGCCTCACGAGATCGTCCTCGGCCGACAGGAAGAAGCGGCTCTCGCCAGGGTCGCCCTGACGGCCGGAGCGGCCGCGGAGCTGGTTGTCGATGCGGCGCGACTCGTGGCGCTCGGTGCCGCAGATGAACAGGCCGCCGGCGGCCGTCACGCGTTCGCGATCGGCGGCGACGCGGGGCTCGATCTCGGCCGTGGTGGCGGCCAGGCGCTCCTCATAGCCTTCGGCGTCGGGCTCGATGCCCTCCTTGGCGAGCTGCAGGCGAGCGAGGTGTTCGGGATTGCCGCCGAGCTTGATGTCGACGCCGCGGCCGGCCATGTTGGTGGCGATCGTGACCGCGCCGGGCGCTCCCGCCTCGGCGACGACCTCGGCCTCGCGCGCCGCGTGCTCGGGCTTGGCGTTGAGCACCGAGTGGGTGACCCCGCGCTTGGTGAGCCGCTCGGAGAGCAGCTCCGAGACCTCGACCGAGATCGTGCCGACGAGCACCGGCTGGCCATTTTCGTGGCGCGCGATGATCTCTTTGACGACCGCGGTCCACTTGCCCTCCTTGGTCTTGTAGACCTGGTCGTTGCGGTCGTCGCGAACCATCGGCATGTTCGTCGGCACCTGCACGACCGGCAGCTCGTAGATCTTCATGAACTCGGTGGCCTCGGTCAGAGCCGTGCCGGTCATGCCCGCGAGCTTGTCGTACAGGCGGAAGAAGTTCTGATAGGTAATTGTCGCGAGCGTCTGGTTCTCCTCCTTAATCGCGACGCCCTCCTTCGCCTCGACCGCCTGGTGCAGGCCCTCGGACCAGCGCCGGCCGTCGAGGATGCGACCCGTGAACTCGTCGATGATCTTGACCTCGCCGTCGATCACGTCGTAGTTGACTTCGCGCTTGTACAGCGACTCGGCGCGCAGCGCCTGGATCAGGTGGTTGACCAGATGCCCGTTCTCGGCGCGATAGAGGTGGTCGATGCCCAGGAAGCGCTCGGCCTTGGCGACGCCCTGCTCGGTGATCGCCACCGTTTTCTGCTTCTCGTCCGGCTCGTAGTCGAACTCGGCCACGAACTGCTTCTTCATGCGGGGATCCATGCCGTCGGGCGTTTTGCCGGACTTCAGCTGCGGCGCCAGGCGGGCGAACTTCACGTACAGGTCGGCCGCCTGTTCGGGGGCGCCCGAGATGATCAGCGGCGTGCGGGCCTCATCGATGAGAATGTTGTCGACCTCATCGACGATCGCGAAGTAGTGGCCGCGCTGGACCTTTTCGGAGAGGTCCTTGGCCATGTTGTCGCGCAGGTAGTCGAAGCCGAACTCGGAGTTGGTGCCGTAGACGACGTCGCAGGCGTAGGCAGCGTGCTTCTCCTCGTAGGGCTGCAGGTTCTCGATCACGCCGACCGACACCCCGAGCGCGTCGTAGATCGGGCTCATCCATTCGGCGTCGCGACGAGCCAGGTAGTCGTTGACGGTGACCACGTGGACGCCGCGCCGCTCGCGTGGGCCCTCGTCGGGGTCGGGGCCGGGATCGCGCACCGCGAGCGAGTTGAGCACGACGGCGAGCGTGGCCGTGAGCGTCTTGCCCTCGCCGGTCTTCATCTCGGCGATGCAGCCGTCGTGCAGGACCATGCCGCCGATCAGCTGCACGTCGAAGTGGCGCATCGCCAGCGTGCGCTTGCCGGTCTCGCGCACGATCGCAAAGCACTCGGGCAGCAGCTGCTCGAGCGACTCCCCTTCGGCCGCGCGCTCGCGCAGCGCGTCCATCCGCTCTCGCAGCTCGGCGTCGGACTCGAGCTCGAGCTCTGGCTCGAAGGCGTTGATCAGGGCGACGCGCTTCTGGTAGGTCTTGAACTTCTTGGCCTCGCCTACGTTGAGCGCGCGATCGAGCAGCGATGGAGACACGCCCTCAGGTTAGCTGCCCGGCGCCGCCGAGGGCGTGGGCAGCCCGGAGCGTCTATTCGGAGGCGCCGGGCGCCGCGCAAGGCTTCGGCCGTGGCGGCATGCTAATCCCGGCAATGGCCCCGATACCCAGCCCCAGCGTCTATTCCGCCGCCCCTGCGTCGGCCGCCCCTGCCTCGACCGCGCCCGCCTCGGCCGCCCCCGCCTCGGCCGCCCCCGCCTCGGCCGCCCCTGCTTCGGCCGCGCCCGCTTCGGCCGCGGCGGCATGGCCGTCGCGGCGATGGCGCCGTTTGACGCGGTGGCGCTTGACCTGGCGCGCCAGCTCATCGACGACCAGCTTCAGCGAATGGTCCATCTCGGGCGAAGCGTCGCGGGCGCGCAGCGTGGTGCCCTTCAGGTACAGGGTCGCCTCGGCCACCTGGCAGTCGGCGATCGAGGGATTGCGCTCTTCGTAGAGCTCGACCTCGAGCCGGGCCAGCTCGGACACCTGCTTTGAGATCTTGGCCAGGCGACGCTGCAGACGCTCGCGCAGCTGCTCGCTGACCTGGATATTGCGACCCTTGACGTCGATCTGCATCGCAGGCTCCGTTCGTATCGTGCGGTCGAGCAGCCCTGATGGGTCGGCCGGGCGGCGCGAACGGCGCGCGCCCGCGACCGGGGCGCTCGGCCGTGTCTGGAGGACAGTTATGTCGCTGAGTTTACGACGCCCGCTCGCGCACGCACGCGCGCGCGCGCGCGCCGTTCGCCGGGCCGTCTCGACAGCCCGCCGGACGGCCGTGACAGCCCACCGGAGGGACGAACCGGACCGCGAAGGCTAACGCCCGACGGACCGATGCTGCAGTGCGCGCGGGCGCACGCTCGCGAGGATCCCGGCGTGACCGCAGATCGCGCCGATCAGGATCGACTCGGGCGAAAGCTCGGTGCCGGGAAACACGATCGTCTCGCGCAGCTGGGCACGGGCGCCGATGCTGGCGCTGTCACCCAGGACGACCGGTCCGATCAGGCGAGCCCCGGGCGCGATCGTCACATCCCGCCCGAGCCACGCAGGTCCCTCGATCTCGGCGTCGGCGGGCAGCTGCGTGTCGCCGGCGACGATCACGCCGGGCTGGCGCTCGCTGCCGTCGATCTCCAGGTGCAGCTCGCCGCGCAGCGCGTCGAAGGTCCCTTGGCGCAGCTCTGCGAGCGAGCCGACGTCGTTCCAGTACTCGCGGATCTCGTGGATGTGAAACGGGACGCCTTCGGCGAGCAGCGTCGGGAACACGTCTTGGGCCCAGTCCACGAACGGGCGCTCCGGAAAGTAGTCGAAGATCTCGGGCGAGAACACGTAGATGCCGCAGTTGCCGAGGTCCGAGAGCGCTTCGTCAGGGCGCGGCTTCTCCTGAAAGCCGGTGATGCGCCCGTTGCGATCGTGCAGGACAACGCCGAACTCGCGCGTGTCGGGGACTTTCTTGACGGCCAGCGTGGCGATGCCGGCGGCTTCGCGGTGCCTGGCGGCGAGCGCCTGCAGGTCGATATCGGTAAGCGCGTCGCCCGAGATCACCAGAAACGGCTCGCCGCCGAAGAACTCGGCGCAGGCGCGCACGCCCCCGGCCGTGCCGAGCAGCTCGGGCTCGTAGCGATACGAGAGCCGGTCGCCGAAGTGCTCGCGGATCGAGTCGGGGAACCAGTGCAGGTTGGCGATCGTCTGGTCGAATCCATGGCGGTCGAGCAGGTCGATGATGTGTGCCATCACCGGCCGGTCGAGCACGGGGACCATCGGCTTGGTGATCTCGTTCGTGAGCGGCCGCAGGCGCGTGCCGAGGCCGGCGGCGAGGACCATTGCTCTCATTGAGCGGCAAGCTATCGGATCGCGCGCCGCGGCCGCCCGGTCTAGTAGCGGTAGTGGTCGGGCTTGTACGGGCCGTCCGCCGGCACGCCGAGGTAGGCGGCCTGCTCGGGCGTCAGCTGCGTGAGCCGAACGCCGAGCGCGTCGAGGTGCAGGCGCGCGACCTTCTCGTCGAGGTGCTTCGGCAGCACGTGAACGGACCGCTCGTACTGGTCGTTCTTGGTGTAGAGCTCGATCTGGGCGATCACCTGGTTGGTGAAGGAGTTGCTCATCACGAAGCTCGGATGCCCAGTGGCGTTGCCGAGGTTCAGCAGGCGGCCCTCGGACAGCAGGATGATCGCGTGGCCGTCGGGGAACACCCACTCGTCAACCTGCGGCTTGATGTTGATCTTGTTGATGCCGGGTACCTGCGCCAGCCCCGCGATGTCGATCTCGTTGTCGAAGTGTCCGATGTTGCCGACGATCGCCTGGTGCTTCATGCGCGCCATGTGCTCGGCGGTGATGATGTCCTTGTTGCCAGTGGCGGTCACGAAGATGTCGCCTTCGCCGACGACGTCGTCGAGCGTCTTGACCTGGTAGCCCTGCATCGCGGCCTGCAGCGCGCAGATCGGGTCGATCTCGGTGATCACCACGCGCGCCCCCTGGCCGCGCAGCGACTCCGCGCAGCCCTTGCCGACGTCGCCGAAGCCGCAGATGACGGCCATCTTGCCCCCGATCATCACGTCGGTGGCGCGGTTGATGCCGTTGACGAGCGAGTGCCGGCAGCCGTAGAGGTTGTCGAACTTCGACTTGGTGACCGAGTCGTTGACATTGATTGCGGGGAACAGCAGCTCGCCGGCCTGCGCCATCTCGTACAGCCTGTGCACGCCGGTGGTGGTCTCCTCGGTGACGCCTTCGATGCCCGCGGCGATCTTCGTCCAGCGCTCGGCATCCTCGTTCAGCGAGCGCTCGAGCAGCGCGAGCACGATCTGCAGCTCATGCGAGTCTGCCCCGGCGGGATCGGGGGCGGCGCCGGCGCGCTCGAACTGCGCGCCCTTGTGCACGAGCAGCGTCGCGTCGCCGCCGTCGTCGAGGATCATGTTGGGGCCGGCCGAGCCGAGACCGGGCGCTCCGTTGGCGGTGCCGTCGGCCGCGCCGCTCTGATCGGCGTCGGGCCAGCGCAGGGCGCGTTCGGTGCACGCCCAGTACTCCTCGAGCGTCTCGCCCTTCCACGCGAACACGGGCACGCCGCGCGGCTCCTCCGGGGTGCCTGCGGAGCCGACGGCCACGGCGGCGGCGGCGTGGTCCTGGGTCGAGAAGATGTTGCAGCTGGCCCAGCGCACCTGCGCGCCGAGCGCGGTCAGCGTCTCGATCAGCACCGCGGTCTGGATCGTCATGTGCAGCGATCCGGTGATGCGGGCGCCCGCGAGCGGCTGGGCCTCGGCGTACTCGGCTCGGACGGCCATCAGGCCGGGCATCTCGTGCTCGGCGAGCCGTATCTCCTTGCGCCCGAACTCTGCGAGGGAAAGATCAGCGACGTTGAAGTCGGTGTTGCGCGGGGTGGTGGTCTTCCCGCGTGCGGCGGTGGGGGTCATTGCTGACATGACGAAACCTCCTGTCCGGTCAGATGAGCGCCCTTGCTACAGAGAGGCTGGCCGAGCGTGGCGGATGGCGGCCCGTCGCAGCGCTCCTCGGCCGGTTCGGACGGTATCACAGCGCAGCTGCTTCGCTATGGCCAGCGTATAGCCAAAGTATCGCTCAAACATCAATGGCTCCTCGTGCATGCGTATCGGCTCCTCGTGCATGCCTATCGAGAAAACTTCGGTATAGCAATTGCGATACGCAACCGGAAATCGTAGATACATAAGCGCACCGTCCCAAGAAAAATAGAACACACCCCTTGGGCGCCTTCACATCATTCTCACCATGCTTTTACGCTTTGCGTCAGCTGCATATCGCGTGCCGGGCACACCCCCATGCCGGGGCACGCCTTTGAGTCCGGGTACACCCCACCGCGCGTACCCGGACCAGGGTCGCGTCGACGACCGCCTCAGCTGCTGGCCAGCGCGGCCTTGAGCTCGTCGATCGCTTTCACCGGCGTGGGGTCGACCCCGCGCAGCACAGCGAGGTAGATCGAGACGAGATCGCCGAGCAGCACCAGCGAGATGACTCGCTCCACCGAGGTCTGGCCGCGCGTCTGCGGCCGAAACACGGTCGCCGCATATGGGGCGATCAGCCGCTCCGTCAGTTCCATGCGCGCCTTCACGCGCGGGTGCAGGTCGGAGTCATCCAGGAACACCGCTGAGAAACGGCCGACGGTCGGAGCGCCCTCCCAGCCGACTAGCTCGTTGTGGTCGAGCTCGGGCAGTTCGTGGGAGAAGCACGGCAGCTTGGCGTTCTCGTTGATCTGCGTCTTCCAGCGGTAGGCGATCGGGGCGGTCAGGCCGGCGCCGGCGATAACCGGCGTCGTGCCGAGCAGCCCGCGCGCGATCGACTTGGCGAGCGAGTCCTCGGGCGCGTCGGGGCCCCACTCGTTGACGAGCTGCTCGGTGTGCGAGGCGGTGACGTCGATCTCGGAGGTGAGACGCGGGCCGGCGCCGGACAGCGCGGCCACCTCGAGCGCGGCGACCGTCACGTAGGCGACCGCGGCGCGCGGCTGGAAGCCCGCGGGCAGCGGGATCACGGGCACGCCATCGGCGCGCGCGAGCTCGGCCAAACGCCCGCCGGTGGTGACGACGGCGCGCTTGGCGCCGAGCGCGCCGGCGGACTCGTAGCAGGCGAGCGTCTCCTCGGTTTCGCCGGAGTAGCTGGCGCACAGGACCATCGTGTCGGGCATGGTCCACGGCGGCAGGCCGTAGGCGCGTGTGACGAAGATCGGGCGCGAGGCGTGATCGCCGAGCGCGGCGCGCGCGAGCGCGCCGCCGATCGCCGAGCCGCCCATGCCGGCGACCACGAGCCCCGCGGGGGTATCCCAGTCGGGCATGATCGCCGACTCCACGCGCCAGAGCGCGTCGCGCAGCTGCTCGGGCAGCGCGAGCACGTCATCGAGCTCGTGCGACACGTCCACGCGCGCGATCGCCTCGCGCGAGAGCGCACCCTGTTCGTCCACCGGCGTGGCGACCGCCTCGCTTGCGTCAGTCATCTGCTCGCCTCCTGTCGCCTTGGAAACTGGTCGGGTTGGTGGTCTGGGTCGCGGTTCGCGCGGCGGGCCGGCTGGCCTCGTGCACGGCCCGCGGGCGCTCGCTCAAAACTTGATCGCGCCGTCGGGCAGGGTGACATTAGGGAAGATACGCGCCCCCCGGGCGATCGTGTTGTCTGCTCCGACGGTGACGCCCTCGCCGAGCACGGCGCCGCCCTCCACGCGAGTGCGATCCCCGACGCGGCAGCCGGCGGCGACGACGCAGTCGCGCAGCGTGCAGCCGGTTCCGATCTCGGCGCCGCTGAGCAGGACGGAGCGCTCGACGGTGCTGCCCGCGCCGACGCGCACGTCGCGGCCAAGCACGACCAGGCTGCCGACATGGGCTCCGGGGGCGACGTGGGCGCCGCGCTCGATCACGGCGGGCGGGATCGCGCGGCCGTGCAGCTCGGCGCCGGCGTCAACCGCCAGCCAGCTGTCGCCCAGACGGGCGCGCACGGCGGTCTCGACGTTGCCCTCGATGATGTCGAAGGTGCCCTGCAGGTAGCGCTCGGGCGTGCCGATGTCCAGCCAGTAGGCGTTGACCGGAAAGCCGTAGAGGCCGTTGCCGATCAGCGCGGGCCAGACCTCACGCTCGATCGAGACGTTCCGGTCGGGGGGCACGAGCTCGAGGATCTCGCGCTGCAGCACATAGACACCGGCGCTGATCATGTTCGTGTCGATCTGGTCGGGGCTGGGCTTCTCGAGGAAGTCCTTGACCGAGCGGTCGGCGTGCAGGTGCACGAGACCGTAGGTGCTGGGATCGCGCACGGGCGCGAGCGCGAGCGTGGCCCTGGCGCCGGTGCGCTCGTGTTGCGCGATCTGGCCTGTCAGGTCGATGTCGGTGAGCACGTCGCCGTTGAGCATCAGAAAGCGTTCGTCGAGCAGGCGCTCGGCGAACTTCAGCGCCCCGGCGGTGCCGCGCGGGTCGGGCTCCTCGACGTAGCGCAGCCTGACGCCCACGCCCGAGCCGTCGCCGAGCACGTTGCGTACGCTCGTGGCGAGAAAGCCGCAGGACATGATCACGTCGTCGATGCCGTGGGTCTTCAGCCATTCGAGCATGAACGCGATGAACGGCCGGTCCACGAGCGGGACGACCGGCTTGGGCACGGTCGAGGTGAGTGGGCGCAGGCGGGTGCCCTCGCCCCCGACCAGGATCACGGCTTGCATCAGCCGAGTCCGCCCGCCCGGCTCGTGCCGGCTCGGGGCGCGACTGTCCTCTCTTCCGGTCCTCTCGCGCCCCCCCGCGTCCCCGCGTCCGCGAGCGCGGTGGGCTGGCTGGAACGAGCCTGCGAGCCGCGCCCGATGCCTTCGTACAGGAGTCCTGCGGCCCGCACCGCGTCGGCGTCGAGAGCGTTGCGACCGTCGATCACGACGATACCGCGCATCGCGCGCGCGACCTCGTTCCAGTCGAGCTCGCGCAGCTCCTTCCACTCGGTCACGAGCACCACCGCGTCGGCGTCCCTCACCGCGTCGAGCGCCGCGTCGCGATAGGAGAGCTGCGGCATCAGCTTGCGCGCCTCGTCCTCGGCCACAGGGTCATACGCGCTGACCTCTGCGCCCTCCGCGAGCAGGCGCGCGGCGAGCACGAGCGAGGACGCTCCGCGCATGTCGTCGGTCTCAGGCTTGAAGGCCAAGCCGAGCAGGCCGATGCGCCGGCCGGCGAGCTGGCCCACGTGGCGCTGCAGCTTTGAGACCACGCGCCGCTTTTGCAGCTCGTTGACCTCGATCACGGAGTTGAGCAGCTGGAAGTGGTAGCCCGAGTTGGCCGCCAACAACTTGAGCGCGCTCACGTCCTTGGTGAAGCAGCTGCCCCCGTAGCCGATCCCGGCCTGCAGGAAGCGCGGGCCGATGCGCTCATCGAGCCCCACCCCACGCGCCACCTCGATCACATCCGCCCCAGTCTCCTCGCAGACGTTGGCGATCTCGTTGATGAAGGAGATCTTCGTGGCCAGGAAGGCGTTGGCGGCAAGCTTGATCATCTCGGCGCTGGCGACGTCGGTTCGAACGAGCTCGCCGCTGCCCGCGCCGCCGTAGCTGGCGCCGAGCAGCGGCCGGTACAGCTCGACGACGGCTTCGCCCGCCCAGTCGCGGTTATCGCCGACGACCACGCGATCGGGATGCAGGAAGTCCTTGACGGCGGAGCCCTCCTTGAGGAACTCGGGACACGACACGTACGCCATCCCCGACTTGCTCCGCTCGCGCAGCGTGCGCTGGATCGTCGCGCCCGTGCCGCATGGCACCGTCGACTTCATCACGAGCGCATGCTCGGCGGAGTCCGGCATCTCCTCGACGACCGCGTTGACCGCCGCGAGGTCGGCATCGCCGGAGTGCGTGGGCGGGGTGCCCACCGCTACGAACAGCAGCCGCGCGGCCTCGAGCGCCGACGCGAGCTCTGTCGTGAAGTGGAGCCGGCGCTTGTTGCGCGCGAGCAGCTCGCCAAGGCCGGGCTCGTAGATCGGCACCTCGCCGGCGCACAGACGCGCGATCTTCTCGGTGTCGATGTCCACGCACCACACATCGCTGCCGAGCTCGGCGAAGCCGACAGCGGTCACCAGGCCGACATAGCCGGTGCCGATCACTGCGATTGGCTCGCGCGCCGCGTTCATAGGCCGCAGAAGGCTACCGGTGCCGACGGCCGGCGGGCCACGGCCGACAACGAGACGGTTACACGACGCATGGGCTGAGACCAGCCACGGAGGCTACTGCGCGGCCGCCAGGAACGCTCGGTAGCGGCGCACGTCGCGCAGCGCGCGCGCCTGGCGCTCGCTGCCTTCCGCGGCGCTCTCGGCGGCGGCCTGTGCCTCGGATAGCTTGGTCTGCAGCGCTTGGCGATCGAGCTGGTCCGGGGCGATCGCTTCCTCGACCAGCACCAGCGCCCGGTTCTCGGCGAACTGCAGGTAGCCCTCGGCGGCCGCGAAGCGCACGATCTCCTCGTCCGACCGGTACAGCCGCAGCTCGGTCGGCTCGAGCGTCGCAAGCAGCGGCTCGTGGTTGGCGAGAATGCCGATCGAGCCGACGGTGGTGACGGTCGAGAGCATCTCGATGTCCTCGGCGAACACCTCGCCTTCGGGCGTGAGCACTTCGGCGGGAAACTTCGTGCGCATGTTCAGCTCTTGTTGGCGGCCGCTACGACCTCGTCGATCGTGCCCTTCAAAAAGAAGGCGCTCTCGGGGACGTCGTCGTGCTTGCCCTCGATGATCTCGTCGAAGCCCCTGATCGTCTCTTCGATGCGCACGTAGGCGCCGGGGGTGCCGGTGAACTCTTCGGCCACGAAGAACGGCTGTGAGAGGAAGCGCTCGATCCGCCGCGCGCGCTGCACGGTGAGCTTGTCTTCGTCGGAGAGCTCGTCGATGCCGAGGATCGCGATGATGTCCTGCAGCTCCTTGTAGCGCTGCAGGATCTCCTTGACGCGGTTGGCCACGCGGAAGTGCTCCTCGCCGAGGATGTCGGCCTTGAGGATCGTCGAGGTCGATTCGAGCGGGTTGACCGCCGGATAGATGCCTTTCTCGGAGATCGCGCGCGAGAGCACGGTGGTGGCGTTGAGATGGGCGAACACGGAGGCGGGCGCCGGATCGGTGAGATCGTCGGCGGGCACGTAGATCGCCTGCACCGAGGTGACCGAGCCCTCGCGCGTCGAGGTGATGCGCTCCTGCAGCTGGCCCATCTCGGTCTCGAGCGTCGGCTGGTAGCCGACCTGCGAGGGCATCCGCCCGAGCAGCGCCGAGACCTCGGAGCCGGCCTGGACGAAGCGGAAGATGTTGTCGATGAACAGCAGCACGTCCTGACCCTTGTCGCGGAAGTATTCGGCCATCGTCAGGCCGGACAGGGCGACGCGCATGCGCGCGCCGGGCGGCTCGTTCATCTGGCCGAACACGAGCATGGTCTTCTCGAGCACGCCCGACTCCTTCATCTCGAGCCACAGGTCGTTGCCCTCGCGCGAGCGCTCGCCGACGCCGCAGAACGCGGACAGGCCGCCGTGTTCCTTGGCCAGGTTGTGGATCAGCTCCTGGATCAGCACGGTCTTGCCGACGCCGGCTCCGCCGAACAGTCCGGTCTTGCCGCCCTTGGCGTACGGGGCGAGCAGGTCGATGACCTTGATGCCGGTCTCGAACATTTCGGCCGTCGGTGTCAGGTCATCGGCGCGCGGCGCCTCCTGGTGGATGCTGCGGCGCTCGATGCCGCTGGGAAGCTCCGCGCCGAAGTCGATCGGTTCGCCGAGCAGGTTGAAGATGCGCCCGAGCGTGGCCTCGCCGACCGGGACCGTGATCGGGGCGCCGGTGTCGATCACCTCAGCGCCCCGCGCGAGGCCGTCGGTGGTGTCCATCGCAACGGCGCGCACACGGTCGTCGCCGAGGTGCTGCTGGACCTCGCACACGAGCAAATCCCCGCCCGCCTCGGCACTGATCCCCGGCGCCTCCTCGTCGGCCCCGGCCGCGGGGCGGGCGACGGTGATCGCGTGATTGATCTCAGGCAGGCGCTCGCTGAACACCGCCTCGATGACGACGCCCTGGATCTCCTCGATGCGCCCGACGTTGCGCCCGCCCGGGCCTCCATTGGTGGACTGCTGATTGCTCATCGACTCCTCGGGCGTGCCCCTCGGCTCGGTGGCGGTGCTGGCATCCATTGTGGCGATTCTCCTGTCTCTCTCAGAATGTCGGTCTCAATCGAAATCTTTGTGGTCTGAGCGTCCGAGGCGGTCGCGGGACAAGCAAGACACGGACCCATCGAGCGTGGCGCGCGACCTGCGCGGGCCGGCGCCGACCGGATGCGGTTGGTGAGGACGCAGTATTGCGCAGCCCGCCGGCCGCCTCAGCTCAATCCCTCGGCCCCTGCCACCACCTCCATGATCTCCTGTGTGATCTCGGCCTGGCGCGCACGGTTCATCTGCAGCGTGTAGTCGGTGATGATTTCCCCGGCGTTCTCCGAAGCGCTTCGCATCGCGGTCATCTGCGCCCCGAAGAATCCGGCGGTCAACTCGACGAGCGCGCGGAAGATCGAGGTCTCGACGTAGTCGGGGACGAGCCTCGTGAGGATCTTCTCGGGATCGGGCTCGTAGTCCACCGGCGCGCGCCGGTGGACTACTGCCGCCTCCTCGGCGCCCTCGCTCTCCTGCTCGCCGGCGATCGTGGCGTGCGAGAGCGGCAGCAGCCGCTCGTGGGTGACGGTCTGCGTGAGCGGCGAGACGTAGGCGTTGTAGAGCATGTCCACACGATCGACGCGGCCCTCGCTATAGGCGCTCATCAAATCGGCGGCGATCGCGCGCGCGTCCGCGTAGGCGGGTCTATCGGTGAAGCCGGTGTAGCTCCCCTGCAGGTCATAGCCGCGGAACGTGATCGATGAGGCGCCGCGCCGTCCGGTCGCGTACCAGACGCTGTCCACGTGCTCGCCCGCAAGCTCGCCGGAGAGGCGGATCCCGGCGCGGATGATCTGCGAGTTGAACGCGCCCGCGAGACCGCGGTCGCCGGTCACGAGCAGCAGCGCGGCGCGCTGCTCGGAGTCGTGCTCGGCCAGCAGCGGGATGCGCGCCGCCTCGGCTGCGCCGGCCGCCTGGGCCGCCTGGCGGGTCATGCGCCTGATCGCGTTGGCATAGGGACGCAGAACCTCGATTCGCTGTTCGGCCCGGCGCAGGCGAGCGGCCGCGACCATCTCCATCGCGCGGGTGATCTTCTGGATGTTCTTCACCGAGGCGATCTTGTTCTTGACGTCGCGCTGAGAGGCCATGATCGTGCTCCGCCGGCGGGCCTAGGCCGCCGCCGCGGCCTCCTGCTCTGGCTCGGCCTGGAGCGCGGAGCCCTCGTCGCGTTTGCTCGCGAGAGGCGCGGCGTCCTCGAGCGGCTGGCCCTCCTCGTCGAGGTCGTAGCCAAAGTCCTGTGCGAACGCCGCGACCGCGTCGTGCAGGGCAGTCTGCGTCTCCTCCGACCAGTCGCCGGCGGCGATCTTGGCACGCAGCTCGGCGTGCTCGGCGTGCATGCGTTCGGTCAGCTCGAGCAGGAACTCCTCGACACGATCGACGTTCAGGCGGTCGAGGAACCCGTTGGTGGCGGCGTAGATCTGGATCGTCTGGTCCTCGACGGGCAGCGGCGCGCGCTCGTGCTGGTTGAGCGTCATCACCAGCCGCTCGCCGCGCGCGAGCGTTCGTTGCGTGTCGGCATCGAGATCCGAGCCGAACTGGGCGAAGGCCTCGAGATCGCGGTACTGCGAGAGCTCGAGCTTGATCCGGCCGGCGACCTTCTTCATCGGCCCGAGCTGCGCGTTGCCGCCGACGCGCGAGACCGAGATGCCGACGTTGATCGCCGGGCGCACGCCCGAGTTGAACAGCTTGGACTCCAGGAAGATCTGGCCGTCGGTGATCGAGATCACGTTCGTCGGGATGTATGCCGACACGTCGCCGGCCTGGGTCTCGATGATCGGCAGCGCCGTCAAGGAGCCGCCGCCGAGCTCGTCGTTGAGCTTGACCGCGCGCTCGAGCAGGCGCGAGTGCAGGTAGAAGACGTCACCCGGATAGGCCTCGCGCCCGGGCGGGCGGCGCAGCAGCAGCGACATCTGGCGGTAGGCATAGGCGTGCTTGGTGAGATCGTCGTACACGCACAGGGCATGGCGGCCGTTGTAGAGGAAGTGCTCGCCCATCGCGCAGCCCGCATACGGCGCCATGTACTTGATCGGCGCCGCCTCGTCGGCGGACGCGGCCACGATGATCGTGTTGTCGAGCGCGTTGTATTCATCGAGCGTCTGCGCGAGCGCCACCACGGTGGACATGCGCTGGCCGATCGCGACGTAGACGGACACGACGTCTGAGTCCTTGTTGTTGATGATCGTGTCGATCGCGATCGCGGTCTTGCCGGTCTGGCGGTCGCCGATGATCAGCTCGCGCTGGCCGCGGCCGATCGGGATCATCGCGTCGATCGCCTTCAGGCCGGTCTGCATCGGCTGCTTGACCGGCTGGCGCTGCACCACGCCGGGCGCCTTGAACTCGGCCGGGCGGGTCTCGCCGGGGGCGATGTCTCCCTTGCCGTCGAGCGGGCGCCCGAGCGGGTCGACGATCCGTCCGAGCAGCTGCTCGCCGACCGGGATCTCGAGCAGCTCACCGGTGCGCTTGGCGGTGTCGCCCTCGCTGATGTGCTCCCACTCGCCGAACAGCACGGCGCCGACGTTGTCGGACTCGAGGTTCAGCGCCAGGCCGGTGACGCCGTGCGGGAGCTCGATCATCTCGAAGGACATGCAGTTCTCCAGGCCGTGCAGGCGCGCGATGCCGTCGGCGACCGACAGCACCGTGCCGACCTCGGTCAGCTCGGCGGCGCCGCTGTCGAGCCCCTCGATGCGGCTCTTGAGAATGCTGGTGATCTCGTCTGGATTTATCTGCATGTCTTTTTCCTCAACTCGTTATGGGAGGGGGTTCGGGGGAGGGCCTGCCCACTCCCGATGATGGGAGGGGGTTCGGGGGAGGGCCTGCCGGGAGGGCGGGCTCCGATACTAAGAGGCTCCTTGGGCAACGTGCCTGCGCAGCTGCTCCAGTCGGTTGCGAATAGAGGCATCGAGGATCGAGTTGCCGACCCGCACGACGATGCCGCCGAGAATGTCCGGGTCCACGCGCGCCTCGAGCGTGACCTTGCGCCCGGCGCGCTCGCCGATCGTCCTCGCGAGGCTCTCCGTGGTGGTCTGGTCGAGTGCGATCGCGCTCGTGACCTCGACCGGCAGGGTGCGATTCTCCTCGTCCCACAGGCGCTGATACTCCTGACGGATGCGGAATATCACGGGCATGCGCTGGTTTTCGATCAGCACCTTCAGGAAGTTCAGCAGGGTCTCCTCGGCGCCCTCGATCGCGCGTTCGAGCGCCTGCTGCTTCTCCTCGCTCGAGAAGTAGGGCGAGAAGAAGAACATCGCCAGCTGGCGGTTTGCGTCCAGCGCATCGGCGAACTGGGCGAGCTGCTCGCGCAGCACATCGAGCTTGGCGTGCTCGCGCGCCACCTCGAACAGCGAGCGCGCGTACACCTGGGCGAGCTCCTCCATCTAGCGCTCACCTCCCGGGGAGACCCGGGCGGGCGCGCCGGGGTGGTGTTCGACGGACGATGTCACGTCAGTTCACGCTCGATGACAGCCCGGAGAAGTCGAGTTCGCTCAGCGCCTCCTGGACCAGGCGCCGCTGGTCGGCTTCGTCGAGCGCCTTGCGCGTGACCTTCTCGGTCGCCATCACGGTGAGGTCGGCGACCTCGTTGCGTAGGTCACCGAGCGCGCGCTCGGTAGCCGCCTCGATGTCACGTTCCGCGCGCTGGGCGGCCTCGGCCAGCAGCCGGCGCCCGCGCTCCTTGGCCTCCTGCTCATGCGAGTCGGCGGTCTGGCGGGCCCGCTGGACGATCTCCTCGGACTGTGCCCTGGCCTCGGCCAGACGCTCGCGGTATTCGGCGAGGATGTGATCCGCCTCCTCGCGTACGCGCTCGGCGTGGTCGATCGACTCATCGATGGTCGCGCGGCGCTCGTCGAGCGCGGCGGTGATGCGCGGGAAGACGGCCTTGATCAGGATGTAGAGCGAGATCCCGAAGACGACGAACGTCCAGACCATCAGGCCGACGTTCGGCGTGATCAGCCAGGACTCGCTCGCGAGCGGACTGCTGATGATGGCGGTGAGCGCGTGCATGGCGGTCTATAGGAAGAAGGCGATGAAGCCGCCGACCAGGCCGTAGAAGAAGGTCGCCTCGGTGAGCGCGAAGCCGAGCCACTGGATCGAGGTGATCTCGTCTTTCATCTCGGGCTGGCGCGTGGTGGCCTCGATCACCTTGCCGAACAGCATGCCGATGCCCGCACCGGCGCCCGCGGCGCCGCCGCCCGCGCCCACGCCGAGCGCGATCGCTTTACCAGCGTTGGCGCCGACTTCCTTTGACACTTCGGCAGCGGCCAGCACCGGCGCGCCGAGGTGAATCGAAATGGTTGCTATCAGGTGAGTCAGCATCGGTCTCCTTGTCAGTGCGTTTAGTGGCTCGTCGCGGTGGCGCCACCGAGGTAGATGGCGGTCAGGATTGCGAAGATGAAGGCCTGCAGGCCGGCGATCAGGACGGCCTCGAACAGATAGATGAGAACGCCCAGCGGCAGGGTCAGCCAGCCCAGCAGCTGTAGTCCGAGCAGCACCGCCAGGGTGCCGGCCATGAAGTCGATCAGCAGGTGCCCGGCGAGCAGGTTCGCCCACAGCCGGATCGTCAGCGAGAGCGGGCGCAGGATGAAGTTCGAGAGGATCTCCAGCGGGAAGATCAGGATCAGCATTGGCCCGCGGACGCCCGCTGGGATCAGGCTTTTCAGGTAGCCGAGCGCTCCGTGTGTGCGCACTCCTTCGACGTTGTAGGCGATGAACACGCCGAGCGCGAGCATCAGCGGCACCGCCACGTTCGTGTCGGCGGCGTAGATCTGAAACGACGGGATGCTCGCGCCGAACACTTTGAAGGTGTTCTCCGAGTTGACCGGCAACGGGATGTAGCCGATCAGGTTCGTGACGAGGATGAAGACGAACAGCGTGAACACGAGCGGGAACCATTTCTTGGTGAGCTGCTCGTTCATGTTGTCGTGTGTGACCTGCGACATCAGGTTGTAACCACTCTCGACCGCCACCTGCAGTCGCCCGGGCCGCCTCTGCATGTGCCGGGCGACGAACAGCATGATGCCGAGCGTGATGCCGGTCGTGAGCAGCAGGTACAGAACGCCCTTGTCGAACTGGATCGGGCCGGCGATCTTGAACCAGCTTTCCAGATGAAAGCTGTCGATGACTTTGAACTGTTCGTTTTTGTGACCGTGAATCCCGAACCCGATGGCGAACGCCACCAGCCCGGCCAGATACACGAACGCGATGCCGAGCACGAGCTTGCGGGTTTTGCTCATCCCGCCGGTCGCCCGGGTGGCCTGCTCGACTGTGCTCATCGAGCCAGCTCCTGCTTCCTGGTAGGGGGCGGCGCGGGTCGGTCCGAATGGGGCGGGGCAGACCGGCCGGAGGCAATCGGCCCAGACCGGCCCGAATGAGGCGGCCCAGACCGGCCGGAAGCGACCGGCGCAGGCCGGCCCGAGAGCACCCTGATCGCGAACGCCACCGAGTAGGCCGCGAAGATCACAAGCGCGGCGGTGAGCCCGTCGGGGCGCCCGCCGACCGCACCGGCCAGCACGATCGCGCCGGCGAGCAGCCAGATGCGCCCGAACGCCTCGAACAGCGTGAGTCCGAGGCGCGTGCGCGGCTCTGCGGCCCTGACCACGAGACGCTGGTCGGCGTGACGGATGACGCTCTGCAGGATCCACGCGACGGCCCCGACCAGATAGCCGAAGGCAGGCGCCCCCATCGCGAGCGCGACCGGCGCGGCGATCACGACGAGCACGACGTCGAGGTTGCGTACGAGCGCCATCACGCCGCGCAAAACGCCCGCCGCCGAGCCTCCCGGCGCGGCGCCGGGCAGGCAAGCGGAATCTTCGTTGGCGTCGAAGTCTTGCATTGGCGTTTTCGCCACCCTACAGACGCGAAGCGTTACCGCGTCGCCTCAGGGCGATCGAAATCTGGCATCTGGCCTGCCGGCAGACACAAAAGCGCGCGCGCCTCGACTCGGCGGCACCCTCATAACAACGTCTTCACACGGTCCGCGGCGGCTCGTTCAGTCTACCTGCTTTAGGACTTCGTAACAAGTTTGTGACAAGCGGTACGCGCGCCTCCCGAATTTTGCGGGGAATGGCTGCCTGGATCAGCACGACCAGCCCGAGCGTGGCCAGCCCGGCCAGAACGTCGAACAGGTAGTGGTTGCCCGTCGCCAGCACGGCGAAGGCCGTGATGCACGGATACAGCAGCGCGATCGCGCGCAGCCAGACTTTCGTCGTCACGCGCCACACCACCAGGGTGCACCAGCCCGCCCAGGCCATGTGCAGCGAGGGCATCGCCGCGAGCTGGTTGGCGGCGGACGCGAGCGCGCCCGTGTGCCAGGACCCGAACGCGTGCGAGGACGCCACGATGTCTTCGAAGCCGAAGTGGGTCAGCATCCGCGGCGGCGCGACCGGATACAGCCAGAAGACCGCGAACGCGACCACGTTGACCGCCACGAGCATGTTGCGCAGCGGCCGGTAGATGTCTGCTCGGCGCCACCACAGCCAGCCGAGCAGGCCGAGCGTGACGATGAAGTGGGCGTTGTCGTAGTAGTCAGAGATCACCAGCGCCAACGTGTGATGCGCGCCCAGCCAGCGGTCGAGGCGCAGTTCGGGAGCGATGCCGAGCGAGCGCTCGGCCGTGAGGATCGCTTCGCCGTGCGCGAGCGCCGCGCGCAGGCGCAGCGGGGCGAGGTTCGTGATCGCGTCGTAGACCCAGCACAGCCAGACGATCGTCAGGACCTCAACCCACCAGTGCGAGCGCTGCACGGAGCGCGCATAGGCAGGCGAGCCGACCGCGACCGGTGGGACTGCGACGGCGGATTTGCTGGGCTCGATCGAGATCGTGGTCGACAAGCAACCGATCTTATCCGCCGCTCCCGCGGTGCCGCGACGTCTGTCTTTCAGGGCGCTTCGGGCGCGAGCCCGAGGCCGGCGAGCGTGTCGAGCACGCGCGGCAGCGCCCCGACGGTGCGCCGCCAGGAGCCCGGCGCGGAGTAGTCGTCGGCGTCGTGCAGCAGCAGCAGCGAGCCCGCCGAGACGCCGTTGGTGACGAGCTCGGCGATCGACTGCGGCGTGGCTCTGGCCTCCCAGTCCCTGCCCCACTGGCTCCACAGCAGCGTGCGCCATCCGCGCGCGCGCGCGAGCGCCAGCGCCGCGGTGTTGGGCACGCCGTAGGGCGGACGGTACAGGCCGATCGCGCGGCCGCTGACCGACTCGATCGTGTCCTGGGCGCGCGCGAGGTCGGCGCGAACCTGGCAGGGCGTCAGGCGCAGCAGGTTGCGATGGCGATCGCAGTGCAGCCCGATCGAGTGGCCCGCCGCGAGGATCTCGCGTGCCAAGGCGGGGTTGCGGCGCACCTGCTCGCCGACCAGGAAGAAGCTGGCGCTGACATTTGCGCCCGCGAGGATCTCGAGCACCGCGGGGGTGCCCTGCGCGTGCGGCCCGTCGTCGAACGTGAGTCCGTAGCCGTGCCCGCCGGCGGTGCGATCCTCGATGCCGAGACGCTCGCACAGTGCCGTGCCGACCGGTCCGTCGAGCGCCCACGTCGAGGAGCGGTCGCTGACGAAGCGTACGCGCACGCCCGCGAGCCCCGGCAGCAGATAGCCGCAGACCGCGAGTCCGGCGAGCGCGCCGGCCCCGGCGCTGGCGCGGCTGCGATGATCGGGACTGGACATGTTGGATCTCGTGCTCGGAATCCTGGCGGCGATCGCGGCGTCGACGTTTTACAGCCTAGGGATCGTGTATCAGGCGATCGACGCCAAGACGTCCCCGAGCAGCGAGCACCTGCGCGTGGCGCTGTTGTGGGGGCTGCTCAGGCGGGCCCGCTGGCTGCTCGGCACCGGGCTGTCGATGCTCGGCTGGCCGCTGCAGGTGATCGCACTGCTGCTGGCGCCGCTGGTTGTCGTCCAGCCCGCGCTCGCGGTCGGGCTGGTCGTGCTGCTGTTCGCGGCGCAGCGGATACTGGGCGAGCACGCCGGGCGCTACGAGCACGTGGCGATCGGCGCGATCGTGATCGGCGTGGTCGTGATTGGCGTGTGCGCGCCCCCGCGCAGCACCACCCACACCTCCGAGAAGCTGACGATCACGATCGTCCTTGCTGTCCTTGCCGCCGCCAGCCTACTGCCGTATGTCATGCAGCTGTTTCACCGCTCGTGGGCGTCGCTGACGATGCTCGGCGCGGGTCTCGCGTTCGCGTGGAGCGCGCTGGCCACCAAGCTCGCCGCCGACGATCTCTCGCATGGGCATGTGGGCGTCGCGATCGCCTGGGGACTGTCGACGGCAGTTGCGTCGGTGGTCGGTGTGCTCAGCGAGATGAGCGCGCTGCAGTCGCGTCCGGCCATCCAGGTGGCGCCATTCGTGTTCGTGGTCCAGACCGTCGTGCCGGTCGTGCTGGCGCCGCTCTTGCTCGGCGAGTTCTTCTCGCAGACACCCTACGGGGGCGTGCCGCTCGCCGCCGCCTTGGCGCTGCTGCTGGCCGGGGCAGTCATGCTGGCGCGCTCGCCGCTGCTGCTCGCGCTGATGGCGGGCCAGCGGGCCCCGTCCAACGCGGGAGCGGCCCAAACGGCAGCTGGCCATCAGGAGCCGAGAACTGCCGCGGCCGAGTCGGCGCCGGCGCCCCGCGCGACCGAGCCGCCGGCTGGCGATGACACTCAGGCGGTGCCGGCGCGCGAGCGGGTGAGCGCGTCCAGCGACACAACTCCGAGGCCGCGCTCTTCCAGCGCGGACACGATCCGTACGAGTCCGCGGACCGAGGCTTCGGACCCGTCGGCGGCTACGACCAGCACATCGCCCGCTCGGGCCGGGCGGTGAAGGCTGCCGCAGCGCGCATCGACGCGCAGCGCGCCGCTGACGGGTTTGGCGCCGGTCGTGTGCGCGAGCACGATCTGGCCCATCGTCATGCCGCTGCTGGGCTGCAGGAAATAGAACCCCCTGTGGCGCAGCCCGAAGGCGCGCGCCTGAGCTCGCAGCGAACCGCGCGCGTGCACCCAATGCAGCAGCGTGCCAGCGCTCGAGATCGAAGGTATGAGCTCGTCGCCGTCGGCCCGCACCGCGGCGATGGTCGCCCGCGACGGCACATCCCCCTGGCTGGCGAACGAGACATGGATATCGCGGGTGGCCAGCTCGGCGGCGAGGAGCGGCTCGGCGCTGCTCGGCACCCGCACGATCACTCCGACATCCGGTGCACGCGTTGCGACGTGCACGAGTGGCTGCATATGAAAGGCCTTGACCGCGAGCGCGGCGACCTCGTCGGTCGACATCATCCAAGTTCCGACGCCCAGAAACAGCATCAGCGAGGTGGCGATGCCCGCCAGGCGCAGGCGCCACAGCGGGATCGGGCTCACGCGCCGCGGCGGGTCCAGCACGAGCGCGGCGGCAGGCGCGCGCTGCGGCGGGGCAGCCGGCTCGGAGATCGGCGCAGCGCGGGTGGCTTCGGGGAAGCTGGCCCGTACCTGCTCGCGCAGCTCGCCGACATCGTCGGCAAGCCTCAGCAGCCCGAGCTCGGCCATCGCCCGCGTGTTCAGCCGTGCGTGTCCGACCGGCAGCCCGTAGGAAACCACCGGCGTGCCCGCCGCCCCGGCCTCCAAGCAGGTGACGCCGCCGGTCGAATGCACGAGCACGTCGGCGGCCGCCAGCAGCTCGGGCATCTGGTCGGTGAAGCCGAACACACGTACGCTCGGCTCGCCGCGGAAGTCACGCTCCAGGCGCTCGCGTAGCTGCTCGTTGCGCCCGGCGACACACACGATGCTGCTGATGTCGGGCAGGCTCATGAGGCCGCGCACCGCGCCCGTCACGTCGCCCACCCCCCAGCCTCCGCCGGATACGACCACCATCCTGCCGGCCTCGGGCAGGCCGAGTGCGCCCCGCGTCTGCAGCGGACAGCGCGGCTTTGAGAATTCGGCCGATATCAGCGGGCGCACGAGGCAGGCGCTGCCCTCGCCCGCGATGCGCTCGACCAGGCTCATCGACTCTCCGTACATCACCAGGTGCATGTCGATCCCGGGCTGGGCCCAGAAGAACAGGCCCGTCAGGTCGGTGATCGTGGCGACGGTCGGGCAGTCGATCGCCCCGACGCGCCGCAGGCGGGCGAGCACGACCGTGACCGCCGGATAGGTCGATACGACGACGTCGGGGTCGTGGGTGGCGATCGTACGCGCCAGCGGCCGGGAGCCGAACAGGCACAGCAGCCGGCGCGTGACCCAGCGCACCGGCGCGATGTGCTCGAGCAGCCAGTACACGATCGTGTACGTCCACGGGATGAACTTCAGCTGAACCCGGTAGCCGTCCTCGACGACGGGCTGTAGCAGCCGGCCCATGGCAGCCAGCCCGTCGATCACGCTCACCTCGGCATGCTGTCCGGATTCCTGGATCTGGCGGGCCAGCGCCCGCGCCGCCGCGGCGTGACCCTCCCCTACGTCGGCGGAAAGGATCAGCACACGCTTGGTCGCCGAGCAGGGGCGCGGCTTGGATTGACGATGGCGGCGTCGCATGTGGGTGCTGGATCTAGCTTCGCCCCCGGGGCGGGCGGTCCTGCCTGCGCAACCGGCGCAGCCGGCCGCCGCGCCCGACAGGCGCGTTTGGGGGTCACAGCCTACTGAGCGGCGCAGACGCTTGCAGCCTGTGCGGACATACCTACGAGTGCCTCGGAGGGGCGGCCAGCGGACCGCGCGGACCGTAACAATAGTCCGCATCGAGGCCACCACTCCCCCAATCGGCGGCGCGGTGCGCGGGTCCGACGCGCGGCGCCGGCGCGCCCCGGGCCCGGCCGAGACGCAGGATGCACCGTCTACCTATCTGCGCGTGCTCGGCACGTTGGGGCTGCTGAGCGTGCTCGCGAGCGTGTTCTTCCTGGCCGCGGGCGCGGCCGGCGGGCCGGACGTGTTCGTGCCGGGTCGCAGCGGCGGCTGGCCGGGCTGGCTGGCGGGGCCGCTTCACGGCCTGGGGCTGGGACTCAGCGACAACGAGTTCCAGGTCTGGACGCTGGTTTTGTGCGCCGGCTACGCAGCCGCGCTGGTCGCCGCGCGGGCGCTGTCATTGCGGACGCTCGCGCTTGCGATCGTGGCGGCGAACGTGCTGCTGGCGCTGGGCCCGCCGCTGATCTCCCAGGACGTGTTCGGCTATATGGCGTTCGCTCGGATGGGCGTTCTGCACGGGCTCGATCCCTATACGCATGTGGCGTTTCAGGCGCCGACCGATCCGATCTACCCGTTCATCGGCTGGCCGCACCAGCATTCCCCCTACGGTCCGCTGTTCACGCTGGCGAGCTACGCGACCGCGCCGTTGGGGCTTGGCGGCGGGCTTTGGTCGCTGAAGGCGGCGGCCGTCGCCGGCAGCCTCGCAGCGGTGGCGCTGACCGCGCGCGCGGCGCGGTTGCTGGGCCGATCGCCCCGGGTGGCGGCGGTGTTCGTCGGGCTGAATCCGGTGATGCTCGAGCTGGCGGTCGGGGGCGCGCACAACGACACGCTCGTGCTCGCCGCGCTCGCGGGCGCGCTGGCGTTGACGGCGGGAGCCTCGCCGCGCTTTCGCGCCGGCGCGCTGACGTTGGCGGCGGGCGTCGGCATCAAGCTCACGGCTGGCGTCGCCCTCCCCTTCCTGGTGCTCGCGCCGCCGCAAACGCGCGAGCGCGTGCGCACGGCGCTCGTCGCTGTGGGCGGCCTCGTGCTGCTGGCGGCGATCGGGCTGATCGGGCTCGGGGCGCACGCGCTCGGCTTCCTGGGTGCGGTCGGGGAGCAGCAGCAGCTGGTCGCGGCGCACAGCATCCCTGCCGAGACCGCCCGCCTCTTGGGTCTGAACGGCACGCCGAGCTGGTGGCGCCACTGCTTCGTCGCGGCGTTCGTGCTGGTGCTTGCGTATGCCCTGTGGCGCGTGGCACGCGGCGCGGACTGGCGTGTCGGAGCCGGCTGGGCGACGCTCGCGCTGCTGGTCTCGACCGCCTGGCTGCTGCCGTGGTACGCGATCTGGCCGCTGCCGCTAGCGGCGGTCAGCGGCGATCGGCGTCTGCGCGCCGCGACGCTGATCTTCTGCGCGTACGCGATCCTGATCCACCTGACGCTCGCCGACGCGCTGCTCGCCCCGCCCAAGCCGCACGTCATCCCCCACCACGTCCACGTCGCTGCGCTCGGGCGCTGAAACGATCCCGCCTGCGGGCGCCGCGGGCGCTGAAACGATCCCGCCCGCGGGCGCCGCGACGGGTGTCGCCGCGGGCGCCGGCTCGGGTGCCGGGACGCGGCGCGGCGCGCGGGCCGCAACCGGCTTCGGCGCGGGTGCCCCCACCGGCGCCGGGGCCGACGCGATCTGAAACTCGCCGGTTTCGAAATCGTCCATGACGTCGCGCTCGATCTCCGCGGCCGTCGCGTCCGGGCGCAGGCGGCGCAGCCGGAGCGCGTCCAGGCGCCGGAACTTGAGAATCTCGAGCACGTACACCAGGTACGCGCTGGCCGCTACCACGATCACACCCAGCGCGACCATCACGATCGTCCAGCCGGTGTACAGACGACCGTGATGGTTGCTGTAGGGAACGAATCGCAGCGCCAGCGCGAGCCCCGACAGCAGCAGGGTCCACGCGTACAGATAGGCGATCGTGCGCCTGCTCGAGAAGCCGATGCGCGCCATCCGGTGATGGAAGTGCTCGCTGTCGGAGGCGTAGATCGGACGGCGATACTTCAGGCGCTTGAGCACCACGAACGTCGTGTCCAGGAACGGCACGGCCAGCAGGATCAGGGGCAGCACGAACGACACGACAGCGGCGGTCTTGACCGCCGCCTCGATCGTGATCACGCCCATCAGCAGGCCGAGCAGGTTGGCGCCGCAGTCTCCCATGAAGCTCGACGCGGGCGGGAAGTTGTAGATCAGGAACCCCAGCGCCGCCCCGGCCGTCAGCGCGGCCAGCACGCCGGGCTGGGCGCGGCCGAGATCGAAGGCGATCACGGCGAGCGTCGCGGCGATGATCGCGCAGACGCCCGAGGCGAGGCCGTCGACGCCGTCGGAGAAGTTGACCACGTTCATCATCGCAACCAGCGCGATCACGGTCAGCGCGGGCCCGGCGTCGGCGATGCCGGTGTTGGGGAAGGAGAGCCTGCCGGCGAACGGCAGCGTGATCACCTTGACGCCGACGCCGAAGTGCACGACCACGACCGCGGCCAGCGTCTGTCCGATCAGCTTGACCGCGGGCGGCAGCTCGAAGCGGTCGTCGAGCGCGCCGACCAGCGTGATCAGGGCGCCGCCGAGCAGCACGCCCACCCACAGCTGGTGCGACTGGTAGTAGCCCGGGGGCAGCCAGATCAGCATCGCGGCGGCGACGCCCGCGAAGATCGCCAGACCGCCCAGCAGCGGCGTGGGGCGCTCGGACAGCCCGCGCGTGCGCGGCTCGTCGATCGCGCCCACCGCCCACGCGATTCGCATCGTGATGGGCGTGAGCAGCGCGGTCACGGCCGCGGCCACGAGTAGTGCGTAGAACGCGTCGATCGGGGTCGGCTTCACCATCGACCGCGCACAGCATCGCAGGCCACGAGGTCGTTTGCGCTCGCTGCAGAGCCGCTGTCGTGCTTATACGGCTGGTACGAGACCCGCAGACGCCAACCCTCGGTACAGGGGGTAGCGCGCCACGATCGCCTGCACACGCTCGGACAGGCCGGGAGCATCGGCGGCAAAGTCTGCGCTCAGCAGGGCCTCGGCCAGGATCCGCCCGACCTCGTGGAAGTCCTCGACCTGCAGTCCCCTGGTGGCCAGGGCGGGCGTGCCGATGCGCAGGCCGGACGCTTCGATCGGCGGGCGGGGGTCGAACGGGACGGCGTTGCGGTTGACCGTGATCCCGATCTCGGCGAGCCGGTCCTCCGCCTGGCGGCCGCTCAACTCGGGGCGCAGCCCGCACAGGTCGACCAGCACGAGGTGCACGTCGGTGCCGCCGGTGAGCACCTTCAGGCTGCTCGCGTCCGCGTCTGGGCTGCGGGCGTCGGCGCCCCGGTTGCTCGCGTGCGCGCCCGGACTGCCAGCGTCGGCGCCCCGGTTGCTCGCGTGCGCGCCCGGACTGCCGGCGTCGGCGCCCCGGTTGCTCGCGTGCGCGCCCGGACTACCGGCGTCGGCGCCCCGGTTGCTCGCGTGCGCGCCCGGACTACCGGCGTCGGCGCCCCGGTTGCTCGCGTGCGCGCCCGGACTACCGGCGTCGGCGCCTGGCGTGGTGGCGCTCAAGAGCTCCTCGGCCAGCGCCTGCGCGCCTGCGACGGTCCGTTCTTGGCGCTCGCGGAAGAGCTCGCTTTTGGCGATCTTCAGCGCCACGGCCTTGCCGGCGATCACGTGCTCGAGCGGCCCGCCCTGCTGGCCCGGGAAGACCGCGGAGTCGATCTTCTTGGCGAGCTCGGCCTTGCACAGGATGATCCCGGCCCGGGGCCCGCCGAGGGTCTTGTGCGTGGTCGTGGTGACCACGTCGGCGCCGTAGGCGAGCGGGTTCGGGTGCAGGCCGGCCGCGACCAGGCCCGCGAAATGGGCCATGTCGACCATCAGCAGCGCGCCGACTTCGTCGGCGATCTCGCGAAAGCGCGCGAAGTCGAGCTGGCGCGGGTACGCCGACCAGCCGGCGAGCAGCAGCTTGGGTCTGTGCTCTTGCGCGATGCGCGCCACCGCGTCCATGTCGATCAGTCCGCTGTCGCGGTCGACCTCGTAGGCCGCGATCTGGTAGAGCCGCCCGGACACGTTGACTTTCATCCCGTGCGTCAGGTGGCCGCCGTGCGCCAGCGAGAGCCCCATGATCGTGTCGCCCGGCGTGAGCACGGCGTGGTAGGCGGCGGTGTTCGCCTGAGCGCCGGAGTGTGGTTGGACGTTGGCGTGCTCGGCCGAGAACAGTGCCTTGGCACGGTCGATGGCGAGCTGCTCGGAGACGTCGACCCACTCGCAGCCGCCGTAGTAGCGGCGGCCGGGGTATCCCTCGGCGTACTTGTTGGTGAGCACCGAGCCCTGGCATTCGAGCACGGCGCGCGGCGCGAAGTTCTCCGAGGCGATCATCTCGAGCGTGCCCCGCTGACGTGCGAGCTCGCCGTGCAGCGCTTCGGCGACCTCGGGATCGACCTCCTCGATCGGTCGGTCGAAATAGTCGGCGGCAAGCCCGCCGGTGCTTGGCGGGACCGTGCTGGGCCGGGAGCTCGAGTCTACGGGGCTGGTCTGGGACATGGCGCTCTCCTTGGCAGGAAACGACGGTCTATGCCCAGGCGCGCGGCTCGACAGCCCGTCGCTCCCCGATGGTCGATTCCACCCTAGCGCCAGTTGCGACGGCGTGGTGCGAGGCTAGCACGCACCGAGTTTCCGCTCCAGCTCGGCCTGCCCGAGCGGTCCCTCGCGCACGACCGACCAGCGCCCGGCATGCTCGTGTTCGCGCAGGTCGAGAACCGTCGAGGCCAGGCCCGGCAGCTCGCCGCCATCGAGCGCGAGCTCGGCGCCGTCCCGGATCGAGACCGAGACATCGGCGAGCCGGCGCGCGGGCGGCTCGCCGCTCAGGTTGGCGCTCGACTGCAGCAGTGGGCGCTCGAAGGCCTCGAGCGCCGCGAGCGCCGGCGGCAGCAGCGGCACGCGCAGCCCGAGCGTGTCCGGGTCTGGTCCGCACGCGAGCGGAAAGCGTCGCCGCCGGTTGGGCAGCAGCAGCGTGAGCGGCCCGGGCAGCAGCGCGCTCACAGCCGCGCGCTCGCGTCGCGTCAGCTCCGGCAGCAAGCCAAGTGCCGGCTCGAGCGCGAACAGCATGACCGCGGCAGGCTGGGTGGCCGGACGGTCCTTGAGCTCGTACAGCCGGCGCACCGCGGCCTCGCTGTCGGGGTCGCAGCCGAGGCCGTAGACGGTGTCGGCGGGGAATATCGCGACGCCCGCGGCGGCGACGCACGCGCGCAAGCGATCGATGTCGGCTCGGTCGAGCTTCCCGCGCGTCACCGGCGGGCCCTCACCGCGCGGCCACGAGGACGCGCTCGATACCGGCGAGGTCGCGCTCGGCGCGAACGTCCTCGAAGCCGGCGGCGCGCATCAGGGTGACGACCTCGCCGGCCTGGCCGGCGCCTACCTCCAATGCCAGGAAGCGGACGCGCGCCTGCGCGCGTGTGCGCACGCGTGCGCCGCTTTCCGAGATGAGCCTGCGCACGCACGAGAGACCGTCCGTGCCCGCAAACACGGCGGCGGCCGGCTCGTGGCGAAGAATCTCGGGCGGCAAGGACGCGCGCTCGGACGCGGCTACGTACGGAAGGTTCGCGACGATCGCGTCGAGCTCGTCCGGCACGCCGGCCAGCAGGTCGGCGCGCAGCCAGCGAACGTCCAGGCCGAGCCGCGCACCGTTGTCGCGCGCCAGCGCGAGCGCGTCCGCGCTGATGTCGGCGCCGGTGACGAGCAGGTCCGGGCGCTCGTCCTTGAGCGCGAGCGCGACCGCGCCGGAACCCGTGCCGACGTCGAGCACGCGCGCCCCCGTGGGCAGCTGCGCGCAGGCGATCTCCACGAGCAGCTCGGTCTCGGGTCGCGGGATCAGCGCGCGGCGGTCGCAGTGCAGCTGAAGGCGCCGAAAGGCGCGGGTGCCGCAGATGTAGGCGACGGGCTCGCGTGCGACGGCGCGGCGGCGAACGGCGTCCTGGAAGGCGCGCACGGACGGCCCGGCGACGACCAGGTCGCGATCGAGCAGCAGGCGCTCGCGCGCCACGCCGAGCACGTGGGCGAGCAGCAGTTCAGCGTCGAGGCGTGGGGTTTCACAGCCGGCCGCCGTGATCGCGATGACGGCGCTGTCGAGCGCGTCGCGGACGGAGGTGGCGGCGTCCAGCGACACGACGCTAGCTGCGGCTCCATCGACGCCGCTCACCCCGCCGCATTGGCTCTGCTCACCGACGCCGCTCAGCCCTCGGCCTGAGCCTCTAGTCGCTGGCGCCGCTCGTCGGCGGTGAGCGCGGCCGTGAGCTCGTCGAGCTGGCCTTCGAGGACCTGGTCGAGGTTGTGCGCGGTCAGCTTGATGCGGTGGTCGGTGACGCGGCGCTCGCCGTAGTTGTAGGTGCGGATCTTCTCGGCGCGGTCGCCCGTTCCGACCTGGGAGCGCCGGTCCGCCGCCTGCTCGGCCTGGCGCTCGGCCATGGCCCGCTCGTACAGGCGCGCGCGCAGCACGCGCAGCGCGCGTTCGCGGTTCTGCAGCTGGGACTTCTCGTCCTGCATCGAGACGACGACGCCCGAGGGCTTGTGCGTGATCCGCACCGCCGAGTCGGTCGTGTTGACGGACTGCCCACCGGGCCCAGACGAGCGATAGACGTCGATCTGCAGGTCGTTTGGGTCGATCTGGACATCAACGTCCTCGGCCTCGGGCAGCACCGCCACGGTCGCGGTGGACGTATGGATGCGACCCTGGGACTCGGTCTCCGGGACCCGCTGGACGCGGTGCGTGCCGCCCTCGAACTTGAACACCGAGTAGGCGCCGGCGGGCGGGCGGGATCCTTTGATCTCGAACGTGTACTTGCCGTCGCCAATGTCCATGGCCTCGGTCTGAAAGCCGAGCCGCTCCGCGTAACGGCTGAGCATGCGATACAGATCGCCGGCCCACAGCCCGGCCTCCTCGCCGCCGGCGCCGCCCTGGATTTCGACGATCACGTTCTTTTCGTCGTTGGGATCGCGCTCGATCATCGCCATGCGGATCTCCTCCTCGAGCTGCTCGATGCGCTCGCGCGCGCTCGCCAGCAGCTCGCGCAGCTCGGGGTCGTCCCCGTCTTCGGAGAGCAGCTCCTGCGCGCCGGCCGCGTCATCCTGGGCGCGCCGCCACTGCGCGGCGAGCTCGGCGGCGGGCTCCAGCTGCCTGTAGGCCCGTCCGACCGCGGCGAAGCGTTCGCGGTCGGCGATCACCTCGGGGTCGCTGAGCTGCTCGCCGAGCTCGGCGAAACGCGTCTCGATCTGCTCGACGAGGCCTTCGATCATCGCTCGGCCAGTCTAGTGTCGTGAGTCAGAAACTCACCGGCGTTTCCGGACGCCCGAACGCGCCAGCGACCCCGGCTCGGCCGCGTCGCTCGCGGCTACGCGACGACCTCGACGCCCACCAGGTCGGCGGCGTCGAGCTCGCCCGGCGTCTCGCGCTCGAGGATCGCCTCGAGCGCCGTGATCGCCACCGCGAGCTGGTCGAGATCCGGCTCTCGCGTGGTCAGCAGCTGCAGCTTCAGGCCGGGCCACATCAGCGCGCGAACCCAGTGGCGGCGGCGGTTGCGCCCCGCGAACTTGATCAGCTCGAAGGAGATCCCGGCGATCAGCGGAACGCCGAGGATGCGCGTGAGCACGAGCCAGTACCAGGCGGGCAGACCGATCGGTGCGAACACGAAGATCGCGACGATCATCACCACGAGCAGGAAGCTCGTGCCACAGCGCGGGTGAAGGCGGGAGAAGCGCTGGGCGTTGACCGGCGTGAGCGGCAGGCCGGCCTCGAAGCAGGAGATCGTCTTGTGCTCGGCGCCGTGGTACTCGAACACGCGACGCAGGTCGCGCACGCGCGAGAGCGCCAGCATGTAGATCAGGAAGATTGCGGTCCTGATGAGTCCCTCGACCACCCAGAACAGCACGGAGCTGCCCAGCTCGCCCTTGATCAGGCTGGTGAGGCCGACGGGGACCAGGAAGAACAGCACGATCGCGAGCGCGATCGCCACGACGATCGTGCCGATCCACACCCCGCTCGAGATCTCCTGCGGCTTGCCCTCGTCGGCGGCTCCCGCCTGAAGGTGCCCGTTGCTCGCGGCTCCCGTCAGCGCCTGCTCGCCCGGGGATGCCGATTCCGGCTCCTCCGGCGGCAGCTGGGCGTTGGCGGAGACTTCGAGCGCGCGGAAGCCGACAGCCAGCGAGCCGCCGAGCGCGACGATTCCGCGGATGATCGGCAGGCGCAGCACGCGGTGGCGCTGCAGCGCGCTTTTCAGCGGGTAGGCGGTGACCTCGATCTCGCCGAGGGCGGCCTCCTCGGGAGAGCGGTGCGTCTCGCGCAGCTGCTCGGGCGTGGGCTTGCGCACGGCCACCGCCCAGTGGGAGACGCCGCGCATCATCACGCCCTCGAGCACGGCCTGTCCGCCGACCGGCGCGTCGCGCTCGGCGTTCAGCTGGCCGTGGGAATCGACCTCGACGTCAACGTCCGCCGGCTCGGTCCCTGCTCGGGCAGCCTCACGCGTACCGGCCGCCTCGGCAGTGGACATGGCCTTACTGCGAGGCCTTGGTTTGGGCGCCCAGCAGGCGCCCCTTGGCGATCCGGCGCTGGAAGCGCTCGACCCGGCCGCCGGTGTCCACGAGCTTCTGCCGGCCGGTGTAGAACGGGTGGCAGTTGGAGCAGACCTCGACGTGCAGCTCCTCGCGGGTGGCGCGGGTCAGGAACTCGTTGCCGCAGGTGCAGCGCACATGAGCCTGAACGTAGTGGGGATGGATCTTGTCCTTCATCGCCGGCTCATTCTAGCGGCCGCCGTCAGCCGCCGGCGTCGGCGGCTGAGCTCGGCGGCGGCGGTTCTTCGGAGATGGGCGCGGGCGCGGGCTGCCGGCAGACGGCCGTCAGGCGTTCCAGGCGCCTGAGCTCATGGCCGTGAGGGCCTTGCCAGCGAAACACGACGGCGGCGCGGTAGGCCGCGGGCGCGGCTAGGTCGAGGACCTGCTGGTCGTACTTGTAGGTCTTCACGCCGGCCGCGGCGGCTCGCCAGACGCCAAGTCCGGGAGCGAGGACGACGTGAAAGCCCGCTTCACCCGGCGTGTGCTCCTGCAGTTCGATTCGCATCGACATCCGGATGGCGCCGGGGAGTGCGCTCATTTCACCCGAGAACGTGGCCGAGCGTTCGGCCGGACCGGCGGCGGTGACGCACTGCACGAGCGACGCGGCCGGGCTCTGATCAGACGAGGCGGCGGCGCCGGGCGACTGTGCATCTGCTGTGCCGGCTTGCGCCATCCACAGCAGCGTCAGGCCGCAGCTGGCGGCCGCAAGCCGACGCCTGCCGTGAATGGAGGTAGTGGAGGTGAGACGCACTGCACCCTCCTTAACACTCGCTTTACGGCCATGTTGCGCCCTGGCTTCCGGCTCACACGATCTGATACAGCGGCCCGTCGCCCCCCTCGGGCGTGGTCAGGCGACCGCCCTTGGCGGTGATGGCGCCGCACTGGACGCAGTTGGTGTAGTTGACGATCACATCGACCTCGCCGGATTGATCCCCACCCTCCCCGTCCTCAGGGATCTCGTAGACGCCGGCGGGACACATCCAGCGCCAGGTTTCGGCGATCTCGCGCGGGACGTGTTTCTGGACGCGAATGTGGTTGGGGGCGTCATCGCGCGTGGCGTTGCCGGTGATGAACACGCTCGAGAGCTTGTCGAAGGTGTATTTGCCATCAGGCTTGGGGTAGTTGTCCTTGCTGTTCCCGATGAACATCGGCTTGGCGTCGTTGCGGTGCAGCGACCAGCGTCCGCCGGGGAAGCGGCCTTTGGTGGCGATCATCAGGTTGACGAGCGGCCCGCCTCTGAGCAGGCCTTTCTGGAACGGCTGGCGCGTGTTGCGCTGTTCCCAGAGGTCTTTGCCGATGAACGAGCTCTCGACCACGCTCTCGTAGTCCTCGAAGGAGCTCTCGCCGCGCTTGAGCGCCGCATAGATCGACTCGGCGGCGAGCATCCCCGACTTCACGGCGTAGTGGACGCCCTTGAGCGATGCGAGGTTCATGATCCCGGCGGAGTCCCCGACCAGCAGCGCGCCGGGCATCGACAGCTTGGGCATCGCCCAGTAGCCGCCGGCGGGCAGCGCCTTGGCGCCCCAGGCGACGCGTTCGCCGCCCTCGAGGATGCCCTTGAACAGCGGATGGAGCTTGATCTCCTGCAGCAGGTCGTGAGCTGAGGTGGTCGCGTCGGCGTAGTCGAGATCGACGATGAAGCCGATCGAGACGAGATCCTCGCCGGTCTTCTCGTTCTTCATCGGATAGAGCCAGGAGCCGCCGATCTGCCCGTACTTGGCAGAGATCTTCAGCGGCCAGCCGGCGAGCGTGTGGATCACGCGGTCGAGTGGTCGCTTGACCTTCCACACCTCCTTGACGCCGAGCTCCCATACCTGCGGCTCGCGTCCCTCGGCGAGACCGAACTCCTTGATCGCCGTACCGGTCAGGTGGCCCCAGCAGCCCTCCGCGAGCACGGTGGCCTGGGCCTTGATGTCGGTGCCGGGCTCGAAGTTGGACAGCTCCTCGCCGTCCTTGCCGCGGCCCTTGTCGCCGGAGCGCACGCCGACGACCCGTCCGTCTTCGACGATCAGGCACGCGGCCGCGGTCTCGGTCAGGATGTAGGCGCCTGCCTCCTCGGCGATTCGCTGCTGGTAGCGCGCGAGCGCCGATACCGAGACGACCTCGTTGCCGTGGTTGTTCTGAGGCGGCGGGGGCGGAATGCGAATCTTGCTTTTGCTGTTTGGCAGGACGTAGATGGCCTCCTTCTCGACCTCCCCGAACGCGAAGCCCTCCTCGCGCCACTGCTCGCGGGTCATCTCCGGGAAGAGCTCCTGCAGCGGGCCCGGGTTCATGACCGCGCCGGAGAGGTTGTGCCCGCCGCAGGTCTTGGCCTTCTCCACCACCGCCACGGGCACTTCGCCCAGGCGCTCCATCAGATCGCCTCCCGCCCGCCCATCGTCGGCCAGCAGCTGCAGCAGGCGGTTGGCGCAGGCCAGCCCGGCGGTGCCGCCGCCGACGATCGCGACGCCGACCTCGATCAGCTCGTCCTCGGGATCGAGCCCGCGCTTGACGAATTCCTTCTGCGGGTTGACCGGCGGCGGGTAGGCCGCAGGGATGACCCTGCCGTTGCTGGAGCCGTTGTGTGCGGACATCGTTCAGGTCCTCCTGAGTCGCGCGCGTCGGCCGCTAGCTGGCCTTCTTTGCCTTGACCGCCTCGGTGAGCCGGGGCAGGATCTTGTTGAGATCGCCGACGATGCCGAGATCGGAGAACTCGAAGATCGGGGCGTTGGAGTCCTTGTTGATCGCGACGATGTTCTCGGAGGCCTGCATGCCGACCTTGTGCTGGATCGCCCCCGAGATGCCCGCCGCCAGATACAGCTTCGGCGCGACGGTCTTGCCGGTCTGTCCGATCTGGGCCGCATAGGGGTACCAGCCCGCATCGACGACGGCACGGGTCGCCGCGACCGCTGCGTTGTTGCCGAACGCCGCGGCAAGCTCTTCGCAGAGTTTGAAGCCCTCGGGCTTGCCGAGGCCGCGGCCGCCGGCAACGAGGATGTCGGCGCCCTCGATGTCTACGTCGGCGCCGCGCTGTTCCCCGCGCACCAGCATCTTCGCGCGGGTGGAGTGCGGGCTGAGCTCGTAGCTGAGCTGCTCGACGGCGGCCCGCCCGGTGCCGGACTGCGTGGCCTCGAACGCGTTCAGACGACCGATGATGATGCCGACGTCCGAGCGGTATTTGATCTCGGAGATGGCCGAGTCGCCGAGGATCGGGCGCTCGGCGACCAGCTCGCCGTTCTCGGCGCGGACGGCGGTGACCTCCATCACGACCCCGGCGCCCAGGCGCGCGGCCAGGCCCGCACCGATCTCGAAGCCGAGCAGCCCGCCGCCGAACAGCGCGTAGGAGTAGTCGCCGCCGGAGATGGCCGCGGCCATCGCGTCGACGAGCGGCTGCGCGAGTCCTTCGGGACCCTCGGCGACGAGCGTCTTGGTGGCGCCGTACGCACCGAGCGAGGCGGCCAGGTCCTGCGGGACGCCTTCGCCGAGCAGAATCGCGTGCGCCTCGCCCCCGAGCTCGTCGGCGAGGCGCGCGCCCTCGGACACGGCGCCGAGTGAGTTCTTGTTGATCGCGCCTTCGTAATGCAGCGCGTAGACCAGGATGTTCGCCATTTCAGCTTGCCGGTTCCTTTCTCGTTCTGTCTGTCTCGCGCGCGCTTGTTTCCGCTCGTGGCATCAGTGGCTGGCCTAAATGAGCTTGCGTTCGTCGAGCCAGGCGACGATTCGCTCGACGGTCTCTCCGGTGTCCTCGTCCTCGATGATCTCGCCGGCGGCCTTCGCGGGGGGCGGCTTGGCGGCCACCCATTGAGCGCCGGAGTGCTCGCCGCCGACCTTGGCGGCGTCGATGCCGACGTCGGCGGCGACGACGGCGTCGAGGGGCTTCTTCTTGGCGCCCATGATCGCCTTCAGAGAGGGATAGCGGGGCTCGTTGATCGCATCGCCCACCGAGATCACCGCGGGCAGGCTCACCTGGACGGTGTCATAGCCGTACTCGGCCTGACGCTCGCAGCGCAGGGATCCGGATCCCACCCCCCCACCCCCATCCACCGCGACGTCCATGTTGATCACCTGCGTGAGCGAGGGCATGCCGAGATGCTCGGCGACGACCGCGCCGATCGTGTAGCACTCGCCGTCGTCGGACTGCTGGCCGAGCAGGACCAGGTCGGGGCTCTCGCGCGCGAGCGTCTGTGCCAGCGCGTAGCCCGTCGCGGCGACGTCGGAGCCGGCGAGCTGGGGGTCTGACAGATGGACCGAGCGGTCGGCGCCGAGCGAGACCGCCTTGTGCAGAGCGCGCACCGCGCTGTCGGGGCCCATCGTGACGGCGACGATCTCCTCGACGGGAGCCTTGCCGCCCTCCTTGATCTGCATGGCCGCCTCGATCGCGTGCGTGTCGTAGGGGTTGAGGTTCTTCTCCCCGCTGCGGTCCATCCGCCCCGTCGCAGGGTCGATCCGCTTCTCGACGGCGGCGTCAGGGACCTCCTTCACAAGGACGCATATCTTCATTCTTGGGGCTTCTCCTTGGGTCTGTTGAGGATGATCCTATCCGGTTCGGCGGTTGACTGACGCGTCAATCAACGCACTCGGGCACACCGCGGGCGGGTCACGCGTCGCCGACGGCGTTCCGGATGAAGTTGACTATCGACTGGGTCGAGGCGCCGGGCGTGAACACCTCGGCGACCCCCAGGCGCTTGAGCTCGGGGATGTCCTCGGCCGGGATCGTGCCGCCCACGGTGACCAGCACGTCGTCGATGTCCTGCTCGCGCAAGAGCTCGACGATGCGCGGCACGAGCGTCATGTGGGCCCCCGACAGGATCGACAGGCCGACGGCGTCGGCGTCCTCCTGGATGACGGTCTCGACGATCTCTTCGGGGGTTTGGTGCAGGCCGGTGTAGATCACCTCCATGCCCGCGTCGCGCAGCGCCCGGGCGATGATCTTCGCGCCGCGGTCGTGCCCGTCGAGGCCGGGCTTGGCAACGACCACGCGGATCTTGCCGCGATGCGTCTCCGACGAGGAGGCGGACGCGGACGCAGAGGTCATGCCAGGACCCCGCGGGCGGAGGGCTTCATCGCAAGGACCGGGCGGGCGGACGGCTTGATCGCAAGGTCGGGCCTCATGGCAAGATCGGACGTCATCAACAAGGTCGGCTGCATCGCGAGCTGGGCTCGGTGGCAGTCAGGTTATTCGCGCGCATCGACGCGTGCGCTGAGACGCCCGCGCACGAGACCGCCCAGCCCACCGAGCGCGGCGGCGCCGACGAGCCCGGCGGAAATTCGCAGGCGGCGGGCGAGGCGGTCGAGATGCACGATCTCCCAGCCCTGCTCGACGGCGATGCGGCGCAGGTCGGCGTCCGGGTTGACGACGACCGGGTTCCCGACGGCGCGCAGCATCGGCAGGTCGGACTCGGAGTCCGAGTAGGCGTAGGAGGCGTCCAGGTCGATCGCCTCGCGCGCGGCCAGTTCGCGGACTGACAGGAGCTTGCCCTCGCGGTAGTTGAACGGGCCGGCCGGCCGGCCGGTGTAGCGGCCGTTGACGATCTCCGAGCGCGAGCCGAGGCCGCCGTCGAAGGCGAGCACGTGCGCGAGCAGGTCGGCCATCTCCTGGGAGGCGGCGGTCACGATGTAGACGAGCCGCCCGGCGTCCTGGTGGGCGTAGGCGCGCGCGAGCATCTGCGGGTACAGGCGCGGAAGCACGCCCGCGAGCACGCGCGGCGACAGGCGCTGGAGGTCGCGCACGGCGACGCCGGCGATCATCCTGCCGACGCGTTCGCGCACGTCATCGGCGCGGTCGTCGGTCGAGCCGAGCAGCCGAAAGCGCAGGTTCTCGTACGCGTCGCGCGCGAGCCGGCGACGCGAGATCATGCCCGACTCGTATGCGGCACGGGCGAAGAAGATGCCCGACGAGCCCGCCATCAGCGTCTTGTCGAGGTCGAAGAACGCCGCCGACGGGCGCTCACCGCCGTTCGCGGCCGGGTCCATCTCAGACGCGCAGGATCACCGCGTCGCCTTGACCGCCGCCCGAGCAGATCGCCGCGCAGCCGAGGCCGCCGCCGCGCCGGCCCAGCTCGTAGATGAGCGCGCCCAGAATGCGAGCGCCCGAGGCGCCGATCGGATGGCCGAGCGCGACGGCGCCGCCATTGACGTTGACACGGTCCTCGTCGATGCCGAGCATCCGGATCGAGTTCAATGTGACCGAGGCGAAGGCCTCGTTGATCTCCCACAGGTCGATGTCGCCCGGCTGCAGGCCGGCCTTCTCGAGCGCGAGCTTGGCGGCGCTGGCGGGCGTCGTGGCCAGATAGGCGAAGTCGTTGGCGCTCTGGGCATGGGCGACGATCTCGGCGATGGGCTGCTTGCCGTTGGCGCTGGCCCACTCCTGCGCGCACAGCACGAGCGCGCCGGCGCCGTCGTTGACGCCCGGCGAGTTGCCGGCGGTGTGCGAGCCTTCCTTGCCGACCAGCCCGGGCAGCGCGGCGAGCTTCTCGAGCGAGGTGTCGCGCCGCGGACCCTCGTCGATCTCGACGACGGTCTGGCTCTTGCGAGAGTTGACGGTCACGGACACGATCTCCTCTGACATGCGGCCGTCGTCGATCGCCCTCAGCGCGAGCTCGTGGGAGCGCAGCGCCCAGCGGTCGAGCTCGGGACGGGTCAGCTCGAGCTCATCGCCGACGTCGGTGGCCTCGACGAACATCTGCTTGCCCGAGAAGGGATTGGTCAGGCCATCGTGGACCATCGCGTCGAGCGCCGTGACGTCGCCCATGCGAAAGCCGAAACGCGCGCCCGGCAGCAGATACGGGGCCTGCGACATCGACTCCATCCCGCCGCCGACGCCGATCTCGACGTCGCCCGCGCGGATCGCCTGGTCGAGGATCACGCACGAGCGCAGGCCCGAAGCGCACACCTTGTTGATGGTCTCCGACGAGACCTCCTTGGGAATCCCAGCCTTGATCTGAGCCTGGCGCGAGGGGATCTGGCCCTGGCCGGCCTGGAGCACCTGACCCATCACGACGTGTCCCACCTGCTCGGGCGCAACGTCGGCGCGCTGGAGCGCGGCCTCGATCGCGGTGGCGCCGAGCGCGGTGGCGTCGAGCGTTGACAGGCCGCCGCCCATCTTGCCGATGGGGGTGCGGGCGGCGCCGATGATCACTGTGGTGGGCATGGTCTGGCGGCCTCCTCGGGGTCGCAGAAGACGACGAGAGATCGAGAATGCTAGCGGGGTGGATATCGTGCCCGGGTCTGTGCAGGTAGCCGCTACGACAAAACCCGGCCTCGATATCGACGCCGACACGATCGCCATCGGCGTGTTCGAGGGCGAGCAGGCGCCGCCGGACGCGCCCGCGCAGTTGGGCGAGCTGCTCGAGTCGGGCGAGGCCAAGCGCTCGCTCAAGTCGCTCGCGCTGGCACACGCGCAGGGCAAGCGCTGGCTCGTGCTGGGGCTGGGCGGGCGGGGCGAGTTCACGGCCGAGCGCGCCAGGACCGCGGGTGCGGCGGTGCACGGACGCGCGCTCGAGATCTCCACGCGCACGCTGTGCCTGCAGCTGCCGGCCGGGCTCTCCGTGGGGCTGGCAGGCGCCTTCACCGAGGGGATCGTGCTCGCCGACTATCGCTTCGAGCGCTTCAAGTCGGCTGCCACGGACCCCCCACGCGCAGACGACCAGCCGCCGCCGAAGCGACTCGAGCGCTTCGTGCTGGCCTCCCCGGAGGGCGCGGACGGCCAGGCCGAGGGCGCGCTCGCGGAGGTCGTCGCCGAAGCTGCGCTCGTGGCCGAGTCCGCGAACGCCGCGCGCGAGCTGCAGAACCGCCCGGCCAACGATCTCACGCCGACCGCGCTGGCGGAGTACGCCGAGGCGCTCGGCGAGGAGATCCCGGGGCTGTCGGTGGAGTCCGAGGGAACGGCCGGGCTCGAGGATCGCGGCATGGGGGCGTTCGCGGCCGTCGCCCAGGGCTCCGAACAGGAACCCGCCCTGATCGTGATGCGCTACGAGACGCCCGACGTCCCGCGTGAGGGCGCCCCCGTGCTCGGCCTGGTCGGCAAGGCCGTGACGTTCGACAGCGGCGGCATCTCGCTGAAGCCGGGCGCGAAAATGGCCGACATGAAGTTCGACATGTCCGGCGGTGCGGCGGTGATCGAGGCGGTGGCCGCGATCGCCAGGCTGGCCCTGCCACTGAAGGTGATCGGGGTCGTGGGCGCGACCGAGAACCTCCCCAGCGGCAGGTCGGTCAAGCCCGGAGACATCGTGATGGCCTCGAACGGCAAGACGATCGAGGTCAACAACACCGACGCCGAGGGACGGCTGGTGCTGGCCGACTGCCTGTGTCGCGCGGTCGAGCTCGGAGCGGAGCGGATCGTCGACCTGGCGACCCTCACCGGGGCCGTGATCATCGCGCTGGGCTCTACCTATTCGGGGCTGATGAGCAACGACGACGAGCTCGCCGGGCGGATCACGGCCGCCGGGGAGCGCAGCGGCGAGATCGTCTGGCGGCTGCCGTTTCACGAGGAGTACGACGAGCTGATCAAGGGCACGTACGCCGACCTCGACAACGCGCCCGAAGCCAGGAAGGCCGGCACGATCGTCGGCGGGGCGTTCCTGTCGAACTTCGTCGGCGAGACCCCGTGGGCGCACCTCGACATCGCCGGCTCGGCCTGGGACCTCGGCCGCGCGTACGCGCCGAAGGGCGCGTCGGGCTACGGGGTGCGGCTGCTGGTGGAGCTCGCGCGCGCGTACGTCGCGTAGCGAATGGACTTCGACCTCTCGCCCGATCATGAGCTGATCCGGCGCACGGTCAGGGAGTTCGCCGAGGGCGAGGTCGCGCCGGTCGCGGAGGAGCTCGACCGCACCAAGGCGTTCCCGTACGAGATCGTGCGCCAGCTCGGCGCGCTGAACCTCATGGGAATCCCGTTTCCGCTCCAGTACGGCGGCGGCGGCGGCGACACGCTGGCGTACGCGCTGGCGGTCGAGGAGCTCACGCGCGTGGACTCGTCCGTGGCGATCACGCTGTGCGCGCACACCTCGCTGGGCACGCAGCCGATCTACCTGTTCGGCACCGAAGAGCAGAAGCGCGAGTGGCTGCCGCGGCTGTGCTCGGGCGAGCGCCTCGGCGCGTTCGGCCTGACCGAGCCCGAGGCGGGCTCGGACGCGGGCAACACGCGCACGCGCGCGCGGCTCGACGGCGAGGAGTGGGTGGTGGACGGCGCCAAGCAGTTCATCACCAACGCCGGCACCGAGATCTCCGGGATCGTGTGCATCACGGCCGTCACCGGCGAGGCCGGCGACGTCGGCGCAGGCGGGGCGCATCGAGAGCCCAACCAGGCTGGCGCCAAGGAGATCTCGAACATCATCGTCGCCAACGGCACGCCCGGGTACGAGCAGGGCGAGCCGTATCGCAAGATGGGCTGGAACGCTTCTGACACGCGGCCGCTGAGCTTCAGCGACTGCCGCGTGCCGGCCGCGAACCTGCTCGGGCCGCGCGGCGCGGGCTTTCGCCAGTTTCTGCACATCCTCGACATCGGCCGGATCGGGGTGGCGGCGATGGGCGTCGGGCTCGCGCAGGGCGCGCTCGACCAGGCGCTGCGCTACGCCAAGGAACGCAAGGCGTTCGGCCGGCCGATCTCGAAGTTCCAGGCGATCCAGGCCAAGCTCGCGGACATGTCGGTCGAGATCGAGGCGGCGCGCCTATTGGTGTACAAGGCGGCGCGCGAGAAGGACGCGCAGCGCAACTTCACGCTGACGGCCGCGCAGGCGAAGCTCAAGACCGGGCGCCTGGCCGTGCGCTGCGCCGAGGAGGCGGTGCAGATCCACGGCGGCTACGGCTACATCGAGGAGTACCCGGTCTGCCGCTTCTACCGCGACGCGAAGATCCTCACGATCGGCGAGGGAACCGACGAGGTCCAGCAGATGGTGATCGCGCGCGCTCTCGGAGCGTAGGCGGCCCAAGCGCCGACCGCGCCGAACACCGACACCGGATCAGCGGTCGGTCCTGAGATGTGGCGGACCGAGCCGGCCCGACCGTCAGGACGCGGGCTGCCGCGGTTCCAGTACGACCAGTGGGATCTCGCGCTCGGTGCGGCGCTGGTAGCCGTCGTAGCCGCTGTAGACGCCGACCATCAGATCCCACAGACGGGGGCGCTCCTCGGCGCTGGCGACGCGCGCGTGCACGTCCAGGTGCCGCGCGCCGACCTGGACGGTCGTGTCGGGATGGGCCACCAGGTTGTGATACCAGGCCGGGTTCTGCGGATAGCCCCCCTTGGAGGCCACGAGCACGAGGTTCTGGCCGTCCCGCCCGTACACGAGCGGACTCGTGCGGTGCATGCCGCTCTTGGCGCCGACGTGGTCGAGCAGCAGCGTCGGGGGCGTGCCCGGAAAGTGATGGCCGATGCGCCCGTCGGTGGCCTTGTAGATGGCGGTGTGACCGCTGATAACTCGTCCCAGCAGCGGCCAGTTGCGGTCGGCCCAGCTCATGTAGTCCATGGTGGTCACCCTACATATCCCGATACGAGACACACCCCTCGGCCACGATTGCACAGCTCCAACCGACCGCCGCCTTCTCGCTACGCCCCCAAATCACCCCGTCCAAAGCCGCCACCAACACATATCCGAGCAAGCGAACAAACCGATGTCTTGCAACCCGCTACATCGCGCAGCTCTTGAGTCTTCCGATCCGCCATATCGCGCAGCTCAACCCGACCGATCGCGCAGCGCCAATTACATGTCGGCGGCCGCCCCGTCCCGTTCGAGCAGCGCCACCGCCGCGCTGGCGGGGTCGAGCCGCCGCGCCACGACCTCCTCGAGCAGGCGGGCGAACTCGGCGTCGTCTTGCAGCTCGTCCTCCAGGCGGCGGCGCAGGCGGGCGGCGGCGATCGCGAGCACCTCGCTGCGCAGGTTGCGCCGGCGACGCTCGGCGAGCTCGCCGGCCGCGAGGATGTGCGCGCGGTGCTCGTCCAGGTGCTCGGCCAGCTCGCCCACCCCGACCCCGCGCGCGGCCTCGGTCTTGACGATCGGCACGCGCCAGCGGGCGCGAGCCTCCTCGGGTGAGCGGTCGAGGTTGGCGAGCGAGAGCACGCCGCGGATCTCACGGACCATCGTGTCGGTGAGCGGGTGGTCGGCCTTGTTGACGACGATCACGTCGGGGATCTCCATGATGCCGGCCTTGAGCGCCTGGATCGAGTCGCCCGAGCCGGGCATCAGCACCAGCACGATCGTGTCGGCGTGGTCGATGATGTCGATCTCGGCCTGGCCGACCCCGACGGTCTCGACGAAGATGTCTTCGCGCCCGGCGGCGTCGAGCAGCAGCGCGCTCTGCAGGGCGGCCTCGGACAGGCCGCCGAGCGCGCCGCGGTTGGCCATCGAGCGGATGAACACGCCGGGATCCAGGAAATGCTCGCCGAGGCGGATCCGATCGCCCAGCAGGGCTCCCTGGGTGAACGGCGAGGAGGGGTCGATCGACAGCACGCCGACGGTACGTCCGGCCTGCCGGCGCGCGCGGGTCAGCGCGCCGATCAGGGTCGACTTGCCGACGCCGGGCGGGCCGGTGAAGCCGACGACCGCGGCCTTGCCGGTATGCGGGTAGACCTCGCGCACGAGCTCCCAGCCCTCGGCGCGATCGTCCTCGACCAGCGAGATCGCGCGCGCGAGCGCGCGACGATCGCCGGCTAGCAGACGTTGGCCGAGCTCGGAGGGCATCGGCCGGAAGTATCTAGGATGCCCGCCCGTGAGCCCGCTGCGGCAGACGCGCCAGACGCTGGCGTTCATGCGTGCCAAGCGCATGTTCAACACGCGCTACCTGCGTCTGCTGGCTCGGCTGGCATGGCTGAAGCTGCGCTATGGCAGGCGCCTGCAGACCGAAGGGGTGTGCTTCATCTGCCCCGGGGTGAAGCTCGAGATCGGGCGCAACGCGACGCTGCGAATCGGGCGCTGGGCGTGGATCGGGCACGGCTCCAAGCTCAGGGTCCACGAGGGCGAGGTGAGCATCGGCGCGAAGACCGTGATGGGCCAGGAGTGCACGATCTCGGCGTATCGGCGGGTGGAGATCGGGCGCGAGTGCATCGTCGCCGACCGCGTCATGCTGATCGACTTCGACCACGGCGTCGTCGAGGTCGAGCGGCCGATCAGGCTGCAGGGCATCTACAAGCGCGACGTGCGGGTCGGGTGCAACGTCTGGATCGGCTACGGCGCGTGCCTGCTGCGCGGCGTGAGCGTCGGGCACAACAGCATCATCGGCACGAATGCGGTCGTGACCCGCGACGTGCCCGAGAACGCGGTGGTGGGCGGCGTGCCGGCGCGGATCCTCAGGATGCGCGATGAGCCGACGCAGCTTCGCTGGGAGTGAGCTCAACTCGCGAGCAGCAGCGCGGGATCTGCATGTACGGCGAGCTCGCGCAGCCCCTCGACGCCCGCGCTCGGGCCCTCGCGCAGCGCGCGCCCGAGCGCCTCGCCGTGTCCGTCGAAGCGCTCGTGCGCGTACGGAACGGCGAGTCCGCGCGAGATCATGAACGGCCAATCGCTGGCCTGCAGCGCCAGCAGCTCGCGCACTGCCGCGGGCCCGGCGGCGCCGGCGACAGCGGCGGCCAGCGTTCGCAGCTCGCCGGCGCGCGCGGCGAACGCGAGCTCGGCCACCGCCGGGCCCGACCACGTGCTCAGGTCATAGCCCCGGCCCCAGCTGCTGGGCGGCGACTGCTCCCAAGCCAGCCCCAGCTCGGCTACCGCGAGCGGCTCGAAGCGCTCGCGGGCATCGTCGAGATGGACGAGCTCGAGCCCTTGGACCGCGCACTCGTCCAGGACCGCCCGCAGCCACTCCAGGCCCTCGTACCACCAGTGCCCGAGCAGCTCGGTGTCGAGCGCGCACACCGCCAGCCCGCCGCCCGGCAGCGTGCCGCCGTCGCGCCGAAGCCGCGCGCGGACCTGCTCGACGAAGTCCGCGGCGTGAGCGCGCGCGCGCGCGTGGGCTCGCTCGAAGTCGTAACGATCGCCGCCGTTGGACCATGGGTTGTGGTGGTGGATGGTGTGGCGGTGATAGTCGCGGTAGGCGCCGTCGGCGGGGTAGCCGCGGTCGCTCCACACCAGCGAGACCAGGCTGCGATCGAGCGGGAACAGCACGAGGCCCGACTCGCACAGCAGGGGGCGCAGGTTCTCGCGCGCGTCCGGTCCGAGCCGGCCGGTGAGCTCGATGCAGCTGGCGCGCGCGCCGGCGGCCGCCAGCAGCCGCTCGAGATGCGCTGCATGCGCGCACTCGGGCAGCCAGAAGCCCCCGCGCCAGCCCTCGCCGAAACGGGCCACGTGCGAGGCGACTCCGGATCGCGTCTGCAGCCACGCTCCGGCGTCGGTCGCGAGCAGCGGCAGCACGGCGTGGGTGGCGCACGAGGTCCAGGCGACGTGCGGCGCGAACGCCGCCAGCAGGTCTTCGCCGCGCGCGCCGAAGCGCTCGAGCGCGTGCTCATAGTCGGCGCTGTAGGCGCGCTCGAGCTCGGCGGCGAGCTCGGGATGACCGCCGGCGCGCAGGCCGCGAGCATCCTCGGAATGGGTGAAGGCGCGCGTGTGCTGGACGAAACGGCGTAGACGCTCGCCCAGCCCCGGCGCCGACAGCTGATCGCACAGCACGGGCGTGAGCGAGAGCGTCACCGGCGCCGAGCTCTGCTCGAGTAGGTCGAGCAGTGGCAGGTAGCAGCCACAGGCCGCCTCCCACAGCCACTCCTCGCCGAATGGCCAGGTGCCGAAGGACTCGACGTAGGGCATGTGGGTGTGCAGGACGAGCGCGAGGGCGCCACGCGCGCCGGCGCGGCTCACGGCCGGCAGACCGCGACGAAATCCAGCGCGCGGTCTGGGTTGGCTTCGGCGAGGTCGCGCAGGGCGAAGTCCGATGCCGCGATCGCCGGCGTGAAGCGCTCGTAGAAGACGCGCGTGAGGCCGAGACGGCGGTGGGCCGAGTCCCAGCCGGCGCGGAGCGCAAGCTCGTGCAGGCGCAGCTTGCGCGCGTGGAAGAGGCCATACAGCTCGACGCCGCAAAAGACGCTCCGGCAGAGCGCTTCGAGCTCGCCGGCGCGGTACTCGTGGACGTGCCAGGGGTTGTCCGAGCGCTCGGCTCCGCGCGGGGCCAGCGTTAGCACGTTGGGGGTCGAGACGAACGCGACCCCGCCCGCTCCGATGAGCTCGCGGAAGTGCTCGAGCACCGGCGCGGGGTCGCCGATGTGCTCGATCGTCTGCAGGAACACGACGCAGTCCGCGGGCGCGGAGAACGTCTCCACGAGATCGCGCGCGAAGTCCAGGTTGGGTCGCCGGTAGCGCAGGCGGGCGTGCTCGAAGGCCTCGGGGTTCGCGTCGACGCCGACGACCTCGCGGGCGCTGCCGGCAAGCAGGTCCGAGCCGTAGCCCTCGCCGCAGGCCATGTCGATCACGCGCAGGCCGCGCACGCGCGCGGCGATCCACTCGTACACCGCCAAATGCCGGCGATACCAGTAGTTCTCGGCCGGGACGTCAGGGAGCGTGCGCTCACCGGTGAGCGCCAGCGGGGGCACGCCGGGCGGTTGCTCGCGCTGCTCATACAGAGGCGAAGCGCACACGGCGCGCGAGTATACGAGCGCTAGTGTCTGCCGCCGTGCTCGCGCGCGCTCACCGATCCCCGCGGCCCGCCAACGCGCTCGGCAGCCCGTCCATAGCGCTGGTCCCAGCGCGTCGGCGAGCGGCCACGGCACGCGCGAGACCGGCCATCGCGCTCGGCGCCGCTCTGGCCGTCGTTGTCGGGGCCGCCGGTTGCGGCAAGTCCTCGTCGTCCAGCCCCGAAGCCCAGAGCGGCGGTGTCGAAACGGTCGTGACGCGGACGATCGCGGTTGGAACCGCGGCGACCGCGACGCGCAACACGACGCGACTGGGTGGCGGAGGCGCGGTGGCCGATGCCGCGGCCGTCGCCCGTACCGCCTACCCCGGCCTCACGGCGGCGACGCGTCCGCAGGCGGTGGTGATCGCCGACAGCGGCGATTGGCAGGCGGCGCTCGTCGCCTCGGCACTCGCGAGCGCTCCGCTGGGAGCGCCGCTGCTGTACGCGCAGGCGGGCAGGCTGCCGCTCGTGAGCGCGCAGACGCTGGCCGGGCTGCACCCCACCGGGGCAGGTGCGCTCGGAGCTGCACAGGTGCTGCTGCTGGGCTCGGCGATCGAAGCGCCGGCGGGCTACCGGACGCGGGGCGCAACGAGCGCGAGCCCCTATTCGCTGGCGGTCTCGGTCGCGCAGCTGCTGAGCATCGTCCGGGGGGCCGCGCCGCGCCAGGTGATCGTCGTGGCCGCCGAAGCCCCCGCTGCCCTGGCGATGCCGGCGGCCGGGCTGGCAGCGCAGAGCGGGGCGCCGATCCTGTTCGTCACGCATAGCGGCGTGCCGGCGGCGACGGCGGCCGAGCTGCGACGCCTCGGCCGGCCGTCGATCTACACCGTCGGCTCGACCGCGATCAGCGAAGCGGTGCTGGCCCAGCTGGCGCGCTTCGGCCCGGTAAAGCGCGCGGAGTCCAGTGCCGGTGAAGACGCGACCCCGGCGGGCAACGCCGTCGCCGTGTCGCGCTTCGCGGACGGCTCGTTTGGCTGGGGCGTCGTGGAACCGGGCCACGGTCTGGTGTTCGCGAGTGCCAGGCGCCCGTTCGACGCGCCCGCCGCCGCGATCCTGTCCGCCACCGGCGACTACGCGCCGCTGCTGCTGCTCGAAGAAGCCGACGCCGTGCCGCCGGGGCTGAGCGCGTATCTGAGCGATATCCAGCCGGCGGCGCCGAAATCGCAGCCGGTCAAGGGCGTCTACAATCACGGCTGGCTGATCGGCGGCGAACAGGCGATTTCGGCGCGGGCGCAGGCCGAATTGGACGCGATGCTCGAGATCGCGCCGCGCAGCGCCCCCGGCCCGAGCGGGCGAGCCAGCGAAGAAGCCCCGACGGCCAGCGAATGAGATCAGAGCCCACGGAGCGCAGCAGATGAGTCAAGCCGAGGATCCAGCGCTGGTGCGCAAGGAGCAGGCGCACGCAGTCACCGTCGAGGACGTGCGCAGGCTGATGGGCGCATCGACCCCACACTTCGCCCTACAGCTGCGCAACCGCATCGCGGCGCTGATCGCCGGGCTGCCCGAGGATCACCCGGCGCGGGTCGAAGGCGAGCGCGAGATCGCGCGCCTCGAGAGCCTCGGGATCGATGGCGAGACCCGTGGCGAGGCGGCCGACACCGGCGAGCCGCCGCTGCCCTCGCTCAGCCTCGGCTGATCACCGCGCTAGCGCCGGCTGATCACGCGCGCGCGGGCGGCCAGGAAGCGCGCGCGCAGCAGTTTGAACAGCAGCGCGTACAGCGCCAGGTCGATCGCCAGCAGGCCGACGTTGACCAGGCGCGGCACGGTCGTGAAGGCGGAGAGTCCGAGAACCACGGCCGAGTGGAAGATCAGCACGGGCAGGAACGCGAGCAGCAGCGCGTGCGAGCGGTATCCGGCGCGGTGCTCGCGCCAGGCCACCTCGAAGGTGCCGACGGCGACTGCGGCGAGGCCCGCGAACAGGGCGGGGCCGCCGCCGGAGATGCCGCCGCTGGAGGCGCGTTTCAGGCCGATGACGGTGGCGATGGCGCCAACCAGGATCAGCAGCTCCGACAGCGGCAGCGGATGCCAAGGCGACTGCGGGCGCGGGCCGACCGAGAGCGGGTCGCGGAATTCGCGCTTGTCGGCGTCGCCCGCCCGCGCGCGCGACGAGGCTCGCCTCGGCGCGCTGCGCTTCGTCTGCGAGGTCTTCGCAGCCGCCTGCTTTGAGTCCGCGACGGACTCTTCGAGGGCGGTCTCGGCCTGAGCGGTTGCGGCGGTCCCGGGCGCCGGCCGGCGCTTGCGCGAGCGGCCGCGACCGCGACTCTTGCTGCGCGAGCCGGCCACGGCGTCAGCTGCCAGACCGAGGTTCTACGCGCGGCCGCATGGGCCTCGATCCTAGCGCCGCGTGAGCCATCTCCGACGACGCCTATGCTGGGCTCGTGCCAGCGCTGGATGAGATCCCGTCGGCGCCGCGCGACGGCGCCGGCATTCCCGACAGCCCTTTGCCGGGGCCGTTCGGGGTGGGCGAGTACACGGCGGCGTTGCGCGACAAGCTGCGCTCGTTCGCGAAGGTCCAGCTGGTGGGCGAGCTGGTGAGCCTGCGCCGGTCGCGTGCCCGCGTGTACTTCGAGCTGCGCGATGAGCGCGGCGGGATCCCGTGCGCGGCCTGGCTGAAGGACTGGGAGCTCATCTGCGCGCGCGCCGGTGGGGAGCCGCCCGAGGGCGTGCAGGTGATCGCGGCGGGTGGGTGCGACTTCTATGCGGGCAGCGCGAACGCGTCTCCGGGCTTCTCGTTCGCCGTCGGGGACCTGCGCGTGGCGGGCGAGGGCGACCTGCTGGCTCGCATCGAGCGCCTGCGCCGACAGCTCGACGCCGAGGGGCTGCTGAGGCCCCAGAAGCTGCTGCACCGGCCGCTGCTGCCGCGCACGATCGGGGTGGTGACGGGCGAGAACGGCAAGGCGCGCGAGGACATCCTGGCGGGTCTCGCACGCCGGGGCTGGGCGGGACGGGTCGTGTGGGGATTTGCCCCCGTCCAGGATCGCCGTGCGGCGCCGTTGATAGCGCGGGCGCTCGGAGACCTCGCAGCGGTGGGCGGGGTCGAGGTCGTGATCGTCGCGCGCGGAGGCGGGTCGCTCGCGGACCTGCTGTGCTTTTGCGAGGAGTCGCTGTGCCGCACCGTGGCGCTGCTGGCGGTGCCGGTGATCGCCTCGGTCGGACACCACACCGACCACACGCTGCTCGACGACGTCGCGGCGGTCAGCTGCTCGACACCGACCCATGCCGCGGAGGCGGCGGTCGGGCTGGACTGCGCACGCGGGCGCTCGGAGATGGCAGAGGCGGCCGCGCGCATGCGCGCGCGGGGACGCACGGCGGTGCTCGCGCGGGCCAAGACGCTCGCGATGCTCTCGCGCGCTCCGTCGATCCACGTCGGGCGCGAGCGTGCCCTGCTGCACCAGCGGTTGCGTGAGGTCAGGGCGGGATCGCGCCGGCGGATCCGCAGCGAGCGCGCCGCGCTGGCGATGCGCGCGCTGGTGCTGGCCCGCAAGAGCGACTCGACGCTGTTCGATTGCCGTTCGCGGCGGCCCGCCGACCTGGGGCGACTGGCGCTGGCGCTGGCCGGACACGACCCGCAGCGAACGCTCGAGCGGGGATACGTCCTGGTGGAGTCTGCGCAGGGCGAGCCGTTGGCGACAGCGTCTGCCGCCAGGCACGCGGGCGCGCTGCGGGTTCGCTTCGCCGACGACACGGTCGAGGCGAGGATCGACGAGTGACCCCGCCAAGCGAGCAGCCGCGAAGCTACGAGGAGGCGGCCGCGCGAGTCGAGGAGATCATCAGGCGGTTGGACTCGGGCGAGGCGAGCCTCGGCGAAACGCTCGAGCTGGTGCGCGAAGGCAAGGCCCTGATCGAGCTGTGCGCGGGCGAGCTGGACGCGGTGGCGGGGGCGCTGGAGGAGCTGCGCCTCGATGAGCTGGTGGCGCGGTTGGAGGGCCAAGCCCGAAGGCCGGGCGAGAGCCCGGCCGGTCACGCCGGGCTCGGAAGCCCGGCGTCCCCATCAAAGAGCGGGACAGGAGGTCCCGCCGACGTATGACCACCTGGAGCCGGGTCGCAGACCTGGATCTGCGCATCGACGGCTACGAGCTCGAAGGGCTGCAGGCGTCGGTGTCGAGCGGGTTCGAGCGCAAGAGCACGGTGATCAAGCTGCGCGGCGCCGGGCACGAGGGCCAGGGCGAGGACGTGATCTACGACGCGGTGGATCACGAGATCCTCCAGGCCGCCGGCCCGAGCCTGCCATTGGCGGGCTCGTACACACTGGCGTCCTTCTGCGAACAGCTTGCGCGCCTGAACCTGTTCCCGGAGCCGCCCCGGCGCGAGGTCTCGCCGCTGTATCGCACCTGGGCGTACGAGTCGGCGGCGCTCGACCTGGCGTTGCGCCAGGCGGGGACGACGCTGCACGCGGCGCTCGGGCGCGAGTGCAGGCCGGTGAGGTTCGTGGTGTCGCTGCGACTGGGCGAGCCGCCGAGCATCGACCCGGTGCGCAGCCGCCTGGAGCTCTATCCATGGCTGCAATTCAAGCTCGACCCGACGAGCTCGTGGAGCGATGCGCTGATCGCCGAGCTGGCGGCGACCGGAGCGGTGGAGTCCGTCGATTTCAAGGCCTATTACTCGGGCTCGATCGTCGACCAGCCGCCGGATGCGCGGCTGTACGCGCACGTGGCGCAGGCATTTCCGCAGGCATGGATCGAGGATCCGGCGCTCACGCCCGAGACCGACGCGGCGCTGGCGCCGTACCGGGAGCGGTTCTCGTGGGACGCGCCGATCCACTCGATCGCCGACATCGAGGCGCTCGAGTATCCGGCGCGGATGGTGAACATCAAGCCTTCGCGCCTCGGGCGCGTCAAGCAGCTGCTCGACGCGTTCGACTACTGCGCGGGGCGGGAGATCGGCAACTACGGCGGAGGTCAGTTCGAGCTCGGTGTGGGCCGCGGCCAGATCCAGTACCTGGCGTCGCTGTTTCATGCCGATGCGCCCAACGACGTCGCGCCTACCGGGTTCAACCTGCCCGATCCGACACCCGGCCTGCCGTCGAGCCCGCTGGCGCCGCAGCCGGCCGAGCTGGGCTTTCGCTGGAGCTGAGGGCAGGCCCCTCGGGCTCGACCGGCCAACCGTGAGGGCCGACGCGCCCGGCGCACGCGGCCGACGCGGCTGAGGACTTGCGGCTCGGGGGCGAACATTAAGACTTGGGCGCGGCGCGCAACTTCCGTGCCGGGCCTATGTTCCGACGGCAAAGCGGCTAAGGTCGGGGCCGCTTTCCGGCGTGAAGGAGACTGCCTTGACGAGTGCAGGGGCCGACAAGCGATCGAGACGCGTCATTGCAACCGCCGTCGCAGCGCTGCGCGCGCTGCTGCTCGGCGTGTTGGCGCTGGGCGCGCTCGGCGGCGGATCGGCATTGGCGACAACGGATTCGGGTGGCGCGAGCGCGCCGGGCGGCGCGTCCAGCAAGGCGCAGGCGAGGAAAACGGTCACCAAGGCCAAACAGAGCCTGCACGTGACGACGGTCCGGATCAAAGCCGTGAAGTGCGTGCCCGCGAGCAAGTGCGGCACGAATCCACACGAGGTCTCGCAGCGCGGGACGCTGCTGCTCAGCGGCAGTGGGCTGCAGAGCGGGATGTACGTGGCGTTCCCGCACGTTCCGCGTGCGCACATAACGCGCAGCTCGCCCGGAGCGGCCCTACGCCAGGGGAGCGGGGGACTTGAAGTGACGGTGCCGGCGAACGCGCACTCGGGCAACATCATGGTGCTGCTGAGCGGGGAGCGCTACACGAGCTCGTACGGGCCGATCACGGTCGTCAACCACGCGCTGCATCCGCCGGCGCCGGCGGCCCCGCCCCCCGCGCCCGCGAGCGCTGCGGCCCCGAGCGCGAGCGCATTCGAAGGGCAGGGCATGTGGATCTGGTACCTGAGCGACTCCGACGGCGGCAACCTGGCATCGATCGTCGCGCAGGCGCACGCGGCCGGCGTGAGCGCCGTGTTCGTGAAGAGCTCGGACGGCTCGACCAACTACTGGAGCCAGTTCAGCCCGGAACTGGTGGCGCAGCTGCACGCGAACGGGCTGAAGGTGTGTGCGTGGCAGTACGTCTACGGGACGAACCCGGTGGGCGAGGCGGAACTCGGCGCGCGGGCCGTGGCGGACGGGGCGGACTGCCTGGTGATCGATGCCGAGGCGCAGTACGAAGGCCACTACGCGGCGGCGCAGACGTACATCACCGACCTGCGGGCGAAGACCGGCGCGAGCTATCCGCTGGGCCTGGCGTCGTTCCCGTACGTGTGGGACCACCCGACGTTCCCGTACTCGGTGTTCCTGGGACCGAACGGAGCGCAGTTCAACACGCCACAGATGTATTGGAAGGACATCGGCAACTCGGTCAACACGGTCTACGCGAACACGTACATCGCCAACCGCGTGTACGGCCGTCCGATCATGCCGCTCGGTCAGACGTTCGAAGGCCCGTCGAGCAGCGACCTCGTGCGCTTCCGCGAGGAGGCGGTCGACTATGGCGCGACCGGGCTGTCGTGGTGGGACTGGCAGGAAACCAAGGCCAGCGGCTGGACGGCGCTGGCGGCGCCGCTGAGCCCGCTCACGAGCGTGACGCCGAACCCCGGTTACACCGAACTGTCACAGGGCGACAAGGGCGACCCCGTGCTGTGGATGCAGGAGCACCTGGCGAGCGCGGTCCCGAGTCAGCCGACGACGGGAGTCTTCGAAAGCACGACCGCCGCGAACCTCGAGCAGTTCCAGGCCGCGCATGGGATCGCCGCGACGGGCACGACCGAAGCGGCGACCTGGCAGGCGCTACTGGCGCTCCCGCCGGTCGCAGTGGACTGGACCGGCGGGGGGCCGAAAGACTAGGGAGACGGCGTCCGGCCTTCGGGCCGGTGTTTCCTCCGGCTTTTGCCTAGACCCTCTGGATCAGCGTGCCGGTGCCGAGGCCGCCGCCGCAGCACATGGTGACGAGGCCGACCTCCTTGTCGGAGCGCTCGAGCTCGTGCAGGAGCGTCGTGATCAGGCGGGCGCCCGTGGATCCGAGCGGATGGCCGAGGGCCATCGCGCCGCCGTTGACGTTGACGCGGTCCATGTCCGGGCTGAGCTCGCGGCGCCAGGCGGCGACGACCGGGGCGAACGCCTCGTTGATCTCGATCAGGTCGATGTCGTCGATCGAGATGCTGTTGCGGGCGAGGATTTTGCGCGTGGCCGGGATCGGGCCCTCGAGCATTTTCACGGGGTCGCAGCCGACCGTGGTCTGGTCGACGATGCGCGCGCGGGCCTTGAGCCCGAGCGCCTTGGCCTTGTCGGCGGACATCAGCAGCACGGCGGCGGCGCCGTCGGAGATCTGCGAGGAGTTGCCCGCGGTGATCTTGCCGTCGGGCTTGAACGCCGGCTTGAGCTGTGAGAGGGTCTCGAGGTTGGTGTCCGGGCGGATGCCCTGGTCGGTGACGTACGTGTTGCCGTTGACCTGGAAGGGCATGATCTCGCGCTCGAAGCGGCCCTCCTCTGTGGCCTGATGGGCGAGGCGGTGCGAGCGCACGGCGAGCTCGTCGAGCTCTGAGCGGGGGATCTCCCACTGGTCGGCGATCATCTCGGCGCCGAGGCCCTGCCCGACGATGTTGTGCTTGGACATCAGCTCGGGCGTGAAGGCGAAGCCGAAGTCCTCCTGGGTCTTCATGCCGGCCGCGAAGGGCAGGTGGCCCATGTGCTCGACGCCGCCGCCGATCATCGCGTCGTGCACGCCGGCGGCGATCAGCGCGGCCGAGAAGTTGACGGCTTGCTGTGCGGAGCCGCACTGGCGGTCGACCGTGGTGCCGGGGGTCTCGATCGGGAGGCCCTCCTGCAGCCAGGCGTTGCGGGCGATGTTGAAGCCCTGCTCGCCGAACTGCTGGACGCAGCCGGCCACGACGTCCTCGACCTCACCGGCGTCGATTCCGGCGCGGGCGATGACCTCGCTGTAGCACTTGCCGAGCAGGTCGTTCGGGTGGGTGTCCTTGTAGTAGCCCTTTTCCTTGTGCCCGCGGCCGATCGGCGTGCGCACAGCCTCGACGATCACGACCTCGCGGCCCTCTGGTTGCCTCATGGCTTGGAAGTCCTCCTGAATCGGATCTGTAGCGATTGGGTCCTGCGAATGGTTCTGGTGCTGCCGCTGATCCCGGCGCCAGCTCTCCAGCACGCGGGGCCGCGGGCGGCGCCGGCACGGCGCCGCGTGGCGCGGGTAGCCTTGGACGCCCTCAACCCCTACTGTACCGCGCCGATCAACGATTAGATTGACCAGTCAGTCAACGCGCCACAGCACGATACAGCGCCCGCTCGATGACTCACCATCCGACACAGCCGCCATGGACGAACGTCTCGCGATAGTCGGCAGCGGCGCGATCGCGTGTGGCCTGGCGGCGACGGCGGCGCATCGCGGGCCGGTGCGACTGCTGGCCCGCTCGGACAGCTCGGCCGAGCGCGCGAAGCGGGCGGTGGAGCGCACGCTGAAGCGCCTCGGCGCCGAGATCGACCCCGAGCACGTGCAGGTGATCACCGAGCGGGAGGCGCTCGGTGATGCCGACTTCGTGGTCGAGGCGGTGGTCGAGGACCACGACGTCAAGGCGGGGGTGCTGGGCGAGCTCGACCGGGTGCTGGGGGCGGACGCGGTGCTCGCGAGCACGACCTCGTCGCTGTCGATCGAGCGGCTCGCGCGCGCGAGCGGGCGGGCGGAGCGGTTCGTCGGGCTGCACGTGTTCAACCCCGTGACCAAGATGCGGCTGGTCGAGCTGGTCTTCCCGCGGGCGGCCAGCGAGCAGACGCGCCGGCGCGCGCTGGCCCTGTGCGAGACGTTCGAGAAGACGCCGGTCGAGGTACCCGACATCCCCGGGTTCGTAGTCAACCGGCTGCTGTTCCCGTACCTGTTCGCGGCCGTGCGGCTGCTGCAGGAGACCGGGCTGGACGCGACGAGCGTCGACACCTGCATGACGCTGGGGGCGGGCCACCCGATGGGGCCGCTGGCGCTGCTCGATCTCGTCGGCCTGGACGTCGCCAGGGCGATCGGCGAGACGATCGGCGAGCCGGTGCCGGAGCGGCTCGAGCAGCTGATCGGCGAAGGCGCGCTCGGGCGCAAGAGCGGACGCGGCTTCCACGGCTATTGACCAGCCTGAATCTGGCTCCTGATCAGGCTTTATCAAGTCTGAGCGGACTTTTAGCTGGCGTTGATCAAGGCGGCCATACTTGTTGGTGCGACGTTAGTCGCAATGCACACCCGCCTCCTCCCAGTGCGCACGTTCCGGTCCGCTCCCCCCGCGGGCCGGACGTGTTTCTGGGGTCGTTTCGGTCCTCAGGATCCGGCGACGGGCTGGACGCGGTCGGGCTCGCGTCCGGGCGGGCGCCGGCGGGCGCGAATGCGCACGGCGTCGATGCGATTGTCGCGAACGGACTCGACGCGGATCGAGTAGCCGTCGGCCTGGACGGTGTCGCCTCGTCGTGGCAGGCGGCCGAGCTCGGCGAACACGAGGCCTCCGACCGAGTTGTAGGCGTCGCTGTTGACGGGTAGGTCGAGGCCGTAGTCGGCGAGGTCGGTGACGGCGACGTGGCCGCGCACGAACCAGTCCCCGTTGGCCAGCTGGCGGACCTCTCCGGCGGTGGGGTCGGTTTCGTCGGCGATCTCGCCGACGACCTCCTCGACGATGTCCTCGACGGTGACGATTCCGGCGACGCGGCCGTACTCGTCGACGACCACGGCCATCGAGGTGCGCTGGCGCTGCAGGTCGGCGAGCAGGTCATCGAGCGGCTTGGTCTCGGGCACGATCGGGGCGTCGTGTACGACCGGCGCGATCGGCGCGTGCGGTCCCTCGCGGATCAGGCGGTCGGCGAGCGAGCTGGAGTGGACGAGCCCGTGGACGCGGTCGGGGTTCTCGTCCTCGGTGACGACCAGGCGCGTGTGGCCCGATGAGATGCACAGCTGCAGCGCGGTTTCGACGTCGGCCGAGATGTTGACGGTGACGACGGCGGGGATCGGCGTCATCACCTGCCGGGCCTCCTGCTCGTGCAGGTGAAACACGCCGGTGAGCATGCCGGCCTCGCCGGGATCGATGTGCCCACCGGCGTAGGACTCGGCGATCAGCCGCTTGAGCTCGTCGGGCGAGCCGCCGCGGCGCTCGAGCGTGGCGTTGACGCCGAGCAGCGCGACGATCCGTTCGGCGGCGGCCGTGAGCGCCACGATCAGCGGCCGGAAGACGACGCTGAACGCCTGCAGCGGTCGCGCGATCCGCCGGGCGACGAGCTCGGCGCGGTCGATCGCGTAGAGCTTGGGCACCATCTCGCCGCCGATCAGCAGGGCGATCGTGATGATCGCGAACGACAGGGCTCCGGCGATGACGATCGACAGGCCGTTGGCGAGGGTGTTGCCGAACAGGTTCTTGAGGGCGTCGGCGAGCGCCGGCTGTCCGAGCGCGCCGATGCCGATCGAGGTCATCGTGACGCCGAGCTGGACGGCCGAGATGTACTCGTTGATGTCGCCGAGCTGCCTGAGCGCCAGCTGAGCGCCGCGGAGGCCTTCCTCGCGCATGATCTCCAGGCGCGAGCGGCGAGATCGCACGAGCGCGTACTCGGCGATCACGAAGAACGCGTTTACCCCGACCAGGACGGCCGTGAAGACGAGCTTGAGCCCGTTCACGCGTGCGCGCTGCCCACGAGGGCGCGGCTACTTCGGGGAGGTTCTTCGTCGTCGTTCATCGCGTGCGACCCGCCAACGGTAGCAAGGGGGCGAGTCGGAAGCGAGGGCGCGACACGCGCCGCCGACCGGCTCGAACGACACCCGTGTGGGGCTTCCGGCGGGGCGATGAGGACCGGTCCAAATCAGGCGACCGTGGCACCTCGAGCCGGGCGACGAGGACCGGCTCAAATGAGGCGATCGATGCGCGATGCGAGCTCGAAGTCGGCGTCGGTGAGGCCTCCCTGCGAATGGGTCGAGAGCGTCAGGCGGACCTTGTTCCAGCCGTGGACGAGGATGTCGGGATGGTGGTTCAGCTCCTCGGCCTCGACGGCGACGCGGTCGACGAACGCGATCGCGCCGGCGAAGTCGGGAAACTGGAGGTCGCGCACGATCGCCTGCTCACGCCTGTGCCACTGCGTGCCGGCCAGACGCTGCTCGATCTCGGCGTCCGCTAGCAGAGCCATGGCCGCGAGAGTATCGCCTAGGGGCCTATCCCGATAGGCGCGTGCGGCTGGGGCGTTCTAGGGTCAAGCGGGGCGCGGACGCAAGGGCGAAGGCATGGTGGGCCCATGTCGAGCCCGAGGACAAAGCCCCGCGCAGGCCATCGGACGCATCCAGACGTGCGGGCCTAGCGGGATAGGCCCTAAAGTCGGTCCCGTGCGGATCGTCAGCCTCGTCCCTCACGCCACCGAGCTGCTGTTCGCGCTGGGCGCCGGCAGCGAGGTTGTCGGGGTGACGCACGAGTGCGACTATCCGCCGCAGGCGCTGGAACTGGAGCCGGTGACGCGCGACGTGCTGCCGGCGGGGCTGTCGGCGGCGCAGATCGATGCGGCGGTGCGCGAGCGGACGCTGCGCGGAGAGGCGATCTACGAGCTCGACCGCACGGCGTTGGGCGCGCTGGCCCCCGACCTGATCGTGACCCAGGCGCTGTGTCCGGTTTGCGCCGTGTCCTACGACGAGGTGGCCGGCATCGCGAACGAGCTGCCCTCGCAGCCGCACGTGATCGCGCTGGACCCCTCGACGCTCGGCGAGGCGCTCGGCGACGTGCGTACGCTGGCGCAGGCGACGGGCCGCCGGGAGCAGGGCCTCGAGCTGATCGCGCGGGCGGGCGAGCGCATCGATCGCGTCAAGCTCGCCGTGCGCGCGCAGAGACGACCGCGAGTGGCGGCGCTGGAGTGGCTTGACCCGGTTTACATGGCCGGCCATTGGACCCCGCAGCTGGTCGAGCTGGCGGGCGGCGAAGATGTGCTGGGCTTCGCGGGCGAGCCCTCGCAGACCGTGTCGTGGGAGCAGGTGCGGGCGGCCGAGCCGGAGGTCGTTGTGGTGATGCCGTGCGGATATGACGCGCAGCGCGCCCAGACCGAGGCGGAGGCGCACGCGCGCGAGCTGCGCGAGCTGGGCGCGCGGCGTACGGTCGCGGTGAACGCGTCGGCGTATTTCTCGCGCCCGGGACCGCGCCTGGTCGACGGCCTGGAGCTGCTGGCGCACATCCTGCACCCCCAGCGCATCCCCACTGCGGCGGGCGAGGCGCTTGCGGTTGACATGGCGATCGGCGCATCGCCCTGAGTGGCGCCCCGGGCGTCGCGCCGAGGGGCGCCCGGGCATCGCGCTGAGGGGCGCCCGGGCTTACGGTTCAGGCGAGACGAGCGTGCCCTGGGCGGGGGCGGTCTGCACTTCGCTGGACTGGGAGGTGGCGAGCGAGCCGGCGACGGCGGCGGCGGCGATCACGACGCAGCCGGCGTAGGCGAGCGCCTGCGAGCGGTAGCGAGATCCGAGCTGGATCACGAAGGCCGCGAGCGCGCCGCCGATCAGCCCGCCGATGTGACCTCCCCAGGAGACGCCGGGGAGCGTGAAGCTGATGATCAGGTTGATCACGATCAGGCCGCCGACGCCGCTCTGCATGATCGGGACCTGGCGGGCGCGCATCTCGACGGCGGCGGCGCCCATGATCCCGAAGATCGCGCCCGAGGCGCCGACGGTGAGCACGTGCGGTGAGACGAGCAGCGCCCCGAACGAGCCGGCGAGCAGCGAGACCGCGTAGATGACCGCGAACTTGACGTGCCCGATGGCCGGCTCGAGCAGGATGCCGAGGTAGTAGAGCACGAGCATGTTGAAGCCGATGTGCAGGAAGTTCTCGTGCAGGAAGCCGCTGGTGATGATCCGCCACCACTGTCCGTGGGCGACGCCCTGGCCGGCGAGCTGGGGCAGTTCGCTGCTCCCGAGCAGGGCGCCTTTGGTGATCAGCGAGCCCGAGACTTCGCCCTCGAGCGTGAAGGCCTTCGAGCCCTCGGCGAGGAAGATGATCACGTTGATCGCGATCAGCGCGTAGGTGACCTGCGGGCGCGCGGCCATGTCGTGCATGCGCACGGTTTTGGTGCGTTGTTTGGCGCAGTCCGGGCAGCGCATGCCGACCGCGGTGGGCGTCATGCAGTCGGGACAGATGGGCCGCCCGCAGGACGAGCACGACACGCCCGTCTCGCGCGAGGGGTGGCGATAGCAGGTGGCCATGTGCGCGCAGAGCGTATCTCGGCGAGGCCCGGCTCCCGCCTGGTGCAGCTCAGGCCCTCAGCGGTCGCCGAGCAGGCGCCCGGTCTCGCGGCGCAGGTCCTTGACCGTCTTGGCAGCGGTCGCGCGGGCGCCCTCGACGGTGCCGCCGCTGGAGATGTCCGCGCGGGCGCGCCGGCGTGCACGCAGTGCGACGAGCGCGACGCCGGCGGCGCTGCCGGCCACGAGCGCGGCGGCGGGCCGGGCCCAGTTGCGCGGGTCGCGCATCGCCGAGAGCTCCCACGCCTCGAGCTCGTCGGCGGCCAGCGCGGTGATGTTGTGCAGCGCGGTCTCGAGCCGCAGCGCGAGGTCGGCGGGCGGCTCGACCGGCGCGAGCGCCTCGCGCAGCAGGCCCTCGAAGCTGTCGTGCGCCGCTTCAGTCATGCCGGTCGGATCCTTCCTGTCCGGTGTGTCGGCTCGCCCGCTGCATATCGGCGAACGTCGGCTGCGAGTCTCCGGCCTGGCGCGGCATGTCGGCGAGGGTCGGCTCTTCGGCGACCGTCTGTTGGAGCTGTCTGATGGCGCGGTGTATGAGTACCTTGGTGGCGCCGTCGGAGCGCCCGAGCGCACGCGCGATCTCGCGGTTGTCCATCCCTAGCGCGAAGCGCATGATCAGTGCCTCGCGCCGGTCCTCGGGGAGCCGCTGCACGCCTTCGAGCACGTGCTTGGCCTGCTCGCGGCCCTCGACGAGCTGCTCGGTCGTGTGCGGCGCCGCCAGCGGGGTGGTGTCGTCGATCGGCGAGGCGGGCTTGCGCGAGCGGTCGCGGTACAGGTTCGCGGCGAGGTTGTGCGCGATCCTGATCAGCCACGGCCGCAGCGGGCGCCCGTTGGATTCGCGCTGGGCGCGCTCGAAGTGCCGGTAGGCCTGCAGGAACGTCTGCTCGGTCAGGTCCTCGGCGTCGTGATGGTTGCCGACGCGGTAGTAGGCGTAGCTGTAGACGTCGCGCAGGTGGGTCTTGTAGAGCTCGGAGAACTCCCGGTTGAGCTGCGCCTTGGGCTTGCGGTCGTGCTGGGGATCCACTCATCGCACACTATCTTTCCCGACGCCGCGGTCGGCCGGGTCAGGCCGCACGCGCGGGCGCGCGCTCGTGCCGATCGTCGCGTGCATGGGCGCCGTGCGCGCGAGGCGCGCGGGCGCCGCCGAGCCACTCCCACTGCAGGCTGACGCAGTCCCACATGCGCCTCGTGACACCGGCGGCGAGCTGCGGCGAAGGTTGATCGACTGTCGGGAAGCGAAGCGGCATGCCCACGCGCAGGCGCACCCTGCGCGGACGGACCAGCCAGCCGGAGCGGACGCGCTCGGTGCCGATCACGGCGACGGGAGCCACGGGGGCGCCCGTTTCCAGCGCGAGACGGCCGACGCCGCGGCGTGGCTCGCCGAGCGGCCCGGGCCGCGTGCGGGTTCCCTCGGGGAAGATCACGACGCAGTCACCGCGCTCGAGAATGGCTCTGGCGGTGTCCATCGCCTCGCGGTCGCCGGCGCCGCGGTCCACGGGAAACGCGCCGAGGGCATTGAGCAGACGGGCCTGCCAGGGCTTCTCGAACAGCTCGCGCTTGGCCATGTAGTAGACGGGCCGGCGCTGGAGCGCCCCGATCACGAAAGGATCGAGGAAGCTGCGGTGGTTGGCCGCGAGCAGCAGCGGTCCGCGGCGCGGCAGATGCTCGCGCCCGATCCGCTCGAGACGGAAGTAGACGAGGAAGAACGGCACCAAGACAGCACGCAGCGCCCAGTACAGCAGCGGGTTCACGCCCTGGTGCACGGCATGGCGCCTGAAGCCCTCGAGGTCGGTGCCGGCGGGGCGTTCCGCCCCCGGATCGCACGGCGCGCCACCCGTCGGCGCACCCTCTATGCCGCTGTGGTTCATACATCCGGTGTACCCGCCCGGGAGCCGGCCGTTACAGTTGTGCCAGGCGGTCACGGACCGATACCAGAAGGTCGCGGGCCGCGCGCCGGAGTAGCTCAGCTGGTCAGAGCACCTGTCTTGTAAACAGGGGGTCACGGGTTCGAATCCCGTCTCCGGCTCTAGAGACCGAGAGGGCGTCCGCCATAGGATCAAACGGCGGCCGCGAAGTTAGGCCTCGGCCCGTCCGCGGGGGACGGGCCGAGGCCCCGAATCGGCTAAGCGCCAGGGCTTAGAGTTTGGTCGCGTACCACGTTTCGAACACGCTGCCTTCGTATTCCCAGTTGCCTTGGTGTTCGGCCGAGTTGTAGCCGGTTTTCGTTTTCACCGACGTGTACACATAGCCGTTGCTGGTTTCAGAGGTGACACGGAAATCGATCATCGCCGGTTTGCCTTTGACTTTCACGATGATCCCCGATTCACCGTACGCCGGCAGTTCCCACTTCTTGGCTTTGGTGTTGACGAGGAACGCATAACCGCAGCCGGCGAGAGACAGGCACATTTCATAAGCCTTGTAGCCTTTCTCGACCACCGCGTACTTGATAGATGCCGTCCCGGTCTGTCCGTCCGTGCTTTTGGCCGTCACCGTGTACGTGTAGATGCCCGGCGCCGACGTGTTGAGCTGTCCGCTGCCGCCGCTGGCGCCGTTCGAGTCGGTGCAGGATTCCAGCCCCGGCCCACCGGCGCCTTCGGTGCATGAGAACTTCGTTTTGACGACCTTGCCCACGAGGTAGGTTTTGCCCGATGCCGGCGAGGAGATCTTCGCCGTCGGCGCAGGAGCCGCGAGGACCGTGAACCCGGTGCTGGTCGACGCTTCGAGGTAGGCCGCAGTCGGCGCAGCGTACGCTTTCAGCGTGTAGCCGCCCGCCGCGTCGTTTATTTTCACGGCGCACGACGCGACGCCCGAGGCGTTCGTCGCGGCTTCGCAGGTCTCGGCTCCAACTTCGAAGTGGACGGTGCGTTCGGCTAGCCCGTGCGAGCTCGAGTGGTCGGTCAGCTTGGCCGACATGGTTACGGTTTCTCCTTTCGTGGCCTGCGTGGGACCGGTGTAGGCCAGTTCGTCTTCGTTGTTGCCGAGGTCGTGGAAGTTCGCCGAGCCCCAGCCAGTGGCCTCGTCCCAGCCTTTGCCGGCGGCGAACCCGTTGCTTCCTTCCGTGATGTCGTGGAAGTCCCGCGCGTACGTCACCGGGTCATTGCCGAGCGCGTAGATCAGCGGGTCGGCGAAACCGACGCCCGGGCGACCGACTTCGGCGTTGTTGTGGTTCCAGACCGCCGCCGCGGCCGCCCAGACCGGCGTGGCCAGGCTGGTGCCGCCCCCGGTGCCAGCCACTTCGGTGGTCACGAACAGGAAGCATTCGCCTTTCGTCGCTTCTTCTTCCTTGGACGCGCATGACACCGCCGAGACGTCCGGCGTGACGCGACCCGTGCACGTTGATGAGGGATACACGAACGGCGTGCCGATGCCCGTCTGCCAGGACGGCCGCGCGATGCCGTTGTTGCAGTCGCCGCCGTTCTTGATCGCCTTCTCGCTCTTCCACGAGCTCGATGCCCCGAGTTCGAGCTCGGTGCCTCCGACTGCGGTTACGTACTCGCTCGACGATGGGTAGGCGCATCCGTGCGCTGCGCCGTAGTCGCCCGTGGAGTAGAAGAACGTCTTGCCGGTGGCCGCGGCTTTTTCGAGGATCGCTTCGAATCCAGGGTCGATGGAGTTGCACGGCAATCCTTCGGCCTCCCAGCTGTTGGATATGACCGTCGCGGCCGAGTTGGCGGCTTCGTCTGCCGCCGTTTCGAGCTGGCCCAGGTTGTCTTCCTTCGCGAGGAAGTAGATGTGGTGTGCTTTGGGCGCTACTACGTGAGCGGACTCCGTATCGACCGTGATCTCCTGTTCGTTGTTGACGCTCGAGGCGCCGCCCAGTTCCTTGAATTCGATCGCTTCGTTGCCGGCACCGACTTTCAGCAGCGGCGTTTTCGTGGCGGACGCGTAGTTTTCATAGGCTTTCTGCGGGACCGGCTTGCCCCACAGCGTGTAGGCGATCGTCTCGCCTTCGGCGTTGCCGGTGATGTCGTAGGCGGTGCGGATTTCTTCGCCGTCGAGGCCGCAGACGGTGGTCGACGGGTAGCAGGTGTTCGTCGGGACCGGCTTGTAGTAGTCGCTCAGCCCGCTCACCGCCGTGACCGCGAGGTCAGCCGGCACCGACGGCGCGCGATCGTTCGCGAAGAATTCGTTGCCGGCGTAGGCGTAATCGTTGATCGAGACTCCGAACGCCTGCTCGACCGCGGCCGTAGAGCCCTCGACAGACACGAGCAGGTTGTCCTTCGATGCGCCCGTGACGTCGAGGCCCTGGCTGCTCAGCCACGACTCGACCGCCCCGACCTGCGCGTCGGTCGGCCCATAGTCGGCCATGTATTCGGCCTCGCTCAGGTAGTGCCCGTAGCTCGGGCTGCCCGGCGTGCTCGCCGCGGCGATGACTTCTCCCAGCTTGGCCGATTCGCGTACCGTGAGGTCGACGTTGAGGCTCAGCGTCGCGCTGGCCGGATGGGCCCCGCGCGAGCTTGCGACGAGCTGTGCCACCGGCGGCGGCACCAAGCCCGCGACCGTCTTCTGGCCGGACTGCCCCCAGGCAGGGCCCGGAACTGCCGCGAGCGCAACGCCGCTCGCAAATGCGCCCAACGCGCAGGCGCGGCAGGCCCTCTCTCGTAGAGACATCGAAATCCCCTCTCTTCGTTAGCCTGGCCGGCTTTGCTTCCAGGCCCATTTACGCAGTGGCCACCCTGCCGTGCCGTGCGTCCCATCCCTGGGAAGGCGAGCCAGCCGCCCCGGGCGCAACGCTATCACTCTGGGCACCAGCTCGAATCGCGTCTTCGGCCTAAGCCGGTCGTCGCCGACCGTGTAACGCCTTGTCAGCCCGGTAGCGACGGCGCGCGGCCCGTTCGCAAACGACGCGCTTCGTGCGCGAGTGCTTGTTGCGCTTACGGCACGCCTCGAGAGCGCGCCTCAGCTTTTGCTTGCGCGTGAGCCGCCTGGCTTTGCTGGCCTTGACGGCCTCGCAGCCTTGGACTTTGACCCTGACGTTGTCGTTGATGTTGGTGCCGTTCTGGCCGGTCAGGGCGGCTGGGATCGTGAGGCTCTGTCCGCAGAGGCTGTAGTGGGTTTTTTCGGCGAGGTTGGGGTTCATCGTCAGCGCGGAGTGCGGGCCCTCGGGAAGGGTGGCTTCGACCTTTTCGAAGGGAACGTCGGGAACGGACAGGAAGCTGGAGGTCGTGACGCCTTTCTTGATGGCGGTTTGGCCGTCGAGGATGACGGTGATGCCTTCGCCTTGCAGGACGAGCTCGGCGTCGGGCCAGGCCGCGTTGCCGTGCGAGACCAGATAGATCGGGCCTGCTACGGGGCTCTTGAGTACGGGGGTCTGCACGGTAGCGGTGCCTATGTCTGATCCTGCGGGGCAGGCGGCGGGATTTGTTTCGAAGACGCCGGCGATGCATGCTTTCTGGATCGTGGTCAGGCGGGCGGGCAGGGTGGCGGGGATCGTGAGGACCGTTTTGGCGACGTTGGCCTGGCCGTGCGTTGAGGTGAAGGTGAGGTCGAGGCTGGCGCCGTCGGCTTTGCTGGTCTTGCCCTGGGTGCTGGCGGCGACGCCGGGGTTGAACGCCAGCTGCTGGCAGCCGGAGACTTGGAAGGGGGAGCTGACGGTGCTGGTGGCGCCTTCGGCGCCGGTGAGGGTCGTTTCGATGTGTTTGGGTTCGCAGCTGGTGGGGTTGAACTCGAAGTTGGGCCGGTCGACGGTGACTCGGACCTGTTTGAGTTGGACGGGCACGCCTTTGATGATCGTCGGTAGCGCTTCGCCTCTGGGACCGGGATCGGTCGTGATCGTCACGGCCGCGGTGTGTGGGTTGACGTCGATGCGCTCGCGGACGTTGATGTAGCCGAGGTTGAACGGTCCGGCCTTTGCGAGAGTGCGTACGAGCAGGCCGAAGGGGGCGCCGTCATAGCCGGTGGTGAGGTATACGTCCCCGCCGAGCACGAGGGGTTCGCTCCCGAGTCCGGAGCCGGCGCTGGAGTGTCCGATGAGATTGCTCGGCCCGCATTCCCATTCCCGTCCGGCGGCCGGTTCGGGGCAGGGCGTGACCGTCGAGAGTAGCGCCGCGATGCCGGATGGCAGGTTGACGGTGATGTTCTGCAGCGCCTGCTGGCCATCTTGGTGGGTGAGCGTGAGCTCGAACGATGTCAGCGCCCCGGCCTGGGGGTTGGCTGATCCTGCCTGCAGGGCCGGGGTGAACGGCAATGGTTGCGTGGGGCACGGGCCGCCGTCGGCTGAACTGGTTATCTGGAAGCCTTCGGGATCGGATAGAGCGGTGGTGGGGGTGCCGGTCGAGGATGGCGTGAATGTCGCGCCCGCTTGATAGTTGCCGCACAGCGGTGGGGTGCTCTGTGCGGCGTGCTGGTTGAACAGGTGTAGCGTGAGGTGTTCGAACGGGAGCGGTGGTGTGTTCTTGAACGTCGATGTGAGCTGGCCGGTGGTCGGGTCGAGCGAAACTGTTCCGGCGAGCTTGACGAGCACTTTGGAGGTGGGTTCTTTCGCGATCAGGTAGAGCACGAGCGGCGAGCTGAACGGGTCGGTGTTTTGGGCTGCGAGATAGACGGCGCCCGTGAGTGTTTCCGGGAGCAGCGGGGTTTGGATTTCGACCGTGCCGAGCTTCGCGGCGGGTGGGCATGGGGGTTCTGAGAGCGCGGGTGAGAAGTCGTCGTTTTCGGTCTGTGCTTCTTCGCCGAGGCCTTCCTGGAAGCCCGGGTTGGTGGCCAGGTTGAAGCCGATCTCGCCGGCCGAGCAGCTTTCCAGCCCGTTCGCCGCGGCGGGGTTCACCTGGATGCCTGCGGGGAGCGCGATGGTGGTTTGGTGGATGTCAGCCTCACCACGCCCGCTTGGGCTCAGCGTTCCCGTCTGCGGCACGCTCACTTCGACGGTCATCCCCGAGGGTGTGCTGGCGCTGTGCTGGTCGGGCGCCAGCACGAGCGACGGTTCGAAGGCGAGCTGATCGCAGCCTTCGAGCTGGGTCGGGTTGCCGGCCGCCGCGCTCAGCGTCTGTCCTGACCAGGCTTCGCCCGTTACGGTGCTGGTGAGCGGGCTGGCGCAGGTGGTGGGCAGCGTCAGGAACGCGAGCGGATTGGAGAATTCGTGTGTTTCGCAGGGCTTGCTGCCGGGCTTGTAGCTTTCGACCCAGTGCTCGTCGGCGAGGCAGTTCCAGCCGCGCGAGGCGTCGTGGCTGGAACTGCCCGGGGTGCCCCACAGTGTCACCTGGGCGCCGAGGATCTGCACGGCTTGGGAGGCGTCGTGGACGGTGACGGTCACGCCGTAGTCTTCGCCGGTGCGGACGCTGGTGTCGAGGATCACGGGAACGTGCACGACCGAGAGCCCGAAGCGCGCGGGCTCCCCGGGGGCCGGCGGGAGGTTGAACACGGGCACCGCCCAGGTCTGATACCCGTAGACGATCGGGTCGTTGAAGGTGACCTCGGCGACGCCGACCGCGCTGTCATCGGGGCAGGAGTTGGTGTCTTCTTCATCCTGCGCGCCGAAGTCCACGTCCGGGCATTGCGGTGTCGCTGCCGGGTCGCCGATCAGCCCTGGCGGGAGCCTGAACTGCAGTTCCTTCTCCAGCGCCGGGGCCTGTGGCGCCGTGCGCCCGGTTTCCGGGTTCAGGGCGTAGGTCTGGTTCAGGTTGAACGTGGTGGTCAGCTGGAAGGGGTGCGAGCCGCCCTGCGCGTCCAGTGAGCCGTCTTCTTCTTCGGGGGTGAGTTCGTAGCCTTCGACGCCGAACGGGGTCGGTCCGCCGCCGATCCTGACCGGCTGGTTGAGCGTTGCTTCTTCGAGCTCCCCGCCGCTGACGCTCACGCGTCCGGCCGGTTCGGTGGGGGTGGTGGTGGTCGTCTTGACGGTGATCTGCAGTTCGAGCTGCACGAACGGCGGTAGTTCGCCTGAGAACGTGCACGTGACCTGCGCCGGATGGGTTTCGCATTCGAGTTCCTGCTGGTCGCCGTGCGCTCCCACGACGCCACGGCCGGTGAAGCCCCGCACCCGGGTGGCTTCCAGGCCGGCGGGCAGCTCGTCGCTGATCGTGACGGGCTCGCTCTGCGCGTCGATGTTCACCTCGCCGAGGTTGCTCGCGGAGACCACGAGCATCCCTTCGCCGCGGATGCCTTCATCATCTTCGCCCCCGAGCGGTTCACCGGCGAGCGGCAGCACCTTGGGGGCGGTGCGCCAGCTGACCTTCCAAAACGCCTGCGCGGCGAATGCCGGCCGCGCCGACAGCAGCGCCAGCGCGAGCGCCGCGCCGGGGACCGCGAGCAGCATCGCGATCCGGCGTGTTCGGGCGCTCATCATCCACCCCGCCTGACGGGACGCTTGGATGCGGGACGCTTGGATCGCTTCTTGGCGGGGGTCTTCGGCCCATAGTGCTTGCGTGCGGTTGCTTCGCAACCCGTGCGCTTCTTGCGTGCGGCGCGGCCTCTGTACCTCTTCCTGCACCGGGCCAGCGCCCTGCTCAGCGCCTGTGCACGCGTGGGGGGCTTGGGCTTGGCCTGGGTGTGGATCGCCAGGGTCGCTCCCCGGCCGGTTGCTTCCGGCGCGGTGGAGGTGCTGGTGGGCGGCAGCCCCGGGGGGGGTTCGGGCGTCACAGCTTGCTTGCAGGGCAGCTGCGGCGTTTCTTCGCATTCGCCCTGAGCCGGCGGCGCTGGCGTGAGGCACGGTGCGGCCGCTTCGCAGATCCGCGCGTCGTACACGTTGAAGTTCGTGTCGGTGTCCTGCGGGACGAGCTTGGCCGCGGTGAGGAAGAACGCGTTGTTCCCGGTTTCGCTCGCGTCCAGGAACGCCGCTTCGTGCTGGTCGCTGCCGGATGAGATCAGCCCGATGCAGCCACCCGCGCCGGCGCAGCTGCCGACGCCGGCGGGCTCGTACTCATACACCTTCTCCCTGCTGGCGGTCGAGGACGGGATCAGCTTGCTGGGGCTGTTGAAGAACAGCCGGCCGCCGTCTGAGAGGTAGCGGGGCTGATACAGGGCGCGGTCCAAGGCGACGGCGTCCCATCCCGGGATCGACCCGGCGAGCCAATGGTCTACCTTCAAGTCCCCCGCGCCCCAGATGCCGATGCGGTCGACGAGCAGGCCGACGCCTTCGCCGGCTCCCCCTTCCCCAGTCTCGCCCGGGTCGAGCACCCCTTCGGGCCGTTCCCCCGAAGGGTCACAAGACGCACACACCAGCGTTTCGGTGCCGGCGTCATATAGGAACACCTCCTCATCGATGCGTTCCCCGGGCGTTTTGCTGGTCTGGTCTTCGTTGTCGTACCCGGTGAGACGTTCTCTTGACATGAACGCCAGGTAGCGCCCGTCCGCGGACACCCGCGCGGTCACATACGCGGGATCTCCCGGGGTGCCCACGCCACCCCAGTCCGGGGCGTCTTCGTTTGAGAGCACGCCGATCAGCCGCGCCGGTTCCCACCCGGACCCGTCGAAGTGCAGCACATACAGGTTGCAGTGCCTGCCCGCGGTCGGCTCTTCCGCGGTCGTGCAATCCCCCTGCGAGGCGCCGGGAGTGAGCGCCCCGTTGGCCACGAAATACACGTAGGAGCCGTCTTCGCCGGCGCCGAGCACCCCGCCACCCAGCACGTGCCCCGCGCCACTGACCAGCACGTCCGCGCTTTCACCTTCCACGCCTTCCGGGGTCAGGTCCCGCAGCGTTCCCGACAGCGGCGTCGCCTGGTTCAGTTCGAACACGTACAGGTCGGGCCGGGGCATGCCTGCGACGATGCCCGCCTGCGAGCTCGCGGTCAGCCGTTGCGTGTCGGTGAAGAACACGCGCGACCCGTCCGCCGAGGCCGTCTGAAACGTCGCATCCGGCGTGCCCGCACCCGAACCCGACAGGACCTTGTCGAGCTGGAGCGTTTCGCCGGTCTGGCTGTCGCGAGCATACAGGTGGGCTTCTTCGCCACGGACTGCCGTCCAGAACACCCGCGTCCCATCGTCTGAGATCGCGTGGCTGACGTCGCTGCCTTCCGGACCGCCGAGGGTGACCCCGCTGGCCGGTTCGCCTTGCGGGAGCACGCTGACAGGCTCGAGCCCGGACTCGAGGCCCCACTCGTACAGCCCCGGCGCAGCACGGTAGGAACGCAACACCACGTGAGTGAGATCCGGGGTGGCGCTGAGCAGTTCCAGACCGCTGGATGCCCCGCCCCCGAACCACGGCCCGCTGGCAGGCTTGGTGCCGAGCACGCCGAGCGCGTCCGCTTCATCGACGAGCGCCAGGAAGCCGGCGTTGCCCATCACCGCGCCGTTCGCGCTGGCGGCCGCATAGCTCGCCGCTTCAGAGCTCTGCGGTGCGATCGCAGCGTCGTCACGCTCATAGATCGTCTTTTCCTGGTAGTTCTGCCCTTCGCTTGCGAGCTGCTTTTCCGCTTGTGATTCGGGAGGCGAGAGCGCCGGTTCGGCCCACGCGCTCGCGCTCGGCCCCCCCGGGAACGGCTCGAGCAGTGACAGTGCCAGGCTGCTCGAGAACTGCTGGTACTCCGGGGGGTAGCCAGGCAGGATCCCGCGACCCGCCGTGTTCGGCGTGGAGATGTCCTGCGATATCCAGCCGGTCGCGGTCCGGACCGAGATCACCTGGGTGAATTCGGGGTTGCGGCTGCCCTGCACTTCGCCTTCGCTGCCCATCGGCCCGTCCGCGACGAACCCCATCGCTTCACCCGAGGCGGCCGCCTGCACGGCCCCGCCTTCCCGCGTCAGCGCTTCCGCTTCAGCGCCATCGCTGCTCACCGGCGAGACCATCTCCCAGCCACGACCGTCCGGCAGACCGCTCTGCACAGCCGAGACCACGAACACCACTTCAGCGCCCTGCACCGTCGCGAAGCTGTTGCTCGCGACCAGGCGCATGTGGTAGCTCCCTGTCGCCAGCCCCGCGAGCTCTACGCTCAGCTGCCTGTCCCCAAACCCTTCACCGAGATCTTCCGCGGGCGTGCGCGCGCAGCCCGACGGGTCCGCGGCGCAGCTCACCGGCCCATATTCGACATACGCGTGCGTGTCCGCGCCCACCGGATCGACTGCGCCCGTGACGCTCCTGGCGCCAGGTTCGTCCACCGGCTCGGAAGCCGAGAGCTCCCCCAGCCTCGGCGGGCCGGCCGCTTCGAGCTCGAACACGTCAAGCGTCGCCGAGGCCCCGTCGGTCACGTACACCGTGCCGTTGCGTGAATCGACCGCCACCCCGGTCGCATCGCGCAGGCCGGGCGCGCCGAAACGCTGGATCAACGCCCCATCGGGCGCGAACGCGGCGACCGTGCTCACGGCTTCCCCACCGACGCTGCCGATGTTCGCGACATACGCGTCGTTCAGTTCGTCCACCCCCTCGCCCGCAACATCCAGCGTGTTCACCGCGACCGCGCTCGACGGCCGGTCATCCAGTTCGCCGATCAGCACTCCTCCCGTCGCGCTCAGCTTCCCGATCACCGACGGCTGGCCGCTCGCGCCCCGCGCTTCCGGGTTTTCGCTTTCGCGACCAACGAACAGGTCGCCTTCGCTGTCAACCGCCAGCCCAGACGTCGCCCGCCCCGGCGTTTCGATCGAGAACAACCCCTTGTTCATGCGGGCGTCGTTGAAGACATCCACGCCTTCTTCATAGACGAGCAAGCTGCCGCTCGTCGTGACCGCGATCTCCTGGATTTCTTCAAACCGTTCCGTTTCCGGTTCTTCTTCTTCGCTGGGCCGAAACCCCTTGATCTCCGCCACCGCGGTAGTGCCCGTGGCTTCGAACTTGTAGATCACGCGCTCCTGCGGCTGTTCTTCACTCGAGCGCCGACCGGTGGCACCCACCACATACACATCCCCGGCCGATGGGTCTGAGGATGAGCTCGAGCCGTCGACCGCCACCGCCACCGGCGAGGGCACCGTCAGCGCTCGTATCAGCCGCTCCCCCACGATCTCTCCCTGCGGCCCGACTTCCGGCGCGAACTCCTGAACGCGTCCAGCCGCCCGGTCGGCCACATACACATCACCGTCGGACTGGTCAACCGCAACCGCCGACGGTGTGAGGAACTGCCCTTCGCCGCTTCCCGGCCCTCCGAACGCGAAACGGAACACGTGACCGCGCTGGCTCAGCGCCATCGCCACCGGCGCACCCGCGCACGCAGACACTGCCAGCCCAGACAGCACGACCAACACCGCCACGATGCACGCTGTCCTGCGCCCAAACCACGCTCCACCCTCGCCGACCACGTTCACCGCCGCTCCTCCGCTGATCCTCATCGCTTACAGACGAAGCGCGCGGGTCCCCCCCTCCCCCGCGCGCCTTCGCGCCCATCACTCAGAGATCCGCTCCGTCCTAGACGGGTTCGAATTCGTATTTGCCTTTGTATTTCTTTACGTGTGTTTTTTTGTTTTCTTTGAAGAGGGCTTCTTTCGTGCAGTTCTTGTCCGAGAAGTGCCCGTATTTGTGTTCCTGACAGCGCCCGAACTCCGGTGTGCCCCCGATCGTCCAGAGCTCCGCCGGATCCGGCACTTTTTCTTTGCCTTTTTTGCCTTCCACTTCGACCTCTTCGGTCTTCGTCGTCGCCGTCGTGTACTGTGCCGATTCGTGTTCGCCTTCAATCAGCTTGACCGCTTCCGTGATCAGCGTGTCTTTCGGCATCCCTTCCAAGTTCTGGATTTCCTGCGTGTATGGTTCACCGGGCAGACCCGTGAACACCTGTTTCGATTCGGTGCCCATTTCGTTGATCGGCCCGATCGCGCCGATCACCGACCCTCTCACTTCGAATTCGTCCCCGGCGCATGCGAACTTTGCCAGCAACGTCGCGTTTTCCGGTCCCGGTTTGAAATCTAGACCGACTTCGCTTTTCGCTTTCGACACCCAGCCGATTTCCGCCACAAGCAGGTACGTCTTGATCGTCCCAGTGGTCTCACCTGCGCTTTTACATTTCTGCGCCAACGATTCACATTCGAAGAACGTCACGAAGCCTTCGTTCGTTTTCGGCGCCGTGATCACGCCGCTAGCTTCGAAATGCTTGCACTTCACCGTCGCGATCCCCTTCGCCTTCAATTCAGCTTCACCGCCGCTCGACACGATCTTGATCGGTCCAGTTATCGGTTTTTTTTTCGCCGCCTGCGCACTCGTGGCCATCACACCCACCACAACCACCGCGACCGCGCACATCGCCACTCGTATTATTGATCTCACGCTCTGTCTCCCTCTTCGTCTGTGGTGTGGGCCCGGCGAGCCGGGCCCACACCGCTAGCTGTCTGGTTCCGCGTACTTCTTTGCGACTACTTGTGGGGGAAGTGGTCTTTTTCGTAGATGTTTCTCATGTATTCTGTGACCGTCTCTTCCAAGACGCCGGTGATGATCGTGCTGTTGCTTTCTGGCGTCAACGACGGCAGGCCGAGGCCTTCGTCGAGCGCTTCATCGACGGTCGCGTCTTCCTTGGGATGGTTTGGCGCGCCACACACGCTCACACCCGGCGCTGCGAACTCGTTTTCGACGAGACTGGCTCCTTCCAGTTTGACCCACGCACCTTCCTCTGCGATTTCGAGCCGGCCCGCTGTGCCTTTCAAGTGGCCAGACGTGGCCGTGGTCAGGTTGATCGGGATCGGGTTTTCGTTTGAGCCCTCGTAGCATTCTTCGCCCAAGAAGCCGCTGGCGGAGGTCAGCTTGACCTTTACGGGCAGTCCGATCGCGACGCCTTCTTCGAATATCAGATTCGTAGTGTTGACCTTCAACGAGTTCGGCGGCCCCGCGAGTTCGATCGTTACGAACGTTTCTTCGCTCTTGGCCTCGTCTTCGTGAAGCAGGTCCCGCTCGTGTTCGCTGAGCTTTTCTTCGTCAACTATGGAGCTCAACGGCGGCCCCGGCTGCGCGGCAGGCACCAGCGTCTGGGCACCATCTGACGGCCCGATCGTTTCAAGCGTGCCTTCCGGAGTTTCTATATATCCACCCTGGATCACGATCGGCTTGGTGAAGTTAACCGTGACCTTGTCAGCCGTGAACTCAGAGCCGGGCCCGGACGCCCCGTAGAAGCAGAGTTCACTTTCATCCTTCGGGCTCGGGCTGGTACCGCGAATCGGGCAGTTCCGGAAATGTGTGTTGGGTATGCCCGGTGACCAGGCTTCTACCTTTTCTTCCGCTTCTTTCAGCCTCGGTTCTAGACTGTAGAGTTCATATTCCACCTCTTCCTTTTCAAACCGAGTCTGGTTGACTTCTTCTTCGAGCTGTTTTTCGCGCGCCTTCTTGTTCGCGACTTCTTCTTCTTCGTGCTTTAGCTTCGCGAGTTCTTCTTCCTGGCGCTTGACCTTTTCTTCAAGCGCCACTTTCTTTTTTTCAGCTTTTTCTTTTGCCTTTTTTTCTTTTGCTTCTTTCTTTTGCTGTTTACATTCTTCGTTGCACTTCGCTACAGCAGGCGAAGCGACGACGAGCGTCGTGGCGGTCATCGCGAACACGGCCGCCAGGCACAAGGCCAGAATCCTTAGGTGTCTCACTGTCCACTACTCCTTTTCCTCTCGGTGATAATCGACCGGCGCCACAAGCCCCCTCGCTGGTGACCCTCGCAACCGATCGCTTGCAACCGCAAGCGGACAACCACGCGTACACGTCCTCGCGGACGGGCGTAACCGGTCATCTGCCTGCCCTCTCACCCGCGTTGCCGCGCACACTGAGCGACAGCGCGATGAAAAGCCCTTATCGGCCTGCAGGCGCGTCATCTCGCGCCTCTGATCTGTCCGCTTGTCCGCCGCGGAGCGCGGTCGGCAGAGCGCGCTGCGACCAGCTCGAGCACGCGCCGGCCCTCCGGCGTCAAAAGCCACGCGTTCGGTTCGCCGCGCGCCGCCCCGACGCCGACGTTCTCGATCACCCCGCGCTGCTCCAGGCGCGCGAGCAGCTTCGAGGTCTGCCCCTCGTCGACCAGCCCTGCGGCCCGCGCGACCTCGCGGTTGTTCGAATACGGCGCCCGCGCAATCGCGCGCAGCACCATTGTCGTGCGATGGGTCACCCGGATGGGGAGCGCGGCGGCCCGCGCAAGCTCGGCCTCCCGTGCGAGCACGAGCTCCTTCGCGCTCGCACTGTCGCTGGCCGACGGCCTGCCCTCGAGCTCCGCATTCGCGGCGATCTGGCCCAGATAGGGCCTGACGATGAACGACATCAACGACGGCGCCAGCCCCACCAACGCCGCGCCGTCCCCTTTCAGCAGCTGAGCCCGGATGACCGAGATGGCTCCGCCGACGACAAGCTCCGAGGTCAGTATCGGCTCGGGCATCAGCTCGCCGCTGGTCTGCGGCGCACCGTCGTCTAAAAGGGACGTCAGCACGCCCAGCACACGCTGCTGGCAGCGCAGCCCCAGCACGCCATCCCCGACCGGCGTATCCAGGATCAACAGACGGCCCCATGCACGCTCGTCATCCAGAAACCCGAGAAATGCGACCAGCCCAGCGCGCAGCCGATCAATCCAGGAGCCCCTACCTCCGACAGCCTCGTCTACGGTCCGCGAGAGCCGTTCCAGACCCTCCTCCAACGCCGCGCGATAGCACTCCTCGACGGTTGGAAAAACTGCGTGGAAAATGCTCTCCGAGACCCCGGCGCGCGCGGCCACGGTCTTTCCAAGACGGGGGTCACTCGCGTGTCAGAGCCCTATTTTGCAGGACGCCTTGACAAACCTGCGCCCATATGTTCTCCTTTCCCACACGCCACCCACAGCTTCGGGGGCAGGACGAGGTGTCGGGGCGAGACGCGCAAGAGGGAATATCGAGAGGGACGACGGAGGGAAAACGAGGGCGGCATCATGGGGGACGGGATCCAAATCAACCGCGTGGCTGAGCGCTTTTCCAGCCACACCCTGTCCCGCTCCCGGCCTTCTAGGTACACGACTTCCAGGGACTTGCGCGCTCTGCGCGAGCAGCTGATCGCGGCCATGGTCGAGGTCGTCGCCGAGGGCGGCGACCCCCGTCTTGGAAAGTCGCGGGCCCACCCGTAATCCCGCATCAGGACTGGGATTTTCGCGGTGCGTCCCACAATGTTCCCACAGCGCGGGCACGGCGCGACACGGATGGGAGCCGATGTTTTTGACAAACGGCCGCTCCTAAGTTGAGCGCCAGGCCTCGACATCACGGCGCCGAGGTTATCCCCGCGCGAGCTCCAGCCGGTGCGAGCTCGCGATGCGCTCGGCCAGCTGCTCCTCGACGCCGACCTCCTCCGCTACCGCCGGCCAGCGCGAGACGACCTCCGCGATCTCGGCGAGAATGCTCTCGGCGCGGCCTCGAGGGAGGCCCGCGAGCTCGGCGACGGAACGAAGGTCCGCGACGGTGAAGTCGTCGCGCTTGCCGTTGATCGTCATCTGGTGAGCATCCAGCCAGCGGTTGCCCGGTGTCCAGGCCCAGATTACGTCGTAGGCGGGAGCGAGCCGCCAACCGCCATCGCGATCCATCAGGAACGCGACATTCTTGACGTGGTCGTCCTGGTTGCGGGCGACGACGTTGAAGACCATACGCCGGAACTGCTGCTGCACGACGGGCGTTCCCAGCCCGAGGCGGCGGACCAGCAGCATCAGCTGCTCGTAGCTGTAGGCCCCCGGCTCGTTGTAGCTGACGTGCTCGAGCGCAGCCACGGTCTGCATGTGCAGCTTGCCGCCGCCGTCGGGACGGTCGAAGCGTCGCGTCAAGAAATGCCGCCGGCCGTGCTCCTCGAGCAGACGACACTCGGTCATCTCGATGCCGGCCGCGCGTGCCATCTTCGAGTAGGCGTACTCGACCGCCCCCCAACCCTGCGGGTCCCGGAGCCCGTGGTCGCCCGCGCCACGGACGCCGTCGAACTTGAGAACCCATTGGCGGAAGCCCTCGCCCGCGTCGATCTGCCCTGAGCGCACTTGGCCGGTGAGCTCGTTGTAGGAGATGAACGCCTTCGGTCGTGCTCCACCGGCGGAGCTGCCGACGGCGAGGATCGCCTTGATCGCCTCCTCGTCGGGGTTCTCGCGCAACTCGGTCACGAACGCCTCGCGATCCGCCAGCACCTCGCTGGCGAGGCGCACGAGCTCCTGCACCTGGAGCTCGGCCTCGGCGGGCGCGTTCAGCTCGAGCGCGGGCTGGAACTCGAGCGCGCCCGCCCCGCGCGTGCCGACGTAGCAGAGGCGCTGAACCACGTCGAAGCTCGACTCGTCGCGCCCCTGGGCGGCCAGCCATGCGTTCACGAGCGCCGTGCCCCAACGGTCGGGAAGCGAGTCCGCGAGCAGTCCCGGCAGGCCGGCGAACGCATCCGGCGGCAAGCCGGGAAAGCGGTAGGGCTGCGCGCGCAGCGCCATGCGGACCGGCGCGATCTCGATTCCGCGGCTCGCAAACGCCGGGTCGTACTGAAACGTCGCAGCGCCCTCACCCTCATCGATCGAGACGGCCGCCACGCGTCTTCCCCACAGCTTGACTTCTGCGACGGTCATGCGGTCTCCTCGGGGTCCTCGGCCCAGGTCCACGGCGTTTGCTCGGCCGGCTGCCGGCGCGCGCGGGCCCGCCGGCGCGTGCGGCGGCGCTCGCGTTCGAGCTGTGCGATCGGCCAGCGGACCGACTCGGGGATCGCGGCGTCGAGCCCTTCGAGCAGCCCCAGTGTCCGCAGCAGCCTCACCATCGAGGTCATCTGGACAGACTTCCCGCGCTCGGCGCGCTGGACGGTCGCCTGGCCGACCCCGGCTTCGCGGGCGAACTTGGCCTGCGTCCAGTTGCGCTCGAGGCGATGGCGAGCCATTCTGCGGCCGAGCTCGGCGAGCACGGCTGCGTCTGTGTGGAAGTCAGCTAGACGCATCAGTTTTGATCGACTATATGGGTTTGGCGGCGTATCGCATCATTACTGATGCATAGAGTACCACAGCGGAAGATGGTTCGCAAACATTGATACTGATGTCTTATCGGCCATTCTCCTCATAAGACATCAGCTTAGATGTACATGCCAGCCCGCGAGGTGACCCCGAACCACCGCGCCCAAAGCCGTCCGCAACCGGCTACATCGCGTGCTTCAACGACGCGCGCGCCGTTCGCACGCAGCGCGCCTAGCGCGCGAGTGCGCGTGGGTCCGCCGGCAGGCCTTCAGTGCTCGCGCGAGCTTTTGCCTGCGGGTGAGCCGGCGGGTTTTGCTGGCCTTGACGGCGTGGCACCCCTCGACGGTGGCCTTCACATTCTCGCTGACCGCGGTGCCATTTTGTCCGGTGAGGGCGGTGGGGACGGCCAGGTGCTGCCCGCACAGGCTGTAGTGGTCCTTGAACGGCAGGTTGGTGGTGAGCGCGGAGTGCGGTCCCTCCGGCAGCGTGGCTTCGACGCTTTCAAACGGTGCGTCGGGGACCGATAGGAACGAGCTGGTGGTGACGCCTTTTTTGATCGCGGTCTGCCCGTCGAGGATGACGGTGATACCTTCGCCTTGAAGGACGAGCTCGGCGTCGGGCCACGCGGCGTTGCCGTGCGAGACGAGATAGATCGGGCCGGTGAGGGGACTCTTCAGGACGGGCGTGTGAACCGTCGCGATACCAATGTCAGAGCCGTTGGGGCAGCCCGCGGGGTTTGCTTCGAACACACCGGCGATGCAGGCTTTCTGGATCGTGGTGAGCCTGGCGGGGAGCGTCGCGGGGATCGTCAGGATCGTCTTTGCCACGTGCGCTTCGCCGGTCTTCGATTTGAACGTCAGCGCGAGGTTGGCGCCGTCGGCTTTGCTGGTCTTTCCCTCCGTGGTCGCCGTCACGCCGGGTTTGAACGGCAGGGCCTGGCAGCCTTCGACCTGGAACGCCGAGGATGCTCGCGCTGTTGCGCCCTGCGAGCCCGTGAGATTCGCGGTGATGCTGCTGGGGTTGCAGCTGGTGGGGTTGTACTCGAAGTCGGGACGGTCGACGGTCACGTAGACGTCGCGGAGATCCAGTGGCACACCGGAGGGTTCGCGGCCGATGCCCTGGACGAAGCTCGGCAGCGGGCTCGTGATCGTGACCTCGGCTGTGTGCGGGTCGACTTCGATCTTGGCGCGGACGACGACGTCGCCGAGGTTGAACGGGCCGGCGACCGCGGGGGTGACAATCGACAGGCCGAACGGGGCGCCGTCATACGGGCCGGTTATGTAGACGCGCCCGCCGGTGACGGTGTACGGGTCGGGACCGGCGCCGGCACTGGCACTGGCCTGTCCGATTTCGGCCTCGGGTCCGCAGGCACCCTGAGAGGCCTGTGGTTCTGGACACGGCGTGACGGCTTTGAGGATCGCGGCATCACCCGCCGGCAGATGCACCGCCAGGCCGGTGAGCGTCTGGTCACCATCCGGGCGCGACAGATGCAACGCGAAGCTCGTGTAGCCACCGGCCTGGAGGCTGGTCGCGCCCGCGACCAACGACGGACTGAACGGCTGCGCGCTCGAGCACGACGCGCCACCGGGCCCACCCGTGATCTGGAACGCAGGTTCTGAGCCGACATCAACTGACGGGGTGCCCGACCATGGCGTGAACGACGCGCTCGCGCTGTAGCTGCCGCACGCCGACGGCGTCGTCAACGACCCGGCGGGACCGCCGAACAGCTGCAGGTCGAGTTCTTCGAACGGAACCTGGGGCGTGTCGGCGAACGTGCTCGCGATCTGACCGGTGGCCGGATTGAGCTTGGCTTCGCCGGCGAGCTTGGCGCGGATCCCGAGCGCCGGGTCTTCCGCGACGATGTACAACGCGAGCAGGCTGTCGAACGGGTTCTTGCCCGGTTCGCCCTGCGGCGCCGGTTCGGCCAGATACACCGCGCCGGTCAGTTGTTCTTCGAGCAGCGGCGTGCGCAGGCGCACGATCCCGAGCTTCGATGCCTGCGGACACGCGGCGGGCTGGCTCGAGAAGTGAAGCGGTTCTTCGGCGCCCGGCGAGAGCGGATCGGTCGATCCAGGGCCCTGATAGCCGATCTGGGACTCGCTGCAGGCCGCCAGCCCGTTCGCCGCCGAGGGGTTCAGCTGCATCCCTTCGGGCAGCGCGACCGTCGCCGAGCGCACGTCGGCCTGCGCGAGCATGTCGGCGTGCACGGTGCCCTGCTGGGGCAGGTTGACGCTCACATCCAATCCGGTCGGCGCGCTCGCCGTGGTGGTCGGCAAGGAGGGATGACCTTCACTTTCGGCTTCTTGAATCGGTTGTGCGCTGATCGTCGGATCGAACGGCAACACCGGGCAGTGTTCAAGTTCAGCGAGGGGTTCTCCCATGCCGTTTTGGAAGGCGAACTGTGCGCCGATCAGTTCGCCATTCCACGCCACGCCTTCCATCGAGCTGTACAGCGCACCCGTGCAGGACGTCGGCAATGTCAATAGCGCGGTGTTCGACCGTGGGCTCGGCGCCGGGCAGGCTTTGCCGCCCAGACAGCTCCAGCCACGGCTGTTGTCGTGCGCCGGGCTGGAGGGGTCGCCCCAGAAGGTGATCTGGGCGCCGAGGACCTGCGCGGCCTCGGTGGCATTGTTCACGGTCACGGTGACGCCGTAGTCGCTTTCGGTGCGCACGGCGGTTTCCAGCGTGACGGGCACGCCGTCGGCTTCGAACCCGAAGCGGGCCGGTTCGCCCTGGGCGGGTTCGAGGTCGAACAGGGGGACGTCGAGGGTTACGAAACCGAGCCGGCTGGGTTCCAGTAACGTCACGCTCGCGACACCGACGGCTGATTCCGCTGGGCACTTGTTACCGTTGACTTCGAATACGGCGAACTGCGAGTCGCTGCAGCGCGCGGCGGCCGTGACGTTGCCGAGCAGGCCGGGGGGCAGCTGAAAGCTGAGATCCTTGGGCAACGCGGGCGCGGCGGGCGCGAGGAGCTGTTCGTGCCCAGGGTCCTGGACTTCCTCGAGCACCTGATCGAACTCGACCGTGCTCGTCAACTGGAACGGGTGGGTGCCAGCGCTCGTGTCGATCGTCCCGCCTTCTTCTTCGGGGAGCAGCACAAGCCCACCGGGTTCCAGGCCGAACGCGATCGGCTGGCTGCTGATCTGCACCGCCCTCGTCAGCGAAACACCGGGCACCGCAGTGTTCGTGCCTTCTGTGTCCCCGCCCTGGACGGTGGCATGGTTTGACAGCACGCCTTCCTCGGGCAGCGAGTCTTCGGCGGCGACGGGGATTTCGAGCACGAGGCCTTCATAGGGCCCGATCGACATCTTGGTCGAGCACGCCGCTTCGCGTTCGCTTGGCAGCGTGCATGTCCATTCGCTGGCCTTTTCTTTGGCGTCACGGAATTTGCTCGCGCGATGCGGGTCCACGCCTTCGGCGTTGGTGATCTTCAACCCGGCTGGCAGCAGATCGCTGATCGTGATCGGAGTGTTCGCACCACTCACGCCGCCGTCCCCGAGATCCTCGACCAGAACGTCCAGCACGCCGGTTGTGCCTGGCGCGAGGTGGGTTGGCGCTACCCGCGAGGACAGCCGCCACCACGCCCCCGCCCACGCCGGGCTCGCGCTCGCCAGCATCGCCAGCAGCACACAGCCCGAGACAAGCGCGACGCGTCGGCGCACGCTCATCGCGAGCCCCCGGCGGGGTGCTGGTAGTGCTTTCTCGCCGACGTTCTGCTCGCCCTGGTCTTCTTCGCGACCCGCTTGTGCTTGGGGCCGTAGCGCTTTCTGGCGTTTCTTACGCAGGAATTGCGCTTGTGCTCGCGCTTGAGCTTGCGGCACGCCTTCAGCGCGAGCGCCAGCTTCTGTGCGCGCGTGAGCGGCTTGGGCTTGATCGTGGCTTTGCTGGAATGGACTTCTGTCTTGGCGGTGTTGCCGGGGCCCTGGTAGGTCGCGCTGGGCGGCGCCTGGAACGCGGGCTGCGCTGGCATGATCGCGCGACACTCCGAGGCGGTCTGACATTCGCTTTGGTGAGCAGTCGCTGAACCTGTGCAGGGCGAGCTTGCGCTGCAGACGTGCGCGTCATAGATGTCATAGGCATCGTCGGTGTCGGCCGGCACCAGCTGCGCGCTGGTCATGAAGAACACGTCATCGCCGTTTTCGCCGGCGTCCAGGAACGCGGATTCCTGATTGGAGGTGCCCGACGAGATCAGCCCGATGCAACCACTGGAATATGTGCAGCTACCGACCCCTTCGGGCTCGTACTCATAGACATCCTCCTTTCCGTTGCTGGCCTGCGCCACGAGCTGGTCGGGGCTGTCGAAGAACAGCCGGCCGCTGTCGGAGAGGTAGCGGGCCTGGTAGAGCGCCGAGGTCGAGGCGTTGGTGATGTTGTAGTCCCAGCCCGGAACAGAGGCGGCGAGCCAGCGTTCATGCCAGATTTCCGGACGGTCAACCAGCAGCCCCAGCCCTTCGGTCCCGACTTCGGTATCGAACACCCCGTGCGGCCGCTCGAACGACCCGTCTTCTTCGTGGTTGGGGTTGCACGAGGCGCATACGAGCCGGCCCGTTGCGCTGTCGTACAGGAAGACCTCCTCGTCCATCCGTGTCCCGGGCGTCTGGCTGCTCGCGTCTTCGTTGTCATACCCCGTCAGCGATCGGTCGGACATGAACGCCAGATATTGTCCGTCGGGCGAGACGGCGGAGGTCACGCTCGCGAGATTGCCCGAGCGGGGCAGCACCTTCGAGGTCGCGCCCGCGCCCCAATCTGATGCGTCTTCAAACGAGACGGCCGCGATGAACTTCGTTTCATGCTCGCTGGGATCTTGCGAGTCGGTCTGGGAGACGTACAGATTGCACGTGGCGCCGGCGGGCGGCGCTTCGCTTTCGGGGTTGCGCAAGCATCGTCCCGGGCTCGCGCCCGGCGCGAGCACGCCATTCGCGACGAAATACACGCTCGAGCCGTCCTGGCTCGCGCCGGGGATCAGGTTCAGCACATCCGCGCTGCCGGCCGTTTCATCCGGTGTCAGATCGGTGAGCCGCCCGCGCAGAGGCTGTCCGGGCTGGCTCGTGAGTTCGAACTCGTACAGGTCCTCGGGGGGTTCTTCACCGGCCGGTTCCTCACCGGATTCGACGCTCAGCCTGGCGCTGTCCGTGAAGAACACTCGGCTCCCATCGCTGGAGGCGCTCTGATAGTGGACGAGCTGCTGTCCTTCGCCGGGTTCTGTCAGCGTCGTGTCGCCCTGTCCCGGTTCGGTCGCGTCGTTGCCCTGCGCCGCGTTCAGCTTGATCGTTTCGCCGCTGCCGGTGTCGCGCAGATACAGGCCTTCTTCGCTGGCTTCGGTCCAGATCACACGGCTGCCGTCGCCCGAGATCGCACCGCGCGCGTTGAGTCCCCCGCCGTCCCCGAGCCAGGGTTCATTCTTGTGTTCTTCATACGGATAGGGCATCCCGTCGGGCAACACGCTCACCAGCTCCAATGCTTCATCGGCGGGCTTGCCCGCGCTCCACTCATACAACCCGCCAACAGTCGGCGCCGCGGCGGTCAGCCCAACCTTCGATTCGAACACTGCGTGCTGCAGATCGTCGGACGCAGCGAGAAATTCCAGCTTGCCACCGAACGCGTTGGCCGCCGTGTCATCGCCCGCGGCTACCAACGGCACAAAGCTCGCCGGCGTGGGTGGATCCGCGCGCACATACATCGTCTTTTCCGACGCTTCCGGCGAGAGCGGCGGCGCTTCCTGCGGACCGAAGTCGTGCGCGTAGGTCGGCTGCACCAGGCTCGAGGACAGATCCTGCGTGAAATAGTGGTACTCCTCGGGCGAGGGCAACAGCAAACCGTCGGCCTGTTCGTGTGGTGTTTCGAGGTTCTGCGTGCTCCATCCCTGCGCTTCGCGCGAGGAGAGCAGCTGCGTCAGTTCAAGGCTGCGATTGCCCTGCGGTTCGCTGGTCACCGGCCCCGTCGCCAGCCATGCAAGCGCTTCGCCATCCAGCGAGGCCTGGATGCTGCCGCCGCGCGTTTCGGAGATCAGTTCGACAGCCGCACCATGCTTATCGGGCGGGGAGACCATTTCCCAGGCCCGCCCATCCGGCAGCACGCCTGCCGCGGGGAGCGTGGTGAACGTGTTCGGCGCCGGAACGCCTTCGCTGCTGCCGAGCGCGTTGCTTGCCAGCACCCGGTAGTAGTAGGCGCTCGCCGGGCGCACGCCTTCCACGGTGACGCTAACGCCCTGATCGCCGAACCCCGCCGCAACCTCTCCCGCCGGGACGGGAACCGTCGCGCACGACGACGGGCTTGCCGCACAGTCAACGGTGCCGTACTGGAACTCGTATTCGCTGCGCGCGCCCCGCGGGTCGATCTGCGCCGAAAGCCGCGCCGAGCTCGCCGACAGCACCTGCGCAGACACAGCATCCACCACCGGCGCGCCCGCGGCTTCTTCGGGCACGAACACATCGACCCGGCCTTCGCCAGCCTCGGCGGCGAACACATCACCGCTAGCCGCGTCCACCGCCACCCCACTGCCACCCGACAGCTCGCCTGAGCCGAAACGCTGGACCAGCATGCCCGAGGCCGTGAACGCCGCCACGCTCGACCCATTGTCCAGGTACACGTCGCCGCGCGCCGGCGTTCCCAGAGGCGTTCCCTCGCCGCTGGCCTGATCAACGGCGACCCCGCTCGTGGGCTGATGATCGAGTTCGCGCTCCAGCACGCCGGGCACCGGTGCAGCGCCGTCGAGCCCTGCCACCGCGTCGGAATCGGGGGTTTCGCCTTCTTCTTCGCCCGGGCACGTTTCAGTTGCGCTCTCGCGTTCATAGGCCACGTAGAAGGCTTCGTGTTCGGCCGCCACGGCAAAACCCGGTCTCGCGGGGCATTCAAACAGCCCTTCCACTTCGGCGGGGGTGCGCCGCAGCGAAGGCTCCCACGAGAACCGCACTCCCCCCTTCCCCGTCGAGGCTTTCTGGACGCCGTCGATGATGCCTTCTTCTTCCCAGTAGACCCACAGCGTCCCCGCCGCGTCGACCGCCACGCCCGAGATTTCTTCCAGTTCTTCTTCTTCTTCACCGGCCTTCAGTTCGTGCAGTTTTGCCACGACCCTGCCTTCGGTCGGGCTGTAGACATAGACGATGTCGCGTTCCGCGCCGCCCGCGACGAACACGTCCCCCCGCGTCGGATCGCCTTCGCTCCTAGAGTTGTCCACCGCTATCGCGAACGGCGCGCGCACTTCCTTTTCATTGAGCGTAAAAGCGTATTCGTCGCCATTCGCGCCAGGGCGAAAGGCCTCTATCCGCTTAGCCCCACTGTCAACCACATACACGTCGCCCGACGCTTCATCCACGGCGAGGTCCGTCGGCCTATCCAACTGGCCCGGCCCCGTCCCCTGCACACCGAACGACGAACCGAACACATGCCCACGCTGCAACGACGCCGACGCCGGCGCGCACCACGCCAGCACGCCCATCAGCGCACCAAGTATCGCGACCGGCCGGTTCATCATTTCGTGTCCACTTAGCAACCCGATAGATCAGCGTGTGCGGGGCCGTGCGTAGCCCCGCACACGACAGGTCGTTCACAAAGCGAGCGCGTGCGCCTCTCAGACGTACGCGTTCAGCTCCAGCTTTTCTTCGTTTTTCACGGTCACCGTCTCGGTCTGACCAGCCTGGTCATAGCCTTTTTCGGTGAAATCGCTATACAGCACGTCCTTTACCTTTTTACCGTTTTCTTCGTATTCTTCGGGAACCTGGAAGCCCTTTTTCGCCTTGAACTTCAGCTTGAAGGTGGAAGCCATCTTGTCCGGCTTGATCGGCACGAGCACCGAGCCCTTTACCTTCACCGTGACTTCTTCGTGTTTCCCACAGGTGAATTCGATGAACGTTTCGTGACCCGCAGACGGGTACAGATCCAACGCTGTCTTGTGCTCTTTTTCATTTTCCCACACAGCCCGGCCTTCAAGCGGGAACGTTTCCAGTTCCCCTTCTTCATGCCCCGGCGACGTGCACACGAACGGGGTGACTTTACAGCCTTTGAACTTCACGATGAGGTTCTTTCCTTCTTTCGTCCCCGTATATTCGCCGGTACTTGACTCCGACGCGCACGCTACGCCATATTTATTAGCTTCTTCCAATTTGCCCGGCCCACCGGAGCTCGTCTGCTTGGTTTTCACAGCACCTGGATACCATTCATACTTACCCGTTTGGTTTTCGCTTTTCGTCGTACAACCCGAATTCGTAAACCCGCCGTTATAAGGCTTGGCCACCTTCAGGCACCTACCATATTCCGGCGGCGACGCTACGGCGCTCGCTGCCATAATCGCACCAAACGCACAAACCGCCGCCAGGCACGACGTTACCCGTATCAAAGATCTCATTTTCTCGCACATCTCCCTCAATAGTCGTAACCATTCAAGCCCATCCAAGGACCAACTCGCGCTCTTCCAGAGCATCAAGGCCACCGCGACCCAGCATCCGCCGCAACACCACCCAACTAAGATTGGTACCTCACCCAGCAAGCAGTCCCGGGGGTTCCCGCGGCCCATCTGCGAGAACCCCCAAGAGCGCTTACACAGCGGCAAGCCTCTCGCCTGTTACTGGCGGCGATCGGCTGGTGCTAGCCGCTATTATTTTCTTCCTTCTTCGAGATATTCTTTTGCGGTTTCCGCCACCGACTCGTAGAGAGAACCAGAGAGTAGCGTGATGCCATCCGCATGGTTATAACCCTGGAGGGTGCGATCGAGGGCTTCGTCAACGTAGCTTTCATATTCGCCGCCGCATCCCTGGGCAAGGGCAGCTTCCGGGATCGACCAGCCATCGGCTCCAAGCCGGCCATCCGTGAGCCCGACCCAGTTGCCTTCGTACTTGATTTCGAGCCGACCAGCCGTGCCGTTGTCCTTGGGTTCGCTCGTCAGTTCCTGCCAGATCGGAGTCACTTCGTTCCCCACGACACACGGGCCCCCACCGAGCTTTTCAAGGAACGGGCTTTCCAGTTTGACCTGGATCGGAAGCTTCAACGCCGTCCCTGTTTCGAAGATGAGATTAGTGGTATTCAGCGCTCCTGGCGTTTCGTAAAGCACGTTACCACCACCGACTTCGATTTTCGCGTCCAGCTTTGATTCATGGTTTTTGACGGCTTCCTGGAACGCCTGCTTCAGCGCTTCCGGCCATTTACTACTTTCCTGGATTTCTGGCGTGATCAGCTTGATTCCACCGGTAACCGGCTCCGGCGGAGATTCCAGCGTCTTTGCCCCGTCAGTTGGCGCAATCAGTTCATACAGTTCTGTTTCACTGTTTTCGTGTATACCCGCCTGGATGACCACGTCCGAAAGCGCCACTTTCGCGCTGCCAATGGCGTAGAAGCCGCCCTTCGTACCTTTAAATGTCTCTCCGAACGTGCACAGCTGGACCTTCGGGTTCTGCCACGGGCAGTTTTTGAATACATTCCAGCTCTTTTCGATTTCCTTCTGTTCCTTCGCTTCCTTGCTCGCCAAAGCGGGCGAAGCCACGCCAAGCGCCATCGCACTGATCGCAAACATGGCGACCATGCACAATCCCATGATCCTTACGTGTCTCACTGTTCCACTACTCCTTTTCCTCTCGGTGATAATCGACCGGTGCCACAAGCCCCCTCGTTGGCGACCCCTCGCGACCGATCGCTTGCAACCGCAAGCACGACTGGCGGGCGTACCTTTTGGAACAGCCCATGCGTCGTCAACTTGCGCTCAACGGCGCCGGTCGCACATCATCCGCGACGCGACTCCGAAAGCTCATACGATCTAGCGCGCCCCTCACAAGGCGTCCCTAACCCTTCGACCCATCCGCCTCGGAGCGCGCCTGCCGAAGCTTTGATCGAGTAGCTCAACGACGCGATGGCCTTCGGGCGTCAACAGCCACGCGTTGGGTTCGCCGCGTGTCGCTCCGATGCCGACATTCTCGATCAGGCCATGGCGTTCAAGCCGGGCGAGCAGCTTCGAGGTCTGGCCCTCGTCCGACAGGCCGGCGGCGTCGGCGACCTCGCGATTGCTCGAGCGGGGAGCTGCGGCAATCGCCCCCAGCACGAGCGTCGTGCGATGTGTCGGTCTGATCGGCAACGTGCCGGAGACGCACGACGGAGCTCCGACGAGCGACGGGGCGCCCGCTAGCTCCGCTCTGGCTGCAGTCTCGCCCAGATAGGGCCGCACGATGAACGACATCAGCGCCGGCGCCAGCTCCACCAGGCTCGCTCCAGCCTTCTCGCCCTCGCCATGCTCCCCGCCCATGCGGGCGCGGATCACTGCAAAGGCACCGCCGGCGATCAGCTCGGAGGTGATCTGCGGCGAGGGCGTGAGCTCGCCGACCGCTTGCGCGCTGCGATCATCGAGCAGCTGCGTCAGGACACCCAGTGTGCGCTGCTCGCAGCGCAGCGCGGGCGCTGCTCCCACCTGTGTCCCGAACAGGAGCAGGCGTCCCCAGCGCGGCTCGTCGTCGAAGAAGCCGAGCAGCGCCACGACGCCGGCCCGCAGCCGCGTCAGCCAGGAGTGCTCGCGCTTCGTCGCCTCTGCGACCGTCGCCGAGAGCAGTCCCAGACCCTTTTCGAAGGTCGCGAGATAACACTCCTCGACGGTCGCGAAAACCTGGTGGAAGTCGGTCTCCGAGATCCCGGCGCGCGTGGCCACCGTATGTCCCAGACGGGGGTCACTCGACTCCGACGCCCTTGTTTATCAGGCCCCCTTGACAAACAACAGGCGATGTGTTCTTCTTTTTCCCACAGGCCGCACTTGGGGAAAGCCAGTTAGGGAGCGGCTGGGGCACGACGTCGGGCAGTACGACGAGGTTGGTCCAGAGAGGCGTAAGCGGGGATTGCTGAGAGGGACGACGGAGGGAAAGGGCGCAGCACCATGCAAGACGGAATCCAGATTAATCGCATGGCCGAGCGCTTTTCCAGCCACACGCTGTCGCGCTCCCGTCCTGCTGCATGCAGGGCTTCTCGAGACGCAGAGGTGGTGCGCGAGACGCTGATCGCGGTCATGGTCGAGGTCCTCGCCGAGGGCAGCGACCCCCGTCTGGGACAGTCGCGGGTCCACCCGTAATCCCGCATCAGAACTGGGGTTTTCGCGAGCGTTCCCACGGCCTTCCCACAGCGGGGCCGTCGGCGTTTGCCATCGCGGGGCGGGGAAGACGACCGTCTGCATCGTCGTCTGGAGCCCTCCTTGGCCCTCGCTTGGACGCGAGTGCGCTGATCGCTATCGGGAGCTTCGGCCGTTGGCGGAGCGCCTCGGACTGCGCTTATCTCCTGCGCGCACCCTGAGCGACCCATAGCGTTTGCGAGCGTTGTGTTCGCAGGCAGTGGGTTTGGCGCGAGAGTGCTTAGGCCGATTGCGGCAGGCTTCAAGCGCTTGGGCCAGCTTTTGTGCGCGCGTGAGCTTCCTTGTTTTGCTGGTCTTCACGGCGTGGCAGCCTTGGACGGAGACCCTGTCGCTCTCGTTTACGGCCGTGCCGTTCTGGCCGGTGAGGCTGGTGGGAATGGTGAGGTTTTGTCCGCAGAGGCTGTAGTGGTCCTTGAGGGGAAGGTTGGTTGTGAGCGCGGAGTGCGGTCCCTCCGGCAGCGTGGCTTGGACGCTTTCAAACGGTGCGTCGGGGACCGATAGGAACGAGCTGGTGGTGACGCCTTTCTTGATTGCGGTCTGGCCGTCGAGGATGATCTTGATGTTTTCACCCTGCAGCACGAGCTCGGCGTCGGGCCACGCGGCGTTGCCGTGCGATACGAGGTAGATCGGGCCGGTGAGAGGGCTCTTCAGGACGGGCGTGTGTACGACGGCAGTGCCGATGTCAGAGCCTTCCGGACAGGCGGCCGGGTTGGCTGCGAACACGCTCGCGACACACGCTTTCTGGATCGTCGTAAGCCTGGCCGGCAACGTCGCGGGAATCGTCAGGATCGTCTTGGCGACATGCGCTTCACCCGTCTTGGACTTGAACGTCAGGCCGAGGCTCGCGCCACTGGCTTTGCTGGTCTTGCCCTGCGTGGTGGCGGTAACGCCTGGCTTGAACGGAAGGCTGTTGCAGCCTTCGACCTGAAGGCGCGAGGAGGCTTCGGCTGTTGCGCCCTTCGAGCCGGTGAGGCTGGCGGTGATGCTCGTGGGGTCGCAGCTGGTGGGGTTGTACTCGAAGTCGGGCCGGTTGACTGTGACGTAGACGTCGCGGAGGTCGAGCGGGACGCCGGAGGGTTCGCGGCCGACGCCCTGGACGAAGGTCGGCAGCGGGCTGGTGATCGTGACCTGCGCCGTGTGAGGGTCGACTTCGATCTTCGAGCGCACCACCACGTTGCCGAGGTTGAACGGACCGGCGACCGCCGGGGTCACGATCGACAGGCCGAACGGCGCGCCGTCATACGGGCCGGTGATATAGACCCGGCCGCCTGTGACGGTGTCGGGATCGGGTCCTTCGCCCGCAGTGGCGGTTGCCTGTCCGATTTCCGATTCGGGTCCGCACGTGCCCTGGGAGGCCTGGGGTTCCGGACAGGGCGTGACGTTTTTGAGGATCGCGGCGTCACCTGCCGGCAGATGGACGGCCAGATCGGTCAGTGCCTGGTCGCCGTCCGGCCGGGAGAGGTGCAGGTTGAAGCTGGTGTACCCGCCGGCCTGCAGGCTGGTGGCGCCCGCGACCAAGGACGGGCTGAACGGCTGCGGGCTCGCACACGACGCACCACCCGGCCCACTCGTGATCTGGAATGCCGGTTCTGAGGCGACGGTGACCGACGGATTGCCCGACCACGGTGTGAACGACGCGCTCGCGCTGTAGCTGGCGCAGGCTGACGGGGTGGTGAGCGAGCCGGCGGGGCCGCCGAACAGCTGCAGGTTCAGTTCTTCGAACGGGACCTGGGGCGTGTCGGCGAACGTGCTCGTGATCTGGCCGGTGGCCGGATTGAGCTTGGCTTCGCCGGCGAGCTTGGCGCGGATCCCGAGCGCCGGGTCTTCCGCGACGATGTACAACGCGAGCAGGCTGTCGAACGGGTTCTTGCCCGGTTCGCCCTGCGGCGCCGGTTCGGCCAGATACACCGCGCCGGTCAGTTGTTCTTCGAGCAGCGGCGTGCGCAGGCGCACGATCCCGAGCTTCGATGCCTGCGGACACGCGGCGGGCTGGCTCGAGAAGTGAAGCGGTTCTTCGGCGCCCGGCGAGAGCGGATCGGTCGATCCAGGGCCCTGATAGCCGATCTGGGACTCGCTGCAGGCCGCCAGCCCGTTCGCCGCCGAGGGGTTCAGCTGCATCCCTTCGGGCAGCGCGACCGTCGCCGAGCGCACGTCGGCCTGCGCGAGCATGTCGGCGTGCACGGTGCCCTGCTGGGGCAGGTTGACGCTCACATCCAATCCGGTCGGCGCGCTCGCCGTGGTGGTCGGCGCGGGCGGTAGGCCTTCGCTTTCGACTTCCTGGACTGGCTGCGCGCTGATCGAAGGTTCGAACGGCAGAGCGGGGCAGTGTTCCAGTTCGCTGAGCGGCTGCCCCAGTTCGTTCTGGAACGTGAACTGCGCGCTGATAGGTTCCCCGTTCCAGGCCTGGCCTTGCATCGTGCTGTAAAGCGGGCCCGTGCAGGAGGTCGGCAGCGTCAACAGTGCTGTGTTGGAGCGTTCGCTGGGGGCGGGGCAGGCTTTGCCGTCGAGGCAGTTCCAGCCGCGGCTGTTGTCGTGCGCCGGGCTGGAGGGGTCGCCCCAGAAGGTGATCTGGGCGCCGAGGACCTGCGCGGCCTCGGTCGCGTTGTTGACCGTTACGGTGACGCCGTAGTCGCTTTCGGTGCGCACCGCGGTTTCGAGCGTGACAGGAACACCGTCGGCTTCGAAGCCGAAGCGGGCAGGTTCGCCCTGGGCGGGTTCGAGGTTGAACAGGGGAACGTCGAGTGTTACGAACCCGAGCCTGCTGGGTTCGAGCAGCGTTACGCTCGCGACGCCGACCGCCGATTCCGCCGGGCACTTGTTGCCGTTGACTTCGAAGACGGCGAACTGCGAGTCGCTGCAGCGCGCGGCGGCGGCTACGTCCCCGAGCAGGCCGGGGGGCAGCTGGAAGCTGAGATCCTTGGGCAGCGCGGGCGCGGCGGGCGCGAGGATCTGTTCGTGCCCGGGCTCCTGGACTTCCTCGAGCACCTGATCGAACTCGACGGTGCTCGTCAACTGGAACGGATGGGTGCCCGCGCTGGTGTCGATCGTCCCGCCTTCTTCTTCGGGGAGCAGCACAAGCCCGCCGGGTTCCAGGCCAAACGTCACGGGCTGGGCGCTGATCTGCGCCGCCCGTGTCAGCGAGTCAGCCGGCACGGACGTGCTGGTGCCTTCCGTGTCGCCGCCCTGCACGCTCGCGTGGTTCGAGAGCAGCGTTTCGTCGGGCAGCGAGCTTTCGGCGGTCACGGGGATTTCCAGCACCAGGCCTTCGTATGGCCTGAGCGACATATGAGTGACGCAGGACGCTTCGCGTTCGCTCGGCAGCGTGCACGACCATTCGCTCGCCTTTTCGACGGCGTCACGGAATTTGCTCGCGCGATGCGGACTCACGGCTTCGGGATCGGTGATCTTCAACCCGGCGGGCAGCACCTCGCTGATCGTGATCGGGTTGGTGGCGCCGCTGATGCCGCTGTCGCCGAGATCCTCGACGGCCACATTGAGAATTCCCGTCGATCCTGGCGCCAGGTGGGTGGGCGCCACCCGCGAGGACATCCGCCACCATCCGCTCGCGAAGGCGGGAGCGGCGCCGAGCAGTAACGCCGCCAACGCCGGCGCGAGCGCGGCGCTGGCGAGCCGAGCTTGGCGCGAGCTCACTGCGGTCCTCCGTCGTGGAGAGCGCGAGCGTTGGTGGCGCGTGTGTGCGTGCCTTTGAGTTTGTGACGCTTGGATTTGGGCGCGTCGAGCTTGCGTGGTTTGGGCGCATAGCGCTTTCGCGCGGCGGCTTCGCAGCGTGCCCGCTTGGGCTTGTGCCTGATCTTGCGGCATATCTTCAAGGCGAGCGCGAGCCTCTGTGAGCGGGTGAGGGGTTTCGGCGCGATCGTCCTTTTGCTGGAGTGGACTTCGCTTTTGGGCGCGTTGCCGGGGCCTTGGAAGACGGCGCTGGGCGGGGTCTGGAACGCGGGCTGTGCAGGCGCGATCGCCCTGCAACCGGACGCGCTCTCGCATTCGCTTTCGGGATTGCTCGGAGGGCTCGTGCAGGGTGAGCTTTCGCTGCAGACGTGCGCGTCATAGATGTCATACGCATCATCGGTGTCGGCGGGCACGAGCTGGGCGGTCGTCATGAAGAACACGTCATCGCCGTTTTCGCTTGCGTCCAGGAACGCCGATTCCTGGCCGGAGGTGCCCGAGGAGATCAGCCCGATGCAGCCGCTCGAATGACCGCAGCTCCCGACCTGTTCGGGCTCGTACTCGTACACGTTCTCCTTGCCGTCGCCGGCTTGCGCGACGAGCCCGTCGGGGCTGTCGAAGAACAGGCGGCCGCTGTCGGACAGGTAGCGGGGCTGGTACAGCGCCGAGGTTGACGCGTTCGTGATGTTGTAGTCCCAGCCCGGGACCGAGCCGGCGAGCCAGCGTTCGTGCCAGATTTCCGGACGGTTGACCAGCAGCCCCAGGCCTTCGGTCCCGACTTCGGTGTCGAACACCCCGTGCGGACGCCTGAACGACCCGTCTTCTTCCCGGTTGGGGTTACACGACGCACAGACCAGCCGGCCCGTGGCGCTGTCGTACAGGAACACCTCCTCGTCCAGCCTTTCACCGGGCATCTGGCTGCTCGCGTCTTCGTTGTCATATCCGGTCAACGACCGATCGGACATGAACGCCAGATACTGGCCGTCGGGTGAGACGGCTGAGGTGAGGCTCGCGAGATTCCCCGAGCGCGGTAGCACCTTCGAGGTCGCACCGGCTCCCCAATCGGAGGCGTCTTCAAAGGACAGCGCCGCGATGAACCTGGTTTCGTGCCGGCTGGGGTCTTGCGGGTCGCTTTGCGAGACATACAGGTTGCACGTCGTGCCCGCCGGTGGCGCTTCGCTTTCAGGGTTACGCACACATCCTCCCGGGCTCGCACCAGGCGCGAGCACGCCGTTGGCGACGAAGTACACACTCGAACCGTCCTCGCTCGCGCCCGGGATCAGGTTCACCACATCCCCGCTGCCCGCCGTTTCATCCGCCGTCAGATCTGTCAGCCGCCCGCGCAGGGGTTCGCCGGGCTGGCTCGTGACTTCGAACTCGTACAGGTCCTCAGGGGGTTCTTCGCCGGCCGGTTCCTCGCTGGATTCGACGCTCAACCTGGCGCTGTCGGTGAAGAACACCCGGCCTCCGTCGCTGGAAGCGCTCTGGTAATGCACGGCCTGCTGGCGTTCGCCGGGTTCTGGCAGCACCGCGTCCCCGGTCCCTGGTTCGGTCGCGTCGTTGCCCTGTGCCGCGTTCAGCTTGATTGTTTCGCCGCCAGCGGTATCCCGCAGGTACAGGCCTTCTTCGCTGGCTTCGGTCCAGATCACGCGACTGCCGTCGCTCGAGATCGCGTCGCGCGCGTTCAGGCCCCCGGCGTCGCCGAGCCAGGGTTCATCTTTGTGTTCTTCATACGGATATGAGATCCCGTCGGGCAGCACGCTGACCAGCTGCAGCGCTTCGCTCGCGGGCTGACCGGCGCTCCACTCGTACAGCCCGCCGGTTGTGGGCGCTGCGCTGGTGAGCCCGACCTTCGATTCGAACACCGCGTGCTGCAGGTCGCCGGCCGCCCCCGAGAATTCGAGCTCACCACCAAACGCGCTGCCTGCCGTGTCGTCACCCGCCGTCACCAGCGGCGCGAAGCTCGCCTGCGCGGGCGGGTCCGCGCGCACGTAGATCGTCTTTTCCGATGCTTCGGGCGACAGCGGCGGCGCTTCCTGCGCTCCGAAGTCGTGCGCATAGGTCGGCTGCAGCAGGCTCGATGACAGGTCGGGCGTGAAGTAGTGGTACTGCTCCGGCGAGGGCAACAGCAGCCCGCTGCCCTGTTCGTGCGGCGTTTCAAGGCTCTGCGTGCTCCACCCCTGCGCTTCCCGCGCTGACAGCAGCTGGCTCAGTTCCAGGTTGCGGTTGCCCTGTGGTTCGCTGACGACCGGTCCCGTCGCAAGCCACGCCAGCCGTTCGCCGTTCGCGGACGCCTGGATGCTGCCGCCCCGCGTTTCCGAGATCAGTTCGACCGCCGCGCCGTGCTTGTCGGGCGGCGAGACCATTTCCCACGTGCGCCCGTCGGGCAGCATGCTCGCCGACGGAAGCGTCGTGAACGTGTTCACCGCCGGCACGCCTTCCGCGCTGCCCGACGCGTTGCTCGCCAGAACCCGGAAGTAGTAGGCGCTCGCGGCCTGCAGACCTTCGACGACGACGCTCACGCCCTGATCGCCGAACCCAGCCGAAAGCTCCCCGGCCGGTACGGGGACCGTCACGCACGACGCCGGGCTGCTCGCGCAGTCCGACGTGCCGTACTGGAACTCGTATTCGCTGCGCTCGCCGCGCGGGTCGATCTGCGCCGACAGCCGCGCCGAGCTCGCCGACAGGACCTGCGCAGAAACCTGATCCACTAGGGGAGCGCCCGAAGCTTCTTCGGGGACGAACACGTCGACGCGTCCTTCGCCGGACTCGGCCGCGAACACGTCCCCCGTGCGGGAATCCACCGCCATCCCGCTGCCGCCGGCCAGCTGTCCGGAGCCGAAGCGCTGGAGCAGGAGGCCGGCTGGCGTGAACGCCGCGATGCTCGTCCCGTTGTCGAGATACACCTTTCCCCGCGCTCCCGCTCCCAGCGGCGATCCTTCCTCGCTGGCCTCATCCACAGCCACTCCCGTCGTCGGCTGATGATCGACTTCGCGCTCGAGCACGTCCGCGACCGGCTGGACCGCGTCGAGCTTGGCGACCGCGTCGGAATCGGGTGTTTCTTCGAGCTCGCCCGGACATTCTTCAGCACCGTCCTCGCGTTCATAACCTGCGTAGAACCCTGCACCCCCGGGCGCGACCGCAAAAGCGGCTCTCGCGGAGCATTCGAACCGGCTTTCGATTTCCCCGCTGCGCCGCCATTCCGGCTGCCACACGAACTTCACGCCGCCCGATTTCGATACCGCTTTCGAGAACCCGTCGACGATGCCTTCTTCTTCCCAGTACACCCACAACGTCCCCGTCGCATCGACCGCGACACCCGAGATCTCTTCCAGTTCGGTTTCTTCTTCACCGGCTTTGAAAGCCTGGAGTTTCGCGACCACCTTGCCTTCCGCCGGGCTGTACACATACACCAAATCCCGTTCTGTCGACCCTTTTTCTTCCCCGCCAGCCACGAACACGAAGCCCCGCGACGGATCGCTCACGCTCGTCGAGTTATCAACAGCTATAGCGCCGGGAGAACGCACCTTGAATTCGGACACGTATTCATAGCCACCACCACCGGGCCTGTACACCTCGACGCGTTCCCCGGCGGCGTCGACTACGTATACGTCGCCGGATTCTTCGTCGACCGCCACGCCCGTCGGGGCCTGCAGCTCGCCTTCGCCCGTCCCCTTGGTCCCGAAGGACGAGCCGAATACGTGACCGCGCTGCGCAAGGGCCGACGCCGTGGAACACCACACCAGCGCGCCCGTCAGCACCGCAAGGATCACGATCAGTCGCGTCATCAAACCCTCAATCCGTTCTCGAACAATCCACGCGGACGATGCGCGTGTCTGTGGGGTCGGCCGTCCGACCCCACAGAACGAGCGTTCCATCAGAGCGCGTCACACCTCAAACGTACGCATTCAGCTCGAGCTTTTCTTCGTTTTTCACGGTCACCGTCTCGGTCTGACCCGCCTGGTCATAACCTTTTTCGGTGAAATCGCTGTACAGCACGTCCTTGACTTTTTTACCGTTTTCTTCGTATTCCTGCGGCACCTGGAAGCCGTTTTTCGCCTTGAACTTCAGCTTGAACGTGGCAGCCATCTTGTCCGGCTTGATCGGCACGAGCACCGAGCCCTTTACTTTCACCGTGACTTCTTCGTGTTTCCCGCAGGTGAATTCGATGAAGGTTTCATGACCCGCCGACGGGTAAAGATCCAACGCCGTCTTGTGGGCTTTTTCGTTTTCCCAAACAGCCTTGCCTTCCAATGGATACGTTTCCAGTTCCCCTTCTTCATGCCCCGGGGACGTGCACACGAACGGGGTGACTTTACACCCTTTGAACTTCACGACCAGATTCTTGCCTTCTTTCGTCCCCGTATATTCGCCGGTGCTCGACTCCGAGGCGCAGTCCACACCGTATTTGTCAGTTTCTTCCAGTTTGCCCGGTCCACCTGAGCTAGTCTGCCCGTGTTTCACCGCACCCGGATACCATTCATACTTACCCGTTTTCGTTTCGCTTTTCGTCGTACAACCCGAGTTCGTAAATCCGCCGTTATACGGCTTTGCCACCTTCAAGCACCTACCATATTCCGGCGGCGACGCCACCGCGCTCGCGGCCATGACCGCACCAAGCGCGCACACCGCCGCCAGGCAGGAGGCTATCCGAATCAAAGATCTCATTTCTCGCGCATCTCCCACGATAGTCGTAACAAATCAAGCACTCTTCACACAACCAACGACCGCTCTTGAGGAGCACACCGCCATGAGCCACATCACACATCACCGGGGCCGGGGGCCGGGGGTTCCCGCACCCACTGGCTGCGGGAACCCCCCAACGTGGGCTCACCCAGATCTAAGCCCCGCGCCCGCTTGCTGGCGCTGATCAGCTAGTGATCAACGACCACCTCCAGCCTCCCCCGGAGGTAGTTTGCCTTCTTCGAGATATTCTTTCGTCGTTTGCGACACCGACTCGTTGAGCGAGCCAGAGAGCAGTGTGAGGCCGTCCGCATGGTTGTAGCCCTGGAGAGTGTAATCGAGGGCTGCGTTGACCTGGCTTTCATATTCTCCGCCGCATCCCTGCGCAAGGGCAGCTTCCGGGATCGACCAGCCGTCAGCGCCGAGCCGTCCTTCCTTGAGGATGACGTCGTCACCTTCGTTGTTGATGAAGAGCCTGCCCGCCTCGCCGTTGACCTTCGGTTCGCTCGACAGTTCCTGCCAGATGGGAGTCGTTTCATTCCCCACCACGCAGGGGCCTCCGCCGAGTTTTTCGAGGAACGGGCTTTCCAGTTTGACTTGAATCGGTAGCTTGAACGCAGGTCCTTCTTCGAAGATGAGATTGGTGGTGTTTAGCGCCCCCGGCGTTTCGTAAAGAACGTTGCCGCCACCAACTTCGATTTTCGCGTCGAGCGTCGATTCATGGTTCTTGAGCGCTTCCTTGAAGGCTTCCTTCAGCGCTTCCGGCCATCCCGCCTCTTCCTGGATTTCCGGCGTGATCAGCTTCAATCCGCGTTCCACCGGCTCCGGAGGAGATTCCAGCGTCTGTGCTCCATCAGTCGGAGCCACGAGTTCGAGGAGGCCTTCGCTGTTTTCATGCATACCAGCCTGAATGACCACTTCCGAGAGCGCGACCTTCGCGCTGCCGATCGTGTAGAAGCCCCCTCTCTTGCCCTTGAACGTCGCTCCCTCCGTACAGAGTTCGACGCCCGGGGTATTCCAGGGACAATTTTTGAACACGTCCCAGACTCGTTCATCTTCCTTGATTAGCTTTGATTCCTTGCTCGCCAACGCCGGCGAAACAATGCCTAGCGTCATCGCACTGACCGCAAACATGGCGACCAGGCACAATCCCAGGATCCTTACGTGTCTCACTTTTCCACTACTCCTTTTCCTCTCGGTGATAATCGACCGGCGCCACAAGCCCCCTCGTTGGCGACCCTTCGCAGCCGATCGCTTGCAACCGCGGGCCGTGACAGCCGGCCGCGCTTCGTATGCGCGCCAACGGTCGTCGGCTCGCTCTCAACGGCGCCGTCGCACACCAAGCGCGATCTTGCGCCGAAAAGCCCATAACGTACGCGTGTCTGGGACGCGAGTAGCTCACACCCGCCGCCCGTTCCTCTCCGTGTACTGAACGCCCTGTCCGTCTGGCGCGTGGTAGCTCTCGATGCGCTCGAGGATCCTCTCCCCGTACGGCGTGAGCAGCCACGCGTTCGGTTCCCCGCGCGCGATGCCCACGCCGATGTTCTCGACGAGGCCCTGGCGCTCGAGCCGGCGCAGGAGCTTCGAGGTCTGGCCCTCGTCGTTCAGCCCGGCGGCGTCCGCGACCTGGCGGTTGTTCGAGCGTGGCTCGGTCGAGATCGCGCGCAGGACCAGCGTCGTGCGGTGTGTCGCGCGGATCGGTATCTGGGCCGCCGGCGAGCCCGCGTCGGTGATCCGCGCCGGGCTGCCTGCGAGCTCGGCTCGCGCGGCGGCCTGTCCCAGATACGGCCTGACGATGAACGACATCAGCTGCGGCGCGAGCGGCACCAGTCGTGCGTCACTGCTTTTCACCATGTGAACGCGAACCACCGAGACGGCGCCGCCGATCACGAACTCCGACGTCATCGTGGGCTCGGGGAGAAACTCGCCCGCTGCCTGCGGGGCGCCATCGTCGAGCAGGCTCGTCAGCACGCCGAGCAGGCGTTGCTGTGCACGCAGCGCAAGCGTCCGATCTTCCAGCGGCGGCTCCAGGATCAGCAGACGGCCCCAGGCGGGCTCGTCATCGAGGAATCCGAGGAACGCGACGAGCCCGGCGCGCAGGCGGTCGAGCCACGAGCGCTTGCGCCCGACCGCCTCGTTAACGGTGTGCGAGACACGCTCGAGCCCCTCGTTGACCGCTGCAAGAATGCACTCCTGCTCGCTCGCGAAAATATCTGTGACGGCGTTTCGTGTTACACCCGCACGCGACGCGACCATCGTCCAGCCAAGACGAGGGTCCCCTCTTTATGTGTGTGCCCGAAAATGCCCGTGAACACTCGGCTCGACCGTCGTTTTTGTCCATCCGGCTTGACAAATGAGGGTCAATCTGTTCTAGTTTTCCCACAGCAGAAGCAGCTCTTGCGGGGATCGAAATGAGCAGTTGCCGGAGAGGAGAGGGGAACTTGGAGGGAATTTTCGACGACGCCGGTAACGGGCGGGGCCGCGCGCAGCGCGCGACTGCAGCCCGCCGTTCCGCGCTGTCATCGCCCTCGCGCGCCCGCCCCGCGGGCGCCAACGGCCGCGAGGACGCGCTCCGCGCCAGGCTGATCGAGGCGGCCGTGGAGCTGCTCGCCGGCCCCAGTGTTCCCCGTCTTGGCTGGACAGGGGTCACCGGACTTTTGGCTTAGGAGCTGGGATTCCGGCGGCCGTCCCACGGTCTTCCCGCGTGGGGCGAACGAGACGAGGGTCGCCGCGGCGCCCGTGGCGGCGCCTAGCGCGATCCGTTAGAAATCCGGGGCCATGGGCTGCGTGAGCGGGACAGACATCGCGGTGCGCGTGACGCCCCGCGCGCGCTCGGACGAGATCCTCGGCGAGCGCGACGGCGTGCTGCGCGTGCGCGTGAGCGCCCCGCCCGTCGATGACCGCGCGAACGCCGCCGTCTGCCGCCTGATCGCCAAGCGCGTCGGCGCCCGCCCGAGCGGCGTCGCGGTCGTGCGTGGCGCGCACTCGCGCGAGAAGGTCGTGCGCGTTCGCGGCCTGAGCGGGCGCGAGCTCGCGCGGGCGCTGGCCGGCGATCGCTGAGGATTAGCGGTTCGGCTCGCGGGTAGGTAGCTCGTACGGAGAGGGACAGGGCTGCCCTGGCGCTCCCACTACGGCGTCGGGGTTGCCCTCGGGAGTGGATGTCGAGAGCGTGCTCATTCGCTGCGCACGGGATTGACCAGGGTCCCGAGGCCGTCGATCTCGACTTCGACGGTGTCGCCGTCGCGCAGAAACCGTCCCTGGGCGGCGCCGACGCCCGCCGGCGTGCCGGTGGCGATGATGTCGCCCGGCAGCAGGGTGATCGTGCGCGAGAGCCACGCGATCAGCTCGGCCGGGCCGAAGATCAGATTTGCCGTCGTTCCCCGCTGTAGCACCTCCCCGTTGATGCTGGTGCGCAGCTCGAGCGCGGCCAGGTCGGCGACCTCGTCCAGCGTCACGAGCGCAGGTCCGCATGGCGCGAACGTATCGATCGCCTTGCCGCTCGTCCACAGCGGGTTTTGGAGCTGGAGGTCGCGGGCGCTCACGTCGTTGAAGGGCATCGCGCCGGCCAGGTAGGAGAGCGCGTCCTCCTCCGCCACGTGCTTTGCGATGCGGCCGACGACGAGTGCGAGCTCCGCCTCGTAGTCGACGTATTCCGGCTGGGCGGCGGGCAGGACGATCGGCTGGCCGCTGCCGGTGAGCGAGTTGGCGAACTTGGCGAACCACATGGGCGCCGCCGGTATCTCCTGGCCCGTCTCCTCGGCGTGATCGCGGTAGTTGAGACCCATGCAGATGATCTTCTGTGCGTCGGGGATCGGTGCGCGCAGCGGCGCGTCCGCCAGCGCGATGCGCCCCTCGGCGCTCTCGGCGCGTGCGCCAAGCTCGCGCAGCTGCTCGCCGTCGAGTGCTTCGAGCAGGCCCCGAACGGTTGACGCCGGCGCCTCGAGCGCGCTCGCCGGGACGAGCGCGTCGTCCACCTGGACTGCGGCGGCTGGTCCGTCTGGGCTCTGGTAGGTGAGCAGGCGCATCGCTGCTCAGCCCTCGGCTGGAATCTCGGACGGCCGCGGTGTGCCCAGCTCGCCGGCCATTGCACGCCGGTGTACGTCGGCGAACGACGCGCCGGAGGCGGCGGCCTCGGCGATGCGGGCCGGGTCCACGAACACGCCGATCGGGTTTGAGTGGAAGTCGGGGCTCGTGCGCATCCACTGCGTCGATGCGGCCCAGTCGCCAAAGTTGTCGACCTGCAGCTCCACGCGGTTGCCGTCGGGGTCCTTGTAGTAGTAGGAGAGCGTCATCCCGTGGTCGATGCAGAAGTCCGGCTCGATCCCCGCGCGACGGAGCCGCAGATAGCTGGCGTTCAAGTCGGCGAAGCCGCCGTACTCGAAGGCGCTGTGGTGCATCCCGGTTCGTGTCTCGCGCTCGGGGTCATCGACGAGCCCGGGGAAGCTCAGCAACGCGATGCGGTGGTTTGCGCCGTCGTTGGTCAACCATGCCCCCGTGGCGTCCTGGAAGCTCACCTCCGTTCCCACGACGGTCCCATACCAGTCGATCAGCTCCTGCAGCCGTGTGGTCTTGAGGTTGACGTGATGGAATGTGGGCCTGAGCGGTGTCTCCGCGCTCATCCGCGAGCCTTTCTGTCGCTCTTGTCAGTGTGCCGTCGGTGGCCTACGCAGCTCCACGATCGGCGTCCCAGGGGAGCGATGCGCTCGTCCAGTGCAGCAGGTTCGGGTTGATGTCGTCGGATGACTCCACGTGTCGCGGAGGCGTATAGAAGGTCGCGTAGGGGCATAGGCGAACGACAACGCGCTCCTCGGCACGAGCGCCGGCCTCGACCATCGGGCGAACGTCCTCCGGCATCGGCGCGCCCGCCATCACTCCGGCGATTCGCATCATGACGTCCACCACGCGACCGAAGTCGCTGTCGAGCGTCGCATCGCAGTAGACCTGCAGATAGCTCGGCGGCCACTGCTCGTCGAGCACGCACAGCGACACCTTCGGCGAGCGCGCCACTGCCTTCGCCTTCGCCCGAGCCGCCATCGTCGATACGAGGATCTCCTCGCCCTCCATCACGTAGTAGACGATCGACATCGCCGGTCCGTGTTGCTTGCGCGGGTAGCCCAAGATTGCGGTGCGGTGCTCGCGCACGAACTGCCGGCGCTCCTCGGGAGTCATGCTCGTCCGCCATTGATCGCCTGTGACTCGGCCAGCCGCTCTCTGGCCTCCGCGGATAGGACGGGCGCGAGCAGCGCGCGCAGAGCCTGGATGTGGCGCTCGCGTTCAGGTGGAGCCCCGATCGCCGTCTGCACAACCACGCCTTGGAACACGCCGATCAGAACACGCGCAAGCGCGTCGGCGTCGGCCCGCCGATCCAGGTGGCCCGTCCTCTGCGCGCGGCCGATCAGCCCGACCACCGTTTCGAGCGTCGCGTCGAACGCCCGTCGCGAGACCTCGGCGATCGATTCGTTGCGCAGCGCCTCTCCCGCCAGCTGCAGGTCCAACAGCAGATCCTCCTCGCGCGCCAGCTCCTCGCGAGTGCCGGCGGCAAGCAGTCGCAGTGCCTCGATCGGGTCCCCGATCAGCTCGAGCGCCTCGCGTTTCGCAAGCGCCTCGCGCAGCCGTCCCTCACCGAGAGCCCGGACGATCTCCTCCTTGCACGCGAAATGGTTGTAGACCGCGCCCGGGCTCAATCCGCACTCGCGGTAGATGTCGCGCATCGACGTCGCGTGAAAGCCCTGGCGCGCGAAGCACGCCTTCGCGGCCTCCAGGATCTCCTCACGGCGCCGCGTCATGTATTCGTCGCTCACCCGCGGCATAAATCGATCAGTCGATCTTTATAGCACACGCGATTCGGCGCCGGAGAGCCGCAGTCGTTTTGTCGGCGCCTCGCGAGCGGCCGGGGTGCAGATCTACGCCGCCCGACGCACGGCGTGCGCGGTGAGATCCGGGGGGGCTCCCTCCGCAGCGAAGCGCCGTTCGGTGCTGATCAGCGCGGCGCGGTCGAGCTTCTCCAGCGTGCGGTCGGACACGAGGATCTCGTCCGGCTCGGCCGCTTCGGCAAGTCGCGCGGCGATGTTGACATCGACTCCGAAGTAGTCGCCCCCGATCTTGCGGGGGCGGCCGAGGTGAATGCCGGTTCGAAGCCGTGGAACGTAGCCCTCCAGCTCGATCGTGGAGGCGCGCTCGCCGGCGGCGAACGCAGCCTCCGTGGCGCTCGAGGCATCCCAGAAGGCCGCCATCAGCCCGTCGCCGAGCCGCTTGACGATCTCCCCGCGCCGCTCGAGAATCGGCGGCTCGATCGCCTCGCTGACCGCGCGCAGCAGTTCGATCGCCGGCTCGTCTCCGGACACCAGCGCCCAGCTCGAGAAGCCGACCAGGTCTGTGAAGAGCACCGCGACGTCGGCGTCGCCGCGGCCGCGGCCGCGGTTCTCGGAGAAAGTCTGCCACGCCTGCAGCGTCGCCAGCCCGAGCTCTCCGAGCACGCCCGGGGTGTCGCTTTTTAGTGCGACGAGCTGGCGGGCTGCGAGATCGGCTGAGCGACCCCGGGCGGTGGAGAGCCTGTCGACGAACTGTTCATCGCCCAGCATGCGCTCCCGCGCTCGTTTCGCCGCTTCGACCAGCCGTGGATGACGGTTGAGCTGACGCGTGGACGCGATCAGTCGCGTCGCGGGGAGTCGCCGGCCGCCGTTGCTCACGCGAAGCAGACTAGCGGGGGGATCGCCGTCTCGAGGACCGCAATCCCCCCCGCCAGGGCGGAAGCTCCGACGCTCAGCCCGGGGGCCGGGACGAGCGCCAGCGATGCGTCGCGTCTAGATAGCTGAGTACAGCTTTTCAGAAGCGAGGTGGTCGGCGAACGTCACCGTGAATACGGTTTTAGACGCTCCCGTGACTTTGACTTTGCTTTTCGATGCCACGGTGAATTCCAACAGATGTTCCGGTTCTTCGGTTTCCACGTTGGGATAGCCGCATATCATGTCGCCGTCGGCTTCGTAGTTGCCTTCCTCTCCTGGATTGCACGTGCCTTCGACGTAGTAAGCCGCGATCCGTCCGCCGCTTTTTGGTTTGAATTTGAGTTTGATATGTCCGACCGTGCCTTCGAGCGTCGCGCTCAGCGGTTCTGTCGCGATCGTTTCACTTCCTTTGGGCTCGGAGATGCTTCGAGCCGAGCATCCTGGTTGACCGACAACCACGCAGTCTTCGTACACCTGCGCTTCTTCGCTCCTCGAGCTGGGACCTTCGATCTGGGCATTTTTGAGCTTTACCTTGGCACATTCGATGGTAAAGCCGCTACCTTCGCCTTTCTTGAATGACAGTTGCAATTTCAACGGGGCCGTAACGGTGGTTTCTTCCGCAAGGGGTTCTGTGCCTGCATCGAATACTTTTCCGCCAACCCACCACTTGGGAACCTTGGACGTTTTTTTAGATTTTTCTTCCTTTATCTTTTCCTTCCATTCCTGGTCGGATTTCAGTTCGGAGGGCTGTTCCGTAGTCAGTTGCTCGGTCGATTCGATTGTGCCGGGTTCCCACTTGCCCTTGGCCTTTCCTTCTGTAGCCTTGAACGTGAGGCTAACGGGCTTGCCACCTTCAAATCTCGTTGGGATTTGGACCCCTTCATTTTCAGTAAACGTAGCCGTGTATTCTGTCGTAGGCTCCCGAATCGGAGTGACTGCGCCGATGACCCCTCCCTTTGCTTCGAACTTAGTGGTTCCACAGTCGAACGCAAACGTCTTGAGGTTCACCTCGAGACCGACCACGGGTTCTGCGGTGCCCGAGCCGCTGATGGCCGCGAAGCTTAACACGGGGGTGCCCGTCACGATTTCACCCTGTTCAGCCCCAGGCGACGTACACGCTTCACCTGCCGTTTTTTCGTTAGGATTCACTATCCACGCAACCACCTTGCAGTTCACGTAGACCCAGGGCTTGTTGTATTCCTTGTAGTCGCGTTCGCATTCGACGATCGCATAGCCCGACCTAAACACGGTCTTGAAGCTGCCTATAGTGAGGCACGGCAAGCAGGGTTTTTTTTCTGCTCCCGTTTTCCAGCCGTTCGGTCCTGCCTGGGCCGTCGCGACCGCGCCTCCCAGGACGCACAGTGTCAACAGCGCACATGTAGCGGAACGCGTCAACGCGCCAACGTGTCTCATAACTCCCCCTTCAAATTAGCCTGCTAGTATGTGTTCCCCGTCGCGAACGGGCGAGGTCGATCATGCGGCGAGGTCGATCATGCGCGCCTCGCTCGTTGCCCGAGTTCCCCTGCCGATCTCGGATATGGGGACACTACTGCCGTCCGGGCTCGCTGGTGCCTGACTGGGTATGCGTTTTACGCAAAATGCGGGAAATTTGCGCCCACGCTTGCTGGCGGGCAGGCGATGAGTTGAGTGTGCGCGCAGCCTGCCGAGGACGTCGGTGCCTCGCGCCAGCTGGCGAACGGCAGGGGCTCAGCCGCTCGACAGCCCGAGCAGCCGCGCAGCGTTGTCCTTGAGCACGCGCGGGCGTACATCCTCGCGGATCGGGAGCTTCTCGAAGTCCGACAGCCACCGATCGGGCGTTATCAGCGGGAAGTCCGAGCCGAACAGCATCTTGTCCTTCAGCAGCGTATTGGTGTAGCGCACGAGGATCTCGGGGAAGTACTTCGGCGACCAGCCCGACAGGTCGATGTAGACGTTGGGCTTGTGGGTGGCGACCGCCAGCGCCTCCTCCTGCCACGGGAACGAGGGGTGGGCGAGGATGATGCTCAGCTCGGGAAAGTCGGCCGCGACGTCGTCGACGCACATCGGGTTCGAGTACTTCAGACGGACCCCGCCGCCCCCCGGCATTCCGGCCCCTATGCCCGTCTGACCGGAATGGAACAGCGCGATCAACCCGGCCTCGGCGATGACCTCGTAGAGAGGATAGAAATCGCGGTCGTTGGGCCAGAAGGCCTGGGTGTTCGGATGGAACTTGAAACCGCGTACGCCGTGCTCATCGATCAGGCGTCGCGCTTCGCGCACGCCGAGCTTGCCCTTGTGCGGATCGACGCTCGCGAACGGGATCAGCACATCCGCGTTGGCGGCCGCGACCTGCGCGACCTCCTCGTTCGGGATGCGCCGCCGACCCAGACCCGCCTCGTCGTCGACCGTGAAGATCACCGCGGCCATGTTGCGCGCGCGGTAGTAGTCGGCGACCGCCTGCGCGGTCGGCTGCTGCGGTTCGCCGCCGAAGTACTTCGCCGCCGCCGCGAGCAGCTCTCCGGTCAGCGGGTCCTGCGGCTGGTCAACCGACGCCTCGGCGTGGGTGTGCACATCGATGGCGACGATCTGATCGAGATCGAGGCTCACGCTCGCGCAAACATATACGGCATCCCGATGTCGGGCGAAGATGGCATCCCGATCTCGGGCGAAGCGGCTGCCGGTTGCCCGGGGCGTCGGCGGCGGCGCCACGACCCCGCTCGGACGGGAAGGCTTCGCCGGCCCGAACATCAGCGGCGGCGCTACTCTCCCGCTTCGGAGCTTCGCATTGGCCAGGACTGTCGATGATCGCACCCTCGACCGGGCGCCTGCCGCCACCGGGCTCCTCGCCGCGCGAGCAGCCACGAGCGGCGATCTGAGCTGGCCGCTCGAGCGCGCGGCGCGTCTGTACGGCGATCACACCGCGCTGATCGACGGCGGGCGGAGCGTCACCTACACGGAGCTGCGCAGTCGCGTGGGCGGGCTCGGCGCCGCACTCGACGAGCTGGACGTCGCCATCGGCGGGAGGGTTGGCCTGCTCGCCGCCAACTCGCTGCCCCATGCCGAGTGCTGGCTCGGGATGCCGGCGTTCGGGCGGGTGCTCGTGGACCTCAATTTCCGCCTGACGGCTGAGGAAGTGGCGTTCATGATCGACGACTGCGCCCTGGAGGTGCTGCTGCTCGACGACGAGCGCTATGAGCTGGGAGACGCGCTGCGCGAGCGCTGTCCCTCGCTGCAAGCCTTGGTGCACATCGGCGCCGGGACGCTCCCCGACGGATGGCTCGCTTACGAGGAGCTGATCGCCCGGCCGGCCGCGTCGCCGCCGGGGCTCGACGAGCGCGCGCTGGCGACCATCTCCTACACGGGAGGCACGACTGGGCGGCCAAAGGGCGTGATGCTCAGCCACGGCAATCTGCTGGCCAACGCCCGGCACAACCTGGTCGCGACAGGGCACCGCCACGACGACCGCTTCCTGCACATCCCGCCGATGTTCCACGTCGCCGGGACCTCCAACCTGTTCGCCGCCACCTGGGTCGGCGCGACCCAGGTGATCCTGCCGCGGTTCGACGCGCACGCGGTCGCGCAGACGATCGAGCGCGAGCGGATCACGCACGCGGTGCTGGTGCCGACGATGCTGGACATGCTCCTGCGCGAGCTGGAGCAGCGGCCGGCCGACCTGAGCAGCCTGCGCAACGTGCAGTACGCCGCCTCGCCCATCTCCCCCGACCTCCAGCGCCGGGCGCTCGAGCGCCTGCACTGCGAGCTCGCCCAGTTCTACGGCATGACCGAGACCGCTCCCACGGTCACGCACTGCACGCCCGAAGATCATCGTCGCGGTGCGGCGGGCGAGGAGCCTTACAAGACGCGCCTGCGCTCGATGGGCGCGCCCGTGCCCGGCGTGCAGGTCCAGATTCGTGGCCAGGACGGCGCCGGGCTGGCCCCCGGGGAGATCGGCGAGGTGTGGGTGCGGGGTCCCAACGTGATGCTCGGCTACTGGCAGCGCCCCGACGCCACCAAGGCGGCCCTCGTCGATGGCTGGTACCGCTCAGGCGACGGGGCGTACGCCGACGGCGACGGCTATCTGTACATGGTCGACCGCCTCAAGGACATGATCGTCTCCGGTGGCGAGAACGTGTATTCGGTCGAGGTCGAGTCGGCGCTCCTCGATCACCCTTCGGTGCTCGAGGCGGCGGTGTTCGGAGTGCCCGATGCGCGGTGGGGCGAAGCCGTCCACGCCCTCGCCGTCGTCAGGGAGGGAGAGGCTGTGTCGGTCGCCGATCTCATCGCCCACTGCCGCGGGCGCATGGCCGGCTTCAAGGTTCCGCGCTCGATCGAGCTACGCACGACGGCGCTGCCGAAGTCCGGGGCCGGGAAGGTCCTCAAGCGAGAGCTGCGCGAGCCCCACTGGGCCGGGCGCGAGCGACATGTCAACTGACACCGCCATACACGTTGCGTACACGCATGGTGTATGATTGGTGTGTGAGCGCTGTGCGGACAAACATCGAGATCGAGGACACATACGTCCAGACGATCATGGAGCGTTACGGCGTGCGGACCAAGACGGCGGCCGTCGATCTCGCGCTGCGACACCTTGCAGGGCAGCCGATGACGCGCGAGGAAGCGCTGGGGATGCAAGGAGCTCACGCAATCACCGAGCTCCCCGCGGATACGCCGCCACGCGCGGCCGCGTGATCCTCGTTGACAGCTCTGTCTGGGTCGAGTACGACCGCGCAACCGGCAGCCGTTCGCATCTGCGCCTCAAGGAACTGATCGAGACGGATGGTCCTGTTGCGATCAGCGAGCCAATCGTCATGGAGGTCCTGGCCGGCGCACGCGACGATCGGCGAGAGTCCGAGCTACGCCGTCTGCTGGGGCGCTTCCAGCTGCTGAGCTTCGACTCCGTAAGCGACTTCGACGGTGCCGTGAGGATCTACCGCCGGTGCCGTGCGGCGGGAGTCACACCGAGGGGCATGCTCGACTGCATGATCGCGGCCGTCGCATGGCGTGAGCACGTCTCGCTGCTTGCTCACGACGCCGATATGGACCGCGTCGCACGGGTCATCGAAATCGAGCTCGACAAGGCATCGCTACGCGTCTAGCGCCACCTGCAGCGAGCGAAGAACTCAAACCCTCGGTTTCATACGCCCCCGCCAGGATTCGAACCTGGGACCCTCGGATTAGAAGTCCGATGCTCTATCCAGCTGAGCTACGGGGGCCGGCCTGTGCGCGCCGGCGCGACCGCCGCCGAAGCGACGCGCGTGGCCCGTATCCTCGCACGCCGCTCATCGGATCCCATCCCCGGCCACGCCCGCCCCGGCGCCGCGCGCGCACGCTTCTGGCCAGCCCCGCGCAGCCCTGCTCAGCCAGCCGGCGCCGGGCGCGCAGAACTTAAGGCAAACTTGAGCGAAACCGTGTAGAACCTAGGTACGATGAGCAGCTCAATCGAGGGCGACGAGGGCGATCTGACCCGCAAGCAGCGGCGCGAGCAGGCGCGCGCCCAGCGCAAGGCGCTCGAGGAGTCCGAAGCCGCGTCCGCGAAACGCAGAACCCGGCTGACCCAGCTGGGGATCATCGGCGCGATCGTGATCGTGGTCGTGGTCGTGATCGTGGTCGCCACGGGCGGCGGCTCCAAATCGGGGCTGCCCACGAGCAAACACGAAGAAAACGCGACCGTCGCCGAAGTCTCCAAACTGATCGGCGGGATCCCGCAGAGCGGCAACGCGCTCGGCTCCCCGACGGCTCCCGTGACGCTCAAGTACTTCGGCGACCTCGAGTGCCCGATCTGCAAGGAGTTCACGCTCAGCGCGATGCCCGCGATCATTCCCAAGTTGGTGCGCTCGGGCAAGCTGCGGATCGAATACCACTCGCTCGAGACCGCCACCCGCGAACCCGAAGTCTTCAAAGACCAGCAGGTCGCCGCCTACGCCGCCGGCAAGCAAAACAAGGGCTGGAACTACATCGAGACCTTCTACCACGAGCAGGGAGAAGAGGACTCCGGCTATGTCACTGAACAGTACTTGGACGGCATCGCCAGCCAGATCCCGGGACTCGACGTCGCGAAGTGGCACGAAGACCGCGCCGATCCAGCTCTCGCCAACGAGGTCGAAACCGACAAGCAGGCCGCCAACAACGAAGGCTTCACGGGCACGCCATCGTTTCTGATCGGCCGCACCGGCGGCACGATGAGCAAGCTCACCTACCCCAGCTCGCCGGGCGAACCGGCGTTCGTTGACGAAGCCGTCGAAAAGCTCCTGAAGAGCTAGGGCCGCGATGAGCGCCAGGACCCTCAGGATCGTCTTGATCGTGCTCGCGGTGATCGGCGTCGGCTGGGCGGGCTATCTCACCTACGTCCACTACTCCGGCGCCGCGCCGGTCTGCTCGCTGAAGGGCGACCCCTGCGCCCAGGTCCAGAAATCGGTCTATTCGGAGCTTGCCGGCGTGCCGGTCGCGCTGATCGGCCTGATCGGCTACGTCCTGATCCTCGGCTCGCTGGTGGCGCTCGAAGAGGAGCGCACCAGGCTGATCACCGCGGCGCTGACGCTCGGCGGCTTCGGCTTCAGCGTGTATCTGACCTACCGCGAGGTCTTCTCGCTGCACAAAATCTGCGAGGACTGCGTCGCCAGCGCGATCCTGATGACCGCGCTGATGCTCCTGTCGGTGTGGCGCTATCTGCGTGGCGACCCGGGGGTCGCCACGGCCGCGCCGGCGCCCGCCAGCGGGCCTGAGCCGGCAGCGCCGCTCGGCGCGGCCGGTCCTTAGCGCCCGCGCCCGCGCACGCGCGCCTAGAAGATCCGTCCAGTCGGGCAGGGCCGGGCCCGGGGTGGGCGGCGGCGCACCGACGAGATGATGAGCATGCACGCCAATCCGTCCACGGCCGACCGATCCAGCGCCGTCGCTGGCCCGAGGCCGGAGGCCGACGGCGCGCGCCCGGACGCGATCGTGGTCGAACGCCTGTTCGAGATGACCAGCGACCTGCTCGCGGTGATCTCGCTCGAGGGTCGCTTCATGCTGCTGAATCCTGCCTGGGAGGACACGCTGGGCTGGCCGCTGGCCGAGCTGATGGCCCAGCCGATGCACGAGCGCGTGCATCCCGACGACGTCGAGCAGACGCTCGCGCTGACGCTCGCGGGGCGCAACCGTACGGCGCGGCTGGTGAACTTCACGAACCGCTACCGGCACAAGGACGGCTCCTGGCGCTGGCTGCTGTGGAGCGCGCGCTGTGACGGCGAGGTCTGGTACGCGGCCGCCAAGGACGTGACGGACCGCATGTGGCTGGAGCGCCAGGCGCTGCACGATCCGCTCACCAAGCTGCCGAACAGGCTGCTGCTGATGGACCGCGCGCATCAGGCGCAGGCGCGCATGCACCGCAACGAGGGACCGATCGCCCTGCTGTTCATCGATCTCGACCGGCTCAAGGCGATCAACGACAACCTCGGGCACGCGGTCGGCGATCAGGTGCTGATCTCCGTCGCCAGCCGGCTCGAGCAGACGCTGCGCGACAGCGACACGGTGGCGCGGTTGGGCGGCGACGAGTTCGTGATCCTGGCCGAGGACCTCGACAGCGACACCGAAGCGCTGGCGGTGGCTGAACGCGTGCTGCACGCGCTCGAGGAGCCGATCCAGCTGGGATCGATCGAAGTGGCGATGTCCGCCAGCGTGGGCGTGTCGGTCTCGCGCGATCCGAGCGCCGACGCCGAGGATCTGCTGCGCCAGGCCGACGTCGCGATGTACCGCGCCAAGCGATCGGGCGGACACCGGCTCGAGCTGTTCGACGAGGACCTGCATCGGGAGCTGAGCAAACGCGCGGACTCGGGCGGCTCGATACGCTCGCACGCGCCATGGCACCCGCTGGCGCGCCTGAAGCGCAACCGTCGCTGAGCGAACACGAGATCGACCGCTTCAAGCGCGCCGCGGCGCGGGCCTCGGCCGAGCTCGTGCGGGACGGCATGCGCGTCGGGCTGGGCACCGGGACGACCGTGGCGTTTCTGCTGGAGGCGCTCGGCGAGCGCGCGCAGGCGCTGCGATCCGCGCGCTGCGTGGCGACCTCGCCGGCGACCGAGCGGATCGCGCGGCGCCTGGGTCTCACGGTGGTCGAGCTCGATCAGCTGGACGGGCTCGACATCGCGATCGATGGCGCCGACCAGGTCGACCCGCAGGGCTGGCTGGTCAAGGGCGGCGGCGGGGCGCACACGCGCGAGAAGATCGTGGCGGCGGCGGCCGAGCGGTTCGTCGTGATCGTCTCGGCCAACAAGGAGGTGGCGCGGGTCGGCCCGCCGGTCCCGCTCGAGGTGTTGCGCTTCGGAGAGCGCCAAACGCTGGAGGCGCTCGGCGAGGCACGACTGCGCGAGGGCCCGCCGAGCCCGGACGGCAACCTGCTGGCCGACTATCTGGGCCCGTTCGACGCTCCCGCGATGCTGGCGGCCCGTGCGAGCGCCACCCCGGGCGTGGTCGAGCACGGCCTGTTCGAGCCGGCGATGGTGAGTGAGATCTTCAGCGCTGGGCCCGCCGGCGTGAGCCTGCGCGCGGGCGGCAAGCGGAGCTGGTGACCGCCCGGTCAGGTGGCTGTCGCCCGTGCTCACGAGCGCTCAGGCAGGGCCGGCTGATGAGTGCTGCTATCGGCGTCGGGCCGATGTTGTGACGCGGAGGCGGCGGGAGCGCGATGCTCGGGCGCCAGCGGCAGCCGCACGACGAACCGCGCACCGCCGTCGGGGGCGTTCTCGACGCTGACGCTGCCATGGTGGGCGTCCACGATCGCGGCCACGATCGCCAGGCCGAGCCCGGCGCCGGCCTTGCCGCGCTCGCGCCCGCGCTCGGCGCGCCAGAAGCGCTCGAACAGCTGCTGCGCATCCGCGCCCGGGATTCCCGGTCCGTGGTCGCGCACGGTCACGATCGCGGCCTCGCCGTCGTCGCCGAGCGACACCTCGATCGGGGTCCCCGCGGGAGTGTGCACGAGCGCGTTGCGCAGGAGATTGGCGAGCACCTGCGTGAGCTGATGGGCGTCGCCCGGGACGATCACCGCCGCCGGGACGTCGAGCTCGATCGACCGCTCGGGCGCCGTTGCATGGGCGTCCTCGACCGCGTCGCGCACGAGCGCGGCGAGATCGACGGGAGCGCGCGCGAGCTCGCGCGTCTCGTCGAGCCGGGCCAGCGTGAGCAGGTCTTCGACGAGCACGCCCATGCGCTTTGACTCCTCCTCGATCCGCCGCATCGCGGTCGCGGTGTCGGCTGGATCGCGGGCGGCCCCCATCCGGAACAGCTCGGCGTAGCCGCGGATGGCGGCCAGCGGCGTGCGCAGCTCGTGCGAGGAGTCGGCGAGAAACTGGCGCAGGCGCTCTTCGCTGGCCTGGCGGTGCGCGAAGGCCTGCTCGAGGCGGTCGAGCATCGCGTTCAGCGCCAGCCCCAGGCGGCCCACCTCCGTGCGCGGCGTGGCCGGCTCGACGCGCCGCGAGAGATCGCCGGCGGCGATCGCGCCCGCGGTGGCCGCGATCCGATCGAGCGGGCGCAGGCCGACCCGCACGACGAAGAAGGAGGCCGCGCCGAGCGCCAGCAGAACGCCGGCCACGACGAGGACCTCGACGAGCAGTAGCCGGCTGAGGGTCTGGTTGACGTCGCTGAGCGGCACCGCCACGACTGTGATTTCGCCGTCGAGCGGATCGCGCGTGGCGTAGGCGCGGTAGCGCAGCCCCGACGAGCCGCTCGAGCCGACCGTGAAGGGCCTGTCGATCGGGACGTTCGCAGGCAGCTTCGGCGAGGGCGGCGCGGTCTGTCCATAGGTGATGAACAGGTGCCCGAGCACCGTGCCGGCGGCGCTGCGCTGCTGCCCGTAGGTTCCCGGGGGCAGGTTCAGGTTTGGCCCGGAGCCTGGCGGCCCGGGCTGCGGAGCGCCCGGACCGCCGGCCGCGCCCGGCTGCTCGTCGGGCTGCGGTTGGCCGCCCGCCGCCGGACCGCGCCCGCCTTCGCGATCGCCCCCCATCGACGCCGCCTGGCCGGAGCGTTCGTAGCCGGCCTCCTGCAGCGCGTGCGTCATCGCGGGCCCGGCGGCGCGAACCTCGGTGGTGACGCGCCCTTCCAGGAACGAGCGCTGCTCGGCGTATGTGACGGCGGCGAGGATGATCATCCCGGCGGCCGCGAGCACGAGCACGCTGAGCAGCACGCGCGTGCGCAGCGAGGCCATCAGGCGCGCCGAGCGGCCAGCGCGTAGCCGACGCCCCGCACCGTCTTGATCAGCGGCGGTCCGTGCGCATCGAGCTTCTTGCGCAGGTAGCTGATGTAGGTCTCGAGCACGCGCCCGTCGCCGCCGAAGTCATATGCCCACACGTGGTCGAGCAGCTGCGCCCGGGTGAGCACGCGACGGGGGTTGAGCATCAAATAGCGCAGCAGCCGGTATTCGGTCGCGGTCAGCTCGATCGGGATGCCGGCGCGTGTGACCTCGTGGGCTTCGTCGTCGAGCTCGAGGTCCTCGAACACCAGCCGGCTGGACTCGGGAGCGGCCTGGCCCGTGCGACGCAGGATCGTGTTGATCCGCGCGACCAGCTCCTCGAGGCTGAACGGCTTGGTCATATAGTCGTCGCCGCCGCCGCTGAGGCCGCGAACCTTGTCCTCGGTGGCGTCGCGAGCGGTGAGAAAGACGATCGGCACGCTCGCGCGCTGCGCGCCGAGGCGCTCGGCCACCTCGAAGCCCTCCATGTCGGGAAGCATCACGTCGAGCACCATCAGGTGCGGTTTGAAGCGGGCGACCGCATCGAGCGCGTCGCGGCCGGTTGCCGCGGTCTCGACCGTGAAGCCGCGAAAGCGCAGGGCCATCGTGACGACCTCGGCCAGGCTCGGCTCGTCGTTGACGACGAGCACCCGGTAGGGGGCGGGACTGTCGGGTGCCTGCGCGGAAGCCATCATCGGTCTCGAGAGCCCGGCCGGCGAACGTTGCAGTCGCTCATGAGCTCAGCATCGCGCCGGCCGCTGAGAGGATGCCACGAGAAACCTTAGAGCTTGCTGAGAGCTCTGCGAGACGGGCCGTCTAAACGCGCGAGTCGTGGCGCTCGGCGCTTTCCGTGCCGCTCTGAGCCAGCGTCGCCGCGGGCGACTGGTCGCCGATGCGGCCGAGGCGGTCGATCAACCAGTAGCCCGCCCCGACGGGGCCTGACCGCGAGGAGGATGGCTCGCTCTGCACGAGCATGCCGGTGATCGTGGCTCCGGTCAGGAGCCTCGTCGTAATGATCGCCTCATGGCCGTTGACACGCAGGCTGCCGCCCGCTTCCTGTGGTTCTTCGCGCACCTGCGTGACGACTTCGCTGACGAGCGGCGTGCTGAGGAGGACTTCGGCGCAGCGCTTGTTCCCCTGGTCGCGCTCGTAGCGGGCGATGAACGCCTGCGTGATGACGGCGCAGGCCTTGGCGGCTCTGCCGGCGGTGGCGCCTTCTTGCAGCGCCACCAGGTCTTCGGCGTAGTCGGTGGCCACATGGTCGCCGCGCGCAAAGCCCGAGGGCGCGGCGGAGCTGCCGCCGGCGCCGCAGCCCGCCAGCCCCAGGAGCGCCAGACACGCCCATGCACAGGCCGGTCTGCTCATGAGGCGGCGGCCGGCGCGACGAGCAGCTGCGGGCCCTCGTGGTCGGGGTCGGGCCGGTTGACAGCGGGATTCGCCGGGGTCGCCGACAGGCGCGGCTCGGCGAGCGGGCCGCACAGCGCGAGCGCGTCGTCGGCGCCGAGCCGTGGATCGAGCCAGGCGCGTTGGAGATCTCGATCGGCGAGGATCACGGGCATGCGGTCGTGGATCGCGGCCGCGACGGGATTGGCGTCAGCCGGGCAGGTCAGCAGCGAGACGCTCGCGATCCACTCGCCGCTGATCTTGGCGGGCGTCCACAGCGCGGCGAACGCGAACGGCGCGCCGCCGTTGACGACGAAGCGAAACGGCTGGGGCTGCTCGCCGCGACGCTCGGGTTTCAGCCACTCGTAGTACCCGTCGGCGATCTGCAGCGCCCGTCGCGAGCTCTTCGGTATCAGACCGCGGTAGGCAGGGGTGCGAGCGACGGACTCGATGCGGGCGTTGATCAGCTTCGCGCCGCCCTTGAGGTCTTGCGCCCACGGCGGGATCAGCCCCCAGCGCAGGACGCGCGCTTCGGGCTGCCCCGTCGGGGCGACGATCGCCAGGACTTCCTCGGTGGGCGCGATGTTGTAGCGATGCGTTCCGGTCGGATCGATGATCGGGACCTTGAACTTGTCGCTCAGTTCTTCGATTCCGGCGGTGTTCGTGTAGCGCCCGCACATGGCGAGAGCGAGGATACGTCAGCCGCTTCGCGTTCACGAGCGGGCGGGAGCGGCGGCCTTCGCCACCCCGCGAGGCCGTGCCGCGCGCGCGACGCGCCGGAAACGACGCCTCCCCACGGAGCACGATTTCGCGCCGCAAGACCGACCTGGCGCCGTTCGTTGGTGTAGAGACGTGAATTGCGGGTAGAAGGAGTGCAGGGAGACCGGTCGAAATCCGAGAGGGACGGTGATCTGATGGAGTGAGCAGACGTTGAGAGCGCGTATCCCTCACCCCCTGTTCATTCCTCCAATGGCTGCGGGATGCGCGCTCTGAGCGGCTGCTGCTCCACCGGCTCCGACTCCACCGCAGCCGCCGGCCCTCCGTGACCTTCCTTCGAGCCGGGCCGGCCGCGCCGACCAGTGTCGGCGCGGCCGGCCCTACGACGGGCTGGACTCTCGGTCAGTCACCGAGGAAGGCAGCCGGCAGGCTCGCCCCGGGCACTTCGTCGGGCAGGTAGACCTTCGGGTCGCCCGGATACGCCGCGTTCCAGTCGTGCGCGGAGTACCAGTCGAACCGGGTGAGCAGCACCGGCTTGGCCCTGCACCCTGTACGTGTACCTGCCGCAGGCGCAGTCGGTCCCGTTCCAGCAGACGTCGGTCGAGTATGACGTGAGCGTCGAGTACAACGGCTGCTACAAGGCCCAGTCCCCGCCCGCGTTCATCGGCGGCCCGACGATGCTGGCCGCGCACGGCAAGAGCGTCACGAACCCGCTGTACATCGTCTACGGGTGCTTCAACACGCTTTGAGTCGCCCTGCGGGCCGGCGGCCGGCGATCACGTCCCCTCCCGGGTCTCGGCCGGCGGGGTTGCGGGCTCACGGCACAAAAAGTGCCATTTACGCGCCAGATGCCGTCTTGCGGTAGATGTGCTACAACTAGCACATGGCGACATCAGGCGTCCGAGAGCTCCGCCAGCGCGCGAGCGAGCTGCTGCGCCGCGTCGAGGCAGGCGAGACGATCGAGATCACCGACCGCGGACGGCCCGTTGCCATCCTCGCGCCGCTGCCGGATACCGGCGCCACGGATAGGCTGCGGGCAACGGGCGACCTCGTGGCCGCGGTGGACGATCTCGGCACACTTCCCGATCCGCTCCGGCTGCAGCCCGGCCAGGAGCCGCCGGCGCGCGTGCTCGAGCGCCTCAGGGAGGATGAGCGCTAAGCGCGCCACCTATCTCGACTCGTCCGCGCTCGTCAAGCTCGCCGTGCGCGAACCCGAGTCGGGCGCGCTGGGTCGCTACCTGCGTCGCCGACGACCGCTCGTATCCAGTGCGCTGGCTCGCACCGAGGTCACGCGCGCGCTGCTACCGCTGGGCGCCGCGGCGGTCGAGCGAGGTCAGGATGTCCTTCGCCGCGTGGACCTCCTGCGGATCAACGACCGCATCCTGCAGGCAGCGGGCTCGCTGCGGCCGCCCGAGCTGCGATCGCTCGACGCCATCCACTTGTCTACGGCGCTGCAGTTCGGCAGGGAGCTGGCGACGATCGTGACATACGACGCCCGCATGGCGCTCGCGGCAGAAGGCCTCGGCTGTCACGTCGCCCGGCCCGCCTGAGCCACGCTTCGCCGGGAGGCTCCTCTCAGAGCGGGGGACCGAGGAATCGAACCTCGAGTTGCGGTTTTGGAGACCGCCGTGTTACCACTACACCAGTCCCCCAGCGGGATCTCCTGAAGGCTATCTGGCCGAGGGGTAGGCCTGCGGGTGCGCGCTTACGCGTAAAGCGCGTCGATCTCGGCCGCGTACTTCTCGGCGATCGGCTTGCGCTTGAGCTTCATGGTCGGCGTGAGCTCGTCGCCACCGGGCAGCCAGTCGCACGCCAGGACGGCGTGGCGCTTGATCTGCTCGACGCGGCTGAGGTGATCGTTGGCCTGCTCGACGGCGCGCGCGATCTCGGTCTTGATCTCGTCGAGTTGGCAGAGCGTCGCCGGCGAGGCGTCGTCGAGTCCATGTTCGGCGGCCCACACGCTCGCGCCGTCGGGGTCGAGCACGATCAGCGCGATGTTGAAGGGGCGACGGTCACCGATCGCGATCGCCTGGCCGATCAGCGGGCTCGAGCCCTTGATGTGAGCCTCGATGTTGGCAGGCGACATGTTCTTGCCCGCGGCGTTGATGATCAGCTCCTTCTTGCGGTTGACGATCCGCACGTACCCGTCGGGGTCGATCGTGGCGATGTCACCGGTGTGCAGCCAGCCGTCGGGATCGATCGTCTGGGCGGTCTGCTCGGGATCGGCGCGGTAGCCGCGCATCACCATGCCCCCGCGGCAGAGCAGCTCGCCATCGTCGGCGATGCGCAGCTCGATGCCAGGCAGCGGCGGCCCGACGGTGCCGATGCGCGGCCGCTCGCGCGGGTTGCAGGTGCCGACGCAGGTGAGCTCCGACATCCCCCACAGCTCGCAGATCGGCAGGCCGATCGCGTCGAAGAACTCGAGCACGTTGACGGGCATCGGGGCGGCGCCGGCGTAGAGCATGTTCGTTTCACCGAGCCCGAGGCGCTCGCGCAGCTTGCCGAGCACCAGCTCGTCGGCGCGCGCGCATTGCTCGAGCAGCTCCGCTGAGGGTTGTTCGCCTGCCTGCTCGGCGCGCACGCGCCGCAGGCCCGTCGCGATGGCCGATTCGGCCGCCTGCTTGCGCGCCGGGTCGGACTCGGCCGCGATCGCCGCCTCCAGTCCGGCCTTGAGCTTCTCCCACACGCGCGGCACCGAGCCGAAGCTGGTCGGGCGCACGTCCGCCAGCGCCGCGCCCACCTGACGCATGTCGGCAAGCGCCGTCACCTGCGTGCCGAACAGCATCGACACGTAGTGCGTCGAGTAGCGATCGGCCATGTGCGCGTGCGGCAGATAGGAGATGATGCGGCCGTTGGGACGGTGCTCGATCACCTCCGCCGCGGCACGGCACTCGGCGAGCACGTTGGCATGGGTGAGCTCGACCCCCTTGGGCGGGCCGGTCGTACCCGACGTGTAACAGATCGTGACGAGGTCGTCCGCGGCGACCGCGTGCCAGCTCGCCTCGAAGTCGAAGCCGGCGGCCGTGAGAGATTCGACGTCGGCGAGCGCGAGCGCGTCGGCGGGCGCCTCGTCGAGGCAGATCAAGTGCTCGAGCGAGTTGACCCCGGCGGCGCGGATCGTGGGCAGGAGCTGCGGCTCGGTGACGACGACGCTGTTCTTGGCGTTGGCGAACAGGTAGGCGACCTGCTCGGCCGAACAGGTGTTGTAGATCGAGAAGGGTGCCGCGCCGAGGTGCAGCGCCGCCGTGTCGATCAGGTTGAACTCGGGCCGGTTGACGAGCATGATCCCGACCGTGTCCCCGTGGCGCACCCCGAGCGCCGCGAGCCCCTGCGCGAGCCGTCGCACGCGCTGCGCGTACTGCGCCCACGTGATCGAGATGGTGTCCCCGACCGTGCGCAGCGCCACCCTGTCGGGGTGAAGGGCCGCCGTCTGCTGGAAGGCCTCACAGAGCGTGGCCGCCGTGAGGGCCGCGCCGTCTGCGCTCGCGATTGCGCCGTCTGCGCTGGCGGACGACCCCATGCCCGCCGCCGGATGGGTGCTCTTTGTGTCCAGTGCCCCGCTCATCGTTCCGCTGCCCCTGTTCGCTTTCCCAGTCGCAGCCTACCTCTCGGGACGACATTGTGCCCACATGGCGGATATGACCGTGAGCGCCGCCATGGCGTCGGCCATTCCCTGCGCCTCCGTCGATGCCCCGCCATCGCTCGTCATGGCGCTCCGCGCGCGTATTACGCGCCTTCCTCGCGCTCAAGCCCCCATGCCGGCGTGCCGAAGCGTCCAGTAGACCACAACCCTTCTGCTTGTGATGTTTGCTACTTATCCTCCAAGGCGGCCGAGCCCTCTATGCGATTCTGGCATGACGCTGATCGAAGTCGTCATCAGCGCGCTGCTCGTCGCGCTAATCGCGATCGGCACGCTCACCGGCCTCATCATCGCCAACAAGGCGACCGGCTACACGCGCGCCCGTGCCCAGGCGACCACCCTCGCCCAGCAGAACGAGGAACGGCTTCGCGGAGAGTACGTCAACACGCTCACAGCCGTCGCCGACAGCGAATCCAGGTCCGAGACTGTCTCTGAAAGCGGCCTATGCGTAGAAAAAGTAGGCACCGCGTGGCGCTACCCCTCCAAGGCCACACTTGAACTAGCCCCCGCCTGCGAACAGAGCGCCCTCGCCAAGCAATACGCCGGAGCATCTTATCCCGGCACAGTCTTCACGGTGAAGTCCGCAGGACAGTTCGAAACGCCCGGTAAAAGCGCCGGCTCGTGCGAAACCGAACATGCCAGCACGGAAGTGGTCAAAACGACTTCCCAAGTCACCTGGACAGGCTCGGGTGCCGGAAAAGGGGTGACGGAGTCAAGCCTCGTCAAGCTTCCGAGCAACTACAGCCTCCTGGTCAAAGTAATAAACGCGCACAATGAACCCGTGCCTGGCGCTACCGTCACCGTGTACAGCGTTACGTCTGGCAAAAAAGAACTCGGTCACCAAACGACCCCTACCTCCGGATGCGTAATCTTCGGGGGCCTCGAATCAACGGTTAACATCTCCGCGAGAAAAGGCGACTGGGTCAACTACGACAGCGAACCACGCAACGAATCGGAATCGGGTCCTTTCAAAGAAGCAACGCTGAGCACCGCATCGGTTACCGAACAGAAATTCACGATCGAAGCCCCTGGCTCGATCATCACCGAATATGAGACTACGAGCAAACAACCGGTTTCTACTTTCACGTTCGTGGCAGCGTCAACAGAAATCCTCAACTATGACGAGATTGTCGGCGGGTCCGCAACATCCACTAGCACCGCTCCCGAACTAACAAATTTGTTCCCGATGGCATACACCGTATACGCTGGCGGCTGCACCGAAGACGAAACGACGCAAGAAGGTGGCGCAGTGTCAGCGGTTGTCGAACCCAACAAGACGAAGCGCGTCCAAATCGAACTGCCGAAGGTCACGGCCGAAGTCTATAAAGGTAAGAGCGCGTCGGAACCGGGCACCGCTCTCGCCAGCGCGCACTCGGCCTCCATCATTATCCCGAAATGCGAAGGCAAAACGCAGCCGCCCGGCATCTCGGTTCCCTACAAATTCCCCGCCGAAGTTCAAAATGGCGCCCTGGTGCAGCCGTACTTGCCCTACGGGAAAGAACTCGAGCTGTGCGTCGACGCAGAAGTTGAAAGCCACTACTACAAAACGCTCACCAAATTCGCGAACACCGCGGCCGGGACGAAATTTCAGGTGTACATGAAAAGCGTGACAAAATCGACGGGCGCGGAAAGCTGCTGATGACCGCTCGTACGCCTGTTCCTCTCGCTCTGCGCGCGGAGCAGGGTGTGTCCCTGCTTGAACTACTGGTCGCGATGCTGATGTCCATCGTCATCCTCGCCGCCCTCGTCGGCCTGCTCGAGGTCGCGTTCAACCAGGAGGCGCTCATAACCGATAGGACGCAGGCCGACCAGATCGGTCGCACCAGTATGACGAACATCGTCAACAAACTACACTCGAGCTGCATCGGCTTCGGCGGTACGCCAATTCAAGCGCCAAAGGGCGTTGTGACCACACCCCTTAAGGCAAGCGGGCGCACGAGCCTTTGGTTCATCAGCGTCTATGGTGAAAACAAGACCCACGGAAAAGAATCCAGCTCAGCCGCGTTCCCTGAAACGGCAACTGAGCACGATGTTACATGGGAAAAGGTAGGTACGAGCAACACCGGGAGCGAATTTGGCACGCTCACCGACTACGCCTTCTCTGGCACGGGCGAACCGTCGCACTGGACTTTTCCCGCCCTCACCACGGCCAACGCTACCAAGAGAGTGCTGGCGAAGGACGTTGTCCCGCTAGAAATCGGCGGCAAGCCGACGATTTTCCAGTACTACAAGTACAAGGCTGGCGAACTCGCGGAACTCGAAACCAGCGAAATAGAACCACTCACTGAAGCGACGGCTGAAGATGTCGCCAAGGTCTCGATCACGTTCAGCCAAGCGTCTAACCCGACCAAGACCACGGCCGAACCAGAACCAAAGCCAGATACACGCACGGGAAGGACCGCGATGCTCTCCGACTCGGTCGTGTTGCGCTACTCGCCGACTGAATCCACGACCGAAGAAAGCAAGCCATGCGAATGACGACACCGCATCCTCCCGCCCTGGTCCGTGAGGAGGGCTTTACGATGATCTTCGCGATCATCATCCTCTTCGTTAGCTCGCTTCTAGTGACCGCTGCGCTCGTCACGGCGAACGGCGACATCAAATTTACCCACACGAACACCAGCGAGAAGAAGGCCTACTACGCCGCCCTTGCCGGGATCAGCGCGTATAAGGATCAGCTGCAGGCGAACCCCTATTATTGGAAAAAATGCCCGCGCCTTCCGGCTGAAGAAGAAAAGCGCGAACCGGTGTCCGGCGCGACGGAAGAGGAATATGTGGTTCAGACGGTTCCGTCGGAAACGCCCACGAGTAAACACACCGCTGTCGAATGCAAAAGCGAAAAAGAGTCCGCCATCCTTCAAGGAGGTGAAAGCAAAGGCGCCGCCGGCAGCTTCCGGATCGAGTTGACGGGCTATGCGGGGATCGGGTATGCCGGGGCGCACGAACTAACCTGCGAAGACAAAAAAGTAAAGGCATTGTCATGCGTCAGCGTTATCGCGACCTTCACCCACCCCGGCTTTCTCGACTATGTCTACTTTACTGCTTATGAAATCCTTGACCCGTTTGCGCAGAATCCTGAACCCACTAATTGTGAACATTACTATCAGTATAGAAAAGAACACAACTTGATTTCGGAATGCGGCACCATTACGTTCGCGTCAAGCGACAAGGTCAACGGACCGATGCATACGAACGACGCCGCCTCGGTCGATTGTGGCGCAACATTCGGGCGAGAAAACCATCACGACAAAATCGAAATAAATGGCGGTTATTACGGCTGCAGCGAAGTGAACATGCTCGGCGAATACATCAAAAACGGTGCGACGCTGACGCCTCCAGAAACGGACAGCGAACTGCTCGAAACGGCTGGTAAGAAGTTCCAAGGAAAGACCATCATCGAACTGAAACCAGGCACGCCCAACACGATGAAGGTGATCACCTTCAAAAGCGGAGTAGAACAAGAACCGGTTACCGAGCCGTTTCCGGAAAATGGGGTCATCTACGTAGAAAACGCGGCCAGCGGGTGTCCGATCAAGTATACGCCGTTCAACAGCAACTACGCCGGCGATGACAACTGCGGAAATGTCTACGTCAGAGGTGAATACACCGAATCGCTGACGATCGCCGCTGCAAATGACCTGATCATCAACGGCAGCCTGACCACAACGCACAAGACGAGCGGTGAACCGACGGGGAGCGCCGTCCTCGGCCTAATCGCAACGAACTTCGTGCGCGTCTACCACCCCGTGAAAACGACCACGGAAGTCGCGAAGGAAACAGCGACCACCGCGCCGATCGTGCATAAAGAATCGTGTGTAAAGCCACGAGAACGTACAGGTGTGCTCACCAATAAAAAAACGGAAGTCACGGGCGTGAGTCCCACGGAAGGCTTGACGCTCGAAGAAGAAGTGACCGGCACCGGTATCGCCGCCGGAACAACGATCACAAAAATCGCCGGTACGACCATCACCCTGAGCAAAGAAGCGACGGCAACGGGAACAGAGACGCTAACTTTTGTGCGCGTCGCCAAACTCAAAACCAACAGCAAAGAAGTTTCCCTCACAACCACCGCCAATCTCAACGTCGGAGAAGATGTTTCCGGCACGGGAATACCTTCTGGCACCACGATTACCGCAATCAATAGCGCGGCAAAAAAAGTCACGCTGAGTCAAACGCCCACAAAAGAAGAATCGTCGAAACTCACCTTTTACCCGGCGAACATGACCTACAATGCCAGTCTTGGTAAATGTGTGAAAAACAGCGCTCATGGTGGTTGGGAATTCCATTCGACCGAATTGCTCTACACCGAAAAATGCCCCTCGCAGTCGAACTATCTGAGCAACGGCGAATGCGAATGGGAAATCAAGGCCAGACAATGTCCTTCGGGAGCGACGAACCTCAACAAAACAGAAGACCCGAGAGGGTGGGGTTCCCTCACGAACCTCGAAGTTGACGCCGCCATCCTGAGCACGCACCACTCCTTCATCGTGGATAACTTCGAATGCGGCGCAAGCATGGGCGAACTCAAGGTCTGGGGCTCGATCGCGCAGTTCTGGCGAGGACCCGTAGGCCTGATAGGCGGCGCTGGCTACATCAAGGACTACAACTACGACGAACGCCTGGCCACAAATACGCCGCCGCAGTTCCTCAGCCCGAGCACGACATCCTGGAAAGGCGGGCGCGTGACCGTAGCACCGCAGGCGTTCGAACCCTGACGCTCGCCAGCCGGTTCGAGCACGAGATCATCGTCCGAATGCCCAACCCCCGGCCCACCGAGCACCAGGCTCCAGCCAGCGGGTCGAGCACGACATCTCGCCGGCGGTTGCGCCGGGCTCCCAGAATGCTTTCTCACCTCGCGAACGCCGAAATCACCAGCACGACCGGCCTGAGCAGTCAACCGCTCGGCGGCTCGCCCGAATGAGCGACGACCGATAATCCTTCAAGCGCACCTGGGTCCCACGACACCCGCCCGCACTGAGGCCAGCTCCGACATGGCCGTTAACGGCTCGCGCGGCTTTCAGGTCAGCCGTCCTTCAGGGCTTCGCCGAGCTTGCGCCGGAACGCCAGCGGGTCGATCGCCGGATACCTAAACAGCTCCGGCTCGATCGCGTCATAAAGCGCACGCAGGCGCACAGGGTCCACCAAGTCGCGCTCGATCATGGCGGCAACGTCGGCCACATCGGCGTCGAACCCGCGCTCGATCTTCGAGAGCGCCTGCGAGTAGAAGTCGAAGTTATGAACCGCGACATCGCCCTCACCCAACACGAACGGGCTGCGCTCTCGCCACCCGGGAAGCTCGGGGATGAAGTCAGGCGGAGACGCGAGCTCGATGTTCACGCCGAGGCGATCCTTGAGTGCAGGTAGCGCGCGCAGGAGCTCATCGGACTCCGGCTCGAAACGCAGATCGACGTCCACCGTCGAGGCGCGCCATCCCTCGAGAACCGCAGTCGAGCCTCCGGTCAGATAAACGCGAACAGGCGCCCGAGCGAGGAGCCCGAGCTCCCGCGCCAGAGTACGAATGGCTTTCTCGTCAACAGGTGGGCGCATGCTCAGCCGCCCGGGCGAAGCTCACGATGCGGCCCACGAGCGCGTTGTAGCGACTATGTGCGCCGCGGGGGTCACGCTCGGAGAGGAGCTCATACAGACGATGCGAGGGCAGCTCTCCCCCGCCCTCGGGCACCTGCACCCCGACGGCGCGCAGTCGTCGAGCGGCCATCGCCACCAGCAGCGAGGCCTCGCTCTCGCGGCCGGCGGCAAGATCGCGCAGCCCGGCATTCACGAGCTCGTGGCCGGGGAGGCTGACAGACACTTCCCGCATCCCATGATCGTAGGCGACGGTAGACGCGAGATCCGGGCCTCAGGCGTGCAGCCCGAACACCAGCGCGAGCGCATCGTCGAGCGTCTGGAGCTCCTCGCCGCTGAGTTCGACCGAGACTTCCACCGAGCGACTGGGCGTCGACTGCTCGGACCTGATCGGTGAGCACGCGGGTCGCCGTGCCGGAAAGATCGATCAAAGGACGAAACGTCGCGGGCTGCGCCGAACGGGAGATGGGCGCCACGAGCACCGTGCTGAGCGCGAGCAGATCATCGCTCTGGACCACGACCGCGGGACGCGCGCTCCGCTGCTCATGCCCCCGTGCGCGTTGACGAGCGGGGACACGGACGATCTCCCCGCGAACCATCACTCCTCGGGCCAGTCCGGCGCGAACGGGTCGAGGTCCGCGGCGATCGCCGCGATCTCCCGCCGATCGGCCGCGCTGCCCGCCAACCGAGCGCCGCGACCAGCGTCAACCCTCGTCCACGGCTTCGCCGAGCTTGCGCCGGAACGCCAGCGGGTCGATCGCCGGATACCTATACAGCTCCGGCTCGATCGCGTCACAAGGAACATGCAGGCGCACGGGGTCCACCAGCACTAGCGAGGAGCCCAAGCTCCCGGGCCAGCGTATGAATGGCTTTCTGGTCAACGGGTGCGCGCATGCTCAGCCGCCCGGGCGAAGCGGGACGCCGGCACGGATGGGGCGCTGACTTGCCCGCGTGCGTAGGTGGCGCGCCGACGGTGCGACTCGTCGGTGGCGGCGGTGGTCACTCTGGAAAGCACGGAGCCGGGGGACGGCGGCAAGGTCGAGCCCCAACCGCTGCCCAACGAGATCACCATACGGCCCGTCAGCGAAGAACCGAGGCAGCTCGTGCTCTCACCCGTCCAACCGGAAGTACGCTTTCGAGCGAGCAAGGGACCTGGCCGGGTTGGCGCCAAGCGGGCCTTCAGCCCCAACGGAGTGGGTTCGACTCCCACCAGGTCCACTCACTCAATTCGTTGCCCCGGTCTGTCTGCGGGACGTTCCGTCCCGTCTGGATCGGCGGGCCCGCCGGCCGAGGCTTCCTCGGTGCTGGGCTGCTCGCCCGTAGGTGCGGATACCAGCAGGCCAGCCTCGCTCGCGGCGGCGGCCATACGCACGTCGTACGCGCACATGCACGCAAGGCGCTCGCCGAGATCGAGGGCGGTGGCAATGTGGATCGCATCGAGTGAGCGCAGAGTGGAAGGCTCCAGCTCGCAGGCTCGCCTACGGATCTGAGCTGTCAATGGCAACAGGCGTACCCCGGCGAGCTGGGTGCGTGCGGCGGTGGCGCCCGCTTCTCCTGTCGCCCTGCGTGTCGCGCGCAGTGCCTCGACCTCAAGGATCTCCGAGGCGACCAACACGGTCTTGGGGGTGAGCGCCGTGACCAGCGCGGCCGTCTCGGGCTCGGGGATCACTAGCTTTACGAACGCTGAAGTGTCCAAATAGACGAGGTTCTCGTCCGTCACGTCGTCAGAATCTCTCGTCGCGCTGCTTCTGCAGTGCGTGCGACGTCGAGTACGGCGTCATGGGGTCAGGTGCACCGAGTTCGGTCGCAGCCGCTAGCACCTGTTCTGTCGAGCGCTCGGCGGCTGTTGCATGTCGCTGATCGAGCCAGCGGTCAAGCTCGGTGCCCTGATTGGAGAGCAGCTCGCGCGCACCGCGCAGGATCAGCTCACGCGCGAGCGTGGCCGTAGGCTTGCGCTCGCCGAGCAGCGGTCTGGCGCGCCGCAGGGCCTCGTCGAGCTCAGGGTCGCGCGTCAGTGCTATCCGGGGGTGCACGGTGGCCACCGACCAAGTGTAACACTACAGTTGCACCTTCCACACGCCTCGCCCCTTCCTGCGAGATGACTGGTCGCCGAGCGGCCATCGCCACCGGCAGTGAGGCCTCGCTCTCGCGGCCGGCGGCGAGATCGCGCAGCCCCGCGCTCACGAGCCCATGCCCTGGAAGGGCGACGGGCACTTCCCGCATCCCATGATCGTAGGCGACGGTAGACGCGAGATCCGGGCCTCAGGCGTGCAGCCCGAACACCAGCGCGAGCGCATCGTCGAGCGTCTGGAGCTCCTCGCCGCTGAGTTCGACCGAGACTTCCACCGAGCGACTGGGCGTCGACTGCTCGGACCTGATCGGTGAGCACGCGGGTCGCCGTGCCGGAAAGATCGATCAAAGGACGAAACGTCGCGGGCTGCGCCGAACGGGAGGTGGGCGCCACGAGCACCGTGCTGAGCGCGAGCAGATCATCGCTCTGGACCACGACCGCGGGACGCGCGCTCCGCTGCTCATGCCCCCGTGCGCGTTGACGAGCGGGGACACGGACGATCTCTCCGCGAACCATCACTCCTCGGGCCAGTCCGGCGCGAACGGGTCGAGGTCCGCGGCGATCGCCGCGATCTCCCGCCGATCGGCCGCGCTGCCCGCCAGCCGAGCTGCCTCCTCACGCAATGCCGCCCGCCGCCGGCGACGGGCGCGCGCCTCGACGAGCGCCAGGCGCACAGCCTGAGAGTCGTTCAAGCCTTCGGCTCGCAGCGTGCCGAGCGCGACCTCGGAATCGGCGTCCAGCCGGACATGCAGTGCGCGCGCCACATCCACAACCGTACTACAGATCGTGCTACAGCATGGTCCCAACCACAAAATCGCCAGATAAACAGCCAGCGGGCCGAGCACGACATCTCGTCGGCGATTGCGCCGGCGAGATCTGTCTTGTCGGTCCGCATGCGCGCGGAGGGACTTGAACCCCCATGGGCTTTCGCCCACCGGCTCCTAAGGCCGGCGTGTCTACCGATTCCACCACGCGCGCCTGGCGTCCCCGGGGAGCGCCCGGCCCCTCGCAGGAGCCCCGATCGCACCCGCGGGCCGCCTGAGATTGTATGGTCATCCTGAAGATGTCTTCCGCCGCATCACACGCAGCGCACTGGGACGACCCCGTCACGCCCGCGGCCGGGGTCGAGATCACCCATCCCAACCGCGACAAGCCGGTGGTGCAGGCGACGCGCTCGACCGTGGTGCTGCTGCTGCTCGTCTCAGTCGGGCTGGTGGTGGTCGTCACGATCGGCGGCTGGAAGGTGCTCGAGGGCGCATGGGTGATCCAGGTCGGCTACATCATCGTCTACCTGGTGCTCGCCTTCTTCGCGGCGCGCTGGAACCGCGGCGTGCTGCCGGTCTCGGCAGCGCTCGCGGTGCTGCTGCTCGTGTTCGCGCTGGTCGCCGGCCCCAGCTGGTTCGCCCGCAACAAGACAGGCTTCGAGCAGCCCGCTCTGAACGCCGGCCTGCTCGGGGTGATCACGTTCTTGATCGTCCCCGTGCAGATGCTGCTGATCGCGTTTGCGATGCGCGGCTTCCAGCAGGGCTGGAACGTCGAGCTCGAGCGCCCGGCCGGCGAGCCCGGCGAGACCTACTCGCCCCAACGGGTGCGCGCAGAGAGGCGCTCGAGCTGAGCGTGCAAACTCGCTGTCGCCGGCGCCCTGGGCAGCTCGGCCGGCGGCACCGGACCGCCCTCTATATTTGACCGACTTGCCAGCGGCGGTGGCGGAACGGCAGACGCGAGGCCCTCAAAAGGCCTTGTCCGTAAGGGCGTGTGGGTTCGAATCCCACCCGCCGCATGCGGCGACGAGAGCGTCCGACCACGAGAAGCCCCCGCAAACGCGCGGCTTCTCGTGGGTCGCCGCTGGGCTGGGGAGTCCGACCGGGGTACCAATCGGGTACCAATCGCGCCTCCCTCGCTGCGCCGCCGCGGGGGGTGCGCACGCGGTGGTCTCCGATTCTGCGTGCACACGTGGCCATACGCTTCCTGGATGACCGCCACGGCGAGTACGCTTGCCGTACGCGGTCCAAACCGTTCCTATGCCGCCCACCTGTCCGTCCGGCTGTGCTGCCGTGCTTGCTCCTTCTCGGTTTCGAGGCGACGCTTCTCGGCGATGACCGCCGACTTGTCTGCGTGACGGCCGATCGGATAGATTCTGTCAAGCGGGCGAGTAAATCGCCCGCCGCGGGCCAATCGCAGACTTGGTGGAGGCCTTTACGCAGTGGCGTCGCTCGGCGGAGACCTAGGCAGTATCGTGATTTTATTAGCGATTGTCCTAATGTTGCCCTTGCGCCCTGCGCGCTAGTCTCTCCGGAGTCTCCTAGGCGAGCTACGACGCCGACTAGGAGCAGGCCGCCGACAGAGCTTCGAGATGCCCACGCGCACCGCAGCGAGGTACATGTCCCTTGCTGGGAATCGGTCACATGTGGCTGATCTTGGATCCGTTCGAGCGGCCATAGGAGCCCACCGACGCGCCGAGTAGCATCGCGGCGGTGGCCGACACGCCGAGCAAGTTCGCGCCCTTGCCGGGATACAGCGGGGGCGACATCAACCGCGCTGGCGTAGAGCTTCGACGTTGGTGGCGGTCAGACAAGCCGACCACCAAAGAGACTCACGAGGCGTTGGTGGCGATGATCAGGTTCCGTGAGACGTTCCAGGCGCCGCTCAACAAGACCGTCATGGGATTGCGGTCAATGGTCCGCAGCGAATGTCCGGAGCTGAAGGCGCCGGGTGCCCGCCTGCCGGTTGCTCAGCGCCTGAAGCGCGAGGTACAAATCATCAACAAGCTCGCGCGACTTGACTCGATGCAGCTCTGGACGATGGGCGACATCGGAGGCTGCAGGGCGGTCCTACCGAGCCGGGAGCAGGTTGACGGCGTGCTGCGCCGAATCCGAAAGCAGAAATGGGCGCTGCATGGCCGCATCCGCGATTACCGGGACGAACCGGCGGACAGCGGCTATCGTGCCGTCCACGTCATCGTTGTCCGCGACGGAAGGCTCATCGAGGTTCAGCTACGGGACCCACGCGAGCACGAATGGGCCTTGGCCGTGGAGCGCACAGGGTCGAGGCTGGGGATAGGACTCAAGGAGGGCCAGGGCCCTGCCGAGCTACGGGAGTACTTCCGCCTGGCGAGCGACGGCATCTACATGGAACGCACCGGCCAAGAGCCCGATCCGGCTTTTCAAGAGGCGTTTGACGCATCCCGCGAGCGCGCGATACCGTACTTCAGGAGGCCATGACGGTATGCCCCTAGTCCACTTCTTGCTCGTCTACGACCGAAGGCAGCAGAAGCTCGTCTTCGAGAAGGCGTACGCCAATGCTGCCGAGGCGCTTCGCGCCTACGAGGAGAAGGAGGAAAAGCACCGCAGCGACGATCAGATGGAGATCGTCCTGGTAGGCGCCGACTCCATCGAGACGGTACGCCTGACGCACGGCAACTACTTCGATGAGAAGCCGGAGCCGCAGGCCTCGCCGTATCTCGCCGGTGTGTAGGCCGTTTCCCTCCAGGCGACGTGGGAAGACCTAGCTAGCCTTCGTTATGGCTGGTTCCTCCAATATGCGGTTGTGGGCCGCCACGCGGGTTGCAGCCACGCGGCGAGAACGTCACCCCACAAACAGCGCGGGGAAACCGGCCTCTTCTACATCGCAGGCCGGACAGACGGTCAATCCATATTGTCTAGAGCCGCGGCCCGTCACCCGAACCCCGCCGGGCGCTCCTGCGCCCACGGGCGCTCGGCTTCGAGCTGCGCGGCGAGCGCCACCAGCGTGGCCTCCTCGCCGGGCCGTCCCACGAGCTGGACGGCGCGCGGCAGGCCGTCCGCCGCCAGCCCGGCGGGCACGGCGCAGGCCGGTTGGCCGGTGACGTTCCAGCACGCCGCGTAGGGTGCCGTCGCCGCTGCCGCCATCAGCGTCCATAGCCAGCCGCGGCCCTCGCACGCGCCGATCCTCGGGGGCGGCGCCGGGGTGACCGGGGTTACCAGCACGTCGTTGTCGGCCAGTGGCCCGTTCAGGCGCTGCGCGTATGCCGTCTCGCGCGAGCGATCCCAGGCGACGAGTCCCGGCGTGAGCAGGCCGCCGAGTCGCGCGAGCACGCGCATGCGCCGTTCCAGGCGCTCGGGATGCGGCAGCTGGTCCGCGTCGTCGTGCAATGCTCGCAGGTAGCGTCCGGTGAACTCGAGCGGCGGTGCGAGCGGGCCATAGTCGAGCTCGTGCGCGCTCACCTCGTGACCCAGCCTGGCCAATAGCGCCGCCGTCTCCGCGAGCGCGGCCTCGTTGTCGGGATGCAGCCGCGCCAGCGGCGAGGGCGGCAGCTTGCTCGACACGGCCACACGCAGCGCCCGGGCCGGCGGGTGGCCGTTCGTGGACCCACGCGCCGAGCCGTCCGGCTGGCGGCCCAGCGCCTCCAGCAGCGACGCCGGCGCGAGTGCCGGCCCGCCCGCGTCGGGCGGCCCCTGTGTGATGACGTCGTACAGCAGCGCGCTGTCGCGGACGCTGCGCGCCAGCACGCCGTTGACCGATAGCCCGTGCCAGGCATCCGCGTGGGGTGCCAGGGGCACGCGCCCGCGCTGGGTCTTCAGGCCGAAGAGGTTGCAATAGGCCGAGGGGAACCTGATCGAGCCGCCCCCGTCCGAGCCGAGCCCGGCGCCGACGAGGCCCGCGGCGACGGCCGCGGCCGTGCCTCCGCTCGAGCCCCCGGGCGAGTGCTGCAGGCTCCAGGGGTTGCGCGTCACCCCCCAGGTGGCGGACTCGGTCCACGGAAACGCGCACAGCTCGGGCACGTTGGTCTTGCCGATCACGATCGCCCCCGCCGCGCGCAGGCGGCGCACGATCTCGGCGTCTGCGCGCGCGGGCTCGCCGTAGGCGTTCGTGCCGAGCGCGGTTATCTCACCGGCGACATCCGTGTCGTCCTTGACCGCGATCGGAACCCCGAGCAGCGGCCGCCGGGTGGGTGGGCTTTCGGTCCGTCGTCTGGCCTCGGCCTGCTGGGCCTCCATGCGGGCGCGCTCGGCGAACACGACCCTGAAGGCGTTCAGGCGCGCGTCGTGGCGCTCGATCCGCTCGAGGCACAGCTCGACCAGCTCGCGCGAGCTGACCTCGCCGGCTGCCACCAGCTCGGCCTGCTTGGCGATCCCGGCGTAGGCGAGGTCGGCCGCGTCCATCCTCGGAATCTAATCGATCGAGCCGCCCGCCCCGCCCGCTCTGCCGACCAGCTCGCTGCGCAGGAAATCAAGGCACAAAAGACACAAGCGCTCCGCGGCGATCTACGATGAAGCGCGCAGCGCAAGCACCGCTGTGCACTGATTTGGGCGTCTAGGAAAGGGAGCGTCTCATGTCCTATCCCGTCACCTTCAACGCGGACTACGTCGAGCGTCGCAACCGGCTCACGAGCTTCTTCCGCCTGATCCTCGCGATCCCCCTCGCGATCTGGGCGATCCTGTATGCGATCGTCGCTGAGATCGCCGTCGTGATCGCGTGGTTCGCGATTGTCTTCACGGGCCGATATCCAAGCGGCTTGTACGAGTTCGTCGCCGGCTTCACGCGCTTTTTCGCGCGCGCAACCGGCTACACCGCGCTGCTGACCGACCCGTATCCGTCGTTTGGCGGCTCGGATGATCCCGCCTACCCGATCCGCATGCACTTCGAGGGACCGCTCGACCCGTACAGCCGCCTGAAGACGCTGCTTCGCGTGATCCTCGCGATCCCGATCGTGATCCTCCGATACGTCATGCATCTGCTGCTCGAGATCGGCGCGATCGGGGCGTGGCTGGTGATCCTCGTGACCGGCAAGATGCCGCGCGGGCTGTTCGACCTGATGGTGCTCGCCAACTCATACATCGCCCGCTCGGACTCCTACTTGTTGCTGCTGACCGAGACCTATCCACCATTTCAGGACGAGCAGACACGCGCCGCGGGAGTGGCGGGCGGGCCTGCTCCGGGCGCCCCGTCGACGACCTGACGTGGGCATCGCATGGCGCCGGTGCCCATGACGAGGGTCAACGCGTTCTGGGCGACAGCGTGTGACCGGCGTGCGCCGCGGGCGCGCGCTACACGGGCGTGACGGGGTTGCGCCGCGCCGGCCACTTCCGGCGCTTGCCGCGCGCGTGCGCGAAGCGGGCGATCAGCTCGTCGCGCAGCCCCTCGGGCTCGACGACCGCGTCGATCACCAGCTCTGAGGCGAGGTGCAGGATGTCGATGTCCCGCGCGTACTGCGTGCGCAGCTCCTCGGTCTTGGCGGCGCGCTCATCCTCGTCGGCGATCGCCTGCAGCTGGTTGTAGTAGACCGCGTTGATCGCCGCCTGTGGCCCCATCACCGCGATCGACGCGCTCGGCAGCGCGATGCAGGCGTCGGGCTCGAACGCCGGGCCGGCCATCGCGTACAGTCCGGCGCCGTAGGCCTTGCGCACGATCACCGAGATCTTCGGCACCGTCGCTTCGCTGACCGCGCTGATCATCTTGGCGCCGTGGCGGATGATGCCTTCGCGCTCGACCTGCGTGCCGATCATGAACCCCGGCACGTCGGCCAGGAACAGCAGCGGGACGTTGAACGCGTTGCACGTCCAGATGAACCGCGCCGCCTTGTCGGCCGAGTCCCCGAACAGGACGCCGCCCTTGTGCTTGGGCTGGCTGGCGACGATCCCGATCACCTCACCGTCCAGGCGCGCGTAGGCGACGATCAGCTCGCGCGCCCAGCGCGGGTGGATCTCCAGCAGGGAGTCGGCATCGACCAGCGCGTCGATCAGCTCGAGCATGTCGAACGGCTTGTTCTCGTCGGCGGGGATCAGGTTCCCGATCGACGGCGCACGCGCGGGCGCGCGCGCGCGCGCGTGGGTCGCCGAATTGGAAGACAGCTCACGGGCCGTGTGGGAGGCCGAGGCGTCCGCTCGCGGCGGCGCAGGTGCCGCGATGGGTGGATCGGAGGGCGGGCGGGATTCCGGGCGGGAGGGCGGGAGGGAGGGCGGGAGTGATTCCCAGTTACCCGGCATGTAGGACAGGTAGCGCCGCGCCAGCTCGATCCCCTGCTCGTCGCTGTCGACCAGCTGGTGCGCGCAGCCGCTCACGCCGGTGTGCATCTTCGCCCCGCCCATCTGCTCGAGCGTGACGTCCTCGCCGATCACCATCTGCGCCATCCGCGGCGAGCCGAGGTACATCGAGGCGTTGCCCTCGCGCATGATCACGATGTCGCAGAACGCCGGTATGTAGGCGCCGCCGGCGGCGCTCGGGCCGAACAGGACACATACCTGCGGCACGACGCCCGACATCAGGACCTCGTTGTAGAAGATGCGTCCGGCGCCGCGCCGGCCCGGGAACATCTGCACCTGCTCGGTGATGCGCGCGCCGGCGGAGTCGACCAGGTAGATCATCGGCGTGCGCAGCGACAGCGCGCGCTCCTGGATGCGCAGGATCTTCTCGACCGTCTTCGGGCCCCACGAGCCCGCCTTCACGGTCGGGTCGTTGGCCATCAGCGCGACCGCCCTACCACCGATGGTGCCGACGCCGGTGACCACTCCATCGGCGCCCAGCCCATCCTCCTGCCAGTTGGCGAGCAGGCCCTCCTCGGCGAAGCTGCGCTCGTCGAGGAGCAGCGCGATGCGCTCGCGCACCGCGAGCTTGCCCTGTGCCGCGGACTTGTCGTGGTGGCGCTCCGGACCGCCCGCGCGCGCGCGCTCGGCGGCGCGCTCGAGCGTGCTCACCGAGCGCCCGAGACTGCTGCCGGCCGCCTCACCACGGCGGACCCCCGCCCCGTGGCAGCCCGCGATAGCGATGACGATGCCCGCGCGCCAGCCGCCGTTCGTGACGGCGTTGGAGCCTGGCTTCGACCATCTCCAGATCCGATCCCGGGCCGAACAGTCGCCACGAGTCGCGGATCACCGGCAGCATCGTCAGGCCGATCACCCAGGCCGGCCAGAACTGCCCGCTGTGGTGGCCGCCGGCGAGCAGCCAGATCCCGACGGCCAGCGCCGAGACGCCCAGCGCGCCACCCGCCTCCTGGGCGAGGCGCCGGCGCAGCTGACCCTTGCGCTTGCGCAGCGCGAGCGCCACCGACTTCGAGCTGACCGGCAGGTCGGCCCGCACCGCGTCTACGTCCGCACGCGTGGTCGCGCGGTAGGCGTGGCCGATGCGCTGCTCGAGCTCCTCGGCGCTGAGCCTGCCCTCGCCCGCGTGCTCGCGCAGCTCTTCGACCAGTTGCTCGCGATCGGCGTCAGCTACTCGCAGATGCGAGGGGTCGCTCATCCCTTGAATGTAGTGGACACGAGCCGCTTTCGCAGCTTCTCTGAAGGTTAGGGCAGGTGATCGCGCCAGCCGAGAGCGCCGGCGCTAAAGACCGGGATTCGCCACCGGCGCGTCTCCGGAATAGTCGTAGAAGCCCATTCCGGACTTGCGTCCGTACCAACCTGCCGAGAGCATCTTGCGCAGCGTCGGCGGTCGCGCGAAGCGGCGCTCGCGAAACTCGTCGAACAGCACGTCGCAGATCGAGCCGAGCGTGTCGAGTCCGACGAAATCCGCCAGCGTGAGCGGGCCCATCGGGTGCCCGGCGCCGGCCTTCATCGCCTCGTCGATCTCGCTCACCGAGCCGACCCCTTCTTCGAGCGCCCTGATCGCGTCGAGCGTGAACGGCACGAGCAGGCGGTTGACGATGAACCCGGCGCGGTCACGCGTCGGGATCGCCAGCTTGCCCTCTGAGCGCGCGAACTCGAGCGCCGTCTCGAATGCCTCGTCGCCGCTGGTCACGCAGCGCACGACCTCGACGAGCTTCATCACCTGGGCGGGGTTGAAGTAGTGCAGCCCCACGAACTGGCTCGGGCGCCCGGTCACGGCCGCCTGGTCGATCACCGCCAGCGACGAGGTGTTGGTCGCGAACACCGCCTGCGCCTTGACGATCGGATCGAGCTCGCGCCACATCTCGAGCTTGCGCTCGAGGTCCTCGGTGACCGCCTCGATCACGAGATCGCAGTCGGCCAGGTCGCCGTAGTCGACCGTGCCCTGAATCCTCGCCCGCACCTCGTCCGCGTCCTGCTGGCTGGACTTGCCTTTCTCGACGGCGCGCGCGAGCTGCTTCTCGATCTTGCCGATCCCCTTGGCAAGCGTCGCCTCGTCGACCTCGCGCAGCACCACCTGGTAGCCCGACTGCGCCGCCACCTGCGCAATGCCATGGCCCATCAGGCCCGCTCCGAGCACGCCCACCTTTTCGATCTTCGCCGCCATCGGACCTCCCTCGTGAGATTCGCCGCCCCCAGGCTCGGGACGGCGCCCGTTTTCGCTGCACTGCCTGTCCGGCCCTCGCTGCGATGGGACGAACGCCAGGGAGCCTATTACGCACGCGCTCGCGCGCGGCGCGCGGGAAGGTTGCGGGCGCAGCCGTGCCACTATCGTGCGCGCGCCTCGCGGTAGCCTGCGAGAGGTGAGCGACGAAGACACGTTCGATCTCGCTGCCTCCGGGCTGCGCGCTGACGGCGCCGATTTGCGCATTTCGCTGGAGGTGCTCGCGTCGAAGCTCGAGCAGTCGCTGCCCGACAGCGCACACGTGGAGCGCAGCGGCGGCGGGCTGCTGGGCCGCCGCGAGAAGCGCGTGCGCATGCTGCGAGTCGATCTCGGCGGCATGCGCTACCAGCTGGCGATCGACGGGAGCCGCGTCGAGTGCTTTCGCGAACGTCAGGTGGGCGGTATCGCGATCAAGCACGAGCCGCTCGACCCGGGCCAATGGATCGCCGCGCTGGCGGCCGACCTGCGCGACGAGGCCCAGCGCAGCGCCCAGGCGAGAACGGCGCTCGAGAGCCTGCTGCAGTGAGATGAACGATCCGCGGCCAGATCCGGATGCGGGCGCGGGCGACCAGGACGTGCTGGCGCAACGGCAGGCGGAATCGCTTGAGCGCGTCGAACAGGGCGGGATCCCGCTCGACGCCGAGCGCCGCCTGTCCCAGCTGGCCGAACACGGAGGATCCTTCACCTCCGATCTGTCGGTCGCGGACTTCGCGCTGTGCCACCAGCTGAAGCTGCGCCCGCTGTCACAGGTGATGGGCAGCTCGATCTACCAGGTGGGCTACCAGTTGACGCCCTGGCCATCGATGCTGGGCGGAGGCTTCATGTTCGAGCTCGACACGCTTTCCGACGCCTGGAACGACGTGCGCACCCGCGCGCTCGGACGCCTGCGGCAGGAGGCCGGCCACGTCGGCGCCGACGCTGTGATCGGTGTCGAGCTGCGCACGGGCCAGCACGATTGGGCCGAAAACGCGATCGAGTACGTGGTGATCGGCACCGCCGTTCGGGACGAGGGCAAGCGACCCGGACGCGAGGATCACGAGCGACCTACGCATGAGGACCGCAAGCGAGGCGCGCACGCCGGCGCGCCGGTGCTGACCGAGCTATCGGTGGCCGACTACGTCAAGCTCGCACGCGCCAATATCGAGCCGCTCGGGATCGTCGCGTGGAGCTCGGTGTTCTTCGTGGCGGCCTTCTACCAGGGCCAGATGCTCGGCGGCGCGGGCTTCATGGAAAACCAGGAGCTCCGCGAATTCACGCAGGGCGTGTACAGCGCGCGCGAGATCGTGATGGGACGCATGACCGCCCAGGCGGCCGAGCTGGGCGCCAGCGGCGTGATCGGCACGCGCATCGAGCACCGAATCGGACGCGTCTCGCTCGGCGGCGGGCGCTACGAGCGAGGCGGTCTGATGGTGACCTTTCACGCGATCGGCACCGCGATCCGCGAGGCGGCGAAGACCGCCCCTTACGCCCCTGAGACGATCCTCGACCTCACCACCTGACACGGGAGCAGACCATGAGCGACAGCGAAGGCAGCGAGACAACCTACGACCCAAGCGAGCCCGCGTATGACCCGAGCTCGCTCGAGGGCGTCCCGCAGGCCGGGCGCGAGCGCCTGCAGCAGAACCGCGCCGGCCTGTTCACCTCGGACCTCTCGGTCAACGAGTTCCTGCTGATCAAGCAGGCGGGCTTCGAGCCGCTCGGGCTGGTCGTGGGCAGCTCGATCTACCACATCGGCATCCAGATCGCCGGCTGGAAGAAAAGCCAGGAGATGACGGTCCTCTCGCAGGCGATGTACAGCGCGCGCCAGCTGGCGATGACGCGCATGGAGGAGGAGGCCGATCAGCTCGGCGCCGACGGGGTGGTCGGCGTGCGACTGGACGTCGGCCGCTACGAATGGGGCCAGGACATGGCCGAGTTCATCGCGATCGGCACGGCGGTCAAGCACCGCGACGGCGTCCTTCACCGTGCGCCCAACGGCCGCCCCTTCACCAGCGACCTCTCCGGCCAGGACTTCTGGACGCTGCTGCGCACCGGACACCGCCCCGTTGGACTGGTGATGGGCAGCTGCGTCTATCACGTGGCCCATCGCGGCATGCTGCAGTCGCTGGCCCAGACGGGACGCAACGTCGAGCTTCCCAACTTCACCCAGGCGCTATACGACGCGCGCGAGCTCGCGATGGAGCGCATGCAGTCCGAGGCCCAGGAGATCGCCGCCGAGGGGATCGTCGGGGTGAACCTGCAGGAGAAGAGCCACGGCTGGGGCAGCCACACGATCGAGTTCTTCGCCATCGGCACGGCAATCGTGCCGCGCGAGGGCCATGATGAGGCGATCGAGCCGCCGACCCCCGTCCTTGATCTGAGCTGAGCCCGTTGTGATTCGAGTTGACGCGTCCTTGATCCGAGCTGAGCCCGTCCTGATTCGAGTTGAACCCGTCCTTGATCTGAGCTGACAAAGGAGCAAGCCCGTGAGCATCGTCCTGACCGAAGACCGCGACGCGGTCCGCCATGTGATCCTCAACCGGCCCGAGAAGCGCAATGCGATGAACCAGGAGCTGCTGCGCGCGCTCGCCGAGGCGCTGCTCGAGGCCGCCGACGACGAGTCGGTGCACTGCGTGCTGCTGCGCGGCGAAGGTCCGGTCTTCTCGGCCGGCGTCGATCTCGTCGAGCTCGCGTCCTTCGGCGGCCAGCCGGGGGTCCTGCGCCCGTTCAGGAACGTGTTCCTTCAGTGCGCCAACCTCTGCGAAACGATGCCCAAGCCGGTCGTCTGCCAGATCCATCACACGTGCGTCGGCGGAGCGGTCGAGGTCGCGCTCGGATGCGATCTGCGGATCGCCTCCAGCGACTCCAAGCTCGGCCTGCCGGAGGTGAAATTCGGCATCATCCCCGACGTCGGCGGATCCTCGCGGCTGCCGGCCGTCGTCGGGCTCGGTCGCGCCAAGGAGCTGATCATGACCGCCGGCCTGATCGATGCCGGCGAGGCTCACCGCATCGGCCTGGTCAACCGCGTGGCGGCGCCCGCCGAGCTCGACCAGGCGACCGAGGCCCTGATCGCCGAGCTGCTCGCCAACTCGCCCGTGGCCGTCGGCCGCGCCAAGCGCGTGATCGACGCCTCGGCGCGCCCGACCCTGGCGCAGACGCTCGAGCTGGAGGTGGCCGTGCAGGAGTACTGCGTGGCGAGGGTGCGCGAGCAGGCGCGCGCGGCCGAGGAGGCGGCTCGAGGGGAGACGGTCGCGGCAGCGTAGACACCCCGGGGTCCCTCGCTCGCCCGCCGGTCCTGAAGCTAGCTCCTCAGCGCCAGTTGACCGGACCCGCGACGAGCGTGTGGCTGCCGAGCGGGCGATCTAGCAGCTCCTGCACGCGCCGGCTGCAAGCCAGCAGCGCCGGCAGGTCGACCCCCGTCTCGATGCCCATCTCGTGCAGCATCGAAACGAGATCCTCGGTCGCGATGTTGCCGGTGGCGCCCGCCGGGACCGGGCAGCCGCCGAGCTCGCCGAAGCTCGACTCGAAGCTCAGCACCCCCGCATCCAACGCCGCCAAGACGTTCGCGAGGCCCTGGCCGCGGGTGTTGTGAAAGTGCGCGGTCAGCTCGGTCTGCTCCCCCAGCGCATCGCGGGCCTGACCGAAGAAGCCGCGCACCTGCAGCGGGTTGGCCATGCCGGTGGTATCGCCGAAGCCGACCTCCTGGGCGCCGGCGTCGCGCACGGCGCGCGCGATGTCCAGCACGCGCTCGGCCGGGACGCGGCCCTCGTAAGGACATCCGAACGAGGTCGCGATCACGGCCTCGCAGCGCAGGCTCGCCTCGCGCGCGCGAGCGAGAACCCGCTCGAGGCCGGCCAGCGACTCGGCGACCGAGCGGTTGACGTTCTTGCGGTTGTGGGTCTCCGACGCCGATAGGAACACGTTGATCTCATCGAACGCGGCGCGCCCGCCACGATCCTGCGCCGTGCGCTCGCGCAGCGCAAGCGCTGCGTCCAGGCCCCGCTCATTTGGGATCAGCACGCTCACGGCAACGCGCTCGGGGATGTCGACCCCCGTGAGCACGTCGGCGGCGTCGGCCAGCTGGGGGATCACGTCGGGGCGCACGAAGCTCGTGACCTCCAACCGAGGCAGCCCGGTGCGCGCGAGCGCGTCGACCAGCTCGACCTTGCGCGCGGTCGGGATCGTCTCCGGCTCGTTCTGAAACCCGTCGCGCGGACCGACCTCTCTGATCTTGACCGCCTGTGGGAGCGTCACCATCGGAGCTTATACTCGGCCGCCGTGGCGCCCTCCCGCACCGACCCGGTGGCCGTGATCGGCGCCTCGGGCTCGCTCGGCTTCGGCCTGGCGGTGCGCCTTGCCCAGGCCGGTGTGCCGATCGCGATCGGATCCCGCGACGCCGAGCGCGCGCGCGAAACGGCCGCGCGCGTCGCCGACACGATCCCCGGCAGCCAGGTGAGCGCGCATGACAACGCGGGCGCGGTGCGCGAGGCCGACGCCGTGATCCTGAGCGTGCCCTTTCGCAACCAGTCCGAGACGCTCGCCAACCTGCGCGAGGCGCTGCGCCCGGGGCAGCTGCTGATCGATGCGAGCGTGCCGCTCGCCGCCGCCGTCAGCGGCAAGGCCACGCGCATGCTCGGCGTGTGGCAGGGCTCGGCCGCGGAGCAGGCCGCCGAGATGGCGGGTGCGGGGGTGCGCGTGGTCTCGGCCCTGCACACGGTCAGCGCGGCCTCGCTGACCGACCTCGAGCATCCGCTCGACCAGGACGTGCTGGTGTGCGGCGACTCGCGCGCCGACAAGCGGGACGCCGCGACCGTGATCGATCGCATCGAGGGACTGCGCTGCGTGGACTGCGGCAGGCTGGAGATGTCGCGCATCACGGAGTCGCTCACGGCGCTGCTGATCTCGGTCAACTCCCGCTACAAGACCCACGCGGGCATTCGGCTGAGTGGCCTGGTTGACGTAACCTGGGAGTGATGAGCACCGACGCCGAGGTCGTGATCCTCGCCGGAGGCACGGGCGGGGCGAAGCTCGCACGCGGAATGGCCGACGTGGTCGGCGCCGAGCGGATGGCGGTGATCGCCAACACGGGCGATGACATCGAGGTCTACGGCGCGTACGTCTCGCCTGATCCAGATCTCGTTTCGTTCTGGCTGGCCGACCTGATCGACGAGCGCGGCTGGGGGTTGCGCGGCGACACGTTCGCGGTCATGGACGCGCTGCGCGAGCTCGGCGTCGAGGTCTGGTTCAACCTCGGCGATCGCGATCTCGCCTGGTGCCTGGAGCGCTCGCGCATGCTCGCCGAGGGCCTCTCCCCGACCGCGGCGCTGGCACGTTTGAACGGCGCGATCGGCCTGCGCTCGCAGGTGCTGCCGATGAGCGATGACCCCGTCCGCACGTGGGTGCGCTCGGCCCCGGGCTGGGACTCCTTCCAGGAGTTCATGATCCGCCGGCGAGCCGCGGGCATGATCGAGGGGCTGGAGTTCCGCGGCGCCGAGCAGGCGCACCCCAGCGAGCGGGCGCTCGCCGCGATCGCAGGCGCCCGCGCGCTAGTGATCGGCCCGTCCAACCCGCTGGCCTCGATCGCGCCGATCCTCGCGCTGCCGGGCCTGCGCGCGGCGCTCGCCGGCGCCTCGGCGCCCGTCGTCGCTGTCAGCCCGATCGTGGCGGGTCAGGTCCTGAAGGGTCCCACCGAGTCGTTCATGGCGTTCGCGGCGCTACCCTGCGACGCTGGCGGCGTCGCGGAGTTCTACGGCGATCTGCTCGACGGAATCGTCGCCGACGAGGACGTGGCGGGAGCGCGAGTCCTGCAGATCGACACCCGGATGGAGGACGCATGCGCCCGCGCGCGCGTGGCGCAGCGAACGCTCGAGTTCGCCGAGGCTCTACGGTGAGGTCCGTGCGCACCGCCGCGATCCTGCCCGTGAAGCGCTTCGCCGAGGCCAAGCAGCGCCTCGGCGATAGCGTCGCCGACACGCTGCGAGCAGACCTGACGCGCGCGATGGTCGGCGACGTCCTGGTCGCGCTCAGCCGAACGGAGTCGCTCGATCGCACGATCGTCGTCACGCGCGAGGACGCGGTGGCCGCGGCGGCGGCCTACCTCGGGGCGTCGGTCGTGGCGGATGGCGCCGAACGGGGCCAGAGCGCCGCGGTGGCACTCGGCGTGCAGTCGGCGCTCGAGGCCGGGCTCGAGCGTGTGCTGTGCATCCCCGGCGACTGCCCGGCGCTCGACCCGGCGGAGCTCGACGCGCTGCTGACGGGCGCAGGTCGCGGGGTCGTGATCGTCCCGGACCGTCACGGTACCGGCACCAACGGGCTGCTGCTCACCCCACCGGATGCGATCGCCCCCAGCTTCGGGCCCGACAGCTGCGAGCGCCACCGGGCGCTCGCGCGCGCTGCAGGCGCGAGCTGCCGCGTCGAGCCCGTCACGTCGCTGCTGCTGGATATCGACACCGGCGCCGACCTGGCCGTGCTGCGCGAGCGGCTCGCCGGGGAGCAGGTACGAGCGGCGCGCACGCGTGTGGTGCTCGGCCTGTCCAGGCCCGCAGACCGCGTCCGCGGCGACAGCGCACCCGGCGACGCCCCCGTGCCCGCGACGCACGCGGGCTGAGCCCGCTCGTGGCGAGCGTCCGCGCCCAGGCTCTCGCCGGTATCCCCGAGGTCCGCGCCGGCGCGGACCTTGCGTCGCTGATCGCGACGACCGGCGCTGACGAGCTGCGCGACGGCCGGGTCTTGACCGTCGCGCACAAGGTGATCTCCAAGGCCGAGGGCGCGGTCGTGGACCTGCGCACGGTGCGGCCCTCCGCGCGGGCGCGCGAGCTCGCGACCGGCAGCGTCGGCGACGGACAGGCCGGAGGCCCTTATGCCAAGGATCCGCGCGTCGTGCAGGTCGTGCTCGACCAGAGCACCGAGATCGTGCGCGCCGGGCGCGACGTCTTGATCTGCCGCACCCACCACGGTTTCGTATGCGCCAACGCCGGCGTTGACGCCTCCAACGTGACGGACGCCGACACCGTGGTGACGCTCCCGCGCGACCCGGACGGCTCGGCGCGCGCCCTGCGTGGGCGGCTGCGCGAGCTGACCGGCGCGAGCGTGGCGATCCTCATCACCGACAGCTTCGGACGGGCCTGGCGCCATGGGCAGTGCGACGTGGCGCTCGGCTGCGCCGGCATGACGCCGCTGGATGACTGGCGCGGGCGCACGGACGCCAGCGGCCTGGCGCTGCGCGCCACGTGGCTGGCCGTCGCGGACGCCGCCGCGGCCGCGGCGGATCTCGCGCGCATGAAGGACTCGGGCGAACCCGTGGTGGTGATCGAAGGCCTCGAGCGGTTCGTCACGCCCGGCGACGGCCCCGGCGCGGCCGCGCTGCTTCGCCCGCTCGAGGAGGACCTGTTCCGCTAGCGGCTAGCAGGCGACGGCGGGAGCAGCTCCTGCCTCCCGCAGCGGAAAGCGGCGCCTGATCTCGTACAGCGTCGTGCGTTCGGCCGCGGGCCTCCCGGCCTGGTGAGCGGCCGCGATCAGCTGCTCGGGGTCGAGCCTCGTGCCGTGATAGCTGCCGGCGAGCCGGCTGATCGACTCCTCCATCAGCGTGCCGCCGAGATCGTTGACGCCCCAGCGCAGCGACTCGCACGCGGCGTCGAGGCCCATCTTCACCCACGACGCCTGCAGGCTCTGAACCGTCCGTCCCAGCGCAAGGCGAAAGACGGCTGTGTGCTTGAGGTTCTCGGCCCGCGAGATCTCCTGCACGCCGTGCGTGCGCCCGAGCAGCGTCTGGAACGGGATGAACGACAACGGCACGAACTCGGTGATGCCGCCCGTGCGTTCCTGCAGCTCGCGCACGACGCGCATGTGCTCGGCCAGCTCCCACGGCTCCTCGATGTGGCCAAACATCACGGTGGCGGTCGAACGCAGGCCCGCGGCATGCGAGGCTTCGATGATCTGCACCCAGCGCGCGACCCGCAGCTTGTTGGGCGAGATCCGTTCGCGCACCCCGTCGTGGAGCACCTCTGCGGCGGTGCCGGGAGTCGAGCCCAGGCCGGCCTCGCGCAGGCGCACGAATACCTCGCTCGGGGGCAGGCCGGAGATGTCGCACATGTGCGCGATCTCCATCGGGCTGTAGGCGTGCAGATGGATGTTGACGCCCTCGCCCTGCGCCGTGCGCTTGGCCAGCTCGAGCCAATCGAGGTAGTCCTGCAGCGTCCAGTCCGGATGGATGCCGGACTGGATGCAGAGCTCGCTCGCGCCATAGGCCACCGCCTCGCGCACGCGGCGCGCGAACTCCTGGACAGAGTGCTGGTAGGCGTCGGGCGAGCGCCTGCTCTGGCCGAACCCGCAGAAGGCGCAGCCGACGGTGCACACATTGGACACGTTGACGTTGCGATTGACCACGAAGGTGACCGTCTCCCCGGCGAGCTCGGCGCGCAGCTCATCGGCCGCCAGGCGGATCTCCTCGATCGCCTCGGGGCGCGTCTCGGCAAACAGCGCGGTCAGCTCGTCCGCGCTCAGCCTCGCGCCATCGCGCGCGCGCTGGACCGCGCCCGCGACGAGCTCCGGGCGCAGCGGCCGGGGCGGGTCGGTACGGGTGGTCGGGCCGCCAGATCCCTGCCGCGGGATGAAGCTCCAGTACCTGGTCTTGATCGTGTCGAGCACGCCGCGCGAGATCCACTCCGGGGAGATGTAGAGGGCGTATACGCACAGGCGCTCGGTGAGCGCGTAGCCCTCGCGTTGCAGGCGCTTACGCACCTGGTGGGGCGAGGGGAACGGGTGCTCGGGCGAGATGTGATCGCCGTTGGCGCTGAGCCCGCCGAGATCGGTCGCGCCCGCCTGGACCAGCTCCGGCCACCAGTCGGCCAGGTTCGGCGGCACCTGGATCCCGACGTCGGGCATCAGGCGCCTGGTCTCGGCGATCAGGCGCTTCATGTCCTCGATGCTGACCGGCCCGGCGCCGGCGCGCGCCCAATCGGGCAGCGCCAGCTGCGGCCGGCCGTCGCTCACGCCGGTGCGCCAGTACTGGCTCGCGGCCGCGTCGGCGATCTCGGCGGGCTCGCGGCCGTAGTAGCTCTGGTGCGGCACGAAGTTCTGCAGGATGATCTCCTGGATGTGGCCGTGCTCGGCGTGCAGCGCGGCGAGTGCCTCCAGAGCCTCCAGGCGCTCCTGCTCGGTCTCGCCGATCCCGACCAGGATTCCGCTGGTGAAGGGGATTTTCAGCTCGCCCGCGACGCGGATCGTCTGCAGGCGCTGGTGCGGGTGCTTGCTCGGTGAGCCGGCGTGGACGGTGTCCATCAGCCGCTCGGAGATCGACTCGAGCATCAGTCCCTGCGAGGCGGTCACCTCGCGCAGCCGCGCGAGGTCCTCGCGCTCGAGCACGCCCAGGTTGGTGTGCGGCAACAGGCCCCGCTCGAGCGCGCGCTCGCACGTCCATACGACATAAGCGGTGAAGTCCTGATGGCCGTATGAGCGCAGCCGCTCGGCGACCTCGCCGTTGACCTCCGGGCGCTCGCCGGTGAGCACGAGCAGCTCCTTGACGTTGCGCCGCGCGGCGCCGTCGAGGATCTCCACGACCCGCTCGGGCGTATGGAGATGCGCCTGGTGGGTCGCGAACGAGCAGTACTTGCAGTAGCAGCGGCAGGTTCGCGACAGCGACAGGGTCAGGTTGCGCGAGAAGGTGACTCTGCGACGCACCCTGCGCAGTGTATGCCGATCCCCGCGCCGCCCGGTCCGTCCGGTCCGGCTCATACGTTTTTGCCGATGTACGAGGACCCTTTGCGACTTGCCGTGGCCGAGGCGATCGGCGCGTTCACGCTGACGTTCATCGGCGCCGGCGCGGCGGCGGCGGCCGGCGGCGTGCACGACCCCACGCTGATCGGCGTCGCGATCGCCAACGGCCTCGCGATCGGCGTGATGGTCTGCGCCTTGGGACCGATCTCCGGCGGGCACTTCAACCCGGCCATCACGTTCGGGTTCCTGGTGGCGCGCAAGATCAAACCGGAGCGGGCGGTCGTGTACTGGATCGCGCAGTTCGGCGGGGCGGCGCTGGCGGCGCTGCTGGTTCGCAACCTGCTCCCGCGGGAAGTCACCGAAGCGGTGAAGCTGGGGGTCCCCGCGCTCGGCCATGGTGTCGACGCGAGCTCGGGCTTCCTGCTCGAAGCGATCTTGACGTTCTTCCTCGTGCTGGTCGTGTTCGGCGCAGCCGTGGATACGCGTGGGCCGTTCAACGCCGTCGCCGGCCTGGCGATCGGCCTGACGATCTCGATCGACGTGCTGTTCGGCGGGCCGTTCACCGGCGCGGCGATGAACCCCTCGCGCGCGTTTGGCCCTCAGCTCGTGGGCGACCATTGGAGCAACGGCTGGGTGTGGTATGCGGGACCGGCGCTCGGCGGCGCGGTGGCTGCGCTCGCGTACACGCTGCTGTATCTGCGCCCGGCGCAGGCCAAGGCCGACACGGAGCCGGCCGGGGCCAGCTGACCTCGACGGGCGCGGCCGACACCGAGGCGTTCGGGAGCAGCCGACCGCCTGACGGTGCACACCGTCGCGGCCAGCCCGGGGTGCGAGCGGCGAGCGTATAGGGTGCGAGCCCAATGCCAGCGGCGAATGTGTACATGGCCAGGCACGGCCAGACGGCGTACAACTTCGAACGGCGCTTCCAGGGACAGCTGCCCGTGCCGCTCGACGACACCGGGCGCAAGCAGGCCGCTGAGCTGGCCGAGCGCGCAGTCGAGCACGGCTTTGCGGCGCTGTGGTGCAGCACGCTGCTGCGGGCGCGTGAAACCGCCGATGTCGTGGCTGAGCGGCTCGGGATGGGGGTCAAATACGACGCGCGGCTGGCGGAGACCGACGCCGGGGACTGGACCGACAAGCTGTTCAGCGAAGTGCAGGCGCGGGAACCCGCGCTGTTCGCCAAGTTCCTCGCGGGCGACCCCAGTTTTGCGTTTCCGGGCGGCGAGTCCTTCGCCCAGCAGGAGCAGCGCGTTGCCGCGGCCTTGCACGATGTCGAAGCGGACGCCCTGCCGGCGCTCGTGATCTGTCACGGGATGGTGATCCGGGCCGCGCTGTCGAGCCGCGCCGGACGCTGGCAGGCACACGCCGAGCGCGTGCCCAACGGCGCGCTCGTGGCGCTCGATGCAGCCCAGGCGCCGCGGGCGGCCGATCTCGGTGGCTCCCTCGCGCAGCCCAGCTGAGCCGGCGTCAGCCCGAGATAGCGCCGCGAGCGGCCGCGGCAGGCCGCCTGAGGCGATCAAGCGCCGGCCAGGCGTTCGACCAGCTGCGGGCCCTCGCGCGCCATCCGCGAGCGCGGCACCACGAGATCGAAGCCGGCGCGTTCGGCGCGCTCGCGGACATCGGCATCGACGTGCGCGTAGAACCCGAGTGTGTGCAGCGAGTTGAGGGCCTGCGCCGCGGCGAGGGAACGCACAATCGCCACGCCATCGAGCTCTTCCCGGGTCAGGTCCACGATCAGCACGTCTGGAGCCGGAAGCGCCCCGTCCGCGAGTCGATTCCGCAGGCTCGGCTCGTCCCCGATCAGCTCGAGTTCGTGGCCGGCGGGCGCCAGGGCGCCCTGGAGTCGCGAGCCGAACAGCAGATCGGGAACCAGCGCAAGCACGCGCGCCATCCCACACACTCTGGCATGAACAGCGGCGGGGCCTGCGCCGCTACTGCGAACGCAGGCGCTGGAACTCTTCGCGCGCGGACTGCGGGCGGCCCCACCCCTGCGTGACCTCGGCGCGTCCCGAGCGCACCTCGCGCACCGCCAGCTCGCCGTCGATGCCGGCATCGTCGAGCAGGCCGAGCGTGCCGTGCACGGTCGGCGCCGCGGCCGCGTGCCCGAAGCGATGCGCGACCAGCAGGCGCCAGTGCCAGTCGTATTTCGAGTATGGGCGCGCGTTGCAGGTGACCAGGTAGACGGCGGCTTCCACATAGCGCGACTCATCGCCGATGCGCAGATCGAGCTCGAGGTCGGTCCAGTCGTCGGGCAGCGACTCGACGATCTCCCGGAAGCGCTCGGCCAGCGGCGTCATGGCGCGAAGCCTAGCGGGCTACCTTGCGGGGCTATCCTCGGGGCAGATGGTCGCGATCGACTCAACCACCGACGTCAGCGTCGACGAGCACCGCGCACTCACGGAGAGCTGCGGGCTGGTCGATCGCTCAGAACGCGGCAAGCTCGCTCTCACCGGCGCGGGCGCGCGCGAGTTCCTGGAGGGCCAGGTCACGAACGAGCTGGACGGCCTGCGCGCGGGCGAAGGCCGTTACGCGGCCTTCCTGACGCACAAGGGCAAGATGCTCGGCGACGTGCGCATCCTCGCGGTCGGCGAACAAGGCGGCGCGCCGTCCGAGCTGCTGCTCGACACCGAGCGGGTCGCGTTGCAGGCGCTGTTCGACATGATCGTGCGCTTCAAGATCGGCTTTGACGTGCAGCTGCACAAACGCACGCTCGAGCGCGGCATGCTGTCGCTGATCGGGCCGCAGGCGCAGAGCGTGGCCGAGGCCGCGCGGCTGGGCGAGAGCGAGCATGCGAACGTGCGCCTCCCGGTCGACGAGATCGATGCGCTGGGCGTGCGCACCGACGTGGGGATCGACCTCATCTGCGACGCCGCCGACACCGAGCGGCTCGCGCGCGCGCTGTGCGCGCGGGGCGCGGCGCCGGTCTCCGAGCAGGCCGCGGAGTGCCTGCGCATCGAGCGCGGCCGGCCCCGCTACGGCATCGATCTCGACGACAGCGTGATTCCGCAGGAGGCCGGTCTGAACGAGCGGGCCGTCAGCTTCACCAAGGGCTGCTACGTCGGGCAGGAGACCGTGGCGCGCCTCCACTACAAGGGCAGGCCCAACCGCCAGCTGCGCGGCCTGCGGCTGTCCGGACCGGCGCGCCACGGCGAGGAGCTGCTGCTGGGCGAGCGCGTCGTCGGCCACGTCGGCAGCGCGACCGTCTCCCCCAGCCTCGGCCCGCTCGCGCTCGCGCTGGTGCGCCGCGAGGCCGGGCCCGGCAGCGTCGTGGGCGTGGGCGGGCGGGGCATCGAGGCAGAGGTCGTCGAGCTGCCATTCGGCGCCGGCGCGCCTGAGGCCCGCGCCTGAGCCCGGAGCTCGACCACCGATCTGGCGGTCGCCTCGGCGCCGCAGCGCCGTCGGCGCGCGTAGGGCGCGCGCGCGTGGGTAGGATTGCTGGCACATTCCGTCCCCGACCACACGCGAGGGTGAAGACACGTGGCCGCGATCGATCTGCAACGAGTATCCGAGGTAAGCGTCCAGCCCGGTGAGCTGCCGGCCACGATGGCGGCATGGGTGATCCGCGAGGAGCGCTTCGGCGAGCCCATCGACGCGTTCCAGGTCGAGGAGATCGAAGTCCCCGAGCCCGGAGCGTTCGAGGTGATCGTGCGCGTGATGGCGGCGGGCGTGAACTACAACAACGTGTGGGCCGCGCTCGGCGAGCCCGTGTCGGTCATGAAGTACGGCGACCATCCCGAGTACGGCCATCACATCGGCGGCTCGGACGCGTCGGGGATCGTCTGGAAGGTCGGCGCCGGGGTGACCCGCTGGAAGCCAGGCGACGAGGTGGTCTTGCACTGCAACCAGGCCTCGTACGAGGACCCCGAGGTGCACGGCCTGGATCCGATGGCGGCGCCCTCACAGAAGATCTGGGGCTACGAGACCACCTGGGGCTCGTTCGCGCAGTTCACCAAGGTCCAGGCCCAGCAGCTGCTGCCCAAGCCGCACACGCTGACCTGGGAGGAGGCGGCGTCCTACGGGCTGGTGTACTTCACGGCGTACCGCATGCTGATCACGCGCTGCAAGATTCAGGCGGGCGCGAACGTGCTGATCTGGGGAGCGGCCGGTGGTCTCGGGGTGTTCGCGACCCAGCTGTGCGCGGCCGCCGGCGCGCATAGCGTCGGCGTCGTGAGCTCGCCGGGGAAGGGCGAGCTGGTCAAGCGCCTCGGCGCGGCCGAGTTCATCGACAGGGCGGAGTTCGCCGGAATGATGCGCAAAGGCGGCGAGAGCCCCGCGGAGGAGAAGGCCCGCTTCGGCGTTTCGCGCGAATTCGCTAAGCGCGTCAAGCAGATCCTCGGCGACGCCCCCGACATCGTCTTCGAGCATGTCGGGAAGGCGACGTTCCCGACCTCGGTGTTCACCGTCAAGCCTTTCGGCAAGGTGGTGATCTGCGCCGGCACGACCGGCTACAACCTCGATTTCGACGTGCGCTACCTGTGGATGAAGCAGAAGGAGATCCTCGGCTCGCACTTCGCCAACGCGTATGAGTGCATGAAGGCCAACGAGCTGATCGAGAGCGGCCAGATCAAGCCGGTGCTGTGGCGCACCCTCGGCTTCGACGGCGTCGCGCAGGCGCATCAGCTGATGCGCGAAAACAAGCATCTCGGCAAGATCTCGATCCTCGTGGGCGCCGAGCGCGAGGGTGAGGGCCGCACGGTCGAGCTGCCCGACGGCCAGGCGGCCGCGATCCACGCGGAGGTGGGCAACTGATGGCGGGCGGCGGCGGGCCCGGCACGGTCATCATCCCGTGGTACGCCACGGGCCTGCGGGCGGACGGCCTCGCGGCGGCGGTGAACGAGATCGCCCCGGTGGCGCTGCGCTACGGCGCCAGCTCATACGCGGTGTACCGCTCGCGCGATGACCTCTACAAGTTCCAGCAGCTGGCCCACTTTCCGGACCACACCTCGTGGGAACGCTACTGGGCGGGGCCGGAGATGGTCGAGTTCCGCGTGCGGCATTCGAGCTGGTATCAGGTGCCCGTGCTGTACAGCTGGTGGGAGATCACCTCGCACGGGCAGCTCGTCGCCCAGCCCGTGACCGCCGGCAACGGGCACGGGAACGGCCAGGGCAACGGCATGGCCGCCGAGCGCCCGCACTGAGCCGCCGCGCTCCCAGGGCGTCGCTGGACAAGCGAGGCAAGGACGCAGGAAGCGTGGCGTGCTTTGCACGCGAGCGACCGAGGACGCCGCATCGCGCCGTTCAGCGGCGTCCTGGGCTATTGCGCCAGCGGGGCCATCGTTAGACCGGCGCCCCTGAGCTGGTCCCAGTAGTGCTCGGCCGGCTCGCGGTGGCCGGTGAAGACAACCGCGCGGCCCGTGTTGTGGATCAGATTTGCGATCTCGTGGCCGCGTTCGAGCGAGGTGCCCGGGATGAAGCGCGCGAGCGTGCGCGCGACGTGGTCGAAGGTGTTGTGATCGTCGTTGCGCACGATCACCTTCCAGGGATCCCCGAGGCCGCTGCCGGGTCCGCCGACACGCGGCAGCTCGATCGTCTGGCTCATGGCGGCAAAGCATAATGCGCACCGCCCGTCCGTACAATGTGGCCATGAGCGGCGATCACAGTCCCCGCCTGCCCGAGCGCGACCGCCCTTGGATGATGCGCACCTACGCCGGGCACTCGACGGCGAAGGCGTCCAACGAGCTCTACCGGCGCAATCTCGCCAAGGGCCAGACGGGCCTGTCGGTCGCGTTCGACCTGCCCACCCAGACCGGCTACGACCCCGACGACGAGCTCGCGCGCGGCGAGGTCGGCAAGGTCGGCGTGCCGATCTCACATCGCGGCGACATGGAAGCACTGATGGACGGCATTCCGCTCGCCGAGATGAACACCTCGATGACGATCAACGCCACGGCGGCGTGGCTGCTGGCCCTGTACATCGTCGCCGCCGAAAATCAGGGGGCGCAGCAAGACCAGCTGCAGGGCACGACGCAGAACGACATCCTCAAGGAGTTCCTCGCGCGCGGCACCTACGCGTTCGGGCCGGCGCCGTCGCTGCGCATCGTGGCCGACATGATCGCCTACACGGTCGAGGACGTGCCCAAGTGGAACCCGATCAACATCTGCTCCTATCACCTGCAGGAGGCCGGAGCGACCCCAGTGCAGGAGATCGCGTACGCGATGAGCAACGCGATCGCGGTGCTCGACGCCACGCGCGAGCGCCTGGGCGAGCACACGGACGAGCTGATGGGGCGCGTGTTCGGGCGCATCTCGTTCTTCGTCAACGCGGGCGTGCGCTTCGTCGAGGAGCACGCCAAGCTGCGCGCGATGAACGTCCTGTGGGAGGAGATCGGGCGCGAGCGCTACGGCGTGACCGATCCCCGACTGCTGCGCTTCCGCTACGGCGTGCAGGTCAACTCGCTGGGCCTGACCGAGGCGCAGCCCGAGAACAACGTGCAGCGCATCGTGCTCGAGGCGCTGGCCGTCACGCTCGGGCGCGACGCGCGCGCGCGCGCGATTCAGCTGCCGGCCTGGAACGAGGCGCTCGGGCTGCCGCGACCGTGGGACCAGCAGTGGTCGCTGCGGATCCAGCAGGTGCTGGCCTATGAGACCGACATCCTCGAATACCCCGACATCTTCGAGGGCTCGCATGTGATGGACGGGCTGGTGGCCGAGCTGCTCGACGGAGCGCGCGCCGAGATGGCGATCGTGGCCGAGCACGGCGGCGCGATCGAGGCGGTCCCGTACATGAAGGCCGCGCTGGTGGAGGCCCACCGCGAGCGTATCCAGCGGATCGAGTCCGGCGAGCAGGTGGTGGTGGGCCAGAACAGGTTCACCGAGACCGAGGACTCGCCGCTGACCGCGGATGGCGACGCCGGCATCCTCGTCGTCGATCCCGCCGTCGAAGCGCAGCAGATCGAGTCCGTGCGCCGCTGGCGCGCCGAGCGCGATCAGGTCGCGGTCGATGCCGCGCTGGCGGAGCTCGCGCGCGTGGCCTCGCTCACCGAGCCCGGGCGCGAGAACCTGATGCTTCCCACGATCGCCGCCGCGCGCGCGGGCGCCACCACCGGCGAGTGGGCCGGCAGTCTGCGCGAAGTGTTCGGCACCTACAGGGCGCCGACGGGTGTCGGCGAGGCGGCGCCGGCGCAGGCCGGCGAGCAGCTCGGCGGGCTGCGCGAGCGGGTGGCGGCGCTGGGCGAGCGGCTCGGCCGGCGCCCGAAGCTGCTGGTCGGCAAGCCCGGCCTCGACGGGCACTCCAACGGCGCCGAGCAGATAGCCGTGCGCGCGCGCGACTCCGGCATGGACGTCGTCTACGAGGGCATTCGCCTCACGCCGGCGCAGATCGCGGCGTCTGCGCGCCAGGAGGGTGTCCACGTGATCGGCCTGTCGATCCTGTCGGGCTCGCACCGCGAGCTGATCCCGGCGGTGATCGGCGCGCTGCGCGATGCGGGGGTGAGCGCGCCCGTGGTCGTCGGCGGGATCATCCCCGACCAGGATGTCGAGGCGCTCAAGCAGGCCGGCGTCGCGGCGGTCTATACACCCAAGGACTTCGACATCACGCAGATCGTGAGCGACATCGTCGACCTCGCCGAGACGAGCGCCGAGCGAGCGCCGGCCAACGGCTCGGCGAGCCGTGTCCTCGCCCGCGACGCCTCGTGAGCGAGGATGGAGCCGCGCTGGCGGCGCGGCTGCGCGAAGGCGAGCTGAGCGCCGCGCCGGACGCGCTCAACCTCCTGGAAAGCACGACTGCGACAGACCGCGAGCAGGCACGTGCATTGCTGGGCGCCCTCTCCCCTGCCGCACTCGGCGCGGAGGCGCCCGGCCACGTGATCGGGGTCACCGGGCCGCCCGGCGCCGGCAAGTCGACCCTGCTCAGCGCCCTGTTGGCGCTCTGGCGTGAAAGCGGACGGACAGCGGCGATCCTGGCCGTGGACCCGAGCTCGCGCCGCTCGGGCGGGTCGTTGCTGGGCGACCGCGCCAGGATCGACTTCGATCCTCACGACCAGGGCGTGCTGATTCGCTCGAGCGCCGCCGGCGAGCAGCTGGGCGGGCTGGCCTGGCCGACACGCGCGGCGGCGCAGGCGCTGGCGGCGGCGTTTGACATCGTCGTGATCGAGACGGTCGGTGTCGGTCAGGCCGAGACGGACGTCGCCGATGCGACCGACACGGTGCTGGTGGTGGTGCAGCCGGCCAGCGGCGACGTGCTGCAGTTCCTGAAGGCCGGGATCATGGAGATCCCCGACGTGCTGGCGGTCACGAAGGCCGATCTCGGCGCGCCGGCGCTGCTCACGAAGCGCGATTTGAGCGCGGCGCTCAGATCGCTCGGGTCGCGTGCGACCAGGGTGATCGCCGTTTCCGCGCTGCCCCCCGCGCAGGGCGTCGAGGAGCTGGCGGGCGCGCTGGAGGAGCATCGCGCCGGCCTCGACGTGGCCGCCCGGCGTATCCAGGCGCGGCGCGCGAGCGCGCTTGCCGAGTATGCGCGCGAGCGCGGCGAGAGCGGCGTCCGGACGCTGGGCGGGCGGCGCGCCGCGCAGCAGCTGCTCGCGGCACAGGACCCGGGCGCTGATGTGCCCGCGCTCGTGGGAGCGCTGGAACGGGACGCAGGGGAGCGCTAGCGATGGCGCGCGACCTGCTGCTGATGTTCGGGGCGTTCGTGCTCGCGAGCGCGCTGGCGGGAGCGCTCGGGGCGATCAACCTCGGCACGGCGCTCGCGTTCGGGCAGATCGCGTTCGCGCTCGCGACCGTATACGTGATGTTGCGGCACTAGTCGAACTGGCCCTCATGCGAGCCGCCCGCGGACCAGACGTGGTCTGCTCCTCGAAGTGCCGCGGCGCCCCCGCGCCGTCGCGCCTGTGGCGCGAAGCGGGGTGAGGCGGCGGTGTCGGCACGTAATCTGCTCGTTAGATGCCGCGCGTAACCTGCTGCTGAGATGATCGTCCTGATCGCCTTCGCCGTGCTGGCCGGGGCGGGCACCGCGCTATCGCCGTGCGTGCTGCCGGTGCTGCCGGCACTGCTCTCGGCCGGCGGGGTCGGCGGCCGGCGCCGTCCACTGGGCGTGGTGCTCGGCCTGACGGTGACGTTCACGATCACGATCGTCGGGATCGCCGACGTGGTTGGCGGCGTGGGCCTCGGTTCGGACCCGCTGCGCGACCTGGCGGTGGCGGTCCTGCTCGTGGCCGGCCTGGTGCTGATCGTGCCCGGGCTTGCGGACGGCATCGAGGCGCGCCTGTCGCGCCTGGCGGCGCTGGGGGTGGGCGGGGTTCAAATCGCCGGGGACGGCTTTGCCTCGGGGCTGATCGTCGGCGCGGCGCTCGGTTTCGTGTACACGCCCTGTGCGGGGCCGATCCTCGCCGCGGTGATCTCGGTGAGCGCGGTCTCTGGGCGCAGCCTGGTTGTGGCGATCGCCTATGCGGTGGGCACCGGCGCGATGCTGCTGGCGCTGACGCTCGGCGGGCGCTCGCTGTTCGATCGCGTGCGCCGTGCTGGCCGTGGCCCCGCGCTGCAGCGCACGCTCGGCGCGATCATGGTGATCACCGCCGTCCTGATCGCGACCGAACTGGACGTCAACTTCGACCAGTACGTGGCGCAGCACATCCCCGATGTGAACCTGACCGCGTCGCTCGAGGAATCGCACGCGGTGCAGAGCCGGCTGCCGCAGCTGACGGGCCACGGCGTCAAGTACCGGGCGAGCGTCGGGGCGCCGTCCGCGCCGCGCAACGCCAGCACCGAGCTGCTGCTGGCGGATGCTCGCAGGCTGCCCAACGGCGGCCCGGCGCCCGAATTCATGGACACCGAGGACTGGTTCAACACGGGGGTGGGCGGGCACTCGCATCAGCCGCTGACGCTCGCCGGACTGCGTGGGCACGTGGTGCTGATCGACTTCTGGACCTATACGTGCATCAATTGCATCCGCACGCTGCCCCACCTGAAGGCGTGGTACGCCGCCTACCGCAAGGACGGCCTGACGATTGTCGGCGTGGAGACGCCGGAGTTCCCGTTCGAGCGCAGCGCGGGCAACGTCTCCAACGCGATCGCCGAATTCGGCATCCGCTACCCGGTCGTGCAGGACAACGAAATGGGCACGTGGAACGCGTACGACAACGAGTACTGGCCGGCCGACTACCTGATCGACGCGCAAGGCGATGTGCGCTACGCGGCATTCGGGGAGGGCGATTACGGCCAGACCGAGACCGCGATCCGGGCGCTGCTGGCCGAAGCGGGCGCGAACGTGGGCGCGATGAGCCACCCGACGGACGTGGTCGTGCCCAGCGAACAGACCACGCCCGAGACCTATCTCGGCACCAATCGCGCCCAGGGCTGGATCAACGGGCCGTCGCCCGGCCTGCACGACTACGGCCCGGCCGATCATCCGCAGCTGGGGCTCAGCCAGTTCGCCTTCATCGGCACCTGGAAGATCGGCGGCCAGCCCGCCGAAGCCGTCGCGAACGCAGGGATCGAAGTCGAGTTCCAGGCCAAGCACGTCTACCTCGTGCTGAGCTCGCCGGGCGAGCGGCCGAGCCCCGTGCAGGTCCTGCTCAATGGTCGTCCGATTCCAGCGTCCGTGGCTGGCGCCGATGTCCACGACGGCGTCGTGACGGTGCGTCACCAACGCCTGTATTCGCTCGTGTCGCTGCCGCACGACGAGCGCGGGCGGCTCGCGCTGCGCCTCGCGCCCGGCGTGACCGGGTATGCGTTTACGTTTGGATAGCGGCTCGCACGTATAGGATCTGCTTCCCGACAACGATCCGATACGGAGATGTGTCGAAGCATGGTCCGGGCCATCTCGCGCGTGAGGAGTTGCGTCTGAGCCATCGACCTAGTTGCGTCTCAACCATCGACCTGGAGGTAGATAGGGTATGCACTCGAACAACCACGCGCGCCGTCTTGTTTTGCGAGCGGCGCTCGTTAGCGTGCTGAGCGCCTGTGGCGTCGGCGCGCTACCGGCCGTCGCAGCGGCGGAAACGGGAATCAGCGGCACCGTCACCGAAGCAGAAGCCCCGCAGGCTGGAATCGAAGGCGCCAGCGTGTGCCTGTACAGCGAAAGCTCTACCCTCATCGAATGTAAGACGGACGCGACGAACGCCTCCGGCGAATACAAGATTGACCCCAAAGAAGGGGCCGGCAAATACCGGGTCGGCTTCAACGCCATCGGGTTCGCGCCCCAGTACTGGGACGATGTGTCATCGTTGGACGAATCGACGCTGGTGACGGTGAAAACCGGCGAAGTGACCGAACACATCAACGCAGAACTGGAAGAAGAAGGCCAAGGATCGGTCACCGGTCGAGTCACCAATGCATCGAACAGCCAGGGAGCCGGCGGCGTCGAAGTGTGCATCGACGGTCACTGCGCCGAAACGAACGGCAATGGCGAATACACCATCTCTGGCATCCCCGTCGGCTCCTACACGATTTCGTTCTCGCCCGCGGAAATGTGCGAAGAAGAACAGGGAGAAAAGATCCGCTGCCAACCGAAGTCCAACTACCTCCGGCAGTTCAGCTCTGCGAAGGTCAAAGCGAACAAGACCAAAACCGTGAACGTGGCACTGCAGCCCGGCGGCCAGATCAGCGGAACGGTGACCAGCGCGTCGATCACCAATCCTGGGCTCGCAAAGATCGAAGTCTGCGCCTCGAAGGTGTCGGGCTCAGAAGAATACGGCGGCGGCGGCTGTGCCTACACGAACTCCAGCGGCCAATACACGATCTCCGGCCTCGAAGGCGGCTCGTACAAGCCCGAATTCAATGGCGACATCTGCTCGATCCCGAAGAAGGGCGAACGGGAATGTCCCGAGGTATACGTAACGACCTACTACCACGGCAAGCAAACGCGCAAAGCGGGCGAAACGATCTCGGTGACGACCGGCTCGAACACCAGCGGGATCAACGAAACCCTGCATGAAGCGTTCCCCACGACGCCGTCCAGCACCGCCGCGCCGGCTCTGACGGGCACGCCGGTGGTCGGCCAGGCGCTGAGCTGCTCGCAGGGCTCCTGGTCTCACGAACCGACCTACCTCGTCTACCAGTGGCTGCGTAACGGCACGGTGATCTCCGGACAGACGGGATCGACCTACACGCTGCAGGCAGGCGATCAGGGCCGTTCGGTCACGTGCGTCGTGTGGGCAGGCAACGGCGCGGGGGTTGCGAGCGCGACGAGCAACGCCGTCGCGATTCCGGTGCCGTTGGCCGTATTCGTCAGCGCCAAAGTCAAGGGCGCCGTCCAGTTGGTAACGCTGCGCTGCCCGGGTCCCGGGGCGTGCTCGGGCATCGTGAAGTTCGTCGCCCGCGTGACCACCGGACGCGGCAAGCGCAAGAAGACGAGCAACGTGACGATCGGCTCAGCCAGGTTCTCAATCGCCGCGGGCAAGAGCATCACGCTGGGCGTGCGCGTGACCGGCCAGGGCCCCAAGCTCCTGATCAAATCGGGCCGGCGCGGGCTCAAAGTGCAGATCACTGGCACCGGCGTCAAGGCCGGCGCCGCGACGCTGAAGGCGCCCAAGCTCATGAAGCGCAAGAAGCGGAAGAAGTAGGACATAGCAGCAGAACGCACACGACACTGTCGCGGCGCCGGGGCTTCTCTCCCGGCGCCGCGATGTCGTGTATCGGCTGACGCCGACGATGCTTGTTTGCGGATCTGCGGTTTAGTTCCCGTGCCCGCGCTGCGGGCCCGCACGGGCTGATGAAAATGCGCAATTTGCGGACATCTGGCGCTATTTTCCTGTCAGATATTGCGGATCGGCTGGGCTATTATCGGCGCGTTGACGGGGCGAGCTCTGCTCCGAGAAGGGGCGCGCGCAAAGATTGAGGTCGCGGGCGCTTACACCAGCAGGGTTGGACGTTCACGCAGGCCAGTTTGGACGTTTACGTCGCCCGGCCGCAGCTCCGAGGACCCTGCAGGCCAGGACCCTTACATTATCAACCGATAAGTTGTCGAGCCTCGATTTCCTGACGACCTATAGGTTGACAGCTTAGGGGAGTATGCTAACCTAAAGGTATGCAACCTTCCGAAAGAGCCGCCCAAGCCCGGCGTGAGTTGGATCGCAAGTTCGCGGCCGCCAACCTCGCGCCCATTGAAGCGCCGCCCCGCTCCGGTTGGATACGCGCTATCCGCGGAGCGCTGGGGATGAGCCAAGCCGTGCTGGCCGAGCGCCTCGGAGTGTCGAGCGCCGCGGTCAACAAGCTGGAGCACGCCGAGCTCCATGGCGGCATCACGGTCGGCAAGCTGGCCGAGGTCGCCGGCGGCCTCGATTGCACGCTCGTCTACGCCCTCGTGCCGAACTCCACGCTCGAGCAGACCGTCAGCAACCAGGCTCGGGCGACGGCGGCGCAGGTCCTCGGGTATGCGGTCCGGACCATGGCCCTGGAGGCACAGGACATCGACGAGGACCGGCAGAGCGAGGCCGTTGAGCGCCACGCGCAGCAGCTTGTCGCAAGCGGCAAGCTGTGGCGCGCACAGCGCAGCCGATCGAGACCCGAGGAGTGACCGCCGTCCCGCCCGGTTGGCCGCCGCTTGCGCGCTTCAATGTGCGGAGCCTCGGTCCAGAGCCCTCCGGGGCCACACCGATCGAGGCGGAGGACCTCGAGGGTCTCATCCCAGACTTCGTGGCCACCCGCGCCGACCTCAACCAGGTTGAGTTCGAGAACATCACGAAGGCGCTCCCGTGGGCGCACCGGCAGGCGCGCTCCCTCGGACCGAAGGGCATACTCGACTACGGGTTCATGCTCGCGCTCCACCGCCGCATGTTCGGCGATGTCTGGACATGGGCGGGCACACAACGGCGGCGCGTCACCAACATCGGGGTGGAGCCGCACTCGATTGCCCCTCAGTCCCGGCTGCTGCTCGACGACGCCACATTCTGGCACGCCCATGCAGTGTTCGACCCCGACGAGCTGGCGGCCCGGATCCACTGCCGCCTGGTCAGCATCCATCCTTTCCAGAATGGGAACGGTCGCTGCACCCGGATGATGGCCGATCTGTACCTGACCTCAATCGGAGCGGATCCGTTCCCCTGGGGCAGCGCAAACCTCGATCTCGATGGGTCTGGTCGGGCGACGTACATAGCGGCGCTGATCAAGGCGGCCGGCAGCGACGACTACGCCGACCTCATCCTGTTCGCACGAGGACGGCTGGCCAGCTGACGCGATTTTTTTTCCGAGTTCTGGAGGGTCGGCAGCAGCGGGAAGGTCAACGTTTCTATAGGCGAGGATGGAGCCGGAGCGCTGCCGCCGAGCCAGTTGCCGCCCACGTTGACCTGCTCGAGACGCTGTTCTTGATCTACCGCCTGCCGGCGTGGCACTCGAATCTGCTCAGCCGGCTCACCAAGGGGCCGAAGCTGCACATCGTCGACAGCGGCCTGCTGGCGTACCTGCTCAGCGCAAACGCGGAGCGTGTCTGGACCGATCCTCAGATCGCTGGAGCGCTAATCGAGACGTTCGTCGTCATGGAGATCGCACGTCAGGCAAGCGCCGATCCGGATCCCCCACGGGCATTTCACTTTCGTGACCGTAACGGGCACGAGGTCGACATGATCCTCGAACGCCGGGACGGCACCATCGTCGGAATCGAGGCGAAGGCGTCGGCGACCGCGGGCGGGGCGGATTTCCACGGTCTGCGGCTTATGCGCGAGCGCCTCGGCGAGCGCTTCGCCTTCGGAGCGCTCCTGTACGCCGGACCCGCGACTGTGCCATTCGGCGATCGCCTTGCCGCGATCCCGCTGCAGGGACTCTGGGAGCCGTTGACGACGTGATCGGTGCAAGCACGACTGAGGCGCCTGCGAGCAGGCAGCATAATCGCGCTCCAGCGCTCGGCCGCCTGCCAGGGCTACAGCGGCGGCACCTGGTTGTTGACCTGTGCTCCGTGATAGAGGCGGTCCTGATCCCTGCATGGGGCGGGGAAGAAGAACTGGACGCTGTCGCTGCGCACGCCGTTGTAGCTGGCGTAGAGGGTTGCGCGCCCGACGGTTCCGACTTCGCATCGCGGATCGCTGCTGCTCGTGACCCGGACCCTGATCTTCATGATGTTTCCGGGGTAGCCCCACATCGTCGCGTAGTGCGAGTGGTACACGAGGTGGTGCTCCACCGACATGATGATCGTGCCGGTCCGGTCCTGCTGGCAGATGACTCCCGATACCGTGTTGGCTTCGAGGTTGATTTCGCCGTGGCCCTTGGCGAAGCTGCTCGCCCCCGTGTACGGGCCAGTATGAAAGCCCCATGGAGGAATTCCGTAGACGGTCGGTATCTCAGAGCAGGACGTGGCTGCGCTGGCCGAACCGGTCATGCCGCTGAGCGCCAGCAGCGTGATCAGCGCTGAGAACGCGATTGTGCACAGTCGCGTCACGTGGTCCGTGATCCCACGCGGTCGCTCCTTGCGGTGCCCCGGGATCGCGCGGGCTCATTGCCGGACCGAGCCGCCTGCCGAGCCCCCCTGAGGGACCCGCGCCGCCTCGAGTCCGCTCAGAATTCGTTCAACTGCTTGCCGTCCTTTTTGCCGTCCCCGTTGAGGTCGGAGAGCCTGTACTCGACCCGGCCGAGCTTGTCGAAGTGGACGGTCATCGACAGACGCAGCCTGAGCACAGAGCGCCCGCCTTCGTGACAGAACGTTTCGACGACGATCGTCTTCGACTTGTTCGCCCGGCCCTTGGGCAGGAACGACTTGATCGGTGCCATCGTGGTGATCGTCTTTTTGCCCTTCTTCCGCTTCGTCGTCTTCAAGGCGCTGCGGCTTTCGCCGATCCGCCCATGCCCGGATGGCGCCTACAATGACCACCATGGAGGGTTCGATGTCGGAGACCAGCGCACGCAGCTGGCTGCGCTGCTACCGCTGCTGGTCACAGGACCTGGAGGTGCAGGTCCACTACGAGGGCATCCACAAGATCGATCCCGATACCGGCGAGCGCTCGGAAGTGGTCGATGAGCTCCAGGAGGCGGTCGTGCAGTGCCTCGACTGCATGCACGACCAGCCCCACCTGGGCTTTAACAACGGCCGCGTGGAGCCGATCGAGGACCGCTGGGAGCGGATGATCGCGGGCACGCCGTGGGTGGCGTCGTGCACCGTCTCGGTGGACGCCGACGATGTCGAGAGCTGCTCGGGTCCCGAGGCCGGCGACGCGCTCTCGTATGCGGCTTTCGGCGATCATGGCGTGCGCGAGTTCTTCACGCACGTGCGCTTTCACAAGCACGAAGAGGACTCGCGCATCATCGTGCACCTGCTCGTCGAGCTGTATGCGCGCTCGCACGAGGAGGCCACCGAGGTGCTCGAGTCATCGGCGCGCGGCGCGCTGACGATCACCTCGCTGGCGGAGGAGTCGCGCCCGCCCGCGGCCGCGGGCGAACTGCACGGGCACGAGTAGGGACGGCTCTTGCGACTGCTCGGGGGGCGATCCTCGAGCAATGAGAACGGCATCCGGCCTTCAAGCCGTGTCGTGCTCCACTCCTGGCGTGCGAGAGAACGTTCCGCACGACACGGCCGCTACCACGGCCGGCCATCCAGGCCGGCCTATTGGTGGCCGAGGCGCTGCTCGAGCGCCTTCATCTGCTCCTGGAGTTCCTCTGGAAGCCGCTTGAACTTCGCGAGGTGCTCGTGGAGGTGCGGCAGCTGCGCGCGCCAGTCGTCGAGGTTGACGCGCAGGAGCTCGGCCATGTCGGCGTCTGAGACGTCGAGGCCGGTCGTGTCGATGCCGTCGGGCCCGACCGGCGGCAGCAGCCCGATCGGCGTCTCGAGCGCGGCGCCGTGGCCGGCACAGCGCGCGAACACCCAGGCCAGCACGCGCGAGTTCTCGCCGAAGCCGGGCCACAGGAAGCGCCCGTCGGCGTCCTTGCGAAACCAGTTGACGTAGAAGATCTTCGGCAGCCTGACCTTCTCGCGCTGGCCGGTCTGCAGCCAGTAGGCGAAGTAGTCGCCCATGTTGTAGCCGCAGAAGGGCAGCATCGCGAACGGGTCGAAGCGCAGTTCTCCGACTTTGCCGGTGGCGGCCGCCGTCTTCTCGGAGCTCATCGTGGCGCCCAAGAAGACGCCGTGCTCCCAGTCGAAGGACTCGGTCACGAGCGGCACCACGCCGGAGCGCCTGCCGCCGAACAGGAACGCATCGATGGGCACCCCGTGCGGGTCCTGCCACTCGGGCGCAATCGCGGGATCCTGCGCGGCCGCGACCGTGAAGCGCGCGTTGGGATGGGCGGCCGGCTTGTCGCTCGCCGGGGTCCAGTCTTCGCCGTGCCAGTCGATCAGGTGCGCGGGCGGCGTCTCGGTGAGCCCCGCCCACCAGACATCGCCGTCGTCGGTGAGCGCGCAGTTGGTGAAGATCGTGTTGCGCGCGATCGTCTTGATGGCGTTGGGGTTGGTGTGCTCGCCCGTGCCGGGCGCGACGCCGAAGAAGCCGGCCTCCGGATTGATCGCGTACAAGCGGCCGTGCTCGCCGAAGCGCATCCAGGCGATGTCGTCGCCGATCGTCTGCACGGCCCAGCCCGGGAGCGTGGGGATCAGCATCGCCAGGTTGGTCTTGCCGCAGGCGCTCGGGAAGGCGGCGGCGATGTAGGAGACCTCGCCCTCGGGCGAGGTCAGCTTGAGGATCAGCATGTGCTCGGCCATCCAGCCTTCCTCGCGCGCCATCACCGACGCGATGCGCAGCGCGAAGCACTTCTTGCCGAGCAGCGCGTTGCCGCCGTAGCCCGAGCCGAAGGACACGATCTCGCGACTCTCGGGGAAGTGCACGATGTACTTGTTCTCGGCGTTGCATGGCCACGGCACGTCCTCCACGCTGTCGCCGAGCGGCATCCCGACCGAGTGCAGGCACTGGACGAAGTCGCCATCGCCGCCGAGCGCCTTCAGCGCCGCGCTGCCCATGCGCGTCATGATCCGCATGCTCACTGCGACGTAGGGGGAATCGGTGAGCTGAACGCCGATGTAGCTGTGCTCGGAGCCGAGCGGACCCATCGAGAACGGCACGACGTACATCGTGCGGCCGGTCATGGCGCCGTCGAACAGCTCGGTCAGTGCTTCGCGCATCTCGGCCGGGTCGCGCCAGTTGTTCGTCGGGCCGGCGTCCTCCTCGGCGGCCGAGCAGATGAACGTGCGGTCTTCCACGCGCGCCACATCCCCTGGATCGGACAGGGCCAGGTAGGAGTTGGGACGCTTGGAGTCCGACAGCCGCTTGCAGGTGCCCGCCTCGATCAGCCGCTCGCACAGCTGCTCGTACTCCTGCTCGGAGCCGTCACACCAATGGATCTCGTCCGGTTCGGTGTGTGCTGCGACCTCCTCGACCCAGGCGAGCAGGCGTTGATGTGTTGTGGGTGCGGGGGCTGTGGTCTCCATGATCAGTCGCGGGGCTCCTTGGCTAGACAACCCGCTGAGCCTACCGGACCGCTAATCCACATTGCTCTCGGCCTCGGTCTCGGGCTGGTCGGGGTCGCGGTGCTTGCGCGGCACGAGCACGAGCCGCTTGAACTCGGCCACCAGCACGCCATCCTGATTGTAGGCGCGCGTGTGCACCCTGACGGTGCCCCGGTCGGGCTTGGACTTGGACTCGCGCTTCTCGAGCACCTCGGACTCGACGTACAGCGTGTCGCCATGGAACACGGGCGCCGGATGGCTGAGCTCTTCGGTCGCAAGGTTCGCGATCGCCTTGCCCGAGACGTCGGAGACGGTCATGCCGAAGATCAGCGAGTACACCAGCGGTCCCGCCACGACGTTGCGTCCCTGCTGGGATTTCGCGGCGTAGACGTCGTTGACGTGCAGCGGATGGTGGTTCATCGTGAGCAGGCAAAACAGGTGGTTCTCTGCCTCGGTAACGGTCTTGGCGGGCCAGTGCTTGTACACGGCGCCGACCTCGAACTCCTCCAGATAGCGGCCGTACGGGTGAGCACCGCTCGCCTCGCGCGCGGCCTGGTCGGTCTCGACGGACAGGGTCTCGGTCATGGGGGCTCTAACGTCTCCTCGAATGGCTTGTCGTGCCCGAGACTCTAGTAGCCGGTAGCGTTCAGGCGGGCACATACGAGACCCGAATCCCAGGAGACCTCACTTGCGCAATCCCCGCGACTTCTTCAAGCCACTTGCGATCGACGCTCCGGAGCCGGCGCGCGAGATCCCGTTCAAGCCTTCTCGGATGATCCACTTCCTCGACTTCTCGAACCCGAAGATGGTCGAAAAGGTGCCTGACATCGCGCCCAAGGTTGACATCCTTCTGGGCAATCTCGAGGACGCCGTGCCGCTCGACAAAAAGGAGGCCGCGCGCGAGGGTCTGATCCAGGTGGGGCGCGAGATGGAGCTCGGCGATACGGCGCTGTGGACGCGCGTGAACGAGCTGGCGTCGCCGTTCGTGCTGGAGGACCTGATGCGGATCGTGGCGGAGATCGGCGACAAGATCGAAGTGATCATGGTCCCCAAGGTCGAGGGCCCGTGGGACATCCACTACGTCGATCGGCTGCTCGCGCAGCTCGAGGCGCGCGCTGGCATCGAGCGGCCGATCCTCGTGCACGCCGTGCTCGAGACCCACCTCGGGGTCGCGAACCTCGAGGAGATCGCGGCTGCCAGCCCACGCATCCAGGGCATGAGCTTCGGCCCGGCCGATCTGGCGGCGTCGCGGCGCATGAAGACGACGCGCGTGGGCGGGGGCCATCCCGGCTATCGCACGATCGCCGATCCCGACCCGGACAACCCCGACGCCCCCCGCCCCACCTACCAGCAGGACCCCTGGCACTACTCGATCGCGCGCATGGTTGACGCCTGCACGGCCGTTGGGGCGCTGCCGTTCTACGGCCCGTACGGCGACATCAAGGACGTCGAGGGCGCCGAGACCCAGTTTCGCGCCGCGTTCTTGCTCGGCTGCGTCGGCGCGTGGTCCCTTCACCCGGTCCAGATCGAGATCGCCAAGCGCGTGTTCTCGCCCGACCCCGAGGAGGTGGCGTTCGCCAAAAAGGTGATCGCCGCGATCCCCGACGGGCGCGGCGTGCACATGATCGACGGCAAGATGCAGGACGACGCCACCTGGAAGCAGTGCAAGGTGATGGTGAACCTCGCCGAAATGCTGGCCAGGAAGGACCCCGAGCTGGCGGAGGCGTACGGGCTTGCGTGCGAAGGCGGCGGCGAGGCGAAAGCGGCGTGATGAGGCGCAGCGCGTGATGGCGAAGGGGGCGTGATGAAGCGCAGCGCGTCATGTTGACCGCGACCGCGACCGCGCGCGACGTCTCGGCGCCTGGGCGCGGTGGGCGCATTGCGCTTTGCTATGCTACATGCATGGCGCAAGTGGTGACCCGGCTCGACGACAAGCTTGTCGCCGACCTCGACGGCCTCGTGGCCGACGGCCGTCTCGCCAGTCGCTCGGAGGGCGTGCGGATCGGGTTGGAAAAGCTGGTGGATGAACACCGGCGGCGGCGGATCGGCGAAGAAATCGTGGAGGGATACACGCGTCAGCCGCAGACCGAGGAGGAATTCGCAGGCATCGACGAGGCGACGCGGGCGATGATCGAGGCAGAGCCCTGGTGAGCGTGCCCAAGCAGGGCGAGATCTGGTGGGCCGAGACCGAGCAAAAGCGGCGTCCTGTCCTCGTCGTCACGCGATCCGAGGCGATTCCCGTGCTCACCGGCGTGGTGGTGGCGCCGATTACGAGCAACGTTCGGGAAATACCAACGGAGGTCGCGCTTGGCGAAAGTGAGGGCTTGTCGGTGGAATGCGCAGCGTCTCTCGACAACCTGCAGATGGTCCGGCGCGCGACGCTCACCGAGCGCGTAGGAGAGCTAGCTTTCGCCAAATCTCAGATGTGCTCGGCGCTGAGTGCCCTCGCCGACTGCTGAGGGGTCTCAATCGGCGTAGGCGCGGGCAGCCGCGGGCACATCCCAACCCGGGCCGTGTAGGCTTGCGCGCCGCATGAGGTTCTACCCGTGAGATTCTTCGAGTACGAGGCGCGCGAGATCGTCAAGCGCGCCGGCATCCCGGTCACCGACTACGGCTTTACGACCGACCCAGCGGAGGCCGGCGCGATCGCGCGGCGGATCGGCGGGCCGACGGTGATCAAGTCGCAGGTGCTCTCGGGCGGGCGCATGAAGGCGGGGGGCGTCAAGTTCGCCGATACGCCTGAGCAGGCAGGGTCGGACGCGCGCGAGATCCTGAAGCTCGAGATCGGCGGGCACATGCCGCGCGGGGTGCTCGTGGATCCGAAGGCCGAGGTCGAGCAGGAGTACTACGCGGGCGTGGTCTGGGACGGGACGCGCAAGCAGCCGGTGATGATCTTCTCGCCGGTCGGCGGGATCGACATCGAGCAGGTCGCCGAGGAGCAGCCCGAGGCGGTCGGGCGCCGGCACTTCTCGAACATCCTCCCGCTCAGCGAGTTCGAGGCCAAGGAGGTGATCGCGTCCACGGGCGTCACGGGCTCGGCCCTGAACCGGCTTGTCCCGATCGTCACGCGCCTCGCGAGGCTGTTCGTCGAGAACGACATGACCCTGGCGGAGATCAACCCGCTCGGGCGCCTCGCGGACGGCTCGTTCGTGGCGCTCGACGCCCACATGGAGATGGAGAACGAGGCCCGATCCCGCCACAGGCAACTGCTCGCGGAGCTCGGTGTCGGCGAGGAGGAGACCCGCCAGGCGCGCGAGGCGACGCCGTTCGAGCTGGCCGGCGAGCAGGTCGATGCCCAGGATCATCGCGGCGTGGCCGGCAACGTGACCGAGTTCGACGGCAACCTCGGCCTCGTGATCGGAGCCGGGGGCGGCTCGCTGACGCTGTTCGACGCGGTGCGGGCACACGGTGGCAGGCCCGCCAACTACTGCGAGATCGGCGGCAATCCCTCGGTCGCGAAGGCCTGCGGCCTGGCCAAGCTGGTGCTGCAGAAGCCGGGTGTCGAGCAGATCGCGGTGATGATGTCGATCGTGTCGAACACGCGCGTGGACATCGTCGCGCGCGGCGTCATCAAAGCGTGCCTCGAGCTGGGCTATGACCCGGGCGAGAAGATCGCGATCTTCCGCATCCCGGGCGCCTGGGAGGAGGAGGGCTTCAAGATCCTCGACCGCTACGGCGTCGACTACGCGGACCGCAGCGTGTCGCTGAACGAGGCCGCGCGCCGCGCGGTCGAGAAGATCGAAGGGGTGGCGGCGTGAGTCCGTCTACCAAGAGCAGCCGGGGCCGGATCGAGGCCCGCGGGGATCGCGGCATCCGGAATCGTCACATGAGCGACCAGGGCATCAGACTCATGTGCGAGGTTGCGTATAGCCATAGTGATACGCAGCAAAAAAAAGAGTACATACCTTCCCCCGTCCAACTCGCGATCGCTCTACTCCCCGCCACGGCTTCCCTCCCCACGATCGCCCCCCTCTGCCCATGTCCATCCTGATCGACGCCGGCACGACGTTCATCGTCCAGGGGATCACCGGCCGCGAGGCGGTCAACCTGACGCGCGAGTGCCTGGACTACGGCGCCGGCGCGAAGATCGTCGGCGGCGTGACGCCGGGCAGGCTCGGCCGCGAGGTGCACGGCGTGCCGGTGTTCGACACGGTGGCGCAGGCCGTGGCCCACCACGGCGGGCCGATCGACGGGTCGGTCGTGACCGTCCCCCCCGCCTTCACCAAGGACGCGGTGTTCGAGGCGATCGAGAACGCCGTCAAGCTGATCGTGATCGTCACCGAGCGGATCCCGCGCCGCGATGTGGCGCAGATGGTCGAGCTCGCGACGCTGCGCGGCGCGCGCATCATCGGGCCGAACTGTCTCGGGATCATCGTGCCCGATGTGGTCAAGATGGGCGGCATCGGCGGACCGGCGCGCAACGCCGCGCAGGCTTACAGACCGGGCCAGATCGGCGTGATCTCGCGCTCGGGCGGGATGACCACCGAGATGTCCTCCACGCTGTCGGCCGCCGGTCTCGGGCAGTCGACGGCGGTCTCAATCGGCGGCGACGCGATCATCGGCTCGACCTACGCCGAGCTGATGCCGCTGTTCGAGGCCGACGAGCAGACGCAGGGCATCGTCATCTACACCGAGCCCGGCGGGCGCATGGAGGCCGAGCTGGCGCGGTGGGTGACCGACAACAATTCGCGGCTGCCGATCGTCGCGTTCATGGCGGGCAGGTTCATGGACGAGATGCCGGGCATGAGCTTCGGTCACGCCGGCACGATCGTCGAAGGCAAGGCCGACACCGCAGGTGAGAAGATCGCGCGCCTGGCGCAGGCGGGCATCGCCGTGGCCGAGCGGATCGAGGACATCCCCGACATGATCGGCGGGGCGATCGCCGAGCGCTCGGGGAAAGCGCCGGCGACCGCGTCGTCAGGGAGCCCGGCATGAGGGCCGACGGGACATTCATTGCGGTCGAAGTCGACGACGGGGCCGCGGCCGACGCCGAGCTCGCGCGCAAGCTGACCGAGGCGTGCCCGGTCGACATCTTCGCCCAGGACGACGACGGCGGCCTTGAGATCGTCGAGCGGAACCTCGACGAGTGCGTGCTCTGCCGCCTGTGCCTGGACGCCGCGGGTGGGTGGGGTTCGGATCCTGCCGTCAAGGTGATCAAGCTGTACGACAACGACGCGATCCTCGTTTGAGCCCACTCGGGGCCGCCCGGTAGGCAGTACAGCCGCCGGCCAGCCAGGCACGCACAGCCGCCCCCCAGGAACCCACGGCCGCCCGCCAGACATCTGGAGAGACGCCGCTGGCCCTGTGCGCGCCAGTCTGCCGTCTCCCCTATGATTTCGTACAAGAGACGGTAGCCACCATGAACGAAAACTTCTCACTGATCGTCATGTGCCTGTTCCTGCTCGCGTCGCTGGCGTTTCTGGCGCAGCAGCTGACGGCCTACCATTGAGGTACCGGAAGAGTCCCTGGGTCGATCGAGTGGCTAGTCGCCGGGAACGCCGGGGGGTGTGGTCGATGGGAGTGCGTGTACTACTACGCCACCGCTTGGCGTGTGGATCGTATAGCTGACTGCATTCGTAGCTGTCAGGACGAACGCCTGGCCCGACAGCGCGATCGATCTTTGAGCACCGGCAGAATCTGCGGCCGTGACGCTCGCGTTATCGGGGACGACGCCGTACACGGTCGCGGCAGCTCCGGATGTCGGCACGATCGCGAGAGCGATGCCCTGCTGGGTTACGAGGTCATTTGGACCGCAGGAACCGCCACCACTTGCCAGCGCCATGCAGCTTCCAGTGGTCCCGGGTACCAGCCAGACCGCCGCCCCACCAGGCGAGCCGGCGAGACGCGCCAGCGACGGGTTTATGCCGTAGTGCTGGTAAGTACCGCCAGCTGTTTGGACACCCGACGCCGCAGCGCTCGACAAGGCGTCAGACGGCTGTCCGGATCGACGCAGAATGGCGAAAGACGATAACAATTCGCTAGGAACGGAGGTAGCCTGCCCGGTCGGCGACGGCGAAGTCAGATCGGGCGGTGCATTTTCCCCGGCGAGTGCTACGCCAGCGACCGCACCAGCCGCGACAACCCCCACGGCCAGCGCGGCCAGACGCGTTGACGGAAAGCGAAAATCACGGAACCCGATCATGCGTAGTAGTACTCCCAGCCCCATAGGTCTTGCCCTGTGGAATTGTCGTTCCAGACGACAGGCTCTGCCCACACCCCTTCGCCGCCGAGGTTGCTCGTGTAAATGGCGTAACCGACTTCGGCGCAGTACCAGCCGCTGAAGACATAGTTTGAGCCGTTCCACAGATTGGCGCAACCCCAGTCGTATGCTTTCGGCTGAACCCCAACCTGCTTGAGGTCCGTAAAACCGCTCCACTGGATACTGCCGCCTTCCGTGTAGACCCAGTTGAGCCACGTCTGGCCATAGTAACCAGCGTAGGCCGTCCCGGCGGAAAGCAGGGACAGAAGCACGCTAGCGAGGAACGAAAGTGCGACTCGGCGCATCCTCGGGCCTGACCGTGCAGTGCGAAACGCCCACTTGCAGAAGGTTCTCTCTGAACGCGATCCCATAACTCCAATAATTAGCACGATATGAGTCTGCCGGCAAATTTCTATCAATTGAATTATCCGTAATTTGCGCAAGTTCTCGATCGCGGCCTGGCATGCTCGGCGGCCCGAGAGGCGGAGCACGACGGCCCGTCGGCTCGGCCGCGAGGCTCTGCACAGCGGTATGGACTTCCCCCCCTGGCGAACTCTACAGTCGAAAGGTCCGCGCAGGCAAGCCGTGTGAGTCTCGGCGCTCGCGTCGGAGCGCACTCCGAGTGCGATAGCAGCAGCTCGCTGGAGCCTACGCCGGCCGCCGCGCCTTGCGGGTGCGCTGGCGCTCGAGCTGGCGCTCGACGACGTTGACGATCAGGCGCAGGAACTGCTCGGGACCCGAGGCCTTGGCCTGCCCGTAGGTGAAGGCCTCGATCCAGTCCTCGACCTTGCCTTCGTGGGCCATGACGTTGAAGAACTCGCGACGCATGTTGACGCGGATGCGCGCGTCCGCCGCCGGGCCCTTGGTGACGCGCGCATCTGGCATCTCCAAGCGAAAGTGCTGCACGTCACCGCGGCCGCGCAGCTCGACGGCGACGACCAGCTTGATCGGCTCGAGCGCGGGCACTTCCGCGACGAACCTGCGGACCGCGAGTTCGATCAGCGCTTTCGCGTCCTCCGCCATCTCTGACAACCCCTTTCGGCGCTACTAGAGCTTGTGGCGCTGGAGCAGCTTGCGCCCGATTACCATGCGCTGGATCTCCGAGGTGCCCTCGCCGATCAGCAGCAGCGGGGCGTCGCGGTAGAGGCGCTCGATCTCGTACTCCTTGGAGTAGCCGTAGCCGCCGTGGATGCGCAGCGACTCCTCGACGCAGAAGCGCCCGGCCTCGGAGGCGAACAGCTTGGCCATGCCGGCCTCCAGGTCAGAGCGCTGGCCGGCGTCCTTCAGGCGCGCGGCGCGCAGCGTGAGCAGGCGGGCGGCGTTGACCTGCGTGGCCATGTCGGCGAGCTTGAACTGGATCGCCTGGTGCTCGGCGATCGGGCGTCCAAAGGCCTTGCGCTCCTGCGAGTAGCGCAGCGCGAGCTCGAGCGCGCGCTGGGCGATGCCGACGCCGCGGGCGGCGACGTTGACGCGGCCGACCTCGAGCGCGTCCATCATCTGCGCGAAGCCACGGTTCAGGCCGGCGGCCTCGCCGCCGAGCACGTTCTCGGCGGGACACCTGTAGCCGTCGAAGATCAGCTCGGTCGAACTCGACGCCCTTGTAGCCCATCTTCTTGATCTTCGGGGGCACGTTCAGCCCGGCATACGGGCCGCTGTTCTCGGCGATGCCGGGCTCTTTTTCGGCGATGAAGCAGGTGAAGCCGCGGTGGCGCGGGTCGGCCTCGGGATCGGTCTTGACGAGCACGAACACGAGCGAGCTGAGCAGCCCGTTGGTGACCCACATCTTCTGACCGTTGATCTCGTAGCTGCCGTCGTCGGTCTTGCGGGCCGACGTTTTGATCGCCTGCACGTCGGAGCCGAGCTCGGGCTCGGACAGCGAGAAGGCGGCCCTGATCTCACCGGTGGCCATGCGCGGCAGGTAGCGCTGGCGCTGCTCGTCGCTGCCGAACTTCATCAGCAGATATGAGCCGATGAAGTGGGTGTTGATCACGCCCGAGATCGAGATCCAGCCGCGCGAGAGCTCCTCGACGATCATCGCGTAGGTCGTCAGGTCGAGGCCCATGCCGCCGTACTCCTCGGGGATCGTGACCCCGAACAGGCCGAGCTCCTTCATCTGCTCGACGATCGGCTCGGGGAACTCGTCGGCGTGGTCGTAGTGCTCGGCGTTGGGGATGATCTGCTCGTCGGCGAACTGGCGCACCATCTCGGTGATCGCCTTCTGCTCGTCGGTCTTCTCGGTGTATGGCGCGGCGGCTACGGCCATGCTTTCAGCGCTCCAGGAGTCGGGGTTGGGGGGGTGGGTCGGATCGTCGTCGGTTGCGTTTCGGGTTGTCTTTGGCGACGTCGGCTGGTGGCTTCGCGGTGTCTTTCGCGGGCTTCGCGGTGTGTTCCGCCGCTTCGCGGTGTCTTCGCCGCTTCGCGGTAGTTTCGCTTCTAGAGGGAGAATACCGGCGTGAACTTCGCACGCGATGTGCTCGACCGCATGCCCGCGACCGCCACCGCGCTGATCGAGCTGGCGCGCGACGGGTCGCGGCGCGAGTGGACGTTCGCGCAGGTGAGCGAGCGCAGCGCGCGGCTGGCGGGGACGCTGCGGGCGCGCGGGATCGGCCAGGGCGACGTCGTGATGACGCTGATCGGCAACCGCCCCGAGTGGGTGACCGCGATGTGCGCCTGCTTTCGGATCGGAGCCGTCGTGCTGCCGTGCACCGAGCAGCTGCGCGCGAAAGACCTGGGCATGCGCGTGCGCGTGGCGCAGCCGCAGCTGGTGCTAGCCGACGAGCGCAACCGGGCCGAGCTCGAGCGCGCGCTGGCCGGCGAGCACGCCCCCTGCCCGGCCGCCGGCGGGCGCGGTGCGGCACCCGGCCTCGGCGCGGAGCAGTGTCTCGACACGACGGCGCACGCGCGCCCGCGCGCGCGCGCGCGTGGGCCGCAAGAAATTTTCATCCCCGATGAGACACTGTTCGAGGCCGCGCCCGCGCCTGCGGCCGAGCTGGCGCCGGAGGATCCCTGCCTGATCACGTTCACGAGCGGCACGGCCGGCGAGCCGAAGGCGGTGCTGCATGCACAGCGCTATCTCGCGGGTCAGGACGTCCAGGCGCGCCACTGGCTGGGCGCGCAGGCCGGCGAGCTGGTCTGGTGCACGGCGGCGTCGGGCTGGAGCAAGTCGGCTCGCAACGTGTTCATCGCGCCGTGGCTGTCGGGTGCGCGCGCGCTCCTTCACGACGCCCGCTTCGACCCGCACGAGCGCCTCGAGCTGCTGGCGGCCGAGCGGGTCAACGTGCTGTGTATGGCGCCGACCGAGTACCGCGTGATCGCCAAGCGCGCCGCGCCGCGCCCGCTGCCGCAGATGCGCGGGTTGGTGGCCGCCGGCGAGGCGCTTAACCCGGAGGTGCTGTACGCCTGGCGCGAAGCCACGGGTCTCGAGATCCGCGACGGGTACGGCCAGACCGAGACCGGCCAGCTGACCGGGATGGCAGCGGGGGCGCCCGCGCGGCCGGGATCGATGGGCCGGGCCTTGCCGGGCATGGAGCTGTCGATCGATCAGGGCGAGCTCATCGCCGACCCGCACACGGTGCCGACCTTCTTCCTCGGCTACCTGCACGAGCAGGTGCGCCGCGAGGGCGACGGCGGCTGGACGGTGTCAGACCGCCGCGAGCACGGACCGTGGCGGACCGGCGATCGCGTGCACGAAGACGCCGACGGGTACCTGTGGTTCGAGGGGCGAGCCGACGACGTGATCGTCTCGGCCGGCTACCGGATCGGGCCGTTCGAGGTCGAGTCCGCGCTGGTCACCCATCCGGCGGTGGCGGAGGCCGCCGCCGTGGCCGCGCCGGACGATGAGCGCGGATCGGTGGTGCGCGCCGTGGTGGTGCTGCGCAACGGCGACCGTGGACCCTCGCCCGAGCTGGTTCGCGAGCTGCAGGAGCATGTCAAGCGCGAAACGGCTCCCTACAAGTACCCGCGGATCGTGGAGTTCGCGCGCGAGCTGCCCAAGACCGCCAGCGGCAAGATCAAGCGCGCCGAGCTGCGCGCGCGCGGGTCGAGCTGACGACCCGCGCGCGCTCCGAGCGAATTCAGGCTCAGGCCAGCTGCACCGAAGGCTCGGCGTTGGCCGCCTGCTGGGACTCGAGCTCGATCTCCTGCGCCTGCGGTGCACTCGGCGTGCGCAGGAACAGCAGCGCCGCCAGCACGCCGACGCTCACGAGGCACGCGGCGACCAGATAGGCGAGGTGATAACCGCCGGTGAGGGCGCTCAACAGACCGTGCCCGTCGGCGCTCAGCGCTTTGGCGTGCGTGGTCGCGACCGTGCCGAGCACGGCCAGGCCGATCGCGCCGAACAGCTGCACGGACACGTTGATGATTCCGGACGCGAGCCCCGCGTCGCGCGGCGGCGCCTCGGACATGCCGATCGTCAGCAGCGGCAGGAACGAGGCTCCCGCTCCGAGCCCGAGCAGCAGGAACGCCAGGAACAGCAGCGGGAAGTAGCTCGCGTGCACGCCCGCGGACGAGAGCAGCAGCAGTCCGGCGACGATCGAGACGAGCCCGGCGCACAAGGTGCTGACCGCGCCGAAGCGCTCGGTCGCCCGCGCCGCGACGCCGAGCGACATCACGGCGATCGAGACGGTCAGGGGCATGAACGCCAGGCCGGTGTCGATCGCGTCATAGCCGAGCACCCGCTCCAGGTACAGCGAGCCCAGGAAGAATGCCGAGAACATGCCGGTGATCAGCAGTCCGCGCACCAGGCTCGAGCCCATCAGGGTGCGCAGCCGCAGAATTCGCAGCGGCATGATCGGGTTCTCGAGCCGCGCCTCGAGCGCGAAGAACGCGCCGAGCAGCGCCGCCGAGCCGCCGGCGGCGGCCAGCGTGCGCGCCGACGTGAGCCCGTATTCGCTCGACTTGACGATCGCGAAGGCGCCGAGCATCGTCGCCGCGGTCACCAGGATCGAGCCGAGCACATCCACCCCGCCCGCCAGGCCGATGCCCTCGTTCTCGACGATCAGCATCGACCCGAGCACGAATGCCAGCACTCCGATCGGGACGTTGACGAAGAAGATCCAGTGCCAGCTCAGGGACTGCGTGAGCGCGCCCCCGGCCAGCAGGCCGATCGAGCCGCCGCCGGCCGAGACGAACGCGTACATGCCCATCGCTTTGGCCTGCTCGGCCCTCTTTGGAAACTCGGTGACGATGATCGCGAGGATCACGCTCGAGGCGACCGCCCCACCGACGCCCTGGAGCAGGCGGGCGCCGATCAGCATCGTCTGGCTCTGCGAGACCCCGCACAGGACCGAGGCCGCCGTGAACATCACGAGCCCCGTCAGGAACACGCGCTTTCGCCCGACCAGATCGCCCATGCGCCCGGCGAACAGCAGCAGCCCGCCGAAGGTGATCAGGTAGCCGTCCATCACCCAGGTGAGATTGCTCTGCGTGAAGTGCAGGTCGCGTTGAATCGAGGGCAGCGCGACGTTCACGATCGTGGCATCGAGGACCATCATCAGCTGGCCCAGGCACAGAACGGCGAGCGCGATCCAGCGGCGCCGGTCTGAGCGCTCGGGCGAGCCGGGATGCAACGGGGCAGCCGACTCGGCGTGAGTGGGAGCAGGTGGCGGCGTGCTGGCTGTCGCGCTGCGAGCCTGAGCCGGCTGCAGCGAGCTCGGAGCGGACTCGACGGTGGGTCGCGAAGGCCCTCCCGTGTTCGCGGCGGGCGCGGGCGCCAGCGCGGGCAGCTCGGAAGAGCGGCCTTGCCGGGTGGCGGCCCGCGCGAACCGTGCGGAGGCGCGCGCGGGCCGCGCAGTAGCCTGAGCGGCGCGCGCGGCGGCCCGAGCGGTCTGCGCCATCACCCCGTCGGCCTGGATCGAGCTCAGGCGGCGCTGCGCGCGTTCGCGTGTCGCGTGCTCGCCGGCGGTCGCGTGCGCACGGCTCTCGGATTTGTTCATGCAGTCATTGCGGTCAATCAGAGCGGTCATTGGTGTCCTCCGGTCTAGCGTGGAACACACCATACCATGTATCATCACTATTGCAAGGATGATCTATTGAAAATTAATGACCGCTGCTCATATGATGATCTGTGCTAGTGTGACGATTGACGCAATGTGATGATTGATGGTGCGATGAGGTATAGACTCAACGACATGGCCAGCCTGGGAGATGCGGCCGATCAGCGGGACGACGCCCGTGCCCCCAGCTGTGCCGTGCTGCTGAGCAGGCTGGCCAAGCAGGTGTACAGGCGTAGCAACGAGGAGCACCTGGGGATGCACCTGCGCCACCTGATGGGGCTCAGCTATGTCAGCGACCACGACGGGTGTCCCCAGCAGGATCTCGCCGACGCGTTTTGCATGGACGCGAACAACGTGGTGCTGCTCCTGAACGAGCTCGAGCAGCTCGGCTATGCCACGCGCCAGCGCGATCCCAGCGACCGCAGGCGCCACCTCGTGAACATAACGGCCGCCGGGCGCAAGGCCCTGCGGGCGACCCTGCCCGGCCAGCTGGCGATCGAGGACGAGCTGCTCACGGCCCTGGACGCGGCCGAGCGCAGGACCCTGTGCGAGCTGCTGACGCGCGCCCTGCGCAGCATCGAGCCCGACGAGCGCGATGAGCCCGACGAGCCGGCCGCCTACAGCGCGACCGTCGCGTCGATCTCCACGTAGGCGCCCATCGGCAGCTGCGCCACGCCGATCGTCACGCGCGCCGGCGGCTGCTCGTCGAAGAACGACGCATAGACCTCGTTGACCTCGGCGAATGCCTCCAGCTCGGTCATGTAGACCGTCACGCGCACGGCGCGCTGGAGCGCCGTGCCCGCCGCCCGGCACACCGCCTGCAGGTTCTCCAGGCAGCGCCTGGCCTGGGCGGGCGCCGTCGTGCCCACCAGCTCGCCCGTCTCGGGATCGAGGGGGATCTGCCCGGAGCAGAACAAGAGCCCACCGCCGGCGTCGTCGCGCGCGATCACGCCGTGGCTATAGGGCCCGACCGCGGGGGGCGCGCCCTGAGCGGCCACAACCTGACGCGCCGGAGCCATCGCCGGACCCTACCCGAGCACGTCGCCAAGCGCGATCTGCGGCCCGCTCGATCCGCTAGATTCCGCTGGTGCGACGAATCGTCGGGAGCATCAGCGCCGTCGCGCTCCTGGCCTTCGTCCTGTGCGCATGGGCGGCAGCCAGCGCCGAGGCCCAGATCGAGTGGGCGCCGTGCGGCGAAAGCAACGACTACGCATGCGGCCATCTGAGCGTCCCGCTGGACCCCGGCGGGACGGCGCCGGGCACGATCACGCTCGCGATCCGCCGTCACCGAGCGCCCGTGGGCGAAGCGCGCGAAGCCGTGGTCGCGCTGGCGGGCGGCCCGGGGCAGGCGGCGATCCCGTTCACCGAAGACTTCGCGCAGCTGCTGGGACCGATCCTCGCGACGCGCGATCTGATCGTGTTCGACCAGCGCGGGATCGGCCTTTCCGGGGCGCTCTCCTGTCACCGCTTCGAACTCGCCGCCGGCGGGCCTGGTGGTCCGGAGATCGCCGAATGCGCCGGCGAGCTCGGCCCCTCGCGCGGCTACTACACGACCGCGCAGACGGTGGCGGACATCGAGGCGATCCGCCAGGCGGGCGGGTACGAAAAGCTGGTGTTGTACGGAACGTCTTACGGCACCAAGGTGGCCGAGCGCTACGCGCAGACCTATCCCAACCACGTGAGCGCGCTGGTGCTGGACTCGGTCGTGCCGCCCAACGGGCCCGAACCGCTCGACCGGCCGACCTTCGCGGCGGTCCCGCGCGTGCTGCGCCAGCTGTGCGCCGCGCGCGCGTGCGTGCGGATCACGCCCGAACCGGTCGCGGACCTCACCAAGGTCGTCAAGCGGATCGGCGCCGGCGCGCTGCGCGGGCGCTGGATCGACGAACGCGGGCACGCCCACACGCTCTCCATCACCGCCGACGAGCTGCTGCAGATCCTGGTTGCGGGCGACCTCGAACCGGCCCTGCGCGCAGGGTTCCCGGCGGCCGTGCGCGCGGCGGCCCGAGGTGACACGGCTCCGCTCGCGCGCCTCGTGCACGAGGCGCAAGAAACGGGCGCGGGCGGTGAAGAAGAAAGTCCGGGCGAGAGCTTCGACACGCCGCTGTACCTGGCGACCACCTGCGAAGAGCAGCTGTTTCCCTGGAACCGGGCCTCCTCGCCGGCGCAGCGCCTGCGCGAAGCGGGTGCGCGGCTGGACTCGCTGCCGGCGCGCGCGTGGGCGCCGTTCGGCCCGGGCAGCGCGTTTGCGATCAGCGACCTGCAGGCATGCGCCTACTGGCCCTACACGATGCCCGCCCCGGCGCCCGTGCAGGCGCCGTTCCCGAGCGTGCCGACGCTGATCCTCAGCGGCGCAGATGACCTGCGCACGCCGACCGCCAACGCCCGCGAAGTGGCGTCCCAGATCCCGGGGTCACATCTCTTGGTCGTGCCCGAAGTAGGGCACTCGGTGCTTGGGACCGATCTCAGCGGTTGCGCGAGCAGAGCCCTGCAGGCGCTGTTCAAGCCCGCCCCGATCGAGCGATGCCGTCGTGGACGACAGCTGCTGAACCTGCTCGGCTTGACCGCGCTCGCGCCCGCACGCCTATCCGATGTCTCGCCCGCGCGCGGCTTTCACGGCAAGATCGGCCGGACGCTGCAGGCGTTGTCGCTGACGGTCGCGGACTTCGAGCGCCAGGCCGAGGTGCGCGGGCTGAGCGAGCTGGAGTCGGGCGCGCTCGCCGGGCTGGGCAGCGTGCGCATCGGCGGGCTGCGCGCCGGCTGGGCCGATGCCGGCCGGGAAAAGCTGACGCTGCACGGCTATTCGTACGTGCCGGGCGTGACCGTCACGGGCACGATCGGCGCGCGCGAAACGAGCCTCCGGCTCGGCGGCTGGGCTGCGGCGCAGGGCAGCCTGCGGCTGGTGAGCCGCGGGCAGCTGACCGGAATGCTCGGTGATCAGGGCGTCCAGATACCTGCGCGCGCGACCCTGCCTGACGCTATCGTGGCCGTGGATGCGCAGGCCGTCCTCAAGCTCGCTCCTGGCGGTCCTGCTGCCCGTGCTGCTGCTGGCAGGCTGGCCGTCCTGGGCCAGCGCATCTCCGAGCTTCGGGCCCTGTAGCGGCGAAGCGCCCCCCAGCTTTGCGTGCGCGACCGTGGTCGTGCCGCTCGAGCGCGGCGGCGGGGTGCCCGGCAGCGTTACGCTCAAGCTGGCCCGCAAGCAGGCGGGCATGACGCCGAGCCACAGCGCGGTCCTGGCGCTCGCGGGCGGACCCGGCCAGGCGGCGCTCGGGCTCGGCGAATTCCTCGCCAAAGCGGTCGGGCCCGCCCTCACGAACCGCGATCTGCTCGTGTTCGACCAGCGCGGGACCGGCGAATCCGATCCGCTCAGCTGCCCCGCGTTCAGCAGTCAGAGCGCGATCGAAGACGCCCACGCGCTCACCGAACTGATCGGCAGCTGCGCACAGCAGCTGGGCCCGGCCCGCGGCGCGTTCACGACGCGCGAATCGGTGGCCGACATCGAGGCGATCCGGCGCGCGGCCGGCTACGAAAAGCTCGTGCTGTACGGCACCTCCTACGGCACCAAGGTGGCGCTCGAGTACGCCGAAGAGTATCCGCAGAACGTCGAAGCGCTCGTGCTCGACTCGGTCGTCCTGCCTACCGGCCCGGAACCCTTCGCGCTGGCGACCTTCCACGCGATTCCGGGCGTGCTGAACGAACTCTGCGGGCACGCCGCCTGCGCCGGCATCACCACCGACCCGGTCGGCGAACTCGCCCGCCTGGCGGCGGAGCTGCACACGCATGCGCTCAGCGGCTCGGTCTATGACGGCTCTGGGCGACGGCAAAACGTCACGCTCGACGAGCCCGGGCTGCTGCAGATCCTCGTGGCGGGCGACCTGAACCCGGCGCTGCGGGCGCTGCTGCCGGCGGCAATCGTCTCGGCGCTGCACCACGACCCCGATCCGCTGCTGCGCTTGAAGGCGCTCTCGGAAGGACTGATCCCCACCGTACCCGGCAAACCGCACCAGGAAGGCTCGAGCCCGATCGACGAAACGCTGTATATCGACACCTCGTGCGAAGAGATGCTCTTTCCGTGGCAGCGCGCGGCCTCCGCGCAGACGCGCCAGGCCGAAGCGCTCGCCGCCCTGCGCGCGCTTCCGCACAGTGACTTCAGCCCGTTCGACCCGGCCACCGCGCTCGACGCGAGCCTCGTGCCCACCTGTGCCAGCTGGCCCGCAGCCGCACCGGCGCCGCCGTCGGCGGGCACGCTGCCGAACGTTCCGACGCTGATCCTGTCCGGTGCGCAGGATCTGCGCACGCCCACGGCCAACGCCCGGCGCCTCGCTGCCGAGATACCGGACGCGCAGGTCCTGGTGGTGCCCTTCACCGGACACTCGGTGCTTGGAGCCGACTTCAGCGGCTGCGCCGAGCAGGCGGTAGCGGACTTCTTCAGCGCCGTCCCGGTGCAGCAGTGCCCGGCGACCACGGACGCGTTCGCGCCGACGCCGGTGACGCCGACGAAACTCTCCTCGATTCGTCCTCCCGCGACGCTCGGCGGCAGGCCTGGACAGACGCTGGCGGCGACACTCGATACGGTTCTCGATCTGCAGCGTCAGGTGACGGCGGCCACGCTGCAGGCCGACGCCGAACTCCCGGTCGGCTCGAGCTTCGGCGGGCTTCGCGGCGGGTACGCCCGCCTGGAGTCCTCAAGGGTTCTGCTGGCCGGGTTCTCGTTCGTTCCCGGTGTCGAGCTGACCGGTAGCTTTCCGGTTCGCTTCGGCGAACTGCAGCCGGCGACGCTCCATGTCAGCGGCTCGCAGGCGGCGTCCGGCACGATCCGCCTGGCGCTCGGCAAGACGGTCAGCGGGACGCTCGGCGGCAAGAGCTTCGACGTGGAAATCGCCAGGGTCCAGCTCGCGCGCGCCTCTCGCGCGGGCGGCGCGTGGCCCGCGGGCAAGATCGCCTTCCCGCTGCCGGGGCTGGCGCACGCGCGCTGAGCTCACCCGCGGCCGGCTCCGGGTACGTCCCCGGTCCCGCGCAGGCTCGGTCAAACGAGACTCGAACAGGGGCCAGACCAACTAGCCTGGATTCGACTCGACGATGCCCAACGCGCTCGCAACAGAGACCTCGCCCTACCTGCGCCAGCACGCCGATAATCCCGTCAACTGGCTGCCGTGGGGGCCCGTGGCGCTGGCACGCGCGCGCGAGCAGGACAGACCCCTGCTGGTGTCGATCGGGTATTCGGCCTGCCACTGGTGCCACGTGATGGAGCACGAGTCGTTCACGGACGAGCGTACCGCCGCCTTGATGAACGAGCTGTTCGTGTGCGTGAAGGTCGACCGCGAGGAGCGCCCGGACGTCGATGCCCTGTACATGGAGGCCGTGCAGGGCATGACCGGCCATGGGGGCTGGCCGCTGAACGTGTTTCTCACGCCCGAGCAGCTGCCGTTCTACGGCGGCACGTACTTCCCACCCGAGCCGCGCGGCGGGATGCCGGCGTGGACGCAGGTGCTGCAGGCGATTGGCGAGGCCTGGAGCGAGCAGCGCGAGGAGATCCGCGCCGGCGGAGAGCGCCTGCGCGAGCGCCTTGCGGGCGCAGCGCTGCTGCGGCCCTCGTCAGAGCCGCTGACCGAGGCCGCGCTCGACGAGGCCATCGCGGGACTGCGCGCGGCGTATGACCCGCGCCACGGCGGTTTTGCAGGCCCGCCCACCCGCGCGCCGAAGTTCCCGCAGGCATCCGTGCTCGAGTTCCTGCTGGCGCGCGCGGGCGCCGACGCCGGGAGCGCCGAGATGGCCGTGCAGACCCTGCGGGCGATGGGCGCCGGCGGGATCTACGACCAGCTGGGCGGCGGATTTCACCGCTACGCCGTCGATGCCGCCTGGACCGTGCCGCACTTCGAGAAGATGCTGTACGACAACGCGCTGCTGGCGCGCGCATATCTGCACGGCTGGCAGCTGAGCGGCGAGCCGCGCCTGCAGGAGCTGTGCCGCGAGACGCTCGACTGGGCGCTGCGCGAGCTGCGCGGCCCCGAGGGAGGCTTCTACGCGGCGCTCGACGCCGACTCTGAGGGAGTCGAGGGCAGGTACTACGTATGGAGCGTCGAGGAGATCCACGACGTGCTCGGCGAGGACGCGGATGCGGCGATCGCGTGGCTCGGCGTGACCGAGCAGGGCAACTTCGAGGAGCACGGCCTGAACGTGCTGCAGGCGCACGGGCCGCGACCGCCCGAGCCACGGCGCGAGGGGATCCGCGCGCGCCTGCTCGCGGTGCGCTCGCGCCGGACGCCACCCGGCCTCGACGACAAGCGTCTGACCAGCTGGAACGCCCTGATGATCTCGGCACTGGCCGAGGCCGGCGCGGCGCTCGAAGGAGCCGGCGAGCAGCGCTATCTGGAGGCCGCGCGCGCATGCGCGACGTTCATCCTCGAGCACATGCGCGACGAGCGCGGGCGGCTGTTGCGCACGTTCTCGGCCGGCAAAGCGTCGTTGGGCGGCTATCTCGAGGACCATGCGCTGCTGCTCGAGGCCCTGATAGCGCTGTTCGAAGCCAGCTGCGAAGAGCGCTGGTTTGAAGAGGCTCGAAGCCTCGCGGACACGCTGATCGCGCGGTTCGCGGATCCGGACAGCGGCGGCTTCTACTCGACCGCGGCCGATGGCGAAGCCTTGATCGTGCGGCGCAAGGAGCTCCAGGACGCGCCGATCCCGTCTGGCGCGTCGAGCGCGGCGATGGGCCTGCTGCGCCTGGCCGAGCTGACCGGAGAGGCCGAGTACGAGCGCCAGGCCCTGGGCGCGATCGCGCTCGTGCGCGAGATCGCGCCGCGCCACGCAACCGCGTTCGGGCACATGCTGCAGGCGATGCACTGGCGCCTTCAGCCACCGCGCCCGATCGCCTGTCCGGTCCCTGGCCTACAGGACCGCTAGGTACCGGTCGAGCTCCCAGCTGCTGACCTGCATGCGGTAGTCGTCCCACTCCTGGCGCTTGATCTCGACGTAGCGGTTGAACGTGTGCTCGCCGAGCGTGCGCAGCACGAGCTCGGACTGCGCGAGCAGCTCGATGGCCTCGCCGAGCGATTCGGGCAGCTGCTCGACGCCGAGGCGCCGGCGCTCCTCGGCGGACAGGTGGTAGAGGTTCTTCTCCATCGGCTCGGGCAGCTCGTAGCCCTTCTCGATTCCCTCCAGCCCGGCCTGCAGCAGCGCGGCGAACGTCAGGTAGGGATTGCATGCCGGATCCGGGCAGCGCAGCTCCATGCGCGTGGCCTGCTCGCGACCGGGGTGATAGAGCGGCACGCGCACGAGCGCCGAGCGGTTGCGTCGCGACCAGGCGACGTACACGGGCGCCTCGAAGCCCGGGACCAGGCGCTTGTAGGAGTTGACCCACTGGGCGAACAGCGCGCAGATCTCGCGGGCGTGCTTGAGCTGGCCCGCGATGAAGGCCTTGCCGACGTCCGACAGGAAGTACTGGTCGTCGGGGTCGTAGAAGGCGTTGCGCCCGCCGGTGAACAGCGACTGGTGCGTGTGCATGCCCGAGCCGTTCTCGCCGAACAGCGGCTTTGGCATGAACGTCGCGTGCCAGCCGTACTTCATCGCGTACTCCTTGACCGTGATGCGGTAGGTCATGCAGTCGTCGGCCATCTTCAGGGCGTCCGCGTAGCGCATGTCGATCTCGTGCTGGCTGGGGCCGACCTCGTGGTGGGTGTACTCGACGTGGATGCCGAGCTGCTCGAGCGCCAGGACGGTCTCGCGGCGCACGTCCGAGCCGGCGTCGAGCGTGGTCAGATCGAAGTAGCCGCCCCGGTCCAGCACTTCGGTCGAGCGGGCGTCGCGAAACAGGAAGTACTCGAGCTCGGGGCCGACGTTGAAGGTGTCGAAGCCGAGCTCCTGGGCGCGCGCGAGGGCGCGCCTGAGCACGTGCCTGGGATCGCCCTCGTAGGGCGTGCGCTCGGGCGTGACGATGTCGCAGAACATGCGCCCGACGCCCTGCTCCGCCGGGCGCCAGGGCAGCACCGCGAACGTGCCCGGGTCGGGCATCGCGATCATGTCCGACTCCTCGATCGCGTTGAAGCCCGTGATCGAGGAGCCGTCGAAGCCCATGCCGGCCTCGAATGCGTCGTCGAGCTCGGCCGCGTTGATCGAGAACGACTTGAGCTGGCCGAGGATGTCCGTGAACCAGAAGCGGATGAAGCGAATGTCGCGCTCGTTGACGAACGCCTTGACGTGCTCAGCTGTCTTTGGCTGCTCGGGCATCTGATGCTCGGACATCGCGCCCGGACCTTAGTCGATGGCCTCGCCGGCGGGTATCGACCGCTGGCTAAATCGCGCGTCCTGGCTCGGCGAACGAGTCCGGTGCGCGGAGCGTCCCCGCAACTGATCTGGCGAGCTTCGCCGAACACCCCCGGAGCGTCCCCGCAACTGATCTGGCGAGCTTCGCCGAACACCCCCGGAGCGTCCCCGCAACTGATCTGGCGAGCTTCGCCGGACGCTCCTAATGCCCTGCCACAGCGGCCACGAAGGAGGCGATCTCTTCGGCTTCTTTGCCCTCATAGAGACCGGCGGGCATCTGCCCGCGGCCGCGCGCGCGGCCTTCGAGGATCGCGCTGAGCACGAGCGCCCTGCGTCCTTCGGGCGTCGCCACCTCATCGCCGACGCGTTTGTCGAGATCGGGGCCGATGTGCCCCACGGAGTTGGTGGCGGCGAGCGTGTGGCATCCGCCGCAGCTGTGAGCGAACAGTTCCCGGCCTTTTTCCTGTTCGGCGGTCAGCTGGACGCCGCCGACGGCCACTCTGCCCTTGTGCTCGGCGTTGTTTGCAAGCACGAGCGCCGGCACGATCAGGCCGAAGGCGAACGCGAGCACGATCCCGGCGGTGATCGCGCGGCTGGCGGCCTTCGATTCGGGGGCGGGCTCGCCGCTGCCGGCCCGCGTGCGCGCGCCGCCGCGCATCGCGACGAAGAACACGCCGAGGCCGAGCGCCACCCAGAAGGCGATGATGACGTACACGTAGAACACGCGGGCGGCACCATATCGTCTGCGCAGGCCGCATGGACCCTCTCGGGGCGGGGTCTGGGCGGGCCGCGCGCGGCGCGCCCAGGGGTCCCGCTGCCGAGACCGTCCCGGATCCCCGCACGCGAGAGCCTCCCGGTCCCGATAAGAACCTTCTCACCTTTAGCCGTTCGTTAGCCGCGACCAAGGTGCGGCGCTACTCTGGACGTGCAAGCTGATGAGCTACTTCCTTCGTCGACTGCCGCTGGCGCGCCTTTTGTTGGCGTGTGCCCTGGCGGTGATCCTGGGGGCCTGCGCGACGGCGCTGGCGTTCGCCCTCGGCGCCGGTCCGACGCCCCCGCCGAAGCCAGTGGCTGACGCGATACACGACGCGCTCGCGGGGAAGGGCGCGGAAACGATCCAGGGTGTCAGCGCATCGATCCAGCTGACTGACCACCTGCTCGAAGGGGCCAACCTGGCCAGCGGCGGGCAGGGCGGCGGCCTCGCCTCCAGTCCGCTCGTGAGCGGCGCCTCGGGTCGCCTGTGGATCGCCAAGGACGGCCGCGTGCGCGTGGAGCTGCAGTCCGAACAGGGCGACACCCAGATCCTGTTGGACGGACACACGGTGACGCTGTACGACGCGGCCACGAACACGCTCTATCGCTACACGCTGCCCGCCAACGACGAAGGCTCGTCCAGCGGCGAAGCCGGCTCGAGCGGCCAGGGCTCGTCCGCTGCCGAAGGCCCGGGTGCGCACCACGAAGCGCCTTCGGTGGCGAAGATCGAAGAAGCGATCTCGCATCTGAGCCAGCACGCAAACGTGTCCGGGGCGATGCCCACTGACATCGCGGGCCGGCCCGCGTACACGCTGCGGCTGTCGCCGAAGGAAGGCGGCAGCCTGCTCGGCGGCGCCGAGCTTTCCTGGGATGCCGACAACGGCGTGCCGCTGCGCGCCGCGATCTACTCCTCGACCAGCTCGTCGCCGGTGCTCGAACTGGCGGCGACCGAAATCTCCTACGGGCCGGTGGAAGGCTCGGTGTTCGAATTCACCCCGCCGCCCGGCGCGAAGGTCGAAGAAGGCAGCTTGGCCCCGAAGAACGGCGAAGACAGCAGCGGCGGCGCGGTCGCACACGAACGCCCCAAGCTCACGACCCACGGCCACGGGCCCGCCACGATCGCGGTGCTCGAAGGCAAGGCCAAGCAGGAAGAAGGCAAGAGCGCCGAACAGCTGGGAGAGCTGCCTAAGGTCACGATCAACGGAGCCAGCGCGAGCGAGCTGAGCACCGAGCTCGGCACGCTGCTGACGTTCGAGCGCGCCGGCGTCCGCTACGTGGTCGCCGGCGCCGTTCCGGCCGCGGCGGTCGAAGAAGTCGCACGAGGCCTGTAGTTTCGTGAGCCAGAGCGCCGCCGGGGCCGCCCGGCGCCCAGCGGCTGAGGACCCGGGCGAGCCCGAGCCGGCACGCGAAGCGCTCGACGAGGCCCAGCCGGTGAAGGCGCGCGGGCTGGTCAAGCGCTACAAGGAGGTGCTGGCGGTCGACCACGTGGACCTGAACGTGCACGCCGGCGACGTGTATGGGTTCTTGGGACCGAACGGCGCCGGCAAGACGACGACGCTGCGCATGGCGCTCGGGCTGATCATGCCCACCGAGGGCGGTGTCGAGCTGTTCGGGCGCGATCCCGTGCGCGCGGGCGCGCGAGCGCTCGACGGAGTCGCCGGGTTCGTCGAGGCGCCGCGCTTCTACCCGTACCTCAGCGCGAGCAAGAACCTCCAGCTGCTCGCCGCGCTCGACGGTGGCGACGCGCGAGCGCGGATCGAGGAGGTGCTGAGAGTCGTCGAGCTCAGTGCCCGCGCGCAGCACAAGGTGGGCGGCTACTCGCACGGCATGCGCCAGCGCCTCGGCATCGCCGCGGCGCTGCTGCGGCGACCGCGGCTGCTGATCCTCGACGAGCCCGCCACCGGCCTCGATCCGGCGGGGATGCGCGACATGCGCGGGCTGATCCGGCGCCTCGCCGGCGAGGGGATCACCGTCCTGCTCTCGAGCCACCAGCTGCCAGAGGTGCAGGACCTTTGCGACCGGGTCGCGATCGTCGACCGCGGGCGGGTGGTGTACGAGGGTGCGCTGGCCGACCTGCGCCGCCAGGGCGGCGCGGGCTACCGGCTGCGCACGACCGACGACCAGCGCGCGCTTGAGGTCGCGCGCGCGCAGCCCGGCATCGAGCACGTCCACCCGGGCGAGCACTGTCTCGTCCTGGACGCGCACGAGCGCGACATCGCGCAGCTGTCGCTTGCGCTGGGCCGGGCCGGAATCGGGATTCTCGCGCTGACGCCGGAGCTGGCCACGCTCGAGGACCTGTTCTTCAGGCTGACCGAGGGCTCCGGCGCGGCCAACGGCGCGAGCAGCGCGATCGAGGCCACGGTGGCATGAGCACCGAAGGTGCGGTCAAGGGCGACACGAAGTCGCCCAACCCCATCAAAAAGGCCGACCGGGCGGCGGCCCGAGGATGAACACTGTCGCCTCCGCATCGCCGCTGACGGCACCGCCGCGCGCGTTCAGGCGGCCGCCGACGCTGACCGTGTATCGCTGGGAGCTGCGCAAGCTCGTCTCGCAGAAGCGTACGTACCTGGGGCTCGGGCTGATCGTGATCCTGCCGTTGTTCTTCGTGATCTTCCAGAGCGTGCGCCAGCACCATGGCCGCGCGGGCGAGAGCATCTTCGCCGCGCAGATCACCCAGTCCGGGCTGGCGACACCGGTGCTGATGCTCACGTTTCTGGTGCTGTTCATGCTGCCGCTGGTGGCCGCCCTGGTGGCCGGCGACGTGGTCGCCAACGAGGATGGCAACGGAACCCTCAAGACGATCCTCACACGTTCCGTGGACCGCGGCCAGGTGTTCGCCGCGAAGACGTTGACGGCCTGGACCTACGCGGCGATCGCGGTGTTCCTGTCGGCCGCCGTGGCGACCGTCGCGGGCGTTGCATCGTGGGGCTTTCACTCTGTGCAGAGCTTCTCGGGGACGGTCGTCTCGGCGCCCGAAGCGTTGCTGCTGGTGTTCGCCGCGAACGCGATCTACCTGATTCCGCTGTTCGCCGTCGCGAGCATCGGGGTGCTGCTCTCGACGGTGACGCGCAACAGCGCCGCGGCCGTCGTGGGCACGATCGGTTGCGTGATCCTGCTGGACATCATCTCCGGCATACCGGGCATGGAAGGCGCCCAGCCGTACTTGCTGACCCAGCAGTTCGAGGCCTGGCAGGGCCTGCTGCGAACACCCACCGATTGGGCCCCGATCGTGCATTCGGCGTGGCTGTGTGCCCTGTACGCGGTGCCGGCCCTGTTCGCCGGCTACCTGGTGTTCCTGCGCCGCGACGTCGCCGGCGGGTAGCTGCATCTGGCCGGCCGCGCGGGCACGTCCGAGTCGGCCGAGCTCGCAGCCCGGGGACCCTCAGCCGACCTCGGCCGGCAGCTCGATGTTGACCAGCTCGATCTCACTGAGCAGGCGACGAGCCTCGCGCGGGTCGATCAGGCCGGCGCCGAGGCGTCCGGTGGACTCCGCGCCACATGCGACGCCGAAGCGCAGGCATTGGTCCGGAGCGCGTGATTCGTAGCGCGCGGCGAGGTAGCCGGCGAGAAAGGCGTCGCCGGAGCCGCGTCGGGCGACGGGCTCGCGGGGCGTGACGCGCACGCGCTTCAGGCATGGCCGGCCGTTGACCAGAATCTGGGCGAAGCAGCCGTCGGGGAGCGTCATGATCGCCTCGCGCGGGCCGCGGGCCACGATCTCGCGGACCGCCAGCGAGCGCTCTTGCTCATCGGCGAACTCATGCCCGATCAGCTCCTCGGCCTCGAGCACGTTGGGCGAGACGAGGTCGGGCTCGGCGCGAACCGCGTGACGCATGGGCTCGCCGTCGGTGTCGACGACGGTCGTGACCTCCATGCGGGCGAGATCGTGGATCAGCGACGCGTACAGCTCGGGGTCGACGCCCGGCGGCAGCGAGCCGGCGAACACGACGATCGCGGCCCCGCGGGCGAGATACAGGAGCTTGTCACGAAACAGCTCGATCTCGCGCTCGGACACGGACGGGCCGCGTTCGTTGATCTCCGTCTGCTCGCCGGTGGTGGGATCGAGCACGGAGGTGTTGGTGCGAGACTCGTCGCGAATGCGCACGAAGTCGTTGAGGATCGACTCGTCGGTGAGCTGCTCGACGATGTGCGTGCCGGTTGCGCCGCCGGCGAACCCGGTGGCGATCACGGGCTGGCCGAGGGTCTTCAGCGTGCGCGCGATGTTGACGCCCTTGCCGCCCGCCATCGTGCGTTGCTCGACGGTCCGGTGCCGGCGTCCGATGCGAAAGTTCGGCACAGACAGGGACTTGTCGATGGCCGCGTTGAGCGTGACCGTGATGATCATCGGAGCTTCCCAACCATCTTCCGGCGCCGGCGACCTCCACCGCCCAGCGCTCGCTGCTTAGGCTAGCGGACGGCTCGGGGGTTCGCGCAGACCAGTGGACGACGAGCTGAGCTCGATCAGGCCAGCTCCCATGCCAGCGCGCGCAGCCGCTCGGCCTCGGCGCGCGCCGCCGCCGCAGGCTCGCCTCCACGGTCCTGATAGGCGCCGGCGATGCTGCGCGAGGCGCTGACGAGCCCGCCCGCGCGGCCGATGCTGAATGCCGGCGCGAGCTCCTGCACACGACCTCCCTGGGCGCCCACGCCGGGGAGCAGCAGCACGCCATGGGGCATCAGCTCGCGCGCGCGGGCGAGGTGCCAAGGAACCGTGGCGCCGAGGACCGCGCCGACGTCGCTGAGGCCGCAGGCGCCGATGCCCGGCCGGCCCAGCTCATCGACGATGCTTGCCAGTCGCTCCCAGACCGCGTCTCCGCCGGCGAGCTCCAGATCCTGCACGTCGGCGGCTCCGGGGTTGGACGTTCGCACGAGCGCGAGCACGCCCGCGCCCCGCGCCCGGGCGGCGCTGACGAACGGCTCGAGCGCGTCGCGGCCCATCAGCGGGTTGACGGTGGCGGCGTTGACGCCGAGGCCGGCAACCGTTCCGAACGGCGTCTCGACGCCGCCGTACAGCGCCTGCGCATAGGCGCGCGCGGTCACATCGATGTCGCCGCGCTTACCGTCTGCGATCACGAGCAGCCCCGCTTGGCGCGCATGCGCGAGGGCGGCTCCGAGCAGCATGCGCCCGGCGTGACCGAGTCGCTCGAAGCAGGCAAGTTGTGGCTTGACCGCCACGCAGGCGGGCGCTACCGCGTCGATCAGCGCGTTGCAGTGCGCGAGCACGGCGCTCGCCACGGGATCGGCGAACGCGGGCTGCGCCGATCGAGCGGGCCCGTCGGCCACGCCGGGCCACAGGGCACTTGGATCGGGGTCCAGTCCGATCACGAGCTGGGACTCGCGGTCCTCGACGCGCGCGGCGAGCAGATCGCCGAAGGAGATCAACGTTTCGGCCGCGGCCGCTGGGGAATGCTTGGCGGGCGGCGCCACAGAGGCTAGGCTAGCGACCCTTGACAGCCGCCTTCAGGCCGCTGCCCGCCGTGAAGCGCGGCACGCGCGAAGCCGCGATCTGGATGCGCTCGCCGGTGCGTGGGTTCACGCCCTGCCGGGCGCCGCGCTGACCGACGTGGAACTTGCCGAAACCCGACAGCGTGACCTCGCTGCCGCGCCGCAGGGCGTCCTCGACCGTCTCGAGCAACGCATCCACGGCACGCGCGCTGTCGCTTTTCGTCAAGCCACTTCGATCGGCGACCTGGTCGACCAGCTCGGACCTCGTCACTTCGCCCTCCTCGTTTCGTGAAACGTTGTTGTGAAGCTAACAACGTTCGCGGACGGCTGGGCGCCTCGACGGCCCCTGCAGCGGGGCCGCGACCGCACGATTGGCGACAATACGAAGATGACCTTCGAACGGGTCGCATGGACCGTCACCGTGCTGGTCGCGGCGCTGACGGCCTTCCTGCTGCTGCTGGCGGGCTACAAGGGCTACGCCGGCGTTTCGGCGGCGGTCGGGGCGGCGGCGGCCATCAACCTGTTCTAGGCGGCCTCGAGCCGGCTACGGGGCTCGTGAGCCTCTCTTGGAGTTTCCGAGCCAGCTCGCGAGCGCACGCGCGGCACGGCCGCGGTGGCTGATGGCATCCTTCTGCTCGTCGCTGAGCTCGGCCATCGTCTCGCGGCCGGGCGGCTCGTCGGGGACGAAGGCCGGGTCGTACCCGAAGCCGCGCTCACCACGAGGATCGGCGGCGAGCGTGCCGGTGCAATCGCCCTCGAACACCCGCTCGAGCGCGCCACCAGGCTCCACGTAGGCGACCACGCACACGTAGCGCAGCGCGCTGCCCACAGGCGCTTCGCGCAAGAGCTTGTCGAGGTTCTCGACATCGCTGGCGCCCTCGCGCGCGTAGCGCGCCGAGCGCACTCCGGGCCGTCCGGCGAGGGCGGCGGCCTCGATGCCGGAGTCGTCGGCGATGCTGACGCGCCCGGTCGCAGCGGCGGCGGCGCGCGCCTTGCTGAGCGCGTTCTCGGTGAACGTGTCGCCCTCCTCGGGCGGCAGCTCGACATCGTCGGGCAGCGCGTCGAGCTCCCACCCCCCCAAGCCATTCGCGCCGAGGAGCCTCGCGAGCTCGCGCCGCTTGTGGAGGTTGTGCGTAGCGAGCAGCAGCCGCCGAGGAGCGTGGCGCCGATCGTTCATGACGCGGTCGTGCCGGCGGCTAGCGCCTGCTCCTGGATCGCGCGCAGCTGCTCGATCCCTCTGGCGGCCAGGGCCAGCAGCTCATCGAGATGCGCACGCGAGAGGGGCGTGCGCTCGGCGGTTGCCTGCACCTCGACGAGCCCGCCGTCGCCGGTCATCACGACGTTGGCATCGACTTCTGCGTTCGAGTCCTCGCCGTAGTCGAGGTCAAGGCGGGCCTGGGCGCCGACGATTCCGCACGAGACGGCCGCGACCGCGCCGCTCAGGGGGCTGCGCCGGAGCTTGTCCTCATCGCGTAGCCTGGCGCAGGCGAGCGCGAACGCCACGTAGGCGCCGGTGATCGAGGCGCAGCGGGTGCCGCCGTCGGCTTGCAGCACGTCGCAGTCGAGATACACGGTGCGTTCGCCGAGCGCCTCGAAGTCCACGACGCCGCGGAGCGAGCGCCCGATCAGGCGCTGGATCTCGACGCTGCGGCCGTCGAGGCGGCCCCTGGCGATGTCGCGCGGCTTGCGATCGCCGGTCGAGGCGGGCAGCATGGCGTACTCGGCGGTGACCCAGCCTCTGCCCTTGCCCGTCAGCCAGCGTGGGAGCGTGTCCTGGGCGGAGGCCGTGCAGATGACGCGGGTCTCGCCCATCGAGATCAGCGCCGAGCCCGTCGCGGTGCGCACGAACCCGGGCTCGATCGTGGTCGGACGCAGCCCGTCGGGCGAGCGGCCGTCGCTGCGGGATCCGCTCACGTGCCCGCGCGGATCACGCCACTGCCTCGACGGCCTCGAGCTGAACGGGCTCGACGGCGGTCATCGGCATCTGCAGAAAGCGCGTGCCGAGCTCCCGGAAGGCGTGGACGTCGCCGGTGCACAGGAATCGGTACTCACCCTGCTCGTAGTCTCGCGTATGTCCGCCGCCCTCTCCCCCATGTCCGCCGCGCTCTTCCCGGCGTCCGCCGCCCTCTTCCCCGCGTCCAGTGCCCCGCTCACTGTGGCCGCGACCCCCTTCCGCGCCCGTCGCCTCATCGCCCATGCGACTGAGGTTGCGCGTGCTGAGCGCGTGCTCGACCTGGCGCGCGAGCGCGGCGCCGGAGGTCACGAGCGTGACGTCCGGACCGAGCATGCGCTGGAGCATGTGGCCGATCAGCGGGTAGTGGGTGCAGCCGAGGATCACGGTGTCGACATCGGCCGCACGCAGCGGCTCGCAGGCCGCGCGAACGGTCTCGACGGCGCGCTCGTCGAACTGCTGGCCGTCCTGGATGATCGAAGCGAGCGTCGGGCACGGGACGGCGTGAAGCGTGACGTGCGGGTCGACCGCGGTGATGGCTCGCTCGTAGGCTCCGCTGGCGACGGTCGTGGGGGTGGCGAGCAGTCCGATGCGTCCGCTGCGGGTCGCCGCGACCGCCTGCAGCGCCTCCGGCGTGACGACACCGAGCACGTCGATGCCCAGCGTGGTCTGGCGCATGCGCGCGACGAGGCCCGGCATAGCCGCCGAGGTGGCGGAGTTGCAGGCGACCACGAGCAGCTTGGCGCGGCGGCGCAGCAGCTCCTCGGCGATCTCGGCCGCGAAGCGCTCGAGCTCGGCACGCGAGCGTTCGCCGTAGGGAAAACGCGCGGTGTCGCCGAGATACAGGAAGTCCTCGCGCGGCAGGCGCACGAGCAGCTCATGCAACACGGTGAGTCCACCGACACCGGAATCGAACACCGCGATCGGGCGCGTGCGTGGATCGGGTCCCACAGAGGGGCTCTGCATCGCGGCCATCATTCCACAGCGCTGGACAGGTACCGTCCGCGGCGGATGCGTGCGCTCGTGGTCTCGAACATGCGGCCCTCGGCGGCCCATCCGGAGCGCGGCAGGTTCGTGCGCGACCAGGTCGAGGCGCTGCGTCGGCTGCCGAGCCTCGACGGCGTGCAGATCGAGCTGCGCGAGCTGGCGCAGGGCGCGCGTGCGCTGGCGCGCGACAGCGGGGCGCTGCGGCGGCGCTTCGCGGGCGAGCGCTTCGACGTGGTGCATGCGCACTTCGGCTTGACCGCCTGGCCCGCGCTGGCGGTGAGAGCGCGCGTGCGCGCTCTGACGCTGCACGGCACCGACCTGCATCACCCACGCACGCGCGTGCTCACGCGCATGGCTTTGCCGTTGATGGACATCGTCGCCGTCGCGTCAGAGCGACTGCTCGGCGAGCTGCCACAGGGCTCGGCGCGCGCCCGGGCGCAGGTGCTGCCGTGCGGCGTCGATCTCGAGCGCTTCCATCCGCTCCCGCGAAGCGCGGCGCGTGCGCGGCTGGGGCTGCCGTCGGGGCGTCCCTTCGTCCTGTTCGCCGCCGGCCCGGAGCGAGCCGAGAAGCGCTTCGATCGCGCGCAGGCGCTGGCGGCCGCGGTGGGCGTGGAGCTGCGCACGCTCGGCGGAGTCGACCCGGCGCTGGTGCCGTTGTGGGTGAACGCGGCGAGCGCCGTACTGATTCCGTCCGAGCGAGAGGGCTTCGGCCTGGCGGCCCTCGAGGCGCTTGCCTGCGACGTGCCGGTGCTGGCGACGCCGGTGGGCGTGCACGCGCAGGCGCTGGCGGGCGTGACGGGCGCGCTGTGCGCGCCATTCGAGCTCGCCGTGTGGGCTGCCGCGCTCGAGCCGCACGTGCGCGCCGCCGACCCCCGGATCGCCGGCAGAGCTCATGCCCAGCCGTTCTCGGCGCAGGTGATGGCTGAGCGCGTCGCGGCCGCATGGCGCGCGGCGCTGCAGCGCGCGGGATAGCATTGGTAGGTCGATGGCGCTGGATAGCATTGGTAGGTCGATGGAGTACAGCCAAGCCACGAGTCCGGCGAACGGGGAGCAACCGCCCGCCGGCGAGGGGCCCGCAGCGGGCACGCCTGGACTCGGCTACGAGAGCCCGGCGGGCGCGACGGAGAACGCCCCGGGCACGCCCGGATTCGGTGCGCGCGGGCGCATGCGCCGCCGCGCGCGGTTCCTGCGCAAGGCGCGCGAGCTCGCATATCGCGATCTCGGGGGTCTCGTCTACAGCCTGCACCGCTTTGGACAGCGCAACGATGCGCTCGTGCTGGCGAAGCTCGAGACGATCGCGCGCATCGACAACGAGCTGCGAGGACTGGAATCGGCGCTTGCCGAGCACCAGCCGGTGACCGTGCTGCGCGAAGCCGGGGTGGCGGCCTGCCCGCGCTGCGCGGCGATCCACGGCAGCGACGACCGCTTCTGCCCGAACTGCGGCCTGGCGATGGACCCGGGAGCGGAGCGCCCGGTCGCGAGCGCCGCGGCGCCGGCCCAGCCGCCGATGACCCCAGCCGGGACGGCCCAGGCCGGTGCCCCGGTCACGCCTCCAGCGCAGGCCGGTCCCCCGTTCACGCCTCCAGCGCAGGCCGGTCCCCCGTTCACGCCACCGGCGCAGGTCGGACCCCAGTTCGCCGCCCCGCCACCGGGGGCGCCCTCGTTCGCGCAGTCGCCGTCCGCTCCGCCGCTCAGCGCGCAGCCCACCGCCGCGCCTGGCAGCAGCCTGCCGTCGAAGCCCCGGGCAACAGCGGCGCCGGCGAAGGCGGCGGGACCGAGCGAGACAAGCACCGGCAAAGGCTCGCGTGCGAAGCCGGGAACGTCGGTCGATGATTCGACCGAGATCCTCAGACCGCCGATCGAGAGCTCGTGAGCGTCGCCGCGACGCCGAGCAGCGAGCTTGCGGGCGCGACAGCGGCGAGCGTGGATCCGGCGCAGGCGCGGCGGCCGGTCGTCGACGCGGCCTGCCCGCTGTGTGGGACGCCGCTGCAGGCGGACCAGGAGTGGTGCCTGGGGTGTGGAGCGGCGGCGCGGACGCGGCTGGCGGCGCCGGCCAACTGGAGGACGCCGATCCTCGCGCTCGCGCTGGTTGTGGCGCTGGCGCTGGGAGCGCTGGCGGCGGCGCTGGTGAGCCTCACGGGACCATCGGGGTCGAGCGCGGCGCCGCGCGTGATCACGCGCACGATCGCGACTCCAGCGCTCGGACTTGGCGGGGCAGCTGAAACCGGGGCGGCGACCGGAGCCAGCCCGGGCGTCGGCGTCGGCGGCGTGACGGCGCCCGCGACGCCGGGCGCGATCAACCCGGGGACGCCGACGACGATCTCACCGTCGGGCACCGCGGGCGGCACGGGCGCGAGCACGCCCGGCACGGCGGGGAGCCGGCCCGGCACCGGCGGCCACAGCCTGGCGCCGGGTACCGAACAAGCCCTGCGCAAAGCCGGTTTCGTGCCGCGCGGCGGCAAGTAGCGCGGCACGCACGGCGGTGCTGGCCGGGGGGCGATGGCGGCCGTGAACGTGCGATCGGTTTCGGCGGCGCGGGCGGCCGACGTCGCGGTCGTCGGAGCAGGCGCTGCAGGGCTGTACGCGGCGCTGTGCGCGGCGCGCGCGGGAGCGCGGGTGACGCTGATCTCGGCGAGCCCGCTGGCACGCACCGCGAGCTACTGGGCCCAGGGCGGGTTGGCGGCGGCGCTGGCGGACGAAGACAGCCCGGAGCTCCACCTGGCCGACACGATCCGAGCCGGCCGCGGCCTCGTCAGGGCTTCGGCGGCGGAGATCCTCGTGCACGAGGCGCCCGCCTGCGTGGGCGACCTGCAGTCGCTCGGAGTGCGCTTCGACGGCGACCGCTTCGGGCGCTTGGCGCTCGGATTGGAGGGAGGTCACTCGGTGCGTCGGATCGTGCACGCCGGAGGCAGCGCCACGGGCCGGCGCCTGGCACGCCAGCTCTCGGCGCTGGCCGCAGGTGACGAGCTGGTGAGGGTGCTCGAGGGCGTACGGGCGCGGGCGCTGTGGATCGATCGTGGCGAGGGCCGCTGCAGAGGCGTGATCTGCGAGAGCTTGCAACCCGCGACGATTGCGGCCGAGGCGCCTGAGGGCGAGGGGCCTGCGATCGAGGGCCAGGCGGTTGAGTGCGAGGCGATTGCGGCGCGCGCGGTGATCCTCGCGACCGGCGGCGGGGCCGCGTTGTGGCAGCGCACGACCAACCCGCCCGGCTCCCGGGGCAGTGGGCTGCTGCTGGCGCACGTGGCTGGCGCGCGGCTGGCGGACCTCGAGCTGCTGCAGTTTCACCCGACCGCGGTGATCGGGGTGCCGGGACGGGAAGGGTTTCTGATCACCGAGGCGATCCGCGGTGAGGGCGCGACCTTGCACGACCGCGAGACGGGCGATCGATTCGTCGATGAGCTGGCGCCACGTGACGAGGTCTCGCGGGCGATCCAGGCGCGGCTGCGCGCAACGGGCGCGACGGCCGTCGGCTTGGACATGCGCGCGATCGACGCCGGGCGCTTCCCGAACGTGTTTGCGGCCCTGCGCGAGGTCGGCCTGGACCCGGCGCGCGAGCTCGTGCCGGTGGCGCCGGCCGCCCACTACCTGATGGGGGGCATCGAGGTGGACCTGCAGGCGCGCTCGGGCGTTCCGGGGCTGTATGCCGTAGGAGAGGTCTCGTGCACGGGCCTCCACGGCGCGAACAGGTTGGCGTCGAACTCGCTGAGTGAGTGCCTCGTATTCGCGCGGCGCGCGGTTGCCGCGGCGCTGTCCGAGCCGGCGCAGCGCGCCGGCGGGGCCGAGGACCTCGAGGCTGCGCTCGAGATCACGGGACCGCCCCCTGTCGAGCCGGCGACGCGGCAGGCGCTGTGGAGCGAGGCCGGGATCGAGCGCAGCGCCGAGGGCTTGGAGCGTCTGCTCGATGACGCACACCCGCTCGCGCGCATGATCGCGCGCTGCGCGCTGGCCCGCGAGGAGAGCCGCGGTGCCCACCTACGCGCCGACTATCCGCAGCGGGATCCGCGGCTCGATCTGCGCCACGCGGTGCTCGGAGCCGAGCACGAGGTGGCGTGGGAGACCTGGGAATAAGCTGCTCCGCAGTCTCGAGCGGGCCGGGCGGGGCGGGCGGGCGGGGCCGGGTAGATCGGTCGCGGATCCGGGCAGGCGGCCCGATCCGGGTGTATTGGGCGCCCGGCGCGGGTAAAAGCACCGGCGCGAGACCGCATCGTTTGTGGTAGGCGGTGTGTTGGTGCTCGTGAAAGGAAGGGGGGTGATCGGGGTCTTTGGTTACGGCGGGCGTGCTCAAAGCGATCAGACGGATGAAGGAGAGCCACGTTACGCCATGTACCAGTTCAGCAGGGCTATCTACCGGGAGCTCGCGCCGTACGTGCTTCCACCCACGCCCAGCGCATCGCCGGGCGCCAATCACGAAGAAGTGCTGCGGGCGTGCGAGACCGTGGTCAAGCGGATGGCGACCGACCGCCACTACTTCGCGCATCCGGCGCGAACGTTGTTCTGCGACGTACGCAACTACTTTCCGATGAGCGAGCAGGGCCACGTCTATCGCGTGGTCGCGCGATATATCGGTTATGCGGACTGGTATCTGTCCGAAAACCCGGTGGCGGCGTATACGGCCGTGAGCGGCGAGCGCCCGCGCTGCCGGGCGACGACACGCAAAGGCTCGGCCTGCCAGCGGGTGCCGCTGCCCCACAACGGGTACTGCCCGTCCCACCAGCATCTCGCCGAAACCGAGGATCAGGAGCTGGCGGCGGCCTGAGCGGGCGCACACCCGATCACGGGATCCAGCTGCAGCCGCGACCCGATACGGATGTGGACGGATCCTGCGACAGGTCAGCCGTGGTCGGGCGCGCCGGCGCTGGGCCCGCCCAGCTCGATGCGTTGATCTTCGGCCCCACCTCGTAGGCTCTGCCCATGCTGGTCGGGGTCGACGTGGGAGGCACGTTCACCGATGCCGTGCTGCTGGACGCCGCCGGCGAGGTGTACAGCGCGAAGGTCGCGACGACCCCCCAGGACCAGGCGCTGGGCGTACTGGAGGCGGTGCGCGTGGTGTTGGCCCGAGCTGGGTCGCCGGTGTCGTCGGTGGAGCGGTTTGCGCACGGGATGACGGTGGCGACGAATGCGCTGCTGGAGGGCAGTTACGCGCGCACGGCGTTGATCGCGACGGCTGGGTTCACCGATGTGATCGAGCTTGGGCGCCAGGCCCGCGCGAGCCTGTACCGGCTCTGCGCGGCGGCGCCGCGGCCGCTGGTGGATGCAGAGCTGCGCTTTGGGGCGCGCGAGCGCTGCGGCCCGGAGGGCCCGCTGGTGGCGCTCGGCGATCGGCACGCGCGGGCCCTTGTGCAAGCGCTCGAGACGGCGCGGCCGCAGGCTGTGGCGGTGTCGCTGCTGCATTCCTACGCGTATCCGCAGCACGAGCGAACGCTCGGCGAGCTGCTGCGCGAGCGCCTTGGCGCGGACACGCACGTGTCACTGTCGAGCGAGCTGGTGGGCACTTTTCGCGAGTACGAGCGGACGGCGACGACGGTGCTCGACGCGGCGCTGTCGCCGGTGGTGGGCTCGTATCTGCGCAGGCTGGCGCGGGAGTGTCGCGCGCGCGGGCTGCGTGAGCCGCAGATCATGCAGTCCTCGGGCGGGCTGACCTCGATCGAACGCGCCGCCGCGCATGCCGCCGTGACGGTGCTTTCGGGCCCGGCGGGTGGAGTGACGGGCGCGGCGCTGCTGGCGAGCCTGGCGGGCGCGCGGGATGTCCTGTGCCTGGACATGGGCGGGACCTCGTGCGATGTGTGCGTGATCTCGAGCGGAGCCGTCGCGGAGACGGCACAGCGCGCGATCGCGGGGCGTCCGCTGGCGCTGCCGGCGCTGGACATCGAGACGGTCGGAGCGGGCGGCGGCTCGATCGCCTGGCGCGACGCGGGTGGGGCCCTGCGCGTGGGACCGCAGTCGGCGGGAGCGGTGCCGGGACCGGCCTGCTACGGGCGCGGCGGCGAGCGCCCGACCGTTACGGACGCGAACCTGCTGCTGGGGCGCCTGCCCGCGCACGGCCTGCTCGCGGGAGGCGTGCGGCTCGATCGCGACGCCGCCGAGCGTGTGGTCGGCGAGCTGGCCGGGTCGCTGGGATTGGCCACGGACGAATGCGCGGCTGGCATCGTGCGCGTGGCCGAGGCGGAGATGCTGCGAGCGATGCGCAGGGTCACGGTGGAGCGCGGCGTGGACCCGCGCGGGTTCACGCTGATGGCATTCGGCGGCGCGGGCCCGCTGCACTGCTGCGCGCTCGCGCAGGAGCTGGGCATCGCCCACATCATCTGCCCGGGTAGCGCGGGGGTGCTGTGTGCGCTGGGCCTGGCGGCGGGCTCGCCGCGGCGCGACGTGTCGCGTACGGTGATGCTGCAGGGAGAGACGCTGACGAGCGAGCGGATCGCGGGGGCGCGCGACGAGCTGGCGGCGCGGGCGCGGGTCGAGTTGGGCGCCGAGGAGTCGCGCAGGCGCACGGTGTATGAGCTGCGCTATCGCGGCCAGTCGTTCGAGCTCCCCGTCGAGACGGACTCCTCGGATCCACGGCTGGTGCGCGAGGAGTTCGCGCGCCTGCACGAACAGCGCTACGGATATCGCGACGACGACGCCGAGGTGGAGCTCGTCACGATCAGGGCGTCGGCCTGGGGCGAGGCGCCGCGGCCGCGACTGAAACGGACGGGCGCGGCCGGCGCACAACTGCAGGGACCCGCGACGCATGCCCTGCCGGAGGCCACCGTGTGGGTCGCCGAGGGCTGGGTGGGGAGCGTGGACGAGTGGGGAAGCGTACGCCTGGGACGCGCATGAGCAGGCTCGACCCGATCGAGCTGCAGGTGCTGAGCGGGGCTCTGCGGGCGGCCTGCGAGGAGATGGGCGCCGTGCTGATCCGCTCGGCGCATTCATCGAACATCAAGGAGCGGCGCGATGCCTCGACGGCGCTGTTCGATCCCGAGGGCGAGATGACGATGCAGGCCGAGCACATCCCCGTGCATCTGGGCTCGATGCCGGCGGCGGTGCAGGCGGTGCTCGGCGAGGATCATCGCGACGGCGCGTCGTGGGTGCTGAACGATCCGTTCGCTGGCGGGACACACCTGCCCGACATCACGGTGATCACGCCGGTCCTGGCCGCCGAAGGTGGCGAGCTGCTGGGGTTTGCCGCCAACCGCGCGCATCACGCCGACGTGGGCGGGCGGATCCCCGGCTCGATGCCGGCGGACAGCCGGACGCTCGCCGAGGAGGGCGTGGTGATCGCCCCCACGCGCCTGGACGCGGCGGCGCTGAGCGAGATATCCGGCCAGATGCGCCAGCCGGCCGAGCGCGAAGCGGACCTGCGCGCGCAACTGGCGGCAAACCGGCTCGGGGCGCAGCGCCTGAGGGAGCTCGCGGCGCGGCTCGGACCGCACAGGCTGCACGAGGGCACAGGCGCCGTGCTCGACTACGCGGAGCGGCGCGCGCGCGCGTGCATCACGGCGCTCGGCGACGGCGTGCGCACCGCCGAGGACGTGCTCGAGGCGCCGGGCGGCGATCTCCTGCTGCGGGTGCGAGCGACGGTCTGGGGGGACCGGCTGACGCTCGATTTCAGTGGCAGCGCCGGGCGCCACGAGGGCAATCTCAACTGTCCGCTGGCGGTGACACGCTCGGCATGCCTGTTTGCGGTGCGCGTGCTGACCGACCCGGACATTCCCCCCTCGGCGGGCGCGTACCGTCCGATCGAGATCATCGCGCCGGAGGGCTCGATCCTGAACGCCGTCGCGTCTCCGACGGGAAGCAGCGATCCGCGCAGATCCGCGGACACGCGCACGTCCACGGGCCACCCGCGGACATTCACGGGCCCGTCGGGCAGATTCACGAGCCCGCATAGGTCCACGGGCATGTCGGGCGGGCCCGACGCCCCCGCGGTCGCGGCGGGCAACGTCGAGACGAGCTCGCGCGTGGCGGACCTCGTGCTGGCGGCCTTCGGCCGGGCCCTGGGGCAGGGGACGATGAACAATCTGACGCTCGGCGACCGGGCGTTCGCCTACTACGAGACGCTTGGCGGCGGCCAGGGGGCGTGCGCTGACGCGGACGGGCCCAGCGGGGTGCACGTGGCGATGAGCAACACGCTGAACACGCCCGTGGAGGCGCTCGAGCGTGAATTCCCGCTGCGCGTGGTCGAATACGCGCTGCGCAGGGGCTCGGGCGGCGCGGGCGCGCATCGCGGCGGCGACGGCGTGGTGCGGGAGATCGAGGCGCTCCGCGAGCTGACGTTCTCGCTGATCGCCGAGCGTCGCCGCCATGCTCCGCGCGGCGCGGCGGGTGGCGAGGACGGGCTGCGCGGGCGCGATCTGCTCGACGGCAAGGCGATCCCGGGCAAGCTCAGCGGGCTGCTGCGTGAGGGCGGGCGCCTGCGCATCGAAACCCCCGGCGGAGGCGGCTACGGGCCGGCGGAGAGTCCGCCTCGCTCCTAACTACGACCGGCCGAGAGTCCGCCTCGCATGCCCTCGCGGGAGTCGTAAAAACGTATCGATTTGCGGGGGATTTGGGATTTCGATCAGGATTTCGTATCTTTAACGCACTTGCCGTCGCAGCCACCCAGCGTTTCCGGGCGGCAGTCGGCCACATAGAGACGTTCTCGTTTCGTTCTCCTCATAGCTGATCTCCCCCCAGGTCCTGCCATGCCAATTGCTCTTAGAGAATGGGCTGTAACCGTTCGCGCGCTCGCGGAAGGCGAGCAGCTGCTGACCCTCCGCAAGGGGGTGCTGCGCGAACCGGGTAAGCCGTTTCGGCTCGCGCACGAGCGCTTCTTCCTGTATCCGACCTTTGATAACCAGAGCGGCGATCTGGTGCGCGAGTCCCACCAGCCCGAGCTGAGGCGGGCGCTCGAGGAGGGCGTGTGGAGCGATGGCGAGCCGCCGCTGCACGCGTTCACGTCCGGCATTCCGGTCCAGCAGCCCGATCGCGTGCGGATCCGCGCGTGGGCCGAGGTGGCGGGGCACTTCACGATCAGCGACCCTCGCGGCGTCAACGCGCTGTCGCCGTTCTACGTGTGGACGCCGAGCTACGCCGAACGGCGCCTGGGCTGGCGCCGCCAGCAGCCGCTCCATGTGCTGCTGCTGCGCACTTATCGCATTCCGCGCCCGGTCACAGTCAAGGTCAAGGACGAGTTCAGCCCGTCCCAGGCGTGGGTCGAGCTCCAGCGCGAACTCCCGTTCGAGGGCACTCCGGTGCTGTCGGACGCGGAGTTCGAGCGCGCGTCTGAAGAGATCGGCGCGATCATCGGCGAAGCCGACGCACCGGTACTAGTCTAGACGGCCGGGGCGGCGCCACCAGAGCCTGGCGCGCCGCCCGAGTCCGACGCGCCGCCCGAGCCCGACGCATCGCCCGAGCCCGACGCATCGCCCGAGCCCGACGCATCGCCTGAATCCGACGCGTCGCCCGGACCCGCCGCGCCACCCGAGCCCGGCGCATCGTCCGAGCCCGGCGCATCGCCCGAGTCCGACGCGCCACCCGAGGCCCGCTTCGGTGCTCGCAACGCCTCGCGGGCGGCCTGCACACCGGATTCCGGCACTAGGATCTCGCGCGGGCCGATCATCGGCGAGTAGCCGCCGATCTGGTTGCGCAGCAGGCAGGGAATGCCCTCCTCGAGCAGCAGGTTCGCGATGAACTCCGCCTGGGGCTGGTCGCTGGCACGCGCCACCGGCACGAGCTCGCCTTCGGTGTATTGGGGCTTGATCTTGCGGGCTCGCTGCTGGCGCTCGCTGGCGTCGAGCCGCTCCTGGCCGAGCTGTACGAGCGGCATGCCGCAGGATTCGCAGAAGCGCTCGTTGGGAGGGTGCTCGAGCGCGCACGAGGGACAGACCAGGAGCTGCGTGCGGGAGGTCATGGTCGCTGTCGCCTCGCGTCTTTCGCTCCGGCTACTGGCGTTCGAGCGCGACCTCGCGCACCTGCCCCTGCTCGATCAGGTACGAGCGGATCTCGGGCCTGCCGGGATCGACGAGGCCGACGATGATCCACTCGACGCCCGGCCAGTTGGCGGCGAAGTTGATGTCGGTCTGTGACGGATAGGGCCTGCTGCGCACGTGCGAGTGGTAGATCGCGCCGATCCGGCCTCCGCGGTGCTCGATCTCGTTGTGCATCTTCAGCAGTTCGGCGGGCTCGATCTCGAACCTTATCGGGCTGGCGTGACTGTTGGCCGCGCGGTACACCTCCACCGCATGGGCCATCCCGGGCTCGGATCCATCGGCGTCGACGGCGACGACGCCGCAGATCTCGTTGACGGGGTCTTCGAGCACGTGCGCCGTGAGCTCGTCGAGCAGCTCGTCCGAGATCCTCACGTCCGGCCTCGCTGAACGGGCGCGCCGCCTAGTAGGGTCACCACCACACGGTCGATTCGAGATTCTCGATCTCGTCGACGGGCAGCGTGTAGATGCCGCTCGATAGGTACTTCCAGCCGTCGTCGGCGACCACGAACACGACGTTGCCCTCTTCGAGCTCGCCGGCGATGCGCACCGCGATGCTGGCGATCGCGCCGGTTGAGACGCCCGCGAACAGGCCCTCGACGTCGAGCAGCTTGCGCGTCCAGACGATCGCGTCGCGGTTGGTGACGAAGATCTTGCGGTCGAGCAGCGACAGATCGATGATCGGCGGGATGAAGCCGTCATCGAGCGAGCGCAGGCCCTGCACGGGCTCGCCCTGCATGGGCTCGGCGGCGACGATCTTGACGGCGTCGCCGAACGTCTCCTTCAGGCGGCGGCCGTTGCCCATCAGGGTTCCCCCCGTGCCGAGCCCGGCGACGAACGCCGAGACCTCGTCGAGCTCTTCGAGGATCTCCAGCGCAGTGCCGTTGTAGTGGGCGTTCGGGTTGGCCTGGTTGCCGTACTGGTAGGGCATGTAGCAGCTGGCGTCCTGCGCGGCCATCGCGAGCGCCTTCGCGACGGCGCCGTTCGACCCCTCCGAGCCGGGCGAGTAGACGATCTCGGCGCCGTACATCTGCAGCAGCTGCGTGCGCTCGGGCGTGACGTTCTCCGGCATGACGACCTTCAGCCGGTAGCCCTTGCGCGCGCAGATCATCGCGAGCGAGATGCCCGTGTTGCCAGAGGTCGGTTCGAGGATCGTCTGACCGGGCGAGAGGGCGCCTTTCTCCTCCCCGTCTTCGATCAGGGCGCGCGCGACGCGATCCTTGACCGAGCCGGTGGGGTTGCGGCACTCGAGCTTCGCCCAGATACGCACGCCGGGCTTGGGCGACAGGCGCGGGAGCTCGACGAGCGGCGTGTTGCCGATCGACTGTACGACATCCCCGTAGCGGCCGCCGCAGGGCCGGTTTCTCAGCCTCTCCACCGCCATTACTTCACGGAATATAGCGACACCGAGGGCCGTTGGGATAGAAGCGTCGGCGGTGAAATGTCGCCTCGGCTGGACATCGCCCTCGCGACCGAGGCGCAGTGGCGGACCGCTGTCCTCTTTCACGAGGCAGGCGCGCTATTATGGCGTCATCTTGACGAAGAGATACGACATGAGGACGACATTCGGGATGCCACGTGACAACGCTGGTTCTTGACCGGGCGGATGCCCTCGCCGACTTGGAGCAGCGGTTCAGCGATGGGCTTGCAGATCTTCGCGAACAGGTCGAAACGGAGGCGAACGGTGCAGACCTGATCGATCCCGACTACGTCGCTCGCTGGGTCGAGACGGCAAAGCGGCTGTCGGTCCAGCTCAGCAACGAACTGCCACCGCAGCTCGACCGCGAAGCGGTCGCCGAGATCCGGGGGATCATCATCAATCTGCTCGCCGAGCTGGAGGCGATAGACCCCGCGCGTCCACTTGACGCGCTCGATCGATTCTTTGTTCAGTCGGACGCCGTACGCCACATCATCCGGGACGCACTCGATGAGCATGTGGGCTGTCGCGAGGACGACGCCAGACCCCTCGTCGCATACATGAAGCAGGCACTGCCTCGCGTCAGACAAGCCGATCAGGCACGGATCGCGGGTCTCTCTACCCGCCACTTCGAACGACTCGGCAAGCAGGGCGGCATTCCGCCACGGCAGCTCGTGCTCGCGGCGAGACTGGTCAAGCTCCTGCGCTACACGTGGACCCCCGAGGGCACGATCGCCTGGTTCGATCGCAAGCGCGCTCAACTGGATGGACATGCGCCCATCAATGTGATGTCGGAACCCGGCCTCGAGCAGACGCTTCTCGGCCTCGCGCGGGAAGGACGGGCCCAGCATGCCGCCTGACCCAGGGCCCACAACCGTCGACATCAACGCGACCTTCTACCGCTTCTCGAGCTACGACACACCCTTTTGGGCGCGCGAAAATAGCCGCTCGGGCCGGTGGCACGCCCGCGGCGAAGGTCCCGTCCAATACCTCTCGAGGAGCGCCCACGGCGCGTGGGCGGAGCTGATTCGCGCGGAAGAGCTCGAAACGGAGGAACAGGTGGCGATGGTCAGCATGTCGATGTGGGCGGTCGAAGTGAGCTGCCACCTGATCGTCGATTACTCGACCATCGAGAAGGCGGAAGCGGCCGGCCTCGACCCGGAAGCGTTGGTCGACGACGACTACGCCGTGTGTCAGCACGAGGGGGCACGCCTGCGAGAACTGAACTACGCCGGCGTGCTCGCTCCAAGTGCCGCACTGCCAGGAGAAATCAATCTGACTCTGTTCGGTCCCCGGATCGCGTCAACTTGGGGTCGATCACCGGTACTCAGATCGTCTCTGCCCGCGATCGTCATAGCCCAGGGTGCGCCGCCGCCAGGACTGCTGGCCCGCGTCCGTCGGCTCGGCGGACCGCACTCGGGGTTGGCCGACTTCGTCGCCGAGCGATCGAGCAAACGCCGAGGCGGGGTCTGATCAACGACACTCGCCTCACGGAAGCAACCAGGCGCTCGCGCTCGGTGCCATGATGCCCTCCTTTGTTCTTTCGACGGGGAGGTCCCGATGGCAGCGGCGGGAAGTGACGACGCAGACGACACCGGTGCACAGCCGGACCCACGAGCCAAGCTCATGCAGGAAGTCGCCGATCAGATGGATGCCATCGAACGAGACTTCGGCGACAACTACCAGATCGGCCGCGTGATCACGCTCGTCGAGGTGACGGGACCGGACGGCAACGTCGGCCTGCGCCTGCGGGCCAACCAGCTCCCTTGGGTGACGCTGGGGATGCTGCGGTTCGCCGAGAAAATCGTGGAAGGCGGCGGCGGCTAGGGACCCGGCACGACCCGGCTGGCCAACCAGCCAGTCGCCCACTAAGATCTGGGCGACCGCAGCACCTACCGACCCGAGCCCGAGCGAGGCCCCCGAGCATGGACGACGACGAGAGCTTTGACTTCGACTGGCTGGTGATCGGCTCGGGCTTCGGCGGCAGCGTGTCGGCTCTCCGTCTGACCGAGAAGGGCTACACGGTGGGCGTGCTCGAGTGCGGTAGGCGCTTCGCCGACCACGAGCTGCCGGCCTCGACTTCGGACAACAGGCGCTATTCCTGGAACCCGTTCATCGGGATGAAGGGCATCTTCAGGCTGACGATCTTCAAAGACGTGGCGGTCGTGTCCGGCTGCGGCGTGGGTGGCGGCAGTCTCGGCTATGCAAACACGCTGTATGTGCCCCCGCGGCAGTTCTTCGAGGATCCGCAGTGGGCGGGGCTGAACGACTGGGAGACGGCGCTCGAGCCCCACTACGCCGAGGCGCAGCGCATGCTGGGCGTGGTCGAGAACCCGTATGACGATCCCGCCGACCAGCTGCTGCGCGAGCTGGGCGATGAGCTCGGCGTCGGCGAGAGCTATCGCAAGACGCCGGTCGGGGTGTTCTTCGGCGCGCCGGGCCAGACCGTTCCCGACCCGTATTTCGGGGGCGAGGGGCCGGACCGTACCGGCTGCAGGCTGTGCGGGCGCTGCATGGTGGGCTGCCCGCACGGGGCGAAGAACACGTTGGTCAAGAACTACCTGTACTTCGCCGAGAAGCACGGCGCGCGCGTCCTGCCCGAACGGACCGTCGTGGATGTCAGACCGCTCGGCGCCGGCTCGGGCGAGGAGGGCTACGAGGTCGAATCGGTGCGCTCGGGCGCGTGGGTTCACAAGGATCGCCAGGTGCACCGCGCGCGCGGGGTCGTGCTGGCAGCCGGGGCCCTGGGCACGAACAGGCTGCTGCAGCGCTGCCGCCTGAACGGGTCGCTGGGCCGCATCTCCCCCCGGCTGGGCGAGCTGGTGCGAACCAACAGCGAGTCGATCTTGACGGTCACGGTCCCCGAGGACTACCCCGACGATCTGATCAGGCGCGTGGCGATCAGCTCCTCGATCTATCCCGACGCGCACACCCACATCGAGACCGTCACCTACGGCGACGACGGCGACTCGATGCACCGCTTCTACACGCTGCTCGTCGGCGACGGGACGCGCGTGACGCGCCCGCTCAAGCTGCTGACGCAGATCGCGCTGCACCCGCGGCGGTTTGCGCGGGCGATGTTCCCCAAGCACTGGTCGCGGCGGACGATCATCATCCTGGTGATGCAGACGCTCGACAACGCGATCGCGCTGCGCGCGCGCCGCGGTCCGTTCGGGCTGCTGCGGATGACGACCGAACAGGACCCCGCGCGGCCAAATCCGACGTTCATCCCCGTGGCCAACCGCGCGGCCGAATGGTTCGCGCGGCGCACCGGCGGAACCGCGCAGAGCTCGGTGATGGAGGCGCTGCTCAACGTGCCCACGACCGCCCACATCCTCGGCGGCGCCGTGATCGCAGCGGACTCGGGGCGCGGCGTGATCGACGCGCGCCAGCGCGTGTTCGGCTACGAGAAGCTGCTCGTGTGCGACGGGGCGGCGATTCCGGCGAATGTGGGCGTGAACCCGTCGTTGACGATCACCGCGCTGGCGGAGCACGCGATGAGCCACGTGCCGGCCGCGGGCACGAGCGGAGAGCCACAGCCGGAGCAGATCGCGGCCTGACCGCGGTCACAGCCGGCTGCGCGCCCCGTTGTGCGGCTCGCCCCGGTGGTGCGCGCCTTGCCCGGATCGCCCGCGCTAGCGCCCGCCGGCCATGGCCGGCAGGATCACGAGCGTGTCGGCGTCGGCGACCGCGGTGTCGAGCCCGCCGAGCACGCGCACGTCCTCGTCGTTGAGATAGACGTTGACGTAGCGGTTGAGCTGGCCGTCGGGAGAAAACAGCTGGCTCTCGGTGGCGGGGTGGCTCGAGGCGAGCTCGCGCAGGACCTCCCCCACGCTTGCGCCGCTCGCCTGGACCTGCTTCTCGCCGCCGACCGACGCGCGCAGCACGGGCGGAATCTTGATCGTTGCCATCGCGGAATGATTAGCAGGCCGGGCCCACTGAAGCCCGGCTGGCACGAAGCCTGGCTAGCACGAAGCCCGGCTAGCGGCTCGATGGCCAAGACAGGCAAGGACGCAGTGAGCGAAGTGTGCTTTCTTGCACATGAGCGATCGAGGACGCAGCCTGGCGCCGTGCCAGCGTGCCGCTAGCCCGCGGCGGCGCAGAACGCCTCGTAGTCCGGGAAGACGCCCATCTCTTCGTCGGCGATCTCGTCGGGGGCACGCGAGCAGATCGGGCATTCGGGGTCGCGGTGGACTTTGACCTCGGTCAGCGTGGCGGCCAGCGCGTCGTACAGGAGCAGCCGGCCGATCGCGGGCTCGCCGATGCCGAGGATCAGCTTGACGACCTCGGTGGCCTGCAGCAGGCCCATCGTGCCCGGGAGCACACCGAGCACGCCGTTGGCGCCGCACGAGGGCGCCAGCTCGGCGGGCGGGGGCTCGCGGAACAGGCACCGGTAGCAGGGGCCGTCGTAGGGCTTGAAGACCGACAGCTGGCCGTCGAAGCCGAGGATCGAGGCGGACACCACGGGGATCTGCAGGCGCACGCTGGCGTCGTTGAGCAGGTAGCGGGTCGGGAAGTTGTCAACGCCGTTGACGATCACGTCCCAGCCCTCGATGATCTCCATGATGTTCTCGGCGTTCAGCCGCACCGGGTGCTTGACGACCTCGACGTCGGGGTTGAGCGCGCGGATCGACTCCTCGGCGGAGTCGACCTTGGGGATGCCCACCCGCTGGGTGGAGTGGATCACCTGGCGCTGGAGGTTGGACAGGTCAACCTCGTCGTCGTCGACGATCCCGAGCGTGCCGACACCGGCCGCCGCCAGGTAGAGCGCGGTCGGCGAGCCGAGCCCGCCGGCGCCGAGCAACAGCACCTTGGCGTCGAGCAGCTTCTGCTGGCCCTCGGCGCCGATCTCGGGGATCAGCAGGTGTCGCGAATAGCGATCACGCTGTTCGGGGGAGAGCGCGCGGGGGATCTCGACCTCGTAGCCGCGGTCCTTCCACAGCGTGATGCCGCCGGTCATCGAGCGGACGTGCTCGTAGCCCATGTCCTCCTGGAGCGTGCGCGCCGCGTAGGCCGAGCGGACGCCCGAGGCGCAGTACAGGATCAGCTGGGCCGAGCGATCGGGCACGGCGGCCTCGATGCGCGACTCCAGGTGGCCGCGGGGAATGCTCTTGGCGCCGGGAAGGTGGCCGGTGGCGAACTCTTCGCTGCCGCGCACGTCGACGATCGGCACGCCCTCCCCGATCAGCTCCTTGACCTCGGAGGGATCGATCTCGTCGATCCGGCTCTTGACCCGCCGCAGCAGCTCGGTGCCTGAGACGCTCATCTGAAAACCTCTAAATCATGGTCGGATTTCATGGAACTTCATAAAGTATAGCGCCCGTTTGCGGCCGTGGCGGGTCGATTTTGGGCGTCTCGACAGGCGCACGATACGCCTGCTGCTCGCGTGCGCCCACCCGCCACGTACTCTGCAGAAAGCCATGTCGGTGCGCGCCCGCAGAGCTCTCCTGGCGATCGTCACGCTGCTCGTGCTGGCGCTGGCTCTGGTGGTGTTCCTGGATCGGCCCGGACGCTCGCACGACGATGGCGCGGCCGGCTCGACGGCTTCGGTCGAAGCCGGCGGCGGCGAAGGCGGGGCGGGCCCGGAAGCGGTCTCCTCGACCGGGTTCGATGGCGCAGCCCTGCCGGCGAGCACCGCCGTGCACGGCTTTGCGCTGGTCGACATGGAAGGTCGCACGGTCTCGCTGGCGAGCCTGCACGGTCAGGTCACGGTGCTCGCGTTCCTGTACTCGACCTGTGGAGCCACGTGCGTGGTGATCGCCAACCAGATCCGCGGGGCGCTCGAAGAACTTCCGCATCCGCCGGCGGTGGTGTTCGTCAGCGCCGATCCGGCCGCCGATACACCGGGACACGTCCGGCGCTTTCTCGCGCAGGTGGGGCTCAGCGGGCGCGTCCACTACCTGACCGGATCGCAGGCCGAGCTGGCGCCGATCTGGCGCGCCTACCGGATCGTGCCCGCCGGCGCGGGACGGGCGGCGTTCGATCGCCACGCCTCGGTGCTGCTGCTCGATCGCAGTGGTCGCGCGCGCGTGGTGTACGGGCTCGAACAGCTGACCGCCGAAGCCCTCGCCCATGACATCCGCAAGCTGCAGTGAGCTTGGTGGTCGGCCGTAGCGAGCTCGCAAGCAGCCGGCCACAGCTCGCCGCTGCCCGGGCCCGGGCGTGATCGAGGCGGCTGATACCCTAGCTCCCAGGTAGGTATTCCGGAGATGATGTTCTCAACCAAGGCCGAGTACGGCGTGCGCGTGATGGTCGAGCTGGCGAGGCGGGCCGGCGAGGAAGGCGGCGATCCGGTGTCGCTGGCTGAGATCGCGGCGCATGACGGGCTGCCGCTCGCCTACCTGGAGCATTTGGTGGCGCGCCTGCGCAAGGCCGGTCTGGTCGACTCGCGGCGGGGCTCGCGCGGCGGCTACCTGCTCGCGCGCCAGCCTGCCGAGATCACGATGGCCGAGGTGGTGGAGGCGCTGGAGGGGTCGATCGCGCCGATCGAGTGCATCTCCGAGTCCTCGGACGGCTCGATCGTTTGCTCGCGCGAGTCGAGCCTCGACCACGTCTGCCCCACCAAGCTGCTGTGGACGCGCGTGCGCCTGTCGATCGTGAGCACCTTGCGCGAGACAACGCTCGCGGACCTGCTGGTGAGTCCCGCGCAGCTGGCGCGAGCGGCTGCGGCAAGCGCGCTGGAAGACCTCGACGATTCCGGCACGGCGCTCGGCGACGCCGCCGGCGGGCGCACGTTGCCGGCCCTGGCGGCGCAGCAGACGGGATCCAAAACGCAAACCCTCACGACTGGAGCTTGAGCAAAAGAACATGGCCGATCTCGAGATCAGAGACCTGCACGTGCGCACCGAGGATCGCGAGATCCTGCGGGGAGTGGACCTCGATGTCTCGCGCGGCGAGCTGCACGCCCTGATGGGGCCGAACGGATCGGGCAAGTCCACGCTGGCCAACACGCTGCTGGGTCATCCGGCCTATGAGATCACGGCGGGCACGATCACGTTCAAGGGCGAGGACATCACCGGGTCCGAGCCGCACGAGCGTGCCAAGGCCGGACTGTTCCTGGCTTTTCAGTACCCGGTGTCGATCCCCGGCGTGTCGGTGGCCAACTTCCTGCGCATGGCGATCAACGCCAAGCGCGAGCAGCCGATCGGCGTGAAGGAGTTCGGCGGCGAGCTCCAGCGCGCCGTGCAGCTGCTCGACGTCGATCGCGCGTTCACCTCCAGGCATCTCAACGACGGCTTTTCGGGCGGCGAGAAGAAGCGCGCCGAGATCCTGCAGATGGCGATGCTGGCGCCGGATATCGCGATCCTCGACGAGACCGACTCCGGCCTGGACATCGACGCCCTGCGCACGGTCGCAGAGGGCGTGCGCAAGCTCTATGAAGAGCAGGGCCTGGGCGCGCTGATCATCACCCACTACCAGCGCATCCTGCACTACATCCAACCCCAGTTCGTGCACGTGATGATGGACGGGCGGATCGTGCTCGAGGGCGGAGTCGAGCTGGTCGAACGGCTCGAGCGCGAGGGCTACGACCAGATCCGCCAGGAGGTCGGAGCCGGTGCCTGAGGACGGACGGCGACGGTGGATCGAGGAGGTCGGAGCCGGTGCCTGAGACGGTGGCGCCGAAGCCGGGCCGCCACCGCGAGGCTAGTCTCTATCACGCGCTGCACGGGGCGGGCGCCGGCTTGGCGGGGCGCGAGGGGCGCTCTCCGGAGGCGATCCGCGCGGCGGCGCAGCTGGTGTTCGAGGCGAGCGAGCTGCCGGTGTGGCGGCGCTCGGGCTTCTGGACGACGAGCCTGCAGGAGCTGGATCTCGATGAGCTCGAGGTTCGCTCGCACGCGCCCGGAGCACTGCCCGAGTTCGTGCGGGCGGGGCTGCCCGAGCGTGGCGGCCCGGGCGCCGGCCCGGCCGGACGGATCGTGCAGCTCGACGGCTCGGTGGTCCACGTCGAGCTGGACCCGGCGCTGGCCGAGCGCGGCGTGGTTCTGTGCTCGCTCGAGGATGCGCTGCGCGACGGTGACGAGCGCGCGCGCGAGCACTTCAGCAAGCGGCTCACCTACGACCGCCACAAGCTCGAGGCCGCGAACGCGGCGTTCTGGACCGGCGGCGCCTATCTGTACGTGCCACCGGGCGTGGCAGTGGCGGAGCCGTTTGAGATCGTTTACGCGATCGAGGACGCGGGCGTGGCCCAGTATGGGCGCTCGCTGGTCGTGGGCGATCGCGCGAGCGACTTTCGCGTGCACGAGCACAACCTCGCCGGTTCGTTCGCGGGCCGGTCGCTGCACGCGGGGGCGTTCGAGCTGTACCTGCACGACGGCGCCCGCTGCCGCCTGGCGCAGGTGCAGGACTGGAGCGCCGGTGAGGTGTACGACGTATCGACGCGCTTCGTCGGCGTCGGCCGCGACGCGTACTGCCACTGGCTGCCGTCACTGCTGGGTGGGCGGCTGGTGCGCCAGCACCTGGAGCTGGCAGTGTCCGAGCCCGGCGGCGACATGGCGTTTCGCGGCCTGTTCTTCACCGAGGGTCGGGAGCATCTCGACGCGTTCGCGGTGGACCTGCACGAGACGGGGCCATCGGGCGGGGACGTGCACTGGCGCGGCGCGGCGGCCGGTGAGAGCCGCTCGTCGTTCGAGGGGCTCATCCAGATCGACCCCGGCGCCCAGCGGACGCATACCTATCTGCAGATTCACACGATGATGCTCTCGCCGAAGGCGCGCCTGGATGCGATCCCCTCCGTGTTGGTGTCGGCCGACGACGTGTCGGCCTCGCACGGCGGCACGGTGGGCGAGCTGGACGAGAGCGCGATCTTCTACATGCAGTCACGCGGCCTGGATCGCGCGACGGCGGTGCGACTGCTGGTCGAGGGCTTCTTCGAGCCGGTCCTGACGGAGCTGCGGGACGAGCCGCTGGAAGAGCTGGTGCGCGCCAAGCTCGCCGCCAAGCTGGCGTCCGCGCGCGAGGACATCGAGGCGTATGCCACCAGTCGCTAGCTCACGGCGCACCCCGCCGCTTACCGGCTCAGGAAGTACGCCGACAGACACCGGCGCTCCTCCGGCGGGCACCGGCGCTCCCCCAACGGACGCCGGCGCTCCCACGCTCGAGGTGCGCGGCGACTTCCCGATCTTCGCGCGGCGTTTTGACAATCACGAGCTGGTGTACCTCGACAGTGCCGCGACCTCGCAGAAGCCCGCGGTCGTGATCGAGGCGCTCGCGGCGCACCTGCGCGAGCACAACGCGAACGTGCACCGCGGCGTGTATCCCCTCGCCCAGGAGGCGGACGCCGCCTACGACGGCGCGCGCGAGTCCGTCGCCGCGTTCGTGGGCGCCGACCCGCAGTGCACGATCTTCACCAAGAACGCGACCGAGGCGATCAACCTCGTCGCCTACGCGTGGGGGCGCGCGCACGTGGGCTCGGGCGATGCCGTGTTGATCACCGAGATGGAGCATCACGCCAATCTGGTGCCCTGGCAGGTCCTCTGCCGCGAGCGCGGCGCGACGCTGCGCTATCTCGAGATCGACGAGCGGGGCGAGCTGTCGCTCGAGCAGCTGGACGCCGAGCTGGCTCGTGGCGACGTCCGGCTGGTGGCGTTCGCCCACGTCTCGAACGTGCTCGGCACGATCAATCCGGTCGCCGAGATGGTGGCGCGCGCACACCGAGCGGGCGCGCTGACCCTGATCGACGGAGCCCAGGCGGTCCCGCACATGCCGGTGGACGTGGCGGCGACCGGCGCCGACTTCTACGCCTGGACCGGCCACAAGGCGCTCGGTCCGACCGGGATCGGCGTGCTGCACGGCCGCCGCGAGGTGCTCGAGCGGATGGATCCGTTCATCACCGGCGGTGACATGATCGCGAGCGTGGAGCTGCAGTCGGCAAGCTGGCGGGAGCTTCCATACAGGTTCGAGGCGGGCACTCCTGCGATCGCCGAGGCGGTCGGGCTGGGAGTCGCCGTCCGGTATCTGCAGCAGCTGGGCATGGCAGGCGTGCGCGCGCACGAGCAGGGTCTGACCGCCTACATGCTCGAGCGCCTGGCGACCGTGCCCGGCCTGCACGTGGTGGGCCCGCCCGAGGCGCAGCGGCGCGGCGGCCTGGCATCGTTCACGATCGAGGGGCTGCATCCGCATGACATCGCCGAGCTGGTCGGCCGCGAGGGTGTTTGCGTCCGTGCGGGGCACCATTGCGCCCAGCCGCTGATGCGCTGCCTGGGTGTGGGCGCGACCGCGCGCGCGTCGGTCGGCGTCTATAACGAGCCTGCCGACATCGATGCGCTCGTCAGCGCGCTGATTGCCGGGCGCGAGCTGTTCGGACTGTGATGGACGATCTCTACCGCGACAACATCCTCGATCACTACAAGCGCCCGCGCAACTTCGGGGAGCTCGAGCCGCACGATCTCGAGGCGTTCGAGCACAACCCGCTCTGTGGCGATGAGCTCGGCGTCCAGATACGTGTGAAGGACGGACGTATCGAGGACCTGCGCTTCCAGGGCCACGGCTGCGCGATCTCGCAGGCGTCCGCGTCGATCGCGTCCGAGGAGCTCAAGGGCATGGATGTCGATGAGGTCGGCGGGCTCGGCGCGGACTGGATGCTGGACCTGCTCGGCATCCCCGTCTCAGCGACGCGGCGCAAGTGCGCGCTGCTGAACCTCAAGGTGGTGCGCGGCGCGGTGACCGGCGACGGCGCCTGGCCTGACTGAGGTAGCCGGGTCTGATCCCGCGCCGGCCGCCTTCCGAGTAGCTCGAGCCTCAGGCGCAGAGGCGCTTGACGCGCTGGTACCCGGCCGTGGCGCCGGCCGGGACGACAGGCGCCGCCGACCGGAGCCCGCCGTCTGCGACCCGCGCGGCCACGCTGCGGTTCACTTCGTGACGATCATCCTCAGCACCCGCGAGCCCACGCCGGGTCGGCCGCTCTCGCCGGCCCACTGCGCGACGAACACGGACGACTGGGTGACGTGCCAGGTGGTGGTGAAGCTGCCGCCGTTGGCGCCGGCGACGACCTGCTGCTGCTGCCAGGCGCCGCCGGCCAGGTTCCGGCGGGCCACGACGATGGTCTCGCCGCCGAGCGCCCCGGAGAGCGTGCCGGTGACGCGCACCGAGTAGTGGGCCCGCCGCAGGGCGCGCCGCGCGAGGCGTGGCCTGGATGTGGCCAGCGCGAGCGTCTCAGGCGGGCCGGAGACATCGCCGCCGGTGCTCGTGGCGAACAGGGCGCGTTCCTCGGTTTCCCCGCTGACGGTGTTGGCGTCCACGAGCGCGGCTGCGTCCGGGCCGCTGCTTGCGACCAGGCCCCCGTAAGGGATCGCGCCGAGGCTGAGCTCCTGCGGGTGCCACGTGGCGCCCCCGTTGACGGTGCGCAGCACGTAGGCGTCGCCGTGGTCGGTCCCGAAGCCGTTGATGCCGAGAAAGCCTTCGCCCGAGGATCCGAACGCAAGCTGACTCCCTTCGCTGGTGCCGGCCGAGACGATTTCGCTCCACGTGCGCCCGCCGTTCGACGTGACCCACAGACGGCCGGCCGTGTCGAGCAGGTATCCGTGCAGAGCGCTGGTGAACGCGACGCTGCGGATCGAGACGCCGGCTCTGGCCGCGATGCGGCGATGGGGCGGGCCCGCGGCCCGGCGCTGGAGCGGCACGGACAGCGCCGTCCACCTGGCGCCTTCGTCGGCCGAGCGGATCAGCGTGTGGGCGCCCTGGCCGAACGCGAACACGGTCGTGCCGGCGACGTCGTAGTCGGACAGGTGTGCACTCGCCACGGCGCCTCCCGTGACCGGTTCGAACGGCCCGCCGGCGACGGCGCGGTACACGCCGACAGGGCCGACGAGCAGGGCGCTGTTGCCCAGCGCCACCAGTGCCTTCGCGGGCGTGGTCGTGCCGGGGCTGAGCGTCTGCCAGCTGGCACCGCCGTCGCCCGTGCGCTGCAGGCCGCCTCTGGCATCGAGGGCGTAGCCGAGGGTCGGCGTGGCGAACGCGACGTCCACCAGTTCCTGTGAGGTCTGGGTGGCGAGGACCTGCCAGCTGAGGCCGGCGTTGGTGGAGATCGCAATGTCCCCGTGGGCGCCGGCGGCGAGCAGCAGGCCATCGGGACCGATCCTGACCCGCCCGTACTCGCCGCCGATGTCGGCGCTGCCCGAGGTGAACGTGGCGCCGCCGTCGTTCGAGAGCACAGTCGTGCCGCTCTCCCCCACCGCCAGCACCTGCGTGGCGCTGGCGTAGCCGACGCCGTAGATGAACGAGCTCGACGTGGTCTTGACCGTGTCGGTTTGGCCTCCGTCGGCGGTCTCGACGAGTTTGTTGCCGCCGCTGACCGCGAGCAGGCAGGTGGTCGGATTCGAGCAGTCGATCGAGCTGAACGAGTTGCCGCCGGCGATCGGCTCGGACTTCCACGTTTCGCCGCCGTTGCTGGTGCTGATCAGCGTTTCCGGCCCGATCGCGTAGCCGTGCTTTTCGTCGACGAAGTGCACCGAGATGACGCGCGCTCCCCCGGGGAGGTTGACGGGAGTCCACGAGACGCCGCCGTCGGGGGTCATGTATGCGGAGCTGCCGCCAGTGTTCGGGTTGCTGACGAACGCGATGCCAACGGTCGGATTGAGGAAGTGGATATCGGTGCCGACGAGGCCGCCGCCGCCGCTCGAGGCGGCGGTGCCCGGAATCCCGGTCCTGCGCGCGAAGGTTTCGCCGCCGTCGGTGGTCATCTCGAGGGAGCCGTTCTCGAGCAGCAGGAAGCCGGTCTGCGGCGAGACGAAGCTGAAGGCGGCGACCGGTTCGGGACAGCCGGATTCCGCCACGTTGAAGATCCGCCTGAAGACCTCGCCGCCGTCTTCGGAGATGCGCGTCACGCAGCCGCCTCCGCCTCCGACGATCACGGTCGTCGGGCTGAGCGCCTGGACGCGTTCGAGGTTGACCGTGGTGCCCGTCGTGAGACCGGTCCACGACTGGCCGGCGTTGGCGGTCGAGAGCGCCGTGCCGCCGTAGCCGACGGCGTAGCCGGTGCCCCCGGCGAAGGCGATCGAGGTGAGCGTGCGGCCCTGCGGCGTGGGGTTGCCCCACGCCCAGCCGGACTTGCTGACGTTCACGTTCGCGTCTGCGGCCTGAGCGATCGCGGCGATCGCGGCGAGACCCGCGACCAGTGCGGCAAGGCCGGCCCGGCGCATGCTGAAGCCGTCAAGCAGAGTTGACATCATTCCCCCCTTGGGCCGCTGGCCCATCGTGGTCCGTTGCGTCCAGATCTTTGGATCGGGCCACCCGCTCGGCCCGCTGTGCGCCCATAACATTCGAACAGCGCGCAAGTTGCGCCTATCTGAATGGACCGGCCATTCACGCCCTCGGAATCGACGCGCCTTCCAGGGCCCGACAGGATCGGCCCGGCTGGTGGATGTCGCGGTAGTCACTTCTGGTCAGTCCCGTATAAGCGATCCGTTCCAGCTGTTAGTGTCCGCGTATGAGGCGGAGGCACAACGAGCGCGACGGCGATCACCGACAGGCCTCGCGGCTCTCGGTCGATCTAGCCGCGTTTGAGCTCGCGATTGGGCTCGTCGTGGCTGGCGCGACCATCCTGTTCCTGTCGGCGCAGATCGAAGAATCGACTGCAGCGGAGGTCTACACGACGGTGCGCGAGGTTGGCGCCCTCGTGTTCGCAGCCGGGATCCTGAGTGTCGGATGGGAACTGCTCGGACGACGGGCTTTGACCGACGAGGTTCTTTCGGCGGCCGAACTATCTAGCGACGTCAAAAGCGCCGGGCTCAAGCGCATTGCGACGCACTATCTCGACGTGGAGTGGGATGGACTGTTGAACGAAGCGAACCACGTGGACCTGTTCTTTACGTATGCGCGGACCTGGCGGAACACGCACGCGACGGGGCTGCGTCGTCTGGTCGCTCGTGAGGGTACCCAGCTGCGGGTTGTACTGCCCAACCGGGACAACGAGGCGCTGATGGCCCAGCTGGCAGCTAAGTTCCGCTACACCGCAGACGAACTTCGGAACCTCGTTGATGGTGCGGAGCAGGACTGCGCGAATCTGAACCGCCAGGCTGCTGCGGGGGCCACCGTAGAGCTTCGTCGGACCGACGAGTTCCCCGTCTTCTCCTACTATCGGCTGGACCGCCGGTGTTTCGCGGTGCTCTATTCTCAGGCACCCGGACGCGTCGATGTGCCGACCTTCGAGTGCGAGCAGGGTGGCACGTTGGCGAGGTTTTCCGCCGCCAGTTCGACACGCTCTGGGAGGGCAGTTCCGCCCGACCCCTAGAGTAGACTTGGCGTTCGTATGAGCGTGATGGATTGCGAGGCTAGGAAGGGTGCTCGGCCGCCTCGAATGCTGGAGGGGGATCTAGATGAGCAAGCATTTGCGCAGGCGCTCGCCGCTGATGTTGTGGCTATAGACATCGAGACGACCGGTCTGGACTGGCGCCACGACCGGATCGGGACCGTGCAGGTGCAGGTCGAGGACATGACCTACATCATCCGTGCCAATGGCCAGGTCCCGACCCATCTCAAGGCGGTGGTTGAGGACGCCCGCGTTCGCAAGGTGCTGCACCATGCCATGTTCGACCTCAGGTTCCTCGCGCGTCAGTGGAACATAGCCGCGGCGAACGTGGCTTGCACCAAGATCGCCTCCAAGCTGGCAGAACCAGAGAAGCCGCACCGGGAGCACTCGCTCGCCCCGCTCGTGCAGCGCTACCTGGGCGTGAGTCTGGACAAGACGCAGCAGGTCAGCGATTGGGCCGACGAACTGTCGGACGCCCAGATCAACTACGCAGCTGACGATGTCCGATACCTAATGCCGCTGTATCGCTGCCTCGACACGAAGCTGCAAGAGATCGGGCGCAGCGGGCTCCGGGACCGTTGTTACGAGCAGCTCCCAACGCAGGTCGAACTTGAGCTTGGCGACTTTCCAGACGTCTTCGACTACTAGCGATCGATCCTCGGACGCTGGGGACCTAGAGCCACCGGCTACCGCGTAGCCGCTGGAGCCGTGGCGCCGCAGCTTGTCGCGCAAGGTCGGGGAACGTGGCCGATCGGCTCAGCACAAGACATCACCCGGCTCGCGCTGCCCCGCGAATCCCCTGCAAATACAGATTTATCGGCACGGATCGGCATTAGCCGTCCCGGCGCGCGATAGAATCCCTACCTCAGAGCACAGGATTCGCAAGCTACCATTGGTAGGGAGACGTATGGCCACGATTGACCGCACGAAGATCGCCAAACCGAGCCCGATCGTCGAGGACGAGCAGGGCCAGCTGCGCGCGCGCAAGGGCATATCGCGCGAGGTCGTCAGGGAGCTCTCGAAGGTCAAGGGAGAGCCCGACTGGATGGCCGAGAAACGGCTGAAGGCGCTGGAGATCTTCGAGCGCAAGCCGGTCCCGACGTGGGGCGTGCCCCTGTCCGGCCTGAACCTCGATGAGCTCGTCCTGTACTCGCCGCCGACGGCGGGCCGGTACAACTCCTGGGACGAGGTTCCGCAGGAGATGAAGCAGACCTACGAGGACCTCGGCATCCCCCAGGCCGAGCGCGAGCACCTCGCGGGCGTGGTCGGCGTGTGGCGCCAGGAGCCCGTGTATGAGGGGCTGAAGGAGCAGTACAGCAAGCTCGGGATCCTGTTCTGCTCGATGGACACGGCGATCAGCGAGTATCCCGAGCTGGTCCAGAAGTACTTCATGAACAAATGCGTGCCGCCGCAGGACAACAAGTTCTCGGCGCTGCACGGCGCGGTCTGGTCGGGCGGCTCGTTCCTGTACGTGCCCAAGGGCGTCAAGGTCAACCTGCCGCTGCAGGCGTACTTCCGCATGGAGGGCGCCGGCGAGGGCACCTTCGAGCACACGCTGATCGTCGCCGACGAGGGCTCGGAGGTGAACTACATCGAGGGCTGCACGGCGCAGACCTACAGCGTCAACTCGATGCACTCGGCGGTTGTGGAGATCTTCGTGCACGAGGGCGCCAAGGCGCGCTATACGACCGTGCAGAACTGGTCCAAGGACGTCTACAACCTCAACACCAAGCGCTCGGTCGTGGACGCCGAGGGCACGGTCGAGTGGGTCGGCGGATCGATGGGCGCAAAGTACGTGATGCTGTATCCGGGCTCGTTCCTGATGGGCGAGGGCGCTCGCGCCGATCACCTCAACGTGGGCGTGGCGTCCGGAGCGGTGCACAAGGACACCGGCGCCAAGGTGGTGCACCTGGCGCCGAACACGACCTCGAACATCCTCGCCAAGTCGATCTCCAAGGACGGCGGGATCATGGGCTACCGCGGGCTCGTGAAGATGGGCCACAACTCGGCCGGGTCGAAAGCGCGCGTGCAGTGCGACGGGCTCATGATGGACGGGCGTTCGCGCTCGGACACGTGGCCCGACATCCAGATCCAGAACCCGCACGTGTCGGTGGCGCACGAGGCGACCGTGGGACGGATCTCCGACGACCAGCTGTTCTACATGGGCTCGCGCGGGTTCACCGAGGACGAGGCCGCCGCGATGATCGTCAACGGGTTCATCGAGCCGGTCACCAAGGAGCTGCCGATGGAGTACGCGGTCGAGCTCAACCGGCTGATACAGCTGGAGATGGTCGGCTCGATCGGGTGAGAGGCGCGATCGGCGGCGCATGACTGCGTCCTCGGTCGCTCGCGTGTGTGGCACGCCACGCGGGTGGGCGGGCCATCATTCTTGTCCTGCTTGCCGCTAGCACCTCTCATCGTCGCACCTCACCACGACTGGGCGCGCGGCCCCGCCGGCCGTCGATCGAATTGATTGCGCGAACTTGCGTCCGCCCGTAGACACGATCGCCGCACCGCTGTTCCCGTCGGGGCTGCCGTGGGTCAATCTGCCGCGGGGGCGGGGCGCTCAGGCGGGCGTGGTGCTGCAGGGCGCGGGACCGATGCTGGTCGAGTTCTGGGACTTCTGCCGCCCGAACTCGCTGCGCACGCTGCCCTACTTGAAGGCCTGGCACGAGCGGTATGCCGAGCACGGGCTGCGCACGATCGGCGTGCACTGCCCGGGTTTTGAGCCGTCGCGTGACGAGCAGGCGGTGCGCGACGCCGTGGCGCGACTCGGCATCTCCTATCCGGTGCTGATCGACAGCCGGCTCGAGCTGTGGCGCGAGTACGAGAACGCCGGCTGGCCGGCCCGCTATCTGTTCAACGCGGGCGCGTGCTTGGTGGAGTACCACTACGGCGAGGGTGGCTATGCGGAGAGCGAGCGCGCGATCCAGCGGCTGGTGGGCGTGGCACCGGGATTGGTCGAGCCAGTGCGCCCTGAGGACGTGCCCGACGTGCAGCTGGTGCCCCAGACCGAGGATCAGCCGGGCGCCTATTCGGGCGCGTATCAGGCCGGCGGGGTATGGGCGGTGTTGGACGGGGTGGGTGCAGTGATCGTGGCCGGCACGAGCGTTGACCGCGACCAAGGCGGCGCCGAGATCCGGCAGGCGCCGTCGGAGCTGGCCGTGACCCACCCGGGCGCCTATCCCCTGATCGAGCACGGGCACCACACCGTGGGCACGCTCGAGCTCCAGATCGGCCCGGGCGTGCGCTGCTATGCGACCTGCTTCACGCCGGGCGTCGCCTGAGCTGGCACTCAGACCGGCTGCGGTTGCAGCTCAGCGAGCGAGCGGTCGAGCAGCAGTCGCTTGAGCTCGGGCGGGCCGGACTCGCGCACGAGCACGCACGTTCCCGGCCAGTAGGGGCTCTCGCCGGGAGTGGGCGTGACGAAGATCGAGTCGAACGTCCACGAGCCGGAGTTGACCAGGCGTGCTCCCGCGCGGCCGCGCCACTCGGACTGAGCGTCGCGGGGAAACGGTCCGGCGCGATGGGTGTGGCCGAATACCACGTAGGCGTCGCCGATGCCGAGGCGCGCGGCGACCTCGCCCATCGCGCGCAGGCCCGACCGGCGCAGTTCGTCGCGTGACAGGTCGGCTCTCACCGGGCCCATGCCGGCCCGGTTGATGGCCGCGACCGCGAGCGGAAAGCCGCGCTTGAACGCCCACCGGCGGACGGCGGTGCGCAGTGCGCGAGCGGTCGCGCTCGTCCCGCCGATCGCGACGCTCGCGGCAGCGCTTCTGCGATCGCCTCGAGTCGCCGGGAGATCGCCGTTCATGCTGGGCCGCGGGCCATCGCCGGCGGCAGCGCTCGAGTCCGCGGCGCGGCGCGCGGGCTGATCGTTGACGCCGCGGCCGCCCCCCAGGGCGCGCCAGACGCGCACGGTGGCGACGCCGTTCAGCGCGGGCCCGGCACGGCCGTAGCGAACCGTCACGTCGCGCCAGGCATAGATCGGCGCCGTCACAGCCTCGTAGTCGTTGACGCTCGCGAGCGCGCGCTCCGGTCGTTCGAGCAGCCGGCCCATCGCCCCGATGCCGATGCGCTCGAGCGTCGGGAGGGTGAGATGGCAGTCGAGGTAGTGGCCGTGCGTGGCATACACGTCAGGGCGCAGCCATAGGCCCGGATAGACAGCCTCGACGCGCGCCGGGCGCGCCCACTCTGCAATTCTCGCGAGCATCGGCGAGGCTTCCGCCGGAGCGATGCGGTGTTCGAGCTCGAGCGGCGCAGGTCCATCCAACACGCGCGCGTCCAGCCACGCCGAGACCAGCTGGTGGTCGTGATTGCCGGCGGTCACGATGAGCTCGCGACCCGCCAGCGCCTGTCCGACGTCCTCGAAGAACGCGCGCGCCCCGACGAGCGCCTCGTGTGGCGGACCATGGCGAAGCTCGAGCACGTCGCCGAGCAGGACCAGCCGGTCCACGTCCTCGAGCTCGCGCAGCAGCGCGGCGCGCACCTCGGTGCGGCGCAGCAGGTCGATGCCCGTCAAGCCACCTAGGTGCAGGTCGGAAATGATGAGGGTTTGCATGAGCTTTGGGGCTGACGGCTCTTGGAGGTCAGCGCCTAGACACGCTCTCGCCCTGGAGCCGGGCGAAGGACTCAGACGGCGACCGAGCGCCTCTGCGGTGCGCGAGCACCCGCATGGGCTTCCCACTACGCCTCTGCGATGAGCTGGTCTGCAGCGAGATGTGCATGATTTCGGAGCTTGGTGCGGGTATGGTCGGCCAGCCTGGCGGTACGAAAATAGCGTTAGGAGGATAGCGAGCACCGCGCTCTCACGCCAATCGCCATTCAACGCGTCGCGACGCGGGCGCGACCGTGCGCGCACGTCCGCTTGCAACCTCGACATTGACAGGAGGGTTGCCGGTAAAATTTCACACGATCAAGTCAAGCTTTTTCGCTGTTGACCCAGAGCGTCGGCGGCGGGACGGGAGAGTGGACGCGCAGGCCGGCTCGGCTTCGCGTGCAACAAGGAGGTAGACATGGTGGTAAGGCGCATTCTTGGTGCCGGGGCGGTGTGCCTGATCGGCCTGCTGTTCTCGATCCCGCTCGCGCGCACGGCGTTCGGCTCGACGCTCAAGCTGTGCGTGCCGAAAGCCGAAGGCTCCTCGCTGCTGACGCCGAAGCGAGGCAAGTGCAAGAGGGGCTACACCCTGACGAGCTTTGGCAAGGAAGGCAAGGAAGGCAAGCAGGGCGCCACCGGACCAGCGGGACCGACGGGGCCGGCGGGCAAAACGGGGTCCGAAGGAAAAGCGGGCAACAACGGCAACGCCGGCACCGACGGAAGAATCGGTAACACCGGGCCCAAAGGCGAAACCGGGCCTGAAGGCAAACCCGGTGTGACAGGCTTCACTACGGCCGAACTGGAAACGCTCAAAGGTATCCTACCCTACATCAAATTCGTATCAAGCGGCATCGATAGCAAGCCCACCGTCCAGTTCTCCGGCGTCAACGTGCAAGTGGTGAATGGCGAAGATAACACCGCATCCGCGAATGGCGAGGGTAACCTTGTCATCGGGTACGACGAAGCACCGCGCCTACAGACTGGGTCGAACAACCTGGTGCTCGGAGGCGATCAGGAATATACGAGCTGGAGCGCCGTCATAGGCGGGTTCGACAACACTGCGGGGGCAGAATATGCTGACGTCTTCGGTATCGACAACACGGCGCGGAGCGCCGAGGCATCTGTTATCGGTGGAGAAGGGAACACGGCAAGCGGCGCTCACTCGTCGGTGACCGGCGGCAAGGGTAACACCGCGAGCGGACCGCTGTCATCGGTCGCCGGCGGGGGCGACAACAGCGCCACTGCCGAAGAAGCTTCGCTCTCAGGAGGCTTTGGGAACCTGGCCGAAGGAGAGGACTCGTCGATCAGCGGCGGCGAACTGAACCTCGTGAAGGAACATGGCGAAGAGGCATGGATCGGCGGTGGACTGGAAAACGTCGCCGAAGGCCTCGGCAGCTCAATTGTCGGCGAACAGAAAAGAAAGACGACCCACTCTTACGAAGCGATACTCTAGTCACAGTACGAACAGTGAACGAGACACCGCGTTCAACATGTTGCACCCTCCGGCCTGCACATGTCGAGGCGACGGGGCTCAGGCGCGTTAGGCACATGGACGCCTCAGGCGCCTAACGCGTCCACGTCGTTCGGGCTGCGACGGCTGCCGCATCGCGCCAGTCGGCACGAGGACACGCCAATGCACGCGCTGCTATGGTTGCAGCGCGGCAATGTGGGAGCCTGTCAAGGATGGCGGCAGATGGTGGACACGTCAAGCGACTTCGAATCAATGCGCCGGGCGCGCTCGCGATGAGCGCTTCTGTGCGGGCGCAGCGTGATCCTATACGCGGACATAGGTTCAGGACGAGGCAGAAAGCAATCGCCCGCCTGACGTCGTATCGTGCGGTCACCATGATCGCCGTCGGCCTCCTATTAGCGGCGGCGGCGCCTCAGACAGCGAGCGCTCTCTGGACGCACGTAGCGCTCAGCCGCTCGTCCACCGAACCGTACTATGCTTGCCGCCCGCAGGGGGGCCGTCCGGGCTGTGATCTGATCGAAGATCCCACGCCCGCAGACGACGCGCGTGGCCCGGTAGCGGCGGGGACGGTCACTCGCGGTCCCGAACAGCAGGTCAGTCCACAACTGTATGGCAATGGTGTCGGAGGCGGCTATTCCCCCGAAAACCTCAGCGACGCGTACGACCTGCCGTCCAGGTCGGCAGGGACTGGGCAGACCATCGCGATCGTCGATGCTTACGACGACCCAGACGCGGAACCCGACCTCGAGAAGTATCGGTCTGAGTATCGGATTCGTGAATGCACCGGCGCCTCGGGATGTTTTCGCAAGGTCAATCAGAACGGGGGCACCGATCCCTATCCGACGGCCAATGGCGAATGGGCCAAGGAGATCTCGCTGGACCTCGACATGGTTTCCGCGATCTGCCCCAACTGCCATATCCTTCTCGTCGAGGCAAACGAAAACTCGGAGTCTGACCTCGCCGCCGCCGAGAACGAGGCCGTGGAACTTGGCGCGACCGAGATAAGTAACAGCTTCGGCGCTTCAACTCCATCGGAACCGTCAGCTGACGCGGCCGCTTACGATCATCCGGGAATCCCGATCAGCGCCGCTGGCGGCGATCACGGCTATGGCGTCGAATCGCCGGCGTCCGATCCTCACGTGATTGCCGTGGGCGGCACCACACTCGTGCCGGCCCCTAACGTGCGTGGATGGACGGAGACCGCCTGGTCGGACAGCGGGAGCGGGTGCAGTCGAGAACCCAAGCCCGCTTGGCAAGCCGACCCGGGTTGCCGCTACAGAACCAACAATGACGTGGCGGCGGTAGCCGACCCGAACACTCCGGTTTCGATCTACGACAGCTACGAACAGGCAGGATCTTCCTGGCGTTTGACCGGCGGCACAAGCGTAGCCACACCAATCGTCGCCGCGGCGATGGCGCTCGCGAACCCGTACACGAGATCGTTCGAAGGCGCCAGGTCCCTCTATCTCGAGGCGGCGATCAGCGGCAGCGGCGCGCTCGACGATGTCGTGTCCGGGAGCAACGGAGACTGCGAGACCTATCTTTGCGAAGCGCTGCCGGGTTACGATGGCCCGACGGGGCTAGGCAGCCTGTGGGGCGTACCGGAAGTCCCACCGCCGACGGCTGCGACCGATCAGGCCACGGCGATCGAGCCCACCGAAGCGATTCTCAACGCGGCGGTGAACCCGAGTGGGGCTGACGTGGACGAATGTAGATTCGAATACGGCACGACCACCTCGTACGGGACCAGCGTGCCCTGCACGTCGTTGCCGGGGTCCGGAACGAGCCCGCAGCCGGTGTCGGGGTCGGCCGTGGGCCTGATCCCAAGTGCCACCTATCACTTCCGTATCGCGATCGGTTATCCGGGCGGCGCCGACTCGGGCGAGGACCGCACGTTCACGACCTCGGGGTTGGCGCCGGCCGCCTCGACCGAAGCCGCTTCTGCGATCACGCAGACCTCGGCCACGCTCAACGGCAAGGTCGACCCGAACGGCAATGAAGTGACCGAATGTGAGTTCGAATACGGCACCTCGAACGCGTATGAAGCGAGCGCTCCGTGCGCGCTCTCGCCTGGTAGCGGTGACGTGCCGGTGGCGGTTTCGGCGCCTGTGACCGGCCTGACGTCCGGAGCCACCTATCACTTTCGCGTGCGCGCGACCAGCGGAAGCGGCACCGGCTACGGCGGCGACCGGTCGTTCGAACTGGTCGCCTCCGCCATCGCCCCCGGGCCGATCGTCGAACAGGCGCCGGTGGAAGTTCAGTCGGACCCGACCGTCGCGCCACCGACCATGGGGGCTGAAGCGCCACGGCCGGCCACCTCGAGCGAGCCGCAAGTCGTGTCGGCGGCGGAGCTCGCCGGCGCCGATCTCCGCGTTGACAAGGCCGGCCGCATGACTGTCGGGGTGCGCTGCGCGGCCGAAACGATGGGTTGTGAAGGCACGATCACGCTGCGCACGCTGAACGCCGTAAGGATCGTCGCCGCCGGCGAGCGGCCCGTCACGCGCATCCTCACGCTCGCGAGCGCTCGATTCGCGCTTGCGGCTGAGCGAGTCGCGGGCGTCAAGCTCGAGCTATCGGTGGCCGGGCGAGCCTTGCTCGCGCATGCGCATGCGCACGCGCTGCGCGCGCGGGCGATCATCCTCGTCGATGGCGCCGGTGGGGTCCAGCGTGCGACGCAGGCGATCGTCACGATCCATCTTGAACGCGCGCGGCACTCGTGAAGCCCTGAGCGTCCACATAGCCCACGGATGCCTTCATCATTGCGTCGGCACCCCGATCACATCCCCCGGCGGCATCCACTCCCGGAACGCCGAGCGCCGGCTCCCTCGCGATGGGCCCTTTCAGGGGCTGAATACGACAGATCGGCGTTCTTAGCCGCCGAGCACGACGGGATCGACACTCTCAGCGGCTGAGCACGAACGTCTGCAGCCACGTCACGTACAGGCCGCCCGACCGGACGAACACGGCCCTGTCGGTGAGCGTGAGGTGCTTACTGTGCAACAGCGCGCGTCGTCCGGCGCTGGTGAGTCGCACCTTCACGGTCTTCTTGCTCGCGGCTCCTGCGAAGCTCGTGGTCGCGAGCGACGCGACGACGAGCGGCTTCTTCTTGGCCGCGGTGTGTCCGCTTTTGACGAGCTCGTACCAGGACAGCTCGAGCGTGCCCGCCGCCGGCGCGGAGAACGTGAACGTGTAGTACCCGTGCTTTAGGATCGTGGCGATGCGGGCGCCGTGTTGGGCGCTTCTCAACTGCGTGGTGAGCGCCGAGCGGATTTCGGCGGCGGTCGCAGTCGCGGCGGGCGGGGGGGTAACGGTCGCCGATTTCGTGGACGTCGTCTGTTCGACGAGCTGGTGGGCCGATCTGCCCGGGGCTGCAGAGATCTGGACGCTGTTGCTGGGCGCTTCGGCTTTGCCTTCGGTGTTTTCCGCGACGACGTTGCAGTAAAGCGACTCGCCCACCTCGCTGGCTTCGGGTGTGTATTCATCCCCCTGCGACGACGCGACGATAGTCCCGTTGACCAGCCATTGGTATTTGAACGACGGAGCAGGGGCCCCTTCCCAAAAGCCCCGTTCGCATTTCAGTATTTCACCCGCCACGCCGTGACCCGCTATGTTTGGCGTCTCTTCGATGTTTTCTGGCGCGAACCCCGGCACGTCGACCGCTTGGCTCGCGGCCGATGCAATACCTTCGACGTTCGTCGCGGTCACCTTGCAGGAGATCGCGCGACCCCGGTCGGCGCGGGTGATCGTAAACGTTTCCGTTCTCGCTCCCGGTATGCTCACCCCGTTGAGCAGCCACTGATATTCGTAGCTCGGGGTCGGTGCTCCGCTCCATTTGCCCAAGGAGCATTTGAGGGTTCCCCCGACTTCTGGGTTGCCCGACAGTTCAGGCGCCGACGTGGACTTCGGCTGCTCTCCCGGTATATGCACGCTATTGCCGCTTTTCGCCTCCGATTTACCTTCGCTGTTTTCTGCGATGACTTCGCACGTCAGCGAGTAGCCGCGATCCTGAGTTGTGACGACATAGCTTGCTCCCGACGCTATGACCATTTCGCCGCGCAACCATCTGTAGGTGTAGGTCGGCGCCGGCACGGCGCTCCATTCGCCCTGCGAGCACGTCAACGTTTCTTTGAGGAGCCCGTTGCCCGATACGTTGGGCGGTACGACAACCGTCGGCTGCTCGCCGAAAACATATGGGCTGTTGCTACTGGGCACCGAGGCCGTTCCTTCGGTGTTCGTCTCGGCCACCACGCACGACAGCGAGTGCGCGCGATCTGCTTCTGTGACTTCATAGCGTTCTTCGTGTTCACCGACCGCAACGACACTTTCTCCCCGCAGCCACTTGTATGTGATCATCGGTGGCGGATTGCCGCCGCTCCACAGGCCTTTCTCACATTCAAGCCTTTCGCCCACTTTTGGATGCAACACATTCGCCGGATCTGAGATATCTTCTACCTTTGGAGGAGTTTTGTTTTCCGGCCGTTCACCGCCCGTTTTGTGTTCGGGCACAACGACCGGCGCGCTCGCCGCGACTGTCTTGCCTTCGATCCCAGGCGCGATTTCGTTTATCGCGGTGACTTCGCAGAACAGCGAATCGCCGCGGTCTTCATCCAGAATCGTGTAGCGTTCTCCCGTCGCGGAGAGCGCCGTCTTTTCGCCGTTCGGTTCCACGAGCACCCAGCTGTAGCTGAATTTGTCGGGCGCCGGAACGCCGCTCCAGGAGCCCTTCAGACACGTGACGACTTTCCCGGGTTCGAGCGATTCGTGCGGCGTGATTTCGGGCAGCTTCGTGTTTTCGGGCTTGCTGCCGAGTACGCGCACGCTATTGCTGCTCGACGCTTCGGTAGCCACACCTTCGGCATCGGTCGCAGTGACCCGGCATGACAGTTTGTGGAGCTGGTCGGCGGCGACGACCATATAGAGGCTTGCGGTCGCACCGGAGATCGCCACGCCTTCGCGCAGCCACTGATACGTGAACGTCGGCGTGCCGCTCCATGTGCCGTGCGAGCACGTAAGCGGGTCGCCGACCACCGGTTCCGTGACGCCCAGCACTTCTGGGTAGTCGTGTTCGATTATTTCAGGCTTTTTCGCGGAGACGTGGACGCTGTTGCTGCTGAATGCCGGGACGGACGCCACGCTGTTCGTTGCCGTGACCTTGCACTCGATGTTGTGGCCTTCGTCGGCGCTCTCGACCGTATATTCATCCGTCGTCTGCAGTGCGATGGTCGATTCTTCGCGCAGCCATTCATATGCGTAGGTCGGCGTCGGATTTCCGTTCCATGTGCCTTGCGAGCATTTGAGTTTGCCGCCCACCACCGCACTGCCCGTGACTTCAGGAGGCGTTACGTTTTCCGGCGCAGTGGGCGGCGGAGGCCCGCCGCCGCCGATGAACAGGCTGTTATCGCTTTCTTCTTCTTCTTCGCCTTCAGGGTTGACCGCGATCACATTGCATGACAGGTAGTGCCCACGGTCAGAGCTCGTGATCGTGTACTCAGCCGCATTGGTTCCACCGGCTCCTTCGGTGACGACCGTCCCATCCAGCAGCCACTGGTAGGTGAACGAGATTCCGCCGCCTCCCCAGCTGCCGGGATAGCACACGAGCCTTTCGCCGATCTGAGGTTCATGGTCGGCCTGGCCGGGTTCCTGCGCAACTTCGGGAGGGGTCAGGTCAAACGGCGAACTGGCGAGCGCGCTGCCGGCGCCGGGGCCGCACAGCAGGCACACGACTACGCCGGCGACGGCGAGCGCGACAATCGAGCGTCGTGTGCGCACGGATCGCTGCGCGTGCGCGCCGTTTTGACACGCCGACGGACTCTCTCCCTGATGTCTCCGTGCCTCCAATCGACCACCCCCTGGGGATCACCGACGTTAGCGTCGATGCATGGCGCTGTCAAGGCAGGTATGCGCCCACCCGGGATCGAATACGCCCGCATGTGCACGTATGTCACTATCATGACCGCAAGGGCGATGCTGGACCGGCTGAGAAAGGATGCTTGTTGCACGGAATGCCGTCGCGCGGCACGCCGCGCCGCGGGCTGCGTGCTCGCCGCGGTTCTCGCGAGCTTCTGTCTGCTGTCATCTCCCGCGACCTCCGACGCATCGGGTGCGACCGGCTCGCCTTCCCAGAACGGGCCCGCCGGCGCGACCGTGGCGACGCTCTCCAACCTCACGACCATGTCGCGCTGGGCCTACCCGCAGATGGCGGCAGCGGCGCGTCAATTCCCATCGGCGCACGCGCGCGTGGTCGGTCGTCTGCACTTCTTGACGGTCGACGGCCAGGCCGAAGTCTATCTGGCGCTGCGCTCATACACGGTCGGGCACAGGGGATGGGTGCAGGTTCCGATTCCCGGGCGTCCGAACGGAGTCACCGGATGGGTGCCCGCCGGCGCACTCGGCGAAATGCACGTCACTCACGAGTATCTGCGCGTTGACCGCGAGACGCTTCGGATCACGTTGTTTCGCGATGGCCGCCCGATCTGGAGCGCACCGGTGGGCGTCGGCAGGCCGAGCCTGCCTACGCCGGCCGGCCACTTCTACGTGACCGAGAAGCTCACCACGCTCGAAGCACCCGTCTACGGCCCCTATGCGCTCGGCACCAGCGCCTATGCGCCGACACTAAGCGAATGGCCAGGCGGCGGTATCGTCGGGATCCACGGCACGGACGAACCCTCGCTGATTCCGGGTCGCCCCTCGCACGGCTGTATCAGGATGCGCAACGCCGACATCATGCAGCTGTGGCGCATGATCGAAGTCGGCACGCCTATCGAAATCGTGTGAGCGGCGGCGCCGCCCGCCGGGTCAGCCGGTGAATTTGGGTTTTTTGACCGGCGATGCCGTGTGGACGAACTGGCTCGAGCGGGCGATCGGCGCGCAGTTGGCGTTGCTCGTAACCGCTTTGACCGACACTTTGTGCGATCCGTAGGAGAGCTTGCTGGTGCTGATCGCGATGGTGAATTTGCCGTGCTTGGCCTGCGACTGCTTGAGCGTCTTCAGCTTGTGGTGGTCGAGATAGAACGTGATCTGCTTGATGCCGCTGGCCGACACCTGCACCGTGAAGGTCTTGTACTTCGGTCCGCTCGCGCCCTGCAGCGTGAGCTTGGGCTGGGATACCGCGCATTCGGCTTTGACTTCGTGTTTCGGTGTGGACGTGCCCGGCGTCGTGCTGGGCGTGCTCGGGGACGTGCTGGACCCTGGCGTTTTGTTTTCCGGTGTTCCTTTTCCCGGCACCATCACCACGACGGTGTTGGACTTTTCCGATCGTGGTTCTTCGCCGCTTCCGCCGCCAGTCACGGTCGCGACATTTTCGTATTCGCCTTCGCCCGTGAGTTTGTGGCTACATCTGTACGTCGTCGATTCACCGACGCCGACGGGGTTCGCGCCTGGACCGCCCGAGATCGTGCCGGGATCGCATTTCGAGTCTTCGAAGCTCGAGAACGTCAACGGCACTTCGCCGGTGTTGGTGACTACGATTTCGTATTCGACGGTCTCGCCGATCGCGCCGGTCAGTTTTTCTTTCGTGAAGCTGCCGCTGCCATCTATCCTCTGGAGCTTTGCGACCGTGAATGCTGATTTTTTCCCGGGCGAAGCCGGCACTTCGACTTCGACTGTGTTCGAGGTGTGCGGAGGGAGCGACGGTTCCCCTTCGGGGGTGCCCGTGACGGTGGCGACGTTGGTGTAGGTGCCGGTGCTCGTCAGCACGTGGCTGCACGTGTACGTCGTCGATTCATCGGGAGCCACCGGGCTCGACCCGGGACCGCCCGCGATCGTTCCGGGATCGCATTTGGCGTCTTCGAAGTTCGAGAACGTCAGCGGTACGTTGCCCGTGTTTTCGAGGATGATCTCGTATTCGACGGTCTGACCGATCGAGCCCATCAGCGGGCTTTCGGTGAAGCTGCCGCTGCCACCTATACGCTGGAGCTTTTTGATCACGAATTCGGGCTTATTGTGGCTCGGAGACGGCACTTCGACTTCGACCTGGTTCGATTTGTGTTCGAACGATGGTTCGCCTTCCGGCGTGCCCGTGACCGTAGCCACGTTCGTGTAGATGCCTGTCTGCAGCAGCACGTGGCTGCACGCGTACGTCGTCGATTCACCCGGCGCTACCGGACTCGACCCGGGACCGCCCGCGATCGTACCGGGATCGCATTTCGCGTCTTCGAAGTTCGAGAACGTCAAAGGCACCTGGCCCGTGTTCGTCACGACGATCTCGTAGTTGACCGTCTCGTTGAGAGCACCGGTCAGTTTGTCCTTCGTGAAGCCGAGGCCGCTGCCACGGATTTCCTGAACCTTTTCGATCGTGAACTTGGGTTCGGGAACGTTGACGCGCACCTGGTTGGACGTATGGCTGACAGGCGTACCGCCCGGAGATGTGCCGGTCACGGTCGCTTCATTCGTGTAGGCGCCATACGTGTTGAGCATGTGATCGCAGGTGTACGTCGTCGTGCCGCCGGGCTCGACCGGGCCCGAACCCGGTCCGCCGGCGATCGTCCCCGGATCGCAGTGCGCGTCGGTGAAGTCTGAGAACGTCAGTACCACGTTGCCCGTGTTCTTGACGACCATCTCGTAGTCGACGGTCTGACGGAGCTTGCCGGTCAGTTCTTCCTTGGTGAAGCCCTTGCCGCTGCCCTGTATTTCTTGCAGCTTTTCGATCGTGAACGCCGGTTCTTCCCAGGTCGGCTGGGGCGGCTGCACCGTGAAGGTGGTCGTGTAGGTCGTGTACGGGGCCTTCTCGAGGCTCGCTTCGACTTCGGTCTCGCCTGGGGCGCAGGACGGGCCGCCGAGCAGCACGACGAACGCGTTGCCGTCGTCGTCGAGCTTGACGGTCGCGGCTTCGCCGGCCCCGAGCGGCTGGTTGTCGGCGCCGATCCAGTACAGGTGTCCTTCGCAGTGCGAGTACAGCTGTTCGTCGCTGATCACGACCTTCTGCTCAGAGTAGGCCGGCGGAAACTCGACCTGCACGATCGTGGCCGAGTTGCTGTAGTCGCCCACCTCGACCTGGCTCGCCGGCAGCGCCGACACGCCCGGCGTGGTCGGCTTCGGCGGCAGCACAGTGAACGACGTCGTGACGGTTTCGCCCGGGGCTTCTTCGAGGTGCGCCGAGACGAGGCTTTCGCCCGCGGCGCAGGACGGTCCTCCCCAGACTGCGATCGTGGCGTTGCCGTCGTCGTCGAGCTTGACGTTGCCGATCGACGGGCCTTCGACCGTGTTGTATGGGTCTGCGCCGTTGCTGATGGCCGACCAGCTGAGCTTGTCGTTGCAGCGGTCATAGAGCTCGCGCGAGCTCACTTTGATCGTCTGCTCGGCGAAGATCGGTTCGCACTCGACTTCGATGATGTCGGCCACGCTCGACGCGTGCGACCCGAACCCCTGATCCATGAAGGACGGGAGCATGTGAATCACGCAGTTCCCGGTGGGTTCAGCTTGCCCATCGGCGACCGTGTGCGCCGAGGCGCTCGCGGCCCCGGTCAACAGGCCAAGGACCAGGACGACGAGTCCTGTGGACAGATTACGTCTCGTGATCATCGCTCCTGATCCTCCAGTGTGTGGCATCCAGCCATATGCGTGGCATCCAGCCGCGAAGCCCAGAGCACGTGCCCGTCGAGGGCGCGAGGACCCCGGGGGCCGAGGCCCTCCGGGGTCCTGTCGCGCGCTTCAGGTTCGCTTAGCCTGTCGATCCGCCTAAATGGTGACTTCGGGCGGCAGGACCGTATACGTGCTTTCGTACGTCGTATACGGAGCCTTTTCGAGGCTGGCTTCCACTTCGGTCTCGCCCGCGGCGCAGGACGGACCGCCCAGGGCGATCACATAACCGTTGCCGTCGTTGTCGAGTTCGACCTTGGCTTCTTCGCCCTTGCCGAGCTGTTCGCCATCCTCACCGAGCCACTGCAGATGACGTTCGCAGTGCGAGTACAGCTGTTCGTCGCTGATGATGACGTTGTGCTCCGAGTATTTCGGCGAGAACTCGACGCCGATGATCGTGGCGGCGTTGCTGTAGTTGCCGACCTCGACGTTGCTGGCCGGGAAGGCCCAGACACCTGGCGGCGTGATCTTCGGCGCCAGCACCGTGAACATCGTCGCCGTGCTTTCGCCTGGCGCCTGTTCCATGTGCACCGAGATCGTGCTTTCGCCCGCCGCGCAGGAAGGCCCGCCCCAGAGGACAACGGTCGCGTTGCCGTCATCATCGAGCTTGACTTTGCCAATGCTGGAACCTGCCACAGGCTTGTACGGATTCGCGGCGTTGCCGATCGCGGTCCAGGTCAGCCTGCCGGCGCAACGGCTATAGAGCTCCGTGGCGGCGATTTTCACCGTCTGCTCGGCGTAGACCGGTTCGCACTCGACTTCGACGACGTCGGCGATGCTCGATGCGCGTTTCCCGAATCCCTGATCCATGAACGACGGTAGCGAGTGGATCACACACGCGCCGGTCGCTTCCGTCTGTGCTTTGACTTCTTCGGGGGTCTTGTGCGCGAACGCGGTTCCGGCCAGCATGAATGAGCTGAGCACCAGGACCAAGAGACCCGCCAATAGGTTGCGTCTCTCCATGACTTCCTCCAATGGACTTGTTTCGGTTGGCACCCGCTGCCCGGAGCTAACCCCCGAAGCAGACTCCGAGAGAACCCGCCCCCTGTTCATTGGACGACTGCCCCCGCGGGTATGTTCGCCAGCTTGAATACCACAGCGCGAGCGCCCGAGTCCAGCGAAAAAGTCGCAAATTGCGGCTTTTTTGGTCCAAGATGGCTAGTTGCGTGCCTGTTTGCAGCGGTTTTTGCACGGATAGACCAACTTGACCGATGGCGCAAGCACCGGGTATTTACAACCTAAATGATCAGCTATATTGGCAAGACGCTGGCGGCACCTTGCCGCGAACGTCTCGGTCTCACTTGACCTCGAACGTCTTGGTCACCGTGACAGCCGCTTTGCCGACCGGCGTGAACACGACCTTGGCGGTCAGCTTGATCCGCTTCGAGTGCAGCAGCAGGCGCTTGCCCTGTGCCGTCAGGTGCAGCTTGATGATGCCGCTGGCAGGCGCGTAGAAGGTCCGCTTACCCGACATCACGAGCACCGGCGCGCGCGCGTGGCGTCCGGTGTGCTTTGTGAGGCTTGCGCCGGGCGGCAGGTAGTACCACCCGATCGCCGCGGTGCCCGCCTCGGGCGCCTTGAAGAGCGAGTCGAACCCGCCATGCTTGAGCAGCGCTGCGATCGTTGCGTTGCGTCCGGTGGGCGAGAGGTGTGCGGCGATCTCCGCCTCGACTTCGCTTGCGGCCGTGTGCACTTTCGCGGTGGCCCCCGGTGGAGTTTCGTCGGACGGGCCCGTCCCCGGGTTCTGACTTTCGTCCGGCCGCCCGGGTACGGCGAACGTGCCGGTGGCGGAGACGAGGCCGCTGCCTTCCACAGCCGCGGTGATGCGGAAATAGTAGGTCGTGCCGGCGCTCAGTTCGAACACCTTCGCATACACTTGCGTGCTTTCGTCAGCGGGGAATTCGCATGAACCGGTTGTGCCCGCGGCAAATGCACATTCGGCACCGCCCCCGATGAAAGCGCAGCCGAGGGATTCGCTTCCGTACGAGGGTGTCGTGCCGTATTCGAACCCACAGCTTTCGAGTGTGCCGCTGTTCGCTTCGACGGAGGCGAACAACGTGGCTGAGTTGCGCGTGTCGACGACGGCGAACGCGCCGCCAACGCCAGGCGGACGCTTGATCACTTCGAACGTCACCGGGTTGCTCCAGCCTGCTTCGTTGCCAAGCCCGCTCGCCTGGGTCGCGATCGCGGTGTATTCCCCGTTCGCGAGCGCCGCGTTCGTTTTGCCCGAGATCCATTCGCCGTCCGTGCCTGCTGCTTCGGCCGTGGCGATGACTGCGCCTTCGGCCCTGCTCCCGCTGTAGACCAGCACGGTGACCGGCGTCGTTTCGCTGGCTTCGCCGCTGAACGAAGGCTTCGGGTCGTTCGCCGGCGAAGGAATCGGATTGAGCCTTACGACGGGCGGCTCCGTGTTGACTTCGAACGTTCGTTCTTCGCTGCGACCTTCGCCGTTGCCGAGGCCGCTCTTCTCAGTTGCCACGGCAGTGAACGCGTGCTTTCCAGTGATCAGCGCCTTGCTCAGCTGCTCGGCGCTCGTGGACCAGCTGCTGCTGGACGCAGTCGTTTTCGCCGAGGCGACTTCTTTGCCTTCCGCCTTTGTGCCTTCGTAGACGTGTACCACGACTTCCGTCGATTCGCTCGCGGTCCCACCGAACGAAGGCTTCGTTTCGTTCGAAAGCCTGTTCGGCTGCGCCAGCGTCACCACCGGCGGATCCGTGTTGACTTCGAACGTCCACGGTTCGCTGCGCCCCTGATTGTTGCCCTCGAGTTCGTGCGCGGGCTGCTGAATGGCGACCGCCGTGAAGACATGCTTTCCGGCCGGCAACGCGGGGCTTGCGCTTCCCGACGTCCAGCTGCCCCCGGTGCCTTTGGCCGTCGCCTGCGAGACGATCATCCCGCTCGCATGTTCTCCTTCGTAGATCTCGACGGTCACTTCAGTCTTTTCGCTGGCCGTTCCCGAGAAGGACGGCGTCGTGTCTTTGGAGCGGGGCGCCGGCTGGTTCAATTTGACCGTCGGTGCGAGGGTGTCGACTTCGAAGGTCGCTTCCGCGCTCCTGCCTTCCTTGTTTTCGAGCCCGCTCGGCTCGGTGGCCAGCACCGTGTAGACGCCGTTGGCCAGGGTACTGACCGGGACAGTGCTCCATCGGCCTTCGTTCACCTGAGCTTTGAGAGCCGCGATTTCTTCGAGCGTTTCGGCTCCCTTGCTTTCGGCTGGCCGTCCTTTGTAGACATGGACTGTGACGGTGCCCGCTTCGCTCGCCGTGCCGCCGAACGATGGTTTCGTATTGTTCGACCGTTCCTGGGGTAGCGGAGTGATCGCGACTTCCGGCGGCAACGTGTCGACTTCGAAGCTGACCGCCTTGCTCTTGCCTTCTTCGTTGCCGAGCCCGCTTTTCTCGGTCGCGACCGCCGTGAACGCGTGCTTGCCTTCGAGCAACGTCTTGCTCAGCTCTTCGGAGGTCGTGGCCCAAGTGCCGTTCGAAGCAACGGTCTTCGCGCTCGCTACTTCCGTCGACCCTTCGTAGACGCGTACGACCACTTCGGTGTTTTCGGTTGCGGTGCCGCTGAATGAGGGCCTCGTTTTATTCGACGGCGTCTTCAGCTGCGCCAGCGTCACGACCGGCGGTTCGGTGTTCACTTCGAAGACCACGATGGCGCTCTTGCCCGGCCCGTTGCCGAGCCCGCTCAGCTCGGTCGCGTACGCCGAGAACGTGTGTTTCCCGCTGATCAGCGCCTTGCTCAGCTCTTCAGAAGTTGTCGACCAGCTCCCGCCCGACGCCGTCGTCTTCGCGCTCGCCACTTCCGCGCCTTCGGCCTTGCTTCCTTCGAACACGTGCACGACGACTTCGGTGTTTTCGCTCGCGCTGCCGCCGAATGAAGGTTTCGTGTTCTTCGAGGGCGTAGACGGAGTGTTCAACGACACGACCGGCGGTTCGGTGTTCACTTCGAACACCACGGTGGCGCTCCTGCCCGGCCCGTTGCCGAGGCCGCTCACCTCGGTTACGTACGCCGAGAACATGTGTTTCCCGCTGATCAGCGCCTTGCTCAGCTCTTCAGAAGTTGTTGACCAGCTCCCGCCCGACGCCGTCGTCTTCGCGCTCGCCACTTCCGCGCCTTCGGCTTTGCTTCCTTCGAACACGTGCACGACGACTTCGGTGGCTTCGCTCGCGGCCCCCGCGAACGGAGGCTTCGTATCTTTGGATGGGCTGGTGGGCTGGCTCAACGTCACCACCGGCGGTTCCGTGTTGACTTCGAAGGTCCTCGTTTCGCTCTGGCCCGAAGGATTGTCCAGACCGCTGACCTCGGTCGCGTAGGCCGTGAACGTGTGCTTGCCCTTGAGCAGCGGTTTGCTCAGCTGTTCCGGTGTCGTAGCCCAGCTCCCCCCGGACGCTGTCGTCTTCGCGCTCGCCACTTCGGTCGACCCTTCGAGCACGTGCACCACCACTTCGGTGTCTTCGCTGGCGGTCCCGCTGAACGACGGTTCGATGTTCTTCGACGGCGTTTTGGGCTGAGTCAGCGTGACCGTCGGTGGATTGGTGTTCACTTCGAAGATCTTCACCCCGCTCTTGCCCGCGGGGTTGCCCACACCGCTGACCTCCGTCGCGTAGGCGCTGAAGGTGTGTTTGCCGGTCGGCAACGCTTTGCTCAGCTCTTCCGGCGTCGTCGTCCAACTGCCACCCGACGCGGTAGTTTTAGCGTTCGCGACTTCGATGCCTTCGCCTTTCGTTCCTTCGTAGATGTGCACCACCACTTCGGTGTTTTCGCTCGCGGACCCGCCGAACGACGGAGTGACGTCGTTGGATAGTTTGTCCGGCTGGTTGAGCGTCACAGTCGGAGCTTCCGTGTCGACTTCGAAGGTCTGTGGCGCGCTCGTGCCTTCGCCGTTGCCGACACCGCTCTTCTCCGTCGCGTAGACCGTGAGCAAGTGTTTGCCTTCGGGCAGCGGTTTGTTGAGCGCGCCGCCGCTCGTCGACCAGGCCCCGTCGGATGCCGTCGTTTTCGCTTTCGCGACTTCGGTTGACCCTTCGAACACGTGGACCACCACTTCCGTAGCTTCGCTCGCCGTCCCGCTGAACGAGGGCGTCGTTTCGCGAGTACGCGACGGCACCGTCGCCAGCGTCACCACCGGCGGTTCGGTGTTGACTTCGAACGTCCGCGTTTCGCTTCTGTCTTCTCCGTTGCCGAGGCCGCTCTTCTCCATCGCGTACACCGTGAAGGTGCGTTTGCCGCCGGGCAGCGGCTTGCTCAGCGCGCTCCCGCTGGTCGACCAAGACCCGCCGGATGCCGTCGTTTTCGCTTTCGCGACTTCGGTCAACCCTTCGAACACGTGCACCACGACTTCGGTGGCTTCGCTCGCAGAGCCGCTGAACGACGGTTCGGTGTTGCTCGAGGGCGTCTTCGGCTGGGCCAGCGTGACCGTCGGCGGTTCGGTGTCGACTTCGAAGATACGTTCTTCGCTGCGCCCTTCCCCATTGCCGAGCCCGCTCTTCTCGAGCGCGACCGCCGTGAACGTGCGCTTGCCGCTCGGCAGTGCGTTGCTCAGCTCTTCGCCGGTCGTAGACCAGCTGGCGCCCGAGGCCGTCGTTTTCGCGGTCGCGACGGGCGTGCCTTCGGCCTTCGCCCCTTCATAGACGCGCACGGTCACTTCGGTCGCTTCGCTCGCGGAGCCGCTGAACGAAGGAGTCGTGTTGTTCGTGGGCGACGAGACTTTGGCGAGCGTGACCGTCGGCGCGTTGGTGTTCACTTCGAAGGTCCGTTCTTCGCTACGACCTTCGCCGTTGTCAAGGGTGCTCTTCTCTTTGGCGACGGCCGTGAACGTGTGCTTCCCGGTCGGCAGCGCCTTGCTCAGCTCTTCGCCGGTCGTGGACCAGCTGCCGCCCGAGGCCGTGGTTTTCGCGCTCGCCACTTCCGTGCCTTCGGCCTTGGTCCCTTCGTAAACGCGCACGACGACTTCCGATTCTTCGCTTGCGCTGCCGCTGAACGCCGGTCTCGTTTCGCTGGAGAGTTTCGCCGGCTGCTTGAGCGTGACCGTGGGCGTTTCTGTGTCAACTTCGAAGGTACGTTCTTCGCTGCGTCCTTCCCCATTGCCGAGTCCGCTTTTCTCGATCGCCACGGCCGTGAACGTGTGTCTGCCTGTCGGCAGGGCCTTGCTCAGCTCGGCGGCGCTCGTCGCCCAGCTGCCTCCCGACGCCACCGTTTTCGCGCTCGCCACCGGGGTGCCTTCGGCCTTTGATCCTTCGTATACGTGGACCGTAACTTCGGTCGCTTCGCTCGCCGAGCCGCTGAACGAAGGTTCGGTGTCGTTCGAGAGCTTCGACGGCTGGTTGAGCGTCACGGTCGGCGCCAGCGTGTCCACTTCGAAGGTGCGTTCTTCGCTACGACCTTCGCCGTTGCCCAAGCCGCTCTTCTCCGTGGCGACCGCTGTGAAGGTGTGCTTGCCGACCGGCAGCGGTTTGCTCAGCTCGGCGGCGGTCGTCGCCCAGCTGCCCCCCGACGCGATCGTTTTTGCGCTCGCCAACGGGGCGCCTTCCACCGTGGCGCCTTCATAGACCTCGACCACGACTTCGCTGGCTTCGCTGGCGCCCCCTTTGAACGACGGTTCGGTGTCGCTCGACAATTTCGCCGGCTGGCTGAGCGTCACCGTCGGCGGATCGGTGTCCACTTCGAAGGTCCGTTCTTCGCTACGGCCTTCGCCATTGCCGAGGCCGCTCTTCTCTTTCGCGACCGCCGTGAAGGTGCGTTTACCGCTCGGCAGCGCTTTGCTCAGCTGTTCGCCCGTCGTCGACCAGCTGCCCCCCGCCGCCGTCGTGCTCGCCGAAGCCACTTCGGCGCCTTCGGCTTTGGCGCCTTCATAGACGTGCACGACGACTTCGGTTTCTTCGCTCGCGCTCCCGCTGAACGACGGGGTCGTGTCCTTCGACAGCTTGGCCGGCTCGTTGAGCGTGACGCTCGGCGTTTCGGTATCGACTTCGAAGGTCCGTTCTTCGCTGTGCCCTTCGATGCCGTTCACGGCACTCTTCTCGGTCGCGACGGCCGTGAACGTGTGCCTGCCTTTCGGCAGCGCCTTGCTCAGCTCGGCCGCGGTCGTGGACCAACTGCCTTCCGCCGCCGTCGTTTTCGCGGTCGCCACCGCCGTGCCTTCAACTTTGGCGCCTTCATAGACGTGCACCACCACTTCACCGGCTTCGCTCGCGCCCCCGCTGAACGACGGTTCAGTCTCGCTCGAATGCTTCGCCGGCTGGTTCAGGGTGACCGTCGGCGCCAGCGTGTCGACTTCGAACGTCCGTTCTTCGCTGCGGCCTGCTTCATTACCGAGACCGCTCACCTCCCTCGCCACCGCCGTGAACGTGCGCCGCCCTTCCGGCAGCGCCTTGCTCAGCTCGCTCCCGGTCGTGGACCAGCTCCCGCCGGAGGCCGTCGTTTTCGCGGTCGCGACTTCGGTGCCTTCCGCTTTGGTCCCTTCGTAGACATGCACGATCACTTCGGTGTTTTCGCTCGCAGTCCCGCCGAACGACGGCCTCGTTTCCCCAGACAGCTTCGCCGGCTGATTCAGCGTCACCGCCGGCGGCTCGGTGTCCACTTCGAAGGTCCGTTCTTCGCTACGGCCTTCGCCATTGCCGAGGCCGCTCTTCTCTTTCGCGACCGCCGTGAAGGTGCGTTTACCGCTCGGCAGCGCTTTGCTCAGCTGTTCGCCCGTCGTCAACCAGCTGCCCCCCGCCGCCGTCGTGCTCGCCGAAGCCACTTCGGCGCCTTCGGCTTTGGCGCCTTCATAGACGTGCACGACGACTTCGGTTTCTTCGCTCGCGCTCCCGCTGAACGACGGGGTCGTGTCCTTCGACAGCTTGGCCGGCTCGTTGAGCGTGACGCTCGGCGTTTCGGTATCGACTTCGAAGGTCCGTTCTTCGCTGTGCCCTTCGATGCCGTTCACGGCACTCTTCTCGGTCGCGACGGCCGTGAACGTGTGCCTGCCTTTCGGCAGCGCCTTGCTCAGCTCGGCCGCGGTCGTGGACCAACTGCCTTCCGCCGCCGTCGTTTTCGCGGTCGCCACCGCCGTGCCTTCAACTTTGGCGCCTTCATAGACGTGCACCACCACTTCACCGGCTTCGCTCGCGCCCCCGCTGAACGACGGTTCAGTCTCGCTCGAATGCTTCGCCGGCTGGTTCAGGGTGACCGTCGGCGCCAGCGTGTTGACTTCGAACGTCCGTTCTTCGCTGCGGCCTGCTTCATTACCGAGACCGCTCACCTCCCTCGCCACCGCCGTGAACGTGCGCCGCCCTTCCGGCAGCGCCTTGCTCAGCTCGCTCCCGGTCGTGGACCAGCTCCCGCCGGAGGCCGTCGTTTTCGCGGTCGCGACTTCGGTGCCTTCCGCTTTGGTCCCTTCGTAGACATGCACGATCACTTCGGTGTTTTCGCTCGCAGTCCCGCCGAACGACGGCCTCGTTTCCCCAGACAGCTTCGCCGGCTGATTCAGCGTCACCGCCGGCGGCTCGGTGTCCACTTCGAAGGTCCGTTCTTCGCTACGGCCCCCTTCGTTGCCGAGCAGGCCTTCCTGCGTCGCGACGGCAGTGTAGGTGTGCCTGCCCGTTTCCAGGGCGGGGCTGGCGTCGTCGGAGGACCAATCGATTCCGGCCCCTGGCGGCGGCGCCGTCGCCGTGGCGATGGGCAGGCCTTCGGCTTTCGAGCCGGCGTAGATGTGGACGAGGACTTCCGCTTCGCCGGTCGCCGTGCCCGAGAACGACGGTTCGGTGTCGTTCGAGAGTTTCGGCGGCTGGTTCAGCTTGACTTCCGGCGATTCGGTGTCGACCACGAAGTGGACGGGAAGGCTTTGCCCCGGGCCGTTGCCGATCGAGCTTTCCTGGATCGCGACGGCGGTGTATTCGCCGCCCAACAGCGCCGGGCTGGTCTTGTGCGAGGTCCATTTGCCGCCGTTGCCTTCCGCGGTGGCGCTGGCCGCGACTTCGCCTTCCGCTGTCGATCCCGCGTGGATATCGATCGTCACCGTGCTCGATTCGCTGGCGTCGCCTTCGAAGATCGGCGTCGTGTCGCCCGACGGTGAGGGTGGCTGTTTGAGCGTGACCGTGGGTGGCTTGGTGTTGACCGTGAACGTCACAGGCCCGGCCGTGCTCCTCTGGCCCATCCCGCCCGTTTCGGTCTGTTCGGCTTCGGCTGTGTACGTGCCTTCGGCGAGCGGTTCGGAGGTCACCGACCACGACCCTTCGAGTGACACTGGCGCAGTCAGCGGCGGCAGCTCCGTACCGCCGGTCGAGGGTCCTTCGTAGATCACGACCGTCACGGGATCTTCCAGGTCTTCGCTGGTGCCGCGGAAGGTGGGCGTCGTGACTTTGGTGAGCCCGCCGGTCGGCGCTTCCATCAGCAGGGTCGCCGAGGCGCCCGCGACCGGGCCCGCCAGCAGCGCCAGCGGGATGGCGATGGTCGTGCCCAGGAGCGCCCTGCGAGGGCCCAGCGCCACCATGCGAGCCAGGGCCCTCATCGGCGCCCCTCCCGTTGGCGGCGCTCCAGGCCGGGGAGAGCAATGCTGTGGGGCAGCCGGCAGCGAGGGCCCGGTGGGCACCTGCGGCACGCCGGTCCTCTATGCGCTATCGAGCTCCTGGTCTCCAGGCAGCTTCGAAAAGCCCTGCGCGCACTCCGTCGCGATTTCGCCTGCATGAACCGCCCATCCAGGTTGGACTCCATCCAGTCCGCCGCACCGGCCCTAGTTCCGGCACCGCCCGCCGCACTGCGAGCGGCCATGATAGCCGCCGGTGCCTGGATTGGGAAGGCGTTTTGTGGTCTTGCGATTCCGCGCCCAGGTCGCGCGTGCCGCCCGCTGCCACGCTCGGTGCCGGCTCACCAGCCTGAACGGGCTGCGATAATTCTCGCGGCCGGGTCCGGGCGGGCGGGCACAATGCGCCCAACGTAAGCGCGGCGAAGAAAAGACAGGCATGGGTTATCGCATACTGGTCATCACGCTACTGGCGACGCTCGCGATCTCAGCGACCGCGCTCGCGGGCCAGGCGCTGCGGGGCAAGACCTACAAGGGCGGCACCGCCTCGACGGGCGTGGACACCGAAGGCCAGAGGACGCCTGTCAGGGTCACCGGGCCAATCATCCTGACGGTCGCACCCAACGGCAGGACGGTGACGGTTCGCGTCCCCTCGCCGTCCCCGATCCTCTACTGCCGGCTCGAACAGCAGCTGCACAGCCAGAGCACCAAGCCAGCGAAGATCTCCGCCAGCGGCTCATTTCGCGCCTCGGTCTCGCAACGAGTCGCGGCCGGACCGGGCCCGGCGGGGATCGTGCAGGTCGTGACCGGCAGATTCTCCGGACGCACGGTCAAGGGCACGATCCACACCGAAGCCGGCGAATGCGGCGGCGTGGCAAGCTTCTCCGCAACCGTAAGCTAGAGGTTCAGGCTCGTGCCTATCCCGCCAGGGCGCCGCCCGCGCGGATCTGCTTGGGCAGCATGAAGCGCACGTCCTCGCGGACCACGTCGACCTCGGCCACGTCGCGAACGCCGCGGGCGCGGAACAGCTCCACGAGATCCTGAACGAGGTTCTCGGGGGCGCTCGCGCCTGAGGTTATGCCCACCACGCGCCGACCCTCTAGCCACTGCTCGCGCACTTCGGCGGCGTTGTCGATCAGGTGGGCCTCGGTGCCGCACTCGCGCGCCACCTCGACCAGGCGCTTCGAGTTCGAGGAGTTGCGCGAGCCGATCACGAGCATCAGCTCGCAGCGGCCGGCCATCTGCTTGACGGCTGCCTGGCGATTGGTGGTGGCGTAGCAGATGTCGTCGGTGCGGGGACCGACGATCCGCGGGAAGCGCGCGCGCAGGCGCGCCACGATCGAGCTGGTTTCATCGACCGACAGCGTGGTCTGCGTGATGTAGGCGACGCGCCCGGGGTCGGGCACCTGCAGCTCGTCGACGTCGCGCTCGCTCTGCACCAGCACGATCTGCTCGGGCGCCTCGCCCATCGTGCCTTCGACCTCCTCGTGGCCCGCGTGTCCGACGAGCACCACCGTGTAGCCCTCGCGCGCGAAGCGCGAGGCCTCGCGATGGACCTTCGTGACCAGCGGACAGGTCGCATCGACGGTGCGCAGGCCGCGCGCCTCGGCGCCCGCGCGTACGCTCGGAGCGATGCCATGCGCCGAGAACACGCACAGCGCTCCCTCGGGCACTTCGGTCTGCTCGTCCACGAAGATCGCGCCGCGCTCGCGCAGCCGCTCGACGACGTGCTTGTTGTGCACGATCTCCTTGCGCACGTACACGGGCGCGCCGTGTGTGTCGAGCACCCGTTCGACGGTCTGCACGGCGCGGTCAACGCCCGCGCAGTAGCCGCGCGGCGACGCCAGCAGCAGCCTCTCGACGGTGTTGGCCGCGGGCACACGCGTGCCCGCGTCGCCCGCCCCGGCCGGCGCGACCGCGTTCGCAACGGTCTTCTCGACTGTGTCGGCCACCGGGGTCTATTGTACGGAGCAAGCTTGCTGGGCACGAGGGAGCTGGGCTGAGCGAAGGGATCGTTGATCGCACGGAAGACAGGCTGACGGGGGAGCTAGGCTGAACGAAATGGCGCAAGGACACCTCGACCGCATGACCCCCGTGGACGCGTCTTTCCTGCACCAGGAGGGGCCCAGCTCGCACATGCACGTCGGCGGGCTGACGATCCTCGAAGGGCCGCCGCCGGAGATGGAGGCGTTCCTGGGGCAGATCCGCAAGCGCCTGCATCTGGTGCCGCGCTATCGGCAGAAGATCGCGTCCACGGCGCTCGACAGCGGCCGGCCGGTGTGGATCGACGATCCGAGCTTCAACCTCGAGTATCACGTGCGCAATACCGCGCTGCCGACGCCCGGCGAATGGGAGCAGCTGTGCGCGCTCACCGCGCGGATCTTCTCCCAGCAGCTCGATCGCTCCAAGCCCCTTTGGGAGATGTGGCTGATCGAGGGTCTCGAGGATGACCGCTTCGCGCTGATCTCGAAGACGCACCACTCGCTGGTCGACGGGATCGCAGGGATCGATCTCGCGACCATGCTGTTCGACCTGAGCCCCGACCCGCCGCCGCTCAAACACCCCAGCCGCGCGTGGCGCCCGCACCGCGAACCGGGCACGGCGGAGCTGGTTGCGGCCGGCTTGAAGGGAGCGGTGCGTGCAGGCATCGACCTGGCGGAGAGCGCGCTCGACGCGCTCGCGCACCCCGATCGCGCTGTCGTACGCGCTCGCGAGGCCGCCGAGGGTCTCGGCGAGATCGTCTGGGCAGCGCTGAACCCGGCCCCGGAGACGCCGTTGAACGTCGACATCGGACCCCACCGGCGCTTCGTCGGGATCGGCAAGCGCCTGGATGACTTCAAGCTCGTCAAGAACGCGTTCGGCGGCACCGTCAACGACGTCGTGCTCGCGGTCGTGGCGGGTGCGTTGCGCTCGTTCCTGGTCTCGCGCGGCCTGCGCACCGAGGGGCTGGAGCTGCGCGCCCTGGTGCCCGTGTCGGTGCGCGCCGCCGACGAGCACGATCAGCTCGGCAACCGCATCCTCGCGATGCGCGGCCCGCTACCGGTGTATATCGCCGATCCGGTGCAGCGACTGCGTTTCGTGTCGCACGCGATGGACGGCCTGAAGGAGTCCAAGCAGGCGCTCGGCGCCGAGGTGATCGCCGGCGTGCAGAACTTCGCGCCGCCGACGCTCCTGGCGACGGCCTCGCGCCTGAACTTCTCGACGCGCCTGTTCAACCTGATCGTCACCAACGTGCCCGGTCCGCAGTTTCCGCTGTACGTGGTCGGGCGCGAGATGCTCGCCGCCTATCCGGTCGCGTTCCTGCCCCAGCACCATGCGCTGGCGATCGCGATCATGTCCTACAACGGTCAGATGAACTTCGGCCTGCTCGGAGACTTCGACGCGCTTCCCGACGTCGATTTCATCGGCGCGAGCATCGACGCCGAACTCGCCAACCTCGTGTCGCTCGCGACCGAGGCGCTCGCCCAGGCCAATCCCGCTGCGTAGCGGGCCCCCGCAGAAGGGGCCGAAGGCCCCGGTCAAGGGCGCCCGGGGGCGTCCTCCGAGTCAAGGAGCCGGCTGGATGCCGGCTCGAGCTAATACCCCAGGGCGAACTTGGCGTCCTCGCTCATCTTCTCCGGCGACCACGGCGGCATGAACACCATCTCCGGCTCGACCGACTGCACGCCTTCGAGTTCGCCGACGAACTCCTCGATCTGTTCGCTTACGTGCGGGCCGATCGGGCACGCAGGCGTGGTCAGCGTGAACGTCACGTGCACGTTGCCGCCGTCGATCTCGACGCCATAGATCAGGCCCAGCTCGACGAAATCGAGCCCCAGCTCAGGGTCGATCACGTTCGCCAGGGCGTCCATCACGTCGTCCTCGGTGGGCATCACAGCAGGCTCGGACATGAGGCCAGTCTAGCCCGCGGCGTGCGGCACCCTAGTTCTCACAGCCCAACCGGTCCCACATATACAGCTGTATACACTCGTGCGCCAGCTCGATGGCACGCTCGCGCGAGAGGCAGGGCAGCACCGTCTCGAGCGCCTGCTCCTCGGAGACGCCCGCCTGGAAGGCTTCCTCGCCACGGAAGCCTGCCGCGATCTTCAGCGCCTCGCGGCGGTTCTCGCCGAGGCTCGAGAAGACGCCGACGAGGAATTCGGTGTTGGGCACCGGATGGCCGACCTCGAGCGACGCGTGCCACGCGGCGAGCAGGTGCAGGTCGTCCTCGTCCAGGCCCGCGATCGCCTTGGCGTAGTGCACGGACAGCTCCTGGTCGGGGATGTCGTCGACCCACGCGCGCACCACCTCGCCGACGAGCTGCCGCCTGGCCTCGCGCCCGACAGACTCTGCGATCACCCGGATGGCGTCCTGAGGCTCGATGAAGCAGAGAGGCATCGGCGCAGACTGTAGGCCCCCGGGAGGACGGCATTTTGCGCCACCGCGAGCAGGCCCGTCGACGGCGCGCTCACGACCGCCGCGCCTGGCGTGCGCGCAGTCGCAGAGCCCGCCGCGGCGCGCTGGCGCGCCTCACGCGCGTGCTCACAGGCCGAGTACGTGCCTCGTGCGCTCGCGGACCTCGCGGTCGAGCACCTCAGAGCCAAAGCCGAGCGTCGCGCGCTCGGGCCCCGACCAATTCGCGAACGCCAGGTCGAGCGCGGCGAGCTCCACCGTCAGCGCATCGGCCAGCGCGCGCGTGCGTCGCTCCAGGTAGATCGGTTCGCCGATCCCGAAGATGCGCTTGGCGGCGAGCGTGGCGAGGTCCTCAGGTTCGCCGCCGCGCCCCGCCGCGAGGTGCAGCGAGTCGGCTTCCAGCTCGTACAGTCCCAGATGACCCATCGTGACGAGCAGCTCGTAGCGCCCCATGCGCGCGAAGCCGGGCAGCGCAAGCCGTTCGAAGCCACGCTCGAAGCGGCGCTGCGGAGTCCAGCTCGGCTCACCCAGGAAGGCGTCGCCGGGTGCGCCGTCGTGAGCGCCGGCGGCGCGCTGCACCCAGTGACGGTAGGCGCGCAGCGTCTCGTCGCCGCGCTCGGGCGCGTGCGAGGTGCGCGGCCCCAGCGGGATGCCCGCGAGCGAGGGCATGTCGCCGCGTCCGAGCGCCATGCGCACGCCCGCGAACGGATCGCCGTGCTGCAGCGGCGAGAGGTAGACGGTGAGAAAGCACATCCAGCAGGCGCGCTCGAGCGCGCCTTCGCGCGCGACCGTGCGGATCTGCGCGTAGAGGTCGGGCGGTGCCGCGCGCAGCCTTGTCAGCCGGCCGGTCGCGAACGCCAGCTCATCGGCGAGCCGGGCGGCGTCGCTGCTCGCGTGCAGCCCCGGCAGCAGCGCGTTGCGGTAGCCGTCGTCCCGCGCCCGCGCCTCGCGGCGCACCCGCAGCTGCTCGGTCTCGGCGCCCGTCCGGTGGCCGCCGGACCTGCTCGCCGAGCGCGCTCCCGACGTGCCGGAGCCGGCGGTCCGTCGCTTCGCGCCGGCACCGGTCGAGCCGCGCGCGCGCGAGCCCGCGCCGGACTGGCTGTCCGGCAGCGACTTGCTGCAGATCGGACAGCGCTCGATGAAGCGGTTATGCCGGCAGAAGCTGGGCACGCGATCCAGCACCGATGATGCATGCGTGAGGGAGCTCGGCCATCCTGCGGTGAAGCCTAGAAGAAACGGACGGGCCCCCGTCACACGCGGCGGCGCGGTCTCGCCAGGTGGAAAGCGCGGCCAGCGGGCGCCGTCTGGCTATTGCGCCGCGACGCCCGGGGTCACGTGGTTGGGCGGCCCCTCCGGGCCTTCGTCGGCGTCGGCGTGGCCGGCTCGGCCGGCGTCTTCGGGCAGGCGCTGGGCGGCGCCGGAGCCGTTGCGCAGGCCGGCGAGGTAGCGCTCGACCATGCGCGCGCACTGGCGACCCTCGTTGATCGCCCACACGATCAGTGACTGACCGCGCCGGGCGTCGCCGGCGGCGAAGACGCCCTCGGCCGAGCTCGTATACGGGCTGACGGACTTGACGTTGCCGCGCGGGTCGCGCTGGACGCCGAGCTCGTCGAGCAGGCGCTGCTCGGGGCCGACAAAGCCCATCGCCAGCAGCACCAGCTGCGCCGGCAGCTCGCGCTCGCTTGCGGGCACCGGGGCGAACGGAGGCGCGGACTCGGCCTGGGCGATGTGCAGCGCCGCGACCCGCCCGACCACGCCGTCCTGGCGCGGTGCCCCCTCGGCGGAGAAGCGGGTTGTCGTGATCGAGTAGTCCTGCTCGCCCACGGCCTCCTTCTGCGCCTCTTCCATCGCGTAGCTGAGCCGGTACTTCAACGGCCACTGCGGCCACGGCGTGCGGTCGTCGGGGCGATGGTCGGGCGGCTTGGGCAGGAGCTCGAGCTGCACGATCGAGCGCGCCCCCTCGCGCAGCGCGTTGCCGACGCAGTCGGCGCCCGTGTCGCCGCCGCCGATCACCACAACGTCCCTGCCGGCGGCGCTGATCTCGCCCCCCGCGGGCGGCGGCGCGGGCGGCGGCACGGTCGGGGCCGGCCCGAGCTCGCGTGCCACCCAACGGTTGCGCTGATACAGGTAGTCCATCGCGAAGTGGACCCCGTCGAGCTCCCTGCCGGGCACCTGCAGGTCGCGCGGGATGCGCGATCCGGTCGCGAGCACGATCGCGTCGAACCCGCCTCGCAGCGCCTGCGCGCTGATGACCTCGCGCGCCCCGGACGCGGCCTCGGCGACGCTCGCCGCCTCGCCCCCGGGGATGCCGCCGACGTCCACGCCGCAGCGCAGCTCGACGCCCTCGGCGACCAGTTGCTCGATGCGCCGCTGCACGATCCACTTTTCGATCTTGAAGTCGGGCACGCCGAACCGCGCCAGCCCGCCGGCGGCCTCGTCGCGCTCGAACAGCACGACACGATGGCCTGCGCGGCGCAGCTGCTGGGCCGCAGCCATGCCAGCCGGCCCCGAGCCGACCACGGCGACCGACTGGCCGGTCTCGTGCCGCGGCGGCTGCGGCCTGACCCAGCCTTCGTCCCATGCCCGGTTGATGATCGCGTTCTCGATCTGTTTGATCGTGACCGCGTCGCCTTCGCGGATCTCCAGCACGCAGGCGGCCTCACACGGGGCGGGGCAGAGGCGTCCGGTGAGCTCGGGAAAGTTGTTGGTGGCGTGCAGCTGGACGATCGCGTCCTGGAAGCGATCGCGGTAGACGAGGTCGTTCCAGTCGGGGATCAGGTTGCCCAGCGGGCAGCCGTTGTGGCAGAACGGCACGCCGCAGTCCATGCAGCGCGCGCCCTGCTCGCGCAGCTCGCGCACCGGGCGCGTGAGCATGAACTCGCGGTAGTCGCGCGCGCGCTCGTGCGGGTCCCTGTAGGGGACGCCGTGACGCTCGATTTTCAAAAAGCCGCCGAGCTCACCCATCGGACCACCGCCGGGGACGCCGGCGGGCCACCGCCGCGACCGCCACCATCAGGCCACCGCCGCCACCGACGCCGGCTCCTCTTCGGGTGGGGGCGCGGCCTGCGCCCGCGCGGCACGTTCTTGCAGGACGCGCTTGTAGTCGTGCGGCATCACCTTCACGAACGCGCCCTGCGCGAGCAGCCCCTGCCACTGCGCCAGCACGCGCGCCGCGACCGGCGAGCCCGTGCGCTGCTCGTGCTCGGCGATCAGCGCCTTCAGCTCGGCGGCGTCCTCGGCGCTCGGCGCTTCGAATCCGACCATGCCCGTGTTGCAGCGCTTGGCGAGCTGCTTGCGCTCGTCGAGCACGTAGGCCACACCCCCGCTCATGCCCGCGGCGAAGTTGCGCCCGGTCGGGCCCAGGACCACCACGCAGCCGCCGGTCATGTACTCGCAGCCGTGGTCGCCGACGCCCTCGACGACCGCGCGGGCGCCCGAGTTGCGCACCGCAAAGCGCTCACCGGCAAGTCCCCGGAAGAAGGCCCGGCCGCCGGTCGCACCGTACAGCAGCGTGTTGCCGACGATCACGTTCTCCTCGGCCTTGAAGTCCGCCGCCATGCCCTCGCGCGGGCGCACGGCGAGCACTCCTCCTGACAGGCCCTTGCCGGTGTAGTCGTTGGCGTCGCCGCGCAGCGTGAATGTCACGCCCGGCGCGAGCCAGCCGCCGAAGCTCTGGCCGGCAGAGCCCTCGAAGGCGACCTCGATCGAGTCTTCGGGCAGTCCCTGCGCTCCGTGCGCGCGTGCGATGTGACTTGAGAGGATCCCGCCGACGCAGCGGTTGACGTTGCGGATCGGCAGCTCGAGGCGGACGCGCTCGCCGCGCTCGATCGCGCCGCGGGCGCGCTCGACGAGCTCCCAGTCGAGCGCGTTCTCGAGCACCGCCGGCGGGGGTTGGACGCGGTGGCGCGACGTGCCCTCAGGCAGCTCGACGTGGGTGAGGATCTGCGCGAGGTCGACCCCGCGCGCCTTCCAGTGCTCGATCGCGTCCTGCGCCGCGAGCAGGTCCACGCGCCCGATCGCCTCGTCGAGCGAGCGCAGGCCCAGCGAGGCGAGGATCTCGCGCACTTCCTCGGCGATGAAGAAGAAGAAGTTGACCACGTGCTCAGGGGTGCCCTTGAAGCGCTCGCGCAGGACCGGGTCCTGCGTGGCGATCCCGACGGGGCACGTGTTCAGGTGGCAGGCGCGCATCATGATGCAGCCGGTGGCGATCAGCGGCGCGGTCGAGAAGCCCATCTCGTCGGCGCCCAGCATCGCGGCGATGACGACGTCGCGCCCGGTCTTCAGCTGGCCGTCGGTCTGCACGACGATGCGCTGGCGCAGGTCGTTGAGCAATAGCGTCTGCTGGGTCTCGGCCAGCCCGATCTCCCATGGCACACCGGCCGACTGGATCGAGGACAGCGGTGAGGCCCCGGTGCCGCCGTCGTGGCCGGAGATCAGCACCCTGTCCGCGTTGGCCTTCGAGACGCCGGCCGCGACCGTGCCGACGCCGACCTCGGCGACGAGCTTGACCGAGACCTGGGCGCCGGGATTCGAGCAGCGCAGGTCGTAGATCAGCTGCTTGAGATCCTCGATCGAGTAGATGTCGTGGTGCGGGGGCGGCGAGATCAGACCGACGCCGGGCATCGTGTGGCGGATCGAGCCGATGTAGGCGTTAACCTTGTGCCCGGGCAGCTGGCCGCCCTCCCCGGGCTTGGCACCCTGGGCCATCTTGATCTGCAGCTCATCGGCGTTGACCAGGTAGTGGATCGTCACGCCGAAGCGCCCGGAGGCGACCTGCTTGATCGCCGAGCGGCGCCGGTCGCCGTTTTTGTCGGGCTGAAAGCGCGCCGGGTCCTCCCCACCCTCGCCCGTGTTCGAGCGCCCGCCGAGCCGGTTCATGGCGATCGCGAGCGTCTCGTGGGCCTCGCGCGAGATCGAGCCGAGGCTCATCGCCCCGGTGCAGAAGCGCCTGACGATCGCGCTCGCGGGCTCGACCTGCTCGAGCGCCACCGCCGGCCGCGCGCCGCTGGGCTGCTTGAACTTCAGCAGCCCGCGCAGCGACGCCTTGCGGGCGGCGTCCTCGTTGACCGTGCGCGCATACTCGTGGTAGCGCGTGTAGGCATCGCTCGAGCGCACCGCCTCGTGAGCGCCGGCGTCTCCCGCGAGCGCGGCCGCAACATCTCCGTTGGCCTCACGCACGGCCTGCTGGACGAGCGCGATCGTCTCGGGGTTCCACATGTGATGCTCACCGTCGCGCCGCCAGTAGTAGATGCCACCGACGGGCAGCAGCTCGTCGCTCGCCATCGGGTAGGCGCGCGCGTGGCGCTCGAGCGCCTCCGCGGCCAGCACGTCCAGCCCGACCCCGCCGATGCGCGAGGCGGTGCCGGTGAAGTGGCGGTCGATCAGCTCCCGCTCGAGGCCGACGGCCTCGAAGATCTGCGCGCCGCAATAGGACTGGATCGTGGAGATTCCCATCTTCGAGATGGTCTTCAGCAGGCCTTTGCCGATCGCTTTGAGCGTGTTCTGGGCGGCCTGCTCGAGCTCTTGCTCGAGCTCCTGGGTGCCGGCGGGCCGCAGCTTTCCGTTCTCGGCCGGGGCCGACTCGCCGGGAAGCTCGTGGGGACGCGCCAGCTGCCCGGTGACCACCAGATCGTCGAGCGTCTCGAGCATCAGGTATGGGTTGATCGCGCTCGCGCCGTAGCCGATCAGGGTCGCGAAATGGTGCACCTCGCGCGGCTCGCCCGACTCCAGCACGATACCGACGCGCAGGCGCGTGCCCTCGCGAACGAGGTGGTGGTGGACCGACGCGACGGCCAGAAGCGACGGGATCGGGACGCGTTCCGGTCCGATCGAGCGGTCCGACAGCACGATGATGTTGACGCCCGCGCCGATCGCCTCGTGGGCCTGCGCGCAGACGCGCTCGAGCGCCGCGGCCATGCCCGCGGCGCCGTCGGCGCGTGAGAAGGTGGTGTCGATCGTGCGGGCCGCGAACAGTTCGTGCGAGACGTGCCTGAGCGTCTCGAGCTCGCGGTTGAGCAGGATCGGGCGTTCGAGCAGGAGCTTGTGCGCATGCTGGGGAGTCTCTTCGAACAGGTTGCGCTCGCTGCCGAGGGAGGTCTGCAGGCTCATCACGATTTCCTCGCGGATCGGGTCGATCGGCGGGTTGGTGACCTGCGCGAACAGCTGCTTGAAGTAGGAGAACAGCGGCGGCGCCTGGTCGGAGAGCACGGCCAGGGAGATGTCGTTGCCCATCGAGCCGATCGGCTCGGCGCCATCGAGCGCCATCGGGCGCAGCAGCACGCGCAGGTCCTCCTGGCTGAAGCCGAACGCGCGCTGGCGCCGGTACAGCGGCTGGTCGGAGATCGTGACCTGGTCGGAGGGGTCGAGCTCCGCGAAGCGCACCGAGCTGCGCGCGTACCAGTCGGCGTATGGCTTGGCCGTCGCCAGCTCGTGCTTGACCTCGCCGTCCTCGACGATGCGCCCGCGCTCGAGGTCCACCAGGAACAGCTTGCCCGGCTGCAGCCGCCCCAAGCGACGCACCTCGCCCGGCGCCACATCGAGGATTCCGGTCTCCGAGCCGAGCACGACATGCCCATCGGCCGTCTGCACCCAGCGTCCCGGACGAAGCCCGTTGCGGTCGAGCGTCGCCCCCACGACACGCCCGTCGGTGAACGCGACCGCCGCCGGCCCGTCCCACGGCTCCATCAGGCAGGAGTGGAACGCGTAGAAGCCCTTGAGCTCCTCAGGGAGATCTTCGCGACCCTCGTAGGCCTCGGGGATCATCATCATCGCGGCGTGTGCCGGTGCGCGCCCGGCCAGCATCAGCAGCTCGAGCACGTTGTCGAAGGTTGCCGAGTCCGAGTTGCCGGGCGTGACGACCGGCAGGATCTTCTCGAGGTCCCGGCCGAACAGCTCGCTGTGTAGCTCGCTCTCGCGGGCGCGCATCCAGTTGATGTTGCCCATCAGCGTGTTGATCTCGCCGTTGTGACAGATCGCGCGATACGGGTGTGCGAGCTCCCAGCTCGGAAACGTGTTCGTGGAGAAGCGCGAATGCACGAGCGCCAGCGCGCTCTTGCAGCGCTCATCGCACAGGTCCGGATAGAAGTCGGCCAGCTGCCAGCTGATCAGCATGCCCTTGTAGTTGAGCGTGCGCGATGAGCTCGAGGCCACATACAGCCCGCGTCCCTCGGGGCTCAGCTCGCAGACGCGCCTGATCACGTACAGCTTGCGCTCGAACGCATCCTGGTCCTCGATCGGATCCGATCCCCGCCCGCCCCCGGCGCCGACGAACAGCTGCCTGATCGTGGGCCGGCAGCGGCCCGCCACCTCGCCGGTGTGCTCCGGCCTGACCGGCACGTCGCGCCAGCCCAGGACGCGCTGGCCCTCTGCCTCCACGGTGTCCTGGAGCAGCTGCTCCAGGCGCGCGCGCGCAGCGGCGTCCTCGCGCGGCAGAAAGCACATCAGCACGCCGTAGGCGCCTGGGGGCGGAAGCTCGAAGCCGGCGACGGCGCGCAGCAGCTCGTCGGGCATCTGCATCAGGATCCCGGCGCCGTCGCCTGTGCACGGGTCCGCCCCCGAGGCGCCGCGGTGCTCGAGGTTCTTCAGAGCCGCGATGCCCAGCTCCACCACCTCGTGCGTCGGCGTGTTATCGAGCCGCGCGACCATACCCACGCCGCATGCGTCGTGCTCGAAGCGAGGGTCGTAAAGTCCGACTGCCTGGGGCGGCTGCGTGGTTGGTGAAGTCATGGAAGTGCTCCCTTGGGCGGCGCCCCGCACGGCCTCCCTCCGCGCGGACACAGGCGGGCACCTGAGGTGGGGCTAAAGGGTATCAGCGCAGACACGCCGCAAACCGCTGGCTAGCGCAAGTTGTGGGGGGTCCGAAGGGGGCCGCTGACCCGGGCTGACCTGGCTGCGCGAGCGCGATTCTTCCGGCCGCGCTCAGCTGCTCCTCGCGCGCTTGGAGCTCGGCTTCGGCGCGCCTTTGGAGCCTGGCTCCGGCGCGCCTCTAGAGCCTGGCTTCGGCGCGCCTTTGGAGCCTGGCTCCGGCGCGCCTCTAGAGCCTGGCTTCGGCGCGCCTTTGGAGCCTGGCTTCGGCGCGCCTTTGGAGCCCGGGCCCGGTGCGCGCTTGCGTGCTTTCGCCTTGCCGTTGGCGCTGCCGTCCTCGTCGGCGCGGTCCCGCGCCCGCTCCAGGCTTGCCTCGAGCGCGCTCATCAGATCCGGCGCCTGCAGCGCCTCGACGGCCGGCTGCGGCTCGCTGACGATCTCCTCACCGGCGGCCTTGCGCTCGATCAGCTCGAGCACGGCGTCGCGATAGCTGTCTTTGTAGCGGTCGATCTCGAAGGGCACCGCCAGCGACTCGATCAGCCTGCGGGCCACATCCAGCTCGCGCTCCCCCACCTCCGCCTGCTCCTGCCCGTCGAGCTCCTGCAGCTCGCCCGTCGGGTTGATCTCGTCGGCGTAGTTCATCGTGCTCATCAGCAGCACGTCCGTGTGGGGGTGGACGGCCACGAGGCGTTCGCGCGAGCGCAGCACCACGCGCGCCAGGGCGATCTTGCCGGTGGAGCGCATCGCCGCGAGCAGCAGCCGGTAGGGCCGGATGCCGCCGCGGTCGGGCACGATGTAGTAGGGCTGGTCGAAGTAGATCGGATCGATCTCCTCGAGCTCGACGAAATCGTCGATCTCGATCGTCTGGGTCGACTTCGGCGCGAGCCCGGCGAGATCGGTCTCGTCGATGACCACATAGCGCTCGGGCGCTATCTCGTAGCCTTTGACGATCTCCTGCAGCGGCACCTCCTCGCCGTCGATCGAGCAGACCCGGCGCTGGCGGATGCGCCCGCCGTTGACGCTGTGCAGCTGGTGGAAGTGCACGGTGCGGCCGGTTACGGCCGTATAGAGCTTCACCGGCACGCTGACCAGCCCGAAGCTGAGCGTGCCAGTCCACATCGAGCGCGCCATCGCCAAAGTGTCGGCACCGAGCGCGTTGCTGTCAACTCACGGGCGCGTGCCTTGCAGTGCTCGCGGATGGCGCTCCTGGCGCTCTCAGCATGTCGTGCTCTCATTTTTCTTGCTCGGTGCGCTTATGTAGCTACTAACCGCCGGTGGTATCGCAGCTGCGATACGCAACTTTTTTTTCAATACGCCAACTCCCCGCCGCTTTATCTTTCCGCAATACCTTGGCTATACGGGCGCCACGAACCACCCAACCATCCAAGCCGACACGACCACGGTACGTCACGATCCGACGACACGCGGCACGTCACGACCCGACGACCACGGCACGTCACGATCCGACGACACGCGGCACGTCACGATCCGCGCCGGCACGCGCGACGCTCAGGCCGTGACGGTCTCGCGTGCGACACATAGGCGGCACGCCAGCGCGACGTCGGTTCCGTCCACTCTCAGGCGGCGCTCGAGCCGGCTTGCGGCCTGAGCCGCTGCCTCGTAGCAGATTCCCGGCAGCTCGGGCGCTAGGGCCTGCCCCAGCCAGGCGATCGGGGCGGCGCCGGGGCGGTCCTTCGGCCATGACGCGAAGTCGACCGCCGCGCTCAGCAGCAGCCGCTCGCGCGCACGGGTCATCGCGACGTAGACGATGCGATCCTCCTCGGCCCCCTGCGCGTCGCGACGCTCGTTCGCGAGCTGCTCGTATTCGAGCGCCGGGCGCGGCCGCGGGTCCTCGAGGCCGATCAGTCGCAGCCCCACCCGCGCGTCGTCGACGAGCAGGTCGGGGACCGCCGTGCTCGGGGTGCGCCCGAGGTCGGCGACGCACACGACGTCGAACTCGAGGCCCTTGGCGGCGTGCACGCTCATCAGCCGGACGGCCTCGCCATCCTCGCCCTCGACCGGGGCGTCGGGCTCTGCGATCGTCTCGGCGCCCGCGAGAAAGCCGCCGCCGGCCTCCTGCAGCGCCGCCTCGTCGAGAAAGCCGCGCAGGTCGCGACCCTCGCTGCGCTCCCACTCGCGGGCCAGCTCGACCAGCTTGCGCACGTTCGCCAGGCGCCGCGCGTCGTTGCCGTGCGCGCCCGACCCAGGCGCGCCCTTGCCGTGTGCGCCCGCCCCAGGCGCGCCGCTGCCGCGCACGCCCGACCGAGGCGCTTCGCTGCCGCGCGCGCCGGGATCGAAGGCCCGGCCACTGCGGTCGATCGCGCGCTCGATCAGCTGCGCCAGCTCCAGCTCGGGGGCGAGCAGGCGCTCGTGCTCCAGCCGCGTGCACAGCCCGGACAGGCGTTCGCGCTCGTCCGCGGTGAGGTGCTCGTGGGCCGCCTCGCGCGCGCTCTCCCACAGTCCGCGTCCGGTCGCGTGCGCCTCCTGTGCGAGCAGCGCGAGCGCACCGGCCGATAGGCCGGCGAACGGCGAGGCCAGCGTTCCATACAGCGCCGGCTCGTCGAGCGGGTCGCAGACGGCGCGCAGGTAGGCGAGCAGGTCGGCGATCTCCTGGCGCTTCCAGAAGGCTCCGGCGCTGGCGAGCGTGTTCAGCCCGCGCTCGGCGAGCGCCCGCTCGTAGCAGTCGATGTCGCCGGTGCCGCGCAGCAGCACCGCCACCTGGCCGGGCGTGGCGTTACCGTCTCGCACCAGCTCTGCGACCCGCGCAGCGAGCTGCCGCGCCTCAGCCTCGCGCCAGGGCCGTGCGGTCGGCGCGGCCGCGTTTCCCGCCCGAGGGCCGTCGCCGTGCCGCTCGCCAGACCGCCACGAATCCCAGCCGTTGCGGTCACAGAGCAGCAGCTCGACCAGCGGCTCGGCCTGCGCCTCGTGCTCGCGGGCGCTCTCGCGGCCCGCCCGCAGCGGTGTGAAGGCCCCGCCGAAGCGCGTGGCGAAGACGGAGTTGACGACCTCGAGCAGCTCGCCGCGTCCACGGAAGTTGTGCGCCAGGCGCAGGCTCTGGCCTTGCTCGGCGAGCTGACGCTCGCGCGCCGCGAACAGACCCACGTCGGCATGGCGAAAGCCGTAGATCGACTGCCAGCGATCCCCGACGGTGAACAGGTTCTCGCGGTCGAGCGCCATCAGCAGCTCGAGCTGGCGCGGGTTGACGTCCTGGAGCTCGTCGACCATCACCAGCTCGAACCGCTGCGCGCAGGCAAGCCGCAGCTGCTCGTGTGCGGCCAGCAGCGCCACCGCGTGCAGCTCGAGATCATCGAAGTCGAGCCCGTTGCGAGCCCGCTTGGCGGCCTCGTAGCGCTCGCCGAAGCGCTCGAGCAGCTCGCCCCAGAGCAGCAGGGCCCTCGCGCCCTGCGCGTCGCGCGAATCCGGCTCGCGCTCGAGCCCGGGCAGCGGAAGCTGCGTCGATGGCAGTCGCGGCGTCAGCTGGCCGCGGCTGCGCAGCTGCGCGAACACCTCGAGCACGGTCGCGCGCGCGCGATCGGGGCCGTAGGCGGCGATCAGCTCGACCGCATCGGCGCGCTCGCCCTGTCCTACGAACTGCTCGAGCGCAGCCGCAAACGCGCGCCGGCGCAGGCGGGCGGATACTCGCTCGTCGAGGATCGCGAACTGCTCGTCTGCGACGCCTGCCGCGCGCGCGTGGGAGCGTAGGAGCCGCGCACAGAAGCCGTGAAAGGTGCCGATGAAGCCGCGCTCGAGAGAGCGCGCCGCGCCGGCCGCGCCGATCTCCAGCAGGCGCGCTCGCACGCGCTGCTCGAGCTCCTGCGCGGCGCGCTCGGTGAAGGTGATCGCGAGGATCCGCTCCGGCGCGTGGCCGTCCTCGCAAACGGCCCTGACAAAGCGCTCGACCAGCACCGAGGTCTTGCCGCTGCCGGCGCCGGCGGCCAGCAGCAGCGGCTCGCCGCGGCGCTCGACCGCCTGCTGCTGCTCTGCCGTCAGGGTGTGCACGCGTCACCTTCCAGAGCGGCAGATCGCCGGGTGAGCGCATCCGCCGCCGTAGGCGCACGTCTGCGGCCGCGCCTCGATCGCGCCGGCGCGCGCCTGTGTCGCGGCGCCGATGGCAAGCTCGCGTGCGCGCTCGAGCAGGTCCTCGAGCTCGTCGTGTTCGAGCAGATCGGTCTGGACGCAGTCGAGCTCGATGCCGGCCGATCGGTCCAGCGCGCCGCGCGCGCGCAGATCGCTGCCTGCGAGCGGCTGGTAGAAGGCCCCGACGACATCGAGCCCGAGCAGCTCGCGCACTGCCAGTGCGTACAGCGCCAGCTGGATCTTGCCGTCCTGCAGCCACTTGGCCGCGGGCGAGACGCTCGCGCCCTTGTAGTCGAAGAGCAGCGCCTCGCCCCGCGGGCCGATATCGACGCGGTCGATCCGCCCGCGCAGGCGCACCCCGCCACCGAGATCCAGCGCCGGCAGGTCGAGCGGCTCGCCTTCGAACCCGAAGCCGAGCTCGAGCTGGGCCGGCTCCAGCGGGCTGACCTGCTCAGCGGCGTGCGCCAGGTAGCGCTCGAGGTCCGCCTGCAGCTTGCGGCGCAGTCCTGGGACCCGGGCGGCCTCGGCCGACAGCTGATAGCTGGGCTCCTGGCGTGCTAGCGCCGCGGCGAGCAGCCGGCGGGCGAGCGCCAGCCGCGCGGTCGTGACGCGCGCCGAGCCGGTCTGCTCGCGCAGCGCCTGCAGCGTGTCGCGCAGGACCGCGTGCGCCAGCCCCCCGCGCGCAAGCGGCTCGGGGTCCGGCTGCGGGCTGTCGGGGTCGAGCATGCGCTCGACGAACCACCTGGCGGGACAGGCGATCCACAGCTCGAGCGAGGACGCCGACCAAGTGCGGGCGTTCAGCTCGGCAGCCAGCTCAGGGCGATCGGAGATCGTCCAGTCCAAGCCTCCCGGTCCGGCTCGCCGCAAGGACGTCTACGCAGCCGTCCGCGCTTCGACGCCGGCGGCCGCGCGGTCGCCGCCCTGCGCGCCGTCCTGGGCGCCGGACTCGGCCTCAGGAGGCTTGGCGCCCTCCTTGGCCCACGGCTCGTCGAACTCGACCCGCCATTTGCCCTCCTCGGTCTGGCTCAGGGCGAGGTGCGCTCGGAAGCTGCGGCCGCTGCGACCCTTGAACCCGGTCACGACCTGCGCGGTGTAGCCGGTCTTGATCAGCTCGCGCGCAACGGCTACCGGCAGCTGCTTGCCGGCTTTCGCCTTCCAGATCACGAACCCGCACCCGGGGTCATCACGCGCCCAGCACGAATAGCCCTTGCGGTTCTCGACGATCTCGTGGCCGCAGACCGGGCACGGGCCCAGCCGGGCGCGCGGGATGCGCACGTCTTTGAGCTTCTCGTCGAGCTCCCCGACCGTCTCGCGCGCGAAGCCGGCGATGTCGGTCATGAACTTCTCGCGCGAGTCCTCGCCGCGCTCGATCTTGCCCAGGCGGCTCTCCCAGTCGCCGGTCAGCCCGGGCGAGGTGAGCGCGTGCGCGTCGAGCAGTTTGATCACGCTGCAGCCCTTCTCGGTTGCCACCAGCGCGCGACCGTCGCGCTCGATGTAGCCGACCGCGATCAGTCGCTCGATGATCGCCGCGCGCGTGGCGGGCGTGCCGATGCCCGAGTCCTTCATCGCCTCCCTCAGCTCGTCGTCGTCGACCAGCTTGCCGGCCGTCTCCATCGCGCCGAGCAGCGAGGCGTCGCTGTAGCGGCGCGGCGGTTTGGTTTCCTTGCGCACGCTCTGGATCTTGCGCGTCTGCACGTGCTCGCCCTGCTCGAGCTTGGGCAGCGGCTGGTCTGTGACGTCGTCGTCATCCGCGCCGGCCCCGCCGTCGCTCCCGTTCTTGGCGCCGCCTTTGGCCGCGCCGGCCGCTCCGTCGGCCGCGCTCCCGTCTCCTTCGGCCGCGCTCCCGTCTCCTTCGGCCTGGCTGGGCCCGGTGTCCTCGTAGACGCCGCGCCAGCCGGGAACCAGCAAGAGCCTGCCGCGCGTGCGGAACACGTGCCCGCTCGCGTCGTTCGCGCCGGCGTCCGCGGTCGGGCTCTTGTCGCCCTCCGCTGCCGCGCCCTCGCCGGCGTCCGCGGTCGGGCCGTTGCCGGCGGCCTCGCCGTCCGCCGCCACGGTGGTCTCCACGCGCGTGTTCTCGAACACGGCCTCGGGATGGAACACGGCCAAAAAGCGCCGCGTGACCATGTCGTAGATGCGCCGGTCATCGGAGCCCATTTTCTCCAGGTTGTGTTCGGAGCGGGTCGGGATGATCGCGTGGTGGTCGCTGACCTTGGCGTCGTTGACGACCCTGCCGAGCGGCAGCAGATCGAGCCCGACCACGTACTGCGCGGCCTTCGCGTACTCGCGGTGCGCGCCGACGAGCTCGGCCGTCGGCTTGATCTCGGGGATCATGTCTTTCGTCAGATAGCGCGAGCTGGTGCGCGGATAGGTGAGCGCCTTGTGCTCCTCGTAGCAGCGCTGGGCCGCGGCCAGCGTGCGTTTGGCCGAGAACCCGTAGCGCGTGTTCGCGTCGCGCTGCAGCGAGGTCAGGTCGAACAACAGCGGCGAGCGCTCGCGCTGTTCTTTGCGCTCGAGCTTCGTGACGGTGCCCGGCCGGTTTTGGCACTGCACGACGATCGCCTGGGCCTCCTGCTCGGTCGCGATCCTCGGCTTGGAGCCGGCGTGAAAGCGCCCCTCGTAGACGCGTGCGCCGTCGGCCTCGAAGACCGCGTCGACCAGCCAGTAGGGCTCGGGCTTGAAGGCCTTGATCTCCTCCTCGCGCCGGGCCACGATCGCGAGCGTCGGCGTTTGCACGCGTCCCAGCGAGACGGCTCCGTCGAACGAGCTGCGCAGGCGAATCGTGGCGGCGCGTGTGGCGTTCATGCCGACGATCCAGTCGGCCTCCGAGCGCGAGCGCGCGGCCTGCTCGAGCGAGACCATTTCCTCGGCCGGCCGCAGCGAGGAGAGCGCCTCCTTGATGGCTGCATTGGTCATCGAGCTGAGCCACAGCCGCTTGACGGGCTTCTTGGCTTTCGCCTTCTCATACAGGTAGGCGAAGATCAGCTCTCCCTCGCGTCCGGCGTCGCAGGCGTTGACGACCAGGTCGATGTCGTCGCGGCGCAGCTGGGCGCTCACGACCGCCATCTGCTTGCGCGAGCGCTCGTCGCGGATGACGAGCTTGAAGCGCTCGGGCACGATCGGCAGGTCGTCCATCCGCCAGCGCTTGAACTTGGGGTCGTACTCGTCGGGCTCGGCGAGCTGCACGAGGTGGCCGACGGCCCACGTGATCACGTCTTCAGGCCCCTCCAGCCAGCCCTCCTTCTTCTGAAACGGACCCTTCAGGACCCGCGCCAGATCCTGCCCGACCGAGGGCTTCTCGGCTATGAGGAGGGTCTTCGCCACGGCGGTCAGCGTAGCGGGTGCTCACGGCGGCGCAAGCTGCCCGGCGGGCACGGACGACGGGAACCGGCAGGCGTCGCGCCATCCGCCCGGGAAACCACCGCGTCTATCCGCCGATCGGGGCGCGCGGCTTGGCGCCCCAGAAGATCTGGGTGCCGAGCATGCCGATCAGGTTGACGAGCACGAGGTTCAGCACCATCGACTTGGCCGTGGCAGTCCCAACGCCGACAGGCCCGCCGCTGGCGTTGTAGCCGTAGTAGCAGCCGACGAGCACGACCGCGGTCGCCATCACCATGCCCTTGATCAGGCTGAACAGGAAGTCGGGAGGGTTCTGGAACTGCCAGAACAGCAGGAAGTAGCCGCCCGACGACACGTATCTCACCTGCTCGACCACGGCCAGATACGAGCCCAGGTATGCCACGCCGATCGCCGATACGTACATAAATGGCAATACCAGCCACGCCGCCAGCAGGCGCGTGCCGCACAGGAACGTCATCGAGTCGATCCCCATCACCTCGAGCGCGTCGATCTCCTCGGAGATGCGCATGGCTCCTAGTTCCGCCACGATGCCCGTGCCGACCTTCGCGGACATCATGTATCCGAATGCGAGCGGCACGGCCTCGCGCAGGTCGCACCACGCAGCGAACACACCGGCGTAGGCGGGCGCCCCCTGGGCCTCGGTGAAATACGCGCCCTGGACGCCACAGGTACCCAGTCCGATGATGAACACCAACCCCCAGATGACGAGCGTCGAGGAGATGATCAGGATCCCTGACTGGCGCAGCGCCTCGCCGAAGAACCGCAGCACGCGCAGGCTCCAAACTTCGCGTATGACGCTGCCTGCGAACCCCGTGATCTCGCCGGCCCCGGCGATCCATTCGCGCGGCAACGCCAGCAGTTCGTTCACTTGATCACCAGGATGTTCGGATGGGTCGCGAGCAGCGTCTGCGTGAACACCGTGTTGAACGCGCCTATGCCCAGGAACGCGATGACGACCGCTTGGTTGACCGAGCGGCCCACGCCCTCGGCGCCACCTGACGCGGACATGCCCTTGTAGCAGCTGACGATCGCGATGATCGCGCCGAAGATGGTTGTCTTCAGCACCGATCCCCACAGATCGGTGGAGGTGGCGTTCGCGAACAGCGTGTTCCAGAACGGGCCAAACGGCTGCTCGTAGGACAAGGCCGCGAGCAGGCCCCCGAACAGGCCGAACAGAATCGCGTACAGGTTGAACAGCCCGGTGACAAACATCAGCGCCAAAAACCGCGGCACCACCAGGTTCTTGATCGGATCGACGCCGAGCACCTGCAGCGCGTCGAGCTCCTCGCGGATCTTGCGCGCGCCGAGGTCGGCCGTGATCGCGGTGCCCCCTACCCCCGCCAGCACGATCGCCGTGATCAGGGGCCCGATTTCGCGGACCGCGAACACCACGAAGAAGCCGCCGAGTCGGTCCTGGGCGCCGATCACCGTCAGGAAGTTCTCCGCCTCCAGCCCCGGCGCCCCGTAGCTGATGGCGATCGTGGACAGCAGCAGCGGCAGCCAGCAGAGGCGCAGCACGAACAGGAACTGCGACACGAGCTCCTCGCCGTAGGGATACGGCGGCAGCACGGCCTTGACCATCGTGCGCCCGGTCAGGATCACGAGATCGCCGACTTCCTCGAGCACGGACTGCGCCGGGCTCAGGGTTCGCTGCGCGAGATCGCTGTGGGCGAGCATGCTCGAGCCGCGGGTGATCGCGCTCGAGCCGCGCGCGCGCGCGCTGGAGCTGTCCGTGGTCTGCTCCCTCTCCGTACCCACTCCCATAGTGTACTAGTTGATCAGAACAATATAAGTATGGTTGGCTAGAACATCATCCACACGTGGCGGCGAGCGCTAACGTGGAGAGGTGAGCGTGCAGCGTCATGCGACAAGCGAGCAGCGTCAGGGGATGAGCGAGCAGCGTCAAGCCACGAGCGAGCAGCCTGAGCCGGGTGGGCTATCGACGCCGGTCGGTCCCTCGACGCTTGGAATCGCCGTCGATCGCGACGCCGAGGTGCCGCTCGGACTGCAGCTCGGCTGGTCGCTGAGCGCGCGTATCCGCGACGGCACGTTCGCCCCCGGGCAACGCCTGCCCGGCCTGCGCGAGATGGCCGAGGCGAGCGGCCTCAACATCAACACCGTGCGGGCTGTCTACCAGCGGCTCGAGCAGCGCGGCCTGATCCAGAGCCTGCAGGGCAGCGGCACGTTTGTCGCGACGACGCCGGCAGAGCACGCGGCCGTGGCCGCGATCGTGGCCGACGCCGCTCGCGAGGCCCACGCTACGGGGGTCGATCCACGCGAGGTCGCCACCGCCCTGTATGTCGCCTCCGAGGCCGCCGGCGCGCGGGCGGGCTCACGCTCGCGAGCCCACGCCGACGAGCCCGACGAGGCTTCCGAGCGACGGAGCGCGCTGCGCGCTCAGATCGCCGTGCTCGAGCGCGCGATCGGCGAGATCGAAGCCGAATATCCCGGCGTGGCGCCGACGCCGGCGACGGGCCGCCGCGGTCCCGGTCCCACCCTGCTCAGCGCCGAGCAGCTCGAGCAGGTGCGCTCGGGACTCGTGCGCCGGCTGGCAGCCGTGCAGGCAGCGATCGACAGGCGCACGGCCCAGCAGGCGCTACGGGCCGACGCCGAGGAGAAGTCCATCGAACGCAAGCCCACACGCGCACACGCGCGCGCGCACGCACACATGGGCTCCGAAAATGAACACGATGACGGCGACGAAGCGGTGCCCGCGCCGGACGCTCCGGCCGCCAAGCGAGGCCCGCGCCCGCGCACGACCGGGCGCCCGGCGACCGCCTGAGGCACTCGACGTACAGCGCCAGGCGCAGCTCGACGTACAGCGCCCGTTCAACTCGATGCACAGCGCCCGATTCACCCGGACGCGCACGGGCCGGTGCTGACGGCGCGCGGGCCCGCTTCGGCCAGGACGCTTGCGACCGTCGAGTTGGCGACCCCGTAGCCGCCCGCCGGTCCACCGCCGACCGTGCCGGCGAAGACGGTCGTGAGCACTGCTCCGTGCGCGTTGACGAGCGGGCCGCCCGAGTTTCCGGGCCTGACGAGCCCGCGCAGCGGCGTGAGCAGGCGCGAGACCGGGCCCTGGCCGTAGGCGTTGTCGGTGAGCACGCTCTGCGTGCGACCGATCCGTCCGGGCTGCACATTGAGCGGGCCATCCTCGGGGTAGCCGAGGATCGCCCCCGGCCGTCCGGAGGCCGGTTCGGCGACGAGCCGCAACGCAGGCACGCGGACAAGGCCCGGAACGCGCAGCACGGCCAGATCCACCGTGGGATTGAAGGCGATCACTTCGGCGCCGAGCTGCGGGGGATTGCCGCCGAGCTCGACGGTGGTGTCCTGCTCCCCCGCGACCACGTGGGCGTTCGTTACCACCTCGGCTTCCCGGGCCACCCAGCCCGAGCCCTCGATCGCCAGCCCGCAGGCCGTCCCGAGCACGCGCACGACGCTGCGTGCGGCAGCGCCGACGCCAGGCGCGTGGGCGATCTGCGGCAGTGGGGCAGGCACGTCGGGCGAGGGCCCGGCGACCTGCGGCAGCGGGTCCAGGCGCGCGAGCGCATCGAGGATCGGGCCCGACGGGGGCAGCAGCCGGTTCAGCTCGCCCAGGATGACGGAGCTCTGGATGTCGGACCGAAGCTGCTGATCGCCCGGCACCTGCGCCGCCACGGCCGCCGCGATCCAGACGATTGCGAGCCCGAGCGCGGCGCCGAAGAGCGCTCCGAGCACGCCGTCGAGCAGGCCCAGGCCTGGCACTACGAGCGTGCGTCTCAGCCGAAAGCCGAGTCCCTCGAAGCCGGTGGCCAGCACCATGCCGGCGAGCAGCGCGCCGATCAGGCCGAAAGCGGGGGCGTAGGGCGACGCCGAGCCTTTCGAGAGCAGCAGCGGCCCCAGGCGGGTTCCGAGGAACGCCCCGACCGCGAACCCTCCGAGCGATAGTGCTCCCACGATCAGGCCGCGCCGGAAGCCGAGCATCGCCAGCAGCGCGGCAAAGGCCAGGATGATCCAATCGAGCGTCGTCACGGTGCTCCACGCCGCCGCCAACGCGGAAGTCTGGCCGCAAACGGGTTCACACTTCATGTTCTACCGTCCCGTGACCGTCTCGATCGCACTACGACCGTGAGCACCCGCGCCGACCGGATGCGCCGTGCGCGGCCGGTGATCGCACTTGCGGCGGTGGCTTTCGTGGTCGGAGTGATCGTCGGCTCGAGCAACGGCGCCAACGCTGCCAACGAGCTCGCGGCCCGCTTCGTCGCCGCCTGGGCGAGCGGACGCTACGCGACCATGTACGCCAGCATCGATCGTCGCTCCCGGCGCGAGATCTCCGAACGGCAGCTGGCGGAAAGCTGCCGGCATGCGCTACGAACGGCGACCGCGACCGTGACGAAGGTGACAGGTCATCCGCGGAGCATCTCCGGGGGGATGATTGCCGTGCCCGTGCGCGTGCAGACGCGTCTGTTCGGGACGCTGCGGCTTGCCTTCGCCCTGCGGGTCAGCGGCGGTGACGGCGGCGGCGTGGTGTGGTCGCGGTCGGTCGAGTTTCCCGGGCTGCGCCCCGGCGAGCGGCTGACTCGCGACCTGACGCTCCCGCCCCGCGCCACACTGACGGCGCGCGAAGGCTCGGTGCTGGCCGAAGGGACGCCGACCGAAGCAGGGCAGCGCCCGTCGCCGCTCGGAGCCGCCGCCGAGGCGGTTGTGGGCGAAGTGGGACCGGCTCCCGTCGCGAGCGCGCACGCCCTCGAAGCCGAAGGCGTGCCCGCGGGGGCAATCGTGGGGGCGAGCGGGCTCGAGCAGGCGTTCGACGCGAGCCTGCGTGGCACCCCCGGCGGCCGGTTGCTGGCACAGAGCGAAGCGCCCGGCGGAGGGGCGCGCGTGCTGGCGACAGCCGCGCCGCGAGCCGGCGCAAGCGTGCGCACGACGATCTCCCCAGCGGTGCAGCAGGCCGCGGTGAGCGCGCTCGGCGGACAGCTCGGCGGAGTCGTGGCGATGCGACCGGATGGGCAGATCCTCGCCGTGGCGGGGCTTGGGATCGACGACGTGCAGCCGCCCGGCTCCACGTTCAAGATGGTCACGGTCAGCGGGGTGCTGCAGGCGGGGATCGCGAGCCTGGCGAGCATGTTCCCGTACGCGACCTCCGCGACGCTCGATGGGGTCAAGCTGAACAACGCCGGCGGCGAGGAATGCGGAGGGTCCCTGGAACTGGCGTTCGCGGTGTCGTGCAACTCGGTGTTCGCCCCTCTAGGCGTCAAGCTCGGCGCGCCCGCGCTGGTCGCGATGGCAGAACGCTACGGCTTCAACCAGCCACCGGGCATCCCGGGCGCCGTCGAGAGCACGCTGCCGCCGGCCTCGCAGATCCAGGGCGAACTGGACGTGGGCGCGACCGCGATCGGGCAGGGCCAGGTGCTGGCGAGCGCGCTGCAGATGGCGACCGTGGCGGCCACGATCGGCGACGGCGGGCGCCGTCCGCAGCCGACGTTCCTGCTCGGGGCGAGACGCGCGGTGGTCGCGACTGCCACGAGCCACGCGGTCGCCGACACGGTTCGGCGGCTGATGATCGCCGTGGTGCGCGAAGGCACGGGAACGGCCGCGGCGATCAGCGGCGTCACGGTCGCCGGCAAGACGGGCACGGCCGAACTCGGGACGTGCCCCTCGGCGGGCGCCGCCGAAGAACAGCCGGGCAAGGGAGGCGCCCCGTCCGAAGAATCGGGCTGCCGCGGGCCGGCCGGCGAAGCCGGCAACACCGACGCCTGGTTCGCCGCGTTCGCCCCGGCGGTGCACCCGCGCATCGTTGTCGGCGTGATGCTCGTCAAAGACGGCGCCGGCGGCGCGACCGCGGCGCCCGTGGCGCGGCAGGTGCTCGAAGCGGGCCTGCAGCCAAACGGCTAGACGTCTAGCTCGGCCGAAGCGCGCGCTCGAAGCGGGCCGGCAGCCGAACGGCTAGACGTCGAGCTCGGCCGAAGCGGTCAGGGTGGAGTCGGTCGGATCGACGATGTGCAGCTCGAGCGGCCGGTTGTCGAGCGAGACGACCTCGATCTTGTAGAGGAGGAGCGCGCCCTGCGTGTTGCCGGTCCAGGCGATCGAGCCGGGCACCGGAATCTGGCCGTTGGCGGGGATCAGGCCGCCGCGGTAGGCGAACAGGTTCGTTTCGGCCGGGATGATCGGGCTGTAGCTGTTTTCCTGGGTGTCGGTGATCGTCAGGTCGGTGGCCCCCGGGAGCGGCGTGGAGTGGTGGTTGTAGACCTGAAGGAACACGGCGAACCACTCCTGGCCCGGTTCGAGCTTGCGCTGCTTGGGCGTCAGGCCCTGCAGGTATGCGGCGTCTTCCACGTTCGCGGGGTTCAGCTCGCGCGAGAGCTGAACCTCGTAGATCAGCGGGCCGACGTTCAGATAGGGAGCGTTTTTGCCCGATTCCCCGGCGTAGGTGCCGGTCGTGACGCGCGTGTCGGCGTTGCCGCAGGCGCTCAGCGCGAGCACCGGCAGCACGAGCAGCGCCAGGGCGATCGCGGGCACGGGGATCGCGGGCACGGGTTTGCACAGGCGGGCGAACATGCGCGCGGCAGTCTATCCGGCGAGGCCCCGTGCGGCGCGCTTCACGCGCCTCAGGATCCTTCCCGGCAGGGCCGGCTACCCGGTGGCCACCGTCACACGCTGGCCGCGGGCCTCGCCCTGCTCCAGGACGGTGCGCAGCCGGCGCATCGCGCGTGCGTTCTGGCGGCGCAGCCAGGTGCGCCCTCCGAAGCTCTCGAGCAGGCGGTCGGAGAGCATGACGGGCTCGGTCTCGAGCGTGAACTGCACGCGCGTGGTGCCGCCGGGCCCTGGCACGAGCTCGTAGACGCCGACGGTGCGGATGCGGTTGGCCTTGCCGGCCCGTCCGGCCTCGACGATCCGGTGAGGCCGCTGCACCTCGACGAACGTGACGTCACCCCAGGCGAAGCGCGCACCGGGTCCGGGGACCTTCACGCGGAAGCTCGCACCGGCGCCGCGGCCGACGGAGTCGATGCGCGTCAGATGCCAGTCCACGAGATAGTGGTCGGTGAACTGCGGATGGTTGGCGATGTCCTGCAGGTAGTCGAACACCTGCTCGCGCGGACGGTTGACGACGACCGAGACGGTGAAGGGATCCATGCTCGGGCGCCAGTCTAGACCGCGAGGCAGGCCGTCGGCCGCGGGCCCGACGCGTGACCGCGGCCTAGTGGCGTGAATCACAAATTCGCTGGCATTTCCCGGCGCCTGAACGCGCCTGACGCCCGCCGTCGCCGCCCATGTGCCACCGGCACACTTACCGGCGCCGCCGACCGTCAGATCGCGCCCATCCATCCAGGAAATGCTGACCGAATTTGTGATTCACGCCACTAGCGCGTGATGCGCCTGAGCCGCACGGTCTGGCCGTGCTCGAAGTGGCGCACCTGCCGGCTGGCCAGCGAGTGTTCGCGACGCAGCGCGCTGCAGAGCTCGCAGACGACCCCGCTGACGCGATCATAGAGGTGGACCTGCTCGCCGACGAGCGGCGTGCGCCCGCAATCGATACAGCTGTCGCGGCCTGCCTCGAGCCTGCCGACGCAGTGCCGCAGGAGCAGGCGCTCTAGCTGCTCGGCATCGCTGTGGACCGGCGGAGCCATGGGCCGGTGTTCGCCGTGGCACGGCCCGTTCCTGCCGCTCACCTCGGCAGGACAGACGCGCTGCGGGATCGCTCTTCGGAGGTCCGACTTCAGATTGCCGGAATGCTCGTCTGGCTGTTACACGAAGGGTTGGAGACGGACCCGGCCGACGCAGCCTTGTTATCCTCGTGAGGCACGTTTGCAGCCCCGTGCGGGCGCTGAGCGCTAGGAGGGCGACGGACCGCGTTGCAGGAAGGCGTACGGCAGAAAGGCAAAGCAGGTGGAATCGCTTACTTCGGGCACCATTGCCGGCGCGGGATCGTTTCGCTGCAAGCGCTGCGGATACGTCCTGACGCTCACAGGGTCGGATACGCTCAGCGACTGTCCGGGCTGCGGGGGCAGCGACTTCGTGCGCGCCTCGCTGTTCACGGCCGGCCAGCTGGGTCGCGGACGCACCGGGATCGTCGGCGCGCCCGCACGGTTTGTCGCGGGGCCTGACTCCGGCCGCACGAGCGTGGATCTCGAAACGCGGGGCGGCAGCCTGTCCCGATCTGAGCCGATCGACAGCGACGCGTGGTTGCAGGATGCACGCCGGCGGATCGAGGAGCCGGGCGAGTACCTGGCTTACGAAGACGACGGTGAGCTCAAGATCGTGGCGCTGACCCGCGAGTGGACCCGGATCGGCCGCAGCCTGGCTGCCGACGTGCGCTTCGATGACCCGACGGTCTCGCGCCGGCACGCGCTGGTCGTTCGACAGGCGGACGGCGTCAGGATGCTCGACGATCGCAGCCTCAACGGCGTGTTCGTCAACGGCGCGCGGATCGAGTGGAAGGTCCTGCAGGACGGCGACGAGATCCTCGTGGGCCGCTACCGGCTGCGCTTTCTCAGCATCCCGGCGCCATCCCACCGGGCGCCGTCGGCGAGCGGGCTGGAACGCTCGGGCTGAACGTTCGTGCAGCGGCGCGGTCGCCCGGCGGCCGGGCGCGTAGTATCGCGCGCATGCCGCTGCCGACGACAGTCGCGGTCATATCCCAGAAGGGCGGGACGGGTAAGACGACCGTGGTGCGCACGCTCGCCGACGCCTTCAGAACTGCGGGCGTGCGAACGCTGGCGATCGATCTCGACCCGCAGGGCAATCTCTCTGACTACCTCGACGCCCCGCCCGAGATCGAGCCGACGATCGGCGACGTGCTGGCCGGCCGCGCATCCCTGCGCGAGGCGATACACGACGACCTCGTCCCCGCAAACCTGAGCCTGGCCGAGGCGGAGCTGCTGCTGGCGGGCAAGGGCAATCACGAGCTGACGCTGCGCGACGCGCTGGCGCGCGCGCGGCTGTCGTACGAGCTGGTATTGATCGACTGCCCGCCTTCGCTGGGGCTGCTGACGTTCAACGCGCTGGTGGCCGCCGACTGGGCGCTGATCAGCGCCGTGGCGCAGTACTTCGCTCTGCAGGGCGTGGAGCAGGCGATGGCGGTGATCAAGCTGGCGCATGACAGCCTGAACCCGAGCCTGGCTCTGCTCGGCGTGCTGCTGAACCTGGCCGACATGCGCACGGTGCACTCGCGCGAGGTGCTGGCGTCGCTGCGCGAGCGGTTCGGCGATCGGGTGTTCGACACGGTGATCCGCGCCTCGATCGCCTATGCCGAGTCGGCCGAGAGCGCGGTCTCGATCCTCGACTACAGGCCTGACCTCGGCGGCGACTATTTCGAGCTCGCCGAGGAAGTGCTGGCGCGGCTGCCCGCACCGGCCGAAGCACGCGAGCGGCTCAGCGAGCAGCACAGGTAAGGGTCGGTCGCAAGGGTCGGTCCCCGGCGGGGTCGGTCGCCGGCGCGCCAGCTGGACGGCCCGCAGCCTGCCCGCTTGCACCCTGAGCCGCCACCACGCGGCGGTGCGTGGGCCCGCGGGCCCACGCACCGCGTTGCAGCGCTTGCCAGCCCGATCCCGATCAGGCGCGGATTTCCAGCGCTTCTGGGAAGGTGAGCTTGTCTGACAGCGACAGCCCTGCTTCCTCGGGCGTGCCCCCGGCGACCGAGCCCATCAGCACGTCCGTGGGTTCGCCTTCCAGTTTTGTGGGTTTCTGTATGCCCTTCGACTGCTTGAACTTCAGCGCAAGCTTCTTGCCTGCCTTGAGGGTCTTGTCGATCGGGGTGACCTTGCCGATGACCGAACCGGTCACCGTGATCGTGGCCGGGCCACAGGTGAACTCCGTGAACGGCGCTCCCGTGGGAGGCGCCGAGATATCGATGCCGACTTCTTTTTTCTGCGCGTTTATGTATCCCAGCGTCGTGTCGAGCGTGCTCGACACTATTTCGCCGGCTTTGGCGCCACTGCTCGTGCATTCGTCTCCGAGCGCCTTGCATCCGGTGAGCCTGATCACGACGGTACCCGTTTTCGGGCCGGTGATTTCACCGGTGTCGGTCGTGCCGGTGCACGTCGCGCTGATCTTGCTCACCGTCTCGACCGTGACCTTGCCGCCCTTCGACGTTAGTGTCGTCGGGAAATGTCCGACGTATTCCGGTAACGCTGCCGATGCGGACGCCGCCAGCGGTCCGCCGGCGGCGCAGGCCGCCAGCAGACAGAGCGCCGCCCCCGGCACCATCCTGATGCCTCTGACCATGTCATGCTCCCTTCCTCGCGCTGCGGGTCGTGATCCCGACCCTCTCCAGATGACGGGTCGTGTGCCGACCCCCTCAGGACGACACGCTAGCTCAGGCGAGCGTTTGGGGGCGCACGCCCTACAGGCCTTCCACGTATGCGCCCTGTGCCTCGAACGGCGTTCGCAGCAGGCGGGCCCAGCCCTCGACTTCGCTGCTGAGCGCGTCGGCAACGGCGCCGGTCTGCTCGTAGAAGCACCACACCAGCACCGTCGGCCCGGCGCCGGAGATGGTGGCTCCGAGCGCGCCGAGCTCGCGCGCGCGCCCCGCCAGCTCGTACGAGCGCGGGAACAATGGCGCGCGGCGGCGCTCGTGCAGGCTGTCGTGCAGCCCGCGGGCCACCAGATCCCAGTCGCCCTTGGCCAGCCCGAGCGTCAGCAGGGCGCCATGCGCGATGTTGAAGACGGCCTCGCGCAGCGGTACCTCGGCCGGCAGGGCTTCGCGCGCGAGCTGAGTGGGGACGGCATCTTCGGGTACGACCGCGATCGCCTCCAGCCCTGTGGGCGGGTCGAAGCGCGTGGCCTGTCCGTCGGCGCAGATCACGAACCCCCCGCTGAGCGCGGCGGCGGCGTTGTCGGGGTGGCCCTCGAGCTCGCTGGCCAGCCCCAGCAGGTCGGCGTCGAGCTCGAACAGGTGGTCGGCGGCCATCAGGCCGGCGACGGTCGCGGCGGCGCTGGAGCCGAACCCACCGGCGAGCGGGATCTGCGAGGTGATCGTGAACGTGAACCTGTCGGCGGGGTGCAGGCGCTCGAACGCCTGGACGCATAGGTTCGTGCGTCCGCGGGCCACCGCCAGCTCGGTCTGGACCGCGAACTCGCCCGTCTCGCGAACCTCGAGCTCGAGGTGCAGCCCGAGGGCTGCGGCCATCGAGTCGAAGCCGGGGCCGAGGTTCGCCGAGGACGCCGGCACGCGCACGACGCGCCTGCGCGAGTAGCCGGAGGCGTGGCCCGGAGGGCTCGCCGGCTGCACGTCATCGCCGCCGGCAGATCCCGCGGCGGTCACTGCCCGTCTCCAAGGATCGCCTCCTCGACGGGTCCGATCTCGGGAGCGCACGGAATCACGCGCCCGTCGTTGTGCGCGATCGCGGTCTCGGGATCCTTCAGGCCGCGACCTGTGAGCACGCACACGACCTCGCGGGCGCCATCGGCGCCGTACTTGAGCAGGCCCGCGACCGAGGCGGCCGAGGCGGGCTCGCAGAACATCCCTTCTTTGGAGGCCAGCAGCCGGAAGGCGGCGAGGATCTCGCTGTCGGTCACCGCCCGGATCGCGCCGCGCGACTCGGTGGTGGCTGCCATCGCGTCCTCCCAGCGCACCGGGTTGCCGATCCTGATCGCGCTGGCGACGGTTTCCGGGTGCTCGACAGGCGCCCCTTCCACGAGCGGGGCGGCGCCCTGGGCCTGAAAGCCGAACAGGCGCGGCGTGCAGCCCATTTCCTTGAAGCCGCGCCAGTAGGCGGTGATGTTGCCGGCGTTGCCGACCGGTATGCAGAGCGCGTCGAGCCCGCAGTCGAGCTCGCCGACGATCTCCAGCGCGGCGGTCTTCTGGCCTTCGATGCGAAACTCGTTGACGGAGTTGACGAGCACGATCGGGTGCTTGTCGGTGAGCTCGCGCACGAGCGTGAGCGCCTGGTCGAAGTTGCCGGCGAGCGAGATTACGCGGGCGCCGTGGATCAGCGTCTGCGCGAGCTTGCCCTGTGCGATCTTGCCCTCCGGCACGATCACCGCGCAGGTGATGCGGGCGCGCGCCGCGTAGGCGGCGGCGCTGGCGGCGGTGTTGCCGGTGGAGGCGCACACGACGGCCTTGGCGCCTTCGCGGACCGCGGCAGAGACGGCGCAGGTCATGCCGCGATCCTTGAACGAGCCCGTCGGGTTGGCGCCCTCGAGCTTGAGTCGCACGGTGGCGCCGACCATCTCTGAGAGGACCGGCGCGCGCAGCAGCGGCGTGGAGCCCTCCTGCAGGCTGATCAGCGGATCGCCGGGCGCAAACGGCAGGCGCTCGCGCCAGCGTTCGATCAGGGGCACGTGCGCGTACTTGACGGCTTCTGCGGAGCTCATGCTCGGGCCTCCGAGGACCGGCTTGGCCGGCGGTGCCCGCCGGCGCCCTCGAGACGGACGCTCGCCATCCAGGCTCGCTTGACCGCGACGCCGGCGCTCACAGGAACTCCTCTTCGATGACCCTGATGGCACGGGGCGGGGAGTGGACGAAGTCGAGCGCTTCAAAGCGTCCGATGGCCGCCCGCAGGCTCGATTCGAACACGGGGTGGGTGACCATCACGAGGCGGGCGTTCGCGCCGAGACCGCGTTGGACGACCGACCGGATCGACACATCCTGGTCTCCCAGGATCTGCGTGACCGCAGCCAGCACGCCTGGGCGGTCGGCGACGTCGAGGTGCAGGTAGAAGGCGCTCTCGACGTCCTCGAGCAGGCGCAGCTTTAGCGGCGGCGCCGGCGCGCGCGCGCCGCCGGTCATCACGCTGACGACGTCGCCGAGCACGGCGCTGGCGGTCTGCCGGCCGCCGGCGCCGGGGCCCGAGAGCGTGATCTCGGTGATGGTCTCCGATTCGAGCGTGACGGCGTTGAATGGCCCGGCGACCGACGAGAGCGGGTGTCCGGCGTACAGGAAGGCCGGATGGACGCGCACCGACAGGGCGTCCCCGCGCCGCTCGGCCGCGCCGATCAGCTTGAGCCCCAGGCCCAGCTCGCGGGCGTACTCCAGGTCCTCGGGCTGCAGCTGCTCGATGCCCTGATAATGAACGTCCTCGAGATGCACGGGCGTGCCGAAGGCCAGGCGCGCGAGCAGCGCCATCTTCGCCGCGGCGTCGCGCCCGCTGACGTCGTCGCTGGGGTCGGCCTCGGCGTAGCCGCGGCGCTGGGCCTCGGCGAGCGCCTGCGGGTAGGTCCTGCCGCGGGTCATCTCGCTGAGGATGAAGTTGGTGGTGCCGTTGACGATCCCGTGGATGCGCTCGATCGGGGTGGCGGCGAGCGACTCCTCGAGCACGCGGACCACCGGGACGGCCCCCGCGACGGCGGCCTCGAAGCGCAGCCTGACCCCGCGTTCGCGGGCCACCTCGAACAGCTCCTCGCCGTGCTGGGAGAGCAGCTGCTTGTTGGCGCTGACCACGTCCTTGCCGGCGCGCATGGCCTGCAGCAGGTATTCGCGCGCCGGCTCGATGCCGCCGATCAGCTCGACCACCAGGTCGGCCTCGGCGAGCAGCTCGGCGAAGTCCCCGCGCGAGCGCGTGAGCACGCCGGTGATGAGCGGGCGCCGGCCGTTCATGCGCTCGATCTCGTCGGCCCGTTCGCCGAGCAGCCGCTCGAACGCCGAGCCGACGGTGCCATGGCCGAGCAGGCCGACGCGAAACGGCAGGCTCGCGCCCGCCGGGGCGCCGGCAGAGGCTGCGGCGGCGCTCGGGGCGCCGGCGGCGGCTGCTATCGGCACGTCAGCCGGCATCGCGCGCGGTCAGGTCCTCGAAGGTCTCGCGGCGCACCACCTCGCGCGCGCGGGCGTCGCCGCAGAAGACGACCGGCGGGCGCGGGACGCCGTTGTAGTTGGAGGCCATCGCGTATCCGTAGGCGCCGGTGGCAGGCACCACGATCACGTCGCCGGGCCGCGGATCGTCGAGCAGCGCCTCGCGCACGATCACATCGCCGGACTCGCAGTGCATGCCCGCGAGCACGTACCGGCCGGCGCCGTCGAGCCGGTCGGCGACATGGGCTTCATAGCGGGCCCCGTAGAGCATCGGGCGCAGGTTGTCAGACATGCCGCCGTCGACGGCGACCCAGTGCGAGACGTTGCGCCTGACCGACTGGACCGTGTAGAGCGTCAGGCCGGCGTTCGCGCAGAGGGCGCGGCCGGGCTCGATCAGCAGGCGCCGGCCCGAGCCGGGGCCCATGCCGTGTTCGGCGGCGTTGGCGATCAGCGTCTCGACGTAGGCATCGACCGACGGCGGGTCCGGCTGATCGGCGGTGTATCGCACACCGAGCCCACCGCCCAGGTCCCACACCGGAAACTCGCCGAGGCCGGCGAGCTGCGCGATCTCGCGGCGAAATGGGTCGAGCTCGAGCAGCTGCGAGCCGACGTGCGCGTGCAGGCCCAGCAGGCGCAGGCCGTCGATGCGCCCGATTCGCGCGATCGCCTCCTGGGCCTCGGCCATCGCGAAGCCGAACTTCGAGTCGGCCTGGCCCGTTGAGATGTGATCGTGGGTGTGTCCGCGGACGTCGGGGGTGACTCGGACGAGCACGTCCTGGACGCGTTCGGCGCCGGCGAGCAGCCGCTCCCAGCGATCGATCTCGTCGAAGTTGTCGATCACGACGAGCCCGATCCGGCGCTCGAGCGCCATGCGCAGCTCGTCTTCGGTCTTGGCGTTGCCGTGCAGCAGAATCCGCTCGGGCGGGAATCCGGCGCCGAGCGCCATGTGCATTTCGCCGCCCGAAGCGACATCACACGACAGGCCCTCCGCGGCGAACAGCCGGAGCACCGCGGTGCAGGGGAAGGCCTTGGCGGCGAAGGCGACGTGGAAGTCCTCGTGGCCGGCGCGGCGGCCCGCCTGCGTGAACGCGCGCGCGCGCGCGTTCAGGTCGTGTTCGGCGACGACGTAGGCCGGGGTGCCGTACCGGCGCGCCAGTTCGATGGCGTCGCAGCCGCCGACCTCGAGCCGGCCGCGCGGGCTCACGCGGCTGTCCAGCGGGAAGGCGCCGGAGAGCACGGTGTGTGCGCGCGGAGCTGTCGTCTCGGTGGTCATGCGGGGATTATCGCTGGCGCACACCAAACGTCGCGGTCTTGACCCACGCGCGGGCGCACGCGTACGCGTGGGTCGCCTCTCCTTGGGGGCCTCTCCTTGGGGGCGCCACCGGGACCGTTCGTGGGCGTGAGCAGCCGCCGGCGCGTGCTCGGCCCGCCCGGCCCGTGGACGTAGCAGGCGCCCAGCTGATGGACGTCAGGAGGCCACCGGCTGGGCCGTCGGCCGGGCGCGGGCGGCCGCCGGCTGGCGCAGGCCGTCGACGCCGTGGCGGCGAATCATCAAGGCCAGCCAGACCGCGCCGACGACCATTGCGACGACGCTCTCGATCTGGGCGGCGGTGAGGCCGACGAAGACCTCCTTGTTGCGCCGGATGAACTCGACCAGGAAGCGCTCGAGGCCGCTGAACAAGAGGTAGAGCGCGAAGATCACGCTCGGACGGACGCGGTCGCGCAGCTGCCACAGGAAGTAGGCGAGCAGGCACATCGAGACGGTCTCGTAGATCGGCGTGGGCTGGACGCGCACTCCGGGCGGCGTGGGGACCGTGCCATGCGGATAGCCCATGGCCCACGGCAGGCTCGAGCGGATTCCGTAGTCGCCGTCGCCCGAGACCTGGCAGCCGATGCGGCCGATGCCGTAGCCGAGCGCGAGCACGGTGGCACACATGTCGAGGATCCGCCATTCGAGGGCTTTGCGAAAGCGCATCCACAGGAACACGCCGATGGCGCCCCCGATGGCGCCCCCGTACCAGATCAGCCCGGCGCCCGAGAAGACGCTTTTGAGCAGGTCGTGCTTGACCTGCGAGTAGTTCTGGAGCACGTAGTATCCGCGCGCGCCAACGAGGCCTCCGACGAGCGCGACGAACACGAGCTCATAGGCCCAGTCGACCGGCCGCCGCAGCTCGCGCAGCCGGCGGGCGATCACGAACCCGCAAGCGAGGAAGCCCAACGCGAAGGTGACCCCGAAGGTCTTGATCGAGATGCCGAGCAGTTCGACTTCGGGCTTCATGCGGCGCGCCCGGCGTGGCCCTGGGGTCCCTGCATGTACCGGACTGTAGTCGGCTTCTGCGACAATCAGTGCAGATGGCGAAACGACCCGCGAAGTTCGGCAAAGACACCGGCCTGCAGGCGCGGATGGTCATGACGATGTTCCTGCTGGGGCTGGTGTACGTGGTGTTTGTCGGCGTGCTGATCGCAGCCGGGGCAGCGGCGGGCGTGATCGTCGTCGTGGCGCTGGTGCTGCTGTTGCTGCAGTTTTTCGGCTCGGACAAGCTCGCGATGGCGACGATGGGGGTCAAAGAGGTGTCGCCGGCGGAAGAGCCCGAGCTGCACGGGATCGTCGAACGGCTGTGCGTGCAGGCGGACCTCCCCAAGCCGCGCGTGGCGGTGATCGAGACGTCGATGCCGAACGCGTGCGCGATGGGCAAATCGCAGAAGTCGGCGACGGTGTGCGCGACGCGGGGCATCCTGCAGCTGCTGGAGCCGGCCGAGCTCGAAGGCGTGATCGGGCATGAGCTGACGCACGTGATCAACCGCGATGTGATGGTGATGACGCTCGCCAGCTTCTTCGCGACGCTGGCCGCGATGATCGCGCAGTTCGCGCTGTTCTTCGGCGGAGGCTTCGGCGGCGGGTACGGGCGCAGCCGCGACGAGGAGGAGGAGATCATGCTGGTGCTGCTGGTGTCGGTGCTGGTGTACGCGATCTCGTTTTTGCTGCTGCGGGCGCTGTCGCGCTACCGCGAGTTCGCGGCCGACCGCGGCTCGGCGGTGCTGACGGGGCGCCCGAGCGCGCTGGCGTCGGCGCTGCTGAAGATCAGCGGCACGATGGAACGCGTGCCGTCGCAGGATTTGCGCCGGGCGGAAGGCATGAGCGCCTTCTTCATCGTGCCCGCGCGGACCAAGAAGTCGCTGATGAACATCTTCGCCGACCACCCGCCGCTGGAGAAGCGCCTGGCGGCGCTGGAGCGGCTGGAGTCCCAGCTGCAGAGCACCGCTGCCGCGTAGTGGGCCTGCGCGACGTCATCACGGGCCGTCACGAGGTCAAGGGGCCCGCGCCCGACAAGCTGTTCGCGATCACGACCGCGTACGTCGCGCTGCAGAGCGAACACGGGATCGATCCGGCGGGCAAGGCGGCGATCGTGTTTCAGGCGCTGGCGACGAGCGAGTTCGAAGCGACGCTGCGTGAAATGGAGGAGGTCGTCAAGGCGACCGGCGGCGAGAGCGGCACGAGCGTGCGCACGGTGGATGACAGCTATGGCTATCGCTGGATGGTGCTGAGCAATCCCGACGAGTCATCGAGCGTCGAAGACCTGGCGGTCGGGATCAACGCGGTGGCGGGATCGATCGAGACGGCGGGCCACGGCGACCGGCTGTTGTGCGCGGTGTTCGCGTTCACCGACGCGAGCAAGCGCGCCGTGTATTTCATCTACAACTACAAGCGCGGCTTCTGGTACCCGTTCGTGCCCGTCACGACGGGGAGCGGCGACGGCGCGCCGGGCGAGCGCGCGACCGAGCGCGAGCTGCAGCTGAAGGCGCAGATGGCCTCGGAGCTGCCGCTCGAGCCCGAGCTCGAGCGCTGGTTTCCCCTGTGGGGAATCCCCTCTGAGCTGGGGGAGGGCGGGCCCTCCCCCAGTACCCCCTCCCAGGTGTAGGGCTCAGGCGCCGGGCCGGCAAAGCCGGCCCTCCTGGCAACCACGAGAGGTGCGTGAGAGAAGCGCCTTGCTTTTGGGCCGCATCCGGGCAGCGGTTCGCGCCGCGGAGGTGAGCGGCGCGGGGCGTCCTGCCCCGCATCCATCGGCGGCGGCTCAGTCCGGGATCAGGCCCTCGCCGGTGAATTCACGTCCGGCCTCGGCGAACGTGAAGTCGGCGGGCGGCAGGATCACATCCGAGGGCTCGAGCTCGTCCTCGCCGACGGGCCGACCGGTGTTGCGCACGTAGTCGAGCAACCTCTGATAGGCCTCGTTGAAGCCGTCCTGTTGGCCGGCTTCGACGATCTTCGCGACTGCGGTCTCGAGCTCGTTCAGGCGCGCGGAGGCGCTGTCATCGAGGCGATACTGGTCCTCGCCGGAGATGCGAACGATCATCACTGGCCGCTCTCGGCCGGCTGCGAGGAGCCGGCGTCGCCGTCGGGCGTGGCGCCAGGGGCGGCGATCTGGCCGGCCGCCGGCGTGCCGCCGCTGCCGAGCTCTGCCTTCATCTTGGCGAGGTCGTCATCGACCGCGGAGGTGCTCGAGAGCGACTTGAGCTGGCGATCGATGTCGTCTTCGCCCGAGCCGAGCGTGGTGAGGTCTTCGAAGGTGCCGGCGGCTTCCAGCTCGGTGACGGCATCGGCGCGGGCCTTCATGTTTTCGGTCTTGTCGACGGCGCGCTGCATCGCGAGGCCGACGTCGGCCATCTGCTCGCCCACGCCTGTGGCGGCCTCAGAGATGCGGACCTGGGCTTCGGCGGCCGAGTACTGCGCCTTGATGACCTCCTTCTTGGTCCGGAAAGACTCGATCTTGGCGCGGAGCTTCTGCTCGGAGTCGGTCAGTTTCTGCTGCTGGTCTTCCAGTTCGGCGACCTGGGTGTCCAGCGACTGCAGCTCGGTCTGCGCGACGTTCTTGCGCTCGAGCGCCTGGCGCGCGAGGTCTTCCTGGCCGGAGGAGAGCGCCTGGCGGGCCTGCGTGTCGAGCTTGACGACGCTCTGCTTGAGCGTGGTCTCCTGCATCTGCAGGCGCTTCTTGGCGGTGACGACGTCTGCGATGCCCTTCTTGACGTTCTGCAGCTGTTCGACCTGCTTCTGGTAGCTGTAGTCGAGCGTCTCGGCGGGGTCTTCGGCACGGTCGAGCAGCTTCGAGACCTTTGCCTTGACGACAGTTGACATGCGCCCGGTCAGGCCGGCCATCTGATCCTCCTATTGAAGTTCGCGGGCGCGCGGGGTTCGGTCTTCGCGCGCTCGCGGGGTTCGATTGGCTCAAGCGTAGCCGAACGGCGGGGCGCGACCGCTGCCGCACGCGTGCGGGCACGCGTGCGTGCGCGCGGGCTTGCCTGCTAGATACCCAGCGGGTGGCGGACGGCGTAGCCTTCGTTGCTCTGGCGCAACGGGCGCCAGCGCGGGCCCTGCAGGTTGGAGGGGTCATCGGCCGAGCTGGTGTCCAGACGCACGCCGGCAACGGTCATGTAGGCGTGTCCGCCGTTGGCGAAGATCGTGACCCAGGCGCCGATGCCGCTCTGCTCCCAGCTCATGAATTCGCTCGAGTCCATCGGGCTTTCCAGCAGGTCGGCGCCGTGCAGCGCGTAGGAGACGGTGCCTGAGCAGTCATAGCCGGGCGAGCTGAACGAGGCGTGCCCGCCGCCGTAGATGTAGGGCAGCCCGACGATCGTGTTGCCCGCCCAGATGATCTCCTTGACGGCGGCCGGCGCATCCTCCGGGGCAGCCGCGAGGCCGTTGACGATGCGGGCCGTGTGGCCGGGGACGAGCAGCTCGGGCTTGGCGGTCCCCAGCGCGCCCACGACGCTGCCGCCGGTGGCGCTGTCGGTGGCCTTGTTGGCGCGGGCGATGGCAGCGGGGCTCGCGTACGGAACGAGCTGGCCGGTGGCGCTCTGTTCATAGACCGGCCCAGCGTAGGTGATGTTCGGGGTGGGCGCGGTGACGGGCGCGTGATGGGTGACCGGCGCAGACGGCGTGGTCGGGCTGGTCGCGCCGGTCGAGCTGGTCGGCGCGGAGCCGCCGCTCGCGGAGGCTTCGATGGGCGCGCCCATGGCGCCCGCTTCGGAGGTGCTGGCAGCGCCTGCGACGCTCGGGCTGACAGCCGCGACCAGCGCCAACAAGCTAGAGCAAAGAACCGCGTCAAGCGCACGTACCCGCACGGAAACAACCTCTTTCGTCGGCCTGCGGGGTTAGCTGACGGGCTAGCGCTGAAAGAGCCTGCGCTTCCTACGGATCTACCGTGGGATTCGCCCCAACAACTTGGGTCCCCCGTTCCCTGACATCTGGTCAGGGACTCGGCATTCGGGCGGGGACCCTAGCAAAGTGCAATGACGGATGCACGGGTTGCACGCGTATTGGCAGCTTTTCTGCGCAAATAGCGCAATCTCAAGCGGTCAGCAGGCGGTGCCGATATGGACAGCGGACGGCTGACGGGCTGTCCGCGGAGACCGACAGGTCATCCGGGTAGCGAGCGACCGCGGGGCAGCAGGTTCGCGCGCCCCCGGTCGCTCCTTTGCCTGCGCGAGGTCCGATAGGGTCTTCGGCGCCATGGCTGCCGTCTTGAGCGCCCAGGAGATCCGCGATGTGAACACGCGCTATCACGACGTGGCCGCAAGCTCCTACGACGCCAAGTGGGGGATCGACTTCGGCGAGATCGGCCGGGCGCAGGTAACGGCCAAGCTGCATAAGGCGCTGGGAGAGCCGGCGCGGCGCCCGTTCGAGCGCACGCTGGAGATCGGCGCCGGGACCGGATATTTCACGCTGAACCTGCTGCAGGCCGGGATGCTGGAGCACGCGACCTGCACGGACATCTCAGCGGGGATGTTGGTGACCCTGCGCGAAAATGCCGAACGCCTGGGCCTCGAGGTCGAGACCGAGCCGGCCGATGCCGAACAGCTGCCGTTCGCGGACGCGAGCTTCGATCTCGTGCTCGGGCACGCCGTGCTGCACCACATTCCGGACCTCGGACGCGCGTTCGCGGAGTTCGCGCGGGTGCTGGCGCCCGGCGGGACGATCGTCTTCGCGGGCGAGCCGTCCCGCTACGGCGATCGCCTGGCGCGCATACCCAAGCGTTTCGCGGGCGCGGTGGCGCCGGTGTGGCGACGGGCGCTCGGAGCACGGCCGGCATTGCCGGCGCAGGCAGGCGCACCGGACGCCGCCTTGGAGGGCTCGGTCGACGTCCACGCCTTTGCCCCCGCTGAGCTCACGCGGGCGGCGAGGCAGGCGGGCTTGCCGGAGGTGCGCGTCAGCGGTGAGGAGCTGCTGGCGAACTGGTTCGGCTGGACGAACCGCACGCTCGAGGCGACGGCGGAGCCGCTCGACGTGCCGTGGGCGTGGCGCCTGTACGCCTATCGCGGCTATCTGGTCCTGCAGGACCTGGACAGGCGTCTGCTCGAGCCGCGGCTGCCGCCGGCGATCTTTTACAACCTCATGCTCTGCGCGCGCGCAGAGCATGAGCAAAGACGGCAAGGTGGCCGCGTTCGACCCGATCGATCTGCTGCCTGAGCACAACGCTCAGGGCCGATCCCGATAGGGGCCTTGGCCTGGGGCGTCCTGGGGTCAAGCGGGGCCCGGACGCAAGGCCGAAGGCATGGTGGGCCGACCCGAGCGAGCTGATAGCATCGGCGACGATGCCGCGCAAGTCGTTCCCCATAGCGTGCATCGGCTTCGCGCTGGCGGAGGAAGCGGGAGTGGCGCAGGGTGTGGCGAGCGTCCGCGAGGCACTCGCCGCGGCGGTCCCCGTGGTGGCGACCGCCCGGGCCGCGACGATCGAAGAGCTCGCCCGTTCCTCGAGCTGACCCGGCTCCGCCGCTCGTGCACGAAGAGAAGCCCAAGGTCATCTACGTGATGGGCACAGGGCGCAGCGGAAGCACGATTCTAGGGATCGCACTTGGCAATTGTGCGGACATCTTCTACGCGGGCGAGCTCAACCTGTGGCTCGGCAGGAAAGGAAAATCACCCCTCCCCGGTCCCGAGCGGGCGCAATTCTGGGCCGCCGTCCGCGGCGAGGTTGCCGCCGACGTGCCCGGTAGTGGCGCTCCACGTCTGGAAGCTCGACGTCTGGAAAGATCCACCGATCTGCTGCGTTTCTGGGACTGGCCGGCGCAGCGTCGCATGCGCACGCGTTACAGGCACCTCGCAGCGGGTCTCTACCGCGCCATCGCCGGTGCCTCCGGAGCGACCCATGTGGTCGACACCTCACACTTTCCTCGACGCGCCAGGCAGTTGCAGAGCGTCGACGGGATCGACCTGTACCTGCTGTTCCTGACGAGAAACCCGCGCGACATAGTTGCCTCCTACAGCGAAGACGACATCGTCTTTCCGCGATTCAAGACGTTCAACACAAACATCTATCTGTGGCTGACATATCTGCTGTCGTTGCTCGTCTTCCTGCGCCAGCCCCGCGAGCGGCGGCTGCTGGTTCGCTACGAGGGGTTCATCGCCGATCCCCAGAGCGTGCTGGGCGAGATCCTCGAGCGCGCGGGCTCGCGCGCAGGGATCCCGGACTTCGCAGCGCTCGAGACGGGCGTGGCGTTCTATGGAAACTCGATCCTCAGATCGGATGTCGTGGCATTGGAAAAGCCGCCGCCGCCACGACGACGACGAGGCTCGCCCGCCACCACCATCCTTCAACTTCCCTGGACCGCGCTGCTCTCCCGGCTGAGGCCCGCCGCGGGGCTTCGGAGGGCGCCGGAACGGGCTCCTAGTGGCAGCCGGTCTGGATCCTGAGGCGATCAGTAGAATGCGCGCGGTGCCGAGAAAATCGCTTCACATCGCCTGGGTCACGTATGCGCCTGAGGAACGTGGAGGTGTCCCCGGCGTCGCGAGGGAGCTGTTGGAAGGTCTGGTCGAGCAGGGTCACCGTATCGACTCATTCCGACCTGGTAAACCAAGCGAGCTGCCCCGCGGGCTTGCCGAAGCTGACAACTTCACCACCATCTGGGGAGCGAACCGGTGGAAGTGGAACCGGTGGTACAGCCGCACGCGCGCCACGGCCTATGTGAGCGGCAGGTTCGCACGCATCCTGGCAAATCGGCGTCTGCGCAAGGAGCTCGCTCGCCGACATCGGGACGACCCCTACGACCTGATCTACGGTAAGAGCCCCTCGATACCGCCCAGTCTCCTGGGCCGTGTGCCTTTGGTCAGTCATCCCCAAACCCACTTCGCCGGCGAGCTGAAGTTCCTGGTCGCAGAGCGTCGTCTGGCCTTTCGATGTCAGCCCGTCTACATCTTCGCGGTTGCTGCGGCGGCCCGCTGGGTGCAGGCGCTCTTGCAGCGTCGCGGCATTCAACACGCGAGCCTGCTGATCTGCATCAGCAGCGTGTTACGGGATCAAATCGTCGCCGACTATGACTTTCCGCTCGAGCGCACGGTCGTCATCCCAAGTCCCATCGACATCGAACGGTTCAAACCCACTGATCGCGAGCTGCCCGCAACTCCGACCGTCATCGTGGTGAGCCGGATCATTGCTCGCAAGGGGATAGAGGATGTGGTTGCGCTCGCGAGGATGCTGCTCGAGCGCAACGTCGATGTCCGCTTCCGGCTCGTCGGTGGGGCGAGCGTCTGGTCGGACTACACCAAGCTGCTCGAGGAGCTCCCCGCTGAGAACTCCGAATACGTCGGAGCCCTGCCATCCTCGGAGATCCCCTCGGAGCTCGCCCGCAGCGACCTACTCCTGCTGGCGAGTAAGTACGAGCCATTTGGACTGGTGGTGAGCGAGGCGCTGTCCTCGGGCGTCCCCGTGATCGGCACCAGCGCGGTCGGCGCCATCGAGGGCGTGGACAGCACGGTCGCGACCGTGCTTCAGCCTGGCGACGTCGCCGGAATGGCCGCCGCGATCACCGAGATGCTCGACCGGGTCAGACGGAGCCCCGCTGAGATGCGGTCCCTCGCGCGCGCGGAGGCGGAGCGCCTGTTTGCGCCCGACGTGGTGTGCCGGCAGATCTCGACCGCGCTCGAACGACTCGTGGACAGCGCTCCGAACGGCGCGATAGCCGCGGCTCGACCGGAGTCTGAAGCGCAGAGAGTCTCCGGCGCCGGGGCTCGTTCCTGAGCCGGGGCCAAGACCGGACGGGAGCGAGCGCGAGCGCGTTTTGGAGCTCGCCGGCAGGAGGCTCGCGGCAGGGTGGGCGCGCTCGGGCAATACACTGGCCGCATGCCGGGTCAGCGCGAGCAAGGCTTTCCGCTGTTTCCGCTGGGACTCGTGGCGGTGCCGACCGAGTCGCTGCCGCTGCACATCTTCGAGGACCGCTACAAGCGCATGGTCAACGAGTGCCTGCAGCAAGAGCGCGAGTTCGGCATCGTGTGGCTGGCCGAGCAGGAGCTCAAGTCGGTCGGTTGCGCCTGCGAGATCGAGCGCCTGCTCGAGCTGGGACAGGACGGAAGCATGGACATCCTCGTGCGCGGCACGCGGGTGTTCGAGCTGGTCGAGCGCGAAGACGAGCTCCCCTATCCGGCGGGCACGATCGCGGCGCTGGCCGACGTTGACGAGGAGTCCGACATCGATGCGGCGCGGACCGCGCGCACGCTGTATGGCAAGCTCGTCGAGCAGGCGACCGACAAGCAGCTCGACGAGCAGGAGCTGAGCGGTCTGGACGCCTACACGATGGCGGGGACCGTCGAGCTCGGGGCCGACGCCAAGCAGGAGCTGCTGGAGCTGCGTTCGGAGAACGCGCGCATGCGTCTGCTGGCGATGCTGTTTCGCACCGCGATCGAGCAGCTGGAGCTGCTGGGTCGCGCGCACGCGCGCGCTCGCTCCAATGGCAAGGTCAGATTCGGGTAGAGCGGCGCTCAGGCGCTCTGCTGGGGGAGCCGGCAGACGCTCTGCGCGACCTGCAGCACGAACAGGGCGAGGTTGCGCAGCACCTTGGGCTGGCCGCTGGAGTTGTCGGCGTAGCGCACAGAGCCGTTTTCGTCGCGGACGCGGTAGGAGAGCACCGAGCCGGGGCGCGCCGGCAGGTACAGATGCCGTTCGGTGAGCTCCTTCAATTCTTCCTGGATGGCACGCGCCTGAATGATCTGGGGGTCGCTGAGCTTGCGCTCGGAGCCGCCGTTACAGCGCAGCCCTCCTTCTTCGTTGACGACGAGCGCCACGCGCGCACCGGGCGTTGTGCCCGACCGTTCGACGACGAACAGATCGGCCGCCTTGACCCCCGCCCCGCAGCCTCCGGCGAGCAGTGCGATGCCGGCCGCGGCGAGCAGGCAGCAGACGCGCCGGAGGGCGGTCAACGGCATCCGGGCCAGCGGGCACATCTCACGCGGCTCACGCGCTGAGCCAGACGCCGCCGCGACGGGGGTCGCCCGCGCCCGTCAGCTGGGCGCCGGCGCGCAGAACCGCCTGAACGCCGCCGAAGAACAGGTTGAGCGAGTGAAAGCGCACGATCTCCTGGTCGTCGTCGAGCTCCTCGAGCGCGTTTGCGTCGATGCCGGGCTCGTGGTAGACGACCCCGTCCTCGAAGTGCACGCGCGGCGCGATCACGGCCTGTTCGGCGCCGAGGCCGTGGTCGACGACACCGACGATCGTCTGCAGGATCGCCGAGCGGATGCGGTTGGAGCCGGCGCTGCCGAGCACCAGCTCGACATCGCCTTCGCGCAGCACGACCGACGGCGCCATCATGCTCGGCATGCGCCGGCCCGCGGGGTGGCGGTGAAAGCCGAGCGGATTGAGATCCTCCTCGCCCATCACGTTGTTGAGGTGGATGCCGGTGCCGGGCACGACGATTCCGGAGCCCTCTCCGTTGGTGCAGGTGACGCTGCAGGCGCGGCCGTGACGATCGAGGACCGCGATGTGCGTGGTGGATCCCAATCTGGCGCCGAGGAATCGCTCCAGGAAGCCCTCCTGCGCCAGTCCCTCGACGAACTCGGGCGTGCGCTCGCGCTGCGCGGCCCGCATCGCGGCGACGACCGAGCGCAGCGTCGGCGGGCGCTCGCCGCGGTCGAGCAGCGCCAGCGAGTACGCCAGCAGCGTGCCACCGGCCGAGGGCGGTGGATTTGTGAGCACCGTGCGGTCGCGGTAGGCGACGCGGAGCGGCTGGCGCTCGAGCGCGCGGTAGGCGGCGAGCTCCTGCGGGCGCAACGAGCCGCCGCGCTCGCCGAGCCAGTCGCACACGGCCTGGGCGAGCTCGCCGCGGTAGAACGGCTCCGCGCCGTCCCGGCCGAGGCGGTCGAGCGCGGTGGCGAGCTCGGGGTTGCGCAGCAGCTCGCCCTCGCGCAGCACGTGTCCGGCCGGCGCCCACAGCGCCGCGCACTCCGGAGTCGAGGTGAGCAGGTCGGCGAGGATCTCCGCGACGTAGGCCTGGCCGCCGTTGAGGACGACGCCTTCGTGGGCAAGCTGCGCCGCCGGCGCCGCCAGCACGGCCAGCGGCAGCGTGCCCCAGCGCTCGACCGCAGCGCACACGCCCGCCGGCGTGCCGTAGATGCCGCACGATGCGGGACCGACATAGAAGACCTGCACGGCGTCGCCGAACGACACGTCCACGGCCTCGAGCTCGGCCGCCGTGCCGTCCTGCGCACGCGCGGGCGCCTCGATGAAGAAATCGAGCAGCACGGGCTCCTGCCCCGCGCCCGCGACCAGCATGAAGCCGCCGGCGCCGAGCCCGGTGAGCAGCGGCTCGGCGACGAACGAGGTGAGCATCGCGGCAACCGCCGCGTCGACCGCGTTGCCACCTTCGCGCAGCACGCGCGCGCCCGCGTGGGCGGTCAGCGGATGGCCCGCCGCGATGACCCCGTTCTCAGCCGCCGCGCTCATGCCTGAGCGATAGCACAGGGGCCCGCAGCACAGCCGTCCTGACGCGGGTCAGCGGCCGGGGAGGAACTCGGGCACTTCGAGATCCTCCACCGACAGGCTCGCGCGACGGGTGCTGCGCGGGCGCGCCGGGGCCGTGCGCCTGACGCGGGGCTCGCCGGCCGGCTCGCGCAGGTCGCCGGCGTCCCTGGCAACGACGCGCTTGGCGTCGCTGTAGCCGGTGGCTACGACCGTGACCCAAACCTGGTCGTCGAGCTTCTCGTCGATCATGGCGCCGAAGATGATGTTGGCATCGGGATGGGCCGCCTCGGAGACGGTCTTGGCGGCCTCGTTGACCTCCCACAGGGAAAGGTCGCGCCCGCCGGTGATCGACAGCAGGATCGAGCGCGCGCCGTCCATCGAGGTTTCGAGCAGCGGCGAGGCCACGGCCTGCGTGGCCGCCTCGATCGCCCGCTGCTCGCCGCCGGCGCCCATGCCGATACCCAGCAGCGCGCTGCCGGCGTCGCTCATGATCGTGCGCACGTCGGCGAAGTCGAGGTTGATCAAGCCCGGGAGCGTCACCAGGTCGGAGATGCCCTGGACGCCCTGGCGCAGGACGTCGTCGGCGACGCGAAAGGCCTCGACCATCGCGGTCTGCTTGTCGAGCACGCTCAGCAGGCGGTCGTTGGGCACGACGATCAGCGTGTTGACCTCCTCGGCGAGCGCCGCGATGCCCGTGTCGGCCTGCTCAAAGCGGCGCGAGCCCTCGAAGCTGAACGGCTTGGTGACGATCGCGACCGTCAGCGCGCCGACTTCCCTGCCGATTCGCGCGATGATCGGCGCGGCGCCGGTGCCGGTGCCGCCGCCGGCTCCGGCCGTGATGAAGATCATGTCCGACCCCTTCAGCAGGGCCTTGGCGCGGTCGTAGTCCTCCATCGCCGCCTGGCGTCCGACGGCGGCGTCCGAGCCCGATCCCAGGCCGCGCGTGAGCGTGGCGCCGATGTGCAGGGTGATGTCCGCCGTCGACTGCTGCAGCGACTGCTGGTCGGTGTTGACGGCCACGAACTCGACGCCCTCGACCTCGGCTTCGACCATACGGTTGACCGCGTTGACCCCGGCGCCGCCGACGCCGACTACCCGGATCACGGGCTGCCCGTCGGATGCCGGCCCGAAAGCGCCCTGCTCGTCGGCAAACTCGACCGCCGGCGGCCGGGCCGAGCGCTGCACGTGGCGCTCGGGCTCCATCAGGCTCGCCGGGATCTCCGAGGAGAAGGCCTGCCTGAGGCGATCCTTGGGCGCGCGGATGGCGCCTGCGGGCGTGGCCGGCTCGGCAGCCGGAGCGGGCGCATGCGAGGCGGGGGGGTGCGCGTCACGCGCATCATCGCTCGCCCCCATGCCGGCGGCGAGGCTGGCGGGCGTCTCGGCGGTGTCCGAGGCCGCAGGCGAAGCCCCCGGCTCATCGCCGGAGGGCTCCTGGGCCGGGCCAGCCTGCTCGTCGTCTTCGGTTCTGCGGAACAGAGCCGCGAGGGGACCTTCGCGCATCGAGGCGCGCTTGTGCGAGCTCATCGGAGCGGCCGATCGAGCTCGTGGTCAGGACTTGCCATGGGCCAGAACCTCCTGCGCGAGTTGCCGGTAGGACTGTGCGGCCATCCCGTCGGGCTCGTACTTGAGCACCGACATGCCCTTCACGGGCGCCTCGGCAAAACGCACCGTCTTGCGGATGCGCGACGCGAACACGCGGTCGCCGAAGTTCTCTTCGAGGATCTCGATCGCCTCCTTCGCGTGGATCGTGCGCGAGTCCACGAGCGTGGGCAGGATCCCCTCGATGTCGACGTTCGGATTGAGGTTCTCGCGGATCATCGCGAGCGTGTTCTGGAGCTGGATGAGACCACGCATCGATAGATACTCGCATTGAACGGGGACGATCACCTTGTCGGCCGCTGTGAGCGCATTGATTGTGAGCAAGCCGAGGCTGGGCGGGGTGTCGATGCAGATGAAGTCGTAGTCCTCCGTGATCGGCAGGAGGGCCTTCTGCAGGGCGCGCTCGCGGCCGATCATGGTTGACATCGCGATCTCCGCGCCGGCGAGGTCGATCGAGGCGCAGGCGATGTCGATCTCGCGCTTGCGGATGACCTCGCGGATCGACAGCTTGTGCACGAGCACGTCGTACATCGACTGCTCGATCGTGTCGGGATCGATCCCCTGGGACATGGTGAGATTGCCCTGCGGGTCCATGTCCGCGCACAGCACCCGATGACCCTCCTCGGCGAACGCCGCCGCGAGGTTCAGCGTGGTCGTCGTCTTGGCCACCCCGCCCTTCTGGTTGGCGAACGCGATGACCTTGGCCTTGCCTTGCACGAACGGCTCCGATGGTTGGTTTGGCCGCAAAGGGCGCTGTCCGCTCGGTATTCGCATGCGAATCGGCGATTCCTGCATGCCGGGTCTACGATCGCGGGGTCATGGGCGAGCACGAGCCAGGCCAGCTGCTCTCGATACTCGAGCAAAAGCGCGTGGTGGTGTGCGTCGGCGCGGGTGGCGTTGGCAAGACGACGATCTCGGCGGCGCTGGCGCTCGCGCTGGCGATGCGCGGGAGCAGGGTGGCGGTGGTCACGATCGACCCCGCCAGACGTCTGGCGGCCGCGCTGGGCCTGAACGAGCTGGCGGGCACGCCGCGCCGGATCGAGCCCGAGCTATTGGCGGCACACGGGATCGCGGCGAGCGGCGAGCTGTGGGCGATGATGCTTGACGCCAAGCGCACGCTCGATGAGATCGTGACGCGGCTCGAGCGCGACGAGGAGCGGTTGCAGACGATCCTCGAGAACCCCGTCTACACCGAGCTTTCCACGGCGGTGGCGGGCTCGCAGGAGCTGGGCGCGATCGCGAAGCTGTACGAGCTGCACGAGGAGCACGCGTTCGACACGATCGTGCTCGACACCCCGCCTTCGCGCAACGCCGTCGACTTCCTCAACGCGCCCACGCGCCTGCTCGGCTTCCTCGAAGGGCGTGCCCTGCAGGTGTTCGTGGCGCCAGGTGGGATCACGACGCGCCTGTTCGGCCAGGGCACGGGGATCGCGTTCTCGATCTTCGCACGCGTCACCGGCATCGACCTGTTCGCCGAGCTGTCGCGTTTCTTTCGCTCGCTGGGTGGCGTGATCGAGGGCTTCGGCGCCCAGACGCGCGCGGTGGCGGCGCTGCTGCGCGACGAGACGACCGCGTTTGTGATCGTGACCTCGCCCGAGCCCGAGCCGGCGCGCGAGGCGCTGTTCCTGGCGCGGCAGCTGAAGCAGGCGCGCATGCGCCGCGCGGCGCTGATCGTCAACAGAGTCAACGTCGAGAGTCTGCATGGGCTCACGCCGGAGACGGTCGCGATGGCCCTGGCAGATGAGCTCGGGCAGCGCCTGGCCGGGCGCGTGGCGGCCAACCTGGCCGACTTTGACCTGCTGGCGCGGCGCGACGCGGCGACGGTGGCCGAGCTGGGGCGCGAGCTGGGCGAGCCCCATCCGGTGCAGGTTCCGCAGCTGGACGAGGACGTGCAGGATCTCGCGGGCCTCGCGCGCGTGGCGCGGCAGCTGCTGGGCTGAGCGCGGTCGCGTCGGGTTGCCGCCGCCACAGGCTGGCGCGTTGCGCCGCCGACTACGCGTCGATCAGCAGCTGCTCGGGCGCTGGGGTCGGCTCGGCGCTGCGACGCCGCCGTCGCGCACGCGCGGACGAAGCTGGCGACCCGCCCTGTTGAGACCCGTCCTGTCGAGACCCGTCCTGTCGAGGCTCGTCCAGCCCGGGCCCTGACGCGCTCGTCTCCTGGGCCGCAGGCATGGGCTGGCCCTGCTCGCCTGCGGGCTCGGGCGGCTGCGCGCTCAGCAGTTCGTCCGCCAGCCGCGCGAGATCGGGCGAGAGATGGCCGCAGATCACGTCCCTGAGCAGCGCGCGCAGATGCTCGGCGACGTCTCGCACGAGCGCCAGAGAGGAGGCGCGCTCACCTGCCTTGCCCGCGATGAAGGCCTGCTCGAGGGCCTGCGCCTTGGTCATCCGCCCGGTCAGCTTGGCGCGCTTCTCGGGGGTGGCGCACAGCGCCGCGATCCTGCCCGCCAGCCGGCCGCTCGAGGGTCCCTCGGGCTCGAGCAGAGCGCGCAGCGCCAGCAGATGATCGCTGAGGCCTTCGTACGGGCACTCGCGCTCGCAGCCAAGCTCGAAGCGGCGCAGCGCCCACGCCAGCAGATCGCCGTCGGGGGCCCTGCGCGAGACCAGGTTGCAGAAGGCGCGCAGCTCGTCCTCCTGCTCGGGCGTGACGACCAGCATGCCGTGGGGCCGTCCGCCCGTTCCCAGCGGCTGGGCGCTCCAGCTGCCCTCGCCCGAGCGCGTCCACGCGATCCTCCCGAGCGTGACGCGGCCGTCGCCGAACAGCCGCAGAGCGCGCTGCAGGTCCCGGCAGATCTCGAGCCCGCGAGCGAGCGCCTCGCGCGGGTCGTCCTGCTCCCAGGCGAGCACCACCACCAGGTGCTCATCGCCATCCTCGGGCGGCGTGACGGCGCCTGCGGGCAGGCCATCGAGCGCTTCGGGCTGAGCGATCGTCAAACCGGTGGCGAGCGGCAGCTCGGGCGAGGCGATCGCAAGTCCGTGCAGGGTTGCCACGAGCGTCAGCTCGCTCGTCTGCGCAAGCCCCGAGCGCTCGAGCCGCGCGATCGCCGCCTGAAGACGGTGCGGGCGCAACTCGAACTCGGTCTGCTCCGAGAACACCTCATCGAGCATGGCCTCCAACGCAGCCCGAGCGCGGACCTCCGCCGAGCCGCGCTCGAGCTCGAGCCCGGCGCTCGCCAGATAGCGGTCCAGGCCGTCGTACTCGGCCAGCAGCCTCGCCGCCTCGGCGTGGCTGGCCAGCCGCTCCAGCGCGGGCAGGCGCGTCCTGATGAACTGGCTCGTCAGGGGACGGTAGAAGGGAAACAGCGGACCGCGCCCGCGCCGCTGCGCCAGCTCGAACGGGACCTCGGCACCGTCCGCCAGCTCAGCCTGCAGACAAGCCGCAGCCGCATGGATGTGCTCGGTCAACGCCGCTTGCAGTTGCAGTGAGCGCACTGGAGCGCAAGTTCGCGCCCGCCCCCGCAAGCTCCTGCCGATGCAGCGCGTCTTTCAGGGCCGCCGGCCCGGTGACTACGCGACCGTCAGGACCCGCGCGCCGGCGAGCTCGGCGCACTCCGCGCCCAGCCAGCGTTCGCCATAGGCACGCATGTCGTCGATGATCGGGAGCAGCGCGCGCCCCTTGTCGGTGAGCGCGTACTCCACGCGCGGAGGCACCTCGGGGAAGGTGTGGCGTTCCACGATTCCCTCCTCCTCGAGCGCCCTCAGCCGCAGTGACAGCGTGCGCGGGCTGATCCCCGCGAGCGAGCGCTCGAGCTGGCAGAAGCGCGACCTTCCCTCCGCCAGGTCTCTGACCAGCAGCAGCGTCCACTTGCCGCAGATGACCTCGGCGGTTCGGCATACGGGACAGGTCTCATCGATCAGTGCCACGCTTTTACTTTACCAAGTGAAGTATCGACCACCCGACGCGGGCGCGCCCGGTATCGTCTCGGCAATGGTGCCTCTCGCGGTCAGCGGCAAGATCGTGATCGCCGTGGCGGTGATCGGCGCGATCCTGTTCTTCTTGATCGTGCTGAGGATGGAGGACTCGAGCGACGATTAGCTGGGCGTTGAGGCCACGCGGGCCGCGACAGCCGCGTGGCGCCCGGACGTGTCGCTCAGGCGACGGTGAGCGTTGGCTTCGACGGCTCGCCGCGGCGCTTCTCGGCGTCCTCGACGTCGGCCATCGTGGTGCCGAGCTTGCCGTCGGCTTGCATCAGCAGCTTGAAGTCGTGCGGGCTCGAGGCGACGGTCATGGCCTCGTCGAAGTTGACCAGTCCCGACTTCACGTGCCCGAACAGGGCCTGGTCGAAGGTCTGCATGCCGTAGTAGCCGCCGCTCTCGATCACCTCGCCGAGTTTGCCCGTTTGGGCGGGGTTGACGATCATGTCGCGCACGCGGCCGGTCATCCTGAGGATCTCGCAGGCCGCGACGCGGCCGCCGTCGGCCCCGGGCACGAGCCGCTGGGAGATCACGCCCTTGATGGTTCCGGCGATCATGCTGCGCGCCTGGCCGTGCTGATGGGGCGGGAAGAAGTCGAGCATGCGGTTGATCGACTCGACGGCGTCGACCGTGTGGATCGTGGACAGCACCAGGTGGCCCGTCTCGGCAGCGGACAGCGCGGTGCGAACGGTCTCCTCGTCGCGCATCTCGCCGATCAGGATCACGTCCGGGTCCTGCCTGAGCACACGCCGCAGAGCGCGCTTGAACGAGCTTGTGTCCATGCCGACTTCGCGCTGGTTGATCACCGAGCGCTTGTCTTCGTGCACGAACTCGATCGGATCCTCGACCGTCACGACGTGCTTGCTCACGTTCACGTTCATGTGGTCGATCATCGCCGCGAGGGTGGTCGACTTGCCCGAGCCGGTGGTCCCGGTGAGCAGCACGATTCCGCGCTCCTCCTCGGCAAGCTCCTTGACGACCTCGGGGAGCGCCAGCTCATCGATCGTGCTGATGCGGTGCGGAATCGCCCTGCAGGCCATCGAGATGACGCCGCGCTGCTGGAACGCGTTGATGCGGTAGCGCGCGACTCCGGGGATTTCGTAGGAGAAGTCGACCTCGTGCTCGTGGGCGAATTCGTCGAGCTTGGCCTCGTCGCTGAGCAGCCCTTTCAGGGCGTCCTCGGTGTCCTGCGCCGTCAGCACCGGCCCGTCGGGCTCAGGTGCGAGATGCCCGTGAACCCTGAACAGCGGCCTGGAGCCGACCTTCAGGTGCAGATCCGAGCCCTCTCGGCTGACGAGCTCCCGTAGCGCTGCCTGGACGTCGAACATGACGACCGAGTGATCGGCATCTGGTCGGAATCGCTTGAGCTTGGTGGCCTCGCGCGGACGGGCGGCCGTCAGGCTACGTCTCTGAGCTTCTGCGCCTCGGCGAGCGACTGGAGCTTCTTGAGCGACTGGTTCTCGATCTGCCTGATGCGCTCGCGGGTGACGTTGAAGGTACGGCCCACCTCGTCGAGCGTGCGGGGGTGCTCGCCGCCGAGGCCGTAGCGGAGCTCGAGCACGCGCCGTTCGCGGTAGCTCAGGTTCTCCAGGGCCTCGCGCAGCGCCTCCTTGGTCAGGATCTCAGCGGCGCGCTCGTAGGGGGACTCGGCGCGCTCGTCGGCGATGAACTGGCCGAACTCCGACTCCTCCTCATCCCCGACCGGCTTCTCCAACGACACGGGCGCCTGGGCTGAACGCTTGATCGAGTCGACCTCCTCGGGGTCGATGCCGGTCACCTCGGCGATCTCTTCCGCGCTCGGCTCCCGCCCAAGCTCGGTGACGAGCTTGCGCTCGGCGCGGCCGATCTTGTTGAGCTTCTCGACCACGTGCACCGGAATCCGGATCGTGCGCGCCTTGTCGGCGAGCGCCCGCGCGATCGCCTGCCTGATCCACCAGGTGGCGTAGGTCGAGAACTTGAAGCCCTTGCGATAGTCGAACTTCTCGGCGGCCCGCACCAGCCCGAGCGTGCCCTCCTGGATCAGATCGAGGAACGGGAGCCCCTGGTTGCGATAGTTCTTGGCGATCGAGACGACGAGGCGCAGGTTGGACTCGACCATCTTCTGCTTGGCGTCTAGATCGCCGCGCTCGATGCGCTTGGCCAGGTCGACCTCCTCCTGAGCCGTCAGCAGCCTGACCTTGCCGATGTCCTTGAGGAACAGCTGCAGCGAGTCGGTGGTCATGTCCGGCTTGAGGTCGAGCTGCGCTTTGGCTTTGTTGCGCCGCCCGCGCTTGTCGGGCGCACGCTCGACCTCGAGCGCCGCCGCCGTGGCGGGATCGATGTCCTCGACCAGCTCGATCTCCGATTTCTCGAAGAACCCGTGCAGCTCCTCGACGTCGGACTCGTCCAAGTCGAGCTCGGAGGTCGCCGTCGATATCTCCGAGAAGGTCAGCACCCCTACCTGCTGGCCCTTTGCCAGCAGGCCCTTCACCTCGTCAAGCTCCTGAAGTTCGACTACCGACATCTCATTCCGTTTCTGTCTCTGCTGGTCAACTCACGATGGCCGGAGGACGCATGCCTGCGCCGGCCGCGATGCCCGCTTCAGACGATCGCTCTGCCGAGGACTACCCGCCAGGGCCGCCTGACGTTACAGCCGATCGGGCGCGACGCCCGGTGCGAGGTTATCGGGGCCTATGCTAACGCGCATGGGCGAGACCCCGAAGAGCGTTGGTGTCAACAGCGGGCCCGCGGGCGTTCTGGCCGAGCTGCCACGGGCGAGACCGCAGCGCGCCACCGCCCGGCGCGCCAGCGCCCGCAAAGCAGCCGCCCATCCGACCGTGAGCAAGCGCCGCAGCGCCAAAGCCGACCGCCGCATCGCCAGCGCCGACGTCGACGCTCGCAGCGCGGCAGCCGCCGGTCCCACGATTCTCGCCGGCCTGCCTCGCGTCCGTCCTCAGCACACGAGCCCGCGACGAGCCGCCGCGCGCGCGGCTCGCTCGCGCGGGAGTGCCCGCCCGAGCGAGCAGCCGGTGCCCAGGCAGGGCTTCGAAAGCGATCCAGGGCGCATGAACGGGCCTGTCCAGCCTCCCGGTGGCGCGGAGCTCGCCGTGTCGCTCGGCGAGCTGGCGGGCGAGCTGGCGAAAGTCGGAGTCACGACAGGGGCGCGCCTGCTCAAAGACATCCTCTCGCGACTGCCCGGCTGACTCTCGCGACTGCCCGGCCGACCGACAGGGTCGCCCGGGCCACCCGCAACAGGGTCGCTCGTCGACACCCGATTGGGCCTGCCCGCCAGCCAGTCCAGTGATCGCGTCCGCAGCGCATCTGTATACTCGCGCCCACGCCGAGCTTCCACGGCCCAGGTCGTGGAGGGCGGGGGACCCAATGCGGATCGCTGTGATCCGCGGGGGCGAATCGGCCAGTCATGGTCGTAGCGCCGCCGGAGAACCGGCCGCGCGAGCCCGTCAGCTCACCCCGTAGGCGTCGAGAAGACCATGGGACGTCACGATTTCAAGCCGATGCTTGCGCTGCTCGCGGCCATCGTCTGCGCCGCCGGCGCGGCCGCTCCGGCATTCGCCGCCGGCACGAGCGACAGCTCGAGCAGTGGATCGAGCGCAGCGGGAGGATCGAGTGCGAGCACGGGATCGAGTGCGACGGGCGGCTCGCAAGCCGGCGCGGCAGGCCAGGTGGGACCATCCTCGGTAGCCGGAGCCTCGGGTGCCGGGGCGTCGCAGACAGGCCCTGCAGCGCTCGCGCGAAGCGGCGTCGCAACCTGGTATGGCCCCGGCCTGTATGGCCACAAGACGGCCTGCGGGCAGACGCTGACGCCGGCGCTGATCGGCCTGGCCAACCGCACGCTGCCATGTGGCACGCTCGTGAAGGTCAGCTACGACGGCCATAGCAAGATCGTGCCGGTGCTCGACCGGGGCCCGTACGCCGACAACGGCGCCAGCTGGGATCTGACCGCGGGCGCCGCGGACGCGCTCGAGATCACCGACACGGTTCGCATCCGCACCGTGGTGGTCGGTGCCGCCCCGAACTCCCTGACGCTGGGCGCGCCAGCTGTGACTTCGAGCGAAGCGGCGTTCGGCGGAGCGCAGGCCGGCTAGTCGAGCGCAGGCTGGCTAGTCGAGCGCAGGCTGGCTAGTCGAGCGCAGGCTGGCTAGTCGAGCGCAGGCCGGCTAGTCGAGCTCGTCGTCGAGCAGCGACGGTTCCGCTGCCGGCGCCAGCGCGCGCCCGCTGGCGTGCGCCCGGTACAGCGCGACTTCGGCGCGGTCCACGAGCTCAGCCGCGTCGAGTCCGTCCTGCGGGCACACCGCGAACCCGACTGCCAGCCGCAGCGGAGCTCCGCGGTGGCTGGCCGTGCGACCGACAGCCGCAGTCATCTGCTCGGCGAGGGCCTGTGCGGCCGAGCCGTCGGTCTGCGGCGCGAGCAGCCAGTAACGGCCCGGGGTCTCGCGCATCAGCGAGTCGGCGGGCCGCAGCTGTGCGCTGAGCTCGGTCTCCACCAGGGTGGTCAGGCGCGCGACCTCTCCGGGCAGCTCGGCATGGCGAAGCCGCTGTACATCCGCGAGCTCCAGCAGCAGCAGCGCGAACGCATGGCCGTCCTGCTGATAGCGCTCGAGCCGTCGCTCGATCGAGGCTATCCACGGGCCCGGGCCGGAGCCCGGCTCCGCGGGCGCGGGCTCCGTGTATCCGTGCTGAGCGGGTTCCTCAGCTCGAGCGGGCTGCTCAGGTTGAGCGGGCTGCTCAGGTTGAGCGGGCTCGTGCTCGATGAGCGCGTCCTTCGCTTTCATATCCGGGACGCGTTCGTCCCTGATCTCGATGTTCGGCTGCGCCTGGCGCTCGGATCGAGACGCGCCCAAGGCCTCGGGCTGATCGCGACCGGCGAGCTCGTCGACGACGACGGCGGCGGCAGCAGCAGCAGCAGCAGCAGCAGATACGTCGCTCTCGCCGTCGTGCTCTTGGCGAGGCCAGTGCTCGGGCGGCAAGTCGGTGTCACCCCCAGAGGTCCGTTCGGATTCGGGCACGGCCGCCGACGGCTCGGCGGACCAAGTCTCTGCCACGGACACCGGCTCGGGCACCACCCGCCCGGGCACCACCCGCCCGGGCACCACCGGCCCGGGCACCACCGGCCCGCGAGCCACCGGCCCGGGCACCACCGGTTCGGGCATCACGGGCCGAGGCACGACCGGCTCGGACACCACCGGCCGAGGCACCACCGGCTCGGGTGCCGGCCCACGCGCGCGCGTGGGCTCTCCTCCGCGGGGTCCCGTCGCGGAGCGCGGCCTCTCCGGCGCAGGGCGGTGGCCGGCGTCGGCCAGCGATGCGACGGTCAGCGAGATCTCGGCGAGTCGCGCTGACAGCTCGGCCACGCGCACCGTCTGGCTTTCGGCGACGGCATCTTGGAGCGTCTCCCACAGCACCTCGCTGAGCGCCCGCGCCGCCCGCGCGCCCCGGATCAGGCGCTCTGGGTGAGCTTGCTCGTGCGGGTCGGGGGTCACGGGCTTTGAATATCAGCAGATGAGGACGAAGGCTCGCTGGAGCCGCGGGTAGCCTGGAGCCTGTGAAGGTCGCAACGATCTCAAACCTCGATGACCGCACCACCGAAGACCGGAGCACGGGAGCGATGCGCTCGGTGCAGGCCGCCGATCTGAGCCTGCCCGAGAGCGCCTTGCGCGAGCTGTGGTCGCCGATGAACCTCGAGCGTCTGGCCCGCGCGTACTGGCGTTTTCTGACACGCGTGACGCTCGGCTTGGTGCGCGTGCGCTACACCGAGACCGAGCGCTCAGTCGTGCTGGTGGGCCGGCCGCTGCGGCTGCTGACGTTTGCGGCTCCCGAATATGAGATCGAGGCGGGCGGCGGGATCGTCCGCTGGCGGATCGCCCGCGGCCTGCTGGTGGCGCGCAAGGGCCGAGGCGGCGCGGGACACCTGCAGATCGACGTGCGTAGGCTCCCGGACGAACGTCCTGGACTGGCTCGCCTGCATATCGAGGTGGAGGTCGCCAACTTCCATCCGGCGATCGCCTTGGGGTTCGGCCGCCGCGTCTACAACGCCACCCAGGCCCGCATCCATGTGCTGGTGACACACGGGTTTCTGCGCTCGCTCGCGCGCCTGGACCTGCAGGAGTCCCGCGTGGGGCGCCTGGCAGGTCCCACCAGCCGAAGCCCAGCCAGCAGCCCCCCTGGCGCCGCCCGCCCGGCCGCCGCCAGCCCCAGCGCCGCCAGCCCCGATCCAGCCGGCTCCGCCGCCGGCCCCGACCCAGCCGGCCCGGGCGCCGCTAGCCCCGCAGCGCCGCCAGCTTCGCGCGATCGTGCGTGGCCCTGATCCTCCGGATGGTGCCGGAGCGCGTGCGCATCACCAGCGACTCCGTGGTGGCGCCGCCCGCGCTGGGATAGCGGACCCCCTCGAGGACATCGCCGTCGGTGACTCCGGTGGCGGAGAAGAACACGTCCTCGCCGGCGACGAGATCGTCGCGCGTGAGGATGCGCTCGAGGTCGTGGCCGGCGTCGAGCGCGGCCTGCCGCTCGCCATCGTCGCGCGGCCACAGTCGCCCCAGCAGCTGCCCACCGAGACACTTGACGGCCGCGGCCGAGATGACACCCTCGGGCGTGCCGCCGATGCCCCACAGCAGGTCGACGGTCGAGCGCTCGGTGACGGCGAGCAGCGTGGCGGAGACGTCGCCGTGCGGGATCAGGCGGACGCGCGCGCCGGCCTGGCGGATGGTGGCGATGCCGGCCTCATGACGGGGCCGGTCGAGCACGACGACCATCACGTCGGCGACGGCGCTGCCCTTGCGCCGCGCGACCAGCTCGACGGTCTCGCTGAGCGGGCGGTCGAGGTCGAGCAGGTCGGCGATCTCCGGCGAGCCGGCCATCTTTTCCATGTACACACATGGCCCCGGGTCGAACATGGTGCCCCGGGCGGACAGCGCGATGACCGCGAGCGCGCTCGGCATTCCGTGCGCCGCCAGCGTGGTGCCCTCGAGCGGGTCGACGGCGATGTCGACCTGCGGCGGGGACCCATCGCCGATTAGCTCGCCGTTGTAGAGCATCGGCGCCTCGTCCTTCTCGCCCTCGCCGATCACGACGAGCCCGTCCATCGGGACCGAGTGCAGCATGTAGCGCATGCCATCGACGGCGGCCTGGTCGGCGGCCTCCTTCTCGCCGCGGCCCACCAGTGGGGCAGCGGCGAGCGCGGCCGCCTCCGTCACTCGCACGAGCTCGAGGGCGAGGTTGCGGTCGGGACGCTGGTGTGTTGGGTCGGGTGTCATAGCGGGAAGGCCGAGCCGGAGCGAGCCTCGCAACGCGGCCAGGCCGCAGCGAACGCGCCGGGCGCAACGTATACCAGCCGCGCTGCGACTACGATCGTGACGTGGGCGAGCAGCGAGACCGCGACGCAGGTGAGCAGCGAGCGTTCGCGGCGTGCGGCGACCTGCCCGGAGGAGCGTGATGGCGAGCGCTCCCGCCGCCGCGGCCTCCTCGGCTCCCGAGACGTCCGGCAATCCTCTGATCGCCGGATTGGAGCGACTGCCGGTTGCGCCGACGGCGCTCGTGATCTTCGGCGCGACCGGCGATCTGGCCCGGCGCAAACTGCTGCCGGCGCTCTACAACCTCGCGCACGACGGCGCGCTGCCCGAGCACTTTCACCTCGTGGGGGTCGCGCGCAGGGAAAAATCGCACGAGGACTTCCGCGCCGAATGCGAGCAGGCGATCCGCACGTTTTCGCGGCGCCGGCCCGACCCGGATGTGCTCAAGGGGCTGCTCGAGAACGTCAAGTACGTCGCCGGGGTGTTCGACGACCCGCAGGCGTATGCGCAGCTGACGGGCGTGCTCGATGACTTCGACGAGCAGGCGGACATGCGGCTCAACCGCGCGTTCTATCTGGCCACGGCGCCCGAGTTCTTTGGCGTGATCATCGGACAGCTGGGCGGCAGTGGTCTGTCGCGGCGCTCGGAAACCGAGGTGCGGGTGATCATCGAGAAGCCGTTCGGGACCTCGCTCGAGGAGGCGCGTGAGCTCAACCGCCGGGTGTTGAGCGTGTTCGACGAGACGCAGGTGTTTCGCATCGACCACTACCTCGGCAAGGAGACCGTCCAGAACATGCTGGCGTTCAGGTTCGCCAACGGCATGTTCGAGCCGCTGTGGAATCGCAACTACATCGACCACATTCAGATCACCGCAGCGGAGGACATCGGCATCGGCAGCAGGGCCGCCTTCTACGACCGGACCGGGGCGCTGCGGGACCTGATCCAGAATCACATGCTGCAGCTGCTGTGCCATGTGGCGATGGAGCCGCCGGGCAGCTTCACCGCCGAAGAGGTCCGCAACGAGAAGGTCAAGGTGTTGCACGCGATCACGCCCCCTACACCGCAGCAGGTGCCGGACATGGCCGTGCGAGCGCAGTACGTGGCTGGGCACTCGGGCGGCGAGGACGTGCCGGGGTACCTGGAAGAGGAGGGCGTGCCGCCTGACTCGACGACCGAGACCTATGCCGCGCTGCGCCTCGAGGTCGACAATTGGCGCTGGGCGGGAGTGCCGTTCTATCTGCGCGCCGGCAAGCGCCTGGCGCGCAAGGTCACCGAGATCGCGATCACGCTGAAGCCTGTCCCCCACCTGGCTTTCAGCCAGGACGGCTCGCTGGGCGTCCAGCCCAACCAGCTGATCCTGACGGTCCAGCCCAATGAGGGCGTGACGCTGCAGCTCGGCGCCAAGATCCCCGGCACGCGCATGATCATCAGGCCCGTGAACATGGAGTTCCTGTATGGAACATCGTTTCTGTCGCAGTCCCCTGAGGCCTACGAGCGGCTGATCACGGACGTGATGCGCGGCGACCCGACGCTGTTCACCCGCAACGACGAGGTCGAGGCGCAGTGGGTGATTTGCGACCCGATCGAGAAAGTTTGGGCGCCCACCCACCCGCATACGCCCGGACCGGTGCCGAGCTACGAAGCCGGCTCGCAGGGCCCGGCGCAGGCGAATGAGATCCTCCGTGAGGGTCAGGCCTGGCGGGCGATTTGAGCGCGGTCGCCGAGACGCCGGTCGGCGACGCGGTCTGGAGCGCCGAGGGGACGACCCCGGACGAGATCGAAGCGGCGTTGCGCGAGCTGCTCGTTCGTCGCGCGCGCGACGAACGAGCGAGCTCGCACGGCGGGCTCGTGCCGGCGCGGGTGCTCAACATGATCGTGTTCGTTCCCAGCAGCTTCGCCGCCGACACGTCCGTGCGCTTGGACGGTGTCGGCCGGTATCACGCGTCGCGCACGGTGGTGCTCTCCTACGAGCCGGCGTGCGAGCGTCTCGACGCGCGCATCACGATCGCCGCCGAAGAGGACCGCGCCGAGGGCGAGCTCGGGCTGCTGCGCGAGACGGTGGAGGTCGAGATCGGCAAGCGCCACCTCGACGATCTCATCACGATCGCCGATCCCCTGGTGCTCAGCGACCTGCCGACGGTGATGTGGTCTCCCCACGGCCACCCGGCGGCGGCGGACGCGCTGCTCGAGCTGGCGCAGACGGCGTTGATCGATTCGACTGACGAGACCGAGCGATCCCAGAACGGCTGGCGTGCCGCGATGGAGCGTGCGTGCGCGCTGTCCGACCGGGTGTATGTGGTCGATCTCGCGTGGTTGCGCTCGACGCCATGGCGCGAGCGCGTGGCCGCCGCGTTCGACCCCAAGCCGATGCGCTCGGAGCTCGAGTCGCTCAGCGCCGTGACCGTGACGCACTATCGCGATTCGACGGTCGCGGCGATGCTGCTGGTCGGGTGGCTGGCGTCACGCCTCGGCTGGGAGCTCGACGGAGCGCAGTTCACCGAGGCGGGCGGCGAGGACACGCTGCTCGCCACGGCCGGCGCCGCCGGCCGGGAGATCGACTTGCGTCTGCAGACCGCGCCCGAGCTCGAGGTGCCCGGGCTGCAGACGGTCGAGCTCGGCAGCGAGTCCGGGCAGCAGGTGCGCCTGGACCGTGGGCCGGGAGGCCTGCGCCTGCACCGGCGCGAGCCCGGCGGCCACGAGCAGGGATGGGCGCTGCTCGGCGCCTCGCGCGGCGAGGGCGGCATCCTCGGCGAGGGGATCAGGCAGGCGCTGCTGCGCGATCCCACCTACCGACCTTCGCTAAATGCGGCTCGGGCGATGCTGCCGTAAACCGAAATCGGTCGAAGCCTCGTAGAGTGAGGGGTCGGCACATGGCTTCGACTGCGACCGCCAAGCCCAAGATCGCCGCAATGCCGAGCCCGGGGGACGCCCTAGCCGCGCTGCGCGAGGTGCGCCGGCAGACGCTGGCGCTCGTGAGCGGGCTCGACGGGGAGCAGCTGACGAGCGTCCACTCCCCGATCATGAGCCCGCTGGTATGGGATCTCGGGCATATCGCGGCGTATGAGGATCTGTGGCTGGCACACCGGCAGGCGGGGCTCGCGCTGCTCAAGCCCGAGCTCGCCGATGTGTACGACGCCTTCGAGACGCCGCGCGCCGTGCGCGGCGACGTGCAGGCGCTGGGGCCGGAGGAGGCGTTTGCGTACATGCGCTCCGTGCGTGAGCGCACGCAGCTGGCGCTGGGGCAAGGACAGATCGAGGACGGCCAGATCTACGAGATGGTGCTGCGCCACGAGCTGCAGCACTGCGAGACGATGCGCCAGACGATGGCGATCGCGGGACTGCTGCCCGAGGGCGAGCCCCCGCCGCTCAACGATGTGCCTGCCCCGAACGAGGCGTTCACCGCTTCGGCCGACGCGCCCGCCCGGCGGCCGCGGCAGCGGGAGTGGGTGCCGATCCCGGCCGGCGAGTTTGCGATGGGTGCAGGCGAGGATGGCTTCGCGTACGACAACGAGCGTCCGCGTCACACGGTCGCGCTGGGCGCCTTCCAGGTCGCCGGGCACCCGGTGAGCAACGCGAGCTGGATGCACTTCAGCGAGGGCGGCGGCTACGAGCGGCGCGAGTGGTGGTCGGACGAGGGCTGGGCTTGGAAGCAGCAGCACGACATCACCCACCATCCCGCCGTGGCGGCCGGCGCGCCCGGAGCGCCGGCCTGCCATGTGAGCTGGTTCGAGGCCGAGGCTTTCGCCCGCGCACACGGCGCGCGCCTGCCCAGCGAGGCCGAGTGGGAGCGGGCGGCGAGGTACGAGCATTCGCCCCTGCAGGACCGCGGCGCGGTATGGGAGTGGACGAGCAGCTCGTTCGGCGGGTATCCGGGGTTCGTGGCGTATCCCTACAGGGCGTACTCCGAGGTTTTCTTCGGCGAGCGCTACCGCGTGCTGCGCGGAGGATCGTGGGCTACGAGCCCGCTCGTCAAGACGACGTCGTTTCGCAACTGGGACCTGCCCGAGCGCCGGCAGATCTTCGCCGGCGTGCGCTTGGCCAGGGACTCGGCGTGAGGTGGTGGCGATGAGCGCACACGCTCACACGGCTGGCAGCCCGAGATGGCGGAATGGGCCGAGCCGATGAAGCCGATCGCAGATCCTCCGGGCCCGGCGATCCGGATCGACTCGCACCTCGACGAGGCGCAGGAGCGCTCGCTCGCCGAGGACGTGCTCGACGGGCTCACGCGCCCGCTCAAGGAGCTCCCTCCCAAGCACTTCTACGACGCCCGCGGCGCCGAGCTGTTCGACCAGATCTGCGAGCTGCCCGAGTACTACCCGACGCGAACCGAGCGTTCGATTCTCGAGGAGCGCGCGGGCGAGCTGGCGGAGCTCACGGGAGCGGTCGAGCTCGTCGAGCTGGGCTCCGGGACCGCCGCCAAGACGCGCGTGCTGCTCGACGCCTTGTATGAGGCGGGCACGCTCAGCCGCTACGTCCCCGTCGACGTCACCGAGAGCATGGTGCGCGCCTGTGCCAACGAGCTGATCGAGGAGTATCCGGGCCTGCAGGTGCATGGGGTGATCGGCGACTTCGAGCGTCATCTCGACCAGATACCCGAGCCTGTCGGTCCGCGGATCGTCGTGTTCTTGGGCGGGACGATCGGCAACTTCCCGCCCGGCAGCCGCCGGCGCTTCCTGCGGGCGATCGCCCGACTGCTGGACGCCGAGGACTACCTGCTGATGGGGATCGACCTGGTCAAGGACCGGCGGGTGCTGGAGGCGGCGTACGACGATTCGCAGGGGGTGACCGCCGAGTTCAACCGCAACGTGCTGCGCGTGCTCAATCGCGAGCTGCAGGCCGACTTCGAGCCGGAGGACTTCGACCACGTGGCCCTGTTCGACGAGCACAACGAGTGGATCGAGATGCGCCTGCGGGCCCGCCGCGAGCACACGACGCTCGTGCGCGCCCTGCATCTGCCAGTCCATTTCGATGCCGGCGAGGAGCTGCGCACGGAGATCAGCGCGAAGTTCACGCCTGCCCGCCTGGAAGGCGATCTTGCGGCCGCCCGCCTGGAGCTCGTGCGCTTGCTCACCGACCCCGACGAGCTGTTCGCGCTCTCGCTCGCTCGCGCGCGTGACGACGCGTAGCCCAATGCCGTTTGCTTGAGGCCGGAGCTGGCTCCCGCTCCTGGTGGAAAGGAGCGGCCAACCAACGCCCAACCCAGGCTTTCGTCGGCACGACATAGTTGAGGCTGCTCTACCGGTGCGCGTGTCCGGCGGCGACCGGGATTCGTCTCGCTCGTATGCCCCAGGCTGCGGCGCGTGTGGGGCCTGCGTCCCCTTGGAGGGCTAGCGTCGTCGGTAGATATCGCGTCGATGGCCGATCGCGATCACACGGACGAGTCGCTTCTCCTCGAGCAGTTCGTAGATGATTCTGTAGGGCCCGCGGCGAGCCGACCACCGACCCTCGTGCTCCAAGGCCAGACGCTTGCCGAGACGCTTCGGGTTCTCTGTGATCGCATCAAGAGTCTCGAGCACAGCCGCCGCCACGGAGATAGGCAATCGATCGAACTGGCGGCGCGCTGGCGCCATGACGACGAGCCGCCACGGCGGGTCGGTCACTTACCGCGTGTCCGCCGTCGCTCCAGACCAGCGCGGAGCTCGCTCAGCTCAACCCCGGCCTCGCCCGCGGCGATGGCCTTCTCGCTCGCGCGCACCTGGGCCGTCAGCGATCGATCGGACATGATCGCGAGCGTCTCCTCGAGGCTTTCGAGGTCCTCCGCACTCACCAACACAGCCGCCGGTAGGCCGTTACGCGTGACCACCACGCGATCTTGCTGGCGCGCCACCCGGTTGACGATCTCGGAGAAGCGGGCTTTCACGGTGGCGAGCGGCAACGTCTCGGACATGACCAGAATTATAACCAGAGCGCAGGCGCATCACAAGACTGCCCGCGCTCTCGCATCCCCACGGCGAAGCAGCAGCGCCGGCCTCCTCCCACCAGCGACCGAGGCTCGTCCATTCCAGCAGTCTCGCTCGCGAAGTGGTGGCTGTGCCTGCTTCCGGGTCCATGCGGCAGTCTGCACCGCGTCGTGAAGGCGACGGGCGCGCTCGCGCCCCCGTAAAGCTCCCTGGCAGCGGCGATGCAATAGTCTGCGGCCCGGTGAACATCGAGGGTGCATCAGCGATCGTCACGGGCGGGGCGTCAGGGCTCGGCGAGGCGACCGTGCGCGCACTGCATGCGCGTGGGGCGGTCGTGACGATCGCCGACGTGAACGCCGAAAAGGGAGAGGCGCTGGCCGGCGAGCTGGGCCTCGAGTTTGCCTCCTGCGACGTGCGCGAGGAGGATCAGGTGCAGGCGGCGGTCGAGCACGCGGCGGCCGCCGGCGGCGGCTTGCGCATCGCGATCGCCTGCGCCGGCACCGGCTGGGCCCAGAAGGTGGCCGGGTCCAAAGGCCCACACCCGCTGATGCCGTTCGAGGTGATCATCTCGATCAACCTGATCGGGACGTTCAACCTGCTGCGCCTGTCCGCGTCGGCGATGATCGGCAACGAGCCGCGCGAGGACGGCGAACGCGGCGTGTGCGTGCACACCGCCTCGGTGGCGGCCTTCGAGGGGCAGGTCGGCCAGATCGCCTACTCGGCCTCGAAGGGAGGCGTCGTTGGCATGACCCTGCCGGCGGCACGCGACCTGTCCCAGTACGGGATCCGCGTCAACACGATTGCGCCAGGCCTGTTCGACACGCCGCTGCTGGCGGCGCTGCCCGAGGAGGCACGCCAGAAACTCGGCGCGGGCGTGCCCTTCCCCCAGCGCCTCGGCCGGCCGGCCGAGTACGCCCAGCTGGCCTGCCACATCGCCGAGAACCGCATGCTCAACGGCGAGACGATTCGGCTGGACGGCGCGCTGCGCATGCAACCGCGCTGAGCGGCCAACACCCGTCCTGCAGCATCCGCGCGGCGCCAGGGGCTGCGAAGCTATGGCCGCTGCCCGAGAGGCGAGGGTGGCTACGCTGCGATGGCGACGCCAGCCGGCACGAAGTGCTCGAAGCTCAGCTCCGTGGGTGCGGGAAGGCCCTGCTCCTCGGCATCGCAGGCTAGGGCAAACCTGGCGGCCTCCTCGGCCTGGGCGGCATCGTAGCCGTCGCTGCCGCCGGTCAGCCCCGGGATGTCGGGGGACTCGAAGCTCCAGCCGTAGCCGGGCGCATGGTGGTGCAGGATGCGGATCGTCTTCATGATGGTCCTCGCTTCAGAGTAGCCGCAGGGCCTCGTCTTCGGCAAGGCCCACGTGGTGTACGAGGACGCGCCGGACCTCGCCGGGCGCGAGCGTGCGCCGGTCGTGGTAGGCCCACGTCAGGGGAGGGCGTCCCTCGGCCTTCAAGCGCCGGTGCGATCCGGCTTGGCGCGTGACCTCGTAGTCCAGGGGATCGGAGGTAAGGATGCCCAGCAAGCGCCGCGCCTTCATGGAGGGGAACTCAGCCACTCCGATGACGTCTCCTGTGGGCTGCTCGACCGGAAGGAAGTCGTTGTCGCCGGGCAGGAGCGTCGCCCTGGCGCTGAGCCCGTCTCAGCTCAGCCGCTCGACCAGCATCGCCATGCCCATGCCGCCGGCGACGCACATCGACTCGATGCCGTAGGTCCCCTCGAGCGTCTCGAGGTCGTTGAGCAGCGTGGTCATGATGCGGGCGCCGGTCATGCCGAACGGGTGCCCCAGCGCAATCGCGCCGCCGAACGGGTTGAGCTTGTCCTCGTCGATTCCGAGCTCCTGTTTGCAGGGAACGATCTGGGCGGCGAACGCCTCGTTGATCTCGACGACGTTGACATCGTCGATCGTCATGCCGGTGGCCTTCAGCAGTTTCTGGATCGCCGGGATCGGGCCGAGCCCCATGATCTCCGGACGGAGCGCCGCGACGGTCGAGGCGATGATGCGGGCTTTGGGCTTTAGGCCCAGCGCGCCGGCCCTTTCCTCGGACATGATCAGGAGCGCCGCGGCGCCGTCGTTGAGCGGGCAGGCGTTGCCGGCGGTAACGGTGCCTCCCTCTTTGAACACGGGCGGCAGCGCTCCGAGCTTCTCCATCGTGGTGCCCGGCCGGGGGCCGTCGTCCTTCGTGACGACCGTCTCGGCGACGTCGATCTCGTTGCCCTCCTTGTCGAGGTCTTTGTGCGCCGGCACGGTGACCGGGATGATCTCCTTGTCGAAGTGCCCGTTCGCGACCGATTCGACGGCGCGGGTCTGTGAGATGAGCGCCCATTCGTCCTGGGCCTCGCGGCTGACGTTGCAGCGTTCGGCGACGTTCTCGGCGGTCATGCCCATCGGGATGTAGACGTTGTAGGCGGAGCCGTCGGAGCCGTCGACCGCGTGGTTGAACTCGAACTGGGCGCTGCCGCGCCCGGCGCGCGAGACGGCCTCGACGCCGGCCGCGATGTAGGTGTCGCCCTCGCCGATCTTGATCGCGTGGAAGGCCATTCGCGTGGTCTGCAGCGAGGAGGCGCAGAAGCGGTTGACCGTGCAGGCGGGCACGTGATGGTCGATGCCGGCCAGCAGCGCGGCGATGCGCCCGACGTTGTAGCCCTGCTCGCCCTCTCCGTAGCCGCAGCCCATCATGATGTTGACGATCGAGCTCGGCTCGACCGCGGGGTTGCGCTCGAGCAGCGCTCGCAACGGGATCGCCGCGAGGTCATCGGCGCGGACGGTCTTGAGCGAGCCCTTGACGGCCCGCCCGATGGGCGTTCGAACGGCGTCCACGATCACTGCTTCTGGCATACGCGGGTCTTCTCCTTGGGTTTGTGGGGCCCGGAGACTATAGGTCGAGCGTGCTCACGCCCAGCTCGTCGAAGCCGACGTGATGCGCCAGCTCGTGGCGGACGGTGCGTACGACCTGGTCGCGCAGCAGCTCCGGGTTGTGACCGAAGTCTCGGCGCAGCGTGTCCCTGAAGATCACGATGCGGTCGTGGGCGTCGTCGCGGCTGGCGGTGTCGCCCTGATAGAGCCCGTAGGCGCCGCGCCGGCGCCCGCCGTCGGAGATCACCACGGCGACGTGCGCGAGCGCGTTGCGCAGCAGGTCGGGCAGGTCGTCGAGGGCGTCGCGCACGAGCTCTTCGAAGTCCTCGTCGTTGAGCGGATCGAGCTCGAGAAACTCCATTTCGTCTGGATCGGCGACGAGGCCTTCGCGCGCGAGCTCCTCGGAGTGACGCACCAGCGCGTCGAACTCGGTCTCGGACTCCGGGTTGCGCCAGTTGGCCATACGCACCGCTATGAACGCCGCTGCACCGATGATCACGGCGACCAGGATCACGCCGAGCGCGACATCCTCGAGCACCCTGATGGCGCCGACCGAGCTGAAGCCCTGCCCGAGCACGATCACGACCAGGCCGGCCGAGAGCGCAATCAGCATCGCGAAGCCACCCCGGCGCAGCTGACCCGAGGCGCGCTGTCGTGAGAAGAACGGCCGGCGCACCACTACCCCCTAGGTGAGCGAGCGTTCGATCACGAACCGCTCGATCTCGCGTGAGCCACCATGCCGTCCAGTCTAATCTCTTCGATACCCACCTGCAGCATCCTTCGACGCCTGTCGCGCGGCGCTGGATGGCGGCGGGTCGCGCGTCAGCTCCTGCGTGCCAGCACCACCAGATCCCATGGCCGCCCGATCGCGAGCCAGCGGTCGGCGTAGCCGAACGCGAGCACCAGCACGCGTGGCATCAGGCTGCGCCGGCGCCGCCCCAGATGCTCATATTGCCAGCGCCACAGCGGCAGCAGCCAGCGCATCGCCAGGTGAAAGCAGTGGCGCTGCCACACGACCTCCAGACCGCCCTGGGCGAGCAGGTCGCGCAGCGCCGGTAGCGTGTAGCCCTCGCGCACGTGCTGCGGATCGTCGGGCGCCGGCGGCGTGGGGACGCTGATCAGCGCGAACCCGCCGGGCGCCAGCACACGACCGAGCTCGCGGGCCGCCGTGGCGTCGTCCTGCACGTGCTCGATCACCTCCGTGCAGAGGATGCAGTCGATCGAGCAGTCGGCGGCGGGCAGTTGCGTCAACGAGCCGGCCAGATCTCTGTGGCGCGGATCTGAGCGGCGCGAGCTGATCTTGGGCGGCGCGATGTTAACGTCGAGGATTTCGCTGATCTGCGGGTAGGACTCGAGCAGCTCGCTGAACAGGCCCTCGCCGCAGCCCGCGTTCAGACACCGGCCGTGCGGAGGGTAGCCCGCGAGCGCCTCGCGGAACAGCGGTTCCTGGATCAGGCGGCGGGCTTCGTCGGGCCAACCGGGCAGCAGCACGGACGGCACGAACCTGCGCAGGGCTGCTTTTCTCATGTGCGCAGGCTATTTGAGCGTACGCGCGATCACGAGTCGCTGGATCTCGTTGGTGCCCTCGTAGATCTGCGTGATCTTGGCGTCTCGCATCATGCGCTCGACCGGATACTCCTTGACGTACCCGTAGCCGCCCAGCACCTGCACGGCCTCGACGGTCACCGCCATCGCCGTGTCCGAGCAGCAGACCTTGGCCATCGACGAGTACTTCGCGCGCTGCGGATCGCGGCGGTCAGCCAGCGCGCACGCCTTGTAGAGCAGCTCGCGCGCCGCGGCTGTGCGTGTTTCCATGTCCGCGAGCTTGAACTGAATGGCCTGCAGCTCGATGATCGACTTGCCGAACTGGACGCGCTCGCGAGCGTAGGCCGCGGCGTAGTCGGTGGCCCCCTGCGCGATCCCGACGGCTTGCGCGGCGGCGCCCAGACGTGTGCGCTCCAGCGTGCCGAGTGCGACCGAGAGGCCCCGGCCGACCTCGCCGATCACGTTGGCCTGCGGCACGCGCACGTCCTCGAACACCGGCTGCCCTGTGGGCGAGGCCCTGATGCCGAGCTTGTGCTCGAGCTTGCCGATGCTCAGCCCGGGCCGGTCGGCCTCGACGACGAACGCCGTGATGCGCCGGCTGTCGCGGTCGGTGACCGCGAACACGATGTAGAAGTCGGCGATGCCGAGGTTCGAAATCCAGTTCTTGGTGCCGTTGATGACCCATGCATCGCCGTCTGGCACGGCCGTGGTTTTCATCCCGGCGGGGTCGGACCCGGCCTCCGGCTCGGACAGCGCGAACGCGGGCGACCACTCGCCGCTGGCGCACCTGGGCAGGAAGCGCTCCTTCAGCTCGTCCGTGCCGTACAGCTGGATCGGCAGCGTGCCGAGCTCCTGCACCATCAGGATCAGGGCGCACGCGGCGTCGACCTTGGCGATCTCCTCGACCGCCATGTTCAGCATCAGGATGCCGGTGCCGGTGCCGCCGTACTCGGTCGGGAACGGTAGGCCGAGGATGTCCTGCTCGGCGAGCACCTTGCGGATGTCCCAGGGGTATTCGGCCTTCTCGTCGATCTCCGCCGACCGTGGCGCGATGCGCTCGCGCGCGATCTGGCCGATCGTCGCGCACAGGTCGAGATGCTCCTGGGGGATCGCGTAGACGTCCTGGCTGATCGTGTCCGGCATGGGAGGCGATCGTAATGGGCTCGCTACGCTCATGCTTCATGGGCGGCGCCGTCGAGGACACCTCTCAGATCGATATCGATCCCGCTGAGCTCGCCGAGTGGCGCGAGCGCCAGCCCGACCTGCAGGTGATCGATGTGCGCGAGCGCTACGAGCGCGAGGCCGGCCGCATCGGCGGCTCGCGCCACATCGCTCTGGCCGAGCTTTCGAGCCAGGCCCCGAGCGTGGAGCGCGAGCGGCCGGTCGTGTTCTACTGTCGCGTCGGAGCGCGCTCGGAGATGGCCGCGCAGGCGTTCAGGACCGCCGGCTATGAGGCCTACTCGATGCGCGGCGGCCTCGTGCGCTGGGCGCAGGAGGGCCGGCCGCTCGAGCCGCAGGATGGGCGCGTGGCCGCGCACTGACACCCGTGTGGAGCACCGGCTTAGGCAACGCGATCGCGGTGGCGGTCAGAACAGCAGTTCTTTGACGTAGCGCTGGTGCAGACGTCCGAGCGTCGTCTTGCCGGGTTCGAATCCGATCGCCTGCCACACCAGGCCCGAGGCGGGCGCCCACACGATGATCAGGTAGGCGCCCAGCACCAATGCGGTGTTCAGCAGCCTGCGCGAGCGCGACAGCGCGGCCAGCGGCAGCAGCCACAGCACGTACCAGGGCAGCACCCAGCCAACCGTCACGAGCAGCGCCACGGTGATCCAGCCTGTCGGGGTGATCGCGTCCCGGCGGCGCCACGCGAGCACGCAGCAGCCTACGAGCGACAGCACGAGCACGGCGGTGAGAACGGTGTGCAGCGTTTCGGTCTCGCCGCCGTTGCCGAGCGCCAGCCCGATCAGGTTGGGGATGCTGGTCTCGGTTACGAGGTCGCTCTGCGTGCTCAGGTCGGGGATGTGCGCCCCGAAGGCGATTACGCTCGCGATCCCGATCACGACGCCCGCCGCCAACAGGCCGATCAGCACCTGGGTCAGGCGTCGCGGCGCCCTCAGGAGCGCTACCAGCACGATCGGAATGACGATGCCACCGGAGGCCTTCAGCGCAGTCGCCGCCACGAACGCCACGCCCGCGCCCACTTCCGTCGCGGACAGCGGCCACAGCCAACCGCCGATCGTACGGCGCCACGAGGTCATTGCCGGATGGCTCAGCTGGGCCGGCTGCGTACCCGCAGCTTCACCCGGCTGCGCCGGCGCCGCGAGCCTGGCGAAAGCGCCGCCCCGGAGCAGCAGGTAGAAGCCGAGCACCAAGAAGAACACCATCAGGAAGTCGTTGTGGTCGCCGCCCAGGCCCCACACGAGCACGATCGGGTTGAGGCCCACGAGCACGATCGCCTTGACCGGATCGCGGTCGAGCAGCCGCGCGCACTTCCACACGAGCAGGATCGTGCCGAGACTGGTAGCGACCAGGATCGCCTTGATCGTCCAGAACGACGCGGCCACCCCGAGCGGCACGAGCGCGAAGGTCAGCAGCGTGAACAACGGTCCGTAGGGGCTCAGCAGCTCGTGCCAGTTGCTGAGCGCGTAGCTCGGGTCGGAGTGCGGCTCGAGCACGGGATAGGTGGTGTAGGGGTTGAGATGATGGACGATCTCCATGCGCCCGTAGTTGATGTAGTTGAAGATGTCGGTGAGCGCCATCGGCGGCGCGAGGAAGAAGACCACGTTCGCGCACACGACCGCGGCGATCGTCCAGCGCATCGGTAGGCGCTTCGGGGCGTATGCGAACGCGAACAGGTACGCCACGTACATCAGGGCGATCGTGGCGGTGAACAGGTACCTGAGGGCGCTCGAGCTGCGCGTCATCCACGGCAGCAGCCCGCCCAGCGGGCCGGCCATCCAGCCGGGGAAGAAGCCGGTGTGGGTCGTCGCCGAGAACAGGCTGGGGCGGTTCGCGGCAGCCACGACGAGGAACAGGCTGCCGAGCACCAGCAGCACCAGCGCAGATGCCGCGATGCGGGTCTCGCGACGAGCCTTCGCCTGGGCCCGGTCGGCCGGCAGCTCGCGCCCGGCGACGGCGTGCTGGTCGGGGACCGGTCGCAGGTCGCCTAGACCGTCGCGAAGGCGGAGTGTTCTCGCGTCGCTCGACATGTGTGGGAGGCCCGCCGGCAGCGAGCCCTCAAGAGATTAGACGCAAGCCCAAGCGCATGAGCGCAGGGCCCGCCCTGCGTGAACCTGCGGCCCGGCTCGGGCCGGGTTGAGCCTACCGCCGGCGGTCCCCGCGATCGACGTTAGATCGCCTGGACGTTGACTGCCTTGGGTCCCTTGTCGCCCTGCTCTGCGTCGTAGGACACCTTGGCGCCCTCCTGCAGCGAGCGATAGCCCTCGCCGTTGATACCGGTGTGATGGACGAACAGGTCCTTGTCACCCTCGTCTGGGGTGATGAATCCGAACCCCTTGTCGTCGCTGAACCACTTAACTGTGCCGGTAGGCATATGTCGAGCTCCTCCACGGTTTCTCGGTGCTTGCTGCTGCGCGGAGGATGCTGCTAGAGCCTCAACCTGCGAGCGCGTGCACTACTTGCTTTTTGCCGGTCAAAGTCGCCGGCCAGACGCCCCGACCGTAGCAGGTCGTTCGCGCCAAGTGTTAGCAACTTGGTATATCTCGACGACCATCACAAGCGACCCGATCATGTTCCAGCGCCTGTATCCGCCCGGCCGGCCCGCGAGCGCGCAGGAGGTCGTCGCTGACCTGGGCCTGCACGAGCCGCCACGCGCCGGCCGCGGACGGCGTCCGTACCTGCTGCTCAACATGGTGAGCACGCTCGATGGCCGCGCGACCCTGAGCGGACGTTCCGGTGCGATCTCGGGGGCAGCCGATCGTGCCATGTTTCATGGCCTGCGGACGGTCGTGGACGGCGTGATGGCAGGAGCGGGGACCGTGCGCACCGAGCGGTACGGCCCGCTGATCCCTGATCCCGACGACCGCCGGGTGCGAGTCGGGCGCGGCCTCAGCGAGCAGCCGCTTGCCTGCGTGGTCTCGGCGAGCATGTCGCTCGCTGCCGCGGACATTCCGCTGCTGGCCGACCCCGGGTCCCGCGTGGCGATCATCTCATCCTCACACGACAGCCTGACCGGCGCGAGCGCCCAGATCGAGTACATCCGTGCCCGGGGCGCGCACGATCACGATCACGAGCTCGACCTCGGCGCAGCTCTGACCGAGCTGCACGAGCGCTTGCATGTTCGCACGCTCCTGTGCGAGGGCGGACCCCACCTGAACTCCGAGCTGCTGGCGGCAGATCTCGTCGACGAGCTGTTTCTGTCGCTCGCCCCCGAGCTCGCGGGAGATCCCGCACACGGCGAGCCTCTGCTGCGGATCATCGCCGGGAGCTCGTTCGAGCCGCCGCTCGAGCTCGCTCTGATCTCCGCGCTCGAGTCCGAATCGCAGCTGTTTCTGCGCTACCGCGTCACGACGCGCGATCGCGCGTGAGCGGCTCGACCTCCGCGGGCCGCGAACCCACGTCCGGGGCACGCGGACCGGCGTCCCGAGTGCGCGCCTGCTCGGAGACGATCGCGAGCAGCTCGCTCGCCAGCTGGCGGCCCTCGGAGGATCTGGCAGGGGTCGCGACGATGCGCACCACGACGGCCTCGCCGTCGAGCTCCTCGAGGGTGATCCGCGGCGGCTCGCGCAGGCGGGTGCGCAGCGAGGATTCGAGCAGCTCCTGTAGGTCGCCCGGTGTCATGCCCGCGCGCAGGCGCGCGGGCATGTCCACCGCCTCAGGCTCTCGCAAGGGCAGCACAGCGAGGTTCAGCACCACGCTGTTGGGGATCATGATCGAGTCTGCGCCGGTCGCGAAGGTCGTGTACAGCAGCCCGAGCGTGCTCACCGTTCCCTCGATCTGGCCGGCGATCGGGCCGCCCTGCAGCCGCACGCGGTCGCCCACGCGGAAGGGCCGCGCGCTGAGCAGCACGGTGCCGGCGAACAGGTTGCCGAGCGTCTGCTGCGCCGCCAGGCCGAGGATCACCGCGGTGAAGGCTCCGCCCACGAGCAGGGTGCGCGGATCGACGCCCGCCACTCGCAGAGCCACGAGCAGCGTGATCGCGAGCATCGCCAGGCGGATCAGGAATCCGACCGGGCCCGCGGTCGCCGGGTCCAGGCGCCGGAACAGAGCCGGTCCGAGCGCGCGGCCGAAGTTGCGCGCGATCGCCCAGCCGAGGAACAGCAGCACGATCACCGTGACGATCTGGGCCGCGGTGTTGGCTTCCGGCCCTTCCAGACCGAGCAGGCTGGTGCGGTGGTCGTACACGACGACCACGGCCACGAACAGGACGCCGAGCAGCACAGCCTCCCAGGCGGCGCGTTTCGCGACCCGCGGGCTGACCTGATTCAGCAGCCCTACCTCGTTCCACGCGTGGCTGCGGGTTTCGAACATCTTCGGGGGCGTTTTCGGCACCGGCATCGTGCCAATCATGGCGCACGCGCGCGCGTGCGCCGCAAGCATGCGGTCTGCCGGAGCACCCGGGTGGGCGGCCGCGCGCCGCTCAACCGCCCGCCCGCCGCCCCAGACCAACAAAATGCCCTGCCGAGCGGGACATTGGTGCTGCTGCCACTTGATGCCAAAACTCACGCCATATCAGGTGACCTGCGTGTAGACGATCATGAAGGTGCCGAACACCACGCAGTAGATCGCAAACGGGATCAGCGTGCGGGTTTTGAAGTATTTGACCAGGAACCCGACGGTGAACACCGCCGTGATCGCCGCGGCGATGCAGGCCACGAGCGCCTGGCCCCGCACGCCGTCGCCGTTGTGGCCGAGCAGGTCGGGAAGCTTGAACAGGCCCGCGGCGAGGATGATCGGCGTGGCCAGCAGGAACGCGAAGCGCGCCGAGTCGCTGTGGTCGAGGCCACGCGCCAGCCCGGCGCCCATGGTGACGCCCTCGCGGCTGATGCCGGCGACCAGCGCCGTCGACTGGGCGACGCCCACGACGAATGCTTCGCGGTACTCGAGCGTGTCGAGCTCGCGCCCGCCGTCGGGCTTTGCGCCCTCGCGGGCGGCTAGTTCGCGCACCTCGGCGCGGCGCCGGAACCACTCGGCGGCGAACAGCACGCAGCCGTTGACGACCAGGAAGATCGCCGCGAGCTCGGGCTTGGCCGTGATCGTGCGCAGGTCGTGCTCGAACGCGATGCCGAGAACCCCGGCGGGAATGCTCGCGACGATGATCAGCCACGCCAGGCGCTCGGTGCTGGTCTGCACCCGGCGCGTGGCAAGCGTGCGAAAGAAGGCGCGGATGATCTGCACCCAGTCGCGCCGGTAGTAGAACAGCAGGCCGAGCGCGCTGCCGACGTGGAGCATCACGACGAACGCCAGCCAGAACGATTCCGATTCGGACTGCGCATCGACCAGCTCGTTCCAGCCGAACAGCGTCGGGAACAGCACCGTGTGGCCGAGGCTCGAGATCGGGAACAGCTCGGTGGCGCCCTGCAGGGCTCCGAGCACGATCGCCTGGAAATACGTGATGGGCGAGGTGGCGATCGTCAGCATGGCGCGCGACAGCTTACGCGTGCCCGACGACGCCTCGCGCCATCGATGAGGAGTTTCTCACTGCCTGCCCTGAGCGTCACGGTTGAGCAACGTGCTCGGCCGGGCCCGGCTGACGGGCTGCGCGGCGAGGCCACGGCTGTGGGCGCGTTTCACAGCTCGTTCACACGATGGTTCCCGCCTGGTCACAAGAAAGCCTCGCTTTGCAGGGCAAAATGCGAGCTGTACAAGATCAGAGATAAAGGAAGAGGTACAACGATGAGCCTCAGTACGACCACACGGGTCGATATGCACTGCCACTCCAGTGCCTCGCAGGTTTCCAAGCTCGGCGTCCAGCGGGCTGCCGGGCTGCCGGAGTGCGCGACACCGCCGCGCGAGGTCTATGAGCTCGCCAAGCGGCGCGGCATGGACTTCGTCACGATCACCGACCACGACACGATCGACGGCGTGCTGTCGATCGCCGATCGTCCGGACGTGTTCATCTCCGAGGAGCTCACGGCGCGCTTTCGCGGCCAGCCCCAGGCCGTGCACGTGCTCTGCTACGACATCACGCCCGCCGATCACGGCTGGCTGCAGGCCAACGCGGACGACGTCGAGCTGTGCGCCGCCTACCTGTACGAGCGCGAGATCGCGTGCGCGCTCGCCCACCCCTACTACGCCGTCGGCGCGCCCCTGACGGCGCGCCAGCGCCGGCGGCTGGCCGAGCTGTTCGGCGTGTGGGAGATCCGCAACGGCTCGCGCGCGCCCGAGCTCAACCGCCCGGCGGCCACCTATGTGCTGACGCGCGACGGCGTCGGGATCGGCGGCAGCGACGACCACGCCGGCATCGACATCGGCCGGACCTGGACCGAGGCACCGCCCGCGGCCAGCCCAGGGGAGTTTCTCGCGCACATGCGCGCCGGGCGCGTGCAGGCGCGCGGAGCCCAGGGCAGCGCGGCGAAGTGGGCGCACGCCGCGATCGCGCTCGCGGCCCGCTCGCTGGGGCGAGGCCCCGGTGGCGAGGAAGCCGGCGACGCGCTCGCCATCGGCCGGCCCGACCCCGGGCGCGTGCTGGCGATGGTGTGCCGGCTGATGCGCGAGGGCGAGGCTCGCGAAGGCTCAGCCGGCGCCGGCGTCTCACCCGAGGACGCCCGCTGCCTGCTGGCGGCTTGGCTGGCGGCGGTCGAGCTCGATCACCTCGACGTGCCGGCGTTGATCGCGCTGATGCAGGACGAGTCCTTCAGCCACGCCAGCCTGTACCGGCGCGCGTGCCGCCTGCACGAGCGCAAGCTGCGCGGGGCCGTCGAGCTTGCGCTGCGTGCCGCCACCGGCGCGGCCGACGCGGGCGCGGCCGGCGCGGCGCTGTTCGAGGGCTGCATCGCCGCGATTCCCTACGCGCCCGCCAGCGTGTTTCTCGCCACCGAGCAGGACCGCTTGGCGCGTCTTCCCTTCGGCGGCGACAGCGAGGCGGCGCGCGTGGCGATCCTGGCCGACGGCCTCGGCTCGACCCATGGCGTCACGCGCGCGATCGAGGAGATCCGCCAGCGTGGCGTGCCCGGTTTCGAGATCGAGGTGGTCGGCACCGACCCCCAGGTGGACGTGCGCCTGGGCGCCGTCGCCGAGATCGAGGTGCCCCACTATCCCGGCCTGCAGATCGGCGTTCCCAGCCTGCCGGCCGCGGTGCAGACGCTGGCCAGCCCCACCGGCGGCAGCTACGACGCGGTCCACGTGTGCTCGCCCGGACCGGTCGGGATCGCCGGGGCGCTGTTCGCGCGCACGCGCGGGCTGCCCCTGATCGGCAGCTACCACACCGAGCTGACCGCCTACGCGCGCCTGCGCTCGGGCAGTCGCGAGCTCGCCGACGCGATGAACGTGACCGTCGGAACCCTGTACCGCGCGTGCGACGTCGTGCTCTCCCCCAGCTCGGCTTCGGATCGGGCGCTCGCCGAGCTGGGCGTGGCGCAGGAGCGGATCTTGCGCTGGGATCGCGGCGTGGACACCTCCCGCTTTCACCCCAGCCGGCGCGAGCCGAGCCTGCTGCGAGCCGACACCGTCAACGTGCTCTACTGCGGGCGGATAACGCGCGAGAAGGGCGCCGAGCTGCTGGCCGACGCGTTCGTGCGCGCGCGCCAGCGCGAGCCGCGCCTGCATCTCGTGCTTGCCGGCGGAGGACCCGAGCAGGAGCATCTGCGCGAGCGCGTGGGTGACGAGCATACGACGTTCCTCGGCTGGCTGTCCGGTGCGGAGCTCGCGTGCGCGTACGCAAGCGCCGACATGTTCCTGTTCGCGAGCGCAACCGACACGTTCGGTCAGGTCATCCTCGAGGCGCAGGCCAGCGGCCTGCCGGTGATCGCGGTGGCCGTGGGCGGACCGCTGTCGCTGATCGATCATCGCGTCAACGGGGTGCTCTGCGAGCCCGACCCCGAGGCGCTCGCCGACGCGGCCGTCGAGCTGGCAGGCTCGCCGCTGCTGCGCAAACGTCTGGGAGGGGCCGGCCTCAGCGCCGCGGCATCGCGCACCTGGGAGCAGGCGCTGGGGCGCCTTGCCGACGGCTACCTGCGGGCGCTCGCGCCCGCCGCCGGCGCGCGCGCGAGCACGCGGGCGGCCTAGGGGTCAACCTCGCGCCTCAACTGGCGCCGGACCCCACTCGAGCACCGCTGCCCGCGGCCGACTGGCGCCGGACCCCACTCGAGCACCGCTGCTCGCGGCCGACGGGCGGCGCCAGGCCGTGCACATCCCGGCGGTCTCGATCGCCATCAAACGTGGTCGCGCCTGCGTTGGCGCAATTTCCGCCAAATCCGACCCGATTTGTATTATCATCTTTTCCGACGCGATCGCTCTAGTCGGTGAACTATGTGGGCGGTGGGTCGGGGAAGCCATGCATGTCGATCCGTACATCGTGCTGGGGAGCGCAGTCGTCGGGTTTCTCGTCGGCCTGACCGGCGCGGGCGGAGGCGCGCTGATGACACCGATGCTGATCCTGCTGTTCGGCGTCACGCCCTCAGCGGCGATCTCCAGCGACCTGGTGGCCGCGGTGGTCATGCGGCCGTTCGGCGCCGGGGTGCACCTGCGGCGCGGCACGGTGAACCTGCGTCTGGTCGGCTGGCTGGTGCTCGGCTCGGTGCCGATGGCGTTCCTGGGCGCCTACGTGCTGCACGTGCTGGGCAACGCCAAGCAGGCCGAGCAGCACATCGAGGTGATTCTCGGCGTGGCGCTGCTGGTCGGGGCGGGGGCGATGGTGCTGCGCTACATCCTCGATCGGCGCACCGGCGAAAGCCGCACTGCCGTGGTCCACGACGTGACGCCGCGCCCACTGCGCACCGTCGCGATCGGGATGATCGGCGGGATCATCGTGGGGATGACCTCGGTGGGCGCGGGCTCGCTGATGATCATCCTGCTGCTGTTCCTGTACCCGATGCTGGCGGCCAACGAGCTGGTCGGCACCGACCTCACCCAGGCGGTCCCGCTGACCGCGGCGGCCGCGCTGGGGGCGCTGGCGTTCGGCCACGTCGAGTTTGGCGTGACCGCCTCGATCATCATCGGCAGCGTGCCGGCGGTGATAGTCGGAGCCATGCTCTCATCGAGCGTCGCCGATCGCTACCTACGCCCCGCGATCACCTTCGTGATCTTCGCCTCGGGCCTGAAGTACGTGGGCCTCGAAACCACCGCGCTGGGCTGGGCACTGTGCTCGGTCCTGCTGCTCGGCGTATTCGCCTGGATGGCCTACGCGCGCCCCTGGCGCAAGCCGGTTGCCGAGGCGGCGTTCGCGACGGCCCCGGCGGTGCAAGCCTCGAACGGGCATCCGCCGGCGGCGCCGGTGCGCGGCTCCGACGAGCAGGCGCAGGCCGATCGGCGAGCGCCGGCGGCCGCCTCGAAGCAGCCGGGCTGAGAGCCCGGCGCCCGACGCGAGCGCGGCCGCGCAGGCGGCGATCGCGCCGAGCACCGCCAGGGTCACGCCCAGCCCGCGGCCGGCCGCAAGCTGTGGCATCGCGGCCGGGTGCGCCGTGGCGCTGTAGACCAGGCCCGCGAGCGTGACGCCGAGCGCGGTGCCGACACCGCGCGTGGTGTTGAGGATCCCGCTGAGGGAGCCCGCGCGCGCGCGTGGCGCACCCGCCATCACGGCGGCGTTGTTGACCGGGATGAACACCCCGAGGCCGGCGCCCGTGAGCGCCAGGCAAGGCACCAGCCAGCCCCCGCCGCCGCTCGCGGCCACAGCGAGCAGGCCCGGATCGCTGCTCGCGGCGAGCCCGAGCAGGCCGGCGGCCGTGAGCGCAAGCCCGGCGGCCCCGAGCAGGCGGCCGCTGACGCGGCTCGCGGCGCGGCCGGCCAGCGGCGCGGCGATGCCCAGAGCGACCGGGAGGCTCGCCAGGCGCAGGCCGGCGAGCGCGCTCGGCACGTGGTGTGCCGCCAGGTAGTAGGGCACGGCGTAGAGCGCTCCAAACATGACCAGGTAGCTCACGAGCGCGCACGCCAGCCCGACAGCGACGGCCGGGCGGCGCAACAGCTCCAGGTCGAGGATCGGCGCGCGCGCGCGGCGCTCGCGGGCGATCAGCGCGGCGCCGGCGCCGAGCGCGACAGCGGCGAGCGCCAGCTCGACGAGGGACAGCCCTCCGATCAGCGGAAGCTCGACCGAGGCCCCGATCGGCTCGCGGGCAAGCGAAACGAGCAGCATCAGCGCGCCCAGCGCGATCGTCATCAGCAAAGCACCGAGCCCGTCGAAGCGCCCGGCGCGGGCGAACGTGCGGCTGCGCGGCAGCAGCAGCCAACCGAGCACGAGCCCGGCGACACCGGCGGGCACGGTGACCAGGAAGATCAGCCGCCAGCCGCCGGCCGCGAGCAGCAGCCCGCCGATCGCGGGCCCGAGCGCCAGCCCGACCGCCTGGGCCGCGCCCTGCACGCCGATGCCCCGGGCGAGCTCGCGCCTCGGCAAGGTCTCGGCGATCAGCGCGACGCTGTTGGCCTGCAGCATCGCGGCCCCCAGCCCCTGCAGCACGCGCGCCGCCACCAGCCAGCCGAGCGTGGGCGCGAGGCTGCACAGCGCCGAACCCACCGTGAACACCGCGAAGCCGTAGGTGTAGAGCAGCTTGCGCCCGATCCTGTCGGCCAGCGCCCCGACCACGGCCAGGGCGCACACGAGCGCCAGCAGGTAGGCGAGCGCGACCCACTGCACGAGCGCGGCATCGGCGTGCAGGTCGGCGCCGATACGTGGCAGCGCGACGGTGACGATGCTGACGTCGAGCTGCCCCATGAACGCGCCCACGCAGACGGTCGCCACCACGTACCAGCGGGCGCGCGGGCTGTCGCGGACCCTCGGGGGCCGCCGCGGCTCGCGCAGCAGCCGGTGACCGAGGCCGAGCGACTGGCGGCCGGACGACCGCAGGCCGAGCGAGGTGATCGCGGGCCGACGAGGTGCGCGCCGTGCGCGATCCGATGCGTGCGTGTCCGATGCAGGCGTGTCCATACACCCATTTCAGCCGGGAGCTACTGATAGATCAAGGACAGATTTGCAGTTGCTTCTATAGTAGATGCCTATGGATGAGCGGAGGCTGCGCAGCTTTCTCGCGGTCGTCAACGAGGGCACCGTGACGCGCGCTGCGGCCCGGCTGCACGTGGCCCAGCCCTCGCTGTCGCAGACGCTGCAGGCGCTCGAGCGCGAGCTCGGGGCGGCGCTGTTTCATCGCGCGGGCCGGGGATTGCGCCTGAGCTCGGCGGGACAGGCGCTGATCGGCCCGGCCCGCGAGGTGCTGGCGGCGATGGACGCCGCGTGCGCGGCCGTCGGCGAGGTCTCCGAACTGCTGCGCGGCACGCTGCACCTCGCTGCCCTCGCCACGCTGGCGGTCGACCCGCTCGCCGGTCTGATCGGTCGCTTTCGCCGCGCTCATCCCGGCATCGTCGTGCGCGTGCACGAGCCGGAGAGCACCGCGGTCCTCAGTGCCCTGGTGCGCGACGGCACCTGCGAGCTCGGCCTGGCGCCGCTGCCGCTGCGCACGCAGGGCCTGCGCACGCTCGCGCTGGGCGAGCAGGAGCTGCTGTTCGTGCTCCCCCCGATCGGCGCACTTCCCCGCGACGCTCGCGCACGGGATGCGGCGTTTGACGAGCCACTCTCCCCCGCCGCCTACGACGAGCCACTCGCCGCGGCGGCGCTGCGCGAGATACCACTGGTCGTCAGCCCGCCCGGGACCTCGACGCGAACGCTGCTCGAGCAGGCGCTGCAGGCCGTGGGCGTGAGCCCGCGCATCGCCGTCGAGACCGCGGCGCGCGAGGCGATCGTGCCGCTGGTGCTGGCGGGCGCAGGCGCCGCACTGCTGCCTGCACCCCTGGCCCGCGAGGCCGAGCGGCGCGGTGCCGTGGCTCGTGCCGCGCGTCCGCGCATCCTGCGTCGGATCGGACTCGTGTACCGCGAGGATCCGCTCTCGCCGGCCGCCCGCGCGCTGCTCGCCCTGGTGCGCGGCGATTTGGACGCTTGTACCAGACCCAAGCGCCCGATGTGTTGAGTGCCTCGGCGTCGCCTCAAACAAAGCGGCCGCGGGTGCGACACGACTGCGTACGCGGATGCTTGCGATTCATCGACTCGTCATGCCCACCCTGCGACGCCACCCGACTGTGTCCCACAAGCTCTCGTTCCCGTGGCTGGGCGCTGCGGGCGCGATCTTGCTCAGCATTGGCTTCGCGCCGAGCGCGTCTGGGGCGACTACGAAAGCATCGGAATACGCAGCCGGCCCCGAAACGACCCCGGTAGCCATCCCCGAAACGACCCTGCTGACCAGCCCCGAAACGACCCAGCTGACCAGCCCCGAAACGGTCCAGCTGACCAGCCCCGAAACTGCCCCGGCGACGGCCGAACTCCCGGTCAACACCTCCCCACCGACGATCACGGGCACGCCCCAGGAAGGCAGGGTCCTGAAGGCGAATGCGGGCGGCTGGAGTGGCGGGCGATCGACCCTCGTGTACCAGTGGGAAAGGTGCAACGACCTCGGCGAAGAATGCTCGCCGCTGTCGGGCGCAAACGCGAGAATCTATGGCGTCGGTGCAGCTGACGTCGGCTACACCCTGCGCGTGACTGTCACCGCCGGACGCGCGATGGAACCGCCGGTCAGCGCAACCTCGGCCGTCACCGCGATCGTGCTCGGCAGGCCGGTGAACACGGCGCTGCCGACGGTCACCGGCGAAGTCGCCGCGGGCAAGACGTTGAGCGCCGGCGAAGGAAGCTGGACCGGGGCGCCAAACCAATTTACGTATGAATGGTCGAGCTGCAACGGCCAAGGGGAATGCAGGGAAGCGAGCGCCAGCACCTACCAGCTGCAGGAAGCCGATGTGGGCGACACGGTGAAGGTGACGGTCACGGCCCGCAACGCGCTCGGCGCGACTCGGGCGACGTCTGCCACGACGCGACCCGTGGGCGGCACGGCGGCGGTGGCGTGGGGCAGGAACTATCCCGACGCGCAGCTCGGCGCGGGCTATCACGACAACTACGAAGTCAGTCCGGTCTCGGTTCGCGGGTTGTCTGACATCAGCTCGGTGATGTCCGCCGGCGACGCGAGCTATGCGCTCCTCGGCGATGGAACCGTGAGATCGTGGGGCGAAGACCGCAAGGGAGCGCTCGGCGACGGCGAGAGCCCTCGCGAACCGAGCGGTTCGCCTGTTGCTGTGGTCGAAAAGGCAAATGGTGAGGCCCGTGAACTGACCGGTGTGACCGCGATCGCCGCAGCGGATGGGTCTGGCACTCATGGCATGGCTGTCGTCAGCGACAGCGAACACCACGGCGAAGTGATGACGTGGGGCGCGTCGGAGTACGGCGAACGCGGCGATGGCGAATACATGTATGGCGGAGAATGGCTGGACGCCCGTCACGGACATCACACGCAGCCCGCGGAAGACGCGATCGGGATCGGACTCGAGCACGTGGTGGCCATCGCGGCAGGTGGCGACTCTGACTTCGCCTTGCAGGAAGCAGGCGGCGAAACCAAGTTGTGGGCGTGGGGCGGCAACCGAAATGGAAAACTTGGGACCGGTGAAGAAAGCCACACGATCTGCCAGGGAGAGGGTGTTAGGCCAAATCCCTGCAGCCAGGCGCCTGTGCAGGTCGATCTCGGACAGCTTGGCCTCCCTCCTGGCGTCAAGGTGACAGGCATTGCGGCCGGCAGGCACGCCGCGTATGCGGTGCTGAGCAACGGCAGGGTAGTCGCGTGGGGCGAAAATAACAATGGCGAGCTGGGGGACGGCACGACCGAAGCGAGCTACGTCCCCAAGTACGTCTGCGCGGTGGGCAACAAAGAAGCGTGCTCCCATGAAAGCGAATATCTGACCGGCGTGACAGCAGTCTCGGGAGGGGAAGAGTTTGCGCTGGCTCTGCGCAAGGACGGTGAAGTGGTCGGGTGGGGCACCGATCGCAGCGGGCAGCTGGGTGGCCACAGCTCCGGAGCGTGCTCGAACGAGGCAAGGACGGAATGCCAACCCACGCCGAAGGTGGTCAAGGGACTGGAACGGGTGACAGCGATCTCAGCCGGAGGAGACTTCAGCCTCGCACTGAACGCGGCCGGAGAAGTCTACTCGTTCGGAGACAACGAACGCGGGCAGCTCGGAGATGGTCGCGGTGAAGGTGAAGGTCCTGAAGAATGCGCGAGGAACAAGGAAAAATCCCCGTGCAACAGGAAGCCCTCAGCGATCAGAGGACTGTCCGATGTGGCCGGCATATCTGCCGGTGGAGGCTTTGCTGGCTTATCCGTCGGCGCAGGGAGCGAAGGACACAGCCTCGCTTATCTGAAGAGCGGTTCGGGGCCGCCGCCCCTTCTCAGCGTAACGCCGAAGGTCAATGCGTTGGAAGTTGTCTGGAGGGCCATCTCCCCAAAGTCGCAATACAGGCTCAAGTGGAAAGAGAAAGCGTCGAGCGAAGCGGAAACTGAACAGCTCGATGCAGAAGCAGCAAAGCGCGAAGCGATCGCAGGGGAAGCAAAAGTAGCTGCGGAGGAAACGGAAGAACCGGAAGAAGCGGAAGAAGCGGAAGAAGCGGAAGAACACGGAGAAAATGCCGAAGCCGAAATCGAACCAGAGGAAAAGGAATTCAAATCGGAAGCCGAAAAACTGAATAAAAAGGCCGGCGAGTTGGAAAAAGACGAAGAAGCGTATCCGCAAAGTAAAACAGTCCGCATAACTGCAACCTGTGAAGGGCGAACAGAAGAATGGTGCCATACGATCACCGCAGCGCCCGTCGGCGACGCGGGAAGCCAGCGCCTGAGCAGCGAAGCTTCGCCCCAGATAATCACGCTGAGATCCGTTGGCGCTTCAAACGGTGATGAATTCATGAGGATCACCGCCACGCCTCTGCCCTGACCTGCTCGGGCGGCTGCTGCCAACGTCTCGGCCGGCGGGCGCTCAGCCGCCGGCCGCGAACAGCGAGGGTTCGAATGAGCTCACCTTCGCGTCGCCGGCGTAACCGAGGTGGCTGAGCCCGAACAGGTCCTCGATCGTGCGCAGCAGGGAGAAGTGGTTGTACGGTTCCTGGCTGACCGCGTGTGTCTTGATGAACGGCGACAGCAGCAGCGCGCCCACCTGGCCGCCGCCTTCGGGCGCCAGGCCGCTGCCGGAGGCGGGCAGGTTCGGGAACTGCGGCTGGCCGCAGCACGAGCTCGAGTCGGCGAACGGGCCGCTCGAGGGCGCCTGATCGACCGTGATCACGATCAGGCCGTTCTGCTTGTAGGCCTTCGAGGCCATGATCTCTGGGACGACCCGCTGCAGGAACGCGTTCGCGGGAGCAAGCCCGGCAGGCGCCCCGGGAGCGCACGGCGCGGGGTTGCCGTCGTTGCACAGGTCCGGGACGATGTAGGCGAAGTCGGGGGTGGCGTTCACTTGTGAGAGATCGGGCTGCAGCTGGCTCAGTCCGACGTCCTCAGCGGCGCATGAGGGTGTCGCGGTGAGCGCGCCGAGGTACACGAACGGGTTCAGCCAGGTCGCGTAGGACTGGCCGGCGGGCGGAGGGGTCGCCGCGCTCGGATCGGCGGCCCCGAGCGCCGGGTGCGCGCACGCTTCCGGCGTGCCGGAGCCTTCATCGATACCCTGAATGTACGCCCGCCAGCTCAGGTGCTTGGCGCGGAGCTGTGAGAGCAAAGTCGGTGTGGCGCTGGGATACACGCAGCCGCTGCCGATCACCTGCTCCTGCGCGCCGGTCGTGCCGGGCGCGATCGCTTCGTAGGCCGGGCAGTTCTGGGCGGTCTGCGCGGTGGGGCCCTGGCCCGTGATCAGCGCGATCGTGTTCGCGAGCTGCTCGTGGGCCACCGCGTAGTAGCGCACGAGCAGCCCGCCTTTCGGCTCGAGCGTGTCCGCCAGGTAGTGGGCGGAGGATTCCGGGCCGAACACGGCCGCGTAAGGCTGATCGTCGAGCATGATCACGAACACGTGCTGGATGGCGGGCAGCTTCGAGCCGGGGCTGCCCGATGGGCCCGAGCCGGCGTTGCCGGAGGAGCCGGAGCCCGCGCCGGCTTTCGACGAGCCCGAGCCGGAGCTGCCGGAGGGGCTCCCCGCTGTGCCGGCTCCCTTGCTCGCCTTCGGCGCGCCGCTCGGGGTACCGGCGCCGGACGACGCTTCGGCGGCGGGGCTCGGCGTTGCTTCGGCTTCGCTTTCGGGCGCTTCGCTGGCGGGCGTGCTGGACGCGCTCGCGGACGGGCTCGACGCGGTCGCGGACGCGCGCGAGCCGAGCAGCAGCTTGAGGTCGCGCCGGGAGGCGGTGAGCGCGTCGTTGACGCGCGAGGCGGCCGCGTCACCCAGGAGCACGCCGAAGCCGAGGAACGCCAGCACCAGCACGGCGGAGACCCTCGGCGAGGGCAGCGTCAGCCCGAGGCCGCGCCCGCGGCGCGGGCTTGCGCGCGGCGCATCGTGCGGCGCGCCCGTCGCGCCAGCATGGCCGGCGGCGGCGGACCCGGCGGCGTGGGCGCGGGGGCGCGAGCTGACGGGCGGTTCGCGGACGTGGCGCAGCAGCGCGACCAGCTGAGGACTGCGCAGGCCCACGCGGGCGCCGCAGCTCAGGCAGTAACGCTGGTCGCAAGCGAGCGGAGCGCCGCAGTCCGCGCAGCGACCGTGCCGGTCGACGCTCACCGCCGGCGTTCGGGCGTCGAGCTCGGCGTCGGCGCAGAAGGCGGACGCGAGCCCGTGGAAAGGGTGGCGCGCAAGGATGCACCGGTTGCCGACGCCGCGCCATCGGGGGGCGGGGCGCTGGGGGCGAGCAGCCTGTCCATCACGGCAGTGGCCTCGTCGGCGGCCGCGGAGGTGCTGCCAGTGCTGTCGGGAGCGGCGCTCACGGGCGCCGAGCGCTCCATCAACGCCACACCGCACTGCCAGCAGAAGACGGCGCCGCGACTGTGCGGTGCCCCGCACTGCGGGCAGTCGCCGATCGTGGCGGTGTCCTCCATCGCCAGCAGCCGCTCGACCTCGGCCAGCTCGGCGTCGCGCTCCTGCAGCAGCGCGGCGCGTCGCACGAGCACGTCGAGACGGAAGTGATCGCGGATCGCCATCTCATACGCCAGCCCGCCGAGGTCCCAATGCAGCTCGGTGACCTGTTCGGCCAGCGCGTCGCGCCGCTGGCGCAGCTCGGTGCCGATCGCGTCTCCGATCACTCCCATCACGCTACCCGGTCGAGATCACGTTGGGGAGGTTCTTGGATTCCTGCTCGTAGCCCTTGCCTTTTTTGGTCAACTCTTTCTTGACGACCGTCGGCGGCGCCGGTTTGGTGAGGCTGTAGCCGACACCCGAGTGGTGGCTGGTGCCACCCTGTTCGGAGGGCGTGGAGGATTCGTGGGAGGATGACCCGGAGCTTTCGCCGCCGTTGGAGACCTTGATCACGGTCGCGCCCGGGAACGATTTCTTCAGGCCCTTGAGGGCGTTCTGCGCTTCCGGTCGCTTGTGATAGACGCCCGAGTAGATGACGTAGTTGGTCCCGCCGAGGCTGCTGAATTCTTCGGACTTGAGCGCGCCGACGCTCTTGGCGCCCTTGGCGGAGGCCGCGGTCTTGGCGGCTTCCACCGCGCTCACCTGCGTGCCCGACTGCGGCAGCGTCTGCAGCTGCACGGTGTAGCCCGGCGTGCCCGACGGCCAGTCGCTGCTGAAGCTCGCGGTCGAGGGTTCACTGCCGCCGCTGCTGCCGGTGCTCGCGGACCCGACCGAGCCGACGGTGATCACCTGCGGGGCGGGCGTCTTGGTGCTGGCGCTCGAGCGCCCGATCAGCACCCCGACTCCCATCGCCAGCAACAGCACACCGACGCCTGCGATCACGGTGAGCGCGTTCCCGCGGGCCCGGTCGTCAGGGCCGGGCGCGATCGCTGAGTCCGGCGGCCGCGCGGGCGGGCTGGCGCTCGCGCCCGGCTCGCTCTCGGAGCGCAGCGGCGGTCCGCCGAGCAGGACGCTGCTCATCACCGCGCGCCGCTCGCCACACTCCAGGCAGTAGCGCTGATCGGCGGCCATCGGCGCGCCGCAGGCTGCGCACGGATTGCCGACGCCGGCGGCCGGCCCCGCTTGCGCCGCCGGCGCCTCGACGATCGGCCCGCTCGACGCTGGGCTGACGATGGGCTCGCTTGACATCGGTAGATACCTTAACGTGGCCTCGTTGTTGAGGGGAAGCCGCTGCACCGGACGCGCAACCCCATGGCGCCCGCGTGGCGCCCGCGCACATCGTCAACCAAGCCACCGGCGCGGACGTAACGATCTTGTGAAGCGATGCCGCGCCGCGTCGCCGCCGCCCGCGAATCCAGCGCGCGAGCGCCGAACGGGCGCCCTCTCGCCCGCGCGGGCTTCTACACGCCGAAGCTCGCGAGGGGATCTTCTTCGACGATCGCAAGACTGTCGTAGCCGCCGGCGGAGATGCGGGTGGCTCCGGTCAGGCCCTGGACCTGCACCGGCACATAGCTGTTGACCCTGGTGCCATCGCCGAGCTGGCCGTCTTCGTTGCCGCCCCACGCCATCGCGGTGCCGTTCTCGAGCAGCACGAGGCAGTTGAGGTTGTGCGCGTCCACGACGGTGTTGCTCGCCGCCGAGATCGCCGTGACTTCGCTGAGCCCGCTAACAGGGATCGGGACGTTGCTGCACCCCCAGTTCCCGCATCTTTCGGGGCCGTTCCTCGTGCCGTCGCCGAGCTCGCCCGATTTGTTCCAGCCCCACGCCATCACCGTCCCATTGCGGAGCAGAGCGAGGTTGTTCCATCCACCGGCCGAGATCGCCGTGACTTCGCTGAGTCCTTCGACCGGCACGGGCACGTACGACGGCTTCCGGTGGCCGTCACCCAGCTGCCCGAATTCGTTGGCGCCGAACGACAGGACCGTGCCGTTGCGCAGCAGCACGAGACTGTGAACGTTTCCCGCCGCGACCGCGGCAGCTTCGGTGATTCCCTTCACCGGCACGGGAACATCGCTGCCCGACAAGCCTTCGCCATCTCCCAGCTCGCCTCTTTTTCCAAGGCCCCAAGCCATCACGGTGCCGTTTTTGAGCACGGCGAGGGCGTGGAACTGGCCGGCCGAGATGGCCGTGACTTCCGTCAGCCCATGCACACGCACCGGCGTGTCGCTGTATCCGCTCGCGCCTTCTTCGCCGTCGCCCAGCCTGCCGCCCTTGGCGACGCCCCAGGCCATCACTTCGCCGTCGCGCAGCAGCGCCAGGCTGTATGCGTGCGTGGTCGAGATGGCCGTCACTTCACTGAGCCCGCTCACCTCCACCGGCGCGCTGGTGCGTCCCCCACTTTCGCCATCGCCGAGCGCGCCATCGCGATTGCGGCCCCACGCCCACACCTGTCCGTTGCGCAGCAGCGCCAGGTTGTAGTTGTCGGAGGCCACGACCTGCGCGACTTCGCCGAGCCCGCTCACGCTGAGGGGCAGGTCACTGCGGCTCACCGATTCGGTTCCGAGCTGGAAGTCCTTGTTGCTGCCCCAGGCCATCACACCCGCGTGGGCCGTCGCTGACACCGCGCCGCTGGCCATGACCGCGGCAAGGATCGGCGCCCACACGCGTATCAGCCGTCCTCGGCCCCGAACAAGCCCGAAGCCACGCCGCTCGCCGATACTCATCGGCCCATCTCCTTGATGCCACCCGGGCGACGGCACAAACAGCCCTCTCTCGATCCGACTCCCTCGCGAACGCCCTGCCTCGCCGGCCGGGTGAACACCTCGCTCGTTCGCGGCATGGTACATCAAAAACACGCAGAGTCCAGTCGTGTATCTCTGCGCGCGGGCAGTCCACCTGTGCAACCATGCGAGCGTGCGCTTGAATGAGGGCATGCAGCCAAAACTCGAGATGGACAGTCGTGAGCTGGGCGCGCGGTCGGGCCGCGTCCTCGCGGTCTGCGGGGGCGGGCGCTCAACCGGCGGCGTCAACGGCGCGAGGACGAGCGGCCGATGTCGATAGGTCCGCGGCTATCCATGGAAGCACAACGGTGCGCCGCGCACGAGCGCAGGCAGGCCCGGGGCTCGTGATGGAGGGGTCGAGCTCCGGCGCGGGCGCGCTCAGCCACGGCAACGGCAACATGCAGGCGGTGGGCGCGGGCGCCTCCGCGCGCGCCTCGTCGGTCGCGCGTGACGGCGCGGGCGCCTCGGCGGACGCCTCCTCGGTCGCGCGTGACGGCGCCGGCAGTGTCTTCCAGCGGCTCACGGACCGCCCCGCCGACCTCCTGCGGTTCGCAACTGCGGGCTCGGTCGACGACGGCAAGAGCACGCTGATCGGGCGCCTGCTGTACGACTCCAAGCAGGTGTTCAGCGATCAGCTCGAACACGTCGAGCAGACCAGCCGCCGCATGGGCCACGACTATCTCGACCTGTCGCTGCTGACCGACGGTCTGCGCGCCGAGCGCGAGCAGGGCATCACGATCGACGTCGCCTACCGCTACTTCGCCACCGCGCAGCGGCGCTTCATCATCGCCGACACCCCCGGGCACGAGCAGTACACGCGCAACATGGTCACCGGCGCCTCCACCGCCGATCTGGCGATCGTGCTGATCGACGCGCGCAAAGGCGTCGTCGCGCAGTCCAAGCGCCACGCGTTCATCAGCTCGCTGCTGGCGATTCCGCACGTCGTGGTGTGCGTCAACAAGATGGATCTCGTCGACTTCGACCAGGATGTCTTCGAAGCGATCGTCGAGGACTTCGATCGCTTCGCCGCGCGCCTGGAGATCTCCGACGTCACCTTCATCCCGATCTCCGCGCTGCTGGGCGACAACGTGGTGGAGCGCTCGGACGCAATGCCCTGGTATCAGGGGCCGCCGCTGCTGTACCACCTCGAGCACGTCCACATCGCCTCAGATCGCAACCTGATCGACGTGCGCTTCCCGGTGCAGTGGGTGATCCGGCCGCCGTCGAGCAGCGTGGCCGACTACCGCGCCTACGCCGGCCAGGTGGCCGGAGGGGTTATCCGCCCCGGCGACGAGGTCGTCGTGCTGCCGAGCGGCCGGCGCAGCACCATCGCGGGAATCGACACCTTCGGCGGTCCCGTCGAGGAAGCCTTCCCGCCGATGTCCGTGGCGCTGCGCCTGACGGACGACATCGACGTGGGACGGGGCAGCACGATCGTGCGCACGCACAACCAGCCGACGGTCTCCCGCCAGTTCGAGTGCCTGCTCTGCTGGATGTCCGAGCAGCCGCTCGACGGGAATCGGCGCTATCGGGTCAAGCACAGCGCGAGCACCGCAGTGGTCGGCGGGGTGGACGTGCGCTACCGGATCGACGTCGAAAGCCTGCACCGCGACGAGAGCGCGACCACGCTTGCCCTCAACGATCTCGGACGCGTGCACATGGAGCTGAGCTCCCCGCTCGTGTTCGATTCCTATCGGCGCAATCGCGCCACCGGCAGCCTGATCGTAATCGACGAGGCCAGCAACGAGACGGTCGCCGCCGGCGTGATCCTCGACACCGAGGTCGAAAGCGACGGCGACGGCCAGGCGGCAGTCAAGAGCGAGCGCAGCCCGAACGTCCGCTGGCAGGGATCGCGGATGACGCGCACGCGGCGCTGGCGGGCGCTTGGGCACAAGGGCGCGACGCTGTGGTTCACGGGCCTGCCCGGCGCCGGCAAGTCAACGATCGCTGCCGGCGTCGAGGAGCGCCTGATCGCGCTCGGCCATCCGGCCTTCCTGCTCGACGGCGACAACCTTCGCCACGGTCTGAACGGCGACCTCGGCTTCGACGAAGCCGCCCGTAACGAGAACGTCCGGCGTACCGCTCACGTCGCGCGGCTGCTCGCCGAGTCCGGGACGATCGCCTTGGTGAGCCTGGTCAGCCCCTACGCCGCCGATCGCCAGGCCGCCGCTGCGCTTCATGCCGCCGACGAGTTGAGCTTCCTGGAGATCTTCGTGGACGCGCCGCTCGAGCTGTGCGAGCAGCGCGACCCCAAGGGTCTGTACGCGCGCGCGCGCGCCGGCGAGCTGACAGGGCTGACGGGCGTCGGCGCCCCGTACGAGCCGCCCACCGACGCCGATCTGGTGCTCGGCACCCGCCAAGCAGCCGTCGAGGACGGGGTCGAGCGCGTGCTGGCGCTGCTCGCCGCTCGCGGCCTGATCCCGCGCTGAGCCGGGCAGCGAGCCTGCGCGTGGCGGCAAGCGTGTGCAACGAGAGCACGGCACGGCGCCGCATCGATCGCCCGCCGGTCGTGTTCCTAACTACGATCGCGCGAGGCAGCGAACGTCGCTGGCAGTCACCAGGGGTCGCTCGCTGACCGTGGCAAGGATCGCTTCACAAGCCCCGGTGGTGTGCTAGAAAAGCCGGCAGGAAGGGAACTGACGAGATGAGGAGCTACAGGATCGGTCGCGGGCTGGCTGCGTGTGTGTCGGTCGCGAGCGTCGTCGCGCTGGCGCCGATGCCGGTGGCGTTCGCCGCCGCTGCCGGCGCTTCGACGCCCGAAAAGCCCGCGGTGACCACCGGCGGCGCCCACCCGTCGGGCTTGCAGGTCGAGCTCGAGGGGTCGATCAACCCGCAGGGCGAAGCGGCCACGTACTACTTCCAGTACGGCCCCACCGTAGCCTACGGCTCACAGACGCCCACCAAGAACCTGGCCGCGGGCACCTCCAAGGTCGATGTCAGCCAGGTCGTCAGCGGGCTGCTGTCCGGCTACCACTACCGGCTGGTCGCGGAAAACGCCCAGGGGCCGGCCGACGGCCACGACCACACATACGTGGTCAAGAAAGCCACGACCAAAACGAAAACCAAGAAATCGACCAAGAAGGCGACGCTGACGTTCACGTTCACCACCAAGCCGCCGGCCGAAGGACAGCTGGCGGGTAGCTCGCTGACGATCGCGGGCACACTGTCCGGGACCGGTGCCACCGGCCGCCAGATCGTCCTGCAGGCCAGCCCGTACCCCTCGAGCTCGGTCTTCACGAACGTCGGCCCGCCGGTGACCGTGAGCTCCACGGGGCGCTTTTCGTTTTTCGTGGCGCACCTGACGCGCAGCACTCGCTACCGCATCGCCACGGTCGGTCTGGGGACCACGTACAGCCAGGTGATCACGGCGCTCGCGACCGTGCGCGTCACGCTGCACGTCCGTACGGCCCCGAGCGCGGGACTCGTCCGTCTGTATGGCACGGTCTCGCCGGCGGTGACGGGCGCGATCGTGTTCTTCCAGGTGCAAGACCCCCCCAAGCCCCATGTCAACAAGGCCCCGGCCAAGCCCCCCAAGAATCAGAAGGCCGAAGAAAAGGCCGAAGAAAAGGCCGAACGGGCCGAAGCGCCGAAATACGCGACCGCTTTCAGCGTGTCCGTCAAGCGCGCCACCAAGACCGTCTCGCGCTTCAGCATCGTCGAGAGCATTCGCAAGACGGGCCTCTACCGCGCCTATGTGCAGGTGCCCAAGGGCCCGCTGGCGTCGGGTCACAGCTCGAACATCGAGCTGCACGCGGCCCCGAAGAAGAAGAGCAAGAAAAGATAGAGATTTGGACGTGCGATGGCGGTGCGCGTGTGCAACGCAGGCGGGCGCTCAGCCGCTGAAATGTGACCGGCGGGGAGGGCCGGTCCGAACTGCGTTCCGCACACCGGCGCGCAGACGCGCGCCGTCGAGCAGTGAGGCCAGCACGAGCTCAAATGCCCCCCGAATGCGATGGCCGTTCACTATGTTCGTGGCTCCCGCCCGGTAGTAATACATACCCCAGGTCTGCCTTCGCCGTCGAAGCCGGACAAGGGCAGGCGCTGCGGCCTGACGCGCCGCGAATTCCTCGGGCCCGAGCGGAGGCTGGCCCGCGGCTCGCCTGCGCTGGTTCTCGGTCAGCCGCAGCAGGCCTTGGCGCTGGTCCCAGAACCGAGCAAGCTGGACCGAGCCTGCGCGCTTGCGGTAGTAGACGAGCGGCTCGGGCAGGTTCACGACGACCCCACGCTCGGCCATCTTGCAGAAGAAGTCGTAGTCATCGGCCCACCCATACTCGGTTGTGTAGCCGCCGATCGCCAGCCAATCCTCCCGGCAGTACAAGGCGGACGAGTGGATCACATACATCACGCGGCCCTTTGCCCTGAGCGCCTCGTATTGCTCCTCCGTCGTGGGCCCCATCGTCGCACGAGACAAAACCCTCTTTTCATCGTTCACGTTGAAGCCGTGGGTTCCGAGCAGGGCGATGCGCCGCGTGCCGGTCCACTCGCGCCACGCCGCCGTTTGCCGCGCCAGCTTGGTGGGTGCCCACACGTCGTCTGAGTCACACGTCGCGATCCAGTTATATCGAGCAGCCTCGATCCCGTGATTGCGAGCGGCGACGACTCCCGAGCGCGAGGGCAGCCGCAGGTAGCGGATATCCACGGCGCCGCCGCGCCGGTCGGCGAACTCGCGCACCACCTGCTCGGTGTCGTCTTCGGAGCCGTCGTCGGACACCACGATCTCGGCGGGCGCCAGCGTCTGGCCGACGATCGATGACAGCGCATCGCGGATCCGACCCACATCGTTGAACGTGGGGACGACCACCGAGATGCCGCCGTTCGTGAGCGGTGGCGCAGGCTCACTCGACGCGGTCATAGCCCCAAAGCGTCACGAGATCGCGCCCCAGGTCCTCGCTCAACGCCACGACCTCGGGCTTGAAGCGGCGACGCAACTCGAGCATCAGCGTGTCATCGGGAGGGCGGGGGGCGGCGAAGAACAGGCGGTCGCGGATCGCAACGGCCCTGCTGCGGCTCATGCCTCGCGGCGCGAGCGCCCGGACTGACGCCTGCGCGGCGTGCGGTATCGGCCCACTGCCGGCAGCCAGCGCGTGTACGAACCGGTGGAGCGGCTGTGCCCGCACGCGGATGCTCGGGTTGGCCTGCCTGGGGTCCAGCGAGACGTTCTCGTCGACACCGAGGAAGCGCCAGATCCTGCGCACCGTCGCCTCGTTGTCACGCTGGAAGTCATCATAGATCAGCACGAGCAGCTGCTCGGGCGCAAACAGCGCGCGATAGCGACGCAGCTGCTCGACATAGCGAACGTGCTCGGAGTACAGCAGCACGTTCGGTCTGTGGGAGCCTCGGGGCACGCGTTTGCCCTGACGTCTGTCTTGCTCGAGCGCGAGCGCCTTGCGCAGGTCCCTCTCCGTCTCGACGTGAGCCTGGACGAACTGCGCGTGCAGTGAATGTACGAAGCTCGCGGGATCCCGCAGGATCGCGATGATGCGCGCGGCTGGCTGCAGCTCGGCGATCGCACGCGCGGCAGTGCGTGAGGTGAGATATGTCGGCGACGCCTCTCCCGCGAGCTGCTGGGCCCCGGCTGGAGCGAACAGCGCCAGGTACTCCTCGAGCGTGTCAGGGACCGTGGATGTTGCCGGAATGTGAAAGCGGTCACGCAGATCGCTCGCCAGGAAGCGCGGCTCCTTGACGTCGGGCATGTAGATCTGCGGGTGCGTCCTGAGCATCGCGTACAGCGCGGTCGTGCCGGACTTGGCTTGGCCGACGATGAAGAAGTCGGGCAGGCGCGCTGGCAGGTGGGGCTTGTCGGTGGCGGTCTCAGCCGATGCTGTCATAGCCCCACAGCGCCACCAGGTCGCGGTCCAGATACTCGCTGAGCGCTTGCACCTCGGGCTTGAAGCGGCGCCGCAGCTCGAGCATCAGGGCCTCGTCCGGCGGCCGCGGCTTGCCATAGATGAAGCGATCGCGGATCTTCGTAGCTCGGTGGCGAGTCAGCGCTGGCGGCGCAAGCGCCTTGGCCGTCACCTGTACCGCTCGCGGCAGGGCGCCGTTCCCGGCCGCGAGCCGGTGCACAAGCGCATATAGGTGGCGCGAGCGAACCCGGACCGTCGGGTTGGCGTTGACAACGAGCACAGGCCGGGTGTCGTCAACCCCGAGAAAGCGCCACACCTTGCGGACGGTCGCCTCGTTGTTCTGGCGGAAGTCGTCATAGATCAGCACCAGCACCTGCTCGGGCGCAAACACCGCGTGATAGCGGCGTAGCTGCTCGACATAGCGAACGTGCTCAGAATAGAGGGTGCCGCCCGGCCAGTATGGGTTGCCCGGCTTGCCGCGTCCTTCGCGCCTTGCGTCCTCGAGCGCGATCGCCCTGCGCAGGTCCTTCTCCGGCTCCACGTAAACCTGCACGAGCTGAAAATGCAGGGAGCGCAGGAAGCTCGCCGGCTCGCGCAGGACGGCGATGATGCGCGCCTCGGGCTGGGCATCGGCGATGCGACCGGCGGCGCTGCGCGACCACAGGTACACCGAGGATGCCTCTCCGACGCGCTGATCGGGCGTCGCGCCGTCGAACAGCGACAGGTACTCCTCGAGCGTCCGCGGCGTCCTGCCCGTGCCGGCCGGGCGCAGCGCTGCAAGCGGACGCATCTCATCCGAGAAGAACCATGGCTCCTTGTAGGGCAGGTGCACCTGCGGGTGGCGTCTCAGCATGTCCCAAAGCGCCGTGGTGCCGCTCTTGCCGTGACCGACGATGAAGAAGTCGGGCCGGCGCTGCCGCAGCGGAAGCTTGTCAGTGGCGATCTCAGCCGATGCCGTCATAGCCCCACAGGCTCACCAGATCACGACCGAGATAATCGCTCACCGCTTGCACCTCGGGCTTGAAGCGATGCCGCAACTCGAGCATGAACTCCTCGTCCGCTGGCAGGGGTCGCTTGTAGATCATTCTACGCCAGCGCTTCCGGAACACGTCATGCTTCAGGATCATGGGCGTCAGTGCGTTGACCGTTCGCTCGAGGTGACTCGCCGCAGACGGATTGTTGCGTGCACGCCGTCCCATGCCCAGGAGCTGATTGAGAGCTATGGACCGAACCGCGTTCACCGGTTTGGTCTCGATCGCGTCGATTCGATGGGTATCGTCGACCTCGAGAAAACGCTGTACCGTGCGCACCGTGGCCTCGTTGTCACGCCGGAAGTCCTCGTAGATCAGCACCAGCACCTGCTCTGGTGGGAACGCTGCGTAAAAGCGACGCAACTGCTCGACGTAGCGAACGTGATCGGAGTACAGCAGAGCCTCTACATTGTGACAGCTGCGAGGAATGCGCCTTCCCGCTCGCCGGTCGCGCTCGCGCGCGATCGCGGTTTGGAAGTCGGTCTCTGTCTCGACACGGCTCGAGACCATCTGCAGGTGAAACGAGCGCAGGAAGCTCGCCGGCTCGCGCAGGATCGCGATTATGCGCGCCGCGGGCTGCAGCGCGGCTATGCCGCTCGCGGCGGTCCTCGACCGCAAGTATTGACCCGACGCCTCGCCGACGCGTCGCTCGTCGCCGGCGGCGGAGAACAGCGAGAGGTACGCCTCGATCGTGCGCGGACTCCTCGCAGACGGCCGGTTCCCGCGAGGTGCGCGGCGAGATCGCTGATCGGTCGCGAAGAACCGCGGCTCCTTGACAGCGGACATGAAGATCTGTGGATGGCTTCGCAGCATCAGGTACAGCGCGGTCGTGCCGCACTTCTGGTGACCGACGATGAAGAAGTCAGGGAGCCTCGCCTGTGACACGCCACCCATCCGTGGCCTCGGCGGCCCGCCGGCCGAGGGCCGCAGGCGAGCCGGTGTCTCGGCCACGTCTACATCGGTTCGGATCCCGTCGATCGGCTCGCGCGTTGGGCGCACCGGGCGCAGTGGATCAGGCGAGATCGTCATAGCCCCATACCGTCACGAGGTCGCGGCTCAGGTAGTCGCTCAGCGCCTCGACCTCGGGCTTCAACCGGCGGCGCAGCTCGCGCATGAACTCCTCGTCGGGCGGGGGCGGTTGGCCGTAGGCGACGCGGCCCCAACGCGATCGGAGCCCGCCGCGAAGCGGCGGTGGCGTGAGAGCGCTCACAGTTCGAGAGAGCGCACCTGCGACGGTCACCTTGCGCAGCGCGATCCGTCGCAGCCGGGCCAGTTTGTGGAGCTGGTGCAGGCGCAGGTCGCGCGACGGACGCGTCTGCACCGTATCGATTGGACACGTGTGGTTGACCCCCAGGAAACGCAACACCGTGCGCACGGCGGCGTCGTTGTCACGCCGGAAGTCCTCGTAGATGAGCACCAGCACCTGCTCCGCCGGAAACACCGCGCGATAGCGGCGCAGCTGCTCGACGTAGCGCACGTGGTCCAGGTACAGCAGATGCTCCGCGGGGGCCTGCGACGCGCGTGGAATCCCTAGGCCCTCGCGTCTCTGCTGTTCCAGCGCCAGCGCCTTGCGAAAGTCCGTCTGCGTCTCGTAGTAGCCGCGCACGGCCAGCAGATGAAACGAGCGCAGGAAGCTCGCGGGCTCGCGCAAGATCGCGACTATCCGTGCATCCGGTCGCAAAGCCGCGATGCGGCCGGGGGCGAGGAGAGACCTGAGGTATGCGGGGGTCGCCTCTCCGACGAGCTGGTCCGGACGCGCGCCGGCAAACAGCGCGACATAGCCGTCGAGCGTGTGCGGGCGCCGACCCGGCGCCCGGCCGGAGTCCGACGCCGGGGGCGCGGTGCGTGCGGGCGGCCGAGACCCCGAGCGACTCGACTCTGAGCCGCGCACGTCGATCTCCTGCATGCCGAAGAAGCGCGGCTCCTTCACGGGCATGTGAATCTGCGGGTGCTGCTTCAGCATTTCATAGAGCGCCGTCGTGCCGCACTTGGGGTGACCGACAATGAAGAAATCCGGGACTCGCCCGCCCGAGCAATCCGTTGCTGGTGTGACCATGGCGTCGCCTGACAGTGCTTCAGCGGCCACCTCGCGCCTCCCGTCGCTCTCCTTGCATCGCGTCGATTCCTGCAGGCCACAAACGCTGCATCGATCTCGGTGAGAACATATCATGCGGCTCAACGCGCGTCCGGCGGTCGCGATTCCGCGCCTGAGCTCGACACCGACACGATGAGCGCACCGACGCCCCAAACCTCGGCCGACTCGGCTGGATCGCCGCAGGCACATCCGCGCGTGTTGATGCTGGGCATGGGCTGGTTTCCCGCCGCGCTGGGGGGCCTCAACCGCTACTACCGCTCCCTGCTCGAGCAGCTGCCGGAGGCGCACGGGGTCGTGATCGGCCCAGCCGAGGACGCGCCCGCATCGGTTGACGTCCTCGATCGGCCGGAGATCGCCCTTGCGCGCAGGCTGCTCGACGTCTGGCTCGCCGCGCGACGTGCCGCGCCCGCCGTCGAGGTGATCGACGCGCACTTCGCGCTGTATGCCGCGGCGCCGCTGCTGCTGGGGCCGCGGCGAGGCCGCCCCGTGGCGTTTCACTTCCACGGGCCTTGGGCTGCAGAGAACCTCGCCGCCGGTGACAGCTCGCGCGCAAGATACTTGTTGCGCGCGGCGCTCGAGCGCCGCGTGCTCCGGCGCGCGGACGCCCACGTGGCGCTGTCGTCGGCCTTTCGCAGGGAGCTCGTCGAGCGCTACCGGGTGCGCCCCTGGGACGTGCACGTGTGGGCGCCGGGTGTTGCGCTCGAGCTGTTCACACCCGGCAGCCGCGCGCGCGCGCGCGCGCGCCTGGGCATCGGCGGGCCGGCGTTCGTCGCCGTCTGCGTGCGGCGTCTGGTGCCGCGCATGGGCCTCGAAGTGCTGCTGGACGCGTGGGAGCAGATTCAGGAGGCGCTCCCCGACGGCTCGGCGCTCCTGCTCGTCGGCGACGGGCCGCTGCGCGATGCGCTGGCGCAGCGTGCCGCGCGCGCGCCGCTGTCGGGCGGCGTGCGCCTGCTGGGACGCGTGTCCGATGAGGAGCTCGTCGAGGTCTATCGTGCCGCCGACGTGGCCGTCGTGCCCAGCGTGAGCCTCGAGGGCTTCGGCCTAGTCGTGCCCGAGGCGGCGGCATGCGGCACGCCGAGCATCGTCAGCGATGTCGGCGGCCTGCCAGAGGTGACGCTGGCGCTGGACCGCTCGCTTGTGGTGCCGGCTGGAGATGTGCCGGCCCTCGCGCAGCGGATCCAAGCGGCGGCGCGGGGGGAGCTGCCCACCCGCGCGGCGGCGCGGCGCTTCGCCGAGGGGTTTTCCTGGCCGGCGCTGGCCGAGCGCCACCGCGCGCTCCACCGGCGGCTGCTCACGGGGGATCGCGACGAGCGGCTGCGAGTGGTCTATCTCGACCACGTCGCGCGCCTGTCCGGGGGCGAGATACAGCTGACGCGCCTGCTACCCCGCTTGCAGAATGTCAATCCGCACGTGATCCTCGGCGAGGACGGCCCGCTCGCGCAGCGGCTCTCACAGGCGGGCGTGTCCGTCGAGGTCCTTCCGATCGCCCCCTCCGCGCGCGATCTGCGCCGGGAGGTGGTGCGTCCCGGCGGCGCCTCGCCGCTGGCGGCGCTCGGCACCGTTGCCTACATCGCGCGTCTCGCCGTGCGCCTGCGCGCCCTGCGCCCAGACCTCGTGCACACGAACTCGCTGAAGGCCGGCGTGTACGGCAGCATTGCGGCGCGCGCCGCCGGCATCCCGCTCGTGTGGCACGTGCGCGATCGAATCGCCGAGGACTACATGCCGCGCGCGGCGGTGCGCCTCGTGCGGATCCTGATCGGCCACCTGGCGGATGGCGTGATCGCCAACTCGACCGCCACGCTGCAGACGCTGCCGGCCGAACTGCGCGGCGAGATGAGCTGGGTGATACCGACTGCGGTCGCCCCCCCACCCCATGTGCGCGGTCGCGGCACCAACTCGCACCCCGCCACGTTCGGCATGCTCGGGCGGATCGCGCCGTGGAAGGGGCAGGATCTGTTCCTGCGCGCGTTCGCCGTGGCCTTTGCCGGCGGCGAGGAGCGGGCGGTGGTGGTGGGCGCAGCGATGTTCGGGGAGGAGAGCTACGAGCGCGAGCTGCATGCGCTCGCGGCGCGCCTCGGGATCGCCGAGCGCGTACAGTTTCGTGGCTTTCGCGAGGACATCTGGCCCGAGCTGGCGTCGCTGGACGTGCTCGTGCACGCCTCGGTGATCCCCGAGCCCTTCGGCACGGTCGTGCTCGAGGGGATGGCGGCCGGTCTGGCGGTGATCGCGGCAGACGAGGGCGGCCCGGCGAGCCTGGTCGCCGACGGCGAGACCGGGCGGCTTTTTCGCAGCGGCGAGCTGGACTCGCTCGCCGCGGCCATGCGAGCGCTGCGCGATGACGCGCTCGAACGCGAGCGCCTGGGGGCGGCGGCGCGGGGCGCGGTCGCCGACTACCATCCCGACGTGCTGGCCCAGCAGCTCGAGCAGGTGTACCAGCAGCTGCTGGCGGCGAGGAGGCGCACCGCGGCTCGCGACCCCGGCGGCTGAGCGCTCGGGGCTCGCCGGGCTGGAGCTAAAGCATCCTGCACGCGATGTCGATCCAGTGCGTGACCCCATTTTGCCTGAACATGCATACTTGAACACTCACAACCCGCACGAAAGCGACCACGAACATGCTCTCCTCCGCAAAAGTCATGCGTTCCCCGCTCTGTCGCCGTGTGCGGCGAAACTCGGTGCTCGGCGCCGGCGCGCTCGCGGCCGGCCTCTGTATGCTGACGCCCGCGGCGGCCGGCGCGCACCGGACGGCAGATCTGGAATCCGGCGTCTCCACCGCCGGTACGCTTCAGGAATCCGCCACCGGGCCCGCGTCGGAATCGGGCCCTGGGCCGGCTACCTCGACGACTGGCGAAACGCCGAGCCAAGCCCGGCATTCACGCCAGGACGCCCAAGCGCAACCCGGGTGCAGTGTCAATCTCGAAGCGACGCCCTCGAGGACCGCGCCCGCGTCGCCGCTGAGCCTCACCGGGACCTTGAGCTGCCCCGAAGGCACGAGCGCGGCCGGCCAGGCGGTGACGCTCTATCAGAAGATCGCCCGCACATCCGGCTTCGACAGTGTCGCGACCATGACCACCGAAACGGGCGGCGCGTTCCAGTTCGCCGTGCCGGCACCGGAACTCAACAGCGTCTTCTACGTCCGCTCGGGCAGGGCCAAGAGCGCCCGCACCCACGTCGAGATAGCCGGTCCCCAGGTCGTCATCGACGCGCCGGTCAGCGGCACGCCGCTGCCCCTCGGACCCGGGCGCGCAGCGAACCGCGGCGCTGACAGCCGGGTGGTGACGATCAGCGGCACCGTCACCCCGGCCGATCCCGGAGCGACCGTGAGCTTGCAGCGTGAATACCAGCCGGGAAAATGGCATCGCATCGGCGGCGGCACGGTCGACGCCGAAGGCGGGTTCTCGATCCCTCACACGTTCCACAGGCTCGGCGAGGCGAACGTCCGGGTCGTGGTTGGGAACAGGCTCTACGTGGACAGCATCTCGGCGCCCGTCAGCTACCAGATCTCCCGCCAGCATCGGGAGGGATGATCGAAGTATCCGGCGACGCAACCTTCCGCACCGGCGCACGCGACGCCGGTCCGGGAGCGGCGCCGGGCTATCGTTGCTTCGCACATGGCCGAGAGCGATCGATCGGCTTCAAGCCCGCTTGTGTCTGACCTGACCGCCCCCCGCTCGGTGCTGATGGCAGTTCCGCGGTGGACGCGGGACGGCGGCGTCTCGGCCCACGTCCAGACGAGCGCGGCGATCCTCGCCCGGCATGGACTGGACGTGCGCGTGGTGGCCGCCCGGATAGAATCCACCGACGAAGTACCCGGAGTGACGCTGTATCGGTGTCCCGACCTCTTTCATGAGGATGTGCCGATGGAGGCGCGCCTCGGCGAGGCCCTGGCCTTCGGTCCGGACGTCGTGCACCTGCATCACGTCGAGCGGCCGGACATCGCCCAGGCTATGCGTATGAGCGCGCCGCTGGTGATCAGCGCCCACAACTACGTGGCGTGCCCGTCGGGCAAATATTACTTCCGTCCGGGCCAGGAATGCACACGAGCCCACGGACCGGGATGCATCCTGAACATGATCGCGCGGGGCTGCGCGCACACGCACAACCCGAAGTCCCTGCCGACCCGTTACAGAAGCGCAGCTCGGGGGGCCGAGGCTCTCGAGCTCGCCGATCTGGTCGTCTCCTATTCCAGCTCGGTGGACCGGCACCTGGCCGCCAATGGGCTGCCCCGGCGGAAGATAATTCCCCTCAGCACGACGATCCCCCCCAGCCGGCGACAGGCGACCCCACCAGTAGGCGGGTTGTGTTTGCAGGCCGGCTGGTGCACGAGAAGGGCGTCAACGTACTGATCCGCGCGGCCCGCGAGGTGGACGCCGAATTCATAATCTGTGGCGACGGCCGGCTGCTGGAGCCGATGCGCAGGTTGGCACGGCGCTGCGGCGTCAACGGGCGCGTCTCGTTCAAGGGCTGGATCAGCTCTGAGCGGCTCGCTGAGGAGCTTGCGAATGCATCGGTGGTGGTGGTCCCATCACTGTGGCCCGAGCCGTTCGGGCTCGTCGGGATCGAGGCGCTCGCCGCCGGGAGGCCCGTGATCGCCAGCGCGACCGGAGGGGTCGCAGATTGGCTCGATGATGAAATCAGCGGCCGCTGCGTCAAACCGGGAGACGTTGACGATCTGGCGCGGGCTCTCAATCAGCTGCTCGCCGATCCGGACAGGCAACGGGCGATGGGAATGGCGGGCAGAGAGGCGGTGAGCAGCCGCTTTTCAGCCGAGCGCCACTTCGCCGCCGTGATCGAGGCCTATCAAGAGGCCCGGGCCGCGTGGCAGCCGCCGGCGAGACCCGCCCACAGCCCGGTGCTCAGCCGCTGAACGCTTCGCCGCGGTATGCCGCATCGATCGCCTCGGTGAGCGCCGCGAGGTCGCCGGTGGGCAGTATCAGGCCGTTGACGCCGGGATCGACCAGATCCTTCATTCCGGTGTCCTCGGTGACGAGCACGGGCACTCCACACGCCAGCGCCTCGGCGGGGGCGTAGGCGAACCCGTCCTCGTAGCTGGCGTGCGCGAACAGCCGGGCGCGGTGCAGATGGGGCAACGGATCGCCCGGACCGATCTCGATGCGCGGATCGAGCGCGCGCGCCTCTTCCAGGAAGCGGCGCATGCCCCGCGAGCCCCATCCCCCGACGAGGACGAGCCGCAGGTCCGCATGAGACAGGCGACGGACGGCGTCGACGAGCAGAGGTACGCCCTTGGTCACGCACAGGCGTCCGCTGAAGACCACATCGAAGGTGCCCGTGGCCGGCGGTGCGCCGCTGGGCCGAAACCGCGCATCGGGCACGAACGGGAACAGCGACAGCAGCTCCTCGCGGCAGCCCTCCTCCACGAAGGACTCCCACGTGTAGCGAGACGCGACGTAGATGCGCTCTGCCTGCTGATACTCCTTGAGATTGCGCGGCAGCAGGCGCCCGGCCCACGATCCCTCGAGTGGATATTGACGATGAGCCTGTGCGTGCCGGCGTATGACGCGCCGCAGATGGGAGTTCGCCGACAGCAGCGAGACCGACCTGTAGCTCGCCCGCCTGGCCGCCTCGAACTGTTTCAGCGCCTGGCCGTTGAACGCGATCAAATGCTCGCCGGCGGGCAGGCGCTTCGCGGCATAGCCGTCGAACGCGACGCTCTGACGCAGATTTCTCCACGCGGGTGAAAAGCGCGTGATCGGACCCAGTGAGCGGGCCAGCCCGCTCACGCGCAGTTCGTGGCGCAGCGGCGAGGGCGGCAAGGGTGCATGGGGCGGCGCCACGCCGCACATGCAGATCGCCGGCGGCCCGCGGCGGTCGAGCGCGGCGACGAGCTCCTCGAGGTGGCGCCCGAGACCGCCCGCGCCGAACGGAGCGGGGGAGGACACGACCACCTGGCCGGGCGGCATGACCTGCTCCTGGGCGACCTCGCGTTCCGCGCGCCACCTCGCTCCGAGCGGCCCTTCGGTCGGGGTCTGTGCCGCGGGCGGATCAGCCGAGCTGGTCATAGCCCCACCGGCCGACGAGATCGCGACCGAGGTGCTCGCTGAGGGCGAGGACCTCGCCCTTGAAGCGACGGCGCAGCTCGAGCATCACGCGTTCGTCCGCGCTTCCCGGCTCGCCGTATATGAGACGGCGCCGAGTCACCCGCAGCAGCGCGTGGCGCATGTTCGTCGAGGTGATCGAGCGAACGCCTGTCTTCACGCGGCTCGAGAGCGGCCCACGGCCCATATAGAGCGAGCGCACCATCTCGTTGAGCTGTGGCGAGCGGACGCTGAACGAGGGGTTGGCCTCGACCGGCTCGATCGGCAGCGAGTCGTCGACCTCGAGGAAGCGTAGGACCTTGCGCACGCTGGCCTCATTGTCTTGCCGGAAATCCTCGTAGATCAGCACGAGTATCTGCTCGCGGGGAAATACGGCTTCGTAGCTCTGCAACTGCTGCACGTATTTCACATGGTTCGAATACAGGAGCTCGTGGGGTCGCGATGAGTGGCGAGGAATACGCTTGCCCTCGCGCCGAGCGTCCTCGAGCGAGATCGCCTTGCCGAAGTCCTTCTCCGTCTCGATGTGATTGCGCAGACACTGAAGATGGAAGGAGCGCAGGAAGCTCGCGGGCTCCCGCAGAATCGCGATGATGCGGGCGTCGGGCTGAGCCTCCGCGATTCGGCTCGCCGCCAGCGTCAACATCAGATACGCCGGTGAGTTCTCCCCAACACGCTGGTCGGGGCCTGCGTTCTCGAACAACGACAGATACTGCTCGAGGGTTTCGGGCCGTCCGGGCTGCGGCGGCCTTTTTCTTGGAGAGCCCGGCGGTCTTTTCGTGGCAGAGCGCAGCTCCGGCGAGAAATACCACGTCTCTTTCACCTCGGGCATGTAGATCTGGGGATGCCGTCGCAACATCTCCCAGAGTGCGGTTGTACCGCACTTGTGGTGCCCGACCACGAAGAACTCAGGCATTCTCTGAGATCGCGCGCTCGTCGCGGCCGAGGTGTCACTCGACGCTGCCATAGCCCCACAGGCTAACAAGGTCGCGACCAAGATACTCGCTGAGCGCCTCGACCTCTCTCCTGTATGTGCGGCGCAGCTCGAGCATCAGGTTCTCATCGTCCGGACGTGGCCGAGCGTAGATGACTTTGCGGCGTGTCGCTGCCAGAAGGTCGCGACGCACGCGCTGCCACGTGAGCATGTTGATGGTCGACTTCGCGACGCCGGCCACGGGCCCGTTTCCCATGTACAGCGAACGCACGAGATGCTGAAGCCGCTGGGAGCGCACGCGCACGGTGGGGTTGGCATAGAGCCTCTCGATCGGAGCGGTTTCGTCGAGCTCGAGAAAGCGCAGCACCCGCCGTACGGTCGCCTCGTTGTCCGCCCGAAAGTCGTCGTAGATCAACACCAGCACCTGCTCGGGCGCAAACGCGTCGTGATAGCGCCGCAGGTGCTCGACGTAACGAACCCACTCCGAGTAGAGCAGCGCCTCGGGGCGAGCGCAGTCGCGAGGGATGCTTTCGCCGCGGCGCCTGGCGTCCTCGAGTGACAGCGCCCTGCGCAGATCCTTCTGGGTCTCGGTGTGATTTTGCAACAGCTGCAGGTGCAGCGAGCGCAGAAAGCTCGCGGGCTCGCGGAAGATTGCAATGATCCGCGCCCGGGGTTGGAGTCTTGCGATGTTTGCGGCCGCCTCGCGGGACCACAGGTACAGCGCCGACGCCTCACCGACGCGCTGCTGCGGTCCCGCGCCGGCGAACAGCGACAGGTAATCCTCGAGGCTATCCGGGCGGTGGAGCGTTGTGGCTCGCTTGAAGCGAGGATGGCGGTCGCTCGCGAGAAAAAGCGGCTCCTTCAGATCGGGCATGAAGATCTGCGAGTGTTTGCGCAGTATCTCGTACAGCGCGGTCGTGCCGCTCTTCGGCTCGCCGACGATGAAGAAGTCGGGCACGTGTCCGCTGGTGGCTGCGCCGCGTTCGGTCGTGAAAAGCTCGCTGGCGGTGATCGCATCCCCGCGCTCGCCGGGGCTCACGATGTCCCCGCGCTCACTCGAGCTCATCGTATCCCCACAGGCGCACGAGGTCACGACCGAGGTACTCGCTGGCCGCGACCACCTCCCCCTTGAAGCGGCGGCGCAGCGCTACCATCAGATCCTCGTCGGGCGCGTGCGGCTCGGCAAACACCACGCGCTGCCGGGTCACTCGCAGGGCCTCGCGGCGCAGATGCCGAGACGTGACCGCCTTCAGGCCGGCCTTCGCGACCCGCGAGGCCGGGTCCCGTCCCACTGTCACCGAATGCACCATCTCGTGGAGGCGCTGCGAGCGCACCCGGACCGTAGGGTTCGCTTCCAGCGCTGGGATCGGGGCGCTGTCGCGCACCCCCAAGTGAGCCAGCACGGTCCGGACCGTCGCGTCGTTGTCAGCGCGAAAATCGTCATATATCAGCACGAGCACCTGCTCGGGGGGAAATACTGCGTGGTAGCGCTTGAGCTGCTCGACATAGCGCACGATGTCCGAGTAGATGAGGTCCCGCGGCTGGACGGAACGGGCCGGAATAGACCTGCCTTCTCGCCGGTCGTCCTCGAGCGAGAGCGCCTTGCGAAGGTCCTTCTCGGTCTCGACGTGGGTCTGCACGAACTGCAGGTGAAGGGAGCGCAGGAAGCTCGCCGGCTCGCGCAGGATCGCCACGATCCGAGCGGCGGGCTGGACGTCTGCGATCCGCCTCGCCGCGGCGTACGAGCGTAGATATGAGGGCGTGGCCTCGCCGACGCGCTGGTCGGGACGTGCCCCGGCGAACAGCGAGAGATACTGCTCGAGCGTGCTCGCCCGAGTCTTCGATGGGCGTCCTCCCGGGGGGGCGCGGCGCAGCTCGGAGGCGAAGAACCAGGTCTCCTTCACCTCGGGCATGTAAATCTGCGGACGACGTCGCAGCATCTCGAACAGAGCGCTCGTGCCACACTTCGGATGGCCGACGATGAAGAAGTCGGGCGCGCGGCGCCCTCGGGCGCTCGCCCCGGCGCGAGATTCAGTCGATGCTGTCATAGCCCCACAGGCTCACCAGGTCACGACCGAGGTACTCGCTCAGCGCCACGACCTCTCCCTTGAAGCGGCGGCGCAGCTCGATCACCAGGCTCTCGTCCGGCGGCGGTGCGCTGCCGTATACCACGTTGCGTCTGAACACGCGCACGATGTCGCGCCGCACCGGGCTCGGCGTGAGCGCCTTGAGCGTGGCCTTCGCGCTGCGCGAAATCGGTCCGCGTCCGGCTCTCAGCGCGTGAAAGCCCTCGGCCAGCGCGGGCGATCGGGCGGCGATCGTAGGGTTGGCGTCCACCGCCTCGATCGGCGTGTCGGGGTTGACGCCGAGGAAGCCCAGGGCGGTGCGCACCGCAGCTTGGTTGTCGGCGCGAAAGTCGTCGTAGATCAGCACCAGCACCTGCTCCGGCGCGAACGCGTCGTGATAGCGGCGCAGCTGCTCGACGTAGCAGACACGGCTCGTGTACTGCAATGCGCGACCGCCCTTGCGCGCAATGCCCTCGCCGGCGATGGCGCGCGCGAGATCGTGCTCGCGCTGGACGCGATCCCGCACCATCTGGAGGTGCAGCGAGCGCAGGAAGCTCACGGGCTCGCGCAGGATCGCGATGATGCGCGCGGCGGGCTGGACGTCGGCGATGAGGCGGGCCGACGCGGGCGAGTAGAGATACGACGGCGAGGCCTCCCCGACGCGCTGGTCGGGCCCTGCCGGCTCGAACAGAGCGAGATACTCCGCATATGTCTGTGGGCGCGTCTGCGCGTATGTCGGCGGGCGCCCGCTTGACCTGGCGGGGGCATCCCGGCGGCGGAGGCGATCTTCGCGGAAGAACTCGGGCTCCTTCATGTCGGGCATGAAGATCTGGGGGTGACCTCTGAGCATCTGGTACATCGCGGTGGTGCCACTCTTGTGATGCCCCACGACGAAGAAGTCCGGCACGCGCCCGTACGAGAGCGCGGCGGGTCGCGCGGCCGGCTCAGTCGACATCGCGATAGCCCCACAGGCTGACGAGATCGCGCCCGAGATAGGCGCTGAGCGCGACAACCTCGGGCTTGAAGCGGCGCCGCAATTCGCGCATCAGCTCTTCGTCGACAGGCGGCGGGGCGCCATATAGGTACTTGCGCCGAATCGCTCTCAGCAGCCGGCGGCGCGGGCGGCGCGGCGTGAGCCCCGTGGCGGCGGCTTTCACACCCCGCGAGATCGGTCCCCGTCCAACTGTCACCGTGCGCATCAGCTCATGGGCCGCCTGCGAGCGTGCGCCCACGCTCGGGTTGGCCTCGAGCGCCTCGACGGGCGCGGGATCCTCAACCCCCAGAAAGCGCAGCACCTCGAACACCGTGCCCTCGTTGTCGGCGCGAAAATCGTCATAGATCAACACGAGCACGTGCTCGGGTGAAAACTCGGCACGGTATCGCCGCAGCTGCTCGACGTAACGGACGTGCTCTGAGTACAGAAGCGCCTGCGGCAAAAAACCGTGGCGCGGCAGCTCCCTGCCCTGACGCCTGTGGCGCTCGAGCGCGAGCGCCTTGCGCAGGTCGCGCTCCGTCTCGATCGCCGCCTGGAGAAACTGCAGGTGAACCGAGCGCAGCAGGCTCGCCGGCTCGCGCAGGATCGCGATTATGCGCGCCTCGGGTGCAACCGCCGCGATCTCGGCCGCAGCCGTGGGGGATCTGAGATAGGAGGGGGACGCCTCGCCGGCGAGCTGGTCTGCTCGCGCGCCGTCGAACAACGCCAGATACTGTTCGAGCGTGTCCGGCAGATGCCGCAGTCGAGCGCCGACGCGCATCTCCTCGGCGAAGAACTGGGGCTCCTTGAGCGCGGGCATGTAGATGCGCGGCTGTCGCCTGAGCATCTCATACAGGGCGGTCGTGCCGCACTTGGGATGGCCGACGATGAAGAAGTCGGGGAGCCTTCGTTGGGATACAGCGTGCTCGCCGGGTGTCACCTCCGTGACACTGTCATCGACTGCACGCGACACGCGGGGTGCACGCTCTGCGACCCTGTCATCAACTTGGCGTGACGCTGTCATAGCCCCAGAGTGTAACGAGGTCGCGCCCCAGGTATTCACTCAGGGCCACGACCTCCCCCTTGTGGCGTACGCGCAGCTCGCTCATCAGCTCCTCGTCCGCCGGGCCGGGATCGGCGAACACGACCCGGCGCTGAGTCACATGCAGCGCCCGGCGGCGCAGTCGCGGTGGAGTGAGAGCCTTGACCGTGCCCTTGATCGCCCGTGAGCCCGGCCCCGTTCCGACCGAGAGCGCATGGACGAGCCCGTGCAGGCGCTGCGAGCGGGCGCGCACGGTCGGGTTTGCCCGTCGCACGTCGACCTCCACGGTGTCGTCGACCTCCAGGAAGCGCAGCACCGCGCGCACCGTCCCCGCGTTGTCGGCGCGAAAATCGTCATAGATCAACACCAGCACGTTCTCGGATGGAAACTCGGCGTGATAGCGGCGCAGCTGCTCGACGTAGCGCACGTGCTCGGAGTACAGCAGCGCCTGCGGCCAGTAGGTATGGCGGGGTATGCGCCGGCCGCGGCGACGCTCGTCCTCGAGCGCCAGCGCTTTGCGCAGATCGCCCTCGGTCTCGACATAGCTCTGCAGGAACTGAAGATGCAGCGAGCGCAGAAAGCTCGCCGGCTCGCGCAATATCGCGATGATCCGCGCCGCCGGCTGAACCTCTGCGATCCGAGCGGCAGCCGTTCGCGACCACAAATAGGAGGCGGTGGCCTCACCGACGGTCTGCTCCGGCTCGGCGGCTGTGAACAGCGACAGGTACTGCGCGAGCGTCCGGGGTGTCCCTTCCGGTCGTGGGGGCGTGCGGACGTGCAGCTCCGGCGCGAAGAACCACGGCTCCTTGCCGTCGGGCATGTAGATCTTGGGGTGACGCCTCAGCGCCTCGTACAGAGCGGTCGTGCCGCACTTCGGGTGCCCGACGACGAAGAAGTCGGGGACCCTGCCCCGCGCGGCCACGTCGCCGGCGCCGCGCCTGACGGCGAGCGCGGCCCTCGCCGCCGGTGGCGAGCTCGGGCGCTCCGGCGAGGTCAAGGCAGCGCGCCGCCGGGCGCCCCGACCGCGAGCTTCGAGGCTGAGCGGTAGTAGTGGTTGTGCTCTCGCAGCGAGGCGATCGTGTCGAATGCCGTCAGCCTGCCGTCGATGATGATCATCACGCGATCGCAGATGTCGAGCGTGGACATGCGGTGAGCGACGATGAACAGCGTCAGTTCGTGCTTGAGTCCCGTCAGCGACTCCTGGATCAGCGTCTCCGAATGTGGATCGAGGGCGCTCGTGGGCTCGTCGAGCACCAGCACCTCCGGTCGCGCCGCAAGCGCGCGAGCGAGGCAGATGCGCTGCTGCTGTCCGCCCGAGACGGCGTCTGCGCGGGGACCGACGATCGTCTCATAACCCTCAGCCCAGCCCATGACGTCCTCGTGTATGCGCGCCAGCCGGCCGGCCCGTTCCACGGCGTCGTCGTCGATCTCGCGGAAGTAGCGGATGTTGTCCGCGACCGACGCGTGCAGCAGCCGTGGTTCCTGTGGGACGTATGCCACGCGCCGGTTCCAGTCCTCGGCCGCGAACTCCCGCGCGTCTGTTCCGTTGACCAGATACCGGCCGCCGTCGGGCCGCCTCAGCCCCAACAGCAGCTGAACCAGCGTCGACTTGCCCGCGCCGGATGGACCGATGACGCCCACCACCTCCCCGCCCTGCACCTGAAAGCTGATCTCCGACAGCACCGGTCGTCCGGGCCGGTAGGCGTAGCTCACGTCCTCGAAGGCCAGCGCCCTCACCGCCGGCAGCGGCGCGGTCGCCACGGGCGGGATGCTCTCCTGGTAGCGTTGCGCAGCGTCCTGCGTGCGCTCGATGAAGGGCATCGCCTGGATCAGCCCCTGGTAGGCGCTTTGCACGCTCTGGCCGTTGGTGCTCGCGCGCACGAGGATCAGGACGACCGCCGCGAGCGAGCCGGTGTGGTTCTTGCCGGCGTGGTACAGCACCCACAGACCGACGACGAACAGCACGTACATCGTGCACTGGTACAGGTTCGACGTGAGTTTCAGAAGCATCTGGGTGGTGAAGAAATTCCTGCGTGCGGCCTCGATCAACTGGTCGATCCGGCTGCGCTGAGCGGCGCCCGCGCCGAACACCTGCGTATCCTCGGCAACCCGGATGGACTCGGCGACCCCGGCCGCATACTGGACCTGAGCCCGCGACAGCGCGCGGGCTCGACGGACGCCGACGTTCCGCAGCGGTCGCAGGAGCGCGAACATCCCCAGGGCTATGACCAGGACGATGGCGGCGGCAGCGGCGTTGAGCGCGAACGCGGAAGCCAGCAGAACGAGCAGCGTCAGCGTCGAGGTGATCAGACCCGTCGTGGCCAGCGCGCCGCCGGTCGCCTGCAAGACCTGGCTGGTCATCGTCTCCTGCAATTGCCCCTCGCGGTCACGCGACTGCACGTCCCAGGAGGCGCGGCTGAACGAATGGAACAGCCTGATGCGCAACCCCGCCTGCACGACTGACGCTATGCGCGCCGGCACCATCGAGAGCGGGAACTGCAGAAGCAGGCGAACCAACGCCAACCCGAAAGCTATGGCGAGCAGCGTGTTGACGGACGCATGCACGTGAATCAGCGAAATGCGACTGTGCTTGTGGCCGGCTCCGGTGATCGCGACCGCGACCTCGGCGATCGCTGCCAGCATCGCCGCTTCGGTGAACGCGGCGAGGACCGAGGTGATCACGAGGACGACCACCAGCCAGCGCTGCGCCCCGATCAGCAGCTTCAGCCGTCCCCTGAACGACACCTGCGAGGACGAGTCGGGAGCCTCCGGAGCTTCCGGAGGCTCCGGAGGTTCCGGAGGCTCCCGAGCCTCCGGAGCGCCCCGAGCGCGCAGCTGCAGGAGATTCATGTGATCGACCCGCCTGCGATCGCGCCGGCTATGCTCGGACTCCGCCTCTCAGCCCTCGAGCTCACGCGCCCCTGCACGGCCGCGAAGCCGGGGCCCGCGAGCCAGTAGGCGAGAACTCCGGGCGCGAACCACAGGTACGCCCCTGCCGGTGTGACCGCAACCGTCGTTCCGGAGAACCCCTGAATGGTGAACGCGATGAAGGTCGTGAGCACAGCCACGAGATAGATGCGCAGCTCGGGGTCGGCGACGCGTCTCAGTCGGGTGACCCCGAGCGCGATCACGCTCAGCGTGAAGCCGATCCACAGCAGTATGCCGGGCAGCCCCACTTCCACCGCGAGCAGGTTGTATGTGCTTGCGGTAGGGACCTTTTGTTCTTCGATGGTCGCCTTTTCCTTCCCACCAAAGCCCGAAGCCGAGGCGCCGATCCCGAGACCGAGCCCGAACGGGGCGTGCGCGAGCGTTCCTGGGATCTTGCTGAGACCTTTCAGCTTGCCGTCGGTAGAATATTCTGCTTCTTCGGCTTCCAGGCCCGTCGACGGCTTGGCACGCTGGTTCACCAGGGCTTCCTGGCGAGCGATGACCGCGCTCCCGTTGACGGCGACGAGCACCAACACGACCCCGATCGTGAAAATCACCGCCGTCGCCACCCCGGCGAGCGCCCGCCTCGCGCCCAGCCCGGCGATCACCCACAGCAGGGCGAAGGTGAGCACACTCAGCACGAGGATGACAGTTGACTGTCGCGACGCGGAGCTCGCGATCCCCAGCAGGGCCCCCAGACAGCACAGCACGACGGGCCATCGTCGCCGCAGGCGCCCGGCTGCGAGCAGCGCCAGCAGGCCGGGCAGCGCGAGCACGCCCGCGCCTCCGCCGAATCCAGAGTCCGATCCCAGGGCGGGTGCACGCGGATGCCCGACCCCTTCGACGACATAGGTCCGCCCGGTCACCCCCGTGCTGCTGCCGTGCACGTGCGCGCCGTAGCCCGGCCCCCAAGCGGCCAGCTGCCCCGGGCTGAGCCGCGCTTGATATGCACCGACCAGCCCGTTGGCCAGGGCGATCACGCCGAACAGCAGGAACAGCTGGCGGAAGCGCCGCTTGCTGCGCATGATCACGTAGCCGAAGAAGAACAGCGGGACGAACTCGAGCTGCTGGCGGTAGCCGCCGATCACCTTCAGCACTCCGCCGGTGCCTGGATTGAGCGCCTCGACGACCACCACCGCCACGAACGCCAGCACCCAGGCGAACAGCGGCGGAAGCGTCACGCGCTCTCGTTTGAGCGTGAGGCGCGCGAGCATGCCAACGGCGATCGCCAGGATCAGCACGTCACGGATGCCGGACACGTATCTGCTGGAGCTCTCGAGCTTGAGCGGCCCGTCCAGCAGGCCCAGGTACAGCACGAGCAGGGTGAGCGTGACCGCGTAGCGAGTGCTGAGCGCGAGCGCGACCACGGCTGCCGCTCCGAGCGTGATCGCGATCACCACCACTATCTGCCCGGCGCTCGGCCTGGGCATCTCGATGCTGATCGCGAGCGCGAGCGCCACAGGGATCAGCAGGCCGAGGCCCGCGAGCACACGCTCGCGTGCGCGCCCGCCGGGCACCCTTGGGCCCTCCCATCCGGCTCGATGGGCCAGATGCGGATGGGGCGCGCTCATCGGCCGATCAGATTGTTGCGGCGTCCCCGCCTGTGCGAGCCGGTATCGGCGTCGATGCCGTATCTCCTGATGTCCGCGGGCGAGACGGCGGTGGCCACGACTCCGGCCACCGGCGCGCTTGGCGTGCGCTGCAGCAGCGCCACCAGACGCCGGGCCGAGGCCTCGCGCGTGTGCCCGACCCGCGCGACGATCACGATTGCGTTGACCGCGGCCAGCAGCGCCATCGCGTCGCTTACCTGCAGCGGCGAGGGTGCGTCGATCAACACGTGGTCGAACTCCTCCGAGAGCGAGCTGACGAGCTCGGCGGTCGCGGGGCGGCCGAGCATCGCGGGCGGATTGGCGACCTTCGTCCCGCCCACCAGCACCGACAGCGACCCGGCGGATTCGACCACGGTGGCCGCGCTCCCGCCGGTGTCGGGCGCGAGGACGCCCGCACCCGCCTCCGGGCGCACGAGGCTGACCGGCTGCAGCGCCTCCTCGACCGGAAGCATGCCGGTCAGCACGTCGGCCAGTCCGCGCGAGCCGCTCAGCTGCAGGAGCCTGCTCTGGACGGGGCGCCGGAAGTCCGCCTCGACGACGGCCACCCGCTCACCGGCCTCGGCCCAGGCGAGCGCGAGGGCCGCGACCAGCGTCGACTTGCCGTCGCCGGCGTCGGCGCTCACGCACAGAATCGAGCGGGGTCCACCGCCGTGGCCGTTCGCGGGCTCGCGGCCGTTCTCGGCGGCGCTGCTGCCGACCCGCAGCGTGGTCTGCAGCCGCCACAGCGCCTCACGCAGGGCGTAGGCGGGCGCCGGATGCCCGTCGCGACTGATCAGCGGCTGCCTGATGGTCCGCAGCGCCGCCAAGATCTGCGCCTGGAAGACCTCTTCGATCGCCGCCAGCGAACGCAGCCGGCGATCGAGCCGGCCGAGGCCGTAGGCGGCGAACGCGGCCAGCAGCAGACCGATTGCGAACCCGAACAGCGCATTGTTGCGCGGATGCGGCGAGACCAGTTCCGACGCCTTCGGTTTGGCCGGGTTGACCTGCGTGACCTGCGAGACCGCCAGATCGGATTCCAGTTGGTTGACCTTGGCGTCCAGCGTCGCCAGCTGTAGGGTGGCGGACCCGCTGGAGGTGCTCTTCGCCGAGGTCTTTGCGTTCGGCGCGCCCGCGGCGATCACGGCATCGAGCGTTCCGGCTTCGACCCTCCGGACCTGCCTGCGCGCGAGCGCGATCGCGGCTTCCACGTGTCTGCGGTAGCGCGCGTTCTCGCGTGCGATGTAGGTCTGGGCGGTGGTGTTGACGAGCAGCGCCGCGCCCCGCGCGTTGCGCGCTTCCCCGTTGATGACTATGAATTCGCTCTTTTCGCTGGCCTTCGCCTTCGCCTTGCCCTTCAGCGCCGCGCGGGTGGCGCTGGTTTTGCGTTGCCGGCGCAGCTCATCGTGCACGGCTTCCTTGATGACGCTCGAGTTGATCAGCGCGGCCTGGGTGGAGGGATTGGGCGCGCTGGCCTTCTTGGTGGTGCCCGTGCCGGCGCCGATCTGAGACTGTTCTTCGGCGCCGTTGCCGAGGTAGACCTGTGTGACGGCCGAGTAGACCGAGGGCTCGTGCTTGTAGTAGAGGTAGCTTCCCGCCGCGACCACGACGGCCACGCCAAGGATCCACCACTTCCGCTTCCACAGCGGAGCGAACAGAGCGGTGGCGTCGGTGGTCTCGTTCATCGGCTTGAGGATCCGTCCAGGGCCGCTGTCCCGGCCGTCACCAAGAATACGTTAGCGCTTGAGCGGCAGTTAAATGTTACTCGCACGCGGTCCAGCCCACGTGTTCTGGCAGATTTCTGGCATACCGGCCGAGCTCCGCGAGCGCTACCGGGTGCGGCGCCTCAGCGCGCGCGTGTGGGGGGCGCGCCGGTCGCCGCGGATCCCTCAAGCGGGGGCCCCTCGCGCGGGGCGCCGGGGGGGGCGTCGCGCGTGGCGTGCGCACACGCGCGCTGTGCGCTGTCAGCTCGCGCGCGGCGCGAGCGCCGGTAGGTGCGCAGACCGTCGATCAGACCCGCCTGCGCGCCGCGAAACCGCGACCAGCCGCCGATGTCATGCATCGACAGCGAGCGCGCCAGGTGAGCGAGCCCGGGCGCCGAGCTCGTCCCGATCATGCCGGCCCACACGGCGTGGAGGGCGCGTCCAGGCGCCGGCAGATGCTCGAGCAGCGCCACGGTCTCGTTGTGGCGCGCGTCGCGCAGTTCGCGCGGGCTGAACTGGCGTGAGTCGTCGACCCGGGGCTGGGGGTAGTGATCGACCGCGATCGCCGAGTCGTAGACGATGCGCCATCCGCGGCGACGCAGCGCGAGACACAGTCCCAGCTCCCAGTGGTGCTCGGTGCCGATGCCGCGCAGCCGCTCGTCGAAGCGGATCTGGCGCAGCAGCTCGGTCCTGACGCTGAGGTTGGCGCCCTTGAGCACGTTGACGTCGCGCGCGCCGCCGACGCCGAGGTGGTGGTTGCCGGTGACGCGGCCAAGGCGATCGATCACGCCCACCACCGGCTCGGCGCCCTCGAGCAGCCGGCCGGTCTCATACGAGTAAACCCAGTCTCGGCCGCCGACGGCCGCGATCCGCGAATCGCTCGAGTGGGCGGCCACGATCCGGGCCAGCCAGTCCGGGCGCGGAGCGGCGTCGTCGTCGGTCAGCGCGATCAGCTCGCCGCGGCAGGCGTCCAGACCGGCGTTCATGGCGGCCACGACCCCAGGTCGGCGCACGACCACGACACGCACCGCACGCGCGCGCGCGAGCTCGTGGCTGGCGGCGTCGCCGGCGCGAATCACCACGATGGTCTCCTCGGCGGCCCGTTCCTGGCGTTCGAGCGCGTCCAGGCAGCGCGCCAGGCTCTGCGGTCGCCTGTAGGAGGGAACGACCACCGACACGCGCATGCCCCCATCCTTGCACGCCGCCTGGCTCCGCAGGCTCATGCCAGACGCGAGTACAGCTCGAGATATCCGGCGATCATCCGCTCCGAGGTGAACGCGAGCGCCGAGCGGCGGGCGGCGCGCCCGAGGCGGATTCTCAGCTGCGGGTCCGCCGCGAGCCGCCGCAGGCGCTCGGCGATCGCGCGCGGGTCGCGCTCGATCAGGTAGCCGTTGTGCCCGTCTTCGATCAGCTCGCGGACGCCGCTCACCGGCGTCGCCACGATCGGCAGACCGCTGGCGGCCGCCTCGAAGGTGACGAGCGAGAAGGTCTCGTAGCTCGAGGCCATCACGAACGCGTCGGCGAGCTCATAGACGGCGGGAACCTCGCGCGTGATGCCCAGCCAGCGCACGGCGCCGCCGACGCCGAACCCATCTGCGAGCTCCCGGTAGGCCTTCTCATCGCCGCCGCCCGCCACCACCAGGTCCCATTCGCGGGCGCAGGCGAGCGCTTCGATCACCGGTCTGAGGCCCTTGCGCTCCCACTCGCCGCCGACGAACGCGGCGACGAGCCGCTCCTTGCCGATGCCGAGCGCCGCGCGCATCGCGCGTGCCTGCTCGAGGTGAGCGCCTGGCGCGAAGGTCTCGGTGTCGATGCCGTTGTGAATCGTGAGCGTCCGCGAGGCCAGCGCGGGATGGTGCTCGCGGATCTCCTGCGCGACGCCATCGGATACGCACACGAAGCTCGCCGCGCGGTTGATTCGAAAGCACGCGCGTTCGCCGATCCGCTTGAGCACGCCCGCCAGCCGGATGTGCGCGCGAAACAGCCGTGTGGAGCGGCTGGGCGTGGGTGTGGCCACCTGATGGCAATAGTGGACGGCGATCACATCGACCGGGTTCAGCACGATCGCGCCAGTCGCCTGCACGATGCCCCGCCGCCATCTGAGCACGGCGAGCGAGCCGATCGCCATGAACCACGGATAGGCGATCGCGAACGGACGGCTCGGCCCTCTGACCCGACGAAAGACCACGCCGGCGTGGTCCGGCAACTCGCACGTCCGCGCGATCACGGTCACCTTGCAACCGCGCCGCGCGAGCTCGGTCACGAGCTCGGCGAGCTGCCGCTCCATCCCGCCCACCCCGCCGATGTCGTTCGCCACGATCGTGACCGCGAGCTCGGGCGAGGCGGATCCGCTCGCACGCTTCGTTTCGGTGGCGTTCACACGCTTGACACGCGAGCGACGCCCCCGTCGGACACATCATCTCTGCTTCCGACGATCTCCTGGAGACTGCGGAAGAACCGCTTGCGCATGGCGGTGTCGGTGAATTCGTGCATGAAGCTCTCGCGGCCCGCGCGGCCGATCGCCTCGCGCCTGTCCGGGGCAGCGAGCAGCGGCTCGAGCGCGTCCGCCAGGTCGTGGGGCTCGCCCGTGCGCGCGAGCACGCCCGTGCGCCCGTGCGCGATGAACTCGGCAGGTCCGCCGGCGTCCACGGCCACGACCGCCACCCCCCTTGACATGCCCTCGAGCAGCGCGATGCCGAAGGGCTCGGGGTCCGATGCGTTGACAAGTATGTCGAGCCGCTCGATATAAGGCCCGGCATCGGCTACTTGGCCGGTGAGCGTGACCGCCCCGGCGAGACCAAGCTCGTCGATCAGCGCCGGCAGCGAGCCGGCATACTCGGGCGAGCGGCCGTAGGCGTCGCCGCCGACGATCACCACGTGCGTCCGGTGTCCGCGCTCGCGCAGCAGCGCCTGGGCGCGGAGCAGCCGGTCCTGCCCCTTCCACGGTTGCAGGCGACCAACGAGACCTACGATCGGCACATCGGCGGGAAGCTCCAGCGACGCCGGCTGCGCGCCGTCGCCGCGCGCGCGCTCGGGAACCGGGGCGCCGGCGGCCACGACGAACGTGCGCCGACGCGGAAACAGCCGCTCTTGTGCGCGCGCGGCGGCGCCCGAGTAGCAGCCAACGGCGGCGGTCGGCAGCATTGTCGCGCAGGCGTCCATCCAGTGGCGTCCGGGGATCACCTGCTGCCACCACACAACCCGGTCGGCCATGCCTGCCAGCAGCGCCGCCGGAGACCCGTACAGCTGTGTCTTGGCGGCCCAGTTGACCATCAGATCCGGCCGGCGCGAGCGCATGAGCCGGGCTAGACGCACCACCGTGAGACCCCAGCGGTGCGCTTCTCGCAGGCGACCGGCCGGGATCACCGCCACGCGAAAGCCGGCGTCCGCGAGAGCGGCGGGCCAGGGCCCGCCCTCGAAGAACACGAGCTCGGGCTCGTGCCCTTCCGCGCGCGCGCCGGCGAGCACCCCCTGCAGCATCGCCTCGGCGCCCCCCAGGGCTTCGCCCCAGGGCACCGTTATGAGGATGCGCATAGGCCGTTCGCCGTCATCATGCCGCCGGTACGGTCGCTGTCTCGGGGCGCCGTCTGTTCACCGCGGGGCGATTGTATCTGTAACGCAGATCGCCTCCGGCGGATTTGCGCCGGGTGAACCCCGCTACAACCCTCCATATCCGTGGCAGATCGCCTCCGACGGATTTGCGCCGGGTGAATCCGCTGCAACCCTCCATATCCGTACCGCTCCCTGCTCGAGCCTCGACAAGCCGGATCGCCCTATCCGCTAGGGTGACGCGAAATGTCCACTCACTCTTCGCGCATGGCACCGGGTTCCGTGGCATCGCGTTCTGATCGGCGGGCATAACGTGGCCAGCCAACCGTTGCGTATCGCCTGGCTCGGACCGGTCCCGGGCGGAGACGCGAGCGCGAGAGGCGTGGCGACGGAGCTCCTGTATGGTCTGGCGGAGCTCGGTCACCGGATCGACTGCTTCTTTCCCTCGGCAGGCCAACCGCTGCCGCGCGAGATCGCCGAGCACGAGAACCTGACGGTCATCTGGGGCACGAATGTCTGGCAGTGGAATCGGTGGTACAGCCGCGGTAAGTTCCGGGCGTTCGCCTCCGGCCTGCTGACCCGTGGTCGCGCTTCGCTGCGGTTGCGCCGGGAGATCATGCGCCGCCATCGACGCGAGCCCTACGACCTGATCTACCAGTTCTCGAGCGTCGAGACGCCGGCCGTGCCGGCGCGCCTGGCGCGCTCGCTGCCGCTCGTGATCCACCCCGAGACCCACGCCGCCGGCGAGCTGCGCTGGCTGATCGCCGAGCGCCGGCTGGGGCTGCGCTGTCAGCCTGCCCACGTGCTGGCGGCGGTGGTGGTCGTCATGGCACTGCGCGCGCTGGCGCAGCGCATCGCAATCCGGCGGGCTCGCCTGGTCATCTGCATAAGCGGGGTGTTTCGCGATCATCTCGTGCACGACTACGGCGTGCGCCGTTCCGACACGGTCGTGATCCCCAATCCCGTGCGGCTCGAGCGCTTCACCACTTCCGCCGCGACGGTCGCAGAGCCGCCGCGCGTCCTCGTGCTGGGCCGGATCTCGGTCCGCAAGGGTGTCGAGGACGTGGTGGCGGTGGCGAGCACGCTGCTGGCGCGTGGCGTGAACGCACGCATCCGCGTGCTCGGCGGGCCGAGCCTGTGGTCCGACTACACCAAGCTGCTCGACGACCTGCCGGCCGAGAACGCCGAATACGCGGGGCACATAGCGGCGGCTGAGGTGCCCGCAGAGCTGGCCCGCGGGGACGTGCTGCTGCAGGCGAGCAAGTACGAGCCGTTCGGCCTGACGGTCGCCGAGGCGCTGGCCGCCGGCGTGCCGGTGGTGGCGACGAGCGAGGTGGGCGCGATCGAGGGCGTCGACCGTGCCGTGCTCACCGAGGTCGAGCCCGGCGATTTCGAAGCCATGGCGGACGCGATCGCGACGACGATCGCCCGCTTGGGCGAGGGCGCGACCGAGATCCGTACGGCCGCGCGGCGCGAGGCGAGCAGGCTGTTTGCGAGCGCGCTCGTGTGCGAGCGCGTCTCCCACACGCTCGAACAACTCGTCGATCGGTCGGGGCGGGGGATCCCAGGCGCGGAGCTCGGCGCTCGCGTAGCGGCTGCTTGAGCATGCTCGCGCCGGCTGCTACCGTGGCGAGCATGCGCTCTGCGGCCCGAAACGTCGTGACCGTGGCGCTGGCGCATCGCGCGCGGTGATCCAGTGTCAGATCGCAGGTTGACAGGGGTGACGGTTCTCAGGGGTGGCCGCCCGCGGTCGGTGGTGCTGCTGGCGTTCGCTTTGATGGCTTGCGCTGGGCTCGTCGCGGGCTGTGGCGGAGGCTCGAAGTCCGGTGGCTCAAACCAGGCGGCCGAATCCGCCCCGGGAGTTCCGGCCGGAGGCGAAGAAGCCCGGGAAGCGCAGGCCGAGAAGCAGCGAGCGGCGCATCTGAAGAAGAGCGAACAAGCCGAAGAGGCTGAAATCAAGAAGAAACTCGAAGCCGCCAAGCGCGCACAGGTGCAAAACGCGGCGGCGGCGGCAGCAAAGAAGAAAAGCTCGAAGAGCTCGAGCTCCAAGAAGAGCTCGAGCGCCAAGAAAAGCTCGAGCGCCGCCAAGAAGCACTCCTCGAGCTCGAGCAAACACCGAGCGGCGAAGCCGCAGAAAACGGCCAAGCCCAAACGGCCCTCGGGCGAAAGCGCCGCGGAAAAAGCGGCTCGCGAACAGTTCGCCAAGGAAGAAGCGCGGGAACAGGCGAAATACAAGAAAAGCGAACGGGAAGAAGCCGCGAAACATTAGGAAGAAGCCGCGAAGCCGGAAGAAGCCGCGAAGCCCGCGCGGCGTAAGCAGCCTCGGCGGCGCCCTCGCACAAAAAGCTGGAGCGTGAGAAGGGCGACCTCGCTGACCGCCCTCCCCACGCTCCGTAGGAAGCTTCCGCTCTTTGCTCTAGCGACAGCTACGCCTCACGCCTATGCGTAAGCCTCGCTCACAAGCCTGATTATTCTTCGAACGATAGGCTGCCGTTCTTCAACGTGATTTCTTCGAGAGACCCTTCGAACTTGCCGCCGGTGAATTCAACATTGCCGGTTTCTGGATTATATTTTCCTTCTTCAGATTCTTCCTCGTACCGGCATTTTTCACTCGGCGTGATATAGCTTCTGATTTTTTTCAGATCGACCGTGAAAGACAGTGCGGTCCTGAATTCACCGAATTTTTCATATTTCCCGGTTCCGACTTCGAACGGTCCGGCGATGGTTTCGGTTTCCGGCACTGCGGCTTCGTATTCCACGCCTTCTTTCTGCTTCAAGGGCAGTCGCTGTTCCGGAATGTAGACCGTGCACTTGCCCCCATGCGCCTCGAAGCTGACCTCGCTCGCGGGTTTGATCACGGCTTCGGATTCTCCTTCACCAACCTTGGCGGAGTAATTCGACAGGAATTCCATTCCCAGCTTCAAGCCTATTTTTTTGACTTCTTCGATGCCCGTGCCACCCTCCGGCTTCACAACTGTTTCACAGTCTCGGAACCTGACTTCCGTGAAGAACGATTCGGCCGGTTCTGTGGAGGTCACCTGGCCTTTGGCTTTGATGGGTTGTTCACACGTGATTTTGTACGGTCCGAGCTTGAGCGTTTCGGCTTCTCCCTTGCCTTTGGCGGGGCCCGTCGTCAACGCATAGAATTTGCCGAACGCGAGCGCTGGCGCAGCGACGACGCCAAACGCGCACACCGCCACGACAAGCCCAAACGCCATCCTTAAGTTCCTCATTCCTCTCAGCTCCTCGCTTTTCGCCTGCCTGATCTTGATGAAACCCTATAACGACTGCCCTGACTCTCCCTCAGGACCGTTTGGCGCATCCTCTCCCTGCTGCCTGCCGAAAACAAGATATGCTACCATAGCACGCAGGGCTGATATGCGGCTCGCGGGGTCGCGTGTTTGGGACACCCATTTCGGGCGCCGACAGGATTGGCGCCGCTTCGGTCTGGCCTCTCACGAGGCCGGATACGCTTGTCGCGTGCGCCCAACCGACCGACAGCCGAGCGGACAGCCCGGCCGGGGACCGTCAGACGGGCAACCGGACGCCGAACGGCCGAGCGGACGGGCGGACGCCCACGCGCGGGTCGCGCTCGCGCACGACTATCTGCTGATCATGCGCGGCGCCGAGCGGACCTTCGCCGCAATCGCCGACCTCTACGGACGCGCCCCGATCTTCACGCTGCTTTACGACGCGGCGGCGACGAACGGGCGCTTCGCGGGCCACGCGATCACGACGTCTGTGCTGCAGCGCCTGGGCGCGCGCCAGTCCACCTTCAGGCGCCTGCTGCCGCTCTATCCGTGGGCGGTCGAACGGCTGCGGCTGCCCGCCGCCGACGTGGTCCTGAGCAGCAGCAGCGCCTTCGCCCACGGTGTTCGCGTCCCCCTGGGAGCCGTCCACGTCTGCTACTGCCACGCGCCGTTTCGCTACGCCTGGTACGAGCAGGGGCGCGCCCTCGCGGAGGCCCCCCCGCCGCTGCGCCCGCTGGTGCGCCGCCAGCTCGAACGAATCCGCCGATGGGACCTGTCAACCAGCCGGCGCGTGGATGTGTTCATCGCCAACTCGCAATTGACCCGCGAGCGCATCCGCCGCTACTACGGACGCGACGCCTGCGTGATCCATCCTCCCGTCGAGACCCGCCGCTTCGCGCCCCGAGCGCCCGGCGACTCGCTGCTCGTTGTCTCGGAGATCGTGCGCCACAAGCGTCTGCACGTCGCGCTCGAGGCGGCCCGCCGGGCGCACGCGCCGGTCCGCGTGGTCGGCTCCGGGCCCGATCTGCCCGAGCTGCGCGAGGCCTATCCCGAGGCCGAGTTCCTCGGACGCGCCGGCGACGAGGAGCTCGCCGAGCTGTACGCGGGGGCGCGCGCGGTGGTGGTGCCGAGCATGGAGGAGTTCGGCATCGTCGCGGTCGAGGCGCAGGCGGCCGGGCGCCCGGTGATCGCCGCGGCCGCGGGCGGAGCGCTCGAGACGGTGCTCGACGGGCGCACCGGGAGGCTCGTCGGGCTCGACGACGTCGAATCGTTCGCGCAGGCGATCAAGACGATAGACGAGCTCGACTTCGACCCGGCGCTCGCCGTGCAGAACGCCGAGCGCTTCTCCGTGGCCGCGTTTCAGCGACGACTGGCCGAGCGGGTGGAGCGCGCCGGGCGAGGCCGACGGGATCACTGAAACTTGTTATTCGCTTTGCTGACATATACTTCCCTGTAATGCGAACCTCCGCGCCGCCCGCGCTGCCTCTGTTCCGCTCACAGATGCAGTTGCGTATGCTCGCGCTGCTGCTGCTCCAGCCTGAGCGCAGCTGGACACTCCAAGAGCTCGCGCACGCGCTCGACGCGCCCGCTTCCTCGGTCCACCGCGAGCTGAGACGAGCCGAGAGCGCGGGGCTCATCGGCAGCGACACGACCGCTCGACCTCACCGCTTCCGAGCCGCGGCCGATGGCCCCCTCTACCGGCCCTTGGCCGATCTGCTGAACCTCACGGTCGGCGTCGAAGAGCGACGCACGCGCCGAAAAGACCTACGCCGACCGGGTGCGCGCTCGTGAATATCTCGACCAAGCCGAACGGTTCCGCAACGACGCCGACATCGCCCATCTCAGCGCCGAGTCCCAATCGGTCCTCCTCCACAACGCCACGATCTGTGCCTGCGACGCGATCCTGCAAGCCGTCGGCATGCGCATCACGACCGGCAAGCGCGCGCACGCACTTCGACTCGAAACGGCGCTCGAACGGCTCGACGGCAACACAGAGGAGTTGCTCGAAAGCCTCGACGCCTCCCGCGAGCGACGCAACGAAGCCTCTTATGCCGCCTCCTTCGTCCCCCAGGCCAGCCTCGCCGACGCACGGGAGGCCACCACCGACCTGATCGAGCGAGTGCGGGCGCTCATCGGCGAGCAAGCGCAAACGCCGTAGCGAGCCTGACCGAGCCGGGCTCTTTGCTCTCGGTGGTGTTCGAGCAAACTTCATGAACCCTGCGCCCAAGGCGAGCGAGCCGCCCCGTCCTCGGAGCGGCTCGCATCGCCGGCAACGTTCGGGGCCACGCCGCGAAGCGGCTCCCCAAACGTGACCGGGCCGCTCCATCCGTGAAGCGGCCCGGCAGGTCTCCGTCTGGTGTCGGGTCCTCACCCTGACGCGGGCGAGGAAGCGAATGCCTCTACGAGGCGTCCGCGAGCCCGGCCTCTACCATTCGATTTCCTTGACTCCCTTTTCGGCTTTCTTGACGACTTCCTTTGGCAGCGCTTCATAGTCGTGCTTCTTGACCGCCTTACCGCCGGCGGAAGGGCTGACCACGAACGCCAGATAGTTCTCTGCCGTCGTCACCTTAGGCTCGCCTTCTGCTTCTTTGACGCCGAGCTTTTCCAGGTACGGTGCGTATTCTTTGAACGCGAGGATATACGTCAGGCCACAGATCGAGTAATGGGTCTCTGTGAGTGCGGCCTTTGCTTCACTCCACGAAACGAGCGTGCTTTCCGGCGGGAATTCTTTGCCGCCGCCTTCGACGTAGTGGGTGTTCTTGCAGTTGGACTCGCCGAGCTTCTGGGTGTCGCCCGTCGTCGTTGGGTCGGTGAATTCCGCGTCCGGGCGCGATGGATCGCTCTGGTTGTTGAGCTCGGCCCAGAACATGTTGTTCTGTTCGCCCTTCTTGTTTTCGCCGCCGTTGCCTTTCAGCGTTTTTTCTGATCCTTCGACGAGCGGGTCAACGCGCGAGTAATTCTTCTTGGAGAAGAATTCGTATTCACGCGCCGCGGCATCGTCCGCATAGGCGAGGCTGCTCGCAGTCGCCGCGACCTCGTCGATGACCCCGGGGTTGCCGGATTCGGTCGGCCTCAATATATCGGCGTTCTTCGGCCACCGCTGATTCTGGCATCCCTCGGCGACTTCAGACCAGAACTCTTCCTTTTCTTCCAGTTCTTCACCGCAGCCAGTCTTCTTGCCGCCGACTTCTGCGGGGAATTTTTCCATCAACACCTTGTGCGTGGCATTGACCTGCTGGAGGAATGCCTTGAAGATGTGGGTGGTGCCGGAGCTGTCCTCGCGCACCACAGGGCGGAATTCGTCTTTTTCCGCAGCTTCCACTCCCTCGGGAGCGCACCCTTCCAGTTTATCGTTGCCGGCGGTCACGGTGTGGATCAACTGTCCCCAGGTCCTGACTTCTTCGCCGGTTTCTGTTTCGCCTTGATAGGCATCCAGCACGGATTTCTGGTCGAGCACCAAGCGCCCCAGAGCATCTTTTTTGCCTTTGACTTCGACTTCACTTTTCGCCTTGCACCCTGCGGGCAGGTGGATGATGATCGACTCCGAGCCCTGGGTGACCGGGACCGTCTCGAGGTCATCGCCGGTTACTGTGCCTTCACGGTTTTTTTCGATTTCTTTTTTCTGCGTGGGGTTCGGAGCTTCGTCCGTCCCGCAGACGGTGAATACGTTGATTTCCGGAGGCTTGTTTTCGTTGTTCGCGCCGAAAGCGTGCATACAGGCGCCGCTGCCCTTGGTTGCCTGGGTCTGTTCGTACTTGACCGTGGGCGTGCCGTCGGTGGGTCCCTGCGTCCCGCTACAGGCCAGCTTGTTTTTCTGTTCAGGGGAGTTGAACGAAAGCTTGTTCGGCTCCGCCGAGAATTCCTCGGTCTCCCACTGCTCCTCTGCCACGTTCTGGAATGTGGAGCCGTTCATCGTGATATTGGCGCCTTCGCACTGTTCGAGGCGCTTGGGCGTGGATGCGCTCGCCGTACCCGGGGCCACCAGCGTGGCCAGCGCGGCTACCGAGACGACGCCCGCGGATATCACGCGGCGCGCGGAGAGAGACGTCATTATGGAGACTACCTCCTGTTAGCAGTTTCGATTGCGGTTAGCAGCTTCGATCGCGAGCGGATATCGATCCACCCAGGCGGGAATGCGTCTCCCCGCAGTAGATAGAGTCTCATCTATCGGCTAGCGAGAGCGTTACGATCCTGTGCTCTAACGACCCTTTCACAGGTTGTTCACACGCGCCTTCACCACTTGTTCACAAGCTTCCAGCGTCCCTCGACGCCTCTGGACCACACGCAGCCCCCTGCGTAGGCCTCGACGTACAACTCGGCACGCGCGCCGGAAACCGCCGCTGGCAGACGTCGTGAGCTGCGAAGCTTGGGGCGCCGCTGAGCCGTGGCCCTCCCCGACGCCAGCGCGCAGAGCCTTCCTGCCGGCTCAGCGCTTTGCCAGGCGCAACGTCAAGAGCTGCTGGGTGGTGCCCGTGGCTTTGGCGGGATCGTGAGCCACGAGGGTCGCGCGCGCGTGCAGCACGTGTGAGCGCGCCAGCAGCGCGCGCGCCTTTGCCGACAGGTGCAGCGTGACCGCCTCGACGTGTCCGCCGCTCACGCTGAAGGAGCCGCTGGCGAGCGTCAGGATCGCCTTCTTCGACTTCTTGCTCTTCGCTGCCGCGGCACTGCCACCTGCGCGTGCGGCGACGCGGGCGCTCACCGCCGTGAGCGTGCGCAGCGTGACCGCCCCCGCGCAGCTCGTATCGCCGCTGGGGCAGCTCACCTTGATTGTCAGCGCGCCCTTGCGGCTCACGCTCAGCGAGGTGCTGGCCAGTTTGGCTGCGTGAAACGCTTCCACTCCGTGACCGGGGTTGGTCGTGGTGGGTGTGGTGGTGGTCGTGGTCGTTGTGTTGGTAGGTGGCGGCGGTGGAGGTGGCGGCCCGCTTCCGGGTTCGCTCACGACGATGTCCGCTGTCGCTTCGCCGCGCCCTCCAGCCGCGTCTTTGACTTCCAAGGTCACGGTGCATGGCGAGCATGGCGACGCGTATGCGTGTTCGGTCGCGATCGCCGTTTCCGTCGTGGGTCCATAGCTGGATTCCGTCCCGTCGCCGAACTTCCACACGTATGTCAGATGTGGCACGGCTTCGTCGGGATCGACGACCGCCGCTTCGAACTTGCCGGCCTGTTTCGCGGTGAGCCTCGACGCAGCGGTGAGCTCGACTTCCAGTGGCCTCAGGCCGATGGGCACTTCGCGCGTGACTTCGATCTTGGGCGAGGCGAGATCGTCGGTTTCGATCACCTCCGTGATCTTGTACTCGCCTTCGGCTTGAAACGCGTGTTCGACGCTGACGCGCCCGCTGTCTTCTTCCTGGGTGCATTCAGCGACTTCGCCGGCATGCTTTTCGTGCGGGCACGCTACTGCCACGGACGGTTCACTCGTCCGCGCCGTCACATCTTCGAAGCGCCATTCGATGTGCGTCGCGTCGGCCGTGCTGACTTCGGAGGACAGCGCCGCCTTTTCGCCGGGTTTGAGCGTGGAGACGCGCGTGGCTCCCACTTCGATGGTCGGAGTGGTGGCCGTCGCGTGCGGGCACTTCGAGCCGTTGCCATTCGGCCCGAACTCGAACGCCTCAGTGGACTGTTCTTCTGTCGCGTTGTTGTAAAATCTGTCAAACGCGATCGTGCCTTCTTCGCCGGCGGATGTACGAAACCCGCCGAGCAGGATCGGGCTGCCGGACGCGGGCGGTGGGATCGCGCAGCCTTCGGCCTTTCCGGCTTCGCTGACACCGCCAGCCGTCCACCCGATCACCTTCGCTTCGGCCGGCTTGCTCGGTTCCGATTCCGCATAGTGCAGGGTCAGCGCCACCGGTGGCGAAGCGCCGCCGCCAGAGCCCACGGGGCGACGCGTTACGCCAGCCAGGTAGATCTTGCCCGTGCTCGCTCCTTCGGGCACGAAGGACATCGTCGGCCCAGGGGATTCTTCGGCGCCGAACACCACGAGTGACTTTTCTTCATCGAGCGTGAAGAGCAGGCTCGGTGTCGTTTCGAGTTCTTCTCCGGGCGTTCCCGCCGGTTCGTCCTTGACGGGGAATTCCCAGATCTGGTTTTCATCCCCTTCCTTGCCGATGTTGGCACCCGTTTCGGATTTCACCGCGGCGAGCATTCTGCCGCCGGATGTGACGACCGGCGAGTACGGGATGCCTTCGTATTCCAGTTCGTTCACGTCGCCGCAGGTCGGCTGTTGTGGATCGAGGACATTGCCTTTTTCCACGTAGCGACGCCCGAGCGATGCTTTTTTTTCGCTCCCTTTTTCTTCGATCGTGACGAGCTGGGCGGCTCCGCGACACTCCTTTTCGGCTTCTTCTTTCTCAACCTTGAGCTTGTTTTCCTGCCGATCCTCATCGCCCGTGATCACGACGTTGCCCGTCTTGGGATCGACCGCGAGCCCGCGCGGGTTGAGCAGCGCTTCCTTCGCGTTTTCGCCCTGGTCCCTGAAGCTGTTCGAGCCTTTTTCGCCGAGGATCGGCACGGGAATGCCTGCTTCCGTCTTCATCGAGACGAGTTCTTTGGTTCCTTCCTTGTATTCGAACCCGTACAGGTCGCCGGCCGCGAGTTCTTCGGAATCGAGGGGGGTCCTTTCCCAGCATGTCGCAGGACCACATTCCTTGCCTTCTTTTTCCAGCTTTTTTTCTTCTTCTCTAAGTTCTTTTTCTTCCCCCGCGCTCGAGCCGCGGCGCTCGTAGAGCAACAGCGCGTAGATCCGATTGCGCGCGGGATCGACGACGATCTGCAGGCCTCCTTCGCCCACGACTCCCCCTCCGGCGCCTTCGTGCTTGGCTTCGGGCGGCTTGATCGACATCGACGCGTCGAATTCGCCTTTCACGTTGAGCCTCTGGATGCGGAACTCGCCCAGTTCCGGTTCGTCGGCGACGTAGAAGCTGCCGTCGCTCGAGTTGACCGCGAACGAGTGTGTGCCGCCATTTGGGTTGACATGGCCAGCTTGCGTGCCGGGCGTGAAGGGGAAGCGGGCGAGTTCGCCGTATTCGGCATGCGCGGTGCTGGCGAACGCCAGTAGTGCAAGCAGGCACGAACCGATCACTGCGAGCGTGCGGTCGCGATGGCCTCGAAGACCAGTGGGGATCGGCGCGCGGACTCGCACGCCGCAAGCTTCACAGCTGGCGCCTACCCGCATGTTGTCAATCTGTAAACGCAGGGACGCACGGGAGCCATCAGCGCGAACGACGCCGGCCGCTGGCCATCCGTCGCTGGGAGCGCATGCTCGAGAGCGTCGCCGGCGCTATGCGCACCTCCCGCCGGCCGCGGCGGGAGCGCCGGCCGATCGAGGCGCCGGCGAGCGCGGCGAGCAGGACGAGGCCGAGAAGATAGCTGGGCACGGGCTCGTGTTCGGGTGCGCTATAGGCGAGCGCCTGGTTCGAGACCGACTCGGTCGCCTCCTCCTCCTCCTCTTCGTGTTCGGCTATCTCGACGGGCGAGGTCACGGCCGAGGTTCCGGTCGGGGGCGTGGGGCGGGCGGGCGTGGGGACGGGCGGAGGCACGAACGCGAGCGCCGGCGTGGCGAGCGCCAGCGGCGCGAAGAACGGCACCACCCGCGCCGGCGCGCGAGCAGGCGCGGGGCGAGGCGGCGGGACGGGCGCGGCCGCCGCCGGCGGCGGCGGCGGGACGGGCACGGGCGACGGCGAGGATGCGGGCGCCGCCCCTGTGGGCCCGGGCGCGGGCGCGCCCGGCGGCACCGGGGTCGCGGCGCTCTGTGTGGCGGACACCTGATGCTTGATCGGAACGGTTCCGCACGGCTCGCGCACGCTGCCGGCCTGCACGGTCACCGGCAGGGAGTACGCCAGGCCGCCGGCGCTGATCGTGACGGTCGTCGTGCCGGCGTTGTATGCGCAGAACAGGCCCGATTGGGGTTCGGACAGCGGCTTGCCCGGCTCGGGTTCGTCGGCGATCGGCTTGCCTTCGGCGTTCTGGAGCACGGCGAGGGGCTCTTCCGCGGCCGCCTTGTCGTGCGCGACGAACTGGCCGACTTCCGGGTCCGATGAGGTGAATGTGTATTCGGGGAACAGGCCGGTCGCGCATTCCCCGACGCATTCCTCGGGAATCGGGACGTACTGGGCGACCTGGGGCTGGGCGCTGTCGCCCAGGCTCACTTCGCCCAGGTTGCCCGCGCGCGGGCGCCGTGCAAGCCCATCGAACAGCGCTGACTCGCTGCGCCGCAGCAGCGTCCCGCCCTTGGCTTCCAGCGCGAGTTCGCCGATCACCGGGATCAGGCGGACGCTCACCGGCGCCCGGTTGGTGCGCGCTTCGCGCGCGGCCGGCTCGACCTGGCCGAGCAGGATCCCGCTCGCGCCATGGAAATTGCCGTAGCCTTCCGAGAGGACGTTGACGTATCCGAGTGTCCCGGACCCGAAGGTCTCGATCTGTTCTCCGTCGAGCCGCAGGGGCTTGGTGACGTCTTCTTCGGGGGAGTCGTAGAAGTAGGCCGACGCCGAGGCGCAGCCCGACGCCGAGGCGCACGGGTCCGCGGATGCCCGGCTGCCGGTGACGAGCACCCTCACGAGTTCGGTCGCCCACACCGCGCCGGTGGCGAGGGCGGCGTTCAGATCGGCGTGGCCCACTACGATCGCGGGCTCACCGGAGCTCTTTGCGCCCTGCAGCTCCGCTTCGAGCCACTGCAGCTGCTCGGGACCGACTTCGCCGGCGCTCTGATCGAGCACGATCACCCGCACGCCTTGTTCGTCCAGCGCGTAGGCCGCGCCGCATGCTTCGTGTTCGCAGCTCGGCCTGGACGAGCCGATGAACGATCGGAGCTTTTCCAGGAACAGCGCCTCGGTGCCTTCGCGATCCTGGGGCGCGATCGCGACATGGACGTTCTGACCGCCCGCGAAGATCGCGGCGTCGCGTTCGAGCTCTCCGGCGAACGGTATGGCGACGCCCCTGGCCCCCCCGACCTTCCCCGCGGTCACCGACGGCCCTGTGTAAAGGAACGACGGCGCGCCGATCCTGCGCGCGAGCGCCAGCGCGGCTTCGAGCCACACCTGGGGCCCGGGACGCGTGCGCGTGCGCGCCGCGCAGGGGGCGGCGCATTCCGCGTTGCCGCCGACCGCGAAGGTCGCGTATTCATGTTCGGGCTGGGGATGCGCGGCGCCCTTTTCGGGGTACGGGGACACAGTCGATTCGCCGGCGCCGGTCGGTTTCACGCCGTCGGCCGGATAGCGCTCGACATCGGCGGTGTCGAGTCGTTCGTCGAGCGAGTCGTCGACCCCGCCGATCGCCCAGCCCTGGGCGCCGGTCAGGCTGATCAGCACGGCGAGGATCGGGTCGGGCCTGTAGGGCATGTCCCAGCTCACGTAGTTCGCCGGCGGCGCCGGTGGGCCGCTGGCGTCCAGTTCGTGGCCATCGTCGCTCCAGCCCGAGGAGGTCTGGCGCAGCACGCCGCCGTTTTCGATCCCGCCCGAGAGCAGTCCCAGCGGCGAGAACAGCGCGGGCGGGAACCCCGGCGGGGCCGGCAACGGCGCTTCCTGGGAGCTGACCCCGCCAGCGGCGACGATCGCGCGCAGCGCGCCGCCTTCGCGGAACAGCGCCAGCGACCCGGCGGCGCCCGCCGAGCGCAGCGGAGGGGCGGCCTGCCAGGGGGCCCCGGGCGATTCGCGCTCGTACACGCTGCGCCCTTCGGGACCGCCGGAGGTCGCGAACGCGGCGCCGCCGTCGGGCAGTCCCGCGACCGCCGCGGGCAGGCCGGACCCCATCGCGGCGGCCGCTCCTTCTTCCACCCGCCAGCCGGAGCCGTCGTTGACGAGCAGGCCGCCGGCGAACTGGTCAGAGGTGGGGCTGACCCGCTTCTGGTAGGTGACGAGCGCTTCGGAGCCCGCGAACGCGATCGCGGTGAAAGCCGCTCCCTGGGCCTGCGGCGGAAGGTCGGTTTCTTCCGTCCAGGTCTTGCCGTAGCGCAGCAGCACGCCGCCTTCGCCCACGGCCGTGGTGCCGACCGCGTAGCCGCGCGCGGGTTCATCGGGGTCGAAGGCGACGCCAAGCAGGTTGTCGCGGAAGTTCTGCGGGGTCGCCGGGTCTTTTTCCCATAGGCCGATTTCCCTGCGCCACAGCCACATCTGGCCTTCGTTGCCGACCGCGTAGGCGCGGCTCGGAGTAGGCCAGGCGACGGCGCGCAGCTGCACGTTCGTTTCGACCCGCTCGCCGGGCCCGAACAGGCTTTCCGGTAGCCAGCCCTCGCCCGGCCTGTAGCGCGCGACCGCGCCCTGCGTCCCCACCGCCAGGGCTTCGCTCTGCAGCGAGCCGACCGCCGCGCCCGGCTGTGGCGCGATCGCCAGCAGGGGATGGCGAAACGGGACGGGCCAGGGCGTCAGCCTGCTGGCTGCGGGCTGCTCGGTCAGGTGGGTGGGCAGGCCGCTTTCCACGCCCAGCCACCCCTCGGTCGGGCTGGAGAAGGCGGCGCCCCGTTCCCCGCCTCCTTCTCCGAGCGAGAGCACGCGCGTGAACGAGTCGCCTTCCAGGCGCAGGCTCACCCCTTCGGGCAGGCCGGTGATCACGCGCGTGCCGAATTCCTGGCCCGCGCTCGGCCAGGCAAAGCTGCGTGAGAACTTGGTCGGCAGCGATTCGGGCAGCGCGTAGTCGCACGCCGGCGTCCCCGCGGGCGCGCTCGGGGGCAGCCAGCACCAGCTCGCCTGCACCCGTCCGGCGGCTTCGCTGCCTTCGGGCTTGAAGAACAGCGTCGTGGACGGCGGAGCTTCGGTGATGCCCTGCCTGATGTCGCCGCGCTCCCCGTCGATCCATACGCCGTCGCTCGTGACGGTGAGCAGCTGCGCCGTGACGGTCGGCGTTTCGCCCGTGCCGGCGACGGTGAAGGGCTTCGTTTCGCCGCCCTGTACGGGAATGCTCAGCGGGTCGGCTTCTTCGCCCGGGCTGCCGCCCAGCGCGACCGGCTTCCAGACCCACGATCCGGTTCCTTCCGGTACGCGGCGGAAGAGCGCGACCGCGCCGGCGGGATAGGAGGAGCCCGAGGCAAGCTGCGCGAGCAGCCAGGCGTTGTTCGGCGAGCTCGCGCCGATCGCCAGCACGCGGAATTCTTCCGCGCTCTTGGCCGGTATCTCGATCGGCTCGCGCCTCCAGCGCGTGCCGTCCCAGTGCAGCACCTGATCCTCGACGCCCGCCCCCGGCGCGGTGTCCACCGGCACCACCAGGGCCCCCGCGGCCCCGCCTTCTTCTTCGAGCGGGGCGATCAGCGGAGCGCGCTTGGCGCCGTACAGGGCTTCGTCCGTCTTCAGCAGAGGTTCTTCGCCTGTCCCCGCATCGGCTTTCCCCGCTCCTTCGCCCTTCCCGGCTTCCTCGCCTTTGCCCGCATCATCGCCTGCTCCTACTTCGCCCTTCCCGGCTTTTTCACTTTTGCCGGCTGCTTCGCCTTTCCCCCCTGCTTCGCCTTTCCCCCCTGCTTCGCCTTTCCCCCCTGCTTCGCCTTTCCCCCCTGCTTCGCCTTTCCCCCCTGCTTCGCCTTCGACGGGCACCGGCGCGGTGGGCGCGAAGGCGCCGCCCGGCTTGCGCACGAGCAGGACCTGCCGTTTGGCGATCGTGCCCGCGAGCACCCCGGCGCCGCCGGGGGTCATCTCCCCTTCGAGCGGGTTGTCGTTCAGCGGGACGAAGCCCGCGGGCAGTTCCGGCCCGAGCGTCCAACTGCCTTCTTCCGAGCCGCTCGGCGTTGGATGGGCGTAGTAGCGCACGAGCACGTGGTTGCCGCCCTGGCCGCGCCTGCCCACGCCCCATGTCTCGTAGCGCCCCGGCGCCCCCGGTTCTTCGGGCGTGGCTCCGATCATCGTGACGCCGGAGGCGGGGACCGAGGCATCGGTCTGGGCGGTGACTTCTCCCGAGGAGGGCTGGGCGGCCGCGGGCGAGACCTTGTCCGAACCGGGTAGTCGACCCATCAACGCAAGCGCCAGCGCGCCCGCGAGAACGAGCCCGGCGACCAGCGGGGCCTGCCGCACGAGCGCCGCGGCTGCCCGTTCGGGCAATCGCCTCAAGGCAGCGATCCCGGTCGCGCGAACGGGGGCACCTGGGGCAGCACCTTCAGGCCGGTCGAGATCGTCTTCGAGCCCGCGCCCCCGCCGTGTTCTGGCCCGCCCACTGGTTCCTTGACGGTCGTCGCCGGCAAGGGGGCGAGCGCGTGCGTCTGCAGCGACAGCTTCGTCGGCCACTTGTGGCGGTCCAGGCGCAGCAGCAGCTTGCGGTTGCCCGCCTGCAGCGTGCGCATGGGGGTGCTTGCGACGACCTTCTTGCCTCGCTCTCCCAGCAGGCGCACGCGCGCCTTGACCGCGAGATGGAAGCGCAGTTCGAGCGTCGTCCCTCGCAGCAGGCGGGTGTGCAGGTCCGAGAGCAGCGGGGCCTCCACCGTGGCTTCGATCGCCGGGACCTTGGCTTCCGCGAACGTGCCCCCATAGTCTGGAGCTTCTTCCAGCAAGCCCGAGTCGTCGGCGGGAGGCGCGTCCGGGGCGACCTGCGGCAGGCCCTGATCGGGCGGGCGGTAGGTGACGAGGCCCGTGAAGTATTCGGATTCATGTTCGTCGCGCGGGAGGGTGCGCTGGCCTTCGGGGGCCAGGTGAAACAGCCAGCCCCGCGTGGTTGAAAGCCAGCAGTCGCCCGCCGCCGGGCACGTGAGCTTGGCCGCGGCGCCCTCGGGTCCGACGCCTTCCGCCTGTTCGCCGGCCGACGGCAGCGTCACCTCTCCCAGCACGGCGCCTTCGGCGGAGACGTGCACGAGCACGGCGCGCTGGTCGGGGCTGCGTTCGGCGCTCGAGGCCTTGACCGGAGCGAGCGCAAGCCAGGCGTCGCGGGTATGCGGTTCGGCGGCGATGGCGCTCACCGGCGCCGTCTTCGCTTCGCCACCGAGCAGCTCCTGTTCTTCGGCCTGATCGCTCGGGAGGATCGGGCCGAGCGGGTGTTCTGGACCGATCAGCTGGCGCCATTCGTGCCCGACGCGACGCACGACGGTCACCTGACCGGGTTCGCCGTGTTCAGGGCGTTCCGCCCCCGCGGCCGCCCACAGGGCACCTTCGGCGACCGAGAGACGCAAGGGACCGAGCGCTTCGGCGAGCTCGTCGCCGCCGTACAGCGGCAGACCCCTTTCAGCTTGGAACGTAGGCTGCACACCTTCGGGGTTGATCCTGTGCAGGGCGGGCAGTTCGATCTGTTCCGGGTTGAGCATGGCATCGCCGGAGGCGATGCGAACGCCCTCGTAGACGTGCCCTTCGAACGCCTGCATGTCCTCCACCGCATGCCCTTCGCCGGGGTACGGTTCGACTTCGAGCGAGCTTCCGTTCCAGTGCAGGTGAAAGGCGCCGATCTGCGGTTCGGGCAGCGGGTCGCCGCCGAACCAGCAGTCGGTCGGGCCGAGACACGCCGCTCCGTGCATCGCTTGGTAGGAGTCCGCTTCGAAGGCGGGGTGCGCGTAGGAGGCGACGAGTTGGCCGCCGGCGAAGTGACAGAGCGTGTTGTCTTCCAGCGGAGGCGCCTGTTCGACGCCGGCATGGAGCACGTGGGCCTGCCCGGCGCGGCCGTCCGAGACGGTCCAGAATTCGCCTGGCCCCGCCCACGCGATGCTCCCGTCCGTGGCTCCGCAGATGGTGGCGAGCTCGTGCCATTCGACACCGTTGTAGGCCCATATACCCGACGGGATCGTCGGTTCGTTGCCGCGTGTGATCAAGAGCCCGCGGTTCGGCGCCCAGAACTCGATGTCGCCGATTTCACCCAGGGGGATCGGCAGCGAGGATCCCGGGACGCCCACGGGCGGGGGCGGCGGCGGCGGCTGTTCCAGCCGCCACGTCGCTTCTAGCGCGGCGGCCGGAGCGCTCGCCGCGGCGAACGCGACAGTTAGCGAAACAGCCAGGCCGGCGGGCAGGGACAGGATCCGCGAGGTCATCGCCGCCTGGCCTTCGACGAGCCCGCGCCGGGCTTGGACCGGTGGGCGGCCTTGGACCGGCGGGCCTTGGACGCAGCCGGCTTGGCCGTGCGCCGGAACGTCACGGGGAGGCTGTCACGCAACGTCGCATGTCCGGGAGCCGCGAAGGTCAGGCTGACGTTCGCCGACAGCCCGCCGCCGCGCGAGGCGAGCCCGGCATAGGGCTTGGTGAGGTTCAGCACCAGCGTCAGCAGTTCCCCGCCACCAGCCCGGGCGAGCTTGCTGGCGCTGGCCACGGTGCGGGTGAGAACGGTCACGCGCGCGCGCGCGTGGTGCGCCGAATGCCGGTGCGCGCTGTGGCGTGAGCCACGCGCCGAGCGTGACGGCGAGACCAGGCTGACGCGAACGGAGCTGCTGGCGCCGGCGCGCAACGTGCCCGTCCCCGGTGTGAGGACATAGAGCAGGACGCTGCCGTTGGAGCGCGTGAGCGCGGTCGCGCCGAGCCGCCACGCCGGTTCGATGCGCGGCTCGGGCGCCGGGGAGATGTCCTGCGGCGTGGGAAGCGATTTGAATGTCTCTCGTGGCACCACGAACGCGTCGCTGCCGTCGGGAAGCGCTTCGGGCACGCTCGCGCCGGGCGGCGTGTTGCCGTCACCGTAGACCAGGTTCGAGGCGGTCGACGAGAACGCGAGCTCCTCGCCGTTGCTGGTGAACGAGGGCGATTGCGCGCCGACGGTGGGGGTTGAGAATCCGTGCTGATAGGGGTCACGCCCTCCGATGGCGACCTTCGACGGGTGCGGCTGTTCGCTCGGGCCGCCGTCGAATCCGCGGCTGACGCGGGTGACGGTGTCGTTGCCGAGGTCGGCGTCGAACAGTTCACTCTCGCCGGCTTCCGCCGCCGGTTCGCTGACGTACGCGGGCGAGCCCAGCGGGAATTCGATGCGCGCGGTGGTGAACGCGACCTGTTCGCCGTTCGGGGAGATGTCGAAGTCGGTGATCGGCTCGGCGGCGGCTTCGTTTACGCCCCCGATCCTCGTCAGCGGGGTGATCGCCTGATCACGCGTCAGCCCCGCGCGCATGTTCACCACATAGAGGTCGGCCGGCTCGCCGGCATCTTCGGTGCCGAAGCCGGCGCCGATCGCCACCGGCAGCGCCGTGCTGATGAACGCCACGTCTTCCCCGTTTTCGCTGAGTCGCGGCACGGGGTTGCCCTGGCCACCGCCGCTGCCCGCTTCGCTCCATATCCCGGGGGTCTTGCCCGCTTCAAACGGTTGCGGGAAGACTTTGAACGGGCCTTCGCAGGCCGCGGCCGACCCGAGCTCGCCGCTCGCCACACAGGCCGGGTTGCCGGGGTCCGAGCCGCCCGTCACCCGCTCGATGGGCGTCCGCGAGCCCGGCGCGATCCGTCGCCACAACGGCTCGGTGTACAGCGGCGACGGCGATTCGCCTGGAAGCATTCGCGCCTGCTGGCCGATGTTCTGCCCCATCCACGCAACGGTCGATCCGTCGGCGCTGATCGAGGCGCCCGGCGGACCGTGCTGCCAGCCTCCGTTGGCGGGCACAGTGCCGAAGCTCCGCTGGCCGGGGTAGACCGCGCCGATGGGGAGACCGCGTTCTTCGGCCGACACAGGCCTGTCCGTCGTTTCCCCGGTCAGCGGTTCGTATTCTCCGCTGACGAGGGTGGTTTCCCCGAGCGGGATGTCACGGACGGCCACCTGAAAGGCCGGGGTCCGCACATGAAGCGCTTCTTCGCCGTCTTCTTCGGCCGGGCTCAGCACCAGGTCCGACACGGCGGTCGTCACGAACGCCACCTGCCGCCCGTTTGCGCTGATCGCCGAGCGCCCGGCGGCGACCGCGCCGTATTTGAGTTCTTCGCTCGCCGAATTTTCGCCATACGCGTACGTGAGGTCCTTGCTGGAGTGGTTGACCGCCGAGGCCAGGATGTACTCGGGTTCTCCCGGGCCGGGGTCCATGTCCCGGACCCACACGTTGACGCCGTGAGCTTCGTCTTCCGGCGCGAGATCTTCTGTGCCCGTGAAGCTGATGTAGCGTCCGTCTTCGCTGATCGAGGGCAGCTCCGCGTCACCGCCCACCACCTGTTCGATCGCACCGCTCACGAGATTGCGCCGCCACACGCCGGTCACGCCGCCGACCGACCCGTCGAAGGCGACATACTGGCCGTTCCCCGAGATCGCCGCATCGTGGGCGTATTCGGCCTGCTGGGGCCGGCCCCCGCCGACGGTGCCCTCGGAGACCAGCGAGATCGGCCCGAACACGTCCGCGCCGGCGGCTCCCGGCGCGGCACAGAGCAGCGCGGCGGCCGCGAGGAGATTCACGGAGCCGAATGCGACGCGTGCGGTGAGGCGCCTCATCGCACGCTCACCCACCGGCTCTCGACGCTGGCCGTGCCGAGCTTGTCGAGCACGCGGACCACCACCCTGTAGACGCCCGCGCGGGCGTAGCGGTGGCGGACGCGAGCTCGGCCGGCGGCGCTGTGGCCATCGCCGAAGCTGACCCTCACGTCGGTGGTGTCGATGCCGGCGTAGGAGTCGCTGACGCGCACGCTGACGCCGAAACCTCCCCGCACGCGCGTGATCGTCACATTCGGCGGGCCGTCGACCAGCAGCGGCGAGGGCGAGGACAGCGTTGACTCCCCGTTGATGTCGGTTGCCAGCAGCTGCACGCTGTGGCTCCCCGCGCTGAGCACGCGCGGGCTCAGACGCAGGCTCGAGGCCCCCGTGGGAGCGTCCTCGCGACGGCCGTCGAGCACGACCGCGTAGCGCAGCGGCCCGTCGGCGCTGACCGCCGACTGCCAGCTGATCGTCGCCTGGGATGGATTGATCCAGCCCTTGGGCACGCTCATCACGAGTTCGGCCGGCGGTGCGCTCACCGTTGCCGCGACGATCGCGGCGTTGCCGAACGGCCCCTGGCGGAAGCCGATCAGCCCGTCGCCGAGGCCCGAGCGCCCGACCGCGAGTTCCGCCACTTCCCCGCCCGCGCCGCCGCTCACCAGCCCCGTCTGCGCGGCTCCGGTCGGAAAGTCCTCGCGCACCGCCACCGCCGGGTTACCCTGCGCGTCCGCGCTCGGCCACGCCGAGACGCCTCCCCCCTGCGGGTTCATGACGCTCGCCGAGGTTTCGCTGCCGGCGAAGGGCGGCCCCAGCGACAGCGCGGCTGTCAGCCCCTTGTCCGTGCCCTCGATCACGCGCGGCGTGCCGTCCGAGTCATACAGCAGCCGCACGTCTTCCTTTTCGTCGATGTCGATGCTCGGCGGCCCGATCGACGCCGACTCGCTGCCGGGCACCGCGTTGTCGGCGATGCCGGCGCCAAGGAACTCCGAGCCGCTGGTCGATTCGCCGTTGGGCAGGATGTTCAGGAAGATCCGCGGTCCCGGCAGCGGCGAGCCGGGGCCGCCGCTCTGCCGGTAGGCGACGTCGGCCTGCCCCAGCCAGGTGACCGCGACGCTCGGCGCTTCGGCGTCCTGGCCGATCGGCGCACCGTTGAAGGTTTCGGCGCTGACCGGCATCACATAGTCGAGCGTGCTCCCGAACAGGCGCCTTGCCCAGATGCGCGCGACGCCTTCGATGTTCGGCTCCTGCCAGACGACCACGCCGTTGCCGGTCGGGCCAATCGCGACCTGCGGCGCGTTGGCCGGCGCGGGGGGGCGCATCGAGACGCCCGGGTCGCGGTTGATCGCGCCCAGGCTCGACCACCGCTCGCCGTCGAAGTGCGCGACGCGCACCTGCTCGACCACGTCGCCGGGGCGCAGCAGCGGCACGCTGGTGTTGTTCGGCTCGACGACCCTGTAGACGACGTCGGCGTACCCGGTCGAGCTGACCGCCAGATCGGGGCTCGTCCCGGTCGCTTCTTCGATGTTTCCGTCGATGATCATCGCCGGCCCGAACTGCGTGCCGCCGGGGCCGAGCTCGGCGCCGAGCAGCTCGTACACCGGCTTTTCTTCGTGGGTCGCAAACGGCGTCGCCCACACGACGATCAGCTCCCCCCCGTTCGCCGCGCCGATGCGCGGCGAGCTCGCGCCGAAGGGCTCTTCGGTATCGACCCGGATCGGCGCTAGCCAATGTCCTTCCATGTAGCGGGAGACGAACACGTGCGCGACGCCGTTGACGCGCTTGAGGTAGACCAGCCCGCCGGTGCCGTCTTCGGCCATGGCGACGCCGCCAAAGCCGACGATTTCCTGGCTCGGCCCGTCGATCGTCTGCGCCGGCAGGATCACCGCGCGCGCCGGCTGAGCGTGGAGCGCGAGGACGAGAGCGAATGCGACCTGCCCGATCACGAGCACGGCCCTGCGCCATCCGCGCGCGAGCAGGCGGTGGGTCGGCACGGCTGCGAGGCTCATCGACGGCCAAGATAGGAGATGCGCCCGAGTCGAGCGTCGCTCCAGGCTCGGTTTCACCAAATGATTACGATTCGGCTGCAGTGGTCCCCGGTCCAGGGCTGCCAAGGCCCACGCCATCGCCTCAGGATTCAGATTTGCTCACCGCGCCCGGTGTCTTGTTGTAGGCGCAGCGGAAGTTCTGGGGTTCGATCACCGGCTGAGAGCCGGCGAAGCCCCCCTTCTGGAAGTTGTCGTAGACATCTACGTACTGCAGTGATTCGGGATAGGGGTTGGCGGGCAAGGGCACCGGATTGGCCTGGCCCTGGCGCGGATCGCCGGTCGCGCCTTCGCTGACGCCCTCGAACCCGGCCGCCTGCGAGCCCGCTTCGGTCGTGACCAGCGTGGATGTCATCTCGCGTTCGTCTTTCAGCCCACGCGTCGGGTCGAGGTCGATCGTGGCGGTCAGCTGTGAGTCGTGGATCACCGACTCGAGCTTGACAAACGACGCCGCGCCGACCAGTTCCGAGGCCGACGGCAGCCAGCCGCCCACTTCCTCGCACTTCCTGCTGGCCCACATGAAGTTGTTCTTGCCCACGTCGGCGTTCGTCAGGGGATAGACCGTCGTTTCCATGCACCAGCTGCCCGAGCCGCCGCCGACGCTGATGGAGTCAGGCGGGCAGGTGCCTTCCAGCTCGGCCGCGGTTTTGCCGCCCACCTCCTTCGCGTTACCGACGGTGGGAATCGCCGAGGCCGGGAATTTCCGGTTGCGGCCCAGCGTCAGGATGCCGCCGGCACGTGGCTTGGAGCTGACGGGATGGCCCGCGATCACGCTGGCCACGGCGTGGCGCGCGGCGTCGGCCAGGCCGGTCGTGGAGAACACGAGCGCGACTAGCGCGATGATCATGGCCGGCGAGGGCAGGCGGAGCCTCATGCGATCCACACGGCGACCGTAGCGGCCCAGCTCGCGAAACTCGCCGCTTGCTCACGAGCTCTCGGCCACCAGGTCACGACGCCTGACCGGGGTCGCGAGTGGTGAAGCGCGGGGGCGCGGCTCTGCGCACCTGCGTCAGCTCATCCAGGGTCACCTCTTGCACCGTGGAGAGCACAGCATCGAGCGCTACTCCCGAGAGCGTCTCCTGCTCGAGCAGCGCCGTGGCGGTCTCCTCGACGGTGTTCCAGTTGCGGTCGAGGATCACGGCGGCCCGCGCCTCGGCGTCGCCGACGAAACGCTCGACCTCGTTGTCGATCAGGTTGAGCGTCTCCGGCCCGACCGAGCCGAGGTCCTGCAGCGAGGCGCCGAGGAAGACCTCGCCGCTCTTCTCGCCGATCGTCACGAGGCCGAGCGCCTCGGACATCCCGAACGAGGTGACCATGCTGCGCGCCAGCGCGGTCGCGGCGTGCAGGTCGTCGTTGACGGTGGTCGAGACGTGCCCGAAGGCGATGCGCTCGCCCGCCAGCCCCGCCACGACCGAGATCAGCTGGCGCTTGAGGTCGGGCTCGGTCATGATCACCTGGTCGCGGTCGGTGAGCATGTGCGCGGCGGTCCCGAGCTGGCGCCCGCGCGCCACGATCGAAAGCTTGCGCGTCGACGTGGCGTGCCCGAGCGCATCGGTCACGACCGCGTGCGAGGCCTCGTGGATCGCGATCAGCCAGCGCTCCTGCTCGCTGAGGATGTGGTGCTTGGCCGGCCCCGCCACGACCCTGTCGATCGCCTCCTCGAGCGTCGCCTGGCTGAGCTCGGCGCGTTCGTCGCGCACGCTCAGCAGGGCGGCCTCGTTGATCACGTTGGCGAGCTCCGCGCCGCTGAAGCCGGGGGTCTGGCGCGCGACCTCCTCGAGCGAGGCGTCAGGCGCCATCGGCCGCTTGCCGCCGTGCAGGCGCAGGATCTCCAGGCGCCCATGCACGTCCGGGGTGTCGATCACGACCTGGCGGTCGAAACGCCCGGGCCGCAGCAGCGCGGGGTCCAGGATGTCGGGCCTGTTGGTGGCGCCCATCACGACGAGGCCGCCGTCTCCGGCGAAGCCGTCCATCTCCACGAGGATCTGGTTGAGCGTCTGCTCGCGCTCGTCGTTGCCCTGGCCGATGCCGGCGCCGCGCTTGCGCCCGGCGGCGTCGAGCTCGTCGATGAAGATGATCGCCGGGGCCGCTTTGCGGGCCTTGCGGAACAGGTCGCGCACCCGTGCCGCGCCGACGCCGACCAGCGACTCCACGAAGTCAGAGCCCGACAGCGAGAAGAAGGCCGCGTCGGCCTCGCCGGCGACGGCCTTGGCCAGCAGCGTCTTGCCCGTGCCCGGCGGCCCCACGAGCAGCACGCCCTTCGGCGCGGCCGCGCCCACGCGCAGGTATTTGCTCGGGTCGGCCAGGTAGTCGCGGATCTCGCGCAGCTCGGCCACCGCCTCCCCCGCGCCGGCCACGTCGGCGAACGTGATGGCGTCCCTGGTGCCCTTGCCCTTGCGCCGGCCCTTGCCCGTGAACTGCGAGAAGGACGCGATCCCGCCGGCGGCGCCGCCTTCGCCGCCGAGGCGCATGAACAGCGAGAACAGGCAGACGAGCAACAGGATCGGAATCAGGAACTGGACGATGATCGTCTTGGTGCCCTTGCCCGCCTGCTGATCGACCGTCACGGTCGCGGCGCTTTCCTCGAGTTCGCGCAGCAGCTGCTGGGTCTGCGCGCCGGACGCCGGATAGGAGGCCCACAGCAGCAGGTGCAGGCGCGCGCGCGCCAGCACCGAGGTTTCGAGCGTCGTGCCGGACGAGCTCGCGGGGGCGGCGCCGGACGCCAGTTCGGGTATCGCCGTCGGGGAGCCGGCTGCCGTCCCCGAGGACGACGAGGACGAGGCCGCGGGCGTTGAGCTCGACGAGCCCGGCGCGCCGCTCGAAGCCTTCTTCTTCGCCTTGGTCTTCGTCACGACGACGGGAGCCGGTCTCGTGGTGAGCTCGACGCGGTTGTCGTGGTCGAGCAGGACGGCGTTGGCGATCTCGTGGCGTTTGGCCAGCTGCTGGACGGTGCTGATCGGCACCTGGATCCCGGCGCTGCTGGGCTTGATGGCGCCGAGCAGCACGGCGAAGGCGACCGCCAGGCCGATCGACGCCAGCAGCAGGAACAGCGCCAGCGGATCGCGGAAGGCAAACCGGGCTGCGCCCCGCCCCATGTCGCCGAGCGTCACGAGCACGGGGTTGCGGCGATGAGCCAGGCCCGAGCGTACCGCGGGCACCTCCGAGCGGCGCAGGCCGTTCGTTGACCCCGAGTCGGAGGAGTCCGGCCCGCCAGGGGAACTCTGGTGGTCGCTCATGCGGGCGCCAGCGTCACACGACGCGCCGGGAAAAGCAATGGCGTTCACAAAAACGACACATCATGCAAACCCTCGACCGACAGTCTTGCGAGCCGGAGACGTTCTGCGCCGCGTAGCGCATCGATCCGCGATCGGCGTTGTTGAGCGTTCAGCGCGTCGGCCCCAGGCCGACGCGCCGGACGTCGAAGACCTCGCCAACACATCAGTCAGCAAAGGAGCTCAAGCACCGTGCGCGCATACCGAACCCTGATCCTCTCCGTGATCGTGGCGCTTGTCATCGCCGTGCCCGCCGTCGCGGCGGCCAAGCAGCTGATCATCGGCGGCTCGACCTCAGTGCTTCCGCTGATGCAGAAACTGGCCGCCGCCTACCACAAGGCCTATCCGAAGATCCCCGCGCCGAGGGTCAGCGGCGGCCAGTCGGACATCGGCATCAGCGGCGCCAACAACGGCACTCTGGACATCGGCGATTCCTCGCGCGACCCGATCATCGGCGTGGACCCGGAAGGCCTGGTGTTCACCAAGCTCGCCCGCGACGGCGTGTGCATTATCACGAACCACCACAACCCCCTGTCCGATCTCTCCCAGCAGCAGGTGGAAGGCATCTTCACGGGCAAGATCCATGATTGGAGCGAAGTGCCGGGAGCGAAGGTCTCCGGTCCGATCGACCTGTTCCAGCGCACCAGCGCATCCGGTACCGAGGACGCCTTCCAGCACATCTTCCTCGGCGAATACCTGAAGATCTCGCCGAGCGCCGTGGCCGAGGCATCCAACGGGCTCGAGCAGCTGCACGTCGAAAAGGACGAACACGGGATCGGCTTCGTCTCCTTCGCGTATACCGCGGGCGTCAACCCGGTCGCCTACCAGGGCGTGGCGTGCAACCTGCGCAACGCCCGCTCCGGCCAGTACGAGGGAGTGCGTAACTTCTGGATGGTCACCAAAGGAGCCCCCAAAGGGGAAGCGGCGAAGTTCATCAAATGGGTCACGAGCGGCAACAAGACCACCAAAGCGATCATCAACTCGAGCTGGATCGCGGTCTACTAGCTCGCCGGAGATGATGCCCGCCGAGGCTGCACACCGCTCGTTGCGGACGCGCTTCGGCGGAGCCGCCGGCCACGACAGGCGCGCGGAGCACATGCTCCGCGCGCTGGCTGCGTTGACGCTCGTGCTGATCGCCGCGATGGTGGTCACCGTGTTCATCAAGGCGTGGCCGTCGTTTCAGGCCAACGGCCTGAGCTGGTTCGGCTCGGGCGGCAACGTCGACACCCAGCTGCGGGCGATGGACGAAGGCGTCGCGCTGCCCGGGCACTCGATCCTGTACCTGCGCGCGTGGCCGCTGATCTGGGGGACGATCATCACGGCCGTTCCGGCGGTGCTGATCGCGCTGGTGGGCTCCACGCTCGCGGCGATCTGCCTGACCGAGTTCGCCCCCGCGCGCGTGCGACGTACGCTGGAGCCGATCGTGCGGCTGCTCGCCGGCGTGCCGTCGGTGGTGTACGGCCTGGTCGCGATCCTGGCGCTGGCGCCGTTGATCGAAGATCACCTGATCAGCAATGCGCGCAAGCAGTCGGTCATCTACGTGGTTCAGCTCAACGGCGCGAACCTGATGCTCGCCATCATCATCCTGGCGATCATGGTGACGCCGATCATGGTGGCGCTGATCGCGGGCGCGCTGGCCTCCGTGCCGGCCTCGTGGAAGGAGGGGTCGGCGGCGCTCGGGGTCAACCGCTGGCGCACGATCGTGCGCGTGTCGCTGACCACCGCGCGCCCGGCGATCGTCGCTGCCACGGTGCTCGCCACGGCGCGCGCGCTCGGCGAGGCGATCATGCTCGCGATGGTCGCGGGCTCGCGCGGCTTCGCCGCCAACCCGCTCGACGGGCTCACGTTCCTGTTCGAGCCGGTCCGGCCGCTGGCGGCCACGATCTTCCAGGAATCCGAGGGCCTGACGATCGGCCCGATGAGCCACACGCTGTATGCGATGGGCGCTGTGTTGCTGGTCAGCGCGACGCTGCTGTCGTTCGCCGGCTGGGCGGCCAAGCAACCGCTCAAGCGCTACGGGATCCGCGCATGAACACGCAGGGCTGCGCTGGATCGGCGTCCTCGGTCGCTTGTGTGCGCAGCACACGCCGCGGGGTGGGCGGGCCTCGAATACCTGCCGGGGTGGGCGGGCCTCCAATACCTGCGTGTCCATGTAGGTCCGGTCACGACCTGCAGCGGCGCCTGAAATGAGTACGTTCGCCCCTGCCGCGCCCAGCAGCGGTCCGCCGGCGGGCCTGAGCGTTGTGCGCCCGCCCCGCCAGAGCACCGCCTCCTGGCCGCTGATCGATCGCCTGGGCTATCTGTCGTGCTGGGCTTCGGGGATCGCCCTGGCCGCGATCGCGCTGGCGATCGTGCTGTACATGCTGATACAGGGGCTGTCCTACCTGAGCCTGCACCTGCTCGTGAGCTCGCCGGCGCCCTCCCTGCAGCAGAGCAAAGCGGGCGGCTTTCTCGATCCGCTCGAGGGCACGTTCATCATCACCGCGGTTGGCATCGCGATCGCCGCCCCGATCGGCGTCGCGCTGGCGGCGTGGCTGAGCGAGTACGGCCGGCCGAGTCGCCTGGCGCGCGCGGTCGAGTCGGCGGTCGAGATGATCGCCGGAGCGCCGAGCGTCGTGCTCGCGATCTTCGGGCTGCTGGTTTTCAGCCAGAGCTTCCTCGGCTTCCTGTCCCAGAGCACCGCCGGCGGAGCGGTCACGGGAACCTCGTTCCTGACCGCCGGCGCGATGATGTCGCTGCTCGCGCTGCCGCTGATCGTCGGGGCCACGCGCGAGGGCCTGGCCCTGATTCCGAACCACATGCGCGAGGCATCCGCCGCGCTGGGCAAGACCCGCGCGACCACGATCCGCCATGTGCTGCTGCCCTCCGTGCGCCCGAACATGGCCGAAGGAATCGTGCTGGGCATGGGCCGGATCATCGGCGACACCGCGATCGTGATCATCCTGCTGGCCGCGACGCTCAAGACCGAACCCGCGAACGGCGTGCCGGTGCTGGGCCTGTTGCGCGGCACGGGCTCGACGCTGACCAACTACGTCTATTACAACTCTCCGGCCGGCGAGGGCAACGCCCACCAGAAGGCCTACGCCGCCGCGTTCGTGCTGCTGATGATCGTGCTCGCGCTCAACTTCCTCGTGACCCGGATCACCAGCACGGGTCGTCAGGCCGATCGGACGGGTGGCAGCTGGTGGCGACACCCGGGCGACTGGGGACTCATCCGCAGAGTGCTGCCCGCCGGGGAGCCGAGGGGATGACATGGACCAGGTGAAGCCGCCGCCTGTGCGCCGGCTCGTGCTCGACCGCGACCCGGGCGCCACGACGCCCGCGACCAACCCGAACGGAGGCGCCGCGGCGGCAGCCTCAGGGCTTGCCCCGTCGGGACCCGCGGCGCCGGCCCGGTCGCCGACCACGGCGCCCACCACCAAGGGCGCGCGGGGGCCCGGGCGGTCAGTCGCGCAGACGCGCGAGCGGATGCGCGTCGAATCGGTGTGGCTTGCCTACGGCGATAACTGGGTGGTGCGCGACGTCAGCCTGCCCGCGCGTCAGGGCGAGGTGCTCGCGCTGATCGGCGCGTCGGGGTCCGGCAAGACGACGCTGCTGCGCTCGCTGAACCGCCTGACGGAGATCACCGCCGGAGCGGCGCGAGCCGGTCGGATCGCACTGGACGGAACCGACATCCACGAGCTGGAGGTCAACGCGTTGCGCCGGCGCGTGTCGATGGTCTTTCAGCAGCCGAATCCATTCCCGATGAGCATCTTCGACAACGTCGCCTATGCCCTGGCCGAGCAGAGCCCCCCGCGGGGACGGCGCCGGCGGCGACACAGCCGCGAGCTCGAGGGCGCGGTGGAGGACGCGCTGCGCAGAGCAGGCCTGTACGACGAGGTCGCCGGCGACCTGGGTCGCTCGGCGCTGGCGCTGTCCGGCGGGCAGCAGCAGCGCCTGTGCATCGCCCGCGCGCTCGCCGCTCAGCCCGAGGTGCTGCTGCTCGACGAGCCCTGCTCGGCGCTCGACCCGATCTCCACCGCGACGATCGAGGAGCTGATCGTGGGCCTGCGCGAGACCGTGGCGATCGTGATCGTGACGCACAACCTCCAGCAGGCGCTGCGCGTGGCCGACCACGTGGCGTTCATGCATCTCGGCGAGCTCGTCGAGTACGGGACCAGCGAGCAGGTCTTCGAGCATCCGGCCAGGCAGCGCACGCGCGACTACATCAGCGGCGCGTTCGGGTGAGTCGGCGGCGCGTTCGGGTGAGCCCGGGAAGCAGGCCGGCGCCGGGGCGAAGCATGCGGGCGCGGATGAGCCGCCGGGCCGTGGCAGCGCCGGGGCGAAGTATGCGGGCGCGGATGAGCCGCCGGGCCGTGGCAGCGCCGGGGCGAAGTATGCGGGCGCGGATGAGCCGCTGGGCCGTGGCGGCGCTCGCGCTGCTCACGCTGGCGCTCGGCGGCTGCGAGAGCACCCAGGAAGAGAGCGCGAAGCTGGAAGCGGCGGCGAAGCGCGAAAAAGCCAAGCACCCGGTGCTGGTGCAGAAGGGACTGTCGATCACCCACGCAAGCACCCAGGTCCACGTGCTGGACGCCACCGTCGTGCACGACTCCGAAGGCGCCGCCGCAGCCGTGACCGTCGGCAACGCCTCGGCCCACGCACTGCTCTCGGTGCCGATCGCGATCACGGTGCGCAGCTCGGCCGGACAGACCGTGTACCAGAACAACACGGCGGGCCTGGAAGCGGCGCTCACGCAGGTCCCCTCGATACCGGCGCACGGCACCGTGACGTGGGTGGACGATCAGGTCCCGGCTGCCGGGGGACCGGCGCGCGTCAGCGCGGTGGTCGGCGAAGCCATGGCGGCACGCGGTCCCGAACCGCGAACCAAGGTCGAAGGCGCACGCCTGGCCGAACCGTCCACGGGTGAAGTCTCCGGCACCGTGCACAACGTCTCGACCGTCGCCCAGCGCCAGCTCGTCGTCTACGTGACCGCGCGCCGCGCGGGCACGATCGTCGCGGCCGGCAGGGCGGTGTTGGCCGAAGTCGCCGCGGGCGCGTCGGTCCCGTTCCACGTGTTCCTCATCGGCTCAGCCACCGGGGCCCAGCTCGAAGCGAGCGCGCCCCCGAGCACGTTCGGCTGATCGACCGCGCCGGCGCCGGCATGGCAGCCGCAGCCCGCGCCGTGCCCGCAGCAGCCGGCCTTCTCGTTGGGCTCGCAGCACGCGGCCTGCTGGACGGTTGTGCAGCACGGATCGGCGGTGGTCTCGGCCGTGATCATGTCAGCCACGCGGAGAGCTCCTTCAGCGCGTCGGGAATGACGTAGTAGTAGGCCCATAGTCCGGGGCGCTCGGAGGCCACGATCCCGGCCTCGCGCAGCCTCTTCAGGTGGTGCGAGAGCGTGGGCTGGGAGACGTCGAACAGCGGCACCAGCTCGCACACGCAGACCTTGCCGGCGTGCTTTCGCAGGACGTCGACGAGCTGCAGGCGGATCGGGTCGCCGAGGGCCTTGGCGACCTCGGCCATCCGCAGCGCGTGATCGCGGGCCACGTCGGGATAGACGACGGGCTCGCAGCAGTGCTCACCGGCCGGCCGCTTGCGCTTCGGTGCGAGCTCCAGATCGACGGCCATCTATCTACTTATATCACTAACACTCATGACTATCTATGTAATACGATCGGGGCGTGACCGTCGCACACCGCCAAGCGCGCGAATGCCTGCGCGGGGAAACCTGCGATGTGCTCGCCCACCGGGAGGGCCCGTGACCGAGGACCCGGAGACGGTTGCGGTCATCACCGACATCCACGGCAACCTCGCCGCGCTGCAGGCCGCCCTGGCAAGGATCGAGCAGCTCGGAATCGCCAGAGTGTTCTGTGGCGGGGACCTGGTCGGCTACGGCCCGCATCCCAACGAGGTGTGCGCGCTGATCGCGGAACGCGAGATCCCCACGATCTACGGCAACTACGACTACGCCATCGCACGCGACGAAGAGGACTGCGGCTGCGCGTATGTCACCCCGCACGACCGCGAGCTTGGTCAGCTCTCGGTGGACTGGACGCTCGCCCACACGAGCAGGGAGTCCCAGGACTTCATGCGCGGCCTGCCGTTCGATCTGCATTTCCCGGTGGGCGACGTTGGCGTGCATCTCGTTCACGGCTCGCCGCGCAAAGTCAACGAGTACCTGTTCGAGGACAAGCCGGCAAGCCTGTACGAACGTCTCGCCGCCGTCGAGCCCGATCCCGTCCTGGCCTTTGGGCACACCCACAAACCGTGGGTCCATGAGTACTGCGGGGTGCTGTTCGTCAACTGCGGCTCGGTCGGCAAGCCCAAGGACGCAGACCCGCGGGGCGCCTTCGCCGTGCTCAGGGCGGCCGCCGAGGGCGTGGTAGTGACGATCGAGCGCGTCGCCTACGACGCCGAGGCCGTCGCCGCCGAGGTTCGCGAGGCCGGGCTGCCCGGCGAGCTCGCCGACAAGCTCGTGGTCGCGGCGTGAGCATGGCCATGGCACCCGAACGCCCGGTGCGCAGGCCATGAGCCAGCCGCTGCCGCGCCGGCTGCTCGCCGAGTTCCTCGGCTCCGCGTTCCTCGCGGCGCTCGTGATCGGCTCGGGCATCGCCGCGCAGACCCTCTCGCCGAACGACGTCGGTCTCGAGCTGTTCGAGAACGCCGCCGCCACGGCAGCCGGGCTGTTCACGATCATCCTCATGTTCGGCCCGGTGTCGGGCGGACACTTCAACCCGGTCGTCTCGCTCGCCGACGCGACCTTCGGCGGTATCCGCTGGCGCCACGCGCTGGCCTACCTTCCCGCCCAGGTGGCCGGCTGCGTGCTCGGCGCCGTCGTGGCAAACGGCATGTTCTCGCTGGCGGCCATCAGCATCTCCACCCATCACCGGGCCTCGCCCGCCCACCTGTTCTCCGAGATCATCGCCACCGCCGGCCTGCTGCTCGTGATCTTCTCGCTCGCGCGCACCAAACGCGCACACATCGCCCCGGCCGCTGTCGGCGCGTACATCGGCGCCGCCTACTTCTTCACCAGCTCGGCCAGCTTCGCCAACCCCGCGATCAGCGTCGGGCGCATGTTCTCCAACACCTTCGCCGGCATCGCGCCCGCGTCCGTGCCCGGCTTCGTCGCGGCGCAGCTGGTCGGGTGCGTTTGCGCGATCGTCGTCGTGCGGGTGCTCTACCCCGACCTCACGCCGGATGAGGCGGCCGAGGCCGTGATGCCGCACCACCAAGGGCAGCCGAGCGCCGATGGCCGCTCAGCGGGCCGGCTCGAAGCAAAACCTGCGTCTTGACAGCTGGTCGCGTGGGCTGGCGCTGAACGCCTCAGCCCGGCGCTGCCAGGAGGCCTCAGCCCCGGCGCTGCTTGAGCGTGATGCCCTCGAGCACGTGCGCGACGGTCTCGCAGGCATCGACCGCGGCCTCGAGCGACTCGAAGATGTCCTTCCAGCGGATCACCACCATCGGGTCGATCCCGCCGGCGAACAGCGAGGCGACGGCGTCGCGCTGCAGGCGATCGCCCTCGTTCTCGAGCCGGTGGATCTCGACCAGCTGTGGACTCAGATCGCCGCCGTCGTTCAGCCCCCGCAGCGCGCTCGAGATCTGCGCCCCGGCGGCCACCAGCACGTCGGCAAACGCCGCGGCCTGCTCCATCGGCGCCTCGACGCCATACAGATCGAGCTGTGCCGCGGACTGCTCGATGTAGTTGACGATGTCGTCGATCGCGGTGGCGAGCGCGTAGCCGTCACCTGCATCGAACGGGGCCTTCACATGCCGGCCGCCGCCCATGCGATGGATGATGTCGTGCGTGATGCGGTCGCCCTCCTGCTCGCACGCCGCGAGCTCGCCGGCGAGCTCGGCGTGCTCGGGGAACTCGGCCAGCAGCTCGCGCAGCGTCACGCTGGCGCGCTCGACGTTGCGTCCCGCGTCCTCGAGCAGGGTGGTGAGGGTCTCGTCGACGCGCATTGGTAGTCAGGGGCGCGGTGCCGGGTTGGCCCGTTTCCCCATTCCCCTTTCAATCCGTGCGTGCGGTTTTCCCGCACACGGCTTGCCGATGATCTTCATGATGGTCACGACGCGATTGCCGGGTAGCGGATGGTGCCGCGCAGGCGGTAGAGGCCGTGGGCCTCGAACCACTCGCGCGTCCAGGTCTGCCACTGGCCGGGTCGCAGGTTGCGGCCATAACGCTTGCGCATCAGGCCACTCAGGCGACGCACGACATAGCGGTCGATCTGGTTGAAGCGGATGGCGGCGTTGCCGGTGCGAAAGTAGTTGCCCCAGCCGCGCAGGATCGGGTTGAGCCACGAGATCACCTCGCGGATGTCCGTGCCGACACGGCCTCGGCCGGTCATCGCCTTGATCTTCTGGCGTACGCGCTTCATCGCCGCCTGTGAGGGCCAGCGCTGGAGGTAGTAGCGGCGGATGCCGCGCTCCAGCAGCTTGCCCGACACGCGGGCATGGAAGTGGCAGCCAAGGAAATCGAGACCTTCCCCGCCTTCGGTGAGATCAACGACTCTCGTCTTCTCCCGGTGCAGCTGAAGCCCGAGATCGGCCAGAACCTGCCTGGCCAGCTCTCCGGCCGCGCAGGCCTGCTCCTCGCTTCTGCACATCACGACGAAGTCGTCCGCATAGCGGACGAGCCTGCCGTGAACACCATCAGCGAACGCGAGGTCCAACGCGTGCAGGTAGATGTTCGACAGAAGCGGCGAGATCACGCCGCCCTGCGGGGTTCCAGCGACAGACTGCCGGAGCACCCCTTCCTCCATCACACCCGCCCGCAGCCACTGCCGCACGAGCTTGAGCACACACCGGTCCGAGACCCGCTCTGCGACCTTCCCGAGCAGACGCTCATGGTCGATCACGGAGAAGTAGTCACGGATGTCGGCCTCGAACACGAAGCGGTGCCCGTCGATGAACGATCGACGCAACACCTCCTTGGCATCAGTGGCCGACCGGCGCGGGCGAAACCCATACGAGACGTCAAGGAAATCGGCCTCGAAGATGGGCTCAAGCACGATACGCGCGGCCTGCTGGACAATCCGATCCTTCACAGTCGGGATGCCGAGCGGCCGCACGCCACCCTTGGGCTTGGGAATCTCAACCCGCCGGACCGGCCGCGGACGATAAGACCCCTGGCGCAGGTCCCGCTGCAACTCGGCCAGAAGCCGCTCCGCACCGTACTCCTGCACGTCCGCCAGCGTCTGAGAATCGACCCCGGCAGCACCCTTGTTCTGCTGCACGCGCCTCCACGCCTCCTCAAGGACGTCACTCCTGAAGATCCGGTCAAACAGGGCGTGAAAACGCCTACCCGGCGACCGCTTGGCGGCCACCCATAGCTTGCGCTGAAGTTCTCGCAGATCCCCACCAGTGGCCTCCAGGGCCATTTCGCTGGCGGGGTCGCCAGGCTCACGCCCAGCGGGGTTTATGGATCGAGCGGTCTCGACCATGCCCTACCGCTTACCCTCACCGCTCGCGCGATCAAAGCAGGGGTCCTTCGCTCCCGGCGCGTTGTTCTGCACGCCGATCCTCACTACTACGACCCCCTCGGACTCCCGCTGGCCTCCGCTCGACTTCGCCATCGGCTTATACGAGCGGTCTTTGCTGACGAGGCTGGCCAGACGGGCCTCCCTTGTTCCGCGATCAGACCTTGCGCGCGTGCAAGTCTCCCTACCCCGCAGGGACCCACCGCACCCGATCCGGACCTGGGACTGGCGGACATGGCCTTCGCCGTGAAATGAGCGGCTCGGCTCCCCGATTGTTCCTGTGACGAGGCTGCAATCCCAGCCCACACGCTTGCTCCCTCCAAAGAGGCTCTCGACGCCCCGCTCAGCCCGCCGCCTCTCGACGACGAACCGGGGCCTGCTACCGGGCACTCCGGCGTCTACCCGGACCGGACTCCCACCGGCCGGCCTGATCCAGCTTGCTCCAAGGCGCACCATCGGCGCAGATTATGAAGATCGACGGCCGCTGTGGCCCTCTTTACGAGTTGTTTACCGCTCGATCACGACTTTTCAACCCATCGCGAGCGCCTGAACGCCAGCCTATATCGCCGTGGGAGCTACGACCGACAGCGACAGCACCCTGTATGTGGGCGAACTCGAGATACGCCTGAGCGAGGGCCTGGTCCTGGCGACGGGCCAGGCATTGACCCTGTCGGTGCGGGAGTTCGAACTGCTGGCGGCGCTGGCCGCGCGCACGGGAGCGATCGTGACGCGCGAGGAGCTGTTCGGCGAGGTTTGGGGCGGCGAGCTGCGTCCGGGGGATCGCTCGGTCGATGTATACGTCAGCAAGCTGCGCGGCAAGCTCGAGGCGGCGTTGCCCGATCGCCGTTTCATACACACGCACCCTGGCTTCGGCTATCGCTTCCAGCCCCAGCCGGCTCGCGAGGGTGTCGCGGCGTCGCCGCAGACCGCACCCGAGCCGATCGTCGGCGTCAGCACGCGCCAATCCGACGAGCGCGCCGACGTGAACCGCCCGGCGAAGCTACCGGCGGGCTAGGCGCGAGGACGCGAGCGCCATGCTTTCACGAAATCTTCACATCGACGACGCTGGCGAGTGACCAGACTGCCGCCCCGTGCCCTGCGACCGGGCATCCGCGATCGCCGCTCATCCAAGCATCCGAGTCGATGCGACCCGGCAACCCAAGAGAACCGTCCCCGGAGGGAGAAGACGTGATCAAGCACAAGCTCGGCATACTCGGCGGCGCCGCGACCCTGGCGCTCGGCCTGGCAGCATGCGGTGGCTCTTCCGGCAGCTCGACAGGCACGACCGGCGTCTCGGCGACCATCTCCGGCGCCGGCTCGACGTTCGCCGCCCCCGTCTATGAACAGTGGGGATCCGAGCTGGCGAGCTCGGGCCTGCATGTCAACTACCAGGCTGTGGGCTCGGGCGCGGGCCTGACCTCGCTCGAGGCCAAGACCGTGGACTTCGGCGCCAGCGACCCGCCGCTGAAGCCGGCCGACGCGGCGGCGATCGCCAAGAACGGCAGTCCTGCCGTACAGATCCCGATGTTCCTCGGGGCGATCACGGTCTCCTACAACCTGCCCGGTGTGAAGGCGGGCCTGAAGCTGACCGGCCCGGTCATCGCCGACATCTACCTCGGCACGATCAAGACATGGAACGACCCCGCGATCACCGGGCTGAACCCCGGCGTGTCGCTGCCGAGCACGCCGATCACCGTGATCCACCGCTCTGACTCCTCGGGTACGACCGCCGGCTTCACGGGCTTCCTGTCAGACGTGGATCCGGAATGGAAGAGCAAGGTCGGCGAAGGCAAGACCGTGCTGTGGCCGATCGGCACGGGCGCCAAGGGCAACTCGGGCGTGGCGGGCGCGGTGCAGCAGACGAGCGGCGCGGTTGGCTACGTCGAGCAGGCGTACGCCCTGCAGCACAGCTTCACGACGGCCGCGGTCAAGAACAAGTCCGGCAACTTCGTCGAACCGTCGCTCGCCTCGACCAGCGCGGCGGCCGAAGGCGTGGTGGTGCCCGCGAACCTGGGCATCAAAATCTCCAACCCGTCCGCGCCGAGCGCCTACCCGATCACCTCGCAGACGTTCATCGTGGTCAACAAGGACCTCTGCAAGGCCGCCATCCCCGGAGGCGAAAGCGCAGCCAAGGGAGTCGCCAGGTTCCTGAGCTACGGGCTCGGCGAAGGCCAGGCGATCCTCGCCAAGGCCGACTACGCGTCGCTTCCCGCGGCGATCCTGGCGAAGTCGAAGGAAGCCGCGGCGGGACTGCAGTGCAACGGCGCGGCACTGACCGGATGATGCGTCGCTTCGAATAGACGCCGACGGTGGACGCAGCCTCGATTCCAGGCGGTGAGCGCGCGCTGCTGGCGCGGTCACCGTTGGCGCGCCTGCCCGACCGCGCGCTGAAGTACGTGCTGACGGCGCTCGCGGCGCTGATCCTGGCGTTGATCGTCTACTTCTTCGTGCGGCTGGTGGGCCAGGCCCAGCCCGCGCTGAGCAAGGAAGGCGTGCTCGGCTTCGTGTTCGGCAGCCCCTGGGATGTGGGCGCGGAACACTTCGGCGCGCTGCCGCTGCTGGTCGGGACGCTGATCACCTCGGTCATCGCGCTGCTGATCGGCGTGCCCGTGGCGGTCGGGGCGGCGATCTATGCCGTCGAGCTGAGCCCGCGGCGCCTGCGCGGTCCGCTGACGCTGCTGGTCGAGCTGCTGGCCGCCGTGCCGTCGGTCGTATACGGGCTGTGGGGGATCTTCTTCCTGGCGCCCAAGCTGCAGGGGGCCGAGCAGTGGGTGGCCGACCGCCTGTCGTTCATCCCGTTCATCGGCGGCGGCCTGGTGACGATCCCCAACTACTTCGTCGCCGGGCTCGTGCTCGCGATCATGATCCTGCCGATCGTCAGCGCGATCAGCCGCGAGGTCATGACGACGGTGCCCGCCGACCACAAGGAGGCGGCGCTCGCGCTCGGCGCGACGCGCTGGGAGGCGATCCGGATGGCGGTGCTGCCGTACTGCCGCTCGGGCATCGTGGGCGGGGCGATGCTCGGGCTCGGGCGCGCGATCGGCGAGACGATCGCCGTGACGATCCTGATCGGCGACGCCCCCAAGCTCGGCCATCATCTGTTCGAACAGGGGTACAGCCTCGCCGCCGCGATCGCCAACGAGTTCGGCGAAGCTCAGGGCGTGCATCGCTCTGCGCTGTTCGCGGCGGGGCTGGTCCTGTTCGTGCTGACGCTGCTGGTCAACGCGGCCGCGCGCCTGCTGGTCTACAGAGCGTCGCGCAAGGGCGCGCGGGGGCCGGATGACGCCCAGCAGGCCGGCGGCGCCCGGCGGCTCGCCGACGCGGCGGCGGGCGCGTGAGCGCGCACGGTGTATCCGGCGATCCGCTCGCGCGCTTCGCCGTCAGCCCGGCGCGCCGGCGCAGGGACGTGCTCGCCCGCACCGGCATTCTCGCGGGCGCCGGGCTCGCGCTGCTGCCGCTGCTGCTGATCGTCTACTACCTGCTCGCCAAGGGGCTGAGCGCTTGGAGCGTCAACTTCTTCACGACCGATCCGACCGGCAACACGTTCTTCGGGAGCGCCCACATCGGCGGCGTCAAGAGCGCGATCCTCGGCACGATCGAGATCGTGGCGCTGGCCTCGGCGATCTCGATCCCGGTCGGCATCTGCGTGGCCGTCTGGCTCGTCGAGTACGGCCGTCGCAGCTGGTTCGCGCAGACGGTGCGGTTCTTCGTGGACGTTCTCACCGGTGTGCCATCGATCCTGTTCGGGCTGTTCATCTACATCGTGTTGATCGTCGGCACCGGTACGACCTACGCCGGCTACAAGGGCTCGCTGGCGCTGTCGCTGCTGATGCTCCCGATCGTGATCCGCTCGGCGGAGGTGGTGCTGGTGTTGGTGCCCACCGCGCTGCGCGAATCCGCGCTGGCGCTCGGGGCTCCGCGCTGGCGCGTGATCGCACGCGTGGTGCTGCCGACGGCCTTGCCGGGCATGCTCACCGGCATGCTGCTGGCGGTCGCGCGCGCGGCCGGCGAGACGGCGCCGCTCCTGTTCACCGCGGCTTACGCCGAGCAGAGCACGTTCAACCTCGGCGGGTTCATGAACACGCTGCCTGTGCAAATCTACAAAGACGTCACCTCTCCCACCACGGCGGTCGTCAACCGAGCCTGGGGAGCGGCGCTCGCCCTGGTCGTGATGATCCTCCTGCTCAACGTGCTCGCCCGCCTGATCTCGCGAAGGAGCCGCGTTGCCTGAGACCCGCCCTCGCGAGCCCGGAGGTCCCCTCGAGCAGCCGATCGCCCCACCGGAGAGGTCGCAGGCATCGCCTGAGCGTGAGACCGCGGACAGCGAGCTCGAGCCCAGGCCCGGCCCGACCGTCACGCTCGAGCAGCTGCGCGCCTTCTATGGCGACTCGGAGCAGCTGAAGGGCATCGACCTCGACTTCGGCGCCAACGAAGTGACCGCGATCATCGGGCCCTCAGGGTGCGGCAAGTTGACGCTGGTGCGGTGCATCAACCGCATGCACGAGGAGATTCCCGGGGCGCGCGCCGAGGGCAGGGTGCTGCTCGACGCGTTCGACGTGTATGACCCCGCGGTTGACGTGGTCGCGGTGCGGCGGGCGATCGGCATGGTCTTCCAGAAGCCGAACCCGTTCCCGACGATGTCGGTGTTCGATAACGCCGCCGCGGGCCTGCGCCTGACCGCGGGCCGGCGCGGCGACGTGCGCGCACAGGTCGAGCAGGCGCTGCGCGGCGCCGGCCTGTGGGATGAGGTGTCCGAGCGCCTCCACGAGCCGGGCGTCGGGCTTTCGGGCGGACAGCAGCAGCGCCTGTGCATCGCACGCTCGCTGGCGGTCGATCCGGAGGTGATCCTGATGGACGAGCCCTGCTCGGCGCTCGACCCGATCGCGACGCTCAGGATCGAGCAGCTGATCGAGCAGCTGAAGGCGCGCGTGACGATCGTGATCGTGACCCACAACATGCAGCAGGCCGCGCGCGTGGCCGATCGCACCGCGTTCATGCTCGACGGCCAGCTGGTCGAGGTGGGCCCGACCGAGGAGATCTTCACGAACCCGAGCGACCCTAGGACCGAGGAATATGTCACCGGAAAGTTCGGCTGAGGCAACCGGCGTGTCGCTGCCGCCGCGACCCGTGGAGGACGACTCCGGCGCTCACGCCCAGGTCCGCGTTCACTACCAGCAGCAGCTGCGCGAGCTCGAGAGTCGCGCCCTCGGCGGCCTCGAGCTGGTCGTGGAGCAGCTCGATCGCGTGCTGGAGGCGCTCGAGCATCAGGACGTCGAGCTGGCGCAGATGGTGATCGCCGACGACGATCGCCTCGACGGGCGCTACCTCGAAGTCCACCAGGGCATCCTCTCGCTGCTGGCGCTGCAGGCGCCCGTGGCCGGCGACCTGCGCCTCGTGGCGGCGCTGCTGCACGTGATCATGCACGTCGAGCGCATGGGCGACCAGTGCGTGAACATCGCCAAGCTGATCCCGCTGTCCGGCCACGAGCCGCCCGTGCGCCGCGAGGTGCTGGAGGCGCTGGCGAAGATGGGCGCGCAGGCGCGCTCGGAGGTCGTTCAATCGCGCCTGGCATTCGAGTCGCGCAACGCCCAGCTGGCGATCGACCTGGTGCGCCAGGATCGCGAGATCAACCGGCTGAACCGCGAGATCTTCCGCATGGCGATCGAGATCGGCGAGGACCCCGACACGCGCGAGTGGGCCATGCACATGATCCTGGTGGCCCGCGCGCTGGAGCGGATCGGCGACAACGCGGTGGACATCGGCGAGCAGGTGGCGTTCGTGGTGACCGGCCTGTTCCGGGAGTTCTCGGACTCCTCGCATCCGGCATAAACAGCTGCGAGCCCGCGCGGGCGGCTAATGCCGCAACGAGCGGATTTGATTTGTAAACATCCTGTGATCGCGGCAGGGGCCTCCCACAACAGTCCGTGCCTTCCCCTACACTGCGCGGCGATGACGGAAAGCATCCGCGCCACGGAGGAGGCGCCGTCAAACGGTCGAGGCGGTGGCACGCTTCGTGTGGCGGTGCTCGACCGCGACAGCGGTTTCATCCAGGTTCTGAGCAAGCGTCTGGACCGGCTCGGATGGGAGCATCGCGTGCTGGCCGGGCCGGTGCCAGCTGATGCGATCGCTTCGATGCGCCTGAGCGCGCTGATCGTCGATCTGACGGTGCTGGCGCCGCAGGCGTGGGAGTGGCTGGAGCGCCTGTGCGGGGCGCTGCCCCAGCTCGGCGTGATCGTCTGCACCGGCCCCTCGACCGTGGCACAGCGCGTGCGCGGGCTGCGGCTGGGCGCGGACGACTGGATCACGAAGCCCTGCCACCCCGAGGAGGTCATCGCCCGCGTCCAGGGCGTGACACGGCGGCGCCGGCGCTCGAGCGCGCGTGCCGAGGTCAAACCGATGTTGGCGGGCGAGGTCGAGATCAGAGCTGACCGCTTCCAGGCTTTCGTCGGCGGACGCAGCCTCGACCTGACCCGGCGCGAGTTCGAGCTGATCGAGCTGCTGGCCGCGGCCGAAGGACGGGTGCTGGAGCGCGAGGAGATCTACTCGCGCCTGTGGGGCTACGCGATGGTCAGAGGCGATCGCTCGGTGGACGTGTTCGTGCGCAAGCTGCGTCAGAAGCTCGAGAAGGCCTCGCCGGGCTGGTCGTACATCCATACCCACTTCGGGATCGGCTATCGCTTCGCGGCAGAGTCGCTCGAGAGACCCGAGGTCGCGCTCGAGCCTGGCTCGACGTCAGTCCCCATCGAGTGGGAGGCCCGCGATCAGCGCAAGCTCGCGCGGGCGCATGAGGACCGCGAGCTCGCCGCCGGCGGCGTCGGCGGGACTCTCTAGGCGCACGACCGCCAGGCCGCCCTTCTTCAGATCGACCTGCCCGCCGCCGAGCGCGCCGGCCGTCTGCGACAGGTCGGGCTCGTGCCCGACGAGCAGCACGCGTTCGTGAGCGCCGGGGGCGCCCGCGAGTGCCTGCAGCGCGGCTCGGGCATCGAAGCCGCTCGCCAGCGGGGCGTGCACGCGCACCAGCGCACGCTGCTCGGCGCTCCAGGCCTCGGCCGCCAGCTGCGCGGTCTTGGCGGCGCGCTCCTTGGGGCTGTAGAGAACCGCGTCGAACGCGGCACCGAGGCGCGCGATTGCGATGCCCGCGATCCGCGCCTGGCGCTCGCCACGCGCCGTCAGTCGCCGCTGCGCGTCCGGCCGCGTTCCGTGCGGCTCCGCCTCGGCGTGACGTAGTAGCCAAAGTTGTCGCGCCATTCCCCTATTTGAGCGTAGCGTGATCCCAGGGGCGTGCGTAGCGTGATCTCAGCGGCGGACGTGGCGCAATCTCAAACGTGTCGCCCGCATGGCCTACCCGCAGTCGCCCTGTGCGATGTCTGTGCCGCCTTTCCTGTCAACGGTGTAGCGTGGACTCGGCGATGTTCGACGATCAGGAGCAGCTCGAGGATCCGGGCCTGTACATCAACCGCGAGCTGTCGTGGCTGGACTTCAACGATCGCGTCCTGCAGCTGACCGAAAACGACGCCGCGGCGCTGCTCGAGCGCGTCAAGTTCTGCGCGATCTACACGACGAACCTCGACGAGTACTACATGGTCAGGGTCGCGGGCCTGTACGACCAGATCGACGCCGGCGTCGAGACCCCGAGCCAGGATGGGCTGACGCCTTCGCAGACGATCGCGCTGATCCGCGAGCGCGTGCTCGGGCTCGGCCGGCGGCTGAGCAGCTGCTTCGAAGGCACGCTGCGCCCGCGCCTGGCCGAGCACGGCATTACGCTGGTCCGCGTGAAGGACCTCGATGCCGGGCAGCGCGCCACGCTGGCCCAGCAGTTCGAGCGCGTGATCTTCCCGGCGCTGACCCCGCTGGCCGTGGCTCCGGGCAGGCCGTTCCCCTACATCTCCAACCTGTCGCTGAGCCTGGCGGTGCTGGTGCGCGACCCGGCGACCGACGAGACGGTGTTCGCGCGCGTGAAGGTGCCGACCGAGATCCTGCCGCGCTTCATCGCGGTGGGCCACGACGCCGCCAGCCGCGCGCCGGCCGGCCAGGTCGTGCTGGTGGCGCTCGAGGACGTGATCGCGCACCATCTCGAAGCGCTGTTTCCCGGCATGGAGATCGTCGAGTGCGACGTCTTCAGGGTGACCCGCGACGCCGACCTCGAGGTCTCCGACGACGCCGCCGACCTGCTGCAGGCGGTCGAGGACGAGCTGCGCCGGCGGCGCTTCGGCGAGATCGTGCGCGTCGAGATCGGCGCCAGCTGCCCCGAGCGGCTGCGCACCGAGCTGATCGATCTGCTCGGTGTCGCCGACGACGAGGTCTACCCGGTCGAGGGGCTGCTCGACATGGGCGCGCTGTGGGAGATCGTCAAACTGCCCGGATATTCAGAGCTGCGCGAGGAGCCGATCGTCGGCACCACGCACCCGCGCCTGCTGCGCCACGAGGGCGAGCGTCCCGATGTGCTCGGCGCGATGCGCGAAGGCGACCTGCTCGTGCACCACCCCTACGACTCGTTCGCGACCTCGGTCGAGCGCTTCGTGCAGCAGGCCGTGGCCGACCCCAATGTGCTGGCGATCAAGCAGACCGTGTACCGCACCAGCGACGACTCGCCGCTGGTGCCGGCGCTGATCGACGCGACCGAGCGCGGCAAGCAGGCGGTGGCGCTGGTCGAGCTGAAGGCGCGCTTCGACGAGCGCATGAACATCCACTGGGCGAAGGCGCTGGAGGAGGCGGGCGTGCACGTGGTGTACGGGGCGCCGCCGCTGAAGACGCACGCCAAGTGCGTGCTGGTGGTGCGCCGCGAGGGTGACCGGGTGCGCAATTACGTGCATATCGGCACCGGCAACTACCACTCGGCGACGGCGCGCCTGTATACGGACTTCGGCCTGTTCACGACCGACGAGCAGATCGGCGCCGACGTGGCGGACATGTTCAACTACCTGACCGGCTTTGGACGTCCGCTGCACTACCGCAAGGTGCTGATCGCGCCGAACCAGCTGCGCGAGGGGATCCTCGCGCAGATCGACGCGACGATCGCGGCCCACTCCGAGCAGACGCCGGCGCGGATCGCAATGAAGATGAACGCGCTCGTCGATGGGCGCTGCATCAGGGCGCTGTACAGGGCCTCGCAGGCGGGGGTCAAAGTCGACCTGAACGTGCGCGGGATCTGCTGTTTGCGCCCGGGCGTGCCGGGCGTCTCGGAGAACATCACGGTCGTCTCGATCGTCGGGCGCCTGCTGGAGCACTCGCGCGTGTTCGCGTTCGAGCGTCACGGCGAGTACACCGTGTACATCGGCTCGGCCGACCTGATGCCGCGCAACCTCGATCACCGCGTCGAGCTGGCCACGCCGATCGAGTCGGCGCCGCTGCGCGCCGAGCTGCTGGACACGCTGGAACGGGCGTTCGCCGACAATCAGAGCTCGTGGCAGCTGGACGCCGACGGCGCCTGGCAGCGGCGCAAGCCTGGCCCGGACGAGCCGCCGCGCAGCCTCCAGCTGGAGCTGGCCGAGCTGCACTCCGGTCGCGCCGCCGAAGAGCACCCGGCGGTGGGCCGCGAGGCCGCCGCGACGCTGGGTCACTGAGCCCCGGTCTGGAGCCTCGAGCCCGGCGAGCCCTCGGCCCTGGCGGCGCCGCCGCGACGCCGGGCTCTACCCCGCGGCCGGGGCCGGGAGAGTGTCGAGCGCCCGCTTGAGCTCGTCGACCGACTGATAGTCGAGGCCCAGCAGGTGGTCGTGGCGATGTCGCACGATGCCCTGCTCGTCGATCACGATCACCGCCCGTTTGGTGCCGAGCGGACGTGCGTAGGTGCTGTACAGGCTGCCGACCTTCCCACCCTGGTCGGCCAGCAGCGGGACGTTCAACGAGTGCTTGGCGATGAACGCCTCGTGCGAGGCCGTGTCCTGCGCGGAGATCCCGACCACGGTCGCGTTCAGCGCCCCGAAATCCTCGGCGCGATCGCGGTACGAGCAGAACTGTTTGGTGCAGACCATCGTGTTGTCTCCGGGATAGAACAGCAGCACGACGCGCTCGCCGAGATGCTCAGACAGCTTGAACGGGCCGTCGGTTCCCGGCAGCTCGAAGTCCGGTGCGGGCTCGCCGACCTGCGGAGCCTTGGCCATGCTTTCGCCCTCCTTCCAGCGGTTGTGCGATCGTCGCCAGCATACCTGGGGTCCATCAGGGCCGGGCGCGCAGTCGATCAGCGGCGCGCAGTCGATCAGCGGCGGGCAGTCGATCAGGGGCAGGCAGTAGAGGAGCCGGCGAGCGCCGCCTGCTGAACCGATCGGCTACTCGAACGGATCGCGCGCCTCAATCCCCGCGTAGCGACGAAAATCGCGGTCGCGGGTGTACAGCACGCGCAGCCCGTGCTGGCGCATGAGCGCCGCGAGATGGGCGTCGGGCACGTCGTTGGCGCGCGTGTCCTCCCGTGAGGTCGCCTCGTAGATCTCCCAGAAGCCGGGCGCCTCGCCGGGCGTGCGCACGCTGGGCCGTGCCAGCAGAGCGCCGATCATCGCCGTCGCCTGCGCCGGCGAGGACGGGTTGGGGAAGATCGCCGGGTGTGTGGCGATCCGCAGGAAGCCCATGATCGCGGGCCAGAACAGATACAGCAGGTCCGGACCCTGCGCCAGACGCTCGAGCAGCTCGTGAGCGGGCTCATGCAGGTCGTCGTCGCCATTGGCGGCGTGGAGCAGGATATTCGTGTTGACCGAGACGCTCAACGCCTGGAGCGCTTCGGCGCCTCTCCGTCCAGTGCTCGCCAGACCGCGTCCTTGTCGCGCAGATCCACCTTCGGCTTGCCCATCGGGCGGCTCGGCAGGCGCAGCGGGGCGGATCGGGGCGGCGTGTCTTCGCTCAAGGCCACCGCCAGCCGCTCAGACGCGAGCTGGCCCATGCTCTTGTGCTCGGAACGGGCGCGCGAGCGCAGTTGCTGCAAGACCGATGAGTCGAGATCCAAGGTCGTGCGTGGCATGATGTGTGATGCTATCAGCATCATCATCTGATGTTCATACTTCCGTCATGCTCATCGCCGGCGAGGTCGGCCGGTGCCGCGCTGCTGGTGGTGGCGTGCGCGGCGATGGCAGCCTGCGGCGGTTCGGGCAAAGCGAGGGCGAGCTCGGCGCAGCCGAGCCCCAGTACAGCGCTCACGGTCTCCGCGAGCGCGATCCCGCGCGCGCACGGGGACAGCTCCGAGCCGCGGCTGCGGCAGTGGCCGGAGTTCGGGCTCGACCCGCAGCGCAGCGACACGACCGAAGACCACACCGGCATCACGAGTGCCAACATCGGGCGCCTGCACCGCCTCCACCTGATCCTGCCCGGGACCGTCGACTCCTCGCCGATCTACCTCCATGACGCGCTCGCCGACGGGGCCCTGCACGAGACGATCGTCGTCACAACGACCTACGGCAAGACGCTTGCGATCGACGCCGAGAGCGGCCACGTCTTGTGGACGTTCACCCCGCCCGGCTATCAGAGCTGGGCGGGCACCGCCCAGATCACGGTCACCAGCCCGCTGGCGGATCCCGACGGCAGCTACGTTTACGCCGCCTCGCCGAACGGGCTGATCCACAAGCTCGCGCTGGCTGACGGCCGCGAAGACCGCGCAGGCGCCTGGCCCGCGCGCGTGACGCTCGAACCCAAGCACGAGAAGCTGGGCGCGGCGCTGAACATCGACGGGCCGGACGTGCTGGTGGCGACGAGCGGTTACTTCGGCGACATCCCCCCTTACCAGGGACACGTCGTCGCGATCGACCGGGCCAGCGGCAGGCTCGGGGCCGTGTTCAACACGCTGTGCGCGAACCGGCGCACCCTGCAGATCCCGAGCAGCTGTCGCGCGAGCGATTCCGCGATCCTCTCGCGCGGCGGCGCCGTGGTGGAGCCCGGCGGCCGGCGCATCCTGATCGACACGGGCAACGGGCCGTGGAACGGCGGCACCGACTTCGGCGACAGCGTGCTCGAGCTGACGTTCCCCGGGCTGAGCCTGCGCCAGTCCTATACGCCGACCGACCAGGAACACCTGAATACGAGCGACACCGATCTGGGCTCGAGCGCGCCGGCCCTGCTCGGCCAGGGCCGCGTGCTGGTGGGCGGCAAGGACGGAATCCTGCGCGTGCTCGACCTGGCGCGGCTCAACGGCCGCTCGGTGCGCGCGCATACGCTGCTGGGCGGCGAAGTCCAGCAGCTGCCGCTGCCCGGCGGCGGCGAGCTGTTCACGGCGCCGGCGGTCTGGCATCACGGCTCGCGCACGACCGTGTTCATCGGCGACGAACACGCGACCGCGGCGTACGTGCTGCGGGGGGGTCGCCTGCGCGAGGCGTGGCAAAACGCCAAGCCGGGGACGAGCCCGGTTCTGGCGGGCGGGCTGTTGTACGTCTATGACCCCGCCGAAGGCGGAATCTACGCCTACCGGCCAGATTCGCCCAGGCCGATAGCAAAGCTGCCCGGACTGCCGGGGCACTGGAACAGCCCGATCGTGGTCGACGGCCACGTGATCGAGCCCGAGGGCGACGCCAACGAACACCTGCTGACCGGGGCCTTGGAGATCTTCTCGGCCGGATAGTGAAGCGAGCCGGACGGCACGGCTCGTCGTGGATGCCGGTTGACCAGCCGGCAGCGGGTGCGGCGGAGCGGGCCGAGCTCGGAGCTGGCGGGGATCGTGGCTAAGCTGGCTGCTGTGCTGAGGCTCGCGCGCTGGTCGACCACCCATCGCAAGTACGTGCTGATCGGTTGGGTCGCGCTGCTGCTCGTCGTCAACGCGTTGGCCCAGTCCGCCGGCACGAGCTACTCGAACAACTTCACGCTTCCCAACTCCGACGCCCAGCGAGCGGCCGACCTGCTGCAGAGCAGCTTCCCGGCGCAGGCCGGGGATCGCGACACGATCGTCTATGCGGTCAGCTCGGGAACCGTGCTCGACCCGGGCGTGAAGGCGCGGATGAGCGCGATGTTCGCCCGTGTCGCCGGGCTGCCCCACGTCAGTTCGGTGATCAGCCCGTACGCCGGCGCTGCGGCGGGCAAGGCGATTTCGAGCAACGGGAAGATCGCCTTCGCGACGGTGGTGTTCGACGAGAAAGCCAACGTGCTACCGAAGAGCGCGCCCGAACGAGTCGTGCGCACGGCCCGCGCCGCCGCGCGCCCGGGCCTTCAGATCGAGCTCGGCGGCCAGGCGATCGAGGCGACCGAGCAGGCGGGCTTCGGCCTGTCAACGGCCGTCGGGCTGCTGGCGGCGATCGTCGTGCTGCTGCTCACGTTCGGTTCGCTGACCGCGATGGGGCTGCCGATCGTCACGGCCCTGTTCGGGCTCGGCACCGGACTCGGCGTGATCGCGCTGTTCACGCACCTGGTCGACACCCCCAACTTCTCCTCCGAGCTGGCGGCGATGATCGGGCTGGGCGTCGGGATCGACTATGCCCTTTTCATCCTGACTCGCTTCCGCGAGGCCTACCGCACCCCCGGCCCGACGTTCGAGGACGCGCGCGAGGCGACGCTGCAGGCGATGGACACGGCCGGACGCGCCGTCCTGTTCGCCGGCACCACCGTCGTGATCGCGCTGCTCGGAATGATGCTGCTGGGCGTCGAATTCCTGTACGGGGTCGCGCTGTCCGCCTCGATCGGCGTGCTGCTGGTGATGCTGGCCTCGCTGACGCTGCTGCCGGCGCTGCTGACGATGGCCGGCGACCGCGTCGCCAGGCCCGGGCGCCGGGCGCGCGCACGCGCGCGTGCGCTGGCGGCGGCCGCGCCAAGCTCCGCAGCGGCGCCGGCGGTCCTCGCAGGCCCCGCGCCAAGCTCCCCGTCCGTGCCGGCGGTCCTCTCTGGCTCCGCGTCCGGCTCAGCGCCCACGCCACGCTCCGCCGTACCCGGCTCAGGCCCCACATCCGCACCGGCGCCCGCCGCGGGCGCCGTATGGGTGCGCTGGAGCGCGTACATACAGAGACGACCGTGGCGGATCGCGGTCGCGTCCACGCTGGCGATGCTGCTGTTCGCGGCGCCCGCGATCGCGCTTCGGCTGGGATCCAGCGACGCCTCCAACGACCCCGCGAGCCAGACCACACACCGCGCATACGAGCTGCTCGCGCGCGGATTCGGTGAAGGCTTCAATGGCCCCCTGCTGGTGGTCGCCAAGCTCCCGGGCCCGCACCGTCAAGCGACCGACCAGGGGGCGCCGCTCGCGCCCTCGCGCGGCGGCGGGGCGGCGCTGGAACGGCTGCACGCCGCGATCGCCGCGACACCCGGCGTCGTGTCCGTCACGCCGGCCAAGATCAACCCCGCGGGCGACGTGGCGACGATCACGGTCTATCCGCGCTCCTCGCCGCAGGCGTACGCGACCACACAGCTGGTGGCGCATCTGCGCGACGACGTGGTTCCGCCGATCCAGGCCGGCACGGGCGCGCGCATCTTCGTCGGCGGCGTCACCGCCGGGGCGGTCGACTTCGCCGCCGTGCTCGCACACAAGCTGCCGCTGTTCATCGGGGTGGTCGTGCTGCTGTCGGCGCTGCTGCTGATGATTGTCTTCCGCTCGCTGGTGATTCCGGTGCAGGCGGCCTTGATGAACCTGCTCAGCATCAGCGCCGCGCTCGGGGTGATCGTCGTGATCTTCCAGTGGGGTTGGCTCGAGCACCTGATGGGCGTCGCCAAGGGCCCGATCGAGTCGTTCATCCCGGTGATGCTGTTCGCGATCGTGTTCGGCCTGTCGATGGACTACGAGGTGTTCCTGATCTCGCGCATGCACGAGCGCTGGGTTCACACGCGCGATCACCCGCGCTCGGTCGCCGAAGGTCTGGCGCTCACCGGACGCGTCGTCACGGCCGCCGCGGCGATCATGGTGTGCGTGTTTCTGTCATTCGTGCTGGGCGAAGATCGCATCATCAAGGAGTTCGGCCTGGCCCTCGCGAGCGCGGTGTTCCTCGACGCGCTCGTGGTGCGCTGCCTGCTGTTGCCCGCGGTGCTGCATATCGTCGGCGAGCCCACCTGGCGGATCCCGGCCTGGCTGGATCGAGCGCTGCCGCGTCTGAACATCGAGGGGACCGTTCTACCAGGCGACGGCGCCGCCGAGCCCTCGACCGCACCCCCGGACGAGCGCACGCGCGCGCCCGGCCGAGGCGTGGCGACCGGGGGCGCGGAGGGCTGAATCTCGCCACCTCGCCGCCGCGCCGGATGAGTCTGCCCGCGCGGCGCGACCCGCGGCGCCTCCAATAACCTGCGCGCCGTGAAGGCGGTGATCCTTGCGGGCGGTCTCGGTTCGCGGCTGAGCGAGGAGACCGTCCTACGGCCCAAGCCGATGGTCGAGATCGGCGGCAAGCCGATGCTCTGGCACATCATGAAGATCTATGCCGCGCATGGGATCACGGAGTTCGTCGTGTGCCTCGGCTACAAGGGCTATCTCATCAAGGAGTATTTCGCCAACTACTACCTGCACACGGGCGACGTTTCCTTCGACCTCGCCGACGGCGGCATGGAGGTCCATCGGTCACGGACCGAGCCGTGGCGAGTGACCCTGATCGATACCGGCGATAAAACCATGACCGGGGGACGTTTGAAGCGCGTTCTGCCCTACCTGGGGAACGAGGATTTCTGCTTCACCTACGGCGACGGGGTCGCCGATCTCGACATCGGCGCGCTCGCGGCCTTTCACCGTGAACAGGGGACACTGGCGACCGTGACCGCGGTCCAACCCCCGGGGCGGTTCGGAGCTCTCAACATCAGTGGCGCACGGGTGCGCGAGTATGAGGAGAAACCGCCAGGTGACCGGGGATGGGCGAACGGGGGCTTTTTCGTGCTCTCAGGCGGGATTGGCGGTTATATCGCGGGTGACGACACCGTCTGGGAGCAGGAGCCGATGAGCACGCTCGCTCGCGACGGGCAGCTCGCCTGCTACCGTCACGACGGCTTCTGGGAGGCGATGGACACGAGGCGCGACCGCGATCATCTCGAGCGCCTGTGGAGCTCGGGAAGCGCCCCTTGGCGGGTCTGGGCTTGACGGCGATAGACCCCCACTTCTGGCGCGAGCGCCGCGTGCTGATCACGGGCCACACGGGCTTCAAGGGCGCGTGGCTTTCGCTCTGGCTGCAATCGCTCGGCGCGAATGTGACTGGTTTCGCCGGTTCCGGTGCGACGAAGCCCTCGCTCTACGAGCTCGCACGGGTGGGCGACGGGATGCAGAGCATCGCCGGCGATGTATGCGACCCCGGGGCCGTGGCAGAGGCCGTCGATGCATGTGAGCCGGAGGTGGTCTTCCATGCCGCAGCGCAGGCGCTGGTGAGGCTCTCCTTCCGGGAACCACAGCGGACTTACGAGACGAATGTGATGGGTACGGTCAACGTGCTCGACGCGGTTCGCCTGCATGGACCGCGTGTACGCGCGGTGGTGTGCGTAACCTCGGACAAGTGCTATGAGAACCGCGAGTGGGAGTGGGGCTATCGCGAGAGCGAGCCGCTGGGCGGCAGCGACCCGTACTCCAACTCCAAGGCCTGCGCTGAGCTGGTCACGGCGGCGTTCAGGGACTCATTCTTCTCGAATTCGTCTCACGGTCATCCCGCTCGCGTCGCGTCCGCGCGCGCCGGCAATGTGATTGGAGGTGGGGATTGGGGCGCCGATCGATTGGTCCCGGACATGATGCGCGCAGCGCTCTCGGGACAGCCGATCCGCGTGCGCAATCCCAACTCGATCCGCCCCTGGCAGCACGTGCTCAACCCGCTGGCCGGGTACTTGATACTGGCCCAGTCGCTTTGGGCCTCGCCCGAGTGCGCCACCGCCTGGAACTTCGGACCGCCGGATCAGGACGCTCGTCCAGTCGGCTGGCTGGTCGAGCGGATCGCCGAGATGTGGCCCGGGAACGTGGCCTGGGTGCTCGACGAAGGGCCCCATCCGCACGAGGCGCGTTATCTGAAGCTTGACTCCTCGCGGGCACGAATGCAGCTCGGATGGCATCCTCCGGTCTCCCTCGAGCAGGGGCTCGAGGCGATCGTCGAGTGGTATCGCGGGCTGGGCGGGGGCTCGGACATGCGGGAAGTGACAATGCGGCAGCTAGAGCAGCTCGTCGGCTGCGGCGTGCCCGAGTGACGATCGCCCACGCGTCCGCACCCAGCCTATCGTCCTGCTCGTTTCAGGCAAAATGGCCGTGGCGCCGGCGGACCCAGTTTTGTTCTGGCGCTGCTTTCGAGGGCAGGCCCTGTATGATGCCGCGGTGCCCGCGCCCCAGCTCACCAGCGAGCAGATCGAGCGGCTCGAGGGGCGCTACGGCAACCGCTTCCTGCTGGAGCCCGCGCCGGACGACAAACTCCCGAAGATCGGCATGACCGCCGACGAAGCGATGCGCCTGATCGGTCAGGAGCTCGTCCTCGACGGCATCCCGATGCGCAACCTCGCGACCTTCGTGACCACCTGGATGGAGCCCCAGGCGGTCCGCGTGATCGAAGAAACGCTGCACACCAACTTCATCGATCACGCCGAGTATCCGCAGTCCGCCGAGATCGAGCAGCGCTGCATCCGCATGCTCGCCGATCTTTTCCACGCGCCCGGCAAGACGACCGGCGCGCGCACGCAGGGCTCCTCGGAGGCGATCATGCTCGGCGCGCTCTCGCTGAAGTGGAAGTGGCGCGAGCGCAGGCAGGCCGAGGGCAAAGACGTGGACACCCCCAACCTCGTGTTCGGTGGGGACGTCCACGTGGTCTGGGAGAAGTTCTGTCGCTACTTCGACGTCGAGCCCCGCATCGTCCCCCTGGCGAAAGACAAGTACACGATCGGCCCGGAGGACGTCGAGCCCCACGTCGACCAGAACACGATCGGCGTCGCCGCCGTGCTCGGCACGACCTTCACCGGGCATTCAGATGACATCCGCGGCATCAACGACCTGCTGGTCTCTCTCAAGCACGATCGCGGTCTTGACGTCCCGCTGCACGTCGATGCCGCCAGCGGCGGCTTCGTGTGGCCGTTCCTGTATCCCGACTCCGAGTGGGACTTCCGGCTCGAGCAGGTCCGCTCGATCAACGTGTCCGGCCACAAGTTCGGCCTGGTGTATCCGGGGATCGGCTGGCTCATCTTCCGCGAGACCAGCGACCTCGCCGAGGATCTGGTCTTCTACGAGAACTACCTCGGCAAGACCGACGCCACCTTCACGCTGAACTTCTCCACCGGCGCCTCGATGGTCCACGCCCAGTACTACAACTTCGTGCGCCTCGGCCACAGCGGCTACCGCTACATCATGGAGACGATGAAGTACAACGCCCGCGCGCTCTGCAGTGAGATCAGGGCGATCGGCGAGTTCGAAGTGGTCGGGGGTGACGACGAGGAGCAGCTTCCCCTAGTGGCCTTCAAACTCGCGGGCGAACACGACTACGACGAGTTCGACGTCGCCGCGCAGCTGTCCGCCGAGCGCGGCTGGATGCTGCCCGCCTATACGCTTCCGCCCAACGCTCAACACGTCAAGATCATGCGCGCCCTCGTCAAGCAGACGCTCGGCCAGTCGCTCACCAAAGCGCTCGGCGCCGACATCGCCGAAGCCTGTCGCATGCTCGACGCCAAGGGCAGCCTGCACGAGTCAGACCGCAAGCGCGTGAAGACCAACACCGGGTTCTGAGCGCGGCGCCGCCCTCCGGCATACGCGACCCGCAACTCTCTACGGTCACCCAGGCCCCGGAGCACCCGGGCCCACCGGCCATTCTTCTTCGCGCCGGCGGCGCCGGCGATGGACCAGCAGCACCGCGGCGACGATCACGATCACCGCGATCAGGACGCCGCCCACGATGTAGCGTATTTTGTGGTGGACGGGGATCTTCGCGATTTCCGCTTTGGCTTCGGCTTCGGTCAAGATGTTCACCGGCACGCCCCGCGATTTGATCAGCGCGTACGTCTTTGGCTCGTCGTGCTTGGGATATTTGACCTTCACGTGGCTGCCGTCCTTCAGCGTCACCCGCACGCTGCGCACGCGCTTGTTGATCGTCGCGGCCGCGACCTGCCCCGAGTCGAGCTCGTGCAAGAACACCGTTTCGCTGACCGGTTCGTAGACGATCGTGGCTGCATCCGCGCTCGCCGCGCGCAGCGCGAGCATCACGCTCGCACCGGCCACGCACAGCGCGGCCGCGGCGATCCGCGTGAGGCCTCTGGCCGCGCCTGCCCTGCGCAGCGCCCTGTTGTCTCTGATCATGCGCGGCACCCTATCGACCTCTGCGCGGCCATGCGGCGCACGACGCAGGAGGACCAGTCACTTGCGCGCCAGTTTCATGGCCTTGTTGCGCTCGATCTTGCTCAGCACCATCTTGCGTAGGCGCACGGTCTTCGGCGTCACCTCGACCTGCTCGTCCTCGCGCACGAACTCGAGCGCCTCGTCGAGCGAGGGCGGGTGGTGGGTGTCGAGCCGCACGAGCACGTCCGCGGTCGAGGAGCGCATGTTCGTCAGGTGCTTCTCCTTGCAGGGATTGACGTCGAGGTCATCCGAGCGTGCGTTCTCGCCGATGATCATCCCTTCGTAGACCTCCACGCCCGGACCCACGAACAGCGTGCCGCGCTCCTGCAGGCTCATCAGCGAGTAGGTCGCCGTGCTGCCCTGGCGATCGGCGACCAGTGCGCCGGTCGTGCGGGTCAGCAGCTCGCCCGCCCACGGCTCCCAACGCTCGAACACGTGGTGCATGATCCCCGTCCCACGCGTCTCGGTCAGGAACTCCGTGCGGAAGCCGATCAGACCGCGCGCGGGCACGAGATAGTCCATCCGCACCCAGCCGGTGCCGTGGTTGGCCATGTGCTCCATCCGGCCCTTGCGCGCCGCCAGCAGCTGCGTGACCGTGCCGACGTGGTCCTCGGGCACGTCAACCGACAGCCGCTCGACCGGCTCGCAGCGCTTGCCGTCGATCTCCCGTTCGAGCACGCGCGGCTGGCCGACGGTCAGCTCGAAGCCCTCGCGACGCATCAGCTCGACCAGTACCGCCAGCTGCAGCTCGCCGCGACCCTGCACCTCCCATTGATTGGGCTCCCCACCCGCCCCGTCGGTGTCGAGCACGCGCAGCGAGACGTTGCCGACGAGCTCCTGATCCAGGCGGCTGCGAATCTGCCGGGCGGTCAGCTTCGAGCCTTCGCGCCCGGCGAGCGGGGAGGTGTTGATGCCCACCGTGATCGACATCGCCGGTTCATCGACCGTGATCACCGGCAGCGGCCGGGGGTCCGCGGGATCGGCCAGCGTCTCGCCGATCGTGACCTCGGCGATCCCGGCGATGGCGATGATCTCCCCCGGGCCCGCGCCGGCTGCGTCGACGCGCTCGAGCGACTCGGTCACATACAGCTCGGCCACCTGCGCGCGCTCGATCGACCCATCGGCGCGACACCACGCGATCTGCTGGCCCTTTCTGATGCTGCCGTTGCGTACCCGGCAGATCGCCAGCCGGCCGACGTAGGGTGATGCGTCGAGATTCGTCACGAGCGCCTGCAGCGGGTGCTCGGGGTCGTACATCGGCGGCGGGATCCGCTCGATCAGCAGGTCGAACAGCGGCGCGAGGTTGGCATCCTCCGCGAGCCCCGCCTCGGGGTCGTACTCGCGCGTGGCCCGTCCCGCCTTGGCGTTGCAGTAGACGATCGGAAACTCGATCTGGCTCTCGTCGGCGTCGAGGTCCAGGAACAGCTCGTACACCTCGTCGACGACCTCGCCGACGCGTGCATCGGAGCGATCGACCTTGTTGACGACCAGGATCACCGGCAGGTGCGACTCGAGTGCCTTGCGCAGCACGAACCGCGTCTGCGGCAGCGGACCCTCAGACGCGTCCACCAGCAGCAGCACGCCGTCAACCATCGTCAGGCCGCGCTCGACCTCGCCGCCGAAGTCCGCGTGCCCCGGCGTATCGACGATGTTCAACTTGACCCCGCCATAGTGCAGCGCTGTGTTCTTCGACATGATCGTGATGCCCTTCTCGCGCTCGAGGTCCATCGAGTCGAGCACCCGTGTCGCCACATCCTGACCGACCCTGAACGCGCCGGACTGCCACAGCATCGCGTCGACCAGCGTGGTCTTGCCATGGTCGACGTGCGCGATGATCGCCACGTTGCGGATGTCGTCTCTCGGTACGAGCACGGCTGGACAGGGTAGCCGCCGACGCGCCTGGGCCCCGGGGCCGCTCGGCGCTCAGGCGCGCACCGCGCGCGGCGCCATGCGCAAACCCAGCCGCAGCAGCGCCGCCGGGTAGCGCTCGGCCGCGGCCACGGTTTCCTCGAGCGCCGCGGCAAACCGCCTGATCTCGGCCTCCTCGATCACCAGCGCCGGCAGCGCCTTGATCGTGTTCATGCGGTGGCCCGCGACCTGGCAGAAGATCCTGTGCTCGGTGAACAGCGGCACCGTGATCAGCTGTGAGAACAGCCCGGCCTGGCGGCGCTCGACGGCGTTCCACAGCCCGCGGCTGGCCCGCCCCGACGGGGGCCCGAATTCGATCGCCCAGATCAGCCCCAGCCCGCGCACGTCCTTGACCACCTCATAGCGCTCGCACAGCGGCCGCGTGAGCTCGAGCAGCAGTGCTCCCAGGCGCTCGGAGCGCGCGACGAGGTCCTCGCCGTCGATCACCCGCAGCGTGGCCAGCGCAGCCGCCGCCGCCAGGTCGTTGCCGCCGAACGTCGAGCCGTGCCTGACGGCGCGCTCCATGCCGTCGAACACCCGCGCGAAGGCCGTGCGCGAGACGAGCACCGCGCCGATCGGCACGAGCCCGCCGGACAGGGCCTTGGCGAGGCAGATCATGTCCGGCTCGAGGCCCCAGTGCTCGCTGGCCAGGAACCTGCCGGTGCGCCCGATCCCGGTCTGCACCTCATCGCAGACGAACAGGGCTCCCGCCTGCCGGCAGAGTGCCTGAGCGCCCTGTAGATAGCCATCGGGCGGCAGGTTCACGCCCTTGCCCTGCACCGGCTCGAGCACGAGCGCGGCGACGTCGGCGCGCGCGAGCTGGCGCTCGAGCGTCTCGAGGTCGCCCCACGGAACCGGATCGCAGCCGGCCAGGAGCGGCCCGAACCCGTCTCTGAACTCGGCGTTGCCGTTCAGCGACAGCGAGCCCAACGTCAGTCCGTGGAAGGCGTGCTCGGCGTACAGGATCCGCGCGCGCCCGGTGGCCGCGCGCGCGATCTTGATCGCGGCCTCGACCGCCTCGGTGCCCGTGTTGGCCGGCACCATCGCCCCGACGCTCGCCGGGGCCCGCGCGAGCAGCTGCTCGGCCAGCACGCCGCTCAACAGCGTCACGCCGAGCTGCGGCAGGTTGCCGGTGCGCGCTTCCAGCACCTGCTCGACTGCGGCGATCGCCTCCGGATGGTTGCGCCCGATCGCGAACACGCCGTAGCCGCCGAACAGGTCCAGATAGCGCTCGCCCTCGGAGTCGATCAGGTGCGCGCCCTCGCCGCCGGTCCAGACCTTGTCGAAGCCGAGCGTGCGCACGATCCGACCCATCTGCGGGTTCAGAAAGCGATCGTTGAGCTCGAGCTCCTCACCCGTGCGCCCGGCGATCAGCTCACGCACGCTCGGAATCTGTGGGTCGGACACGCAGATGAGCCTAGCTCGACACCGGATGCGACTAGCTCGGCGGCGAGCTACGCGAAGCCGCAACGAGAGCGCACGCGCGCGCACACACGCGCGCATGCGCCGCCGGCGCCATACACTGCGCGCGTGGATGGCGCCAGCGCAGCGGCACCTCTTCGGGAGCGCCCCGCCTGGGCGGCGCTTGCCGAGCATCACGAGGCGATCCGCGACGTGCACCTGCGCGAGCTGTTCGCCCAGGATCCCGCGCGTGGCGAGCGCCTGACGGCGCAGGGCGCGGGCCTGTACCTCGACTACTCGAAGAACCGCGTCACCGACGAGACGCTCGGGCTGTTGCTGGGACTCGCCGAGCAGTCACGGCTGCAGGAGCACATCGCGGCGATGTTCGCGGGCAAGCGCATCAACGTCTCGGAGAACCGCTCGGTGCTGCATGTCGCGCTGCGCATGCCCAAGGGCGCGTCGCTGATCGTCGAGGGCGTCGATGTGGTCGCACAGGTGCACGAGGTGCTCGCGCGCATGGCCGCCTTCTGCGAGCGCGTGCGCGCGGGCGACTGGGCGGGCCATACGGGCCGGCCGATCCGCAACATCGTCAACATCGGCATCGGCGGCTCTGATCTGGGCCCCGTGATGGCCTACGAGGCGCTGCGCCACTACAGCATGCGCGAGCTGACGGTGCGGTTCGTCTCGAACGTCGACGCCACCGACTTCGTCGAGGCCACGCGCGACCTCGCCCCCGAGGAGACCTTGTTCATCGTGTCCTCGAAGACGTTCACGACGCTCGAGACGATGACCAACGCGCGCTCCGCGCGCGCGTGGCTGCTGGCGGCGCTCGGCGACCAGGCCGCGATCGCGCGCCATTTCGTGGCCGTCTCGACCAACGCGCGGGCCGTGCGCGAGTTCGGCATCGACACGCAGAACATGTTCGGCTTCTGGGACTGGGTCGGCGGGCGCTACTCGATGGACTCGGCGATCGGCCTGTCAACGATGCTCGCGATCGGACCGGAGCGCTTCGAGGAGCTGCTCGCGGGCTTTCACGCGCTCGACGAGCATTTCCGCAACACCCCGTTTCGGCGCAACCTGCCCGTGCTGCTGGGCCTGTTGGCGGTCTGGTACGGCGACTTCTTCGGCGCCCAGACGGCTGGCGTAATGCCCTACGAGCAGTACCTGAAGCGCTTTCCGGCCTACCTGCAGCAGCTGACGATGGAGTCGAACGGCAAGCACGTCACGCTCGAGGGCACGCACGTGGACTACCAGACCGGCGCGGTCTACTGGGGCGAGCCTGGCACCAACGGCCAGCACAGCTTCTACCAGCTGATCCATCAGGGCACGAAGCTGATCCCCGTCGATCTGATCGGCTTCGGCAAGCCGCTGAACTCGCTCGGCGAGCATCACGACATCCTGATGTCGAACGTGTTCGCGCAGGCGCAGGCGCTGGCGTTCGGCAAGACCGAGCAGGCCCTCCGCGCCGAGGGCACGCCGCCGGAGCTGGTCCCGCACCGTGTGATGGAGGGCAACCGCCCGACCAACACGATCCTCGCTGAGCGCCTGGATCCACGCACGCTCGGGACGCTCGTGGCGCTGTACGAGCACAGCGTCTTCACCCAGGGCACGATCTGGGGGATCGACTCCTTCGACCAGTGGGGCGTCGAGCTCGGCAAGGTGCTCGCCAAGCAGATCATCCCGGAGTTGACCGGCGCGGCCGAGCCGGACCTGCGGCACGACAGCTCGACCAACGCCCTGATCCGCCGCTATCGCTCGCTGCGCTGAGGCGTCTCTCGCCACCGGCTATATCGCGCAGCTCAACCCGCTGACGCACCTCATCGCGCAGCTCAACCGGCGCGCGCGTCACCGGCCGATCGACCCGCGGCGAGATACCATGGGTGATTGCACAGGCAAAATCGGGCACATGGCATCTGGGAGGTTCGCGTGTTCGAGAAGCAGATTTGTCGAGCGCTCTTTTCTCGCATCAGGGCCGGGGGCCTGACGGTCACCTATTGGGATGGTCAGAGCGAGCGCTTCGGACCGGAATCGTGGCTGCACATCCGGCTGCTGTGCAAGCGTACGGCGTGGGCGATCTGTCGCAACGTCCACCTCGGCTTCGGTGAGGGCTACATGAACGGCGAGATCGCGATCGACGGCGACCTCGCCGAGCTCGGGCACCTGACTGCCGCCAACCGCGAGGTTCACCGCTGGGCCCGCAAGCTCCAGCGCCGTGCACGCGAGACGCGCGCCGGCAAGCGCGGACAGGCCGCGAACGTGCGTCGCCACTACGACCTCGGCAACGACTTCTACCGTCTCTGGCTGGATCGGTCGATGACCTACTCGTGCGCCTACTTTCGCGACCCGGGCGACTCGCTCGAGCAGGCACAGCGCCAGAAGGTGGCGCACATCCTGCGCAAGCTCAACCTGGCGCCGGGGATGACGCTGCTGGACATCGGCTCGGGCTGGGGCGAGCTCGTGTGCACGGCCGCGCGCGAGCACGGCGTGCGCGCGCACGGCATCACGCTCAGTCGCGAGCAGCTGGCGCACACGCGTGCGCGGATCGCCGCCGAAGGCCTGGCTGAGCTGGCGAGCGTCGAGCTTGCTCACTACGCCGACCTACCGCGCGAGCCGCGCTTCGATCGTGTGGTCTCAGTGGGGATGTATGAGCATGTCGGCGCACGCAACCACGGCGCCTACATGGCCGCCGTTAACCGCGTGCTGCGCCCCGGCGGCGTCTCGCTGCTGCACACGATCACCCAGCGCACCGATCGCCCCGCGAACGCGTGGATCGACCGCTACATATTCCCCGGCGGTCGCCTGCCGACGCTGCAGAGCATCGCGGCGCTGCTGCCAGAGCGCGATTTTCGCGCCGTCGACTACGAGAGCATGCGCCGCCATTACGCGCGCACGCTGGACGAGTGGTGGCAGCGCTTCGAGCACGCGCGCGAGCGGATCCGGGAGATGTACGGCGAGCGCTTCGTGCGCATGTGGCAGCTGTACCTGCGCGGCGCGTTCGCGGCCTTCGCCTACGGCGAGCTCGATCTAGCCCAAATCCTCTGGACCAAGGGCCCCTCGGACGCGGTCCCGATGACGCGCGAGTACATGTACCCGCGCCGCCGGCCGGAGCGCGACCGGCTCGCCGAATACGACGGTGTCGCCAACCATCAGCCCGCTGGCAACGGTCAGCCCGTCGGCGCACATCACCCGTCGCAGCTCGAGCTCGTGGCGCAGCTCAACTCCCCGGCAGAACAAACTGCCGCACCGCGTTCGCGAACCCCTCCTGCTCGTTGGAGCTCGTGACGCGTCGCGCGGCGCCCTGAACCTCGCCGCTGGCGTTGCCCATCGCAATGCTGAGGCCGGAGTGCGCGAACATCAGCACGTCGTTGGGCATGTCGCCGATGGTCGCGATCTGCTCGTTCTTCAGGTCATAGCGGCGCGCCAGATACCGGACGACGCTGCCCTTGTTGGCGTCGGGGTGGGTGATATCGAGGTAGTACGGCTGTGACATCGCCGCCGAGACGTGATCGCCGAAACGCTCGCGCGCGGCCTGCGAGGCGCGCTCGATGGCGTCGTGGTCGTCGCTGACCCCGACGATCTTCGCGATTCCGTCGGCCAGGCCGTCATAGCTCGTGCGAACGGTGGGCGGGAACTGGACGGTTTGCGCCTCGCGGTTGACGTGCGGAGCCTTGGGATCGCGCACGTACCAGTCCGATCCCTGGTAGAGCCACACGTCGAGCGAAAGCGACTCGAGCAGCTCGGACGCCGGCGCGACCAGCTCCGCCGGGATCGTGTGCTGCTCGATCACGGACATCTCGCGGTCGACCACCACGCCGCCGTTGAACGCCGCGATCGGCGTCTGCAGGTCGAGCGGCTCGATCAGCATCGACATGCCCCGCGGCGGGCGTCCGCTGGTGATGGCGAACAGGATGCCGGCGTCGCGCAGTTCGCCCACGGCGGCGATCGCCGCGTCGGTGAGCTGCTTCTGCGGCGTCACGAGCGTGCCGTTGACGTCGGCGAGCAGCAGGCGGATCGCGCTCACGCGCCCGCGGGTGTGCTCGGGGTCGGCAGCAGGTGCTCGACGCTCGCGAGGTCGCCGTCGATCACCTGGTCCTGCGGCTCGCCGACACGCGTGCTGATCCAGTCGATCAGAACCTTCAGGCGATGGCCGGGACCGCCGCCGCTGAGGTAGTACATGTGTACCGTCAAATATGTGAAAAAGGCCGGGCGTCCCCACAGCTCGTGGCCGCGAATTTCGCAGACGGCCTTGCCGCGGCCGACGACAGCGATCGCGCCCTTGTCGAGGTAGCGAAACGGCGTGCTGGCGCTCGAGGCGCCGCCGCGGACGGCGCGCGCGACGTGGCGCGCCTGCTGGATCGAGACGGTCGCGAGCCCCGGCAGCGGCCGGCCGCCGGGACCTTCGAGCTGGGTGATGTCGCCGATCGCCGTGATCTCGCGGTGGCCCGGAAGCGTCAGGTCGGGTTCGATGTGAATGCGTCCGGCGCGGTCGGCCTGCGCCCCGGTCGCCTGGGCAAGCGTCTTGGAAAAGCCGACCGCCTGCACGCCGGCGGCCCAGATCACGGTTTTGGCGGCGATCTGCCGAGGCGCGTCCCCGACCTGCGCGGTCACGCCGTGCTCGTCGATCGCCGTGACGCGCGCGCCCTCGTGGACCTCGACGCCGAGCGATGCGAGCTGCTGCGCGACCTTGCCAGAGAGTCGCTCGCTGAAGGCCGACACCAGCCGGCTGCCGGCATCGAGTAGGATCACCTTCGCCTGCGCCGGCTGGATCCGGCTGAAGTAGCCCTTCATCGTGTGCCTGGCGACGATCGCCAGCTCGCCCGCCAGCTCGACACCGGTCGGCCCGCCGCCGATCACCACGAACGTCAGCCACTGCTCGCGCGCGCGCGGATCGCTCGCGCGCTCGGCCTCCTCGAACGCTCCATAGATGCGATTGCGCAGCGCCACCGCGTCCTGCAGCGTCTTCAGGCCGTAGGAGACATCGCGCCACTGGTCGTTGCCGAAGTAGGAGGTCTCGGCGCCGCAGGCCACGATCAGGCTGTCGTAGTCGAGGCGCTCGCCGCGGTCGAGGATCACCTGGCGGCGCTCGACGTCCAGGCCGATGGCGCTGGCCATCAGCACGGTCGTGTTCGCGCAGCGCTTCACCGAAGCTCGGATCGGCGAGGCGCACTCGCTCGGTGACAGGCCGCCGCAGGCGAGCTGGTAGAGCAGCGGCTGGAACAGGTGGTGGCTGTGTGGGTTGACGAGCGTCACGTTGACCTCGGCGCCGCGCAGCTCGCGCGCCGCGGTCAGGCCGCCGAAGCCACCGCCCACGATCACGACCCGCCGGCGCCTGGTCCCGCGGCCCGCGCCGGCGTCGGTGCCCATAGGATCCAGCTCAGGCGTCACCGCACAGCAAGATACTGCCAGCGCGCGAGCAAGCGCGAGACGAGAGGAGCCGACGATGGCGACTGACACACCGATGCAGCTCGGAATGGTCGGACTGGGGCGCATGGGCGCCAACATCGTGCGGCGGCTGATGCGCGACGGCCACAGCTGCGTCGGCTACGACGTCAGCCCCGACGCGGTCCAGGCGCTGGCGAAGGACGGCGCGGTCGGGGCGGATTCGCTCGAGGACTTCGTGGCGAAGCTCAGCAAGCCGCGCGCCGCCTGGGTGATGGTGCCCGCAGGCGAGATCACCGACAAGACGATCGCGCAGCTGGCGGCGGCGCTGGAGCCCGGCGATGCGATCATCGACGGCGGCAACACCCACTACCACGACGACATCCGCCACGCGGCCGAACTGAAGGAGCGCGGCATCCACCACATCGACTGCGGCACCAGCGGCGGGGTCTGGGGGCTCGAGCGCGGCTACTGCCTGATGCTCGGGGGCGAGCGGGAGGTCGTGGAGCGGCTCGAGCCGCTGTTCGCCTCGATCGCGCCGGGTGTGGACTCCGCTCCACGTACGCCCGGACGCAGCGGCCCGCCGAGCAGCTCCGAGCAGGGCTTTCTGTACTGCGGACCCAACGGCGCGGGGCACTTCGTGAAGATGGTCCACAACGGCATCGAGTACGGCCTGATGGCGGCCTACGCCGAGGGCCTGAGCATCATCCGCGGCGCCGATGCCGGGCTGCGCCCGCAGACCGAGGACGCCGAGACGAGCCCGCTCGAGCACCCCGAGTACTACCGCTATGAGATCGACGTCCCGGAGGTTGCCGAGGTCTGGCGGCGCGGCAGCGTGGTCGGCTCGTGGCTGCTCGACCTGACCGCGCAGGCGCTGCTGGCATCGCCCCAGCTCGAAGAGTTCGCCGGGCACGTGTCGGACTCGGGCGAGGGCCGCTGGACCTCGATCGCGGCGATCGACGAGGGCGTGCCGGCGCCGGTGCTGACGAGCGCGCTGTACTCGCGCTTCGCCTCGCGCGGCCTCGACGACTACGCCGACCGGCTGCAGTCGGCGATGCGCAAGGAGTTCGGCGGCCACGACGAGAAGCCGGCATCGTGAGCCGAGCGGCCGACCTCGTGAGCCAAGAAGCCGGCATCGTGAGCCGAGCGGCCGACCTCGTGAGCCAAGAAGCCGGCATCGTGAGCCGAGCGGCCGACCTCGTGAGCCAAGAAGCCGGCATCGTGAGCCGAGCGGCCGACCTCGTGAGCCAAGAAGCCGGCATCGTGAGCCGAGCGGCCGACCTCTTGAGCCAAGAAGCCGGCATCGTGAGCCGAGCGGCCGACCTCGTGAGCCAAGAAGCCGGCATCGTGAGGCGAGCGGCCGACCTCGTGAGCCGAGCTGCGGCAACCCACATGACCGGCGCCGGCGCCCGCAGAATCGGCGCGCCGGACCGAGACGCGAATCAGGCGCGGTCCTCGTGAGCGGTCCGGAGCAGGTCGAGGTCCTGCCCGATGCCGCCCCGGTGGCCGCGCGCGCGGCCGCGTACCTGGCCGAGTGCGCGCGCGGGGCGGTGGCAGAGCGCGGGCGCTTCACGTTCGCCCTCAGCGGCGGGCACACGCCGTGGGCGATGCTCGCGGCGCTGGCCGAGCATGAGCTGCCGTGGAGCGAGACGGAGATCTTCCAGGTGGACGAGCGGGTCGCGCCCGCAGGCGATCCCGATCGCAACCTCACCCACCTGCGCGCGAGCCTGCCCGCGCAGGCGGAGGCCCAGATCCGCCCGATGCCCGTCGAGGACGCCGACCTCGACGCCGCAGCCGAGCACTACGCCCAGCTGCTGCCCCGGCCGCTCGACCTCGTGCATCTCGGCATCGGCCCCGACGGTCACACCGCCTCGCTCGTGCCCGGGGATCCCGTGCTGGAGGTTGACGATCGCGACGTGGCGCTGACCGGCATCTATCAGGGCAGGCGGCGGATGACGCTCACCTACCGCGCACTCGACGCGGCGCGCCAGCGTCTGTGGCTGATCACCGGAGCGGACAAGCGCGACGCGCTGCGGCGCCTGCGCGCGGGCGACCGCTCGATCCCGGCGGGGCGCGTGACGGGCGCAGGCTCGTTGGTGATCGCCGACGCCGCCGCGGCGGGAGAGTAGAGAACGTCAGTGGTGTATCGCGGGCGTTATACGCAACTTCGAAAAGTCACAGAACACGCACAGCGGACCGACAGGAGCGACTCCGCGGCGTGAAGCAGCATGTTGATCCACTCTGTTTCAAGGAGCCGTATAGCCATGGTGGGACCGAACTTTTAAAATAGATACTCTCTCCGGGCGGCTTTACAACCCATTCACCAGGTCCATCGCGCCCGTTCAAGCCCGCCCCCGCAACGCCGTTTGAGGCCGCGCTCGCGCGGCCAATCAAACTCCGCCGCCGAGCCGGTCGAGGCCGACCTCCGGGCAACCGCTCAAGCCCCGAGCTCGCGCAGCCGCTCGATCAGGATGATGCGCCCGGCGGCCTCGATCAGCGCGAGGTGCGAGAAGGCCTGCGGGAAGTTGCCGAGGTGCCGGCCGGTGCTCGTGTCGAACTCCTCGGCGTAGAGGCCGAGCGGGGAGCCGACGCGCAGCAGCCGTTCCATCAGGTCACGGGCACGCTGCTCCTCGCCGATGACCGCCAGCGCCGAGACCAGCCAGAACGAGCAGATCAGGAAGCTGCCCTCCTTGCCGGACATGCCGTCGTCGGTCTCGTCGGTGCGGTAGCGCAGCACGAAGCCGTCCTCGGTCAGCTCGTCGGCGATCGCCAGCACGCTGGCGCGCAGGCGCTCGTCGTCGCCGGGCAGGAAGCCGAAGATCGCGGCCAGCAAATTGGAGGCGTCGAGCGCGTCGGTTTCGTAGTGCTGGCGGAGCACGCCGCGCTTGTCCACGCCGTGCTCGAGCACGTCCCGCTTGATCTCGTCGGCGATGGCGGCCCACGTTCCGTGCAGCTCGCTGTCGCCGCGGATCGCCGCCAGTTGCGCGGCGCGGTCCATCGCCACCCAGCACATCAGCTTCGAGGAGACATACTGCCGCGGCTTGCCGCGCGCCTCCCAGATGCCCTGGTCGGGGTCGCGCCAGACGTTGCTCGCACACTGCGCCTGCGCCTGGATGATCGGCCACAGCCGCCGCGGCAGCCGTTCGCTGCGACGCACGTGCAGCAGGATCGAGTCCAGAGCGGCGCCGTAGACGTCGTTCTGGCGCTGGTCGAAGGCGCCGTTGCCGACGCGCACCGGGTGCGCCCCGGCGTATCCGGAAAGATCGTCGCGCGTGGACTCGGTCAGGTCGCGGCGCCCGTCGATCCCGTACATGATCTGCAGCGCGCCATCCTCGTCGCGTTGCAGGTCGGCCACGAACTGCATGAACTCCTCGGCCTCCCAATCGAGGTTCAGGTAGTGCAGCGCCTGCAGCGTGAAGGTCGAGTCGCGCAGCCACGTGTAGCGGTAATCCCAGTTGCGCTCGCCTCCCGGCGTCTCGGGCAGCGAGGTCGTCAGCGCCGCGACGGTCGCGCCGGTCGGCATGTAGGTCAGCCCCTTGATCGCGAGCGCCGAGCGCTGGATCGGCTCGCGCCAGCGGTGGTCGGGCATCCGCGCGTGTCCGAGCCAGTCGCGCCAGTAGCACCCGGTCGTGGCCAGGCGGGCGTTGGCGTCGTCGATGTCTTCCGGCGCCTGCAGCTCCTCGGCCCAGGAGAGCGCGCAGAAGACCTGCTCGCCCTGTTTCAGCACGTGGCGGGCCCGAACCCAGTCGCCCTCGACGCCGACGGCCATGTCGCTCTGCAGCCTGAGCGTCAGCCCGGCGCCGGTGGCGTCGGCGCGGTGGCCGTCCTGGCTGACCGACCATTCGGGCGGGACGCGGCCATAGTCGAAGACCGGTTCGCAGGTCAGCTCGATCTCGACCTCGCCGTCGAGGCAGACCGCCACGCGCACGAGCATGTGCTCGGCGTCTTCGTCGGTGGGCGGGCGCGTGTGCGGGGTGATCAGATCCTCATGCCGGCGGGGGCCGAGGGTGAGCGAGTCGCGTACCGCCGCCCAGCCGCTCGGCGTCGTCCAGGTCGTGAGCAGCGTATTGGTGCCCGGCTCGTAGACGCGCGCGGCCGGCACGTTGATGCCGAACGGCCCCAGCCGGAACGCGCCGGCCTGACGGTCGAGCAGCGTGCCGAACACGCTCGGCGAGTCGAAGCGGGGCACGCACAGCCAGTCGATCGCGCCGTCGGGCGCGACCAGCGCGCCCGTGTGGCAGTTGGAGAGAAAGGCGTACTCGGCGATCGGCGGGAACGGCGAGGGGGCGGCCGCGCTCTGCGCGGCCGGCGCGCCCTGGGGCGCGTTCTCGCTCTTGCCCTGGCTCTGGGCCTGGCGCTGCTCGGGAGTCATGACGCCACCACCCAGGGGCCGTGCCAGGCGCCGTAGCCCGCGACCAGACGCTCGGCCTCCTGCGGGCCCCACGTCCCGGGTGCGTAGGGATGGACGGGCGGCGGCGAGTCGATCAGCGGCTGCATCACGCGCCAGGTCTCTTCGACGCTGTCCTGGCGGGTGAACCGCTGGCTGTCGCCGCGCATCGCGTCGAGCAGCAGCACCTCGTAGGGCGTCGGCGCCTCGCCGCCCTCCTCGGCGAACTCCATGTCGAGCGTGATCTCCTGACCGCGGTCGGCGCGGTGAGCGGCGAGCACCATGCGCGTGCCGGTCGCGGGATCGAGCTTGACGACCAGCTGGTTGGGCTCGGGCCGGCGATGGCCGTCCTTCATGAAGCCGAGGCGCGGGGGGTGGCGGAACACGGCACGCAGCTCTGTCTGCGTGACCGGCAGCCGCTTGCCGGTGCGGATGAACCACGGCACGCCCGCCCAGCGCCAGTTGTCGATCTTCAGGCGCAGCGCGGCGTATGTCTCCGTGGTCGAGTCCTTGGCGACGCCCTCGATGTCCAGATAGCCGTCGTACTGTCCGCGCACGTAGTGCGCGGCGTCGGCGGTCTCGGTGGCGCGAAACACCGCGAACTTGGCGTCCTTGAGGGTTTCCGCGTCGCTGCCGGCGGGGGCCTCCATCGCGGCGACCGCGAGCACCTGCATCAGGTGGTTGACGACGACGTCGCGAAGCGCCCCGACGGGGTCGTAGAAGTGGCCGCGGTCCTCGACGCCGAACGCCTCGGCCATCGTGATCTGCATGCAGGCGATGTGGCTGCGGTTCCAGATCGACTCGACGGTCGTGTTGCCGAAACGCAGGTAGAGCAGCTCGTCGGTGCCCATCTTGCCAAGGAAATGATCGATCCGATAGAGCTGGGACTCGTCTATGTACTTGTGGATTTCCTGCGCGAGCGCGCGCGCCGATTGCAGGTCGTGCCCGAACGGCTTCTCGACGACCACGCGCGCTGCCTTGGTCAGGCCCGCGCCCGCGAGCTGGGCGATGACCGGGCCGAACAGGAACGGCGGGATCTCGAGGTAGAAGACGGGGCTGGCGGGCGTGCCGACAGCGGTTTTCAGACGCTCGTAGGTGTCGGCGGCGCTGAAGTCGCCGCTCACATAGGACAGCCTTGCGGCGAAGCGATCGAACACCTCGGCGTCCAGTGACTCGCCGCAGCCGACGATGCATTCGCGGGCATGATCGCGCAGCTGCTCGACCGTCCAGTCGTCACCGGCGACGCCCACGACCGGGCAGTTCAGCAGCCCGCGCCGCTCGAGCCGGTAGAGCGAGCGAAAGGTCATCACCTTCGCCAGGTCGCCCGTGATCCCGAAGATCACGAGCACATCGGCGGGCGCCGGCTGCTCGGTGTCAGGCATACGCCGGCGCAGGCCCTTTCATGGCACGGCAGGCTAGCGTTTTCTCGGTGCGGGCGTGCGATCGGCAAGCAAGCGGGCCATCGGCCGACTCCCTACGATCACGCCATGCCCATCGAGCCATGCCAGCGACGCGCCCCGTCGTCTACCGCGGCCGCCGCCGCAAGCCGGCCGGCCTGGCGACGGTGAGCCGTCGATGGCCTCCTCCTCACCCGGCTCGGCTCACGGCGCCGACCATACGGCCAGGCTGCTGATCGGCTGCCCGGACGGGCCGGGGATCGTGGCGGCCATCTCGGGGTTCCTGTTCGAGCAGGGCGCGAACATCGTCAGCTCAGACCAGTACTCGACCCACCCCGAGCACGGCACGTTCTTCATGCGCTGCGCGTTTTACCTGCCGGCGATCGAGCAGCCCGGCGCCGCCTCGGAGCAGGCGCGCGAGGACTTCGAGGCGGGATTGGATGCGCTCGCCGCAGGCTTCGCGATGGCCTGGCGGATCTCTTACGCGCACGAGCGCCGGCGCGTGGCGCTGATGGCCTCGCGCGCGGATCACTGCCTGCTGGACCTGCTGTGGCGGGCCAGCCGCGGCGAGCTCGAGATGGATGTGCTGTGCGTGATCTCAAACCACGAGGACCTGCGCGCAGCGGTCGAGTCGCTGGGCGTGCGGTTCGTGCACATCCCGGTCACCCGCGAGACCAAGCCACAGGCCGAGCGGCAGGCGCTCGAGCTGATCGCGGGCTCGGTGGAGCTCGTGGTGCTGGCGCGCTACATGCAGATCCTGTCGGCCGATTTCCTCGCGCGCGTGGGCTGTCCGGTGATCAACATCCATCACTCGTTTCTGCCCGCGTTCGCCGGCGCCGAGCCCTACCGCCACGCGTACGAGCGCGGGGTCAAGCTGATCGGCGCCACCGCCCACTTCGTGACCGCGCAGCTCGACGAGGGACCGATCATCGAGCAGGACGTGATCCGGGTCGGGCACGACTACACGGTGGCGGACCTCGAGCGGGTGGGACGCGACGTCGAGCGCAGCGTACTGGCGCGGGCGGTGCGCATGCAGCTGGACGACCGCGTGCTCGTGCACGACGGGCGCACGATCGTCTTCTGACCAGGGCTCGACGATCGCGGCATGCTCCAGGTCGAGGATCGCGCGATCCTCTGCCGCCGGCGGAACTCCCTCCACGAGCGCATTCTCGCGCAAGGCTGAGGCGTAGGATCAGCGGCAAACACTCGGGTCCGAGGAGGAAAGCGATGGCGACGGTCCAAGTTGTGCTGAACGAGACGCAGCGCGAGACGCTGCAGGCGCTGTGCGACACCTTCGTGCCGCCGGTGGCGACGGATACCCATGACGCCGTCGAGCGCGAGTTCATGGGGCGCGCCGCGAGCGATCTCGACGTCGCCGAGCAGATCGAGGGTCTGATGGGCGACGTGATGACGCCCATCGAGATCGCCGCGTTCGCCGGCCTGCTCGACGCGCTGGCCGCTGAGGGCTTCGCGCACGCCGATGTGGGGACGCGCACGCAGCTGATTCACGGTTTCAGCGCGCAGGACCCGGAAGCGAAGCTGGGACTGCGTGCGTTCAAGGGCCTGACGCTGCTGTTCTTCTACGGGCTGCCAGACGCGGCCGGCGGCAATCCAAACTGGGAGGCGCTCGGCTATCCGGGAGCCAAGGCGCCGCCGCCCTCGCCCCAGCAGGCCCCGAAGACGATCAATGTCAAAGCGCTCGCCGGCGAGGCGGCAAGGCTCACGTGCGACGTGTGCGTGGTGGGCTCGGGCGCCGGCGGCAGCGTGATCGCCGCTGAGTGCGCGAGGGCGGGCAAGGACGTGCTGGTGCTCGAGATGGGCGGGTATCGCAACGAGGCCGACTTCTCCAACCTCGAGATCCCGGGCTACTTCGACCTCTACTATGGCGGCGGCCTGCTGACCTCGGAATCGGGCTCGATCGCGATCCTGGCCGGCTCGACCTTGGGCGGCGGCACGATCGTCAACTACATGAACTGCGTGCGCACGCCGGAGAAGATCCTCGCCGAGTGGGAGCGTCACGGCTTGGAGGGGCTGGGCGGGAGCTCGTTCGTGCAGGAGCACATGGACGTGGTGATGGAGCGGATCGGCGCCAACACCGAGGCCACCCGGCAAAACGCCACCCACCAGAAGATGCTGCACGCGTGCGACGAGCTGGGCTACGAGCACCGCCCGATCTGGCGCAACGCCTCGCTCGACGACGACCCGGAGTTCTGTGGCTACTGCTCGCTGGGCTGTCAGCGCGGCTGCAAGCGCTCGGCGATGAAGACCTGGCTGCAGGACGCCTCGGACGGCGGGGCGCAGGCGGTCGTGGGCTGTCGCGTCGAGGAGATCCTCGTCGAGGCCGGGCGCGCCGCCGGGGTGAGGGGCACGGTCACCAACGCCGACGGGTCGACGACGGCACTGACGGTCGTCGCGCCGAGCGTGGTGGTGGCGTGCGGCTCGATCGAGTCGCCGGCTCTGCTGCTGCGCAGCGGCATCGGCGGGCCGGCGGTGGGCAAGAACCTGCGCCTGCATCCGGCGTTCGTCGTGTGGGGCGTGTACGACGAGCCGATCGACGGCTGGAACGGGCAGATCCAGTCGGCGCTGTCCGACCACTTCTTCGACATCGAGGACGGCTACGGCTTCTTGATCGAGGCAGCCGGGATGCTGCCCGCCTTCATCTCGCCCGCGCTCCCGTGGATGTCGGGCGAGCATCACAAGCAGCTGATGAGCCTGTTCCGCTGGATGGCGCCGTTCATCACGGTCGCCCGCGACCACGGCTCTGGCGAGATCGTGCTCGACGAGATCGGGCGCCCGGTCGTGCGCTGGGACTTCGATGACGTGGTCGATGCGCGCCTGGCGGTGCGCGCCCACGTCGAGCTGGCGCGCCTGCACCATGCGGGCGGCGCGGCGGAGATCCTGACCGCCCACGCGCAGGAGCAGCGCTGGCGCCGCGACGAGCCGTTCGACGGCTTCGTGGCGGGCCTGGAAGCGGCCAGCTATGCCCCGAACGACGTGATCTGCTTCACGGCGCACCAGCTCGGGTCGTGCCGGATGGGCGCCGACCCGGCGAGCTCGGTCGCCGACGGCCGCGGCGAGCTGCACGACGTCAAGGGCGTGTGGATCGGGGACGGCAGCGCCTTCCCGACCGCTCCCGGCGTGAACCCGATGGTCTCGATCATGTCGCTCGCGCACCGCACGGCCGGGGCGATCCTGAGCTGAGCCCGGCCGCCGCGAAGGCTCGCGGGCGTCAATGCGTATCCGGTGGAGCCGGGCCGGGGTCCGCCGCCTGGCAGGCACTTGCTAGTGCCCGAGCCCGATCCCGTCCTGTGCGCCATAGAGCCGGCGCCCTGAGAGGTAGCCGGGCTCGCCCTCGCGCGGCGGATTGGCAGGCGGGCGGCCGGGCACGGCTCGCAGCTCGTCGGCCGCGAGCTCGCGCTGGCACTGCGGGCAGCGAAGCTCTACGTGAGCCTCAGCGCCGCACTGGTCGTGGAGCACTCGGACGGGTCCCCCGGCAGGGTTCCACTTCCAGCGATCGCCCCACTGCATCAGCGCGATCAGCACGGGCACGAGCTCGGCTCCCTTGTCGGTCAGCCGGTACTCGCTGCGAAGCGGCCGCTGCTGGTAGACGTGGGTCTCGAGAATGCCCTCGGCGACGAGTGCGTCCAGGCGATCGGCAAGGACGTTCGCGGAGATGCCGAGGTCCTCCTGCAGCTCGCGAAAGCGCCGCACGCCGTAGGCGACGTCGCGCACGATCAGCGGCGACCACCACTCGCCGGCGGCGTCGAGAGCGCGCGCGATCGAGCAGGGATACTCGCCGAGGCTGGTGCGCTTCATCACGCCATTGTATCGCTTGCATGAAAAGAGCAACTCGTGTAGGTTGCTCTCTTGAAGGAAGTGACTCGCATCAGACCGCGTGCGTTAGGCGAGTCCAAACCAAACCAATACCCCGGCAGACAAGCCGGAAGGAGGACTGACACAGATGCCGATGCTCGATGCATACATCCCCGCCGGCGCGCTTACGCCAGCCGCCGAGGAGCAGCTGCTCGCCAACCTCACCGACATCCTGATCAAGAACGAGGGCGCCGATCCATCCAACGCGCAGGTGCGTTCGCTCGCATGGCTGTTCGTGCATCGTCCGGCGGAGGTCTACGTGGCGGGGGCACGCGCGAGCGCGCCGCGCTACCGCTTCATCGCCTCGGTCCCGGAGGGTCAGTACAACGCCGAGCGGCGCGACGCGATGGTGCGCACGATCACCGACGCGGTGCTCGACGCCGAGGCGGGCGCGTACGAGCGCGACCCGGCCCGGGTCTGGGTGTTCACCCCCGAGATCCCCGAGGGGACGTGGGGCGGGATGGGCCGGATCGTGAAGCTGGCCGACATCGCGACGTTCGCGTTGGGCGACGCCGAGCTGGGCCGGCAGTACGCCGAGGGGGTGTTTGCGGCGCGTGAGGGCGAGGCCGCGGCCGCGGCCGTCTGAGGTCGCTACCGCGCGACGTCCAGGTCGAGCGGCGCGGCGGGCAACCGGTCTGGTGAGGCTGGCTGACTCCGGCCACCCGCGCCGCCCCACCGCAGCCGCGAGCTGTTCCACACCACGAAGCCCGAGGACAGCGCCATCGCGGCGCCCGCGATCAGCGGGTCGAGCAGGCCGAGCGCGGCCAGCGGGATCGCGACGACGTTGTAGGCGAACGCCCAGGCGAGGTTTCCCCGGATCGTGCGCAGCGTCCTGCGCGCGAGCGCGATCGCCGTGGCCACGGCGTTCAGGTCGTCGCGCATCACGATCACATCGGCGGCGCCGAGCGCGATGTCGGTGCCCGAGCCGACGGCGATGCCGAGGTCGGCCGCCGCCAGCGCGGGCGAATCGTTGACCCCGTCGCCGACCATCGCCACGCAGCCGCCTTCGGCCCGCAGGTCGCGCAGCACGTCCACCTTGCCGGAGGGCAGCGCGCCGGCGATCACGTCATCGAGTCCGAGCGCCCCGCCGACCGCGCGGGCCGTCGTCTCGTTGTCGCCGGTCAACAGCACGCAGCGCAGTCCCATCTGGTGCAGGCGCCTGACGGCGGGCGCGGCTGAGGGACGGATCGTGTCGGCGACCGCCAGCATCCCGATCGGCGCTCGCTCGCAACGGACCAGCACGACGGTATGCCCGAGCTGCTCCCACTCGGCTGCGCGCGCCGCGAGACCTGGGGCGTTCGCTCCGGCCCCGGCGCCCGTCCCGAACCGCCCGACCTCGATCAGCTGGCCCTCGACGACGCCCTGCACGCCGACGCCGGGGATCGCCACGAACGAGTCCGGCTCGGGCAGCTCGCCGCAGCGGCGTTCGGCCGCGTGCACGATCGCGCGCGCGAGCGGGTGCTCGGAGCCCCGCTCGACGGCGCCCGCGAGGCGCAGCAGCATGTCCGGCTCGATGCCCGTCACGGTTTCGCAGGCGGCCAGGCCCGTATCGCCGGCGGTGAGCGTGCCGGTCTTGTCGAGCACGACCGTGTCGATCTGACGCGAGGCCTCCAGCGAGCCGTAGCCCTTGAAGAAGACGCCGAGGCGCGCGCCCGTCCAGGTCGCCACGAGCAGGGCGGCCGGCGTGGCCAGGCCGAGCGCGCAGGGGCAGGCGATGATCAGCACCGAGATCGATGCGCTGAGCGCCGCGGCGGCGGTGCTGCCCGTCGCAAGCCAGGCGAGCAGCGTGCCGAGCGCGATCGCGAGCACGGCGGGCACGAACACGGCGCAGATGCGGTCGGCCAGTCGCTGCACGGCCGCCTTCTCGTTCTGCGCGTGCTCGACCAGGCGCAGCATCTGGCCCAATTGCGTGTCGGGGCCGACCCTGGCGGCCCGCACCACGAGGCGGCCGCTCAACGAGACGGTGCCGCCGAGCACGGTGTCGCCGGGACCCGCGTCCTGCGGCTGGGACTCGCCCGTCATCATGCTGCGGTCCACCGCTGAGCCTCCCGTGAGCACCTCGCCGTCGGCCGCGACCGTCTCCCCCGGCCGAACCACGAAGCGCTGGCCGGCGGCGAGCTCGCCGATCGCGCGGCGATGCTCGACTCCGGCGGCGTCGAGCACGCTGACCTCGCGTGGCGCGACGGCTGCCAGGGCGCGCAGCGCGCCCGTGCTGCGCCGCCGCGACCAGGCCTCGAACAGGCGACCGGCCAGCAGGAACATGGTCACCCCGGCGGGCACGTCGAGGTAGACGCCTCCCCCCGAGCGACCGGCGAGGCCGTGCAGGACGGCCGCCTGAGCGCCGCGGTCGATGACGAACATCGAGTACAGCGACCAGCCCGTGGCCGCCAGGATGCCGAGCGACACGAGCGTGTCCATCGTCATCGCGCCGTGACGGGCGCTCCGCAGCGCGGCCTCGTAGAACGGCCACGCCGCCCACGTGACCACGGGCGCGGCCAGCGCGACCATCAACCACTGCCAGCCGGCGAACCGCAGCGACGGTTCGATCGAGAACAGGATCGACAGGTCGCACAGCGGCATGAACAGCGCCGCGGTCACGAGCAGCCGCCGGCGCAGCGAGCGCACGCGCCGCTGCAGCTCGGCATCGGCGGCCAGCGCATCGGAGCCCTGCTGGTCCGCGCGCTCGGCCGTGTACCCGGCTGAGGCGACCTTGTCGATCACACGCTCGACCGGCACGCCGGGCCCGAGGGCCACGGCGGCCCGTTCGGAGGCGAAGTTGACGCGCGCGGTGACGCCGTCGAGGGCGTTCAGCGCCCGCTCGACGCGAGCGGCGCAGGCGCCGCAGGTCATGCCGCCGATCGCCAGCGACACCTCCTCGCGGGCCGGAGCTCGCTCGTCTTGGGCGCGCGAGCTCTGCCCGGGCGCAAGCTCTGCCTGGGCGTAAGCTCTGTGGAAGTGGGCGATCTGCTCCACCACTGGTCCTACGATCCACTCGCGCTGTGCGCGCTCGTGCTTGCAGTGTGGCACGAGATCGGCCTGCGGCGGCTGCTGCGGCACACGCGCCGCGATCGCCGGCGCCGCAGGCGGCTGCGCTCGCTGTGGTTCTACGGCGGTCTCGCGGTGGTCGTGCTCGCGGTGGCGTCGCCGCTCGAACACTGGGGGTACGACTACTTCTACATACACACGCTCCAGCACCTGCTGCTGATGTTCGTGGCGCCGACGCTGATCGCCGCCGGCGCGCCCTGGCAGCCGCTGCTGGTTGCGCTGCCGCTGCGCTCGCGCCGGCGCGCGCTGCGCTCGCTGCTGCACGACGACTGGTCGCGCTCGCTGCGCGCCGCCAAGCGCGCGCTGCTGCGGCCGCTGCCGATCGTGCTGGCGTTCAACGCGCTGATGCTCGTCTGGGAGCTGCCCGGCCCGCTCGATCTGGCCGAGCGCGACAGGGTGGTGCACGTGTGGCTGATGAACGGCGGCATGCTCGCGGCGGGCGTGCTGTTCTGGCTTTTGATCATCGCCTCTCCGCCCCTGCGGCTGCAGGCGACTCCCGCGGTCCAGGCGGTGGCGCTGCTGGCGACCAACTTCGTGATGTTCGCGATCGCGATCGCGATGACGCTGTTCACCCAGAGCTCGTGGTACTCGGCCTACAGCCACATACCCGGCGTGGGACTGGCGCCGCTCGCCGACCAGCACCTCGGCGCCGGGCTCCTGTGGGTGTGCGGCGATCTCTGGGCCGTGCCCGCGCTGATCGTGGCGCTGCGCCGGTGGATCACCGAGGAAGCGGGCGGCGTGGACGCCGCGCTCGAACGGATCCTCGGTCAGGGGCCCGACAGCCGCCTGCGCGGCGCCGGACCGTCGAGCTGAGCGGCCGGCCTGCCAGAGCCCGGCTCATCCCGAGGAGCCGAGCTCGAGCGGCACGTGCAGCGTCTGCCGGAGCACCCATGCGCGCGCGTGCGGGGCCAGCGACCAGACCTTCAGGACGGTGTCTTCGACGGCAAGCGCTTCCGGGCTGCCCGCCGGGCCGAACGCGACCGTGGCCGTGCCGCTCGGGGGGGTCGGGAGCTGCTGCCAACCGGCGCCGGGCGTGTTCGCGACGGCGAGCTCGGCGGGCCGCGCGGAGGCGGTGAGCAGCGCGAACATCCCGCTCGAGGAGGTGGGACCGAACGAGGCCGGCTGCTCGAATCGGCTCAAGGGCAGCGGCGCCGAGCTGCTCCAGTGGCCGGCTGTATACCAGGCGGCGACCAGGCTGGTCTGGCCCGCCTGGCGGGTCTGGCCGACCCCACTGGTCCCCGGCGGCTGACCTGAGACGCCGAGCAGCGCGCAGACGCCGCTGTTCGTGGCGCGCAGCGCGAGCACCTCGACGCGGTCGCGCTCGAGCCCTGCGGGCGGCGCGCCTTCCAGCAGCTGCCAGCCGCCGGCGCGTTCGCGGAACAGCCCCAGCACCCCCTGGTGCGCGCAGCTGGCGCCGATGAGCGGGGCGCCTTCGAGGTAGGCGACGGCGGTCAGCGCGCCGATGGCGCACGTTCGTCCCGCGGGCGAGCCGGCGAGCGCCCTCTGCGTCACCGCCGGGCGCCACGTCGAGAGGCTGCCGGCGGCGCTCAGCGCCTGCACGCCGGCGTGGCCGTGCACGAGCGCAAGCGCCTGATTGAGCGAGTTTGCGGCAAGCGCATCGGGGCGGGCGGCCAGCCCTTCGGGGAGCAGTCCGCTCGACCACGAACGCCCGGCGCTCACGCTGTAGATCAGCGGCGAGAACGTGAGCAGGTTCGAGGGCAGCACCCCGGCGATCAGCCCGCTGGCGTGTGGTGACGCGAGCACGAGCCCGCCGTTGGTCGCGACGGCCGTAGCCTGGACGTGGTTGGACCACGGGCCGCCGCCGGCCGGCCGGAACAGGAGCTGCCAGAACGTGTTGAGCGGCTGTTCGAGATGGCCCATCGGCACGCTTGCCCAAGTGCCGGCGGAGGTTGGCAGCGAGGTCGCCAGCGGCGTCGTGAACGTGGGTGCCGAGGCCGAGTCGTGCGGGGGCGAGCCGCCGCTCGAGCACGCTGCTAGCGCGACGCTCGCGAGCAGCGAGAGCGCGATCGCCGCGACCCGGCAGCCGCAGTCTCGCCCCGGGCGGGCGCGGGCTTGCCGCGGAAGGGCGCGGGCTGGCCGCGGACGCGCGCGGGCTGGCCGCGGACGCGCGCGGGCTGGCCGCGGACGGGCGCGGGCTGGCCCCGGGCGAGCACAGCCCGGCCTCGACAACTCTGCCTCGCTCACGAAGCGCGGATGGCGCTGCGGATCGCGTTGGCGAGCGTGACCGAGAACGACGACTTCGACGCTTCGCTGGCCGGCCCGGGATCGGTGTTCAGGATGTAGCGCACGCGCCCGTTGGCGTCGATCACGTCGGCGGACTCGCTGTGGTCGATCATGGCGCCGGCGGGCGAGTATTCGACGGTGGCGCCGTAGGAGCGCCAGACGTGTTCGAGCTGGTGCAGCGAACCCGTGAGGTACAGCCAGTTGGGGACGTCTTCGAGATGCTCCTGGCGGTCGAACGCCGCGAGGTAGTCGGGCGCGATGTAGCGCGGGTTGGCGTCGACCGCGACCAGCTCGACCTGCCGCGCCTGTGCGCCGAGCAGGGTGTCGGCCATGCGGAACTCCTGGGCGATCACGGGGCAGTCGGAGGTGCAGACGTCATCGAGGAATGTCAGCGCCACCGTCTTGCCGCGCAGGCTCGCCAGCGACACCGAGCGGCCGTGCTGATCGACGAGCGTGAAGGGCGTCGACGACAGGTTGACCAGGTTGGGGGTGCCGTTGACGGCTTCGGCGATGATCGGGGCCGCGTGGGGCTGCGTCGCCGCGACGGCGATCGGGACCGCCCCCACGATCGTGACGGCGAGCGCCGCCAGCGCGGCCAGCGAGCGCAACACGTATGTCGGTTCCGCGCGCAGCCGCTCGCTCCAGGCACGAGCCCCAGGCGCCGGCTTGGCCGTCGCGGCGCCCTCGGTCGTCGCCACGGGCACGCGTGTGATCGCCACGTACCCGGCGACGAACACGAGCGCCATCGGGATCATGCTGTTGGGGTCGGTGCCGACGCCGCCGAAGAACCCGAAGTCCTCGACGAGCACCCAGTCGGCCACGCACAGCACGAGCGCAGCTAGCACCGCGGCGCGCACCGGCCCGGGGCGCGCCGTCAGGAAGGCGGCTCCGATCGCGCCGAGCGCGAGCACCGCGAACAGGTTGACCTCCCAGCCGTTGGCCGAGACGAAGCCGGCGAAGCTCGAGAGCAGCGAGGAGAGGAAGTGGGGCTGCGGCGTCTGTGACATTTCTTTGATCATCGTCGTGAGCGTCCCCGACGTGGCGCCGGTTTGCAGATGACCGTCCCAGAAGCCCCTGCCCGGCCAGGCCTGCAGCAGCGCCATGCCGAGGAAGAAGGCGCCGATCGTGCGCAGCACGACCCGCCCGGTCCGCGCGGTGCTCCAGGCGCGCTCGGGCAGGGCGATCAGGATTCCGGCGAAGCAGTAGAACACCGCCGCCCCGGGCGCGCCGAACAGCCAGGTCAGCCCGGGGGCGAAGATCCCGCCGAAGGCCTCGCCGAAGACCCACACGTTCAGCCCCCACAGCACGCTGACGAGTCCGCCCGCGCGCGACCAGTTGCCGCGCGGCGCCGCCAGCAGCCAGGCGCCGATGCCGAGCTGGATCCAGACCGCGGCGGCGGCGGCCGTGACGGGGTGATAGCTCCACACGGTCACGAGCGCGTTGTCCACGTGCTGGACCCAGGAAGGCGACGCGGCGGCGAGGGGCTGGATCACGTCGGGCCCCATGCCGAGCGGCATCGAGGGCTGCGCCTGCAGGATGCCGTCGAAGATCCACAGCAGCCCGAAGCCGATCCGCAGCAGGCGGCGCGCGGCGGGCTCGCGCGTGGCGAGCACCCGCAGGAACGGACTCGCGCCGCGGGTCTGCGCCTGCGCCTCAGTCCGGGCGCCGGGCGCGTCGGTCGGGGCACCGGCATCCCCCCGGGCCGGGCCCGCCGTCTGCCTTGCGGAGGCATCGGCGAGCTGAAGCGCGCGCAGCACCAGCCAGACGGTCGCTACGAGCAGCAGGATCGCGAGCACGACCACGCCCTGGGCCACCAGCGCGCGGTGGAAGGCCGACACGACCGTGGGGTTGGTTGCTTCCAGGCCGGTGCTCATGCCCGACATGGCGTGCTCCTCCCGATCAACGCTCCCCGAAGCCGCGGCGCCACAGCAGCAGGAACCACACGACGACCGCGATCAGCACGGCCAGCGGCAGGACCAGCGTGAGAATCGATCCCGTCAGAAAATCGCTGGCTATCGGTAGATCGAGGCCCGGCACCGGCATCTCCTACAGAAGATAGAGGACTACGTAGGTCAGGACACCGATGGCGGCGAGAAAGCTCCAGTAGAAGACGGCCGCGTCCAGTCCCGGCGCGATCAGGCGGTCGGGTTCGTGCACGTCGCCTTCGCTGCCGGCGGGGGCGCGGCGGGCGCGCAGCTCGGTCGCGACCTGCGTCTCCAGCCAGTACATCGTGGCCAGCACGCCGATCAGATAGAAGCCGGTCCAGCCGACGAACACGCTGGCGTAGGAGCCGTTGGTGGGCCCGAAGTTCTGGACCGCGTACTCGATGCACTGCAGCGCGACCGCCGCCAGCCCCAGCACGACGGCGATCGCCGCGGGCGCCAGCCAGCCCGCCGAGCCGGCCTTCATGCGCCGGCCGGCCACGATCGCCAGCAGCGCGCTGATCACGATGCAGGCGATGAACGCGGCGCCGAGACCCTGGTTGGGGTGCACGTGCGCCGGGCGCCACATGTGGTTCTGGTTGAGCGAGCGCAGGTAGAAGTAGGCGAACACGAACGCCAGGTAGAAGAACGTGGTGGCGCCGCACAACAGCCGCGAAGCCACCGACAGCGCGCGCCCCCCGACCTCGGGCGCCTCCGCAGGGATGCTGATCTCACGCGAGACCGGCGGCCCGACCGAGCCCAGCGGCAGGTTTTCGCTGGCCGATGACATCGCTCAGGCTCCCGCCGTGGCGGCCTGACCTCCGCCGACGGCGGGCACAGGCGTGCCGTAGGGATAGGGGTCGGCGTCGAACACGGGGATTTTGTCGAAGTTGTGCACGGGAATGGGCGTCGGCAGCTGCCACTCGATCGACTTCGAGTGCCACGGGTTGGCCTCGGCCGGGATGCGCGCGAAGATCATCGAATAGACGGCGTTGACCAGGAAGATCAGCATCGAGAAGCCGAGCACGAACGCCGAGATCGAGACCCACGTGTTGAGCGGCACCAGATTGGGTTCGTAGGCGCTCACGCGCCGGGGCATGCCCATGATGCCGAGCGCGAACAGCGGCAGGAAAGTCGAGTTGAACGCCAGGAACATCAGCCAGAAGTGCCATTTGGCGAGTGTCTCGTTGAAGCGCAGGCCGGTCATCTTCGGCACCCAGTAGTAGATCGCGGCGAAGAAGCTGAAGATCAGGCCGCCCATGATCGTGTAGTGGAAGTGGGCCATCACGAAGAAGCTGCCGTGCAGTTGGGTGTCGGTGGCGACGTCGGAGAGCACCACGCCCGAGGTGCCGCCGATCAGGAAGTTGAAGGCCCACGCCCCGCAGAACAGCATCGGCACCGACAAGCTGATCTTCCCCTTCCACAACGTGCCCATGAAGCACAGGAAGATGAAGCCGGTGGGGATCGAGATCAGCTCGGTGGACAGCATGTAGAACGGCCGCAGGTCGGCGTTGATGCCGCTGACGAACAGGTGGTGCTGCCACACGAAGAAGCTCAGCAGGCAGACGCCGAGCATGCCAGAGACGGCCAGCTTGTAGCCCCACAGCGGCTTGCGCGCGAACACGGGTATCAGCTCGAGCACGATTCCGAAGCCGGGCAGCGCGAGGATGTAGACCTCGGGATGGCCGAAGAACCAGAACAGGTTCTGGAACAGGTAGGAGCTGCCGCCGCCGCCGACGATGTAGAAGCTGGTATTGATCGAGCGGTCCAGCGAGGACATCAGCAGCGCGGCGATCAGGGTCGGCGCTGCCAGCACCATCAGGATTGCCGTGCCGATCACGGCCCATACGAAGATCGGCAGGCGCGACCAGGTCATCCCGGGGGCGCGCATCGTGACGACCGTGGCGATCATGTTCAGGCCGAGCAGCGTCATCGACAGCCCGACCAGCGCGAAGAAGCAGATGTAGGAGTCCATGCCCGCGACGGCCTGGTCGTTGAGCGGCTGATAGCCGGTCCAGCCGGTCGGGAAGCCGCCGAAGAAGATCGTCGAGACGAGGATGAAGCCGGCGGCCATCAGCAGCCAGAAGGTGAGCGACTCGATGCGCGGGAAGGCCATGCGCCGTGCGCCGATCATGATCGGCACGAAGTAGTTGGCGAATGGGCCGAGGATGCCCGAGGTCATCATCCCCATCATCATCGTGCCGTGGATCCCGACGGTCGTCAGGTATTGGCCGGGTCCGAGGACCGTGGGGACGTCGTGCAGTAGCTCGGTGCGGATCATCATCGCGTTCGCCCCGCCGACGAAGAAGAAGACGCCGATCCCGACCAGGTACTGCATGCCGACGACCTTGTGGTCGGTGCACAGGCCGAAGTAGCGACCGATCCCCTCGCTCTCCTTCTCGCGCAACGACGCCGGCCGGCCGAGGAGGCGTCCCACGGGATAGTTGGCGAAGCCCATGCCGATCAAGAAGCCGATCACGCCGAACGCATAGCCCAGCAGCAGCGCGACGTCGTTCTCGTCGGTGGAGCTCTCATACGCGAACGTCGGGCTGCTGATCTGATGACCGAGCCACCAGCCGAGGTAGTAGCCGCCGACGCCGAGGATCACCGCGGTCAGCAGGTTGAAGCCGACGAGTTTGCGCAAGATCGGCTTCGGGCTGGCGGCTTGCGGAGCGCTCGGTGTGGTTTTCGGTGTCTCTGTCGAGCTCATTCTGCTCTCCCGGCGGGTTCGGGTATGTAGGTTTTGCTGTACTTGGGCAGGACCTTGGTCGCCGGCGCGAGCGTGCGCTGCTGTCGCTGAACCCAGGCGATGAACGCGGCCGGGGTCACGACTCTGCCGCGGCCGGTCATCGAGCCGTGCCACAGGCCGCACAGCTCGGCGCAGCGCACCCAGAAGGACATGAGCTTGGTGGGTTTCACGAACGCGATGTTGCTGACGCCGGGGTTGGCGTCGGCCTTGACGCCGAGCTTGTAGGCCCAGAACGAGTGGATGACATCAAGCGAGGTGACCTGGAATTCGATCGTTTTGTTGACCGGCAACACCAGCTGGGTCGTCTCGAAGCCGCCCATGGTCGGATAGCGGTACGTGAACAGCCACTGCTGCGCGATCACCTGCACCGGCAGGCGCGGGCCGCTCGGCGCGGTCAGAGGGCTGGGGCCGCTGCCAGAGCCGTGTCCATAGTGGACCTCGAGTTCGTAGGTGCCGTAGGCGGCGAGCCCCAGCACGATCAGCGAGGTGATCACGATCCAGGTGGTCTGCAGGCGCGTGTCGCCGTGCACCGCCGGGCCTTCCAGCACCGCGCCGCGCTCCTGGCGGAAGAAGATCAGCGCATAAGCGAGGTACAGCATGACCATCAGGATCACAGGCGTCGCAACCACCGCCAGCACGGTCATGATCGTCTGCTGGCCCGCGGCTTCTTCGCTTCCGGTCGAGGGACCGAGCAGCGGCCCGATGAAGACGATCACGAGCGGTATGGCGATGACCGACGTGATCAGCCACAGGGTCAGGAAGCGGCGCAGGTGGTTGGGCTCGCCGCCCGCTGGCGCGGGCGCGACGGCGGGCTCAGACGACATCGATGAAACCGTCCATGTAGCCGAGCGTCTGCATCGGACCGCCGTTGCCGTTGAGGAAGCCGGCGCCGCAGGGCACGAAGCATTGCCAGCGGTAGCGGCCCGGCTTGCCGGTGCGGAAGCTGAAGGTGATCGTGTTGTGCAGCTGGGTGACGGGTGAGCAGGGGCCTTCTTCGCAGAACCCCTTGGCTTCTTCGTTGACGCCCGCGAGCGGCACGTAGACGCCGAGTTCGGGGATCGCGAACGAGTGCCCGGGTTCTTCCGGGGGGATCGCGTCCACGGTCTTGCCGTTGAGGGTCATCGTGCCGCCGACCGTCCCTTGCACCTGCGCGAAGAGCGGGTTGCGCAGCCCGGACGCCGAGTCGAACTGGTAGATCGTCACGTGGACGACCGAGTAGGCGGGCACCTTGTAGATCGTGCTTTGCACCCAGTGGCCATTGCTGCGGGCGAGGTAGGAGACCCAATCCGGCTTGGAGCCGTATTTGTGGCCGACCGCGCCGACGGTCTCGAGCGTCAGCCTCGTGCCGCCCCCGGCGGATAGCGGGTTGGCGCTGGCGGCGACGGTCGGCGGGAAGGTCGTGGCCCAGTCGGCGACGTACAGCGCGAGGGCGACGCCGACCACACCCACCGCCAGGGCCACCCCGACGACCTTCTTCGCCAACACGCCCATACAGCATCCGCTCCACTTCGACGATTGCCGAGCCAGCCTAGTCTATACCCGCCGCCTTACACCGGTCAATCTCTCGGCTCGTGAAAAAATGGAGCGCACTGTCGGAAAGTGCTGCCCCGGCGGGCCCGGGCCTGGATGTTCCAGCGGGCCCTGGCCTAGATGCGGCCTAGATGTTCGGGGCGCCCGCGCGGTGCGCCAGGAACCAGAGCTGGGAGACGCTTTCGTCCCAGAGTTCCTTCGCGTGGGCCAGCTTGCTGTGGAAAGCCGCCAGCCCGGCCGCGCTCGGCGCGCGCACGTAAGCCTCCAGTTCGGACATCGCGCGAGCCAGTTCGTTGGCCGCGGTGGTGGCTTCAGTCTCGGAGCGCGGCAGATCTTCTTCTTCGGCTCCTTCTTCGCCGCCTTCGCTGCTTTTCGAGACGTCCCACTCGCCTGCCCGCAGCGCGGCGCGGCGGGCTCGCGCGACTGCCTGGGCGAGTCGTTGCAGCTGAGCGCGGGTCGGCGGGCTCGAGAGCAGCGCCAGTTCGCCATCTACCACCTTGACCGCCGCGGCTGTGCGCACGGCCGTGAGACCGTGTTCGTTGACGAACGTGGCCGCACCGGTCTGCACGACGCTCGAACCGCACCCGCTGAGGGCCAGGAGCGCGGCCGCCGCGCCGAGGATCGCCAAGCGAGCAGACACGGATCCACCCTACAGCCGCTCGGCTGGCCGCTACCGCCGCTCGGCTGGCCTCCCCTCGGTGAACCTGCCATACATAGGGCGAGCTCCATCGCTGGGGCGCACCTCACGACTACGACAGAAGGAGGCGGGTTGTCCAGCTACAGCATCAAGAACCTGAAGGAGGTCGAGGACTCGGCCGCCGAGCGCAGTGGCGGTCAGGTGGAGGCGCGCTTCGCGCGCAAGCACCTGGACTCGACCGAGCTCGGCGTCAGCTACTTTCGCTACGCACCGGACTACCGGTCGGGCATGGGCCACAGCCATCGCGAGCAGGAGGAGGCGTACGTCGTGGTCGGCGGCTCGGGTCGCGTCAAGCTCGACGACGAGATCCTCGACCTGCGCGAGTGGGATGTGGTGCGCGTGGCGCCCGAGGTGGTGCGCGCCTTCGAGGCCGGCTCGGACGGGCTCGAGCTGATCGCGATCGGCGGCAACAAGCCGGCCGACGGCGACGGCGTGGCGGTCGCGGATTGGTGGACGGACTGACGGGCCAGGCCACCGGCGCTTGGGGATGACCTGCCGCCTGGCCGTCGGCGCGAGCAGTCAAGACGGCGGATCTGGCTCTGCTAATACACCAGGGGCGGACCGTCCCTGAACCACCCACACCATACATACATGCATGTATCTACTCACCCGACGACGACGACCGGCTCGGTGGCGGGGTCGGCGAACGACGAGCCGCGTCCCACGCAGGCGCAGCGAAGCGCGCGCTCGCGCAGTGCGCTGCTGGAGTCGGCGGCGCGAGGCCTGTCGCGCTACGGCTACGGCAAGCTCGTGCTCGAGGACGTGGCGCGCGAGGCGGGCTACACGCGCGGCGCGCTGTACCACCAGTTCAAGGACAAGGAGGACCTGGCGCTCGCCGTGATCGAATGGGTCAACGAGAACTGGATGCGCGAGGTGGGCGAGCCGGCCAGGCGCGAGTCCGACCCGGTCGCCGTGTTGACGGTGCTCGCGCGCGGACACGCAGTCTTCTGCCGGCGCGACATCGCCCGAGTCGTGATGGCGCTCCGGGTCGAGTTCAGCGGTCAGGACCACCCGGTCGGGCGCGAGCTCGAACGGATCTCGCAGTCGGGCGTCAAGCGGATCGCTCGTTTGGTCACCGCGGGACGCAAGGCGGGCTCGATTCGACCTGGCCCCCCCGCTCGCGTGGTCGCGCTGGCGGCGCTGGGAGCGCTCGAGGGCGCGGTCATCGGACTCGCAGGCCAGGCGCCGTACGACGAGACCCTGGCGGCACGGGCGATCGCCGGCGTGGTCGGGTTCGACCTTCCCCCCCCAGCCTGAGGCGCGAGCTACGCGGCGAGCCGGCGGTGCGCCGACCCGGGCAGCTCAGCCGCGCGGCGACCCGGCGGTGCGCCGACCCGGCCAGCTCAGCCGCGCGAGAAGAAGCCGTAGCTCAGCAGCGCGCCGCCCTTCGGGGCTGCGCCGGACCCGAGCGCGGCGCACCTCCCGCATCCCTATACGACGGACTCCGCCGAGCGAGCGCTCGGCAGGGTCGCGACGAGCTCGCCGATCAGGCCGGCAAGCGCGTCGGGCTGGTCGATCATCGAGAACGTGCGCGCCCGCTCGATCAGCGCGAATCGCGCTTGCGGCAGCAGATCGGCCAGCCGGCGTCCGTCCTCGACCGGAAAGAACGCGTCGTCGGCCGCCCACGCCACCAGGGCCGGCTTCGTGAAGCCGGACAGGGCGGCTGCCGCCTGCACGGTCACCTCGCGCTTCATCGAGGCGGTAAAGCGCCGCAGGTCCTCGGCGACTGCTCCGTCGGAGAGCGCGGGCTTGACCCATTCGGCGGTCAGGTCCTCCAGATCGGCATGCGCGAGCGCGCCGAACCCTCGCTTGCGCCCGTAGCGGGTGCCCATCGGCAGGAGCGCCGCCCGGAACAGCGGCAGCGTCCGCGAGGCGATGATGAACGGCTTCAGGATCGGGGGCGGAAAGTGCTCGAACGCGTCGCACCCGGTCAGGACCAGGGCGCCGAGACGCTCGGGGTAGGTGCCGGCCACGATCTGCGCGAGCGCGCCGCCGGTGTCGTTCCCGACCAGCACCACCTGATCCAGCTGCAGGCGCTCGAGCAGCTGGGGGATCATGGCGGCGACGCCGCCCATCGTCACATCCGCGCCGGGGCGCATGGCCTGCTCGTGGCCGCCGAGCGGCCAGGTCGGCGCGATGCAGCGCAGCCCGCGAGCGGCCAGGCGCTCGCTGAGCGGGCGCCACAGCGACGCGCCCATCGCATAGCCGTGCACGAGCACCAGCGGCCGGCCGTCGGCGGGGCCTTCGCTCTCATAATGGATCGTTCCGGCATCGACTGTCACGGTGGGCATCGCGGCCTCCTCGGATCGAAGTTACGTACAGCCTGAACGTAAGATACCAACAGACTGCACGCAATGTCACGGACCCAACCCGAACGCTCCGCAGCAACCCAGGGCGCCCTGATCGCGGCGGCTCGCAGGCTATGGGGCGAGCGCGGCTACGCCGAGGTCGGGACCCCGGAGATCGCCGAGGCGGCCGGCGTGACGCGGGGCGCGATGTACCACCAGTACGCCGACAAGGCGGCGCTGTTCCGTGCGGTCATCGAGGCGGTCGAGGCCGAGGCGATGGAGCGCCTGTCGGCCGCGGTGCTCGCCGCCGAGCCTGCATCGCCCGCGGGCGCCCTGCGAATCGCGGCCGACGCGTGGCTTCAGATCGCAACCGAGCCCGAGATCCGCCGGCTGGTGCTGCTGGACGCCCCTGCAGTGCTCGGCTGGGAGGCCTTCCGGGAGCTCAACCAGCGCTACGGCCTGGGCATGACCGAGCAGCTGCTGGCGGGCGCGATCGAGGCGGGCGAGCTGCGGGCGCAGCCGGTGCGCCCGCTGGCGACGGTGCTGCTGGGCGCGATCGACGAGGCGGCGATGGTGATCGCCGACGCCGCTGATCCGGCTGCCGCCCAGGCCGAGGTGCGGACGGTCGTGCACGACCTGCTTGATGGCCTGCTCAGCGCCGGCGAGGCGCGATAGGGCAAGCGGCGATCACGCTACCTGCGCGATCCGTCGCCGAGCCACTGAGGGCCTATCCCGATGGGCCCTGACCCAACCGGACTCGGCGTCATCGACGGAAGGCCGACCTCGCGTTCACCGAGCGCCGCGAACCCGGATAGGCGCCTCCGAACGGTCGCTACCCACTCCCCTCCACCTCCAATTTATACCACGCACGGGGCCTTCATGAAGCCCCGGGTCATGCCGCATAATCGCCCACCGCGAGCCAGAGCCTACGGAAATGGAGGAGCGAAATGCTGTCGTTTTTCTCGACGTATCCGACGGGAGTGTGGCCATGACCGAGCATGCGGTGGTGATCGCCGGAGGAGGTCCGGCGGGAATGATGCTGGCGGCCGAGTTGGCGTTGGCGAGGGTCGACGTCGCGGTCGTCGAGCGGCGTCCGAACCATGTGCTGGTCGGCTCGCGGGCCGGCGGCTTTCACTCGCGCACGATCGAGGCGCTCGATCAGCGTGGGGTCGCTGATCGGTTCCTCGCGGAGGGTCAGGTGGCTCAGGCCGCGAGTTTCGGCACGACCGTGTTGGACATGAGCGACTTCCCGACGCGTCATCCGTACTCGCTCGGGATCTGGCAGAACCAGATCGAGCGGATCATGGCCGCCTGGATCACCGAGCTGCCGGTGCGGATCTATTACGGAAGCGACGTGACGGGCTTCGCGCAGGACGACGCCGGCGTTGACGTGGAGCTGGCCGAAGGCCGGTCGCTGCGGGCGCGATATCTCGTCGGATGCGACGGGGGACGCAGCCTGATCCGTAAAGCGGCGGGCATCGAGTTCCCGGGATGGGATCCGACCAGGAGCAGCCTGATCGCCGAGGTCGAGATGGCCGAGGAGCCGGAGCTGGGCGTCCGGCGCGATGACAAGGGAACCCATGGCATCGGTAGGTTGGAGTACGAGGTCCGCGACGGCAAGGTGGTCTACATGGATGGCGGGCCGGTGCGGGTCGTCGTGACCGAGCAGCAGCTCGGGCCCGGCAGCGAGCCCACCCTGCGCGATCTGAGCGAGGCGCTCATCGCCGTGTACGGCACCGACTTCGGGATCCACGATCCGACGTGGATCTCCAGGTTCACCGACATGACACGGCAGGCAGCGGCCTACCGCACGGGACGAGTGCTGCTCGCCGGCGACTCGGCGCACGTGCATTACCCGGCGGGCGGACAGGGCCTGAGCCTCGGTGTGCAGGATGCCGTGAACCTGGGGTGGAAGCTGGCCCAGGTGATCGACGGGACGTCCTCGGAGAGCCTCCTGGACACCTATCAGGACGAGCGCCACCCGGTCGCTGCCCGAGCGCTTCAGTACACGATGGCTCAGACCACGCTCCAGCGCCAGGACACGCGCATGAAGGCCCTGGTCGATGTGGTGTCGGAGCTGGCGAGCATGGACGAGCCTCGCAAGCGGCTCGCCGGGATCGTCTCCGGGCTGGACATCCATTACGACCTCGGCGAGGGCCATCCGCTGCTCGGACGCCGCATGCCCGATCTGGACCTCGTGACAGCCGATGGCCCGCTCCGAGTCTTCGAGCTGCTGCGCGACGCCAGGCCGGCGCTGCTGAACCTCGGTGAGCCCGGAGGCTTTGACATCGCTCCATGGGCCGACCGGGTCCAGCTGATCGATGCTGAACACGAGGGCCTGTGGGAGCTTCCGGTACTTGGCGCGGTCACCGCTCCCACTGCCGTGTTGATCCGGCCCGACGGATACGTCGCCTGGGTCGGAGAGAGAAGCCGGCTCGGACTCCCTGAGGCGCTAGCCACCTGGTTCGGACCGCCCACCGCGGAGTAGCGCGCCGCCTTCGGAGGCCGTGCCTGTCGAAGCAGTGAGCGTGGCGAGATCCGGCACGGGCAGACGCTCCATTTCGCCGGGCTCGAACTTCGTGAGCCCGCCTGCGTAGGTCCTGCCGCGGTCGAGCGTTGCCGATCCGCGCAGGTGCGCGGCGAGAGCCTCCAGTACCTGCTCGGACAGTGGCTCGCGCGGATACAGGCCGTGAGCGATGTTCACGTGCCGCGCCGCGACGGCGTTGCGAACGAACGCCGGGGGCCGGCGCGCCATGTAGGTGGCGAGGATCGGAGCCGCGGGGCGCAACTGGACCGACCACCAGGCGCGTCGGTGGCGTGCGATGTAGCCCTCGCCAACACCGGCGCGCCTGGCTTCGCGCAGGAAGCGCTCGACCTGCAGGCGCTCTGCGCGTTCGAGCCCGTCGAGCTCGGCCGGGATGTCGATCACACGACGCAGCCGCCGAGACTCGGCGAGCACTGTGGTCGCGTCGAACAGCTCGCGCGCACGCGTCACCGCGGCGAACAGCATTCGCGCGGGCAGGCCATCCCACCCTGGCTCGACGATCCAGGTGGCGTTTGCGCCGGTCGCCGTGCCGCGGTGGACGCTGCAGATCTCCCCGAGCTGCACGTAGCCCTCGCGCTGCTTGCGGTCGGGACCGGTGAGCTGTGTCCAGCGAGCAGCCGCTGCCAGGCGCTCGCGCCGAAGCGGCCGGCCCGCGCCGAGACGTCCGAGCTCGGCGGCGCGCTTGACCCGTCGCATCTTCAGCGTGCGCGGCTTCGCGCCGATCCGAAAGCACGTAATTGCCGCGGTGGTCGCCGCGTCGCTGAACGGCATCGCGGTCGGATCGAGCAGATGGATCTCTTCCCCGCCCAGGCCGTCGAGAACGAGCCCGCGGAGCAGCGCGCCGTAGTTGACGTCAAGCCACTCGGCCGCCGTGACGAAAGCTCCGTAGTCTCCCGGCGCGGCGTGCGCGGCGGTCGCAAGGAAGAAGTGCACGTGCATGCCGGCGAGCTGACTCGCCGGCAGTCCGTGAGCGGCGGCTGTCGCGCTTAGCCAGCGCTTCCATCCGGTGTCGATCAGATGGTGGCGAACGTATGGCGGGTTGCCGAGGTAGAGGGTCTGCCCGGCGATGCTGTCGGGACGAAACGCCCGGTAGTCGGACACGAATACGCGCGAGCGCCGCGCCAGACCCGCGGCAGCGAGGTGTGCTCGCGCGAGCATCGCCGCGAGGGGATCGATCTCGACCGCGACGATCTGGGCCCTCGGAAAGGCTCGCCCGGCGGCCACAGCGAACCGTCCGGATCCCGCGCCGGGGTCGATGACGCGCGCCGGCTGACCGCTGGTCTCGGCCCAGCGGACCATCGCGGCGACGATCTCGGCGGGCGTGTAGGTGGCGCCAAGCGGTCGGCGCTGGCTCGCCGTGCGCAGGGCGCCAAATGCGTCGCTGAGCGGATCGGCGCCGGCCCTGATCGCCTCGCGGGCATCGCGTACGAGCCGCCGCGATGGCGGCGAGAGCTGAAGCGCTGCCTCGAGCGCGCTCTCGGCCGTTGACCAGCCGGCGACGTCCCGTGCCCGCAGGGCCAGCGCGAGGCTCGCCAGCTCGTCCTCCGAGCTTATGTCGGGAGCGGCGATGGCTTTCTCGGTAGCCGCGATGGCTTTGCCGGTGGCGATGGCGCGACGGGGCGTGGGCGAGGAGGACTTCGCACGGGAGCGGGCCATCCCGCGATTCTGGCGTACGGTTGGTCGAGCTCGAAGGCGACGGGACCGCGATGACGTTCGAAGGGACGAGTACGGTGACGGTTCCTGGCCCGCTCTGCTCGGCCAGTGTGGCGAGCCGAGTGACTGCACCGATCGCGGCTATGTTGACCGCGCAGGGACCTGTTCGCGCTGCTCGGCGCTCAGGACGGGGCAGCGCCGCGTGGTCATAGCTTGACAGGTGACTGGATGGTCACGTATGATCCGGAACGTGAACGAGGTCTTCAAGGCGCTCGCGGACCCGACCAGGCGCGGCCTGCTCGATGAGCTGTTCAAGCAGGACGGGCAGACGCTGACCGCGCTCGAGGAGCGCGTGGACATGACGCGGTTCGGCGTCATGAAGCACCTCGGGGTGCTCGAGGACGCGGGTCTCGTCACGACGATGCGCCGAGGCCGCGAGAAGCTCCACTACCTGAACACGGTTCCAATCCGGCTCGTCCACGACCGATGGGTGAGCAAGTACGCCGAGCCGTGGGCGGCGACGCTCAGCCGGCTCAAGACACGTTTGGAGGACGACACGATGCAAACCGTCAAGAACGTCTCATGGGCGGAGGGCACCGCGCCCGTCGCAGGCGGCACCGCGGTGTTCGAGGTCTTCATCAAGACGAGCCCCGAGCGACTGTGGGAGGCGATTACCGATCCCGAGCAACGGCGGAAGTACAGCTTCGGAGTCGAGACGCGCTCCGATTGGACGCCCGGGTCCGAGTACCGGTCAGGCAGCGCCGGCGGGATCGAGATCGCCGCCGGCAAGAACATCGAGGTTGACCCGCCGCGCCTGCTCGTCCAGACCTTCGACGCGCTTTGGAGCGACGAGGTGAAGGCGCAGGGCACGACCCGGGTCACCTGGGAGATCGAGCCCGTCGGCAGCTCGTGCCGGCTGACCGTGATCCACGACCAGCTGCCGGCCGGCGCAAACGCGGAGCTCTACGGCGGCTGGCCAATGATCCTGTCCGGCCTGAAGACCCTGCTCGAGACCGGCGAGCTGCTCGATACACCAGGATCGCTGCGCTACGGGCAGGCCGGCGGGCGATGGAGGTGAGCCTCGCCTTGTGGGGTGGGCTCACCGGGTAGGTGAGCCCACCTGTAGGCGCGCCTCGCGCGGCGACCGCGCAGAGCGGCCCTCAGAAGGCGGTGTTGATCTCGTAGCCTTCTTCGTAGGTCTGCAACACGGTCGCCTTCAGGCCCACGTTTTCGATCGTTTCGGTTCTCGGCGAGACGTTGATGCGCTCCCATTCGAAGGCCAGCGGCGCTTCACCTTCCAGCGCGCTGGGCACCTGTGTGCCTTTGCGCTCCGAGAACTTGTCGGTTGCTTTGGTGCTGAGCTTGTTGACCTTGACGGGCAGCAGGATGCCGCTCGCTCCGATCAGGACTTCCTTAGCGCGCGTTGACAGGTTCGGACACACGTACCCCGAGATCAGGAATTCGGAGGGCGTCAGCTTCAGGTCGAGCTTTTTCGAGGCTTTGTTCGACCAGCCGAGGCTCCCCGTCAAGTCGCTGAAGTAGGTGAACACCACTTCGCCTTCGACGCCGGTGTTGGTACATTTTTCGCCACCGTCACTGCAGCCGGTGAAGGTGAGTTCTTCGATGTTCACCGTCTTTAGCCCGGACACATTGCCGTGCCCGCCTGCGCCGGTGCAGATCAGCGACTTTTTACCCGTCGATTCGAGCTTGAGCGTGCCGCCCGCTTTGAGGGCCAGCGAGAATCCTGTTTTCAGGCCCGGCCCAGGGAACCATTCGTACGCGCCGGTCGCTGACGCCAGTTTGTCGGTGCAGGACGAGTTCTTGAACAGCCCTTTGCCGCTGGCTTTCAGGCAGCGCCCGAAGACCGGCGGCGTGACCACTGTGTAGCTGACCGTCTTGCTGGTGCTCTGTCCGTCCGTGCTGTGAGCGGTGACGGTGAAGTCGTGCTCGCCCGCGGGCGAGGTCGCGATCGCCGCGCCATCGGCCACGGTGCCGCTGCAGCCTTCGCCGCCGGGCTTGAGGCCGGGGCCGCCGCTGCCCTCGGCGCATGAATAGGAGGCGTCGATGGTCTGCCCTTCCAGGTAGGTCGCGCCGTTGGCGGGCGTGGTGATCGACACGGTCGGTGCCGCCGCGACGGTGTAGGTCACGGTCCTGTTGGCGGTCAGCCCGTCGCTGCTGGTGGCGGTGACCGTGAAGTGGTGTTCGCCCGGGGCGGAGGTTTCGATCGCCGCTCCGTTGGCGACGGTGCCGCTGCAGCCTTCGCTGCCCGGCTCGAGACCGGGGCCGCCGCTGCCCTCGGTGCAGGTGAAGGACGCGCTCGCGCTCTGGCCCGGGCTGTAGATGGCCGCTTCAGTCGGGGAGGTGATCGCGACGCTCGGGGCGCGGCGGATCTGTAGGTGATCGACAGGCCGGCCGGCACTTTCGCTTCGTTGACGGCATATGAGACTTCTTCGGCTCCGGCCTCGACGAAGCTCGAGCCGCCGCCACCGCCGGCGCCCACGCTGGAGCCGGCCCCGCCGCCGCCGCCGCCGGCGCCCGCGCTGGGACCGGCGCCACCCCCGCCGCCGCCGTAGTAGCCGCCGCCTCCGCCGCCGCCGCTGCCGGCTTCGTATTCGCGTTTGCCGCCCTTGCCGCCCTGCCCCAGCGCCCCCGCTTCGCCCGCCATGCCCCCGCTGCCTGCGCCCCCGCTGCCGCCTTTCGACTGCGTTCCACCCCCGCCGCCCGTTTGCCCGCCCGCCGGTTTGCCGGTCAGGCCGGCTTCTCCAGCTGAGGAGCCGGCGTTGCCCCCGGATCCCGGGAACAGCGACAGCGACGCTTCTTCGCCTTCGCCGACGCCCCCTCCCCCACCCGCGACGATCAGCCGCGAGGCCAGCGAGCCGGCTTCGGAGCTCGGGATCGTGCGCAGGTCCGCGGCCGACGTTCAACGCCCGCGGACCCGCGAACCCCCGACGTCCGTGTCCGGCGAGCCTATCCAATGGGGTCGCGGACGCAAGCGCGAGGCCGGCCCGGTAGCAGGATGGCAACAGCGAAGTCGCTTGTTATGCTGGCGCAGATGTTGACTTGGGCGAGCGGCTAGCGACGCGTGGAGGTGACGTGCGATGTCCAGCGTGAGCGAGATCGACCCGGCGGCTGCTCCGAGCGGAACTGGCTGCGTGGAGTGCTTGGCCGGAGCGTCCCCTGGATGGTGGCTGCATTTGCGCCGATGTGCAGCGTGCGGGCACGTGGGATGCTGCGACAGCTCCCCGGCTCAGCATGCGAGCGCCCATCGGGCCGAGACCGGGCACCCGATCGTGCAGAGCTTCGAGCCGGGTGAGGATTGGTTCTACGACTATCGCACGGACGCGTTCGTGCGCGGACCCGCCCTGGCGGCACCCGACAGCCATCCCCCGGAGCAGCCCACGCCGGGGCCGGCGGGGGCGGTTCCACCCGATTGGGAACGCCACCTCCATTAGGCCTGACGTCGAGACCTGACGGCTGACTGGGCGTTCCGGTCAGGGCCCGATGGCGCCGGCCGCGTGACGACTACCCGGCGGGCGGCTGGTCGATGCGCACCAGGTTGCCGGACGGGTCGCGCACGGCAAAGTCGCGCGTCCCCCAGGGCTGGTCGGTCGGCTCCTGCACGATCTCGGCGTCTGCGGCGCGCACCTTCTCGAAGCTGGCGTCGAGGTCGTCGGTGTGGAAGTGGACGCCGTTCAGGGCGCCCTTGGCGAGGAGCGCGGCGAGCGCGTCGCTGTCGGCGGGGCTGCCGTTGAGGTAGTTGGTCAGGACGATCGCGACGCCCGGCTGGGAGGGAGCGCCAACGGTGATCCAGCGGAAGTCTCGGCGGGCGACGTCGTTGCGCAGTTCGAGCCCGAGGGTGTCGCGGTAAAAGGCCAGTGCGGGGTCGGGGTCATGGATGAGGACGAAGCATTGTGAAAAAGTGAGATTCATGGCCCCCACGCTAGTGAACCGGCGCCGGGCGCGCTTCTCCGATCCTGCTCGGCTTGCGGCTCGGGCGGGTGAGGTCCTTGGCGACGCAGCCCGGCACGCGCGCGAGCGCGCGGTGGTCACGCGCTCGATAGGCCGTGGGCGTCTCGCCCACCAGCTCGGTGAAGCGTGCGCTGAACGAGCCGAGCGACGAACACCCGACCGCCATGCAGACCTCGGTGACCGACAGGTCGCCGCGGCGCAGCAGCGCCTTCGCCCGCTCGAGGCGCCGTGTCATCAGGTAGGCGTAGGGCGTCTCCCCGTACGCCGCACGGAACTGGCGCGAGAAGTGCGCGGGCGACATCAGGGCAGCGCGGGCGAGCGCCGCGACATCGAGCGGGCGCGCGTACTCGCGGTCCATCAGGTCGCGGGCGCGCCGCAGGTGCGCGAGGTTGGCGAGCTCCTCGGGGGTCACGACGCCAAGCATGCCGCAAACTAGCGCCGCCGCGAGCCGTCGGTTTCAACCGGGCCGTCTACTTGCCCTTTAGATTCAGCGCCACAGCTTCACGAATCAGGCTCTTCAGCGCGGCTTCGTTGATCTTGTCATTCTCTTTGATGTCGATGGCACGCCTCACGTTCCCGCCAAGGCTGGAGTTGAATAGGCCGGAAGGATCGGCGAGGGCTGCGCCCTTGAAGAAGGTCAGCTTGACTACCTCCTTGTAGGACTCACCGGTACAGATGCCGCCGTTGTGGGACCAGACCGGTGTTCCGGGGTTCGTGGCCTTTACCCACTTCCACTCCTCGACGATCTCGGGGTCCGCCTGCTTGATGACTCCTCGCACCCGGCTGAGCGCCTTGGCGCGCCAGTCGCCCAGCTCCTCGATCCTCTCGTCTATCAGCTTGGAGGCATTCGTCTCGTTACTTGCCACTCGCATCTCCCGGGCAATTGACTGCAGTTCAGCTAAAGGCTCGTCCTGATTTGATGAGCCACAGCGTACAGGTCGTCGCCGCGATCGAGCCCGAGTAGTCGCGGTCGAGAGCCCTCAGGGGCGCAGCTCGATCACGCTCCGGTAGCGCGTGGCGCGGTGAATCGCGCTGACGCGCAGGCCGGTGTGCGCGGCCAGCTGCTCGAGGTCGGCGAGCGTGCGCTCGCGGCCACCGGTGTAGGCGAGCATGCGCAGGTTCATCTCGGTGCGCAGCCCGGGGTCGGCGGCGTCCTCGAGCAGGCCCTCCTCGATCACGAGCACACGGCCGCTCGTGCCGGCCGCCTCGGCGCAGCGGCGCAGAATCTGTAGCGCGTGGCCGTCGTCCCAGTCGTGCAGGACGCCTGAGAGCAGATACGCGTCAGCGCCCGCCGGCAGCGGCTCGAAGAAGCTGCCCGCCACGATCTCGCAGCGCTCGCGCACGCCGGCGTCGGCGAGCGTACGAACGGCGGCCTCGGCCGGACCGGCGAGGTCGACCAGCGTGCCACGCACGCCCGGATGGGTGCGGAGGATGGCGGCCAGCAGCGTTCCGATGCCGCCGCCGACGTTGACCAGATGGCCGAGCGCCCCCCACTCGTAGCCGGCCGCGATCTTCGGCGCCTCGAAGCGAAGCCGGGAGCTCATCAGCGCGTCGAAGGACTCTGCGAGCGCCGGCTGGACGGCGAGGTCCTCCCAGAACCCGCGCCCGTACAGGAGCGGGTAGGCAGGTCGTCCCGAGCGCACGGTCTCGAGCAGGCGCAGCGCCGCGAGCTCGGCCCGACCGACCGGGCCCTCGATGTCCAGCCACGCCCGTCCGTCGCCCGGATGCCCCTCACGCAGCTCCTCTCCGAGATCGGTCAGCGAAAGAGTGTCCATGCCCCGGCGCTGCAGCACCCCGACGTTGACCAGGTGATCCACGAGCCGGCCCAGCGCGTCAGGATCGCTCCCGGTGCGATCGACCAGCGCCGTCACCGAGTCCGCCCCGCCGGCGACATGATCGGCCAGGCGCAGCGTGGCCGCCACCCGCAGCGCCATCGGCGTGACCAGATCGGCCATCGCCCACAGCCGCGCGGAAAACGCCTCTTCAGCCACTGCCCGCCACCAGTCAGGCGCTGATCTCCGGGAAACGGGACGCGACCCTATGCGGTGGCGGTATCGCAGCCGTACAGGTGTTCGCGCAATTGGTCACAGCCCTCTGCCGACCACCGCCCGCTGGTCTCCAGGGCCTCGATCAGCTCCTCAGCGGATCGCAGCAGCCGGCGGTTTTCAGGCTCGCCAAAGAGCAGGGCGTCGGCGGCCTCCAGCAGCTGCTCGCGCTCTCTCGTATGCAGCTTCGTGGCGCCCTGATGGTCGATCGCTTCGAGCAGCGCCGTGTAGTGGGCAGCGCGTGCGGTCATCGGCTCGGCGTTGGCCATCATCGTGTCCTAGCTTAGCCTCCCTCACACGTCAGCTCGTACTCTGCCGGCTGTCGGCGGGAGCGCGCTGCGCCTCAGCCTCAGCGGCGCGCAGACGCGCTTGTGCCTGCTCATAGGCGCGTTGCAGCTCGCGCAGACGTGCCGGGCTGGTGGGCCGTGGTCCGTAAGCCTTCGCTTTGTATAGGCGGTAGCGCTCGCGGGCGTGCCGAGCCTTTGCTCGAACATCGTCCAAGTGCTCGACGGACATCGGACCAGCCGATGAGCCAGCCGACGAGCGTTACACCAGCTGGACGTTCGTTGCCTTGGGTCCCTTGTCGTCGGCCTGGGCCTCGTAGGAGACCTTTGCGCCCTCGGGCAGGGAGCGATAGCCGTCCCCCACGATCGCGGTGTGATGGACGAACAGGTCCTTCGACTGGTCGTCGGGCGTGATGAACCCGAAGCCCTTGTCGTCGCTGAACCACTTGACGGTTCCTGTAGCCATTTTGCTTCCTCCGTGGTCGAGTGCTGCGAACGCGGAGATTGCTGAGCAAAGGCTACGAGCGCTGGCACTGCGTTGCTGGGCGAACCACCCAACCTGATCTGGCGACTGTAGCAGCAAGCACGATCAGCGCTCCGAGCAAGCACGATCAGCAATCCGGCGGCCCGGCATCCGGTCCCGGGTCCCCGGCCTGCCATCGCCGGGAGCGTCTCAGGCGAGGACGGGGGCGGGCGATACGAAGCGCAGCGCGAACCGCGCCACGGGGCCGCGGATCTCGGCGTGGCCGGCCGCGGCCCGCCGGCTCACGAGAACTCGGTCACCGAATAAACGGGGCGACTGACCCGCGCGGGCGTGGCCTGAGCCTCGTCGTCGGTGTGCACGCAGAATCCCTCGAAGCGCCCATGGTCGAGAATCGCGACCACGACGCCACCACCCTCGAAAAGCGGCCTGCCGACCTCGATGTCGCGGTCCTGTCCGTGCATGCGACAGCCCAGCTTGAAGATCCGCCGCGACCGCGCAGGGCAACCGACGGCGTGCAGTGAACGCTCGCGCAGCTCGCTGTAGGCCTCCTCGGCGCGCCCTCCCGCCGGGTCGACGCCCGCGACGAAGAAGTTCGTCACCGCCGCCGTGCCTCGGCCGGTTTGACGGGATCGTGCCGGCGCTGCCCGACGCTCATCATGTGGATCCTCAGTGCGCCGCCGGCCACCGTGCGGCCGCTTCGACGCTGATGCTACCGCCCTGATCCGACCAGCGGCCGGCATCATCCCGCGCCACCGCAGCCTCACGGCCGGCGACGAGGTTGACGAGATGCGCGGGCGTGGGTGCCGGACCGCTCGGCTGCTGGTCCGAGTGGTCCGAGAGCACGTCCAAGTCAAACAACCGGAATCCCATCACGCCCGCGGCGGACGAGACGGGTGTCAGCGGAGCTTCACAGATGGGGCAACTTCCCTCGAGCAGGTCATATCCATAGGCGCCCGAGCGTACGCGGATCCGACAACCCGGGCAGCTGAGATGGCGCGATGACATCACGCCGCCCCGAGCTCGCTGTCGGATACGTCGCGCACACTGAGAGCGACCGGCGTGAAAGCATCGACCTTCTTTGTTGCGGTGGCCACGGCCTACCGCCTCTCTGCCCTTCTGAACGGAGTATCACCCGGAGAGCGAGAAGAGCTAGGCTCACTGGACGCACCGACAAACATAGCGCACTGCGACTCGAGGACTCCGAATTTCGGGCGCGGCTCAGGCGGTGATCCCGCGGATGTCGAGCTCGGCGACGAGCTCGGGGTCGTTGAACACGTCGATCGCCACCGCACGGTCTCCGACGACGGTGAATGCCAGCACCGCGAACGGCCGCTCGCCGTCGAACGCGACCACGCCGGCAGCGCCGTTCACCAGCGCCGGGCGAACGTATGGCGCGAAACGCCGGGCGCTGATTGCCCCGCGCGCCACCCGCGCGGCGCCGTGCAGCTCGATCGCCTCGCCGTCGCGGCGGTGGGCGCGGAGCACTGCGTCCGGGTCGAGCACCGTCACCAGCGCCTCCAGGTCGCCCTCCCTGGTAGCGGCGAAGTAGGCGTTAACGACCGCCCGCTGGCGGGTCAGGTCCGGGTCCGGTGGCGGCGCGGCCTCTCGCACGCGGCGGCGGGCGCGACTGGCGAGCTGGCGTGTCGCCTGCGGTGAGCGGTTGACCATCGCCGCGATCTCCTCGAACGGCACCGCGAACATGTCGTGCAGCACGAACGCGAGTCGCTCGGCCGGGCGCAGGGTGCCCAGCACGACCTGCAGCGCGATACCGACCGAGTCCGCCAGCAAGGCCTCGTGCTCGGGATCGCTCCCGGCCGCGGGGTCGTCGATGATCGGCTCCGGCAAGAAGCCGTCGAGCGGCAGCTCACCGCGAGTCCGGCGGGAGCGGAGCATGTTCAGGCAGATCCGGGCGAGCACCGTTGTCAGCCACCGCTCGAGGCTGTCGAGCTGCTCGGCGTCGGTCCGCCCCAGCCGTAGCCACGCCTCCTGGACGGCGTCGTCGGCCTCGCTGACCGAGCCGAGGATCCGGTAGGCGACCGCGCGCAGCTGGGGGCGCTGGCGGTCGAACCGGTTGGCCAGCTCGAGCTCGCTCGTCACTGTCACACCGTCCTGGTCTCGCGGGTCATATCGGATAGACCCCCATACCGCAACGTATGTGACAGGAGGTGCCCGATGGCACGCATCGACGGAGTCAAGCAGGCTGACGCCGGCCTCAAGATCAAGCTCGTCTACAGGTTCGGACCGCGGATGATGAAGAAGCTGACCGGCCGCGAGCCGCAGACCGGCAGCGGCATCGAGCCCATGGAGATCTGGGCCCACCAGCCGAAGATGATGATGGGGATGGGCAGGTTCAACCAGGCGGTGCGCAAGGGGAAGTCCGTCGATGAGCGGCTCAGGAACCTGGTAGAGCTGAAGGGCGCGCAGATGATCGGCTGCGAGTTCTGCATGGACCTCGGCTCGCAGATCTGCCGGCACTCGGGCTTCTCCGACGAGGAGCTGCTCGCGCTCCCGCGCTACCGCCGGAGCGACCTGTTCAGCGAACGCGAGAAGCTCGCGCTCGACTACACGGTCGCCGTGATGCGGACGCCGGTGCAGGTCACCGACGACCTGTTCACCATCATGAAGGAGCATTTCAGCGACGAGCAGCTCGTGGAGATCACCGCGCTGCTGGCGCTCGTCAACCTCGATCGGTTCAACGCCGCCTTCGGGATCGGCTCGGCGGGGTTCAGCGAGGGAATGGTCTGCGTGCCGCCGGACCGACCCGCCACCGCCGCCCCGCTGGCGAGGATCGCCTAGGCTCGCGAGCCATTTATGACTCACGACACTGAAGACCGGTGCCAGATCCGCCCGAGCTCAACACGGGCGCGGTCCTTGTGTGCCGCAAGCGACCGCGCGCGAGAGCAGTAGCTCGCGTTCGCGCGCGTTGTCACACAGGTCGGCTGCGCGCTCGAACTCCTCGCGGGCCTCCGCCAGCCGTCCCAGGCGCGCGAGGACGTCGCCGCGTACGCCGGGCAGCAGATGGTAGCCACGCAGCGCGGGCTCATCGGTGAGCGAATCGACGAGCTCGAGCCCGGCGTCGGGGCCGAAGGCCATCGTCACCGCCACAGCGCGGTTGAGCTCCACGACCGGGGAGCCGGTGAGGGCCGCCAGGGCGTCGTACAGCGCGACGATCCGCGGCCAGTCGGTTTCCTCGATACTCCGGGCCCGCGCATGGCAGGCGGCGATCGCGGCCTGCAGCGTGTACGGGCCCAGGGCGCCGCTGAGCTCCTCAGCCCGCCGGAGCCCGGCCAGGCCACGCTGCACGAGCAGATGGTCCCAGCGCGCGCGGTCCTGATCGGCCAGCAGGAGCGGCTCCGCGCGCGGCCCAACCCGTGCCCGCAACCGCGAGGCCTGGAGCTCCATCACGGCCAGCAGGCCGAGGACCTCGGGCTCGCGTGGCATCAGCGCTGCGAGGATCCTTCCCAGGCGCAGGGCGTCCGCGCATAGCGACGGGCGGATCCAGTGCTCGCCGGCGGTCGCTGCGTAGCCCTCGTTGAACACCAGGTAGATCACCTCGAGGACCGCCGACAGACGCTCGGTCAGCTCGTCGCGACCGGGGACCTCAAACGGCACGCGCGCCTCGGCGAGCGTCCGCTTGGCGCGAACGATGCGCTGCGCTACCGTGCCCTCGGAGGCCAGAAACGCGCGCGCGATCTCTGGCGTCGACAGGCCGCCGAGCAGACGCAGGGTCAGCGCGACGCGCGCCTCCCGGGACAACACCGGATGGCACGTCATGAAGATCAGGCGCAGCAGATCGTCCTGCACGTGTTCGACCTGCGCGGCGTAGTCGGGCCTATCGAGCTGTTGGAGGATTTCCAGCTCGCGCCCGATCAGGCCCCGCTTACGCTCGAGCGTGACGCGCCGGCGTAGCTCATCGATGCCCCGGTGCTTGGCGGTCGCCATCAGCCAAGCGCCCGGCTTGTCCGGCACGCCCGACGCAGGCCATTGCTCGAGCGCGGCGACGAGCGCATCCTGGGCCAGATCCTCCGCCACAGCCACATCGCGCACGATCCGAGTCAGCCCGGCGATCAACCGGGCCGACTCGATCCGCCACACGGCGTCGATCGCGCGATGGGTGACCGACCGGCTCACGCGCCTAATTCTGGGCCGTCTGCTCGCGCAGCCGCTCGTTGGCCTCGCGCAGCTCCGGCGTCAGCTGCTCGCCGAAGTCGTCGGCCTCGAAGATCTCGCGAAGCTCGATCTCGACACCGCCGTCGAACGGCGCTCGCTTGAGCCACTCGATGGCCTCATCGCGCGACGCGCACTCCCAGACCCAGTAGCCCGCGACGATCTCCTTGGTCTCTGTGAACGGACCGTCGATGACGGTGCGCTCGCGACCCGTGAAGCGGATCTTTGCGCCCCTGGAGGTCGGGTGCAGGCCCTCGCCGGCCAGCATCACGCCTGACTTGGCGAGCTCTTCGTTGTACTTCGTCATTGCCCCCAGGATCTCGGTGCTGGGCATCTTGCCCGCCTCGGACTCGGGGCTCCCGGGGACCAGAACCATGAAACGCATTGGTGTCTCCTTGTGGTGGATGGGTGGTCACTACCCGCTCGTCGAACGAGCTCGGACGAAATCGACAGCGCCCAGGATTTTTCCTGGCTGACGTCCGCCGCGAGGCCACGCTGCGTGCGGGTGATGCGTTCCCGACCCCGCAGAGGTCAGTGAGTCGCGCCGGTCCAGTGAACGGCGACTGACGTCGCCCACCGAGGCGGCCTTGCTCGACGGGGCATCGCTCGTGAGCGGGCTGGCAGCGGTGAGCGATCCGAGCGGTTGGGCGAGCGGCCGGGTTTGCGCCTCGCCCCTCGGGGTATGAGCGCCGGTGGTGTCGCGGCAGGAGACGACGAGCGCGCACGACCTGCGGGTGAGCGAGGCCTACGGCCAGCGAGGGGCGCTCGCGGGACGCTACATGCTGCGCCAATTGATCGGGCGCGGCGGCATGGGGGCCGTCTACCGGGCGACCGACGCCGTGCTCGCGCGCACGGTCGCGGTGAAGGTGCTCCCCGACAGGCTCGCGGAGGAGGACCCGGCATACGTGGCGCGCTTCGAGCGCGAGGCGCGCATCGCGGCCTCGTTGGCACACCCCGGGCTCGTGACCGTGTACGACATGGGCGTGGAGGGAGCGCGTCGGTTCATCGTGATGGAGCACCTGAGCGGTCGCAACCTCGCCGAGATCCTCCATGCGGAGGGTGCACTTGCGCCGGCACGCGCCTCGCGGATTGCGGCGCGAATCGCCGACGCGCTCTCTGCCGCGCACGCGATCGGCGTCGTGCACCGCGATGTGAAGCCCGCCAACGTGATGATCACAAGCGAGGGCGAGGTCAAGGTCCTCGACTTCGGCCTCGCGCTGATGCGCGATCGGACCGCCCTGACCCAAAGCACTGCGGCGGCCGGCACAGCCGCCTACATGGCGCCCGAGCAAGCCCGCGGGGAGCGCGCGGACGAGCGCTCGGACATCTACGCGCTGGGCTGCGTGCTCTACGCGATGCTCACGGGCCGGCCGCCGTTCAGTGGCGAGAGCGCCGCCGCGGTCCTCTACCAGCACGTCTGTGTCGATCCCGACCCGCTGCACAGCACGGACCGCCATGTTCCGAGCGCCCTCGAAGCGCTCGTGCTTCAGATGCTCGAGAAGCCGCCCGAGGCACGGCCGCAGTCGGCGGGGTGGGTCGCCGCCCGGCTTGGCATGGGACCGATCGCGGCGCCCCGCCGGCCGCCGGCGCGGCCGACGGAGCGACTCGCGTCACTGAGCAGCCTGGATAGAGGTCGACTCGGGGAGACCGCACGGACGCGCGCGATCGGCGGCCTCGGCTGGACAGCAGAGCGCACGACCCCAGCGGGGCGCCGACGTGCGCGCCGCGCTACGGAGCTGCTCGCCGTCGCCGCGGCGCTCATGGTGCTCCTCGCCGCCTTGACGGTGCCGGGCTCGCCCCACTCGGCACGAGCGACGCGCGCGCGGGAGAGCTCGCCCGGGACAACGAAGTCGGCGAACCAGGCGACAACGCCGTCCGCGAGCCAAGCCACAACGCCGTCGCCAAACCAGGCGACTGCGCCGGGCATCGCCGGGTCGGCGGCGGCCGGCGGGGCCCAGCCGGGAGGGGACGAGAGCCCACCCCTGAGCCAGTCCCAGCTCAACGGGGCTGCCGGCGACCGACCTGCCGGCGAGGATGGCAGCGCCGCGCAGAGCCCCCACGAGGAATCCCGGGTCGGCGGCCAGCCGGGCGCCGAAGCGCCATCCGGCGTGGTGGGCGAGCCCCCTGGCCACGGCGGCATTCCTCCCGGTCACGGCGGCGAGCCTCCCGGCCAGGCCAAGAAACACGGCGCTGCGAACGGAGTCAGGTGGCGGCGACTGAGCCGTGAGCTCCCGGGTGCACGAGGCAACGAGCATCGTTCGTAGTCGGGATGCGCGCTTGCTCGAGGTGGGCGACGCTCGTTTTAGCAAGGAGCTGAGGTGTCACAGCCGGAGATAGCGGTGGCGCGGTCGCGGGATGGCTCGCGGCCACCCGTTGAGCGTGTGCACGCGTGTACGTGAGATCGGACCGCACGATCCAAACGGTTTCGTGTCCCGCTACAAAGGCTCTGCAAACCTGCGACCACCAAACACCTGGCCGTTCCACCGCTATGGCCTTGTGGTGGCCTGCAAGACTGTCGAGGTCGGCGGTCTCGCTGAGGGCGCTCGGTGGGACCGCCTTCACTCTTGCCTGCGGCGTGTCTCAGTCGAGTTCGACGGCGAAGTGGAACGCCTCGTAGACCTGACGGCGAATCTCGAAGTTGACTCTGCCGAGCAGTGACACGCGGCCAGCTCCGCCCTCTCCAGCAGCAGTGTTACCTCTTCCCCGGCTCCCCGCTGACTCGAAGCCGTGCGTTGACGCAAGAGTCAGAATCCTTACCGCTCCGCCCTTGACGCTCGGCCCGGCCGGCCCAGCATGCTACTCATGTCAGCTTGTGGCGGTGGCTGCCGGCTCACGACGAAGTGGCCCTACCGGCCTCGCGCGGCGATCGCCGCGATAAATCGCCGCATGCCTGACGTGGATCGACGCCCGGTTGAGCTGTCTGCGTGCGTTCGCCGAGGCAGCGCGGAGGCGCTCTCGCAGGATTGCTCGAGGGGTTTGGATCTAGTTCGTTGACGGCTTGGCGAGACTCGGACGGGACGCGCGGCCAGACGGTGGGCCGCGCACGTTCACCTTCAGACGCCGACGCGCGCCAGATCCCGGACCGGCATCCATCCCAGTCCGCGAGCGCCGGTTCCGCTGCTCGCGTCCCCTCGCCGGCGAGGGCCGTCTCGGCGTGGCTGGGTGGCTCGCGGCTCGGTCTGGCGGTGATGGCGCTGCTGGTGGGGGGCGTCGCGGGCCTGGGCGCCGTGGTGTTTCGCTGGCTGATCTACGCGATCACGTGGCTGGCGACCGGCTATCGTCAGTTCGGCCAGCAGGGCCGTGTCGGGAGCCTGCACCTGCCGTGGTTGGGGATCTGGTTCCTGCTTGTGATCCCGATCGTGGGCGGACTGCTGTATGGGCCGCTGATCCAGCGTTTCGCTCGCGAGGCGCGCGGCCATGGAGTACCGGAGGTGATGCTGGCCGTCGCCGAGAACGGCGGGCGGATCCGCCCGCAGGTGACGGTCGTCAAGGCGCTCGCCTCGGCGCTGTGCATCGGTACCGGCGGATCGGTGGGACGCGAGGGTCCGATCGTGCAGGTCGGCTCGGCCCTGGCCTCGACGTTCGGCCAGCTCGTGCGGATGTCCGAGGGGCGGCTGCGCGTGATCGTGGCGTGCGGTGCCGCGGGTGGGATATCGGCCACCTTCAACGCGCCGATCACGGGCCTGTTCTTCGGGTTCGAGATCGTGCTGCGCGAGTTCTCGCTCGATGCTCTGTTCGGCACGATCCTCGCGGCGGTGAGCGCGGACCTGGTGAGCCGGGCGTTCTTCGGCTCGGCTCCGTTCTTTGCGCAGGTGCCCCACGGCTTGCTGCCGCCGCACGACCCGGCCTATCTGCTGGTGGCGCTGCTCGGGCTGTGCGCGGGGGTGATCGGCGTGGGCTTCAAGACGTTCCTCTACAAGCTCGAGGACCTCGTCGATGAGCTCTGGCACGGGCGCCCGGAGTGGGCTCGTCCCGCGGTAGGCGGCGTCGCGCTCGGCGTGGTGCTGCTGGCGCTGCCCCAGATGTACGGGGTCGGCTACCCGGTGATGGGCCAGGTCCTGAGCGGCCATGAACCGCTGTGGCTGATCGTCATCCTCATGCTGGGCAAGATCCTGGCAGCGAGCCTCACCCTCTCGATCGGTGGCTCGGGCGGGGTGTTCGCCCCTTCGCTGTTCATTGGCGCGACGGGGGGAACGGCCTTCGGCATCGTCGCCCAGCACGTGTTCGGTCCGGCCGTCGGGCCGCCGGCGCTGTACGGGGTGGTGGCGATGGGCGGCGTGTTCGCCGCCACGGCGCAAGCGCCGCTGACAGCGATCGCGAGCGTGGTGGAGATGACCGGCAACTTCGGCATCACACTCCCGATCATGCTCGCCGCGGGCATTTCCTCGGCTCTCTCCAAGCGGCTCACCTACGGCTCCATTTACACCACGAAGCTGCTGCGACGGGGTATCGACATCGAGCGGCCGCGGGCGACCAGCGCGCTGGAGGCGCTCACGGTCGGCGACCTGATGCAGCCGCTTGGGAACGCTGTCGGGGGCATTGTGCTGACCGCGTCTGAGGAGACCGCGATGCGAGTGCCCGGGGCGAGCGCTGGCGAGTCGTGGGAGCGGCTCGTCGGCCCGGTGACCGGGAGCCGCACGCCGCAGGCGCTGTTCGCGGACGAGGATCTGCAGCAGGCGCTGCGTCAGCTCGTCCTCTACGGTCGCGACGGTCTGCCGGTGCTCTCCCACGACGGCGAGCGGCTGCGGGGCTGGATCACCCGTAACGACGTGCTGCGACTCCTCGAGCAGCGCGTGAGCTCCTCGGTTGGCGAGATCGAGCGGGGCGCTCTGGCCGCCGGGTTCGCGCTCGATCGGCCCGAGTCACGCCTTCACGTTCCCAGCACGCCGCTGCGTGGGTATGAGATCCTGGAGCTATCCGTTGGGTCGCGCTCGCCCGCGCTCGGCCGCCGCCTCGGCGAGATTCGCTGGCCACCCGGCTGCCTCGTGGTGGCGGTCACCGAGGGACGCGAGATCCTTGCTGCTGGCAGGGACATCGAACTGCGCGCCGGAGAGCGGGTCATCCTGCTCGCGCCGGCCGCCTCCTCCAACGGCGAGGTGTCGCGGGCCGCTTCGAGCTCGCAGAAGCCGTCCGCCGGCTGAGTCTGCGAAGGCGGTCCGACCGAGCCTGGCGTGGCGACCGCGATGCTATCGGCCCATCACTTCATCTCTGAGAGAAATTCAATGATTGCGTCGAACTTCTTCGGCGGGAGGTTCTTGAAGGATGGCATCGGCGCGGTGGGGTTGACCAACGTGCGCGCAATCCCCAGACGCGGAATGCGCGAGCCGATGTGCGTCAGGTTCGGTCCGGGCCCCGGGTTGCCGTTGTCTCCGATCGTGTGACAGGCCTCGCAACCGGATTGGGCTATCGCGATGCGTCCTTCGTTCCACCGCGCCAGCGCGGGCGGACCGTTCTGGACGACAGCCGTCGGCGGATTGATTTCGAGCGCGTCCGGCGTGCCCGCATGGGCGCCCTGATAGGTCAGATATGCCATCGCACCGATCACGATGATTCCCGAGAATGTCGCGATCGGCCGCCGCTCCGGGCGAGCTCGAATGCCGCGGTAAGTCTCGACGAGATATCTGCTGCACAGTCGCGCAGTTAACAGACCGACGCGCTCAACCGTACGAGCAGCGTCCGAATCCTAACAATGCGCGGATCACCACTTGCCTGTACTCCCGGATATTCGTTCCTCGGCCTGGCATTCCCGATCAGGCTCCCTCAGGCTCACCGCCCCGGTCAGTCTCGGGACCGCGCGCCGGCACCGGAGCCTCCTGGTTCATCCAGTCCAGATGAGCGACCGGCTCGCGGGCAGCGCTGAGCAGACGCTCGCGCAGGCGCGCTGCGCCGCCGTGTGCCGCGGCGCGGGCGGCGCGCTGCTCGCTCAGCTCGAGTCCCCGGTCGGCGGCCAGGTCGAGCAGCTGCTGGCGTTCCTCGTCCTCGGCTGCGGCCCGATAGAACAGCCACCCGAGCAGCAGCACCGTGAGCAGGATCTGAGCGATCATCATGATCCCGCCTGCGAGGTTCTGGTCGCTTACCGGGTTCAGGCCTCTGCTGGCGTCGCTGGCGCGGTAGATCGGATAGATCACCTGCTGCGTCCACAGCAGGATGTTCGCCAGGACCGCTCCCACGAAGCGAATGGACACGACGTAGCCGAGCTTGGCCCAGTTGTTGAACCAGCTCGGCTTCGGCAACGGGCCGAGCAGCGCGAACCACAGCATGAAGCCAAACCAGAACAGGCACGCGTGCTCGAGCGCGTGCACCAGATCGTGGCGAACCGCCAGCTGGTAGAGCAGCGGCAGGTGCCAGGCGTAGAGATTCAAGGCCCACAGCGTGAGCGCCACGAGCGGATCACCGAGCACGCGCAGCGGACGCGACACGCCGAGTGCCAGCCACGGCGCCAGCAGCGGACCGGTCAAGCCGAGCACCATCAACAGCGAGGCGGCTTCGCCGATCAAGATGTGCTGGACCATGTGCGCCATCAGGACCGAATCGGCGAGGTTGTCGAGCGGCCCGATCTGCACAGCCGCCAGAATCAGCACCCCGACATAGAAGACGTCGATGCGCCAGCGCTCCACGGGTCGACCCTCGCGCGCGAGCGTTCGAACTCGAAATCCGTATGCGAGCGAGTACACGCTGCAGCCGATCAGCGGCGGAAGGAACTCGCCGAGGTGAAGGTTGGTCGCGGCGAGCGGGGGCATCATTGCCGGCGCCGGACGCACGCGACGAGCCGGCCTACCAAGGCAGGCGCCATCCCCAGACGCTACGTCGAAGCCCAGGGCGGCGGCAGCGCGAAGGTCAGCATGCTGACAGGGCCGGCGCTGTGCCACCTCGTCTGAAACCGGCGACCCGAGGCAAGACCGCGCCACCAGCGCGGGCGAGCCACACGAGAGGAGCGCTCGCGACATGCGCCCCTGCGACGCAGTCGCGAGCGCGCTCCCCCGGCGGCGCGCAGGGCACCCTGCGCGTCACGACAGCCACCGACCACTCCTCACCCGTCGCCGGCGACCGTCTTGCTGGAGGACGCAACGCCGTCAGCCTCCCAGCCGAAGCCGCGACTCGCAAGCTGGTGTGCTCCCGGCGGTCAGAGCACTGACAATCCACACGGACCCGAACCGACGTCTGAACTCAAACCCGCGATGCAGTCGGCTATCTGTCACTTCTCGCACTCGAGCGACACGGAGTCCGGTGGCGCAGGCGTCCGCTCGGATGTGCTCCCGGTGAGGCGCTGAAGAGCAACTGCGAGAGCTGCGCACACCGCGACCATCACCGCGATCGCGAGAACCAGCAGCGCGACTCCCCCGCCGGCTGCCGCCAACACAACGAGCGTCACCGGCATCGCGACGGCGAGCAGCATCGCGATCAACGGCTCGGCCTCACGAGCGCCGTCGGGGGCCGCGAGCCGCACAGACTCGGGCGGTTGGGGCTTGGCGTCAGGCATGGTCAGCTCCGTTCTCATCGGCAACCCCTGCGACTTCACTGATAGGACACGATCGGCCCCTGATCTAGCTAAAAGGTCACCATCGTGACCGACGCGACCTTCTCTCCCTGGCGTCGGCGTTTCCGTAAGAGGTCGGACGTTCCCGGCTAAGCGTGCGGTGGCCGCGGTTATGCGTGCTGCCGAGTCGAAAAACCACAACACGGACGTCATGATGCCTATCCGTTACTTCTCATTCCTCTCGCTGGCGCTGGCGGGGTCGATAGCGCAAGCCGCCCTCGCACTGACTCTCCGTACTGCACCGGACGCACCAAACTGGCTGGAAGGGCTTAGGGTCTGCTTTCGGTGGCGGCGGCGACCCCGCGCAACCTTTCACTGATTCGCTGGCATCACACGCGGCGCCAGGAGCTGATGGGCCACCGCGACTTCAAGACGACGCAGATCTACGCGGACTACGCCCCAAGTGCGCGAGCGGCGCAATGGGTCGAGCAAGCGTTTCAGTTGGAGAACGACGCGATCGAGGCAGCGACGGCAGAACCAACCCGCCAAGGCCTCGGATCAGCTACCGCCATGTGACGCTACCGTCCCGCGGTTATGCCGCGCCACCTTTGCACCATAGCGCTTGCGCGCTCTGTGTTCGCAGCTGGCGCGCGGTGCGCCGGAGTGATGGTGTGTCTCGCGGCAGGCCTGCAGGGCGCGCGCGAGCTTCTGCGGCTTGGTGAGCTTGCGTCTTTTGCCGGCCTTGACGGCAGTGCAGCCCTGGACCTCGACGTTGACCGTCTCGTTGGTGAGCGTGCCGTTCTGGCCGGCGAGCTGGGTAGGGATGGTGAGGTGCTGCCCGCACAGGTCGTAGTGGTCCTTGAGGGGGAGGTTGGTCGTCAGCGCCGAGTGCGGTCCCTCCGGGAGGGCGACCTGCACGGTTTCAAACGGGACGTCGGGCACGGACGGGAACGAGCTGGTGGTGACGCCTTTTTTGATGGCGGTTTGGCCGTCGAGGATGACGGTGATGCCTTCGCCCTGGAGCACGAGCTCGGCGTCGGGCCACGCGGCGTTGCCGTGGGAGACGAGATAGATCGGACCCGTTACGGGGCTTTTGAGCACCGGGGTGTGGACGACGGCGGTGCCGATGTCAGAGCCTTCCGGGCAGACTGCAGGGTTTGCTTCAAAGACCTTTGCCAGGCAAGCTTTCTGGATCGTCGTCAGCCTGGCCGGCAGGGTCGCCGGGATCGTGATGATCGTCTTTGCGATGTGCGCTTCGCCGCTCTTGGATTTGAAGGTGAGCCCGAGGCTGGCGCCGTCGGCTTTGCTGGTCTGGCCCTTGGTCGTGGCGCTGACGCCGGGGCTGAAGGGCAGGCCCTGGCAGCCGGTGGCCTGGAACGGCGACGACACGTTTGCGCTCGCCCCCTGCGCGCCGGTCACGGTCCCTTCCACGCGCATCGCAGCGCAGTTGGTGGGGTTGAACTCGAAGTTCGGCCGGTCAACGCTCACATAGATCTGACGCAGCTGCAAAGGCACACCGGACTTGGGGTATCCGACGCCCTGCACGATGGTCGGCAGACCGCTTGAGATCGTGACCTGCGCGGTGTGCGGGTCGACTTCGATCTTCGAGCGTACCACGACGTTGCCCAGGTCAAACGGGGCTGCAACGGCGGGCGTCACGATCGACAGGCCAAACGGCGCGCCCTGATACGGGCCGGTGATATACACCCGACCACCCGTCACCGTAAACGGGTCGGGGCCAAGACCGCTGCTGGCGACCGCCTGGCCAATCTCGCTTTCCTGCCCACACGTCCCCAACGACGCCTGCGGTTCCGGGCACGGGCTGACCGAGGACAGCATCGCCGCGTTGCCCGGTGGCAGACGCACACTCAGCCCGGTCACCGGTTGGTCCGCAGCGGGCCGGCTGAGATCCAACGTAAACGTCGTAAACGCGCCACCCTGCAAATTCGTCACCCCGGCCCGCATCCCAGGCGCAAACGGCTGCTGCCCAGCCGGACACGGCGTGCCTTCCGGACCGGTTTCGATGTTCAAGGCGGCTGGTTCTGAGAGGGCCTGCAGCGCCGGGGTGCCCGACCACGGCGCAAACGACGCTTCGGAGCTGTAGCCCCCACAAAACGCCGGCGTACCGAGCGACGCGCGCGGCCCGGCAAACAGTTCCACGTGCAGTTCTTCAAAGGGAACCTGCGGCGTGTTCTCAAAGCGCGTGGTGACTTGGCCTGTAGTTTCGTTGAGTTCACCTTCGCCCGCGAGCTTGACGCGGATACCCGCTTCGGGGTCTTCGGCGACGATATAAAGCGCGATCAGCGAGTTGAATGGGTTATTGCCAGCTTCGCGCAGCGGCGCCGGTGTCGCAAGAAAGACGCTGCCATGCAGTTCCTGCTCCAACAACGGGGTCTTGATGCGCACGCTGCCAACCTTGGAGTGTTCGGGACAGCTGTTCGGTTCATGTTCTTGGAGCCTGAAGCGCAGCGGTTGATCAGCGCCGGGCGAGAACGGGTCCGCCGTGGCCGCCTGGCCTTCAAAGCCGATCTGCTGCTCGCTGCACGCTTCAAGCCCGTCCGCCGCCGAGGGATTCAGCTGCACACCCGCGGGGAGCGTCACGCTCGTGCTCTTCACGTCTGACTCGCCCGGCGGCCCTCCCGCCTCGACCGTGGTTTCCTGCGGCACCTTTACGTTCACATCCAGTCCGGTTGGACTGCTCGCCGCGTGTTCTGTGCTTTCCGCAGTAATCGAGGGGCTAAATGGAACGGCCGCGCAGCCTTCCAGGCCCGGCAGCTCAGCTTCGGTCTGTGGCCCCTGCAGCGTGAATACCTGCCCGGGTTCGCCGCCAAGCGCCCTGAACGGCCACGATTCGCCTTGCACAGTCGTCCCCAACGGTCCGGTGCACGACGTGGGCAACGTCAAAAACGCGCTGCTCGAATGCTGGCCGGGAGGCAGGCATCGTACTTCTTCCCCGAGTTTTTCAGCATACTCGCCCCCGTCAACACATGCCCATCCGCGCTGCTGGTCGTGGCTGGCCTCTCCGGGCACGCCCCAGATCGTGACTTCGCTCGAGAGCAGCTGAACGGTCTCGGGTACGTTACTGACGCTGACGCTCACGCCGTAGTCGCCGTTGCTCCGAAGCGAGGTGTCGAGCGCTACGGGGACGTTGTCGACCTCGAAGCCGAGCCTCGCCGGCTCACCGTTGGCCGGTTCCAAGTTCCACAGCGGCACGGCGTACGTGGTGTCCGACGAAGGGGTCGGACTGATGTGGGCGAGCGTCACAACCCCGACCCCGATCGCGGATTGCGCTGGGCAGAGGTTGACGCCATTGTTGATCGCGTCAAAGTCCGCCGTCGGGCACGGCGGTATCGCGCGCGGGTCGCCGATCAGTCCGGGCGGCAGGTTGAAGGTCAGGTGCTTGGGCAGCGCTGGCGCCGCTCCGGTCACCCCTTCCGCATTGGGTTCGGTCGTCTCGTTGAGGTTCAGGGCAGTCGTCAGCTGGAATGGGTGAGAGCCCGCCTGCCGGTCGGGTTCACCACCTTCCAGTTCTGGCGTGAGGACGTACCCGCCTTCTTGCACCCCGAACGCGGTCTGCTGGCCGTTGACCGAAAGCGGCTGACCGAGCGCAGGGACGCTCGGCATGGCCACGCCCGGTTGGCCTTCCTGTTCGCCGCCCTGAACGTTCACTTCGTTGCGTTCGCCTATGGTTGCGCCAGACTTGACGTTGACTTCGATCCTGACCTGCAGCTGTTCGAACGGCGGAAACGTTTCCGGCCTGGTCGTGCAGCTGACGGTGCGAGCCTGCGTTGGCGGTTCTGGCTGGCAGCTCATTGAGTTTTCCGCTAACTGGCGGCTGGCGGCTGCACCGGTAATTTTGACCGCTTCGAGATTGGGCGGCAGCGTGTCCGTGATCGTCACGGGCTTGCTGGTCGCGATGACGCCGACGTCGCCAGCGTCCGTCGCCCCGACCTCGAGAATGGCCCTCTGCCCCGGCTGGAGGTTCGACGGCGCCGCACGCGCGGACAGTCTCCACCACGCGCCGGCAAGCGCCGGGCTGGCGCCCGCGGCCAGCGACAGCAGCGAAATACTCGCGGCGACGACGCTCGCACACACCAGCCGCCATGGCAACTGCGCTCGCAGACGGCCGCACATGCCTAATGCCCCCTGAGCTTGGAAGAGGCTGTCTTGTGCGCGGTTGCCTTCCTTGGCCTGACCTTGGCTCCGTAGGCCTTGCGGGCTCTGCGTTCACAGGCCACGCGCCGCTTCTTTTGCTTGAGCCTGTGACACGTCTTTAGCGCGGTGGCGAGCTTCTGCGCGCGGGTCAGGGGTTTTGGCGCCGCTTTCTTCTTGTTCGCGGGAGCAACCGGATGTTCGCCCGGGCTGGACGGTCCCGCCACAAAGCTCGGGGGCAGTTCAAAGCTCGGCTGTGCAGAGACGGGCGGGCGGCATCCTTCGCCCGTGCATTCCGGCGCAGGGATCTTTGGGGCGGGCAGGCAGGCGCCGGTTTCCGGCGTGCCGCACGACCGGGCGTCGTAGATGTCATCGCCGCTTTCGGTCTCCTGCGCCACCAGCTCGGCGCCCGACAGGAAGAACACGTCGTTGCCGCTTTCGCTGGCATCCAGAAAGGCCGATTCGTGTTCAGAGGTGCCCGAGGAGATCAACGCCACACAACCACCGTCCTGCTGACAGCTGCCGATCCCCTGCGGCTCGTACTCATAGACGTTCTCGACGCCGACCTTCAGCGTCTTGCCTTCGACGTTCTCTTCTCGGGTGCGGGCCTGAACCTGCGGGACCAGCGCGTCGGCGCTGTTGAAGAACAGGCGCCCTTCATTGGACAGATAGCGCGACTGGTGCTCGGCATCCAGTTCTCCATAGCGGGTCCAGCCCGGGATCGACCCGGCCAGCCAGCGGTGTCCCCACACGCGCGGGCGGTTGACCATGAGCCCTTCGCCTTCCCCGCCCTGCAAGGTGTCGAACACGCCCTGGGGTGCATGCCCTTCCGGGTTACACGAGGCGCACACCAGCCGTCCCGTGCTCGCGTCATACAGAAACACCTCCTCGTCGTGCGCGGCTTCGTTCTTTTCCTTGTCCGGGCCTTTGGCTTCGGGATTGGCATCGACATTTTCATAACCGGTCAGTTCTCGATCGGACATGAACGCCAGGTATTCCCCGTTCCCCGAGACCTGCGAGGTGAGGCCGCCGAGATTGCCCGGGCCCTTGAACGGTCCTACGTCCCAGTCGGTGGCGTCTTGGTCGGACAGCCGCGCTATCAGCCGAGTCTCGCGTTGACCCAGATCTTCGGGGTCGCGCTCGGAAACGTACACATTGCATTCCCCTTCAAAGGGCTGGTCCAAAGTACTTTCAGTTTCATCGGGGCAGTCTCCTCGTTCGGCGCCGGGCGCCAGCACCCCGTTGGCGACGAAATACACGTACGAGCCGTCTTCGCTGATACCCGGAATTGTGCCCAACACTTCTGCCTGTTCACCGGCATTGCGAGCGACTGTGAGATCGGTCAGCTTTTCTGTTTCGACGTCAAATTCGTATAGATCAGCCGGGCGTGGTTGTCCCTGTTGCTCGCTCGGTTCAAGCGCGGATTCGTTGGTCAGCGGCCACGAATCGGTGAAGAACACCTTCGAACCGTCGCTCGAGGCTGCCTGGAAATACACTTCATCGAGATTGTCTTCAATTTCTTCTACGCGTGCTTCCCTGGGACCCTGGGCGGCATTGATCTGAATGGTTTGCCCTGTGGCGGTGTCGCTCATGAAAAGGGGGCCTTTTTCTTCTTCGTTGGTCCAGAAGACCCGCGACCCGTTTTGTGAGATCGCGCCGCGCGCATTGCGACCGTCATAGTCCCCCAGTTCTGGTTCGGACGCCGCCTTATGCTTGCTTCCGGGAAGCATGCTGAGGAACCTAAGCGGAGCGCCCGGTTCCCACTCATATAGGCCTTTTTCGCCGGCTTCCGAGAGCAACGGCACTCCTGATCCGAACACGACGTGCCGCGCGTCGGGCGACGCCCCCTCGAACTTCAGCTTCGCACCGAACGGTTCACCGGCGGCGTCGTTGGCGGCCATGACGAGCGCTTCGAATTCACCACCTTCATTGTTACGCTCATAGATTGTCTTTTCTCGCGCCCCGGGCGCGAGCGGGGGATTTTCAAGCGTTTCTTCGATGGACAGCACCTGAGGCTGCACCACGGCGAATGACAGGTCAGAGCTAAAGAAGCGGTACTCCGCCGGTTCATTACTGCCAACACCTTCACCCTTGTTACGCGGCGTGGTAATGTCCTTCGAGGACCATTCTTCGCCGCCACGCGTCGATATCGCCTGTACCGGTTCCGGCTCGCGAGTGCCTTCCCCTTCGCTGGAGAACGGGGCACTCGCGGTCCACGCGATCGAGTCTCCGTCCGTCGCCGCCTGGATCAGCCCTCCTTCTTTACTGATCGCCTCGGGCGTAGCACCGTGCCTTTCGACTGGAGATACCAACTCCCATTGGCGGTTATCGGGCAGCACGCCTTCGGAGCTGGGCAGCGTGGTGAAGAACGTCTGCGTACTCTGCGGGCTCTCGGCCGTCCCGTGTTCATTCTTTGCAATAACACGGTAGAAGTAGGTCGTGTCCGGTTCAAGCCCTTGCAGCGTGGCTTGCAGGGTCACGTCGCCAAAGCCAGCACCGGCTTCACCTTCAGGCGTGTCGCGGCACGACGATTCGTGTTCTGTACAGCTGACCGTACCGTACTGTACGCTGTACGCCGTCTGCGTTCCATGCGGATCGATCTGCGCATTGACACGCTCGGAAGTCGGCGAAAGGTGCTGTGCGCTCACGCTGTCAACCGTCGGTGCACCAACGCCTTCGCCGGTAAAGACGGCGACCTTGCCGTGCTCGGCGACGTACACGATGCCTCGCGTCGAATCCAGCGCGACCGCGCCGCCCCCCTTCAAATCTTCCGAACCGAAACGCTCGATGAAGCTCCCTTCCCGACCGAATACCGCGACGCTTTCCGCGTTGTCGAGGTAAACGTCGCCATCGGCCGGATCGAGCGCGACACCAGTGCTGTCCTGGTTGTCCAAGCTGCGCTTGGTGGGTTCGCCGGAGCCGGCGAGCTGTGAGACCACAGTCGTTGATGGCTTTTCTTCTTCGCCAGGACATAGTTCGAGTCGTTCGCGTTCGTGTGCGATATAGAAGACTTCATCGCCGGGGCCGACCGCGAAGCCCGGCCGTGCTACGCATGCCACGGTCAACGCAGGCTTATCGAGTACTTCTTCTTTTGTCCGCGAGGGCAGCAGCTTGTTCTGCCTCGCGTTACTGAAACCGCTGATATTTCCTTCTTCGTACCAGTAGACCCACAGATTGCCCTCGGCATCCACAGCGACACCGGATATCAGTTCCAGATCCGCTTCGAACTCTTCCCCATTTTCGTGAGCGATGAATTCCCCCTGCGCAAAGATTTCTTTCCCGGGCGACGTTATTGTCCCAGACGCATTTTCTGTAGGCGCGCTGAACTTATAAAGATAGTCTCGTTCTTCTCCCCCCGGTTCTGCCGCGCCTGCGACATAAACGTCTCCCCTGGAGGCGTCCGTTTCACTGCTCGAGTTGTCAACCGCGATCGCACCCGCATCCGGAACCATCAGTTCGCCCACAAATTCATAGTCGCCTTCCGCAAGCTTGAACAACTCGACCCGTTCATGGCTAGGATCGGACACGTACACAATCCCGCTCGCTTCGGCGACTGCTATGCCACCCGGCGTCTGAAAACTCTTCGGTCCGCTACCTTTAAACGTCCCCGAGAACACATGCCCCCGGCTGAGCAAAGCCGACGCCGGCGCGCTACATGCAAGCAACACCCCGGCCACCAACAGCGTAAAGCCCGCACACAACCACACGCGCCCGCCGCCCTGGCAGCCACCGCTCACGCGACACCCCATCGCCAACTCTCTCATCGATGCACACCTAGTCACTTTCTCACGCCACTTCGCTAGTGCACGCCCAAATGCTGCCCGGCGTGGGGGCCAATCTTTACCCCCACGCCGTCACGCACTGTCAACGCCTACTTGCTCGGCACTAGACCACCGCGTTGAGCTCGAGTGCTTCTTCGCCCGCAAGCTCTTTGAGCGTCGATTCGATTTCCTGACCGGACTGTTCGAACGAGCCACCTTTGAACGACGCTTCAAGGATGGTTTTGCCCGAGGCTTCTTCCCATTTTTCGGGTTTCTGCTTGCCGGCTTTTTGTTTGAATTTCAGGACTTCTGAGGTTTTCATCGCGTCGTTTTTGATCGGTACGAGAACCGCGCCCTTAACCTTGACGACAACTGTGGCGCATTCAAATTCAATGAACAAGCCAGACGTCACACTTTTAGCCGGATGCAACTCGAGGGCCGTCTTTTTTTTCGCTTTGTTTTCCCAACCGACGAGCGCTTCGACATCGTTGGTCACGAGTTCGCCGGCTTTGGCACCCGTCGATTTACACGACTGGCCCAAGGACGCGCATTCGTTGAATTTGATCGCCATGTTCCCGGCTTCTTTGTTGTTCCCTTCAAAGAATTCGCCGGTGCTCGACTCGGTTTTGCATTCCACTTTCTGACCGTTAACGCTTGTCAGGAGGCCGATTTTGCCGTTGGTTTCAAACTTGGCTTTGCCGGCGCCGGGAACCCATTCGTACTTGGCTTTAGTGCCTTCTCCCGCGGTGATGCATTTGCTGCTCGTATAACCTTTACCTTCCGCTTTGGCTTTTTTGAGACACCTACCATATTCCGGCGCTGTCGCCATTGCGCTCGTCGCAGCCACCGCGCCAAGCGCGAAGGCCACAACCAAGCACAGGCCCGCGATCCTGATTTGTCTCATTCTCGTCATCCCTTCCCTCTTAATCTCAGTTTCACAGTCTGGTACGTGTAGTCGGCCAACGCGCCCGTCGGCCTCAAGGGGACCCACCTCTCGGAGGTGGGTCCCCTTTGTGGCTGATTGTACTGAGCTAACTGTCAAACCCGCGTTGGACCTCACATATCAGGTAATGCTTCGAGCATGTGCTGCCAGGCGAGCCCGACCGGTTAGCCTCATACATGATGATTCTTACTACGCTTTGATCTCCAGTTCTTCTCCAGAGGTGAGTCTCGTCACCGCGGTCTCTACTTGAGCCGAATCCCCCCATTCGCCCGCACTTGATCCTGATTCGATGAAGAGGTCGGCTTCGAGGTGGGCGGGTTTACCGTTGATTTCGCTCGGTTCCTGGACGCCTCGACCTTCGACTTCCCCCGTTTCGGGGTTTGTTTTCACGGCTGACTTGTACGTCTGCACGGTTTCCGTGCCCATGGTGTTGATCGGCGTGATCGGCGAGACGACCTTGTCGCCACCCTTCGGGCCGAACGGTTTCTGACCGACGACCGTCTTGATGGCCGGAAGCGGATGCTCGTGTGCGGGGCCGCAGCCGAGGAACGCGAACCAGCCCTTCTTTTGTTCGGGTTCGAGCTGCAAGCCCACTTCAGGAGTTTCCGTGCCCTTGCCGGAGATGTACACCAGCTTACCCTTCAGGCCGAAGGTCACGATTTCGCCCTTTATGTACTTGAAGTTGTCTTCTTCTCCTTCTTCTTCCTTGAATGTGTTCTCGCATGCGAATTCTGGAATGACATTGACTACGCATCCCGTGAACGTGACTGACACGTTCGATACTTCTTTTGTGCCTGTAAGTGTACCGGTAGCGTGCTCGCCTGTGCAGTTCACCCCTAGGCCAGACGACGTTTCGAGTTCCGCTTTTTCCGACGTCATATTGTTTTCGAATTGCGTGCTCGGGAGTCCCGACGTGCCTTTCAGGAATTCGTATTCGCCACCCGTTTTTTCGGTACAGTTAGCGTCGGCGTAATTACCTTTGGTCTTGATTTTACCTTTGACTTCCACCGGCACTTTTACGCACTTGCCCCATTCGGGCAGCGCCGCCGAGGCGTTCGCTGCAGCCAGCGCGCAAATCGCGCACACAGCGACTACACAGGCTGCCATGATCCTGACGTGTCTCACTTTTCCACTACTCCTTTTCCTCTCGATGATCATCGACCGGCTCCGCAAGCCCCCTCCTGGGCGACCCCTCGCAGCCGATCGCGTGTACTCGCAGGCAACACCGCGCCAATGCTCCCCCTGACCGGGCGGCCTCGGCGATGCCTGCTCTCAACGGTGCTCGCCGCACACCGTGTGCGCCCAAGCACCGAAAAGCTTTTGCGCGCGCGCCCGGGCATCACGACACTTCTTTCATCCGCGCGCGTCGCGGCCGGGGACCACCCGACGCAAAGCTGTCGTTGATCAGTTCGACCGTCCGACGTCCCGACACCGTCAATACCCACGCATTCGGTTCGCCACGAGCCGGTCCCAGGCCGACGTTCTCGATCACGCCCTGTCGCTCCAGGCGCGCCAACATCTTCGAGGTCTGCCCCTCGTCCGCGAGCCCCGCCGCCTGCGCGACCTCGCGATTGGTCGAATAGGGCGCCCGCGCGATCGCGCGCAACACCAGCGTTGTCCGATGCGTCGCGCGCACCGGAAGCTCGGCCGCCTGTGATACGGCCTGAACTCGGGCAGTGCCCGCATCGTTCGCCGGCGCCTCGCCCCTGCCCGCGGGCCTGCCTTCAAGCTCGGCCTGCGCCGCCGCGCGACCGAGATGCGGCGCGACGATGAACGCCATCAGCGCCGGCGCAAGCTCCACCAGCTTGCCAGCGCCCTCGTCCAACAGGTTCACACGGATGACCGACACGACACCCCCCGCGACCAGCTCGCCGGTCAGCGCCGCCAACAGAGCCGACGATCCGCCCGCCCGACCGGCGGCGCGATACTCGCCGGCATCGGCATCTCGCTCGAGCAGGCCAACCAGCAGCCCATGCAGCCGCTGCTCGCAGGCGAACGTCACCGCGGTGTCCAACGGCGTGTCGAGCACCAGCAACCGACCCCACGACGGCTCGTCGTCGAAGAACCCCAACAACGCGACGAGCCCAGACCGCACCCGCTCGAGCCACCCCTCCTCGCGCGCCGTAGCCTCCGCTACCGTGGATGACAGCCGCGCCAAACCCTGCTCGAACGCCGCCCGATAACACTCCTCGACCGTCGCGAAAACGTCGGTAAAAGCGGCCTTTGAGACCCCCGCACGCGTGACCACCGTATTTGCCAGACGGGGGTCACTCGCTTCCTAAAGCCCTTATTTTCAGGGCCCCTTGACAAACTAATCGCCATCTGTTCTTCTTGTTCCCACACGGTGCCCACGCGTATCGGGCGCAGCGGAGTCCTTGGGGACAGCAGCGCGAGAGGGATCAGCGAGAGGGAAATTCGAGGGAATCAAGGGGAGCGTCATGGGGGACGGGATCGAAATCAACCGCGTGGCTGAGCGCTTTTCCAGCCACACCCTGGCCCACTCGCGGACTGTTCGCTACAGGAGTTCTCGCGAGAAGAGCGCTCTGCGCGAGAAGCTGATCGCGGCCCTCCTCGAGATCGTCGCCGAGGGCGGCGACCCCCGTCTGGCAAAGTCGCGGGCCCTGCCGTAATCCCGCATCAGGACTAGGGTTTTCGCGAAGCTTCCCACGGTCTTCCCACAGTCGCGCCACTGAGGCGTCGGATCCCGCGACTACACAGACGTCCGTCTGCAACGCTGCCTCGACTCCCGCCTCGCCCCCGTGTCGCCACCAGCGCCAAGCAGCCGGGGACAGCAGCACGCCCGCGCGCTCACGCCACGAGCCGTCCCCGGCGCCGGCGTGGAAATCAGCCGGGCCCCAACCGGCCGATCGTCTCGATCGGGTCCTGCTCGGTTAGGGCTCTACCGGCATCGGAAGGCTCCGGGTGGCGGCGCACGTCGTCACGAGGTTGGTCAACAGCGCGCCCGCGTGACGGTCGCGTTCTCGGTTGATCCATCCCACAGCCCGAGCGGGTGCTTGACGCCCTCGGTGTCGACTCCCAGCGCGACGATGCAGCAGTGGTCCTTCAGCTCGATCCCGTCCAGCATCAGCGCCGCCAGGCGCACGTCATCCAGGCGGCGGCTCATCAGCGCCGTCAGGTCTCCTTCGTCCTCGCGACGAAGTCGCGGCCAACCGATGACTTCGACGTCGAACGCGCCGCGGCGTCCACGTCCTCACCGACCGGCTCGCGGGTACGCAAGAAGCGGGTGTGGAGACGCCGGCGAGCATCTGCTCGAGCACCAGCCGGCTCAGCGGGTCGCGGTCGGCGAAGTAGCGGTACGTCTGCAGCTCCACCTCAGCCTCCCCGTCCGCGCTGCGCACCGCGGACGCTTGAAGGAGACACGCCGTCCGCCGAGCGTGACCTCGCCATCCTCGTGGCCGTGACGGACCGCGGTTCGCTCACGGTTGTGCTTACCCTTCGGCCCGACCACCTCGTCGACCTCGTCCTCCAGCAGCTCGGCGAGCACGCCAAGCCCGACGCCGACGCTCAGCGCCAGCAGTCCCTCCTTGGCGACGTGCACGAGCTCTCCGAGCGACTCCTGAACCTGCGCAGGGAGCGCAATCCCCCGCGCCTCCTGCGCGTTGACGACCTGGATGCCCGATACGGTGCTCACCGGCGGTTCCTCCTGTCTCGGATGGACTTTTCGCACCCCGGACGCTCACGAGAACCGCCACTACAAAGTTCTACGCGCTACGGGACAACCTCCCTTTTCCAGCCGCTTCGCGCTTGTTACAGCACCTTGGGCTGGCGTGCCGCCTCCGTTGAGGCGGCATATGAGCATCCTCGCGAATGGGAGCGTCTCGAGCGCCTCCTCGACATCGAGCGCCTTGAACAGCTCGTGGGCGTCCGGGTTGCGGATCCCTCGCGCGGCGCCATGAACAGGACACGGAAGCCGGCTTGGACGTTCCTGCCGGTCTCGGTGGATAGGTCGGCGAGCGCGACCCGCGGGTCGCTGTCCATGAAGGCCTCCCGCAGAGTCGACGTTAGTGAGTGGTGCTTTCGAGTACCGATGGAGTCGGCTCGCTTGGGCGGGCGAGGATGGCGAGCAGGTCGCCGACCCTCTGGTTGCGTGCAAGGGCGTCTGGGAGCGGGAGGTCGGTATGGATCAGGTAGGCATTGCGGCGACCCGTGCGCTTGCGCGTGATGTAGCCGGCGTTGGCGAGCTCGGCGACGATGCGGTGGGCGGCTCGTTCGGTGATCCCGACGCGCTCGCTGATGTCGCGCAGGCGGATCCCGGGCTCATCGGCTATGCACACCAGGACCTGGGCGTGGTTGGTTAGGAATGCCCAACGCGTCTCTCCGACCACCATAAACATAGACTACTAACTCTCGACTTCGGTTTCATGTTATGGTTGTCAGTAGCGACGTGGCCACCTCGAGAGTCACGCGCACCCATCGAAGCGAGGCTGCTCGTGTCAAGCTCCGTCGCCGAAGTCCTCGCTGGCCGCAGACCACGCCGCGTCCCGTCCGAGCGCGTACCGAACCGCATACGGCGGCTCGGGGATGGCGGTACGGACAAGCCGGGCCTGCGCGTGGCGATGCTCGCCCCGCCATGGATCGCGGTTCCACCGACGGGATACGGAGGCGTGGAGTCGGTCGTGAGCGTTTTGACGGAGGCACTGGTGCGGTGTGGCAACGAGGTCACTCTGTTCTGTGCGCCCGGGTCGACATCGAGTGCGCGTGTCGTGACGTTGCTCGACGAGGCTCACCCCGATGAGATCGAGCGCTCGCTGTACGAGGCCGACCATGTGGCGCGGGCGTTCGCTGCGATCGACCGAGCGTACGGCGAGCGTCCCTTCGATGTCGTGCACGATCACTGTGGGTTCACTGCTCTCGGCATGGCAGACCGACTCGCCACCCCGCTCGTGCACACGCTGCACGGGCAGTTCACACGGGCCACTTCCGCGTTCTACACCCGGCACGAGTCCAAGGCGACGCTGGTGGCGATCAGCCGGGCTCAACGCGCAACGGCTCCCGAGACGCTGGCTGATGTGGAGGTGATCCCGAACCCGATCGAGCTGCAGCGCTGGCCGATGCGCGAGCGCAAGGAGGACTACGTGCTGTGGATCGGCCGGATGACCGCCGAGAAGGGGCCGCACCGCGCGATCGCAGCGGCCGGTGCAGCCGGCGTGCCGCTCGTGCTGGCCGGCGTCATCCAACCTGGCCAGCAGGCTTTCTTCGATCACGAGGTGGCGCCACACATCGACGGCGATCGGGTCCGCTTTCTCGGTGAGATCGGCGGGCCGCTCAAGCACTCGGTATTCGCCGGCGCTCGCGCGCTGTTGATGCCGATCAGCTGGCAGGAGCCGTTCGGGATGGTGATGGTCGAGGCGCTGGCGTGCGGCACTCCCGTGATCGCCTTTCCCGCGGGCGCGGCGAGTGAGCTGGTAGTCGATGGGCGGACGGGCTATCTCGTCGAGGACGAGACGGCGATGGCCGCGGCTGTCGAGCACGTGGAGAGCATCTCCGCGCGTGACTGCCGGGCATGGGTCGCCGAGCACTGTGACGTCAATGTCGTGGCCGGCGCCTACGAGTCCGCGTACCGAGCCGCCGCGCGCCCGCGAACGGAGCCGATGGCGCTTGTCTGAGCGCACTCTCAGCGTCCTCGACGGCAGCACCTTCGTGCTCAGCGACCGTCTCGGCGATATGCGGGATGACGAGGGTCGCGATCACGGGTTCTTCTCCCAGGACACTCGCTTTCTCTCTCGCTGGATGCTGCGGGTCAGCGAGAAGCCGCTCGAGCTGCTCGGATTGGACCAGCAGGAGCATTTCGAGGCCCAGTTCTTCCTTACGCCCCGCGTTGGTCCGGAGACAGAGGCGCCGTGCTCGGTCATGCGCCGTCGCTTGATCGACCATGTCTGGATGGAGGAGATATCCGTCATCAATCACCGCCACGAGAGCGCCACGATCGATGTGACGCTCGAGTTCGACACGGATTTCGCCGACCTGTTCGAAGTCAAGGACGGAACGGTCGAAACCAGGACGATCACGTCCCGGCAAGACGATTGCTCTCTGACGCTTTCCTACGAGCGCGACGGCTTCCGACGCTCCGTGACGATCGCCTCCAGTGTGCCCGCGGCCGTCACTCGCGAGGGATTCACCTACTCGCCGGTGCTGGCGTCCGGCGAGCAATGGTTGACCACCTTCACGATCACGCCGGAGGCCGAGCAGCCGACGGCCGCATTCGGACGGCGCAGGGCGCGAGACGAGTTCGATGCGATGAGCGCCTCCAAATCGGCCGAGCTCAACCGGTGGCTTGCGCGGGCGCCGGCGCTGGTGGCGAGCGATCCGGCGCTGTTGCGCACCTACCGCGCGAGCCTCAGCGACCTGGGTGCGCTGCGACTGCCACCCGACATCAGCGAGGGCGCCACGCTGCCCGCGGCCGGCCTGCCGTGGTTCATGGCACTGTTCGGCCGCGACAGCCTCATCACCAGCTTCGAGGCGCTGCCGTATCTGCCCGAGCTGGCGGCGACCACGCTGCGGGTGCTCGCCGCCGCCCAGGCGGACGACCGCGACGACTTTCACGAACGCGAGCCCGGGAAGATCCTGCACGAGCGGCGCTTCGGCGAGCTGACCGCCAAGGGCGAGCGCCCATACTCGCCGTACTTCGGATCGGCCGACGCGACGCCGTTGTTCCTGATCCTCCTGGATGAGTACCACCGCTGGTCCGGCGACGACGAGCTGGCGCGAGCGCTCGAGCCGAGCGCTCGCGCGGCGCTTGCCTGGATCGAGGACAGCGGCGACGCCGATGGCGACGGGTACGTGGAGTATTCGCGCCGAAACTCCGTAACCGGCCTCCTCAACCAGGGCTGGAAGGACAGCTGGGACGCGATCCAATTCGCCGACGGCGCGCTCGCAAGCGGCCCGATCGCCACTTGCGAGATCCAGGGGTACGTCTACGACGCGCGATGTCGCGCGGCTCGTCTGGCGCGCGAGGTGTGGGGCGACCGTGCATTCGCTGACCGCCTTGAGTTGCAGGCGCGCGACTTGCAGGTGTCCTTTCACGGCGACTTCTGGATGCCGGAGCGTGGATGCCACGCTGTGGCGCTCGACGGCGACAAGCGTCAGGTTGACAGCCTGACCTCGAACATCGGCCACCTGCTGTGGTCGGGCCTGCTCGACCAGCGTGAGGCAGCCATCGTGGCCGACCGTCTGCTGGAGAGCGAGCTGTACTCCGGCTGGGGCGTAAGGACGCTCGGCGCCGGCGAGGCTGGCTACAACCCCCTCGGATACCACACGGGAACCGTATGGCCACACGAGAACTCGCTGATCGTCGCCGGCCTGGCGCGCTACGGCCACCGTGAGCAAGCAGTCACGATCGCCACCGCGATGCTCTCCGCGGCGCCGCACTTCGAGCACCGCCTGCCCGAGGTCTTCGCCGGCTATCCGGCTGCGGTCACGTCCGTCCCCGTCGCCTATCCAACCGCTTCCCGCCCACAGGCATGGGCAGCGGGCACACCACTACAGCTGCTCACCACCTTGCTTGACCTGCAACCCGGGATCGCAGGCGGCGATTGCGAGCTGCCGGGCATTGGCCACGTCGAGCTGCGATCGAGAAGGAGATAGAAGATGACACAGACAACAGAAGAAACAGCAGCCTTGGTAACAGATGAAACAGCAGCCCTGGTCAGACGCTTGGCCCGTCCGCATGCCTCGGGGGGAATGGTGATCGAGCGCTCCGTGATCCTCGCCGAGGGCGCCAAATCAGCCGCGATCCTGAGCTGGATCTCCGAGCACGACGGCATCGCGGACTCGACCGCGCCGCCCACGCGCAGCCACGGGCTGCACGGCTCGCGCGCCAGCGTCCCACTACAGGCCGCGCCAGCACGACGGTTCGTCCTGCCGGCAAGCGCGTTCCCGACCGCGCCAGGCGGTTGAGCGGACAGCTCATGCCGACAGAGCCCCAAGCGATCGGCGACCGCACGCCTAGAATGGGTGACTATCCCGCCACCACCGAAAACGAGGCTTCGAGCATGAACGATCAGCCAGACGCACAGTGGAATGTCGCCGAATGGCACGGAAAGATGCTGGTCGACAGCGACGGCGAGAAGATCGGCAAGCTGCAGGACGTCTACGTCGACGTCGAGACCGACGAGCCGCAGTTCGCGACCGTCAAGGAAGGCTTCATCGGCCGGCACCTGACCTTCGTGCCACTGGGCGGGATCACCGTCGGCCCGGACGAACTGCAGGTCGCGGTCACCAAGGAGCAGGTCGAGTCCGCGCCGAACATCGAGCAGCACGGCGAGGAGCTCTCCCAAGACGACGAGTCGGCCCTCTACCACCACTTCGAGCTCAACTACACCCCGCCCGACACGGAGAGTGGACGCCGGCTCGCTCGCCGCTGACTCCTCAGCACTGCGACAAGCCCCGCCGGTGCCACCACCCTGAGCACTCGACCGCCCGGATAGCAACGACGCTGAAATCCGGGTCCACGAGTAGGAATGCGTTATAGTCATTAAGGCGTCCAGTAAAGCCCAGCTCTTCTCGCTTTATTGGGTGACAGTCTTCATTCAGAGGGGCAGAGAGGCGGTCGGCCATGGCCACCGCAACAAAGAAGCTACACACCGCCAAGGCGGCTCCCGCCGCGAAGATATCCGAGCCAGCGTCGCTGGAGTTCCTAACCTCTAGAGATAACGCCGGCAACTACCACTGGGAGATCGTCAACAGCGGTGGCGAAACCCTCGCTCACTCGGATTGCTTCGCCTCCCAGGACGACGCGGTGCGCGCCGCGCGCCACGTATACGTGGGAATCCCGTCGGCGCGCTTTGAGCCATACGCGTCCAAAGAGCACGAGAGCGTTACCTTGTCATAGACCGCGCAGTGGTAGCCATGCGCCGGCGTCCCCGCTCTCGCAGGTGTCGGGTCGAAGTTCGTCTATCGCTGCAAATGTGGGCACGTTCTTCGAGTGCTCGGCGGCAGGCGCCACCGTCTGTACTGCGAGTGTGGCGAGCCGCGATTTAACACCCCGGGTGATGGATCATGCCTGCCCACAGCGCAGGTGTCGGTTGCCAGCCAACAACAAGCAGTGAGAAGGCGACAAGGGGGCAGGATGTGCATGGGGGCAGGAGCGTTGCCCCACGGTTAGACAGTTTCAGGCCCGCGCTTTACCCTCTCGGTGAAGCAGGAAAGGATCGAACATTGTCCACATCAACCAGGGAGATTCCATGGCCCGGATCATCGTGACGACCGATCCAACAACCCGTCGCGCCGCTCCAGTTCTGCTGGACGAGAGCGTGTACTCAATACATCTCGACAATCACGACAACGCAGCACAGCTCATCGAGAGGCTCGGCTGGGCGATCAACGACGCCGAGAACACCCAACGGAGCGAACAGTCGAAGTAACCGCCGCCCGTGAGCGCCATGCAGCGCTCCTCGCTCGCCTCCGATAGAAGACATATGCCTCGCCAAAGGGCACCGAGAACGTTTGTAGACGGTCCGGATGCTTGTGCAGCAAGAAGCCGAGATCGGTGGCCGGACGATGTGTTGTCGTGATCGTGAGCAGCACGCGCGTTGAGGCTAGCGGGGGCGCCAGCGCCATTCCCCCCGCGCTCGGATACTGACTGCTCTATCGCTACGGCCTTGCGGGCGCGAGCGCATCGGCCAACAGATCGCCTTCGACCTCGCCCCAGTCGATGTCGGGCATGAGATCGGACACCAGGTAGCTGAACGGGACAGCAAGCAGCCGGCGCTCCTCGAGCTCATACTCGCGCGGTTCTTTGGCAGGGACGATGTCCTTGTCATCGCTTATCAGGTAATCGGCGCCGGCCAGCAGAGCGCCGTAGACGATCGGGTCGTCGGCGGGGTCGCTGGTGAAGGCCGAGATCTGCTCGGGTGGGAAGGGAGGCGCAGCGGCGACGCAGATCGCCTCCATCTGGCGTCTGAGCTGACGGGCGTCGCGGGCGTCTAGCTGCGGGTCGAATCTGGTGCCTATCTCGCGGACCTTCCGTTCGTACTCGTCGAACAGCGGCCTCGAGCCGACAGCGACCCAATCGTCGGGTGTGCCATATGGCAGACGCTCGGCGAGCACCGTGCGACGCTCGACGGCGTTCGCGATCGCGGTCTCGGTGACCTCAAGGCCGCCAAGCTCCCCTCCGACGGCTTCGGGTCGCGTCCCGTTTCCCGGGTGGATTCATTCACCGGGGCGTAGCTCCGCTGGCTGGGGATTTTATGCGGCGTGTGCGTTTGGCTGATCGTACTCGTACTGCTCCCGCGCGTGGCTGGAGAATCAGCGGTGCGTCAGCTCGCCAAGCGGCGCGGTCAGTTCTGCCGCTTCGCTCGGCTCGATGCCCTCGAGCCGGGAGGCGAGCAGGCTCGTCAGGATCCCGACCTTCGCCGCGAGCGTGACGACCGGGTCCTCCATGACACCGCGATAGAACTGAAGCTCGTGCTGGCTGGCGTTCGTGATCGAGAACGCGGTGATCAGCCCGACCGTCTCGAACAGGCGCCAACTGCCCTTGCGCCAGTGCGCGATCAGCCCGTGGTCCGCCCAGTACCTGACCTGCCGCTCAGATATCCCCGTCAGCTGGGCGATCTCGCCGGTGCTCAGCGGGTAGCGGTGGCCGACCGCTGCGCTCGGATCGAGGACGACCTGTTGCTGACGGCGCTTCAGCCGCGGCCACAGCGCACGCACGCGCGGGTCGCGCAGCACGCGAGCCTGGTCCAGGCGCTCCCGACGCTCCGGCGAGACCTTTGCGGGGCTCAGGCTCGCGCGACGAGGCGCCGGACGCTTCACAGCGCTGTTCTGTCCAGCTCTCGCCACGTTGGTCATCGTAGCACAGCAACTTACAAGTGGTTGTCAGCCTTTGTCGATGATCACCCACCGGCTGCCAGTGAACTGAACGGTCGCGACGTAGATCCCCTCGATATGGACGAGCTCGAGCTTCCCCGTAGGCAGAACCCACTGGTACGGGTCGTCAGTCTGCTCGAACCGAAGGTCGCCAACGAGGATCAGGTCCGCAGCCCACGCGGTGGTGCCGGTGGTCTGTTCACCCGCCGCGCCAGCGCGAGCGGCTCAAGCCGCCCTGATGCCTCGGTCGCGTTCGCTCGGAATACGCAGAGGCACAACTCGCCCGGCCGGGCAGCCGAGTGATACAGCAGACCGTCGCAGCCGGCCGCGTGCAGCCGCTCGCCGACATCCTGGAACACCGGCCATTGGTCTCTCCTCGGCTCGGCGGTCGGGAGTCCGAGGGCGGCGAGCGTTTCGATGCCGGTCAGGTCCGCAACCGAGGACAGGCCTGCCCGGTAGCGCCAAAGCTCGCGCGGCAGTCCGCGAAGCGGCTCGATCTCGAGCTCTGCGAGCCACCGGTACCACTCGGCCCATACGGTCGCCTCCTCGGCGGCGAGATAGATGCCCTCGATGGTGACTCCGCGCTGCCAGCGCCCGTCAGCTGGTGTGGGCGGACGGTAGAGCGGGTCGCTGCCGGCCGGTATGTGGCGCAGCCACGTGCCAGTCACCCGCATGCGCGTCACGCGCGGCGCATCCACGGCGGACTACGTGAAGGTCGGGGATTCGAGCGCGGCGATGAGGCGTGAGAGCTCCTCGTAGCCGCCGCCGGCGAGCACGTCGATCGGCTTGCGATGCCCGAGTGCCGCGAGCGGCCGGTTCAGCCACACCGGCACGTAGTCCGCCTCCAGCACCGCCGCGAGCCGGTCGATGATCGCCGAGAGCTCCACCAACCGCTCCGCCCGCCGGCCGGTGGGCGCGCGGGTACGGTGAAGCCATGCGCTGACCGTCGAGACCCCCGCCCCAGTCGCCCGGGCGATATCGCGCTCGGTCAGCGGAGCAAGCTGCCTGATCCGGATCGCCTCGTCTGCATAGGCCAAGCTCATCCTCACACTGTAGCAAGAAACGGACGCGAAACGGACTCTATCCGGAATAGAAAGGCCCACACCGCAGACCCTCGATCTCGAGCGGATCGTACTCAGCCTCCGCACCAGCGAGTAGAACGCCCGGCATAAAAATGGCGTGCACGGCACGCTCTGACCTGACCGCCAGAGTAGCTCGCGTCGATCGCCAAGGCTGAGGCCCGTCTCCCCCGCGGCTCCCGACAGATCATGGCGGCACTGCGCGACGCCGGACGCCTCAGCACCGGGGAGGTGGCGGAGGCCGTCGGAGTCTCGAGACCCACCGCCGCCAGCCATCTCCGGGCGCTCCGCGATGCTGGCCTCATTGCGTGGATCGGCAAGTCTCCGAACGACCCACGTGCGTTATGGTCGCTACCGGACACCTAAGCGACCACGATGCGCGTTCTGGCCCGAGCTACTGCAAAGCCACTGAAAACCAAACTTGGCAGTAGGTTGCCAGCTCACGAACGCGCTGCGCATCGCGATCTCGACTCGGAGGAAAAGGCACGCCACGTACGCGTGGTGAGACCGCGGCAGACACAGGCATTCCAGGCATTCGCCTTGAGCCTGCGGCGCCGTTTCGGACCGCTGCCAGGCTCGTGACCAATGTTCGTCCTCTCGTCGATGAGCCGCTCCGCGCAAGCGATCCTCCCGCGCTCATCCGCTCGCCAAGCCGCCGTCAATGCTGTGCTCGGGCCGATGCGAAGCCAGCCATGCGCAGCGCCTTCTCAGCGTCCGCCTGTTGATCAGCGAGCAGCCGGTGCGTCGTGATGACGGTCCCCGGTGGGCTCCACGCCACCGCTGAGCCGAGCGATCTCCCTACACTTCCGCGGACCGTGTCTACGCATCCCGCGAACAACAGCGAACCCGAGCAGTTGGAGCTCCCGGTCGAGGAGCTGTTGCGCCGCGCGCGTCCCCTGCCCGAGCACCATCAGATGGCGATCGAGGATCTCAGCGGGGAGGAGGGCGAGGCCTTCCTCGCAGCCGTCCAGTCGTGACCGCGCCGGGATCGCGCGGCGCGGTCGTGATCGACACCGACGTTTTCAGCGCTGAGCTGATACCGGCGTCGCGGCTTGCCGGAGCCAGGCGGGTACAGCTATGCCTGCTTGCGTCGCCAGTGCAGAAGTGGCTAAAGGGTTCACCCGTTCAGCACGATCCTGCTCGTTTCGCCTGTCCCGCCAAAGCCACCAGGCGGCGGGCCGGCTCCTTCGGATTCGCCTTCACAGGTTTCGCGGCCTTCTCTCGCCGTGCGGCTGCGATCTTCGTTCATCATGAGGGTCTTGCCGTTCGGCGAGCGCACGAGAACCTCTTCAGGTTGGCTGACCGAAGCCAGATAGACCAGGGCCCCGCCGGTGTGCAGGCTGCTAGGAATGTGAACGCTGAGCACTGGAACAAGCTTGCCGGCGACCTTTGCCAGCACCGTGTCGCGCGGCTGCGTGAGCAGACCGTAGAGGATCGAGTATTCGTGTGGATGACAGGCGGCGGAGATTTCCGAGTCCAGCGGCGTCGTACGCGCCACAGGTACCGCGACCGATCCGTTTGGCCCTTCGGTGACGTTTTCTTCTTCGCCTCCTTCGTCGGAGCTCACCAGCCCTTCCCCAGTTCTCAGCTTCAGCTGTATGTGAACACGACCGAAGAGCCGGTACCGTTCGCCGACGGTCGAGAAGCTCGGACCCTGGGGCGTGCTCCCGCGGACGAGCGTGCGCTTTCCACCTCGTAGGTATTTCAGCGGGTGCTTGGAGCAGCCAACGATCCGCCGCAGCATCAGCACCCGCAGCGTGTGTCCTTGAGCGTCACGCTCGGCCAACGACACCGGGAGCGGAGAGGGACCACGCACCGCCTGGTAGTAGAAGGCGCCTGGACCACCCAACCGGCGTGGCACGAGCACCGGGCGGGAGACGATCTGAGTGCCGTTGCTCATGTGCAGATCCACTGTGCGGGTGGCTGATAGGACCGCGGTCTTGATCGTCAGAAGCCCTTCACTGCAATTGACACTGGGCTCTTCCAAGCGATCGTTGCGAGGCGCCAGGCAAACCTCCGACCCAGTGTCAACGATCAGTTCCAAGATTCCCGGCTCGGCTCCGTTGGTGCGCCTCACTTCCACGCTCGACTTGCACGCACCCGCAGGGCCGCCCAGTGTGCGTTCGAGCCAGACCGTGTAGCTGGTCCCAGCCGCAGTGCGTCCCGCGCCGAGCTCGGTGGAGGATTTGGATTCGTGCGAGGTCGACTTGAGCCTTTCTTCACGTCTTGCGCGGGCCGTCAGGCCAAGCGCGGCTTCGACACGCTTGCGAGCGCCGTTGATGGAGTTGGCAATCGTCATTGCCGTCCGCTTCTCCAGCTGGGAGGTCTTGCGCACGAGCGCCCTGTCAGCGGGGGTCTCAGGGAGAGGCGTTGATTCGCTCGCGGACTGTGCGGGGAGGTTCTGCAAGAACTCGGCAAGCTCGGTTTCGCGCTTCAGCGCGATCGCCCTGCTGGCCTGGGAGAGCGTGCGGTAGCCGCTGGCAGCCCAAGCGTCCATGTCGGAACATACGTCTGTGTTTTCGACCTTCTGGTCTTCCTCCAATCCCATTGTCTGCGTACGAACGACCCGCGACAGCGCCGGCCCTCCTTGCGGCAACGCCTTGAGATTGGCCAGGAGGGCCATCACCGCGGGTCGCCGTGATTCCTGCTCTGCGGAGGCGAGCTCCGAAGCGAGCTCCTCTTCCAGGTCGCTCAGCTGCGTGCTCTGCCGCGTTTCTTCACCACGCTGGCGCGCCGTGCGCCGGAGGATGGACGAACCGATTTCGATCTCGTTACCTTGGGGGGCTCCGACGAGCACACCTGGACATTCGCCGGCGATCCTACTCGCGGCACCCTCGGCTGCGCCAACCAGGGCCGGTGCGGCTTTGGTGATTGCCTGAACGTAGGCGTACATATCGAGCAGATACGCGTGCACGGCGGCGCGGTGCGCTGGAGTGCTCGCGGCGCGTGGCGAACCGCCCGACGCAGCGCCAGGGGCTATCGCATAGACGACCGTAGCGACGAGCACGATCGCCAAGATCCTCTCGTATCCCCTCCGCGCCGGCAAACCGCGGGCAGTCTACACCAGCCTCGGGGTAGAGCCGCCGCGCGACCCGAACTATTCCGTTCAAATGTCAAAGATCACGGAGATCCGCGAGCTCTGGGCAGCCTCCAAGATGTGCCGGCAGGTGCGGCTCATCTTGGCTCCATCTTTCGGGCACGGTAGACGATGTCTGCGGGGATGCGTCCCTTGGTGAGTCGTCCGTGGTGAACCGGTCGTTGTCGTAGAAGCGCAGGTAGCTGTCGAGCTCTCTCTTCAACCCGGTGTAGAGCGGGTAGATGTACCGGGCGAACGCGGGCCGCCGCTGCAATAACCGCAAAGAACGTCGCCGACCTGAGCGTCTTCACGTGACGATGGTATCTCCGTGAGTGCTAGTGGTCGCGTGCGCCTTGCGCAGTGCGGATTGCCGACTGTGTGCAAGCTCGTTATGGACGCAGCCAGTAACTCACCGTTTTAGCGTCCTAAACCGCCGGTCGAGCCGTGCAGGCGCTGGAGTCGATCAGGCTGCGTGTGCGCTGACGCGCTCCTTCGCCAGTCCTGATACGGTTCGGATATCTCGGCTCTGACTGGCTCGAAGCCAGTCTCGGGCTATTGACGACGGATTGAGGGGTCCTCTATGAGACTGCCGGATCGTTTCTCGCGAGCAGGTGCAGTCCGACTGACTGGGGTGCTGGTCGCGGCGGTAGCTGCGACGGCATGCTACGTCGGCTTGTCTTCGGCGGCCGCGGCAGAAGGGATCCGCACGATCCCCGTCGGCAGCGATACGTTTGCGGTGTCTTCGGATGGAACCGACGCCTGGGTCGTGAGCGTCAGCGAAAACACGGTCCGTGAGATCGAAGCGTCGAGCGGCGAAGTCATCCGCACGATCCACGTCGGCGGTGGCCACGAAGGCGTGTCGTCGCATGGCGGCGATGTCTGGGTCACGAACGCGTTCGAAAATACGGTCAGTGAGATCGAAGCGTCGAGTGGCAAGGGCATCCGCACGATCGCCGTCGGCGATCGCCCTACTGGCGTGTCTTCGGATGGAACCCACGTCTGGGTCGCGAACGCCTTCGAAAGTACGGTCACTGAGATCGAAGCATCGAGCGGCGAAGTCATCCGCACGATCGCAGTCGGCGACCACCCCAATGCCCTGTCCTCGGATGGAACCCACGTCTGGGTCACGAACCAATACGGAACTACGATCAATGAGATCGAAGCGTCGAGCGGCACCGTCATCCGCACGATCACCGTCGGCAGCACCCCCAGCAGCGTGTCTTCGGATGGAACCCACGTCTGGGTCTCGAACGCAGGAGCAGATACGGTGAGTGAGATTGAAGCGTCGAGCGGTACCGTCATCCGCACGCTCCCCGTCGGCGTCAACCTGCAGGGCGTATCTTCGGATGGAACCGGCGTCTGGGTCGCGAGAGGCAGTGAAGACAGCGTCAGTGAGATCGAAGCATCGACCGGCACCGTCATCAACACGATCCCCGTTGGCAGCCAGCCCACGTCCGTGTCGTCGGATGGAACCCACGTCTGGGTCACGAACGTCGACGAAAACACGGTGAGCGAGATTCCGACCAATTATATCCCGACGCCAACGGTCACCGGCTTGAACCCCAGCGCCGGCCCGAAGGCGGGTGGAACCTCGGTGACGATCACCGGCGCCAACTTCACCGGAGCCACGGCCGTCAAGTTCGGCTCGAACAACGCCACCAGCTTCAAAGTGAGCTCGCCGAGCTCGATCACGGCTGTCTCCCCTGCGGGGACGGGCACCGTCGATGTGAGCGTTACCACCCCCGAAGGGACAAGCGCCACCAGTCCGGCCGACCAATTCGCATACGGACCGAACGTCACGAGCGTGAGCCCCAACCACGGCCCCGCGGGCGGCGGCACCTCGGTGGCGATCACCGGAGTGAACCTCAGCAAAGCCACGGCGGTCAGGTTTGGCTCGGTGAACGCCACGAGCTTTACGGTGAACTCGGCGACGTCGATCACAGCGGTTTCCCCCGCCGGCACGGAAACGGTGGATGTGACTGTGACCACCAAAGAAGGTACCAGTCCCACCGGGTCGGCTGACGAGTTCACCTACGTGCCGGCCCCGACCATCACCGAAGTCAGCCCCAACGCCGGTCCCGAAGGAGGCGGCACGTCTGTGAGCATCACCGGCACGAACCTCACCGGCGCCACCACGGTCGACTTCGGCCTGAGCGCCGCCACGAGCGTCACGGTCAACTCCCAGAGCTCGATCACCGCCGTCGCCCCGCCAGGCACGGGCAGTGTGGACGTGACGGTCACGACCGCGGGCGGCACCAGCCTGACAAGCTTCGCGGACCAGTTCACCTATCTGCCGACGCCGACCGTCACGGCGGTAGAACCCGATCGAGGGGCAGGATCAGGCGGCACGACCGTAACTATCACAGGGACCAACCTCGCGGAAGCCACGACCGTCATGTTTGGCTCGAACATCGCCGCCAGCTTCACGGTCAACTCGGCGACCTCGATCACCGCTATCTCCCCAGCCGGGACCGGGACGGTGGATGTGACCGTGACCACCCCGGAAGGAACGAGCCCCATCGATACGGCCGACCAGTTCAGCTATGTGCCGGCGGTGGAAGTCACAAAGGTCGCCCCCAGGAAAGGGCCAGTCGCGGGCGGCACCACCGTCACCATCCGCGGGATTGGCGTTGGAGAAGCCACGGAAGTCACGTTCGGCACGACGAGCGCCACGAGCTTCCACGTCGTCTCCGCGACCTCGATCACAGCGGTCACCCCCGCCGAGTCAGAGGGAACCGGAGACGTGACAGTAACGACACCCGAAGGTACAAGCGCGATCTCCAAGAAAGATCGCTTCAAATACACACCCACGATCACAGCCGTGAGCCCGGACAGCGGATCCACGGCCGGCGGCACGAGCGTGACGGTCACCGGTAGCGGCTTCGCCTTGGGCGAAACCGCGACGAGGATCAAATTCGGATCAAGGTTCTCGACGTCCGTCGACTGCACTTCGACCACCACCTGCACCGCCATCGCGCCGGCAAATGAAGCCGGCACCGTGGACGTGAAAGCGAACGTAAACAAGGTGGGCAGCCCGAAGAACCCCTCCACCGACCAGTTCACCTACGAATAGATCGGCGCTCGGCCGCGATAGCGGGCGCGATGGGCCTTTCCTTACTCTTCCCGAATTCCGGCCACGGGAAGGCGTATGGACCCCCTCGGGGATTGATTCGTCGCGCTCGTCGCGCTCGTCGCGCTCAGCCTCGGACCACGGACGGCGCATCCTGTCGGCGTAGCGGGGAGATTGGTTCCCGATTGGTACCTGAAGCACTCGCGAAAACGGCGGAAACCGCATCGTAATGCCGTTTCTTGATATCGGGGCGAACGGTTAGATTTGGCTTGCTGGTGCGGTTTTCCGGCCGTCTGCTACCGATTTTCTACCGCCATACCGCGTCGAAACCCAGCATCTGCGAAGTCATGCCCGCTGTATGCCATCGTGAACGCGCGCGAGGTCGCTGGCCGTATCCATCCGCGCGATGATCGCCCCCCGCCGCGAAAGCGGTGAGGGGCGCCCTCGCTCTGCCATGACGGCTCGGGCAGAGCGTCGATCTTGTTTACGCGGCGGCGAGGTCGCGGTAGGCGCCGGGGGTCTGTCCCATCGCGCGTCGGAAGCTGTCGATGAACGCGCTGGTTGTGCTCCACCCGCAAAGGCTGCCGGCGTCGGTGACCGACTCGCCTTGGGCGAGCAGGATCATGGCGTGGATGGCGCGGGCCTGCGCGCGCCATTGGGGATAGCTCATGCCGGTCTCTGCACGGAAAAGCCGCGAGAGGGTTCGTTCGGTCGTGCGCGCGGCGTCGGCCAACGCTGACAACGGCATCGGCGTTTGTAGATGCTCAAGGGCGATTGCGCAGGCCCGCGCGAGTCGTGGGTCGCGTGGTGCGGGCAATGAGATTGGCTCTTGCCGGGTGCGGTGCAGCCGGTCGCGGAGGACCGCGCGGAGGCGGTCAACCTCCGGTTGTGGCAGTCCGGGCTCGGTGAGCGCGACCAGCAGCTCGCGCAGCAGCGGAGTCACGGCGACGATCGCCGGGGTATCGGGGAGCGGCGGCGGGTCCTGCGCGTGGAAGCCGAGGATGTGGATGGTGCTCGCGCCGTAGGCGCGGTGCTCGTGCCATGTGCCGGCTGGCATCCAGATCGCACGGTCGCATGAGGCGACCCAACTGCCAGCGGATGTCTCTGCCACGAGGACGCCGGTGCTGACGTAGATCAGCTGGTGGCCTGGGTGCTGGTGGCGGTCGATCCGAGTGCCGCCGGGCACGTGCTCAAGCGCCAAATCGGGTGCCTGGCGGATTTCCGACATTGATTGGCAGGATAGCGGAAGCCAGCCGGTGCGCTGAGGCTTAGCGTGCTGGATATGAACCTTCTCGACACCGCAGGACCATCGCACAAGGCGACCGCCGCGATGCCTGCCTCGTCGGCTGACGCTGGCACATCGACGGGTCTGGGGTTGGGGTTGGCGCTTGGGCTCGTGGTCGCTCCCCAGTTCGTGTTGCAACTCGATTTCAGCATCGTCAACATCGCGCTCCCGACGATCAAGCGGGAGCTGCACTTCGCCCCTGCGAAATTGCAATGGATCGTCACGGGGTACGCGCTCACGTTCGGCTCTCTGCTGCTCTTTGGTGGCCGGGTCGGTGACCGCGCCGGCCATCGCCGGGTGTTGCTGGTCGGCCTTGCCGCCTTCGGCGTCACTTCGCTTGTCGCTGGGCTCTCCCCGACCCCGCTGGTGCTGATCGCGTCCCGGTTCGCTCAGGGAGCGAGCGGCGCGTTCGTCGCCCCGCAAGCGCTGGCGATCATCACCGAACTGTTCTCCGAAGGCCCGGCCCGCCACAGGGCACTCGGAATCTTTCAAGGCGCCACCGCAGCCGGGGCAAGCGCCGGGGTCGTCCTCGGTGGCGTCTGTACCGAGTTCATCGGCTGGCGGGCGGTGTTCTTGGTCAACCCGCCCATCATTGTCGCGTTGGCCATCGCCATCCGGCGCGTGCTTCCCTCCCACAGCCGGCGCGTTGGCGCAGGACTGGATATCACTGGGGCGATCCTGGCAACCGGGTCGATCGCGCTGCTGATCTTCGGGCTCAGCCAAGGCCAACAGCACGGCTTCACGAACGCGGCCACCCTGACGGCCCTCGCCCTCGCCGTAGTATTGGGTGTGACGTTCGTCATCTTCCAAGAGCGCGCCGAGACTCCGATGCTGCCCCGGCGTGTGCTCGCCGATTCGGCTCGCCGGGCGGCACTGGTCGCGATGCTGCTGTTCGGGCCGGTCGTCGCCGGCTATGTCTACTTCACCTCGCTCTATAACCAAGACGTGCTGCATTTCAGTCCGCTCCAAGCCGGGCTAGTGGGTTCCCCGGCAACGTTTGCCGGTTTCGAGGACGAGGGGTGATGGTGTTGGTGGCGAAGTCTTGTGGTCGAGATCGCTACTCGACCGGGAGGGGTTATGGCCGCCAGGGTGCAGTTGCGGGAGATCACCAGCGAGGAGGGCAATCGGCTGCTTCGGATCGTGCGGCGCATGTCGGGGTCGGTCGTGACGTGGCGCCGCGCGCAGATCGTGCTGCTCTCGGCGCAGGGCATGTCGCCTCCTGCGATCAGCGAGGTCGTCTTTACCGATCCGGACACGGTCAGGGATGTCATCCACAACTTCAACCGGGACGGGTTCGACGCGCTCTACCCGCGCTACCGTGGCGGGCGGCCGCAGACCTTCACGCTGCCCAAGCGCCAAGAGATCAAGCGGATCGCGCTGACCGACCCCCAGGACCTCGACCAGCCGTTTGCGACCTGGAGCCTGTCGAAGCTCGCTGACTACCTGGTCGCCGAGGGGGTGGTCACGGACATCTCCCACGAGGGATTGCGTCAGCTTCTGCGCGAGGAGGGCGTCCGCTTTCAAGCGGTGAGAACGTGGAAGCGTTCGGCCGACCCTCGCTTTGCGGCCAAGCGCGACCGGATCGTCGATCTCTACGAGATGGCCGAGGCTGAGCAGGCGATCGTGATCTGCCTCGATGAGTTCGGGCCGCTGAACCTGCAACCCCAGGGTGGCGGGCGTAGCTGGGCGCCGCGCGCGAAGCCCAAGCGGATACGAGCGACCTTCAAACGACCGCACGGCGTCAGGCACCTGATCTCCGCCTACGACCTCAGCGCCGACCGGCTCTACGGGCACATCAAGAAGCGCAAGGACCGCGTCCACTTCCTTGAGTTCTGCCGGTATGTCCGCTCGTTGCACCCGGCCGAGACGCGGCTGCACTTCATCCTCGACAACTTCAGCCCCCACCACGGCAAGGACATGCGCGACTGGGCCATCCAGAACAACGTCGAGCTGGCCTACACCCCGCACTACGCCTCCTGGCTGAACCGCATCGAGGCGCAGTTCCGAGCACTCCGGTACTTCACACTCGCCGGCACCGACCACCCCGACCACGCCACCCAAGCCCGCCTCATCCGCCGATACATCCACTGGCGCAACCACAACACCGATAACCCCCGCCTAAAACGACTCATCAACACGGCAAACGTTGCCTGACACTCCACTAGCCTTCATCCCCGCTACCGCGACCGTGATGCTGACCGCCACCCAACTCACACGCCGGATACTCCCCCGGTTCGGCGTGCGGACGATCCTGCTCACGGGACTGTCGATCACCGGGCTCGGGCAGGTGTGGCTACACACGATCAGCAACACCGGCTCCTACCCACTCAACGTCCTCGGCGGAATCATCATTACCGCCTTTGGGATGGGATTGACCTTCCCCACCATTTCAGTAGCGGTAACCGCAGGCATCGGAGCAGGCGAAAGGGGATTGGCCGGCGGCCTGTTCGTCACCGCACAACAGGTCGGCAACGCCATCGGCCTAGCCGCGCTCGCCACCATCGCCGCCACCGTGACCAACGCTCATCACGGCTCGCTCGTCAGCGGCTACAAAGCAGCATTTCTCGCGTCGATCGGGCTTTCCGTCCTAGCCGTCCTCAACGTCGTCATCCACATGAGGACTCGTGCCGCGCCCAAGCGGACCGCATGAATCGCCCCCGACCGAATCGTCCGCTGCGGAACACCACCGTCGTTGAGACGGCTCAGCTAACGCCGCACATGGTCCGCATCATCGTGGAGGGGCCAGAGCTTGACGGTTTCGTCGTTGGGGAGTTCACCGACCATTACGTCAAGTGCCGATTCGGCGAGAGCACTCGCACATACACCGTCCGCGACTGGGACGCTGACCGGTTGCGGCTGACGCTCGATTTCGTCGTTCACGGCGAGGCGGGCATCGCGGGACCTTGGGCGGCCACCGCCCGTTCCGGCGACACGCTCACGCTCACCGGCCCCGGCGGCGGATACGCCCCGTCACCGGACGTTGACTGGCACCTGATGGTCGGCGACGAGGCCGTCATCCCAGCCATCGCCGTCTCGCTCGACCGGATCAACCCCGGAGTGCCAGTCTTTGTCATCCTCGAGGTCGGCGGTCCTGAGGACGAGCAGCCGCTCCGCTCGTCCGGCAATCTGCGCCCGCAGTGGCTCCACCGTACCCTCGGCCCTGGCGAGGACCCCGATCTACAGTTGCAGGCCGTCCGCGCGCTCGATCTTCCCGAGGGTCGTGGTCAAGCGTTCGCCCACGGCGAGGCCGAGGCCGTCCTGCGCGTCCGCCGCCACCTCCTCCAAGAGCGCGGTATCCACCGAGACGACCTATCAGCGACCGGATACTGGAAGCTGAGGCGCACCGACGAGCAGTGGCGCGCAGAGAAGCGCGACTGGATCACCCAGGCCGAAGCCGACGACGACGCAAAGGCGGCAGTCCCGGGTGGACCGTCTCGTCCTCACTAGCAAACACAATCCGACACCGGCTGCACAGGAAAAGATTTGGCGCAAAACGGTCTGTCGGGGGCCGTCGCTATCCATCCGCGCCAATTGAAAAACGAGCGGCCGGACGAGGCGGGCGCTGGAGGCGATCAGGCTGCCCGTGCACTGACGCGTCCTACACATACGCCGACCCGAGCGGAACTGCTTCGGCGCCTATCCCGCCGCCAGCATTCGTCTGCAAGCGCTCTGCTGCCTGCATGGACATCGAGCCCCGGCGTGGGCGGCCGGGGCCCAGGTGGTCTTCGGCCTCGCCACGCGGCTACAGCAGACGCCCAAAGATATAGTCGCCCTCGCCGAAACCATCTTCACCCCTGCTAGCGAATTCGAATTCAGCGCTGAGTGTTACGCCTTTTGACGCGCATTCTTTCGCTGAGTAGGGTTTGTCCAGCTTCATTTTCTGGTTACTGAAAACCACATTGAGTTGCTTGAGTTCTTCGTCCCACGGTTCGAGTTTCAACGTGCCTTTTAGACTCGTCGTCGTGTAGATACACGCGTCACCGCCGGAGTAGTAGGTCTCGAAGTAGATCGGCATCGTGGCCGCTCTGGCTTTCAGGATGGCTTTGCCTTTCGAGCCCTCCAGACGGAGGATGCTGGTTTCCGCGTAGACATACTCTTCTACGGTGCTACCGAGACCAGTGTTATTGGTGCATGCTTCGGCCCCCCCAAACAGACTGCCCGCACCCTCGCCGGTTTCCACTTGGTCGGTCGCCTCGTTGTTGGTGAGGTCAACTGCCTGGATGCCGCTAAAGCCGGGGCGGCCGAAACCGCCCGCACACGAGACCGTACCCCCGTCGGTATTGATCGTAGCGCCGGCCTCTCCGAGCACCAGATCGAACGTTTCGCCCGCCGCGAGCTGATGCACGGCGAGTTCCCATGTGAGGTCGAGCGTTTTTGCTTTCGCCGCCGAAGCCGTGCCTGCGATCAGAGCAGACAAGGCCGTAACGGCCAGTAGCGCCACTCCAAACTTCGCGACTTTCCGCATGATTTTCCCCTGCTTAACGTTGAACACCTACTCCGGTGGGGTACGATGACCGGCCCATACCCACAAGCGGGGGCGGGCTGCACAGGCCCCCTGGTCGCCGCCCGACCAAGCTACTTTACACAATCGGTCGAGGAGAAGCTCGTCGATGTCGTCGGCGCCTGTATTGAACGCGCCCGAGAGCAGCCAGATCCAGGCGCTCGATCGGACCCAGCCGTCGTTGCCGATCAAGCCGGGGAAAGCGGGCACGATGACCCACGACTACAAGCGCAACGGCACCACAACCCTGTTCGCCGCGCTGGACGTGTTGAGCGGCTCGGTGATCGGCCAGTGCCTTCCCGCCACCGCCACGTCGAGTTTTTGAAGTTCCTGCGCGCGATCGGTCGTGAAGTCCCCAAGCTCCTTACGGTGCATCTGATCCTCGACAACTACGCTAGCCACAACCACCCGACCGTCCGCTCCTGGCTGGCCCAGCACCCCCGGTTCGAGCTGCACTTCACGCCGACCTCGAGCTCATGGCTGAACAGGGTCGAGATCTTCTTTTCACAGCTCACCGACAAAGCCATCCGCCGCGGGATCTTCCACAGCGTCCCCGCCCTGATCGACGCGATCGAAACCTACCTCGCCGCCCACAACAAGAACCCCGGGCCCTTTCAGTGGACCGCCACAACAGAAAGATCCTCGAGAAGGTCCGCCGCGGCCGCGTCACACTCGACGCAATCGCCAGCTAAAACCGAGACACTCCACTAGTAGTACTTTGTTAGTCTATTCACTCGTTTTGGGGTGGTTTGTGGAGGCGTAGGTTGGCGAGGTCTATTGGCTGGTGGCAGGTGTGGCAATGACCGGCCCAGCAGTCGAAGATGGGCTCGAGGAGGCGGACCGTTTGAGGGAGCGTGAGGCCCGCCGCCGGACTTTTGGGTCCAGGCGCTCCAGTGTGAGGAAGGCGTGGGCGGTTGTGACGAGCGCGGTGTGGTGATACCAGCCGAGCCATGAGCGGCCCTCGTAGTGGTCGAGGCCAAGCTCGCCCTTGAGCTGACGGTAGTCGAGCTCGATCATCCAGCGCAGCCTGGCCAAGCGCGCGAGACGCTCGGGCTTGACGGTGGCGGGGAGGTTGGAGATCCAGTAGTCGCTGGGGGCGTCGCGGCCTTCGGGCCACTCGATGATCAGCCACTCCTCGCGGGGTGTCTGGTTATCGCGGGTCACGGGGTGCGCGGCGGTGACGCGCTGAAAGGTAAAGCGCGAGCGCACACGCGTCTTGCCCTTGCCGCGGAAAGTGACTGTCTGGAAGCTCTCAGGGTCAAGTGAGCGTGCATACTCCGCTACCGAGACCGCCTCACGGTCCGCGCGCGGCTTGCGTGCCGCTGGCCCTCTGGCGCCCCGGCGCCGCTCAGGCACGGCAAAGGCCGTGCCCGCCTCAAAGATTGTCGTGTCGGGACTGATCGACAGCACGTAGTCCAAGCCCTCGCCGTGAAGAGCGCCACGCAACTGGGTGTTATCGCCATAGGCCGCGTCACCGAGCACTGGCGCGCGGTCGATCGCGAACGCGCCAGCGCGCTCGATGAGTGCCTGCCCGAGCTGCGGCTTGGTCTGAAAGACGACATCCTCAGGGATCTTCGCTTTGCGGCGACGCTCGGAGTCCTCGCACCAGTCCTCGGGCAGATACAGCGCCCAGCCCAACGGCAGCGTCCCGCGCTCACTGACCGCGTGCAGTGAGACACCGATCTGGCAGTTACCGATCTTGCCGAGCGTGCCCGAGTACTGGCGCTTGACGCCCGGCGAGCTGTCGCCGTCCTTCGGAAACCCCGTGTCATCCAGCACCCACGCCTCCCCATCCACGACCGGTGCGACGCGCTCGACCACAGCCTGAATCACACGCCCCGGATCCCAAGGGCTATCCGCCAGAAACTGCTGCAGGCTCTGATAATCAGCCTCTCCCGCCAGCCGTCCCACCAACGGTTCAAGCGATTTACGCGGACCAGCCTGCAACAAGCCACGCACGTAGCGCTCAGCATTCTCACGCTGAACCGGATGATCCATCGACGCCAACGCCACCCCGCCCACGAACTCCCCCAACCGCTCCTTCACCGCCCCCGCCACCGAGACCGGCACAGCCGCCTCTACCGCCACAGCAGACATATTCACCATCCCGCATCGAGTATCAACGATGCAGGAGGTGTTCGCCACGCGACGAACAACACCTACCAACAGACTAACAAAGTACTACTAGGTCAGGTTCGCTGGCCCGCAGCACTTCGGCGACGAACTGCTCAAACTCACCAGGGCTGACATCGGCCGGGGGATGGTGCGCGACCCAGCGATCGACTTTGGCTTCGTCATCGTCGGCCATGCCGCCAGCGATCATCACATCGTCCGAACCGCCGAGAGTGCCGCCCGGCGCCGTTCGCAACGCGCAGCGTCGGCGGCGGCCACCACACGCCCCGAGCAGGACCGGCTACGCGGGCGCCCGCGGATGCATGCGGTCCTTTTGCGGTCCCGTCGCGCTTGCGCTGCGGTCCTTTTGCGGTCACCGAGACCGACGAACAGCCACGAACACAAGCGACACGGTCCCGCGAGACGCAACCTTTGCGGCAGTTTTCGCCCGCCATTGCTGGCCTTCGCACTTCTCTAACCAATCGGGGCGCCCGGATTCGAACCGGGGACCTCACCGACCCGAACGGTGCGCGCTACCAGGCTGCGCCACGCCCCGACGCGCGTCCAGTATCCCACACGAGCAGCGACGCCCGGGCGCGAGCCCCGCTCGCTATCGTCGCCCCGTGTCCGCGCCCCTCACCGAGATCCTGGCCGAGCTCGACGGATTGCTCGAGCCAGAGCGCTTCCAGGACTACGGTCCGAACGGCCTGCAGGTTCCCGGCCCGGACGAGATCTCGACGCTCGCCACGGGCGTGTCGGCGAGCGTCAACCTGTTCGAGCTGGCGGCCGCCGAGCGGGCCGGCCTGGTGCTGGTCCATCATGGCCTCTTCTGGGGCTCGGGACCGGGCCCGATCGACGCCAGGCTCAAGCGCCGGCTGGAGCTGCTGTTCGAGGCGGACATGGCGCTCGCGGCCTATCATCTGCCGCTCGACGCCCATCCGCGGGTCGGCAACAACGCGCTGCTCGCGCGGGCGCTCGGTGCCGAGCGCCTGGACCGGCCGTTCGCGCGTCACGCGGGCGAGCCGATTGGCGCGCTGGCGCGCTTTCCCGGCGAGGGCATCCCGGCGAGCGAGCTGGTGGCGCGGGCGCAGGCGGTGACCGAGCGCGAGCCACTTGTGTTCGCTGCCGGACCCGCGCGCGTGCGCACGCTCGCGCTCGTCACGGGCGCCGGCGTGGACTACCTGGACGAGGCCGCGCGCGCGGGCGCCGACGCATTCCTCACCGGCGAGCCAGCCGAGCGCGCGATGGCCCAGGCGCGCGAGCTGGGCCTGCACTTCATCGCCGCGGGCCACTACGCGACCGAGACCTTCGGCGTGCGCGCGCTTGGCGAGCATCTTGCCGAGCGCTTCGAGCTGCGCCACGTGTTCCTCGACGTTCCCAACCCGATTTGACGAGCGTCCAAGCCGATCTGACGAGCCCAATTTGCGGCGCTTTGCGGTTGCATTCGTCCGTCACGGGCGCTAGGTTTGAGGCCTCCAAAAGCGCCATGCCCCTCGACTGGAGGAAATGTTCTCTATGGCCAACCATCTGACGCCCACCGAGCTCGCGCGCGAAGCCGGTCTCGGGCGCCGAGAGGTCCTCTCGAAATGCCTTGAAAACGGCGTCCCGATCTTCAAGGGGCGCATCGATAAGAGCCTGTTTCTCGCCTCCATCCGCAAGTCGCCGGCGCCGCAGCGACCGATCTCGGCCAAGACCTAGACCGCCTGGACACGGCAGACGCCCTTGACGCCCTAAGATCAGAGGGCTGGTTCAGCTGGTCGAGGTCGATCGAGGAGGGAAGTCCTATGGAGGTCACCGCCGCGCCGTCGGCTACCGCGCTCAAGACGATCGCCGAACTGGTCCCGCGCGCGGCATCGCGCTACGCCGATCGGACCGCTGCTCGCTATAAGCGCGAGGGCGAGTGGCGCGACGTCAGCTACGCCGAGCTCGATGAGATCGTCACCGAGACGGGTCTTGGCCTGATCGACCTCGGGCTCGAAGCGGGCGAGCGCCTTTGCATCCTCGCCAACACGCGCCCCGAGTGGTCGTATGCCGATCTGGCGGGCACGTCTGCCGGGGCCGTCGTGGTGCCGATCTATCAGACCAACTCTCCCGAGGAGTGCCATTGGGTGATCTCGGACTCGGATGCCTGCGCGGTGGTCTGCGAGGACGCCCTGCAGCTGGCGAAGATCGCGGCGATTCGCGAGCGGCTGCCGAACCTCCGGACCGTCGTCGTGATGGATCCGCCCACGGCCGAGCAGAGCACGCCGGAGATCGAGGCGCTGCAGGCGATACCGCTGGACGAGGTGCGCGCACGGGGGCGCGGGCGCGACGAGCAGGACCTGCAGGCGCGCCGGGCCGGCGTGCGCCCCGAGGATCCGTTCACCTTCATCTACACGTCCGGCACGACCGGACCGCCCAAGGGCTGCGTGCTCTCGCATGGCAACTACTCGGCGATCATCGAGATGGTCGAGGGGCGGGGCACGCTGGACAGCGAGGCCGGCGACGTCGTCTACCTGTATCTGCCGCTCGCGCACTCGTTCGCGCTGCTGCTGCAGCTGCTCGTGTTCGACCTGGGCGTGACGCTGGCGTACTTCGGCGGCGACACCAAGCAGATCATCGGCGAGCTCGCCGAGGTCAAACCGACGTACCTGCCCTCGGTTCCGCGGGTGTTCGAGAAGATCTACACGCTCGTATGCGCCAACGCCGATCCCGGGGAGCTCGCGCAGGCCGTGCGTGTGGGCATGCAGGTGCGCGAGCTGCAGCTCGCGGGCCAGCCGATCCCGACCGAGCTGCAGGCCCCGTTCGAACAGGCCGAGGAGCGGCTCTTCAAAAACGTGCGCGCCGCCTTCGGCGGGCGCGTGCGCGAGGCGGTCAGCGGGGCGGCGCCGATCGCCAAGGAGATCCTCGAATTCTTCTTCGCTTGTGGCGTGCCCGTGATGGAGGGCTATGGCATGACCGAGACCGCCACGGCGGCGACGGTGAGCACGCCCGAGGACCATCGCTTCGGCAGCGTCGGTAAGCCGCTCCCCGGCGTCGAGGTCAAGCTCGCCGACGACGGCGAGCTGCTGATCAAAGGGTCGAACATCTTCCAGGGCTACCACAACCGCGCCGACGCCAGCTTCGGCGCGGTCGAGGACGGCTGGCTGCATACCGGCGATCTCGGGCGCATCGACGACGACGGCTTCGTCTATATCGTGGGGCGCAAGAAGGACATCATCATCACCGCCGGCGGCAAGAATCTCACGCCGGCGAACGTCGAGAACGACCTCAAGCAGTGCCGCTGGATCTCCCAGGCGGTCATGCACGGCGACCAGCGTCCCTACCCGGTCGCGCTGGTGACGCTCGACGAGGAAGAGATCGCCGGCTACGCGTCTGAGCACGGCCTGCCCAGCGACATCCCCTCGCTGGCCCGCGAGCCGGCCGTGCGGGCGCTCGTCCAGGAGGCGCTGGACAAGGCCAACGCCAAGTACGCCCAGGTCGAGCAGGTCAAGCGCTTCGCGATCCTCGACCACGACCTCTCGCAGGAGACGGGCGAGCTGACGCCGACGCTGAAGGTCAAGCGCAACGTCGTCAACGAGAAGTACAAGGACATCTTCGACTCGCTGTATGAGGGCTGACGGCGACTGTGCAGCAGCCAGCCACCGCCATTTGCCGGACGGATACCGTCCGGGGCGGAAGGACGTTGCCCGGCGCCGGCAGGGATTGCCGGGAGGATTGCCGCTCGGTGCCGGACCGATGCTGCCCGCAGGCAGCGCGCCGGGGTCCGCTGCGGCCTGCGAAGATGAGAGCCGATGCGCAGCGACCCATCTGAGACCGGCGGCCTGTTCGTCGGGCGCCGCCCCGGCACGGGGCCGCTTCACTTTCGCAAGCTGCCGCTGCGCGGCGGCGGCCTGCGCCAGCGCTTTGATGGCTCGCTGGCGGGGTTCTTGTTCGCCGGGATGGTGCTGCTGAGCCTGCTCTGCTGGGGTCCCATCCCGCTGGCCTGCCTATGGGTCGGCTCGCGCGTGAACTACCTCACGGGCAGCGTCAGCCTCGGCATCCTGATCGCGTTCGTGGGGCTGTTCGTGCTGCTGTTCGGCACGCTCGCGATCCTGCGCCGGCTCGACAACGCGTGGATCCTCGTGCGGCGCGCCGCCGGCCATGACCAGCGTACAGGGGCACTCGCGCGCGTGTTCGGCTTCACCGCGGCGATCTGCGCAGTGTTGTTCACGATCTGGTTCGTGCTGATCCATGGCCCCGGCGTAGGCGCCTAAACGGCCGCGAACGAGCCGCGTTCGCATGGGCCTGCTCGACTACTACCGCCAGTTCGAAGCGATGACCGAGGAGGAGGTCAACGCCGACCTGCGCGAGGAGGCGGCCGAGCGCAAACGCAAAGCGCTCACGCGGGTCCAGACGCTGGACCTCTCGCAGACGACGTGGCCCGAGCTCGCCCACCCCAGCATCGTCAGCGCGATCACGTTCGTCGCGCGCCGCGGCCTGCAGCGCTATCCCCACGTGCGCGGCTCGCAGCTTCGCGACGACCTGGCCGAGCGCCACGGCGTGGAGCCCGGGCGGGTGATCCTCGGCAACGGCGCCGCGGAGCTGCTTAGCGCTGCAACGCGCGCGCTGATCGAGCCAGGTCAGCGCCTGCTGAGCGCGTGGCCGTCGTATCCGCTGTTTCCGATCATGGCCCGGCGGGCACACGGCCAGGCCGTACGCGTGGAGGGCGGCGTGGACGCGCTGCTGGACGCGGCCCGCGAGCCCGGCACGCGCGTGATCGCGATCGCCAGCCCGAACGATCCGACAGGGGAGCTGCTCGCGACCGCCGAGCTGGCGCGTCTGCTCCACGGCATGCCGAGCGACGTGGCGGTGCTGCTGGACGAGTCGCTTGTCGAGTTTTCCGACGCGCAGCCCGTCAACTCGTCGCTGGCGATGCTCGAGGAGCATCCGCGCCTGTTCGTGTTTCGCAGCTTCTCCAAGGCGTGGGGGCTGGCGGGCCTACGGGTCGGCTACGCGATCGGGGGACCGGGCTCGGAGGAGCTGCTGGCCGAGCTCGAGCCCGATCTCGGCGTCTCGGAGGTCTCGCAGGCCGGGGCTTTGGAGGCGCTGCGCAGCTGCTCGGAGCTGATCGGACGGCGGGCGGCCATGATCTCGCAGGAGCGCGCGCGGCTGATCACCGAGCTGCGCGAGCAGGACTTCGACGTCGCCGACAGCCAGGCGAATTTCGTGTGGGCGGCGCACGGCATGCTCGACGGCGGCGAGCTCTCGGCGCGGCTCGCTCGCTCGGGCGTGCTGGTCGCGGGTGGTGCGGCGCTCGGAGAGCCGGCGCACGTGCGGATTTCGCTGCGCGACAAAGCCGCCACGGACCGGCTGCTGTCGGCGCTCGAGAAAGCTCTGTAGCGAGCTCAGCCGGCCGCGAGGCCGGACTGGCGCAGCAGCGCGCCGGTGGTGCCCTCGAGGATTTTGCGCCACGCGCTGGCCGACTCGGTCTCGATCTCGAAATGCTCGACCACCTGCCTGGCGCGCTCGCCCGAGATCTCGATCCCGTGGCGCTGGGCTATCTCGCTGTAGCGCTCGTATTCGCCGGCCAGGTGCCTGGTGACCGACTCGAAGCCGTGGCGTGCGATCTCGACGCGCGAGGCGAAGTGCATCATCGAGGTCTGGAACATCAGCTCGTCGCCGGGCTCGGGCTCGATCAGCACGATGTCGATCCCCGGGTAGCGCTCGCCCCAGTTCTGGGCGAGCTCGTGCAGGCGCTGGTGTGCCAACAGCTTGAAGGCCTGGTAGCCGATCTGCGGAAAGCCCATGTCCGAGACCCTGCGCGGACGCACGCCCCGGAACGTGCGAATCGTGGTCGAGAAGTCGTTGACGAACGGCACGATCGGGTTGAGCACCACGATCAGCTTGGCGCCGGCCTCCACCGCGATGTCGAGGTTGGTCGTCAACATCAGGCCGCCGTCGACGAGCTCGCGCTCCCCGACTTTCACCGGCGCGTAGACCATCGGCAGGGCCCCAGAGGCACGCACGGCCGTGGAGATCGGCACGTCGCGCAGGCCCTCCTCGCCGAAGATGATCCGCTCGCACGTGTCGAGGTCGGTCGCGGTCAGATACAGCTCACGCGGGAGCTCGCGAAAGTCGTCGCTGCGCCCCGGCTGGTCGAGCACCCGGTGCAGGTACCGCTCGATCCCCGCGCTGGTGTACGCGCCGGAGGGCAGGCCTTCGGCTAGACCCAGCATCACGTCCATCAACGAGACCTGCCCGCGCTGGGCGACGAGGTCGCGGGCCAGCGCCAGCGCGCGCCACGGCAGCAGCGCCCCCTTACGGGCCAGCTCGAGCAGGTTCAGGCGCAACAGGTCCTCGAGGTCAACCTCCTCGAACGGCGCCTTGCCCTCGCGCGTGACCACCCGCATCATCTCCTCGGGTGTCACCCCGTTGGCACACAGCGCGGCGATGAACGCGCCCGCCGAGGTGCCGACGTAGACATCGAATTCCGTCACGGAGCTGTTGACGGCGAGCAGGTCCAGCGCGCGCAGGGCGCCGATCTCATAGACGCCGCCGGTGAAGCCGCCTCCCCCGAGCACGAGCGCCGTCTTGTGGCGACGCGGCCGGCGGCGGCGATCGCGCGCAGCGGGACGTCCGACACCGCGGGGGGCCAGCCGGCGAGGTTTCGCGCCTGCCTTCGGATCCTCCCTGACCGTCGGTTGCAGCTTGACAACCTTGCCCATGCTCGATTCATTTTACGGCCACGTGGCCGTAATTCCTGCGCAAACGCGCCCAATCGATTGCGATCGACCATGTCCCGGCACGCCGCCCAACGTCCCGTTAGCCGTGCTGATGGACGTCGAAAAGCAGGCTCGCTCGATGTATGCGTCAGCACATTTGTGCGAACTGTCGCTTGCGCGCGGGCCGGCGCGACCGCGTCTTTTTGCCGTCGCGTTCGCGCTGCTCGCCGCGCTCGCGTTCGCTTTCTCGCCCGCGTTTGCTGCGTCCAGCGCGGCCGCCGAGGGACTGTCCGGACTGCAGAGCGACTTCACTCACCAGCTCGGGCTGGGGGGCGCGCAGGACGGCGCCTACGTCTATGACATGACCGCGCACCAGGTGCTGTTCTCTGAGCGCGCGAGCACACCACGCCCGCCGGCGTCGGTCGAGAAGCTGTACACGGCGACGACGGCCCTGGACCGCATGGGCGCGGGCGCGCGCCTGAGCACGATCGTGTACGGCAGCGGCACTCTCGAGCCAGACGGGAAGTGGGACGGCAACCTGTACCTGCGCGGGGGCGGCGACCCGACGTTTGGCAGCAGCGCATTCATCGCCCAGCACTACGGCGGTCTCGGCGCGTCGGTGTCGACCCTGGTCGGTCAGCTCGAGCACACCGACGGCATCCACCGCATCAGCGGATCGGTGTTCGGTGACGAGTCGTGGTTTGACTCGCTGCGCGGCGAGCCTTCCAGCGACTACGGCCCCGACCCGTTTCTGGAAGGCACGCTCAGCGGCCTTGCGTTCAACCGCGGCGAAAGCGGCCGAGAAGACGGCTCGCACGCGCCGGCCGCATACGCCGCACGGCAGCTCGTGTCGGCGCTCAGAAGGGCCGGCGTGTCGATCGGCGGCGCGAGCGGCGCAGCGGCCACGCCGGCTGGCGCGCACGAGCTGGCCAGGGTCTACTCGCCGACGGTCGCGCAGCTGCTCGGCCTGATGCTGCCGCCGTCGGACAACTTCTTCGCGGAGACGCTCGTCAAGGACCTCGGCGCGCTTTACGGCGGCGCCGGCACGACAGCGTCGGGCGCCGCGGTGGTGCGCGCGACGGTCGCGTCGCTGCTCGGCCTGCACCCGCAGGTGGTCAACGGCTCCGGGCTGTCACGCTCGGACCTCACCTCGCCCTACGAAGTCGCAGACCTGCTGGTCGCGCTCGCGCCCACCGCGATGGGCCAGGTGCTGCGAGGCGATCTCGCGGTCGCCGGGCGCAGCGGCACGCTCTCCGAACGGATGCGCAAGACCGGCGCGGCCGGACGCTGCGAGGGCAAGACCGGCACGCTCACTGGCGTCTCGAACCTGGTCGGCTACTGCAACGCCGCTGACGGGCACACGCTGGTGTTCGCGATCTTCACCGACGGCATCGCGATCGAACTGGCGCACGCGCTCCAGGACAACATGGCGATCACGGTCGCCGACTACTGAGCCCAGCTCAACTCGCCGACTACTGAGCCCAGCTCGACTCGGACGCCTCTGCCAGGCTCGCCGCTACTGATCGAGCAGCCCCTGCAGGCCGGCTTCGTCGAGCACCGGCACGCCCAGACGCTCGGCCTTCTGGAGCTTCGAGCCGGCGCTCTCGCCGGCGATCAGGAAGTCGGTCTTCTTGGAGACCGAGCTCGTGATGCGGCCGCCGGCGGCCATGATGCGTTCGCCGGCCTGCTCGCGCGACCAGCTCGGCAGGGTGCCGGTGAGCACGAGCGTCTTGCCGGCAAGGGGCCCCTCGGACGGCGGCGGACCCTCTTCTGCGAAGCGCAGCCCCTGCGCACGCAGGTAGGCGATCAGCGCGAGCATGCGCTCGTCGTGGAGCTGTTCGTGGATCAGCGCCGCCATCTTCTCGCCCACTCCGGGGGTCTGCTCGATCTCCTCGGGCGCGGCTGCGAGCAGCGCGTCGATGTCGCGAAAGCGCTGGGCGAGGTTGCGGCCGGTGACCTCCCCGACCTCCTCGATGCCCAGGGCGAACAGGACGCGCGCAAAGGGTCTTTGCTTTGACTCCCGCAGCGCCGCCAGCGTGTGGCGCGCAGAGATCTCCCCAAAGCCCTCGAGCGCCTCGAGCTGCTCCTCGGTAAGGCGGTAGAAGTCGCCCGCGGTCTTGACGAGCTCGTGCTGCTGCAGCAGCGCCACCTGCTTCTCGCCGAGCCCGTCCACGTCCATCGCGCCCTGCGACACGAAGTGCTTGAGCAGCTGCCAGGCACGCGCGGGACAGTCGCGGTTGGGGCACTTCGTGAACACGCCGTGGGCGGGCTTGAAGGTCCTGGTCTTGCAGAACGGGCAGCGGGCCGGCGGCCGCGGACGCCGGGGCCGGCTCTTCTGCTCGACCACGTGGGGCGCGGGAGAGACCACCTGGGGGATCACGTCGCCGGCACGCAGCACGATCACCTCCTCCCCCGCCCGGATGTCCTTGCGCCGCAGGTCCTCCTCGTTGTGGAGCGTCGCCAGCTTGATCGTCACGCCCCCGACCGACACCGGCTCGAGGACGGCGTACGGGCGCAGGTCGCCGAACTTGCCGACGTTCCACATCACCCGCTCGAGCTTTGTGACCGCGGTGGTGGGCGGAAACTTCCACGCCACGGCCCAGCGCGGGTCGCGTCCGACGGCACCCAGACGGCGCTGGAGCTCGAGATCGTCGACCTTGACGACGACACCGTCGATCTCGAAGTCGAGCTCGCCGCGGCGATGCTGCCACTCCAGGCACTGCTCGATCACCTGCTCGGGGGTGTCGAGCAGCTTGATGTCGGGATTGACCCTGAACTTGCGGTCTTTCAACCACTGCAGGGCCTGCCAGTGGCTCGTGAAGGCGACCCCGTCGCCCTGCACGACGCCCACCTGGTAGCACCAGATCGAGAGCGGACGTGCGGCGGCGAGCGCGGGATCGAGCTGGCGCACGGTGCCCGCGGCGGAGTTGCGCGGGTTCATGAACGTCGACAGTCCCTCCTGCGCGCGGCGCTCGTTCAGCGCCGCGAAGTCTTTCAGCGACATGTACAGCTCGCCGCGGACCTCGAGCAGCGGCGGCACGTCCTCGACTCGCAGCGGGATCGCGCCGATCGTGCGCAGGTTGTGGGTGATGTCCTCCCCCACCTCGCCGTTGCCGCGCGTGGCGCCGCGCTCGAGCACGCCGTCGCGATAGACCAGGCTGATCGCCAGGCCGTCGATCTTCGGCTCGACAGCGAACCTGAAGCCCGGCTCGGTGATGCCCTCGCGCGCAAGGTGGTTGCGCATCCGCTCGACCCAGGCGTTCAGCTCCTGCGCCGAGCGCACGTTCCCCAGCGACAGCATCGGCTCGAGGTGCCTGACCTTCTCCAGGCGGCTGACCGGCTCACCGCCGACCCGCTGTGTGGGCGAGCCGGCGCTGCGCAACTGCGAAAACTCGGCCTCGAGCGCGCGCAGCTCGTCGAGCAGGGCGTCGTAGGCGTCGTCGGCGATGACGGGATCGTCCAGGACGTAGTAGCGGTGGGCGTGATATTCGAGCTGCTTGCGCAGCTCACGCGCGCGCGCGCGCGCCTGCGCCGGCACGCCGCCTGTCTGTGTGCGTGCGCTCACGGCGTAGGGCGTGCGAACGGTTCGAGCAGCTCCTGCAGGTCGAAGCTCTTGAGCGCCTCCAAGCCCGCCCGGTCGGTCAGGTCGAAGTGCAGCGGGGTCACCGCCACGTTGCCGGCAGCCACCGCCGCCAGGTCCGTGCCGGCTTCGTCGCGAAACCCGGGATCCGAGCCATAGATCCAGTAGCGCCGGCGATGTTCCTCCTCGCGCTCGAGCTTGAGCTCGTCCTCGTAGACGCGCTTGCCAAGGCGCGCGACCTCGACTCCGTGCGGCTCGCCGGCGGGCACGTTGACGTTCAAGAGCGTGTTGACCGGAAGCGGCACATCCTCGATCCGCTCGACGAGCCGGGCGACGAACGCGGCGGCCAGGCCGAACGAGAAGCCGCCGTCGTAGCGGAAGTCGAGCGCGCGCGCGCCCGACTGCTGCGAGACCGCGACCGCCGGAATGCCCAGCACGACGCCCTCGAGCGCGGCCGCGACGGTGCCCGAGTAGGTGATGTCGTCCCCCAGGTTGGCGCCGTGGTTGATCCCGGAGACGACCAGGTCCGGGGCGAAATCCTCGATCAGACCGAGGCTCGCGAGCCGCACGCAGTTGAACCGGTGTGCCGTCGGTCGCGTATCCGACCGTGCCATCCGCGAACGGAATCTCGGCGACCCAGAGGGGCCTGCGGGTCGTGATCGAGCGGGCCATCGCCGAGCGGTTGCCGTCAGGCGCGATCACCGCCAGGTTGACCCCGTCGAGCGCTTGCAGCGCGCCGCGCATCGCCTGCAGGCCCTCGGCCTCGATGCCGTCATCGTTGGTCAGCAGGACCTTGAGCACCCATCCAGGATAGGCGTCAGCGTGACCGGGCGGTCGTGATCGTCCACACGCGCCTGGACGCCCGGCGGGCGAACGTGTTACCTTGATGCCGGGCTGCCTCTGTCGTGAGCTGACGGGTACGGAGAGGGGTTCCCGAGCCGGCAGTCTCGTTCGGGGGCCTGGGTAGTCAGGAGAGATGCGCTTGGGAAAGCGAAGCCCCATCACCGATGGCGGGGCACCAGACCCCGCCGGACCTCCGGTGCCTGCGAAATCGGCGGCCCGCTCGCGGCCGCTGCACCGCCAGCCGGCGAAGCTCGCGCCGGGCTCACGCCTGCCTGCGGTGGTGGTGCGCGCGAGCCAGCGCGAGCGCCTGATGATCGCGCTGATCGAAACCGTCGACAGCAAGGGTCTTGCGGCTGCGACCGTGGCCGACCTGATAGCTCGCGCGCACGTCGCGCGGGCCGCGTTCTACGACCAGTTCGAGAGCCTCGAGGAGTGTTTCCTCGCGACCTACGACGCCCAGGTCGAGCGCGTCGGCGAGCACGTGGCGGCGGTGTACGAGACGGGCGGCCTTGGCTGGAGCGAGCGGATCGAGGCGACGATGGACGCACTCGCGCGGGCGGCTTGCGACTGGCCGGCCGCGGCGCGCGTCTGCTTGTCGGACATGCTCGCGGCCGGACCGGCGGCGCATCAGCGCCGGGATCAGCCGATCGTGCTCGTGCGCCAGATGTTGCGACAGGGCAGCGCCGACGCCGGTGCGCGTCCGCAAGTCTCGCGCCAAGCGGCGATCGCCGTGACCGGCGGACTGCGCCGCTTGATCTGCAAGCGCCTGCGCGAGGGGGGCGAGCAGACCAACGGCGACAGCCCGGCAGCGGGGCTGGCGCGCGAGCTGACGGGCTGGCTGCTCGCGTGCAGCCCGCCCTCCCTGGCCGAAGCCAGCCGGGCCGTGTCCGCAAATAGCCACGCAGGCGACACGCGCTCAGACGGCACGCGCAGCGGGTCCGGCACGCGTAGCGGGTCCAGCGGGTCCACCGGGTCCAGCACCCGCAACGGGTCCAACACGCGCAACGGGTCAAGCGATCTCCCCGGGGCGCGCGAGGCCGGGGCGGACGGCCGAGGGAAGCTCGCAGGCGGGCGTGGCGAGGCGGACGATCTCGCCCGCCCGCCTGTAGGGCAATCCGCAGGCGCCGACGCGCGCGGGCGGCAGATCGTCGAGGCCGTGATCGAGCTCGCCGCGAGCAAGGGCTATGGAGCGATGACCCAGCGGGATGTCGCCAGACGAGCGAAGGTCTCTTTCAGCACGTTCTACGACCACTTCGAGAACAAGGAGCATGCTCTGCTGGCCGCAGCTCAGGTGGCGAGCGAGCGGCTGCTAAGCCCGGCCGACGCGGCGGCGGCCGATGCCCCGGACTGGGCGCACGCGGTGCGCGCAGGCATCGCCGCCTATCTGCACGCGGCCGCTGAGAGCCCGGAGGAGGCACGCGTGGTCAGCCTGGAGTTGCTCAACGTCGGCCACGCGGGAGCCGAGCCGCTCGAACGTCATGCGGACGGACTGGAACGCCTGCTCGAGGCCGGATTCGAGCGGGCGCCGGAGTCCGGGCCCAGTGCTGCGCGCGCCTTCGCGGGAGCCGCCCTTGAACTGCTGCGCTGCTACGCCGCCGAGCAGCGAACCGCGGAGCTCCAAGAGACCACTCCAGAGCTCTCCTATATAGCGCTCGCTCCGTTCATCGGGCGCAAAGACGCTCAGCGCATTGCTGGCTACCGCCCCCGCTATCCCGGCAGGCCCGGGGCACGCGAGCCGCTCACGTTCGACCGCCCGGGCGGGGCGCGCCGGCGGACGCCGCGCAGATAGGTATCGCGGCGATCAGGGTCTTTGCTCGCGCAACCGGGTCTTTGCTCGCGCAACCGGCGCGGGCTACATCAGCGATCGGCACCAGCGATCGGGTTCCCTGCTCGCGACGCTTCGCGGACAACGCGTCGCTGGCGTCCCCTCGCGCTCACGGATAGGAGACAGCCGCCAGCGCGAGGCCATGGGCGGGCGCGGTCGGCCCGGCCTGCCTGCGTGGGGCGCCTTCGAGCAGCCGCTCGAACTCCGCGGGCGTACGCTGCCCCGAGGCAACCTCGAGCATGGTCCCGACGAGCACGCGGTTCATGTGGCGCATGAACGTGTCCGCCTCGATCCAGAACTCGAGTGTCTCGCCGGCCGCTCGCCATTCGGCGTAGATGACGTGGCGCTCGAAGCGCACGTGATCGGTGTCGGTGGGTGTGAAGGCGGTGAAGTCGTGGACGCCCTCGAGCGCCTTTGCGCACGCGGCCAGAGCGGACGACTCGAGCGGGCGCGGCCACCAAAGGGCGCGTCCTCGTGTGAATACGCCCCGCGCCCGGCGGGGCAGCACGCGATAGCAGTAGGTCCTCGTGCGCGCGTCTCGACGTGCATCAAATCCAGGCGCGGCCGGCTCTGCCGCTCGTACCGCGAGGTCTTCTGGAAGCAGCGCGTTGAGGCGCGCTGGATCGAGCGCCTCGTGCTCGTAGCTCGCGACCTGGCCCCATGCGTGCACACCGCGATCGGTGCGCCCCGCCACAGTGAGCCCGACTTGCTGGCCGAGGATGCGCTCGAGCGCACCTTCGAGCTCCTCCTGGACCGAGCGCAGTCCCGGCTGGCGCGCCCAGCCGGCGAACTCGGTTCCGTCGTATTCAAGCGTCAGCTTGGTGGCCATCGTCACCCATCACGACACGGCCGCGGATTCGGGCGACACGGCCGCGGATTCGGCGAACCGGCTGGAGCGGGCCGGCTAGACCAGCTCGATGAAGACCATCTCGGTCGCATCCGAGCGGCGCGGGCCGAGCTTGAGGATGCGCGTATAGCCGCCGGGACGGTCGGCGTAGCGCGGCCCGAGATCCTCGAACAGCTTGTGCACGGCGAACTTGTCCTGCGCGAGCGTCGAGAGCGCCTGTCGGCGCGCGTGCAGGTCGCGGCGCTTCGCGAGGGTTATCAGCCGCTCGATCTCGGGTTTGACGGCCTTGGCCTTGGCCTCGGTCGTGCGAATCCGCTCGTGCTCGATGATCTCCTTGCTGAGGTTCATCAGCAGGGCCTTGCGGTGCGCCGAGTCGCGGCTGAGCTTGTTGCGGGTCTTCTGGTGTCTCACAAGCGATGCCTACGGCCCGAGCACTTGGTCCCCGGGCCCAGTGGTGTATTGATTCTTTTTCCTTGTATAACCATCGCGCACGTACTCCGCAGAAACAACATTATGCCCCGCCACGACACACTTCTGCCACATCTGTCGGCACGCACCGACTTAGTGCCCAGCCTGCCGGCCCTGCCAACTGCGCCAGCGCAGGCATCGACGGCGTCCGCTTGGCGGCTAGTCCTGGCGCAGGTTCAGCCCTCGCGCATGCAGGGTTTCGATCACCTCGTCGATCGACTTTTTGCCGAAGTTTGGGATCGCGTTGAGCTCGGCCTCCGACTTGGAGATCAGATCGCCGACGGTTTGGATGCCGGCGCGCTTGAGACAGTTGTACGATCGCACGCCGAGCTCGAGCTCCTCGATCAGAATGCTCCACTCCTCGCCCTGCAGCGCTCCCGTGGGGGCTCCCGCCGCGCCGGGGACCGTCAGGCCGTGCCCATCGAGCTGGCCACCCGGAGCGGCGCGCAGCTCCTGGATGCGGTCGGCGTCGGTGAAGATCGCGAGCTGTGAGATCAGCAGCTCGGCCGCCTCGCGGAGCGCCGCCTGCGGGTCGATCGAACCGTCGGTCTCGATGTCGAGCGTGAGCTTGTCGAAATCGGTGCGCTGGCCCACGCGCGCCTGCTCGACGGCGTAGGCGACGCGGCGAACCGGCGAGAAGATCGAGTCGATCGGGATCACGCCGATCGGCTGGTCCGCCGACTTGTTTTCCTCCGCGGGCCGATAGCCGCGACCGCGCCCGATCGTCATGTACAGCTCGAGCTTGGTTTTCTTCTCGAGCGTCGCGATGTGGACGTCGGGGTTGAGAATCTCGACACCGGCCGGCAGGTCGATGTCCTTGGCGGTGATCTCGCCCGGGCCGGTCACAACCAGCGGCGCCTCGACCTCGGTCGCGTCGGAGTGCATGCGGCAGACGATGCCCTTGAGGTTGAGCACGATGTCGGTCACGTCCTCCTTGACGCCCGGGATCGTCGAGAACTCGTGCGCCACCCCCTCGATGCGTACGCTCGTGACGGCCGCGCCCGCCAGCGACGAGAGCAGCACGCGCCGCAGCGAGTTGCCGAACGTGTACCCGAAACCGCGATCGAGCGGCTCGATCGTGAACGTGCCGCGATTGTGCTCCACAGACTCGCTGGTGATCCGGGGGATTTGAAAGTCGAGCATCAGCGTCCTAACCTCGTTTTCGGTCTCGGCCGGCGTCTTGCGGCGCCAGCTCCAGAGGTCGCCGTCTCGCCCGCGGGCGACTGGCGACACATTCAGCGGCTACTTCGAGTACAGCTCGACGATGAGCTGCTCCTGCACCGGTGCGGCCACCTCGCGCCGCTCCGGCTTGCGCAGCACCTTGGCCGTGAGCGACTCGTGATCGGCCTGCAGCCACGCGGGAATCTGTCCAGTGAGCTCGGTCGCATCCCTGACGACCTGCGTCGCGGGGGTGCCCGCCTTGATGGCGATCAACTCGCCGGGCCGCACCTGGTAGCTGGGTATGTTGACCCGCCGGCCGTTGACCGTCCAGTGGCCGTGGCGGATCAGCTGGCGTGCCTGCCGGCGGGATGCCGCGAAGCCGAGTCGTACGAGCACGTTGTCCAAGCGGCACTCGAGCAGCGCCAGCAGGTTCTCGCCCGTGATGCCGGGCTGGCGCGAGGCTTTCTCGTAATAGCCGTGGAACTGGCGCTCGAGCACGCCGTAGTAGCGGCGGGCCTTCTGCTTCTCGCGCAGCTGGACGCGGTACTCGCTCTGTTTCATGCGGCCACGGCCATGCTCGCCGGGCGGATAGGAGCGGCGCTCGACCCCGCACTTGTCCGTCAGGCAGCGCTCGCCCTTCAGGAACAGCTTCTGCCCCTCACGCCGGCACTGCTTGCACTGTGGGCCCGTGTCCCTAGCCATCAGACACGCCTCCGCTTGCGGGGCCTGCAACCGTTGTGCGCCTGGGGTGTGACGTCCTTGACGCCCGTCACCTCGAGACCCGCAGCCTGCAGCGAGCGGATCGCGGTCTCGCGTCCCGATCCGGGACCCTTGACGTAGACCTCGACCTTCTGCAGGCCCTGCTCGAGACCCTTGCGTGCCGCCGCGTCCGCGGTGACCTGCGCCGCGAACGGTGTGGACTTGCGCGAGCCCTTGAAGCCGGCGCCGCCGGCGGACTCCCACGCGATCACGTTGCCGGTGGTGTCAGTGAGCGACACGATCGTGTTGTTGAACGAGGTCTTGATGTGGGCCTGACCGACCGGGATGTTCTTCTTCGGCTTGCGCCGGCCGCGCGCGCGTTTGGGGGGCATTTAAGAGTCCTCCGCGGGCCGTCCAGGCCCGCGTTCTGAAAGATACGCATGCCCTCCGGGCATGCTTGACCGGTCGCTCGAGCCGCTCGCTCCCGCGGGCCTTCCAGGCCCGCGTTCTGATTGGAATGCATGCCCTCCGGGCATGCTTGACCGGTCGCGCTGCGCGCTCACTTCTTGCCGGCTTTCTTCTTGCCGGCGACCTGCATCCGCTTGGGACCCTTGCGCGTGCGGGCGTTGGTCTTGGTCTTCTGCCCGCGCACGGGCAGTCCGCGCCGGTGGCGCAGACCGCGATAGCAGCCGATCTCCTGCAGGCGTTTGATGTCCTGCGAGCGCTCGCGGCGCAGGTCACCCTCGACCGTGAGTGAGCGATCGATGAGATCGCGCAGCTTGGTGACCTCATCCTCGGTCAGGTCGCGTACGTACGTGTCCGGGGCGATCCCGAGCTCGGCGAGGACCTTGTTCGAGGTCGAGCGGCCAATCCCGTAGATGTAGGTCAGCCCGATCTCCGAGCGCTTGTTGAGAGGAAGGTTGACCCCGGCGATTCGCGCCATCTATCGACGCCCTCCATGCCGCGGCCGCCAGCAGGCACCGGAACTGACGCCGCGCGCGGCGCGTGTCGCTGCGGCTGGGACTCCGGGATGGGCCGCAGGCAGCCGGCTCCGGCATGCCGACGGGCCGGATCTCGGGACGCTCATCCCTGCCTCTGCTTGTGGCGTTTGTTCTGGCAGATCACGAGAACCGCGCCGTGGCGGCGGATGATCTTGCATTTCTCGCACATCGGCTTGACCGACGGTCTGACCTTCATGATCCCTTTCGGCTGGTCCGGCGACCAGGCTCTGGCTGCCGTGGCGGCCGCCGCTACCTAGACGTGGATAAGCTCTCGCGCGCGAAAACGCCTCGCGTTCGAGCAGGACTCAGGATGGTAGCAAGTCCGTGCTGGCCAGGCCGGACCGCTCAGCGCGCGCCGGCGGCTGCCTGCGGATCGGCCGATCGGGCCGTGGCGACGCGGCGCTCCTCAGGAGGCAGGTGCCAGGGCGTCAGGATCCGTGGGCCATCGGCGAGGATCGCGACCGTGAACTCGAAGTGGGCCGCGGGGGAGCTGTCCTGGGAGTAGATCGCCCAGCCGTCACCGCCGACCCGCACGCCCGCGCGCCCGGCCGTGGTCATCGGCTCGATCGCTAGCACAATGCCCTCTTCCAGGAGCGGGCCCCGGCCGGGGCGCCCGTAGTTGGGGACCTGTGGATCCTCGTGCATGCTGCGCCCGATGCCGTGTCCTACGAGCGAGCGGATAACCGACAGGCCGGCGTCGTTGGCGACGCGCTGGATGGCGTTGGAGAGATCGCCCATGCGATTGCCCGGCCGGCACTGCTCCACGCCGGCGAGGAGGGCCGCGCGCGTGGCGCTCAGCAGGTTTTCGGCGACCGCGTCCACCTCGCCGACGGGAAACGTGCGCGCGGCATCGGCGACCCAGCCGTCGAGGGTGACGCCGACATCGACCGAGATGATGTCGCCGTCTGCCAGCCGATATGGCCCGGGTATGCCGTGCACCACCATCTCATTGGGCGAGGCGCAGATCGAGCCCGGAAAGCCGCGATAGCCCTTGAACGTGGGCGTGCCTCCTTGAGAGCGGATGAAACGCTCGGCGATCGTGTCCAGCTGGGCGGTGCTGACGCCCGCACGGATCTTGGTCTCGATCAGGTCGAGCGTCGCGACCAGCACCGAGCCGGCGCGCGCCATCCGCTCGATCTCGGCGGGGCTCTTCTTGATGATCACTGGTTGAGCTTAGCTTGAGGGGTCTGTCGTTCAGCCGCGAGCTCGCCTCGTGTAGAGCTCTTCCTCGCTCCTTTAGAGCTCTTCCTCCAAGCGAAGGGTCGCGATCGTGGCACGGATGCGGGCATGCACCTCGTCCGGGCGCGCGCTCCCGTCGAAGCGCCGCAGCAGACCGGCGACGTCGTAGTAGGCGATCAGCGGCGCGGTCTGAAGATGGTAGACCTCGAGGCGACGGCGGATCGTCTCCTCACGGTCGTCGTCGCGCTGTACCAGGCGCGCGCCGTCCTGGTCGCAGATGCCCTCGTGCTTGGGCGGATCGAAGTCAACGTGATAGATGTGCGTCGGGTTCTTGACGCACACACGCCGGCCCGACAGGCGCTTGACGACCTCCTCGTCAGGAACCTCGATCGCGAGCACCGCGCTCAGACGGCGATCGAGCCTGCGAAGCGCCTGTTCGAGGGCGTCCGCCTGCGCGATGTTGCGCGGAAAGCCGTCGAGCAGAAAGCCGTCGCTGGCGTCCACATCGGACACGCGCACCACGATCATTCCGACGATCACCGCGTCGGGCACCAGCTCGCCCACATCCATGTAGCGCTTGGCCTCGGCGCCGAGCTCGGTGCCCGCCTCGACCTGAGCGCGCAGCATGTCGCCCGTCGAGATATGCGCGAGGTCGAAGTCTTCGCGCAGGCGCTCTGCCTGCGTCCCCTTCCCCGCCCCCGGCGGCCCCAGCAAGATCAGATTGAGCTCGGACACCCCGCGCGAGAGCCTACCCGCTCGGTGCCCGAGCTAGTACGCCCCTGACCCGATCTAGCCCGGCGGAGGACAGGCCCCCTCCCGACCACCCCCCGCACAACCGCTACTTCAAGAAACCCTCATAGCTGCGCATCATCAGCTGGGCCTCCAATTGCTTCATGGTTTCGAGGGCGACGCCGATCACGATCAGGATCGAGGTTCCGCCGAAGTTGAAGTTCTGGTGGGTCTGCGAGAACAGGATCTCGGGCAGGGCCGCGACGGCGGCGAGGAAGAGCGCCCCCGGGAAGGTCAGGCGGGCGAGGATGCGGTCGAGGAATTCGGCTGTGGGTCGTCCTGGGCGTACGCCCGGGATGAAGCCGCCGTACTTCTTGAGGTTGTCGGCCTGGTCAACGGGGTTGAACGTGACGGCCGTGTAGAAGTAGGTGAAGATCACGATCAGGATCGACTGCCCGAGCACGTAGTGCCAGCCGTTGGGCGTGAAGAAGTCGGAGATCTGCTGGCCCCAGTGGGTTTTGACGAGCTGCCCGACGGTCGGCGGGAACGCCATCAGGCTGGCAGCGAAGATCACGGGGATGACGCCGGCCATGTTCACGCGCAACGGCAGGTAGGTCTGGCCACCTTCGGACATGCGCCGCCCGATCACCCGCTTTGCGTACTGGACCGGGATCCGCCGCTGGCCTTCCTGCACGAACACGATCCCGGCGACGACGGCGAGCACGAGGAACGGCATCATCACCTTGAACACCTGGTCCTGGGTGGTCCACCACGTCTGGATGGCTCCCGGCAGGCGCGAGACGATCGAGGCGAAGATCAGCAGGGAGATCCCGTTTCCGATTCCGCGCTGGGTGATGAGCTCGCCGATCCACATCAGCAGCACGCAACCGGTCGTCAGGCAGATGACGATCAGGAAGATGTGCGGCGCGTCGAAGTGCGTGACGACCGATTCACCGGCCTTTGCCTGCAGCGAGTGGAACAGGAACACGTAGCCGATCGACTGGGCGAACGCCAGGCCGACGGTCAGGTAGCGGGTGTACTGCGTGATCCGGGCCTGACCGACTTCGCCTTCCTTGGAGAGCTTCTCCAGGGACGGAACGACCACCTGCAGCAGCTGCATGATGATCGAGGACGTGATGTAGGGCATGATGCCCAGCGCGAACAGCGCGATACGGCCGAGGCCGCCGCCGGAGAACAGGTTCAGGTAGCTGAGGATGCCGTTGCCGGCGAACTCTTTCTGGATGTTGTTGACCGCGTTGAGGTTGACGCCGGGAACCGGAACGTGCGAGCCCAACCGATAGATCAGCAGCATCGCCGCCGTGAAGGCGATCTTCTTGCGAATGTCGGCGACTTTGAATGCGTTGAGGATGGTTGCGAGCATGAGCCAAGGTGCGCTACACGGGCGGAGCGCCCGATTCTAGCTGTCCAGTGCCGACTCGACTACCGGTGGCACAGCTCAGAAACAGCATCGGGCACCGCCGGGCAGACTGCTCGGGTGGACTCGCGGGCGCCGCGGTGAGGCGACGCTCATGAGGGGGCCCGGAGGAGGTCATCTGCCTCAGGCGGGTCGGCCGGATGCGGGGTCCAGCACCTCACATCGTCCGCCGGCGCCCTCGATGCGCTGTTTCGCGCTTGCGCTGAAGCCGTGGGCATGGACGGTGAGCGACTTGCTCAGCTCGCCCTTCGCCAGCACCTTCACGGGCACCCCCTTGCGTGTGCCGAGACCGTGGGCCCGCAGCTGCTCGAGGGTGACTTCGGCGCCGGCCTCGAAGCGCTCCTCCAGATCGCCGATGTTGACGGCCTGTGTGCGTGTCCGAAACGGGCCGAACGGCATCGACTTCTTCATGTGCGGGCCGCGAAGCTTGCGCATGCGCATGTGGATCGGCATCTGGCCGCCCTCGAAGCCCGGCCGGTGCTTTGCCCCTGAACGGGCGCCCGCGCCCTTCTGCCCGCGGCCCGAGGTCTTGCCGGTACCGGATCCTTCTCCGCGCCCTATGCGCTTGCGCGGGCGGCGGCTCCCGGGAGCGGGAGCGAGGCTGTGCAGGCCGACCCGCGAGAGATTGGCGCCGCGCTCGGAGCCGTTCGAGTCTTTGCGAGCGCCGCCGGAGCTCTGCTTGGCCCGGGCGCCGGCGTTCTTGGTGGGGCTCACGCCTGGCTCCCCTCTCCGCCTGGTGCTTTGGCCGGGGCCTTCTTTTTGGGAGCCGGTTTCTCTTTGGCTTTCGCCGCCGGCGTCTCAGTGGTCTTGGAGGCTGGTTTGTCAGCGGCTTTCGCGGCCCGCTTATCAGTGGCTTTCGCGGCCGGCTTATCAGTGGCTTTCGCGGCGGGCTTGTCGGCAGCTGCGGCGGGCTTGTCGGCGGCTTCCGCCGCCGGTTTGTCTGCTGCTTTCGCCGCCGGTTTGTCCGCAGCTTTCGCCGGTTTGTCAGCGGCCTTGGCTGTCGGCTTGGCGGATCGGCTCGGCGTGCCCTGTGGGCCGGCGCTCGCCGCGGCCTCGGCGGCAGGCGCTGAGGCGCTGGCGGTGGAGGCACGTTTGCGCGCGCCGCCCGGCGGCGGCTGCGTGACCTCGACGATATGACGAACCGCGTGCACCATGCCGCGCGCCTGGGCGTTGTCGGCGATCTCGATGGTGTGTCCGATGCGGCGCAGTCCAAGCGATCGCAACGTGTCGAGCTGGCGCCGGTTGCAGCCGTTGCTCGAGCGCCGCTGCGTGACTGTCAGGATGGCGGTCATCGGGAGGCCTCTTGGACGGCCGCCTCGGACGAGCCGGCCGGCCCCGCGGCCTCGGCCGAGGCAGCGGGTGGGGCAGTCTCGCCGGCATCGGTCTCTCCGCCAGCCGGCGCCGGCTGACCGGCCGCGCTCGACTGAGCGGGGCCCGCGGGCTCGCGGGCGCCGCCCGGCGTGGCGGGGGCAGGATCTCCGGAGCTGTTCGACGCGGCGGCCTGGGAAGGCTCGCCAGCCGCGGCTGGCTGCTGGGCCACACCCTCGGCGGTGCGGCCGCCCAGGCCGAGCACCTGGTCGATCGATAGGCCGCGGAGCTTCGCGACCTCCTCCGGGGTGCGCAGCGAGCGCAGGCCCGCGACGGTGGCCTTGACGAGATTGATCGGGTTCTGGGTCCCGAGGCTCTTGGAGAGGATGTCGTGGATCCCGGCGAGCTCGAGCACCGCCCGGACCCCGCCGCCGGCGATGACGCCCGTTCCCGGGGCGGCCGGCTTGAGCAGGACGCGCCCGGCCCCGAACACCCCGGTGGTCTGATGGGTGATGGTGCTGCCGTGACGGGGGACCCTGAACAGGTCCTTGCGGGCACGCTCGACGCCCTTCTGGATCGCGAGCGGGACCTCGTTGGCCTTGCCGTAGCCGACACCGACGACTTCACGCTCGTCGCCGACGACCACGAGCGCGGTGAACGAGAAGCGCCGGCCGCCCTTGACGACCTTGGCGACACGATTGATCTCGACCACGCGCTCCTGGAGATCCAGGCCGGAGGGATTGACGGAGCGATTTGTGGAAACGGTCATCGGTGGCAGAGGGTAGCGGGACGCTGGTGCACGCCCTACACGACCAGCCCGGTCTCGCGGATCGATTCGGCGAAGGCGCGCACGTGACCGTGGTAGCGGTAGCCACCGCGGTCGAACACCGCCTCGGAGATGCCGGCGGCTTTGGCGCGCTCGGCCAGCAGCTGGCCGGCGCTGGTGGCGGACTCCCGTTTGCTCAACGGGCGCAGCTCGGGCTCAAACCAGCTGACCGCTGCCAGCGTGTGCCCGGATATGTCGTCGATCACCTGCGCAGAGATGCCCCGGTTGGAGCGGAAGACCGACACCCGTGGCCGCTCGGCGCTGCCCGAGATCTTCGCGCGCACCCTGCGGCGGCGCTTGAGACGGCGGTCGCCCTTGGTCAAAGTAGTCATGCTCGCCTCGCGATCGCCGCGCGCCCGCATGGGCCCGTAGAGCAAGCTGGGCAAGAATTAAGGGCCCACCCACCTACGCGTGGCGTACTCGGTACGCGAGCCGGCACCGACCGCGAAGCGGTTGGTGAGGACGCAGATCCAACGCAGCTATACGGGCTCATGCGCGCTTACCGACCTTCCGGGGGACGTACTCGCCCTCGTAGCGGATGCCCTTGCCCTTGTAGGGCTCGGGCGGGCGCTGCTTGCGGATGATCGCGGCGGTCTCGCCGACGAGCTGCTTGGAGATGCCTTTGACCACGATGCGCGTCGGCTGCGGCACTTCGAATTCGATTCCGTCGGGCGCCGGGATGGGGACGGGATGGGAGTAGCCGACGGCGAGCTCGAGGTTCTTGCCCTTCAGCTGGGCGCGATAGCCGACGCCCTGGATCTCCAGACGCTTCTCGTAGCCGGCGGTGACGCCCTGCACCATGTTGGCCACGAGCGAGCGCGTGAGGCCATGCAGAGCGCGGTGCTCACCGCGGTCGGTCGGACGCGTGACGAGCAGCTGCTCGCCATCCTGCACGACGCTGATGTCGCGCGAGACGCGCTCGACGAGCTCGCCTTTGGGGCCGCTGACGCGCACCGATTCGGGCTCGATCGCGACCGTAACGCCTGAGGGCACGGGGATTGGCTGTCTACCGATTCTGGACATGGTCTCGGGTGTCGTCTCCTGGGTCAGCTCCGCGGCGCCGATCGGGCCCGACTCACCAGACCTCCGCCATGACCTCGCCGCCGACCCCGGCGGCGCGCGCATCGTGGCCGGTCATGACGCCATGAGAGGTGGAGACGATCGCGGTGCCCATGCCGCCGAGGACCTTGGGCATGTGTTTGGCATCGACGTAGGTGCGCCGCCCGGGGCGCGAGATGCGGCGCAGCCCCGAGATCGCCGAGCGGCGCTCGTCGGTGTACTTGAGCGTGATCCTGATCAGCTCCCCTGGGCCGCCTTCCGGAGCGGGCACGACCGACCACGACTCGATATAGCCCTGCTCGGCAAGGATGCGAGCCAGCTCGGACTTCAGCTTCGAGGCGGGTATCTCGACGGTCTCGTGCGCGGCGTGGATCGCGTTGCGCACGCGCGTCAGGAAGTCGGATATGGGATCGGTCATCGACATGGCACGGGTGTGGCCTACCAGGAGGACTTGGTCATCCCCGGGATCTGGCCGTTGTGGGCTAGCTCGCGCAGGCAGATGCGACACAGCCCGAACTTCCGATACACCGCACGCGGTCGCCCGCAGCGATTGCAGCGAGTATAGGCGCGGGTCTTGAATTTGGGGGGGCGCGCCTGCTTGACGCGCATCGATGTCTTCGCCATCAGTGGGCGTCCTCCGTGTCGTTGCTGTCATCGCCGGGGTCGCTGCTCACGCTCGCCTCGACGCTGTCGTCATCCGAGCCCGCCTGTGCGGACTCGCCGCTGACGTGCGCCTCGGCGCCGTCGTCATCCGAGCTTGCCTGTGCGGCCTGGTCGCTGACGCTCTCCTCGAGGCCGTCGCGTGTGCTCGCGTCGGCGGAATCGCCCACCGCCGTGACCTCCGCGGGTGGGTCATCCCCATCACTCGCGACGCTCATATCGGGGGCTTCTTCTGCGGGAGCGGCGCCGGCGCTGGGCTCGGCCTCGCGCTCATCCTTTGCGGCAGCGGCGCTCGCGCTGGGCTCGGCGTCCGGCTCATCCTGTAGGGCAGCGGCGCTCGCGCCTGCCTCGGCGTCCGGCTCAGAGGCCTCGCCCGCCGCGACCTCGGGCTCAGAGGCATTCTCGACGCCCAGCTCCTGCCGAGGAGCCTCGCCGGGCGCGAGGTCCGCCTCAGAGGCGTCCCCGGCCGGGAGCTCAGGCTCGGCCTCCGGTGCGGTCTCCTGCAGAGGCTCGTTGGACGCGGACGCCGGCTGGGGGCGCTGCGCGGTCGCGGGCCCGTCGGCGGCGGGCCCGAGGCCGTCGTCGGCGAGCTCTTGCAGGCGTTTGGGCATCCCCTGGCGGGTGTATGGCATGCCGAGCGATACGAGCAGTGCATAGGCCTCCGGGTCGCTCGCGGCCGAGGTGGTGATGGTGATGTCCAGGCCGCGGACCTCGTCGATCGCGTCGTAGTCGATCTCCGGGAAGATGATCTGCTCGCGCACGCCCAGCGAGTAGTTGCCGCGACCGTCGAACGAGCGCGCGCTGAGACCGCGAAAGTCCCGGATCCGAGGGATCGCGATCGAGATCAATCGGTCTAGGAACTCATAGGCGCGCTCAGCGCGCAGCGTGACGGCGACGCCGACGGGCATCCCCTCGCGCAGTTTGAAGGCGGCGATCGACTTGCGCGCCCGCCGGACGCTGGGGCGCTGGCCAGCGATCGTGGCGAGCTGATCCTGGGCGGCTTTGAGCGCTTTCGAGTCCTGCTTGGCGCTGCCGACGCCCATGTTCAGCGTGATCTTCTCGAGCTTGGGCGCCTGCATCGGGCTTGTGTAGCCGAAGCGCTCGATCAGGACGGGACGGATCTCGTCGAGGTAGCGGATCTTCAGACGTGCTGGAGGTGCAGTGGCGTTCATGCGGTCAGCGTTTCTCAGTCGATGTTGGTCCCGGAGCGAACCGCCACGCGCGTGCGCCTCGCGCCCTCACGCTCGATCCGCACACGCGTAGGCTGGCCACCTTTGGGATCGACGAGCATCACGTTGGAGACGTGAATCGGCCCCTCGCGCTCGATCACGCCGCCGATCGGCTGCTGGCGGCTGCCTTCGGCGACCTGTTTCGGGCGCATGTGGCGCTTGACCATGTTCAGGCCCTCGACGTACACGCGCCGCTTGCGCGGCTCGGTGCGCAGCACACGGCCGCTCTTGCCGCTGTCCTTGCCCGAGATCACGCGCACTTCATCACCGGAGCGAATCTTCATCGAGGCGCGGCGCGGACGTTCCGTCTTGCCCGGCATCTCAGAGGACCTCCGGCGCGAGCGAGACGATCTTCATGAAGTTGCGCTCGCGGAGTTCGCGTGCGACCGGCCCGAACACACGCGTGCCGCGCGGGTTGTTCTGGTCGTCGATGATCACGGCGGCGTTCTCGTCGAACGCGATATAGGTGCCATCATCCCGGCCGATCGGCTTCTTGGTGCGCACGATCACGGCCGTGACGACCTCGCCCTTTTTGACCGCGCCCTGGGGGTTGGCCTGCTTGACCGTCGCAGTGATGATGTCCCCGACGAACGCGTAGCGGCGCCGGGAGCCGCCCTTGACGCGAATGCACAGGATTTCGCGCGCGCCAGTGTTGTCGGCCACGCGCAATCGTGTCTCGTTTTGGATCATGCTCGGGCCTCCATCGGGTCGGCCCTTTTGATGGTGATGGTCGCCGTGCGGGCGTCCGTAACCTGAAGATCTCCGATTTTCATCGTGCGCGCTCCAGGACCTCGACGAGACGCCAGCGCTTCGTGCGCGACAGCGGACGGCTCTCGATCACGCGCACCGTGTCGCCCTGGTGGGCGTCGTTGTTCTCATCGTGGGCGTGCAGGGTGCTCGAGCTGCGGACGATCTTCTCGTAGCGGCGATGGCGGCGTGCGACGTCGATGCGCACCGTGATCGACTTGTCGGCCTTGTCCGAGACGACGATGCCCTGGCGGACCTTGCGCGTGCCCTCGGCACGCGGGTGGACGTCAGCGAGCGCGTGACCAGGCGCGGCCTGGCCACCGGCGCTGCGGCGCGAAGCGGCCTTGGCACGTTCCTTCAGACGCAGCCCGCGGCGCCGAGCGGCCTTGTCCTTGCGCGCGGCCAAGCGTTCGGCGTGACGCTCCTCCGGTGAGCGCGGTGGACGCGCCTTGCCGGTGTGCGTCGAGCGGGTCTTAGCGCGACGCTCCTTGGGCGGGAGCTGCGCCGCCGGGGCCTCGCCCGCCTGCGGCCCGGCGCCCGAGCCGGGTGCGGCTGCGGACTCGCTGGGCTGCTCGCCCGCTGGCTGCTCGACGGCCTGTTCACCAGAGGGCTCCTCGCCGGCGGCCTCGACGCCGGCATCGGATCCCTCCGCTGGCGGCGCTTGGGCTGCCTCGGGTGGCACTGGGGCCTCGGCGTGCTGGTCCTGCCCGGCGGGCGTGTCGGGCGACTCGACGTCGTCGTTGTTATCTGGTTGGTCAGCCATTTGCGCTCGTGTGTCTGCTCGATGTTCTGTCGCTTGAGTGCTTTGCCGGTGCTGTTGCCTGAATCGTCTGGGCCTCAGCCGGATTGACGGCCGAGCTGGCGTTCGCGTTCCACGGTCAGCGCGCGGGCGAGGTCGCGCTTGGCGCGCCCGATTCCGGCGGTGTCGTCGAGTTCGCCCGTCGCGTTGGAAAAGCGCAGGCCAAAGACGTCTTTGCGCAGCGTGGCGATCTGCTTGGCGAGCTCCTCGTCCTGCAGGTCTCGCAGCTCCTTGACGTTCATCGTTGCTCAGTCCTCGCGCAACACGAACTTGGATTTGACCGGCAGCTTGTGGGCGGCCAGACGGATCGCATCGCGGGCGAGCGGCTCGGGGACGCCGGCGAGCTCGAACATGACGCGTCCCGGCTTGACGACCGCCACCCATCCTTCGGGCGAGCCCTTGCCCGAGCCCATGCGCGTCTCGGCAGGCTTCTTGGTGACGGGCTTGTCGGGAAAGACATTGATCCAGACCTTGCCGCCGCGCTTGATCTTGCGCGTCATCGCGACGCGAGCGGCCTCGATCTGCCGATCGGTGAGCCAGCCCTGCTCGAGCGACTTCAGCCCGTACTCGCCGAACTGGACCTTCACCTGTCCGCGCGAGACACCGCGGCGGCGGCCGCGGTGCTGCTTGCGGTGCTTGACACGCTTGGGAGAGAGCATCAGCGACCTCTGGGTCCGCGACCGCCGCCGTCGCGATCGGAGACGTTGCCGCCGCGACCGCCGCGGCCGCCGCGGCCGCCTGCACCGCGGCCGCCACCGGCGCCACCGTTGTCACGGCGTCGTCCGCGGCCCTCACCGCGACCGTCGCGACCACCGCGGCCATCGCGATCGGCGCTCGGCGCGGCCGGCGCGCTCATGTCGGTGAGGTCGGTGCCGGTGTAGCCCTCGGGCATGATCTCGCCCTTGTTCATCCAGCACTTCACGCCGATGCGACCGAAGGTGGTGCGCGCCTCGTAGAAGCCATAGTCGATGTCGGCACGCATCGTGTGCAGAGGCACGCGACCGTCGGAGTAGCTCTCAGTGCGGGCCATCTCGGCGCCGCCGAGGCGCCCGGCGACCTGCACCTTGACCCCCTTTGCGCCAGAGCGCATGGCGCTCGTGAGCGCGCGCTTCATGGCGCGGCGGAACGCGACTCTGTTCTGGAGCTGCTCGGCGATCGACTGGGCGACGAGCTTGGCGTCGAGCTCGGGGCGCTTGATCTCGAGGATGTTGACCTTGATCTGCTTGCTGGTCATGCGGTGTAGATCGCGGCGCAAGGCGTCCACTTCGGTGCCGGACTTGCCGATCACGATGCCCGGCCGCGCGGTGTGAATGTTGACCTCGAGTTCGTTGGCGTCCTTGCGGATGGTGATCTCCGACAGGCCGGCGTGGGCGAGCTTGCCGATGATGTGTTCGCGCACGCGGATGTCCTCGGCGAGGTACTCGGCGAACGAGCGCTCGTTGAACCAGTTGGACTTCCAATCGTGGATGTAGCCGACGCGCATGGCCTCGGGGTGAACCTTTTGTCCCATCTCGTTTTCAGCCGTTTCTTTTCTCGTCCGTTTGCTCGAGGCTCGTTCAGATGTCCGGGGTCAGGGTGATCGTGAGGTGGCTGGTGCGCTTGCGAATCGACGTCGCACGACCCATCGCGCGCGGACGAAAACGCTTGATCGTCGGTCCTTCATCCGCGTATGCGTCCCGCACGATCAGGTCGTCCTCGAGCAGTTCATGGTTGTTCTCGGCGTTGGCGACCGCCGAGTCCAGCAGCTTGCTCCAGTCACGCGCGACCTCACGCGGGGCGTAGGCGAGGATAGCGCGCGCCTCCTGCACAGACCGTCCGGGCAGGTGAGTGCTGACGAGGCGCGCCTTGCGCGCGGACGTCCGCACGTAGCGGGCCTGTGCGCGCACGACCCTACGCCGCTGGGGACGTTTGGCGTCTTTCGCAGAGCGTCGAGCGGACGCCGGTTTCGCTGGTTTGGCAGCTGCCGAAGCCTCGCCTGCGGGTGCGACGTCAGCCGTTTTTTTGCTTCGGCGCCGCCGCGTCGTGGCGGCCTTCTCAGACGCGTCCTCTGCGACGGGCTCGTCCGTCGCGGTTTTCTTCCCGCGGGCGCGCCTGCTCTTGGCAGGAGCCTTCTCCTCCGCCTCGGCGGAGAGCTGCTCGACAGCAGGCGCGTCCGCGGAGCCGGACCCCTCGCCAGCAGGCGCGTCGGCGGAGCCGGACCCCTCGACAGCAGGCTCGTCCGCGGAGCCGGACCCCCCGGCAGCAGGCGCGTCCGCGGAGCCGGACCCCTCGACAGCAGGCTCGTCCGCGGAGCCGGACCCCCCGGCAGCAGGCGTGTCCGCGGAGCCGGACTCCTGGTCGGCGGCGGGGCCATTGTGGAGCGCGGGCGCATCCTCGGCGGTCTCGCCGGCCGGCGTGGGAGTCTCGTCGGGGGTCTGCCCTTGCTCGGAGCTCATCAGCGGACCTTTGCGGAGCCGGCGTGCCCGCGGAACATCCGCGTGGGCGCGAACTCGCCGAGCTTGTGGCCGACCATCGACTCCGAGATGAACACGGGCACATGTTTCTTGCCGTCGTGCACGGCGATCGTGTGTCCGACCATCTCCGGAAAGATCGTCGAGGCGCGCGACCAGGTGCGCAGCATTTTTTTGTTGTTTTCGGCGTTCAGGACCTCGATGCGAGCCATCAGGCGCTCCTGCACCCACGGCCCCTTCTTGCTGGAGCGGCTCATCGCTGCTCACGCCCTTCTGCGAGCCGCGGCGGCGACACGAGCTGGCTGATCGCATCATGCGTTTCGACCGATATGCGCTGGCTCATCGCTGCTTACCCTTCCCGCGACGGCGGCCGCGCACGATGTAGCGATCGGATGGCTTGCGACGCTTGCGCGTGCGGTAGCCGAGCGTGGGAACGCCCCACGGCGTGACGGGATGACGCCCGGGCGTGGTCGAGCCCTCGCCGCCGCCGTGGGGATGGTCGACCGGGTTCATCGCGGTGCCTCGCGTCTGCGGGCGCACACCGAGGTGGCGCTTGCGCCCGGCCTTGCCGATCTTCACGTTCTGGTGGTCGGCGTTGCCGATCGTGCCAACGGTGGCGCGGCACTCGGCGCGCACGAGCCGCATCTCGCCGGAGGGCAGGCGCAGCGTGGCCATCTCGCCGTCTCGCGCCATCAGCTGCACCGCGGCACCCGCGGAGCGAGCCATCTGGCCGCCGCGACCGGGCTGCAGCTCGACGTTGTGCACGACGGTGCCGACGGGCATGCGCGCGAGCGCCAGGCAGTTGCCCACGGCGATATCGGCATCGTCGCCGGAGGCGACGGTCATGCCGACCGTCAGGCGCTGGGGCGCCAGGATGTAGCGCTTCTCACCGTCGGCGTAGTGCAGCAACGCGATATAGGCCGAGCGGTTGGGGTCGTACTCGATCGCGGCGACCCTGGCGGGCACACCGTCCTTGCGGCGCTTGAAATCGATCCGCCGGTAGGCGCGCTTGGCGCCGCCGCCGCGATGGCGCGCGGTCTTGCGGCCGCGCGCGTTGCGCCCGCCGCTCTTGGTCAGGCCTTCGACGAGCGTCTTCTCGGGCTTTGGCTTGGTGACCTCGGCGAAGTCGGGATAGGAGGCGAAGCGCCTGCCTGGGCTGGTGGGCTTTGGTTTTCGGATCGCCATCGTGCGGTTCTCGCCTTTCCCTTTCCCTAGTCGAGCGCGCTGAGCCCGTGAAAGATCGGAATCTGCTGGCCGGCCTCAATCTCGACGATCGCCTTCTTCCAGGCGCGCGTGCGGCCGCGCACGGCGCCACGGCGCTTGGGCTTGGACTTGACGCTCAGCGTGCGGACGCCGACGACGTTCACCTCGAAGAGCTCCTGGACGGCCTGGCGGATCTGGGTCTTGTGCGCGTCGCCGTGAACCCTGAATGTGTAACGGTTGGCCTCGGAGAGAACGTAGCTCTTCTCCGAGACGACCGGCCTGATTATCACCTGCGAGGGGTCCATCACCTACCTCCCTCTGGCGCCTGCGCATTGCCTGACGCACCGGCGCGCTGGGTGAGTGCATCCAGGGCGGTCTGCGACAGCAGCAGCGAGGCGGCGCGGACGAGATCGGCGATGCCGACATCGGCGTGGGTCAGGACCGCGACCCGCTCGAGGTTGCGAAACGAGAGCGCGGCGGCCGACTCGTCCGGATCGAGCACGACCAGTGCCGGCAGCGCCTCGGCCGGCGAGCGCCAATCGTCCAGCAGCTCCGCGGCCTGGCGGGTCTTCGGCTCGGTGAAGGCAGCCGTGTCGAGCACCGCGATCGAGCCCCGAGTGGCGTGCAGCGAGAGGGCGGAGCGCAGGGCGGCACGCTGCTCCTTGCGGTTGACCTTGAACGTGTAGGAGCGGGGTTTGGGCCCGAACACGGTACCGCCGCCGGTCCACACGGGCGAGCGGCTCGAGCCGGCGCGCGCGCGTCCGGTGCCCTTCTGGCGCCACGGCTTGGCGCCGCCGCCGGAGACCAGGCCGCGGGTTTTGGTGGCCGCGGTCCCGCGCCGGCGCGCAGCCTGCTCGGCGCGGACGCTCTGGTGCACGAGCGGCTCATGAAAGCGGGCGGCGAACGCTGCGCCCGCCAGCTTGGCCTTCTGGCCGGAGGAGCTCGCGGAGCCTCCAAGCACCGGCGCCTCGAGCGCGGCCGGCGCCTGAGCGCGCTCGCGCGCGCGTGTGCCCGACTCAGGCATCGCCACGCACCTCCACCACGCCGCCGGTGGCGCCGGGAACCGACCCGCGGACCATCAGCAGGTTCTTGGCGGCGTCGACCACCACCACCTCGAGACCGGTCTGGGTCGCGCGCCGGGCACCCATGTGGCCGGGGCCGCGTATCCCGGGCAGGACGCGCGAAGGCGTGGCGGACGCCCCGATCGAGCCAGGCGCGCGCACGTTGTGCGAGCCGTGCGACTTGGGGCCGCGCTTGAAGTTGTGGCGCCTGATCGTGCCCTGAAAGCCCTTGCCCTTGGAGACGCCGGCGATCTTCACGTGCGTGCCGACGTCAAAGGCGTCGACCGTCACGGTGTCTCCTAGCCGCAGCTCGCCGGCCTGGCCGCGAAACTCGGCCAGGTGGCGTAGGGGCGGGGCGCCGGCTTTCCGCAGATGCCCGAGCTCGGCTTTGCTCAGATGCTTCTCGCGCGCCTGGCCGAACGCGAGCTGCACGGCGTCGTAGCCGTCGCGCTCCGCGGTGCGGATCGCGGTCACCGGACAGGGTCCGGCCTCGAGCACCGTGACTCGCGCAACGGTTCCGTCCTCGAGGAACAGCTGGGTCATGCCGAGCTTCTTGGCGAGGATCGCGGACATACTTACGTGGCGAGACGGATCTCGATGTCGACGCCGGCGGGCAGGTGGTCGAGCCGCTGCAGCGAGTCGACCGTCTTGGGAGTCGGCTGGTGGATGTCGATCAGGCGCTTGTGCGTGCGCACCTCGAAGTGCTCGCGCGAGTCCTTGTCCTTGAACGGCGAGCGGATCACGCAGTACACGTTCTTCTCCGTCGGCAGCGGCACCGGCCCGGACACGGTGGCGCCGGTACGCGTGGCGGTCTCGACGATCTCCTTGGCAGCGCTCTCGATCGCCGAGGTGTCGTAGGCCTTGAGCCTGATGCGGATCTTGTTTTGTGAAGCTGATGCCATGTCTGGGCTCGAATGGGTGGGAAGCTGATCTGCGCTGCGTGAAGTCTGGTTTGCTGGTGAAGCGTGCGAGAGGGCGGATTCTCGTATGAGCAGAATCCGCCCCCTGCCCGTCACTCGGACGGGATTTTGGTTAGTCGTATCGGACTGCGGTTGAGCGCGGCGCCGCCGGCGATGCCTGGGCGCGCGCTGGTTACTCGACGATCTCGCTGACCACGCCCGAGCCGACCGTGCGCCCACCCTCCCGGATGGCGAAGCGCAGGCCCTGGTCCATCGCGATCGGCTGGATCAGCTCGATCTCCATCTGGACGTTGTCCCCGGGCATGACCATCTCGACGCCGTCGGGCAGCTTTGCCACGCCCGTGACGTCGGTGGTGCGGAAGTAGAACTGCGGCCGGTAGCCCGAGAAGAACGGGGTATGGCGGCCACCCTCCTCCTTCTTGAGCACGTAGACCTCGGACTTGAACTTGGTATGGGGCGTGATCGAGCCGGGCTTGCAGAGCACCTGGCCGCGCTCGATCTCCTCGCGCTTGGTGCCGCGCAGCAGGCAGCCGACGTTGTCGCCGGCTTGGCCCTGGTCGAGGATCTTGCGGAACATCTCGACGCCGGTGACGACGGTCGAGGTGGTGTCGTGAATGCCGACGATCTCGACGGTGTCGCCGGTGTTGATGACGCCCTGCTCGACGCGCCCAGTGGCGACGGTGCCGCGGCCGGTGATCGAGAAGACATCCTCGACCGGCATCAGGAAGGGCTTGTCGAGCTCGCGCACGGGCTCGGGTATGTACGTGTCGAGCGCCTCGGCGAGGTCGAGGATCTTCTGCTTGGAAGCCTCGTCGCCTTCGAGCGCCTTGAGTGCCGAGCCCGTGATGAAGGGGATGTCATCGCCCGGGAAGTCGTATTCGGAGAGCAGCTCGCGAACCTCGACCTCGACCAGTTCGAGCAGCTCTTGGTCGTCGACCATGTCGGCCTTGTTGAGAAATACGACGATGTAGGGGACGCCGACCTGGCGCGCCAGCAGGATGTGCTCGCGCGTCTGGGGCATCGGCCCGTCGGCGGCGGAGACCACCAGGATCGCGCCGTCCATCTGGGCGGCGCCGGTGATCATATTCTTGACGTAGTCGGCGTGTCCGGGGCAGTCGACGTGGGCGTAGTGGCGCTTCTCGGTCTGGTACTCGACGTGGGAGGTGGCGATCGTGATCCCGCGTTCCTTCTCCTCGGGAGCGTTGTCGATCTCCTCGAAGCTGCGCGCTTCGGCGCCCCCATGCTCGGCCAGCACGGTCGTGATCGCAGCGGTCAGCGTCGTCTTGCCATGGTCGATGTGACCGATGGTCCCGACGTTGACGTGCGGCTTGTCGCGCTCGAACTTCTGCTTCGCCACTTTGCTTCGCTCCTGTATCGACTTGTATGCCCGCCGGTAAGAACGGCGAACCTGGGAAATCTATCTGAATGCGATTGTTCGTGTGTAGCTGGTCTGGATGTTGCGCCCTGCTTGGACCTGAGCGCTGTTGCTTGCGGGCGTGATCTTGCCTGGATGGCGCGGTCTGGCCTGGACCGACTGCTCGCTCCTGCCCTAGGCCGGCACAGGCTCCCCGGTGCGCGCTTCGATGATCTTCTCGGCGATGTTCGGCGGAACCTCCTCATAGCCCTCGAACTGCATCGTGTAGGTGGCGCGTCCCTGCGTGTTCGAGCGCAGGTCGGTGGCATACCCGAACATCTCGCTGAGGGGAACCCGCGCGTGGATCGCCAGGGCGTTGCCACGCTGCTCCGAGCCCTCCAGATGGCCACGGCGGCGGGACAGATCGCCCATCACGTCCCCCATGAAGTCCTCGGGGGTGACGACCTCGACCGCGAAGATCGGCTCGAGCAGCACCGGTTTGGCGCGTTTGGCGGCCTCTTTCAGCGCGAGCGAGCCGGCCACCTTGAAGGCGATCTCCGAGGAATCGACCTCGTGGTACTTGCCGTCGGTGAGCGTGACGCGCACGTTGACCATCGGATAGCCGGCCTTGACACCGTTCTCGAGGGCCTCCTCGACGCCCTTCTCGACGGCGGGGATGAACTCTGAGGGGATCGCGCCGCCCTTGATCTTGTTGACGAAGTCAAAGCCCTCGCCGGGTGCGGGCTCGAGGTTGATGTAGACGACGCCGAACTGTCCCGACCCACCGGTCTGACGCACGAAGCGGCCTTCGACCTTATCCGCCGAGCCGCGCACGGTCTCGCGATAGGAGACCTGCGGGCGCCCCACATTGGCCTCGACGCCGAACTCGCGCTTCATGCGGTCGACGAGCACCTCCAGGTGCAGCTCGCCCATGCCGGAGATCTCGGTCTGGCCGGTTTCCTCGTTGCTGCGCACCTGGAAGGTCGGGTCCTCCTCGGCGAGCCGACCGAGGGCAATCGACATCTTCTCCTGGTCGGCCTTGGTTTTCGGCTCGACCGCGACCTTGATCACGGGCTCGGGGAAGTCGATCGTCTCGAGACGGATCGGCGCATCGGGGGCGGCGAGCGTGTCGCCTGTGACCACCTGCTTGATGCCGACGGCGGCGGCGATGTCACCGGCGTAGATCTCCGGCACCTCCTCGCGGTCGTTGGCGTGCATCATCAGGATGCGCCCGATCCGCTCGGTGCGCCCGCTGTTGACGTTGAGCACGCGCGAGCCGGACTGCAGATGGCCGGAATAGACGCGGAAGTAGGTGAGCTTGCCGACGTAGGGGTCGGCCATGATCTTGAACGCGAGCGCCGCGAACGGTTCGCCGTCGTCGGCCTTGCGCGTGACCTCGCGCTCGCCCTCCTCGCCGCGAACCAGTTCGGTGCCGGTCACAGGCGGCACGTCGAGCGGCGAGGGCAGGTAGTCGATGACGGCGTCGAGCAGCGGCTGAACGCCCTTGTTCTTGAATGAGGACCCGCATAGCACGGGGGTCATCTCGATCTGCAGCGCGGCCTTGCGGATGGCCTGCTTGAGACGCTCCGGTGAGATCTCGGCCTCCTCCAGGATCAGCTCGAGCAGGCCGTCGTCATAGTGCGAGACCTCCTCGAGCAGGTGCTCGCGCGCTGCCGCGGCGGCCTCGGCCAAGTGCTCGGGAATCTCGACGGTCTCCTGTTCGGTGCCGAGCTCGTCCTTGTAGACGACGGCCTTCATCGTGACGAGGTCGATGACCCCTGCAAAGTCGCTCTCGACCCCGATCGGCAGCTGGATCGGCACCGGGTGGGCGCCGAGCCGGTTGACCATCGTCTGCACGGCCTGCTCGAAGTCGGCACCGATACGGTCCATCTTGTTGATGTAGGCGATGCGCGGGACGTGGTACTTGTCGGCCTGGCGCCATACGGTCTCGGACTGCGGCTCGACGCCGGCGACCGAGTCGAACAGCGCGATCGCCCCATCGAGCACGCGCAGCGAGCGCTCGACCTCGACGGTGAAATCGACGTGGCCGGGCGTGTCGATGATGTTGATGCGATGGCCCTTCCACTCGGCGGTGGTGGCGGCCGAGGTGATCGTGATGCCGCGCTCCTGCTCCTGTTCCATCCAGTCCATCGTGGCGGCGCCCTCGTGGACCTCACCGATCTTGTAGGTGCGCCCGGTGTAGTAGAGGATGCGCTCCGTGGTGGTGGTCTTGCCGGCGTCGATGTGCGCCATGATCCCGATGTTGCGGGTGTTCTGGAGGCTGAACTTGCGTGGCATGGTCGTGACGTCCGGTTTCAGAGGTTCGTTGAGCGCTGGTGAGGTCTGTGGAGTGAAGGTCCTGTGAAGCCCGGCTGACGTGGCCCTGAGACCAAAAAAATGGGCCCCTCGGGCCCACGCGCGCTACAGGTCCTATGGCCAGACCGGCTCGCGTCGTTATCTGCTCGAGGTCTCCATTCTTGAAGCTTGACTTCGCTGCGGCCTGCCCTCACAACGGCACCCAGGCTGGCCGCGGCCGACTATAGCAGAGGACTTCGGGGCTTCTGTCGGGAGTGCTGCGCGGCTCAACGAGAAAGCTCGAACGATCGTTGGGCGCGGGGTCTCCTCAGGGAACAAGCGCCGAAGTGTGATCCGGCGCACACAAGCCGGGAGCCCCTTGAAAGGCAAACATTCGGTACCTAAACTTTCGGTACCAAATGTCTTCGCCGAGATCGACAGGCGCTCCCTCGACCAGCTCTCCGCAGACTAGCGCCAATAGCGCGCCAGCCCGGGCTGCGCCGGGAGCAGAGCACCCGACGGCAGGGCTCTCCCCACAGACTGGGCTGGCAGTGGAGCAACCCACCACAGGGCTCTCCCCGCAGGCGACATCGACGGCGGGCAAAGGGCCGACTGGCTCGCCTGTGAGCTACACATCGGGCCGCATCGAACGACACGTGTGGGTGGTGTGCGGCGTGGTGATCCTCGGGATGATCATGTCGATCCTCGACACCACGATCGTGAACGTGGCGCTGAACACGCTCTCGCGTGACCTGCACAGCCCGCTCTCGCAGGTGCAATGGGTGATCACCGGCTATCTGCTGTCGCTGGCTGCGGTGATCCCGGTGTCGGGCTGGGCGGCGCGGCGGTTCGGCGCCAAGCGGGTCTACATGGTCTCGCTGGTGCTCTTCACGGTCGGATCGGCGCTGTGCGGCCTGGCCGGCTCGCTGACCTCGCTGGTGGTGTTCCGCGTGCTGCAGGGCGCCGGCGGCGGCATGATCATGCCGGTGGCGATGATGATCATGGCCCAGGTCGCGGGCCCTCAGCAGATGGGCAAGGTGATGGGCGTGGTGTCGATGCCGGCGATGATCGCGCCGATCCTCGGCCCGGTGGTCGGCGGTGTGATCCTGGAGCACCTGCACTGGTCCTGGATCTTCTTCGTGAACGTCCCGATCGGCGCGATCGCGTTTGCGCTCGGCTGGAAGCTCCTGCCACACACCGACGCGGGCGAGGCGGGGCGTCTAGACGTGTTGGGCTTGGCGTTGCTGCCGATCGGCTCGGCGTCGCTGATCTACGGCGTCAGCCAGGCCGGCTCGGGGGCGCCCCTGGGCTCGAGCGAAGTGATCGTGCCGGTGATCGCGGGAATCGCATTGACGGTGCTGTTCTGCCTGCACGCGCTGCGCGTCGAGCGTCCGCTGCTGGACATCCGCATGTACGCCAATCGCGTGTTCGCCGGGGCGGCGTTCACCAACTTCGGCCTCGGCGCGGCGCTGTTCGGCGCGATGATCCTGGTGCCGCTGTACTACCAGCAGGTGCGCGGCCAGAGCGTGATCGCCACCGGGCTGCTGACCGGTCCGCAGGGGATCGGGGCGCTCGCGGCGATGCCGCTGGCAAGCCGATTGACCGAACGCTTCGGCGGCGGACGCGTGGCGATCGCAGGCGTGTCGCTGCTGTGCGTGAGCACGCTCCCGCTCACGTTTGTCGGCGCGCACACCTCGTTTGTGGCGATCTCGCTGGTGCTGGTGGTGCGCGGTTTGAGCATCGGGCTGTGCTTCATGCCGGCGATGACCGCGGCGTTCGCGTCGATGCGTCCCGACCAGGTGTCCGATGCCACGCCGCAGATCAACGCCCTGCAGCGCCTCGGCGGCGCGTTGGGCACGGCGGTGCTGGCGGTCGTGCTACAGCGCGCGGGCGCGCACGCGATCACGCCCGAGCAGCACGCGAGCGCGTTCGACACGGCCTACTGGTGGGCACTCGGGATCGCGGCGCTGTCGTTGATCCCGTGCACGATGCTGCTGCGTGCCGAGAACCCGCGCACCGAGCGCGGGCACGCCCCGGGAGCGGAATCCGCGGCTGAGGCGCTCGGCGCGTAGGAGACACTCGATGAGCACGCGCGCGACCAACGCCACCACGAGCCAGGCGGGAGCCAAGCCGGCCGCGCCCGCGTCGGTCAGCGCAACGGCTGCCGCCCCGCCGGCGCGCGACGGCGAGGCGTGGAGCACGGACCTGACCGACCTCGGCCGGGCCTTCAGGCGGGTGTTTCGCGGCGTGATCAGGATGCGCGGGCGCGACACGCACCTCGGCGGCTCAGAGCTCAGTCACGCCCAGTTCGAGCTGCTGATCGAGCTGTACGAGCGGGGTGAGCTGCCCGCCGGAGAGCTGGCCGCCGCGGCGCGGCTATCGCCCGCGGCGGTGACCCAGATGCTCGATCATCTCGCCGTGTCCGGGCAGGTCGAGCGGGTTCGCTCGCAGAGCGACCGACGCGTGGTCGTGTCGCGCCTGACTCCGCAGGGCCGGCGCAAGATCCTGGCCAAGCGCGCGACCTGGCAGCGTCGCTGGGAGCACGCGCTGGACGGCCTCAGCGCACGTGAACTGCGGGCGGCAACGCGCGTGCTGGAGCGGCTGAGCGCGGTGTTCGAGGACGCGGCGGACTGCCCCGCGCAAGACGACGACGCGGGGTAGACCGCAGCGGCTACCAGCGGTAGTGCGCGAAGGCCTTGTTGGCCTGAGCCATACGGTAGATGTCGTCCTTGCGCTTGTAGGCGCCGCCCTGCTGAGACTGGGCATCCTGGAGCTCGCCCGCCAGGCGCTGGGCCATCGTCTTCTCGCGGCGCTGGCGCGCAAACTCGACCAGCCAGCGGACCGCGAGCGTGCGCGCACGCCGGGTAGGCACCTCGACGGGCACCTGGTAGGTGGCACCGCCGACTCGCCGCGAGCGGACCTCGAGCGACGGCGTGAGCGCCTTGACCGAAGCTTCGAGCAGCTCGATGGGCTCGCGATCGGAGCGCTCGCCGAGCAGCGCCAGCGCGTCGTAGACGATCTGCTCGGCGATCGACTTCTTGCCGTCGAGCATCACCTTGTTGATGACCTGCTGGACCAGTTTGGAGCGGTGGACAGGGTCGGCCTCGAGCGGGCGGACCTGGGCAGCTGCGCGGCGCGGCATGGCGGCGGTCCGCTGCTACTTCCTCTTGACGCCGTACTGCGAGCGGGCCTTTTTGCGGTCGCTGACGCCGGCGGCGTCGAGTGTTCCGCGCACGACCTTGTAGCGCACCCCCGGCAGGTCCTTGACGCGCCCGCCGCGGACGAGCACGACCGAGTGCTCCTGCAGGTTGTGGCCCTCGCCGGGGATGTAGGCGGTGACTTCGATCGAGCCGGAGATGCGCACGCGCGCGACCTTGCGCAATGCCGAGTTGGGCTTCTTCGGGGTCGTCGTGTAGACGCGCGTGCAGACGCCGCGACGCTGTGGCGCGGCCACCTTCTTCTTGCGGCCCTTGCCGGACTTCAGGCCCGGGGTCGCGAGCTTCTTCTTGGGGGCGATGCGCCCCTTGCGCACCAGCTGTGAGGTGGTCGGCATCAGGTCCGGGATGGTAGCAGCGGGCGCGATGCGCCCGGAACAGCCCGGCGGGCGGGTCGCTGTCGCGCGCGCCGAGTCGACCGCGCGCCCCAGCCGTCGCGCGCCCCGCGGCGACCCCGCGCGCAACGGGTCAGCCCGACGAGGGCGCGCGAGGTCGATCGCGCGTCCCAGTCCTCGCGCGCCCAGCGGCCACCCCGCGCGCAACGGGTCAGCCCGACGGGCAGGTGCGGGTCAGCTGGTCGCGGGGGCGATGCCGGCGGAGCGTACGGGGGCGGGCATCAGGGCGCAGGCGACGATCACGAGCACGAAGGCCAGTGACTCGAGCACGACCCCGGCGGGGCTGCCCGCCATCGGATCACCGAACACGACGATGCCGCCGGCCACGCCGGCGATGTTGGCGGCCGTGCCGGTGACAGCGATGACGGGCACGGCGTCTCCGTCTTGCAGGCCGCGGGCCGACGCATAGAAGGCGATGATCGATGCGAGCACGGCGACGGCGAGCCAGGGGCTGAGCAGGACCGCCAGGGGCCCGTGCGCGCCCACGATGCCGGTGAGGGCCTTGATGGACGTGTCCGAGACGCCGAACAGGATGCCGGCGGCGGCGCCGAGCATGATGCCGTGATGCTCTGCCGGACCACCGATGCGCGGACCCATGATCAGCAGGCCGCCGATCCCGAACAGGCCGGCCTCGAAGGAGATCATGGCCGCCTGCGAGAACTGCGAGTGTGCTCCGTGCATGGCAGGCAGCGTCAGGCCGAGCACGACCAGGCCGATGCCGGTCGCCATCAGTCCGAGCCACTGACGCGGGCCCACATGGAAGCCGAAGATGCGATCGGCCATGACCGCGATCAGAACGACGCCGGCGGCCAGCGAGACCTGGATCACCGACATCGGCGCCAGCGCGAGCGCGGCGACGTGGAGGGCCCAGCTCGCGGTCGCCACGGCCATCCCGATCGAGAACCACTTCGAGGCGAACAGCTCGCGAGCGGAGCGCAGCGGGTGGCGGACCTGTACGGCCGGAGCGGCGTTGGCGCCCTTGTACTTGTAGAAGAAGCCGAAATTGGCTACGAGGGCGCAGGCGAGCGCGAGCAGGATGCCGATGGCGAGGGTCATGCGGGGGTGGGAATCTGACTCTGGTGTTGGATGAGAAGGCTCGAGTGCGGACCGGCGACGTCTGTCTTTGCGGTGGGCGTCCCCCACGCCCGTCCGGACAGCCGATCGGCAAGAACGGTGCGCTGCTTTACTGGCCGCACTCGATCACGGCACATTACTGAGGCCAACCTCTGTGCGAGCTAAAGATCCTCCACCCCGCGCCGGGCCGGATCCTCCATCCGGATCCAAGCCGTTGCTGATGGTCGACATCGACGGCGTGATCTCGCTGTTCGGTGTTCCCGATGGTCTCGCCGGGTCGCTGTGCACGATCGAAGGCACGCCTCACTTCCTGTCGCACGCTGCAGCCGAGCACCTGCTCGAGCTCGGCGAGTGCTTCGAGCTCGTGTGGGCGAGCGGCTGGGAGGAGAAGGCGGGCGAACACCTGCCACACCTCCTGGGCCTGCCGGCCGATATGCCGTTCTTGCGCTTCGAGCGCCGGTCGAATGGGGCTGGATCGTTGGGCGCGCATTGGAAGCTCGCGGCGATCGAGCGCCACGCGCGGGCACGCGCGCTCGCGTGGGTCGACGATTCCTTCAATGACGCCTGCCACGAGTGGGCGGCGCAGCGACACGCGCCGACGCTGCTCGTCCAGACGGAGCCCGCGCGCGGGCTGACCGCGCGCGAGGCCTCACTGCTGAGGAGCTGGGCGCTCGGGCTCGGCGGGCCGTGATCGCGCGATCGCAAGGCGGCGCTGCAGGTTGGCGCGGACGGCAGGCCAGTCATCGTCGATGACGCTGTAATAGGCCGAGTCGCGCACGCCAACGCCGGGCATGAGCATGTGCCTGCGCAAGATGCCCTCGAATTGGGCCGGCAGAGCTGCGAGCGCCGCGCGCGAGCGCACGTTGCGAGCATCGGTCTTGAACTCGACACGCATGCACTCGAGCTGCTCGAACGCGTGCGTCAGCATCAGCAGCTTGGCCTCGATGTTGGCGCCGGTTCCCCACATCGCCGGCGTGAGCCAGGTCCAGCCGATCTCCAGGCCGCGGTGCGCCTCGCGCAGGTTCATGTAGCGCGTGCTGCCGACGGCAGCTCCGCTGGCGCGGTCGACGGTCGCGAACACCCCCTCCCGCCCCGCCTGGGCCTCCGCGAGGCTGGCCTCGAGCCAGGCCGAGAAGTAGTCGCGCCCGTTGCCGATCGGCGCGAGCCACGTCCAGATCTCGGGATGCTGGGCGGCTTCGAAAAGCGCCTGCTCGTGAAGAGCCGCGAGCGGCTCGAGCACCACGACCTGACCCTCGAGGCGCGCCGTCAGCTCGTCCCACATCGCGCTACCGAGGGCGCCGTCTGAGCTCGCTCATCGCAACGTCCAGGCTACAGCCCTGTATGGAAGGATCGAGGGGCGATGGCGCGCGCGGGCGATGAGCTGGTGAACCCGATCAGCGGGGAGCGCATCGTGTTCCGGCGCACGGCCGGCGAGACGGCGGGCGAGCTGTTGGAGATGGACGCCCACTGGACGCGGCCCGGCCGGCGCGCGCCGGAGCACAGACACCCGCAGATGGAAGAGCGCTGGGAGGTGATCGCGGGCAGCGCGTGCTTTCGAATCGATGGAGTCGAGCACGTGAGCGGACCAGGTGACACCGTGGTGGCGCTCCCCGGCGTGGCGCACGAGGCTTGGAATCCGAGCGAACGGCCCGCCCACGTGCGCATCCAGATGCGTCCGGCGCTGCGCTGGGAGCAGTTCGTAGAGCGACTGTTCGCGCTCGCGAACGACGCCGACGCGCGCGGCCAAGACGCGCCCGAGCCGGCGTCACTACTGGAGCTGCTGCGCGAGTTTCCACGCGAGATCGCAGGACCGGCGCCGCCTGGGTGAGCGGCACCCGCGCTCCCGGCCGTTCGCGGCCTGACTGAGCCCACGAGTCCATGAGTCCACGGCCTGACCCGAGCCTGCCTGGGTGAGCGCCGGTCGTCGAGGATCGCCTCTACGCTGGCGTGGTGGTACGCCGCGCGCGCGGGCACGCGGCGCACTTTCGTCCTGGCCGAAGGAGCGTTCGACACACGGGCACGCTACTCGCCGTCGTGCTCGTCGCCGGGGACCTCGAGGTCGGCGAGCTCCTCGACGAACCCGGGGTCCGAGGCGCCGGCGCCGATCTTCTCGAGCGATGCCAGGTCGGCGTCGAACTCGTTCCCGTACGAGAGGCTTTCGCCACCCGAGAGGCCCAGCTCGGCCGCGATCTCCTCCTGGTCGAGCAGGCCGACGTCGTCGATCGCGCGCGGGAGCGGTTCAGCGGGCTCGATCTCGATCCGGCGGTAGCGCGTGAGGCCGGTCGCGGCCGGAATCAGCTTGCCGATGATCACGTTCTCCTTGAGGCCATTGAGGCGATCGGTCTTGCCCTCCAGAGCGGCGTCGGTGAGCACCTTGGTGGTCTCCTGGAAGGAGGCCGCCGACAGGAACGAGTCGGTGTTCAGCGACGCCTTGGTGATGCCGAGGATGATGTCCTCGAACTGCGCGGCCTCGCCGCCGCCGTCGGCGATCTCGCCGTTGGCCCGGGCGAATTCGAAGCGATCGACGAACTGGCCGGGCAGGTAGTCGGTGTCGCCCTTCTGGTCGACCCTGACCTTCTTGAGCATCTGGCGCACGATCAGCTCGATGTGCTTGTCGTTGATGTTGACGCCCTGGGACTTGTAGACCTCCTGGACCTCCTTGACGAGGTACTGCTCGGTCTCGGTGCGCCCGCGGATGGCGAGCAGCTCGTGCGGATACAGCGAGCCCTCGTTGAGCTGGCGCCCGGCCTGGATCTGCTCGCCCTCGGAGACGAACAGGCGGGTGCGCCTCGGGAAGGAGTGGCGGTGCTCCTCGCCGGCCTCGTCGGTGATCGTGACCGTGAGCGCCTTCTCGGACTCTTCGATCGTGACGGTGCCGTCCTGCTCGGCGATCTTCGCGAGCCCCTTGGGCTTGCGCGCCTCGAACAGCTCGACGATGCGCGGCAGACCGTGCGTGATGTCCGCGCCGGCGACGCCGCCGGTGTGGAACGTGCGCATCGTCAGCTGCGTGCCGGGCTCGCCGATCGACTGCGCGGCGATGATCCCGACGGCGTCGCCGATTTGGGCCATGGCGCCGGTGGCCATCGCGCGCCCGTAGCAGGCGCGGCAGACTCCGCTGGGCGCCTGGCACTTGAGCACCGAGCGCACGGGCATGGCGACCGGCAGGCCCTTGGCGTGGTCGTCCTCGAACGCCCCGGCGATCTCGGCCAGGTCATCGCGGCCGATTTCGGCGCCCTGCTCAACGAGCATGCGCCCGCGCTTGGTCTTGATCGGCTGGGCGGCGATGCGCCCGACGAGGTGTTCGTTGAGGTTCTCGCCGTCGGCCCAGACGGCCATCTCGATGTACTCCTCGGTGGCACAGTCGTCTTCGCGGATGATCACGTCCTGCGCGACGTTGACCAGGCGCCGCGTCAGGTAGCCCGAGTCGGCGGTGCGCAGCGCGGTGTCCGCCAGTCCCTTTCGGGCGCCGTGCGTGGAGATGAAGTACTCGAGCACGGACAGGCCCTCGACGAAGTTGGCCTTGATCGGGCGCTCGATGATCTCGCCCTTGGGGTTGGCCATCAGCCCGCGCATGCCGGCCAGCTGGCGGATCTGCTTGAACGAGCCGCGCGCCCCCGAGTTGGCCATCATGAAGATCGGGTTGAGCTCATCGAGGTTCTCGATCATCGCGTCGGCGACCTCGTCGGTGGCGGCGTTCCACCTCTCGACGACGGCCTCATGACGCTCCTCGTGGGTGATCAGCCCCATGTCGTACTGGTCGGAGATCTCGGCCACCTGCGCCTCGTACTTGTCGAGGATCGACTGCTTATTGGGAGGCACGACGACGTCGTTCTTGGAGATCGTGATGCCGGCCTGCGTGGCGTACTTGAAGCCGAGATCCTTGAAGGCGTCGAGCACGAGTGAGACCGTGGTGGCGCCGTAGGTCTGCACCAGCGCGTCGATCAGGCGCGTGGTGTCGCGCTTCTTCATCGATTGATTGACGAACGCGTACTTGGTGGCGTCGAAGTCCTCGCCCAGGGCCTCGGCCAGGGCGCGCTCGATGCGATCGTTGTAGATGATCCGCCCGACCGTGCTGAGCACGTGCCCGCCCTCGCGGCCGAAGGGACGGAACTCGGCGAGGTCGTGCAGCTTCATGACGCCCGCCTCGTAGGAGAGCTCGGCCTCCTGCGCGGTCCTGAACACGTGCGGGCGTGGCTCTGAGGAGGGCCACTTGTCGCCGACGAGCAGTTCGCGTTTTGCCAGCAGCTCCTCCGCGTCGGGACCGTAGGTCAGGTAGTAGGCGCCCAGGATCATGTCCTGCGTTGGCGTGGCCAGCGGCGCGCCGTGGGCGGGCGAGAGGATGTTGTTGGAGGACAGCATCAGGATCCGCGCCTCGGCCTGTGCCTCCGCCGACAGCGGCAGGTGCACGGCCATCTGGTCGCCGTCGAAGTCGGCGTTGAAGGCGTGGCAGACGAGCGGGTGGACCTGGATCGCCTTGCCCTCGACCAGCAGTGGCTCGAACGCCTGGATCCCCAGCCGGTGAAGGGTGGGGGCGCGGTTGAGCAGCACCGGGTGCTCGTGGATGACCTCCTCGAGCACATCCCAGACCTCGCCGATCATCGAGTTGACCATCTTCTTGGCGGCCTTGATGTTCTGGGCGGACTTGCGCTCCACCAGGCGCGCCATGATGAACGGCTTGAACAGCTCGAGCGCCATGATCTTCGGCAGCCCGCACTGGTGCAGCTTCAGATAGGGGCCGGCGACGATCACCGAGCGGCCCGAGTAGTCCACGCGCTTGCCGAGCAGGTTCTGGCGGAAGCGGCCCTGCTTGCCCTTGAGCATGTCCGAGAGGGACTTCAGCGGCCGGTTGCCGGGACCGGTCACGGGGCGCCCGCGGCGGCCGTTGTCGAACAGCGCGTTGACGGCCTCCTGGAGCATACGCTTCTCGTTGTTGACGATGATCTCGGGCGCGCCGAGGTCGAGCAGGCGCTTGAGGCGGTTGTTGCGGTTGATGACGCGCCGGTAGAGGTCGTTGAGGTCGGACGTGGCGAAGCGGCCGCCGTCGAGCTGGACCATCGGGCGCAGCTCGGGCGGGATCACCGGGACTGCGTCGAGGACCATCATGTCGGGCTTGTTGCCGGACTGGATGAAGGCGCTGACGACCTTCAGGCGCTTGACGGCGCGGGCCTGCTTCTGGCCCTTGGCGGTCTTGACCTGATCCTCGAGCTCCTGGCGTTCGGCCTGCAGGTCGACCTGTTCGAGCAGATCCCTGACGGCCTCGGCCCCCATGCCGCCGCGGAAGTACTCGCCGAACCCGTAGGGCGAGCCGAAGCGCTCCTTGAGCTCGCGAAAGGTCGTCTCGTCGTGCTCGATCTGCTTGGGCTCCATCGTCTTGAACAGCTCCCAAACGCTGCGCATGCGCTCGGCGGCGTCCTCGATATAGGCCTCGGTGTCGGCGATGTCTGCGTCGAAGGCCTTGCGCAGCTCCTTGAGCAGCTTCTCGCGCTCTTCCTCGGAGATCTTGGCCAGGTTGACGTCGAGCGAGTCGGCCCACAGGTGATCTTCGTCGTTGAAGTTGGTCTGCTTGCCGCTCTCGAGGTACTTCTCGCGGCGCGCGAGCGACTCGCGCAGCTCCAGCAGCCGCTCCTCGCGCTCGGCGGCGTAGGAGTCGAGGACCTTGTTGACCTCTTGCTCGAGCGACTCGAGATCCTTGGCGCGCGCCTCCTCATCGACCCAGGTGACGATCGAGGCGGCGAAGTACAGGACCTTCTCGAGTTCCTTGGGCGCCATGTCCAGCAGGTAGCCGATCCGCGAGGGGACGCCCTTGAAGAACCAGATGTGGCTGACGGGCGCCGCCAGATCGACGTGGCCCATGCGCTCGCGGCGAACCTTCGAGCGCGTCACCTCGACGCCGCAGCGCTCGCACACGATGCCCTTGTAGCGGACGCGCTTGTACTTGCCGCAGTAGCACTCCCAGTCCTTGGTCGGACCGAAGATGCGCTCGCAGAACAGGCCGTCCTTCTCGGGCTTGAGCGTGCGGTAGTTGATCGTCTCAGGCTTGGTGACCTCGCCGGAGCTCCAGCCACGGATCTGCTTGGAGGAGGCGAGCGATATCTCGATTGCGTCGAAGTTATTGATGTCGATCATGGCGCGAGTCTTTCTGGCTGGGGATGGGCCGGGTGCTGTTGGCTGGGGATGGGCCGGGTGCTGTTGGCTGGGGATGGGCCGGGTGCTGTTGGCTGGGGATGGGCCGAATGGTGTCTGGGTTAGCCGGGGTTCTGTCGCTGGGGGTCGGGCCGGATGCCGTGGGCTGTGACTGGGCGCCGGATTGGTGGGAGCTGGGGGCGCCGTTGCGCCTGCCGGTCCTGCTTCGAGAGCTGAGCGCACTCCCGCCGGACCGGTCGCGGGAGGAGCGTGCGAGGCGCTCGCGCGCGCACGCTCGGCCTCGAGGGCCTACGTCTCGGTCTCCTCGATCAGGTCCTCGTCGGGAACGTCCTGCGCAAGCGCCTCGATGTCGAGCTCGCCGACGCCCTCGCCGAGCAGCGCGTTGACGTCGAGGCCGTCGTCGACCCCGAGCTCCTCCCCGGCGCTGTCTTGCGGAGCAGCCTCGCTGTCCTCGCTCGCCTCGGCGTCGGGCGTCGCGGCAGCGGCGCCCTCCTCCTCCTCCTCTTCTTCCTCCTCCTCCTCGAGCTCCTCGTCGGCGCCGGCCGGGGCTGGAGCGCGTACGCCGGACAGGTCGATTCCGAGCTCCTCGGCTGCGCGCAGCAGGTCGTCGTCCTCGTCTCGCATCTCGGCACGCTGGCCCTCCTCGGAGACGACGTTGACGTCGAGCGCCAGCGACTGCATCTCCTTGAGCAGCACTTTGAAGGACTCCGGGATCGAGGGCTCGGCGATGTTCTCGCCCTTGACGATCGCCTCGTAGGCCTTGACGCGCCCGACGGTGTCGTCGGACTTGATCGTGAGCATCTCCTGCAGCGTGTAGGCGGCGCCGAACGCCTCGAGCGCCCACACCTCCATCTCGCCGAAGCGCTGACCGCCGAACTGCGCCTTGCCGCCGAGCGGCTGCTGGGTGACGAGCGAATAGGGCCCGGTCGAGCGCGCGTGGATCTTGTCGTCGACCAGGTGGAGCAGCTTGAGGATGTACATGTAGCCGACCGTCACCTGCTCGGCGAACGGCTCGCCGCTGCGCCCGTTGAACAGGGTCATCTTTCCCGAGGCCTGTTCACCGGGACGGCGGCTCTTGTCGATGTCCATCCTGATGGCGCCCTTGTGCTCGTTCTGCCAGTTCACGAGCGCCTTGTTGACGTCTTCGATCGTCGCCCCGTCGAACACGGGCGTGGACACATAGACGCGCGCGCTGCCCGCGCCGTTGCCCACCGATCCGTTCCCCGTTCCATCCGCATGGGCGCGCTTGTAGGCCTCCGAGCCGTCGTCGTACCAGCCCTGCGCGGCAGCCCAGCCGAGGTGGGTCTCGAGGATCTGGCCGACGTTCATGCGGCTCGGCACGCCGAGCGGGTTGAGGATGACGTTCACCGGGGTGCCGTCCTCCAGGAACGGCATGTCTTGGACATCGACGATCTTCGAGATCACACCCTTGTTGCCGTGGCGGCCCGCGAGCTTGTCGCCCTCGGAGATCTTGCGCTTCTTGGCGACGAACACGCGCACGAGATCGTTGACCCCCGGCGGCAGGTCGTCACCCTCGTCGCGGCTGAAGGTCTTGACGTCGATGACGACGCCACCCTCGCCATGCGGCACCTTCAGCGAGGTGTCGCGCACCTCGCGGGCCTTCTCCTTGAAGATGGCCCGGATCAGCTTCTCCTCGGCGGTCAGCTCGGTCTCGCCCTTGGGCGTGACCTTGCCCACCAGCAGGTCGCCGGAGCCGACCTCGGCGCCGACACGCACGATCCCACGGTCATCGAGGTTGCGCAGCGACTCCTCGGAGCGATTGGGGATGTCGCGCGTGATCTCCTCCTCCCCGAGCTTGGTGGTGCGAGCGTCGATCTCGTACTCCTCGATGTGGATCGAGGTCAGCTCGTCGTCCTGGACCAAGCGCTTGGACAGGATGATGGCGTCCTCGAAGTTGTAGCCCTCCCAGGACATGAACGCGACCATCAGGTTCTTGCCGAGCGCCATTTCGCCGGTGTCGGTCGAGGAGCCGTCGGCGAGCACGTCGCCCACCTTGACCTTCTGGCCGCTGGCCACGACCGGCTTGTGATGGATCAGGGTGCCCTGATTGGAGCGCATGAACTTCTGCAGCTCGTAGTCGCCTTTGGCGCCGTCGGCGCTTTCGATGACGATGCGGTCGGCGTTGACGTATTCGACGGTGCCGGGACCCTGCGCCAGCAGGACGTCGCCGGTGTCGAGCGCGGCGCGCCGCTCCATGCCGGTACCAACCAGCGGCGCGTCGGCCTTCAGCAACGGCACCGCCTGACGCTGCATGTTCGAGCCCATCAGCGCGCGGTTGGCGTCGTCGTGCTCGAGAAACGGGATCATCGCCGTGGCCACCGACCAGATCTGCTCAGGCGAGACGTCCACGAGATCGACGTCTTTCGGTCCGACGGTGACGTACTGGCCCGCCTGCGTGCGGCACAGAATCTCTGAGCCCTTGAGCTTGCCCGTCTTGGGATCGACCGGCGTGTTGGCCTGGGCGATCAGCAGCTCCTCTTCCTGGGTGGCGTCGAGCCGCTCGACTTTGTCCGTCACGACGCCGTCCTTGACGACGCGGTAGGGCGTCGTCACGAAGCCGTACTCGGAGACCTCGGCAAAGGAGCTGAGCGAGCCGATCAGGCCGATGTTCGGCCCCTCGGGGGTCTCGATCGGGCACATGCGGCCGTAGTGGGTGGGGTGCACGTCGCGCACCTCGATCGGGGCGCGCTCGCGCGTGAGGCCGCCGGCGCCGAGCGCCGACAGCCGCCGGCGATGGGTCAGCCCCGCCAGCGAGTTGGTCTGGTCCATGAACTGGGACAGCTGTGAGGAGCCGAAGAACTCCTTCAGCGCTGCCACGACCGGCCGGATGTTGATGATCGTCTGCGGCGTGATCGTGTCGGCGTCCTCGGTCGTGAGACGCTCGCGCACGACGCGCTCCATGCGGTAGAGCCCGATCCGAAACGCCTCCTGGATCAGCTCGCCGACGGTGCGCAGGCGGCGGTTGCCGAAGTGCTCGTACTCGTCGAGGTGCTCGGCGACGGGCTCGCGCGGCATGCTCATCGCCTCGGCGGCGTAGTCCTTGATCTCGGTCTCGGGCTCCTCGGGCATGCCCAGGCGCTTCGGCAGCGACACCAGCTCGCGCACGAGCGCGAGGATGTCGTCGTGCGTCAGCACGCGCGTGTCGATATCGATGTCGAGACCAAGGCGCGAGTTCAGCTTGTAGCGCCCGACGCGCGTGAGGTCGTAGCGCTTGGGATCGAAGAACAGCTGATTGAGCAGCGCTTTCGCGTTATCGACGCTCGGCGGCTCGCCCGGGCGCTGCTTCTTGAACAGCTCGATCAGGGCGCCATCTTCCGTGCGGGTCTGCTCGGTGTCGGACTCGAGCGTGTTGCGGATGTAGAGCGAATTGTCGAACAGCCTCAGGATCTCCTCGTCGGAGGCGTAGCCCATGGCGCGCAGCAGCACGGTGACTGGCAGCTTGCGCTTGCGGTCGATGCGGACGTAGACCTTGCCCTTCTTGTCGATCTCCAACTCGAGCCAGGACCCGCGTGCGGGCATCAGGTTGGCGATGAAGACCTGCTTCTCGCGGTCCTTGGGTTCCATCAGGTATGCGCCCGGGGAACGCACGAGCTGCGTGACGACCACGCGCTCGGTGCCGTTGATCACGAAGGTGCCACGCTCCGTCATCCACGGGAAATCGCCCATGAACACGGACTGCTCGCGGATCTCACCGGTCTCGCGGTTGATGAACGCGACCGTCACCGTCAGCGGGCGGGCGTAGGTCAGGTCCTTCTCTCGGCACTGGTCGAGCGAGGCGACCGGCTCGTCGAACGTGAACTCCCCGAACTGGACGGCGAGGTTGCCGGTGTAGTCCTCTATCGGGGAGATATCGTCGATCGTCTCGCGGAGCCCACCGTCCTTGGGACCGGTGAGCCACTCGAACGAACGGCGCTGGATATCAATCAGGTTGGGAACATCGACGGTCTTGTGAAGGCGCGCGAAACTACGGCGCGTCCGGAGAGCATCAACAGCAGCCAAGAAACGTCTCCTTCGGAGGGCGTGATACGGGCAGAGGAGAGCGCCGAAGCGCGACCAACAAAGATAGCACAGACTATCGCCGCCCTCAAGGGGGCTGCCGGTGCTCACGGACCCCGCCCGCGACGACCGCGTATGTGGCGCGACGCCGATGCTGCCTGGGACGGCTACGGCTATTGACCAGCGCGCAGGACTTTACCGGAAAATCGGCCGAACTGCACCAACATAACGAGAACCTGAAGACGGGTCGGGCGAAGGCTTCCCCAACGGCCCCCACGCGCACGCGCGTGGTCCGGCCCGTATTTTTCCCGACCAGCGCGGGCCGGCCGGCCCATGCGCGCGCCCGCGCGCGCATGCGCTGCTCGCCGTTACTTCAGCTCGACGGTCGCGCCGGCCTCCTCGAGTTCGGTCTTGAGCTTGTCGGCCTCGTCTTTTTCGACGCCCTCCTTGACGGGCTTGGGGGCCTCGTCGACGAGCGCCTTGGCCTCTTTCAGGCCGAGGCCGGTGGCGGCGCGCACGACCTTGATGACCTGAATCTTCTTGTCGCCCGCGCCGGCGAGGACCACGTCGAAGGTGCTGCTGACTTCCTCTTCGGCTCCGGCCCCGTCGCCGGCGGGCGCTCCTGCGACGGGCGCGGGCGCCGCCACCGCCGCAGCCGAAACGCCGAACTCCTCCTCGAGCGCTTTGATCCGCTCGGCGAGCTCGAGCACGGAAATGCCCTTGAGCTCCTCGATCCACTCCTGCGTGCTGGTTGCCATGGTTCAGTCCTCCTTGGTGGTCGGGTTCGCCTCGGCGGTCTCAGACCGCTCGGGCTCCGAGGCGTCCGCCTCTTGGTTCTCGTCGTTGGGCGCGGGCTCGTCTGCTGACGACGGCTCGCTCTGCGCGGCATCGGCCGCGGTCTCAGTCTCGGAAGCGGCCGGCGCGGCCGAGGCATCGTCCCCCGCTCCGGAAGCCTGCGCCGCCTCAGCCGCTGCAGCACCATCCGGCGCCGCGGCGGCCTGCTCGGGGATCGCGGCCGCAGGGGGCTCGCCGGCCGGGATCTCGCCCGACTGCTTCTTCTCGTTGACCTGGCCGAGGGCGACGGCGAGGCCGCTGAGCAGAGCGCCCAGCGTGCGCACGAGTCCGCTTACGGGTGAGGCGACCATGCCGACGAGCTGGCCGTAGAGGACTTCGCGCGACGGCAGGCGTGAGAGCGCGCGCAACTGCTCGGGGTCCAGTGCCGCACCGCCCATGAAGCCGCCCTTGAAGGGCAGCAGCTGGGTGGCGCGTCCGTAGTCGGCGATCGCCTTCGCAGCGACCGCAGCGTCGCCGCGCACGAAGGTTAGCGCGGTGGGCCCCTCGAGCAGGGCCTTCAGCGCGTTGACGCCGGCCTGGTCGGCGGCCCGTTCGGTGAGCGAGTTCTTGACGACTTTGAAGGTGGCGTCGGCGTCGCGTAGCTTGGCGCGCAGCTCGGCTGCCTGGGGCACCGAGATGCCCTTGTAGTTAACGGCGAACACCGCCTCGGACTGCTCGATATGGGTCGCGATCTCGGCGATCGCGGCGGCCTTCTGGTCTCGATTCACATCTGCTCCTGTCCCGGGCTTGTGCTGCTGGCCGATCTTCGATCGGTGCGGCCGCCGGAGGTCTCGGGGGCGTTGTTCTCAGCGGGGACGCTAGGCGGCTACGGCCGCCGGCGCCTCCTCGATTATTTCACGGGTCTTGCTCGGGTCCACCTTCACACCCGGGCCCATCGTGGAGGCAAGCGCGATCGAGCGCAGGTAGCGCCCTTTGGCGGCTGACGGCTTGGCTCGGACCAGCTCCTCGACCACGGCGGCGTAGTTCTCGAGCAGCTTGCGCTCGTCGAAGCTGACCTTGCCGATCACGAGGTGCACGATCGCGTTGCGGTCGGTGCGGTATTCGACCTTGCCGGACTTGGACTCTTCGACGGCTTTGCCGACGTCCATCGTGACGGTGCCGACTTTGGGGTTGGGCATCTTTCCGGCGGGGCCGAGGATGCGACCCAGCTGGCCGACCACCGACATCAGGTCGGGGGTCGCGATGGCCACGTCGAAGTCATCGAAGCCGTCCTGGATGCGCTTGGCGAGATCCTGGGCGCCGACCACGTCGGCCCCGGCATCTTCGGCCTCCTTGACCTTGTCGCCCTGGGCGAACACCGCCACCTTGACGTCCTTGCCGATCCCGTTGGGCAGCGCGATCGTCCCGCGCAGCTGCTCGTCGGCGTGGCGCACGTTCAGACCGGTGCGCACGTGCACCTCGACGGTCTCGTCGAACTTGGCGCCGCCGAGGCTGCGCACGAGCGCCACAGCCTCCGCCGGCTGGTACTCGCGCTCGCGGTCGACCTGTACGAGCCGCTCGGCGTAGGCCTTGCCGTGCTTGGCGCTCACGACGTAGGGTCACCTCCGCGGGCCATCCGGGCCCGCGATCCGAAGATGGTGGGTCGGCTTCCAGCCGCCCGTGCACGGTGGCGTCTCATGACGCCACCTCCACGCCCATCGAGCGCGCCGTGCCGGCGATGATCTTGGCGGCCTGCTCGACGTCATGCGCGTTCAGGTCGTCGAGCTTGCGCTCGGCGATCTCGCGGAGCTGCTGCTGGGTGATCGTGCCGACCTTTGTGCGGTTGGGCTCGCCCGAGCCCTTGCCGATACGCAGGGCCTGCTTGATCAGCACCGCCGCCGGCGGCGTCTTGGTGACGAACGTGAACGAGCGGTCCTCGTAGACGGTGATCACGACCGGAATGACCGTGCCTGTTTCGGCCTGGGTCTGGGCGTTGAAGGCCTTGCAGAACTCCATGATGTTGATCCCGTGCTGACCGAGGGCAGGACCGACGGGCGGCGCAGGACTGGCCTGGCCACCGGTAGCTTGGAGCTTGATTGTTGTCAGAACCTTCTTGGCCATTGCTATTCGCTTCGTCGAGTGGATTGATGAGCTTAGTGGCAGACGCGCCCCTGAGCGGGCCGAGGATCAAGCGAGACAAGGACGCAGTGAGCGAAGCGTGCGAACGCACACGAGCGATCGAGGACGCAGTATCGCGCAGGTCATCGGCCCGCTCAGAGCTTTTTGACTTGGTCGAAGCCTACCTCTACCGGGGTCTCGCGGCCGAAGATGGACACGAGCACCTTGAGCCTGGCGGCGTCGTCGTTGATCTCTGAGATCTCCCCCGAGAAGTCGGACAGCGGTCCCGACACGACCTTGACGGACTCGCCGATCGTGAACTGCGCGCGCGTGCGCGGCGCGGCGGCGACCTCCTTGTGCAGCAAGCGGTCGACCTCGCCCTGGGTCAGCGGCACCGGCTCCTGGGAGGCCCCGACGAAGCCGGTCACGCCGGGGGTGCCCTTCACGACTCCCCACGAGTCCTCGTTGAGCTCCATGTTGACCAGCACGTAGCCGGGCATGGTGCGCTTCTCGACCATCTCCTTTTTGTTGTCCTTCATTTCGGCGACGGCCTCGGTCGGAACGACCACGTTGCGCACGGCACGCTGCTGGCCGAGCGAGACGATGCGGTGCTCGAGGTTCTGCTTGACCTTGTTCTCGTGACCGGAGTATGTGTTGACTACGTACCAGCGAAACATTCGGTTCTCTAGCGCGGGCTCTCTTGGGTGTCGTGGGGGTTCTCTCGGGTGTGAGCGGGGCTGGTTCTGCGATCAGGGCTCGCTCGTATGACGGTCTTGTACGTGGCGCCTAGCCGCTCGATGCCAGCGGGGGTCGAGCGCCGCGGATCGCGCTCACAGGATGAATTCGACGATTTCCTTGGCAACCGTGTCGGCGACGCCGAGATAGACGCCGGCGATCGCGACGAAGCCCATGACCACGGCCGTAGCCTGGAAGACCTGTCGGCGATCCGGCCATTGCACGCGCTGGAGCTCGGCCCAGCTGGCGCGCAGGAAGCCGACGACGCGGTTGCCGCCGCGAACGGGCGCGCCGGAGGCCTGCTCGGGCGTGGCTGCGCGCCGGCCGTCCGCGCTTCGGGGCAGCTCCTGGAGCTGGTCCTCGGAGAGATCGCCCTCGGACTCGGCCTCGACCTCGATTTCGTCCTCGGAGAGCCTCTCCGGGGCGTCGGCGATGGGGTCCGGCTCGAGCTCGGTGTCGACGACGTTGTCGTCGACCTTGGCCTCCGCGCCAGCCGGGCTTTCGAGCTCGGCGCGTTCCTCCTCGGCCTCGAGATCGGTCGTGGGCGACGCGGGGACGCCACCGGCGCCGGCGACCAGGGCAGCATCGAACTCGTTGACGTCGCCCGCGTGCTCGAGCGCGCCGGGCAGGTCTGCGCGCTCGACCTCGCCGACTGAGCTGCGCTGCCGAGCGGCCGGCTGCCCAGCCGTCGTGCCGCGGCGAGCACGGCGTTGCTTCGCACGTTTGCGATCACGGGCCACAGCAGCGGTCCCCCGCTAGCGAGTCTCCCGGTGGCTGGTGTGGCAGCGGCACCAGCGGCAGTACTTGCGCAGCGTCATCCGGTCTGGGTTGTTGCGCTTGCTCTTGTTGGTCTGATAGTTGCGCCGCTTGCACTCCTCGCAGGCGAGGGTGATGGCGATTCGAACGTCTCCGCGAGCCATGTGCGAGGTTCCTACGTCGTGTGTAATGGATAGCTGCCCAAGCGAAGAAAAACCCCGCCCAGGCGCGAGGTAAGCGCAGTCTAGCGTGCTTTGGCTCCAGGGGCCAGCGCCGGGCTGAGGTCGCCAGGCGGGCGCGCGGGGTGAGGCTACTCGTAGAGCGTGAGCGTGGCCATGATCACGTACAGCGCGACCAGAGCCCACCCCTCGAAGGCAGCCGCTTCGCCATCCCCGGTGACCTGCCAGATCGCGAGCGCGCTCAGCGCGAGCGCGCCGATGTACACGGGCGCGAGCGCGAACGTGAGGTGTGTGGAGAGCGCGAAGGAGATCAGCACGAGCAGCGGGAACAGAAAGGCAGCGATCTGCGCTACGGAGTTCTTGACGACAGAGATCGCGAGGTCCGAGCGGCGCTTGTAGGCGAGCGCGAGGCCGGCCACGTTCTCGACCGCGTTGCCGGCGATCGCGACGATCACCAGGCCGGCGAAGGCCTGGGAGAGGTTGAGCACCGAGATCGCCGGGCCGAGTGCGTTGACGAACCAATCGGACACGAACGCCGAGGCGACGCCGGCGACCAGCAGCAGCGCGAGCGTCACGGGCAGGCTCAGGCGTGGAGAGCGCGAGTCGCCGGCTGGAGCTTGATCGGAGCGCAGGTAGGGCACGACCCAGGCCAGGTAGACGACCAGCAGGCAGGCGGCGCCGACCGCCGAGATGGCCTGCACGTGGTGGCTGGCGGGGTCGTGCGTGGCCAGCGACAGCCCAAGCAGGACGATGATGAAGACCGTGACCAGCAGCAGCGTGGCGGTGTCGCGCGGCAGCCGGTGTGAGAAGCGCATGACGCCGTCCTCGGAGCGGCGGGCTCCTACCACGATCACGAGGCCGAGCACGAGCAGCGCGTTGGCGAGGATCGAGCCCACGATCGCGGTCTGAGCGACGACGAGCTCTCCCTGTTTGAGGGCGAAGATAACGACGAACAGCTCGGGCAGGTTGCCGAGGCTGGATTGGAGCATGCCGGTGACGCCCGGACCGAGGCGCTCGCCTAGCTGCTCGGTGGCGAACGACACGAGCCAGGCCAGACCGGCCAGGGCGAGCGTGGCCAGCGCGAAGCGCGGCACGGGGGCCCAGGCACGCTGGTTGGCGACACCGGCCAAAACCGCGAGGACGGCGATCAACGCGATCGCGCCGCGCTCGAGCCGGGTCAGACGGGACATCGTGCTGTCAGAAGGAGCTATCGGGTGACCTGCGCGACCGGGCACAGGCAGGATCGCAGCGGCGGGGGACGCGATCGCAGCAGCGGGGGACGCGATCGCAGCAGCGGGGGACGCGATCGCAGCAGCGGGGGACGCGATCGCAGCAGCGGGGGACGCGATCGCAGCAGCGGGGGACGCGCGGCGCCGCGCGGCTCAATGACTCTCGAGGACGCGATCGATCAGGCCATACTCCTGCGCCTGTGCGGCCGTGAAGAAGCGGTCGCGCTCCATGTCTTCGCGAACCTGCTCGTGCGCCTTGCCGGTGTTTTCGGCGTAGATCTGATCGAGGCGGTCGCGGACGGTCAGGATCTCGCGCGCGTGGATCTCGATATCGGTGGACTGGCCTTCGAACCCGGCCGAGGGCTGGTGGATGAGGATGCGGCTGTTGGGCAGCGCGGCGCGCTTGCCGTGCGCGCCGCCGGCGAGCAGGAGCGAGCCCATCGACATCGCGATCCCCACGCACATGGTGGCGATGTCGGGCTTGACGAAGCGCATCGTGTCGTAGATCGCGAGACCCGAGTAGACCGAGCCGCCGGGTGAGTTGATGTAGATCGAGATGTCCTTGTCGGGGTCCTCGGACTCCAGGTGCAGCAGCTGGGCGACGACGAGGTTGGCGACCTGGTCATCGATTGGGGTGCCGAGGAAGATGATGCGCTCGTTGAGCAGGCGCGAGTAGATGTCGAACTCGCGTTCCCCGCGCGCGGTGCGCTCGATGACCATCGGGATCAGGGGCATAGCCCCACCCTATCGATCGGCGCCGCGGGACCACGTGTGTGTGCGCGCGCGCACGTGCGCCGCCCTCGGTGTCGTGCGAGCGTGGCCCGGACCGGACCGCACCGATCGCAAACGCACGCGCGCGCGCGCGCGTGCGCTTCCTCACAGATTTACCGAGCGCATCACGGCCTCGGGATAGCGCTCGCCAGCGGCGGCGGGAAGCGCGGCGGCGATCTCCTCGACCTCGCTGTCGCTGAGCCCGATATCGGCGGCGGCCAGGTTCTCTTCCAGATAGCGCACGTGCTTGGTGCCTGGGATCGGCACGATGTGCTCGCCGCGATGCAGGATCCACGCGAGCGCGAGCTGCCCCGGGGTGATGTTCCGTTCGGCGGCGAGCTCGCGCACGCGCTCGGCGAGCGCGAGATTTTGCTTGAGGTTCTCGCCGGTGAAGCGGGGCCCGTGGCGGCGGTAGTCGTCCGCGTCGAGCTCGTCGGGCGAGCTGAAGCGCCCGGACAGAAAGCCACGACCGAGCGGCGAGTACGCGACCAGCGCGATCCCGAGCTCTTGCAGCGTGGGCAGGATCTCGGCCTCGACGTCGCGCGTCCACAGCGAGTACTCGGTCTGCAGCGCCGTGATCGGGTGTACGGCATGGGCGCGCCGGATCGTCGGGGCGCTGGCCTCCGAGAGCCCGAGGTGGCGGACCTTGCCCGCGGTGACGAGCTCGGCCATCGCGCCGACGGTCTCCTCGATCGGCGTGTTCGGGTTAACGCGGTGCTGGTAGTAGAGGTCGATGTGATCGACGCCGAGGCGCTGCAGCGAGCCCTCACAGGCTTCGCGCACGTACTCGGGGCGTCCGTTGACGGCGCGGCGCAGCAGGTCATCCTCGCGCAGGAGCTTGATCCCGAACTTGGTCGCCAGGAAGACCTGCTCGCGGCGGGCCGCGATCGCGCTGCCGACGAGCCGCTCGTTGGTGTGGGGCCCGTACATGTCGGAGGTGTCCAGGAAGTTGCAGCCGAGATCGAGAGCGCGCGCGATCGTGGCGCGAGCTTCGGACTCGTCGGCGGCCCCGTAGAAGGCGGATATGCCCATGCAGCCGAGACCGATCGCGGAGACGATGGGGCCGCCTGGTCCGAGTGTGCGCGTCTTCATCGTCATCGTGGGCTCCTCTCACTTGCGGCTGTCGGCCAGCGGCTTGGACGGGCTGCCGGCCAGAGACCGGATGGCGCGTCCATAATGGCAGCGGCGATGTTTCCGCTGAACCTCCCCAACATGCTGACGGTGCTGCGCATCATGTTGGTGCCGGTGCTGGTGGTGGCGCTGCTGGGCAACACGCCCGAGGGAGACGTGTTTGCCGCCGCGGTGTTCGCGCTGGCATCGCTGACCGACTTCGTCAACGGCTACCTCGCGCGTTCGCGTCAGAGCGTGACGACGTTCGGCAAGCTGATGGATCCGCTCGCGGACAAGCTGCTGATCGTCGCGGCGCTGATCGCGCTGGTGTCGTTGAACCGGCTGCAGGCGTGGATCGCGATGGTGATCATCACGCGCGAGCTGGCCGTGACGGTGCTGCGCCTGGGCGCCACGCAGGCGGGGGTGGTGATGGAGGCGAGCATGTTCGGCAAGCTCAAGACGTGCCTGCAGATCGCGGCGATCCTGGCATTGATCGCGGTGCCGAGCGAACCGCTGTGGGTGTCGTTGTTGCTTTATCTGGCGCTCGTCGCGACCGTGATCTCGGGCCTGGACTACTTCTTCGGGCTGCGCCGGCGCCTCGCGCAGGCGCAGCCGCCAGCCTGATCAAACGGACGGGGGAATCGACTGCCGCACCGATCGGACGGGATCGACTGCCTCACCGACCGATCGACGGCGGGCCGGATCAGCCCGTCTGAGCATCTCCGTCGGCGAGCCATTCGTCGAGGGTGGTGTGGCGCGGCGCGAGCCGGCCTGAGCTGATCTCCTGGCGGAGCTCAGCGAGCAGGCCGTGGCGTTCGGCCAGCACGTTGTGCTGATGGATCGTCTCGAGGTTCTGCTGGCGAGCGGACACGAAGGCGCGGTCGTCGAGATCTGGAAAGGAGCTGACCACGCCCGCGAGCATCTCGCGAACGCAGTCCTCGACGAAACGGGGGCGCGCGTGGGCCTTTTCGACCACTGCGACCTCGTCGGAACGCTTCATCAGCTCGTAGATCTCCGAGGACATGCTCGACTCGACGATCGCGAGCAGCGCGGAGGCATCGATCTCGGCGCGACAGTCCTCGACGCAGCCGATGTGCAACGTCCCGAGCCCGCGCTGGTTGTGGGTGGCGACCGGAACGCGCGCGAGGATCCGCTCGATCTGCGGCGCAGAGAACCCGTCGGCGCGCAGGCGGTCGCCGGCGCGCCCGGCGACCAGCTCCTGCGCGCAGGGGCAGGCCGTCATGCCCGTGGCGGAGACTCCAACGACGCGGCGGGTGCCGTGCTCGAAGGCAACGGCGCGACCGAGCAGCGTGTAGATCTCCTGCGTCTCGACACCGGATACGGGCGCGGGCTTGTGCTCGGGGTAGCGCGCCTCGATCGTGACTTCCGCGCGGCGGGCGCCCTGACGGGCGCGGACGAGCTCGGCAATGTGCTGAGCGAGGGTCTCCGCGCGAAACGGCGACTCGCTCAACACGACCTCGCCGATGGCCTCGTTGATGACCTCCTCGAAGCGCGACATGTGTGCGCCCTTCTGGTTGGAGCTCAGATCAACGAAGCACTCCAGGCGCGCGAAGAACAGCTCGTCGCGAATGCGCACGACCTTCTCGACGCCGGTCAGGCCGACCCGCGAGAGACGGATCGGCACGCCCGGCGTGCGGGCCTGGACGTCCTCGCCCGCGAGGATGGCTGGAGAATCGGAGATGAACTGGCGCGTGGCCTGCACTGGCCGTCCAGCCTAGCGCCCAGGCGCGGCCGGGCAGCACAGCGCGACAGCCCGATGGCGCGTCGATGACCTCAGATTCTGGTATCAATACGCCGAGCTGGGGAAAGTCAACGGTTACGGGGAGTTGGAGCGCGCGGACGCTTCGATCGGAAGCCGGATGATGCTGAGGGGATGGAGAGTCAAGAGTTGAGGGAGGATTTCGAGGTCTCGCTGGCGCCCGAGGCTCGGGCGGCGCTCGCGTTGGACGAGCTGCGGGACCCGCTTAGCGAGGGGATACGACGGGGCGAGCGCGAGCGGCGCGAGACGCTCGTGTACGACACGGCCGAGCGCGAGGAGGAGGCGACCGGCGAGGTGCGGGCGCGGGAGGAGCACGAGGCGTCCTCCGAGCCGAGCCTCGACTCGCTGCGGCTGTATCTGCGCTCGATCGGGCGGGTGCCGCTGCTGAGCGCGGAGGAGGAGGTGTGCCTGGCCGAACGCATCGAGCGCGGAGACGTGGCTGCCAAGCAGCACATGGTCGAGGCAAACCTGCGCCTGGTGGTTTCGATCGCGAAGGGGTACGTTGGACGTGGCCTGAACTTCCTGGACCTGATCCAGGAGGGCTCGCTCGGCCTGATCAGGGCGGTCGAGAAGTTCGACTATCGCAAAGGCTATAAGTTCTCTACCTACGCGACCTGGTGGATCAGGCAGTCGGTGACACGGGCGATCGCGGACAAGGGGCGGACGATCAGGATTCCCGTCCATGTGGTCGAGCGGCTCAACAAGATGATGCACACGGAGCGCGTGCTGATGCAGCGGCTCGGGCGCGATCCGACTCCCGCCGAGATCGCGGCCGAGCTGAAGTGCTCGGAGAGCGAGGTGTGCGAGGTGATGCGGATGGCCCAGCATCCGATCTCGCTGGAGAAACCGGTCGGAGCCGATGAGGACTCGGCGCTGGGCGACTTCGTCGAGGACAGCGCCGCTGAATCACCGTTCGAGATCGCCTCTGGGGCGCTGCAGCGGGAGAACATCGAGCGCGTGCTCGCGACGCTGTCGCGGCGCGAGCGCGAGGTCATCGAGCTGCGTTACGGCATCTCCGGTGGGCGCCAGCGTACGCTCGAGGAAGTGGGGCGCACCTTCAACATCACCAGGGAGCGCGTCCGCCAGATCGAGAGCCGAACGCTGAAGAAGCTGCAGGCGCTGCCCGAAGCGCAGCAGCTGCGCGAGGCGTCCTGAGCCGTCGCTCACGCGGGCGCGCGTGGCGCCGGCCGCCGGGCGCGGGCGCAGCCACTAGAATCGCTCTGCCCACGGCACGCGGCCGGGGCGCCCGGTGGGGTGTCCGAGTGGTTAAAGGAGACGGGCTGTAAACCCGTTGGCTCTGCCTACGCAGGTTCGAATCCTGCCCCCACCACTCTCGGCTCCTGCCCCCGCTGCTCCTGACTCCTGCCCCAACCACTCCTGACTCCTGCCCCAACCACTCCCGAATCCTGACCCCACGCTCCCGAATCCTGCCTCCGGCCACCCCCGAATCCTGACCCCGTCGCTTCCGTTCCTGCCCTGCCTTGCAGCCTCGGCGCGCGGGCACCGAGGGTTTCGAGCTCGCGGAAGCGGGTAGTCACCATGTGTTTGGGTGACCGGGCGTCGGTGAGGCTTGCCCGTAGGGAGTGGGACAGACCAAATCGAAGAGCCGAGTGGGAGGACGCATAGATGACGAACGCGATTCACAGCCACGGTGGGTGCAACCAGCCTGCAGACGTCTGGGCGGCGGGGCGCTGCATCGCGGGGCGTGCGCGCCACACAGCGCGGCGCGGAGCTCACACCCGGCGACTTCTCGCCGGCGCGATGGCAGCCTCGCTCGCACTGCTTGTGGCAGCGGCGCCGGCACTGGCAAAGAAAAAGGTCAACGAAGAATTCGAGCCCTTCGCGCAATGCCCGATCTCCACGCACGGGGTGCACTACTGCGTAGTTGCGAATACGACGAGCGGCGAATTCAAGGTGGGCAGCAAGACGGTGCCGATCAACAAGACGATCACGCTACAAGGCGGTCTCACCGAAAGCTCGAACGACCTCGTGCCGGCCACGAACGGCGAAACCCTCTCGAAGACACCGTTGACGCTTCCGGGTGGTCTGATTGGCATCGAACTGGGCGGCGTGACCGAAGTCACCGCCACGACCGAACTGGTCGGACCGGTGCAGGTCAACGAGGGCAACATCGCCGACGGCACCGGCGCTGCTGTGGTGCTCCCGATCAAGGTGAAGCTCGAAAACCCGGCGCTCGGGGATGAATGCTATATCGGCTCGCAGACCGAACCGATCACGCTCGAACTGACGACGGGCACGACCGATCCGCCGTCTCCCAACAAGCCGATCACGGGCAAACCGGGAACACTGACACTCAATTCCGACGGGACGATCTTCACCCTCGGCGGCAACTCGCTGGTGGATAATTCGTTCGCTGCGCCCGGAGTGAGCGGATGCGGTGAAAGCCTCGCGCCCGTGCTCGATCCCGTCGTGGATCTCGACGCAGGGCTGCCGGCCGCGGCCGGCACCAACACCGCGATCCTCGATGGGACCGTGTACGAGACCACGGCGAAGGCCCTCAAGAAGTCACACGTGATCAAATCGGGCACCGGCAAGGGGTAGACGCTCCCGGGCGGAATGCCTATCTACGTCTTAGCTCTTGCCGCAGCAAAACCAGCGGGCTGCGGCGAGTGGCGGGCTCGCCGCGACGCGGACTTCCGCGTCGCGGCGATGCTCGCATAAGTGTGGCGCCAACGGGCCGGTGAGCGCTTGGAGCCGGCCGCTCGCCGCACGGGCGGGCGCGTCAGTGCGCCGGTGACCGGTTGGAGTCAGCCGTTCGCGACGCGGGTGCGGCCGCGTGCGGTGTGAACGCGCCGGCGACCGCTCGGAGCCGGTCGTCGGCAATAAGATTGCTGCATGTTTCCATCTCGTGCCGGGGCCAAGGCCACAGGGCCATGGCACGCGGGCGGCTTGGCAATCCACACGAGCCCAGCCCGGCTCTCGGCCAGGGCCCACCCAGCCTCGACACAGACTATGGTCTGTCCGGCGACTGTCCGGTCACGGGCCGTCTGTAGAGCCTCCGTCTGCAGAAAGCGAGAGTGCAGGGCGTGAAACCGGTGGACTCTATCCGCCAGCAGTTCGCCGACAACCTCCGAGCCAACCGCGAACGGCTGGGCCTCTCCCAGGAGGCGCTCGCGGAGATCTGTGACCTGCACCGCACCGAGATCAGCCTGCTCGAGCGCTGCAAGCGCTCGCCGCGGCTCGAGACGATCGTGATCCTCGCGCGCGCGCTGGAGCTACCGTCGCCGGGCGAGCTGCTCAAAGGCGTGGGCTGAGCGCAGCCCATGGGGCTCGCACGGTATGCCGGTCGCCCAGCCTCTGTGCGGCGTTTGTCGTGCTAGCCGCCTCGCTCGGGTTTGCGGCGCCATGCTCGGGGCGCTCGCTGCCTCGTGTGCGGCTGAGCGTCTCGCTGCCTGGCGAAGCCACCCGCGGAGCCGCGCTCAGCGTCTCTGGACGCGCCCGCGACACTCCGGCGGGCCATACACCGCGAGCGCAATCGCCCAGGCGGGGGTCGTCGGCTCTCAACAGGTGATGGGCCGGGAAAGCTACGTGTTCGTGCTGCCGGTGGGGACCTACATCGTGACGGCGGGATCCTGCGGGAGCTCCGAACAGGTGACGGTGAGCGCCGGCAGGGCCGTGCACGCCGATGCGGTCTGCAACATACCCTGAGGCTGTCCGCTCCACTCGCGCCCTTCTTTCCCACTCATGCCGACGGTATCGCCTGTCAGACCCCTGAATCAGGCGACCCGCCAAGCCGACGCGGGGACTCGAACCCCGGACCCCCTCCTTACCATGGAGGTGCTCTACCGGCTGAGCTACGTCGGCGTGGTCGCCAATCCTAGCGCCGCGAGGCGAGCGTCGGAGGAGCGTCGGGCCGGCCCTGGGCGTGGCTCCGTGAGGGAAGCCACGCCCGGGCCCTGCGATGCCCTCGGCTCGGCGGAGAGGGAGTGCCGGCCGAGGCGTTCGCAAGCACCACACCGGAAGCGGCGCGCGAGCCTTGTGGGAGCGTCCGAGCAGGCAGCGGCCCTGACCTGGTCGCGTGCTCCGGACCTGACCTGGTCGCGTGCTCGCAACGTGGTTATCGCTTCTGCTTCCGCGCTTGCGTCCTCCCCGAGCTCTTGCCGGTTGCTTTCCTGGGCCCGTAACGCTTGCGTGCCGTGCGTTCGCAGCTGCCGCGTTTGGTGCTGGCGTGTTTGTAGCGTCGGCGGCAGGCTTTCAGCGCGTTCGCTAGCTTCTGGCGGCGCGTGAGCTTCTTGGCTTTGCTGACCTTGACCGCCGCACAGCCTTCGATCTTGACTTTCACGGTCTGTTCGACGACGTTCCCATTCTGACCTGTCAGCAGGGTGGGGATCGTCAGCTTCTGCCCGCACAGGCTGTAGTGATCGCTGGCGGGCAGGTTTGTCGTCAGCGCGGAGTGGGGTCCCTCGGGCAGGTTCGCTTCGACGGTTTCGAAGGGGACGTCGGGAACGGACAGGAAGCTGGAGGTGGTGACGCCCTTCTTGATCGCGGTTTGGCCGTCGAGGATGACTTTGATGTTGTTTTCGCCTTGGAGGACGAGCTCGGCGTCGGGCCAGGCGGCGTTGCCGTGGGAGACGAGGTAGATCGGGCCGGTCAGGGGGTTTTTGAGTACTTGGGTGTGGACGATGGCGGTACCGATGACGGAGCCTTCCGGGCAGGCGGCGGGGTTTGTTTCAAAGACGCTGGCGACGCAGGCTTTCTGGATGGTGGATAGCCTGGCGGGCATGATCGCGGGGATCGTCAGCACGGTCTTGGCGACGTGTGCCTGGTTGTTACCGGAGGTGAACTTCAGTTTCAGGCTGGCGCCGCCCAGTTTGCTGGTCTGGCCCTGGGCGGAGGCTTGGACTTTGGGGGTGAATGTTAGGTTCTGGCAGTTGGTGACCTGGAAGGGCCAGGAGACGTTTTGGCGGGCGCCCTGGAGGCCGTTGAGTGTGGCTTCGATCGTGTGCGGGCCGCAGTTGGTGGGGTTGAACTCGAAGTTCGGGCGGTTGACGTTTACTTCGATCTCGCGTAGTTGTAGGGGCACGCCCGTGGCGGGCCGGCCGACGCCTTGGACGTAGGTGGGCAGGCCGCTGGTGATCGTGACCTGGGCGGTATGCGGGTTGACTTCGATCTTGGAGCGCACGACTACGTTGCCGAGGTTGAACGGGCCGGCGACGGCGGGGGTCACGATCGACAGCCCGAACGGCGCGCCTTCATAGGATTCGGTGACGTACACGCGTCCGCCTGTGACGGTGTAGGGGTCGGGGCCGAGCCCGGAGCTGGCGCGGGCTTCGCCGATCTGGCTTTCCGGGCCGCACGTCCCCTGCGAGGCCTGTTGTTCGGGGCAGGGTGTGACCGAGGCGAGGATCGCGGCGTTACCGAGCGGCAGGTGCACGGTCGCACCGGTCAGCTGCTGGTCGGCGCCGGGGCGGGTGATCGCGAGCGCGAAGCTGGTGAAGCTGCCGGCCTGCGTGTTGGTAGCGCCGCCTTGTAGGGAGGGGGCGAACGGTGCCGTGCTGGCGCACGCGCTGCCTTCGCCACCGGTGGTGATTTCGAGCTGTTCTTGTGGCTGGCTGGCTGGCGTTTCGAATGGTTCGTTTTCGTGCCCGCGTTCTGCTGACCATGGCAGGAATGACGCTTGGATAGCAGGGTTCCCGCAGGTTGGCGGGGTGGCGAGCGATGCGCGGGGGCCGCCGAACAGTTCGAGGCTGAGCTGTTCGAAGGGGACTTGCGGTGTGTCCGTGAAGGTGCTCGTGACCCGGCCGGTTTGTGGGTCTAGCTGGGTTTCTCCGGCGAGCTTGACGAGGATGCCCGCCCTGGGGTCTTCGGCGACGATGTACAGGGCGAGCAGGCTGTTGAACGGGTTCTGGCCGGGTTCTCCGAGCGGCGCGGGCGTCGCCAGATAGACGGCGCCGGTCAGTTCTTCTTCGAGCAGCGGGGTGCGGATGTGCACGGAGCCGACCTTCGACGCGTTCGGGCACAGCACAGGCGCGCTCGAGAAGCGTGCTGGTTGCGGTGCTTCGGGAGAGAGGGGGTCGGTTTCTGGCGGGCCTTCGTAGCCGACCTGATGCTCTGAGCAGGCTTCTAGGCCGCCTGCGGCGGCGGGGTTCAGCTGGACGCCTTCGGGCAGCGTCACGGTGGTGGTCTTGATGGCCGGCTGCGCGAGCTGTCCGGCTTCGATGGTGCCTTCCTGGGGGACGTTGACGTTGACGTTCATTGCTGTCGGGGTGCTCGCGGCGTGTTCTGCGCTTTGCAGCGTGATCGATGGTGTGAAGCTCAGCAGGTTGCAGTTTTGGAAGCCTGGCAGCTGGGCCTGGGTGGCACCTTCTAGGGGGAATGTTTCTCCTGCTTCGCTGGCGAGCGTCTTGACGGGCCAGGATTCGCCTTCGACGGTCGTCGTGAGTGGCTGTTTGGAGCATGACGTCGGCATCGTCAGGAACGCGCCGTTGGAGTGTTGGCTGGCGGGTTCGCACGGCACGACGTGTTCTACCGCCGCGCCTTCGACTAGGCACCCCCATCCGCGTGACTGGTCATGAGCGGCCTGTGCGGGCGCTCCCCAGATCGTGACTTCGCTGGAGAGCAGTTGCGCGGACTCCGGCGCCTGGGTGACGTTCACGCTAACGCCGTAGTCGCCGTTGGGGCCGTTGCTGCGCAGGCTGGTGTCGAGCACGACCGGGACATGCAGCACCTCGAATCCGAAGCGTGCCGGCTCGCCCTGCGCGGGTACCAGGTTCCATAGCGGTACCGAGCGAGTGATGTTGTGAAAAGCGGGGTCCAGCAGATTCACGCTGACGACAGCGACCCCGATCGCGGTATCGGGCGGACACGAGTTGATGTCATCGCGACCGATCGTCGTGAACTCCGAGCCCGGACACGCCGGCACAGCGCGCGGATCACCGATCAGCCCCGGCGGCAGATTGAAGCTCAAACGCTTGGGCAGAGCGGGTGCCGTACCGATCAAGCCGGTTTCGGTGGCGCCCTGTTCGGCGGTGATCAGTTCCGAGGACTGGTTGAGATTGAGCGCGGTCGTCAACTGGAATGGGTGCGACCCGGCCTGCGTGTCCAGGCGACCGCCTTCTTCTTCGGGCGTAAGCGTGTAACCGTCTTCTTCGACCCCGAACGGTGTTGGTTGGTCACTGACGCTCAGCGGCCTGCTGAGCGTGGCAGCGCTCACGCCCGCGCCCGGTTCGCTTTCCTGTTCGCCTCCCCGTACTTCCACGGTGTTTTGTTCACCGGTGCTCGCGCCGGCCTTGACGTTCACTTCGATCCTCATTTCCAAACGTTCAAACGCAGGGAACGCTTCCGGCTGAGAAACACAGGTAATGGTCGCCGGATCACACGTCATCTGGTGAGCGACCGACTCACGCAACGCCGGTTTACCACTGATTTTTATCGCTTCAAGCCCCGGAGGCAGCACATCGTTGACCATCACCGGTGCTGTCATCGCATCGATCCCGCCATCACCCACATTCGTCGCCGAGACGACCAGTGTCGCTTTCCCGCCGGGCACCAGCACGCTCGGCGCCGCACGCGAGGAAAGCCGCCACCACGCACCCGCCAGCGCCGGGCTCGCGCACACCGCCAGCAGCAGCGAGCTGCCCAGCACGCACAAAACGCTGCGCACAAGCGCCGAGCGCGCGGCTCCTCGTCGCGTCCCGGCACGCACACCAATCAGGTTTAGCGCCTTGCGCATCTCGGTTACCGTTTTGCGCATCTCTCAGTGTCCCTTGCCTGTGGAGTGGCTGGTGTGCTTGGCGCTGCGGTTCTTCGGCTTGGTCCTCGCTGCGTACGCTTTGCGGGCCTCGCGTTCGCAGGCCTGGCGCTCGCGCCTGCGCTTGTGCTCGTGGCACGCCCTGAGGGCGTTGGCGAGCTTCTGCGCCCGCGTGAGCGGTTTAGGCTTCGGCCTGGTGAGGGTTTTCGTAGGGATGGGTGGTGGGGTGGCGCTCGGGGTCGTGCTGGTGGACGTCGGGGGCGCTTGGAAGGTGAGTGGGGGGCCGGCGGGGGCGTGGCATTCTTCGCCGGTGCACGGTTCTTTCGGGGGCTCTTTGACCGGCAGGCAGGGCTGGGTTTCGCTCGTGTCGCATACCGCCGCGTCATAGACCTCGGGGCTGGGTTCGGTGTCCTGCGCCACGAGCTTCGCCTGCGTGACGAAGAACACGTCATTCCCGTTTTCGCTGGCGTCCAGGAACGCCGATTCGTGCGCGGAGGTGCCCGAGGAGATCAATGACACACAACCGGACGGCTGTTCACAGCTTCCCAGTCCTGGGGGCTCGTACTCGTAGACGTTCTCGACGCCAACCGTGACCGGCTGGCCGTTGATGGTCTCTGTTCTTGTGGGCTGCTGGTCTTGTGATACGAGCGGATCGGCGCTGTTGAAGAACAGGCGGCCCCGGTTTGTGAGGTAGCGTGACTGGTGCTCGGTCATCGGCGGGTCATATCCGTAGAGCGTCCATCCCGGGATCGAACCGGCGAGCCAATGTTCGCTCCACGTTTCTGGACGATCGGCCGTCAGGCCTTCGCCTTCGCCGGCGGCTTTCGTGTCGAATACCCCCTCGGGGGGCTGCCCGTCCGGGTTACACGACGCACAGACCAGCCGTCCGGTGCTCGCGTCGTAGAGGAACACCTCCTCGTCGTGCGCGCCGTTGGCTCCCGGAGCAGCGTCCACGTTGTCGTAGCCGGTCAATTCCCGGTCGGACATGAACGCGAGGTAGCGTCCGTTCGCGGACACCTGCGAGCTGACGCCGCCGAGATCGCCCATCACGGGCGAGTCGCCTTCGCCCCAGTCGGCAGCGTCTTGCTCGGAAACACGCGCGATGAACCGCGTCTGTCGCTGTCCCGGACGTGTGGGGTCCGGTTCGGAGAGGTACAGATTGCATTCCCCTTCACTGCTCGCGCCGGGGTTGCGGTAGGGATTGGCGCGCGGACAATCCCCGCGCTGCGCACCGGATGCCAACACCCCGTTGGCGACGAAATACACATACGAGCCGTCTTCGCTCGCGCCGGGTAGGGTGCCCAGCACTTCGGCCTCTTCGCCGGCATTACGGTTGACGGTGAGATCGGTCAGCCCGCCAGTTTCGACATCGTATTCGTACAGGTCGGCCCTGCGCGGCGATCCTTCTTCTTCATAAGGTTCCAACGTCGCTTCGCTGGTCAACGGCCACGTATCCGTGAAGAACACTCGCGAGCCATCGCTCGATGCCGCCTGAAAATAAACTTCATCCAACCCAGCTTCCCGTTCTTCAACCCCCGCTTCCGGAACTCCCTGCGCAGCGTTGACCTGCACCGTTTCTTCCTTGCTTGTATCGCGCATGTATAGCGGGCCCAGTTCTTCTTCATTGGTCCAGAACACACGCGTACCGTTCTGGGAGATCGCACCGCGCACATCCCCCCGTTCAAAGCCCAGCCGTGGACTCGACGCAGACACACTCCCACCCCCTGGGAGCACACTGACGAGCTTGAGCGGCTCGCCCTTTTCCCACTCGTACAAGCCGTTTTCGCCAGCACCAGACACCAATCCCACCTGTGACCCGAACACGACATGCAGACCCTGTTCGCCCGCCCCACCTCCATGGGGTTCGACGGTGGCGCCCTGGAATTCGAGCTTACCGCCAAACGGCTTGCCCGTCACGTCGGTGGTGAGCAACGGTTCGAATGCTCCGTTTTCGCGCGTGTAGATCGTCTTTTCCCTTGCTCCCAGCACGAGCGGCGGATCTTCAAACGGTTCTTTGAGCAGCTGCGGCTCGAGCACCGCCACCGACAGATCCGGCGAGAAGTACCGGTACTCCGTCGGTTCTTCGGTCAACACGCCTTCGCCCTCGTTATGCGCCGTGCTGATGCCTTCCGAGGACCATTCTTCGCTACCACGCCTCGAGACCACCTGCACCGGTTCGGGCTGACGGTTGCCCTGCGCTTCGGTCGAGATCGGCGCGCTCGCCGTCCACGTCAACATGCCACCATCCGTCGAGGCCTGGATCAGCGACCCCAGAAACGGCGGACTGATCGCTTCCGGCGTCGCACCATTCATTTCCGGCGGAGACACCAACTGCCACTGACGATGATCGAGCAACACCCCTTCAGCGCTCGGCAACGTCGTGAAAAACGTCTGCACATTTCGCGGGCTTTCGACCGTCCCGTGTTCATTTTTCGCAACGACCCAGTAATAGTAGGTCGTGTTTGGCTCGAGCCCTTCAAGGGTCACATGCAGGCTCACATCGCCGAAGCCTTTACCGATTTCCGCTCCCGGCGGCGCGACCGGACCATACTCGCACCCGACTTCATGTTCAAGGCAGCTGCCCGTGCCGTACTCGACGTAGTAGCTCGTCTTCGCGCCGTCAGGATCGACCTTCGCGTCCACACGCTCCGAACTGGGCGTCAAACTCTGCGCGCTCACGCCATCGATCATGGGCGCACCCGCACCTTCCCGCACAAACACCGCGACTTTACCCGGCTCAGCCGCATACACGATACCCCGCCCCGAATCGACCGCGACCACCCCACCACCACTCAGCTGCCCCGACCCAAAACGCTGGACGAACGAGCCTTCCCCACCGAACGCAGCGACGCTCGTCACATTATCCACATAAACATCGCCATCCGCCGAATCGAGGGCCACCCCCGTCGTGTCCTGACTATCAACGCTGCGCTCCGTCGCGACGCCCGAACCCGCCAACTGCGAAACCATCGTCGGCACAGGCTCCACTCCTTCTTCAGGACAATCCCCGAGCCCATTTTCGCGTTCGTGCGCCACATAAAACACTTCGTCACGCGGACCAACGGCAAAACCTGGCCGCGCCAAACATCCGTCTTCCAGCAAAGACTGTTCGAGTACTTCTTCTTTGGTCCGCGACGGGATCAGCCTGTTCGTTTCTTCGTTGCTCAAGCCGGTGATGTTTCCAGTTTCATACCAGTACACCCACAAGCCGCCCGCAGCGTCGACGGCCAAGCCCGATATGCCGCCTTCCAGTTCCGCTTCGAATTCTTCTTCGCCTTCCTTGACTTTGAAGTCCTTCTTCTTGAAGATTTTTTCTCCCGAAGCGGTGAACTTGTAAAGAAAGTTACGTTCTTCTTCCCGCTTTTCTTCGCCCGAGCTGGCACTCGCCACATACACATCGCCCCTAGACGGATCCGATCCGCTACTCGAATTGTCGACGGCAACCGCCCCCGGATCAGGCACCGCGATTTCGCCCACCAATTCGTAGCCGCCGGCCTTCGGTTTGAACCGCTCCACGCGATCATGAGCGGGATCGGCAACCAGGACTTCTCCCGTCGCTTCATCCACCGCCAGACCACCGGACGTCCCGAAGCTCCCCGCCCCGGAGCCTTCGAACGTGCCTGCGAACACATGCCCCTGGCTGAGGAGCGCCGAGGCAGGCGCACTACACGCAAGCAGCGCGCCGACCGCGGACACAAACACAGCGAGAAACGCGGCACGCGAACGCGCGTGACAGGGCGAGGGCGCGCGACGCCTCATCGCAGAGCATGCGTCATGGTCACGTCCCGCGCGCGAGCGTGCGCGACGCCTTGTCCGCGGTGTGCGACTGCGCTCGGGCACAGCAGTGCTGCTGCACCCTCCGAGTGCAACGCTCGTCTCGCGCATCGATCCTCGCTTAGCTGATTGGTTCGCCATCGGCGCTTAGCCAGGCAAAGGTAGTGGGGTGCGCCGGTCCGGGATCACAGTGATCCCGACACCGGCGCTGGCCTCACTTCGCTGACGCCGCGAGTTACGGCGTCATTTCCCTTGCGTTTAGACGACTGCGTTGAGCTCCAACGCTTCTTCGCCCGCGAGCTCTTTCAGCACCGACGTAATATCCTGCCCGGACTGTTCGTACGGGCCACCTTTGAACGATGATTCAAGGATGACCTTTTCAGAGCTTTCTTCCCATTTTTCGGGTTTCTGCTTGCCTTTCGAGGCCTTGTACTTCAGCGTTTCCGACGTCTTCATCGCATCATTTTTGATCGGGACCAGAACCTTGCCCCTCACTTTGACGACGAGCCCCGCGCATTCAAATTCGATGAACAGACCACTCGAAACGCTATGAGCCGGATACAGCTCCAGCGCCGTCTTTTTTTTCGCTTTGTTTTCCCAACCAACGATGCCTTCAACGTTATTCGTCAGGAGTTCGCCCGCTTTGGCCCCAGGCGTGCTGCACGTCAAATCCAAAGACTCGCATTCGTTGAATTTGATCTTCATATTACCGGCTTCTTTGTTATTTCCTTCAAAGAATTCACCGGTGCTCGACTCTGTCTTGCATTGGACGCTCTCGCCGCCGACGGCGGTCAGGACGCCAACGCCGCCTTTGGTTTCAAACTTCGCTTTGCCGGCTCCCGGAATCCATTCGTACTTGGCTTTCTTGCCTTCGCCGACTACCGTGCATTTACTGGCCGTATAGCCTTTGCCTTCCGCTTTGGCTTTTTTGATGCATCTGCCATATTCCGGGGCAGTTGCCGACGCGGACGTCGCAACCACGGCGCCCAGCGCTAAGGCCACAAACAAGCACAGCCCTGCAAGCCTAACTCTTCTCATTATGTTCACACTCTCGTATGTCGATTGTCCGCTGTAACGCTCTCGTCTCATAGTGCTTAGTCTCATCCGCTCACGGTTCTCCCTCGGTCCCTCATTTCTCCCTCGGTCCCTCATTCCTCTCCTCATGGTACCTTCCTTTTTCCCTCTACGCGCCGGTTACCTTCAGCTGTCCGCCTGTATTCGAATTGCAGGCCTATCTACTGCTCAGCGCGTAGCCCGACCTGCAGAGACCCGCCCCTGTGCGAGGCGGGTCCCCAGTTGATTTTGCTATTCGTCTGACAGCCGAGCCGACGCATCCTTTTCGTATTGGCCCGGCCGCCAGACCAGAGCTCGATGCCTGGTCGGTCGGAGGCCAGACATCTACGCTCAATGCTGCAGCTACGCTTTGATCTCTAGTTCTTCTCCCGAGTTCAGGCTTGTGTTGAGGGTCTCGATCTGGCCAGACTGCGCCCAGCCGAGCGTCCCGAAACCATCGCCGGTTTCAGATTCCAGCACGTCCTTCTTGCCGTTTTCGAAGCTTTCAGGGTTCTGGTGACCCCGTTCAACTTCGGTTTCGCCGGCTTCGTTGGTAATTGTTTTCTCAGCGTAGGTCTGGGTCAGGACCGTGCCCATGGTGTTGACCGGACCAATTGGCGAGATGATGGAATCTCCGCCGCCCTTCTTTTCTTTGGCTCCCACGCGAACGACGAGAACCCCTACTCCAGAGTTTTCAGTCCCGCACACGAACTCCGCGAACAGACCGTTCTTTTCTTCCGGTAGGAGGGCCAAACCGACGCTAGGTTCGGTGCTCCCCTTGCCCGAGACGTAGCCGAGGACGCCCCTCAGTCCGCGCGTAATGATCTCCCCTTCCTTATATATATACTTGTTGGGGTACTGCTCTTCGAAGAACCCCTCGCACGTGAAGCTCAGCAGCGGCAGTTTACAGCCTTCGAAGGTGACCCCCACGCCCGACACTTCTTTTGTGCCCGACAGACTACCGTGGGCAACCGTGGATGTGCATTCGACCTTGATGCCCTCGGTCGTTTCGAGTTCTGCTTTTTCAGAGGTCTGCACGGCGGTGAATTCCGTATCTGCGGTATTCGTCGTCCCCTTCAGCCATTCGTATTCGCCGCCCTTCAGTTTTTCTGTGCAGTTGGAGTTGGCGTATTTACCCTTGCTTATTAGTTTGCCATTGGCTTCCACCGGTACTTTTACGCATTTGCCCCATTCCGGGAGCTTCGCCGAAGCGGACGCGCTGGCCACGGCGCAAAGCGCGAGCGCGGCTATGAGTCCCAGTCCTAGCATCCGTACATATCTCACTTGTCCACTACTCCTTTTCCTCTCGGTGATGATCGACCGATGTCCCGAGCCCTCGCCGATGGCGCGCTCGAGCTCCGGTCGTTTCCGCGGCGCACCCGGCTCGGGCCTTCAGCCCCTGCATGAGTGCGCGTTCGCACTCGACGGGGGCGCAGGCAGCGCTCCCGTCGAGAGACGACTGTCGTCGGCTCGCTCACGGCCGGCCGACCTGGGAAGCACGTCAGGCGGGCGCCGCTCGCCTTGGAGACTCCGGCTGTGCGCCCGCCGCACGCGACCCTGGTACTGGCAGGACGGGGGTCACTGATCCCCACGGCCGCCGTAACGGCTGACGCCAACGAGCTCGCGCGCGCGCTCGCGACGTGAGCCGGTGTGCTTGCGTAGCAGGTCCGCGACGGCGCTGGCCCGGCGTAGCGCTGGCGGGCCGTGGCGGGCGCGATCGCTCCCGCACCATCGCTGGACCCCGCTGCTGTGTCCTCCCACATCCCCTCTCCCTCCAGACCCGTGAATCTCACCACAACCTTGTGGCGCAGACGTACGAAAACACATCCCAGGCCTTTTGTCAAGCCAGTGTCAAGGCCGCCCTGGGCCCCTCGCTCAGGCAGTTTGCCCGCACGCGCGTCGAACCGGCCATTGACCAGTGACCCCCGTCTCGTCTATGCGCGGGTCACTCGTGCGATCCTACGCCTTTCGGCCGCTTTCGAGCGCTTTCCCCCCAAGCGTCCCCGCGTCTCGGGGGACGCCGCCCCAATCCGGGCCGCGCCATCGCTTGCGCGCTCGCCGCCCCGGTCGCCCCTGCGGGCGGGAGCCTCGCTGACCGGCAGGGCGTGCTAGCTTCGCCCGCGCTGGCTTTCTGCCATCGCCACGCGCGTCGGCGGCATGTCGGCCGCGAACAGGCTCTCGGCCAGCTCGGCCGGCGTCGGGCGGCCGACCAGGAACCCCTGAGCCATCTCGCAGCCCATTTCGTGCAGCGTGTTCATCTGGCTCTGGGCCTCGATCCCCTCGGCGATCACGGCCAGCGAGAGGGCGCGCCCGACGCCCATGATCGCTTTCAGGAGGTCGCGGCTTTTGTCCTCATCGCTGAGCGCCGCCACGAAGCTCTTGTCGACCTTGAGGATGTCAACCGGCAGGCGCTGCAGATGCGACAGCGAGGCATAGCCCGTGCCGAAGTCGTCGATGGCGATCCGCACTCCCAGCGCGCGCAGCTCCTCGAGCACCTCGATCACGCGGTCGGTCTCGTTGGCCAGCGAGCCCTCGGTGATCTCGAGCACCACGCGCGAGGGCGCCACGCCGCTCTGCTCCAGCGCGTGGCGCACGTCGGCGATCAAGCTCGGGGATCGCAGCTGGACGGTCGAGACGTTCATCGACATCGACAGCGCGCGCGCCCCCTCGTGACGCCCGTCCCAGGCGCCCAGCTGGCTGAGGGCCTCGTGGAAGACCCAGCGGCCGAGCGGCACGATCAGCCCGTTCTCCTCGGCCAGCGGGATGAACCGCTCAGGCGCCACCAGACCGCGCGTCGGATGGCTCCAGCGCACGAGCGCCTCGAAGCCTTTGAGCCGTCCGTCGAGCATGTCGAAGATCGGCTGGTAGAAGAGCAAGAGCTCGGAGCGCTCCAGCGCGTGACGCAGATCGACCTGCAGGCGGAAGCGCTCGTGCGCGCGCTCGTGCATCGAGGGCGCGAACACCCGCACCGAGTCCTTGCCCCCGGTCTTGGCGACGTACATGGCCGTGTCGGCGTCGCGCACGAGATCGTGGACGTCGACCTCGGTGCCGGACCCGATCGCGACGCCGACGCTGGCCGTGACCGCATAGTCCGAGCCAGCCAGCTCAAAGCGCGGCCGCAGCACATCGCCGACGCGCTCGGCCAGGCGCTTCGGCTCCTCCAGGCCGCTGACGTCGTCGATCAGGATCACGAACTCGTCGCCGCCCAGGCGCGCGACCGTGTCCTCTGAGCGCACCAGCGACTGCAGCCGCCGCGCGACCTCGCACAGCACGATGTCGCCGACCTGGTGGCCGAGGCTGTCGTTGACGAACTTGAAGCCGTCCAGATCGACCAGCACGACCGCGACCATCGCGCCCGAGCGCGCCGAGCGCGCGAGCGCATGCTCGGCGCGATCGGTTAGCAGCGCGCGGTTGGCGAGGCCAGTGAGCGGGTCGTGAAACGCCTGCTGGGTCAGCTGGCGCTGCAGCACCACCTGATCGGTGGCGTCGCGGGTGTTGACCACGAGGCCGCGCACGTGCGGGTCGGCGAGCAGGTTCGTGATCGCCGATTCGGCGTAGCGCAGACGGCCGCTGCCGTCGGTCAGCTCCCAGTCGACCCGCATCACGCGCCCGGGCTCGTTGATCGCACGCTCGAGCGCGTGCGTCAGCGGCAGCGAGCCGCCGCTGAGCGCGTCCAGGCGGCGTCCCACCAGCTCGGTGGGGTCGCGCGCGAAGACGTCGGCCATCGAGTCGCTCACATACAGCACGTTCAGGTCGGCGCCGGCCACGGCGATCACGTCCGAGGAGTGCTGTGCCAGCGCGCGGAAGTAGCGCTCTGTCGCGCGCAGCTCGGCCGTGCGCTGCTGCACGCGCCGCTCCAGCTCGGACGTGAGCGCGCGGTTCTGGAAGATCACGATCAGCTGCAGGAGCAACGCGATCCCCACCATCACCGCGCCGATTGACAGCAGCACGCCGACCGGGCCCTGGTCGCCGCCCGTCAGCCACAGCACGGCCGCCATCGCCAAGCCGGCAAAGCCGGCGATCGCGGCAAGGCTGAGCGCCCAAAGCAATGGCCGCTGTGCAGCCTCCGCGGCTGCGCGGTTGGGGATCAGTCTCACGGTCACGGACGTGTCGCCGGGGAACCCCGCCGGGATATCGCGAACTTTTCACTCATCGGTACTCAGGCCCCCGGGCTTGAGCGCGCGCGCCTGGTTGCCGACAGCCGATCCCCGCCGACGGCCGATCCCGCCGACGCGATGCAATCGCTCCGCCGGCTGCAGGAGACTGAGCGCAAATTGCGAACGCGCGTGGGTATGGACTGTGAGGTAGGCTCCCGCGCTCATGCAGCGCCCTGCGATAAGCCTCGCGGCCCTCGCGGCACTGGTCATGGTCGGGCTCGTTCTCACGCTGGTCGAGTTCGTGCATGCGCCTGGGGTGGCTCGGGCTCGAGCGGTCGTGGCCGCCGATCCCCCGGCGAACCTGCCGCTCGGCCACCTGCCAGCCAGCTGCGTGCAGGCGCCCGTCGGGCCGGCCTGCGAGGAAGCGGTCGTAGCGAACCTCGACAGTGCCCGCCGCCAGCTGGGTCTCGGGCCTTACGACCTCCCGCGCAACTTCACGGGCCTGGCGCCGGCCCGACAGCTGCTCGTGCTGACCAACCTCGACCGCCTCGCCTACGGGCTCGCGCCGGTCGCCGGCCTCAATGCGGAACTGGACGACAACGCGCTCGAAGGCGTCCAACAGCTGAGCGATCCACTGCCACCGGTCGAACTGCTGCCTGGCATCGCCGTATGGGGGTTTACGTCGAACTGGGCCGGCAACTTCCCGAACGCTCCGGCCGCATACTACGAGTGGATGTACGACGACGGCTCTGGCGGCGCCAACGCAGCCTGTACGTCGGCGGGCGCGGACGGCTGCTGGGGACACCGCCAAGACGTCCTGTGGCCGTTTCCCGAAGGCTGGCTGGCGATGGGCGCGGCGACGGGGATCGATGTGTACGGTGCGCCGGGCTTTGCCATGGTGATCGCCTACACGCACGGCTCGCGGTCGCCCGCCTACTACTACACGTGGGACCAGACTGCGACCGTCGCGAGCGCGTCGAAACGGCCCTCGAGCCGCTGCGGGGCGCGCCGCTGGCAGCGCAACGTGCGGGCGGCGCAGGCTCACGGCGCCGAGACAGGCCGGGGACCACACGCTCACAGCGCCAAGACAGCGTCTGGGTCACGAGCGCACGGCGGCAAGGCCGCCGCTGCGCCACGCCCAGGCGGGTGCTCGTATGCGCCGGCCTCGGGATAATCGCGTCATCTCGCCCTCCTCGGCCACAACCCCCTGAGCCCGCAACCCCCTGAGCCCTCGGCCCCCTGAGCCCGCAACCCCCTGAGCCCTCGGCCCCCTGAGCCCGCAACCCCCTGAGCCCTCGGCCCCCGAGCCCTCGGCCCCCGAGCCACCTTCCGGCACCTCGGCCACGCAACCCCCTGAGCCCTCGGCCCCACGTGTGCTGGCGCGCGTAGCGGTCCGCTGGACCGGCCGCGAGAACCCCGAGCGCGTCGTCTATGGCGTGATCCTGATCGGGGCCCTGCTGGCGGCCGAGAGCGGGCTGCACGACAGCTACTCGGCGACCGTCGCGTCGGTGGCGATCGGCCTCGCCGTCTACTGGCTCGCGCACTCGTATGCGGCGATGCTCGGACGCCGCCTTTCTGAGCGTGGGCGCCTGAGCCTGGGAGCGCTCGTGCAGGCGCTGGCGCGCGAGTGGGCGATCGTGCGCGGCGCCCTGATCCCGCTGCTGGCGCTGCTCGTGTGCTGGGCGGCGGGCGCCTCGCAGGCCACGGGGATCGCCGTCGCCATCTGGGCCGCAGTCGTCGCGCTGATCATGCTCGAGCTGCTCGCGGGAGTAGCCGCTGGCGCCGGCACGGGCGAGCTTCTCCTGGAGGGCGCTGTCGGCGCGGTGATGGGCCTCGCGATCCTGGCACTCAAGGCACTCGCGCACTGATCCGGCACGCCGCGTATGAGCGGCACCGGTCAAGCCGGGGCTGACGGCGCGGGCCAAGGCGGGCCGGCCGGCCCCGACGCCGGCCGCGAACCGCAACGCGCCGGCCGAAGCCGCCGGCCGCTCGCCCCAAGCCGACAGACGACCGCACGCTGCGGCATTTACTGTAGACAAATTATTGCTGACATGACAACATGCGGAATCGTCAGGCTGATTTGACATGCTTTGCATAGGCAAAACAGTTTCGGAGAGGTGGATCACATGTCTCAGCGACGCGCCGGGTCCGGCAGGGGCTCGGATGGCCCCGACGGATCGCTCGCCCGTTCAGTTGCTCCAAACGGGTCGATCGCGCCCCTGTATGAACGCCTGCCGCGGGGCCCGCACCGCCTCGCGCGCAAGGAGGTGGCCCGGCATCAGCGCCTGCGCATGCATGGCGCGATGGTCGAGGCAGTGGCGGCGAACGGGTACGCCGGCACGAGCGTCAAGCAGATCATCGGCCTCGCGGGCGTCTCGCGCCGGGCGTTCTACGAGCAGTTCGCGAACAAGCAGGAGTGCTTCCTCGCGACCTTCGATCTGATCGCCGCGCGCGGCGCGCGCAGGATCAACAACGCCTATCTCGCCGCTTCGGGCGAGCCGGCTGAGCGCCTGCACGCAAGCCTCGACGCCTGCACCGAGAGCGTCTGCGCCAACACCAAGACGGCCGGTCTGGCGATCGTCGAAGCCCAGACCGCGGGCGCCATGGGGCTCGTGCATCTGCGCCGCGCCAGCATCACCTTCGAGCGCATGCTCTGTCAGAGCTTTTCCCAGGCCGCCGCCAACGACCGCGTGCCGGCGCCCGTCGCGCGGGCGATCGTGGGCGGCATGCACGGGGCGCTCTCGATGCGCCTGTGGGCCGGCCGCGCCCGCGAGGTTCCCAAGCTCAGCGACGATCTGCTGGATTGGACGCTGCTGCAGCGAGCCCCCGGCGTCGGACGCATCTCGAGCGGGGCTCGCATCCAGGTGCGGGCAGGCTCGAAGCCGGCCGCGGGAAAGCTCAGCGCGGTGCCCGCCGGCGGTGGCGAGTTGCGCGAGCGCCTGCAGCGCAGCGTCGTCGAGCTCGCGGCCAGCGAGGGCTACGACCAGCTGAGCCCGCCGCAGATCGCCCAGCACGCGGGCGTGTCAGTGGAAGCCTTCTACGAGCTGTTCGGCTCGAAGGAAGACTGCTTTCTCGAGGCTTTCGATCGGCTCGGCGCCGAGCTGCTGGACGTGGTGGCCGAACAGGAGATGCTGAGGAGCGAATGGCTGCAGGCCGTGCCGCATGCGCTGTGGGAGCTGCTGAGCGTGCTCGCCGAGCGTCCCGTGCACGCGCAGACGATCGCATGCGTGGCGCCCGGCGCAGGCCCCAAGGCGTTCGCGCGCAACGTCGGGCTTTCGCGGGAGCTCGCGCGGCTGCTCACACAGGGCGCCCCTTGCGCTCCCAGCAACGAGCTCGTGACCGACTGCGTCGCGGGCGCCATCTGGCACACGGTCCGCTGCCAGGTCGCGAGCAGGCAGGTCCAGCTGCTGCCCGCGCTGGTCGATGCTCTGGCGTACGTCGTTCTGGCCGCATTCGCCGGTGCCGAGAGCGCGGCCGAGGCGGTGATCGAGTGGCGCGCGCGGCTCGAGGTCCGCGCACCCGCCTGCGTGTGAGCTGTCAGACACGTGCTCGAGGCCCGCACACCGCCCCGATGTGAGCTGTCAGACACGTGCTCGAGGCCCGCACACCGCCCCGATGTGAGCTGTCAGACACGTGCTCGAGGCCCGCACACCGCCCCGATGTGAGCTGTCAGACACGTGCTCGAGGCCCGCACACCGCCCCGATGTGAGCTGTCAGACACGTGCTCGAGGCCCGCACACCGCCCCGATGTGAGCTGTCAGACACGTGCTCGCGGCCCGCGGACCCGCCTCGGTGTGAGCTGTCAGGCACGTGCTCGAGGCCCGCACACCGCCGCAATGTGAGCTGTCAGCCGGGCGCTAGCGGGCGTCCGGTGGCCGGCGGACGAGCGCTCACCGGCGACGCCTGGCAGCCAGGCGTTCGGCGCCATACAAGAGCGCGGCGCCCAGCAGCAGGGAGATGACGATCACGACGATCAGGGGCACGTGCGCGGTACCGAAGATCCAATCGACGGCGACCGTTTCGAGGTTGAGGACCGCGAACACCGCGGTCAGCGCCGCCAACACCACCAGACCCCAGACGCGCGCCGACTCGCGGCGCGTGCGCTTTCGGGCGCCGGCTTCCTCTGGTTGTCGAGCCATCGCCAAGCCGATCCTACTCTGTCCCGCGACGGCGATCACGGGCATCTCGACGTCGCTCCGCGCAAGCTATATCTGGTCCGCCCACCGCCGTTGAACGGCTGCCCGCCGGGCACGACCCGATCGGGCCGAGCCCGATGCGCTCGCGCGGGTCAACCCGACGGCGGGCCGGCGACCGTCGCGGCGAGGGCCAATACGATGCAGGCGTGACCACGCGAGCAGATCGAGCCCGGGCGACGTCGCTGGCGCTCGCGTCGGCGGCGATCTGGCTGCTCACGGGCTGCGGCGCTGTGACCAAGACCGTGACCGTCTCGAGCGTGCCGCCCGCACGCGCGCCGACCGGGCCTCAGCCGACGACGCCCTCCGCACAGCGTTCCGCGACCACGAGCACGAGCTCCAGCCCGAGCGCGCAGCCCGGGAGCGCGGGCCCGACGACCTCGACCACGCGCACGGCCGCGGAGCCTCAGTTCGAGCAGGCCGAAGGCAAGCCCCCTGCGGAAACGCCGGCGGGGCTGGCAGGGCCGCTCGCCGTTCTGCATGCGCGTGGGTACACCGCAGTGGACACCTCCCAGTACCGTCCCGATCAGACCCTTCAGGTCCTGATCGGAACGCGCGAAAGCGCGGCCGGCGACAAGGCCCAGCAGGCCTTCTTCTTCGTCGACGGCCACTACGTCGGCACCGATGCGGCACAGCCGAGCGGGCAGATCAGCCTCGTGTCGCAGGGCGACACGGAAGCGACGCTGGCCTACGGCCTGTATCGCCCGGGTGATCCCGCTTGCTGTCCAAGCGGCGGGCAGGCGCACGTGCGGTTTCAGCTCAACGACGGACAGCTCGGGGCGATCGGCACGATCCCACCGGCAGGCTCGGCGGGCGGGCTGAGTCGCCGGTAGCCAACGGGCCCGGGGGCGTATCGTGATGGGCTCACGATCACGACCCCGACAGAAAGGTCCGCCGATGAGCGCAACGATCGAGGGCCGCAGCGCCGAGCTGCTGCAGGCCAAGAACTTCTGCAACGTCTCGACGATCAACCCGGACGGCTCAGTGCTGTCGGTGCCGGTATGGGTGGACGTACAGGACGGCAGGCCCGTCGTGAACACCGCCGAGGGGCGCGCCTGGCCGCGCAACCTCGAGCGCGATCCGCGCGTGACGCTGACGGTCCAAAACCTCGAGAACCCTTACGAGTACGTCTCGATCCGCGGTCGTGTCGGCGAGCGCACCCACGACGGCGCGGACGCCCATATCGACGCGCTTGCCAAGAAGTACCTCGACCGTGACAGCTACCCCTTTCGCCAGGCCGGCGAAGAGCGCGTGATTATCCGCGTGGAGCCCGACCAGGTCCATGTCTGGGGAAGCTGAGGCACGCGAGCTGAGCGAGGAACGGCTGCTCGAGAGGTGGCGGAACGGCTGGGAGCCTTGAAGGCGCGAGGCGATCACGGTCAGGACCGTCGCAGCAGCCGCCGCCAGCGTGAGGGCGGGCGCGGTTGCGTCTTCTGCCAATCCTCGCGCAGCGGTAGCGCTCCCCGCGCCCGGGCTTTCATTACGCAATCGCTGTGGGCGTGGCGCCGTCGGCGCGTGTCGCCTTCGGGGGCGATCAGGAAGTGTTCGCTGAGAGCAGGAAGATGACGACCACAAAACGGACAGCGATACGTCGCCGGCTTGCGGTTGGCGGCAGGTCTTATCGTCCACCAATGCGCCGCGGGCAGGGACTTGGGCATGGCGTCATTCTGGCGCGCCCCTCGCGCGGCACGCTGGCCGCCACCTTTGTGGTCGGCGTGACAATCGGCTTGGCGGCGCTGGCCCGTGCCGAACGCAACCGGCGGGCCCCGCGACCGCGCCCGGCCAGCCGTGAGCGCCATTTCGGACTGCTCCCTCACGAGACGCCCGCGCGCGGGCTCAAGCGCATCACGCTGTCGCAGCTCGACCTGGCGATCGAGCTGCTGCGTGACGAAGGCGCCGTCCCAGCTGCAGAGCGTGTGCACGAGACACGCAAGGCGCTCAAGCGCGTTCGCGCCATGCTGAGGCTGCTCGAAGACGAACTGGGCCGTAAGCGATGTGCCCGCGCCCAGGCGGTCCTGCGCGACGCGGCGGCGGGTCTCGCGGAGGCTCGTGACGCGGAGGTGATGGTCGGCACGCTCGAGCAGTTGCTGCGTCGTCATCCTCGCCGTCTCAGGCGCCGTCGCGCCCTGATCGAGCTGCGCGAAGCGCTCGAGCGCGAGCGCCAGACACCGGGGGCCGGGGCCGCGCCCGCGAGCAACGGCTCGGCCGCGACCACAGACCGGGCCGGCAACGCCCACGCCGGCGAGGACGCCGAGATCGCGGCCGACCTCGCCGCGCTGCGCGCGCGTGTAGAGGGCTGGGACCTGCGCGATCGCTCGCTCGAGCGATTGGTGGAGCCGGGCCTGCGGCGCGTGTACCGCAAGGGTCGAGCGCGCTGGGTGCGGGCCGCAACGCGCAAGCCCAGTCCGACGGCACTGCATCGCTGGCGCAAAGAGGTCAAAGACCTGCGCTACGTGCTCGAAGTGCTCGATGTTCACGGGAGCCCCGCCACGCCCGCTCGGCCCGGCACGCCCACGGGGTCCGGCACGCCCCGCACGCCCGCGAGTCTGGCCAGGCCAGCGAGGCCCCGCGCGTCCGCGAGTCTGGCCAGGCCAGCGAGCCCGGGCGCCCGGCGCCTGGCCAAGCTCGCCCGCCGCGCAGACGCGCTCGGCGAACTGCTCGGCCAAGAGCACGATCTCGCGCTGCTGGCCGAGCGCGTACGCGCGCACGGGCCGCTGAAGCGGCGCAAGCGGGCCCGCCGAGCGCTGCTGCGTACGATCGCGCGCCGCCGCGCGAGCCTGCGAGAGCGTGCGCTGCGCAAAGGAGCGCGTCTGTACGCGCGCAAGCCCAAGCGCTTTGCGCGCTGGGTGCGAGCGGGCTATTGCGGGTGGGCGCCAGCTTGAGCTCCTGCGGGCTGCCGTCGCTACCTATGCGCACCAAACGAAAAGAAATTAGAACACCACATAGCCCGCCTTCACACCACACGGCCCGCCACGCCACACGGCACACCACACGACCTGGGTCACACCACACCGCCCGCTTCACATTCTTTTCACGCGACCTCAGCCGCCCTGGACGGCGGGCGGGCGCCGAGACTCAGAAGTACGTGCTCGGCGGCGAGGACAGCAGCCCGTAGATCTGCACGAGCGCGGCTTGGTCCAGGAGTTCGCCGGCGGGCGGCGAGCCGTGCACGAACAGGTCGTTGTTGAGTCGCAGGCGCTGCCAGGCGTAGTTGACATAGGTCTGTGCGACCTTGGGGCCGGGCGGATCGTGCGTGACCGAGTCCAGGTAGAGCATGTTGCGGAAGTAGACCGAGACGAAGAACGGGTTTTCCGAGTTGAGCTGTTCGAGCGTGTAGTAGGCGAGCGCGGCCTTGGCGGTCTGGCGGGCCTGGTACAGGTAGCCGGCGTTGTGGGTGGCCTGATAGAGGAGCACGCCGGCACCGATCATGCTGCCCTGGTTGTAGCTCCAGAAAGTGTCGGCGACCTTGCCCTGCGGGTTGATGTGGTCGGCGTACAGGCCATTGGATTGCAGCAGGCAGGCGCGCACCCATTCGTAGGCCATCTCGGCGAACTGCAGGTACTGCGGCTGCCCGGTCAGCCCGTAGAGCTCGAGCGCCAGCTCGGCCCCGGGACCGTCGGTGACGGTGTTGCGTTCGGTGTTTTCGAGCGAGTTCGAAAACGGCACGCCACCGGGGCAGGCGAGTTCGACGCTCGCGTCCCACCCGGCCATCACGAACGCCATGATCGCCTCGGCGCTGCCCAGCGCGGCGCTGTTGTGGGTCAGCTTGTATGTGCGCACGAGCTCGATGCCGACCCACTCGTTGTCGTCATAGAACTTGGTTCCACCCGGACCCGCAGGGGGGGCGACGGTCGCGTCGAAGGCCGAGAGGCGGCTTGTGAAGGTGCCTTCAGGGGCGCCCGAGTTGTCAACGTCGAGGTAGTTGCCGAGGCCGATCAGGCGGGACTGCAGTTCGCGTGAGAGCTTGGCGCTAAGGCCCGGCACCTTGGCGATGCCGTTCACGTTCGCCAGCGTGACGGTCGCGGCGAGCGCCTGCGAGAACGGCCACAGGAACGAGAATGGTTCGCCCTCGTACAGACCGGACCCCCGGATGTAGTAGGCGTTCTGCATCGCTTCGAAGGCGATCAGCGCGCGCGCCGGGTTGCCGGTGAGGATCGGCTTGGCCTTGGCGTGCTTCCTCGAGCCGGACTTGGACGGACCATGGGCGGCGGCCGTCGAGGCGCGCGCGAACTGCGAGGCCTTGGGGAGGACCAGCGGCCGCGTGGCCCTGGCTGGGTAGCCCGAGTCGCGTGCAGGGAGTCGCTGACTTCGCGTGCGTGCGTGCCGCCCACGCGGGGCTGGCGCAGATGCGCCCGGCGTTCGTCCGCTCTGCGTTCGTGCGCCTCCAACGCGTGCGCCGTGCCTCGATCCCGTCATGGCGGCGCCCGATGCCGGACCGGGCAGCGCGCACGCGAGCCCGCAGACAAGGCCAGTCAGAACCGTCGCGATCAGGCCCTGTCGCATACGAAATATGAGCCGATGAGGAGAGGGGACGACCATCGGACTTCAGCTGTGCACAACAGGCGGGCCGCCTGTTCGATTTGGTCAGGCTAGCGAAAAGCCGCCGGCACGTGTCCCGCTCAGGCGTGGTTTCCCCCGCTCAGGCCGCGATTCGGCGATTCGGCTCACGCCGCGATTCGGCTCAGGCAGCTCGGCTCAGGCAGCTCGGCTCAGGCAGCTCGGCTCAGGCGGCGATCCCGCCCAGGCGGGGATCCGGCTCAGGCGGGGATCCGGCTCAGGCGGCGATCGCCGCGGCGATCAGGTCGGTGAGCTCCGAAACCGGGATCTCGGTCTCGCATCCGCACGCACGGGCGGCGAGCAGCAGGCTGCCGCCGACCGGATTCATGTCCACGGTGCCGACCTCGGCCTGCGGGGCGTAGGCGTGGATACGCTCGCGCAGCGGCCCCACGAAGACGGCCCCGGCCTTGAAGGCGCCCCCGATCAGACCGACCGGAAAGGCGCCCGTGAGTCCGGTCTGGGTGATGACAGCCGTTACCTCGGTGGACAGCTCGGCGGCGGCGAGCGCGTAAAGGTCGCGCGCGACGGCGTCGCCTTCACCCGCGAGGCGCGCGGTTTCGACGGCAAAGGCGGCGACTTCATCCTTGGTGAGCGGCGTGGTGTAGACGCTGGCCGCGAGTGCCTCCACGCTGGGGGCGCCGAAGAAGCGCAGCGCGGCCTCGCTCAGAGCGGTGGCCGGACCGGAGGCGTCGCGATCGTGCAGCGCAGCCTTGAGGGAGCGCGCGCCGAGCCAGTAGCCGCTGCCCTCATCGCCGAGCAGGTGTCCCCATCCACCGGCGCGCCAGGAGCTCCCGTCGGGACCGACGCCGAACACGTTCGAGCCTGTGCCGGATATCACGCCCACCCCGGGACGTGCGCCGGTGGCGGTCGCCCACGCGCTGATGACGTCGTTGACGACGATCCAGTCGCCGACGCGAATTTCGCGCAGGTGGCGATCGATCGCCGCGGTGTCTGTGCCCGCCACGGCGAGCACGGCAGCGGCCAGGTCCTCCTGAGCGATGCCAGCGCGGGACACGGCCTGATCGGCTGCCTCGAGCAGAGCGTTGACGGCACGACGCGGGCCGACCGCATCCTGATTGCTCGGACCTCCGTAGCCGAGATAGAGCGCGTGTCGGTCGAGATCGAGCACCGCGGCAAGCGTCTTGGTCGCGCCACCGTTGACGCCGAGCACGAAGCGGGCCGACCCAGATCCGGACGCGACCCCGCGCGACGAGTCCGAACCGGCGCCGCCGGGTCCGGCAGAGCCCCGATCGGCAGGGTTCGTTGGGGCATTCGCGCCGGCCGGGCTCGGGAAGGCGAGGGCCGGTGGGAGCCTGACGAGGGGCTCGCGATTCACGGCGGGATCCTCGCACGCGGGCAGGCGGCCAGTCGCTGCCGACCGCGCTCAGCCCGCGGGCGAAGGCGTTCCCGTGACCAGGCGCAGCCCGAGCTCTGCCAGCGGGCGAACGGGACAGAGAACGAGGTCGAGCGTGGCGCAATCCTGCAGCTCCATCAGGACCTCCCGGCGCGAGCGCCCAGCCAGCAGCCGCTGGACCTGAAACAGGGTCGCTCCGTCGGTCAGGTAGGCACCGACCGCGGGCGCGCCGCCCGATTCGCCCTCGTCAGACAGAGTTAGGAGTTCGACCAGCTCCATACCGCCCAACGTATAGCGGCTGGCGGTGCGCGCCTTCGTGAACGTCCCGTGATGTTGGCTGCGCGAGACTACGGATCCGCCCCTGGCGTCGATCCGCGGCTATTTCCACTTGATCGAGCAGCCGACCGGCGGCGTTTCGCGCAGCTCCGGCTCACGACCCTCGAGCACGGCGTCTAGGGCGTCGCGCACGAATGCCGCGTTCTGGCTCGGATCTTCGTAATCGCCGTCCGGCGCACCGCGATAGCGCAGCGTCAGCCCGGAGTCGAGCACGAACACATCGGGGGTGGTCTTGGCGTCGTATGCCCGCGCGATCTCCTGACTTTCGTCGTGCAGGTACGGCACATCGCCGAACTCACCGCGCTCGACGCGAGCGCGCATCTGCTCGGGCGCGTCGCGCGGATAGCGCTCGAAGTCGTTGGGGTTGATCGCAAGCACGCGCACGCCGCGGCCGGCATAGTCGCGGGCGAGCGCGACCGTGCGCTCGTGCCAGGCAAGCGCGTAGGGACAGTGGTTGCACGTGAAGATCACAACGGTGGCGGGCGCGTTGCCGGGCTCGTGCACGGCGCGCTCCGTGTCGGGCAGGGCGAAGGTCGGGGCGGGCTCCCCAACGGCGGGCATCTCAGGCTCTGCCCGTGGCCAGCTCCGGCCGCCTGTGGGACGTGCGCGCGCTGGCCGCAGCTCGACCCAGGGCATCGCGCAGGTCGGCGGGGTCGGGGGTGGGCGCGACGCGCCCGTCGCGGCGCCGATAGACGCGGCAGGCCAGCCCGATCGGGTGCTCAGCGGCAGACGATGGGTCGATGTCTACGCCATCGACGCGGACCGTGGGCGAGCCGGCGAAGTGCTCACGCTCGGCGTCACCATCGGCGCTGAGCTCGCGCACGACGATCGTGCTCGGATCGAGCGCCAGCTCGCTCATCGCCGAGCGCAGCTCGGCCAGGGCCTTGTGATGCGACGGGCAGCCGGGCCAGTAGAGCAGTTCGACACGCACGGCCTTCAGGCTAGAACACCGGCCGCCGTTTCGCCGCGCCCGCTTCCTGTCACAGCGGGCGCCGCTGCCGCCGGGAGCCGAGGCCTGGTTTGGTGGTGGAAGCCTGGTTTGGCGGTGCTCAAAGGGAGCGTGGCCCCCCGGTTGGGGCCACGCTCCGGTCCTGCGGGTTCCCCGGCTCAAACGGAGAGGGAGTCCGGGCCGAGGCATCCCCGAGCGCCGCTTGGAGCGGCGGCGCCCGAGCCTTGAGCGCACGCGTCTGTCAGGCGCGAGCGCCGCTCGCAACCGACGCATCACGAGATGGTCCTGATCTAGATCGACATCGCTGTCAAATCGCCCCCATCACCGCCACTGATCCAGATCGACGGTCGCAACGTCCCCCTTCTTCCAAGTCCTGCGCCAGCCCTGCGCCCTCCCTGGCCCCTCGTGCGTCGCTGCGCGAAAAAGGGTACCGCTTTTGCGCCTCTGTTCACAGCCTCAGCGGCCGCACCTCCAAGTCGAGCCCGTTACGCGCGAGCGTGCGGCATAGCGCTCTCGAGAGCCTGCGGGTGCAAATTGCACCGGCGCGCACCCGGGCGCCTGCAGCCGCCAGGTCCGTGTCAGGCGCTGAGGATCTTGGCCTTGGCTGCCGTGAACTCCTCGTCGGTCAGGACGGCCGAGTCGTGCAGTTCACCGAGTTCTTTGAGCTTTGCCATCGGGTCCGCCTGCTGAACAGGCGCGGCTGCCGGCGCAGGCGCCGGCGCGCTGGCCTGCTGCTGTTCCCACTGTTGCTGTTCCTGCTCCGCCCAGCGGCCCTGCTGGCGGCGGGCGACGCGGCCCGATACGGCCGTGGCGGTGCCGGCGACGACCGCTGTGCGGCCGGCCATGCGAAGTAGTCCTGGCATGTCGGTCTCTCTTTCTGTTCCAGATGCCGCCTAGTAGTACTTTGTTAGTCTGTTCACTCGTTTTGGGGTGGTTTGTGGAGGGGTAGGTTGGTGAGGTCTATTGGCTGGTGGCAGGTGTGGCAGTGGCCGGCCCAGCAGTCGAAGATGGGCTCGAGGAGGCGGACCGTTTGGGGGAGCGTGAGGTCCGCCGCCGGACTTTTGGGTCCAGGCGCTCCAGTGTGAGGAAGGCGTGGGCGGTAGTGACGAGCGCGGTGTGGTGATACCAGCCGAGCCATGAGCGGCCCTCGTAGTGGTCGAGGCCGAGCTCGCCCTTGAGCTGGCGATAGTCGAGCTCGATCATCCAGCGCAGCCTGGCCAAGCGCGCGAGGCGCTCGGGCTTGGCGGTGGCGGGGAGGTTGGAGATCCAGTAGTCGCTGGGGGCATCGCGGCCTTCGGGCCACTCGATGATCAGCCACTCCTCGCGGGGTGCCTGGTTATCGCGGGTCACGGGGTGCGCGGCGGTGACGCGCTGAAAGGCGAAGCGCGAGCGCACACGTGTCTTGCCGTGGCCGCGGAAAGTGACGGTCTGCAAGCTCTCAGGGTCAAGTGAGCGTGCATACTGCGCTACCGAGACCGCCTCACGGTCCGCGCGCGGCTTGCGTGCCGCTGGCCCTCTGGCGCCCCGGGGCCGCTCGGGCACGGCAAAGGCCGTACCCGCCGCAAAGATTGTCGTGTCGGGACTGATCGACAGCACGTAGTCAAAGCCCTCGCCGTGAAGCGCGCCACGCAACTGGGTGTTATCGCCATAGGCCGCGTCACCGAGCACTGGCGCGCGGTCGATCGCGAACGCGCCGGCGCGCTCGATCAGCGCCTGCCCGAGCTGCGGCTTGGTCTGAAAGAGCACATCCTCAGGGATCTTCGCCTTGCGGCGACGCTCAGGATCCTCACACCACTCCTCGGGCAGATACAAGGCCCAGCCCAACGGCAGCGTCGCACGCTCACTGACCGCGTGCAGTGAGACACCGATCTGGCAGTTACCGACCTTGCCGAGCGTGCCCGAGTACTGGCGCTTGACGCCCGGCGAGCGCTTGCCGTCCTTCGGGAACCCCGTGTCATCCAGCACCCACGCCTCGGCATCCACGACCGGGCAGACACGCTCGACCACAGCCTGAATCACACGCCCCGGATCCCACGGGCTATCCGCCAGAAACTGCTGCAGACTCTGATAATCAGCCTCTCCCGCCAGCCGTCCCACCAACGGTTCAAGCGATTTACGCAGACCAGCCTGCAACAAGCCACGCACGTAACGCTCAGCGTTCTCACGCTGAACCGGATGATCCATCGACGCCAGCGCCACCCCACCCACGAACTCCTCCAGCCGCTCCTTCACCGCCCCCGCCCCCGCCAACGACACCGGCACAGCTTCCTCTACCGCCACAGCAGACATATTCACCATCCCGCATCGAGTATCAACGATGCAGGAGGTGTTCGCCACACGACGAACAACACCTACCAACAGACTAACAAAGTACTACTAGGCAGCATCAAGCGTTTCGATCGTCTCGAGCAGGTCCGCGACCGGCACCCGCTCGAACGCGAGCATACGGCCGCCGTTGCGACGTACGGCGGTGGCGAATGGGGCCGCCCAGGTGTTCTCGTAGCAGATCAGAACGGCAGCTTCGCCGGGCTCGAGCGCATCGCCGGCCGTGACAGCGTCTTCATCGCCGAGCATGCCGGTCCGCGCCCCTTCGAACACGCGCAGGTGCTCGTAGCCTTCGCCGAGCTCGGTGATCTCGACGCCTGCGACCGAGCCGTCGTCGCCCTTCTGGACCATCAGCACATCGAGAACCCGGACGATCCCGCGATCCACGAGGTCGATGAACAGTGGGATCGCCTCGCCTGTTTTGGGCGCATCGGGCGGGAAGCCGATCACGACGATGTCTACGGGCCCAAGCTCCAAGTCCTCGCTGCTCACGGCTCCTCCTCTGATCGATGGTGGCTGGCGACCCTAAGGATACGTACGGCCTTGAGATCGTGCACCTACGACCGCGAGATCGTGCAGATCGACGGTCGTCGGATCGTCTTCATTGGACCGAGGTGAGGAAGCGCTCGAAGCGTGGCGCAAAATCCGGTGCGGCGGCGACGAAGTGGCCGGCTCCGGGGGCAACCAGCCGCTCGGCGTTCAGCTCGGTCGCGAGCGCGTCGCAGATCCGCTCCGGCCCGGGCGCGTGATCTCCCGACGCTACGAGCGTCGAGATGCCGGCGTCTCGCAAAACCCCCAGGTCAGGTTTCGCCTCGCGCGGCAGCCGGGCGCCACGGGCTCGGCGAACTCCACGGGCAACGTCCGGCGACAGAGGTCCGTCGTCTACATCTGCGCCGGCGATACGCAGAAACTGGCGCAGCGTGTCCGGGTCGGTGTCGAGCCCATGAGTAATCACGTCATTGCCCAGCCGCTCGAGACGAGCCACCTCCGGATCATCGGGCACCAGGTAGAGCGGAGGCTCGAGCAGCGTGAGCGAGCGCACCGAGGCAGGCCGGCGCGCGGCTGCGATTAGCGCTCCCAGCACACCGTAGGAGTGAGCGATCACGTGGGGCCTGTGAGCGAGCAGCGGCAGCAGGTCGGCGGCGTCAACGTCGAAGTCGTGCCGACCCTCGGGCTCAGGCGGGCTGGGCGGGTAGCCGCGCCTGTGAGCGAAGACCAGCGTCCAGCGCTCCTTCAGCGACGCCAGTCCTCTCCACGTGGTGCTGGCGCTCGCCCCACCATGGACCAGCAGGACTTCGGGTCCTTCGCCTTCACGGGTGACGGCGATCGGCTCGATTGCCGAGACGCTAGCCGAAAGCGTGGCACCGATACAGGAGCGTCGCGTTGAACACCGCTCGCACGCGCCGTGCGCGCGAGGCGCGGCAACAGGTGGTCGCACACACAGCGGAGCCGAGGCGCCACGTGCACGGCAGTTATAGTCCGCCGAGGGTGGAGCGCGACGAGGATGCTATGGACGACGTGACAAGCGGGGGCGGGATCGACGGCGCCGGTCAACAGGGGGCTGGCGGCGTGGGCCAAAGCGGGCCAGCCGGCGCCGGCCCCGGCCCCGGCGGCCCCGGCCCCCGCCCCGGCCCCGGCGGCATATCCGAGGCCAGCGAACCCGGCGGGACCGGTGGAGATCGCGGCGTCGAACGCTTCTCGCGCAGCGCCTGCCACCGGTGCTCCGGTCACGCGCGGGCGGCGCATCCTGGTGCAAGTGATCGTGTGGGGCACGACCGTGCTCGCGGTGGTCGGGATCTTTGCCGTCTGGGCTAACCGCCAGCTGCTCAATCCCGACAACTGGGCGAATACGAGCACGAGGCTGCTCCAGAACGCAGACATCCGCGAAGCGACGGCCAACTACCTCACGGCTCAGCTGTATGCGAACGTGGACGTGGAAAAGGAAATCAAGGACAAGCTTCCGAGCCAAATCCAGCCGCTGGCCGGTCCGCTGTCGGGTGCACTGCACAGCCTCGCAACAGAAGTGACACAGCGGGCACTGGCCAGTCCGCGCGTCCAGGAAGTGTGGCGACAGGCCAACCGGGCGGCCGACAAGTCGTTTGTCACGATCGTTAATGGCGGAACGGGAGCGGTTGCCGTTACCGGCGGGGAAGTATCGCTCAACCTTGGCTCGATATTGGCGAATATCACCAGTCAGCTTGGCCTTCCCAATGTCAGCTCGAAACTGCCGGCGTCGATCGCCAAGCTGAAAATCCTCAAGTCCGATGAGATCAAGCTGGTTCAGGACGGCGGCAAGGCCCTGAAAGGGCTGTCGCTGCTGCTCACGATCCTCGTGCCGCTGCTGTACGTGCTCGCGATCGGGCTCGCGCGCGGGTTCCGCCGTCGCACGCTGATGTGGGTGGGGATCGCCGCAGTCGCTGCTGGGCTGCTCGTGTTCCTCGGGCGCAACATCCTGATCTCGCAAGTGACCGATTCGCTGGTAAAGACCGAATCGGTCAGACCAGCAGCACACGCGGTACTCTCGATTGCGACCGGCATGCTGTCGGAAATCGCCGGAGCCTTCATCGTCGTGGGTGTACCGCTGATCGCGGCCGCATGGTTCGCCGGTCCCGCGCGCCTCGCGGTCAGGGCTCGAGCAGCGATCGCGCCATTCCTGCGTGAGCAGCCCGGGTGGACCTACGGAATCGTCGCCGCGATCATGATCCTGATCTTCATCTGGCAGCCGATCCCGGCCACCGGTAAACCGGCAGGGATCATCGTGTTTCTCGGACTGGCCTTCTTCGGTACGTATCTGTTGCGCCGCCAGACGGACGCGGAGCTCACGGGACGCCTGGACGATCGTCGCGCCGCGCATTGAACGATCACGCACACGGGCTTAGATTTAAGTGACAACGTCGGTCGATGTCGAGCTCGGGCTGACCGCGCTCGCAGCGATGCTGTCACCGACGACGCTGTCGTTCACGGTGCTGGCGCTGGTGCTCGGCGAGCGCCCGCTGCGGACCGGGTTCTGGTTCTTTCTGGGCGCGTTCGGTGTGACCCTGATCATCGGCGTCGCGGCAGCGTTCGTGCTCGGCAACGCGGCGGCGGCCCCGAGCGGGTCGAGTACTCCCCCGACGTGGGTCGCGATCGTCGATATCGTCGCCGGTGCGACGCTCCTCGCGCTCGTGGCGCGCGTGCTACGCAGGCCGGCCGATTCCAAGCGCACAGCGGACGCGATCGACAAAATGGGCAAGGTCGCCTCCTCACCTGCAATTGCGATCGTCGCCGCCGGTGCGACGCTCGCAAACCCCGGAGGCTTCATCCCGATCGCGCTGAAGGACATCTCACAGCTGAACCCGAGCGCCAGTGAATACATCGTTTACTGGGTTGGCTTCGCGCTGATATCGCTGCTGCCGCTGCTGGCGTCGCTCGTGCTGTTGATCGTGGCGCGCGACAAGACGATGGTCAAGCTGCACGCGGCCCGAGGCTGGCTCGAACGTCACGCCCTGACGCTCGCCGCCGTGATCATCTTGCTGCTCGCTGCGGCGCTGCTGCGCAACGGGATCGTCGGGCTGACGAGCTGATATGGAGAGTGGTTTGTCATCCATGAAAGGGGTGGGGTTGTCAACCGGGTCACGGGCCCCTGGTTGTCGGGGTCCGGTTCGCTTGCGGCGTTCCGGTCACGGAAGTGCTCCAGTCATCCATTCGGTCGCGCTGGGCGGACCAGAGTGCCTTGCGGTGCTCGGGGGCTCAATCAAGTGGGCGGCCGTCCCGTGCTAGCGAGGCCATGACAAACAACGAGCTCGCCCGAGCGTTCCGCTCGCGCCGTCGCCGGGGACGCAAGCCCGACGCCGTAGCGTGCGCGGCGGGGTCATGCGGCCACCGCCAGCTTCTCTTTCGCGTTAGCCCGGCTGCGGCGCGCCAGGCAACGGATCTCTCCGTCGCGCAGGCCGTAGTAGGACAGGGTCAGGATCTGGCGGGCGACGGCGACCTTCGCGACCTTGCGGCCGCGGTGCTTGGTGATCCGCTCGAATTGCTCGCGCAGCGGGCCGCCGCCGGTGGTGCACTTCTGGGCGGCCTCGACGAGCGCCCAGCGCAGCGCCGGGGATCCTTGGCGGGAGATGTGCCCGAGGCGGGCTTTGCCGTCCGAGCTGCGCACGGTCGGTGTGAGCCCTGCCCATGCACACAGGTGTCGGGCGTCGGGCGTCGGGGAACCTAGTGCAGTGTCTCAGTTTTGATTTGCTAGTTGGTCGAGGGTGGCACGCCCGCGGCGTACCTTTTCGAGGATCTGCTCGGCGGTGGCGGTCCAGATGAACGGTTGGGGATCTTTGTTGTTGGCGGTGAGGTAGGTTTCGATCGCCGTGATCAGGTCGGGGACGCTGTGAAAGACACCGCGTCGGATCGCCTTGTCGGTGAGCTTGCCGAACCACCGCTCGATCAGGTTCAGCCAGGAACTGGAGGTGGGGGTGAAGTGCAGGTGAAAGCGAGGGTGCTTCGCGAGCCACTGCTTGACGTTCTCGTGCTTGTGGGTTGAGTAGTTGTCGAGGATCAGGTGGATCTGCAGTCCCTTGGGGACCTCGCGGTCGATCGTGCGCAGGAACTTCAGGAACTCGCTGTGGCGGTGACGGGGCAGGCACTGGCCGATCACCGAGCCGCTTAGCACGTCCAGCGCCGCGAACAGCGTGGTGGTGCCGTTGCGCTTATAGTCGTGGGTCATCGTGCCCGCCCTGCCCGGCTTCATCGGCAGCGAGGGCTGCGTGCGATCGAGCGCCTGGATCTGGCTCTTCTCGTCCATGGACAGCACGATCGCGTTCTCCGGCGGGTTCAAGTACAGGCCGACGACATCGACGAGCTTCTCCTCAAAGCGCTTGTCGTTTGAGAGCTTGAACGTCTTCACGCGGTGGGGCTTGATGTTGCGCGCCGTCCAGATCCGCTGCACCGTCGCCGGGCTGACGTCCTGCGCCTTGGCCATCGAACGACAGCTCCAGTGCGTCTCCCCAGGCGGCTTCTCGTGCAGTGTGGCGTGCACGATCGCCTCGATCTTCTCCTGTGGGATCGACGGCTTGCGCCCGCGCCCCGGACGCATCACCCCGAGGCCGGCAAGCCCAGCCTCCTGAAACCGCGTACGCCACGTGCGCACCGTCACGACCGTCACCCCCACCCGCTCCGCGATCCGCGTGTTCGCCTCGCCCGCCGCAGCCGCCAACAGCGCCTGCGCGCGCTGTACCTGTCGATGCGGGGCGCTGCTCGATCTCGCCAGCACCTCCAACATGTCCCGCTGGGCAACCGACAACTTCAACGCAGCCGCAGACCGATTCACCCCACCATCATACCACAACCAGATAGCTAAATGCGAGACGCTGCACTAGTGATCTCGCCGACCTCGGCGATGATCAGCATCGCGGTGTAACGCCCAACACCGCGGATCTGGGTGAGGACATCGACGCGATCGTCGGTCTTCGCGCGGGCCTCGATCTCCTTGGTCGTCTCGGTGATCTCGCGGTCGAAGTCCTCGATCAGCGAGAGCAGGCTGTCCAGACGTCGGCGGGGTGCCTCGCGCAGCGTCAGCTCGTTGAGGAACTCGCGGCCGCCCTTGCCGAACAGGTCTGTGTGCTGGAGGGTGATGCCGTGCTTGGCGAGGATCGCGTGCACACGGTTCTTGATCGCGGAGCGCATCCCGGTCAATGCGATCCGGTGGCGCAAGAGCTCCCGCAGGTCGCGCAGCTCCCTGGGAGCGACGTAGGCCTCGGGGAGTAGGTCGGCGCGCAGCAGATGCGCGAGCGTCCGCGCGTCGACCGCATCGGTCTTGACTCTGGCCGCGGCGATCGCTCTGGTGCGCAGCGGGTGAGCGAGGTGGATGTCGTAGCCGGCGTCCTCCAACAGCTCGGCCAGCCACTCCCAGCCGTAGGTTGCCTCGACAGCGATCTGGCTCTCGCCGTTCAGGCCACCGAGCAGCTCAAGGAACGTGTCGCGGTCGTTGATGATCCGGCGCGAGAGCGAGAGCTCGCCGTGCTCGTCGATGACCCGCGATGTGCGAACGGTTGCGATGCAGGTCGATACCGACAGAATTCATCTCGTGGGCCTCCAGGGTTCGGGGTTTCAACAAGCACCCGCGGCGTATATCTCGCGCACCGGACCACTTCGAGGGCCCACCCCTTTCATGGCATCAAGTGGGGGTTGCCGGGTTCTCGCATTCGCGGCTGGTGGGTTGTGGGTGTGGAGGACTGGGCGGGTGGCGGTCCGGCGTGCTGTGCGCGACGCGCGGTCAGGCTGATATACGCGGGTTTGGTGTGCCGCAGGACCATGGTCGAGCCGAGCCGGCGTTGCTGGCCGGTCGTGTTCTCCGAAGGGACGAGCCCGACATAGCTCATGAGCTGCTCAGCACGAGCGAAGCGCTCGAAGTCGCCGACCTCGGCGCACAACCCGACCGCGGTCAGCGTGTCGATCCCGCGCAGGCAGCGCAACCGCCCGACTTGCACCTGCCAGGGCGAGACCGCCAGCAACGCGAGGATCTCACGCTCCAACGCGTCGCGGCGGTGGGAGAGTGCATCGATCGCGCCCCTGGCGTCGAGCAGCGTGGCTTGTGCCGCCGGCCAGTCCAGCGCGATCCTCGCCAGCCAGTCGCGGTGGCGCTGGGTCCACGCGGCGCCGTCCTGGAAGCGGATGTCGTGGCGCAGCAGCAACTTGGAGAGCCGGTGACGAGCACGCATCAGATCAACGCGGACCGCCTCGCGGGCACGGACCAGATCTCTGAGCGCCTCCTCCTCATCGCCCGGGACGCGAACCGGATGCAGCTTGCCGGCGAGCAGCAACCGCGCGAGCAGCTCCGCGTCACGACGATCGGTCTTCACGCGGTCCCCGCTCGCCCACGGGATCTTGCTCGGCGCCGCAACCACACACTCCACGCCGCGCTTGGCCAGCTCACGCGCCAAGCCATAGCCGGTCGGGCCGGCCTCATACGTCGCGCCGACCGGCCACGGCAGCCCAGCGCAGAAGCCGGCCGCCCCGGCACTCTCGCCGCTCATCGCAAACGTCTGCAACTGCCCCGTCTCGGCGTCCAGCACCACCGCGACGATCCTCGCCGCGTGCACGTCAAGGCCGACGAGGGATCTAGCCTTCGCCATGGCTGGTTCCTCCTATTCGATTGTGGATCGCCGCGCGGGTTACAGCCGCACGGCTAAACATCACCCCACAAACGACGTGGGGGAACCGGCCATTCTACAACACGAACCGGACGGATAATCAATCCATATTGTCTAAAGACGGCGCTCGATAGGGTCGGTGCTTGGCGCCCGGTTAGCAGCGTCTTAGCTTAGATCACGACGACCTGCCCCGCCTCGCGCGCTACGGCTCGCGGGTGGGGCGGGTGCCGCGGCCCAAGCGAGATCGCCGGGATCGGGCCGAGCAACTGGCGACGCGTCCTGGTCGATTGGCGGTCAGACCCGGCCCGAATCGACTGATACTAATAATGGTCGATATATGGAGCAGTATTGGCTACAGTGCACTATATATGGAGCATAAAACTTCTCGACGCCCCACGCCGCTCGTCGTCCGGCGAGCACAACGCAGCGTTGCCGAGAGTATCGGAACGTGGCGGAGGCTGCGCGGCTTGACTCAGGCTCAGCTTGCCGACCGCGCGGACGTCTCGCGCGGCGTGATCCGACGATTGGAGGCCGGCGACGGCGGCGTGAGCATCGCCAACGTGCTGCGGACCTTGCGGGCCCTCGGCATTCTCGATCTCATCACCGAAGCACTCGATCCGTTTGCGAGCGACATTGGGCGGATGCGCTCCGATGAAGAGCTCCCACGACGTGTGCGACCTCGGCGGTTCACCGGCGATGACTGACCAGCCCATCGAAGTGGACGTGCAGATAGTCCGCGAGGACATCCCAGCAGGACGACTGTGGACACATCGGCACGGCAGGAGCGAATCGGCGACCTTTAGTTATCGCGAGGACTATTTGCAGCGAGCCGACGCCTATGCGATTGACCCGGCGTTGCCGCTACAGTCCGGCCAGCACCAAACCGCACTCGGCCACGCGCTGTTCGGAGCGATGTCCGACTGCAGCCCGGACGGGTGGGGGCGACGCCTCGTCAGGCGCGCAGAGTCCCACAGGGCTCAGGAAGCCGGCACTCAGCCGCGCGCACTGACTGCGGTCGATTTCCTGCTCGGCGCACGTGATGACCTGCGCGAGGGTGCACTGCGCTTCCGCGAGCGAGGCGGCGAGCAATACTTGGCCGTTGACACCGAGGGTGTCCCGCATCTGGTCGGCCTCTCCAGGCTGCTGAACGCTACCGAAGAGCTCGAACGCGACGAACCGACCAGCGAGGATCTGCGTGTGCTGCTTCATGGGGGTAGTTCGCTTGGCGGTGCGAGACCCAAGGCGCATGTCCTGGACACCCAGGGAGTCCTCTCAATCGCCAAGTTCCCCTCCCCGAAAGCGGACGAGTGGGACGTGATCCGGTGGGAGGCGGTCGCGCTCAAGCTCGCCGCGGACGCCGGGATCAACGTGCCCGAGCATGAACTGCAGCTCATCGACCGTCGTCCCGTGCTCGTGCTGCGTCGCTTCGACCGTGACGCCGCGGGGCGGATTGGGTACGTGAGCGCTATGACGATGCTGCAAGCCAAAGACGGCGAACACGCCAGCTACCTGGAAATCGCCGAAGCGATCGAAGAGAACTCACCCGACCCGGACGCCGACCTGGCAGAGCTGTGGCGGCGAATCGTCTTTACGGTCCTAATCTCGAACACCGACGACCATCTGCGGAACCACGGCTTCCTGCGCACGAGCTCCTCAGGCTGGTCGCTCTCCCCGGCTTTCGACCTGAACCCGAACCCCGAAGGCCAAGCCAAAGGACTCGTGACGGCAATCGACGAGAACAGGACGGAGGCGAGTCTCGTCACGGCCCTTGGGGTAGCGAGCGCGTTCCGCGTCTCAGACGAGCAGGCACAGCGGATCATCGGTGAGGTCTCGGCCGCGACCGACCGCTGGCAGGAGGTGGCGCGAGCGTGCGGTTTGAGTACGCCGCAAACCGAGCGGCTCGCGCCGGCCTTTGAGCACGAGCAGAGCGCAGCAGCCCGCAAGTTGCTCGCAACGCGAAGCTGACGAATTAGGTCGCGGGCGCCCACTCATCACGCCGGCGACGAACTGCGGGAGGCCGAGGTTCGCGACCCCGCGGATCGGTCTCCGTCCAGGCCCGCGCACACCACCGCAGGCCGCACGATTGCGACTCCAGAGGGCCACGCGGTCGACTACGACGAGTCGGGCGCGGTGATCGGAATGGTGCTCGTCGACGTCCAATCGCTTCTTGAACGCCACGGTGCGGTCACGGTCACGCTCCCGCCCGACCACATCGTCGCCGCAAAGATCAAGCCCGCGCTGATCGCCGCGTAGCCGACCGGAGGCGCTCGTTCAGCGTCGTCGGCAAACCTCCAGCGCGCCAGAAGGGATTCGAACCCCTGACCTTCGGTTCCGTAGTGGCTCAAGAAGGCGTGTTTTTGGCTCTGCAGAGCCGTTTTAGATGGCCGCGCGTGCGCTCAACTGACCTCATATTTGCGGAGTTCGGGACATATTTCGGGACACGGTTGATCTTTGTCCCGAAACACGGCCTTGAGTTTGCCAGGGACCTACCTAGGGACTGAGACTCTCGTCTACGGAAGCGACCGCAGAGGCAGCCGTATGGGTGGCAAGCGGCCGACCGAGGATGCGAGGACGGTCCGTCTCCTCGGGACGGAAGGACAGCGTTAGCCGATGAGCTGCTCGATGCGCGGCCGGACGACCGCCCGGGCGCGAGCCTGGCTTGCGAAGTCGGCCCGGAGCGCCCCGGCGACGCCCTCGCGGAAGCGTGGATGCTCCCGTAGGCGAGTGATTTCACTGGCCAGATAAGAACGCAGCTCCGGTTCGGACTCGCGGACCTCCGCCACCAGCTCCTCGCGACCATCGATCAGGGCGATAATGTCACCGAAGTCTCTGCTGCCGAGGAAGTCCTCACGCCCGCGACCGTTGAACGCCTCGATCTTCGTGGCCAGCAAATAGGCGGGCGGCGCTGCACGGATCCTCGCGCCCGAGGGCAGCATTCGCTGGACCGCGTGCGGAATCGAGGCTCCCTGCCACCGGTTCTCAAACCCGAGGATCGCCGGATCTGACGGCATCGCATCGAGGATCAGATCGCGTTCTCGGTGGCGCCAGCGGCAGATGACGCCTTCCTCCTGATGCTCTCGAAAGCCCAGCGAGCGCAGCCGCTCCTCGAACGCGTGAAACTCAGAGCGCGAGGCAACCTCCACCACGACATCGACATCGTTCGTCGGACGCGGAGCCGGAGCGCCGGGGTCGGTGATCCACAACACTATGCTCGCGCCGCCGAGGAACACGACATCGCCGAGCACCGGCTTCAAAGCCTGCCCAGCAAGCTCGAGGAGCTCGATACTCACGCCAAGGCCGCGGAGCCCAGGCGCTCCCGGAGCAACTCCTCAGCGACGCCGCGTACGCGCGCATCGCCGAGCCGGACCCCGTCGATCAGCGCCAGCAGTTCCGTGAGCGCCCGGTCGCGTCGGGAGATCTCTGGCACAGAGGCGTGAAGCGGCTCAAGCGCGATCCCGCGCACCTCCCCCTGCGGGTCCGGCCAGACCGGCGGCGGCTCCCCAGACTCCGCGAGCTTCTCCTGCAGCGGCGGGGCCGCCCACGCTGTAGGCACACCACGAGTCTCGCCACCTCTCACCGGCGGGAATACGTACTTCAGGCCGTGGACCAGCAGCTCCTCGGTGCGTCCCTTGTTCACCCGCCGGCGTCCTTCCTCGAGCAGTCTCGCCTGCTCGAGGCGCACCAACGAGCGCTGGATCACGCTGCGCGGAATCCCGATCTCAGCCTCGAGCGACCGGACCGTCGAGCTCGGCGAATCAGCCGTCAGCTTCAGCAGAACAACGATGTCCTCCCCCTTGAGCATGATCCCAATCTAACAGAGTCGTCCCTAGTCCCGGGACTTGGGACAGATGTTGCGCCCGGCCCGCTCCCCAACCAGCCGAGGTCATCTAACAGGTGACACCACGCTCGATGTAGATTCCCAATCAACTGAACCACTGGAATCGGTGGACAGCAACACGAAGCGAGAGGAATGGATGAATTGAGCATGTCGGCCAGCAGCGACTCGACGGGCGAGGCCACCGTCCTCGTGCTCGAGGACACCCACGACTTCGAAGCTTCGGACGGCACCCGCCTGTGGCAGATCGGCTTCGTCCCGATCGACGAGGACGGCGACTTCCTCCCAGAGGAGGACCACCAGACCTCAGACCCGCGGTGCTTTTTCTGCCACGTCGCCGGCGTCTCGCACCGACGCCCTGCACTGGAGGCAGCTGACCTCTCGCCCGGCGCTCCACTACGGCTCGCTCGGGAGCGCGACAATCCGCACGACCCGAACGCGATTGCAGTCCTCGATGCCAATAGCGAACAGCTCGGCTACATACCCGCCGAGCTCTGCCCGAGGCTCCTCGCGACGACGCCCTCGGGGCAGGTGTTTGATGAGAGCTATGGCGCCATGGTGCTGAGCGAATTCCGCACCGGCACGCAATCGGGAAAACGTGCCGGGTTGCGGATCCTGATCGGCCCTGTAGGAAGACTCAAGCTCACGATCACAACCCAAGATGAGAGCGAGGACACCGAGACCTTGACGTCAACGAGCATCAGCTCGCTGGAAGTCCACGCGGCAGCGACCCGCAACGCACCGGTAAACGCCGGCATGACGGCCGTGGCGTGCCCGGCGTGCGGATCTGGACAAGAGGCATTCGACGACGTCCCTGGATTCCGATGCTCCGCCTGCCATCAGGACGCCTGGAAAATCCGCTGTCGGCGCTGCAAGCAAGCCAGCACGATCTTCGGGTCAGCCGTAGGGACGGGTGCGCTGCAGTTTCGTTGCAGCCATTGCCGCGCGAAGAACACCGTCGACAAGCGCCAGCTCCGAGCGATCACCACCCAGGTGCGGCGTCGAGCGCAAGCGACGGCGCAGCTCGAAAACAGTCGGCCGCAGACGCGAAAGCAGCCAAGGCCCAGCTACTCGCCGAGGCCGAACGAGAAGCCGAAGACATGAACGACGACCTCGAGGACCAGCTGTCGTCGCTCGAAGCCGTCTTGACAAGCGGGATCGAGGCCCAGGCCTTCTCCTTCTCGCTCCTGAAGACCGACTACCAGGCCCCTGCCTTTGACGCCGGCGCGCTCGGGAACGCAGAGGCAGCACCGCAGCAGCAAGACTTCCTCCCGGACGAGCCACACGGACTATCCGGGCTCATCCCCGGTGCGAAGGCCCGCTACCAGCGCGAACTTCAAGCAGGCGAACAAGCCTACGCCGAGGCCACCAACGCACACCAACAGCGCGAAACACAACGCGCCGCTCAGCTCCACACGGCAGAAGCCTCACACAACGCGAAGGTGGCCGAGAACGAAAACATCGAGCGCGCCCAGCACGCAACAATTGACGAGCTCGAGGCCCGATTCGCTGCCGCAGAGCCAGCCGCCGTTATCGAGTACGTGTCCGCCGCCCTGGCCGAGATCCCACTGCCCTTCGAGCATCCGGACACGCCGCGCGTCGCGTTCTCCGCCGAGTCTCGCCAGCTCGTCCTCCAGCTCGCGCTGCCAGCTGTGGAGGTCATCCCGGCGGAGCGCGGCTACCACTTCGTCAAAGCGCGCGCCGAAGTGTCTCCCAACCCGATGCCGGCCAGCGATCGCAAGCGTCGCTACGCCTCGCTCATCGCGCAGATTGCGCTCCTCGTGATCGAGCGAACCTTCGCGTGCGACCCTCACGAGGTCATCGAGACCGTCGTGCTCAACGGCCACCTCGCCTCGATCGACAAGCGCACGGGACACGAGATCGACCCCTGCCTCGTCACCGTGCGCACGACGCAAGACCGGTTCAGCGAGCTCGACCTCACAAAGGTAGACCCGGTCGAGTGCCTCAAGGGCCTCACCGCCTCAATCTCGCGAAGCCCAGCCGAGCTCGTGCCCGTAAGACCAATCATCGACTTCGACATGGCCGACCCTCGCTTCGTCAAGGAGGACGACGTCCTCGCGACCCTTGACACGAGGCCAAATCTGATGGCGCTCACCCCAAAGGAGTTCGAGTCGCTTATCACCAATCTCTTCGAGAAGATGGGCCTCGAGACCAGACAGACCCAACCTTCACGAGACGGCGGAGTCGACTGCGTCGCCTACGACGCACGCCCGATCTTTGGCGGCAAGGTCGTCATCCAAGCCAAGCGCTACAAGAACACAGTCGGCGTAAGCGCCGTCAGAGACCTCTTCGGCACGATGCAAAACGAGGGAGCAACCAAGGGCATCCTCGTGACAACCAGCGGCTACGGAAAGGCGTCGCACGAATTCGCCAACGGCAAGCCGCTAGAGCTCATCGACGACAGCGGCCTGCTGTTCCTCCTAAACGAACACGCAGGCATCGACGCCAAGATCGAAGCACCCGAGGACTGGGTCAACCCCGAGCCGCCGACATAGTCGCGAGCACACGCCCGAGCGTGCTCGAGGTTCAGGCGCCGATTTGTCACGAGTCGCTGAAAGCCCACAAATAGCGGGCTGTTGAGCAGCGGGGAACCGAGGAATCGAAAACCCAGGAATCTCGCGGAAACTTGTCTCCCAACGGTTCCCTGATGCGGCTGCCGCGACGGTTGCCTAGACAGAAGTCGCAAAAGGAATGATTTACGGGTATGTCAGCGCGCCAGAAGGGATTCGAACCCCTGACCTTCGGTTCCGTAGTGGCTCAAGAAGGCGTGTTTTTGGCTCTACAGAGCCGTTTTAGATGAGACGAGGTGCTCTGAACTGGCCTCAGAATTGCGGAGTTCGGGACATACTTCGGGACACGTTTTGGGAGAACTGTCGCCGCAGGAATCGTTTTATCCCGCGTGTGCCCGGATCGCCTCGGCGAACGACGGCACGGTGAGTGCAAATCGATCGAACAACTCATCCACGGTCATCGGAGGGTTCGAGAGAGCGGCTGCCTGTCGCTCGACCGCCTCGTAGACATTCTGCTCGTCAAGCTCGTAAACCTGCAGGAGGAAGACGTCCGGGTGTAGCGATTCGATGGCGAATGGGTCGCACGCATCGCTCGGGAAGTCGTTGAGGTTGAGCGTGACAATCGCTTGTGCCTCGCTGGCCACCGCCGCAGCAAGCACGTGCCGATCCTTGGGATCGTTTATCATCGCTGGCTCGAGCCGATCGATTGCCGCTCGAGAGACCTCGGCGCTGTCGAATGCGGTGGTCATCGCATCCCTGAGGTGGCATGTTTGCTCAACGGTGGCGCGGCGGTTGTCTTCGAGATTGCGCATGACCTCATCGAGAATGCGAGCGCTCCAAAGTGGGTGTCAGCTCGTCGAGCTTCTGCCGTCGGGTACCCGCGCGCCGCTCTCGGTAATCGAGCACGTCCTGGATGGGGATACGGCGATGCGTGCCCACCTTGTAGTGCGGGATGGTGCCGTCGTCGAGCAGCCTGACGAGGTGCGGACGCGAGACGTGAAGCAAATCTGCAGCCTCCTGCGTGGTCAGCTCCTTGCCGTGCGGCACGAGGGTCATCGCCTGCCTGCGCGCCATGCCTTCGACGACCAGCTTGAGTGCATGGAACGCCGACGCGGGGATCGCCATCGTCTCTCCGTCCGGACCGACGAGCCGTGGCGTGTCGTTGTGGCGGTAGATCTCGTCGATCTGTCGCCGCAGGTCCTCGATCGCCGCGCTCTCATCCGGCGCGGCCCGCAGAAGATCGTCGGGAGCAATAGGGGTGGAAGTGGTCATCGCTTTAATCCGTCCTGTCATACGGCGAGAAGCCTAGCACCCAACCGAAACAGACGCAATAAGCGCAATAACCGGCACGAGTCAGCCGGAGTTCGACCGTTCCGGGCCCATCTCCGATGTGGTCCTTTGCGGCGCCCGACGGCTGATCGGCTTGCTGGTCACCCGGCGACCGTTCTGCCACCTGCTCGCGCAAGCCCCGCTCACGGCCTCCTGGTGGAACATCAAGACCTCGGGCACACATCTATCCCCGTACACGGGTTCTCGCTCACGTAGCCCAGCCGTCGGCGGACTCATTCGGGACCTTCGCACGCGAGTTGACCCCTGCAGATGCCGGACGATGGCGTGGGAGTCGGCGAAGACCCGATTCTCGAGCTGACGCAACTCGTGGTGGGCAAGCTCCCGTTGCCGACGACGCCCGCGCGCTCCCTCGGCCCTGCCTCGCGCCCACCGGCGACTCGTAGCCCGCCTCGGTGGGCCCTCTCAGCTCGATCGCGTCGAGTAGGACTCGATCATCTCAACCACCGTCTCTTCGGCCTCAGGGCGGCTGAGCTGCATGTCGAGTCGCAGGAACTTCCACACGAGCACGTCCGTGGCGATGACGACGGCCGTGAGCCGGCGCTCTCTGGATTCGCGCCGCAGGCCGGCGAGCAGCGGCTGGAAGACCCTGCTCGCCCAATCGCGGTGGTAGTCCCTGCCCCTGTCGGTCAGGTAGCGGACCGCGGGGATGCGGTCCTCCTGGGAGAGCATGCGCAGAATCGCCGTTCCGTGCGCCTCGTAGTGGTCGAACACGTTGGCGACGGCCTCGGGGAAGCGGCCCACGGGAGCCGCGTCGCGGCGTGATTTCTCGCTCATCCCCCACCATCTGTACGCCGCGGTGAGCAACTCGTCCTTGGAATGAAAGCGTGCGAGGAGCGTCTGTTCGGTGACGAGCGCGTCGGCGGCGATCTCGCGCAGGCGAATCTCCTCATACGGTCGAGTGCCGAAGTGCTTCCACGCCGCGGCGAGCAGCCGCTCGCCGGTCGCGGCGGCCGCGTCGGCGCGGGCGGTCATCCGATAGCTGCGTTCGTTGCGCGGGGCCCTTGACTTTTTCATCTTGGTGACACTAAAATCAAGTATATGCGGGTCTTCCAGACGCTCCTGGCGTTCAGCGGCAACGCCCCACCGCAGCTCGCGCTCACGCGTGAGCTCGTCAACCGCGGTCACGAGGTGCGGGTCCTCGCCCACCGCGCCGCGCGCGAGCGGATCGAGAGCACCGGGGCGGAGTTCATCGCGATCCGCCGGTGGCTTCCCGACCTCGACATCACGCATCCGGAGACCGACCCGTTTCGCGACTGGGAGGCGCGCACGCCGCTTGGCGCCGCGAAACGAATGCGCGATGCTCCGATCGCACCGCTGCGCGATGCGACACGGGAGAATCTCGAACTGCTCGGCGACTGGAGCGCCGACGTGATCGTGTTCGATTGGCTTTTCATCGCCGCGCCAGTCGCTGCTGAGCGCGTAGGCGTACCTGCGGTCGCGCTCGTTCACTGCCCCTATCCACTACCGACTCGCGGCGCGCCCCCGCTGTTCAGTGGTCTGTCGCCGATGGCGGGCCCGTTGGGTGCTGCGCGTGACCGCCTGCTGAATGCCATGATCCGCCGCTTCTCGGCAGCCGGGCTGCCAATGCTCAACGATGTCCGTGCCGAGCATGGGCTCACACCGCTGAAGAACTGGAACGACCAGCTCCTCGGCGTGCGGGCGATCTACGTCATGACCGCCCCGGAGCTCGACTTCTCGAGCAAAGCCCAGCTCCCCACGAACGTCCACTACGTGGGCCCGGCGTTCGAGCCGTTCCAGAAGGACTGGGAGTCGCCGTGGCCCGAGGAGAACACCGATCCGCTCGTGCTACTCAGCTTCAGCACCAGCTACATGGATCAGGGCGCGCTCGCCCAGCGAGCGCTTGACGCCGTCGCCGAGCTGCCGGTCCGGGCGCTGCTGACAGCGGGTCCGGCGCTCGACGCCAGCCACCTCCGCAGCCCCGCCAACGCGCGCACCGTGGCTTTCGTTCCACATCGAACCGTGCTTCCGCACGCGTCGCTGATGGTCACCCATGGGGGATGGCAGACGGTCAACGCGGCGCTCGCCGATGGTGTTCCGCTCGTCTGCATCCCCGATGGGCGCGACCAGCCCGATAATGCCGCCCGTGTTCTGTCCGTGAACGCGGGCGTGAGGGTCAGCAAGAAGAGCTCCCCGAGCAAGCTGCGCAGCGTGATCGCCAGCGCCCTGGAGGACCGGTCGATCAAACAGGGTGCCCGCGCGATGGCCGACGCCCTCGCCCGCAGCAACGGCGCCACCGTCATGGCTGACGCGCTGGAGCGCTTCCCTGTACGCCACGGCGTCAAGGCAACTGCACCCCACGATCAAAGCGTGTCCCGAAACATGTCCCGAACTCCGCAAATATGAGTCACTTGAGCGCACTTGGCCGTCCAGTCCAGGGCCGATTTGGGTCTGCGGGCGGGGGCGGCGCTCGCGCCCACGAAGGAGGACGCTATGTCGCGCGTCAAGACCATAGGCGTGCTCGGGGTGATCCTGGCGATGAGCTTGGTGTTTGCTTCGGGGGCCTCGGCGGCAAAAGAAGCGCCCGTGCTGCGTTTCGCGCTCGAAGAGCCAACGGGGAGCGTTCCGGTCGCTGTCGGAGACGATGTTCAGGTGCGGGCTACAAGCCCCGTGAAGTTCGATACGGGCTCGTGGTCGGTTGAATGCTCCAGCGCGACGATGAGTGGCACGGTTGGCGCACTGTCAAGCGAAGAAATGAAGCTGTCATTGACGACGGCTGCCTTTAGTGGCATCGGGGGCGGAGCCTGTACGAGCACGGCCGGGAATGCCGACATCGCGATTGAGGAGTTGCCATGGGCGAACGTACTCGCGAAGAAGGGCAAGGCCGAGCTAGAGCCTGAAAGTGGAGCAAAATATCTGACGTTTACCGTCGGATTGTCCGTTCCTGGCGAAGAAGAAGTCAAGTGCACATACGGGGCCGATAAGGTCACTAGCGTCTTCAGCAAGACCGGTGAACCGATCACGCTCGCGGCCGACGAAACGAAATTCACGGTCGCGAAACTAGCAAGCAGCCCGGAGTGCCCGAAGACGGGCTATCTGCAGAGCAGTTCTTGGTCGCTCACATCAGGGGTCCCGAAAGGTGAAAGCTTCCCGGTAGTCCTGAAGGAACCGCAGGCGGAATCGGTCCCCGCGCCGCCTTCAGAAGTGGGCTGCTTTAGCTACGAAGAAGGTGCGTGGCACCAGATTGAATGCGTCGAAGAACCGAATCTGCCGCATCCGGAGATTACGGATGGAGTCAAGCAGGGAACAAAGCGCGGACCGATCAAGATGGGCACGCTGAACGTTGAAACGGGTCGCTTTGGGGAAATCGGCCCGAAATGGGGCTCGGAGAGGGACTCGAACGAAATCGTAGAACAATACAGCTTGCAGCTCAACACAAACGAGTTTCCTGGCGTCAACGGTCACAAATACCTCGTGCAGTGGGTCGATCAGATATACGAAACCGAACCCTCGTTTTACCCCGGTCCCGTAAACGCCGTATGCATTTGGCAAGTTAACGTTACCGTGGCGGAAGAGACTCAGAACAAACAAGGTTACCAAAAAAAATGCATAGAACCCTTTGCTTCGCAAAGGTTCGGCTTGTTCGGAGAACGTCCAGGTATGGGCATCCAGGGCTGGACCGCTACCGGTCCCAAAGGTTTCGTCATAGGGATAATATGGACCGGGTTAGTGAACGGCCATACAAAGTGGCTATCCAAGGTGGAAACCGATTTCTACGGCCTTGGGCAAGAAGACCGCTGGTCGGAAGACGGTGGCTCAGTCTACGGTTATGGTGAAGGCTCGGAGGCGGAATTCAGCGACAGCCAGATAGGAATCGAGGTTAGAGCGTCGTCTTGTAAGAGCCACAACCCCACTGGCTGGGACACGGGGTTCTCCGAATCTTGCACGACCTAAGAGGCGTCGCAGCCTCACGCGTCTGCCGTAGGAAATGAACTAACCGGGGAGAGCAACAACCTCATTCCGGTGATCGGCAGCCCGCCGTCACATCTGCCGCACTTGTATTACAACTCGAAATATTCGGGCTCTATTTCTTACGTCGCCACCCCAACGGGAGCATGTTTGCTCCCCAACGAGCGTCCACCGCGGTGTAATTTTGAATTGCAACGCTGACCAAAATGCCCCCCGCGCCCCGTCCCTCACGGCGGGGGGCCCGCACGCATGCTGCGACAGCGTCACCAGTTGGTTGGCGCGGCGATCCGTCCTTGCTCCGGGATGCTCGCGGTACTTCGCATACCAGATTGGCCTGCGCCTGCCCTCGACCCGAAAGACATGCCCGCTCGGGGACTGATCCATGTCCCGAACTCCGCAAATCTGACGTAACGACAGATCGCGCGACCTAACACATCTCAGCAGAGCCAAACGGCCTTGCGCGCGCTCGCGCTTTCGCAGCGGTTTGACGAACGAGCGTGGGCCGTTTATCTGCGTTTGCAAATAAACCCAAACAAAGGCGCGCTCTACTCGTCGAAGCTGGCGAGGGGATGATGCTCGCGGACGTAGCCGGCGAAGAAGGGAACCGTGAAGGCTACGAGACCGCGCCGCGGGCTATAGATGAGATCCTTGCGCATCAGGTTCTCGCGCAGCAGCGACGTGCTGCCCAGGTCTTTGTAGCCGGCCCCCTTTGCCACCTCGGCGGTCCGGGCGGGGTCATCCCCCAGTGCGGCCATCGCCGAGAGGTAGCGCTGCTCAGCGTCTGAGGCTGTCTCGAAGCGGTCACGGAAGAAGCGCCGGCTTAGAGCCTCGGAGATGAGCGCTTGTGCGCTCCTGACGTCGCGCGCGCGGATCGGCGATGCGTCAACTTCGTTCCAGAGGACTCGGCCGTACTCCTGCAGGAAGTGGGGATAGCCCGCCGATGCCGCGATGATCAGCTCGACCGCCTCGGGCTCGTAGTTGACTTGAAGCTGTGCGGCAGGGGCGATCAGTGCTAGGCGCGCCTCGGCGTCGGACAGCCGGTCGAGCTCGCGATAGGAGAACATGCGCTCGGCGTAGGGCTTTGCGGCCCGCAGCAGGCGAGGCAGGGGTGGCAGACCAGCTCCCACAAGAGCGACGGGCAGCGAGCGTTGGCCGACACGGTTCATCGCCATGCAGACGGCCTCCAGCGCGACCTTGTCGAGGGCCTGCATCTCATCGAGGAAGAAGACGGCGCCGGTCCTGCCGGTTTGCGCAACCTGCCCGACCTCGACGAGCAGGGTTGCAAGATCGCGCTCGGGATCGCCAGTGTCGGCGGTCCCCGACGACGTCTCGACGTCGATCCTGGCCATGATTCCGCCGGGGAGTCCGAGCGTGAACGCCTTGAGGACGCCAAGTGCAGCTTTCGCGCGCGCCTCCATCCTCTCCCGCCTGCTCATCGACAGCAGCATCTGATAGGCGAGCTCGGCGAAGATCTGCCGGAAGTCGCCCGAACCGACCTCCTCTACGTCGTTGCATGCCCAGCCGGCCTCCCGCGCAAGCGTCTCGAATTCCAAGAGGAGCACGGTCTTTCCGACGCCGCGCAAGCCGGAATAGATGAGGCTCCGCTCGGGCTGCCCGTCGCCCAGCCGTCCGAGCAGCACCCGGAACTTCTCGAGGTCTGTGTCGCGGCCAGCGAGTCGCCGCGGCTTGATGCCGGATCCTGGGGTGTATGGATTCAGGCGCTGGTCCATCTATTTGCAATCGCAAATAGAACCACATAATGCGGCTGCGCCCGAAACAAGCAGATCGTCGCCCGCTATCAGCGCCGCCGACTGCTCGTCGCCCCGTCACGCATTCGACTCCAACTGTGCGCTATTTACGGCCTGTTCGACGCGCCAGAAGGGATTCGAACCCCTGACCTTCGGTTCCGTAGACCGACGCTCTATCCAGCTGAGCTACTGGCGCAGGACGGCCAAGTCTAGACGGCCAGCGGCGGCCGTCGGCCGCGGTGCCGCTGCCCATCGGCGTAGGCTTGCGCCGTCAAGCCCCGATGAGTCCCGAACCGAACCCCATGGACGACGGCGAGAGCGGCGCCATCGAGAGCCGGCGCGAGCGCGTCGAGCCCGACGAACGCGTCGAGGTCGACGACAGCGCCCCCGCGACGGGAATCGACGAGTTCGAGGCCTGGCAGATGCATCTGCACGGGCACCGCGTGATCTACCACATGGCCGGCAGCGGGCCGGCGGTCGTGCTGATTCACGGCATGCTGAACTCCTCGCGCCACTGGCGCTCGGTGGCGCTCGCGCTGGCCGACCGCTACACGGTGATCGCCCCGGACCTGATCGGCCATGGCGACTCCGCGACCCCCCGCGGGGACTATTCGCTCGGCGCGCACGCGACCAGCATCCGCGACCTGCTGGCGGTGCTCGGCGTCGAGCGCGCGACGATCATCGGGCACTCGCTCGGCGGCGGCGTGGCGATGCAGTTCTTCTACCAGTTCCCTCAGCGCACCGAGCGTCTGGTGCTCGTTTCCAGCGGCGGCCTGGGCCGCGAGGTGAGTCCGTTGCTACGCAGCGCCACGCTCCCGGGGGCCTCCGGGCTGCTCTCACTCGCCACGCACCCCCGCCTGCTCTGGATGCTGCGCGTGCTCGGCGATCGCATGCGCGAGTCGGGGTCGCGCCAGGGTGTCTACATGCAGGCGATCGTGCGGGCCCTGCAACCGCTCGAGCAGCCCGGGGCTCGTAAGGCGTTCCTGCATACGCTGCGCGCGGTGATCGACGTGCATGGGCAGCGCGTCAGCGCGCAGGATCGCCTGTACCTGCTTGCCGGCATGCCGACGCTGATCGTTTGGGGTGAGCGCGACAACACGATCCCGCCGGCGCACGGACGCAGCGCCCACCACGCAGCGCCGGGCAGCCGCTTTGAGACGCTGCCTCGGGCAGCGCACTTCCCCCACCTCGAAGATCCGGACGGTCTCGCCGCGGCCCTCGGCGAGTTCCTCGCCAGCACCGCGCCGGCGCGAATCGAGGACGCAGACTGGGGCGGCATCGTCGCGCCCCGCGCCCCCCGCAGCCGTCGCGAGGTCGTCTCGGCGCTCTGATCGACCTGGTCCGCGCCGCTAGCCTCGGCGGAGGCCAAAACGGAGAGGGAGGGATTCGAACCCTCGAACGAGGTCAACCCCCGTTACGCGATTTCCAGTCGCGCCCGTTCAACCGCTCCGGCACCTCTCCAAGCGGCTCTCGCCAGTGGAATCTAGGCTACACCGACGCTCGTGCGGCTGATAGGCTGCGCGCAGATGCTTCCCCTGCTTGCCGCGAGTGAGGCCTTCAGCAAGACCTTCGGCCTGGTCGTGGTGTTCGGCGGGATCGGCGTGCTCGTCGGCGTGATCATGGTGCTGATCCTCGTGCAGGTCAACGGCGAGCGCCAGCAGAACAAGGACTACCTCGCCGAACGCCGCAGCGGGCCGCGCGTCTGAGCGCCGGGCGCCTGCCGTTCGGCCCCGGTGGTGCCCCGGGCGCCTCCCGTTCGGCGCCGGGGCTGCCGACGTTCCGAGCGCGCCTAGGTTCCCGAGAGCGCCTAGGTTCCCGAGAGCGCCTTGAGCGGCTTCATGCGCGTGACCCTCCACGCCGGGTAGATACCGCCCAGCACGCCGATCGCGACGCCGACGAGCAGGCCGCGCCCGAGACCCCAGGCGGTGACCGACGGCGTGATGTAGGCGCCGGCGCCGAGCGCGCGCACGAGCAGATCGCCGCCGATCACCCCGAACAGCAGCCCGACGGCGGCTCCCAGCACGCTTACCGCGATGCCCTCGCCGAAGATCAGCGTCGCGACCCGCAGCGGCGACCAGCCGACGGCGCTCAGCAGCCCGAGCTCGCCCTGGCGTTCGATGATCGCCATGGCCATCGTGTTGGTCACGCTGATCGCGCCGACGATCAGTGCGATCACGACGATCACGAGCACCGCCTTTGAGATCAGCGTCCCGTTCGCGCCGGCGCGGAGCGCCTGCTGGGGATCGCTGATGACCTGGGTGCCGGGGAAGTCGCGTTCGATCTCGCGCGCCACCGCGCTCGCGCGCCTGCCGGGCGCGAGCTGGACCGCGACGTCGGTCTGCTCACGCTGCTCGCCCGTGAGCAGCCGGGCCTGCGCGATCGAGAGCACGGCTCCGGAGTCCTCGAACAGGATCCCGGAGTGATAGACGCCAGCGATCCGGTACCGGTGGTCTTTCAGCGTCAGGACAGCGCCTGGCGTGAGGTGCAGCTGCGCCGCCAGCCGGTCGCCCACGAGGACTTCGGTTTCCCACGAGTGCGGGTCGCTGCCGTCGAGAATCACGAGCCCCTGGGCGAAGAAGCCGTGTGGATCGACGCCGAACGCGACGGCGGCGGGTTCGTGCTTGACCGCTTCGACCATCAGCAGCAGCGGTGTGGCGTGCGCCACGTAGGGTCGCGTCTGCAGCCGCCTGACCGTCGATTCGGGCAGGATCGAGGCGGTCGGGTCCGAGACGTTCGCCTGAAAGACCCCGAGGCCCGAGCCCCCGAGGTGAACGAAGCCGGCGGCGGTCTGATTGAGCCCGCGCGTGAACGCCAGCAGGGCGACGATCGTGGCCACGCCGAGGGCGATGCCGGCGGCCGTGAACAGCGTGCGCGAGCGACGGCGCACGAGGTTGCTGAAGATGATCGCGAGCATCGAGCGCCGCTCAGGGACAGGTGGGAACGGCCGGTTGGGCTACGGGCTGGGCGGGACCGTCGGCGGGCTCGCCGCCGGGCCGGCTGGTGCGCAGCTCGCTGACGATCCGGCCGTCGATCAGGTTCACGGTGCGGTCGGCGCGCGTGCCGATGGCGTCGTCGTAGCTGACCACCACCATCGTCATCCCGAGCCGGTCGCGCAAGCCGAAGATCAGGTCGAGCACGCGCTCGGACGTCGCCGAGTCGAGCGCCCCCGTGGGCTCGTCGGCGAGCAGCAGACGTGGCTCGTTGGCCAACGCGCGCGCGACCGCCACGCGCTGGCGCTCCCCGCCCGAGAGCTGTGAGGGCAGATGGTCAGCGCGGTCGGCCAGCCCCACCTCGCCGAGCAGCTCCAGCGAGCGGCGCCGGCGTTCGCGCGCGTGCGCTCCCGTGCCGATCAGCGGGACTTCGACGTTGGCTCGCGCCGACAGCGCCTCGAGCAGCAGATGGCGCTGAAAGACAAAGCCGACGACCTCGCGGCGTGCGTGCGCCGGATGGGGCCGTTCCCAGATGCCGCGCCCGTCGATCAGGACGCGGCCACCGTCGGGGTCTTCGAGTCCTCCGATCAACGCCAGCAGCGTGCTCTTGCCCGAGCCCGAGCGGCCCGTGATCAGAACTGCCTCGCTGCGCTCGATGCGAAGCGACACGCCGCGCAGAGCGCTGACCTTGCCGAACGACTTGGTGACGCCATCTACGACCACCTCGGCCCCGGCCGGCTGGCTCATCGGACGACCTGCACGGCATAGTCGAGGTTGATAGTTGCCTTCCCGGAGGCGAGGACCGCGCGAAACGTCAGCGGATAGCCGACCGCCGCCGCCGGCCAGAGGAAGGTGTCGGACAGGTGCCCGGTGAAGGTGTAGTGCGAGCGCCGCGCCACCACCTGCCCTCCGAACAGGTACTCGTAGCTGACGCTCGCGCGCGCGGGCGTCCCGGCCGCGGTCACGATGAAGCTCAGCGGCCACGATTGGTTGACGTGCGGATGGTGACCGGCGACGTGCATGGTCGCGGTCACGCCGCCGGCGGACCCCGTGACGACGTTGGGCGCGGTCAGTGCGCTCGAGCCGGCGGTCGCCGTGACCGCGCCGCCCGCGCGCGTCGAGGGAGCCGTGCTCGCCGTGGAGCCCGGCGTGCTCGGCGTCGTGGCCGTCGCGGCGCTGTCGGTGCCCTTCGAGGAGGAGCCGCAGGCGGCGAGCATCAGCGCCGCCAGGCCCATCGGCACGATTGAGCTTAAACGCACCATGACACGAATACCCATGTTAGGTGGGCGGGTTGCGGGAAATCCACCTGACCGGTGGGTAGCGCCTGCGGATGTCGCTCGAGCAGGCGAGCAGGCCACCGCAGGAGGCCGACACGCCGGGCACGGCGATTCGGGCATGATCTGCGCGTGCGGGCCATCGACCAGCGCCTGCTGCTTTATGCGCGCGCCACGCGGAGCTTCCTGCTCTTGTCGGTCGCGCTTGGCGTGCTCGGCGCGCTGTTGATCGTCGCTCAGGCGTGGCTGCTGGCGGACGTGGTCGCCGGCGCGTTCGCCGCCTCGGAGAGCCTGGGCGAGCTGCGCGCTCCGTTGCTGGTGCTGCTCGGGGTGGTGCTGGCACGCGCCGCGCTCGCGTGGGGGGCCGAGCTCGCGGCCGCGCGGTCCTCGGCTCAGGCTAAGTCCGAGCTGCGCGCCGCGCTGCTGGGGCGCGTCGCCGATCTTGGCCTGGACAGCGCGCGCGAGCAGCGCAGCGGCGAGCTGGCGATCCTCGCGGGCCGCGGCATCGACGCGCTCGACGGGTACTTCTCCCTGTATCTGCCACAGCTGATGCTGGCGGTGATCGTGCCGGTGATCGTGATCGCGGCTGTCCTGGCGAGCGACTGGATCTCGGCGCTGATCATCGCGGCGACGATCCCGTTGATCCCTCTGTTCATGGCGCTCGTGGGGGCGAGCACGCGCGACCACATGGATCGCCAGCTCGGCGCGCTCAGCCGCCTCGCCGGCCATTTTCTGGACGTCGTGGCGGGGCTGCCGACGCTGAAGGTGTTCGGGCGCGCAAAGGCCCAGGCCGGCGCGATCCGCGAGATCACCGATCGCTATCGCACGACGGCGATCGCGACCCTGCGGATCACGTTCCTGTCGTCGCTGATCCTCGAGCTGGTGGCCACGATCTCGGTGGCGCTGGTGGCGGTGGCGATCGGGCTGCGCCTGCTGGATGGCGACATGACCCTGCGGGCGGCGCTGTTCGCGCTGGTGCTCGCGCCCGAGGCCTACCTACCGCTGCGCCAGCTCGGCGCCAACTACCACGCGAGCGCCGAAGGCATGGCCGCGGCGGGTCGGATGTTCGCGATCATCGACCGGCCGCCGCGCGCGCGTGGCCTTCGCACGAGCATCCCGGATCTCGCCCTCGCGCCGATCACGGTGACAGGTCTGCGCGCACGCTATCCCGATCGCGACGAGCCGGCGCTGCAGGACGCCGCGCTCACGGTCGAGCCGGGCGAGGTGCTCGCGCTGGTCGGACCGAGCGGGTGTGGCAAGTCGACGCTGTTGAGCGTGCTGCTCGGTCTGCTGGAGCCCGAGGCGGGTTCGGTGCGCATCGGCGACGTCGAGTTGGCCGAGCTCGATCTGCAGGCATGGCGCGCACAGCTCTCGTGGGTGCCTCAGCGACCGCATCTGTTCGCCTGCTCGATCGCGCAGAACGTGCGCCTGGGCCGCGGCGAGGCATCCGACGGAGAGGTCTGGGCGGCGCTTTCGGCGGCGGGGCTCGCCGAGACCGTGCGCGAGCTTCCCGCCGGCCTGCAGACCGTTCTCGGCGAGCGTGGCGCGGGGCTGTCGGCGGGCGAGCGACAGCGTCTGGCGCTCGCGCGGGCGTTCTTGCGCGATACGCCGCTGCTGCTGCTCGACGAGCCGACCGCCAACCTCGACGGCCAGACCGAGCGCCACGTGGTCGAGGCGGTGCGGCGCCTGTCGCGCGGTCGGACGGTCGTGCTGGTGGCGCATCGGCCGGCGCTGATCGACCTCGCCGATCGTGTGCTCGCGCTGGAGCCGGTGGGAGTCGCCGCATGAGCCGCTCGCGCGGCGCCGTGCAACAGGCAGGCGGCGGGTCTCGAGCGCCGCTCGCGCGGATGCTGGCATTCGCCCGCCCGGCTGCCGGGCGCCTCGTTCTGGCCACGCTGCTCGGGGCATGCGCGCTGGCGGCGGCAATCGGGCTGATCGCGACATCGGCGTGGCTGATCTCGCGCTCCTCGCAGCGCCCACAGGAGTCCGCCGTGGCAGTTGCGATCGTCGGGGTCCAGTTCTTCGCACTGGCGCGCGGGCTGTCTCGCTATGCCGAACGGCTGGTCGGGCACGACGCGGCGTTCCGTGTACTGCGCGACCTGCGCGTGAGCGTGTACGAACGGCTCGAGCGGCTGGCTCCACTGGGATTGCCGGCGTTTCGCAGCGGCGACCTGCTCGCGCGGCTCGTGCACGATGTGGACTCGCTGCAGGATCTGCTGCTGCGCGTGGTGCCGGCGTTCGTGATCGCTGCGATCGTCGGCCTGGGCACCGTCGCCCTGGTGTGGTGGATGCTGCCCGGGGCCGGCCTGGTCCTGCTGGCCACGCTGGCGCTGGCCGGAACCCTCGTCCCCTGGCTGACCGCCGTGCTGGCGGCTCGCGCCGAGACCAGGCAGGCGGTGGCGCGCTCGCGCCTGACCGCGGCGGTGGTCGATCTCGTCGAGGGCGCTCCCGAGCTGGCCGTGAACGGGGCCACGGCGGCACAGCTGTCAGATGCGCTCGCGGCCGATGCGGAGCTCACGCAGATAGCGGCTGCGGGCGCGCGCACGGCGGGCGTCGGCCAGGGCTTGACGAGCGCCTGCGTGGGACTGGCGATGTGGGGCTCGCTGCTCGTGGGCGTGGCGGCGGTCAGGGCCGGGCGGATGGACGGCGCGCTATTGGCGGGTCTGGCGCTGATTCCGCTGGTCGCGTTCGAGCTCGTCTCGGGGCTTCCGGTCGCGACCCAGACGCTGCAGCGCGTGCGACGCTCGGCGGCGCGCCTGCAGGAGGTGATGGAGGCCGAGCCACCCGTGCACGAGCCCGCGCAGCCCCGCAGGCCGGCGTCGGGCCCGTATCGACTGCGCGTGCGCGGCCTCGGCTGCGGCTATCCGGGCCGGGCACGTCGCGCGCTCGCGAACGTCGACCTCGAGCTCGACCCGGGCCGCCGGGTGGCGGTGGTCGGCGCAAGCGGCGCCGGCAAGTCGACGCTGGCCGCTGTGCTGCTTCGCTTCCTGCCCTATCAGGCCGGCTCGGTGATGCTCGATGACGTCGAGATCGCACAGCTCGACACGGACGCCTACCGGCACGTGATCGGGCTGGTGGCCCAGGACGCGCATATCTTCGACAGCACGCTCGCCGAGAACCTGCGCCTGGCTCGGCGCGGGGCCCGCGACGACGAGCTGCGCGCGGCGCTGGGCAAGGTGCGGCTCCTGGACTGGGTGCGGGAGCTGCCGCAGGGCCTCGACACCGAGCTGGGCGAGCACGGCGTGCGCATGTCCGGCGGCCAGCGTCAGCGCGTGGCGATCGCGCGCGCTCTGTTGGCCGATTTCCCGCTGCTCGTGCTCGACGAGCCCGGCGAGCATCTGGACGTGGCCACGGCCGACGCGATCGTCGCGGACCTGCTCGCGAGCGGTGACGAGCGCGGCGTGCTGCTGATCACGCACAGGCTCGCCGGGCTGGCCGAAGTTGACGAGGTGCTCGTGCTCGTGCAAGGCGAGGTGCGCGAACGTGGGACACACGCCGACCTGGTCGCGGCCGGCGGACGCTACGCGCGCATGTGGCAGCGCGAGCTCGAGCTCGGCGGCGTGTAGCGCTCCGACAGCCATCGAGCGCCAGGCCCTCGGCTCATCCAGGCGAGCGGCCCACCCGGTATATGCCATAGAGCACGCTGCCCGAATTTGGAACACCTTCTCTCATGCCGGGGGCCCGGCCGGCGGTGTGGCCGGCGGCGCGGGCGCCACGACGCTGGCCGCGCCGGACGCCTCGACGGTGTCCGAGCCCCGAACGCGTCCGCGAAAGACGTGGAAGGACCAGCCCTGGTAGAGCAGCACGAGCGGCAGGAAGAGCAGCGCCACGATCGTCATCACGGTCAGCGCGTAGTGGCCGGAGGCGGCGTTGCCGACGGTCAGGTTGTACGCCGTGCTGGTGCTCGAGACCATCACGTTCGGGTGCAGATCGATGAAGATCGAGCCGACGCACGCGGCGATCGCGATCGCCGATGCGGTGAAGGCCCAGCCGTCGTGATCGGTCACGGCCAGCCGGGCGGCGAAGACGACCGCGATTATCGCCAGGATCTGAACGGGATCGGGCACTTCCGCGCCGCCCGCGACGGCGCGGGTCCAGATCACGAAGCCGACGACCAGCGCGATCGCGACCCATCCGAGCGGTCGCGCCAGCGCACGGGCGCGCTCGCGCAGCTGATCGGTGGTCCTCAGCTTGAGGAACGTGGCGCCGTGCAGCAGCGAGAGCCCGAGCAGCGTCAGGCCCGTCCAGACGCCGTAGCCGGTGAGCAGGTCGAAGAAGTTGCCGGTGAAATTGTCGCTCGAGTCGATCGGCAGGCCGTTCAGCAGGTCGCCGAGGCCGATGCCGAGCAACAGCGGGACCAGCAGGCTGCCGAGCGTCGTGCACCACATCCAGGCGTGGCGCCAGCGCCGGTCGTCGCGTTTACGCGTGAACTCGAATGCCACACCGCGCGCCATCAGGGCCGCGAGCACGAGCAGCAGGGCCAGGTACAGGGCCGAGAACATGGTCGCGTACCAGCCCGGGAAGGCGGCGAACATGCCGGCGCCCGCCACGATCAGCCACACCTCGTTCCCGTCCCACCATGGACCGATCGTGCTGAGCACCGTGGCGCGCTCGGCTTCGGTCCGGCCGACGAGCGTGTGCAGTACGCCCACACCGAAGTCAAAGCCCTCGAGCACGAAGAACCCGATCCACAGAATCGCGATCAGGATGAACCACAGCGTGTCGAGGTGAAGCACCGCAGAGCTCCCTAGTAGCTGAACGCCGCAGTCGAGGTCGCGCCGGTGTCGGTCGTGCCATCGTCATCCTCGCCGAGCCCTTTGCGCGCGTAACGCAGCATCAGCACGAGATCGGCAGCGCCGAGCGCCAGATAGATCAGCACGAACACGATCAGGCTGATCCAGATGTCGGTGGCGGTGACCGACGGGGAGTTGGCGTTGGCTGTCTTCATCAGCCCCTGCACGATCCATGGCTGGCGCCCGCTCTCCGTCAACAGCCAGCCGGCCGTGTTCATCACAAACGGCGTCACGACGGCCCAGAGCGACAGGCGCAAGAACCATTTCGAGCGTGCCAGCGTCCCTCTGTGCGCCAGCCAGCCACCCCACAGCGCGAGCAGCAGGATCAACGAGGCGAGATATGCCATCACGCGCATCGACCAGTACTGAACGAACACGTCGGGTATGTAGTTGCCGGGTCCATATTTCTGTTCGTCTTCCTTCTGCAGCTGGTTGAGCCCGACGACGGCGCCGTTCCACGTGCCGGTGGCGAGCACCGATAGCAGGTGCGGGATTTCGATGATCTGCGACGGCGTCTTGTCGTTTTTGCCGCCGCCGATCTGGAACGCCGAGAACGAGCATGGCTGGCAGTTTTCCCACTGTGCCTCGGCTGCGGCGATCTTGGCCGGCTGGTATTTGGTCTCGATTTCACCGAGCTTGTTGCCTACGAACATCTGTAGCAACATCACCGGTAGCAGCACGATCACAGAGATCCGCAGTGTGTGCACAAAGGCGTCGACCTCGTGCCGCTTTCTGATCTGCCAGGCCGAGACCGCAAGCATCACCAACGCGCCCGTGATCAGCGAGGCAAGCAGCACGTGCACATATCCCCACAGAAAGGTCGGGTTGGTGAACAGCGCGATGACGTTGTTCAGTTCGGGCTGGCCGTGGCTGTTCATGACATAGCCGACCGGATGTTGCATCCACGAGTTGGCGACCAGAATGAACAACGCGGACAGCATCGAGCCCGCCGTCACCAGCCAGATGCACGCCAGATGAACGCGCTTGGGGAGCCTGTCCCAACCGAATATCCACAGCCCGAGGAAGGTCGACTCCAAGAAGAACGCAGCCAGGCCCTCCATCGCCAGCGGGCCACCGAACACGTCGCCGACGAAGCGCGAGTAGACCGACCAGTTCATGCCGAACTCGAACTCCTGCACGAGGCCGGTGACGACGCCGACGGCGACGTTGATCACCAGCAGCGTCCCAAAGAACCGCGTGAGGCGCTTGTACTCGGGCTTGCCGTTGCGATACCAGGCCGTCTGCAGCAGCGAGACCAGAAACGCCAGCCCGATCGTGACCGGCACGAACAGGAAGTGGTAGATGCTCGTGGTCGCGAACTGCCAGCGGGCAAGATCGTTAGTCATGCTGCGGCCGGATCGTATCGGCCGTCGGGGCGGCGAGTGTCCGTCGTTCGCCGCACAGCCCGCCTGCGAAGCGCGCTCACCCCGTCACCCCGGCGAGCCGCATGCCTGGCACCGAGCAGCCGGCTCAGGACGCGTGCTCTTCGGCATGGGCGGCCAGCCGTGCGCGCCGGTACTCGTTGACGACGATCTCGGTGAGCTCGTCGACCGAGGTCTCGCTGGTCGGCTTGTCGAGCGCGATCACGCCCTCCTGGATCATGCTGACCCGGTCGCAGGCCTCGAGCACGTGGACGTAGTTGTGCAGGATCATGATGATCGAGACCCGGCCCTCGGCCTTCAGTCGCGCCACCAGGTCGAGGATCTGCGCGCCCTCCTTGGCGCCCATCGCAGCGAGCGGCTCGTCGAGCAGCAGGATGTCGGCGTCGGAGTTGACGGTGCGCGCCACCGCGATCGCCTGGCGCTGACCTCCCGACAGGCGCGCGACGGCCACGTCGATCCTCGGGATGTTGATGCCGATCTCATCGAGCGCATGGCGCGCATCGCGCTTCATCTCGCGGTTGGCCAGGAACGGGACCGGATGGTGGACCTTCTCACGGCGCAGCGCGAGGTTGTGGTAGACGGACAGTTCGTCGATCAGCGCGAGATCCTGATAGACGGTGTCGATGCCTTGCGCGCGCGCGTCGTTGACGCTTTTGGGCTGGTAGGGCTGGCCGTGCAGGAACATCTGGCCGGCGTCCTGCTTCTGAAAGCCGCAGATGATCTTGATCAGCGTCAACTTGCCGGCGCCGTTGTCGCCGAGCAGGCCGAGCACCTCGCCCTTGCGCAGGTGCAGGTTGACGTCGCGCAGGGCCGTGACCGGCCCGAAGCGCTTGGCGATGTGTTCGACGCGCAGCACGTCATCCGGAGCCGAGACCGGCCCGACGATCGTCTCCCCGGCCAAGGGCTGATCAGCCACTTCGGGAACCCCGGCGCACGCGCTGCACGTACACGTTGACGGTCATCGCCAGGATGATCGCCAGGCCCAGGTAGAAGAGCTGGTAGTCGGCGTTGACGCCCTTGAGGATCAGCCCGTCGTTGAGGATGCCGAGGAACAGCGCTCCGATCAGCGCGCCTACGACGGTTCCCGACCCTCCGGCCAGGAGCGTGCCGCCGATCACCGCCGCCGAGATCGCCTTGAACAGGATTTCGTTCGCCCCGGCGACGTCCGGCTCCACCGATGAGACCCGCACTGCGTCGAGGATCCCCACGAAGCCGCCGGCGGCGCTGCAGAGGATGAAATTGCGGATCATCACCAGGCGCACCAGCACCCCTGCCTCGGCGGCGGCCAGCTTGTTCGAGCCCACCGCCACCGTGTACAGGCCCCAGCGGGTGAACGTCAGCACGATCTGGCCCACGACCACGATCACGATCGCCCAGATCAGCTCCGAGTAGGTGCCCTCGCCGAGGAGTTTCGCGAACGTCGAGACATGGTTGACCGTTTCCGTGAGCACGATGTGCGCCCCGTTGATCACGCGGTGGACGCTGACGGTCGTGCTCGTCACTTCGGCGCCCGGCATCGCGACCGGCTCGCCGTGCGAGATGATCAGCGTCAGCCCCTCGAGCGTGAAGAGCATGCCGAGCGTGGTCACGAACGAGCTGATGCCGACGACAGCCGTGAAGAACCCGTTGATGAAGCCCACCACCATGCAGCAGGCCAGCGCGATCAGCACGCCCGGCACGTGCGGAATCCCGGCCACCGCCAGCTTGTAGTAGATGAACGGCGCGAGCAGGTATGTGGCACCGATCGACAGGTCGATCTCGCCGAGGATCATCACGAACACCTCGCCGGCGCCGAGGATCGCGAACGGGGCGAAGAACGGCAGCAGCGTCTTGAAGCTGGCGGTGGTTAGGAAGGTGCTGGTGGTCAGCGAGAAGTAGATCGCCACGATCAGCGTGACGATGATGATGCTGCCCTCGCGCAGCGAGAGCACGCGTTCGAGCAGCTCGCTGCGACCCGGCAGGGAGACACGGCGCGTGCGCGCCGGGTCTCCCGCCGGTGTGGTGGGCGCCCCGGGCGAGGCCGGCTCCCCGGGGGTGGGCGGGGCCCCCCTCCGGAGCGCCATCGCCTAGGCCGGGGTGCCCGCCGGGATCGGCACCACCTTCGGTTCGGAGGAGGTGCCCTCGAAGCGGCTCTTGGAGTTGACGTACGGGGCGATGGTTTCTTTGTTGAGGAATTTCAGGCCCGTGTTCAACTTCCGCCGGACCCGTCAAGGACCCGGAGACCTGCCACAAGAAGAGCTGCAGGATCGGCAGGAACCCCTGCAGGTAGGGCTGCTGGTCGATCGTGAATTCGAGGTAGCCTTCGTGGAGCAGTTTCTGGGTTTTTTCGGGCAGGTCGAAGCCGCCGGCCTTGATGCCTTTGGCGGTCAGCCCGAGCTTCTGCATCACGCCCCCCAGTTCAGCGGTGTCGCCGCCGTCGACGGCGAACATGCCCTTCGTGGTCGGATGTCCGGTCCAGTAGGCTTCGATGGCGGTTTTCTCGCCCGATTCCAGGGAGCCGGTCACGATCACGGTCAGTTTGATCGGGGCGCCCGATTCCTTGATCGACTTTTCAGCGCCTTCCAGGCGCGGCTGCAGGTTCGCCGAGCCCGCACTGGCGGTGAAGATGACCACGTCGCCCGCGGGCACGGCGGCGACGATCCGCTTGCCCATCAGTTCGCCGGCCAGTTTCAGGTCCTGGCCGATGTAGGACAGGCGCTTGTTGGGCGGCGAGGGGGCGTCGGCGTTGTAGGCGACGACCGGGATGCCGGCCTTGAGCGCGTTTTCGATCGGCACGTTGAAGGCGGTCTTGCTGATCAGCGACACGGCGATCCCGTGGGCGCCCGATGAGACGGCGGTGTTGATGGCGTTGACCATCTGGCTGATGTTTTCGCTTTCCGAGCCCGTCCACTCGTAGCTGCAGCCGAGCAGTTTGGTGGCGTCCTGGATGCCGTACTGCGTGGGGACGAAGAACGAGTTGGTCGTGACGTGGTTGACGACGACGAATTTGTATTCGGGGTGCGACCCGAAGATCGAGCTCGAGCCGCTGCTGCTCGAGGCGCTCGATCCGCAGGCGCTCAGCAGCGTGCTCACCGAGCCCGCCGCGACGCCCGTGAGAGCTGCGCGGCGCACAAACGCTCGCCGGTCGAACGTCATCCGGTCAAGCAGCGACCGGTCGTCCTGATCGAGTCGCTCGACCGCTTCGTGGACCAGATCTGTCTCGGACATCTTCGCCTCCTCAAGACGAGTTATGGCCTCTCCAGCGCCACCCGGCGCGCCACCTCCTACCTTCCCGCTAACCGCGGTTCTAGTCAAGTATTTGGGCGCTGGCAAAGCCGCAAAACGCAGCGGGCACCACGGATCTGGCCGGCGGCGGCGATGCGTGGAGCGCACGCGGACGCGCGCACGATCGCGAGACGCGTGTCCTTGTGGCCGGGGTATACGGTGAGCGGATGGCGCGGGAGCCCTCGAACCGATCGTGCGAGCAGCCGCGCGAGCGCTACGGCGAGCTCGAGATCGAGCGCTACGTCAAAGACGACGGCCGGGCCCTGATCCTCTACTCGTCGGCGCACGCGCGGTCCGATCGCCGAGCGGCGCCGATGGGCATCGATCGGGGATCCGAGCACGCGCGGTCCGATCGCCGAGCCTCGCCGATGGGCATCGATCGGGGATCCGCGCCCGTTCCTGGTGGCGGCGGGGAGCGCGCCGCCGCGAGGCGCCCGGACGGCAAGCGACACGAGGCTCATCTGAACGAGCTGCGCTTCGACGAGCTGCGCGGCGAGGAGGTCGTGTATGCGATCGAACGCCAGGAGCGTACGTTCCTGCCGCCGGCAGACCACTGTCCGCTCTGCCCAACCGTACCCGGCGGGGCTCCCACCGAGATCCCGTTCACCGATTTCGAGATCGCGGTGTTCGATAACCGCTTCCCGGCCCTGCGCGCGCCGCATGGCGCGGCGGAGGTGGTGGTCTACACCGCCGAGCATGAGGGCTCGCTCGGGACGCTGTCCGACGAGCGCGCGAAAGCGCTGATGTGGGTGTGGCGCCACCGCTACCTCGAGCTGGGGGCGCGTGGCGAGGTGGACTACGTGCTCGCGTTCGAGAACCGCGGCGTCGAGGTGGGCGTCACGCTGCATCATCCGCACGGGCAGATCTACGCCTATCCGTTCCTGCCTCCGGTGCCGGCGCGCGAGCTGCAGGCCGACGGGCGCCTGGGTGGATGCGCCCAGTGCGAGCTGCTGGCGCGCGAGCTGGAGGACGGCCGGCGGGTGGTGTTCGAGAACGAGACGGTCGCGGCCTACGTGCCCTACGCGGCGCGCTGGGCCTATGAAGCGCACGTGGTGGTGCGCATGCACCGACCCAGCCTGTTGGAGTGCGAGCCGCGGGAGCTCGATGGCCTCGGCGCGGCGCTTCAGCAGCTGGTGCGCGGCTATGACGCGCTGTTCGCGCGCCCTTTTCCGTACGTCATGGCTGTGCACCAGTCGCCGAGCGACGGGCGCGAGCGGGGGCACGTGCACGTCGAGTTCTACCCGCCGCTGCGAACCGCCACGAAGCTGAAGTACCTCGCGGGCTCAGAGCAGGGAGCCGGCACGTTCATCTCCGACACGCTGCCCGAGCAGTCGGCGCAGGCGCTGCGCGAGGCGATCGATGGAGCGTAGTGGCGAGGCGCTCTGGCCGGTGCAGGCGTTCGCGCCCGGGCGGGTGAGCCTGATCGGTGAGCACACCGACTACAACGAAGGTCTCGCGCTGGCGTTCGCGATCGCCCAGGGCGTGACCGTGCGCGCGCGGGCGGCGCCGGCCGGCTCGGATGATGCGCAGCGGATCCACGCGCAGGCACTGGACTTCGGTGAGTGCGACGAGTTTCCGCTGCGCGATCCTCAGCGCGCGCCCGGCTGGCGCGCGTTCGTGCGCGGCGCGGTGGCGGAGCTGACGGGTGCGGGCCTGGGCCCGCCGGGAGCGAGCCTCGTGATCGGTGGGGACATACCGCGCGGCTCGGGCGTGTCCTCCTCGGCCGCCCTCGAGGTCTCGCTGGCGCTCGCGCTGCTGGCGCTCGCCGGCGCGCTGCAGCGGATCGGGCGCACCGAGCTGGCGCAGCTGTGCTCGCGGGTGGAGAACGTGTGGGCCGGAGCGCAGACGGGGCTGCTCGACCAGCTCAGCTCGCTGTATGGAGAGCGGGACAGGGCGATGCTGCTTGACTTTCGCACGCTCGCGGTCGAGCAGGCCCCGCTGGAGCTGGACGGCTGGAAGCTCGCGACGCTCGACTCCGGGGAGCGGCGCGACAACGCCAGCTCGGGCTACAACCAGCGTCGCGCCGAATGCGCGCAGGCATGCGAGCTGCTCGGCGTGGCCTCGCTGCGCGACGCCGATCGCGCCGCGGTCGAACGGCTGCCGCCGCCGCTGCGCGGGCGCGCGCGCCACGTGCTCGGCGACAACGAACGCGTCCTGATGGCGGTGGCGGCGCTGCGCGCGCGAGACATGCCCGCGCTGGGGGAGCTTTTGAACGCGTCGCATCGCAGCCTGCGCGACGACTTCGAAGCGTCCACGCCGGCGGTCGAGGCGACCGTGGCGCGGATGCTGCAGGCGGGCGCCGTCGGGGCGCGCATGCTCGGCGGCGGCTTCGGCGGCAGCGTGCTGGGCCTGCTGCCTCCCGGCACACCGGTGCCAGAACGAGCACGCGAGGTGGCTCCTCGCGCGGGGGCGCGCGTCCTGGAGGCGCAGGACCCCGGACGCGGGCTCGTGGAGGCGTAGGACCCCGGACGCGGGCTCGTGGAGGCGCAGGACCCCGGACGCGGGCTCGTGGAGGCGTAGGACCGCGGACGCGGGCTCGTGGAGGCGTAGGACCGCGGACGCGGGCTCGTGGAGGCGTAGGACCCCGGACGCGGGCTCGTGGAGGCGCCGGACCGCGGAGGCGTAAGCTCTGCCGATCTCATGAACGAAAACGGTGCGAGCGCGGCGGGCCCGACGCTGACGGCGATCGTCACGGGCGCCTCGAGCGGGCTCGGCGAGGCGGCCGCGAGGCGGCTGGCGCGTGAGCCCGGCATCTCGCTCGTGCTGGTGGCGCGGCGCGAGGAGCGGCTGCGCGCGCTGGCAGAGGCACTGGGCTCGAGGCGCACGAGCTGGGTGGCGGTCGATCTCGTCGCTGACGATGCGCCCGAGCGCATCCGTGCGCACGTGGCAGAGCGACACGGGCGCCTGGACCTGCTCGTGAACAACGCGGGTGCGGCCTGGCGCAAGCGTTTTGCCGATGGCGGCTACGAGAACGTGAGGCGCACGATGGCGATCAACTTCGACGCGCAGGTGCGGCTCACCGAGTCGCTGCTGCCGTTGCTGCGCGCATCGGCGCCGAGCGCGATCGTCAACGTCGCGAGCACAGCCGCGCGCGTGACCCGGTCGGGGACGGGCGCCTACAGCGCATCGAAGGCGGCGCTCGCGAGCTGGTCGGACGCGCTGTGGGCGGAGGAGCGCGCGAACGGCGTGCACGTCGGGCTGGTGCTTCCCGGGTTCATCTCGACCGAGGGCTTTCCCCAGGCCGAGCTGACGGCCAGCGCCCTGACGCGCTGGGCCGTGTTGACCCCCGAGAAGGCCGCCGAGGCGATCTTCCAGACCGGGATCGGGCGCCGGCCCGAACGCTACGTGCCGCGAGCGTACTGGCTGGCGGCGGCGTCGCGAACCCTCATGCCCCGACTCGTGCGCCGGGTGCTCGCCGGCAACAGCGCCGTGGTGATGACGACCACCACCGGCGCCGACCTCGCCGACCGCCACACGGGTGCCACGCAGCCCGAGTAACAGCGGAGAGCGCGGACACCGGTCCGGCCGGCGACCGCCCGACACGGGCCGGCCTACGGCTCGAGCTGGCCGTCGTAGAGCGCGAACATCGCGCCCTGCGGATCGGCGACGACCGCGATCCTGGCCATCTGGATGTCGATCGGACCGGCGTGCATGGCTCCACCAAGCCCTGTGAGCTTGGAGATTGCGGCGTCCAGATCGTCGGTGCCGAAGTACACGAGCCATTGGGGCGGCGGCCCGGGTGAGGGGAGCGTACGCATGCCGCCGTTGTTGGCCTCGCCGTTTTTGATCGACATATACGGTTCGGGACTGGCCTCGAACGGGGCTACGGTCCAGCCGAACAGGTCGCTGTAGAAGGCGCTGGAGGCGTCCAGGTCCGGGCTGCCAAGCTCGTTCCAGACGATCGCGCCGGGGGCGTTGACGAGCGCCGCGCCGGGCATCTCGCGCGGCTGCCAGAGCATGAAGAACGCTCCCTGCGGGTCTTGGATCACGGCCATGCGCCCAGCCTGCATCACGTCGAACGGCGGGGCGTGGACGTTTGCGCCCAGCTCTTTCGCACGGTTCGCCACGGCGTCGGCGTCGGACACGGACACGTAGGAGTTCCACACCGGCGGGACGCCCGCCTCGCGCTGAGCCTCGGGCTGTGGGGCGATCGCCGCGACGCTCTTGCCGTCGCGGCTCATGATCGAGTAGAAGGCGCCATCCCCGACGGGGTTGTCCTGTGCGCTCCAGCCGAGCAGCTCGCCGTAGAAGCCCTTGGCGGCGTCCTGGTCGGTGGTCGTCAGGTCGGCCCAGCAGAACGTGCCGGGTGCATACTGGCTGCGCTCGCCCATGTGCGGGCAAGGCTAACGCACTCGCGGCTCTCACGCAGTCGCAGCTCAGGTGACGCGCGCCAGCACGAGCGCGCAGGCGAGCAGGACCATCGCGGCCGACAGGGCCGCGAGCGCGCCGTCGAGGGGCGCGAGCAGGGCCGCGCGCGTCAGCGGTTCGCTGCTGCCGTCGGCGCGGGTGCGCGCGCCCTGCAAGGAGCGCGTACGGCGGCGCAGCTCGCGCGCGGGCGTGCTCAGGCGTCGCTGTGCAACGCTCGTGGCGCAGCAGCCGGCGGCAACCACCACAGCGGGGACCGTAATCCGCTCGGCCTCGACGAAATAGCCGACGAGGGCCGGAAAGGCACCCCAGCCGAGCGCGAACCAGAGGTCCGAGTGAAAGCGCCCGCCGAGCAGCTCGAGGTTGTAGGCGGGCACGAACAGGGCGCCCGCGAGCACGAACGGCGCCAGCCCGACAGACACGCGCAGTACGCCGGCGACGCCGATCGCGAGCGCGCCGAGCAGGCTGCATGCCGCGAGCGCGATCAGCGTGCCGTTGGACAGGCGGGTGCGCAGCGGGTGGCCGCCCAGCTCGTCGAGCGCGTGCGCGGCGACGCCGACGGCGAGCGCGAACGCCGCCAGGCCCCACAGCAGGCGGTCGACGTATAGATGCGGGGCGATCGCCGCGCCGATCGCGAAGTAGCTCAAATGCCATGCCGTGTAGGGCGGGTGCAGCAGCGTCAGTACGTCGCCGGCCAGGCCGCGCCCGAGCGCGTAGAAGGCCGGGCGCTCAGGCGTCGCCGACATCCGAGGCGACTGGTGCGGCCGCGGGCGTAGGAGATCTGATCGCCGAGATGACGACGCCGCCCCCCAGGCTCATGCGCCGCACCCGGATGTCCTGCAGGCCGGCCGCGCGCCAGAGCCTCACGAGCTCGGGCAGCGGGTGACGTCCGTAGAAGCCGGTGATGCTCGGCCCGAGAAAGCGTCCCACCTGTCCCCACGCAGGCGAGCACAGGCGTCCGAGCACGGGCAGGCCGACGCGTGTATACAGGCGCCAGGCCGCGCGGGGACGGGCGCGCGGCGGGACGCCGAACTCCAGCGAGGCGATGCGCCCTCCCGGACGGACCACGCGCGCGAGCTCGCGCAGGGTGGCGGCAGGATCGTCGACGTAGCGCAGCAGATAGGTGAACGTGAGCGCGTCGAAGCTCGCGTCGGCAAATGGCAGCTGCTCGGCCTCGCCTTCGATGAGCTGCACGCGTTCGACGAGCTCACGACGGGCGGCAAAGCGGGCGCGCGCGGCGGCGAGCATGTCGGGACTCTGATCGAGGCCGACGACCACGCAGTCGCTGCGCCCGAGCAGCTCCGCGGCGACCATGCCGGTGCCCGTGGCCACATCGAGCACGCGCTCCCCGGCGGCGGGGGCCACCGCGTCCACGAGCGCCCGGCGCCAGCGCGGGTCCTGCCCGAAGCTGAGCAGCGCGGAGAGCAGGTCATAGCGACGCGGCAGGCCGCTGAACAGCTCCAGCGCGTGGCGCTTGCGCGGAGAGCCCGCGCCGGCCAGGCTCGGCTGGAAGCGGGCGTCGCCTGCGTTACGGAAGAGGTCCGAGCTCATCGACGTGCCTTGCCAGAGGCTATCTCCGCCGGGCACCCCGCGCAGTGCCGTACGTGCAGACCTGAAGCGTGCGCCGGGCCATGCTGGCCCCGCGCACGCTTTCAGTTCGTTCAACGAGCGTGGCTACGCTTTGACCTCGAGTTCTTCTCCATTCTCCTGATGGCTTTCAGCGATGACCGCCTGGCCAGCTGGCGACCACCTCGAGCTTTCGCCGGGGATGAACGGCGAGTACTCGTACGTTTCGAGCGACTCGCGTTCTCCCCCCGAGAATTTGCTGGGAACGTTTTCGAGCTTTCCATTTACCGTGTACGTCTCTACGAGGTTTGAGACCATCATATTCACCGGCGTAATTTCGGCGATGATCCCGTCGTTGCCGCCTTTGTTTTCTTCCCCAGTGGCTTCCTTGTAGGCAGTTCCTTCCGTTGCGTTGCCCTGGCCTACCACGGTCGTGATCACGCCGAGGCAGTTGAATTGGGCAAACGCTTCCGGTGCTTTTTCAGGCGTGAGGAGAATGCCTACGTGTTTGCCCTTGATGTAGCCCAGGTAGCCCTTCAGGGGGTTGGTCTGAATTTCGTCGGTGGGCGTGTTCGAGCACGGGACTTCGCCGAACACCGTACATTTCTCGAAGGCCACGCCGACGTGAGCCACTTCTTTGGACCCCGAGATTTCGCCACGATGGTACTCGTTTGCGCATTCAACTGGGAGGGGTTCCCCTTTTTCTTCTGTTTCCCCACGTGAGGCGCATGGCCCCGACAGCCGCGTTCTACCCGGATTGCAGTAGTTGAACTTCGCGGTCAGAACCGATTTGTGTTCGACCGATTCATTCTCACGGAACGCTTTGTCGCCGGTGATTTCGGCCACGTTTCGCCATTCGTACGCGCCTTTGGCCTTCTTCGCCGTTTTCGTGCAGGTGGCATTGGCGTAGTTGCCACCGTCGGACTTTGCATAGCACTGTCCAAATTCCGGGTTCGTCGCCGAAGCGCTCGTCGCTGTGATCGCGACGATGGTGAACGCCGTCACGAGGCAGAGCCCCAGCATTCGTACGGCCCTCATGGTTCATCACTCCCTTCTCCCGTATTGCGAGCGAGCCCACCCCTCCCCTCAAAGCTAGCTCGGCGCGGCCCGTCTCGCAACAGCGTGCTGTGTGCGAGGCCAGCGCCCAGAGCCGCGAGCCGGGATCACCTCGGTGCTTGCACATGCACCGAGCTGGCTTCGCTCGCCGCAGTCGTGGCCGCGGCTAGGATCGCCGCCGGAGCTTTCGAGGACGCTCGGCTCCCCGCTTGGCCAGCGGGTAGCGCCTGCGGGCCCGCCGTTCACAGCGCACGCGTCTGGCCCTGGCGTGCCTGTACCGCTTCGCGCATGCGGCGAGCGCCTTGGCGCGCTTCTGCGCATTGGTGAGCCTTTTGGCTTTCGCGGCCTTCACGGCGGCGCACCCCTGCACGTCGATCTTGGTGTCCCGTTCGATCACGCTGCCGTTCTGGCCCGTGATCGTGGTCGGCATCCGCAGACTCTGCCCGCACAGGCTGAAACGGTCCTTGGCGGGCACGTTTGTCGTCAACGCCGAATGCGGACCCGCCGGAAGCACCGTCTCGAACGTGGTGAACGGCGCGTCGGGAGCAGATTCGAACTTCGAGTAGGTCACCCCGTCCTTGATCTGGGTCTTGCCGTCCAGCACGAGCGTGATGCCTTCACCCTGCAGCACGAACTCGACGTCGGGAAAAGCCGCGTTGCCGTGGGAGACCAGGTACGCCGGGCCGGCGAGCGGGCTCTTCAACACCGGTGTGTCGATCGTCGCCGCCCCGATAACAGAGCCTTCCGGACACGACGCCGGGTCTGCGTTGAACGCCTTTTCGGTGCACGCTTTCTGCAACGTGCTCAAGCGGGCCGGCAGCGCGACCGGCAGCTGCAGATCGACTTTGGCGATCCCCGCCTGCGCCACCCCGCCGGCTCCGATCCCGCCGGAGGTCACCTTCACGACGAAGCTCGCGCCATCGGCTTTGCTCGCGTGCCCGTTCGTCGCAGCGGCGAGGGTCGGGTCGAACGGCAGGTGCTGGCAGTTGCCGACGGCGAACGCGGAAGACAGTTCCTGGCTCGCCCCTTCACCGCCGCTGAGCGTGCCCTTGATCGTGGCGGGAGTGCAGTTGGTTGGGTTGAACTCGAATTCGGGACGATCGACGTTTACGACGATCTGTTTGATCTGGCCGGGTATTCCGCGGATCATCGTGGGGAACGTTTCGTGGCGCGGACCGGGATCGGTGACGATCGAGACCGCCGCGGTGTTCGGGTCGACGTCGATGCGCGAGCGTACGTTCACGTTGCCGAGGTCGAACGGACCCGCCTGGGCGTGCGTTTGCACCAGCAGCCCGAACGGGGCGCCGTCGTAGCCCGTCGTCAGGAAGACGTTGCCGGGCAGCGTCACCGGATATTCGCCGAGGCCCGAGACGGCGCTCGAGTGGCCGATCAGGCTGTCCGCCCCGCACGCCCATTCCACGCCCGCGGGAGGTTCCTGGCAGGGCGTCACATTCGCGAGCCTCGCGGCGATTCCCGCGGGCAGGTGCATCGCCAGGCCGGAGAGCTGCTGGTTTCCGTCGGGGCGTTCGACTGCCACCTCGAAGGCGCTGAACGCACCCGCGTTGGTGTTGGTGGCGTGGGCGCCGAACGCCGGCGCGAAGCCGAGCTGCGCGCCGGGGCAGGACGAGCCGCCGGCGCCCGCCTGCACTTCGATCCCATTGCCCGGCGAGCTCACCGCAACCGCTTCGGTGCCGGACCAGGGCGTGAAGATTCCTTCGCCGCCATGAGCTCCGCAGAAGGCGGGAGTGCTCACGGACGCACGGGGACCCCCGAAAAGCTGCACCTGGAGCTCTTCGAACGGCACCTCGGGGGTGTCGCGAAACGTGGTGCTGACCCTGCCGGTGGCTTCGTCCAGCTGGCCTTCGCCGGCGAGCTTCACGAGCACGCCGGAGACGGGATCTTCGGCCACGAGATACAGCGCCACGAGCGAGTTGAAGGGGTTCTGCGCGCCTTCGCCGTTCGGCGCCGGGCTGGCCAGGTAGACGGCTCCTTCCAGGGGGTGGCTCAGGAGCGGCGTGCTGATGTGTACGAGGCCGACCTTCGAGCCTTCCGGACACGCCGCGGGGGCGCTTGTGAAGTCCTGCGCTCCCGTCCTCGGGTCGATCCCTTCGAACCCCGCCTGAGCCTCGCTGCACGCTTGCAGTCCGGTCGCGGCGGAGGGGTTCAGCCACGCTCCTTCCGGCAGCGTGACGGTCGTGTCGCGGACGTCGGCCTCGCCGAGCGCGCCTGCCTGCAGGGTGGTGCTCTGTGGCAGCTGGGCGCTGACCGTGAGGCCCGTGGGCGTGCTCGCGAGATGTTCGTCCGCCTGCATGGCGATCGACGGGGTGAACGGCAGGCCTGCACAGCCTTCGAAGCCGAGCGCTTCGCCGGCGCCGTTCAGCCACGCGTATTCGGCGGAGAGAAAGCTCCCGGGGCTGGCCCATGAGTCGGCTTCCACCGAGGAGCTCACAGGTTCGCTCGCGGGGTCGGCCGCACAGGCGGTGGGCAGTGTCAGAAACGCCTGTTCGGGCACTTCGCTCTGCGCGGGACAGGGCCTGCCCGCTTCGCCCGCGTATTCGCCGCCGGCGACGCATTCCCAGCCGCGGGCGGCGTCGTGGCTGTCTGCCCCCGGGACGCCCCACAGCGTGACCTCGCTGCTCAGCAGGCCGGCGGTCTCGGTGGCGTCCCTGACGCTGGCGATCACTTCATAGCCGCGCCCGCTGCGCACGGAGGTGTCGATCACGATCGGAACCTTGCCGATCACCTCGAACCCGAGCCGCGCGGGCTCTCCCTGTGAGGGGACGAGGTTGAAGACGGGCACGGTCCTGGTGAACACGTGCGCCGCTTTGGGTTCGTTGGCGACCACGTCCGCCACGCCCACGACGGAGCTCGCGGGACAGATGTTCGTCTGGTGGACGAGCGAGATGAAGTCGGCCATCGAGCACTGGCCGGCCCCGTTGGGGTCGCCGATCAGGCCGGGTGGGAGCGTGAAGCTGAAGTCCTTGGGCAGCGCGACGGGCATGCGTTCGGCGTTCTGGTTGAGGGTGAAGGCGGTTGTGAGCTGGAAGGGGTGGCTGCCCGCCTGCACGGCGGGAGAGCCGTCTTCGTCGACCGGCCCCAGCTGGTAGCTCGCCACGCCGAAGCCGGCCGGCCTGGGACTGACCTTCAGCGGCAAGCTCGCCGCGGCTCGGGTCGCGCCGCCGCCTTCGATCGTCACTTCCCCCGCCGGCGACGCTTCCGTGCCCGCGGGCGCCTGGATCTGCACGGGGATGGGCACCTCGAGCCGTTCGTAGGGATACAGGACGCCCGTGAACCTGCAGCTCACGACCGTGGCTAGCGTGCACTGCACCGGCACGCCGTGCACGACGAATGTTTCGACCGAGCTCGCGACGATGCCCGCGGGGAGCTTCACGGTGATCGTGACGGCTTCCCTGCCGCCTTCGATCGGGGCATCGCCGAGATCGCTCGCGTTGACCACGACCAATCCGCGGCCTTCGGGGGGCAGGTTCGTCGGGGCCGCTTCGGCGCCGATCTGCCACCAGGCCGAGGCGGCCATCGCGGCCGGCGCGGCGGCCAGCGCGACGAGCAGCGTCCCGGCCGCCAGCAGGATCGCCAGCGCCAGCCGGCCGGCGATGCTCGACGCGCGCACAGCGCGGCGGCCTGTTCGTATTGAGGCGCTCATCGTGTGCTCCGGGCTCGGGCGCGGGCGCGGGCGCCCACGGCGGGCCGATGCGTGGCCGTGTGCCGCTTCTTGCTGCGGCGCCGCGGTCCGTAGAGCTTGCGCGCGTGGGCCTCGCAGGCGATCCGCCTGCGGCGTGCGTGGGGGTGGCGCTTCTTGCAGAGCTTCAGCGCCGCCGCGAGGCGTTGAGCGCGCGTGGTCGGCTTGGCGCTCTTCTTCACTCCCTTGACTTCCAGCCTGCTCTTCGGCGCGCCGGGAGCCTGGGCCTGGTTGCCCGAGCCGCCGAACGTGGCGGTGCCCGAGGCGGGAATCGACGCCGGCTCGCTGGGCAGCGCGGGACTGCAGGCCGCGGTGGCTTCGCACGGGGGTGGTGGGGCCGCGGGCGCCGTCAGGCAGGGAGATGCTTGGGTGCATTCGCGGGCGTCGTAGATGTCGAAGGCGGTGTCGGTGTCCTGGGGCAGGAGCTGGGCTTGGGTGAGGAAGAACACGTCGCTGCCGTTCGGCGTGGCTTCGAGGAAGGCCGATTCTCTGGTGGAGTCGCCCGCGGAGAGCAGCGACACGCAGCCGCCGGAAGCGCTTTCGCAGCTGCCCAGTCCGGAGGGCTCGTACTCGTAGACGTCCTCCTTGTGGTTGGTGGCCTGCGGCACGAGATCGTCGGGGCTGTCGAAGAACAGCCGGCCGTCGTCGGTGAGGTAGCGCGGCTGGATCAGCGCGTTGGTGAGGCTCACCGGCGTCCAGCCGGGGATGCTGCCCGCGAGCCAGTGGCCGAGCCACACCTTGCGCCGATCGACGAGCAGGCCGATGCCTTCGCCGCCGCTTTCGGTGTCCAGCAGCCCGACCGGTCTGCCCCCGCTCGGGTTGCAGGACACGCAGCGCAGGCTCGCGGTCTGGGAGTCGTACAGGTAGACCTCCTCGTCGGGCTGGCCGCTGTTCTGGTCGTGGTTGTCGTAGCCGGTGAGGCTCGCCGCGGACATGAACGCCAGGTAGCGTCCGCTCGGAGAGACTCGCGCTGTGAGAAAGCCGCTGTTGGCGACTCGTGCGCCTTCCCACTGGGGACTGTCTTCCGAGGAGAGCTGTGCGATGAACGTGGTCGCCCAGCCTGCGCCGGTGTCGTGCAGCACATACAGGTTGTTCTTCCCGGGCGCCGCCGTTTCGCCGTTGCCGTTTTCATTGCCGGCGAGAGCTCCCTCGGCGACCAGGTAAAGGGTCGAGCCGTCGGCGCTCACACCGAGCACCAGCCCCTGTACGTTCGCGCTTTCGCCGGGGTTGGCGTCAACCGTGAGATCGTTCAGCGTGCATGCCTGTCTGCCGGCTTCTTCGCGGATTTCGCACTCGTACAGGTCGGGCTTGCCGGCTTGCGGTTCGGCCGTCGCGTCGGGGGTGAGCTGCTTGCTGTCGGTGAAGAACACCTTCGATCCGTCGGCGCTGGCCGTCTGGAACTCGGCGGTGCCGACGCCGCTCGGTTCGGCGACGCCCTGAGCCGCGTCCAGCTGGATCGTGGTTTCGTCGGCGGTGTCGCGCATGTACAGGTGTCCGGCGCGCGCGGATTCGGCTTTCGTCCAGATCACGCGCGTGCCGTCGCCGGAGATCGCGCTGGCCTGCGTGTTCGCGTAGCCGAGTTCGAGCTCGCCCGTGGCGGGCACGCCGCTCGGCAGCACGCTGACGGGCTGCAGCGTGCCGGCCGCCCACTCGTACAGGCCCGGCGCCGAGGAGGCGCCGAGCAGGGCGACGCTCGAGCTCATCACGACGTGGCTCAGGTCGGGCGTCGCGTCCATGAAGCGAAGCTGATTGCCGAACACCGTGCCCGCCGCCACGTTCGCTTCGGTGACGAGCGGCAGGTAGGTGCCCGTCGCGTCGTCGCGCAGGTACATCGTCGCCTGCACGACCCCGGGCGCGAGCGGCGGTTCGGCGAACTCGCTGGTCGCCGTCGGCGGCACCACGAGCGCCGTTTCGAGACCGGGCGTGAACGCCTGGTATTCGGGCGCCGCGCCCGTGACGATGCCCTTGGCGCGGGTGCTGGGGGTGGCGATGTCCTGCGAGCTCCAACCGCTTGCGGTGCGTCGCGCGAGCACCTGCTGCCATTCGGGGCTGCGGTTGCCCTGGACTTCTTCACCGAGCGCCCCGTTGGCGATGTAGGTCAGGGCGTCACCGTCTTCGGAGGCGAGGATCAGGCCGCTTTCGCGAGGCAGCGCTTCGAGCGGCGCCTGCTTGTGCGGCGGCGTGACCATCTCCCACGCGCGGTTGTCGGCGAGCGTGAACGCCGTCGTTGTCGCCTGGGTGGTGAAGGTGCGTTCTGCCCCTTCGCTGGTGCCCAGCTCGTTGTGTGCGAGCACGCGATAGTGGTAGGTGGTGGCCGGCAGCAGGCCTTCGAGGCGCTGGCTGCCGGGCACGTCTGCTTCGCCCGCGCCGATGTCGGTGCCCGGTGGCGCCGGGACGCTGGTGCAGCCCGCCGGATCGCTCGTGCAGCTTTCGGTGCCGTACTGGAAGTAGTACGTCGTGTCGTGCCCGAGCGGATCGATCTCGACTTGGAGCGTCGCCGTGCTGCTCGTGACTTCGGTGACGTACTCGGCGTCGATCGGCGCGGGGGCGATCGTGGTGAACGTCTCGTCGGGCCCCAGGGTGGTGCCCGCTTCGTTGTGGGCCACCACCCGGTAGTGGTAGGTCACGCCGAGCTTCAGGGCGCTGAGCGAGGCGGCGATCGGCACCGGCGCTTCGCCCGCCGGGATGCTTCCCCCGCCGAGCGGCGCTTCGTCGCCGTAGGCCTTCGTTTCGCCGTATTCGAAGCGATAGGCGGTGGCGAGCTTGCCGGGGTATAGCTTCGCGTTCAGCGTCGCGGTTTCGTGGCCCACGCCGGTCGCCGCTTCGGTGGCGATCCGCGGCGGGCCCGAGGTCGTGAACGTCGCGTCCTTGCCGTCGGTGGTGCCGAGGCCGTTGCTGGCGAGCAGTCGATAGTGATATGTGGTGTTGGCCGCGAGCCCGCCGAGAGCCGTCTTCACCGCGACCGCTTCGCTGGCTTCGCCTGCGTCGGCGGGCGGTTCGGGGCTCGCGTGTCCGTATGCGCTCGTGAGCCCGTATTCGAACTCGTAGTGGGCGTCCAGGCCGTTGGGTGAGAGCGTGCCCGTCAACGTGGCGCTGTGGGGCGCGACTTCGGTGGCGGGACCCGTGCTCAGCCCTTCCACTGCGGTCGGCGTCGTGAACCGGCGAATGGCGCCAACGTTCGCGCCGTCGGCGTCTTCGCCCACGATCCGGAAGTAGTAGGTCGTGCCGGCGCGCAGCCCGGCGAGCGAGGCGCTCGCCTTTTCTTCCCCGCCACCGGTGTCCGTCGTGGCGGTGCTCGAACCGAGCGCTTCGCCGGTGCCCCATTCGAAGCGGTAGGCGGCCGCGCTGCCCTCGCCGTCGATCGTGCCGTTCAGCGTGACCGTTGTGCGCGTCAGCTTCGAGACGGGCTTCGTCGCCACGCTCGGGACCACGACAGCCGGGCCGTAGAGATCGACGAGGTGCGCGGCCGCGTCGGCCACGTACACATCTCCGCCGGCCGCGACCGCCACGCCACGCGGTTCACCGAGGGATCCATTCGGGGTGCCCGTGATCCACCCGACCCATTCGCCGGCGGCGTCGAACTCGCTGACGACGTGGCGCTCGCCCTCGGCGACCAGCAGATCGCCGTTGGCGTCGTCTACGGCGACGGCGCTGACGTTGCCTTCTTCTTCTTCGCGACCGGAGAACGAGCCCTGCGGCGAGCCGGCGCCCGTCAGCCTGCCTTCCAGCGAGCCCGTGGGCGAGAACTCGAGCACTTCGCCGCTCTCGCTGTCCGCCACGAACACCGCTCCCGAGCTGTCGCTCACCGCGATGCCGTTGGGTTCTTCCATGTTCCCCTTCGACAGCACGCGCACGAGCGTTCCTTCTTCGGCTTCCGCGGGCCCCGCCGGATGCGGCGCAAACGCATACACCACGCCCTCACCGAGTTCGCTGTTTTCCCCGTCCACGACGTACACGTCGCCGGCCGAGGCGCCGGAGGAGTTGTCCACCGCGACGCCCGTGACTTCGCCGAAGCCGCCCCCGGGAACGGCCGCTCCCGGCCACTGCGCAAGCAGCGAGTAGCCGCCCGCGCCGTCTGGCTTGTACACCAGCACGGCGTCTTCGTACGCGTCGGCGACATACACCAGGCCGCTGGCTTCCGCGACCGCCACGCCCGTCGGCTGCAGTTCCCCGCCGCCGAATTGCGTCAGGAAGGCGCCCGACGAGCTGAACACGTCCACGACGCCGGCGCCGGGATCGCCCACGAACACATCCCCCGTGACGTGGTCCACGGCGATCGCGCCCGGTTCGCGAAGCGGCGCGCCGATAGGCGCTTCGCTCAAGCTCGCGAAGAACTGATGACCCACGGCCGCCGGCGCCACAGAGGGCGCAACAAGCACGAGCACCACGCCGACCAGCGCACACACCAGCATCCGGGCCGCACCAACAACTGGGACGAGCCACCTCATTTAGGATCTCACCAACCTCACCAAATCAGCCAAGCGGCATGAACTTTCACGCCGGCCGGCCCGCGAAGCGGATACCGGCCGGCTGAAAGTCATGTTGCGCTACGCCTTGATCTCGCCTGCTTCTTCGGAGGTGTTGGTGTTCGTGATTTCCTCACCCGCGGGAGCCCACTGGGTAGTGTTTTCGGGTGATTCGGGGTTATAGAGGTACGTTTCGAGCAGATCGGTGGGCTTGCCCTGGAAGCTGCTCGGCACGTTGGCCTGAGTTGCTGGATTGACAGTGTAAACCTGCGTATATTCGCTGGTCATCGTGTTGACAGGCGTGATCGGGGAGATGATCCCGTCGTTTCCGCCCTTGCTTTCCGGTTCGTAGAAGGCGCCTTCCTTCGAGTTGCCGACGCCGACGACTACCTCGAGGAAACCAGCACAGTTGAATTTCGCGAACTCGCCGTGCTTCGCCGCAGGACTGAGCTTGACGCCGACGTTTTTTTCGGATTTGCTGATGTAGCCGATTTCGCCGACCAACGGATTGACGTTGATCTGGCCCGTTTCGGGACCGTTGGAGCACGGCGATGTTCCAAAGAGGGCGCATCCTTTGAATTCGACGTCGATGTTCTTGAGCGACTTCGAGCCTGAGATTTCGCCATGGTTGCTCTCAGACGTGCATTCGATGCGCTGCGCTTCGGACGGCGACGTTTCGACTTCTTCTCCGCCGAGTGCTTTGCACTTTGATCGTGTAACCCTCCCATAAGTGCCACTTGGACTGACGCAGCTCCGGATGCCCGACACCAGCACGCCACCGCTGCCGACGTTGTGGCCGCTGAACTTGACCGGTTTGAGCGTTTTGCCCTTCTTCCATTCGTATGCGCCTTCGCCTTTTTTAGCTTTTTCGGTGCAGTTCGAATCCTTGTATTTGCCGCCCGCCTTTGCTTCGCACTTGCCGAATTCAGGCAGCGCCGAGGCGCTCGACACGGCATACGCGCAGACCGCGAGCACCGCGACCAGACAGAGCCCCAACATCCTTACGTGTCTCACTGTTCCACTGCTCCTTTTCCTCTCGAGTAATAATTGACCGGTCGCCCGGCGGTCACCGTGGCGGCGAACACTCACGACCGATCGGTCACAACCACAGCCGGGCGCCCAGCAGACACGTCCCGTGGACGGTCGGCCGGCTCGCCCGGCTGTCCTCTCAACGACGCGCGCCGCGGACCACGCCCGACGTCGCGCCGAAAAGCTCTTGGGTCTCACGCCACACCCCTGGACCGTGTCGTTGCGGTGCGCGCGCGAGAGCCGGCCCTTGCGCTCAGCAGCTCGACGACGCGCCGCCCCGACGCGGTCAGCAGCCACGCGTTCGGCTCTCCCCTGGCCGCGCCGATGCCGACGTTTTCGATGACTCCCTGGCGCTCCAGGCGCGCGAGCAGCTTCGATGTCTGACCCTCGTCGGTGAGTCCTGCGGCTTCCGCGATCTCGCGGTTGTTCGAATAGGGGGCCTGTGCGATCGCGCGCAGCACCATTGTCGTGCGATGCGTCACGCGAATCGGAAGCGCAGCTGCCCGTGCGAGCTCGGCCTCGCGCGAGCGCACAGGCGCATCGCCGCCCGACGGCCTGCCCTCGAGCTCCGCGTTCGCCGCGACCTGGCCGAGATACGGCCTGACCATGAACGACATCAACGACGGCGCCAGCCCCACCAGCACCGTCCGGTCCGCTTTGAGCATCTGTGCCCGGATGACCGAGACAGCTCCGCCGACGACGAACTCCGAAGTCAGCATCGGCTCGGGCATGAGCTCGCCGGCGGCCCGCGGCGCACCGGCATCCAAAAGAGAGGTCAGAACACCCAGCACACGCTGCTGGCAGCGCAGCCCGAGCAGCCCATCCGTAAAGGGGGTGTCGACGATCAGCAGACGACCCCAGGCAGGCTCGTCATCCAGAAACCCGAGAAACGCCACCAGGCCTGCGCGCAGCCGGTCAGGCCACGCGGCCTCCCGGCCGGCGGCGTCATCGACAGTCCGCGAAAGCCGTCCTAGACCCTCCTCGAACGCCGCGTGAAGGCACTTCTGCTCGGTCTCGAAAACCTCGAAGAAAACTCTTTCCTGGACCCCTGCGCGGGCAGCCGCCGTCCGACCAAGACGGGGGTCACTCGTCCCCAGGAGCTTGAATTTTCAGGGTCCCTTGACAAATCAGCCGGCGTATGTTGTCCTTTTCCCCACAAGGCGTACTTGGGGAAGCCACGGGGAGCGACTTGGACCACGACATCGGGCAGCAGGCCGAACGTCGCGGTCGAGAGGCAAAAGAGGGATTTCGGAGAGGGACGACGGAGGGAAACGAGGGAGCCACGATGGGGGACCGGATCCAAATCAGCCGCTTGGGTGAGCGTTTTTCCAGTCACACCCAGGCCTCGCGCCCCCGTAGCCGCAGGGCTCTTGGCGAGGCCACGGCTCTGCGTGAGAAGCTGATCGCGGCGACCGTCGAGGTGCTCGCCGAGGGCAGTAGCCCCCGTCTTGGTCGGACGCGGGCCCTGCCGTAATCCCGCATCAGGACTAGGGTTTTCGGCGGCTTCCCACGGCTTCCCCACAGCCGGCGCCTGTTCGCGCCCGGGGATGGACATGCGGGCGTTGCGCCGATGGTCGTCTGTTGCGAGGCGCGGCCGTCAGCTGGTGCAACACGGGTGCTACACTTGGGGTTGTGCCGACCGCTTATCCCCGTATCGCCTTGACGCGCGACCCCGAGCTCGATCGGGCACTGCGCGTCGGCGCGTCCGTGCTCGGCCCGTCCAGACCGACGGCCAGCGTGGCGCGCGAGTTGATCCTGCGAGGCGCCCAGGACCTGCTCGCGAACTCCGGCGACGAGCTCGACCAGTGGCTGACAAGGCAAGGAGCCGAGCCCGCAACACGCAGCACCGGCGATCTGCTCGCGACGGCCGCCGCTCTCGGCCCTCACGACCCGAAGAACCCGCGACCCCTGTCCGACGCGCTGGCCGAGATGCGCGCCGAAGAAGATCGCTGAGCTTGCCCTCCGCCGAGCTGGTCTATCTCGACGCGTCCGCGTTCGTCAAGCTGGTCGTCGCCGAGCCCGAGACAGCCAGCCTGAGCGCCGCGCTCGAGGATCTCACGCGGATCGTCTCCTCAGAGATCCTCGAAGTCGAGGTGCTGCGGGCAAGCCGTCGAGCAGGCAGTGATCCGCGTGCCGCTCGCGCGCAGCTGACCGCCGTACGGCTGATGCCGCTCACCGCAGACATCAGAGCCCTGGCCAGCGAGCTGGAGCCGCCCTCGATCAGGTCACTGGACGCAATTCACGTGGCCAGCGCACTCAGCCTTCGCGAGCGACTGACAGGCCTCTTCACCTATGACGAGCGCGTGTCCAGCGCCGCGCATGACGCGGGACTGGACGTGTACGCACCACGATAGCCAAGCGTGTAGGTGCCGTAAGCGAAGCAGTCGCGCGCTGAGCTGTTGACTCGGGAGGCACATTCTGCGAGAGTGGCCGACGCGCCGCTTCAGCGTGCAGACCGCTGGGCGGGCGAGGGGTGCTCGGAGCGTGCCTGCACGGGGGCTCGGATGCCGCTCAAGCAGATCCGCGAAGGGGGGCCGGCGCAACGAAACCGAAGCGGCGCGACTGTGGTCGCGTGACACGATCGCCGGCGGCGAGATGAGACGTCTTGCTTGGTCCCGGACAAGATGCTCGCAGGCCGTTCGACTAGATGCCCTTGAAAGGGCAGGAGGGTAGGTGGATGAGATGAAGCGCGTTTGCATCGTGGGGATGTGCGTCGTGTCGATGGTCTCGTTCGGCGCGATGGCCTCGTCGGAGGCGCAGGCGGCACCTACCGTATGGGGTTGGTGCGTCAGAGTAACGCCCGGCAAAGGGACGTTTGGAGAAAAATACTGTGCCACACCAGGCGGGAAACTGAATTTTGCTTTCTGTCCGTTCAGCTCTTGGGCGCCATGCGGCTTCCACGCCCCACCATATGGTCCATACACGGCAAAGTTCAAATCGGTCACGTTCGTCGCGCCGGGGGGCGAAATCAACTGCAAGAAGAGCGCCAGTACCGAGACGCTGTTCGGCGAAAAAGAACAGCAAAGCACTTTCACCTTCACAAAGTGCAGGTCCAAATACATCGACCAACCGACCATAACCGGTGGGTCCTGTACGACAGCCGGACCGAAGGAAACGATCTTCACGAACACGCTCGAAGGCTACCTCATCGGTGAAGGAGAAAAAGGGAAGCTAATCGTAAGCGGTAAACACAACCAACAACCCGAACCGGCCGGAAGCGAAATCTGGGAGCAATACTACGTCCAACCGGGCCAACCCAACCCATACTTCCTCGAAATCAGGTGTGAAGTGTACGAAGCCAAAAAATTGGTCGGTGAAGAGCGGCTGAGGGTGGAAGGCACTGTCAGCGCGAGGCTGTGCTCTCCCTGTGCACCGCCGTGGGACCTCAACAAACGTACGACTCAGCTGTTCAAATACGGCGCCGGTGAACAACCTCTCTGGGCAGAATCCTCAATGAACGGCGGAGCGACATGGTCGGAACCGTTTGAATTTCGGATGGAAACGGACGAGGAAGGTAAACCTCTGAAAGCCCCGCTCGAGTGACCTCCCTGCGGTAAGCCTTGACAAGCCCGCCGGACTGATCCGGTAAGCATGTGTGCGTGGGGCCAGTCGGCCCCACGCATCAGGGGCGGCGGCGCTCAAAACGACCTGCAAGTTCGATGGGCCGACCACGGGCCGTCGCGCACGCCCGTTATGGACAGAGCGCGCTTCCCTTCCGCGCTTTGGAGGGCGGCCAGTTGGGATGCGCGGGTCATGGCGGAAGCAGGTCGCCCCGGAGTTGTGCGGCGAAAACCCGGGGCCTTTACTGCTAGAGTAAAGGAATGGCGCGAATCTCGTCCAAGAACCAGATCACGATCCCCGTCGCGGCGCTCGAGGAGGTCGGGCTGCACGCCGGCGAGCGAGTCACGATCGAGCCAGCCGGTGCCGGGGAGCTGCGGATCCGCCGCACGACCACGACCTTCGAGGATGCGTTCGGGACACTGACGGGCACCTACCCTGCCGGCTATCTCGAACAGCTCGACGCCGAAGATGACCTGCGGTGAAGCTGCTCCTCGACGCGGACGTCCTGATCGGAGCGCTCGACGGCAACGACCCACATCACCATCGCGCCCGCGCGCTGTTCACCAAATGGCGCGAGGACCAAGACGCTTGCACGATCAGCGTCGTCAACCTCACCGAGGTGCTGATCGCTCCCTCGACAGACGTGTCAAAGCTCGCCGCCGCCCGCGAGGCAATCGGCGCCCTCAGCATCACCGTACATCAGCCGAACGAGGCGATCGCGGTCGAAGCGGCGCGCCTGCGAGGACGGCACCCGATCAGCCTCCCCGACGCCTACTGCCTCGCAACCGCAAAGCACACGACCTCGACGGTCGCGTCATTCGATCAGAAGATCCTGAAGGCCGCCACGCGCGAAGACATCAACGCCGCCTAACGCCAGCAGGCACGACCGAGACAGCCATGCGAGCCGGCTTTCCGCGCGAAGCGGTAGCGGGCGCGGCCGCTCGGCACCAACGAACAGCAGCGGCTTCCTCGTACGCAGCCGATGGCAAGCGACGGGTCGGTCCCGTGCCTCACGGCGCCCGGCGGCCACCGTGGCGTGCGACGCTCGCCCGGACGATCCTCGAGCAATCGCCGGCGCCCCCCGCGAGAGTCTCCCGCTCCTTGGCCGGTCCGCAAACCCGCGTTCCTCGCGGGGCAAATCGGGATTTCGATCCCTACAGGCCCGAGCACGTTCGCAAGCGCCCAACCGGCGAGAAGGCTGACATAAGGCGCGCGGCGCCTACCGCTTGACAGGCTTGTTCGTGGCGCTACGCGTTCGCGTCTTGGCGTGCCGCTTCGTCGTGTGCTTGTGCAGGGGGAAGCGTCGGCGTGCCTGGCGTTCGCAGCGGATGCGCCTGACTTTCGAGTGCCTGTGCTCCTTGCGACAGGCCTTCAATGCCCTCGCGAGCTTCTGCGCGCGCGTGAGCTTGCGTGCCTTTGCGCTCTTGACCGCGCCGCAGCCTTCGATCGCGATCTTGGTGTTCTGCTGGATCGTGGCGCCGTTCTGGCCGACGATCGTCGTCGGCATCGAGAGCGTTTCGCCGCACAAATCGAAGTGCTTGGATTCAGCGACGTTCGGCGTGAGCACGCTGTGCGGGCCGGCGGGCAGCACCGTTTCGAAGGTCGTGAACGGCGCGTCGGGGGTCGATTCGAACTTGCTGTAGGTGATCCCGCTCTTGATCTGGGTCTTGCCGTCCAGGACGAGCTTGATGCCTTCCCCCTGCAGCACGAACTCCACGTCCGGGAACGCGGCGTTCCCGTGCGACACCAGATACGCCGGACCCGTGAGCGGGTTCCTCAGCACCGGTGTGTGGATCGTGGCATAGCCAATCACCGAGCCTTCATCACACGCCGCCGGATTGCTGTTGAACACCGCTTCGGTGCAGGCTTTCTGCAACGTCGGCAGACGTGACGAGAGCTGCTTGGGCAGTTGTAGGTCGACCTTGTCTATGCCGGCCTGCGCGACACCGTTGCCGTTGACGCCGCCGGAGGTGACCGTGACCTTGAAGGTGGTGCCCTGCGCTTTGCTGCCGTGCCCGACCGCACTCGCAGACAGCTGTGGACCGAACGGCAGGGCACCGCAACTGCTCACCTGAAACGGCGAAGACACGCCCGCGCTCGCGTCTTCCGCGCCTATGATCGTGCCTTCAATGCGCATCGGATCGCAGTTGGTGGGGTTGAACTCGAAATCGGGCCGATTCACGTCCACGAGCACGCGTTTGAGCTGCAAGGGGATCCCCCGCAGCTGTGTCGGCAACGGGTCTGAGACGATCGTCACCGACGCGTTTTCCGGATTGATGAAGAGCTTGGAGCGCACCGTCACGAACCCCAGGTCAAACGGGCCCGCGACCGCCGGCGTGACGATCTCAAGCCCGAACGGCGCGCCATCGTAAGCCCCGGTCAGGAACACCCGGCCCCCGCCAACCGTCACCGGTTCGCTCCCGAGCCCGGAGACAGCGCTCGCCTGCCCCACTTCCGAGGACGCCGGGCAGGAGGCCGCCTGAGCCTGCGCTTCCGAGCACAACGTCACGTTTGAGAGCATCGCCGCGACCCCGCCGGGCAGATGCATCGAGAGGCCCTCCAGGTCCTGGTCGCCGTCTGGGCGCGATAGTTCGAGCTCGAAGCTCGTGAACGCCCCCGCCGCCGGGTTCACGCTCTTCGCCAAGAACCCCGGGCTGAACGCAAGCCCCCCCAACGGGCACGCCGAACCGCCAACACCCTGGGAGACCACGAATTCGGACGCCAGCGAGCTCACCGCCACCGGCCCCGTGCCCGACCACGGCGTAAACACCGCTTCCGTGCTGTAGGAGCCGCACGTCGCCGGGGTCGACACCGGCGCCCGCGGGCCGGCGAACAGTTCCAGCTTCAGTTCTTCAAACGGCACCTGCGGCGTGTTGGCGAACGTCGTCGACACCCCGCCTGTGGCTTCATCCAGATGTCCTTGCCCGGCCAGCTTCACCAACACCCCCGACACCGGGTCTTCCGCCACAATGTAAAGGGCGATCAATGAGTTGAAGGGATTCTTCCCTGGTTCTCCAAACGGCGCCGGTGTCGCCAAGTACGCATACCCTTCGAGTTCATGGGCCAACAGCGGGGTCCTGATGCGTACGACGCCAGCCTTCGACGCATCGGGACACACCGCAGGAGCGCTCGAGAAATCGAGCATCCCACCCGCACCAGGCGCTTCAAAACCGACCTGTCCCTCTGAGCACGCCTGCAGCCCGTTGGCGGCCGACGGCGAGAGCTGCATCCCTTCCGGCAACGTCACCGATGAATCCCGCACATCCGCCTCCGCCGGCTCTTCCGGTTCAAGTAGTGCCTGCTGCGGCACCTGCACCCTGACAGTCAGGCCCGTCGGCGAAGCAGCCACATGCGTCGCGGCGCCTTCCGATTCAGGCGCCACACCGAGCGACGGCGAAAACGGAAGCTGCGAACAGCCCGTGAAGCCAAGCGGCACCCCGCCTTCCGATAGCCACTCGTACGACGCCCCGGTAAAGACACCCGGTTCGGCCCACGAATCCGCCGACGCCGTCGAGACCGCAGGTTCCACCCCGGGATCATCCGCGCACGACGTCGGCGCTCTCAGGAACGGTCTTGCCGGCTCGGCAGAGCTCGCCGGACAGGATTTCCCCACCTGTTTCGAGAAGGAGCCGCCGGCAACGCATTCCCAGCCGCGCGAGTTGTTGTGGCGCGCATCCCCCGGGTCTCCCCACAACGTCACTTGGCTCGACAGCAGCCCAGCGACCTGCGTCGCGTTCTCAACGGTCGCGACCACGCCGTAATCCCGCCCGGAGCGCACGGAGGTATCGATCACGACCGGCACCTTCCCGATCACCTCGAACCCCAGCCGCGCCGGCTCGCCCCGCCCGGGCACGAGGTTGAACACCGGCACGGTTTTGGTGAGTACATGGGCGAATGCGGGTTCGTTGGCTACCAACGTCGCGATTCCGACGACGGAGCTGGGGGGACAGAGGTTGGTTTCTTCGACGAGCGCGGCGAAGTCAACTTCGCTGCACTGCGCGACCGCGGTCGGATTGCCGATCAGCCCCGGCGGCAGGTCGAACAACAGATCCTTCGGCAGCGAGGCCGGCTGGCGGGTCGCGCTCTGGTTGGTGACGAGCGTCGTCGTCAGTTGGAAGGGAGGGCCGCCCGACTGTGTGTCCGGTGCGCCTGCTTCGGTCGTCGCTTGCGATTCGAAGTTCTGCACGCCGAAGGCCGTCGGTGCGGCGCTGATATGCAGCTGGGCGCTTCGCGTGACCGCTGCGACAGCGCCGCCGCCGCCGGCCGTCACAGTGGTCGGCGGGGCGGCGACGGTGCCCGGCGGCACTTCGGCCTTGATCGTGATCGTGATCGTCAGGCGTTCGTAGGGATTGAGCGTGCCGGTGAAGGTGCAGGTGAACGGCGGTGCTGGCGGTTCGCCCGGCGGGCACTTCACTGCCACGCCGTTCTTGACGGTGCCGGTGATCGCGAGCGCCTTGACGCCCGCGGGTAGGACATCGGTGATCGTGATCGGGGAGCCCGCGCCGCCGTTGGCGGGTCCGTCGCCGATGTCGTCGGCGGCGATGATCAGCTGGCCTTCGCCGCCCGGGGCGAGGTTCGTGGGCGCTGCTTCGGTCGTGATGCTCCACGCCGGCGCTTCCGCATACGCGCCCGGCGCACCAACGGCGAGCATGGCCAGCAGCGCGAGGGCCGCGCACGCGAGCGAGCGGCGGATCTGATCGCGGGCGATCCTCATCGCCGGCCCTCGTGCCGAGCGCTCTTGCGCGTCTTCTTCTGCTTGACCGTCCCGTACCGCCTGCGTGCCTGCGCTTCACAACGGGCGCGGTTTCTGTGGATGTGCTTGTGCTGGCGACGGCAGGCCTTCAGCGCCTTGGCGAGCAGCTGCTGGCGGGTCGCAGGCACCGCCTTGCTCGTCTTCGTTCCCAAGGGCTGGATCTTTGCCTGCGGTTTGGGCGCCTCGCTCAGGTTCGCGCCTTTCGCGGTCACCGACCCCGACGCTTCAAACGGCGCCGGCTGGCTGGGTTCGCTAGCACGGCAAGCATCCGCCGTGCTGCACCCGGGCGGCGCTGGCAACGGCGGCGTCAGACACGGGTCGCCTTCGGTGCACACCCTCGCGTCGTAGATGTCGAACGCCGTGTCGGTGTCCTGGGCCACCAGCTGCGCCGCTGTCAAGAAAAACACGTTGCTGCCGTCCGGGGTCGCTTCCAGGAACGCCGATTCGCTGTCTGAGTCGCCCGAGGAGATCAGCGACATGCACCCGCCCGTCGGGCTTTCGCAGCTGCCGAGGCCGTTGGGCTCGTACTCGTAGACAGACTCCTTACCGCTCTTGGCCTGCGGCACCAGATGGTCCGGGCTGTTGAAGAACAACCGTCCTTCATCAGACAGATACCGGGACTGGAAGATCGCGTTGGTGAGGCTCTCCGAAGTCCAGCCGGGCAAGCTGCCCGCGAGCCAGTGTTCGTGCCCGGGTTCGGCCCAGACCTTGCGGCGGTTGACCAGCAGCCCGAGGCCTTCACCCGATTCCACCCTGTCGAGCACGCCGTGCGGGCGCCCTCCGGTGGGGTTGCAGGAGACGCACGTGAGGCCGGCGTCGGCGATGTCGTAGAGGTAGACCTCCTCGTCCGGCTTGCCGCTCACTTCGTCGCGGTTGTCATACCCCGTCGGGCTCGCCGCCGACATGAACGCGAAATACCGGCCGTTGGGCGACACGCGCGCCGTCAGGAATGCCGTGTCGGCAAGGCCGTTGCCGGCCCACTCCGGGGCGTCTTCGCTCGAGAGGATCGCGACGAACGTCGTCGTCCACGTCGTCCCGTCAAAATGCGACTCGTACAGGTTATCATCCCCCGGCTGCGCGTATTCGCTGTTCCCGTTAGCGTTCTCAGCGAGCACGCCTTGGGCTAGGAAGAACGTCGTGGTGCCGTCTTCGCTCATGCCGAGCAGCAACCCCTGCACACTGGCTGGTTCACCCGGCACCTGGTCGACGCTCAGATCAGTCAGCCTGCATGCCAGCTTGCCCGCTTCTTCAACGATGTCGCACTCGTACAGGTCGGCGTGCTTTCTGGTCGGTTCAGCTGTTGAGTCGTTGGTCAAGCGCTGGCGATCGGTGAAGAAGATCTGCGACCCGTTGCTGCTCGCCCCTTGAAACTGCGCGGTGCCGCTACCCGGTGGTTCGGCGACGCCCTGCGCTGCGTCAATCTGGATTGTTTCGCCCCTGGTTGTGTCGCGTAGATACAGATGACCCAGCTTTCCTTCTTCTTCGGCTGCCGTCCACACGACCCGCGAACCGTCCGCGGAGATCGCACCGGTGGAGTCGTGCGAGTAGCCGAGTTCGGCAAGGCCCTCGTATGGTTCGTCATTGGGAAGAATGCTCACCTGGTGCAGCGTCCCTGCCGACCACTCGTATAGGCCGGGCGTTGACGTCGGACCATTGAGTGCCACGCTGGCGGTGATGATCACCTGCTGTAGATCCGGGCTCGCGTTCACGAAGTGGATGTGCGATCCAAATGCGGTGCCGGGGGCGACGTTCTCTTCGGTGACTAGCGGGAGATATGTACCGTTCGTGTTGTCACGGATGTACATCGTCCGCTGCCGTGCTTCCGGGGCGAGTGGCGGTTCCGAAGATTCCGTCGTGCCCCAGGGTTCCACCAGCGCCTGCGATAGATCCGCATTGAAGAACTGATACTCGGGCGCCGCCGCGCCTCCGCCGGCGAGCCCTTGGGCACGCGTCTCGGGCGTGACGATGTCCTGGGTCGTCCACCCCTCTCCTGTCCGTGTGGCTAGGTCCTGCTGCTCTTCGGGAGCCCGCTGGCCCTGTGGTTCTTCGGTGACTGAACCGTCGGCCACGTATGCAAGCCCGTTGCCGTTTTCGGCGGCGAGGATTAGGCCGCCTTCGCGGGTCAGGGCTTCGATGGGTGCGCCATGCTTGTTAGGCGGCGAGACGAGCTCCCAGGCGCGGTTGTCGGCGAGCGCGAAGGGTTGTTCAGCGGGTTGCGTGGTGAGTTGGTGTTCGGGTCCTTCGCTGGTACCGAGGCTGTTGATCGCGATCAGCCGGTAGTGAATGGTGGTTGATGGGGCGAGGCTTTCGATCTTCTGGGTGACGGGTGCCGGGGTTTCGCCTGAGCCGATGTCTTCGCCTGGCGGCGCGGGGATGTCCGTGCAGGCGGCGGGGTTGGGCTGGCACGGGCTCGTGCCGTATTGCAGGTAGTAGGCGGTGTCGTGGCCGAGCGGGTTGATCTCGGCCTGAACCGTCGCGGTGTTGGCATCGACTTCGATCGCCGAGGTGCCCTCGATCGGCGCCGGCGGCACCGCCTGGAAGGTCTGGTCTCGCTCTTCGATCTTGCCGGCGCTGTTTTCGGCGAGCAGCCGGTAGTGGTATGTGGTCCCGATCACCAACCCGGTCAGCGTCGCGCTGACGGGATTGAAAGCGGTTGTAGGCGCGAGTTTGGCGACTGGGGTTTCTGACCCGTAGCTCGTGGTTTCTCCGTACTGGAAGTGGTAGGTGGTTTCGAGCTCGCCTGGGTTGACCTTCGCGTTCAGGGTCGCTCCTTCGTGGGTGAGCCCTGACGGTGGTTGGGGTTGGATCTGCGGCGCTCCGGAGGTCGTGAACGTCTGGTCTTCGCCGGTCGTGGCGCCGAAGCTGTTGGATGCCCAGAGCCGGTAGTGGTAGCTGGTGTTCGGCGCGAGCCCCTTCAGTTCGGCCTTCGCAGCTACCGCTTCGTTGCCCGACCCGGCGTTGACGCTGGGGGTGCTGTTGCCATAGCTGGCGCTGGTGCCCCATTCGAAGAGGTAGTGCGCGTCGGTGCCGTTCGGGGACAGACTCCCGGTCAGCGTGACCGAGGTCGGCGCCAGGGCGCTGACCGGCCCTGTGCTCAGCCCTGCCACGGCGGGCAAGGTTTCGAAAACCAGGTTGCGCCCCGCGTTCGTGCCGTTTTCGTTTTCGGCGACGAGCCGGTAGTCATAGGCCTTACCGGCCTGTAAGCCCGTCGGTTCCGCGTTGATCGTTTCTTCACCTGTCCCCGCGGTCCTCACGACTGGCGTGGACTGGCCGTAGGCTTCGCTAGAGCCCCACTCGAAGTGGTATTTGGCCGTTTTCCCGTCCCCGTTGACGACGCCCGACAACACCACGCTCGTTTTGCCACGCTTCGACGTCGCCCCTGTCTTGACGTCGGGAACCAGAACGCCTGGGTCGAAGATGTCCAGCTCCCCGGCAGCCGCATCCGCCACATAGACCTGGCCCGAGGGAGCGACGCCGACCCCGGCCGGTTCCAGAAACGGCCCCGAAGGCGTCCCCATGACCCAGCCGACCCATTCGGCTTTGGCTCCAAACTGCGAAACCACGTGCCGTTCGCCCTCGGCGACGAACAGCTGCCCTTCTTCAACTGCGATCGCCCGCACGTTGCCTTCTTCATCTTCACGGCCCAGAAAGCTTCCTTCTGGCGAGCCGGCTCCGGTGACCTTGCCTTCGAAGGTCCCAGACGGACCGTAGATATCGACGATGCCCTTCGCGCTGTCCGCGACGTAAAGCTTGCCACTGGACGCGTCCACCGCGATCGCGTTCGGTTCTTCGAGCCTCCCGCCCTTCAATGCTCCCACGAACGAGCCTTCCAGCGCTTCTCCCGACCCGGTCGGCTTGGGCTTGAACACATCGACGCTGTCGTTCCCCGCATCAACCACGTAAACGTCGCCGGCAGACGAGCTTTTCGAGTTGTCAACGGCGATCCCGCCGAGTTCCCCAAATTCCCCAGCCAGCGTATTCGTACCGCTCCATTCCGATAGAAGTTCATACGTATCTTCTCCGGTCGGCTTGAACACGCTGACCACATTGCCGGAAGCGACGTACACGTCACCACTCGCTTCATCCACTGCCACGCCCGACGGTTCAAGCCCTTCACCGATTTGGGTGACGTACCCACCCGCGGCCGTGAAGACATCAACGTCTTCGTCACTGAGATCGGCGACGAACAGACGGCCCGAGGACCGCTGCACCGTCACGACACCGGCTTCGCCGAGTGGAGACGCCGCCAGCGTCTCGGTGATACTCGACACGAAGTCGTGACCGACCGCCGCCTGCGCCATCGCTGGCACGCTCAGCACCGAAGCGACGAGGGCGAGAGCCGCGCCGGCCAGCAAACATCTCAACATCCCGGCCACAGCAACAACCAGGACGCGCCACCATGTCGTAGTACTCACGTCGCCCACCAAATCAGCCAAGCGGCAGGAGCTTCTCCCGCCGACCGACCCGCGAAGCGCTTGCCGGCCGGCGGAAAAGTCCTGTCGCTACGCTTTGATCTCCCTTTCTTCAGCTGCGGTGTTCACGTTGGTGATTTCCTCTCCAGCGGGACCCCACATAAGGGAAGCACTTTCCGGATCTTCGTTGTTGTAACCGAAGGATTCGAGCACGTCGATGTGCTTACCTTCAAACTTGCTCGGAATGTTTTCTGGATCTTCGGGTGACGTGACGGTGTAGACCTGTTCCGTTTCTGTGCCCATCTGGTTGACCGGCGTAATCGGAGAAATGATCCCGTCATAGCCACCGTGGCTTTCAGGCGAGTACCAGGCGCCCTCCTTCTTGTTTCCGACGCCGACCACGAGGCTGATCCCCAGGCCCTCGCAGTTGAACTCAGCGAAGTCACCCTTTGCTTTCTGAGGCGTTAGTAGGACGCCCACCTTGTGTTCGGCTTTGTTGATGTAACCGAGTTCGCCCTTGAGCGGATTGACGGCGATTTCGCCTTCTGTTGCTGTGTTCGAGCAAGGGATAGTCCCAAGCGCCTTGCAGCCTTTGAACGCTACCCTTACGTTGATGACTTCCTTGGTCGAATGCGTTTCACCGATATTCTGCTCGCTTTCGCATTCGATGTAGGCTTCGATGCTGCTTACTACTTTGCCGCCGCCTTCTTCACACTTTTTCCGCGACTCGAGGCGTTTTTCGTTTGTACCTTCGTCGCATTCGACCCAGCGCGAGTAAAGGACCCCGCCGCTGCCGCCGACGGGGTTGCTACCCGTGAAGTGATCGTTCGGCAACTTTTTGCCCTTGGTCCATTCGAATGCACCGCTGCCTTTTTTGGCCTTCGTCGTGCAGTTCGAGTTGGCGTATTTGCCTTTGGCCTTCGCTTCGCACTTGCCCCATTCCGGCAGCGCCGACGCGCTCGACACCGCGTAAGCGGCGAGCGCGCAGATCGCGACCAGACAGAGCCCCAACATCCTTACATGTCTCACTTTTCCACTGCTCCTTTTCCTCTCGAGTAACAATCGACCGGCGCCACAAAGCCCCTCGTCGGCGACCCCTCGCAACCGGTCTCCTCCAGCAGCAGACGAGGAGTGTGGAGCGCGCGACTCTCCGCGACGCCTCCGCGAACTCGCCTGCCCTCAACGGCGCCGGTCGCGCACGCGCGACGCCACGCCGAAAAGCTCTCGGGCGCGCGCTTCACGCCGCGCCCCTCGTTCTCGCGACTCTCGCCCGCGGGGCAGCCGCGGAGGAGCTCTGCGCGATCAACGCCAGCGCCCGCTCGCCGGCGGCCGTCAGCAGCCACGCGTTCGGCTCACCACGCGCCGCGCCGACACCGACGTTCTCGATTACACCCTTGCGCTCCAAGCGCGCCAGCAGCTTCGACGTCTGCCCCTCGTCAACGAGTCCCGCGGCCTGTGCCACCTCACGATTGTTCGAGTAAGGTGCGCGAGCGATCGAACGGAGCACCTGCGTCGTGCGATGCGTCGCGCGAATCGGGAGCTCGGCCGCACGGGATACCGCGCGCGCCCGCGCGAGCTCGCGCTCTGCTACCGACGCCCCGCTCGCACGTGACGGCTTGCCCTCGAGCTCAGCTTGGGCGGCGGCCTGGCCGAGATACGGAGCGACGATGAACGCCATCAGCGACGGCGCCAGCTCCACCAGCTTGCCGCCGCTACGCTCGAGCATGCTCGCACGAATGACGGAGAAGACGCCGCCCACGATCAGCTCGCCCGTCAGCGTCGCCAATAGCAGCGGCGATCCGGCCGTACTTCTGACACCGCGGTGATCCCCAATATCGGCACTTCGCTCGAGCAGCCCAGCCAGCACCTCATGCAGCCGTTGCCTGCATTCAAACGTCACCGCTCCGCCGAGCGGCGTCTCGAGCACCAGCAGGCGGGCCCAGCACGACTCGTCGTCGAAAAACCCCAACATCGCGACTAGCCCAGAGCGGACTCGCTCGAGCCACGCCTGCTCCCGTGCCGCGGCCGAACCCACAGCCCGCGACAGCCGGCTCAGTCCCTCCTCGAACGCCGCCCGATAGCAGTCTTCGGCGCCCGGGAATACCTCGTGGAAAATGCGCTCGGAAACCCCCGCACGCGTGACCACCGTATTTCCCAGACGGGGGTCACTGACCCGTCAGAGCCTTATTCTTCAGGACCCCTTGACAAACTTGCCCCCGTATGTTCTCCTTTTCCCACACGCCGCCCACACCGTCGGGCTCTTCGGACGAGCGGCGCAAGAGGGACGAGCGAGAGGGACAACGGAGGGAAACGAGGCAGCATCATGGGGGACGGGATCCAAATCAACCGCGTGGCTGAGCGCTTTTCAAGCCACACCCTGTCCTGCTCGAGGCCCTCTGGACGTGGGACTTCCGGCGGCACGCGGGCGCTGCGCGAGAAGCTGATCGCGGCCATGGTCGAAGTCGTCGCCGAGGGCGGCGACCCCCGTCTGGGAAAGTCGCGGGCCCTGCCGTAATCCGGCATGGATACTGGGGTTTTCGCCCTCCGTCCCACGTTCGTCCCACGGCGAGCACCATCGAAGGTCAAGGTCGAGGCTTTAGGCCGACAGTGGCGCTGGCTGCTTCGTGAGCCCCGGTGCTGGCGCCATACGGCATCCTGGCGCCCCCTGCGCGCGGCCTTGCGCTCGCGCACCAGATTACGATCAGGAGCCGGAGCCTCTCATTCAACGACCCTCCCGGAGCCCGTTTGCTGAACGGGCTTAGCCTGGGCTTCGATCGCCTCGAGGATCGTCCTCAGGCCACCCTCGGTTTCGGTGTTCATCGCATCGAGGATGGCTTGGGTGTCCTTGAACGTGTTTTCCGAGCGAGCGTCGGAGGCGATCGACTGCACGTCCTGGCCGACCATGATGATCGACAAGAGGACAAGCTGGATGAAGGTCTGCGCGATCCAGGCGACGATCAGGATGAGCCCCGGCTTCGTGAGGAACTTGGGCACATCGTTGTTCGTCAGGACGCCGGCCTCAATCAGGATGGCCGGCAGGCTCGTCAGGGCGATCAGGCAGAAGATATATGCCATCGCCATCGACCCGACAGCGTGTGTAATGATGACTGCGACCTTGGCGTTGAAGCCCTCAACCTCGCTCATTGCCTGCCTGATTTCAGACGGGCTGAGGCGAACCGCCTTAGCGAGATGGTGCCGTGTTTTTACGGCGTTCGGCGTCCTCGTTGCGAGAGGCCCGGCAGCCGCGGCGGCGGATGTAGTGTTTTGCTGTGTCATCGGCGGATCCCTTCGGGCAGTGGGTCTTGAGCGTGCTCCGGTTCGGCGGTGGCCGGATCCGCAAGACCGTTACGGCGCCGGGCCGCTCCCGGGTCGAGCGCTCCAGCCACAGGCACCGGAAGGCTCACATTGGGTCGCGCGGCGCCCGAGCTTAGCGCTCGAGCTCACGCTGGTTATCTGTCGGGTTCCGCAGGCTCCGCTCGAGCCCGCTCATCACTTGGCTTGGAGCTTCTTCTCGCGTCGCTCTTGCGCCTCACGCTTGAGCTGAGCCTGCTTTCCAGCTATCTCAGCGGCACGCTCCGCTTGACGCTCCTGGGCCATGCTCCGGGATTTGGCGGCGTTGGCAAGGCGATCCCTGCGCACCTGTTTCTCATCCATACGGGCCTCCTAGTAGAGATAGCCAGTCTACGCCCTTTCAACAAAGGCCCACGACTGGACCGCGTCCTGGCCGGCCGGCTCGGTCACCGGCGAGAACCCAGCGCACGGGCGCCCGGGGCAATCGGCGCCCGCTGGCTGCCCGAGCTCTGCGACGCGCGGCGCTGACTCGTCGGCTCGTCAGGAGCGCGGGGTTCACGCCACTGCGGTCGTCTCACGACTCGAAGCGGTGTGAATGCCGACGCCGGTCGGCGAGGTTCCGAGCGCGCTCAGTAAGGGGCTGGCAGACCGGTGAACATGGGAAAATGCTTCACGTTCCGGGCTCTTGCATACGTCTAGCGTCGATCTCACGCACGTGCTCGACATAGTCCGCGCCCTCGGGGAGGCACGGCGCGATGCCCGCCGTCCTCTGAACCGCCGCGCGCCACCGTGTCTGCCATGCAGCGACGGGGCCTTTACCGCTAGAGTAAAGGGATGGCGCGAATCTCGTCCAAGAACCAGATCACGATCCCGGTCGCGGCGCTCGAGGAGGTCGGGCTGCACGCCGGCGAGCGAGTCACGATCGAGCCAGCCGGCGCCGGGGAGCTGCGGATCCGCCGCACGACCACGACCTTCGAGGATGCCTTCGGGACACTGACGGGCACCTACCCTGCCGGCTATCTCGAGCAACTCGACGCCGAAGACGACCTACGGTGAAGCTGCTCCTCGACGCGGACGTCCTGATCGGAGCGCTTGACGGCAACGACCCACATCACCATCGCGCCCGCGCGCTATTCACCAAATGGCGCGAGGACCAAGACGCTTGCGCGATCAGTGTCGCAAACCTCACCGAGGTGCTGATCGCTCCCTCGACAGAAGTGTCAAAGCTCGCGGCTGCCCGGGAGGCGATCGCCGCCCTCAGCATCACCGTACATCAGCCGAACGAGGCGATCGCGGTCGAAGCGGCGCGCCTGCGAGGACGGCACCCGATCAGCCTCCCCGACGCCTACTGCCTCGCAACCGCGAAGCACACGAGCTCGGCGGTCGCGTCATTCGATCAGAAGATCCTGAAGGCCGCCACGCGCGAAGGCATCAACGCCGCCTAACGCCAGCAGGCACGAGCGAGACAACCACGCGAGCCGGCTTCCCGCGGTGGCCGTCGCACAAAGCCCTCTGCGAAAACGTGGGCCAGACCGGCACCGAGCGCCGCTCAGCGGTCGCAGGATCGCTGAGCGGCTGGTAAGGCGCCCGCTAGGAGGCGAAGACGCGGTCGGCGACGCGCGTGTCGCCGATGGTCTCGAACGAGACCAGTTTGCCGTCCCGGTAGGTGAGCACGTCTGCGCCCTCCGTCGTCTCACCCTCCAGGCGTACCGTGGTGAGGACCACGACCTTGTCGCCGTCGGCGATGAAGTCGTGCGGGGCAGTGCTGAAGTCCTTGCTCAGGAACTTTCCCCACAGCTCACCGACGGCCTGCTTGCCGTCGTAGACGCCGGTCAGCGCGTTCTCGCCGCGCACGCTCCACCTGATCGAGTCGTCGATGTTGCGCATCGCGCCCTCCGCGTCGCCCTTGCTGAACGCCGCATAGGCCTCCTGCGCGGCGTGCTTGTTGTCTTGTGCCCCCATAGGGCACCCCCATTCCAATTGAACATATAACGAACGGTCCACCATACGGAAGTTCCGTAACGCCTGCGTCCTGCCTGCGGTTCTCGCGGCGCCTAACCCCGCCGTTTCGAATACCCACCGAAGCGAGCGCCCCGTCGATCGGCGCGCCTGAGCCCCACCTCACGTTCGTAGAACTCGCCGGCACGCTCGATGTCGCGGACCTGGAGGGCAATGAAATCGGGGCCTGCAACGGTAGACACAGGCTTCATCAAGGACAAGCGCCGCCGGGGATACATGTTCCGGGTCGGCCTATTCAAGATCCCACAAGAAGACTTCGCGATGATCTCGCGGGCGATGGCAGTCGAGAACCCGAGCAGCCGCCGTGCCGCAAGGCGGACATGATCTCGCCAGCAGTGCAACCCGGTGGCCGAGGAGCAGGACTTACCTCCCGGATAGACCTCAGATCCGCCAAGGCGTGTGGGCGGCTATCAGGTGCGCTCAGGTGCCCTGGGATGCGCTCAAGGTGGCCTGTGTCCACGGCATCGGCCAGCCGTCCCCCGCGCTTGCGCTTTGCTGAGGCGAACGCGCTGCTTTTGCCCCCTGAGGGGGTTGTGCCGAATCCGGCCAAGAGAGCCTTCACGCGTCCGGCCGTGACGCCATCAGAGCCCGAGTTTGCGAACGCCCGCCTCGTCGAAGCCGAGGTGGTGACCAACCTCGTGACGCACGGTCTGGATGACGTGTGTCCGGAGGCGCTTGGGGTCGTCGCCGAAGTCGCGCACGAGTGTGTCGCGAAAAATCAGGATCTCGTCTGGCAAGCCACCGCCTCCGAAGAAAGGGGTACCGCGCAGCCTGGAGCCGACGTACATGCCGTACGCGTGGTTCTCGGTACCGCGGTCGGAAACGACGATCGCTACGTGCTCCAGCGCTCGTTGGAACTCGGTCGGGAGCTCGTCGAGCGCTGAGCTGACGAGCTCCTCGAATTCCTGCTCGCTGTACTGCCGGGGTCCGCTCATGGATTCGTGATCGCGCAGAGCCTAGCTCACCCGTTCTACGACACCCAGGACGCCTTGCGACCAGCGACACGGCGAGCGCGTCGGCTGACGGTGTTCTCATGGCGTGAAGGGCGAGAAAACTCCGTCGCAGCTCGCTTTCGCGGGCCATCCGTAAGATCGCGCCTCGCATCGTGGTGTCCGGTTAGGCGGAGGCGGGGGTGAGACCGTGGCGGCGCATCACCTCGCCGATTGCCGAGAGATCGGGCGGGCCGCCGGCGGAGGCGGCGAGCACCTCGCCGATCTCGCGGAAGTAGGCGGGTCCGAACATGGCAGGCGTAGCGATGGCCAGGAACTTGGCGTTGACGCTGCCGTGGTTTTCAAACCCGTGGATCTGCCCGCGCGGCACACAGACCGTGTCGCCAGGTGCGATCTCGACTGTCTCGCCGTCGATTGTCCAGGTCGTGGTGCCTTCCAGCCCGTAGATCGTCTCCTCAAAGCCGTCGTGGCTGTGCGGCGCCGCCATCCTCGCGTTCGCGGGGACATAGCACTCGAACACCGCCGCGCTCCCGTTCGAGTCGGCGGCCTCGGTCAGAAAACGGACACCGAGCGCACCGACGGTGATCGTGTCGTTGGCTGCGGCGTGGTTCATGGCGGCCTCCTTCAATCAGAATGAACTTGAGTAAAGCGACTTGACGACTGTATACTGAACGCATGGCCTTGTCAAGTGACTTTACCCAGGCCCTTCCCCCGCCACCACGGCCACTGATCGGCGCCCTGCTGCGGATGCCCTTCGAAACAGTGCGCGAGCGTATGCTCGCTGGCTTGCACGAGCGCGGATTCGACGACCTCATCGCAGCGCATCTGGATGTCTTGCAGTACCCCGGGCCGGAGAACCAACGCCCGTCGGACCTCGCCAGGCAAACCCGCATGACCAGGCAGGCGCTGAACTACCTGCTCGGACAGATGGAGCAGCTCGGTTACCTCACACGCCGGCCGGACGGCGAGGACCAACGCTTTACGCGCGTCCATCTCACGAAGCGAGGCCAGGCGGCCGGGCGGGCCATTCGCGAGATCGTCAGCGAAGTCGAGGCGGACTGGGAACAGCAGCTCGGGCCTCACAGGTTCGCGCAACTACGCGTTCTGCTCGAGCGCCTCAACACAAGCACAACGGAGCCCGCCTCGTAGCGCCGAGTAGGGTCTCGGGCGGAGCCCAGCGACGCTGCTTCCCCTCCCGCCTCTGCAGAGGATCAAGCGCGCATCCTAGAAGACTGATAGCTGTGGTGTTCGCTTGGACGGTATGGTCAGGGCCCTGGAAGCTCTACGTTCTCGAAGGCATAAGTTCGGACCTTCCTACCGAGGTTCAGACGAGCGTGACGACGCCACTGCTTATCTCGTAGACGGCAGCGACGACGCGCACATTGCCGGCGCTCACCGCGGCCGGAACGATTGGACCACTGCGCGACAGCAGGTGCGCCTGACGGCGGGCGTTGGCGACGATCGCGCTCTGCAGCGAGCGCGCTGGCGGCGCGATGCTTTGAACGGCGGGAACCACGGCTTCGACGACCGCTCCGATCGAGCCGTAGGTGGAGTGTCCGCCAGCCATGGCCGGTCCGTCGCGTGCCTACGTGCCGAAGCCGAGACGGATCTCGCGGCCGCGGCCTCCCGCCCCTACCGCGTGTAGGCGAAGCTAGCCGTAGATTCGCTGGGCCCGGATTCGGTGAATTCGCTCTCGACCGTGGTGACGGTGACCTTGACCTTCTTGCCGGCCGTGCCCGACGGCGCGATCGCGTTGACGAGGGTGCTCGAGCCGCAGTCGAGGAGCTGTTCGCCGTTGCTGAACGTTTTTGCGGGGACGGTGCCGAAGAACACGCCGGTGACGCAGCCGAGGTTCTGGCCGCTGATCGCGACCTGGGTTCCGCCTTTCGCGGGCCCGGAGGCGGGGCTGATCGATTCGACCCGCGGGCTGCCGGGCGGGTACAGGTAGAAGTAGTCGTCCGGCGGGTTGAGCGAGCAGCCCGTGACGGTGCAGGGTTGGACGTCGACGAGCGCCGGGTTCTGCGCGACGGTCTGCGTGCTGAGGCTCGTGTCGCTGTTGACGGTGAAGCTGTACTGGGTGCCGACCGAGTAGCGGCCGGCGAACTGGACGCCGAGCAGCTGGTTGGCGAAGCCTTCGCCGGTGACGGTTATCGGCGTCTGGCCGGTCGCCGGGCCGCCGTTGCGTCCGGTGGCGGTGTTCAGCGCGCTGCTGACGGTTGGCACGCCTGCGTAGGTGACGCTCGCTTCGGGCGACTGCCCGGCCAGCGTGCGCACGCTGAAGGGCAGTGTCGTCGGGTCCGTGCTCAGCGCGATCGCGGGCGCGAGGATCTGCATCTCGGTGCCGCTGAGATATTCATAGGCGAAGCTCACCGAAGAGCTAAGTTCGGGATTCCCGAAGTCGGCGTACTCGAAGGTCTGCGGATCGAGACCCGTGCCGCTGACGGTGATCAGCGTGCCCCCATGCTCGCTGGCTAGGGAGCCGGGTTCCGCGGTCGAGGTCGAGACCGAGCTGATGGTCGGCGTGGGGGCGTAGTCGAACTCGGTCGGCGCGGGCGCCGCCTCGCATTCGCACCCGGGCGGGGGACCATAGACGCCCATCGGGGTAAACGGCAGCGTACCCTCGTACGGCGGCAGGATCTTGCTGGTCGCGCTGGCGCCTTGCGGATTCGTGACCTGCACCTGCACCTGGCAGATGTCGCTCGTCGGGGTTTCGCCCGGGACGTTCGGCGCGCACGCCGTCGCGACCGAGTAGGCGGGCGGGGTGAGGGTGATTTCATACGGGCTCACGACCGTGAAGCCGCTCGCGGGCACGCCGCCGAAGGTCACTTCGCTGGCGCCGATGAAGCCCGAGCCGAAGATTTTCACCTGAGCCGGCGCGGTCTCGGAGCCGCCGTAGGGGCTCACGCCGGTGATCGCCGGGACCGGCGCAGAGCTCGTCTCATCGACGTACTGCAGCGTGCTCGCCGGCGAGGGCGCGCTCGACTGGCCGTCGGTGAGCGTCACGGTCACCGCGGCCGGGCCGGCGCCGTCCAGCGGCGCGGGCGATTCGGCCGGAAGCGTGTCGGACGCCGGGGGGAACGTCGCGGTCAGCGAGGTCTTGCTGGTGACGGTGATCTGGCTCGCGGGAATCTGCCAGGTGCCGATCGTGATCCCGGCGACATCCGCCGAACGGCCCGCCTTGAAGCCCGTGCCCGTGATCGTCACGCTGCCGCCGCTCGTCGAAAGCTGCCCGGGGCTCAGGCCGGTGACTACCGGCCGGCTCTTGCGCGTGGCGGACGCGTAGCTGCACAGGTAGTAGGCGAGCCCGGCCTTGCCCCCCTTGCCGGTCAGGCGCGGCGATCCAAGCCCTGAGGCCAGGTCATAGCCCGTGCCGGCTCCGAACACGAGACCGTTGTCGAGCCCGTAGATGTCGTTGTTGCCGGAGGTGATGTCGTTGAACGAGGCCTTGTAGGCGGAGGGCTCGGACGCCACGCCGTAGAGCAGGGGGTTGACGAAGCCGATGCCGTTGGCGGTCAACGCGTTTTCCTTGCAGGTGGACGAGGCGTTTGCCACGGCCAGCAGCGCCGCCCAGATCGGCGTGGCCGAGGACGTGCCGCCGAACGTGGTCCAGCCATCGGGCACTTCGTATTCGTACGCTGGCTCGTAGACCGTGACCGCGCCGGTGAACTCGTCCGCCTGCGCCGACACGTCCGGCAAGGTCCGGCACGGCGTCTGCGCGCTCGCGCCGGGGAGATATGCCTGGCAGAAGCCCTGCGGGTATCCGTAGCGGCTCTCGATCGCGTTGCCCTGTGCGTAGTCGCTGCTGCCGGGCAGCACGGTCCCCGGCACGCGCGAGTAGAGCTGCCAGGAGGGCATCGCCCACGACATCGAGATGCCCCCGCCGCCCGCGCCCCATTCGGCGCCGTCGTTCCAGACGTGCTCCTGCGGCGGATCGGTGCTCGCGTCGGAGATGGTCGTGCCGCCGACCGCGACGACATACGGCTGGCTCGCGGGGTCCATCACCGACAGCGGGTTCTGGCCCGCGGGCGGATATGGATAGCGGTACTCGTTGCAGTCATCGCTGCCGGTGTCTCCGGCGGCGGCGAAGATCGACTGGCCCTGCGCGGCGGCCTGCTCGAACACCAGTTTCTCGGCCTGCTGGACGCCGGGCTCGCCGAGCTGCACGGCCTGCTCGCACAGGCCCCAGCTGGTGGACACGACCTGGTCCTTGTCGGCGTTGACGATCGCCGCGTACTGCCCGACCAGACCGCTCTCGGTGTTGGGCGCCTCATACACTTCGATGCTCGCGCCCGGAGCGAAGGCGGACACGTCCTCGATGTCGAGCGCCGACTCGCCCGAGCTCTCGCCGGCGGGCTGGCCGCCTTCGACGGGAACCACGCTCAGGCGTTCGGCCATCTGCGCCGCGGCGGCTTCGCCGAAGTAGCACGTGTCGAACGTCTGGATTTCCGATCGTGTGAACGGTTCCAGCTCGTACACAGCGATGTGCTGCCCGGCGCCGAGGTCGCCGCTGTCGTAGAGGCCGAACGCGCCGTAGGCGTCGGCGATCTGATCGTCGGTCAGCCCGCCGAACTGCTGCGCGTCGGCCTGGGCATCCGCGCACGGAGTCGGCGAGCCGGAGGGATGGGAGAACTGCCCAGTCTTGGCCGCCGCATGCGTGCCGCGCGCCGACGCCGGGGCGCGTACGAGCGATTGCGCCTGGGCGTGCGCGAGTTCGTTCAAACCGACGACCGCGGTGACCGAACCGGCGATCGACGACGGAACGGATACGGAGCTCGTCGTCGCCTGGCCTGTCGTGCCGTCCGCGAGCTTGTAGCGCTCGAGGCCGGTGTGAAAGGCGCGTCCGAGCGCGCTCGCGGACCCCGTGAAGCTCACGACCAGGTTGTCGCCGGCGACATTCGTGACGTCGAGCCCTTCCGCGGAGAGCCGCGCGGTGACCGCCTGGACCGTCGCCTGCGAGGGCCCGAACCGGGCCGCGAACGCTCCCGGCGCCAGATACTGGTGAAACTGCGGGGACTGGGGATCGGTGACTGCGCCGATGAACTGCTGGAGCGCGGCTTCGTCGCGCGGTCGCAGGACGAGCGCGCCCTTCTCGTTCGTCGTGGCGGGCACGGCGCCGATCTTCGTCGCGCCGGACGGGATCCGGGGCGCGGGGGCGACGCTCACGATCGCCGGCGATCCGGTGGCGCTGGAGCCCGCGGAGATCGATAGAGCCCCGGCCAGCACGGTGATGACACACCCGCCCACCGCAAGCCGCTTCATGCGCCGCTCCTTACGAGCTTCATTCCGTCCGCCCCTCTCTGGGCCCTCCCGGACCGATCGCCGGGGGCCCATGCCGTCCGATTACGAGATCGACGCCAGCCGCAGATTGCGCGAGCGAGGCGCCGCGCGCGAGCTTTCCAGAGCAGCGCAGCGAAAACTACCGCCAGGTGGCCAATGTTCTGCCCATATGATTCCGGCATGGGCAGCGTGGGGCCGCTCGTCGGCCGCGAGCCAGAGCTCGCCGAGCTCGACAGGATGCTGAGCTGCGACCGGCTCGTGACGGTGACGGGCGCCGGCGGATGCGGCAAGACGCGTGTGGCCCTCGCGCTGGCCGACCGCATGTGCCCGGCCGGCAATGCGTCCCGGGCCGATCGCGCGTTCGCGGCCGATCACGCGTCAGCGGCAGATCGCGCGTCCGCGGCCGGCCGGCTCGAATGCGTGGTCGTCGAGCTGGCCAACCTCACGGGTCCGGCGGAGGTCGTGGATGCGCTGCTGCACGCCCTCGGCGCCCGCGAGCGCTTCGGCAGCCGACCGACCGAGGTGTTGCTCGAGCGCCTCGCCGGGCGCCGCCTGCTGCTGGTGCTCGACAACTGCGAGCACCTCTTGGCAGCCGTCGGAGGGTTGACGGCCGAGCTTGTGCGGGCGGCACCAGACGTGCGGGTACTGGTGACGAGCAGGGAGCCCTTGGGAGTCCCGCATGAGCGGGTATTTCGGCTGGGACCGTTGGGCGTGCCCGGCGGCAGTGACGTCGGCGCGGTCGTGCGCTCGGACGCCGGGCGCCTGTTCGTCGATCAGGCCGCCAGGAGCGACCCGGCGTTCGCGCTCACGCCGCCGGCCGCGAGGGCCGTGGCGCGCATCTGCCGCGAGCTCGACGGCCTGCCGCTCGCGCTCGTTCTGGCCGCCACGCGTGTTGACGGCCTGTCCGCGGACGAGATCGCGGACGGGCTGTCCAGGCGCGGTCGGCTCGCGGGAGTGGTCGGGGAGAGCGCCTTGCCGCAGCATCGCTCCCTGCGAGAGTCCCTCGACTGGAGCTATCAGCTGCTCGAGGAGCAGGAACGGGCGCTGCTGCGACGCCTGTCGACATTCTCCGGCGGCTTCACGCAGTCGGCCGCGCACGCGGTCGCGACACCCGATGCAGGCGAGGCTCGCGTTCGCGACCTGCTGGACGCCTTGGAGGCCAAGGGCTTGGTGGTGCCGGTTCCCGCGAAGGGCGAGCCGCGCTGGACACTGCTGCACACGGTCGGCGAGTACGCGACCGAGCAGCTCGAGGTGGAGGGCGAGCAGGAGCAGATCGCAGACCGGCACCTCGCCTGGTTTCGCGCCTGCGCCGCGCAGGCGGACGGCTTGCTCGCGCAAGCGGACGGACACGCGCTGATCGACGAAGAGGGCCCGAACCTGCGGCTTGCGCTCGATCGCGCGATCGAGCGCGATGAAGCCGCGGCGTTTGACATCGCCGCTTCGCTGATGCGCCATTGGCTCCTGGCCGAGCACTACGAGCAGGGACGCGCCGCCACCGCAGCTGTGCTGGGGCTCGCCGGCGACCGGGCACACAGACGTGCGCGTGCGGTCGTGCATTGCGGCGCAGGGCTGATCGGCATGCTCGGAGAGGACTACGCGGGCGCGGTCGCAGATACTCAGGCCGGCCTCGCCCTGCTCCCAGGTATCGAGGACGCCGACTTGCGGCAGGCCCGCGCGCAGGACGCCGACTCGCGGCACGCGCGCGCGCCGGACGCCGGTGGGCACGATGCCGGCGGGGACGAGGACACTGACGCGGAGGACCTGGGCGCGCAGGCGCTGTGCTTGCTGCTGTCCGCGATGGTTCTGATCCAGACCGGGGTTGATCTCGAGCAGGGCCTGCGGAACGCCGAGCGCGCCGTCGAGCTGGAGCGCCGCAGGATGGATCCGATCGGGCTCGGGTTTGCCCTGGTGGACGTGGCGATGGCGGCCACGATCTGCGATCGTTTCGACCTCGTCCACACGGCCTACGAGGAGTTCCTCACGATCCCCGCGGCCTGCCAGCACGCCAGGCTGCACACCTGGGCGGAGCACGCCGCGGTCTGGGCGGAGGTCATGGTCGGCTCGCCGCAGCGAGCGCTGGCCCACGCCGAGCGCGCCCTCGCGCTCGAGGGCGCCTGGCCGTCGATGACCTATTTCCAGGTCGTCGGCTTCCGCATCCATGCGCTCGCTCGACTCGGCAGAACGGAGGAGGCGCTCGAGCAGGGGGCCCGCGCGATGAGCGAGGCGCATGACTCCGGCGCGCTGCAGGCGATCCCGGCGATCGAGCTGGCGCTGGCGGTCGCCCAGTTCATGCACGGAGACCTCGATGCGGCCGCTGCCCTGGCAGGGGGACTGCTGGAGATGCCGCATCTGCACACGCTCGCGCTGTCCCGGGAGCTGCTGGCGCGCGTGGCCCTCGCGCGCGGCGACGCCGATGATGCGCAGGCGCAGGCTCGCGAGCTCGCGGCCGTCGCGGTGCGATCCGGCAGCGCACGCCAGTGCGCCCTCGCGGAGTACATCTCCGGGTGCGCCGCGGTGTTCGCCGGCGAGCGCGATCGAGGCCGGGCGGTCCTGCACGCAGCGCTCGCAACGCACGCCGAGCTGGGACTCGAGCGCGAAGCGGCCGACGTGCTCGACGAGCTCGCGCTGCTCGCCGCGGACGCCGGCGAGCTAGCGCGCGCGGCGCGCCTGTCCGCGGCCGCGGCAGCGACGCGTACGCGCCTCGGTTGTGCGCCGCTGCCCGGGACGATCGACCGGCTAAAGGCCGCGCGCGCGCGCCTCGCCGCCGACGGCGACCGCGCCGCCTGGGACGCCGCATGGGCGGAGGGGAGCGCGCTTGCGCTCGCCGACGCAGTCGCCTACGCACGCCGCGGCCGCGGCCGGCGTCTCCGTCCCCCGGGGGGCTGGGGAAGCCTCACCCCGGTCGAGCTCGAGGTCGCGCAGCTGGCGGCAAGCGGCAGCTCGAACCCGCAGATCGCCGCGCAACTGTTCATCGCACGCAGCACCGTCAAGATGCACCTCTCCAACGTGTACCTCAAGCTGCAGGTGGCCAACCGCGTCGAGCTCGCAGCGGCGATGGCGATGCGCGGGTCCGATCGGGACAGGCGCCGGCGCGTTCTCGAACCCCAGAGCTAAAGCCCGCCGCGCGTCTCCCTGGGGAGCGCCCAGCGCGGGAAATCAGGGCGTGGCCCCGTGAGCCACTTTTGCGCGATGCCTGTGCTTGCTCGCCTTCTTGCGTAGCGAGTACCGCTTGCGGTCTTGCTTTTCGCAACGCTGCCGCTCGTGCGCGCTGCGCTTGTAGCGCCTACGGCACGCGGCGAGTGCTTTGCGGAGCTTCTGGGCGTCGGTCAGCTTTCGCGCTTTCGCGGCTTTGACCGCTCCACAGCCTTCGATCGCGATCTTGGTGTCATGTTCGATCGTGGCGCCGTTCTGGCCGACGATCGTGGTGGGCATCTCCATCGTTTCGCCGCAGAGGTCGAAGTGCTTGCGTTCCGCGACGTTCGGTGTGAGCACTCCGTGGGGACCGGCGGGCAGGACCGTTTCGAAGACCGTGAACGGAGCGTCCGGCGTGGATTCGAACTTCGAGTATGTGATCCCGTTCTTGATCTGCGTCTTGCCATCCAACACCAGCTTGATCCCTTCGCCCTGCAGCACGAACTCCACATCGGGGAACGCGGCGTTGCCGTGCGAGACCAGGTAGGCAGGACCTGACAACGGATTCTTCAGCACCGGGGTGTGGATCGTGGCGTAGCCGATCACGGACCCTTCGTCACAAGACGCAGGGTCCGCATTGAACGCGGCTTCGCTGCACGCTTTCTGCAACGTCGGCAGCCGCGAGGACAGCTGCTTGGGCAGCTGCAGGTTGACCTTCGCGATCCCCGCCTGCGCGACACCCTGACCGTTTACGCCGCCGGAGGTGACCGTGACCTTGAACGTGGTGCCGTCGGCTTTGCTGCCATGCCCGACAGCGCCGGCTGAGAAACCGGGACTGAACGGCAGGCTGTGACAGCCGCCGAGCGGATAGGGCGAGGATGCGCCGCTGCTGGCGCCTTCATCGCCGCCGATCACGCCTTCGACCCTCAACGGAACGCCGCAATCGGTCGGGTTGAACTCGAACCCGGGTCGGTTGACCGTCACGAGCACGCGTTTGAGCTGCAGCGGGATGCCCCGCAGCTGTGTCGGCAGTGCTTCGGAGACGATCGTCACGCTGGCGCTTTCCGGGTTGACGTACAGCTTGGAGCGAACGGTCACATAGCCGAGGTCGAACGGCCCGGCGTCCGCGGGCGTTACGATCTCGAGACCAAACGGTGCGCCACCATAGGGGCCGGTTATGTAGACCTTCCCGCCACGCTGCACGTAGGGTTCCGGGCCCAGCCCCGCGACCGCGGTCGCTTCCCCGACCAGGCTGCCTGCTGGACACGTGCTCGCCGCTGCCTGAGCTTCTGAGCACAGTTCGACCTGCGAGAGCAGCGCAGCGACGCCCTGCGGCAGGTGCATCGTCACGGTGCTCAAGGCCTGATCGCGATCCGGACGCGAGAGTTCCAGATCGAAATTGGTGAACGCGCCGGCCTGGGAGGTCGTGTTCTCGGTGGCGAACCCGGGGTTGAACGGCAACGGCCCCCCGCTCGAGCAGTCTTCGCTGATTGCGAGCTCTTCGCCCGGGGAGAGCAGGCTCACCGCAGAGCTCCCCGACCACGGTGTGAAGAGCGCGCTGGTCGCGTAGCTCCCGCACGTCGAGGGCGTGGTCACCGATGCCCTTGGACCGCCGAAGAGGTTGAGCCGCAGTTCTTCGAATGGGACCTGCGGCGCGTTGTTGAACGTGGTCGCGATCTGCAGCGAGCCTTCGCTGACCTGCCCTTCGCCTGCCAGCTTCACGAGCACCCCGGACACCGGATCTTCGGCGACGAGATAAAGCGCGACCAGCGAAGCGAACGGGTTCTTTGCGCCTTCTCCGTTCGGAGCCGGCGTCGCCAGATACACCGAGCCTTCCAGTTCGTGGCTCAGCAGGGGCGTCTTGATCTTGACCGTGCCCAGCTTGGAGCCGTCGGGACACGTCGCCTGGACATCCGTGAATTCACCGATCTGCGTGACGGGATTGATGCCGGTGAACCCGATCTGCGCCTCCGAGCAGGCTTCCAGGCCGTTCGCCGCTGAGGGGCTGAGCTCTACGCCGCCCGGCAGGGTGACGGTCGTATCGCGCAGATCCGCCTCGGCCAGCTTGTCCGCTTCGAGCGTGGTCTGCTGCGGCATCTTCACATCCACCAGCAAGCCTGTCGGCGTCGCCGCGGTGTGCTCTTCAGGGGTCACTTCCAAGGTCGGGGCGAACGGCAGTTCGCGACACCCTTCGAAACCGAGCAATTGGCCGCTTTCGCCCATCCACGCATATTCAGCGCCAACAAAAGCCCCCGGCTGGGCCCACGAGTCGCCTTCCATCCCGAACAGCACAGGTTCGGCCTGGGGATCGGCCGCGCACGAGGTCGGCAGCGTGAGGAACGGCTGGTCGGGCTCAGCGCTCGTGCCCGGACAGGGCTTTTTCGCCTGCTTGGCGAACAGGCCGCCCGCAACGCATTCCCAACCACGCGCGTTGTTGTGCCTTGGATCGCCCGGCACGCCCCACAAGGTGACCTCGCTGCTCAGCACTCCCGCCGTCTCCGTCGCGTCGGCGACGCTCGCAACCACTTCGTAGTTCTTGCCCGTGCGCACGGACGTGTCGATCACGATCGGTATCTTGCCGAACACCTCGAAACCGAACCGCGCCGGTTCTCCCTGTGCCGGAACGAGGTTGAAAATCGGAACCGTTTGTGAAAATTCGCCCAGCTGTTTCGGTTCGTTGGCCGTGACCGTCGCCACTCCCACCACCGAGCCCACCGGGCACAGGTTCGTCTCTTCCACGAGCGAGACGAAGTCGGTCATCGTGCATTGCGCAACCGCGTTCGGGTTGCCGATGAAGCCCGGGGGCAGGCGGAAGCTCAGGTCTCGCGGCAGCGCCGCGGGCTGACGTTCGGCGTTGTCGTTGAGCACCAGCGTGGTCGTCAGCTCAAACGGATGGGAGCCGGCCTGTGTCGCCGGAGCGCCGGCTTCACCGAACGGCGCCAGTTCATACTGGGAGACGCCGAACGCGGGAGCGCCTTCGCCGACCTTCACCGGAATCGTTGCCGAGATGTTCGCCGCGCCGCCGCCACGCACGCTGACTTCCTGGGAGAGCGTCGTCGCCGTGCCCTTCGGCTCGGCGACCTTCACGTTGATGGGGATCGAGATCGATTCATAGGGGTTCAGGCTGCCGGTGAACGTGCACGTCACGGTCGGGGACGCCACGGTGCAGTTGACTTGCACACCATTGAACACGCGGGTTTCGGTGCCCGTCGCGACCAGCCCGGCAGGCAATTTGTCGGTGAGCGTGACCGCTTCTGCGCCGCCGTTGACCGGCTCGTCGCCGAGGTCGCTCGCGACCATGAACACTCTCCCGGTCCCTTCGGGAACGAGGTTGCTCGGGGCAGCTTCGCCGCTGATGTGCCACCACGGCTCGGCCGCCCGCGCAGGCGTGGCGGTCACGGCGGTGAGCGCCGCGACGCTCGCGAGCAGAACCACCGACACACGCCACGGGCTCCAGATGGTCGCTCTCATCGCTCCCGCCTGACGTCCCGCCGCGGCGCGAGGCGCACGTTCGACCTCTTCTTGGTGCGTGCCTTCGGCTTCCCCTTGGCGCTCGCGTTTGGCCTCTTCCTGGCGCTCGCCTTCGGCGCGTGTGCGGTGCCGTAGCGCTTCGTCGCCGTCCGCTCGCACGCCGATAGCTTCTTCTGTGCGCGCTTCTTCTTTGCGCGTCTGTACCGCTTGCGACAGCTTTCGAGCGCACGTCTCAGCTTTTGCGCACGTGTCAACCGCTTGGCCACGCGCTTCGCTTCAACTGCGTGTCTGGCGGCGCCGGGCGCCGCGATGTTCCCCGAGCCAGCCTGGCCTGAGGTCAGCGGCGCCACATCGGGAATCTGCTGGGCCGGTTCAGCCGGCCGGCAGGTGTCGAGTTCTGCGCAGGGCGCTTCCCTACCGGCAGGGGACGAGAGACACGGAGAGCTTGGGGTGCATTCCCGCGCGTCGTAGATGTCGAAAGCCGTATCGGTGTCCTGCGGGAGCAGCTGCGCAGCGGTCAGGAAGAAGACGTCACCGCCTTCCGGCGTGGCTTCGATGAAGGCCGATTCTTTGCTCGAGCTGCCGCCGCTGATCAGCGACACGCACCCGCCCGTCGCGCTTTCACAGCTTCCAACCCCCGCGGGCTCGTACTCGTAGACGTCCTCCTTGCGGTTGGTAGCGAGCGGAACGAGATCGTCGGGGCTGTTGAAGAACAGCCGCCCATCGTCATCCAGGAAGCGCGACTGGATCAGCGCGCCGGTGATGCTCTCGGCGGTCCAACCGGGAATGTTGCCTGCCAGATGGTGCCCGAACCACACCTTGCGACGATCGACGAGCAGTCCGAGGCCTTCGCCGACACCTTCGGTGTCCAAGACCCCTTCGGGGCGCGCGCCTGAAGGGTTGCACGAGACGCATCTCAGGCTCGCGGTTTGCGAATCGTAGAGATAGACCTCCTCGTCACGCGCGCCGTTGGCTTCGGGGTTCGCGTTGACGTTGTCATACCCGGTGAGGTCGGCCGAGGACATGAACGCGAAATATCTGCCGTCCGGCGACACGCGCGCCGTCACGTAGGCGGTGTCGGCGAGGTTGGCGGCCTGCCACTCGGGCGCGTCTTCGCCGGAGAGGGTGGTGATGAACGTGGTCAACCACTGCGCACCGTCGTCGTGCAGCTCGTATAGATTGTCCGCGCCTGCCACGGCGCGTCCGTGCTCGCCGCTTTCGTTGCTCGCGAGCACGCCGCCCGCCACGATGTACACGCTCGTCCCGTCTTCGCTGGTCCCGAGCACGGAGCCCTGAACGTCGGCGTGCTGACCCGGCTCCTGGTCGACGGTCAAATCCGTCAGGCGGCAAGAGAGCTTTCCGTTGACGAGCACCACTTCACAGACATACAGGTCTGGTTCACCGTCCTGTTCGATTTCATTGGGCTTCGGTTCGGCCGTCGAGTCGGGCGTCAGCCGCTGCCTGTCGGTGAAGAAGATGCGCGAGCCGTCGGTGCTCGCGCTCTGAAACCGCGCCGTGCCGCGGCCGACCGGTTCGGGCGCTCCCTGGGCGGCGTCGAGTTGGACGGTTTCGCCTCTTTCCACGTCGCGCAGATACAGGTGTCCGAGCTTCGGTTCTTCTTCGTCGGTCGTCCACACGATCCGCGACCCGCCGTCGGAGATCGCGGTCGCCTGCGTGTGCGAGTACCCCAATTCGATCAGCCCTCGTGCGGGCCTGCCGTTCGGGCGCACACTGAGCAGCGAAAGCCTTCCGTTCGTCCACTCGTACAGCCCCGGCGCCGAGGAGGGACCCTCCAGGGACACCGAGGAATCGATCACCACGTGGCTGAGATCGGGGGTGGCGTTGACGAAGTGGATCTGGCCGCCGAACACCGTCCCCGGCGCGACATTCGCTTCCGTCACGAGCGGTAGATACGTTCCCGTCGCGTCGTTGCGCAGATACATCGTGGCCTGCTTGACGCCTTCGGCCAGCGGCGGTTCTGCGAGTCCCGTGATACCGAGCGGCGGTTGGACCAGCGCGTAGGAGAGATCGGGCGTGAACAGCTGATATTCAGGGGAGTTCCCGGGAGCGATCCCCTTCGCCCTGCTGCTTGGCGTGGCGATGTCTTCCGAGCGCCAACCGGTCGCTTCACGTGTTGCGAGGACCTGCTGCAATTCGGGGCTGCGGTTGCCCTGCGTCCCTTCGTCGAGCGCGCCATCGACCACGTATGTGAGGCTGTCCCCGTTTTCGGAGGCGAGGATCAGTCCGCCTTCGCGGGTGAGGGCTTCCACCGGCGCCCCCTGCTTGTTGGGTGGCGTCACCATCTCCCACGCGCGGTCGTCCGGCAGCGCCTGCGAGGATTCGGCCTGCTGCTTGGTAGTGAACGTGGCTTCGGGCCCTTCGGTGGCGCCAACCGCATTGGAGTCGAGCACGCGGTAGTGGTAGGTCGTGTTCGGGGCCAGTTCGCCCACTTTCGCTTCGCGCGCCACCTCTTCGCTGCCTTCCCCGATATCTTCCCCGGGCGGCGACGGCAGATCCGTGCAGGCGGATGGCGTCGTCTGGCAGCTCTGCGTGCCGTACTGGAAGTAGTAGTGCGTGTCGTGGCCTTGCGGATCGATCGCCGTGTGCAACGCCGCTTCGGTGGCGGTCACTGCGCTCACATAGCTGTAGTCGATCGGGGCGGCGGCAGCCATCGTGAGCGTTTGATCTTCCTCAGCCGCGGCGCCGCCTTCGCTTTCGGCGACGATCCGGTAGTGGTAGACCTTGCCGACGGCCAGATTCGACAGAGTCACCGACACCGCCACGAGCGTCGTGCCCGACCCTACGCTCCCTCCGGACGCTTCGCTGCCGTACCCGCTGGTTTCGCCGTACTGGACGCGATAGCTGGTCGCGAACCCGTCGGGGTCGATGCTCGCGTGGACGGTCGCTTCAGTCTGATCGATCCCGGTCGTCGATTCCGCGACGATCTGCGGCGGTCCCGATGTCGCGAACGTGCGATCTTCGCCGTACGTCGTGCCGTAGCTGTTCTCGGCGACCAGCCGGTAGTGGTAGACGGTGTTCGGCCGAAGCCCGGCAAGTCCGACACCGAGCGCCCGAGGCTGCCTTTCTTCCTTTTCGGAGGCGCCCGGCGCGACTTCCCCTGGAGGTTCGGGGCTGCTCGCCCCATACGTCTCGGTCGCGCCGTACTGGAAGAAGTAGCGGGTGGCCAGCCCATCGCGCTCGACCGCGCCGGTCAGGGTCGCTCCGGTCGGCGAGATTCCGCTGACAGATCCGGTTTCCAGCGCGGACACCGCCGGCGCCGTTTCCAGCTCACGGACGATCCCGTAGTTCACGCCGTCCTCGTTTTCTGCCACGAGTCGGAAGTAATAGGCTCGACCGGCGTGCAGTCCTTCGATCGTAGTCGTCACTTCCTGCTGGCCCGTGCCCGCTTCAGATGCTGTCGTTTCGCTGCCCAGAGCCGCGGTTTCTCCGTACTGGAAGCGGTAAGTGGCTGCTCGACCTTCGCCATCGACCGTTCCGGACACGAGCGCTGTCGTGCGCGTGACCGTCGACTTCGCGGCCTTGCGCGTTTCCGCGCCGGGAACCACCACACTCGGGCCGAAGCGATCGACCGCGGCCGCGCCGGCGTCCGCTACGAGCACTTCGCCCGACGAGGTCAACGCCACGCCGAGCGGCTCGGCCAAGGCGCCGGTCGGCGTGCTCGTGATCCATCCCTCCCATTCGCCGCTTGGGCTGTACTGCGAGACCGCCTGACGTTCCGCTTCGGCGACATACACGTCGCCGCTGGCCGCGTCGATCGCCACTCCCGCGACGTCGCCCACGGGCGCTTCCTTCACGAACGGGCCGTCCGGCGAGCCCTTGCCGTCCAGCTTGCCTTCGAAGAGGCCTTCCGCGCTGTAGGTGTAAACGGCCCCCGCGGCGCTGTCCGCCACGAGCACCCTGCCCGAGCTCGCGCTCACCGCGACACCGTTTGGCGTGACCGTCTTTCCGGCCGTCAGCTGGCGCGCCAGTTCGCCTTCGGCAGCCCCGTCCGGGGCCGCCATGCCGGGGCTCATCACGTTGACGACGCTCTCGCCAAGCGGGACGTCCTCTCCGTCCACGCTCCCCCGCTCATCGCTATCGACGACGTACACGTCTCCCGAGGAGGGTCCGCCGGAATTGTTGACCGCGACGCCCGCGACCTGCCCGAATTCACCGCCGGGCACGTGTTCCCCGAACCACTCCGAGGACAATCCGTATTCACCCGCGGCATTCGGCTCGAACAGCAGCACCGCATCCAGCGACGCATCCGCCACGTAGACCAGACCGGTCGCTTCGTCCACGCCCACGCCCACGGGGTCGAGCAGCCCGCCGCCAAACTGCGTTAAGAACGACCCGGACGAGCTGTAGACGTTGACCGTGCCCGTTCCGGAGTCGCCCACGAACACCTGCCCGGTCGACCGATCGACGGCCACGGTTCGAGGCGCATTCAGCGGCACGCCCGCAGGCGCTTCGCTCAGACTCGACAAGAAAGCATGGCCAGCACTGGCGAAACCCGGCACTGTACTCGAGAGGAAGAACCCTACCGTCGCCAGCCCGAGCGTCGCTGCTACTCGCAGTGCTCGAAGCGGGCGACCATGACGCCTCGAGCGGGCGCGGGGCATCCGCCTGCAGGCCCACCGCCTTCCGTTTGTGCGGCAGCAACTCATCTCCCACCAATCTCTACGCTCACGCGATCCTCGACACCGACATCGTGTGCGTGGGGTCACCTGGACCCCACGCACCAGTGCAACGAAACAAGGCGCTCAGTTAGCGCTAGCCCTTGATCTCACCGAGACCGGGCTTGGAGCTACAAACCGTGTCATCGTTTTCTTCACAATCGACGTTTTCGTTCGTGATTTCCTCACCGGCTTTCGACCACTCGATGCCGCTATCGACACTCGAAGTGGCGTAAAGGTGGCCTTCGAGAAGGTCGATGTGCTTGTGTTCGAAACTGCTGGGGATGTTTTCACTAGTTGTTGGATTGACGGTGTATTCCTGCGTGAAATGGCTTGCCATTACGTTGACGGGCGTGATCGGCGAGATGATGCCGTCGTACCCGCCGTCCTTTTCCTGGGACGGGGTCGTGCCGGCGCATACGCCACTGCATCCCGACGAGGTGTATTCCGCGCCTTCTTTATCGTTGCCGACGGCCACGATAATCTCGAAGGCTCCGCCACAGTTGAACTGGGCGAACTCGCCGTGTTTCGCCGCCGGTTCCAGAAGAACACCGACCTTGTGTTCCGATTTGTTGATGTAGCCAAGGCTGCCCTTCAGCACATTGACGTTGACTTCGCCTTCTTCCGGCCCGTTCGAGCATGGCACTGACCCGAACAGCTTGCAGCCTTTGAACTCTACCTGGATGTTGGCGATCGACTTCGACCCGGTGATCTCGCCGCGGCTATGCTCCGATTCGCATTCGACCTTGGTTACTTCCCCGCCAATGTATTGTTCGGCGCCTTTTTCCGCGCAGGCAGCACGCGTGACCGTACCGTAATATTCGTTATTGGAACCTTTGCAGACTCGGGGCAGCATGGTCAGGACGCCGCCAGTACCAACGTTATTGCCTTCGAACCAGCGCGGCTTCAGCTTCGAGCCCTTCACCCATTCGTACGCACCTGTGCCCTTCTTGGCCTTTTCGGTGCAGTTCGCATCCTTGTATTTACCACCGGCCTTGGCTTCGCACTTGCCGAATTCCGGCAACGCCGACGCGCTCGAGACCGCATAGGCCCCAACCGCCAGAGCGGCGAGGAGGCACAGCCCCAACATCCGTACATGTCTCACTTTTCCACTACTCCTTTTCCTCTCGAGTAACAAGCGATCGGTGTGAGCAGAGCGTTTTTCACGACCACTCGCGACCGACCATCCAAATCGCAGCCAAGCGAGCGCCGGCCACGTCTTCTCGACGCGTGTCCCTGCCCGTTGGCCGCCCTCTCGACGACGCTCGCCGCGCACCAAGCGCTGCGCCGCGCCGAAAAGCTCGCGTTCATGCCATCCCCCTGGTTCTTGCGCTCCTCGCCTGCGAAGCACCGGAGCGGAAGCTGTCACCGAGCAGCTCGACCGCGCGCCGGCCGGACGGCGTCAACAGCCACGCATTCGGTTCACCCCGCGCCGCGCCCACGCCCACGTTTTCGATCACGCCCTTGCGCTCGAGGCGCGCCAATAGCTTCGACGTCTGTCCCTCATCCACGAGCCCCGCCGCCTGTGCGATCTCGCGGTTGTTCGAATACGGCGCCCGTGCGATCGCGCGCAGCACCAGCGTGGTGCGCCGTGTAGCCCTGACCGGGAGCTCGCCCGCGCGGGATACTGCCTGCGCTCGCGTAAGCTCGCTTGCGCTCAGCAACCGTTCACTTCTGGTGGCCGGCTTGCCCTCGAGCTCAGCCCTGGCCGCCGCCTCGCCCAGATACGGCCTGACGATGAAGGCCATCAGCGACGGCGCGAGCTCGACCAGGGCCTGGCCGGGCTCCTTGAGAGTCCGAGCCCGGATCACGGCGAACGCTCCACCGGAGACGAGCTCGGCCGTCATCTGTGACAGCGGGGCGGGCTCGCTGAGCGCCCGTGGCCCCCCGTTTTCGAGCAGCTGCGTGATGACCCCTAGCAGGCGCTGCTCACGGCGCAGCGTCTGCGTCGATGCGACCGAGGCGTCTAGCAGCAGCAGATGCGCCCAAGACGGCTCGTCGTCGAGAAACCCGAGCAGCGCGACCAGGCCGGAGCGCACGCGCTCGAGCCACGCCTCATCCCGCGCCGCGGCCTGCTCGACCGTACGCGAGAGCCGCTGCAGACCCTCCTCGAACGCCGCCCGATAACACTCCTCGACGCTCGGGAATATTTCGTGGAAATCCCTCTCCGAAATCCCCGCGCGCGTGGCCACCGTATTCGTCAGACGGGGGTCACTCGTCCGTCAAAGCCCTATTTTTCAGGACCCCTTGACAAATCTGCCCCTATCTGTTCTCCTTTTCCCGCACGCCGCCCACAGCACGAGAGGTCTTGGGGAAGCGGCGCGAGAGGGACCAGCGAGAGGGACAACGGAGGGAAACGAGGGCAGCATCATGGGGGACGGGATCCAAATCAACCGCGTGGCTGAGCGCTTTTCCAGCCACACCCAGATGCACTCGAGCCCTCGTGGCCGCAGAACTTCTGGCGACAAGAAGGCGCTGCGCGAGAAGCTGATCGAGGCGCTCGTCGAGGTGGTCGCCGAGGGCGGCGACCCCCGTCTGACGAAGTCGCGGGCCCGCCCGTAATCCCGCATCAGGACTAGGGTTTTCGCGGGCCTTCCCACGGTCTTCCCACAGCCTTGTGGGCCGCAGGTTGGGACGCTGGTCGTGAGACATCTGTCTTGCTGTGCGCGCGCGCCCGATAGAGTCGGCATCGTTGGCGCGAGACGGCTCCTGTTGATCGAGGTTTGCAGCAATCCTTTCGTCTGCGAGACGCTGCGCGAGCGCGGCGACGCGCTCGGCTGGATGTTGCTTCGCGCGTGCTTTCGGGCCCGAGCAAGCATGAATCGATGGTCAGCCCGTGCGCTCCAAACGTCCAACTCGCGAGTCTCGCCGGCTACGCGGGTCCCGCCTCCTTTCCGCGCATTGCGATAGCCGGAGAGCGATCGTGCAGAATGGCGGTCTATGGATCTGACGGTCTTGGTGTCGGTCGAGCACGACGGAGAAAGCGTCGGCGTGGTTCGCGACCGTGCGGGCTCGGCGTGGTTGTCGCGCTCGACAGAGCGCATCCGCGGGACAGCCCCGTGCTCTGCGGCGGCCGCGGCGATGAGTGTATCCGTGAACGGCACACGGTGGTAGCCGTCGCTGCGTTCGGCCAGCTCGCCGATAGCGCTCATCGCCGCATCTGTGACGGCGCGATCGTTGCGCAAGATTCGCAGCGCATCGAGATCTGTCTCGAGCTCGACGTACTCAGTGCTGCTGCGAGCGGAGTAGAGGACCTCCATGCGTACGATCGGCGTGATCCACATTCGATAGTCATCCCCCGCTGCACGGACGAGCCGAGCCAGATCACCGCTGAGCGATGAGAACCGCCACCACGCTGAGGTGTCTACGACGAACGACGCGTCGCCGCGCAACAGCTCGACAGCGTCCACTGCCTTGCTATGAGTCCTCGCCGGTCAGCTGCTCGATGTGCTCGAGTGTGTCCCGATCTAGCCCATCCGGACTGAACACACGCTCCATCAGTCGCCGCAAACGCTCGGCTCGCTCCTGATCGCTCAGCGACGGAGTCTCGGGTCCCGGGATCGTGTTCTGGACTGGATGTCTCATGACCCCTGAGTAGCGCCTGGACACGCCGGTCGGCGCCGCACGGGGTAGCGGCGCAGGCCGGTAGAGCGCCATGAACTATCCCTTGCGATTGAGGAGGACCCCATGACCGTCCTCGCCCGAGAGGGCGTCCCGCTGAACATCATGAGCCCTGACATGCTCGTCCGCGCCGATGAAGCGGAGTTTGAGATGGCCTACGACGGCATGCTTATCGCACTGTAGACAGAACAGATGGCCGATGGCCACACAGACACGCCAGACATACGGCCACCGGCGTCGGCAGGCGTCGCACCATCGCTACCGTCCGTGAGCTCTCGCGACGGCGTGCCCGCGCCTCCTCACCCGCTTGGCGAGTGGATAGCGTCGTCGCGCGAGCTTCTCACAGCGCAGACGCTTGGTCTTGGCGTGTTTGTAGTGCTTGCGGCAGGCGGCGAGGGCTTTGGTGAGCTTCTGCGCGTTGGTGAGCCGTTTCGCTTTGGTGGCCTTGACCGCCGCGCATCCGTCGATCGCGATCTTGGTGTTGTGTTCGATGATGGTGCCGTTTTGGGCGGTGATGGTGGTGGGCATTTGTAGTGTTTCGCCGCAGAGTTCGAAGTGCTTGTGTTCGGCGACGTTGGCCGTGAGCGCGGAGTGTGGTCCGGCGGGCAGCACCGTTTCGAAGATCGTGAAGGGTGCGTCGGGGGCGGATTCGAACTTGGAGTACGTGACGCCGTTCTTGATCTGGGTCTTGCCGTCGAGGACCAGCTTGATGCCTTCGCCTTGGAGCACGAACTCCACATCGGGGAACGCGGCGTTGCCGTGCGAGACCAGATACGCGGGACCCGACAACGGGTTCTTCAGCACGGGGGTGTGGATCGTCGCGGTGCCGATCAGCGAGCCTTCATCACAGGCGGCCGGGTTGGCTTCGAACACGCTCGCCAGACAGGCTTTCTGGATCGTCGGCAACCTGGAGGGAAGCTGCTTGGGCAGCTCCAGATCGACTTTGGCGATGTTGGCCTGGCCGAGGCCGGCGGAGGTGACCTTGACGGTGAAGCCGGTGCCGTCGGCTTTGCTGGCATGCCCGCTGGTGGCGGCCGTGAGAGTCGGGTGGAACGGCAGGCTCTGACAGCCCGAGACCTGAAACGGTGAAGAGACCGCCACGTTCGCACCTTCTGCGCCGTCCACCGTGCCGCTGATGCTCATCGGGTCGCAGTTGGTGGGGTTGAACTCGAAGCCTTCGCGATCGACGCCGACCAGGATCTTTTTGATCTGCGCGGGGATACCCCGGATCATCGTGGGGAACCCTTCGCCGCGCGGACCGGGGTCGGTCGTGATCGACACGGCAGCCGTGTTCGGATCGACGTTGATCCTCGAGCGCACGTTCACGTTGCCCAGATCGAACGGCCCCGCCTTCGCCCGCGTCTGCACCAACAGCCCGAACGGCGCACCGTCATAGCCAGTGGTGAGATACACATTCCCCGGCAGCGTCACGGGATAGCTCCCCAGGCCCGAGGCAGCGCTCGAGTGCCCGATCAGGCTCGCTGGACCGCACGACCATTCAACCCCCACCGGCGGTTCCAGGCAAGGCGTGACTGTCGCTAGCAGAGCGGCTATGCCGGCTGGCAGATGCATCGTCAGGCCCGACAGCTGCTGCTGTCCGTCGGGGCGCGCGATTTCCACCAGAAAGTGGGTGAAGGCGCCCGCGCCCGTGCTTGTGCTCTGCGCGCTGAATTCTGGTGCGAACGCCAGTGGCTTACCCGGACAGGGGCCGCCACCCACACCGCTGACCACTTCGAACTCGCTCGACCGCGAGAGCACTTCCAGCGAGGACGTACTCGACCAGGGTGTGAACAGAGCACGGCTTGCATAAGAGCCGCAGACCGCCGGCGTGGACAGGGAGGCTCGTTCCCCGCCGAACAGTTCGACGTTCAGATCTTCGAACGGCACCTGTGGTGAGTCGCGGAAGGTCGTGCTCAGCTGTCCCGTGCCTTCGTTGACGCTCCCTTCCCCGGCGAGCTTCACGAGCACCCCAGACACAGGGTCTTCGGCCACCAGATACAACGCCACCAGCGACCCGAACGGGTTCATGCCCGCTTCCCCATTTGGCGCCGGCTGGGCGAGATACACCGACCCTTCCAGTTCGTGGCTCAACAACGGCGTCTTGATATGCACAGCCCCCACCTTCGAGCCTTCCGGACACGACGCCCCACCACCCGAGAACTCCTGCATCCCCGTCTGCGGGTTGATCGCTTCAAACCCCACCTGTGCCTCGGAGCACGCTTCCAGCCCCGTCGCCGCCGACGGGTTCAGCTGTACGCCTTCGGGCAGGGTCAGCGTGGTGTCGCGCACATCCGCCTCTGCCCGTCCACCGGCTTCCAATGTCGTAGCCTGCGGTACTTTGACGTCCACCGCAAGGCCCGCGGGAGTGCTCGCGCTATGCGCTTCGGGGCTCACACCGAGCGCAGGGCCGAACGGCAGTTCTGAACAACCTTCGAACCCGAGCGGCACACCAGAACCGCTCAACCACTCGTATTCGCTACCCAGAAAACGGCCCGGTTCCGCCCACGAATCGGCTTCCATCAACGACGCTACGGGTTCGCTCGCCGGGCTCGCCGCGCACGAAGTCGGCAGCGTCAAGAACGGCTTCTGTTCCAGTTCCGTCGTGGCGGGGCAGCTCCGGTGTATCTGATTGGCAAACGCTCCGCCGGCGACACATTCCCAGCCCCTCGAGCTGTTGTGGCTCGGAGCTCCCGGCACGCCCCACAGCGTCACCTGGCTGCTCAGCAGGCCGGCGACCTGGGTGGCGTTCCTCACTTCGGCTACCACGCCATAGCCGCGGCCGGTGCGTACCGATGTGTCGATCACGATCGGTATCTTGCCGATCACATCGAGGCCAAACCGCGCCGGCTCTCCCTGCTGGGGAACGAGGTTGAATACCGGCACGGTCTTTGTGACCACGCCGCTGGCGAACGCCGGTTCGAAGGCTGCGACCGTCGCAACCCCGAGGACAGAGCTCGCAGGACACAAGTTCACTTCGCTCACCGGCAGGACGGCGTCGAAGGCGGTCAGCGTGCATTGCGTGACGGCGTTTGGATTTCCCACAAAGCCCGCCGGCAGATTGAATCTGAGATCCTTCGGCTGCGCGACGGGCTCGCGCGCGGACGTCTGGTTCATCACGAGCGTCGTCGTCAGCTCGAACGGATGCGAGCCCGCCAGCACATCGGGGGTGCCATCTTCGTTGGACGGCGCCAGTTCATAGCTATGCACGCCGAACTGCGCCGCCTGTTCGCTGATGGCGATCGGGAGCGTGCTCGTCTTGGGGGGCGCACCTCCGCCTTCGAGCTGGACCTGGTCGGGCAACGAGGTGCTCGTGCCGGGCGGCTCTCCAACCTTGACTTTGATCGTCACCTCGAGCCGTTCATAGGGGTAGAGGATGCCCGAGAAGCTGCAGGTGAGTGGGGGCGTAGGCGGCTTGCCCGTAGGGCAGTCGACTTCGCTGCCGCTCTTGGCCTGACCGGAGATCGCGGTCGCGGTCAAGCCGGGGGGCAGCGAATCGGTGATCATCAGGTGAGACGTGGCGGCTTCCACCGGAGCATCGCCGAGGTTGCTCACGGCCACGATCACGACTCCTTCCGCGCCCGGCGCGAGGTTCGTCGGGATCACTTCGCTGTAAACACCCAACGAGGGCTCACCTGCGACCGCGGGCGCGGCGTAGGCGGCCGAGAAGCCCAGGGCAACGACAGACGCGGCGAGCGCTAAGGCCCACCGGACGGCACCGAGCGGGCCTGGGGCTACGGTCCTGCGGGACCTGGCGGTCATTGACCCTGCTTCCCGCGTCGGTGCTGGCTCGCCTGCTTGCCGTTGGGGCCGGATCTCCTTTTCGCCCGCGCCTTCTTACTCGACTTCTTGCCCTTCGGGCCATATCGCTTTCTCGCACGCGCCTCGCAACTGAAACGCTGTCGCTTGCCTTTGAGCCTCCTGCACGCCGCCAGGGCCTTCGCGAGCTTCTGCGCGCGGGTAAGCGCCTTGCCCTTCTTCGATGTGACTCTTTCGCCGAGGTTCCCATGCTCAGCGGGCGGGGTGTACACGGCGTTGCCCGGGCCCGAGAGCGCGGCGGTGCCCGCAGGGCTGACCGGCGTTTGCTGGCTGGGTTCGGCCGGGCGGCACGCGTCCGCGCCGCTACAGCCCGCCGGCGCCGGCACCGGCGGCGTCACGCACGGCGACTGCGGTGTGCAGACCCGCGCGTCATAGATGTCGAACGCGGTGTCGGTGTCCTGCGGTACAAGCCGAGCCGCGGTGAGGAAGAAGACGTCGTCGCCGCTTGGCGTTGCTTCGACGAACGCCGATTCTTCGGCCGAAGTGCCCGATGACAGGAGCGCCACGCAGCCGCCCGAGGCGCTCTGGCAGCTGCCGACACCAGTCGGCTCGTACTCGTACACGTTCTCCACGCCAACGCTCTGCTCCTTGCCTTCCACTTCCTCTTGGCGAGTGGGCGTCTTGACCTGGGGCACGAGCGCATCGGCGCTGTTGAAGAACAGGCGCCCGTTGTCGGACAGGTAGCGCGACTGCACCAGCGCAGTCGTGATGCTCTGCGCCGTCCACCCCGGGATGTTGCCGGCCAACCAATGCCCAAGCCAGATCTTGCGCCGGTCGGCGACCAGGCCCAGCCCTTCGCCTGACTGTTCGGTATCGAGCACGCCGACCGGGCGGGCCCCCGTCGGGTTGCACGACGCGCACGTCAGCGTCGAGGAGCTCGCGTCATACAGGTAAACCTCCTCGTCGTGTGCTCCGTTGGCCGCCGGGCTGGCGTTGACGTTGTCATAGCCGGTCAGGCTCGCCGCCGACATGAACGCGAGATAGCGTCCGTCCGGCGAGACCCGCGCCGTCAGGTACGCCATGTTGGCCTGCCCCTCGCCTTCCCACTCGGGGCCGTCTTCCGGCGAGAGCGTTGCGATGAACCTCGTTTCCCACTGGGTCCCGTTGACGTACAGCCCATACAGGTTCGCGGCCCCCGGTTCAGGCGTTTCTTCGTGTCCGTTTTCGTTGCCGGCGAGGACGCCGCGTGCAACGAGGTAGAGGGTGCCCGCGTCTTCGCTCGCTCCGAAGATGAAGCCGAGCACGTTGGCGTGTTCTCCCGCGAGCTGATCGACCGTGAGGTCTTTCAGGTGACAGCTCAGCGTGCCGGCTTCTTCGACGACGTCGCACTCATACAGATCCGGCTTACCGGTGCCCTGAGCCGGTTCGGCGGTGGAGTCCGGCGTCAGCTGCTGCTTGTCGGTGAAGAAGACCTTGGAGCCGTCGGCGCTCGCGCTCTGAAACTCGGCCGAGCCGACCGGCGGTTCGGACACGCCGTGCGCGCCGTCGAGCTGGAGCGTCTGGCCGGTCGCGGTGTCGCGCATGTAGAGGTGCCCGACCCCCGCGATCTTGTTGGTCCAGATGATTCGCGTGCCGTCGTTTGAGATGGCATGGGCGAGGACGTGGCCGGCGAAGCCGAGTTCTGCTTCGCCCGCTGCGGTCCCGTCCGGGAGGACGCTCACGAGCCGCAGTTCGCCGTGCTGCCACTCGTAGAGCCCGGGTCCTGACTGCCCGGCGGTGAGTCCCACATCGGAGCGCATCACAACATGGCTGAGGTCCGGCGTGGCGCCGTAGAAGCGCAGCTTCAGACCGAAGTGGGTGCCCGGCGGCACGTTCGCTTCGGTCACCAGCGGCAGATAGCTACCGGTGGCGTTGTCACGGATGTAGATCGTCTTCTGCGTCGCTTCTGGCGCGAGCGGCGGTTCGGAAAGCGCCGATCCGCCCCATGGTTCGACGAGCGCAAGTGAGAGATCGGAGCTGAAGAGCTGATACTCGGGCGCATAGCCGCCGTTGACGCCCTGCGCTTTGGTCTGTGGTGTGGCGATGTCCTGCGTGGCCCATCCGGTTTCGCTGCGGGTCGCGATCATCTGCTGCATTTCGGGGCTGCGGTTGCCCTGTGGTTCTCCGCTGGTGGCTCCGTTGGCGACGTAGGTCAGGGCGTCGCCGTTTTCAGCCGCCAGCACGAATCCGCCCTGCTCGGTGAGCCCTTCGATCGCCGCGCCGTGCTTGTCGGGCGGTGAGACCATCTCCCAGGCCCGGTTGTCTGCGAGCCCCGACGGTGGTTCGGCCGGCTGCGTCGTGAACGTGTGTTCGGCGCCTTCGGAAGTCCCGAGCGTGTTGCTCGCGAGCACGCGATAGTCGTAGGAGGTGTCCGCTGTGAGGCCCTTCAGTTCGGCGCTCTCGGCGATGCCCGCGCCGCCTGCGCCGATATCGGTCCCGGGCGCAATCGGCGTGTCGGTGCAGGCGCCGGGGTTGGCCTGGCAGCTTTCGGTGCCGTACTGGAAGTAGTAGTGAGTGTCGTTGCCCAGCGGGTTGATCTGCGTGTGCAGGACGACTTCGCTCGCGCTGATGCCCGTCGTGTACTCGGATTCGATCACGGCCGCGGCGACCGTCGTGAAGGTTCTATCGGGACCGTAGACGGTGCCCGCGCTGTTGGTCGCGACCACGCGGAAGTGGTAAGTGACGCCGAGCTCGAGCCTCGCGCCGCCGAATTCGCTCAGCGTCGCGGACACGGCTACCGGCGTTTCGCCCGCCGCCAGCTGCCCGCCACCGACCGGCGCTTCCGCGCCGTAGGACTTGCTTTCGCCGTATTCGAAGTGATATTCGGTGGCCAGCTTGTCGGGGTCGATATCCGCGTGGATCGTGGCTTCTTCATGCCCGATCCCACTGGTCGGCTCGCTGGTGACGCGCGGCGGGCCCGATGTCGTGAACGTTTCGTCGGTGCCGGTGGTCGTTCCGTAGGTGTCGGTGCCCAGGATCCTGTAGTGGTAGGTCGTGTTCGGCGTCAGGGCCGCTAGCGCCGCTTCAGCTTGGACCGGCTGCGTGCCGGCGCCGGCGTCATCGCCCGGCGGCGTTGGGATCTGGTTGCCGTATGTGGTGGTCTGACCCCATTCGAAGTAGTAGTGCGCGTCGGTGCCCTTCGGATTCAGCGATCCGGTCAGCGTCGCGCTTGTGGGCATCACTTCCTTGACCGCTCCGGTGCTGAGCGCTTCGACGGCCGGCCGGGTCGTGAATTCACGCACGATGCCGTAGTTGGCGCCGTTTGCGTTTTCGGTTACGAGCCTGAAGTAGTAGGTCGTGCCCGCCTGCAGTTCACCGAGCGTGAGCGATACGTCTTCTTCGCCGCTGCCCGCGCCCGTTGTCGTGGTTTCTGAGCCAAGGGCTTCACTGGTACCCCACTGGAAACGGTATTCCGCAGGGCTGCCGTCCCCGTTGACGACGCCCTCGAGCATGGCGCTTGTTTTGGCGACCTTCTTGGCGGCTGTAGTCGTGGCGTCGGGCACCGTCACCCCTGGGCCAAACAGGTACAGCGTCCCGCTGCCTGCGTCGGCGACATAGACGTCACCGTTTTCAGCCAGCGCCACGCCTGCCGGCGAGCTGAGCGGTCCGCTCCCCCCGTTGATGATCCAGCCCAGCCATTCGCCGCTGCCACTGAGCTCGCCCACCAAATGGCGTTCGCTCTCGGCCACGAACACGTCACCGGAGGCTTCTTCGACGGCCACTGCGGTGACGTTTCCCTGTTCTTCTTCTGGCCCGCTGAAGGAGCCGTTCGGCGAGCCCGACCCTGTCAGCTTGCGTTCGAACGTGCCCGAGGAGCTGTAGACCTCGATGGCGCCGTCGATACTGTCGGCGACCAGCACCTGGCCGGTCGCCGCATCGACCGTCGCGCCATTCGGTTCTTCGAGCTTGCCGCCCTTGAGAGTCCCGAGAAATACACCTTCTTGGGTTTCTTCCGCTCCGGCGGGCTTGGGCTTGAAGACGTTGACGACGCCGTCGCCCGAGTCCACGAGATAGACATCCCCCGCGTCCGGATCAGACGCGCTCGTCGAATTGTCGAACGCGACGCCCGCGACTTCGCCAAACTCGTTGTCAGAGGTTCCCGCCCCAGACCATTCCGAGAGCAGTTCATAGCCGCCGGAGCCAGTGGGCTTGAAGACGTCGATGACATCGCCGAACCCGTCGGCCACATAGACCTCGCCGCTCGCTTCATCCACCGCGACACCGAGCGCTTCCAAGCCTTCGCCAAGCTGCGTTTGGTAGACGCCCGCCGCGTCGAAGACATCGACAACGCCCGCTGTTGGTTCGGCGACAAACACATCACCACTCGCATGGTTGACGGCGGTGGCGCCCGGTTCTGCCAGCGGCGTTCCGGGCGGCGCATCACTCACGCTGGAAAGGTAACGATGACCGCTGGCGGCCAGCGCCACACCAGACGGAACGAGCATCGCCCCCACAGCGAGGACCGCACCCACCAGCGCACACCTCGAGATCCCGGCAACAGCCACAATCAGGATCCGCCACCATCTCATAGCACTCACCAAGCTCACCATCTCAGCCAAGCGGGCAGGAGCTTTTCGCCGGCCGGCCCGCGTCAGCGGTTACCGGCCGGCGCAAAAGTCCTGCTCGCTACGCTTTGATCTCGACTGGTTCTTCGGTCGTGTTCACGTTGGTGATCGACTCGCCCGATTTACCCCAGGCGGTCCGATCCGTTTCTGGTTCTTCCTGCGCGGCAAAGATGTAGGTTTCCAGCAGCTGCCGTTTCCCACCTTGGAATGCGCTCGGAATGTTTTCATCGGTCGCTTCGTTCACTGTGTAGACCTGGGTGAACGAGCTCGTCATCGCGTTGACCGGGGTGATCGGCGAGATGATGCCGTCGCCGCCGCCTTTGGCGTATACCGGCTCCTCGGTGTGACCCGCGGCCTTTTCGTGTCCGCCTTCGCCGACCACGGTGCTGATGACCCCGAGGCAGCTGAACTGCGCGAACTCACCATGCTTCGTGCCTGGGTTGAGGTCGACGCCCACTTCTTTGTTGGTTTTGTTGATGTAGCCGAGCTTACCCTTCAGCACGTTCACCTGGATTTCGCCTTCATGCTGGGTGTTCGAGCACGGGGCTGTCCCAAGTCCTACGCAGCCGTAGAAGATGACGAGAATACCCCTGACTTCATCCTTTCCCGAGGCTTCGCCCGTGGCATGCTCGGTCTGGCATTCGACCTGGATATGCGTTTCTTCTTCGGCCGGGTTTTCTTTGCCTTCACAGCTGGAAAAAACGTACTGGTTGCCCTGGACGCAGTCACGGAGCGCAGCGTCGAGGATGCCGACTCCTCCTGCGCCGGTGAAATGCCGGTGCGTGATTTGGCTTCCCTTGCGCCATTCGTATCCGCCTTTTTTGGCTTTTGTGGTGCAGCCTGCGTTGGCGTATTTACCGCCGGTCTTTTCGTAGCACTGGCCCCATTCCGGCGTCGCCGCCGAAGCGCTCGCCGCGGCAAACGCCGCCACGGCAAACACGGCGACCAGGCACAACCCGAACATTTTCAGATGTCTCACTTTTCCACTGCTCCTTTTCCTCTCGAGTTACCAGCGACCGGTCGCCAGAGATCCCCGTGTCGGCGGACACTCACGACCGATCGTTCACAACCACAGCCAGGCGACCAGCAGACCCGTCCCGTAGACGTTCGGCCGACTCGTCCGGCTGCCCTCTCAACGACGTGCGCCGCGCACCACGCCCGACGTCGCGTCAAAAAGCTCTTGGTTCTCATGCCGCACCCCTGGACCGGGTGCCTGCGGCGCGCGCGCGTGAGCCGACCCTCCCACTCAGCAGCTCGACGGCGCGCTGCCCGGATGCGGTCAGCAGCCACGCGTTCGGTTCACCGCGCGCCGCGCCGACCCCCACGTTCTCGATCACGCCCTTGCGCTCGAGGCGCGCAAGCAGCTTCGAGGTCTGCCCCTCATCCGCGAGCCCCGCGGCCTGTGCGACCTCACGATTATTCGAGTACGGCGCCCGCGCGATCGCGCCCAGCACCAGGGTCGTGCGATGCGTCGCGCGAATCGGGAGCTCGACCGCACGCGATAGATCCTGCGCCCGCGCCTGCGCTGGCTGAGCGCCCCCGCCGCGACCGGATGGCCTGCCCTCCAACTCCGCCTGCGCCGCCGCCCGACCGAGATACGGCGCGACGATGAACGCCATCAGCGACGGCGCCAGCTCCACCAGCTTGCCGCCGTCCGCTTCGAGCAGGCTAGTGCGAATCGCTGAGAACACGCCTCCCACGACCAGCTCGCCAGTCAACGTCGCGAACAGGATCGGCGACCCGCCTCCACGACCGGCGGCATAGTCGCCGTCAGCACGATTACTACCAAGCAGACCAGCCAGCAGCTCGTGCAGCCGTTGACTGCATTCGAACGTCAGCGCTCCGCTCAGCGGCGTCTCGAGCAGCAACAGACGCGCCCACGCTGGCTCGTCATCGAAAAACCCCAGCAACGCGACGAGCCCGGAGCGTACTCGCTCGAGCCAGGACCGCTCTCGCACCGCCGCCTCGGCGACCACCCGTGACAGTCGTTTCAGACCATCCTCGAACGCCGCCCGGTAACACTCCTCGACGCTCGGGAAAATCCCGTCGAAAACGCTCTCAGACACCCCCGCGTGCATGGCCACCGTCTGACCAAGACGGGGGTCACTCACCCGTGAGCGCCTTATTTTACGGGACCCCTTGACAAACTAGGCGCCGTATGTTCTCCTACTTCCCACAAGCCGCACTTGGGGAATACGACTAAACGAGCGGCTCAGGCCATGGCCTCGGAGCGCATTGCAGGGTCGTGGGCGAGGGATGCAAGAGGGATTACCGAGAGGGACAGCGGAGGGAAAACGAGTCAGATCATGGGGGACGGGATTCAAATTAACCGCATGGCTGAGCGCTTTTCCAGTCACACACTGTCGCGCCCGGGGCCTTCTGTCCGCAGGCCTTCCGCAGACACGAAGGCTCTGCGCGAGAAGCTGATCGCGGCGACCGTGGAGGTCGTCGCCGAGGGCGGCGACCCCCGTCTTGGTCAGTCGCGGGCCCGCCCGTAATCCCGCATTAGGACTGGGTTTTCGGTGGGTCTTCCCACGGCTTTCCCACAGCCAGTGCAGAGCGACTTTGGCGGCGGCGTGCCGCCCGCGGTACCCTCCTGATCGGCGAGCGCGACGACTGCCGCCTCCGCGGCCCGGAGCGTCATGACTTGCGTGTGCGTGCGTGGTCGAGCTGCTTGCCGAAGGCCACTTCAACGGCCTTGGTCATCGTCGGCTGGAAGGTCGCGGTGAGGGCCTCGGAGGCGAGTGGCCGCAGCTGATCGAGCGCTGCTTGCACCTGGGGCCACTCGGATTCGGGCCGGCCGGCCTCGTCGAAGGGCTTCCAGATGTACTCCAGGAAGATGCTCACGAACGTCTGCGCGATGCGTTTGGTGTCGCGTCTGAGCCTGTCCATCGTGCCGAGCGCGGCGTCGAGGGGGACGCCCAGCGCGACCAGTCGCTCGCCGGCGGCCAGCAAGGTGGGGCTGGGGACTTCGAAGCTGTCACCCGCGATCGAGATCACGAGGCCGAGCTTCTCGGCCTTGGCGATGAGCTTCGGGTCGATCTCACCGCCGAGGCGCTCGAGCAGGTCAGCGCGCTCGAGGATCTCCGGCGTCTCGGTCTCGAAGGGCGCCATCAGCGAGCGGGTGAAGCCAAGGACCTGCTCGCCGACGCCGCGCGCTTCCTCCATCAGGTGGGCGATCGCGGCGAGGTTGAAGCCCTGGGCCTGCAGCTCGCGGATCAGTTGCAGCCCCGCCAGGTGCTCGGCGCCGTAGTAGCCGGTTCTGCCCTGCACCTGCGGTGGGGGGATCAGCCCCCGCGACTGGTAGTTGCGCACGTTGCGCACGGTCAGCCCGGCCTCCTGCGCGAGCTGGTCGATCGTCAGCTGTCGTTCGGCGTGCGCTTCGGCCATCCCGCAAGCATATCCGGGATCGACGGTACATAGATCTATGTTACCTAGATCTGTGGTACATTACGGCGAGATAAGTTCGTGCGGAGTCGCTTGTCGGCGAACACCACCCAGGAGGCAGCCATGAGCAGCCGAAGCAGGCCGGCGGGGAGGGAGGTGGCGAGGCCGCGACCGTGGCCGATCTTGATCGCGTGGGCGGTGGCGATCGCTGTGCTCGCGTTCCTCGGCAGGGGCCTGGAAGGCCGGCTTGCGCCGATGTCGCTGGCGGTGCCCGGCACGCCCTCCTCGCGGGCCGAAGCGATGCTGGCCAGCGAGTTCGGCAACACGGTCCCGATCGCCGTGCTGCTGCGCGGCCCGCCGGCGGAGGTCGACCGCCAGGGCCAGCGGCTGACGGTCGCGCTGAGAGCGATCAAACAGGTCCAGGTGCTCTCGCCGTGGGATGGGTCGAGCATGGCGCGCGGGTCGAGCATGGCGCGCTCGCTGCGCCCTGCCCCCGGGAGCGCGCTCGTGCTCGTCAACTTCATCCGGCCGGCGAGCCGCGCGATGGCCGTCGTGCCGAGCACCGAAACGGTGATCGCCCGCACCGTAAGGCGCCCGGTGCGCAGCTACCTGACCGGCGTGGCAGTGATCGGACGTGCGATCCAACAAGACACGATGGCGGACACGCTGCGCGCCGAGATGATCGCGCTGCCGGTGTTGATCCTCGTGCTGCTGCTCGTGTTCCGCTCACCGGTCGCCGCCGCCGTGCCTCTCGCGATGGGCGGCGCGACCGTGATGGCCGGCCACGGACTGCTGTGGCTGGCGAGCTTCATCACGCCGATCAACTCGCTGGGAGTCGCGATCGCCGCGATGATGAGCCTCGCGCTCGGCGTCGACTACGCCCTGCTGATGGTCTCGCGCGTGCGCCAGGAGCTCGCCGCCGGCTGGGACCACGAGGCGGCCGTGGCGATCGCGGCCCGCACCGCCGGGCGCACGATCGCCGCGGCGGGCGGCACGCTCGCGCTGACGATGCTCGCCGCGAGCAAGGTCGCGACGCCGGGGCTGCTCGGGCCCGTGGCGATCGGAGTCGTCATCTCGGGTCTGCTTAGCGTCGCGCTGGCCCTGAGCGCGATGCCCGCTCTGCTGCGCCTGCTCGGCCCGCGGCTTGACCGCTGGGAGATCCGGCTCACCCGTTCCTTCGCCACGGGGCGGCGCACCAGAGCGGGGGCTTTGGCGGAACGGCTGATCGCCCACCCCGCGATCACGGTCCCGCTGCTCCTCGCCGGGATGCTGGCGCTGGCGGCCCCAGCCGGCGCACTGAGCATGGGTCCGCCGTCCGCGGCGGAGCTTCCCTCATCCAACCCGGCGCGCGTCGCGATGGGGATGGTGCAGCGCACGATTGGACCGGGGTGGTCGGCGCCGTTCGTGATCGTGGCCAAGGCGAACAGCGGCGCGATGACCACCACCCAGCGCATCGACGCGCTCGCGCGCTGGCAGGAAGCGATCGCCCGCGAACCCGATGTCGCCGCCGTGCTCGGGCCTGCGTCGGTCGCGGGCGCGCAGCGCGAGCTGGCCGAATCCCACGCCGCGCTCGCATCTGCGCCCAAGCGCCTGGAAGGCGCCCAGCAGGGCGTCGAGGGCCTGCGCTCGGGACTGGGCCGCGCAAGCGACGGCATCGCGGAACTGCGCGGCGGCCTCGCCTCGGCCGCGACCGGCGCGAGATCGCTCAGCGGCGGCGCCGCACGCGCCGAGACAGGTGCCGAAGCACTGGCCGGGCAGACGGCCAAGGCCGATGCCGGCGCCAAGCGGCTCGCGGCCGAAACGGGCCGCGCCCACGCCGGCGCGAAGCGACTCGCAACCGAAACGGGTCGCGCCCACGCCGGCGCGAAGCGACTGACAACCGAAGCGGGCCGCGCTCACACGGGCGCAACCCAGCTCGCCACCGAAGCCGGCCGCGCCGGCGCCGGCGCCGGCCAGCTACAGGCCGGCCTGAACCAGGCCGCAACGGGATCGGCGACGCTCGCGGATGGACTAGACGAAGCCGCCGCGGGCGCAGAGCGGCTGGCCACCTCGGACAGTCAGCTCGCGGCCGGCGCGGCAGCGCTGGCGCAAGGCATGAACACGCTCGACGACACCGTGCAGGCGGCCCTGGCGCCGATCGAGGTGCTCGCCGGCCAGCTCCACACCTGGGCCGGGTGGATAGCCACGCTGCGAGCCTCCGACGAGGAGCTGCACACACGGATGAGCGAAGCGATGCGCGAACTGGAGGCGATGACCGTTGGACGCCGCGACGCTCGGTATGACGCGCTCGCGCAGGACCTCGCCGCGGCCACGCAGCTGATCGAACAGAACGGCCTCTCACAGCTCACCCGCATCCAGCAGCAGCTGCTCGGATGCCTGGAATGGCTCGCGGACCTCCCGGCGGAGCTCTCACAGCTGACCACCAGCCTCGATGAGCTGCGCGCGGGCGCCGACCGGCTCGCCACCGGCACGCAGGAATCCGAAGAAGGCGCGGTCAAGCTCAACTCCGCCCTGCGCACCCTCGCCGTGGACGGGCACACGCTCTCGGGCGGACTCACCGTCCTCGGCGGAGGAGCCGGACAGCTCGCCACTGGGCTCGGCAAGCTCACGGGCGGCAACACTCAGCTCGCGCGCGGGCTCGGCAGACTCACCAGCGGCAATGTCCGGCTCGCCGGCGGACTCGGCAAGCTCACGGGCGGCAACACTCAGCTCGCGCGCGGGCTCGGCAGACTCACCAGCGGCAATGTCCGGCTCGCCGGCGGACTCGGCAAGCTCAGCAGCGGCAACCAGCAACTCGCCAGCGGGATCGGCCAGCTCGCGACCGGCAACGCGCAGCTGGCAGGGGGACTCTCCGCCGCTGACAGCCGCACGGGCACCCTCGCCACCAGACTATCCGGGACTGGGCGACCGCTGCGGAGCTATGCCTCGATGCTCGCCGGCTACCAGCAGGACTACAGGCTGCTGCACACCGACTCCCCGCACGCGCTCGACTCCGGCTACCTGGTGCTGACGGCTCTGGACGGCACGGTCTCACCGACGCGCGAACAGGTCGCCCAGCTGGTCAACGTCGACGGCGGCGGCCAGGCCGCGCGCATGATGGTCATCGCCGCCAGCCCACCCCAGGCGAGCGCGACCACGGCTCTGAGCACCAGACTGCAGCGCAGCCTGCCCGCGCTCGCTGCCGCGACCGGCAGCAAGGTCGAGATCGGCCAGGGCGCGCAGTACCTGCTCGACTACACCAACGCCAACACGGCCCGCGTCCCGTGGCTGGTGCTCGCACTCGCGATCGTCGCCGTGCTCACCCTGATCGTGGTGCTGCGGGCGCTGCTGTTGCCGCTGATCGCGGTTGCGCTGAACCTCGCCACGATCGCCGTGGCACTCGGCGCTCTGGAGCTGCTCACCGCGACGCACGTGCTCGGCGGTCCAGGCTACATCGACGCGGCCTCGGGCGCCGGCATCATCTCGATCATGTTCGTCCTCTCGATCGACTACGAGGTCTTTCTGCTGACACGCATGCGCGAGCAATGGATCGCACGCGGCGACGCCGAGGGCGCGATCTCCTACGGCCTGCGACACACCACCGGCGTGATCACGGGCTCCGCGGCGATCATGACCGCCGTCTTCCTCGCGTTCGCCGCGGCCAGCGTCATCCCACTGCGCCAGTTCGGCGTCGGGCTGACGATCGCCGTGCTGCTCGACGCGACGATCGTCAGGCTCGTGCTGCTGCCCGCGATCATGCGGGCGGTGGGCCCCCGCATCTGGTGGCTGCCCGCCTGGCTGGAGCGCAGGCTCCCGGCCCTGGAGTGAGCGCGAGCGGACCCGGCGAATCGACCATCTACACGGTCTGCGGATCACGGACCGACAATGGGGGTCTTCTACCGATGCGCCGGCGCCGCGCAGCGGCGAGCCTGCCCGTCGAGCATCGTCACCGATCAGGAGGTTCTCTGAATGTCCGTGGTGGACCGGGCCAGCGAAGCGAGCGTCGTCCCCTCAGGCGAATGGTCAGTTGACACCGCGCGCTCGAGCGTCTCGTTCACCTTGAAGCACATGGTGCTCGCGACGCTCAACGGTCGCTTCCGCGAGTTCGGCGGGACGCTGGACACAGGGTCAGGCGCCCAGCGGGCGGCGGGAGTGGTCAAGGCGGCGTCGGTCGATACGAACGAGCCGGTGCGCGACGAGCACCTGCGCAACTCCCCCGACTTCTTCGACGTCGAACGCTTTCCGGAGATCGGCTTCAACTCGACCCGGATCGACTCCCCGGACGGCGGCCGACTGCGCATCGTGGGCGAGCTGACGATGCGCGGCGTCACCCGTGAGATCGAGCTCGACGCGCTGCTGGGTGACACGACGCGCGAGGCGGGCGGCGTCGAACGGATGCAGCTCGAACTTCGCGGGGAGCTCAACCGCAGAGATTTCGGCCTCACCTGGAATCAGGCGCTCGAGGCGGGCGGAGCCCTGCTCGGCAACAAGGTGAAGATCGCGCTGGAGATCTCGGCGGTCAAGAGCGACGTCCCGTCGTCCCCGCTCTAGTCACGATACTGTTTACTTACGAGCGTAAACCCCAGCCCGGAGGCTGTTGCTTGGCGTGGAGAGGGAGTGCACTGACGGGCGTCGCTTGGCTGCTGCTCGTCGTCCGCAGCGAGCGCCTATGGCTCGACCATCGAGACGCCTGCTCTCGCCGGAGGGGAGCACCCGTCGCCTGGCGATCATGCGGGGGCCGACAGTCCTCTCGTGTTAGTGGCAGCATGGCTGCATTGCGGGCGACGCTCGTGTTCGTCCGCGCCCAAAAGGGAATGGGGGATGCGTGATGAGGCTGTTCAGGGCGGGTTGGGGCATGGCTGGAGTGATCTGCCTGGCGGTGGGCGTGCTGCTGCTGGTGGCGAGCGGGGCGTCGGCTGCTGGACTAAAGGTGTGCGTTCCTGCAAAGGAAGGGGCCGCGCTGAAGACCCCAAAGGCGGGGGTCTGCAAAGCGGGATACATGAAGTCCGAACTGCCTTCGGAAGAAGAGGCGACGATCTTGCAGCATATGAAATACCAAGAAAAAGGAGTGGACAACAAGCCCACTATTCAGATCGCGGGTGTCAACATGCAGGTCGTCAACGGTGAAGGCAAAACTGCGTCTGCCAACGGCGAGGGCAACCTCGTGATCGGCTATGACGAGAACGAAGGCAAACACGAACAGACCGGATCGCACAATCTGATCCTCGGTGAGGAACAGACGTTCACGAGCTATGCGAGCCTCATCGCGGGAAACGCAAATGCCGTCACCGCGCCGTTCGCGACGGTGAGCGGCGGCGAAGGCAACACTGCCAGCGCCAGTGCGTCCTCCGTGAGCGGCGGCATCAAAAACGCTGCCAGCGCCACCGACGCGTCGGTCTCGGGCGGCTGCCAGAACATCGCCGGACCTGGCTACCCCGACCAGACGTGCCCCACCGGCGGCTCGCAATGGGCGGGCGGCGGTGGGCACAACCAGGTGATAGGCGAACTCGCCTCCGCCAGCGGCGGCGGAGGGGGCACCGCTGAAGGCCCCACGAGCTCGATCAGCGGCGGCCTTGGCGGGTGGGCCCTGGGTGAAAACGCATCGATCAGCGGAGGCGAGGAGAACACCGTACAGAGCAACTACGGCTCGATCACCGGCGGGAACCGCAACGTGGTCAGCGGCGAATTCGCATCGATCTCCGGCGGCTGCGGCAACACGACCGGGACGGCTCGCGAAGCGGTCAAAAACTGCTCCGGCTCGGAGTCGATCAGCGGCGGGGCGAACAACACCGCCAGCGCCAACGACGCGTCGATCAGCGGCGGCAGCGGTGGCAGCGCAACCGGCGAATTCTCGTCGATCAGCGGTGGAGGCGCCAACAAAGCCTCGAGCACCGATACGTCTGTCAGCGGCGGGTTGCAGAACGCGGCCTCCGCCGAAGGCGCCGCGGTGAGCGGCGGCGAGATCAACACCGCCGGCAACGGCGGCGCGTCGGTGCAGGGCGGCTACAAGAACAAAGCCACCGGCGTGGTGTCGTCCGTCTTCGGCGGCGTCGAACTCACGGCCAGCGGATTCGGCGAATACAAGCCGTAGGGGCCGGTGGGGCCCCGGCGGCTGGCCCTCGCGGTCAGGTCGCGCGAGGGCGACGCTATCCCGGGTGTGGCCCGTGCGTCACGGCACGGGCCACACCTTTGCGAGGTCAGTCCTCGTCCGCCTCAACCCACTGCGTGGAGCCAGAATCCGTGTCTATGTTGCGGCCAACTTGTAGCGAAGCCAAGGGCTCTTTCCGGCTCACACCCGCTAGGCAGGACTCTCGCCTTCCCGTGGAAGTAGCGGTCCCGGATGACGCCCGCGAGACGATCGGATTGGACGACGAGCACTCGTCCGAGCTTCGGCGGGTCGCGTCTCTTTGCTGCTGTAAATTCGCCCGCGGTTCGGGTTCCCGGGAATCAGTTTATGCGGCGGCCACCTCCTTGGTCAGCTCCTCGGGCGCCGTCTGTTCGGGCTCGGTGTATTTAGCGTGATTGAGGCGTTGGCGGTCGAGCTCGGTGAACCTGATGCCGTTGGTCTCGTGGGTGATGAGGAGATCGAGGACGGCCCAAACAAGCGTGAGGCAGCTGTCCTCGCCGGGGAACCGGCCCATCACCTTCGTCCGCCTCTTCACCTCGCCCAGTGAGCGCTCGAGCAGGTTCGTTGAGCGCCACCGTCGACGGCGCCGGGGCGGATAGCGCAGATGCACGACAAGCGCGTCGAGGTCCTCGGCGAGGCACTTCGCCGCGGCGGTGAAGCCTCCCTTGTCGAGTTCCTCGACGAGCGCTTGGAGTCGTTGCTTGGCGTCCTGTTCGTTGATCGCGTCATCGAGCGCTTGCCAGTAGGCGTGCTTGACGCGTTCGCGCTCCCGCTCGGGGAGCTTGGCGTAGAGGTTGCGCGCGCGGTGCACGCAGCAGCGCTGGCGGTCTGAGGCCGGCCAGCACTGCTCGATCGCCTTGATCAGCCCGGGGGCGCCGTCGGCGACCACGAGCATCGATGCTGTGAGCCCTCTGGCGATCAGGTCACGCCCGAGCGCCTGCCAGTCCTCGTAGGACTCGCGCATCCCGAGCATCACCGAAAGCAGCACGCGTTCGCCGTCCTCGGTGAAGCCCCAGGCGACCAGCACGCCCTCCTTGGGCCCGCTGGGACGCACGGCGATGAACGTGGCATCCAGGAACAACGCCACCAGCCGGACCTCATAGAGGCTGCGGTGCTGGAACGCCTGGAAGCGCTCCCGCAGCTCCTCACAGATCCGCGACGCGGTCGACTTCGAGAGCTTGCCCAACCCAGCCTGCTCGCACAGCGACTCGACATCGCGCATCGACAAGCCCCTGACGAACGCGCCGATCACCAGCGCCTTCAGCGGCTCGGTCCGCAACAGCTTCGGTGTCCTGGGGAACAGCTTTGAGGCGAACGCCTCGGCCGCTTCGCGGACCTGCGGGATCTCGACCGAGAGCTCGCCCTCGGCGGTCTGCACCCTACGTGGGCGAAACCCGTTGCGCAGGCCGCTGTCGTAGTTGCGCAGCCCACGCTGATACTCAGGCCGGCGCTCATAGCGAGCCCGACCCAGCCAGGCCTCGAACTCGTCCTCCACAGCCCGTTGGATGATCAACCGGGCACCGAGCTTGGCAAGCCCCGATAGCGCCTCCCGCGGGTTCTCACCAACCCCAACGGCAAGCAGCTCGTCGATCTGGTCTTCGATCTCCGCCGACGGCGGTACGGTACGTCTCACGGCGTAGGCCTCCTTCTTCGTCTCGACAGGACTGGAGGGAACCTACGCCGTCACCTCGACGGCTCCCGAAGCTATTTACAGCACTTCTGAGACGCTACCCCTTGGGCCTCGGTTGGCCGCTCCTTTCTACCAGGAGCGGGGGCCAGCTCCGGCCTTAAGTAAACGGCATTGGCTCTAGTCACGCTCAGCCGGGGGTCCGTGCACCATGCCCCGGTGGAGCGGCGCCTCGTCGGCGGCGGACTGTCGACCGGCCTGAGCGTGGGTGCCTATCAGGGTCTTCCACGGATGCCTCTTCGGTAGCGAGTACGGATAGAGTCCACACGCGCACGACCTAGCTTTCCCCGAAGTTAGGGCACCCTAACCACACTGGTTCACACGAAAGCCGATGGACGCCGACCCACGCGCCGAGCTCGAACGCTGGCAGGCGGCTCGGACCAAGAACTTCTACGACGTCACGCCGAACCTCGCCCGCTGGCTGCGCGCCCGGCTGGGCGACGAGGGCCTGCGCGGGATCGAGCCCAGGCTGCGTGAGTTCGGCGCGACAGTCGCGACGGTGGTCGAGCCGTCCGTGGGAGCGCTCGAACTGCGACCGCCGTCGCTTGCGCCGGCGGATTCGCTCGGGCGCGAGCCCCAGCGCGTCGCGTTCGACCCCGAGTACGCGCAGGCCGGCCGCGCCGTGTGGGCCTCCGGCGTCGCCGGCGCGCCGGCCTTCGAGCAGGCGACGCTGCTCTACCTGCTCGCGCACGCCGGCGAGGGCGGCCACACCTGTCCCGCCGTCTGCACGGCCGGCCTGATCCGGGCCCTGCGCCGGCACGGCTCGCCGGAGCTGCAGGAGTGCTTCCTGCCGGCGCTGCTCGAGCCCGACTACGACCGCTGCCAGCGCGGAGCGCAGTTCCTGACGGAGGTGCAGGGCGGCTCCGATGTCGGCGCCAACCGCGTCGAGGCGGTGCCCGAGGGCGAGCTCTGGCGGATCTCCGGCGAGAAGTGGTTCTGCTCCGTCGCGGACGCCGACCAGTTCCTGCTCACCGCCCGGCCGCGCGGCGCGCCCGCAGGCACGCGCGGGATCGGCTGCTTCCTCGTTCCGCGCCGCCTCCCCGACGGCAGCGCGAACGGGTTCCGGCTGCGCCGCCTGAAGGACAAGCTCGGCACGCGGGCACTCGCAACCGGCGAGATCGAGTTCACGGACGCGCTCGGGCACGCGATCGGCGCGCCCGAGGAAGGCTTCCGCATCGCCGCCGGCACCGTCCTGAACACCTCGCGCTGGCTGAACGCGATCGGCTCGACCGGGCTGATGCGCCGCGCCTACCTGGAGGCCGCAAGCTTCTCCCGCCTGCGCACCGCGTTCGGCCGCCCGATCGCCGACTACCCGCTCGTGCGCGAGAACCTCGCCGTGATGAGGGTGGAGGAGCAGGCAGCGCTCGCGTCGACTCTGGAGCTGACCGCGCTGGTGGAGGCGATCGACGCCGGCACAGCTGACAGCAAGGACCTGGCCTGGCACCGAATCCTCGTGAACGCGAACAAGTTCGTCACCTCGCTGGCCGCGACCCGCTGTGTCCGCCGGGGGATCGAGGCGCTCGGCGGCAACGGCACGATCGAGGACTTCTCGCCGCTTCCGCGCCTGTACCGCGACGCGATCGTGTTCGAGAGCTGGGAGGGAACGCACAACGTCCTCTGCGAGCAGGTCCTGCGGGACCTCGTCCGGCTCGACGCGCTGGAGCTCGTGCTCGAGCGCGTGCGCTCCCGCCTGCCGGAGGGGGACGGCGACGAAGCGCTGGTCGCCGAGGCGCTCGACGAGCTCGCGCCGCGGCTGCGGCGCTCGCTCGCGCAGGGGTCGCCGCATTTCCGACGCCAGCTCGAGCTGCTCGTGCGCGCTCTGCAGGCTGCGTGCCTGCTCGCCGAGAGGGAGGCGGCCGCGGCGGCTCTGCACATTCGCCGCCACCTCCTCTCCGGCTACGACCCGGAGGCCGACGCCACCTACGCGGAGCTGGTGGACGAGGTACTCGGCGCCGAGCTCGGATCAGGATGACGAGAGCGACAGTTGCGGTTTTCTACCGAGCAGAACACGGTTTGACCCGGATGGCATCGAGTTCGGCTCGATCTAGCTTGACTGCATGTTCTCCAGAGAATCCGCCGCGCAAGCGCAAGCAGTGGACCTCAAGCCGCAACCTTGGCGCTGGAGCCACCCGCGCGTGCTCGTCGAGCACCCGGACGAGGCGGCCGGTCTCGCGATCGCGTCCGGCCTGCGCTTCGCCGGTTACGCGGTCGCCGTGTGTCCCGGCCCAGCCGCACACGGGCGCTGTCCGCTGACCGGGCCCGCAGGATGCGCCCCCGCTCACGACGCCGATCTCGTCGTCAGCTCCTTGGGCTACGAGCACGAGGCGGCCCGCGAGGTCTTGCGCGAACTGCGCACGCGCTATCCCGACACGCCGCTGGTTGTCGAGGCGCCGTCGGACACGGACGCGGGCCTACGCGAGCTGTTGCACGGCTGCCACCAGCTGCCGGCGCCGACGACCCCCGAGCAGATCGTGGCCGCCGTGCAGAGCCTGTCCGGCCACATCGCCGCAGAGGGCCGCGCCGGTGCGTAGCCCGTTTCACAGCGAGCAGGAGGCCTTCCGCTTCGTCCTGCTGGTGATAGTCGCCCTGCTCCCAGTCGCGCTCGCCGCCGCGTTCGGCCCGGCGTGGCTCGCTCTCGTCGTGCTCACCGTGATAGCCGGCGCTGTCGCCATGCGCGTGGCACAAATGCGCATGCGCAAGCTCCGCGGGCTCGAGCTGCCGGTGAAGATGGCTCCCGCGCACCTGGGCTCGGCGGCGGAGCGCCGCGTCCTCGTCGTCGCCAACGACACGCTCGGCGAGGAGGCGCTCCTCAGCGAGGTCGAGCGGCTGGCCTCCGCGCCGCACACGCACGTGCTCCTGCTCGTGCCCGCGCTGATCTCCCCCGCCGCCCGCCTGACCGGCGCCGTCGACGGTCTGTTGGATCAGGCGCGCGTCCGCCTGAAGACGGCCCTTCACCGCGTCGGCCACGACCGCGTCGTTGCTGGCGAGATCTCAGAGGCAGACCCGCTCGAGGCAATCGAGGACGGGTTCGCCACCTTCGCGCCCGATGAAGTCATCGTCTCCACCGGCTGGGAGCGGGCGGCGAGCGGGCTCGAGCCGCGGCTCGCGGGTCTCGTGCGCGAGCGGTTCGCCGTGCCCGTTCGTCATCTCGTCTTCGAGCACGGCTCCGCCGCGCAGGAACCGGACAGGGACACCGAGGCCAGATATCGACGCGAATCCGGTGAGGCGGCCGCCAGGAGGTTCGGGCTGAAGGCGCTCGCGGGCGCGGGGATCCTGGCCGCGCTGCTGCTGTCGATGGTGGCGCTGGCCCAGAGCAGCGAAAGACAGGAAGCACGCGCGGCATCCCAGGCCGCCGCCGAGCAGGCCGCCGCGCTGCCGCCGGTGGCAAAGCTGGTCGTTCTGAAGGTCATCCCGGAAGGCAAGGTCGGTCCCGAAGGCATAAAGCACGATGAGTTCACCCAGACCGAATTCACCGTCCACATAGGCCAGCCCCAGGAGCTGAGGATCGACAACACCGACGAAGTGCCACACAGCATCACCTCGCCGGGAGCGGGCGTCAACATCATCGTGATGCCCGGAGTTCATACCTACACGCTGCTCGTAAAGCATGCCGGCAAGTTTCTGTGGTTTTGCACCTTCCGATGCGACGAATGGGCGATGGCGCACGTGGGCTACATGAGTGGCTACATCACCGCCAGCTAGACACAGCGCCGGCGCAGCGGCCCGATCACCCTGAAGGTGCTGCCACGGATGCGCCGAGCGTCAAGAACGCCGCGGGGAGCTCGGCGGGCGACGTCGTGAGGTGGCGAAGGTGCGCGTCAAGCGGGTGCAGTGGTATCCCGGTGTGTGGGAGATGACCTGGGTCGCCGACGGTCGGGCGACATTCGAGTATGGCCAGGAGATTCCGCCGCGATCTTTCAGGTCTTGTGAGCGCTTCTGTGTGCCGTGTAGTGCTTGCGGGCGTTGTCTTCGCAGCCGGTGCGCTTCGCGCGGGAGCGGGGGTGTGCCTTGCGACACGCCTTCAACGCTCGCGCCAGGTTGTGCTTGCGTGTGAGCTTTTTCGCTTTCGCGGCTTTGACGCCGGCGCAGCCTTGGACGGTGACTTTGACGTTCTCGTTGACGCCGGTGGCGTTCTGGCCGGTGAGCGCGGTGGGGATGGCGAGGTGCTGTCCGCAGAGGCTGTAGTGGTCCTTGAGGGGGAGGTTGGTGGTGAGGGCGGAGTGGGGGCCCTCGGGGAGGGTGGCTTCGACGGTTTCGAAGGGGACGTCTGGGACGGATTGGAATGAGCTGGTGGTGATGCCTTTTTTGATGGCGGTTTGTCCGTCGAGGATGACTGTGATGCCTTCGCCTTGGAGGACGAGCTCGGCGTCGGGCCATGCGGCGTTGCCGTGTGAGACGAGATAGATCGGGCCCGCCACGGGGTTCTTGAGCACAGGGGTGTGCACGACTGCCGTGCCGATGTCCGAGCCTTCGGGGCAGCTGGCGGGGTTTGCTTCGAAGACGGCGGCTACGCAGGCTTTTTGGATAGTGGTGAGCCGCGCGGGCAGGCTGGCGGGTATCGTGAGGATGGTCTTGGCGACGTGCGCTTCTCCGGGTTTGGATTTGAAGGTGAGCGCCAGGCTTGCGCCGTTGGCTTTGCTGGTCTTGCCCTCGGTGGTGGCGCTGACGCCGGGATCGAACGGCAGGCTGGTGCAGTTCTGCGTGTCATACGGGTAGGAGGTGGCGTCGGTCGCGCCTTGGTTGCCCGTGAGGGTGCTTGTGACGGTTGAGGGGTTGCAGTTGGTGGGGTTGAATTGGAAGCTGGGACGGTCGACGGTGACCTGCAGTTGTTTGATCTGGGCGGGGACGCCTTTGACGAGCAGAGGGATGGGGTCTGAGGTGATCGTGACCGCAGCGGTGTGCGGATCGACTTCGATGCGCGAGCGGACCGTGACGTTGCCGAGGTTGAAGGGCCCGGCGACGGCGGGGGTGAGGACCTCGATGCCGAAGGGTGCGCCCTGGTATGGGCCGGTGAGATAGGCCTGGCCGGGGAGCTCGTATGGTTCTGGGCCGTAGCCGGCGCTGGCGAGGGTATGGCCGATCAGGCTTTCCGGGCCGCACTGTGCTTGGGCGGCTTGGGGTTCGGGGCAGGGCGTGACCGACGCGAGGATCGCCGCGATCCCCGGGGGCAGGTGCACGCTGACGGCTCGTAGTCGCTGGTCGGCGTCGGGGTCGGTGAGTGTCAGGTTGAAGCTCGTGAACGCTCCGGCCTGCGGGCTGGAGGAGCCCGCGCTCAGGCCGGGGCTGAATGGCAGGGGGTTCGCGCAGTGCTGGCCTTCTGCGCCGCTGGTGATCTGGAAAGCCGCTTCGCGCCGCAGCGGCGTAGCGCTCGACCACGGTGTGAACGATGCGAGCGTGCTGTAGCTGCCGCACAGCGCCGGTGTGCTCATCGCCGCGCGGGCGCCTTCGAAGAACCGCAGGTGCAGGGTTTCGAACGGGACTTGGGGTGTTTCGCTGAAGGTGCTGGTGATCTGGCCCGTTTCTTCGTTCAGCGAGACCTTTCCGGCGAGCTTGACCCGGATCCCCAACGCGGGGTCTTCGGCGACGATGTAGAGGGCGAACAGCGAGCCGAACGGGTTGTTCGTTTGCTGTGCGATGTAGACGCCGCCTTCCAGTTCGTGGGAGAGGTCGGGCGACTTGATGTGAACGAGCGCGACCTTCGAGGCTTGCGGGCAGGTTGCCGGCGTCGATGAGAATCGCAGTGGTTCACCGGCGCCCGGCGAGAACGGATCTTCGTTGTTGCCGGCGCCTTCAAAGCCGATCTGCGCCTCCGAGCATGCCTGCAGGCCGTTTGCGTCAGATGGGGTCAGCTGCACGCCTTCGGGCAGCGTCACGGTGGTGCTGCGGACCGCCGACTCGCCAAGCCCGCGTTCTTCGCTTGGGAGGCTGACGTTGACATCCAGGCCGGCCGGTGTGCTCGCGCTGGTCACCGGCCTGACGGGGGCTTCGCCTTCGCGTTCTGCGATCGGCTGCACGTCGAGCGTCGGATTGAACGGGACCGCTTCGCATTCCTGAAGGCTCGAAAGCGGTTCGCCGAGGTTGTTCTGGAACGAGAACTCGGCTTCGGCGCTCGCAGCGCTCCAGGCTTCGGCGTTTATCTGTGTGCGGATCGCTCCCAGGCACGAGCTCGGGAGGGTCAGGAACGGTTCGGCGGCAGGTTGACCGGGGCCACCGCAGGTTTCGCCGTTGACTTCCCTGTGGCGCAGGCACGCCCAGCCGCGCGAGGCGTCGTGGTTCTCGCTCTGCGGTTCGCCCCACAGCGTGACGCGGCTGGAAAGCAGCTGGGCCGCCTGGGTGGTGTTGCGCACCGCGACGTTGACGCCGTAGTCGCCGCCTGTGCGCACGGAGGTGTCGAGGATTATCGGAACCTTCGTGTCCTCGAAGCCGAATCGTGCGGGCTCCCCGGGTGCCGGCACGAGGTTGAATACCGGTACAGCTTCGGTGAAGACTCCGAGCGGCGGGCTGGCGAGGTTGAGCGTGACGAGGGCCACGCCGATCGCGCTGCCGGCAGGACACGAGTTGACGTTGTTTTCGCCGATACTGGCGAAGTTGACATCGGGGCATTGAGTTACGGCTTGCGGATTCCCCAACAGGCCTGGTGGGAGCTGGAGGCTCAGGTTGCGCGTGAGCGCGGGCGCGGAGGGCTCGAGCTCGGGCGCCCCCTGGCTCTCGGGGGCGAGCGTCTCGTTCATGTCGAGCGTCGTGGTCAGCTGGTAGGGATGGGAGCCCGCCTGAAGATCGAGAGACCCGTCTTCGTCTTCCGGCATCACTTCATAGTGTTCGATCCCGAACGGTGTCGGAGCGTCCTCAACGGCGATCGGTCGGCTCTGTTCGGCGTGAGCTTCCGGTTCGCCGCCGCTCAAGCTGACCGTATTGGGTTCTGCGCTGCTCGCCCCGACGCCGATTTCGACGGGGATCGTGATCCGCAGCTGGGTATAGGGCGCGAGCGGTTGCGTCTTGGGGGTCGTCGTGCAGCTCACTTCTTTGCGCTGGGCTTCTTCGAGCGAGCACGTCAGTTCGTAACTGGCCGCTTCGCTGCGTTCGCTCGTTTCCAGCTTCCCTTCGATCGCGCTCGCCGGCACCGTGGCCGGCACGCGCAGGTTCGCGGGCAGCCGGTCGCTCAGCGTCACCGCACGAGTCCCACTGCCGAGCACCGTGGCCTCGCCGAGGTTGCTCGCACTCGCGATCACGCGCGCTTCGCTGCCCACGGCGAGATAGCTCGGGGCCGTGTTCGAGTCAAGCCGCCATACCACGCTCGCGAACGTCACGGCCACCCTCGGGCTCGCGAGCAGCATCGCGAACGTCACAAGCGTCCCCGCGAGCAGCAGCAACGCCACGCGAGGCGTCTTGCGCCGCGACGTGCTCACTTGTGCTCCTTCTTCGTTGGGCCTCGATGCTTGGGCTTGGGGGCATATCGCTTGCGTGCTTGCTTTTCGCAAGCTATTCGCGCGTGCTTGCGCTTTTTCGTGCGACATCTCTTCAGCGCTTTCGTGAGCAGCTGGGCGCGCGTCGCGGGTTTCGGCTCGCTCTTGTGCGACGCGGTCGTGTTCGCGAGCGCGAGCGTCTGCGCTTCCGCGCCGTCGGTCGTCGCGGTCGGTGGCGTGCCGGGCGCCGGCATCGGGAACGATCCGGGCTGGCACGAACGCGAGCCTTCGCACGTCCCGGACGAGGACCCTTCCGAGCTCACGCACGGAGAGCTCGTCGTGCAAACCCTCGCGTCATACAGGTCGTAGTTGGTGTCGTGGTCGGCGGCGACGAGCGGCTGGGCTGTGATGAAGAACGCATCCTCGCCGTCTTCGCTTGCTTCCACGAAAGCCGATTCCTGTGCGGCGCTGCCGGAGGAGATCAGCGACACGCACCCGCCCGCCTGCGGGCAGCTGCCGACGCCTTCGGGCTCGTACTCGTATACGTCCTCCTTGCCGTTGCCGGCTTGCGGCACGAGCTGATCGGGGCTGTCGAAGAACAGCCGGCCGCTGTCGGACAGATATCGCGGCTGATGGATCGCGCCGCCGACGCCGAGCGGCGTCCATCCGGGAATGCTGCCGGCCAGATACTCGCCGAGCCAGTCGCGGCGTCGATCGACAAGCAGCCCATTGCCTTCACCGGAGTCTGGCGTGTCGTGCACGCCCACGGGCGGATCCGCTGAGTTGCATGAGGCGCACACCAGCAGGTGCGAGGAGGCGTCATACAGATACACCTCCTCGTCGTGGATGCCTTCGCTCGCGTGGTTGGCGTCGAGCGTTTCATAGCCGACGAGCGGCATCTGCGACATGAACGCGAGGTACTGGCCGTTCGGGGACACCCGCGAGGTCACGTCGGCGAGATCCGGCCGGTTGGCCGTGATCCCTCCGACACGTCCGCTGCCGTGAAGGCTGCCCCAGTCTCCGGAGTCTTCGTTGGAGAGAACCGCGACCAGGCTGATCGTGCCGTCATGCCAGACGTACAGGTTGCAGGCCGCGCCCGCGACCGCGACTTCCTGCACTTCGTGGACGCAGTGTCCCTGCACCGCACCTGATGCCAGCATCCCGTTCGCCACGAAGTACACGCTCGCGCCGTCTTCGCTGACCCCGGGGATCATGTTCAGCACGTCCGCGCTGCCACCCGCGGGCAGTGGCGTCAAATCTTTGAGGCTGCACCCTAGTTTTCCGCCTTCTTCAGTTATTTCGCACTCGTAGAGGTCTGCCTTTGTTTCCTGACGCTGCGTAGATTCCGGAGTAAGCGGCGCCGTGTCGGTGAAGAACACCTTCGATCCATCGCTCGTGGCGGCCTGGAACGCCACTTCGCTTTCTTCCCCGGTCGGTTCGACCACGCCACGGGCCGCATTCAGCTCGATCGTTTCGTGCGTGTGCGTGTCGCGCATGTAGAGCCCCGCGGGCTGTCCGTCTTCGCCTTCGACGCTGAAGACGATCCGCGTCCCGTCGGCCGAGAGCGCACCGCGCACGTTCGTATTTTCCTGCCCGAGCGCCGGCGCCGGCGCGGGCGCCCCGTCGGGCAGCACGCTGACCAGCTGCAGCGAGCCCCCCGCCTGCCACTCGTACAGACCCGCAGCCGACCCGCTCAAAAGCGCCACTTCCGATTCGAACAGCACATCGTCCATGTTCGGCGTGGCATCGAGGAAATTGAGATCTCCACCGAACTTCATCTTTTCGCCTGGTTTCGCTTCCGCCGTGACATCCAGCGGCGTCACGAGCGGCAGATACCCCGGAGCCAGAAAGCCACTGTTGGCACGCGCCTGGTCGTAAAGGCCCTGCTCGGCCGCAGACGGCGCAATCGACGGGTCGGCGCCTGCGTACAGCGTCTTTTCGCTCGCGCCGGGCGCGAGCGGCGGGTCTTCCTGCGGTTCGACCTTGCCCAACGGCGGCTGCAGCAGGTTCACCGCCAGATCTTCCGAGAAGAACCTGTAGTCCGCGGGTTCCCCGGTTTCGAGGCCTTCGCCTTTCGTACGCGGCACCCCGAGCTCATCCGAGCGCCATCCTTCGCCCGTGCGCACCGACACCACCTGCGTCGGTTCCGGCGCCCGGTTGCCCGCCGGTTCGCCGACGACCGGTCCGGTGGCGACATACGTGATCGCATTGCCATCGCCGGAGGCTTGAATCAGCCCGCCTTCTTTCGCGAGCGGTTCGATCCCCGCACCATCCTTTTCCGGCGGCGAGACGAGCTCCCACGCGCGAGCATCCGCCAGAACCGCTTCAGCGCTCGGCAATGTGTTGAAGCTCTGCAGGCTCGCCGCCTGCTGCGCTTCTCCGAGCGCGTTCGCGGCTACCAGGCGATAGTAATAGGTGCTACCCGGTCGCAGACCTTCGAGCTTCTCACTGACGCCGACCGCGCCGAAACCGGCTCCGATGTCCGCCCCGGGGCTGGCGGGCACGTCCGTGCAGCTCGAGGGATCGCTCACGCAGTCACTCGTGCCGTACTGAAAGTAGTAACGCGTGTCCTCGCCCTGCGCGCTTATGCTCGCCGACAGCTCGACTTCGCCGGAAGTGAGATCCTGGGCGGAAAGATCTTCGACTACCGGCCTTCCCGTCCCTTCCGGCACGAACAGATCGATCTTGTCTTCGCCCGCGTCGAGCACATACACATTGCCGGTCTTCGAATCGACCGCGACGCCCATCCCGTCCTCGAGTGCACCGGTTCCAAAGCTCTGCACGAGCGAACCGGTCGCGTCGAACACCGACACCGCGCTCCCGTCGTCCACGTAGGCATCGCCCCTCGCGTCTTCTCCCAGCGGCGTCGCGGCTCCGCTTGCCTGGTCGACGGCGATGCCCGTCGTCGGCTGCCTGGCGAGCTCACTGAGCGCGATCCCGCCGTTGCTCAGCACTTCGGCGCCGTTCAGCTTCGCCGTCACGACCGGCCGCGCGTACTGTCCTTCGACCGGTTCCTTTTCTTCGGCCTTTTCGCGTTCCACGACCGCCGGGCATTCTTCTTCCGCCGTCAACAATTCGTGCGCGACATAGAGCTCTTCGCCACCGCCGTTGACCGCAAACCCAGGTTTCGGGCACGCGACCGGGGACAGCAGCGTGGGTTCAAGCTCTCCACCGGCCTTGGTGTCGCTGAACTCTTCGATTACACCGTCTTCTTCTTCTTCTCCACGATAAACCCATACTTTTCCCTGCTGATCGACGGCGAGACCATCGAGCCTGCCTTCTTCCACGTCCGGCAGCTTGCCCAGCAGATCTTCGCCATTCGCCGAAAACCGCTGCACATCGGGGTGCTTCGCCGCGGCGTCGGCGCCGACGTACACCGTGCCTTCACCAACCTGCGAGTTGTCGACCGCGATCGGGCCCGCTTCCTGCAGCTGCCCCTTCCCCGCTCCCGCAATACCCGCCCGGCACGCGCTCGTGCACACCTCGAATTCGTCTTTGCCGTCGCTGACGCCCCAACCCCAAGCCGCGATGAACTGCCCTTCCGGTCCAAGCTCCTGCACGCGGTGATTCCCACGATCCACCACATACACATCACCCGTGGCTTCGTCCACCGCGATCCCCGCAGCTTCCTCGTGCTTGAAGGCGCCTTCAAACCGAAACTGGCCCGCGCCTTCCCCCTGGCCACCAAACGACCGCCCGAACGAATGACCGCGCTGGCTCAAAGCCATCGCCGCCGAAGCGCCCCAGCACAGCCCCACCATGACCGTCACCATCGCCAGCACATACATGCGTAGTCGCGCAGACGACCAGCCGAGACACAGCCGCGCGCGGCCCCTTCCAAGCCCGGCCTCGCCAAGCCGCACAGACCAGCGCTTCGGAGTCTCGGCGGCTCCGGCGCTCGCGCAACGATGATGACGGCCTACAAACACCCCAGTCTCCTGATTCGTCTGGCGACAGCCGCCCGACCCAGATCCAGCCGAGGGCGTGGAAGGGCATTTGCGCCCTTCCACGCACCGCGCCTTCGCACCACCACTTCCGCGCGATTCAGGTCCGCGCAGCTACGCGACGGTATTGACCTCTAGAGCTTCTTCGTCTGTCTGAGAGTTGGTGATGGTCTGCCCAGCCTGTTCCAACGGAGCCGACCCACCGATTTTCGAAAACAGCACATCCTGTACCTTTTCGCCGGTAGCCGTATAGTAGTATTCCGGCTTTTGTTTGCCGACTTTGGCTGTGAATTTCTCGTCAAATACTGTCTCTACTTTCTTGACCGGAAGGTTTGTCATCACCGAGCCCCTTACGACGACAGGCACAGGGCCGCATCCGAATTCGACAAATATTTCTCCGCTTTGCGGCACGAGATCTATCGCGACCTTCTTCTTTGTCGCGTCTTCCCATCTCAAAGTGGCCGAGATTGGATTCACTGCGATTTCCCCTTCTCCGGCCCCAGGCGATTTGCATTTGTATTCCAACGCTTCACACCCGGTGAACTTTACGATAATGTTCCCAGCGGTTTTGGGCGATGTGAATTCGCCGCTCGAGGACTCGGCTTTGCAGGTTACTTTGACTTTATGGATGGTTTCCAATGTTGCCGCCCCGCCGACCCCGGTGAACTTGTTTTTCACGGCGCCCGGTTCCCATTCATACTTTCCGGGTTTTGTGCCTTTCGCGGCCTTCGTACATACATTGTTGGCGTATTTGCCTCCGGCATGAGCCACGCAACGCCCCATTTCGGGCGCTTCGGCCCACGCGCTCGCCGCCGCGATCGCGCTGAAGGCGGCTGCCGCGAGAAGACACCACCGCATTGCTTTCAAACGTGTCATATGCGTTCTTTCTCCCTCTGATGACAGATACCAAGCTTTTGGGAGGTCCCACCGCGCATCGCGGCGGGACCCCACTACTGCACTTCGCCTATCTTGCTTAGAGCCGTTGGCTTACTGCTGAATGTGTTTTTCTGTTTGGTGGACCGTTGAGGTCCAGAGAAGGCCGATGAGCTCCGTGGTGTTGGAGCCAGCGGGCGAGGGGAGACCGAGCCCCCCATCGACAGCAGCGTCGGCTCCGCCGTTCACTCCGCAGCCATGTACGCCAGGCGCTGCGTATTCGTTGTCGACGAGCGTTGCTTCTGCGTTGAGCAGACCTTCTTCGGGTTCGCCCTCGTTCCCAATACCACCCTCGATCGGCGTGTTCGGCGGCGGAGGACTGGTTTCGCCCGTCGTGTACGGCACGTTGATCGGTTCCGCGGTGCTGCCGTCGTAGCAGCTCTTACCGAGGAACGGGTTCTTGATGTGAATCAGGACAGGGAAGCCGAACGACTCGCCGTTTTCTGCGAAGAACGGGTGGAAACTCACAAAGAGATCTTCCTTTGCGAGTTCGATCGTCTCGGTCGTGCTCGTCGACTTGCCCGAAGCGAGGTACGCTTCGTAGCGTGCCTTTTCAGGTTCTTCGAGCTTTTCGGCTTCGAGACCTTCGGTCAGGCTGGGGCCGGGCTCTGCCTCTTTGCTGATCTGAACGTTGTTGAGCGGCGGAACATACGTATTGGCTTCATTGTTTTCCGGATCTTCTGCGATACCGCCATAAAGGTCGATCGGTTTTACGAAGTGCACTGTCACCTTGCCGGCTTGGAAGAACGATTCCGGCCCAGCTTCGCCGAAGAGGCAGAAGTGGGTTTCCGCTTCGCCTCCCGGAGTCATCACTTTCGCGCCGATCGGGCACTCATACATTTTGTTCCACAGGCTCTTCTTGGCCAGCGCCGACGACGCGAAGCTCAGTGTCAACGCGCTCATCGTGAGCACGGCCGTCAGGGCGAACCCCAGCATCCTTAGATGTCTCACTTTTCCACTACTCCTTTTCCTCTCGGTGATAATCGACCGGCACGGAAAGCCGCCCAGGTTGGCGGCTCTTGCAACCGATCGCTTGCGACCACAGGCACACGACCCGGCGTGACCGCCCGTGCAGACGGGCGCCGTGGTCACTGGCCTGCTCCCTCAACGACGCAGCCGTGCACCGTGCACGAGACCGTGTCGAGAAGCCCTCATCGGTCAGCTGGCGCGTCATCGCGCGCCCCTGATCCGTGCGCCCGTGCGCCTCGGAGCGCGGTCGGCAAAGCTCTGTGCGAGCAGCTCCAGCGCGCCCCGGCCCTGTGGCGTCAGCAGCCACGCATTCGGTTCGCCGCGCGCCGCTCCGATCCCCACGTTTTCGATCACGCCCCGTCGCTCGAGCCGTGCGAGCAGCTTCGAGGTCTGTCCCTCGTCGGTCAGCCCGGCGGCCTGCGCCACCTCGCGGTTGTTCGAATACGGCGCCTGCCCGATCGCGCGCAGCACGAGCGTCGTGCGATGCGTCGCGCGGATCGGCAGCTCGGCGACCCGCGATAGCGCCTGCCCGCGCACGACTCCAGGCTCGGCCGCCGAGGTCTCGCCGGAACCGCACGGCCTGCCCTCCAGCTCGGCCCGCGCGGCGGCCTGGCCGAGGTACGGCGCGACCATGAACGCCATCAGCGACGGCGCCAGCTCCACGAGCTTGCTGCCGTCGTGTTCGAGCATGCTCGCCCGGATAACCGAGAAGACGCCCCCAACCACGAGCTCGCCGCACACGGTTGCCGGCAGCGTCGGCGACGCAGCCGCGCGGCCATTGGCCCGGCCCTGCTCGACATCGGCCGCGCGCTCGAGCAGCGCAGCCAGCATGCGGTGCAACCGCTGTTTACAGTTGAGCGTCACCGCCGCGTTCAGCGGCGTATCGGTTACGAGGAACCGAGCCCAGGAGGGCTCGTCGTCGAAGAACCCCAACATCGCAACGAGCCCCGAACGCAGACGCTCCAGCCACGTCGTCTCTCTAGCTGTGGCAGCTTCTAGAGTGACTGACAGTCGCTCGAGGACGTGCCCGAACGCCACCCGATAACAGTCCTCGACTGACGGGAAAACATCGCGCAAAGCGCTTTCCGATACCCCTGCACGTGAGGCCACCGCATATACAAGACGGGGGTCACTCGCCCGTCGGAGCCCGTATTTTCAGGACCCCTTGACAAACCAGGCGCCGTATGTTCTCCTTCTTCCCACAAGCCGCGCTTGGGGAGAACCACAAAAGAGCGGCTTCAGATGCGCATCGGAGCAGCAGGACGAGGTCGTCGAGAGAGGCGCAAGAGGGAGTTAGCGAGAGGGACGATGGAGGGAAACGAGGGCATCATCATGGGGGACGGGATCCAAATGAACCGCGTGGCTGAGCGCTTTTCAAGCCACACCCTGTCCCGCTCGAGGCCCTCTGGACGTGGGACTTCCGGCGACACGAAGGCCCTGCGCGAGAAGCTGGTCGCGGCTATGGTCGAGGTCGTCGCCGAGGGCGGCGACCCCCGTCTTGTATAGTCGCGGGTCCGCCCGTAATCCCGCATTAGGACTGGGTTTTCGGTGGGTGTTCCCACGGCTTTCCCACGGCCGGTGCCTGTTCGTGCCCGGGGATGGACACGCGCGCGTTGCGCCCACAATCGTCTGCTGCGGGAGCAGTCGAGGCTAGAACTCGACTGGCCGCCCACAACGTCGCCGCGGCACTGTCGGTACGAGAGCGCCGATCCAGGCTCAGCTGGGCTTGTCGCGACCGGCTTGGCGGTGGAGCTCCGCCCGCAGCGTCTCGAAGGTCCAGGTGGGACATCCGCAGCCGAGGAAGTCGCCGTCGCCGGTCAAGATGCCAGCCTCCAGCGCTATCGCAAGGGCCGCGGTCGGCCAGTCGCGTTGGTCGCGTGGTACGCGCTCGGACGGTCACGCCGATCGAAGTGGCCACCGACAAACCGGGCAGCGAAATCAAAGTCGGCTACGAACCGCTCGGGGTGGCGATCACCCCAGCGGCGGCGAGGTGCGCCACCAACACCGGGACGGTCAAGCTCTCGCCGGGCCTGTCGAGCACAGCGGCGGTCCAGACGATGAAGATCAAGGGGACGCTGACGGAGTGCGCGGGCAAGCCGTTCGCGGAAGTAGAGTACACCGCGAAGTTGAGAACAGCCGCGGCCGTGTCGTGCTCGGTACTGACAGCAGCGGGCGAACCAGCCACGGGGGCCGCGACGTATAAGTGGACGCCGAGCACGAAAGCGTCGAAGGGGACGCTGAGCCTGCTCCTGACCGAAACACCGGGGATCGCCTTCTCAGGTGAAGTGGTGAGCGGCTCGTATTCGCCGCTGACGTTCTCGGGAACGGTGTCGGAGAGCTACAGCGGCACAGCCACTTGCAGCACCAAAGCAGTCAAGAAGGGTACCTTTAGCGGATCAGCGGTCATCTTCGAATAAGGCCGCGACCAAACAGCGAGGATGGTGGTGCATGCCATCGGCGGGCTCGCGCGCCGCTTTCGCACCGGGCGCGTTTGGCGTGAGCACGCTTGCATTTGCCGCGGCACACCTTTAGCGCGAGCGCGAGCTTCTGCGGTAACGTCGCGTTCGCGCGCCTCGACCGCGGAATGGGAGGCACGCTCGAGAACTGGCAGGCCGCGGCGGCCGCCGCTCGACCGCAGGGCGGCGCTCAGGCCCCGGCCGCTCGCGGCCTGCTCGCGCTCCGCCTGGGTCCCCTCGGAGTGCTTCGGTTGCGGGCGCTCGTGGTCCGGCGCTTGCGGACGCCGGTCGGCGCCAGTGTCCGCAACGCGCCGAGCTCGCGGTCGATGGCTGCGACGAGGACGTCGAGGTCCGGGCAGGAATCGCAGTCGGCGCTGATGCCGATCGCGACACTTCCGTTGTAAGAGAAGATGGCGATGCCGACGGAGTGCCCGGCTGCGAGCGGGACCAGTGGGTAGACCTCGTACAGCGGCGCTCCGAGACAGTGCAGTGCAACCTGTGGGCCGGGCACGTTCGTGATCGTGAGGTTGAACAGCCGCGTGGCGTACAGCGAGCGCGCCAACATTCCGTGGAGCATCGGCGGGGCTAGTGCGGCTAGATCGATCATCGTCGCGGCTCCCAGAGCGGCGTCGGAGGCCTTCAGCGCGCGCGTGCGCCCCGCGATCGTCTGCAGTCGTTCGACCGCGTGCTTGCTGGCCACCGGCAGCTCGACGAACAGCGAGCTGACGCGATTGCCGAGCGCCAGGCGCTCCGGGTCGCTGCGCACGTTGATCGGCACCATTGCGCGTAGGCCCTCGGCTGGCAGGTGCTCCCCACGCGAGAGCAGCAGCTCACGCAAACCCGCGGTGCAGGCTGCGAGTAGGACGTCGTTGACCGAGACCTCGAGCTGATGGCCGACCGCCTTCAGCTCGGCCAGCGGGGCGCGCACGATGCGAAAGCGTCGCGTCGCGCCGATCGGGACGTTCAGGCTGGTGTGCGGTGCCGCGACGAGCTCGTTGCGAACGACCAGCTCTAGCAGCGAGCGCGATCGCTTCAGCGTGTCACGCGGATGCAGCGTGAGTTGGACACTGGCGCCGGCCACGTGGACGAGATCACGGGCAGCACCCGCGAGCCCGCTCTCGCTCCCCGGCGCGGGCACCTGCCAGGGCGCGTCGGGACCCTCGAGAGCGGGCGGCGAGGGGGGCGGTATGGGCTTCGTATCGAGCAGCAGCCCCACGACGCCGACCGAGCCGACGCCGTCGACCAGCGCGTGATGGGTCTTCGATGCGATCGCCCAGCGCCCGCGCGCGAGGCCCGTGAGCAGCGCCATCTCCCACAGGGGGCGCGTGCGGTCGAGGCGATGGGAAAAGAAATCGCCGGCCCACTCGCAGAGCTCCCGTTCGCCGCCCGGCGCCGGGAGCACAGCGTGCTGCACATGGCCACGGACGTCGAAACGGCGATCCTCACACCAGTAGGGCCACGCCAGGCCCCCGGTCCGCTCACTGGACAGCCGCTGCGAATAGCGGGGCAGCCTCGCCAGGCGCGAGCCGATGGTTGACCGCACGGCCTCGAGCGCCGGCACGCCGCCGTCCGGCAGGGGATCGAAGACCATCACCCCCCCGATGTGCATGGTCGCGCCCTCGTCGCGCTGCTCGAGCTCGAGGAACGTCGCGTCCAGTGCCGTCAGCCGGTCTGTCATAGCCTCGTCGCCTCAGGCACCGGCCCGTTCCACTGGGGCATGCAGAAGTGGGTCCTGGAGCAGGCGCTCTGGAGGCACGAGCAGCACCGAGCAGCTTCCGTGGCGGACGACCCGCCGGCTGACGCTTCCCAAGGCGCTCAGCCCCGCGCGCCTGCGGCTGCTCATCACGACCAGCGAGGCACCGAGCCGCTCGGCAGCAGCGATGATCGTGTGGTCCGCGCTGCCAGACTCGATCACGGCCGGATTGCCCTGCAGGCCCTCGTGCCCGATGCGCTGTGCCTGTGCTTCGATCCGAGACCTGCGCCGGCGCGAACGCAAGCCGAGTGCGTGAACCAGCGTGAGCGCCGATCGCCCATCGCCGGCGAGCCGGCTCGCGAACGCCACGAGCTCGTCCGAACCGCGCAGGCCGTCGCTGGCGACAAGCATCTGCTCGGCGAACCGCGACACCGCGCCCGAGGGATGCGCGACAAGCAGCGGCGTCGGCAGCAAGCGCCGTGCGCTGTCGGCCACGCCGCTCAACCACATTCCGCGAACACCCGCCCAGAGCCGGCCGGCGCCAGCTCCGCGCCGGCGGAGCCATAGCAGCCGGGGTGATAGATGGCCGCTCGTGTCAAACGCGGCCGCGGCTCGCTCGCCAGCGTGCCGTAGCGGACTTCGACGCCGTTGACGATCACGAACGGCTCGTGCCTGTCGATCGAAGCTCCGCAGCTCTTGCAGGTCGCCGCCTGCATGTGCTTCTCAACTCCCATGAGCACATTCTCAGGCGGACGGCCGCGCCTTGCGACCGTAATGTTCCGCGGATGGCGCGGATGAATCTACGGTCCGCGCTAGCGCAACAGGGCTGCAAGGCCAGTCAGCAAGGAGGGCAGGTCATACCGCGCCGTAGGTGTCGACGATTCGGGATCAGGATCCAATCGAGGCACTCGAGTGCCAGAAGCACCAGGCCGAGCGCTCCAGCCAAAAGCACTGGAAGGCTCACATTGGGTTCGCGCAGCGGCCGAGTTTACGCTCGAGCTCACGCTGGTCATCTGTCGGTTCCGCAGGCTCCGCTCGAGCCCGCTCATCACTTGGCTTGGAGCTTCTTGTCGCGTCGCTCTTGCGCCTCACGCTTGAGCTGAGCCTGCTTTCCAGCCCGGGAGGTGGGATGGCCCAGACGGTGATCCGGCGTCCGGACCGAGAACGCACACCAGCGCATCGGATCGGAGGCTATGCCGAGCGCGGCGCCTACTGCGTGCCGACGAGCTTGCGCAGCGCTTTCCGGAGCGCCAGGCCGTCGGATGGGATGCCAATGCTCGCGTCGATCACCTCCGCCACGAACCCCGCGCTGCGCATCAGCGCGGGCGCCTCCAGAAGCTTTTGGCCGGGTAGATGTGTCCACCGTTGAACTTTCACCGCAACCGCCAGACGCGGCCGTCGCTGTCGAGGCACCGCTGACAAAGGTCGAGCGTCGCGTGCTGGCCGTCCGCAATCGCTTCCACGGCGACGCGCCACAACGACACAGCCCGACCACAGCACTCGCACGAGCCAGACAGCTGGCGCTCGGCCGTCCCGCTCGGGCGGACCGGCGTGACAACCTTGACGCGGCCGACTTGCTCCCATTGGCGGAGCGTTCTGCGATATCGCTTCTGCTTGCTCACCGGCCGGCCTCGACCATCGGGCGCCATGTGCGACGCCAGTCCGCGTCGTCGCCTTCAACGCACCACGAGCACAGCGCGAGGCTGGCATGGCCGCCGCTTGGGAACGACGGTCTGGTTTGGCGCCACTGCGACGGTTTGATCTGGCCCCACTTCGTCCGACCGGTGGCTGACGGCCCGGCGCTCATCGAGCGTGGATCGGGAGGCGGCCAGGAAGCGTCGTCGTGAGCTCGGGTTGACGATTGGTGAGGTGTTCGTGCCGCAGGTGCATGCGCCGGCGCGGACGGCCGAGGTCGCTCTATCCGGCGAGCGGACCAAGGTGCACTTGTTTCATATGCGCTCGTGCTTCTCCGGCGCCGCGTTCACGATGGCTTCGCCCGTCGAGACCCAGCAGGCGTTCCTTGAGGGGCACGCGCAGGCGTTCGACTGGTTCGGCGGCGTGTTCTGCGAGGTCCGCTATGACAATCTCGGGTCGGCGGTGAAGAAGGTGCTCCGCGGACGTCAACGGGTGGAGACCGACAGGTTCATCGCGATGCGCTCGCATTACTTGTTCGACTCGATCTTCACCACGCCCGGGATCGAGGGTGCGCACGAGAAGGTGGCGTGGAGGGCGAGGTCGGCCGGTTCCGCCGCAACCATCTCGTTCCCGTCCCGAACATCGGGTCGATCGGCAACTGAACCGTCTGCTCATAGACGCGTGCGAGCAGGATCTGGGCCGGCGGATCGCGGGGCGTGACCCCCCTTGTGGGAAGGGGTCACGCCCGGCGCTGCGGGTGCTCCCCGTACAACCGAGAGGGACGGTGTACCGGGGAATCCCAAACGCCATCAGAGGGACGACGGCGTTCGAGTCCTAGCGGAGCGCCCTACCTGAACGCCCCTTACGTTTCTGGGCAGCTTTCTTGTGCTCGTTCGCGTGCCTGCCGCTCGTGTAACGTTTCTGGGCCAGCCGTTCACACCTGATCCGGTTGCGCCTGGAGTGCTTGTGCTTACGGCGGCACGCCTTGAGGGCCCTGGCGAGCCGTTGGGCTCGGGTGAGCTTCTTGAGATGAGAGCTCTCGACGGCGGCACAGCCCTCGATCGTGATCTTCGTGTTCTGTTCGAGCACGTCTCCATTCTGGCCTTCCATGGTGGTCGGCATCACGAGCTTTTCGCCACAGAGATCGAAGTGCTTGGATTCAGCCACGTTCGGCGTCAGGACGCCGTGCGGTCCTGCTGGCAGCACCGTTTCGAACGTGGTGAAGGGGGCGTCGGGCGTCGATTCGAACTTCGAATAGGTGATCCCGCTCTTGATCTGGGTCTTGCCGTCCAGGATGAGCTTGATCCCTTCCCCCTGCAACACGAACTCCACATCCGGGAACGCCGCGTTTCCATGCGAGACCAGATACGCCGGACCGGACAGCGGGGTCTTGAGGACCGGGGTGTGGATAGTGGCGTATCCGATCACAGACCCTTCATCGCACGAGGCGGGGTTCGCGTTGAACGCCGCTTCCGTACATGCTTTCTGCAACGTCGGTAGGCGCGAGGAGAGCTGCTTTGGCAGTTGCAGGTTAACCTTCGCGATCCCCGCCTGCGCCACCCCGGCACCGTTCACTCCGCCGGAGGTCACGGTCACCCTGAACGTCGTGCCCTGAGCTTTGCTGCCATGCCCCACCGCGCTCGCGCCGAGCCGCGGCCCAAACGGCAGGCTTTGACAATTCTCGACCTGAAAGTGGACGGAGACCGTTGCGAGGGCGCGTTCTGCGCCGTCGATCGTTCCTTCGATCTCCTTTGAAGCGCAGTTGGTGGGGTTGAACTCGAAGTCGGGGCGGTCGACGTTCACGACGATCGCTTTGATCTGTGCGGGTATGCCCCTGATGATCGCGGGCAGCGCTTCGTCGCGAGGGCCGGGTTCGGTCGTGATCGACACCGCCGCCGTTGTGGGGTCCACGTCGATGCGCGAGCGCACGTTCACGTTGCCCAGATCGAACGGGCCGGCCTTCGCCCGGGTCTGCACGAGCAGACCGAACGGAGCGCCGTCATAGCCCGTGGTCAGATAAACGTTGCCGCCAAGGCTTACGGGATGGCCGCCCAGACCGGCGAGCGCGGTGGAGTGTCCGATCAGGCTCGCTTCGCCACACGACCATTCCACCCCCGCCGGGGGTTCAGCGCACGGCGTCACGCTCGAGAGCAGCGCCGCGATCCCCTGCGGCAGGTCCACCGAGAGGCCCGAGAACTGCTGCTGACCGTCCGCACGTTCCAGTGTTACCGTGAATGACGTGAACACACCGGCGTTCGCGTCCGCGCTTCCCGCCTTGAACAGCGGGCCGAACCCCTGCGAACCACCCGGACAGCCGCCGCCGCCGACGCCCGCGAGCACTTCGAACTCCGCCGCCGGCGAGCTCGCACTCACCTGGCCCGTGTTCGACCACGGCGTGAACAGCGCCGCGCTTGGATAGTCGCCGCAGAATGCGGGGGTGCTCGCCGAGGCGCGTTCCCCGCCGAACAGGTTGACGTGCAGTTCTTCGAATGGCACTTGCGGCGCGTTGTCGAACGTCGTGCTGATCTGGCCCGTGCTTTCATCCAGATGACCCTCCCCGGCGAGCTTGACCAGCACGCCCGACACGGGATCTTCGGCGACCAGGTACACGGCCACCAGGGAGTCGAAGGGATTGCGCCCCGCTTCGCGGTTGGGCGCCGGTTCTGCCAGATACAACCAGCCTTCCAGTTCATGTGAGAGCAGTGGTGTTTTGATGTGTACGCTTCCGAGCTTGGATGCTTTGGGGCATTCTGGCTTGGTGGTGGAGAACTGCTGGATGTCGGCTCCGGGTGTGAATCCTTCAAAGCCGACCTGTGCCTCCGTGCAGGCTTGCAGTCCGTTCGCCGCCGACGGGTTGAGCTGTAGACCCGCGGGTAGCGTGACGGTCGTGTTCCTCACGTCCGCCTCGGCGAGACCGTTCGCTTCCAGCGTGGTCTTCTGAGGCACCTTCACGTCCACTTCGACACCGGTGGCGGTGCTCGCCGTGTGCTGTTCGGGCGACACTTCGATCGACGGTGTGAACGGCAGCGCTTCGCAGCCGGTGAAGCCCAACAGCTGTCCTTCTTCGTTCATCCACGCGTATTCGTCACCCAGGAAGCTCCCCGGGTTCGCCCACGAATCCGTTTCCATCGAAAAGCGCACCGGTTCCGCCTGCGGATCGGTCGCGCACGAGGTGGGCGATGTCAAAAACGGCGCATCCGGCTCTTCGCTGGTGGCGGGACAGGTCTTTTTGACCCTGATCTGAAACATGCCGCCGTCGACACATTCCCAGCCGCGCGAGGAGTTGTGCCGCGAATCCCCAGGCACCCCCCACAGCGTCAACTGGCTGCGGAGCACTCCTCCGGTCTCGGTAGCGTCTTGTACGGTCGCATCCACCCCGTAGTCCTGTCCGGTCCGTACGGACGTGTCGATCACGATCGGAATCTTGCCCGCGACCTCGAAGCCGAAACGAGCAGGCTCGCCCTGGGCCGGCACGAGGTTGAAAACCGGCACCGTGACCGAGATCTCCTTGGAGGGGATCAGCGGTTCGAACGCGACCACCGATGCCACGCCCACCACGGAGTTGGGCGGGCACAGGTTCGCTTCGTCGACCAGCGCAAAGAAGTCCGCCATCGCGCACTGCGACACCGCGTTCGGGTTGCCGATCAGCCCCGGCGGCAGGTCGAAGCGCAGATCCCTGGGCAACGCGACCGGTTCGCGTCCCGCGGTCTGGTCGAGCACCAGCGTCGTGGTCAGCTCGAACGGATGACTTCCGGCGTTCATGTCAGGGGTGCCGTCTTCGTTGAGTGGCGACATTTCAAAGCTCGCCGGCCCGAACCCTGCGGGTTCGTCGCTCATCGGGATCGTGAGCGTGCGCGAAGCCTTCGCGGCGCCGCCGCCTTCGGCGCTCGCCTGATCCCGCTGCGAGCCCGCCGCACCGGACGGGACCCTGACTTTGATGGTGACGGTCGTCTGTTCGTACGGGTACAGCACCCCCTTGAACGTGCAGGTGAGGGCGGCCAGGGCGCATTCCACCTGGGCATGGTTCTTCAGTTCGCCGGAGATCGACGTGGCGCTCACACCGGGCGGAAGCCTGTCGGTGAAGGTCACGGGGCTGTTGGCGCCTTCGATCGGCGCGTCGCCAAGGTTGCTGAGCACGATCAGCAGCTGGCCTTCTCCTCCCGGGGGGAGATCGGTGGGCACGGTTTCAGAACCGATCTGCCACGACGGCGCCTGCGCCAGCGCAGGCGATGCGATCGTGAGCGCAAGCGTGCACGCGCCGAGGAACACCGCCAACGATAAACACCGGGGTTTCGATGTTGGCGTTCTCATCGCTGTTTCTCTCCCGAGCTCAGCCTGCCGGAGCGCGACTTCGTCTTCGAGTTCCGCTTGACCGTGCGTTTGCGGCCGTAGCGCTTTCTGGCCTTGCGCACGCAGGCGGTGCGCTTGCGCTTTGCGTGCGCATAGCGCTTGCGACAGCTCTTCAACGCCCGTGTGAGCTTCTGCGCGCGCGTCAGCGGCCGTCTGGAGGAGGTTTTCTTTGCCGCGACTCCCTGCTTCGCGGGCGGCGCCTGTGCGACGACATTTCCCGGCCCCGAGATCGTCATCGTCGCCGGCACGCCGCCGGGGATTGGCTGGGCCGGTTCGGCTGGCCGGCAGGTTTCGGTTTCAGCACAGGGGGCTTGTTCGGCCGTGGCCGGGGTCAGGCAGGGCGAGAGTGCGGTGCATTCGCGTGCGTCGTAGATGTCGAAGGCCGTGTCGGTGTCCTGGGGCAGTAGTTGCGCCTCGGTGAGGAAGAACACGTTGCTGCCATTGGGCGTGGCTTCGAGGAAGGCCGATTCGCGATCCGAGCTGCCACCCGAGACGAGCGACACGCACCCACCGGAGGGGCTCTGGCAGCTGCCTGCACCAGAGGGCTCGTACTCGTACACGTCCTCCTTGTGGTTGGTCGCGGCCGGGACAAGATCGTCGGGACTGTTGAAGTACAGGCGTCCTTCATCCGTCAGGTAGCGCGACTGAAACAGCGCGCTGACGAGGTTCTGCGGCATCCACCCTGGAATGTTGCCGGCGAGGCGATGTCCGAGCCAGACCTCGCGGCGATCGACGAGCAATCCGAGGCCTTCCCCTGCTTCTTCTCGATCCAGTACCCCTTCGGGTAGTGCGCCGGAAGGATTGCAGGAGACGCAGCGCAGGCTGGCCGTGGCCGAGTCATACAGGAAGACCTCCTCGTCGCGTGTGCCTTTGGCTTCGGGGCTGGCGTCGCCGTTGTCATAGCCGGTGATCGGCGCGGAGGACATGAACGCCAGGTAGCCGCCGTTCGGCGATACGCGTGCGGTGAGATACGCGCTGTTGCCGACGTGAAACCCTTCCCACTCCTGGCTGTCTTCGCTCGAGAGCGTCGCGATGAACGTGGTATTCCAGGTGTCGCCTTCCTCGTGCAGCTCGTACACGTTGTCTTCGGCTGACTGGGCTGTTTCCCCGTTTCCGTTCTGATTGGGCGCGAGCACGCCGTGAGCGATGAAATAGATGCTCGTGCCGTCTTCGCTGGCGCCGAGGATGAAGTACTGCACCGCAGCGTGTCCGCCTTCGCTGCCGTCAACGGTCAGGTCTTTCAGATCGCACGCGAGCTTGCCGTTTTCTTCGGCGACTTCGCACTCATACAGGTCGGCGCTTGGGGGTTCTTTGTTGGGTTCCGCGGTCGAGTCCGGCGTCAGGCGCTGCTTGTCGGTGAAGAACACCTTCGAGCCGTCGCCGCTGGCCCACTGGAACTGCGCCGAGCCTTTCGGCGGTTCGGCCACACCCTGCGCTGCATCGAGCTGGATGGTTTGGTCCGTAACGGTGTCGCGCATATAGAGGTGGCCCGCGGCTGTGCTTTCTTCTTTTTTGGTCCAGATAATTCGCGACCCGTCGTTTGAGATCGCGTGTGCTGCGACGTGGTAGAAGCCGAGTTCGACAGGCGAGGCGGCCGCACCGTCCGGCAGCACGCTTACGAACTGGAGGGCACCCCCGGCCGCCCACTCGTACAACCCTGCGGCCGAGCCCGCGCCGGTCAACGGGCCCGTGGAGCTGATCACGGCATGGTCCAGGTCTGGGGTCGCCGCTACGAAGTGCAGTTTTCCGCCGAACTCGGTGCCGGGCGCGGTATTCGCTTCGGTCACGAGCGGCAAATACGTGCCGTTGCCGTCATTGCGCACGTAGATGGTTGCCTGCGTGACGCCGGGCGCCAGGGGAGGTTCCGCCTTACCGCCCGCCAAGGTGACAGGTTCGACCAGCGCGCTCGCCAGGTCTGGAGTGAAGAACTGGTATTCCGGCGCGGCTCCCGGATACACGCCCTTAGCTCTGATGCTGGGGGTGGCGATGTCGGTTGAGCTCCAGCCCGTTGAGCTGCGTGTTGCAAGAATCTGCTGCCATTCGGGGGTGCGGTTGCCTTCGACTTCTTGACCGAGCGCGCTGCCGACCAGGTAGGTCAGCGCTTCGCCGTTTTCGGATGCGCGGATCAGGCCGCCTTCGCGGGTGAGGGCTTCGACGGGCGCTCCCCCCTTGTCGGGCGGGGTGACCATCTCCCATGCGCGATGGTCCGGGAGGGTGAATGGGGTTTCCTCGGCCTGTGTGGTGATCGCGTGTTCGGGTCCTCGTGACGTGCCGAGGCTGTTGGTCGTGACGGCGCGGTAGTAATAGGTGGTCTGGGGCGTGAGTTCGGCGATCGGCTGGCTGACGGGCACGGGGGTTTCGCCGCCGCCGATGTCCTGCCCGGGCGCGAGCGGGATGCTCGTGCAGAGCGCAGGGTTGGGGTTGCAGGGCTGAGTGCCGTACTGGAAGTAGTAGATGGTGTCGTGGCCGAGCGGGTTGATCTGTGCTTGCAGCGTCGCCTCGCTGGAGGAGACGCCGATCGCCGAGGTGTCTTCGATCAGGGCCGGCGGCACGGCCTGGAAGGTCTGGTCGGGCTCGAAGGTCTCACCCGCGCTGTTTTCGGCGACGAGCCGATAGTGGTAGATCGCGCCGATCTTCAGGCCGGTCAACGCTGCCGTGACGGGAATGGGTGTTTCGCCGGCGGCGAGTTTGGCGACCGGTGTTTGGGCGCCGTAGCTCGAGCTTTCGCCGTATTCGAAGTGGTAGGTCGTTTCGAGCTCGTCGGGATCGAGCTTTGCGTTGAGCGTCGCCGATTCGTGCGTGAGCGCGCTCGCCGGCTCGCTGGTGATCCGTGGCGGGCCCGAGGTCGTGAGCTGCTTGTCTTCCCCGATCGTCCCGCCGTACTGGTTTTCGGCTGTGATCCGGTAGTGGTAGCTGGTGTTCGGGGTGAGGCCGGTGAGCGTGGCCTTGGCCTGGACGGCTCCTTTGCCTGGGCCCGCGTCGGTGCTTTGCGTGCTCGAGCCGTAGCCCGTGCTGGAGCCCCATTCGAACAGGTAGTGGGCGTCGACGCCGTTGGGGGTCAGGGTGCCGGTCAGCGTCGCTTCGGTCGGCTGGATGTCCTGGGCCGGTCCGGTGGACAGTCCTTCCACCGAGGGCAGGGTTTCGAATTCTTTGTCCGCGCCCGTGTTGGCGCCGTTTTCGTTTTCGGTGATCAGACGGAAGTGGTAGCTCGTGCCCGGCGACAAACCGGAGACTTCCGTCTGGACTTTCTCTTCGCCCGCGCCGGCGCTCTGGACGGGAGTGAGCGAGCCGTAGGCTTCGGTGGGACCATACTCAAACCGGTACTGCGCCGGTTTGCCATCACCGTTTACGACGCCGGTGAGAACCGCTGCGGTTTTGCCGAGTTCTGTGGCCTTTTCCGTTCGGGCGTCAGGCACCGTCACCGGGACGCCGTACAAGTCCAGCTGAGCACTTGCCGCGTCGGCCACGTACAGGAGTCCCCCGGGCGCCGCCGCGACACCAGCGGGTTCCAGCAAAGGGCCTTCGGCGCGCGTGATCCAGCCCTGCCATTCGCCTGAGGTCCCATTGAACTGCGAGACCACCTGCCGTTCTGCCTCGGCTACGTAAAGCGTGCCTTCTTCGGCCGCGATCGCCCTGACATTCCCTTCTTCGCCTTCACGCCCCGAGAACGACCCCTCTGGCGAGCCGGAGCCTCTGAGCTTTTCTTCAAAGACGCCCGCAGGGCTGTATCTCGCGACGAAGCCGTCGGGGCTGTCGGCGACATAAACCTGGCCCGATGAGGCGTCGATCGCGATCGCGTTTGGTTCTTCGAGCTTGGCACCCTTGAGTACCGAAACGAAGCTCCCTTCCTGCGCTTCTTCTGGCCCTGCGGGCTTGGGTTTGAATAGATCGACGACGTTGTTCCCGCCGTCGAGGACGTAGAGGTCGCCTGCATTTGGGCCTTTCGAGTTGTCGAACGTCACACCGGTGACTTCGCTGAATTCTTCGCCAGGCGTGTTCGCTCCCGACCATTCAGACGCCTGGACATAGCTGCCTTCACCGGCAGGCTCGAAGACGACGACCGTCGATTCAGACGAGACATACACGAGGCCCGACGATTCGTCGACCGCCACACCCGTCGGTTCCAGCTGTTCGCCGAATTGGGTCACAAACGATCCCGAGGCGTTGAAGACATCGATCACGCCGGCGCCAGCATCAGCCATGAACACGTCACCCGTCGCACGGTCCACGGTGGCCGGGCCCGGTTCCATCAAGGCGCTGCCAGGCGGAGCCTGTGTAATCTTCCCGGTGAAATCGTGCGTCGTGGCAGCCCCAGCTGGGATCGACGCACCGACCGCGAGGATCCCGCCGACGAGCGCACCCGCCCCCGTCAAGCGTGCGAGGCGCCCCACGCATGGCGGGAGGATCACGGCGCTAGGACAGCCCGCCGCCACCCGCACCTCTAGTGCTTTCGCCGATTCGCCAGCCACCGCTTCTTCACCCTGCCCGACTCCATATCACGACTCCACATCATTCCCTTTCCCGAAGCGCTGCGTGGAGCCGGCCGTGCGGCCCCACGCAGTAGCTCCTTAACTCATTTGGTTGAGTCGCGGCCTGGTCAGGCCTTGATCTCGCCCGGTTCCGACGGCGTGTTCACATTCGTGATTTCCTCGCCGGAGCAGCCCCACATCAGCGATGTGGTCGGTTCTGACGTGAGGTATGGATAGTTTTCAAGTAGCTCGATGTGCTGTTTTTCGAATTTGCTCGGGACGTTTTCGGGACACTCTTCGTCGCTGTACGTTCCTTCGACTTTGTATTCCTGCGTAAACGTGCTCGTCATTTCGTTGACAGGCTTGATCGGTGAAATGACACCGTCATAGCCGCCGTTCTTTTCTTCAGCCGGAGTTGCGCCCGGGCATGTCTGTGTGCAGCCTGACGATGTATGAGCAGCCCCTTCTTTGCTGTTCCCGACGCCCACTATGGTGGTCAGGCTGAGTCCCGGGCAGTTGAACTGTGCGAAGGCGCCGTGTTTTTTCACGGGTTCGAGCAACACACCCACTTCTTTAGCGGCTTTGTTGATGTACCCGAGCTTGCCCTTCAATTCGTTGGTCTTGATTTCTTCCGCGCCGGCGTTTTCACACGGTATCGAGCCGAGCGCCTTACACCCGGTGAAGGTGACGTGGACTTTCTTCACTTCATCCTTGCCCGACTGTTCGCCGCTGCTGGTCTCGGCAGTACATTCGATGGTCGGGTAACCATTGTGTATCGGTTCGCCGCCTTCTTCTACGCACTTCTTACGCGTGACGCGTATCCCTTTCGGGAAGCATTCTTTCCATTCGGCGTATAGGACGCCACCGCTACCGACGCTGTGCCCCGTAAATGGAACGGGCGCGAGCGTCTTTCCCTTCTTCCATTCAAACGAACCTGCGCCTTTTTTGGCTTTGACCGTACAGTTGGAGTCGCTGTATTTCCCGCGAGCCTTCGCTTCGCACTTGCCCCATTCCGGCAACGCCGATGCGCTGGACACCGCGTAGGCGGCGACTGCGAGCACCGCAACCAGGCAGAGCCCCAGCATCCTTACATGTCTCACTTTCCACTACTCCTTTATTTAGACAGATTGCGCTTTCATGGCCGTCACCATCGGTCTCTTGGACCGATCTGGCGCCGGCGTTCTGGGCCACGTCCCTCGAGGACGCCTTCCCGCGGCCCGGGGCCGCCCATGCGCGCACGCCGAGCGCTCAACGCTCGCACCGGGCGCGCCTCGACTTATTGGCATCCCTTCCTCATTGACACCTCCCCACCGGCCGGCCTTGGCCGGCCGCTTGCTGACGCTGCTGTTTGACGCGTCTGGATGTCGCGCCTGCAGCCGATGGTGGCGCGGCTGCCGGCGCGCGACAAGGATCAGTCCGAAGGTTCTAGATCGTGAATAGTCGGGGGGCATTCACTCACCCGATCAGGACCGTGACGCTGGTTAACAGCCTGGCGCCGTGCTCGGGCGTCAAGACGAGCTTCACGCGCGCTCTGAGCTTGCGGCCGCGGTAGCGCTTCAGTAGCGCCCGCTCCCGCCTGGAGAGCCTCAGCTTCAGCGTCAGCGGTCCCGCTTTCTTGGCCTTGGCAACCGCGCGTGACAGGCCCTTTGCGCTCGCCACCACCCGGCCGGCCGAGGGCACCTCCAGAGTGATCGTCGCCTTGCCGTTGCTCACGCTGTGGCTCAAGATCCTCATGGCCGGCTTGCAGCCCATCACCACGATCGGAACGCGCTGATGGAGCACGATGCCGTTCTGGCCGATCATTTCGGTCGGCATCACGAGGGTCGCAGCGACCTGCTTCTGGGCCCTTCGGGTCGCCGTGCCCTGGTGCGCGCGATCGCCGCTCTTGCGCGCGGCCATGGCCCTCGCTTTTGCGGTGACGGTCTTCGTCAGGGCGCACAGGTTCGTGTTCGCGGCCAGCGCCGAGTTCGATTGCTCGGGCAGGACCAATTCGAAGCTCGCGAACGGCAGGTCGGGGTCGGCGTAGAACGTGCTCGAGGTGACCCCGGCCGCGTTGATGTAGGTGTCGCCCACCAGATCGACGGTGACGCCGTCGCCCTGCAGCACCATAACGAGGTTCGGGAACGCTTGGCTGCCATTGCTCACGAAGTACGCGGGGCCTTCCAGCGGCACCGGCAGCAGCGGGGTGTGCAGCACCTCGTGCCCCACCACCGACGTCGCCGGACACGCCGCCGGGTTGGCGTCGAACTGCTTGGCGGTGCACGCTTTCTGCAAGGTGGTGAGGCGAGAGGGCAGCTGCAGCGGCAATTCGACTTTGACCTTCGCGAGGTTGGCCTGCGTGCCCTGCCGCGCGCTCGGGAAAGTCAGTTTGGTCGTGAGACTGGCGCCGTCGGCTTTGCTGGTGATCGCCGACGTGGAGAACGAGAACTTCGGTCCGAACTTCAGCACGGCGCAGTTGGCCACGCGAAACGGCACGGTCACGGGCACGTCCTGTTGTTGATCGCTCTCGATGGTTCCCGTGATCTGCATCGGATCGCAGTTGGTCGGGTTGAACATGAACCCCGGCCGGTTGATCACCACGTTGATCTGGCGGATATGCACGGGCACTCCGTCGAGCATGTGAGGGATCGCGTGCCGGCCCTCGCTGTCCGTGATCACCGTCACCGCCGCGGTCAGAGGATCGACTTCGATCTTGGCGCGCACCACCACGCAGTCGCAGGCGGGGTCCTGGCTTGGATTCGACGTGTCGCGCTCGAGGTCGAACGGCCCGACCTTCGCCGGGCTGATGATCGACAGCCCGAACGGCGCGCAGCCCGGCGACCCCACGACGCACGGGCCCGAGCCGTCATACGGACCGGTGATGAACACCCTGCCGCCCGCCACCGTGATCGGTTCGGAGCCCACGCCCACGCGGACGCTCGTTTCGCCGATCTGGCTTTCACGCCCACACGTGCCGGCGTTGGCCTGCGGTTCCCCGCACAGCTTGACGCTGGACAGCAGCCCCGACAGGCCGGGAGGCATGTGCAGCGTCACCGACTGAATGTCCTGCTGGCCGTCTTCACGGCCGATCGTGGTGCTCAGCGTGCTGAACGCGCCGCCCGCTGCGTCGATCATGCCGCTCGAGAACGACGGGCCGAACGGCGGCGAGGAGCCTGGGCAAGCGCGGCCGCCGGGGCCGGCCGCGATCGTGAACGTCGAGGCTGTTTCCGCCGCTTCGCCCCCCCGCCAGGGCGAGAAGCTGGCAGCCGTCGTGTACGATCCGCAGCCGGCCGGAGTGGCCAGCGGCGCGCGGCTGCCGCCGAACAGGTTCAGTTCGAGATCTTCGAAGGGCAGCTGGGGAAGGCCGTCGAACGTCGTGACCAGCTGCCCGGTAGAGGGATCGAGAACGACCTCGCCCGCGAGCTTGACCAGCGTGCCGGACACGGGGTCCTGCGCGACCAGGTACACCGCGAGCAGCGATCCGAACGGGTTGGCGTTCTGAACCGCCAGGTAGGCCGCGCCTTCGAGCGGATGGGACAGCAACGGCGTCGTTATCCGAGCCGTCCCGATCTTCGCTGCTTCTGGGCATGACGGTGGGAGCTTTCTGCCTTCGATTTCTTGTTCTTTGAATCTGAACGTCGGCGTGAAGGTGGCTGTTTCCGCGTTCGGTTCCAGGCCGGGATCGTCGACTTTCTGAAAACCGGTGAAACCGATCCCTTCGTACCCGCCTTCAGGGGTCTCCGGACACGCCGCCAGACCATTGGCCGCCGAGGGATCCAGCTGCACACCCGCGGGCAACGTCACGGTCGTGTCACGCACATCCGCCTCCGCCCGCCCGCCACCTTCCAGCAGACCCTGCTGAGGCACGCTCACCCGCACCGCCAGACCACTCGGCGTGCTCGCCGTGCCCTCTTCCGGGGTCACGTCGATCGCGGGACCAAACGACAAGCCAGCACACCCTTCAAAACCCAACAACTGCCCCGAACCACTCATCCACGCATATTCAGCGCCCAAAAAGCTCCCCGGATCGGCCCACGAATCGGTTTCCATCGAGAAACGCACCGGTTCGGCCTGCGGACTCGCAGCACACGAGGTCGGCAACGTCAAGAACGGCGTCTGGGGCTCTTCACTGCTCGCCGGGCACGCCTGCTTGACCCTGCTCTGATAGAAGCCGCCATCGACACATTCCCAGCCCCGCGAAGAATCATGCCGCGGATCACCCGGCACGCCCCACAAGGTCAACTCGCTACGCAAGATTCCCCCGGCCTCAGTCGCATCGCGCACAATCGCATCCACCCCATAATCCCCCCCACTGCGCACCGACGTATCGATCACGATCGGGATCTTGCCCGCCACCTCAAACCCCAAACGAGCAGGCTCACCCTGCGCAGGCACGAGATTGAACACCGGCACCGTGACCGAAATCAACTTCACGAGCGGTTCAAACGCCACCACCGACGCCACCCCCACCACCGAGCTCGGCGGACACAAATTCGCTTCATCGACAAACGCAAAGAAATCCGCCATCGAACACTGCGAAACCGCGTTCGGATCACCAATCAACCCCGCCGGCAAGTGAAATGCCAAATCCCTCGGCAAAGCAACCGGCTGACGCACAGAACCATACGCAACCTGATTCATCACCAAAGTCGTGGTCAACTGGAACGGATGACTCCCCGCTTCAGTCGCCGGACTACCATCCTCGCTGAACGGGGCGATTTCAAAACCCGCCAAACCGTAACCCGGTGACTGAGCACTCACGGGCACCGACAAGCCCCGCGAGACCTCCGCGGCGCCCCCGCCTTCGACACTCGCCTGATCCACCAACGAACCAGACGCCCCCGCAGCCACCCTCACACCAATCGTCACGGTCATCTGTTCATACGGATAAAGCACCCCCTTGAACGTGCACGACAACGTGTCCACAGCACATTCCACCTGTGAATGATTCTTCAGTTCACCCGAAATCGACATAGCGCTCAACCCAGCAGGCAACCGATCCACAAACACCACCGGATCCACACCGCCTTCAACCGGCGCATCCCCAAGATCACTCAGCACCACCAATAACTGACCTTCCCCCCCAGGAACAAGATCGCTCGGCACCGCTTCAACCCCAACCCCCCACCACGGCGCCGCAGCCCCCGCCGGAGCAACACCGACAAAACCCCAACCGCACCCACCCAACAACACAACCAACAACACGCCCCACGTACGCCTACGCACGCTGCCTCCTCCCGGCTCGAAGCACGCAAAATTGTACGCTCCGATCAGATCATGCACAAACCACAAACTTCTATTTATGACTAAGCAAAGCTGCTCACCACGCGCTAGCTTATGCCCCCATGGGAGAGCTGGGGATCGAGTTCGGGCGGAGCGCGCGTCACAGCTCGGCCGCGATGCGCTCGCCCGTCAACTGGGCGGTGCTGGGCCTGGTGATCCAGCGGCCGAGCTACGGCTACGAGCTCGTCCAGCGCTTCGAGCGCACCTACGGCGAGACGCTCGAGCTCTCCAGTCCCTCGCAGATCTACACCGCGCTCGACGCGCTGATGCGGCGCTCGCTGATCGAGACGATCCCCGGACACGAGCCCGAGCCCGGCGGGGGGCGCCAGCCCAAGCCGCACTACCGCGCGACCGTCCAGGGCACGCGCGCCTACGAGCAGTGGCTGGTCTGCCAGGTGCAGCAGGAGCGCCGGCGCTCGCAGATGTTCGCCCAGCAGCTGGCGATGCTCAGCCCTTCGACGGCGTTGCGGGTGCTCGAGCGCTACGAGGAGGCCTGCCTCAGGCAGGCCTCCTCGCCCGCGCCGGGACGTGACCGGGCGCCGGCCGGGCACGAGGAGGGCGGGCTGACCGGGCGCCTTGCGGCGGAGGAGGCTCGTCTGGCGGTCGGCGCGAAACTCGCGTGGATCGAGTACGCGCGCCACGAGCTGGCGGCGCTCGCCGCCAGACCGCAAAGGCGGCCGCAATGACGCTGCTGGCGCTCGAGGCGGTCAGCCTCAGTGCGCGACGGGGCGCGCACGAGCGCATCGTGCTGCGCAACGTGTCGCTCACGCTCGAGAGCCGCGAACTGGTCGCCGTCTGGGGTAAGCGAGACGCGGGCTGCTCGACGCTGCTGCGAGTCGCCGCGGGCATCGAGCCTCCCGGCAGCGGCGTGGTGCGCTTCGCCGGCCGGCCGCTGTCGGCACGTTCGGGAGCGATGCTCGGCAAGGGAATTGGCTACTGCCGCAGCATGAGACGCAGCGGCGAGGCCCGCGAGGTGCTCGACGATCTGCTCGTCAGCCAGCTCGCACGGGGGATCCCGCGGTTCGTGGGCCGCAAGCGCGCCCTCGGGGCGCTCGCGCGCACGGGCGCCGAGCGCTGTGGCAGCCGCGCGCTCGGTGAGCTGGACGGCGCAGACAGCGTGCGTGTGGCGATCGCCGGCGCGCTGGTGCTCGACCCCTCGCTGCTGGTGATCGACGAGCCGACCGCCGGCGTGGATCTGCTCCAGCGCGACGCGATCCTCGCGCTGCTGCGCTCGCTCGCCGGCGACGGCCTTGCCGTGCTGATGAGCGCAAGCGACGCGACCGCGCTGTCCGGCGCCGATCGCGCGCTTTCGCTGGCGGGGGGAGTGCTGCGCGGCAGCGTCGCGCCCGGGCTCGCGCCGGTGGTGCCGCTGCCGCTTCACGCCCGCGCGTCATGAGCCGCCACACGCCGGGCGGCATCGCGGACGCGCGCTAGCGTAATTCGCGATGCTCGAGCTGGAGGGGGTCGTCAAGCACTTTCGCACCGCCGGCGAGGAGGTTCACGCCGTCAACGGCGTGAGTATGTGCGTACACCAGGGCGAGATGGCCGCGCTGCACGGGCCCAGCGGCTCGGGCAAGACGACCCTGATGCTGCTGATCGCCGGGCTGCTCTCGCCGGACGCGGGCGCAATCCGCTTCGCCGGGCGTGAGATCTCCTCGCTGCCCGCGGCGCTGGCCGCGCGCTACCTGTATCGAGACGTGGGCTTCGTGTACCAGAACCCTGCGCTGATGCCGCGCGTCTCGGCGCTCGAGAACGCCGCGATGAAGCTGGTCGTCGGCGGCGTGCCGATGCGCGAGGCACAGGCGCGGGCACGGCCGTGGCTGGAGCGCGTCGGCCTCGCGCACGGCCTTGCGCGTACGCCCGAGCAGCTCTCGAGCGGCGAGCGTCAGCGCGTGTCGATCGCCCGCGCGCTCGCGGGCGACCCGCGCCTGATACTCGCCGACGAGCCGACCGGCAACCTCGACAGCGCACGCAGCCTCGACGTGGTCAGCCTGCTCGGCGCCGTCGCCCACGAGCGCGACGCGGCGGTGCTGCTCGTGACCCACGACCTCGAAGCGGCGTCCGTCGCGGACCGGCGCCTGATGCTGCGCGACGGACGTGTCCTGGATCTCGCCGAACATGCCCCGCGTGCCCGTAGCGAGACGCCGCAGGCGGCGCGAGCGCCAAACCCGCGCCCGGCGCGACCCCCGCGTTTCGCGAGCTGAGCCGTGAGCCGCTCGGAGACCGTCCACGGGCAGACGATCATGCGCCCCTACGCGCTGCTCTACCTGTACCGCCGGCGGCTGCGCGTGCACGCGGTGCAGGAGCTGCTGGCCGGGCTCGGCGTGGCGGTCGCGGTCGCGCTCATATTCGCGACGCTCGTCGCCGCCGGCAGCGTCGCGGGCTCGGCGCGCGAGGTGGTGCGCGCGGTCATCGGCCCGGCCAGCCTGCAGCTGCACGCGCGCGCGCCCGCGGGCTTCCCCGAAAGCCTGCTCGGCCGGGTCGAACGCCTGCCGGCGGTCGCCCAGGCGGCGCCGCTGCTCGAGCGCACGGCAACCGTCTCGGGACCATCGGGCCGTCCGGTCACGGTCGACCTGGCGGGCACCGACACGAGCCTGGTGGTGCTGGATGGGCTCGCCCACACGCTGCCGCGCGCGGCGCTGCAGGCGGGCGGGATCGGGCTGAGCCGCCAGACGGCGCACGCGCTCGGCATCGCCGGCAATCCCGCTGCCGGCGCCCCCCCTGCGCGCGTGCGCCTCGCGCTCGGCGGGCGCACCTGGGTGCTGGCCGTGTCCGCCGTGCTCGGCCCGGAAACGTTCGGCGCGCTCTCCCAGGCGCAGGTTGCCGTGATGCCGCTCGAAGAGCTCCAGGCGCTCTCCGGCCTGGGGCCCCGTATCTCGCGCATTCTCGTGAAGCCCCGTCGCGGCCGTGAGGGCGCCGCGCGCGCCGAGCTCACGGCGCTCGCCGGCGGCAAGATCGACGTCGCGAGCGCAGAACAGGACATCGCCCTGCTGAAACAGGCGCTGCGGCCCTCCGAACAGGCAAGCGCCCTGTTCGCGACCGTGAGCGGCCTGCTCGGGCTGCTGCTGGCCTTCACCGCGCTGCTGCTCACCGTCCCCGAGCGCCGCCGCGCGATCGCCGATCTGCGCCTGATCGGCGTGGGGCGCGCCGCGATCGTGCAGATGGTCCTGTTCCAGGCGCTGGCGCTCGGAGCGCTGGCGTCGCTTGCAGGCCTCGCCGGCGGCTATCTGCTCTCACGCGACGCACTGCACCAGTCCACCGGGTACCTGGCCGAGGCGTTCACGCTCGGGACGGGCACCGTGGTCGGGATTCAGCCGCTGCTGGCGGCGCTGGCCGGCGGCATGCTGGCGGCCTGCCTGGCCTCGGCCGTGCCGCTCGCGGACCTGCGCGGCCGGCGCGCGCTCGACGCCGTCTACCACGAGCACGAGGCGCCCGGCGGCACACTGCCACGGCGGCTGCGCTTGAGCCTGGCGCTCGCCGTCGCGGTGCTGCTCGCGGCCGTAACGCTGCTGCTTGCGCTGGACCCGGCAATGGCGTTGCTCGCGTGCTCGCTGCTCGCGCTCACGGCCGTCCTGGCCGTCCCGCTCGCCCTCGCGGCGACGCTGCGCTCCGCGCACGCACTGTCCGAGCGCGTGCCACGGCTGACGCTCCTGCCGGTCGCGCTGAGCTCGCTGCGCTCGACCGCGATGCGCTCGCTGGCGCTTGCCGCCACGGGCGCTGTCGCGCTGTATGGAGCGGTCGCGCTCGGCGGCGGGCGCAGAGACCTGGAGCACGGAATCGAACGCTTCGCCCGTGCCTACTCCGCCGACGCGAGCGTGTGGGTGGGCACGCCCGACGACAACCAGGCGACGGTGCCGTTCGCCGGCGCGGCGGCGGCCGCGCGCATCGCCGATGTCCGCGGTGTGAGGAGCGTGCGTGTCTTCCAGGGCACGTTCATACAGCTCGGCGGCAGGCGCGTTTGGATCGTCGCGCGCCCGCCTGGCACACAGCGCCATGTCCTGGAAAGCCAGCTCCTGGAAGGGGGCGCGGCTGGCGCGCTGGCGAAGCTCGGCTCGGGCGGCTGGATCGCCGTCTCGCGGCAGATCGCACGCGAACACCACGTGGGCTTGGGCGGGGTCCTCACGTTGCCCACGCCCAGCGGGCCGGCGCGCTTGCGAGTGGCCGCCACCACCACCAACCTCGCCTGGAGTCCCGGCGTGATCCTGATGGACAGCGCCGACTACGCGCGCCTCTGGCAAACCAGGCTGGCGAGCGCGCTGGACGTGGATGTCGCTCCCGGCGCGGGCGCCGCGGCGGTGGCGCGGCGGATCGAGCGTGCGCTCGGACCGGGCAGCGGCCTGCAGGCCGTGAGCGCAGCCGCCCGCGAACGGCGGATCGACGCGCTCACCAGCGAAGGCCTGAGCCAGCTCGCACAGATAACGACGCTGCTGCTGCTCGCCGCCAGCCTGGCGCTCGCGGCCGCGCTTATATCCACCACGTGGCAGCGACGCTCCTCGCTCGCGTCGCTGCGTCTGGCCGGGGTCAGGCCGCGGCGCCTGCGCGCGATCCTGTTCCTCGAGCTCGGCCTGATGCTGGGCGCCGGCGCCCTCACCGGCGCGCTCGTCGGCGTGTACGGCCAGCTCGTGATCGACGCCTACCTGCGCCACGTCACCGGCTTTCCGGTCACGAGCCTCGGCGAGGGCCCGTGGCCGCTGGAGGCGCTCGCGTCGGTGATCGTGCTGGTGCTGGCGCTCGTCGCCGTCCCCGGCTACCTCGCCTCGCGCGTCTCCCCTTCGCTCGCGTTCAATGAGTAGACCGCCACGCCCCATGCACCGCAACTGCAGCCTGCCCAGATGTGTACCCATTATGATGACCGGGGCGGGACGGAGCGTACCGATGCGCAGGCAGTTGCTCGAGTGGATCACCGGAAGGTCGCTTGCGACGGCGCTGCTCGTGGCAGCGATGTCTCCCAGTGGAGCGCTGGCCGAGCACACGCTCTCGGCGGCCGAGACGGCACGCCTGCACTACGTCTCCGCATCGGGTTCGCTGCTGAACGAGGTCGGACGCGCCAACGGCACGCTGCCGGGCAGCATGCGGGTTCACATGCTCGTAGCGACGACCTTCAGCGGCAGTTTCACGATCTACACCAACGGCGGCACGATCGACGGGCACGGCAGCGCGACGCCGCACGGGTCGGGCCTATACGAAAGCTTCGCCGGCACGATCGTCGCGACCGGTGGTTCGGGCCGCTACGAGCACGCCCATGGGCGCGCGCGGCTGTACGGGACGTTCAACCGGGACACCTACGCTCTGCTGATGCAGACCTCGGGCACGCTGTATTACTAGCGCGGCGGAAATCCGAACAGCCGCCGACGCGCGCCGGTCCATGATCGTTGCGGTCGGCGTGCTGTGCGTCTGCCTGGCGGCGCTCGCCGCGCCCGGGCTCGTGGGGCCGGGGCCGGCGATGCTCGCGGGGCCGGCAAGCGCGCTGGCGGCGACTCCGGCGAAGCTGAGCGCGACGTTCGTACCCGAGCGATTGGATAAGCGCACGACGCTCGATTTCGGCTTCGCCTTCTCTGCCCCAACCGGCCAGGTGCCGCCGCCGCTGACCGAGATCGAGCTGCGCTACCCCAACAACCTCGGGATCGCCCTGAGCGGTCTGGGCCTGGAAGACTGCGGCACGAGCACGCTGGAAGCATCCGGACCGGCCGGCTGCCCGGCCAACTCCGTGATGGGCTTCGGACAGGCGTACGTAGGGATCGTGCTGGGGACGACGACCATCACCGAGACGACGCCGATCACGATCCTGCGCGCTCCCGACCAGGAAGGGCACCTCGCGGTGCTGTTCTATGCCGAAGGCTCCACTCCCGTGGCGACGCACATCATCTTCGCGGGCATCCTGCTGCCCGCGTCGGCGCCGTTCGGCGGGCTCGTGAGCATCGGTGTCCCGCTCGTACCCACGCTCCCGGGCGCGCCGAACATCTCCGTGATCCACCTGCGCGCCACGATCGGCCCGCGCGGCGTGACCTACTACGAAAGTCGAGCCGGGCTGACTCTCGCCTACAGGCCGCGCGGCATCCTGCTGCCGAAGACCTGTCCCCGCGCGGGATTTCAGTTCGCGGCCCGCTTTACCTTCGAGGAAGGCAGCTACGCGCTCGCCCACACCTCCGCTCCCTGTCCGAAACGCTGACCTGCGCCGGCGCGGCACGGCTCGGGTGAGCGCTAGCCTGCACGGCCCTCAGTAGCGATGAGCGCACGCGCGCGCTTGGCGGCTCGCCAGCTGCGCATCACGGCAAGCGTGGGGAAGATCAGCGGCGACAGCTCACGGCGCAGCCGGGCGGTCACGGGGCGGGCAAACGCCGCTCGTGCCTGCGGCGCGGAGACGTAATAGGCCACGACGCCGGCCATGATCATCAGATGGTGAGAGCCCTGAGGCAGCTCCCCGCTCAGCTCGCAAGCCTCGCGCACCAGCGAGCAGAGTGCGTCCGCCAGATCATCCCGTTGCCGGTACACGCGCAGCAGCGAGTCGGACCCCTGATCGCGATCACGGTCGATCAGGGCGTCGAGCAGCGTGCTGAGCGCGGATACGCGCAGGTAGAAGCGATCCAGGCTCTCGGCCTCCTCGGCGCCGGGGCCCGGGCCGGCACCGCAGACGATCAACGCATGGCAAATGAGCACCGACGCCGCGGCGCCAGCCAGGAACTCGCGCCAGCCGAGCCCCGCCTGCTGGGCGAGCGGACGCGCCCAGCGCGCCAGCTGAAGTTCGTCGAGCGGGCGGGCGGCATGAAGGCGCGACTGCGCCTGGGCCGCGCGCAGCGCCGCTCGTCGAGCGACGGTGGCAACTCGTGGCCAGGCGGGCATGTCACTCAGCTGCGCCCGTGTCGCGGCGGACAGCTCCTCGAGGTAGCCGCCGTCGCCCGCGCGTGACGCCGACCACGCGCGCGCGTGCGCGTCATGCGCCGATGGCGGTGAAAGGACGAGCGCGTCGGTGAACGCGCCGTGCAGGTCGAGGGCTCTCTGCAGCGGCCGCTCGGCAGGCTGCTCGGTGAGCCCGTCGAGGTAGTCGAAGAGCACCTCGAGGGCCACCACGGCTGTGACGGCCGGCGCTCGCAGCTCGCTCGGCGCGAGCGTCGTGAGCGTCGCGGCGACCTGCGCGTTGAAACCCTCCCGGCGGAGCTTGACGAGCGCGAGCTCGCGCAGCTGAGGGTCGGGGATCGTACGGGCTCGGAGCTCCCAGCGGCGCAGCTCGCGCGCGCAGCGCGGCGCCACCGTCGGCCAGTAGCGCGCGTTGGCGCACGCCAGTGCCACGATCCCCCCAAGGGCGCCAGACATCGAACCAGACCCGCCCACGGCTGCTTGGGCGATCACGAGCGGTTCGAGCTGTTGGCGATCATCGTAAGCGCGCGTCCTCCGCGAGTAGGCTGACGCCATTGTGGCGGCAGGGAACGGCGAGGAGGATCTAGAGCCTGCAACCGCCGCACGCAATGTGGCGATCATCAGCGATGGCAACGCCCGCTGGGCGCGGGCACGCGGACTGACGCTGGCCGAGGGCCACGAGGCCGCCGCTGACATCGTGATCGCCCGCGTGGACGATGCGCTCGAGCTCGGCGTCCGGCAGCTCACCCTCTACTCCTTCTCAACCGAGAACTGGACGCGGCCTGCCGGCGAGGTGACGAGTCTGATGGCGCTGCACGAGCAGCGTATCGCCGCAGACGCGCCCCACATGGACGAGGAAGGGATCCAGATACGCTTCATCGGGCGCCGCACGGGGATCGCCGCGAGGCTCGCGGAGCGGATCGAATGGGCTGAAGCTCGCACAGCCGAGAACCGGCGCATGACTCTGTTCGTCGCGTTCAACTACGGGGGGCGAGCGGAGATAGTAGACGCCGCGCAACGCTTCGAGGGGACCACTGAGCACGAGTTCAGGCAAGCGCTCTACGCACCGGACATGCACGACCCTGACGTGATCATCCGCACCGGCGGAGAGCGCCGCCTCTCCAACTACCTGCTTTGGCAGTCCGCCTACGCCGAGCTGGTGTTCCGCGACGAGCCATGGCCGGATTTCAGCCGCTGCGCGTTCGAAGCGTCCCTGGCCGAGTACACGGCGCGGCAACGGCGTTTCGGAGGACGGTAGAGGATCATCGCTTCCGATGCTAGTGGCCCGAGACCTTTGTTGCGGCTCTGGGGTGCGCGAGGGTGCGCTGGCCGGCCTCGGTGAGCAGCCACGAGTTGCGCGTGGTCGTGTGCACGTCTTTCGCACCAACCTTCTCGACGAGCCCATGCTCGCGTAGCCGGCGCAGCAGCTTCGAGGCCTGGCCTTCATCGCGGATGCCCGCGGCCAAGGCGATCTCGCGGTTGCTGGACCCAGGCGCCTGGCTGATCGCGCGCAGCACAAGCAGCGTGCGACGCGTCAGAGAGATCGGCAGCTTTTCGCGCCGCCGCGCAGTGAGGCAAGCAGACAGCTCCGGAAGGTTGCGCTGCCCGATGGCGCGGAGACCCTCGAGCTCGGCGCGCGCTGCGGCCCGCCCCAGATACGGCAGCGCGATGAAAGCCATCAGATCGGGCGCCAGCTCCACCAGCGGGCCGTCCGCGCCATGGGCGCCATGTTCACGTTCGAGCATGCGCGCACGGATCACCGCGAACACGCCGCCCGCGACCAGGTCGTCGAGCGGCGCCAGTATGGGGATCAGCGCGACCGGAACCGCTCGCGTCTCCGGAGCGCTGAGCAGCTCCGCGAACACACCCACCACCAGCCGTTCGCGGCGCGAGGACTCCACATCAGCGCCTGAGGCTTCGCGTCCAAGCAAACGCTGCCACACCGGCTCGCCATCGAGAAGCTCAAGCAGCGCCACGAGACCCGCGCGCACCCTGGTGAGCCACGACTGCTCGCGCCCCCCAGCCTCTCGCACCGCGCCCCACAGTCGCTCGAGATCCTCGTCGAACGCCCACACATCGCGTTTCGAGGCAAGCAGCGTCCCCCTACTGTCAAACGCGGCACCCGTGGGCCGAAAAGACGCCCCCGTGGCCGCTGAAACCCTCCGTGCGCCGGACGCAGACATGCCCTCTTGCATGATCTGGAGAGTCGAGCCTCAGGATCACCTTGACAAGTCAGCACATAGAAGGTTCTACGTCATGGGACTGGCGGTAGGGGTGGCCATCCACGGTGCAAACGGGAGGCAATGTCCGTGCCCGGAGATCCCGAACACCACCGGGGAGGATGGCAGATTCCACACACATCTCGCGCCGATGATCACCGCCGCGTGCGACGAGAGCTGCACGCCGCCGGAATCGAACCACCAGAGGTCGTCCTCGCCGACGACTGCGCTCGGCTGGATGTTGCCCTCGCACCTCCTTTCGAGTCCAAAGCAAACATGAATCGATGGTCAGCCGGCGCGCTCCAGACTCGTCCGGAGCGGGTACGTCGGGCTCGACGATCCAGGCGCTCGCTTGGCAATCGAAACCAGCAGGTCTCGCTTGTCCGTCTTCGGGCGCCAGAGCGTTACCTGCCTTCGGTCACCTCGCGTGTAGAGTCGCGTCCCGTGGAGGGTCAGGAGACATGCCCGCTGCCCGACGATCCGGCGCTCGCAGCGATCGCGAGGGCGCTGAACGACGCCGGCCACTGGGCCTGCATCGTCGACCCGGAACTGGCGGATCCTCTACGTGACCGACGCTCAGCGCCTGATCGAGGGCGGGCTGCTCGAACTCACTCCGTTCCCGGTCGGGGTGCACTTCTACAGCCCCGAATCGCTCACCGCGAGACTTGCGGGGCGCGGCCGTGTGAGCGCGCTGGAGATGTGGCGCAAACGGTTTGAGGCTTTTGGCCCGTACATGCTCGCCGCCGCCGAGGGCGGCCGTGAGGAACTGCGCGAACTCGTTGACCCGAGGGTCCGCGACATTGTCGATCAGCTCTCACCAGCCGACCTGGTGAACGCGCTCTCGCTGGTGGTTCCCGCGTCCAGCGCCGGCATGACCGTGGAGCTCCTGATTACGCTGATACCCGTCCGGGACAGCGACTGTCAGCTCGTGGGAACCGTAATGTTGAGCAAGCCCGCGGCGAGCATGGCCGTGCTCGGGGCGATGGCCGCTGGTGGTGACCTGCGCCACTTCGAGCGGATGCAGCAGCTCGCGAAACCGGCCAGGCGTCCCGCGGCGATCCTGTTCGCAGACCTGGAGTCCTCCTCCTCGTTGGCCAGGCGGCTGTCCACCGCCAGCTACATCGCCCTCGGCAGGCGCATGGCCCGTGCCGCAGACCAGTCCGTCATCGACGCCGGCGGGCTCGTCGGCCGTCACGTCGGTGACGGGGTCGTCGCGTTCTTGCTCGCCGAGAGCGCAGGCTCGGAATCAGCCGCGGCACGCTCCTGCATCGAAGCGGCGCGCAGCATCCGAGACGCGATGACCGAGGTCGCCGCCCGCAGCGAACTCGCGCCCGAGGACCTCGTCATGCGCTTCGGGCTGCACTGGGGCGCAACGCTGTACGTCGGCCAGATCACCACCAGCGGCCGCACGGAGGTCACAGCCCTCGGAGACGAGGTTAACGAGGGCGCGCGCATCGAGGCGTGCGCCACCGGCGGGCGCGCTCTGGTCTCCAAGGAGCTACTGGAGCGTCTCGAAACCGAGGATGCGGCAGCGCTCCAACTAGACCCTGAGCGCGTCACCTACACACCCCTCGCGGACCTGCCGACCGCGACCGAGAAGGCGCGCCGAGACGCCCCCGCCATCGCCGTCTGCGGGGTGTAGGACGCGAGCCGGTACGCAGCCGTCGCTAGCGCTCAGACACCGAAGCGATCGTGTCCATGACTCACCTCGGGAGACCGCCTCGGACGATGCAGCAGGCGTCTGCTCGCCCGTTGAGCCGACGACTGCCTGCGGCCCGGAAGAGGCGTCTGCTCTCTACGGCAACGCGGCCGCGATCGCGTCGGCGACCGCGACGGCCCCCGGCTCGCCGAAAGTGATGGTGAAGTGGTTGCTGTCGGGAACTGCGATAACGCGGCGCAGTTGCGGAGATTCTGCCGCCCATTCGTGCGCAAGCCACTCGGGCTGCATCGGGTTCGGGTCATCAAGCAGACCGCGAGCGGCGCATAGGAGGGTGGCGGTCACGGTCAGACGGTGTGCTGCCGCACCGATCTCGAAGTGCTCGGCCGCCACGTCGCGAACCGTTTGCTCGAGGACTGAGGAGCGAAGTTCCGGCGCCTGGCCGGTCAAGTCGTGTTCTGCGAAGGCGAGGAGATCCTCGTCGGCGACTTTGCCCCCTGCCGCGCCGGAGAACGCGGGGTGTGAGCGCCACCACGCCATGTGCTCATCACGACTGGCGAAGGACATCCGCAGCCTGGCGAGCGTCAGCCCAAGGGGGGCATCTGTGAACACCTGCGGGTCTATGCCGGCCTCGAGCCGTGGGAGCGTCAGCCCGCCGTTGACGAGCACGACGGCCGCCGCACGTCCCGGGTCATCGGCCGCGAGCCTCGCCACCGTGTACGCGCCGAGGGAGTGACCCAGGAGAACCGCACGCTCGAGCTCCATATGGTCGAGCAATGCGAGCACATCGTGGGCGAGTACGCGTACGCCGAACGGAGCGGGCAGGCCGTTGCTGCAACCGCGACCCCGCAGGTCCGGTGCGACGAGCGTCGCCCTCACGGCGAGTGCACGGGCAACCGGCAACCACGCGTGGCTATTGCCCGTGATCCCATGGACAGCCACGATCACCGGTGCCTCGCGCGGCGCGTCGCCGAGCCGGAACGCAGCCAACGTTCCTCCCGGCACCGGCACGTCAAATCGCTCCACTCCGACAGTCACACTCACCAGCACGACACTAGCGCCACGCGGCCTAAGCGAGCGTCCGGCTGATCAAGCCTCAGACGCTCGCACGGGGCCAAAAGCAGGCGTATCGACCGCGAAGAAGCGCAGGCCAGCGTGGTCCCTGCGTGCTAGCACAGGAACGAGCCCCGGTCCACGTGGGCACGTCGCGGCGCTGGTAGCACACCGGCGGCCCCGAGGACATTCCGAACGGGAGTCGGCGAGACCTCGATTCCCAGCTTGCGTAGCTCGCCGACGAGGGTTCGAATCTCTCCCCTCCCCCTCCGTTTTGAGACAGAGTTCGTTGATTTGCGGCGGTACGCGAGCTGCTGTGAACGACGGCCGCGGCAGGACGACGACATGCGGGTTCGATAGACCTGTGGCATGCACGACGCGATCGCCGAGCTGCTCGTGACCGAGGTTGCGATCGAGAAGCTCGGAGCCCGCGGCATCACGACCCACGACGCACGCCAGCTCCCTCGCAACGCTCATGTCGTCGTGCGCAACCCGCACAAGACATCCCCCGGCAAACGTCGACTGCTCATCGGCCGCACCGACGGCGACCGAGCCCTGACGCTAGTCATCGACCAGACCGTTGACCCGACAGCCTGGCTGATCGTCACGGGCTGGGACTCCTCGCCGCGCGAGCGTAAACTGCTTAGCAGCTGAACATGGCCCACGATCCCTGGACAGATCCTGATCCCCAGCCCGGCGATTTCGATGCCGCCCTGACGGCGCTCGATCCCCGCTACGTCGAGGCCCATGTCGGCAATCCCAACGCCAAACTGACAATCGTCGTCGGCGTCGAGGATGAGGACGCCGAGCGGCTGCAGCAGCTCGCCGCCCGCCGCCACCAGCGACCTGCCGAAGTAGTCGCAGACCTGCTCCGCAGCGCCTGACCACAGGCCTACAAAGGACGGACGCGCCGCGGACGTCACAGGCCCGCTGGCAGAGCTCTCCTGGACGTGTACGGAGCTTGCGCTCTGGGCTGCGCTGATCGTCGCGGCGAGGATCTCAGCGGGAGCTTACGAGGCCACGCCGTTTTCCTACGACCCGCAGCCGCACAGCCACACCCACGACAGAGCCGCCACGACGACGGACGGGCATCGCAGCGCTCTCACCGCTTGCGGCTGTTCTCGCGAGCGTGCCCGCCCTTCTTTGCCTTCTTCACGAGCGGGTAGCGTTTGCGTGCGAGCTTTTCGCACCCTAGGCGCTTAGCTTTCGCGTGCTTGTAGCGCTTGCCGCACGCGACGAGCGCTTTTCCGAGCTTCTGCGCATTGGTCAGCTTCCTGGTCTTGGCGGCTTTGACCGCGCCACAGCCTTCGATCGTGATCCTCGTGCTTCGCTCGATCACAGCGCCGTTCTGGCCGGTGATCGTGGTCGGCATCGCCAGAGTTTCTCCACACAGGTCGAAGCGCTTGCGTTCGGCGACATTCGCGGTCAGCGCCGAATGCGGGCCCGCCGGCAGCACGGTTTCGAACGTCGTGAAGGGCGCGTCCGGGGCGGAGTCGAACTTGGAATAGGTAATCCCGTCCTTGATCTGGGTCTTGCCGTCCAGCACGAGCGTGATCCCTTCCCCCTGGAGCACGAACTCCACGTCGGGGAACGCGGCGTTGCCGTGTGAGACCAGGTACGCCGGACCCGAAAGGGGGTTCTTCAGGACGGGGGTGTGGATCGTGGCGGTGCCGATCAGCGAGCCTTCATCGCAGGCGGCCGGGTCAGCTTCGAACACGCTCGCCAGACACGCTTTCTGGATCGTGGCCAGTCGCGAAGGTAGCTGCTTGGGCAGCTGCAGATCGACTTTCGCGATGTTCGCCTGTCCCAAGCCTTTGGAGGTGACCTTGACCGTGAAGCTCGTGCCGTCCGCTTTGCTGGCGTGGCCGACGGTGGAGGCCGTCAGCTTGGGGGCGAAGGGCAGGGCAGAGCAGCCTTGCACCTGAAAGGGCGAGGAGACCGGGGCCTCGGCGCCACCGGCTCCGCTCAGCGTGCCTTGGATCTTCATCGGACTGCAGTTGGTGGGGTTGAACTGGAAGCTCTGGCGATCGACGTTGACCAAGACCCGTTTGAGCTGCAGGGGGATGCCTTTCAGCTGCGTGGGCAGCGGGTCTGAGACGATCGTGACCGCCGCGGTGTTGGGATCGATGAATAGCTTTGAGCGCACCGTGACGGTGCCGAGGTTGAAAGGTCCCGCCACGGCCGGGGTGATGATCTCAAGGCCAAATGGGGCGCCGCCGTAAGGGCCGGTGATGAAGACCCGCCCGCCGGTTTGGATGAACGGTTCGGGACCCAGGCCCGAGACCGCCGTCGCCTGTCCGACTTCGCTTGCGGGCGGGCAGGCGCTGGCGCTGGCCTGCGCTTCTGAGCACAGCGTGACCGTGGAGAGGATCGCGGCGATACCCGGCGGCAGGTGCATCGAGACCGCGCTCAGGGCTTGGTCGCCGTCGGGGCGACTTAGCTCGAGTTCAAAGCTCGTGAACGCCCCCGCGCTGGTGTTCAGGCTCTGGGCATCAAAGCCGGGGCTAAACGGTTCAGAGCCCGGGCAGCCAGAGCCGCCGGCACCGGAGGTGATGTTGAATTCTTGCGGCGGAGAGTCGAGGTTGACCGCTGTGGTGCCAGACCACGGCGTGAAGGAGGCTTCGGTCGGGTAGTTGCCGCACCCAGCGGGCGTTGAGACAGAGGCCCGGGGGCCGCCGAACAGTTCCAGTTTCAGGTCTTCAAAGGGCACCTGCGGGGTGTTGCGGAAGGTCGTAGAGACGCGCAGGGTTCCTTCGCTCAGCTGCCCTTCGCCCGCTAGCTTCACGAGCACGCCTGAGACAGGGTCTTCGGCGACGATGTAGAGCGCCACGAGCGAGTTGAAGGGATTCTGTCCCGCTTCGCCATTGGGCGCTGGGGTGGCCAGATAGGCCGCGCCTTCCAGTTCGTGGGAGAGCAATGGCGTCTTTATGTGCACGATCGCGACCTTTGACGCTTGCGGACAGGAGGCTTCCGCGTCTGTGAATTCGTCGGTCTGGGTCTTTTCGTTGAAGCCCGTGAAGCCGATCTGGGACTCAGAGCAGGCTTCTAGGCCATTGGCCGCCGACGGGCTCAGCTGCACGCCCTGGGGCAGGGTGACCGTCGTGTCGCGGACGTCTGCCTCGGCCAGGCCGTTTGCTTCAAGGGTCGTGGCCTGGGGGACTTTGACGTTGACGGTCAGGCCCGTGGGGGTGCTTGAGCTGTGGACTTCGGGGGTGACCTTGATTTCGGGGGTGAACGGTAGCTGGTTGCAACCATCGGTGCCGAGGCCCTGGTCGGTGGCGCTCATCCAGGCGTATTCGGCGGAGAGGAAGCTGCCGGGGTTGGCCCAGGAGTCAACTTCGGTCGAGGAGGTCAGTGGTTCGCTCGCGGGGTTCGCTGGACACGACGTCGGCAGCGTCAGGAAGGGCTGTTCGGACTCCGCGCTCGAGGCCGGGCACGGTTTGCCCGCCTGCTTGGCGAAGTAACCCCCGGCGACGCATTCCCAGCCGCGGGCGTTGTTGTGGCGCGAATCTCCGGGTACACCCCAGAGCGTCACCTGGCTGCTCAACAGGCCTGCTGTCTCGGTGGCGTCCTTGACGGTCGCGACAACATCGTAGTCCTTGCCGGTGCGCACGGAGGTGTCGATCACGATCGGGACCCTGCCGATCACCTCTAGGCCGAACCGCGCAGGCTCGCCCTCGGAGGGCACCAGATTGAACACCGGCACCGTCTTTGAGAATATATGCGCAGTTTTGGGTTCGTTGGCGGTGATGGTCGCGACTCCCACCACCGAGCTGACCGGGCAGAGGTTCGTTTCTTCCACGAGGGATATGAAGTCGCTGATCGTGCACTGCGCCGCTGCATTCGGATTGCCTACCAGGCCGGTTGGCAGCTTGAAGCTCAGATCCTTGGGCAGCGCGACCGGCTGACGCCCAGCTGTCTGGTTGAGCGTCAGCATGGTCGTGAGCTGGAACGGGTGTGAGCCGGCCTGTGTGGCGGGTGAGCCGTCCTCGTTGAACGGTCCAAGTTCATAGGTGGTGAGGCCGAAAGGTGTTGGCTGGCCGCTGACTTTGACCGGAAGCTTCGCGGAGACCCGTGCTCCGCCCCCGCCTTCCACGGTCGTTTCCTGTGTCAGGGATTCCATCGTGCCTTGCGGCTGTTCGTCCGTAACGTTGACTGGGATCCCGAGCCGTTCATACGGGTTGAGAATCCCAGCGAACTTGCACGTGATGACGGTGGCGATCGAGCATTCCACCGGGACGCCGCCCACAACGACCGATTCAACGCCGGTCGCGACAAGCCCTGGGGGCAGCGTGTCGGTGATGATGACCGGGCTTTTACTGCCGTTGACCGGCGCGTCTCCCAGGTTGCTAGCAATGAGGATGAGCTGTCCGTGTCCTTCCGGTGTCAGATTGCTCGGTGCCGCTTCGCCGCCGAGCTGCCACCACGGTGCCGCAGCGAGTGCCGGAGCGACACCGAATGCTCCCAGCGGGACGCCTGCTGCCAGAAGCATCAACAGCGAGAAACGTCGTAGGCTCAACCGCGCCCCGGCCAACAGCCTTGACGATCCAGGTGAAATCATCGTCCCCTCCTTCCGCCGACGCCGCGAGTGCCGGAGCGCTTGGCCTTGGTCGCGGTCTTTTTGGCCTTGGTCGCGGTCTTCGCGCCGTAGAGCCTTCGGGCGTGCTTTTCACACGCTCTGCGCTTCTTCTTCGAGTGCGGTTTGCGACACGCCTTCAGCGCTTGGGAGAGCTTCTGCGCACGGGTGAGGGACTTGGGCTTGGCGGCTACGGCACCCAGGTTTTCCTGTTTGGGCTGAGAAACATTTCCCGAGCCCGTGAAGCTCCCCGTGCCCGACGGTCCGACCGGCGGCTGCTGAGAAGGTGGTGCCGGTCGGCAGGCGTCCGCGGTGGAGCACCCGGGTGGTGCCGGGGCCGGTGGGGTCAGGCAGGGCGAGCCCGGCGTGCAGACACGAGCGTCATAGATGTCAAACGCTGTGTCTGTGTCCTGCGGCAGCAGCTGGGCCGCTGTGATGAAGAACACGTTGCTGCCATTTGGGCTCGCTTCAAGGAACGCTGATTCTTTGCCGGAGCTACCCGAGGAGATCAGCGACACGCACGCACCCGATGGGCTCTCACAGCTCCCGAGGCCCGAGGGCTCGTACTCGTAGACGTTCTCCTTGTGGTTGTTGGCCTGCGGTACCAGGCTGTCGGGACTGTTGAAGAACAGCCGGCCTTCATCGGAGAGGTAGCGGGACTGGATCAGCGCGCTCGTGAGGTTCTCGGCGGTCCATCCGGGGATGTTCCCGGCCAGCCAGTGCCCGAACCAGACCTTGCGGCGGTCCACCAGGCGGCCCAGTCCTTCGCCGACGTCTTCGGCGTCGAGCACCCCGCTCGGGCGTGCGCCGGTTGGGTTGCAGGAGACGCAGCGCAGGTTCGCGCTGGCCGCGTCATAGAGGTAGACCTCCTCGTCGCGAGCCCCGTTGGCTTCAGGACTGGCGTCGATGTTGTCATAGCCCGTGAGGCTCGCGGCGGACATAAAGGCCAGATAGCGGCCGCTCGGCGAGACACGCGCTGTCAGGAACGCTGTGTTCGCGAGGCGGTTGCCTTCCCACTCCGGGCTGTCTTCGGTTGAGAGGATGGCGATGAACCTCGTCGTCCACTGGCTGGCGTCGTAGTGCAGCTCATACAGGTTGTCCTTGCCGTTTGTGGCCTGTTCGCCGTTGCCGTTTTCGTTGCTGGCGAGCACGCCCTGGGCTACGAAGTACGTCGCAGTACCGTCTTCGCTCGTGCCCAAGAGCAGGGCCTGCACGTTGGCGTGCTCCCCGGCGTTGTGATCGACAGTGAGATCCGTCAGCGCGCACGCCAGTTTGCCGTTCTGAAAGACCATTTCGCACTCGTACAGGTCTGGCCTGGATGGGAGCGGTTCGGCGGTGGAGTCAGGCGTCAGGCGCTGCTGGTCGGTGAAGAACACCTTCGAGCCGTCGCTGCTGGCGGTCTGAAAGCGCGCAGTTCCTGTCCCACTCGGTTCGTTTAGGCCCTGCGCGGCATCGAGCTGCACCGTTTCCCCGCTGACCGTGTCGCGCATATAGAGATGGCCTGACCGTTCCGATTCAGCCGTCGTCCAGATGATCCGCGAGCCGTCAGTCGAGATGGCGTCGGCTGCGACATGCAGATACCCGAGTTCCACGAGCCCTTTCGCTGGCGCGCCGCTGGGCAGGATGCTGACCAGCTGCAGGGTGCCCGCCGCCCACTCGTACAACCCCGGAGCCGAGGCCGGCCCGGTCAAGGCGACCTGCGAAGCGATCACGGCATCGCTCAAGTTCGGGGTCGCGCTGACAAAATGGATCTGCCCGCCAAACACTGTCCCCGGCGCCACGTTCGCTTCAGTGACTAGCGGCAGGTACGCCCCGGTTGCGTCATCGCGCAGGTATATCGTGGCCTGCGTCACCCCGAGCGCCAATGGCGGTTCTGCGTCTACACCCAACTGCGTCGGTTGGACCAATGCTTCGGACAGGTCGGGGGTGAAGAGCTGGTATTCAGGTGTTGCGCCGGGTGCGACGCCCTTGGCTCTGCTGCTCGGTGTGGCGATGTCCTGTGAGCTCCAGCCATTGGAGGTACGTCTCGCGAGCACTTGCTGCCATTCAGGGCTGCGATTGCCCTGAGCTTCTTGGCCGAGCGCACCGTTGACGACGTACGTGAAGGCATTGCCGTCTTCCGAGGAGAGGATGAGCCCGCCTTCGCGGGTTAGCGCTTCCACCGGCGCGCCTCCCGTGTCCGGCGGGGAGACCATCTCCCAGGCGCGGTTGTCCGCCAGTGCGAACGGAGCCGCCGCCGGCTGGGTGGTGAACGTGCGTTCTGGGCCTTCGGCAACTCCAAGAGAGTTCGCGGCCAGTACCCGGTAGAAGTAGGTTGTGCCTGGTTTGAGCTCCTGGATGCGCTCGCTGCCCGGCTCGTCCGCTTCGCCGGAGCCGATGTCCGTCCCCGGCGGGGCGGGGATGTTTGCGCAGACTGCGGGGTCGGGCTTGCAACGTTCGGTCCCGTACTGGAAGTAGAATGTGCTGTCGCGCCCAAGCGGGTTGATCTGAGTCTGAAGCGTCGCACCGGTTGAGCTGACTTCCGCCGCTGACTCGCTGTCGATCAGCGCCGGTGCGATCGTCGTGAACGTCTGGTCGGGCTGATCGGTAGTCCCAGTCGAGTTGGTCGCGACCACGCGGAAGTGGTAGGTGACGCCGAGCTTGAGGCCGGTTAGGCTAGCCGTGACGGGCACCGGTTCAGGGCCTGAGCCGACGCTCGCGCCGCCGAGCGGCACTTCGGTGCCGTAGGACGTGCTTTCGCCATATTCGAAGTGGTATTTCGTTTCCAGCTGATCGGGGTTGACCTTCGCCTTGATCGTGGCCGTTTCATGGCCGATACCGGTGGTTGCTTCATTTGTGATCCGTGGCGGCCCGGAGGTCGTGAGCTGCTGATCTTCGCCCTGGGTCGTGCCGAAACTGTTCGTGGCAACCAGGCGGTAGTGGTAGGTCGTGTTGGGGGTCAGCCCCGCTAGTTCCGTCTTCGCTGCGACCGCAGAGGAACCCGGCCCCGCGTCGGTACCCGGAGGGGCCGGGCTCGTATTGGAATAGGCGGTGGTTTGCCCCCATTCGAAGTAGTAGTGCGCATCCACGCCGTTCGGCGTGAGCGACCCTGTCAGCGTCACGGCGCTGGGTGTCAGGCCTTCCACCGGGCCCGTGCTCAGGGCTTCCACCGCGGGCGGGGTCGTGAATTCATGCACCGCGCCGACGCTCGTCCCGTCTTCGTCTTCTGCTGTGAGGCGGAAGAAGTAGGTGGTGCCGGCGTGCAGAGCGCTCAGGGTCGCCGAGACTTTTTCTTCGCCCACGCCCGAGCTTCCGACCGGCGTGCTTGACCCGAGAGCTTCGCTTTCGCCCCATTCGAAATGGTAGTGCGCCGCTTTGCCATCGCCGTTGATCGCGCCGCCCAGAAGTGCCGTGGTGCGCGTCAGTTTCGCGGCGTTCGCCGTCGTTACGTCTGGTACCACCACGCCCGGGCCGAAGACGTTGACCACGTGAGAGGGGGCGTCGGCGACATAGACCTCGCCCGAGGCTCCAACTGCGACGCCACGCGGTTCGCCAAACGGTTCGTTCGGGGTGCTCGTGATCCACCCGACCCATTCTCCGGCCGCGTTGAACTCGCTTACCAGATGCCGCTGCGCCTCCGCCACGAGCAGGTCTCCCGTCGTCGGATCGACCGCCACGGCGCTGACGTTGCCTTCTTCTTCTTCCGGGCCGCGGAAGGTGCCGTTGGGCGAGCCCGCGCCGGTGAGCTTGCCTTCGACGCTCCCCGAGGCGTCGAACTCGTATACCGCGCCCTTGACGCTGTCGGCGATGAACACCTTGCCCGAGGCGGGGCTCACGGCGACAGCGTTTGGCAGTTCCATCCTGCCGCTGCTCAACGTGCGAACAAGTTCGCCTTCCAGCGCTTCTTCGGGACCCGCGGGCTTGGGCCGAAAGACGTAGGCCACGCCCTCTGACAGTTCGCTGTTTTCGCCATCGACCACGTACACATCCCCCGCCGAGGCGCTTTTCGAGTTATCGACCGCGACCCCCGCCACTTCCCCGAAGCCTTCGCCCGGCACGGCCACGCCGAGCCATTCGGAGAAGAGCGTATAACCCCCGGAGGCGTTGGGCTTGAAGACGACCACGGCATCGTCGAAGGAGTCGGCCACATACACGAGCCCAGACGCTTCATCCACGGCAAGCCCCGCGGCGAACAGCGTCCCTTCGCCGAACTGCGTCACAAACGCACCGGAGGAGCTGTAGACATCGACCATCCCAGCCGCGGGATCGGCCACGAACACATCGCCGCTTGCCTGATCAACTGCGAGCGCGGCAGGTTCGTTCAAGGGCGTGCCTACCGCCGCTTCGCTCAAGCTTGAGAGGAACCCATGACCCGTCGCCGCCGATGCCGGCACACAACCAGATACAATCCCCAACGCGACGGCCAGCACCGAACACACCCAGGCCAACGCGGCGGCCCGCAGCGGACCACAACGACACCAAGCCAGCGCGCTTAACAACCGGGCGCCTGCCCGCGCCCCGTCGCCTGTCCACAAACGTCGCATCAAATCTTCTCTCTCAATCCTCAACGAAGTGTTACGAGAATTGAGACGTGTGTGGGGCGACAAACCACCCCACACAGCCTCAACACCTACTTCACTACAGGCGTCTCAACAACTACGCCTTGATCTCGCCTTCTTCTTCTGGATGGTTCACGTTCGTGATTTCCTCACCAGACCGAGACCAATCCGAGCTGAACTCCGGTTCCGTGGGGTTGTATAGGTAGTCTTCGAGCAGATCGATATGTTTCCCTTCGAATTTGCTCGGGATGTTTTCCTGGGTTTCTGGATTCACCGTGTACACCTGCGTGTATTCGCTAGTCATCCTGTTGACCGGCGTGATGGGCGAGATAATCCCGTCATACCCACCCGTTTTTTCGGGTTCGTACTGAGCGCCTTCTTTGGAGTTACCAACCCCAACAACGGTACCGAGGATGCCACCACAGATGAATTTGGCGAACTCGCCATTCTTTGTCGCTGGCGTTAGGAGGACCCCGACCTTCTTTTCGGCTTTGTTGATATACCCCAGTTCCCCCTTCAGCGCATTTACCTGGATTTCGCCTTCGATTGGCCCGTTAGAGCAGGGTGTCGAGCCGAACGCCTTGCATCCAGTGAACTTGACAGAGATGTTCACCAACGACTTCGTCCCGGAGGTTTGCCCGTAGTTCTGCTCGGCTTCGCATTCAATCGTTAGCTGGCCTTCTTCAACTTGTTCTGTTCCTCCTAGTTCTTTACACTTCGCCCGTGTGGTCCGCGGACCGACTCGCCCTTCTTCAATAGCGTTAAGGCAGCTCCTGAATTTCGAGCTCAGAACGCCACCGCTGCCGACGTTTCCTCCCGAGAATTTTACCGGCTTGAGGCTTTTACCCTTCTTCCATTCGAACCTACCGGCGCCTTTTTTAGCTTTAATTGTGCAGTTTGAGTCTGAGTATTTACCGCCAGACTTTGCTTCGCACTTGCCCCATTCCGGCAACGCCGACGCGCTCGACACCGCGTAGGCGCCGACCGCGAGCACCGCGACCAGACAGAGTCCCAGCATCCGTATATGTCTCACTGTTCCACTACTCCTTTTCCTCTCGGTGATAATCGACCGTCACCACAGCCCCGCTCGTTGGCGAGCCTCCGGCAACCGATCGTCTGCGATCACAAGCGGCGCTCGGAGAGAGCGTCCTCGCAAACAGCCCCGAACCGTCATCCGCCTGTTCCCTCAACGGCACAGTCGCGTACCAGGCGCGACAATGCGCCGAAAAGCCTCTCTCGCGCCGGGCAAGCGTCATGGCGCTTCTCGCAACCGTGCACGTCGCTGCCGGGGAGCGCCCGACGCGAAGGTCTCATTGATCAGCTCGACCGCGCGACGCCCCAACCCAGTGAGCACCCACGCATTCGGTTCACCACGAGCCGAACCCAAGCCCACATTCTCAATCACGCCCTGACGCTCCAGACGGGCAAGCAGCTTCGAGGTCTGCCCCTCATCTGCCAATCCGGCGGCCTGCGCGATCTCGCGGTTGTTCGAGTACGGAGCTCGTGCGATCGAGCGCAACACCAGCGTCGTGCGATGCGTCGCACGAACCGGAAGCTCGCCCGCCCGGGATATCGCCCCCGCCCGCGCAACCCCAGCCTCCGCCACCATGCCCCCGCTCACGCGCGACGGCTTCCCCTCCAGCTCGGCCAGCGCGGCGGCCTGACCCAGATATGGAGCAACGATGAAGGCCATCAACGACGGTGCCAGCTCCACCAGCTTGCAGCCATCGCCTTCCAGCATGCTCGTGCGGATGACCGAGAAGACGCCACCGACGACCAGCTCGCCGGCCAGCATCGCCAACAAAACCGGCGATCCACCTGCCCGACTGGCAGCGCACCCGTCGGTGACATCGGGAGAGCGCTCAAGCAGACCAGCCAATAGGCTGTGCAGCCGTTGCGTACATTCGAACGTCACCGCACCGGCTCGCGGCGTCTCAAGGAGCAACAGGCAAGCCCAGGACGGCTCGTCGTCAAAAAACCCCAGCAGTGCCACGAGCCCGGAGCGGACTCGCTCAATCCACGCGTCCTCGCGCGCCGTGGCCTCGGCTACTGTGCGCGACAGCCGCTCCAGACCCTCCTCGAACGCCGCCCGATAGCACTCCTCGACGGTCGAAAAAGCCTCGTGAAAAACGCTCTCCGAGACCCCTGCGCGCGTGACCACCGTATATGACAGACGGGGGTCACTCGCCCCGCGAAGCCCCTATTTTCAGGACCCCTTGACAAATCTGCCCCCATCTGTTCTCCTTTTCCCACAAGCCGCCCACAGCATCGGGCGCAGCACGAGGGCTTGGGGCGAGTGGCGCAAGAGGGAATAGCGAGAGGGACGACGGAGGGAAAAGAGGGCAGCATCATGGGGGACGGGATCCAAATCAACCGCGTGGCTGAGCGCTTTTCCAGCCACACTCAGACGCACTCACGCACCCGTGGGCGCAGAAGCTCTGCGGACACGCAGGCGCTACGCGAAAGGCTGATCGCGGCGCTCGTCGAAGTCGTCGCTGAGGGCGGCGACCCCCGTCTGTCATAGTCGCGGGCCCTGCCGTAATCCCGCATCAGGACTGGGGTTTTCGCGGGCGTCCCACGTGCTTCCCACAAGCCGGGCGCGGTCGCGCAGCTCGACCGTCCCGCTGACGATGAGGGTAGGAACGGCTCCCCGGGGCGCTCGGCTGGCGTCTCGAGCTCCGCCGCTGGCTCCACCATCCAGACCTCCGTGCGAGCGAGCCTGCCGTGTCGGCATGGCTGCCTGCACCTCGATCTCGGCGCTCCGTGCGAGGACCGCGACAGGAACCCCGAGCGCATCCGGCAGGGCATGGGGCCTTCTCGAGGTCTGGCGTCTCCCCTCTGACCCATTTTGTGCCTCCCCGTTACTCGTCGTCCGGGAGCCGTGAATGTCTGCGACGCATGAAATCGCCGAACATCGGTGCGGTATAGGCGTACACGCCGTGGTCGTCTCGGTAAACGATGTTGTCGGCTATGAGTCGAATTAGGCTTTGTGAGAGCGCTCCCGTCGAGCGGCCGGTGGCTGCGTCGAGCTCGGCCTTGGTGAAGCGCTCACCACCGAGCGACGCCGCGACTCGCAAAGTGCCCTGGTCGGCCTGTCGGGCGTCGCGGTAGCGCGGCTCGAAGAACTCTTCGTCGAGACTGCCCTGGATCGCGACGCGCTCTCGCTCGTAAAGCTTCGCGGTGATCGCGGCCGTCCCCTCTAGGTCGGCCGCTTCCCATAGCGCCTCGCCATACCACTGGATGAAATAGGGGTAGCCGTTGACGTCGCGTGCGACCCGATCGGCAACACCACGCGCATAGGTGATGTCGGTGGCCGGCCGCACGAGTGCCGCGGTAGCCGCGCTGAGCTCATCGGGTGGCTCGGGGGTGAGCGAGAGATTGTTGATCGTCTCGGCCCGAAATAGGCGCTCGGCATTGCTGCGTGCGGCGTGGATGTTGCCGACCAGCGGCGGCAGGCCGCACAGGACCAGCATGATGGGCAGCGGGTGCTCGTCGTCGTCCTGGACGGCGACGAGCGCTGACAGAAGCGCTCCGAGAGGGAACTGGCGCCTGGCCGGGCGGTCGTAAACACTATGGGCCTCGTCGAACAGAAGCACCACCCCCCGTCCCCGTGCCCGGGCGACCTCACCGACGCGCGTCAGCGCCTCTCGCAGCCTGTCCTCGAGCAGGAAAGGCGCAGCCTGCTCGGAGCCTGCGCGCACCGCCACGCTCACCCCGTCGGCGATCTGCAGCTGCACCTGGCCGATCGCCTTCATCGCAACCGCCGCGCGCTTCTGGATCTTCGCCTTGACGCTCAGTGCCTCCACCGCCTCCGTGAGGTAGCCGGCGAGCGCGGTCGCAAAGTCAGCCTCGTCGCGGAGGCGCGTGCTCCAGTCGCGGCGCACGACCACACAGTCGTGGCGCCTGGCGATCCGCTCGTACTCCTTGAGCAGTACTGTCTTGCCGACACCTCGCAGCCCCGTGACGCGAAGATTGCGCCGCTTCTCGGGATAGTCCTCGAGCAGACGCTGAAACCGATGGATCTGCTGCTCGCGGCCCGCCAGGTACGGCGGTCTCGTCCCTACGCCGGGGCTGTATGGGTTACGCGCCACCACAAGAAGTTAGCAAACATCACAGATTTCTGTAATTTGCTGTAACTTTCTGTCGGCGCGGGAGCGAGGGAGACCCTGTGACCAGCCACTCGTGACGTGGCCGTCGCATCGGGCGTGGGTCGTGGATGTTGCCCTCGCACCTGCTTCCGGCCCCCAAGCACGCATGAATCGATGGTCGGCCGGCGCTGCCGAGAATCGTCTGCTCGGCTGTCGCTCAGGCGCTCGCTAACTGTGCATGCAGCGCTAGCCATCAGCCGAGAACGGAGCGGTCGCACGCGCGGCCCATGAAGCTCTCAGGAGCGGCGATTTGCCGGGGTCGGGAGGTATCTCGCCGATGACGTTGTGTGGAAGCGCCCGACACGCTGCCGACCGGCGCGGTCATCCGTGGCCGCGACGGCGTCCTCGAGCAGTAGGGTGGAACGATGGAAAGGCAGGCAGGCATCGTCCTTTACGTACTCGCGCTGGTAACCGTCGTGGTCGGCGTGGACGTCTTGTTCTTCAGGCATCGGATCTGGGAGCGCCTGATGGTAAACGTCGGGATTGTCCTGGTGTTCGCGGCGTTCTATTTGAGGTTCCTGAAGCGAGCATGAGCAGGACGGCCCCGATGAACGCACCGAACCACAACACCGCCGCGAAACGTCTGCGCGAGTGGTGGGCATCTCCGTCGCGATCCGGCTTGCAACGCCTGATCATCCCATGGGAGTACCGCCATCTCCGCGTGTTTGGGGTCATGCGTATTGCCGGTGGCATCGTCGCGGCCGGCATTGGCGCATTCATACTCTCGTACGGGGCTTACGGATGGGCAGCCTTCTTCCTGGTTGCTGGGGCAGCGAATCTCGCGGCTGGCTACTGGGAGATCACTATCGCTCGCTCCGCAGCTGCCCGAGCCTGAGCCCGCGCGCGGCGACATCGCCGCGATTGATCCTCCCGACTGACCGTCGTCAAAGCTCCACCAGGTCGGGGTCGCGGACTGAAGCATCACATACGCCTCGATCTGGGCTCTTCGGCCATTTCACCTGCCACCGGAGCAGACGCCTGCTCCAACTTCACCGGTCCGATCGCGCTTCGGTCAAGCGCCAGAATCGGCGGGCAGCGTGGCCGCTTCGCCGGGCGTGAGCTCATGCGACCGGCCGCGGTGCCGACGGTAGATCTCGGCCACCCACTGACCGCCGGGCCGCTGGGCCAAGGAGTCGAGGAACGCGCGCCAGGAATCCGGGAGGTCATCGTCGGCAACCATCTGGTACGGGAACTCAGGAGGACGGGCTACCGCGTAGAACAGCGCCGCGGCCGTGAGGTCGGCAACTGTGAATGAGCCACCGACCAGAAACCCGCTTGGGGAGACTTCACGCTCGAGCCGGTCCATCGCGGCAACCGTCTTGGCACGGCTTTCCGCGGCTGTCTCGTTCGTGATCTCGAACACCCGCTGGATGCCCGTACGCAGGGCGGGGAATCCCCGGAGCAGCGTCCGCGCCGCGACCGGATCACCGTCCGCGAACAGCGGCACGACCAGCTCCGGATGGGGGAGCAGCTCTTGATAGAACGCACGGCGGACGTGCGGTCCGAGCTCCTCGTCGAAGAACTCCTCCAGCTCGAGAGCGCGATGCCGCTGCTTCTCATCCTCGGGATACAGCGGTGGCTGTTGCCAACGCTCCTCGATTGCAGCGATGATTCGCGTCGAATCGCCGATCGAGCGCTCGTCGATCGTGAGCACGGGTGTCGTCGCGGTGTCACCAGTCAGGCGCCTGGCCTCCGAGATGTGGAGCCCTGGCCGCAGCGAGCGGCGGATGTGAGGAATTCGCTTGTAGTCCAGCGCCCAGCGCACCTTCTCGTTGTAATGGGAGATCTCGAGCTGCCACAGGACCGGCACACGAGCGACAGCGCGTTCGCCGTGATCGATGCTCGCGTCGGTGGCGTGGCTCATGCTGCAACCATACGCGCGCCGCCCCGCCAGCGCATCGTGGCTGCGGCGAGCCTGTCTGGCTCGCGGCTCTCCGATTCGACCTCTCGGCGGGTGATCGAGGGTGCCGAGAGCAGAGAGAGGACGTTGGCGTGGGCTTCGGCGAACCCTGGACCTCGCGCGCTCGAGCTACGCGCTCCCAGCGCGGCACCGAGCGCGCGGCGAGGCCCTAAGCTGAGCGCTCACAGCTTGAACGCGAACCAGGTTTCCTCTGTGACGCCGCTGCATTCCCAGTCCCCCGGCTCGGCTTCCGTGTTGTATCCCGTTTTCGTTTTCACCGCGACGTAAATGCAGCCTTGGTCTTCTTCCGAAGTCGCCCGGAACTCGGTTTTCGTAGGCTCTTTGGCAACTTTGACAGTTTCGATCACGCCATTTTCCCCGAACGTCGGGATTTCCCATGTCTTCTTGCTGGCGTTGACGATGAACGCATAGTTGGAGCAGCCAACGAAGGACCCGCAGAACTGATAGACCTTTGAGCCTTTCGGTGCGACCGCGTATGTGATCTGCGCTGTGGCGACCTCGCCGTCTTTGCTTTTCGCGGTAACCGTATAGGTGTTTATTCCGGCCAACGCGGTGTACAGCCGACCCGAGGTCCCGGACCCGCCGTTGGAGTCGGTGCACGATTCGATGCCTGGAGCACCTGCTCCGTCCGCACACGAGAACTTCGTCTTGACGACCTTGCCGACGGTGTACGTCTTGTCGCCCGCCGGCGATTCGATCTTCGCCGTCGGCGCGGGGATAGCCGTATACGTGAGCGTGACACTGCCGGCGCCTTTGCTCACCGCTTTTTCGGTCGTGCATGTGACGAGCGCTTCGTCACAGTAGTCGGCGCCGCCGGCGCCACCACCACCGCCTCGATGGAATCCCCCCTGGCCCGGACCGCCCAAAACTCCTTCCGGTGACCCTCCCAAGCCGCCACCACCACCTACATAGCCACCGCCACCTCCACCTCCTGGGGCTACGCGCGATTCAAATTTTCCGTTCTGGCCCTTACCCGGGCCTGAGGATGTGAAGAGCGCCCCTCCTTCGATGCCGCCTCCTTCCCCATTCACACCGGGTTCGAGTGCTTCGTGGTTCACGCCCGCTTCCCCTCCGTGACCGGCGGCACCGCCGTTGCCTCCCGGGACGGTGTAGCAGAAGCAGGCGCCGCCGCCACCACCACCGCCCGCGATCAACGCCGGTGCGGAGAAGTCGCTGCCCACTCCAACCCCGGAGGCGCCGCCGCCGCCGCCACTGTATTCGTTGGAGGGGCCCGCCGTGGCACCCGCGCCAGCGCCTTCATCGACACATACATCGAGCAGCTCTTTGGCTGACACCGACAGCGTCGCGGACACCGCGTCCCCGGCACCACCGTGCGTCGTTCTGACCCCGTATTCTGGGGCGCCCTCCCCCGGCTGTCCAACCTGGCCGACCGCACGAATGCCGACGCCGCTCACCCCCACTGGCACTTCCCAGGTCCTGCATTCCTGCCCGGTGAAAGACACGGTTTCCGCGGACGCACTCGCCGCCGGGCCGAGCACCCCCGCTGCCACCAGCACCAGCCCAACGCCGAATCGCAAGCAACCAGGCCGAAGTCTCATGAGGACCCCCTCCCCGAGTGAGGCCCAAAGCAGGCTCCGGGCCGTTTAGATCGAAAAAGCGTCCCCCCAACGTATCAAGACTCACAAACACGAGGAGTGCCGCGCGGAGGCCGGCATCACGTCCACGTAGGCGTCGCGCTGCTCAGCACTTGTGGCGCGAGGAGTCGATATTCCGCTCTGCACGGCCAAGTCATAACAGTCTTGAAACCGCACCTGGCTAGCGCGAATACTCAATGTCCGCAACCCGCGTTTCCGCTCTAGCAAGCCAAAAATGCGCGAAGGGTCCCAATAATGGATTCGTCATGCTGCGCCGACGCCGCTCGGCCGTCGGAGACGGGCGCTCGCTATGCCGCCCCCGCACCCCGCGCCCATGTACTAGCCTATCCGCGCGTCCCCCAGGAGGGGTGGCAGAGCGGTTGAATGCGGCGGTCTCGAAATCCGAACTGCGGGCGTTTCGCCTCTCCGAGGCGGGTCCTCTTTTTTGGCTCTGGTAAGCCAGATTCGGCATGGTTGAGTGGGATTCTTACCGGGGCTCGGCCGACTACCGAAGCGCCGCGAAACCGCTAGAAACCGCTGAGACCGCACGACCCGCACATCGGGTGGCGCGGATCTGGCGCGAGGTCAGTTTCGATCTCCGAGCCAACGCTGACCCGGACTAGCCCGACAAGGCTCCTTGACAGGCCTCGTGTGACAAGGTATCTTGTCATCCCGTGCGCATCGCGCAGACCGCTCGAAAGCACGAGATCGCTGACGAGGATATGTCCCATGCCATCCGCAACCCGGTCGCGCAGTGGCGACTCGACGACGACTTCACGATGCGCGTCGGCCCCGCCCGCGATGGCGACCTGCTCGAGATCGGCGTACTCGGCATCGACACCGACGACCCGGTGATCGTCCACGCGATGCGCGCCCGCCCTCAATATCTACCCCACAGATGACCGGAGCGAAAGCCATCCACACCGAAGCGGAGATCCAACGGGCGGCGAAGCTCGCCGACGAGTTCGACCCGTCTGGTGTCACGATGGACGACACGACCGACCTGCGGACGCTCGCAGAGGCCGTTGACAGTGTCCGCGCCGGGGAGGCTCGTGTCCACGAGCTAGTTGCGCTCGCGCGCGCCAACGGCCGCTCCTGGGGCGAAATCGGCATCGCTCTCGGCGTCTCACGCCAGGCAGCCCGCGAGCGGTTCGCGGAGAAGACCCGTACAACCTGAGACGCTTGCGCGCTCGCGCGCCGGCCCAGACACACAAATGTTTGGTGCAACAGAGGTGCTACACCGGGGTTGTGCCGGCCGCCTATCCCCGTATCGCCCAGGCCCGCGACCCCGAGCTCGATCGCGCACTGCGCGTCGGCGCGTCCGTGCTCGGCCCGTCCAGACAGACCGTGAAGGGTGCCAATATTGGGCTCGTCATGCTCCGTGTGCGGCGTTGCCTTTTTCATCGGAGAGGACTTGATGCGGCGACGCTGTAATCGTTGACGAGTCCCCCGAGCCGGTCGTGCCCGTAAATTGCGGCCGCTCGCGGGACCACCAGGGGCCGCGCGACTTGCAGGGCCGCGGCTGCCGCACCGCCCGACGCCTACCACACACGCCGCCGCCACTAATAGGGACGAACCGGGGGGGTTACAGCGTGATCACGACCTTGCCGTGGACGTGGCGTCCGGCTTGCAGTGTCACAGCATCGCGGATCTGCTCGATCGGGAAGGTCGCGGCGATCGGCACGGTGATCTTGCCGGCAAGGATCGCGTCGGTGATTCGCTTTACGGCGTCCGGGCCCGCGTTGACGGCACCGGTCGCGCGCACACCGCCGGGCGGGTTGGGCCTTGCGGCGATGGTGGAGATCCGCTCGGGCGGTACGCCGAGCGTAAGCGCGGTCTCAGCCGCTTCGGTGCCGAACAGGTCGGTTGCCGCGGTCACGCCCTCAGGAGCCAGGGTCTGTACCCGGCCCGCCAGTCCAGGGCCGTATGCCACAGGCTCGGCGCCGAACTGGCGCAGGAACCCGAACGTGCTCTCCGAGGCGGTCCCGATCACCCTGGCGCCCGCGAGCTTCGCGAGCTGGACGGCGAACACGCCCACACCGCCCGCGGCACCGCCGACCAGCACGGTGTCGCCAGACCGCAGGTCGATCGCCGCGGCGGCGGCGGTCAGGCCGGCCACCGCGAGCGTGCTTGCCACCTCGTCGCTGATCCCCTGCGGCGTATGCCAGAGCCGCTCGCTGGGCGTCTTGAGCACCACGAAATCGGCAACGGCCCTGCCCAGCGCGCCACCGTAGACACGGTCGCCCACAGCAAAACCCCTGACGCCGCCGTCGACCTCGTCCACGACGCCGGCGAAGTCGCTTCCGAAGCCGGATGGCACGCTGATGCCGAACTGCTCCGCCGCCTCGGGCCGCGAGGCAATAGCCCAGTCCATTGGATTCAGACCGGCGGCCGCTACGCGGACGCGGACCTCGCCCGGGCCGGCGTGCGGCTCCGGAACCTCCCGCAGCTCCAGTACCTCGGGACCCCCAAACGTCTCATAGATAACAGCTCGGCTCATGAGTACCTCCGGCAGGCAACGCGACAAGACTTGGTCCCATCACGGTCGGCGTTATTCAAGCTTATGATCGGGACCACCCTCGCTACCCACGTCCTCGCCACTGCGGTCGAGCTGAACGACGAGGCGGCGTGCCGAGCGGTCCTCGCAACCGCCCTCACCATAGAGCTCGCACCCGGTGGCAACGACTCGGCGTTCATCCCTTCGATCCGGACGACCGTGACCAGCTCGCCCTCTACCTCGAAATCAAGATGCCCGGTGAGGACGAGCTGGCCCTCTAGGAGCCAAAGCACGCCTCCGGTTCGGTCCCTGCCACGCCCAGGGCTGGCAGGTCCCCAAGGCCCCTAACAAGTAAGCTGCGGGCGATGAAGGCGGGGCTCGTAGCCGTCGCGACCGTTGTGGTGGCGATCGCGTTTTCCGGCTGCGGCGGCAGCAGCACCTCGAGTAGCGCGACGACGGCCAAGGCCACAACGCCCTCGAGTGGTACGGGATCGGTCGCCAACACCGTACCGCTGGGAACTCCGGCCGCGCTGCGCGGCGCACATGGAAGCGTGCTTCGAGCCGGCGAAATGCCAGGCCTTGTCCCGCAGGGTCAGCCTACGCTCAGTACGAGCGCGCAGAGCTCGGTCGCCGAAGACGAACCCGATCAGCGGGCTTCCGAAGCGGCCAGCCTCAAGGCGCTGGGTTTCGTCGCGGGCCTGGAGGAGCACCTCGCACCGTCCACGGGCGGCGTCGCGAACGAAGGCGGCCTCTCGGTGGTCGAGCAGTTCCGCTCGGCCCAGGGCGCAAGCGGCGAGATCGCCGCCCAGCTCAAGCAGGCGCTCAGGCGTGGCGAAAGCGCATTCACTGTCTCGGGCATCCCCGGCGCACGCGGCTTCGGTTACCACGGTTCAACCACTGATGCGAACGTCGCGTTTGCAGTCGGCCCCTACTACTACCTCGTCGGCTTCAGCACCGGCGGCGCCGGCGGTCCCACACGAGCTCAGCTGATCGCGGCCGCCCAGAGCCTATACCGTCGCGTCCGCGGCTGAGGCGACTCCAACCGAACGGCGCAGCGCGGTATCCGCAGCTCTGGCCAATTCACAACAACCGATCTATACGCCCAGGAGTTCGATGGGCGCGAGCGGTCGAGCCGGTAAGCGCCACTCCAGCCGCGCCCAGCTCGACGGTGCGCTTCAGGATCGCTGCGGAAACTCGGCGCTGTGCCCTGGTCTGGTTGCGCTCAGCCCGCTCTCGGTCTACCTCCAGCCGCGCCGCCCACACGGCGTCGTCGCGCCAGTCTTGATCCATGACCCCCGGGTGCGGACCCGTCCACTCCCTGTCAAGCAGGATCCCGGCCCGACGGCGGAGCGTTCCAAGACGTTGGGGACTTGCAATCTGCCGGACAGCGAACCAGGTCGGAATAAAGGTCATCCACCTCCGCGGCCGAGACCCCGCTCATTCCACATCGGGGTTCTTGCCAGCTAGCCGACGAGCAGCTTGAACCCGTGGTCCCAGGAGCCTCGGGAACCGCCGATCTTGACCCACACGATGCAGATCGCCTCGAGCTCGCGCGAGCCTTGGAAACCGCCGATGTTGACCGGGTCAGGCCAGCCGAAATCCGTCAGCACGTCACCGACGGTGCGCTTGGCGTCCCCGTCGTCTCCGGCGATCAGCATCGTAGGCAGGCCTTCGCTGAAGCTCGGGTCCACGAAGTACTGGTTGCCGATCGTGTTGAACGCCTTGACCACCTTCGCGTCGGGCAATGCGCGCTGCACTCGCTCGCCAAGCGAATCCTCGCCCGTGATCGAGAGCTTTGGCGGGAAGCCGTCGGAGAAGTCCAGCGGGTTCATCGCGTCGATCACAACCTTGCCGCCGAAGTGCTCCGGTCCGGCGTCGGTGATCGCCTGCTCCGCGGCATTGCCGAGCACGGCCAGCACGAGCAGCTCGCCGTGCGCGGCGGTCTCGGCGAACGTACCGGTTTCGACGCTCGCCCCATCGCCGGACAGCCACTCCTGTAGCTCGGGCTTCTCAGCGTCGCGGGTGCCGATCATCACGCGGTGGCCGCGACTGGCGAACCCTGCCGCCAGGCGCCGCCCAACCTCGCCGCTTCCCAACACACCAACGCGGCTCTGCGCCAATTGACCGCTCGCCATGTCTGCCTACTCTCGTTCGGGGGCGACGCAATCTAGCGTAGTCTTCCGTGGCCTAGCCCGTGAGGTCGAGGTGCACATCCAGCTGCTGCTCGTGCCTCCAGCGCGGCTTCTGCAGGACCCACTCTTGCATTCCCGACCGGAACCGGCTCACGTCTGAGGCGACGAGGCCATGCCAGACCGGCTGACGGCACTGGACGCGACGTTCCTGGAGCTCGAGCAGCGCGACGAGGGCGCGACGATGCACATCGGCGGGGTGATGATCTTCGATCCCGTGCCGGACGGCGGCGTGCCTACACTCGAGGCCGTGCGGTCGACGATCGGCTCGCGCCTGGCGAGGCTGCCACGCTATTCGCAGCGGCTGTCCTGCGAGCGGACCGGGGGCCTCGCATGGCCCCCCACAGGCTGTGACAGTGCGTCGCTACCAGCTGGATCGCGCTGATGTCTCCAGACTAAACGTAGTCTGCCGCGACCAAGTGAGAGTTTCTCCGGATGCCGCGGCGATGCCGCTGGTCTAGCGTCCTCAGCGGCTAGGCGGAACTGGGTCGCGGCGAACCCGCAAGTTGAGCGCTGGGCCCCGGACCGTCTTCGCACATTAGATATTGAGGCCAAGACCCTGAAAGTGGTGGAGCTGATGCCCGAGACAAAGACCCAACGCCGTCCGGCGGCGAAAACGCAGCGCCGCCCGGCGGAAACGAAAAAGGAGGCGGCTGCTTCGAAACGTCGCGTAGCCCATAGGGGAGGCGATGCGAGGATCGCAGTGGAGCGAAGCGCGGAGCTGTCTGAGGACGTGCTCAAATCACTCGATGAGGGTGCGCGGAGCGCGATCGAGGCGGTACGCAAGTTCACCGAGACCGTTGACCGTGTTCTGCCGCCGCGCGGCGAGGGCCCATCCAGGAGGGAGGAGATCACCGACTCCGCCCTGGAGATGGCGCAGCGGCTGGTCCATACGCAGTACGAGTTCCTTCGCGACGTTGTGGACAGCGCAAGCAAGTCGCTGACCAGATCAAACAACGCGAAGTAGCGTCCGACAGGGAGCGGCCGACATCGAGTCAGCCGCTCCCTCGCAGCGACGAGCATTGCCCAGAGGCGACAGCATCAATGAGATCCACGACTGCCCACCCTGTGGTTGTCAGACAGCCAATCGTTGCTATCTGACGCATGTAGCGCACCGGCGGCACCCCGCTGCGCTCTACCAGTAGCGTGATCGCTGCATCTTCATCGCGGGCGGCGCCCAGCAGACTCGCTACGCGCTCGACGACGCCGGGGAGCCCGGATCATCATCGATGGAGGGCTCGTAGAGGACCAGCCGCCCGATCCGGTCGGTGACCAGAGCTGTCTCGAGCGCCACCAGGCCCCCCTAGGAGTGACCCAAAACGTCCACCGGCCGGTCGAATGTCTCCAGGACGGCCAGGAGGTCTTGCACCTCTTGATGCAGCGAGTGAGGTTCGGGGCCCGCCTCACTCGCGCCGTGTCCGCGCTCGCGCAACGCGCTACTGACGCTCCTTGAGGCCACCCGTGAGCAGCAGGGTATGACCAAGCGCGCCCTCGCTGACCGTGCCGGCCTGGACGCCTCCAGCGTCAGGCGACTGCTGACCTCGGCTACCGCGAACCCCACGACCGACAACGTTGTCCGGCTCATGGCCGCGATGGGCATCACACTCGAAGCCAAGCTGCCCACCGGGGAGCGCGTCAGCCTCGTCGACCCTGACCCACAGGCGAAGACCGGCGGCTCCACGGCCGCCGCCTGACCGCCTCCCGGCTCGGATCGTTTGGAACCAAACCCCGAGGCGGACCCATCCCGGACGCCTGCCCCCATGCACTAGCCTATCCGCCAGTCCCCCCGGAGGGGTGGCAGAGCGGTTGAATGCGGCGGTCTCGAAAACCGTTTCGGGGGGTTTTCCTCCGACGAGGGTTCGAATCCCTCCCCCTCCGTTTTTCGGCCATGACGCGGGGCGGGAGGCGTGCGTCGAGTTTCTGTTCGAGCTGGCGGCACGCTATGAGCGCGGCGTTGACGCGCTCGTCAGTCGGCGTCGGGACCGGCCGCCTGGGCGGCTCGGAACCGGTAGAGCTCAGGTAGAGCCTGGAGATCCTTGGGGCGTCCCGCAGCCTCCTTGGAGCGGATCACGTCGTCGAGGTCCGCAACGCTGCACTCGACCCCTTCGACGAGCACGCGATGGGCGTGCTCGGCCAGTTCGGGGTAGCCGCCCGCGAACCCGGAGGGCTCGAAGGCGATGTGGAACTCTCCATAGCGACAGATCAGGTTCCAAACGGAGGCGCGTCGCAGCGAGGCCGCATCGTGGTCGAAGGGGACTCCACCGCCCAGCGCATCCGTCCGGACACGCGCGCCCAGCTCCTTGAGCGCCGCGGACAATCTCCGCAGGTTGTCGGCGGCGCTGTCAGGGGTGAAGTCGATGTCCCGGGTGGCTGCGATTGGCGCCCTTTGAGCAATGGCGGCGAAAGCGCCGATGACCACGTAGCGAACGCCGTGCTGATTGAGCACGGACACGATCGCCGCGGCATCAGGGCCATTGCCACCGGACGCGCCGGAGGCGCTCACGAGTCCCTCGTGATCGGGACTGCTCGCCGCCACGCCTCGATCTGACGATCACGCCGACTGCGTTCGCTCGGCCTTCGATTCCGCTCCAGGCTGGCCAGAACGTCGTCATGAGGATCGTATGGCTCGAGCTTCATCGTCAACTCGAAGCCGGCGGCATGGAGCAGCCTAAGCAGGGTCTCGAGGCCTGGCTGACGCATACCTCGCTCATAGGCGGAGATCATCGTCGCGGGAACCGATGCCCGCTCCGCAAGCTCCCGCTGACTCATCCCGGCCTTGAGGCGGGCGAGTTGCAAGAGTGCGGCGGCGGGAGAGGGCCGGTCGACATACGATTGTGCCATGATGCAATTGTATCATGGAGTGCTGCGACGTCAGGCAGCCTTGAGCGCTTCGCGCCTCGCCAAGTCGCCCGGCGCGCACGACTTGCCACCTCGGGCATCGTGCGCGCCGGAACTACGACCTACCGGATGCTGCCAGTTCTCACGTTTCGATGGAGACCGCGCCGTAGGAGGCGCCGAACGTCCACCACGTCCCTTCGTACTTCGCAGGGTGTGATTTCTTGACTTTGGTCACTTCGAAGTAGCCCGCTTCGGGTTCACCTTCCGGGCCATAGAAGTCGTAGACCACTTTCCCTTTCTGTCCTTTGACGTAAGGCCCATGGAGGTACCCGAGTCCTGGGCATTCTTCGCCTTCGTATACCCAGCAGATGGAGCCCGATTCCCATGTGTGGGTCTTTTTGTACACGTACATGGGCCCGCAGCTCTCGAAGTATTCCGTACAGAGTGTGTATTCCTTGGCTTTGGGCGTTTTCGTCATCGGGGCGCTTGCGGCTCCCGCTGCGTGCCCGAACCCGAACGTCGGCGTCGCCGCCTGTGCGACTGTGGTCCCAAACGCGAACACACCCGCCGCGCATGCGGCCAGCGCGAGAATCATTCTCCTTGTCCTCATCTCCTGCCTTTCGGTTGCCTGCCTTGGGTTCCATCCCCGATATCTGGGACGGTCGCGGCATCGTACCCGACCGCCGAGCGGCTGTGCCAGCACCGTGCCCGCTGCGTCGAGCTGCGGCACGCCGGCGCGCCTTGCGGCGTTCGAGGGCTGCGACCAGGACAACGGCATCGGCTTCGTGCGCTCCACCAACGCCGGCACGAGCTATTCGCAGCCCGCGGCACAACCGGCGGGCGGTCGCGCGCCTCATGCACGACCGCCCGACCGACGGATCCTCTAGAGGGCGGCGGTCACGGATAGGTGACCTTCAGCCTGGCGGCGGGTTCGAGCTTGCCGACGTCTTCGATGTAGTACTGCACGCCGACGTAGCAGATGACCGTCGTGGGCTGATGTGCCCGTTTCGCTTCAGGACAGAACTGCACTTCGAATGGGGTCCTGAAGCGACCCTTCGCATTCGTTTCGACCGTCTTGACGTTTTCGGTGTTACAGGGATCGTTGGGCGCGAGCCAGGAGGTGGCGCCGCACTCCGTCAGCGTGACCATCGTGTTCGGGGCGAACCCGCTGCCGGCGATGGTCGTGTCGGTGTTGATCATGACGCTCTTCGGATGTGCCATCAGCTTCCCCGCGCCGGGCGCTGCGTGCGCGGCTGCGACCGGCGCGAGGGCGATGATCGCGACAACAGCCCCCGCTGTGCGGAAGCGCATCTTCTTTAGTTCGAGCATGATTACCCTCCCCTTGGAGATCGAATGGTCCGAACCTGGTGTTTGCTCCAAGCCGTTCTTGACTCTAGCGCTACCCGCGGGGCCGGCGTTTAAACCCCGTTGCCGGCGACCTAAAGGCCCTATCGCCGCGACGCGAAGAAGCCGCTCAACAGCTGGCCGCTCTCGGGCGCGAGCACGCCGGCGCTCACGTCAGGGCGGTGGTTGAGTCGCGGCTCGCACAGAACGTCGAGCACGCTGCCGGCGGCGCCGGCCTTGGGGTCGGTGGCGGCGAACACGACGCGCGGCACGCGCGCGAGCACGATCGCGCCGGCGCACATGGCGCACGGCTCGAGCGTGACATATAGGACGCTGTCGAGCAGGCGCCACGTGCGGGCGCGTCGCGCGGCTTCGCGCAGGACGATGATCTCGGCGTGGGCGGTCGGGTCCTGGCGCAGCTCGCGCTCGTTGTGGGCCGCGGCCGCGACCTCGCCGTCGCACACGAGCACGGCTCCGATCGGCACGTCCTCATGCTCGGGCGCACGTTCGGCCTCGCGTAGGGCCAGGCGCATGAAGTAGATATCCTGCTCTGAGATATCGGGCAGCTCGCTCATCGTCGCGTGGCTTGGATCAGACCTGTGGACAAGCGCCCTGGCGAACCGGCGAGGCGCACGGGCGGCGCGGGCAGGCGCCACGGATGCGCGTCTCAGCCGAGGTGCCGCGGAGCGAGCTCACGCACGAGATCATTACGCAATAGAGCCATGTCGCCTACAAGAGGTCATCGGACGGCTGCGGGCGCTTGGCCGTCGGGCAGCGCAAGCGCGCGGGCGCTCGTGCTCGCCGCTGCTGTGTTCCTCGCGCTCGCCGTGCGCGGCGCCGGAATGCCTGCGGCTGCAAGTGGTGCCAGGCCGGACCCGATCGCGCACATCGCCGGCGCCAGCTGGATTCCGAACGATCGTGGCGAGGGGAAAGACGCCGCCGACTGGGAGCAGCTGCAGTGGAACTTCGTGGGGACCTTCGGCGTGGACGCGCCGGAAGCGTGGGCCAACGTCGCCGCCGACGGGGCGCCCGGAGGAGCGGGCGTGATCGTGGCGGTGCTCGACACCGGGGTCGCCTACGCGAACCGGGGCCCGTTTCGCCGCTCACCGGATTTCGGCAGGTACCAGTTCGTTAAAGGCTACAACTTCGTCAGTCACACCCCCTATCCCAACGACGGCAACGGCCATGGAACGTTCGTGGCCGGCACGATCGCCGAGGAGACGAACAACGGGCTCGGCCTCACGGGGCTGGCGTTCGGCGCGAGGATCATGCCCGTGAAGGTGCTCAACAACGAAGGCGAAGGGTACGCGTTGACGATCGCCGAAGGCGTGTACTACGCCGTCAAGCATGGGGCCAAGGTGATCAACATGAGCCTCGAGTTCGGGACCGAAATCACGGGTCACGACATCCCCGAGCTGTTGGGCGCGCTGCAGTACGCCTACCGGCGGGGCGTGGTGGTGGTCGCGGCGGCGGGCAACGAGGCCCATGCGGCGATTGCGTACCCGGCGCGGGCCCCGCACGTAATCGCGGTCGGGGCGACCACCGAACACGGCTGCCTGGCCGGATATTCCAACTACGGCACCCGGCTGACGCTGGTTGCGCCGGGCGGAGGCGCGGACGCGAACCTGCCGGGCGACCCCAACTGCCACCCCGAACTGCCCCCGGGTCGGGACGTGTTCCAGATGACGTTCACGGGCAGCTCGCCGCGCAAGTTCGGATTCCCCGACGGATACGAAGGCACCTCGATGGCGGCGCCGCACGTGGCCGCGACGGCGGCCCTGATCATCGCCAGCCATGTGCTCGGAGCGCGGCCGACGCCGGCGCAGGTGACGGCCAGGCTGCGGGCGACGGCGCGCAAGCTGGGCGGGCCATCCGACAGCGACCTGTATGGAGCAGGCCTGCTCGACGCCGCCGCGGCGACCGCCCCGGGCGGGCCGGGCGCAGCGGCTGCGCCTTCTCCGTAGATGCCCCACTTGAGCCTCTCCTCACAGGGGAGCTCCCCGGGGGAGACCGCCGAACACGAGCGCGACGCGAGCACCGAGCCGCCGCCACGCTGCGATCTGGCGATTGTCGGCGGTGGCATTCTCGGCCTGGCGCTCGCGCGCGAGCTGAGCCGCCGCCACGGACGCCTGTCGGTGTGCCTGCTCGAGCGCGAGGCGCGGCTCGGAGCGCATCAGACGAGCCACAACTCGGGCGTGATTCACGCGGGGCTCTACTACGCGCCGGGCTCACTGAAGGCGCACCTATGCGTGCAGGGCGCGAGCGAGCTCTACGAGTACTGCGCCGAGCACGACGTTCCCCATCAGGCCTGCGGGAAGCTCGTCGTGGCTACACGGGAGACAGAGCTGCCCCGGCTGCGGGAGCTGTTAGGTAGGGGAACGGCCAACGGCGTGCCTGGCCTGCGCTGGCTGGAGCGGGATGAGATCGAGGCAGTCGAGCCGCATGCGCGCGGGCTCGCGGCGCTGCACTCACCCCGAACGGGGGTGGTCGATTTTGGCGCCGTGGCGCGCTCATACGCGCTCGACGCGCTTCGCGCGGGTGCGACGATCGTCACGAGCTGCGAGGTGCACGATGCCACGCTGCATGGGCGCGACCTGCAGCTGCGCCACGCCCGCGGGACGACCGAGGCACGCCACGCGATCTTCTGCGCGGGCGCGTGGTCGGACCGCTTGGCCGTAGCCTGCGGCGCGGGTACGGACCCGCGCATCGTCCCGTTTCGCGGCGCATACCTGCGCCTGCGCGCGCCGCGCCGCGAGCTGGTGCGCGCGCTGATCTACCCCGTGCCCGACCCGGCGCTGCCGTTCCTCGGTGTGCACCTGACGCGCCGCATCGACCGCGAGGTGCTGATCGGACCGACGGCGTTGATCGCGGCGGCGCGCGACGCCTACGAGCTGAGCCGGGTGAGAGCGCACGACGCGCTCGACACGGTCGGCTGGCCGGGCACGTGGCGGCTGTTGGCGCGCCACTGGCGGGCGGGAGCAGGAGAGCTGCACGGCGCCTGGAGGCCGCAGGCGTTGGTCCGCGCGGCCGCGCGGTACGTGCCCGAGCTCGCTGGCGACGACGTCGAACCGGCCTTCGCCGGCATCCGCGCGCAGGCGCTCGGTCGCGACGGCAGGCTGCTCGACGACTTCGTCTTCTCGAAGACCGAGCGCGCGCTGCACGTGCGCAACGCGCCCTCGCCTGGGGCAACGTCGTCACTCGCGATCGCTCGCCTCGTGGCCGATGAGGCCGCGCGGGCGTTCGATCTGGAGCGCTGAGTCCCCGCGCGGCCGCTGATCCTCGAGGCTCGTGCCGGCCGCTGGCCTCAGGCCTCGTGCCGGTTGCCCATCCTCAGGCCTCGTGCCGGCCGCTGGCCTCAGGCCTCGTCCCGGCCGCCGATCCTCAGGCCTCGTGCCGGTCGCCGATCCCGAGAATCTCGCGGGCCTGCGCCGCGGTCGCGACCGGCCGCCCGATCGCCTCGCACATGGACACGGCACGCGTAACGAGCTGGGCGTTGGACTCCGCGTACTCGCCGGGCGTGACGTAGACGACGTCCTCCAGGCCGGTGCGAACATGACCGCCGAGCGCCAGCGTGATGGCCATCAGCGGGAAGTGCCGGGCGATCGCGGTCACCATCCAGGGCACACCGCTGGGGACGAGCTCCGAGAACAGCGAGATGCTCGCCGGAGTGGCCGGCGCGCCGCCGACGACTCCGAGCAGCATGTGCATGATGCCGGGCGCGCCGCTGGCCGAGCTCGCGAGCTTGCTCGCGGTGAGCGCCATGCCGAAGTCGAAGCACTCGTACTCGGGCACGACCCCCCCGGCGGCCATCTGCTCGAGCAGTTCGGCCATCAGCGCCGGCGAGCTGATCAGCAGGTCGCCGCCGGGACCGAAGTTCATGCTGCCGCACATCAGGGTGGCGAGATCGGGCTCGGCCTGGAGCGAGCGACGGGACTCCTCCGCCGGCGCGCCGAGCTGCCCGCCGGTCGTGAAGCTGAGCAGGACGTCGTTGACCTCCTCACGGATCGCCTGCTTGATCGCCAGGTAGTCCTCCAGCGCCTGGCTCATGTCCCCGCCGGCGCCGCGCGCATGCACGTGGAGGATGCTGGCGCCGGCGCGGGCGGCCTCGACGGCGGCCGCGATCACGTCCGCGCGGCTGGCCGGCTGGTTGGGATTCCCCGTGACGATCCCTCCGGAGACCGCACAGGCGAGCACCGCGGGAGCTTCGGCCGTCACGGAGGCGGTGCGGGCAAAGGCCCGCGCAGCTACGGCGCCAGCGCGAAAGCTCAAGCGCCGGGGCCCCCCTGCGTTGCATTTCCAGACATCGTCGTCGACTCGCTTCAAGGTTGCTGATTCGACGCGCTGGGGAGCCCCAGCGCGCGCACACTCCGCCTCCCCCGTAACCTAGCGAACGGTCCGCGTCCGGGTCGAAACGAGCAGACGCATGGACGAGATGAGCCGTGGCGCCTGAGATGGATCGTGCGCCCTGAAATGTCGTGCCGGGCCGCTGCTAAGCTGCGCCGATGTCGGACATGGCCGATCGCGTCGATCGCGAGCGCGTCTTCTACGACACCAAAAGCGACCGCTTTGACCGTCTCCGCGTCCTGATCTGGCGGGCGATCGGCGAGTTCAACCGCAACGAGGAGATCGCCGAGCTCTACGATCCGCGCGGCAAGCGAGTGCTTCTGTACGGCTGCGGGCCGGCCCTAGGAGCGAGGGATTTCGCGGAAGCGGGTGCCAAGGAGATCGTCGGCATCGATATCTCGGCGGCCGAGATCGAGTACGGGCAGCGAGTGGCCGAGGAGGGAGGCTACGGGGAGCGCGTGGATCTGAAAGTCGCCGATGCGCACCACACCGGCCTGCCCGACCAGTCGTTCGATTTGATCATGGGCACGGCGATCCTTCACCATCTCGATGTTCGTCTGGCGCTGGCGGAGCTGCGCAGGCTGCTGGCGGCGAACGGGCGCGCGGTGTTTCTCGAGCCGCTCGCCCACAACCCGATCCTGCGTGTCGGGCGGATGCTCACGCCGGGCGCTCGAACGGAGGACGAGCATCCGTTCACGGTGGACGACTGGCAGCTGTGCTCCGAGGCCTTTCCGGGCTTCTGGCACAGAGAGGCGGAGCTGACGAGCATCCCGCTGATGCCGCTCAGCTTCGTGCTGCCGCGCGCATGGCAGCGCGGACTGGCCGGCCGTGCGGGCGCATTCGACGATCGTCTGCTCGCCAGGTATCCAAGCCTCGGCCGTTACGCGCGCACCACCACGATCGTGCTCGAGTAGACAGCGATCACAAGGGCCCCTCCCGCTCCATGTGGGAGGATCCCCAAGTCGTGTCAATGCGCGTAGGTATAGACATCGTGTCTGTCGAGGTGGTACGCGAGTCGATCCGCGAGCATGGCGATCGCTACCTGAAGCGCTTCTACACCGAAGGCGAGCTGCGCGACTGCGACACGGCCGAGGGACCGATCGCCGAGCGCCTGGCAGGGCGCTTTGCGGCCAAGGAGGCGACCATGAAGGTGCTGCGCCCGCTCGACGAAGCGATCCCGTGGCGGTCGATCGGGGTGGTGCGCCACGGCGCCGGATGGGTCACACTGGAGCTCAGTGGCCGTGCGGCCGAGTTGGCCGCCGAGGCCGGGCTGAGCGAGTTCGAGCTCAGCATCTGCCACGAGGGGGCCTACGCGGCGGCGGTTGTGGTTGCGAAATCGGGGAGTTAGGCGAGTCGGAGAAGATCGCGAGACTAGACTTCAGTGTTCGAGGCAGCGATCCGATAATGAGCGCATGACTGAGGAGATCCGCCAGATCATCGCTGAACACGGGCGTCTCTCGCTCGACGCCGACGAGCTCACGCCCGATGCCGACCTTTACCACGCAGGTATGACTTCTCACGCGAGCGTCAACGTGATGCTGGCGCTCGAGGACCACTTCGACGTCGAGTTCCCCGACCGCATGCTCAAGCGCAGCGTGTTCGAAAGCATCTCGGCGATCGAGGCGGCTCTCAACGAGCTGCGCGCCGAGCCGGCGGTGTCATGAGCGTCTCGGTGGATCGCGACCAGGCTCGCGATCAGGCGTTCATGAGCGCCGTGATCCGCGTGGCCGACGAGGTCGCCGCGCCCAACGCCGACTCCGTCGACCGCGAGGCGCGCTTTCCGACTGAGACGATCGAGGCGCTGCGCGAGGCGCAGGCGCTGTCGGCGTTCATCCCCACCGAGCTGGGCGGCGCCGGCGTGGCGTTCGAGACGATCGCCGAGGCCTGCTTCGAGCTCGGGCGTCGCTGCGGCGCGAGCGCGATGGTGTTCGCGATGCACCAGATCCAGGTGATCACGATCGCGCGCCATCTCGAGGACGCCGACTGGTTCGAGGAGTACCTGCAGGCGGTGGCCCGCGAGCAGCGGCTGGTCGCCTCGGTCACCTCCGAGCTGGGCACCGGCGGCGACATGGGGCGCTCGGTGGCCGCCGTGACACCCGGCGGGGATGGGGTCTGCACGTTTCAGAAGCAGGCGCCGACCGTCAGCTACGGCGCGTACGCCGACGATCTGTTCGTGACGCTGCGGCGCGACCCGGAGGCCGAGGCCAGCGACCAGGTGGCCGCGCTCGCGCGCAAGGAGCAGCTGCAGCTCGAGCAGAACAGCAGCTGGGATCCGCTGGGGATGCGCGGCACGTGCTCGCCGGGGTACGTGGTCAGCGCCACGATCGCGCCCGACCAGGTTCTGCCGACGCCGTTCCCGCGGGTGTCGGCCGAGTCGATGGTGCCGGTTTCGCACATCCTGTGGTCGCACCTGTGGCTGGGGATCGCGACCGACGCGTTCGAGCGGGCGCGCGCGTTCGTGCGGGCGGCCGCCAAGCGCAGTCCCGGCGAGACGCCGCCGGCCGCGCTGAGGCTGTCGCACCTGATGAGCGAGCTCTCGCTGTTGCGCGCAGAGGTCTCCTCGGGGCTGACCGAATTCGTCGAGGCCTCCGATGAGCCGGGCCGTGAGCGGCTGGGGACGATGGCCTGCGCCCTGCGCTTCAACAATCTCAAGATCGCGGCCTCAGAGCAGGCTCCGCGCGTCTGCCAGGGCGCGCTCGGCGTGTGCGGGATCATGGGCTTCAAGAACGACACCCCGTTCAGCGTCGGGCGGCATCTGCGCGACACGATGTCGGCCTGCCTGATGGTCGCGAACGAGCGCATCCACCATACGAACGCGAGCCTGCTGCTGATCGCCAAGGACGTCTGATGCCCGAGCCGCGCCCGGCCAGCGCAGACCAGGCGGCGCTGCTCTCGGCGCTCGTCCGGCAGCGCCTGCTGATCGAGACGGGCGTGCCCGGCGTGTACGGCCGCGGCGGCGCGTTCGAGGACGTCCGCGAGGCCGTGGGCGCGCTGGTCACGCGCGCGGGCGCCGGTGAAGCGCCCGAGCAGGTGCGCTTTCCGCCCGTGATGCCGCGCCACGACCTCGAGACGGTGGGCTATCTGAAATCCTTCCCGCATCTGGCGGGAAGCATCTTCGCGTTCGCGGGCTCCGAGCACGACGCGCTCGAGCAGTACGAACGGGCCAGCCGGCACGAGGACTGGAGCGAGTTCCAGGGCATGACCGACCTCGTGCTCACGCCCGCCGCCTGCTACCCGGTGTATCCGGCGATCGCCGCCCGCGGGGCGGTGGCGCCCGGCGGCGTCATGATCGATGCCGGCGGCTCGTACGTGTTCCGGCACGAGCCTTCCGGAGACCCGGCGCGCCTGCAGATGTTCCACCAGCGCGAGATGGTCCGGATCGGCGAGCCCGAGACCGTGCAGGCCTGGCGCGATGTGTGGCGTCGGCGCGCGGTCGAGCTGCTCGGCGGGATCGGCCTGAAGGTCGAGCTCGAGGTGGCGAGCGACCCGTTCTTCGGACGCAGCGGGCGCATGCTCGCCGCCAGTCAGCGCGAGCAGCAGCTGAAGTTCGAGGTGCTGACGCAGATCGCCGGCCCTGAGCGGACGGCGGTGGCGTCGTTCAACTACCACCAGGAGCATTTCACCGCCGCCTACGGGATCGTGCTCGGCGGCGGCGGGACGGCACACACCGCGTGTCTCGGTTTCGGTCTCGAGCGGATCACGATCGCGCTGCTGCACACACACGGATTCGAGCCCGCGGCCTGGCCGGCCGCCGTTCGCGAGCAGCTCTGGGGAGCCCCGGGCAACGCCGGCGCTCGCTCAGAGAACGGCGGCGCGCATCCAACGCAGGCCAAGGCAGCCACGGGATGAGCGATGAGCGCCACGGCGACAGGACCGGTCAGCCTGCTTGGGCTCGACCCGGCCAGCTATAGCCCCCATCCGCTCCACTCACCGGAGCGGACCTACGTGGAAACGAACTGCTACACGGACGTGATCGTCGAGCTGCTGCACGCCCGTGGCGAGGAGCCGCTGGCGGCGATGGGGTGCACCCTGCGGATGGACTTCGAGGGCGACCAGTGGACCTTCTTCAAGCCCTATGTCGAGGACCTGGAGCTGCTGTTCGGGGTCGATATCCACGAGATGCAGCCCTACCGGCCGCTGCCCGAGCAGGCGGCCGAGCAGATCGCCGCCGGGCGCACGCTGATCGTCGAGCTGGACTCGTGGTACCTGCCTGACACGGCCGCCACGAGCTATCGGCGCGAACACGTCAAGACCTCCGTGGCGGTGGAGGCGATCGATCCGCCCGCCGAGCGGCTGCGCTACTTCCACGCGGCGGGACTGTACGAGCTGGCGGGTGAGGACTACCGCGGCGTCTTTCGTCGCGGGCGAGAGCTGTCCGAGGATGTCCTGCCGCCCTACACGGAGCTCGTGCGCTTTGACGCCGGCAAGCCCCTGCGCGGTGAGGAGCTGCGCACGCGTGCGCACGCCCTGCTGCGCGGCCATCTCGCGCGCCGGCCGGCCTCCAACCCGTTCGTGCGCTTCGGGGCGCAGCTCGAGCACGACCTGCCGCGACTGCTCGAGGGCGACGCCGAGACCTATCACGCGTACGCATTTGCGACGGTGAGGATGGTGGGCTCGGCATTCGAGGTAGCGGCCGCCCAGGCGCAGTGGCTGCTCGGGGACGGCGCCGCGGGCCCTTGCGCTGCGCTGCAGCGGATCGTCGAGGGCTCGAAGATCCTCTCGTTCAGGCTCGCGCGCCGCCGGGCCTTCGATCCCGGGGAGACGCTGTCTACGCTGGCGGCGGCCTGGGAGGAGGCCATGGATCAGCTCGATGCGGCCCTCGCCTGACCACGACGCACGCGATCTGTCCGAGGGCTGGCAGGCGGCGCGCGCCGCGCCGGATCTGCACGCGAGCCCGGCCGGCATCGACGCGCTCGACTGGATTGCGGCGCGGGTTCCGGGCACCGCGGCGCTCGCCCTACGGGACGCGGGACTGTGGCGTGGCGGCGAACACTGTGACTTCGACGCCGAGGACTGGTGGTTTCGTACGAGCTTCGCGGCCGAGCCGGCGCTCGGCGGCGAGCAGGTGCGCCTGCGCTTCGACGGTATCGCGACCGTCGCCGAGGTCTTTCTCAACGGCGAGCGGGTGCTCGAGAGCGACTCGATGTTCGCGACGCACGCGCTCGACGTGGGCGGGCGGCTGACCTCGAGCAACGAGCTGGCGATCCGCTGCCGTGCGCTCCGCCCGCTGCTGGGCGTGGGCCGGCGTCCGCGTGCGCGCTGGCGCACCCGGCTCGTGGCCGATGGCAACCTGCGGTTCTTTCGCACGATGCTGCTCGGCCGCTGTCCGGGCATCGCGCCCGGGCCGGCGGCGGTGGGCCCGTGGCGGCCGGTGCGGCTCGAGCGCCTGCGCGATCTCGACGTGCTCGAGCTGAGCATGCGACCGCGGCTGCAGGGCAACGACGGAGTGCTGGCGGTGCGGGCGCGGCTGCGCGCGCACGGCGGGCGTGACCTGGACAGCGTGGAGGTCGAGCTGAGCGGGGCGTCAGGCGAGCACCGAATGCAGCTCAGCCTGAACGGCGCTACGGATCCGGATGGGGCCAGCAATTCGGAAGTGGCCCGCGGTGCAGACGGTGGGGTGTCCTCGAGCGCAGGGCTCGTCACGGCCGCTGGCGAGCTGTCAGTGCCGAATGTGGCCCGCTGGTGGCCGCACACCCACGGCGAGCCGGCCCTTCACGATGTGCGGCTGGTGGTCAGCGGCGACGGTTGGACGAGCTCCATCGATGCCGGCAGAACCGGTTTTCGAGGCCTGACATTCGGCACCCAGCCAGAGCGAGACCTGACGCTCGGCACCCAGCCGGAACACGACATCGAGCGCGACGGGCTCGATCTGCACGTCAACGGCGTGAGCGTGTTCGCGCGGGGAGCCGTGTGGACCACACCGGATCCGATCGGGCTCGCGCCGTCGGACGAGCAGCTGCGTGCCCAGCTCAGCCTCGTGCGTGACGCCGGCATGAACATGCTGCGCCTGCCCGGCACCGGCGCATACGAGAGCGCGGCGTTTCACGATCTCTGCGACGAGCTGGGCATCCTCGTGTGGCAGGACTTCATGTTCGCCAACCTCGACTATCCGATCGCCGACGAGCGCTTTCGGGCGACGGTCGCGCGCGAGGCGCGGTGTCTGCTGGACGCGCTCGCCGGGCGCCCGAGTCTGACGGTGCTGTGTGGCAACAGCGAGGTCGAGCAGCAGGTGGCGATGAGCGGGCTCGATCCGGCGCTGGGGCGAGGCGAGCTGTTCGGTGAGCTGCTGCCCGAGCTGGTGCGCGACAGCGGCGTGGACGGCGCCTACATCCCGACCGCGCCATGCGGAGGCGATCTGCCGTTCCGGCCGGGCCAAGGCGTGGGCACCTACTACGGCGTCGGCTGCTACCGGCTGCCGCTGCAGGACGCGCGGCGTGCGGGCGTGCGCTTCGCGGCCGAGTGTCTTGCCTTCTCGCACGTGCCCGGGGAGCCGAGCATCGAGGAGATGGCGCCGGACGCGCCCGAGCAGCTGGTCGGTCACCACCCCGTGTGGAAGGCCGGAATCCCGCGTGAGAACGGCGCCGACTGGGACTTCGAGGACATCCGCGACCACTATCTGCACCGACTGTTCGGCGTCGAGGCAGCGCAGCTTCGCGGGTTCGACCACGCTCGCTACCTGGAGCTCTCGCGCATGCTGACCGGCGAGATCCTCGCCGAGGTGCTCGGCGAGTGGCGCCGTGGCGCCTCCCCGTGCCGGGGTGCGCTGGTGCTGTGGCTGCACGATCTGTTGCCAGGGGCGGGCTGGGGTCTGCTCGACAGCCGCGGCCGCGCGAAGCTCGCCTACCACCACCTCAAGCGCGTGCTCGCGCCGGTCGCCGCCTGGACGACCGACGAGCAGCTCGGCGGCGTGGTCGCCCACGTCGCGAATGATCGCCCCGAGCCACTGAGCGCGTTCCTGCGCGTGGCCCTGTACCGCGAACGGGAGCATGTAACCGAGCAGGAGCGTGCGCCGGTCGAGCTGGAAGCCCACAGCCACGGCCACTGGAACGTCGAGGCGGTGCTCGGCCACTTCGTCGACGCCGGCTGGGCGTATCGCTTCGGGCCATGCGTCAACGACACGATCGTCGTGACGCTCGAGCAGGACGGGAGCGAGCCGCGCGCGCGGATCCTCTCCCAGGCGATGCGCTTCCCCGCCCGATGGCCACTCGAGCGCGAGACACCGGAACGTCTCGGATTGACGGCGCACGCGCGCGCGCGCGTGCGCGCGCGTGGGCTCCCCGATGGGACTCTCCCCGATGGAACTGCGCTCCCCGATGGAACGATGCGCCTCGCGGTCTCCAGCAGGCGCCTGGCGTACGGCGTGCGCGTGCACGCGCCGGGCTACACGCCCAGCGATGACGGCTTCTCGATCGAGCCGGGCGCAGAGCGCATCCTCACGTTGCGCCCGCTGGCAGCCGAGCCCTCGTTGCAGGATGTCCGGATCGGAGCGGTGAACATGCATGGGATGATCAGGATCGCGCAGCCATGAGCGGGATCGTGCAGGAATGAGCGCTGCACCAACACCGAGCTCGCCCGCCGCGCCGGTGCCGAGGTATCTGTACCTGCAGACGGGCGCTGCGCCGCCGATGTTTGCGGTCTTTCACGCAGGCGCCGAGCCACGCAGGCAGCGAGCGGTGCTGCTGTGTCCGCCGTTCGGCTGGGAGGACATGTGCTCGTATCGCAGTCGCCGCGATTGGGCCGAACACCTGGCGCAGGACGGATACGCGGCGCTGCGGCTCGATCTGCCGGGCAGCGGCGACAGCGCCGGCGGTCCTGGCGATCCGGACCGGCTCGAGGCGTGGACGCAGGCCGCGGCTCATGGCGCGCGGTGGCTGCGGCAGGTCAGCGACGCTCGTGAGGTGGTCGCGCTCGGAATCGGTCTCGGCGGCATGGTCGCCTGCCGAGCGGCGCTGCAGGGCGCGCCGATCGATGAGCTGGTGCTGTGGCAGGTGCCGGCGCGTGGGCGCGTGCTGGTGCGCGAGCTGCGCGCGTTCGCGGCGCTGGAGGCGGCGTACATCCCCGATCCAGACCGAGGCGAGCCGGGGGCCGAGCCGCCACGGCTGGAGGACGGAGCGCTGGTCGCGAATGGCTACCTGCTCAGCGTCGATACGGTTGCCGACCTGCAGGGCCTGGATCTTGCGAGCGCGGCGCAAGGTGCACGCGGTCCGCGACGCGCGCTGCTGTTGGGACGCGACGGCCTGAAGGTCGACGAGCGCTTGCACGACGTGCTCGAACGGGCCGGTACGATGATCGCCCTCGCGGACGGCCCGGGCTTCGGCGAGATGACGCTCGAGCCACAGGAAGCTCGCCCCCCGACGGCCGTGTTCGAGCTCGTGGACGCATGGCTGCGGGAGGAGGAGGCGTCGTCGCCGGGCGGCGCGCGGATCGCCCCCCACGCCGCGCCGACCGACCCCGCGCGCACCCCACCCGACGAATCTCGGGCCGGCGCGCAGACCGCGGCCTCGAGCCGCGTAAACGCGCAAGACGAGCTGCATCCGAGCCATGCGGGCGTCGAGCTGCGCGAGCGTCCGATCACGGTCGAGGCGCCCGAGGGTCCGCTGTTCGGGATCCTCACCGAGCCGCTCGGCGGGCACGCGGGGCTCGCGGCGGTGCTGGTCAACGCCGGCGCCCAGCGCCACATCGGTCCGAACCGCATGTGGGTGGAGGTCGCGCGCCGCTGGGCGGCGCGCGGCGTGCCGACGCTGCGCTTCGATCTCGGCGGGATCGGCGACTCCGATGGGGACGCCGCGGCGCTCGCGCACGTGGCGGGGATCTACAAACCGGCCTACGGACCTCAGATGCATGCCGCGCTGGCCACGTTCGGCGAACGCGGGCTGCCGGAGCGCTTTGTCGTGCTCGGCCTGTGCGCCGGCGGCTACTGGTCGATCCACACCGCGCTCGCGGACGAGCGCGTGCGACTGGCGATCCTGCTCAACACCCGCTCTCTGATCTGGGACGAAGGGGTATATGGCGTGCGGCGAGCGCGCGAGCTCAGGGAAAGGCTGCTCGTGGGATCGACCTGGCGCAAGGCGCTACAGGGAGAGCTGAACCTTGCGCGGCACCTCGAAACCGCTCGCGCGCTCGCCGGCCGAGCCACGCGCGCGCCGCGACGCCTGCGCGCGCGGCTCGGCGCAGACACACAGGGCGCAGACCCACCCAACGGCCTCGATCGCACCACCGAGCTGGCGGGCATCTTCGAGCGCCTGCAGGAGCGCGATCAGCATGCCCTCTTGCTGTTCACGGGCCGCGAGCCGCTGCACAGGGAACTGGCGGAACGCGGCCTGCTCGCGCGCATGGCGAGCTGGCCGAGCATCGAGGTCGCGATCCGCGGGACCTCCGCGGACACCCACACGCTCACGCCGCTGTGGCTGCAGCGGCAGGTGCACGAGCTCGTGGACCGGGCCCTGGAGCAGGAGCTCGCGCGGCCGCCACAGCTCGGCGCGGCCGCCGACGTGCGCCAGCTCGGCGCGACCGCCGGCCCGCGCCAGTCCAGTGCGAGCTGAGGCGGCCTGGGCGATGATCACCCACCTCTACGTCGGCCGGGATCTGTCACTTTGGGAGCAGGACGGAAGACGCGGCCTGCGCCCGGGGCTCGGGCCCTACGGCGTCGAGCACCTTGCACGTGAGGGCATCACCCTCACTCACTGGAGCGAGCCGCCCTGGACGCGCCTGCCCGGTGTTCGTGAGTATCGCCGGCTGGAGCGGCGCACACGACTGCAGTTTGTCCGTACCGCCTTGTCGCGCAGATCGGTCCGCCGCGCCGATTTGGCGCTCGCGATTCTCGAGCAGGAAGGCTACACGCACGCGCTGCTCAAACGCCAGGGCGTCGGTCCGTGGGCGAGGACGCCGCTGGCCTTGCTCTCCTGCTGGCTGGTGGACTCGGCGCGTACCGCCGGCAAGGCGAAGCTCGCGTGCCTGCGATTCATCGCTGAAGGCGCGGACCTGCTGATCTTCTGGTCGAGCAACCAGCGTCAGATCTTCCAGGAACGGCTCGAGGTGCCGGCCGATCGCATGTGCTTCGTGCCGTTCGGCATCGAGACCGAGTTCTGGCGGCCGCGCCCGGGAGCCGGCGACTACGTCCTGGCGGTGGGCAACGACCCTGGGCGCGACTTCCGGACGTTCGCCGCCGCCGTCGCCGGGATCGACTGTCCGGTGAAGATCGCCTGCCGGCCGGAGCGCCTGGCCGGGGTCGATGTCCCGGGCAACCTGGAGGTGCTCGGCGAGGTCGATCACGTCCGCTATCGCGAGCTGCTGTACGGCGCCGCGGTCGTGGTCGTGCCGACCCAGCCCGCGGCTGCCTATCCGACCGGGCAGACGGTGCTGCTGAATGCGATGTCCTGCCAGCGACCGACGGTGGTCACGGCAACGGCCGCGATGGCCGACTACATCAGGCACGGCGAGAACACGTGGTCCGTTGCCGGCGAAGATCCCGCGGCCCTGCGCGACGGCATCGAGCAGGTTCTCGGCGACGAGTCGCTCGCGACAAAGGTCGCCGACGGCGGACGTCGCGACGTGCTCAGGGTGTTCAACGCCAAGACGATGTGGGGCAGCATCGCCCGGCGCCTGCGCGACCTCGTAGACGGCGGGGCATGAGGATGCAGGCGCGCGACGAGGCCGGGGTGACCGCTGTGGTCGTCACTCACAACAGCGCGCGACACCTTGCGCCGCTGGGGCAGGCGCTGTCGGCCGGCTCGTTGGCGCCAACGCGCATGCTCGCAGTGGACAACCTGTCAGACGATGGCACCGTCGTACAGGCCCGAGCGGCGGGCTTCGAGGTGCTCGAGACCGGCACCAACCGCGGGTTCGGCGCCGGCTGCAACGTTGGGTTGCGGGCGGCGCGCACCGAGTTCGTGCTGTTCTGCAACCCCGACGTGCGGCCCTCGGCGACGGCGCTCGAGCGACTGATGGCCGCGCTGAAAGGCGCCTCGGCGGCAGCGATCGCAGGGGCGGTCGTGAATGACCAGGTGCGACCACGCGGGTTCTCGCGGATCTCCAAGAACGTGGCCGGTTTCCTTCCGGCTCGGCTGCGGGACCGGCTGAGGCGAGGCGGGCGCCAGGGCCCGGCTGCCGGCGGCGAAGGCCCCTTCGTGGTCGACTATGTCGAGGGCGCTCTGCTGCTTTGCCGCGCGGGCCCGTTGCGCGCGCTCGAAGGCTTCGACGAGCGCTTCTTCCTGTATTTCGAGGAGGAGGACCTCTCGCGCCGCCTGTGTGAGCGCGGGTGGCAGACGCTGCTCGTGCCGTCTGCCGCTGTCACACACGAGGAGCGCGGGTCGAGCGAGGACTTTGGCCAAGCCCAGATGGCGCCGTTTTTCACTCACAGCCTTTACTGGTACTACCGCAAATACAACGCTCGCTCCTATGCCGAGCTGGCGCGCTGCGTGATCGCCGCGTGTGTGACGCTCGATCGCGGATATCGCGCGATCACCCGTCAACCGCAGCTGTACGGCCGCGGAGCGGCGCTGGCTCCGTTCCGCGACGCCGAGTCGGTGCGTCGCGCCCGCGAGCGTCGTGCCGGCGGAGACAACCCGTGAGGGTGCCCCGTGTTATGCGAGCGCCTGTGCGATCTGCTCGAGGCGCGACTCCCACGAGTGCGCCTGCGCTCGTCGCGAGCGCTCCTTGCGCGCGGCCGGCGTGTCATGCTCGATCGCCCGCTGCACCTGCTGAGCGAACTCGGGGGCGGTTGCAGCCTTGAGTACCTCGGGAGTGTCGATGAGCGTGTCCAGCGGGGTCGCTATCACCGGGCGGCCGGCCGCCAGGTACTCGTAGATCTTCATCGGAAAGACGCTGCGCATCTCCCCGTCGAGGAGATAGGGGACGATCGCAGCGTCCGCGCCACGCAGGACGTTCGGAAGCTGCTCGTACGGCCGGTAGCCGAGCATGCGCACGTTGCGCAGCCCCATGAGGGCATGGACGTCGGTGCGCGGGTCTCCCGGGCCCACGGGACCGACGAATGCGAAGGTCCAATCGGGCTTCGATCGCGCGAGCTCGACGACGAGCGGAATGTCGATCTTGGCCGCGATGATCGCTCCCACGAACACGATCCTCGGCTCGGGCAGCGACGCGATGTCGGGATCGACCGGGCCGGGCTGAAGCGCGGTGGCGAACAGCCGGGTGTCGGCCACGTTCGGCGCGTAGTGGACGTTCGAGTTGAAGGCGCGCATCCGCGTGACCAGCTCGGGTGCGCTGGCGAGGACCGCGTCGGCGCGGCGCGCGAAGCGGGACTCGGCGGCGAGGAAGCTGTCGGCGTCGATGCCGGCCTTGGCGGCGTGGTCGTCGTCGATGTAATAGATGATCTGTGAGGGCGAGAGCACGTCGATGAGCGCCTCTGCCTGTGGGACGAACGACCACAGCAGCGGCTCACGCAGCCCCAGCTTGCCGACCGCGCGCATCACGTACCGGCGCAGGAGCATCGCGTTCACGGCGCGCAGCAGTTCGTTCGAGTGAAGCGGCAGGACCAGGGGAGACAGCACGTGCAGGCCGTCGATCTCCCGTAGCGGGTGCAGCGCACCGCGCAGACGCCTGCCGATGCGCCGCACGTCGCGTGGTGCGAGCTGGGGCCTGCGCAGGCCGAGCGACTCGACGAACAGGATCCGGTTCTCGCGCGCCGCCCGTAGGAGCAGGTGCTGCTGGTTGGTCAGAAGATCGGTGTGCCAGTCGGAGAAGCCGATGCACACTATGTCGCGACCACTCAGCGTTGCCGCCACGGCGTCCCCCGACATCTCAGTTACGCGGGGCCGAGATCGACCCGTGCAGTTCGTTGATCGCATAGACGGGACCATAGAGTCCGGCCATCTTCAGGCGCAGGCGCAGCGACGTAACCGAGGAGTAGACCGGCTCGCGAGGGATCCTCAACGGCTGCCACGGTCCCGGGCCGGTGCAGACACACGCCAGGCGGTAGCCGGCCTCACGCGCCGCGCAGACGGTCTGCTCACTGGTTCGCCCGTACGGGTAGGCCATCGAGTCGATCGCCTGTCCGAGCAGGTCCTCGAGCCCGGCTTTGCTGCGGCGCAGCTGGTCTAGAGCGTCGCTGTAGGAGAGGTCGTCCAGGCGCACGTGGTCAACCGAGTGTGCTCCGATCTCGACGCCGGCGCGCGCGAGCTCGACGACCTCGGCGGCGGTCATGATCATCGCGCCACCGGCTTCGGGATGAGGCTTGCCGATCAGGCCCGTGCTGACGAACATCGAGCAGGGAAGCCCGCGCTCGAGCAGCAGCGGTATCCCCTCTCGGGCGGTGCTGAGGAGGCCGTCGTCGAATGTGATCGAGGCGCAGTGCGCCGCGTCCGAGCCGTCTTGCATGAGGCGCCATAGGCTCGCTATCGTGAGCAGCGTGTACCCATGCTCCTCGATCAGGTCGAGGTGCTGGCCGAACAGCTCCCGGCTGACGAACAGGCGAAACGGGTCTCCCGCGGCGGGCGCCGGTCCGATGCCGTGGTAGCAGAGCACGAACGGGTAGCGCCTGCCGAGCAGGGTGCCCGCCGCGCGAGCCAGCCAACCCCCTGGAGGTGTCACGCGGCGATCCGTTCGGCCATGGACCCGATCGACTGTGAGCGTTCGGTCATGCGGCGATCCGTTCGGGCATGGACCCGATCGACTGTGAGCGTTCGGTCATGCGGCGATCCGTTCGGCCAGAGACTCGATCGAGTGTTCGCGTTCGGCCAGTCGCCGGCCCTCGGCGGCGATCTCGGCGCCGCCCCCGCGCAGCACCGTGACGATTGCCCGGGCGAGCGTCGCGGCGTCGTGGCCCTCGAGGTAATGGACGCCGGCGGCGACCCCGAGGCCGCGAGCCGCCTGGGGCGTGGCGACGACCGGCACACCATAGGCGAGCGCTTCGATGAACTTGAACGAGCTGCCCGCACCCTCGATGATCGGGACGACGACACAGTCCGCCCGGGCATACAGCGCCGCGAGGCTCTCGACCCATCCCGTGACCTCGATGCGCGGGTCGGGGGGATGCCAGTCTTCGACCTCGCGCCCGGCGATTGTCAGCCGAACATCGGGCAGCGAGCTCCACACGAGCGGGAGAACTGAGTCAACCAGCAGCGCGCGCCCGTTGCGGTTGGGTGGGTAGGTGAAGTCACCGACCATCAGGAGCTGGCCACCGGTTGACGCCGCGACGCGATGGTTGGTGCGGCGACTGACGGTGTCGGCGACTATCGCGGCTACATCGACGACGTTTGGAACGTAACGGACCTTGGCCGTCGGAACCAGCCTGCGAGCGGATTCGACGTCGCGCTCACTGACCATCCAGGTTTCCTCCGCCAGCGCGATCACCTTTCGCTCATAGCTGCGCCTCATCGCGCGCGCCAGCCCATGATTTCCCAGGATCGGACTGCGCACGTAGTCGGGCTCGAAGTTGTGCGCGTTGTAGATGATCGGTCGCCGTCGGGCGATCGGCATCATGGCCGTGGCAGAGTTCGCGTCGCCGACGATCACACGACCGCGATCGGGCCGCAGGGCGAGATCGCGGCCGGCCGCGATCAGCTCAGGGCTCGTGCCCCGGCAGCAACGCGCCGGTATGCCGCGCGCGCGCTTACTGGCGTAGACCGCGGCGCGGCGCCAGCCGCGCGAGGGCTCGATCTTGTGAAACTCGACGTTGTCGATCGCCAAGTACGCCGCGGCCGGCTCGTCGGCGTCGTGAGGGACAAAAACGAGATCCACCGGCCTGAACATCGCGAGCGCCCGGATGCACGTGTAGGTGCGCATGTCGCGCCCGGTGCTGAGCGCGGGAGCGCTCGAAGTCATGTACAGATCTCGCAGCTTGCTCATCGCCGATCGACGCCGGACTGCTCGCGGACTCTCCAGTTCACCGTCTCGGGGTCGGTTTCCTCCGTTATCTGTAGCGGCTCGCCCCGCAGGTGTGAAGGAACGCCCCGCATGAGCAGCCGGGTTCTCGCACCAAACGGCACCACGACATCGGCGGGGCGCAGCTGATCCTCGGCGTCGAGCGCGCGGATCATCGCGAGCAGTCCCGCACGGCGCAGAGGCCGCACGCGGACCGCGCCGTCGCCCGCGGCGCCGCGCCGGTCCAGCTGCCTGGAGCGCGGCCCGATCAGCGCGACGTCGGCGCCGGCAGACCGTGCGTGCGCGAGCCACGACTGCGCACGCGCCGCCGCGTTCGCATCCGCGGCGACGCCCACCGCTCGCATGGGTCCGCGCCGAAGCCGGCGCGAGCCGTAGTGCGTTTCGCCCTCGACCCCCGATGCTCCCAGCTCCGGGCCACGACGGCCCAAGAGATGGCGCGTCCAAACCGCGGTGTCGGTGGCGCAGTCCAGCCAGATCCTGGCGAGGCCCGGCCACCCGTCCCGCCAGCCGCCGTTGACCGCCAGCCGATAGAGCAGCTTGGCCGTGGGCCGCAGCAGCGCTCCCTTCAGCCACGCCACGAGTGTGCAGCGTCCCTGCAGCTGGCCTGCCTCCAGGCGCGCGTAGCGCCACGCATCGGCAAACGCCTCCCTCCAGCTCGCGGCGAGCAGATGGGTCAGATCGCCCTGCAGCGGCTGCACCGGCCCCTCGGGAATGAATCCCTCGTGCACCGTGCGCGCCTCGTCGTGGCGATAGGCGCCCCGGCGCAGCAGCCGGTGACGGTACTTGGGGTACTTGGCGGATGGCCCGAGCGGATGGCCGAGGAAGACCTCGCGCAAGGGTAGGCCGGCGAGGTCGACGCCGCTCTTCGCTCGGTTGGGCGAAGCAGCGAGGAAGTGCTCGATCTCGGCACGCAGCTCGGGGGTCACCCGCTCGTCCGCATCGACCTCCAACACCCAGGCGCCGGTGGCGTGGTCGAGCGCGACGTTGCGCTGAGCCGCAAAGCCAAGCCACGCTTGCTCGATGACACGCGCGCCCGCGGCGCGCGCGATCGCAGTCGTAGCGTCGATGGAGCCGGAGTCCACGAGCACGATCTCGTCGCAGAAGGCGACGCTCGCAAGACAGCACGGCAGGCTCAGGGCCTCATCGCGGGCGATGATGCACGCGGACACGGTCGCGCGCGACTCGATATCGGTAGCGACCGTCGGCACTGCTTTCATGATGCCCGATGGTCACGCGGACACGGTCGCGCGCGACCCGATATCCCTGGCGACCGTCGGCACTGCTGTCATGATGGCCGATGGCCGACACCATGGGCAGCGAGAGCCAGTCTACGGACGCCAGTCTGCAGACGCCGGCGTCGGGCCCGGTTATTTCGGCTCCTGTGCATGCTCGACGGGCCACCGCGGACGTCGTCGTGCAAGTCGTCGCCAGACTGCTGAACCTGCTGCTCGGCGTCGTGGCGACAGCGGTACTGGCTCGCAACCTCGGAACCGCCGGCTTCGGCGAGTGGAGCACGATCCTGTTGATCCCGGGCCTGCTCGGGAACCTCAACAACCTGGGGTTCCTGCAGGTCGCGGTACGGCGGGCCGCCGGCGACCAGGATTCGCGCTGGCTGGGGGCGCTGGTGAGCATTCGCATCGCCCTGTCGGTGCCGACGACGCTGGGAAGCATCCTCGTCGTGGCGCTCGTGGCACACGGCACAGAGATGCTCGTGGCCGGCATCATCGTCGCGCTGCAGGGCCTGCTGGCGGGCGCATCGGCCTTGAGCAGCGTGTTTCAGCTTCAGGTTCGAAACGACCTGCCAATGCTGACGATGACGCTCAACAGCGTGCTGTGGACGACTGCCGTGATCCTGGTGGCGAGCTCGGGGAACGATCTGGTCATCTACGCCGTGGCGCTGACCGCGATCGCGACGCTCACCACATCGATCGAAGCGCTGATCGCGATCCGGCGCGTCAGGGTCCCGATTCGCGGTACGCGCAGGCTGTGGAGCGAGCTCGTGCGCACGGCGGTGCCGTTGAGCATCGGCAGCCTCCTGATCGTGGCCTACGCGAAGATCGACGGCCTGATCGTGTACACGATCTCGGGCTCGAGCGCAGCGGGTCTGTATGGCTCGGTCTACCGGATCGTCGAACAGGCCGGATTCGTCCCGCTCTCGCTGGTGATCACGCTGATGCCGATCGTCTCGCGCCTTTATCCGAGCCGTGTCGAGGACGTGCGGCGATTGCTGCAGTTCGCGCTGGACGTGCTCGCGATGTTCTCGCTGCCGGCGCTGGGCTTCACGCTGGTCGCCTCGCGCCCGCTGATCGAACTGATCTACGGCTCGCACTTCGTGCAGGCAAGCCCCGCCCTCCCGGTCCTGATGGGGGCGTTCGTGTTCATCTGCTGCGGTTATGCGCTGGGCGTCTTCACGCTGGTGCTCGGTCTGCAGAGCCGGTTCGCACGCTATGCGCTTGCGGCGCTATGCGTGAACCTCGCGCTGAACCTGGCGTTCGTGCCGCCCTACGGGTACATGGCGGCAGCGTGGGTGACGCTCGCGACCGAGGCCTTCATCATGGCTCTAACGGGACGGGCGGTGCTGCGCCGACTAGCGCAGCGCCTGCAGTTTGGACGCCTGTTGCGGGTTGCCCTGGCCGCCGCCGTGTCCGCCGGCGTGACGCTCGCGCTGCGCGAGCTCGGAGTCAATGTGATCGGCCTGCTGATTGCGGCGGCCGTCGCCCAGCTGGCGGGCCTGTTCGCCCTGCGCGCGCTGCGCCCGGCCGAGCTGCGAGCGCTCCTGCGACGTGATCCGATGAATGCCTTCTGAGCACACAGCGACGACTCGAATCGCGGTGACCTGCGCCGGCGACCCCGCCGACGTGGCGGGGTACTCAGGTACGCCGTTCGCGCTGCTCGAGGGAATACGCCAAGCCGGCGTGCAGGCGCTCCCGCTCCGCGGCGACCTCGGCCCGCATGCCCAGGTCTGGTTCGACCGGCTGGGGCTGACCATCGCGCTGCGCCCCAGCGACCTCGTCCACCCTGACGGCCTGCGCTCGCGCCGCCGTGAGCTTGGCGCGACGCGCACGATAACCCGGGCGGGACCGATCGTCCGGGCGTTTGGAGCACGGCGCGGCCTCGCGCGGATCGCGCCGGTCGACGCGATCGTCCAGTACGGAGTCGGATTCGACCTCCCGCGCGGAGTCTCGTTCGTCACGCTCGAGGACGCGACTCTGAAACAGGTGGTGGAGGACTACCCCTGGCGCTGGCTCGGAAATCCTGGCCCGGCGCTTCTGAGCAGAGAACACGCGCAGGTACGACGCCGCTACGAGCGGGCCAGCGCGTGCGCCTTCATGAGCCACTGGGCTGCCCGGTCGGCGATCGATGACTATGGCGTCCGTCCGGACAAGGTGCGCGTGGTCGGCGCCGGACGCAATCACGAGCCGCCGTGTCGCGAGCGCGATTGGTCTCGCCCGCGCGCGCTGTTCGTCGGAGGCGACTGGGAGCGCAAGAACGGGCCTGCCGTGCTGCGCGGGTTCGCGCGCGTACACGAGCGCTGGCCGGACGCGCAGCTCGACGTGGTGGGCGGCCATCCGCCCTTGGAGAACCTGCCCGGCGTGCGCGAGCACGGTCCGCTCTCGCTGGGTGACCCGGCCGAGCGCGAGCGGGTCGAGGAGCTGTTTGCGCAGGCCACGTTCTTCGTGATGCCGTCTCTATATGAGCCGGCCGGGATCGTGTACGCCGAGGCGCAGGCGGCAGGTCTGGCGTCGATCGCGACCACCTCGGGAGGGTCTCGGACGATCGTCGGGGATGCGGGGATCATGGTGGACCCCCACGACGACGATGGCATCGCGGCTGCGATGCTCGAGCTGGCCGAGCCCGCGACCGCGGCCCGGCTGGGCGGCCGGGCTCTCGCGCGCTCCGCTCGTTTCACATGGAAGGCAGTAGCCGAACGGCTGCTCCGCGCGCTGGCGCCTCCGGGCCTGGACGTGGATGGGCTCGAGCAGTTCCTCGCCGAGGGGACCTGAGCAGGACGATAGGGTTCGTCCCGGATGCGCGTGCTGGTCGTGTCAACGCACTATCCGCCCGGCGTCATCGGGGGCTACGAGATCGAGTGCGCCGCGGTGGTCGAGCACCTTGCCGGGCGCCACGAGCTGCTGGTGCTGACGACCGAGCACAGAGGGCAGCCGGGGCAGTTGGCGCCCGCGATCGAGGTACGTCGCGAGCTGGCGTTGCTCACACCGGATCAGCGAGGTGCGTTGCGCGCGCCACTGGCGGCGCTCGGGGGCGTTCGGGCAGCGCGCCGCGCGCTCGCGTGGAAACCGGACCTGATCTACGCCTGGAACGGCGCCGCGATCCCTCACGCGACGCTGCGCGTACTCGCCGACAGCCGGGTGCCAGTCGCGTTTCGCGTGTGCGAGCACTGGTTCGGCGGCATCTTCTTGCGCGATCAATTCATGCGCGAGCTGCTACCGGCGAGGCGCGCACCGCTGCGTGCCGTGTGGGCGGCGGCGTGTCGGGCCTGGAATACCCTGCCGGCGCTGCGGCTGGAACCAATGGCGCCGGTTCAGACCGCTCTCTCCTGGAATTCAGAGGCGCTACGCCGAGCGGTGATGCCGCCGCCGTCGATCGAGACCGTTTTCGAGCGGATCGATCACGCGGTGCCGCCTTACGGCGATCTGTTCGCCGCGGTGGAGCGCCATCCGAGCAAGCAGCCTGAGATCTTGTTCGTCGGCCGCATCACACCTCAGAAGGGGGTCGCGGTGGCGATCGAAGCCCTCGCTCGGCTGCGCTCTCGGCACGACCTCCCGGCCGAGCTCGTGCTCGTGGGACCCGAGGACAGGGCCCACGTGCGTGATCTGCGCCGCCTGGCCGAGGAACTGGGCGTGGCCGATGCGCTCAGCTGGCACGGGCCTCTCTCACCGCAGGATCTCTCCGGATGGCTCGCACGCGCGAGCGCGATGATCGTGCCATCCGTTTGGGACGAGCCACTGGGCCTGGTGATGATCGAGGGGGCGCTGGCTCGCGTCCCGCTGGTCGCTTCCGACGTGGGCGGGATCGGCGAGGCGATGCACGACGAGGAGCACGCGCTTCTGTTTCCCCGCGGTGACGCGGAGGCAGCCGCCCGCGCGCTCCTGAGCGCGCTGCAGGAGACGGAGCGGACGGCGGCGCGCGTGGCGCGCGCGTATGACCGCGCCCAGTCGTTTCGCCTCGGACCCTATCTCGACGGCCAGGAACGCTTCGTGTTCGATGCGCTCACCGCCCTGCGAGGCGGAGATCGCCGAGCGGGCTCCGTTGCCTGAGCAGCTCGCGCGTCACGCCCACAGCCGTCGCACCCTGCTGCGACGGCGCGCGCGCGACCAGTCGAACATGCTGTCGTTCAGTTCGTAGTCTCCGCGCTGGGCGTCGGGGATGTCGTCGTTCTCGATCCGCTCGATCAGCCCCGGAAGGGCGCGGTAGAAGTCCTCCGAACGAAAGGGCGGATGCAGAGACCACATGCCCGGTGCGGCGCCGAGCAGGTCGACTCGATACAGGCCGGCGGCCGACATTGCCTCGCTGATCGAGAGCTCGGCGGCTCTGTACGGCGGATTGCCGTGCAGGCGAGCCTTGGCGCCGCTGACCGGACGTATCGGCCCGAGCAGGCGCAGCGGCAGCACGCGCTCGCGCAGGCGCTGGCGGTCGATCATAAACAGGCGGGTGCTGAGCGTCTTGAAGACATATGCGGGCGAGCTGTGGTCGAAGCGGGGAGCCGTCTCGCGGTGCAAGCTGCCGTCAGCCGTGGGGGGTCCCGGCAGTGGGCTGCAGGCGAGCACATCACCGTGACCGGCGAGCAGCGTCCGGGCCTCGTCGATCCAAGTTTGACTGGCCCCGCCGAAGATGAGATCGGAATCGAGGTGAAAGACGAGATCGTGGCGTGCCTCGTGCAACCCATACAGGTATGGATAAAACGGTGCACCCTTCGTGTCCTTTGCGGGGATCGGCGACCCCGCGGTGAAGTCGTCGGCGAGGCTCTGCATACGCTCGGGCGCGTAGTCGACCTCCGCGATGCGCGCGTCCGGCTGCTCGCGGCAGAGCTGCTCGAGCAGCTCGCGCATGGGCGTGCGGCGCTCGTCCCAGCCCTCCCCAAAATGTCCACCGCGGGGAGTGCGGTGCAGATCGAACGTGAACAGGATCTCCTGCACCTGACTCCCCCACGCCCGCATCTGGTGGGGCAGGATGTCGCTGGCGTGCGGCAGGTCCACCGGCGCAACGTTGATCTGCAACGTCACCGGACTCGTCCGCGCCATCGCGCCCGACTCTACCAGTCGGCGATTACGCGACTGGCATCACGCCGCGGCCCGATCAGCCGGTCAAACCGCCGCCCGCACCCGGAGCCGGTGTCACGAGCTGGTCAGCGCTCCCGCCATTCCCTTCGACTTCTGCGCGCGCTTCGGCGAAGGCCGCCGCCGACGGCTTGGCCTGGAGCGGCCATTTGTACAGACCGTAGCCGCCTTCACCTGTATCGATGCCCTCGTAGAGGTAAATGCTGGCGAGCCCCCATTCGGCCGCCTGGTCGATGTACTGCTTGACGTCGCGCGCCTGTTCGGCTTCGGTGACCGGCGTGTTGCCGTCGCTTCCCTGGTAGGTGGGCTGGCCGACCTCGGTGATGTTGAGCGGCGCGTAGACGTGATCGGCCTTCATGTAGCTGATCATGCGCGGAACGGTTGCCCAGCCGGGCCGGTAGGCGCCCGAGCCGAAACCGTCGGCGTTCATCGGTCCGTACGGATGGAAGCTCCAAGCATCGGGGACATAGCCGAGCGCTTTGACGAACAGCACGCACCAGCCGCCGCCGGATTCCCATTGCGACCATTCGCCGTGCTGGTAGGAGTCGGTCGATGCATCGGCGATCAGCGTGATGCCGGTCCCCGCCAGTGCTTCGTGCGCGGCGCGATAGTCAGCGGCATAGCTTTCCGGGTCGGAGTCGTGGTAGTAGACCTCGTTGCCCAGCTCGAGTTCGGTTAGGCCGAGTTCCCGCAGGTGGGGCACGTAGCTCTCAACGCCTTCGGCGACCTGCGCCGGGGACATTTCCGCGAGCGGAGTTGACGGGTCGTAGAGAATCAGTGGAGTCACCCCGTCGTCGACCTCTTCGCGTATCACGGTCCAGCCTTCAGGGCCAAGAGCGCCTCTGGTGTATTTCACGCCGGTCGCGCTACGAATCGTTTCGCCCGCCGTCTGGCCCCAGCCGAAGATGCCCCCGATCAGACCCACCTTGAGACCACTCGGGGGCGTTCCTTCTCCCCCCGAGCCGCTTTCTCCCCCCGAGCCGCTTTCTCCCCCCGAGCCGCCTTCTCCCCCCGAGCCGCCTTCTCCTTCCGAGCCACCCGAGCCGGAACCGGAACCCGAGCCGTGACCGCCCGAGTGCGAGCCGCCGCTGCCCGGGCGAGAGGCGCCCGAGCCCCCGCCGCCTTTGCCTGAGCCTCCACCAGACCCTGAGCCTCCGCCAGAGCCACCCGAGCCCGAGCCGCCCCCGCCCGAGCCGCCCGAGCCAGAGCCGGTCCCGCCCGATCCACCCGAACCGGACCCGCCCCCGCCCCAACCAGAGCCGCCGCCACCAGAGCCGCCCGAGCCACCTGTGCCCGACCCCGACCCCGGCCCTGAGCCCCTGTGGCTGTGGTGATGGCGCTTGTGATGTTTACGCGCGGTGTAGGTTGCGCCCAGGACTCGGAGAATGCGGCCCGAGCGGCCGAAGATCACGGTTATCGGCGCCGCCCAGGCGCTTTCGCGCAGGTCCGTCCGGATGCTGTAGTGAACTGTGGCGCTCGGAACCGGCGTGAGCTGCACGGAGGTGGCTGTGAGCATCCGGGGGATGCTATGGAGCGCTCTACCCCGGCGCGTGAAGAAATAGGTCTTTACACCCTTGACCGGAGCCCAAACCAGCTTGTCGCCGACGACTGCAATGTGCGCGGGCGCGCGGCGCGCGGCGGCATCGGAGCGAGCGTGCTCGCCGGCCGAACGCGCGGCGTTTGCGACGGGCCCTTTGCCGTGTGTGCCGCCGCCGCTGTGCGCGGCGCCGCCGCCCAAGCCGCGTCCGTGAGCACTCGCACTCGCTCCCAGGGCGCCTCCTGAAAGAGCGATCAGGCACATCGCGAGCAGCAGCTCGCGCAGCGGCATCGCTGGAGCTCGGAGACGGCGAGCGAGGTTCGTCATCGATCATTGCTCCTTCGGCGGCCGGGCTGTCTCCGAGAGACCCCTGGCTTTGCGCCCCCGCCTCGCGGCGGGTTTGCCTTTTCGGTGGTTGGTTCGACGCGGACGTCGCGTCGCAGGCTTTCGAGCCGCGACCGCGATGCCGTCAGGCTGCTATCGACCCTAACGGGGCCCGCGCGTGCGATCTGGCGGTCGGCCACCGAACCTGGACGTATGTCAGGCCGAAGCTGGACGCATGTCCGAGCGCGCAAACTGCGCGCACAGCCGGCGAGCGCAGCACATGCGGGCGATATCATCGGGTTTGGCCGCGCCTGCCCCCTGAGATCCTCTATCGGGGCGCCGCTCGAGCCCGATGCGGCACCTCATTTCAAGTCCCCAAGCCGAGCCGACGATAGGAGCCTTACGATGAGACGACTGACTTTCACGCTCGCCTCACTGGAGCCCGGCGATCGACTCGATCAGCATGGCCGACCCTCCTGAACGGCGCCAGCCGGCGCGCTTCGCCGGGGGCGGCAAACAGGAGGGTCTCCGCGCCGACCTCGAGATCGCCCGCCGCCACTGGCGGCTGATCGCGGGTGTGATCCTTGCCTCGGTGATCGTGTTCGCGGTCGCGCACGAGCGCTCCGCCAAGACATACACGGCCACCGCGAGCGTCGCATTTCAAAGCGACACGCTCACCGATGCCGCGCTGAACATCGCGACGGTGACGAGCAGCGAACCTCAGCGAGAAGCTGACACCGAGGTGCTGATCGCGCACTCCGCCGAAGTCGCGCACAGCGTGCGCGGACAGCTGAAGCTCTCGAACACCCCTGACGAACTGCTGGCCGAGGTGAAGGTCGAAGCCGCTCCGACAGCGGACGTTCTGAACGTGCTTGCGACCACACACGATCCGAACGCGTCGGCGGCGCTCGCGAATGCGTTCGCCGCGCAGTACATCGCCTTTCGCACCAAGGCCCAGCTCGCCGGGATCTCGACCGCACAGGAAAAGCTGCGCGAACAGATCGCGGCGCTGCCCGCGACCTCGGCGGAACGGGCGACGCTCGTGCAGTCGCTCGTGCGGCTCGGCTCGCTGCAGGCCGCCGCCGCGAGCGGGACCAACATCATCGGGCGCGCCACGCCGCCGACGAGCCCGAACGGCGCCGGCTTGTCGGAGGCGATCGTGATCGGCATCCTGGTCGGCGCGGCGATTGCCTTCTCGCTGGTGTTCCTGATCGAGTCGCTCGACCGGCGCGTGAAGACCTTGGCGGACTTGGAGCGCGGCTACGGACTGCCGGCGCTCGCGGGGATTCCGCGGGCCAGCTCGCCCGCGTTCGACGACGAGGACTCTGCCCTGCTCGAGCCCTACCGGATCTTGCGCACCGCGCTCGGCTTCAGCGCGGTCACGCGTCAGCTCAACACGCTGCTGGTGACGAGTGCCGTGGCCGGCGAGGGGAAGACCACGGTCGCTGTCAATCTCGCCCGCGTGGTGGCGCTGAGCGGACGCAGGACGGTGCTCGTCGAGCTCGACCTGCGCCGCCCGGCGAGATTCGGGGAGATCGACCTCGCCGCCAGGGGAGGCGCCACGACGGCCATCGCCGGAGCAGCCGAGGTGCGCTCGCTGCTGGTCAGGCCGGTGGCGCAGCTGCAGAACCTGCTCGTGCTGCCGTCGGGGGCCCTACCCCACAATCCTTCGGAGCTGCTCGGCTCCGAACGCGTCACGGAGATGCTGATGGAACTCGCGGTCGAGGACAGCATGGTGATCATCGATTCGCCGCCGCTGAATCCGGTCGCCGACGCGCAGGTGCTGCTCGACAATCCGGCGATCGACGGCGCGGTCGTGGTGGCGCGCGTGGATCGCACGACCCGCGAGGACGTGCGTCACGCTCGCGCGATCCTCGACCGTCACAGGGTTCAGCCGGTCGGCATCGTCGTGACCGGTGTGCGCGAAGCCAGCCGCTACGGCTACAGCTCGTATGACTCGCCCACGCTGCGCAGCGAGATCAAGATCAGGGTCCCCACGCAAAGGGCTGGACGCCGTAAACAGTCGAAGATCGTCGACGAATACACCAACGGCGATGCCACGGCGCAGTCAAAGCGCGCGGAGGGCTCGAAGCCGAAACAGGGCGCCACGCGAGGCCGGCGCAGGGACGATCCCAGGTCCCCCGGCGCCCCGGCCACGCGCGCGGAGGACGGCGCGAGCCAGAGCTCCCCGGCAGCTGGCGAGCGCGCCGGCGCCGGCAAGCCAACGCACGGCAGGCGTGCAGGGGACTCCTCGCCGAAGCAGGCAGCGGTGCCCGCCGGGTCCACGCCGGCCTCGACGCCCGCCCAACCCGCTTCACAGGCAAAGCCGCACACCGCCGTGCAAGCCAACGCGCAACCTGCCGCGCAGCCCAACGCGCAACCTGCCGTGCAAGCCAACGCGCAACCTGCGGCGCAGCCCAACGCGCAACCTGCCGCGCAGCCCGTTGCGCAGACCAACCCGCAGCCCGGTGCAAACGGAGCGGCGCCCGAGCCAAGCACGGCCGTAGCGGGGCTCGCAAACGGCGCGGCGCCCAAGCACGCGCCCGACTGAGCCCGGAGTCCAGTGGTGGGGCGATCGCTGAGACTCGCGCTTCCTCGCAGAGATGCAGTGCTCGTCGCGGCCGGCGCGGCGATGCTGGCGCTGCTGGTCGCTGCAGCTGTACGCGAGCTCGGTCCCGTCGGACTGCTGCTGCCCGTCGCGCTCGTGATCGCGGCGATTCTGGTCACGCGACCTGTGCTGACGCTCGGACTCGTGGTCGGTCTGACGATTTTTTGCGAGGGCCCCGAATTCGGGGTGTTCAGCTTCACGTCAAATCTCTACCTGGTGCTCTACAAAGGCCTCTCGCTGCTCGACGTGCTCGTGGCCCTGGTGGTGATATCGGCGTTCCTGGACATGCTGCGCAACGAGCGGTCGCTACGCGTGCCACGGCCGCTCGCCGTCGGCCTGGTGACGCTCGCGCTGGCGATGCTCGCGGGCGCGTATGTCGGACACAAGGCCGGCACCAGCCTGCGCTTCTCGGTCTTCTCCGAGCACGTCCTGTTCTACCTGCTGCTGATGCCGCTGGCCGTCGCCAACCTCGATCTCGACGCGCGCCAGATCAAGCGACTGCTCGCCGGGGTGATGGTGCTCGCGGTCGTCAAGGCGATCATCGGGCTCGTCGAGATAGGTCTGCATCTCGGCAAGCCGATCGAAGGCTCGGCGCGGCTGACCTACTACGAACCGACCGCCAACTGGGTGATCATGATCGCTCTGCTCGCGATTCTCGCGGCGCTGCTGCTGAGGGTGACCAGACCACGATGGATCCTGCTCTCGAGCCCGCTGCTGATCGCCTGCCTGCTGTTCTCCTACCGGCGCTCGTTCTGGATCGCGGCCGCGCTCGGGCTGGTGCTGGTCATCCTGCTGGGCACCTCGCCCGTAGGCAGGCGCCTGCTGGTGCCAGCCAGCCTCGCCGTCGCGGTCGCCATCTGGCTGCTCGGCTCGCTCAACTTCCAGTCCAACCTCCCGGTGCTCAAACGGGTCGACTCCCTGTCCCTCAGCAAGATTGAAGCCAACCGTGAGGACCGCTACCGGATCGACGAGCGCACGAACGTTCTGGCCGAGATCAAAGAACACCCGATCACCGGGCTGGGGGTGGGCATCGCCTGGCAGGCAACCGCAGCGCCGCTGTCGATCGAACACGAAGAAGGCCGCGACTACGTTCACTTCGCGGCCCTGTGGTTCTGGCTCAAGCTCGGCGTGCTCGGCCTGTGCGCCTACGTGGCGATCATAATCGGCTGCATCGTGCTGGCCTGGCAGGCGTGGCGACGATTGCTGGACCCGTGGCTGCGGGCGTTCGCGCTCGCATCGGCGTGCGGGATCGCAGGGCTGATCGTGATGGACACGACCGCCAGCTTCACCGGGGTCGAAGCCCGCTTCACGGTCGTCCTGGCCGCTCAGGTCGGCCTACTGGCGCTGCTGGCTCGCGGGGCCGACCCCACAGGCGCCGGCGGGATCTCAGAGGGCGCCGACCGGATCTCACAGGGCGCCGGCCGGGTGTCAGCGGCGGAGAGCTCGGCGTGACCGTCTCCGCGGTCGCCGCGGGCGCCGGTCCGCAGAACGCCGACGAGACGCCGCTGCTCGAGGAGCTGCGCGCCCGTCTGCCACGCGTCGCGATCGTGCACGAGTGGCTGACCGTGCCCGGAGGCTCGGAGCAGGTTGTGCTGGAGCTGCTCGAGATGTTCCCGGCGGCCGAGCTGTTCACATCGATTTACGACCCGGAGCCGTGGCCGCGCGTGATCACCGAGCGCCCGGTCCACAGCTCTGCGCTCAACCGCATCCCGGGAGCTGCGCGCCACTACCCAAAGCTTCTGCCGCTGATGGACCGGGCCTTTCGCTCGTTCGATCTGTCGGGCTTTGACCTCGTGATCTCGAGCAACCACGCGTGCGCCAAGAACGTGCACACCCCGAAGGCGGCGCTACACGTGTGCTACTGCCACACGCCGATGCGCTATGCGTGGGAGGAGAGCTTCATGGAGGGCGAGCAGCTGGGACGGCTTGCACGGCTGGCGTTGCCGCGCCTGCTGCGCCACCTGCGCAAGCGCGACCTTGCCGGCGCGGCCTCTCCGGATGTGTTCGTGGCGAACTCGCGCCACGTGGCCGAGCGCATCGGGCGCTACTACGGCCGTCCGGCGGTGATCGTCCATCCGCCGGTGAACATCGAGCACTTCCTCACGCTCGAGCGCGCCGGCGGCGACGCCTATCTCGTGTTCGGCCGGGTGGTTCCCTACAAGCGGGTTGACCTCGCCGTGGCGGCATGCGAGCGCCTCGGTCGTCGCCTGCGGGTGGCGGGCGATGGCAGAGCGCTGGCCGGCGTCCGCGATGAGGCAGGCGGAGGCGCCGACGTCCAGTTCCTCGGTCGCGTTGACGACGCCGAGCGCGACGGCCTGCTCAGCCGCGCGCGAGCGCTCCTGTTTCCGGGCGAGGAGGACTTCGGGATCGTGCCCGTCGAGGCCCAGGCCGCCGGTGTGCCCGTGATCGCCTACCGCGTGGGCGGGGCGAGCGAGTCCGTGCTCGACGGGAAGACCGGCATCCTGTTCGACGCCCAGGACGCCGCCGCTCTTGCCGATGCGATCGAGCGCTTCGAGCGCGTGAGCTTCGACGACGAGCGCATCCGCGAGAACGCAAGGCGGTTCGGGCGTCAGCGCTTTCGCGCGCAGATGACGCGGGTGATCGACGAGGCGCTGGCCGCACGGACAAGGCCGTGACCGAGCCTGGGCGAGACACGGCGCCTGTGCCGGGCGACCTTGCCTATCGTTCGAGCCGGTGATTGATCTCCACTGCCACGTGCTCCCCGGCATCGACGACGGCCCGTCGACGACCGCGGGCTCATTGGCGCTGGCGCGCGCGGCGGTGACCGCAGGAATGCGCACGCTCGTGGCCACTCCCCACGTCAGCTGGGGCTATCCGAACGATGCCGACACGATCGCGCGGCTCGTGAAGGAGATCAACGCGCGGCTGGTGGCCGAGCGGATAGCGCTCGATGTCCGGCCCGGCGCCGAGATCGCAATCACGCGCGTGTTCGATATCGAGCCGGCGCAGCTCGGGCAGCTCGGGCTCGGCGGAGGACCCTGGCTGCTGATCGAGCCGCCGTTCGCGGGCGTGACGACGAGCCTGAGCGAGATCGTGCGCGATCTGCAACGTCACGGCCGTCGCATCGTGCTGGCCCATCCGGAGCGATGCCAGGCCTTCCACGCGGACCCCGGCATGCTCGCTGCGCTGGTGCGCGACGGCGCGATCACTTCGATCACGGCCGGCTCCCTGGTCGGCCAGTTCGGGGAGTCGGTTCGCCGCTTCGCGTTGCAACTGGCAAACGACGGGCTGATCCACAACGTGGTGTCCGACGCCCACGACGACGTCAAACGCCCGCCAGGCGTGAACGCCCAGCTCGAGCACGCCGGGCTGGGTCCGTTGCGGGAGTGGCTGACCGAGCAGGTCCCGGCCGCGATCCTGGCCGGCGAAGACACGATCCCGCGGCGCCCCGCGGTGGTCATGCGCGGTCCCGGCCCGGCGCGCCGGTCGTGGTGGCGACGCGCGAGCGGGCTTACACGAGCTTCGTGATCGCCACGACCATCCCGATCAGCACGACGATCACGATCGCGACTTGCGTCCAGAACCAGGTAGGGGGCACGGCAGATGAAGCCTAGCGCGGGCGCATCGCGCCGGTTAGGCGCGTGTTTATTGGACATGGTGTCTCGGATGCACGGACGCATCGGCGCGCTTGCGTGCGCGATCGCGGTGTGCGCCGGCGCGCTGCTCGCGAGCGCCACATCGGCAGCCAGCGGGCGGGCAAGCGCGTCGGCCGCGCCTCTGGACGGCGTCAACATCGTCGCGAACCTCCTCGAAAGCGGCGCCACGGCGTCGATCGACCGCGAGCTCGCGGTTGCCCATTCGCTGCACGCTGCCGTGGTGCGCGCCGGAGTGCCCTGGTCGGCGCTGGAACCGACCGGCCCCGGACAGATCAGCCAGACCGCGCTGAGCTCGCTCGATCGGCTGATGAGCGACGCCGCGGCCGATCAGATGCGCGTGATCGTGTTCGTCGACAGCACGCCCTGCTGGGCCTCCTCGGCGCCGGCTTCGCAGCTGCGCCGCTGCGTCCCCGGCACGACCGGCAAGGCGAACGCTTGGCCACCGACCAACGCGGCCTACTACGCGAGCGCGGTCTCCTACCTGGCCCGCCGATATGGCCCAGAGCTGGCGGCGATCGAAATCTGGAACGAGCCCGATCAGAGAAATGAAGACTATTTCGCCGGCCCGGGCAAGGCCCGCCGCTACGCCGCGATCCTGCGAGCGGCATACCCGGCGATCAAGCGGGCCGATCCGAGCGTGCCGGTGCTGGCGGGCTCGCTCGTGGGCTACAACGGCGTGTTCCTGCGGGCGCTCTATGCCGCAGGCATCAAGGGCTACTACGACGGCATCGCCGTGCACTTCTACAGCCTCACGCTCGCCTCGCTGCGCTCGTTTCGGGCGGCTCAGGTCGCCAGCGGCGACACCAAGCCGCTGTGGCTGGACGAGTTTGGCTGGAGCAGCTGCTGGCCGAGCCGCCGGATCGAGGCCGAACAGGCCTGCGTCACCCCGCAGATCCAGGCGCGCAACATCACCGACATGTTCCGCGCGCTCGCCCGCACTCCCTACGTGGTCGCCGACGTGCTCTACAAGCTCCAGAGCACACCGACCGAAAGCTTCGGGGTGCTGAGCGACGGCGGTGCTCGCAAGCCTGCCTTCGCGGCGCTCGCGCACGTCCTCGAATCGCCCTTCGGCGCTCCGTCCCCCGTAACGCTGAGCCTGCGCCGGCGCGCGAGCCGCGTGGTCGCCGGCGGCACGGGGCCTGTCGGCGACTATCTGCGCCTCGAAGCCTTCCAGGGCGCCACGCTGCGCTTCCGGGCCCAGTTCACGCTCAACCGCTTCGACCGCTACTCGCTGGCGCTGCCGTCGGTGCTCGGCACGAGCGGCCTGCGGGTGCGCGTCTACCAGGAATGGCAGAGCCCGAGCCGGGCGGCGCAGAAGACCATCTGACGGACCGCGCTATTCGGCGTGCCGGAACAGCGCCGCGAACGTCAGCAGCAAGATCTTCAGGTCCAGGCCGAGCGACCAGTGCGCGATGTAGTAGTTGTCCCACTCGACGCGCTCGGCCAGCGACGTCTGGCCCCGTAGCCCGTGCACCTGGGCCCAGCCGGTGATGCCCGACTTGACGCGGTGGCGATCGCCATAGCGCACGACGTCGTTCTCGAACAGCTCGACGAACTCCGGGCGCTCGGGGCGCGGGCCGATGATGCTCATGTCGCCGCGCAGCACGTTCAGCAGCTGGGGCAGCTCGTCGATCGAGGTGCGTCGCAGAACCCGCCCGACGAACGTTCTGCGATCGTCTCCCTCGACCCCGCCGGGGGCGGTGTCGCCGCCCAGCAGCAGATCGACCGGCAGGCCGGTCTCGCCGGGCGCGAACCCGTTACGGCTCGAGGCGCCGGCGTCAGCGCCGGTACGCATCGAGCGAAACTTGTACAGGTCGAAGACGCGCCCGTCTCGTCCGACGCGGCGCTGGCGGAACAGCGTAGGGCCGGGTGAGCTGAGGCGCACTGCCAGCGCCGCGACCAGCAGCACCGGTGAGAGCATCACCAGCAGGACCAGCGCGAACACCCGATCGCAGGCGTGCTTGAGAGCGAACTGCTTGCCCTTCGGATCGACTGCCGAGAACGTCAGCAGCGGAGTGGCGCCGACGGTGTCGTACCAGGCGCGGTTGTTCATCGCGTCGAACATGCGGGGCACGACGGCCACGTCGATCCCGAGCTCCTGGACGCGCTGGATCAGGCGGCTCACGCGCGCGTCGGCCGCCGGCGAGAACGCGACGATCATTTTGCGCACGCCCGTGCTGCGCACCGTCTCATCGACGTTGTCCATGCTGCCCAGCACCGGCACCTCGCGGCCGCCGACCTCGGCCACCGAGCGCGGGTCGTCGTCGATGAAGCCGATCGGTATGAGCCCGTACTCGGGATGGCTCTCCAGCCGGCGCGCCACCTGCGAGCCGACCATGCCCGCTCCGAGAATCAGCACGGGCTGGCCCACCAGGCGACCCTTGCGCGCCAGGCGCTGCGCCAGCGAGAGGGCCAGTCGCCCGGCGCCGACCGCCAGCAGCGCGAACAGCCACGCGCGCACCTCGATCGCCTGACCGGGGGCGCGGCCGTTGGCGAACAGGCCGATCGTCGCCACCGCCATCGCGCCAACCGACACGGCGCTGACCACGGGCACGAAGCCGTCGAGCATCAGCGCTCGCAGCCGCGTGCGATACAGGCCGCGCAGGTACAGCAGCAGCATTACCAGCGCCGGCAGCAGCAGCAGCGGAGCGCGGATCGAGCCAACTTGCATGGTCTCGTGCACGCCGCCGAGCGCAGCCAGGACCGCGACGCACAGGAGCACGAAGTCCACGCTCGGGCGCAGCACGCTCCAGCCCGGACCCTCCAGCGCCCACTGCAGCGCGCCGTCGAACTTGTGCCGGCCCAGCGCTTCCGGGCCCGGCGCATCGCGCGCGGGCGCGCGCGCCGGGAGCGTGACCGATGTCTGCTGGGTGAAGTGTGGCCTGTCCATTGGCGGTGTTGCCGTCACTACGGCTTTAGTCGGGTCCCTTGGGCCGTCCCTTTAGCGCCTGAGAGCGCCCCGTCGGCGCTGGTGCGCGCAAGCTGGACGGTCAGGGCCCAAACGGCCGCCAGCGCTGCCAAGACGAGCAGCACGTAGATGAGATCTTGAGCCGTCAGGCCGAGATCCTCGGATTCGACGGCGCCTCGGTCGGCGGCCCGCGCCGCGAAGGCCGTCCGCGCCGGCCCCGCTCCCGTGCCAGCCGTGCCGTTGCCGGCGCCGCCGGCGCGCTGCGCACGCCCGCCGATCCCCCGCGCGCCGGCGGGTCGGGATGCCGAGCGCCCGGCCAGCTCGCCGCCCAGCGGCGGCGAGGGACCGTGACCCGAGCCGCCGGCGCCGGACACCGGCGAGCCGCCTGCGCCAGCGGATCCGCCACCCGCACCGCCGGAGGGCCCGTTGACGAGCGTCGAGCCGAGGATCGCCTCGCTGCCTTCGCCAGGGCCGCCGTATCCGCTCAGCAGCGAGCTCGCGAGCGCGGTGCCCGGCGAGGCGGCGACGGCGAATACGAGCGCAGCCGGTACGATCGCCACCCTGCGGCGGGGGTGTCGCGGCGCTGCGTGAGCTGAGCTTGTCGGGTGGCCGTTATGGCGGCGGCCGCTGTGTAGATGTCGCATCGAGCATCCTTGCATCGTCGTTTCAAACGTCCCAGAGCCGAAATTCGGCTCTTTCGGCTCTACTGGCCGGCGAAACGTCGGCATCTCCTGTCCGTGCCATCGCGCACCCGATAATCGATTCCCCCTGCTCTAAGGCCTGATGCCGGACCGAGCGACGCCAACGAAGGCCGCTCGACCTTGTGCTCATACGCTAGCAAGGCCGGCGGCGTAATTCGACCGAAAGATCGGTAATCTCGCGATCTTTTTGACACCCGATTACACGAAACGTTGCGCTTTTTGCAGGATTGAGCGATCGAGCTTCTCGACCTCGACCCGCTGTCCGCGACGAGCCAGTTGGAGCGCTTCGCGAGTCAGCGGATCGCGCGGGTTCTGGCTGTGTGCACGCGCGAGCAGCGCGAGGGCGCGCGCGCGTTCCCCTCTGCTCGATGCGAGCGCGCCCAGCTCGAGCGTCGCGTAGGCTTCGGCGGGCACGCGCGCGAGCGCCAGCGAGAACTCGTGCTCGGCCCGCGTCAGCTCTCCGAGACGCACCGCGATGTTTCCAGCCACCAGATACGGTTCGTCGCTGAGCGGGTTCAGGCGGGCGGCATCGTCGAGGCGGGCGTAGGCGACCGACGGCGCACGCGCCCAGATGCGCGCCGCGCTCTGCACCTGCAGGTCGCTCAGCCACGGCGCGATCAACGACGCCGCGGCGCAGATCGCGCCGATGATCCCGGCGACGATCCAGGCGCGCTTGCGCAGCGAGGTGGGACTCGCGGTGGGATTTGAGGCAGCGGAGATGGGAGTCGCGGTGGGATTCGCGGCGGCGCTCGGCGCAGCCAGCGCGCGTGGGGCCAGCGCGCAGCCGATCCCGAGCAGCGCGAACGCGGGGGCCCCGAGCCCGGCGAACTCCCAGAACCAGTCGAACGAGCCGTGCACGACCCAGTAGGCGAATCCCGCGAGCGCCGCCGCGGCGGCTGCACGAGCCAGCGGATCGTCGGCCCGCCGGAGCGCCCGCGCGCCCGCGAGCAGCGCCCCGCCCAGGCCAAGGAGCGCCAGCAGCGCACCCACCAGACCCGTCTCGGTGAGCGTGCGCAGCTCGACGCTGTGCGGGTAGCGAGGGGTCTCTTCGCTGCGCCCATGCACGAGGTACTGCTGCTGGAAGTTGTCGACGCCGATCCCGAGCAGCGGGTGAGCGGCGAATTCGTCGAGCGCCACGCGGTAGAAGTCATAGCGCGAGCTGCCCAGCCCGCTGATCAGGCGGTTGCCGGAGCTGTTCGCCGCGTAGCCCTGCTCGCTCTTGAACGTGTCCCACGCGTGACGGGCGCGCGTGACCGGGTCGCCGGCCGCGACCCAGCCGCCCAGCAGGATCGCCGCGAGCGCCACGATCGCGATCGCGCCCACGGTGCGGTGCAGGCGCCGGGCGGGCGCCGCAGCCAGCGTGCGCCGGCTCTCGATCGCGGCGCCGAGCGCCACCACCAGGCCCGCCGCCAGCGCCGCACCGAAGGTGGCCGCCGTGGCCGTGTGCACGGCCGCGGTCGCGTTCTGGTGGTGGCCGATGCGATCGCCCAGGTGCAGCACCGCCGGGACGGCGGCGGCGAACGCGGCGGCGACGGGGATCAGCACGGCGAACGTGCGGGTGCGACCGGGTAGCAGCGCGAACACGAGCACGAGCACCACCGGGGTCGAGTAGAGCGCGCCACGGCTGACGCTCAGCAGGGCCACCTCGGCCAGCACCACCGCGCCGCCGGCCAGCGCTCCCCGCACGAGCCAGTGCAGGCGAGGCTCGCGGGCGAGCAGCAGCGCGGGCCAGAACGCGATCAGCCACTGCGCCGCATTCGCGTTCGTGTAGCCCGCCGGATAGGCGAGGCGACCTCCCGGGAGCAGATCCTGCAGTCGCGCCTCGCTCGCGGCGGCGGCGTTGATGCGCAGCGCCACGAACGTGGCGAGCGCGATCATCGCCAGCGTCCACACGCACAGCAGCAACGTCGCGCTGCGCCCGGTCTGGGGCCAGAGCGCGAACAGGGCGAACACGAGCAGGTACAGCAGCGTCCTGTTTGCTCCTTCCCAGGCGCTTGCCGGCACCGCGGCCCAGGCGATCGAGCAGAAGCTGAGCGCGGTGTACGCCGCCAGGCAGGCGACGGCGAGCTTGACCGGCAGCGGAATCTCGCCCACGCGCAGGGGCAGGACCACCAGCGTGATGCCCAGCAGCGCAAGCGCCACCAGCGCGCCGGGGGCCCAGTGCGTGAGCGGATAGCCGCCCTGGCTGCTCGCCCACACGACGAACAGGACGAGCGCCGACAGCGCCGGCACCGTGGCCGGCGCATCGCGCAGCGACGCCGTCAGCTTGCTCGTCCAGGTTGCCAGTGGGACCACCATAAGGACACGTGTGGAGACTTGCGCTCGCGGCTGGCATAATTTTCCGCGTGGGCACGGGGGCCTCGCCGGGTCTGTCCTCGGCTGGCATAGCTGCAGCGCCGGCAGGGGGCGTGGCGCGCCGGCGCGTGAGCCGCACGCGACCAGGACCGACGGAAGTCGTGATCGCGCTCACGCTGCTCGGCGGCGTGCTGCGGTTTGCCACCCTGAACGTCTCGAGCCTCGATCTCGACGAGTCGGCGACGCTGATCCTCGTTCACCGGGGCTTCAGCGGGATGCTCTCGCACCTGGTCTCCAGCGAGTCCGCGCCGCCCCTGTACTACGTCCTGGTATGGGGATGGACGAAGGTGTTCGGCGCCGGCGCGGTCGGGTTTCGGTCCTTCTCGGCGCTCGTGGGGACGCTGACGATCCCCGTCATGTATCTGGCGGGACGGCATATCTCTGTACGTATCGGCGTGTGGGCGGCGATCCTCACGACCGTCAGCCCCTCGATGTACCTGTTCTCGCAGGAGGCGCGCTGCTACGGGCTTCTGGTGCTGTTCAGCGCGGCGGCGTTCGTCTACTGGCAGCGTGCGCTCGAGGATCCCAGCCGCCGGCACCTGGCGCTGTGGTCCGGCATGTCGATCCTGGCGCTGCTCTCGCACTATTTCGCCGTATTCCTGTTCATACCCGAGGCGGTGGTACTCGCGGCGCGCTCGGGGTGGCGTCGCACCTGGGCGGCGGCCGGCGCCGTCGTTCTGGTCGGGCTGGCATTGGTCCCGCTTGCCGCCGCCCAGCGGGCGGACGGGAAGACGAACTGGATCGAAGGCATCTCGCTGTCCGGGCGGATCGGCGAAAGCGTCAAGATGTTCACGGTCGGCGCGTACGGCCCAGTCGTGCTCTACGCGCTGGTGGTTGCCGTGTTGATCGTCGCGGGTGCCATCGGGCTCGCGTGGCGCTACGGGGACTGGCGCGAGCGCGCGGGCGCAGCCGATGCCGCGATCATCGGGGCCAGCGCGGTCGGCCTGCCGCTTTTGCTGGCCGTCATGCACCTGATCGACGTGTACGACGGCCGCAACGTGATCGCGGGCTGGATCCCGTTCGCGGTGCTCGTGGCCGCCGGCTTCGGGACGGCGCGCGCCCCACGCGCCGGCGCGCTGCTGGGCGGCGCGCTGTGCGCGATCTCGCTGGCGATGATCGCGGCGGCCAACCTGATCGGCGACTACCAACGCAACGACTGGCGCGGCGTCGCGCATGCCCTTGGCGGATCCACCAACGCGCGCGTGATCGTGGGTGAACTGCACGCCGCCGGGCCGCTCTCGATCTATCTGGGCCCGGTCAGTAGCATCCCCGCGCGCGTGCCGCCCGTCCGGGAAGTCGAGTTCTTTGCGTTCCGCCACCTGCGCACGGTCGGGCCGCCCGAAGCCGGCGTCGTGCCGACGAGCCCGCCCCCGGGCTTTCGTCTGGCGGGCGTCACCAGGAGAGAAACGTTTACGATCTCGCGGTTCGTGGCTCCGCGACCAATCGTGCCGCGGCGCGCCGCGCTGATCAGCCTGAGCGCCAACCCGAAGATCGGGGCGACGACGGCCGAACTCATGCTGCAGAGTTGAGCATGGGGACCGAGACGGGCGTCCACGATCCCGCGCAGCTGGCCCGCTTCTACGAGCAGGCCTACAGCCAGGCGAACTGCGACGAGGGCGCGCTGTACGCGCGCTGGCGCGCGCTGGGGGCGACGGCCAAGGCCGACCACGTGCTCGCGCTGTGCGCCCGCGCGGGCGTCTGGGCGGGCGGGCAACCAATCAGCACGCTCGAGGTGGGGTGCGGCGACGGCGCGCTGCTGTGCGAGCTGCGCCGGCGCGGCTTTGGCGGACGGCTCGCGGGCGTCGAGATCGCCCGGGCGGCGGTCGAGATTGCGCGCGGGCGCCCTGAGATCGACGCGGTCGAGCTGTATGACGGCAGGCGCCTGCCATGCGCGGACGGCGCCTATCAGCTGGGCATCCTCTCCCACGTGCTCGAGCACGTATCCGCGCCGGCTGCGCTGCTCTCAGAGGTCGCGCGCGCGTGCGGCGCAGTGTTCGTAGAGGTCCCGCTCGAGGCCAACCTGTCTGCGAGCCGCTCCGCCAAGCGCGCCCACGCCGCCGAGATCGGGCACCTGCGGCGCCTGTCGCGCGCGCAGGCGCGCGAGATCGTCGCCGAGGCCGGCCTGCGGGTGGCGTGCGAGCTCGAGGATCCGCTGGGGCTGGCAGCCCACACGTTCTTCGCCAGCGGCGCGCGCGCGCGGGCGCGGGCGACGGCCAAGTGGTCGCTGCGGCGAGGTCTGCACGCCCTCGCGTCCCCGCTGGCCAGGCGGCTGTTCACGGTGCACTACGCCTGCCTGTGCGTGCCGGCGGAGCGTGGCGGACGACGACGTGAGCCTCCGATCCGGAGGCGCTGGCCCGACGTGAGCCTCCGATCCGCAGGCGCTGGCCCGACGTGAGCCTCCGATCCGCAGGCGTTGGCCCGCGACCGGGCCGCCTGAGCCCGCGATCAGGATGCCGAGCGCGTGACCGCGGCGAACAGCAGCGACAAGATGCGGCCCATCAGATCGTCGGGGACAGCGTCGGGGTCCGTCAGCTTCTGGCGGGCGATGCCATCCGCGAGCGCGTCGATCGTGACGGCCAGCTGCTCCGCGGGCAGCTCCAGCTCGAGCTCGAAATCGCGCATCCCGTCGGCGATCAGACGCGTCAGCAGCTGGCGCATCCGCCCGAACTGCTCGGCCACGCGCGGGCGCATCTCGGGGTCGCGCACGCCGTAGGCCCAGAACTCCATGAACAGCAGGAGCAGCTCCGGCTCGCGCTCGATCATCGTCATCCACTGCCTCGCGCCGCCGGTGGCGCGCTCGGCCACCGAGTGACGCGCCTGCACGGCCGTGGAGATCTCGCGAGCATGGGCTTCGATCTCGCGTTCCATCAGCGCCAGGAAGAGATCCTCCTTGCCGCCGAAGTTCGAGTACAGCGCGCCCGTCGAGAATCCCGCCTCCGATGCCACTTGCTCCACCGAGGCGCCGTGGTAGCCGTTGCGAGCGAAGACGCGGCGCGCCGCGGCCAGCAGACGCTCGCGCGTGTGGGCCTTGCTCTGCTCGCGCGTGAGTCGCGTGCTCTCCACACCGCGCATTGTAATTGACAGAGCACCCGCTATTTCGATAACGTTCGTTATCCAAACGAGGAACAGGAGCGGACCGATGGCGATTGCGACGCCGACCAAGCCAGATGCCAACCCCGCGAGCCTGCCCGCCGACGCGATCTCCTACGAAGATCTGTACGCGCGCTGGGAGCGTGGCAACTGGCAGGCGACAGAGCTCGACTTCAGCGAGGACGCGCGCCAGTGGCGCGAGGACTTCACCGAGTTCGAGCGCAAGGCTGCGCTGTGGAACTACTGCCTGTTCTTCTGGGGCGAGGACGCCGTCGCGGACAACCTGTCTCCGTACATCGATGCGGCGCCCAAAGAGGAGCAGAAGTACTTCCTGGCCACCCAACAGGTCGACGAGGCCCGCCATGCGGTCCTGTTCAAGCGCTTCATGAACGAGGTCTGCGGCATCGGCGACGGCTCGATGGCGAGCGGCCTGCAGGCGATCAAGCCGCAGCTGACGCCGGGCTTTCGCAAGATCTTCGACCGGCTCGACCGCATGGCCGACGAGCTGCGCGCCGACCGCTCCCCGGCCCAGCTCGCGGCAGCGATAACGCTCTACCACATCGTGATCGAGGCCGCCCTGGCGCAGCCCGGTCAGCATTTCATCTGCAGCTATCTGGAAGCCCGCGACGTGCTGCCGGCGTTCAGGCAGGGCATGCAGAACATTGCCGCCGACGAGCAGCGCCACATCGGCTTCGGCGTCAAGCTGCTGTCCGACCTGGCTCGTGAAGACCCCGAGCGCGTGCCGAAGGCGGTCGCTCGGATCCTGCGCGACGTGACCCGATACACCGCGCAGGTCCTGATGCCGCCCGGCTGGGACGAACGCTACATCACCGTCTTCGGCTCCAGCTACGACGAGGTCGGCGTCGAGGGGCTCACCTCGATCACGACGAAGCTTCGCTCGGCGGGCCTGCCGATGGAGACCCTGCCCGGGCCACCGCTGCTGCCCCCGGGCCTGTCACCGCTCGAGCTCTCGCGGCGCGGGCGCACGCTCGCCAAAGCGGGCGTGATCGGCGTGCGCGAGGGACCGAGCCAGCGCGATCGCGAGACGCTCGCGCTGATGTTCGACACGATCCGCCGGCAGGTCAACCCCAACCACGGGCTCAAGCGCGCGACGACGTTCCAGTGGGAGTTCATCGATCCGGACGTCCCCACGTGGCACTTGACGGTCGAAAACGGCTCGAGCAGCGTCGGCGAAGGACCCTCGCCAGATCCGGACCTGCGGATGCGGATCGCCTACCAGGACTGGGTTGACATCGTCGGCGAACGCTTGGACCCGCGCCGCGCGCTCGTCAGTGGGAGACTGCGCCCGCGCGGCAACCCACTCGCGCTCACGAAGCTGATGAGAGTCTTCCCCAGCGGCTGAGCCGAGCCCTCGATCGCGCTGCTGCGCGCGAACGAGCCAAGACGTGGATCCCGCTGATGGGCAACTGAGCCGAGCGGTCAGATCCCGTTGGTGAGCGGGTGAGCCGAATCGTCAGATCCCGTCGGTGAGCGGGTGAGCCGAGTCGTCAGATCCCGAACTCGCGTTCCGCAGCCGAGGGCGGACCATTGTTGGCCGCGGCGCTTTCTCCGGAAGGGCCGGAGCCGGCGCCCTGTCCGGCAGAGCTCGAGCTGCTCGGCGAAGTCGCGCCCGGGCCAGGCGCTTCACCGGTCCCGGCAGACGGCGAGCCGGAGTCTGCAGCGGACGCGCTCGGCGCTCCCGACGGTGAATCCGCGCCGGCCCCGCCGCCGCTCCTCGCGCGCGGGCGGCGCAGGTGCTCGCGCGATCGCCCTGCCCCCGTGTGCGACATGCTCGCGGTCTGGGCATCGGCCGACCGGTGCATTTGCACGGAGGCAGCCGATCCGGCCGCCTGCGCGGAAGCGCCGGTGGCCGGCTGCTCGAGGCCGAACTCGCGGCTGGCCTGCGTGGCGCCGCTCGGCACCTGCGCGAGAGCGCTCGCCGGCGACGGGCGCGAAGCCGAGGCCGAGGTCGATGGGGATGCAGACGCGGCTATACCGCTGGGCGCCACGTTCGGGCCCGGGGTCTGGGCCGAGTCGGGCGTCGCGTCGGACCGCGGCGCGCGGCGTGCATGCCCGCGACGGATCGCGTGTGCCCGTGCGGAAGGCCCGATCGTCAGGGCGGCACAGCCGAATCCCACGGTCACTGCGAGTACGCATCCCGCCACGAGCTTGGCGCCGAGCCCTCCGCCGGCCAACAGCCAACCCCCGCCCGTGACCCCCACTCCCGCGACGCCACCGGCCGCGCCTGCGCCCGACACCGCGCCCGCGCCCCCGCTCGATGCTGCGCCCGCGCCAGCGCCCGATGCTGCTCCCGCAGCGACGCTTGCCCCGAGCACGAGCGGCAGCGGAAGCGGTGGCAGCACCGCCGCCAGCCCGCGCAGCGCCAGCACGTGGGCGCGACACGCGGGACACTCACGACTGTGCGCGTGAGCGAGCATGTAGCGCTCGCCCTCGGGATCGAGGATGCCGAATGCCAGGCCGCGCATCAACGAGGCCTGCTCGGCGCAGAACGACCCTGCACGAATGGCCTGCAGCAGCTCCCCCACCTTGGAGGCGACGCCCGGTGAGCCTGCGCCCGAGCCGTCCATCAGCTTGCGCATGCGCGCATTGCTGATGCCCATCTGCGCGGCGGCGTCCGCGCGCGACAGACCATGGAGGTAGCAGAGCGCGGCCGCCTGGCGCTCGCGGGGCTCCAGCCGCCCCCGCAGGCCTTCGAGCAGCTGGCGCAGACGCGCGCGCTGGTCGAGCCCGTCGGCAGGATCGGGATCACAGTCGAGGTCGTGCACGGGACGGCGTTCGCACGGATCGAGCCTGTCGGGGCCGCACGCGCGCGCGCGTGCGCGGTGCTCGTCGAGCGCGCGGCGATAGGTCACGAGCGTCAGCCATCCGGCCGTGCTGGCGATCTCAACCTCGCCCGCCAGCATCGTCGTATACAGCCCGTGCCACGCCTGGGCGTAGCAGGCTTCCAGATCGCCGTCGTCGAGCTTCACTCCGACGCTGAGAAGTCGCCCCCTGACCGCGGCCAGCACTGACGCGCGCGTCGCGTCGAACTCCCTGCGCAGCAGCCTCTCGGCGCGGTACCGGCGTACGGAGCGGGGACTCATCCGCAGAAGATGACGAGCCATTCGAACTACGGGCTATCAGAATTACGCTATTTGCTCGAACTATCGCTCCCGGGGGCCGAGGTGGAATAGGCGCGGCTCTCACGGCGATGCAAATGTCCCGAAAGTGCCGGCGCCACCCCGGAGTTGTGTATCATTTGCAACATGGCATCGGACGCTCGTGACACACGGATCTCGGAGCAGCTGACGGTGCGCTTGGGCAATGAGCCGGCAGAGGCGATCGGCTTGCCGATCGATCTGGCTCTGCAGTTGACCGAGGCCGCGCTGGTCCAGCTCACGAAGGTCGTGATGGACAACATCCGCAGCGGCGGAGAGGCATCACCGCATGTCGAGGCCGCCGAGCGAGACCTGCGCAGCGCGCTCAGACAGCTGGCCCAGGTCAAGCGCCATCCGCACCATTCGCTCGGCTGAGCAGGTATCGACCGAGGCGATCGGCATCTAATCGTCGGTATCTTCAGCGAGTCGCACGGCTTGCCGGGTCCCCGAGCTCTTCCGAGCCGGCATCCGCGCACGCCGCCGAGCGATCGCACGCCAGCCTCCCGAGCCAGCCACCACGATTCCTCCCGAGCCACAGACCGCAAGCGTTCCGACGGTAGCCGCCGCGATCCCCCCCCGGCCAGAGCGCGCGGAGATCCTGGGCATCCCTCTGGCCGTGAGCGATTACGAGGAGGTGATGGACTGGATGGACGCGATGATCGTTGCGGGGGCACGGGGGTACGTGACGGCTGCGGCGGTCAACCTCGTGATGAACGCGCAGGAGAACGCCGCGACGATGGACGCTGTGATGGCAGCGACGCTGGCGGTGCCCGACGGCCAGCCGCTCGTGTGGGCCCTGAGATCGCTCGGGCATGCCGGCGCGAGCAGGGTCTACGGGCCAGACCTGATGGCGAAGTACTGCGCGCGCGCGGCGCGCGACGGCACCACCATGTACCTGTACGGAGGGCGCGGTGACACCGCGCGGGAGCTGCTGGCGCGCAGGCTGCGCGAGCGCTATCCGGGGCTGCGGATCGTCGGCGGCGCCAGCCCACCTTTCAGGCCGCTGAGCCTGGAGGAGGACGAGCGGCTGCTGGCCGACATCGAGTCCTCGGGAGCCCAGGTCGTCTGGGTGGGCACCGGACAGCCACGGCAGGAGCAGTGGATGCACCGGATGCGCCCGCGCCTGCAGGCGCCGCTGCTCGTGGGCGTGGGCGCGGCGTTCGACTTTCACGCCGGCCTGGTCAGGCAGGCGCCGCGCTGGATGATGCACAGCGGGATGGAGTGGTGCTACCGCCTGATGCGCGAGCCGCGCCGTCTGTGGCGGCGCTACGCGCGCTACAACCCTCGATTTCTCGTGGCGTTCGCGCGCCAGTACGGGCGCGAGCGCCGCGGCCCGGCTGCCGGCGCGTGAGCGGGAGGGCGCAGGTCGGGCCAGGAGGGCGCAGGTCGGGCCGATAGGGTGCCGGCCATGATGGACAGGCAATCGGCCTTCATCACCGGCATCACCGGCCAGGACGGGTCCTACCTGGCCGAGCTCCTGCTCGACAAGGGCTATGAGGTGCACGGCATGGTCAGGCGGGCCTCGACCGAGAAGTTCGAGCGCATCGAGCACCTGCGTGACCGCATCACGCTGCACCAGGGCGACCTGCTGGACCAGCGCTCGCTGGTGGACGCGCTGCGCGCGGCCCGGCCGGCGGAGATCTACAACCTGGCGGCGATGTCGTTCGTGGCGGTGTCCTGGATCCAGCCGACGCTGACGGCCGAGTTCACCGGTGTGGGCGTGACGCGGATGCTCGAGGCGATGCGCGAAGTATGCCCTGAGGCTCGCTTCTACCAGGCCAGCTCGAGCGAGATGTTCGGCAAGGTCCGCGAGGTGCCGCAAAATGAGACGACCCCCTTCTACCCTCGCTCGCCCTACGGCGTCGCCAAGGCGTACGGACACTTCATAACCGTGAACTACCGCGAGAGCTATGACCTGCATGCGACCTCGGGGATACTTTTCAATCACGAGAGTCCGCGTCGCGGGCTGGAGTTCGTCACCCGCAAGATCACCTGGCACGCGGCCGCGATCAAGCACGGCCTGGCGCGCGAGCTGCGACTGGGGAACCTCGACGCCGAACGCGACTGGGGCTACGCGAAGGACTACGTGCAGGCGATGTGGCTGATGCTGCAGCGCGAGGACCCGCAGGACTATGTGATCGCGACGGGTGAGTCGCATTCGGTCCGGGAGTGCTGCGAGGTCGCCTTCGAGGAGGCGGGACTCGGCGACTTCATGCAGTACGTCGAGATCGATCCCGCGTTCGTCAGGCCAGCCGAGGTGGACCACCTGATCGGCGACGCAGGCAAGGCCGAGCGCGAGCTTGGCTGGAAGCCGGAGACGTCGTTCGAGCAGCTGATCCGGCTGATGACGCGCGCGGACCTCGAGCTGCTGACGCCCCGCTGATTCCCGTCGCAACCACGTCGATTCCCCGTGAAGCTGCGCTGATAACCCTGGTGAACCCGCGTTGATTCCCCTGTTCGATACGTCCACGCCGCTGCAACCGCTGCAGGGGGAGCTGCGGGCCGCGATCGACCGGGTGCTCGACTCCGGCCGCTTCATCCTCGGCCCCGAGGTCGATGCGTTCGAGCGCGAGTTCGCGGCCTACTGTGGTGCGGGCCACGGCGTCGGAGTGGCCAACGGCACCGAGGCGATCACGATCGCCTTGCGCGCGCTGGGCGTTGGCGAGGGCGACGAGGTGGTGGTGCCATCGTTCACGTTCTATGCCTCGGTCGAGGCGATCCCCCCGACGGGCGCGCGGCCCGTGTTCTGCGACATCGACCCAGACACGTTCTGCGTCACCGCCGATACGGTGAAGGCGGCGCTGACTGCGCGCACGAAGGCGGTGGTCGCCGTGCACCTGTTCGGCAACATCGCCCCGATCGGGGAGATCGAAGCGCTCGGCGTGCCGGTGCTCGAGGACGCCGCCCAGGCGGCCGGCTCGCGCGGCGAGCAGGGGCGCGCGGGCGCGCTTGGCGGGGCGGCGACGTTCTCGTTCTTCCCCGCCAAGAATCTCGGCTGCTTCGGCGACGGGGGCATGATCACGACCTCCGATCCCCAGATCGCCGAGCGCGCGCGCGCGCTTCGCTTTCACGGCTCGCGCGACAAGGTCACCTACGAGCAGGTCGGATACAACTCGCGCTTGGACGAGTTGCAGGCGGCGGTGCTGCGCGTGCAGCTGCCCCACCTCGACGCCTGGGCCGACGGTCGCCGCAGCGCGGGGCACCACTACGAGCGGGCCGGGCTGGGCGAGCTCGTCGGTCTGCCCCGACCCACGGTGGGCGCCGCGCCGGCCTGGCACCTGTACGTGGTGCGCCATTCCGACCCCGAACGCCTGCGCGAGCGGCTGCAGGCGCGCGAGATCGGCTGCAGACCCTACTACCGCACGCCCGTGCACCGCCAGCCGGCGATGCAAGCGTGGCCGGCCGGTCTCGAGCTGCCTGCGACCGAAGAGGCGGCGCGCACCCATCTCGCGATCCCGATGAGCCCGCTGCTCACGCGGGAGCAGGCCGAGGAGGTCGTGGCCGCCGTGCGGGCGGCTTAAGCCGTATCTCGCCAGTCGCCAGGACCCCCGCCTGAGGCTGGAGCCGAACCTCATGCCCGATGAAAGGAAGGGAATGGCGCAGAACGTAGTTGCGGAGCTCGTGGACAAACGGCACCTCTGGATTCGAGATCACCTTCCGCTTGCGGTCCTCGAACTCCTCCATGATGGGTCCGGCTCGCTTGCGAGTGATTCGTCGCGAGTGAGCCGACCAAACAAGCTCCGCGCACACGAAGGTCTTGACCAGCCCAGGCGGCGATTCGATCGCAGACCTCTTGAACCTCATGCCTGCGTTGCTGGAGGAGCGCTGTCGTATGCCTGCTTGCGTCCATGTTCGCATTGTCCGTGAGACACCGGAGTGCTGCGGGTACGTCCCCTCCGAGCGCTCCCTCCGTGTTGCTGGCGTCTACGTGTCCTGCCCCATGTTCTACGCCGACGTCTGGCGCTTCAACCCCCGCGAAGGGGTTCCGCGCGCCGCGGTGGACAAGACGCCGATGTCAAGCGACGATTGCTGTGCGGCCAGCACAGCCCCCCGCTCTACGTTCGATGATCTCGCTGTTGGCTCGACCTACCAACGTTGTGTGCCAGCCGCTGTGGAGCCTTCTGCTCCCAGGCATCGGCGAGGAGCTCGGCGAGCTCGTCCGCGTTGATCTGATCAAGCTGGACGTGAACCGCACGGAGCCGCTTACCCCACCAGAACTCTCTGCATGCCTCTGGTTTGCCTTGCACGGCTGTCTGGATGCCAGGCTCATCGACCATGAGGTTCATGTGGTTCGCGTCCCACAGGGTCGCGAAGATCGTGCCGCCGACACGAAACGAAGGCCGCCCGTGGTGATCCTGCTCCACCGTCTCAGGGAGGGAGAGCGCGAGCGCTCGAGCCTGCTCGAGAGAGGTCAAAGGCCTGAGGGTATGTGTGGACGATGCCGTGGGCTATTCGGCGTTGTAGGGGTCATAGGTGCCGAACGACCACAGGTTGCCCTCCAGGTCCCGAGCGCTGTACTCGCGTGAGCCGTAGGGCTGGTCTGCTAGCTGGCGAACGATCTGGGCGCCTGCGGCCTTGGCCCGATCGTGATGGGCGTCTGGATCGCCAACGACGGCGTAGACGCTTACGGTCGAAGCGAGCGCATTAGGCGCCTCGCCGCCCATCCAGCCGCCACCGTCGTACTCGCCGAGCATGATCAAACCGTCGCCGAGGCGCAGCTCGGCGTGGCGGATCGTGTCGTCATCACCACGGTGGACGGCCTGCTCTTGAAAGTCGAACGCCTGCTTGAGCCAATCCAGCGCAGCTTGGGCATCCCGGTAGCGCAGCGCGGGAAATATGTTGAGCCGGAGTGTTTGGGTCACGGAGGATCCTTTCGGTCACGGTGTTCGTGACACGCTAGGCGTCGTCGCTCGGCCTGTCTTGGACAAATGGGATCTCATCTGCGATGAGGCCGCCGCCTGGGATCAACCGAGCGAGAAAGTCGGTCGGCGTGGTCCCTGCGAGCTCGCGGAAGTCCCGGTTCAGGTGGGCCTGGTCGTAGTAGCCGGCATCGCGAGCGATATCTGCCCAACCTGCCGGGTCCTGCTCAAGCCTGCGGCAGACGTGCTCGAAACGCAACAGCCGAGCCAGCATCTTTGGCGAGTGACCGACCTGCTTGCGGAACTCGGCAAGCAAGTAGCGCCGACTGCAACCCAGCTCGTTCGTGAGCGTTCCGATCCGCGCGCGCCCTGCACTCGCGTGCAGACGAGCAACCGCGCGCACTACCACCGGACTCGGCTGTGGTCCTTGCTCGACGCGATCGATCAGAAACGCCTCGACGATGTCAAAGCGCCCATCCCAGCTGGAGGTTTCGCGCAGCCGTTCCGTCAAAGCCGTCCCGGGGGCGCCGAACAGATCCTCAAGCGCGACAACGGCGCCTGCGAGCTCGTGCATCGGGCGGCCCAGAATTGTATAGGCGCCCAGCGGAGTCAGCTTGAGGTCCAGCGACGCGTATGAGTCGCTCATCTCGACCGAGCTGACCGTGTCACTCAGACCGCCGACCCACGATTCGGGGAGCGCGATCCCATCGTCACGCAGAGTCCCCTGGAGGTCGATCATCAGCGTGAGCACCGGCCGCGGAGGCTCGAGCCAGCGGTCGAATCCCGCGTCGTTCTGATGAAAGCCGAGATACGGGCGATGTAGCAGGGGCTGCAGTCGTGCAACGGGAGCGCGGGTCGCTCGCGTCCAGCACCCGAGCTTGAGCTCGTGGCGGACCAGGCGCGTGCCCTGCTCTTGCCAAAAGGTGACCGCAGACGTTGTCATCGGAACGTCGTCCGAGATGTTCCCACAGCGTTTCCGTCGTGGCCGCTGGGAGAGCGGCTATCAGCATCCGCCGCTTGAGAGCGTCGTGGAAGCGCTGCACGCGTGCGGGCTTGAGCTCCGATGGATACCGGCCTCCGGGCGGCATCGACTGGCGCACGTTCCGAAACCAGATCTGCGTCACCTTCACCACCCGCCACGGACACCTCGACATCGTCCTCAGGCCCGACGGGACCGAGGGGTATGAGCAGCTCATCGCGACCGCGACCTGCGAGCGGCTGACCGGCACCGAGATCGTCGTCCCCGTCGCCTCGGCAGAGATACACCTGCACTCCAAGACCGAGGCGAACCGCGCAAAGGACCACCGCGTGCTCGACCGGATGCGCGAGATCCTCGACCCCCTCTCCCCGCGCGCAGGACATGAGCCGTGGTCCCCAGGCGAAGGACACGAGCGCTCCCGCGGCGGACACGAACCACCCAAGCGCGGAGGCTAGCGCGCGCGGGCCATCGCGGATCTGACCTGGCGCTACCGTGAGCCGATGTTCGGCGACGCCGTGCGACCGGCTGTGCCTTCAGCGTGAGCAGAAAGCCGCTGAGAGGGACGGCGGCGAAGTAGCGCCGGCCTTCATCTCTAGGAAGGGCTTTTCGGACCTTGAGAACGAATGCGTGCGAACGACATCTCCCTGCGGGCTCCGGTCTGGAGTTTGATCGACGCGGATAGCGGCGTGGTGTCGCGTCGCGACCCTCCGTGCCTGTCAGCAGAAAGCTACTTGGGCATGATCTCGAGATAGATCGTGTCCATCCCGAGGGCCCTGCCCGTTCCTTCGTAGAGCTTACGGCCCAGCCCGTAGTTCGCGCTTAGCGCGGCCTCGGCCGCGGGCGTGTCGCTGGGTTGTTCGAGGAGCCGCGCTCGGCCCTCGGCAGGCGGTCCGAGTGGCTTGCCGCGGACGGTGCACGGCGCGACCCGTACCCGCGGATCGTTTCGGATGCGCTTGACCTTTGCGACGTCGGTCTCGCTGCGGACGTAGAGGTTTCCATCGCCCCCGAGCCCGAACCACACGGGGGTCGCGACGCCGTCACCGTTCCGCTTGTAGGTGACGAGCAGGCAGTACTTGTGACCTTGCAGGTGCTGGAATCCCGACACGATCTCCTGCGCGCGAGCGATGGAGCGAGCTGAGGGGTGTCGGATCGCTTGGTAGAAGCGGTTCGGTAGGGAGGTCATGTTGGGACGGCCCCGGTGAGTGCCTCGGCGAGGGCTGATATCTGGTCGGCTGTCGGTGCGGCGGAGGGGTTGACGATGAGCTGCAGCAGCAGACCATCGGCTAGGGCGATCATCAGCGATGCGATCACGTCCACCGTCCGCGCGGGGATCTCGTGCTCGCCCCGGCCCGAAGCGAGGAGCTGACCTAGGCGCCGGCGCTGTTCGGCGTAATGCCCGGCGATGTGGCCGAGAAGCTCGTTTGAGCGGCGGGCCTGTAGCAGCCCCTCAAGGAACGCGACGAACAGCTGCTCGTTTTCGGGGAACTCCTCGAGCAGCGCGCGCAGCGAGCGCAGCATTCGAGCCAGAGGCCCCGTGTCAGGCTCGCCCCGAGCTGCCCGCGTAGCGCGGTCGGTCCATTCGAGGCACATCTCTGCGATCGCCGCGTTGAGCAGTGCCTCCTTGGAACCGTAGTGGTAGCTGACCGCTGCGAGGTTAGTGCGCGATCCGGAGACGAGGTCACGCACGCTCGTGCCCGCATACCCGCGCCGCGCGACCAGTCGCTTCGCCGTCTCGAGCAGAGCCGCCTTGTTCGCGTTGCCCGCTGCGCCTGAGGGGTCCTGCGTCGTCATGGCGCGAGCGATCGTATCAGACGAACGTTCGTCAGTGTGACTGCGGGCAGCGGACGCCGCTCCTACCCCGCATCCCGCTCCGCGCCCGTCAAGGGCACGCGGCCGCCTCGCTCCGCAACTGCAACCGACGCGCGCGCGGACCGCCCCGCACCCGCGACGCACACGCACGCGTACCTCGCAGCGCACCGCCGCGTAGCTCAGGCGCCCCGGCTCCGCGTCACCTCGCTTCGCTCAAACCCACACGCCACGGGCACGTCAACATCGTCCTGCGGCCCGACGGCACCGACGGCTATGAGCGGCTCATCGCGACCGCGACCCGCGAGCGGCTGACCGGCACCGAGATCGTCGTCCCCGTCGCCTCGGCAGAGATGCTCCTGCACTCCAAGACCGAGGCGAACCGCCCAAGGACCACCGCGTGCTCGACCGCATGCGCGAGACCCCCTCTCTCCGCGCACAGGACATGAGCCGTGGACCCCACGCGAAGGACGCGAGCGGCCGGCTGACGAGCGCTCATGCGACGGGCACGAACCACCCGAGCGCGGACGCTAGCGACCGCGCCGTGACTCCCTCACTGAAGTTCCGCAGTGACCAAGCGCAGACCGACGTCGAGCGCGGGGCGCGTTCGCAGCTGTCCATTGCGGCGGTCCCACTCGCCGCTCTGGAGGTCTCCGTGGAGTCGCTCCAAACCACGGCGCGCAACGGCAGCGGGCAGATGGTGCCAGGTTGACGTGGCTTGGCGCACGCGTGCATCGAGGTAGGCCTCGGGGCGTGCCCAGTGCGCGATGCAGAAGCCGTCGATGCAGTCGGCAGGCACGCGGATCGTCTGGATCTCGACGCCCGGGAGGGCGGCTTGCAGGTCCTCGATCGGGGGGAACATTTTGCGCTCGTGCTCGATGATCTCGGGGAGGTAGTCGCGGCAGAGCCACATGGTCGCGGTCACGTCCACGTCGAGCGTCAGCAAGACGATCCGTTCTCTGGTGACGCGTAGAACTTCCGTCAGGCCTCGGTCGCGGTCGTTCCAGTGCTGGATCGTGAAGATGCCCATGGCCGCGTTGACGCTCTTGTCCTCCAGCGGGAGAGACTCGGCGACCGCCTGGATCGCGCGAGCCGCGTCGGGTGGCCGTTGGGCGATCATCACCGAGGAGGGCTCGACGGCGATGACCTCGCGGTCGCTCGGCTCATAGGAGCCGGCTCCGGCCCCGATGTTCACGACACTCTTCGCGTTGCCAAGCGCTCTCCAGATGGCTACCTGCAAGCGCGGGTCGGCTCGGCGAACCTGGCTGTAGCTGACGCCGATCAGGTCGTAGGCCTGAGCACTCATTGCTCGCAAGTCACCCCCCCGACCCGCAGCAATTCATCGCTGTATCCGCCAGCGAGGATCTGCTCGTCGGTGATGTACAGCGCCTCACGCAGGTCCGCGACATTCAGGTACTCGCCGCGTAGGTCGGAGTCCGGCTCGGCCACGGCCTCGAGCTCGACGAAGCTCCCGAGCCCCGGTACCTCGTCGAGGTGGATCCGGACGTTGCGCCAGATCAGCAGCCGCCGGGACTTCTCGACTGCGACGAGAATGCCGAGAGCTGCGCCCAGGGAATCCTTGAGGGCATCGGGGTCCTCGATCTGCACGATGAGATAGTTGCTCTCGCGCTCGATCGCCTCGTCGGAGCGCTCGTAGTAGATGAGCTGAGCGTCCCGCTGCTGCTCGCGCAGCTTCAGACGTCCGTTTGGGACCTTGAAGTAGGTGTCTAGCCGCTGCAACCAGCCTTGGTCGTCAGCACCGAGATCGAGCGAGGCTCGCAGCGTACGAGCCGGATCGAGGTCACGGGCCTTAAGCTCAACGTTGCGCGCCATCGTGATCCTCCGAGACTTGCGGCTTGCGGGCTGTGCACACGAAGTAGAGCTCCAGCTCGAAGCGCTCGACTGCGACCGAGTCCGATATCCGAGCTAGGTCCTGCCACGGCTGTGAGTATGGATCGCCCGGAAACACCGTTGCCACGATCTCCGCCAACGGAGCGAGCACCCGTCCCAACAGCGTCTCTGGAATCCCAGCGTCCATGATGACCAGCCGCCCCCCTGGGCGGACTGCCTCCCATGCGCGTTCGAGCACCGGTGCGCGCTCAGGCAGGACTGAGTAACTCAGCGAGAAGTACGCTGCGTCGACCGGCTCATCCAAGCTCAGCTTGGCGGCGTCCTCGCATGTCAGCGAGACGTTCTGCCAACGGTGCCGCGAGACGAGCTTCTGCGCCTGGGCCAGCATTCCCGCGGATGCGTTGACACCTATCACCCGGCCCTCGCTTCCTACCGCGTCCCGTAGCAGCGCCAGGTTTCGGCCGGTCCCGCACCCGATTTCAACGACACGCTCTCCCGTTTTCAGACCGATGCGCGCGACTGCACGTCGCCGGAAGCCTGGCGCGAGCAGAATCGTCCACTCGCCGAACCGATACCAACGCGCGACGCGGTCGTACCGCAAGACGACCTTCTCCAGCGGCTGGCGCGAGAAAGAGCTGCGCGTCACGGAGGCATCATTTCGGTGGCACGGGCGGGGTATCCGGTTCCTTCTGCTCGCCTTCATGGCGCACGCGCGCAGCGTCAAACTCCGACTCGAGCACGTCATAGCCGACGAACTCGAACAGCCGGATGCCCGGCTCAAACGGCGGGGGTGGCCCGGTCAGACGATTGACACCGACGCCAAAGGGAGGCGAGGCCTCGAACGCAAGCTCGTCGAAGCCCTGTCTTGCGAAGGTCTCACGGATGAACGGGGTGAGATCCGGCGGATGACGGTGACGCGTCCAGATCACACTCGCCCCGGGAGCGCAGAGTGACGACAGACAGCGAATCGTACCCGCGATGTCATCGGCGGTGATGTTCCCAAAGACACCGCAGAGAAGCACGACATCGGCGGGCACCGCGCCCGCGTACACGTCGCTGAGTGCAGCATCCGCCGTCAGCACCTCGACATCGTCAAGCCCAGCCTCGCGCGCCGCATCACGTGCGAGCCGTGAGTTGTGCGGGTCGATCTCGACCAGGCGTGCGGTGACATCCCTGCGACGGGGATGATCCATCAGCACCTCGATCAAATCGTGGCCCTGACCGGCGCAGACGCTGATGACCCGCACGCTGCCGGCCGGTGCGCAGTCCAGTCTGGACCGCAGCTGGCGTTGCACCACAGCAAGTCGCCGACCCAGCGCGGAGGTCGGGTCCGCATACGCGGTGTGCCACGCTCGCCAGTCCACGATCCAAAAGGCTACGCGAGCAGGTGTGCGGGCTGCCGAACCTAAAGTGGCCTCAGCGTCTATGCGCGCCCGACTCCGAGGCTTACTGCCCTCGCGCGCTGCGGCGGCCACCCAACGCTCGCCTCGGCGATGAGCGCGCCAGCGCAGGCGAATACCCAGCCGTGCACGATCAGCAGCTCGAGGCGCTGGACCAGCCCCGCTGCCGCGCCTTCACCAACGCCTGTCAGATACACCGCGCCGATAACCCCTCCCATTGCCAGAGCGCCTGCGAGCAGAAGCCGCGCAAGTCTGCCCGGCCATGTCGCACGGGCGAGCGCGACGGGCGTGAGCCAGAGCGCCATTTCGATTCCGAACGCTCCCCATATGTGCGCGTAGTCGTGCCAGGAGAGCGCGCCAGCATTCTGGAGCACCCTGCAGGCGTGGCTCTCTGTCGCCGCGCAGTCCAGGCGGAACGGCGCGAGCAGTATTGCGAAGACGCCGGCGAACAGAAACAGGGCTGGGGCGACGTGGCCCCATCTGCGATCCCGAACCGCCGGAGCCATCGCCAGCGCCAGGGCGATGAACCCGAGCCCCCAGATCACTGTGGCGACCTGGAAGGTCCAGGGATGCGCCGCGCCATCGCGGCCCAGCTCGCTGATGTAGTCGCGCGTGGGCGAGTAGCCGTGTTCGAGCAGTCCGCCGGCCACCCAACCGACGACGAACAGCACCTGGGTGGCGATCGCGAACCACGCGAGCGCTCGCACGCGCGGCCTGACCGCATCCGGGAGCGCCTGCCAGTCCGGCGGGCGGAGCCAGAGTGCGAGCGCGCGCATATCGGCGGCGATCATAACCGGGCATACGCGCGACGCTGCATTGTCGCCCGGACTGCCAACGCACCGACTTCCGCCGACGCGCCCCTACTCACCCCCACCGCTTCGCAAACTCAAGCCGCTCGGTCGATCCGCCTCGCCGCTCGCCCCGTCGATCGCCTCTCCCTTACCGGTGACGCTCCAGCAGGTCCTCGTCGGGGACCTGACGCACGACCCGGGCGGGGACGCCCATCGCCACCGCCCGCGCAGGCACGTCGCGGGTGACGACCGCGCCGGCGGCGACGAACGCCTCTTCGCCGACCTCGATGCCCGGTGTCAGGACGACGCCGCCGCCGATCCGGCAGGCGCGTCGTAGCGTGGCGCCGCGCAGCACGTCTCGCTCGGTCCCATGGCGGGCCATCGTGTCGTCGTTGGTGGTGCTCGCGCACGGGCCGAGGAACACATCGTCCTCGACGAGGGTGTGCGCCGTCAGGTAGACGTTCGTCTGGACGCGCACGCGCGCGCCAATCGAGACGTCGTTGTTGACCACGCTGCCACGGCCGATGACCGACTCGCGTCCCACGGTCGAGCGCTCGCGCACGAACGACTGGTCGCCCAGGATCGCGCCCGCGGCGATCTCGGCGCCCGCCAGCACGACGGCCCCGGCGCAGACGGTGACCTGCTCGCCGAGCCTCAGCCGTCCCAGCTCGCCGCGCGCTGAGGATCGTGCGGCCAACCGCGGGCGCTTTCCGAGGATCGCGTGATCTTCCACGGCGCAGCCGTCGCCGATGCTGACACCGTCATGAACCACCACGTGGGCTCCGAGCACGACGCCGTCACCGATCAGGGCGCCGTCGTGAACGACGACGTACGCCCCGAACAGGACCCCGGCGCCGACGCGTACACCCTCACCGAGCAGCAGCCCGGGAGCACGTGAATCGGGGCTCAGCATCGGCTAGGGCCCCGGCAATGCGGTCACAGACGCACGACGTTGCCGCTCGCCGATGAGCTGCGGGTGCGTGTGATGCCGCGCAGATCGAGCAGCAGGCGCGCGCGCCGCGCGACCAGCTCGTGATCGACGCTCGGGTGCGCGGTGACGATCACGACGAGATCGGCGTTGGCCAGCGCGTCATCCAGCGAGACGCTGCGCAGGCCGAGCTCGGCGAGCACCGGCACGTGCGGATCGTGGTAGGAGAGCTCGGCGCCGAGCTCGCGCAGCAGCTGCAGGATCTTCAGCGCCGGCGACTCGCGGACGTCGCCGACGCCCGCCTTGTAGCTGACCCCGAGCACGGCCACACGCGCCCCCTTGACCGGCAGCCCCGCGTCGTTGAGCGTGCGCTGGGCCTTGGTCACGCAGTGGTAGGGCATCTGCTGATTGACCTTGCCCGCCAGCTCGATGAACTCGGTGGACATGTCGAACTCGCGGGCGCGCCAGCTCAGATAGAACGGGTTGACCGGCAGGCAGTGGCCGCCCATGCCGGGGCCGGGCTCGAAGCGCATGAACCCGTAAGGCTTGGTCGCCGCCGCCTCGACGACCTCCCAGACGTCTATGCCCATGCGGTCGGTGAGCATCGCCAGCTCGTTGACCAGCGCGATGTTGACCGACCTGAAGATGTTCTCGAGCAGCTTGGAGAGCTCGGCCGTCTCGGGGTTGGAGACGCGCACGAGCTCGTCGCAGATCACGCTGTAGAGCGCTTCGGCACGCTCAGCACAGGCGTCGGTCAGCCCGCCCAGCACCTTTGGGGTGTTGCGCAGCGTGTAATCGGTGCGCCCCGGGTCTACGCGCTCGGGCGAGAAGGCCAGATGGAAGTCGCGGCCGGCGGCTAGGCCGGACTCCTCCAGCAGCGGCGCGAAGCGCTCGCGCGTGGTGCCCGGATAGGTGGTCGACTCCAGCACGACCAGCTGATCCTGTTGCAGCACCTCCGAAAGACCGCGGGCGCATTCGATCAGCGGGCCGAGATCGGGCTCGCGGTTGTCGGTCAGGGGGGTGGGGACGCACACGAGCACGGCGTCGGCCTTGGCCAGCCGCGCGTAGCGCGTGGAGGCGTGGATACGGGGGCCGACGGCGGCGAGCTCTTCAGAGGGAACGTCCTCGATGTACGAGCGCCCGGCCTCGATCGCCTCGATCTTGCGTGAATCGACGTTGACCGCGATGACCTCGCATCCCTCCCGGGCAAACGCGACCGCGAGCGGGAGCCCGACGTAGCCCAAGCCGATGACGCCGACCGTCGTCATGCTCCGGCCTTCATCCGGCCGGCCGTCTGATGTGAACGTGCGCCATCCATGGCGCCCGTGACCGCACCTTCGGTGCTCATAGTGCAGCCAGTCTAGGACCTGGATGCGACGCCCTGTAAATCGCGCAGGTCGGCCTCGACCATACGCTGCACGAGCTGCTCGAAGCCAACCTCGGCCTGCCAGCCCAGGCGCTCGCGCGCCTTGCTCGGGTCCCCGACGCTGGGCGTGCGCTCGGGCGGGCGCACCAGCGCGGGATCGACGCGCAGATGGCGCTCTGACTGCAGCCCGACGCAGGCAAACGCGGCCGCCGCGAACTCTCCGACCGTATGCCCGACGCCCGAGGCGAGGATGTAGTCGTCGGGCTGCTCTTGCTGGAGCATCAACCAAGCGCCGCGAACGATGTCACCGGCGAACGACCAGTCGCGCACGGCATGCAGGTCGCCCAGCGCGAGCTCGCCTTTGAGCCCAAGCGCGATCTCGGCCGCGCCGCGTGTGATGCGGCGCGTGACAAAGCGCTCGGGGCGGCGCTCGGACTCGTGGTTGTAGACGATCCCGGAGCTGGCGTGCAGGCCCTCGCCCGCGCGCATGAGCCCGACCAGCTGGTGCGCCGCCAGCTTCGCGACCGCGTACGGCGTCTGCGGCCGGCACGGGGTGTCCTCGCGCTGCGGGCTGTGCTGGGCGTCGCCGAAGATCGCTCCCGATGCGGGCACGAACACGCGGAGGCCACGATCGAGCTCGCGGACACACTCCAGAAGCGCCGCGGTTGCATCGGTGATCAGCTGCAGCGTTTGGGCCGGGTGCTCCCACGAGGCGGGCACAAACGAGGGCGCGGCCAGGTGGTAGAGCTCGTGTGGCCGCATCCGCTCGATCGCATCGCGCAGCGTCGCCGGCGCGAGCAGCTCGCCGCGAAAGAGCTCGAGCCGCTCGCGCAGATGCTCGGAGCAGCCGAGCGCTGCGCGGGGGTCGCGCGTGATCCCGGCCACCTCATAGCCCTCGGCGAGCAGCAGCTCGGCCAGGAACGAGCCGTCCTGGCCGGTGATGCCGGTGATCAGCGCGCGCCGAGGATGCAGGGCAGCGTCGGACACGACCGCCAACCCTATGCGGCGGCGCTATCCGGCGGCGTGCTCGTAGATGTCCGCCAGACCGCGCGCTACCACCTCTGGCGAGCACAGCGCACGTGCGCGTGCGCGTGCGCGTGCGCGCGCCCTCGGATCTGAGCTCACGCGCGTGATCGCCGCCGCGAGCGCCGCGGCGTCGCCGGGCGCCGCCAGCGCCGCCTCCTCGACCAGCTCCGGCAGCGCCCCACTGCGGCTGGCGACGACGGGCAGCCCCGCGGCCATCGCCTCCGCTGCCGCCAGACCGAACGTCTCGCCCGAGCGCGACGGCACGAGCGCCACGCGCGCCCCCGCGCGCAGCCGCCGAAGCTCGGCGTCGTCAACGCGCCCCGCGAAACGAACATCACCGTCGCCCGCGAGCCGTTGCAGCGCGTCGCGTTCGGGACCATCCCCGGCCACCACCAGCGCCAGCCCCGCCAGCCTGCACGCCGCGATCGCGACGTCGACCCCCTTCTCGGGCGCGAGCCGCGAGACGACCAGGGCGTATGGGGAGTCGGACGTGGGCGCGCTCGGCTCCGGGCGTGGGCTGTCGTGAGCGAGCGCCGGGACCGGCGGGGCGAGCACGTGGACGCGGTCGGGCGGCAACGGCGCTCCAAGCGCACGTAGGCGCTCCCGCGCGAACACGCTGGGGACTACGATCGCGTCGGCCTGGCCCACCAGGCGGCGCTGCCACAGCGACAGCGCCAGGCCGTAGGCTGCGGCCTCGGGCGCGCTCGCGCGGCAGTTCAGGCGCACGCCCGGAAGCGTGTTGCGCGCGTGACAGCGCGTGCACTCGGCGCCGCGCGTGTAGCAGACACCGATCGCGCAGACCAAGCGGTACTGGTGCAGGTGCAGGACCACGCGTGCGCCGGCGGTGCGGGCGGCGGCGAGCGCTCGCCAGCCGAGCGTCGGGTGCAGGTTGTGGGCGTGCACGATGCGCGCTCCGGTGAGGCGAACGGCGCGGTAGACATCGTCGTGGTCGAGCCCGCCCCAAAGCAGGCCGAGCGCCGCACGGCCGCGCGGGAGCTCTGCCGAGCTGCGCGCCAGTAGCTCTGCGCGCTCGCCGAGACGCTCGCGCACGACGCCCATCAGATCCTCGACGGTGCGCTCCTCCCCGCCCGTGGTCCTATAGCGGCTGTGCAAGAACAGGATCATCGCGCCGTCAAACCTAGACTCTCTCTGCCAGTCGTGGCCCATTCGCCCAGGCGCCCTGCCTGTCGCCCACCAACCCGTCGCGTTGCCGCACTTCCGCACCCCGTTCCTGTTGACCGCCTCGATCGTGACTTGCCCTCTCCTGACGCCTCGATCCTGACCTTGCCACCTCCGACCGCGTCGATCGTGATCCCGACGCGCGCCCGTCCCGAATACCTCGAGGTGGCGCTCGCCTCGATCGCCCCTCAGGCCTCGGCGGCCGGCGCCGAGGTGCTGGTGATCGACGACGCCGGCCCCTCGAGCAGCGCGCGCGCCCAGGCAGAGCACTTCGGCGCGCGCTACGAGCCGCACGAGCGTCCGCGCGGGCTGAACATCGCGCGCAACACGGGCGTCGAGCGCTCGCGCGCGGGGCTGGTGGTGTTCGTCGACGACGACATTCGGGCCAGCCCGGGATGGCTGCAGGCGCTGCTGCGCGGCGCCGCCGAGCATCCGGACGTCGCGGTGTTCACCGGGCCGATCAGGGCGCGGCTGGAGGGCTCGCCGCCGCGCAGCTGCGGGCGCGAGCGAGCACCGATCACGACGCTCGAGCTCGGCGATCAGGACCGCGACGCGCGCTATGCATGGGGCGCCAACATGGCGGTCCGCCGCGCGGCGTTCGAGCGCGTCGGCCCGTTCGACGAGTCGCTGCAGCACGGCGGCGACGAGCAGGAGTGGCAGGATCGCATGCGCGCGCTGCGGCCCGGCGCGAGGGTCCTGTACCTGGCCGGCGCCGCCGTGGATCACCGCCGCGCCGGGCGCGACGCGCGGCTGAGCGCGCTCGCGCGAACGGCACATGTGCGTGGACGCGCGGCGCGGCGCTTCGACGAGCGATGCGGACGGGCGCCCGCGCGCGGGCGCGAGCTCGTGACGCTCGCCGGCTGCGCCTGGCACGTGATACGGCGCCGCTGTCCGGCGGGCCTGACGATGGTGGCCCACAGCGCCGGCCGGGTCCGCGAGAGCATCCACGCGCGCTTGCCCGCCGACCTCCTCGCGCGAGACTGCGCGGACCCTGTGCGGGAGGGCGCGGACCCCGTGCGATACGGCGCGGACCCCGTGCGGGAGGGCGCGGACCCCGAGGACTTCCTGTCCGGCCACAGCGGCACCGTTGGCGGGGCGGATGCGCTGTTGCGCGGGCTGCGCGACGACGCCGTCGATGCCTGGGAGATCGCGAGCGGCAGGCGTCTTCGCCTCGCGCTCGCGGCCCGCCACGAGCCGACGCTGCGCCGTGTGCTGGCGCTCGGCGTCGTACGTCCCGAGCGCCAGCGTGTGGCCGCGCGGATTCGAGCCGAGCTGTTGCGCTCCCGGCACGAGGTCGAGCTGTTCACGTGCGCTCCCGATCAGCGCGGAAAGTTCGAGAACTTGAACCGGCTGCTGTCCGAGCACGCGCCGGCGAAGCACGACTGGCTGTTGATCGTCGACGACGATGTGCTGCTGCCGAGCGGGTTCCTCGACCGCTTGCTGTTCCTGTGCGAGCGCTTTTCGCTGCAGCTGGCGCAGCCGGCGCACAGGCTGCGCTCGCATGCCGCCTGGCCGGTCACCAGGCGCCGGCCCCAAGTGCTCGCGCGCGAGACGGCGTTCGTGGAGATCGGTCCGGTGACCGCTTTCGCCAGCGCGACCTTCGCGACGTTGCTGCCCTTCCCGGCGCTGCGCATGGGCTGGGGTCTGGATGCCCACTGGGCGGCGCTTGCGCGCGAGCACGGCTGGCGTTGCGGCGTGATCGATGCGGTGGCGATCAGCCACACGGCCGCGCCGGCGGGCGACGCATACTCGCGCGAGGCCGCCGTGGCCGAGGCGCGCGAGCTGCTTGCGCAGCGTCCGCATCTGAGTGCGAGCGAGTCGCAGCGAACCCTGTCGACGCACAGGCGCTTCTGACGTGAAGGTCGCGGTCGTCGCGGAGTTCTATCCCTCGCGCCGCGATCCGGTGCTCGGCATCTGGGCCCACCGCCAGGCACTGGCTGCGCGCGATGCGGGCGCCGAGGTGCAGGTGCTGGTGCTCAACCGGCTGGTCCCGCCGCGCGCAGCTGTGGCGCGGGGCCCGCGGACGCTCACGCGCGAGCTGGCAGCGCGCGTGAGCCAGCCGCGCCGCCAACGGCTCGACGGGTTGGCGGTGACCTACGTGCCGTACTTCTCGCCGCCGCGCTCGCATTCCTACCCAGCGTGGGGAACGTGGGCGGCGCCCGCCCTGGCGCGGGCGCTGCACAGACTCAGGCGCACGTTCGCATTCGAGCTGGTGCACGCGCATAACGCGGTTCCGGCCGCCGACGCCGCGCGCAGGGCGCTGGCCGGGTCCGGTCTGGGCCTGCGCGCGGTCCAGGCAGGGACGGTCGAGCTGCCGCTGGTCGTGTCGGTCCACGGCGGCGATGTCCTGTACACGGCTGCTGCGCCGCCGCGCGGAAGCGTCGCGGGCATCAAGGCGGTGGCGCGCGGGTTGGGCGCGGCGCGTCTGACGCTGGCCAACAGCCATGGCATCGCCGAGCTCTGCCGCGAGCACGGCGCCGGCGAGGTGCGGGTGGTGCACCTCGGCGCCGACCTGCCTGCAGGCGCGCGAGTACGCCGCCGCGACGGGCCGCCGACGCTCGTCACGGTCGGCCACCTGGTGGCGCGCAAGCGCCACGCCGATGTACTGCGTGCGCTAGCCGTGCTTGGGCGCAGGTACCCGACGTTGCGCTACGTGATCATCGGCGACGGCCCCGAGCGGGTCGCGATCGAAGGCCTCGCGGCCCGGCTGGGCGTGGCCGACAGGGTCGAGCTGCTGGGCCAGCTCTCCCACGAGCGCGCAGTCGAGCAGGCACGGCGGTGCACGCTGTTCGCGATGCCCTCGACCGAGGAGGCGTTCGGCGTGGCCTACATCGAGGCGATGGCGGGTGGCGTGCCCGCGATCGGGTGCCGGGGCGAGCCCGGACCCGAGGAGATCGCGGCCGCCGGCGACGGTTTCGTGCTGGTGCCGCCCGGGGACATCGAGCGGCTGACGCAGCGGATCGACGAGCTGCTGTCCGACCCGCATCGCCTGCGCGAGGCGGGCCAGCGCGCACGAGAAAGCGTGGCGGCGCACTTCACCTGGGAGCGCTGTGGCGCACAGACGGTGGCAGCTTACGAGCACGTGCTGCGGGCCGCGCGATGAAGCCCGTCCTGTTCGTAACCGGACACGCTCCCTCCGACCGGATCGGCGCGTTCGTGCGGCTGCACGAACGCGAGGGCATCGAGCTGGCGCTGTTCGGCGGCCGCTCCAGACACGGCCCGGCGGCCGGGGAACGGTCCCAGACCGAGCTGCCGGTGCCCCACCGGCGTGTTCGCCAGCGCGACACCTGCAGGCTGGCGGCGAGCGGCCGCTACCGGGCGGTCGTGTGCTCGACCGCCGGGCGCGTGGCTCCGCTCGCGACGTGGGCGGGCGCCCGCCGCGCTCGGGCGCCGCTGATCCTGTGGGCTTCGTTGTGGGCACACCCGCGCAGCCCGGCGCACCTGCTCGGCTATCCGGCCGTGCGCCGGCTGTATGGCAGCGCGGACGCGGTGGTCACCTACGGGCCACACGTCTCCGCATATGTGGCCGCACGAGGCGCGCACAACGTACACGTGGCGCCCCAGTCGGTTGACAATGGCTTCTGGAGCGCGGGCGCGAGCACGAGCGCAGCGGACCCTGCGTGGCCACAGCAGGTAGAGACGCGATTCCTGTTCGCCGGCCGTCCTGCGCGTGAGAAGGGGGCGCAGACGCTGATCGAGGCTTGGTCGCGCTCGCGTCTGCGTCCGCCGCAGGCGGCGCTCGCGTTGGTCGGCCTGGGCGCGCGTGCCGCGCCGCGAGGCGGCGTCGCCGCCGGGGTTGCCGGCGCCCACTGCATGGATCCGGTGGCGCCGGAGCGACTGCGCGAGATCTACGCCGGCGCTGACGTGCTGGTCGTGCCCTCGCTCGCCACCGCAACCTTTCGCGAGCCGTGGGGTCTCGTGATCAACGAGGCCATGAACCAGAAGGTGGCTGTGATCTGTACCGACGCCGTCGGCGCGGCCGCCGGCGGACTGGTGCGCCCAGAGCGCAATGGCGTGATCGTGCCCGCAGGCGACCCCGACGCGCTGGCGCACGCGCTGCGGCGTCTCGCCGGCGACGCCGGCCTGCGGGCGCGCCTGGGCGCCGCCGGCGCCGAGGACGTGAAGGCGTACACCTACGACGCGTGGGCGCGGGGCTTCTCCGCGGCCCTGGCGAGTGTCGGGCTCTCCCGGCAGCATTGCTAGGTTTGCTGGTCCAGCTATGGATTTGCAGCTTCTGCACGGCCACCGGCGGGTACTGGCATTGGCCGCAACCCTCCTGGCGATCGTCATGGTCACGGCGCCGGCGCGAGCGGACATCGGCGAAACGATCATCGACCGCTGCACACACGGGGAATCGCTGAGCGGCTTCAGCCCGCATGCCTACGAACAGGCGCTCAAAGACATCAGCGCAGGCACCGAAGAGTATTCGAACTGCGCGGCCCAGATTCGCGAAGCCCAGCTCGCAGCGGCGGGCGGGCACGCCGGGGTCGGGCCGGGCACGCCGACGAGCACCGGCGCGGTCGCGCTGACGCCGACCCCTGCCGAGCGCCGAGCAATCGCGCGTGCCCCCCAGGCCGGCGCGGCGGCCGTACAGGTGGGAGGCCAAACGATCAATCCGGGCGTTGTGCACGCCGACGTCGCCTCGGCCTTCAGCACGTTGCCGACGCCGCTGCTGGCTACGGTCCTGTTCCTGGTGGTCTGCCTGGTGGTGGTGGCGGGCAGCGCGATCCGCGGACGCCTACGCTCGCGGCGAAGCCAGTAAGCGAGCATGTCCGCGCCGACGCTGGCAACTGAGCAGCGGCCGAGCCCGGAGCGCACGCGTCCGCTGGGCGAACCGGGGCGAGCGCGCATGCGCCCGGCGCTGAGCAAGCTGGTGCGGGTCGAGGCGCTGTGGTGGGTGACGCTGCTGACTGCGGGGTTCATCTGCTTCGTCACGTTCGTACCCAAAGGCGGGCTCAACCTCGAATCGATGACGACCACGGAGATCGTCGTGACGCTGCTGGCCGGTCTGGCCGCCGCGGGCGCGATCCTCGTCACGCCGGCGACGCGCTCGCTGCTCGACGGCCGGCGCTACGGCCTGTGGCCGCTCGGCCTGCTGGTCGCATTCACCGCGCTGAGCGCCGTCTCGGTCGTGTGGTCGGTCCAGCCGGACGCCTCCTATCAGGACGCCTGCCGGCTGCTGGCCTACAGCGCGGTGTTCGGAGCGTCGGTGGCGCTGGTGCGGCTGACCCCCGAGCGCTGGCCGGCGATCCTCGGCGGCGTGACGCTGGGCGCCTTTGTGGTCTGCGCCTACGCGCTTGCGACCAAGGTCTTCCCGGGCGAGCTCGCGCCGCTCGTGACCTATGCGCGCCTCGAGGAACCGTTCGGCTACTGGAACGCGCTCGGGCTCAGCGCGGCCCTTGGCGCGATCTGCTGCATGTGGCTGGGGACGCGCCGGTCCGGGCATGCGCTGCTGAGCGTGCTCGCGTACCCGGCCCTGGGCGTGATGCTCGTGACGCTGATGCTCGCCTACTCGCGCGGCGCGCTGGTAGCCCTATTGCTCGGGCTGGTGCTGTGGTTCTGCATCGTGCCGCTGCGCTTGCGCGGAGCCGCGCTGCTGATCGTGGCGGCGCTGGGCGCGGGCGCGGTCGTGGCCTGGGACTTCTCCCGGCATTCGCTCACCACCGACGGCATACCGCTCGCCGAACGCGCCAGTGCCGGCCATCAGCTGGGGGTGCTGCTCGCTGTGATGATCGTCGTGCTCGCGCTCGTCGGGATCGCGATCGGCTTCATGACCGCTCGCCGTCCGCCTTCCCTGGCGACGCGCCGGCGGGCGGGCGCGCTGCTCGTGGCCCTGCTCCTGGTTGCTCTGATCGGGGCCGCCGGCGCGCTCGCGCACAGCCATCGCGGCTTCACGGGCAGCATCTCCCACGCCGTCAGCACACTGACGAACCCCAACGCAAAACCGCCTCCGAACACGCCCGGGCGCCTGACCGCGGTGGCAAGCGTGCGGGCCCGCTACTGGAAGGAGGCGCTGGAAGTGTTCGCCGCGCACCCCGTGCTCGGAGCGGGAGCCGACGGATACGAAACGGCTCGCCTGCGCTATCGCACGGCAACGCTCGAAGTCAAACATGCCCACGGCTTCGTGGTCCAGACGCTCGCCGACCTCGGGGCGCTCGGCTTGGTGCTGGCGCTGGCACTGCTGTTCACGTGGATGGCCGCCGCCGGCCGCGCCACGCATCCCTTCAACCGCCGTTGGACGGGCTGGGGAGCTTGGCGCGAACTGCGCTCCGGGCGCCGTCCGGGCTGGCAGCGACTGCGCGGGCCCCAGCTGACTCGCTATACACCGGAGCGGATCGGGCTGCTCAGCATGCTCTGCCTGGTGGTCGTGTTCGGCGTGCATTCGTTCGTGGACTGGACCTGGTACGTGCCGGGTGATGCCTGTGTGGCGCTGCTGTGCGCCGGGTGGCTGGCTGGTCGCGGGCCGTTGAGCCTGGCCTCGCCCGATTGGTCGCTGACCCGCGTCTGGCCCGCCGTGCGTCCGTTGAGCGCCCATGTTGCGCGACGCGCCGGCGAGGGCCTGGGGCAGCACGGCAGCTCGCGCGCGGGCCCGGGGCCGCAGATCCGCGAGCGGCTCACCCCGATGCGCGTCGGTGTCGCCACGGCAGTGGTCATCGCCACGCTGCTGGCGGCCTGGTCGCAGTGGCAGCCGCAGCGCTCCGTGGACGCCTCGCAGCGGGCGCTCGCGCTGCTCGCGAGCGATCCCCGGCAGGCGCTCGCGCAGGCCAATGCAGCCGTTTCGCGCGACCCGCTCTCGGCGCAGGCGCTGTTCACGCTGGCAACCGTCCAGCAGGCGCGCGGCGACAGCGCTCAGGCGCGAGCGACGCTTCAGCGGGCTGTGCGCAAGCAGCCGTCCAACCCCCAGACGTGGCTGGAGCTCGGCCGGTACGAGCTGGTGCACGCCCCGGCCAGTGCAGTCAAGGACTTCCAGGCGGCCATCTATCTGAATCCCGAGTCGATCGCGCCGGAAGCGATCGCCGACGGCAACCGCGAAGCGATCGCGATTCAGAACAACTACATCGAAGCGCTGCGCGCGCTGGAAGGACGGTCGGCCGGCGTGCCGGGAGCCGCCCGCGGACTCGGGCACGCGGCGCGGGCCAGGCCGGCCGGAGGGAGCGCCGCGCGCGCCTCCGCGGCGGGCGCCGCTCTCACACAGGTCGGCGCGGGCGCGGCTCGTAGGCGGGCGCGCGCCGCGCGTCGGCGAGCAGAACGCGCCGCGCGCCGGGCAGCCCGCCGGCACGCGTCACCGTCACCGGCTGGAATCCACTCGCCTGGAGCAGCTCCCTGAGCGATCGGCGCGTGTAAAAGCGCAGATGGTCCGCGAGCGGCTCGAAGTGCTCGGCGAAGGCTCGTTGGGACAGCGCCAGAAACAGCAGGCGCAACCGCCCGTGGTCCGGCGTGCTGAGCAGCAGGCGACCATCCGGCCGCAGCACACGCCGCACCTCTGACAGCCAGCCGCCGGTGTCGGCCACGTGCTCGATCGTCTCACCGGCCCACACGACGTCGAAGCTCTCGTCCGCCAACGGCCAGGGTCCGTCGGCCTCCACGAGCCGCGCGTTGAGCTGATGCCCGCCCGCGCCCGCCCGCGCGCGGGCGCGGCGCAGCGGCTCGCCGCCGACGTTGACGGCCAGCACCTGCGCGCCGGCCTGCAGCAGCTGCACGGCGAATGCGCCCTCCCCGCAGCCGATGTCGAGCACGCGCTCGCCGGGCCGAACGCGTTGCAGCAGAAAGCGCCGGCGCAGCTCGAAGTCGGGCGGATCGAGCCCTGCCGGCACGCCCTCCCAGAGCGCCTCGTGGTACGCGCGCGAGGGCATTTGCCAGAAAGGCTAGGGCCTGCGGGATCTGCATCGGGCTTCTCATCGCTGCACAAACCTGCGCGAACCGTTTATGTTGCCTGCGTGCATCTGCGGGAGAAGATGTCTCGGCGCGTGTTCGCGTGGCGCGAGACCGGGCGTGGCGGAAGCGGTCGGCGATGAAGGTCGCGTTCGACAGCCGCCCGTCCGCCGATCCGCGCGGCGTCGGCCGCTATGCGCGCTGCCTGCTGCGCGCGCTGCGCGACACCGGGCGCGGCGAGATCGTCGAGACCCACCGGCCGCGCGAGGCCTATGACGTCTTTCACGCTCCCTGGATGCAGGGCGCGATGCTGCGCAGCCCCTGCCCGATGGTCGTGACCCTGCACGACCTCGCACCGCTGAAGCGTCGCAGCGAGCAGCTGCGCGTCGGCATGCGCTCGCGCCTGCGCCACCTGGCGGTGCAGCGCGCGATGGGCGTGATCGTGCCGACCAAGACCGTCGCGGACGACGCCGTGGCACGCCTGGACGTCGATCGCGAGCGCGTCGCGGTGATCCCCGAGGCGCCGGACGCGACGATGTACCGTCGCGAAGCGCACGAGATCGAGGGCGTGCGCCAGCGCTACCGTCTGCCCGAGCGCTATCTGCTGTGGGTCGGCTGCCTGCGCCACCCCGATCCGCGCAAGCACGTCGACAAGCTGGCACTGACCCCGCGCAAGCTGCCGCTCGTGCTGGCCGGCCCGACCCGCCAGTGGGCGCACGAGCTGCCGAACGTGACACTCACCGGGCAGGTGCCCGACGACGACCTGGCCGCCATCTACAGCGGTGCGCACGCGCTCGTGCTGCCCTCGCGCGACGAGGGCTTCGGCCTGCCGGCGGTCGAGGCGCTGGCGTGCGGGACGCCCGTGGCGGCTTACGGGATCCGACCGCTGCGCGAGGCCCTGGGCGACCGTGCCACGTTTGTGGACCCCGGCGATCTACCTGAGCTGATCGAAGCTGCCGAGGGGGCCAGGCGTCCCGCGCCGGCACCTCCGCCCTGGAGCTGGGAGGACGCCGGCCGCGCGACCTGGAACGTCTACGAGCAGGCGATCGCGGCCTGTCAGTAAGCGCCCCGCCGCGAGATCAAGGCGGGGATGCATTAGCGGGAGGGGGTCAGGACCCCCTCCCGACCACCCCCCACGACCCACGCCGCAGGCAATCAGTAAGCGCCCCGCCGCGAGATCAAGGCGGGGATGCATTAGCGGGAGGGGGTCAGGACCCCCTCCCGACCACCCCCCACGACCCACGCCGCAGGCAATCAGTAAGCGCCCCGCCGCGAGATCAACGCGGGGATGGTCTTCAGCAGGATCGTCAGATCGAGCGCCAGCGACCAGCGCTCGAGGTAGATGAAGTCGAGGTTCACGAGATCGTCGAAGTCGAGCTCGGAGCGCCCGGAGACCTGCCACAGCCCGGTGATGCCGGGCAGCACCAGATAGCGCTTGCGGTGCCAGTCCTCCAGCATCTCGTAGTCGCGCTCGGGCAGCGGTCTCGGCCCGACCAGCGACATCTCGCCACGGATCACGTTCACCAGCTGCGGCAGCTCGTCGAGCGAGAAGCGCCGCAGCACGCGGCCGACTCGCGTCAGCCGCGGATCGTCGCGGATCTTGAAGAGCGCGCCCGAGGCCTCATTCTCGGTTTCCAGGTCCGCCTGGCGCTCCTCTGCATCGGTGTGCATGGTTCTGAACTTCAGACACGCGAACGGCCGCTGGCCGATGCCGCGTCGCGTCGAGCGGTAGACGATTGGACCGCGCGAGGTGAGCCGCACCGCGATCACGATCGCCAGCAGCAGCGGGCTGAGCAGCGCCAGCAGCAGCACGGCGCCGACGACGTCGAAGGCGCGCTTGAGCGCGAAGTCCACGCCCTCGAACACCGGTGGGCCGAGCTCGAATAGGGGCACGGCCTGCCCCGGGACGAACTCGGCTCGCTGGATCAGGATCTCCATCGTCGAAGGGGCGATACGTACCCGCACGCCGCGCCGATGGCAGCGATCGACCAGCTCGACGGCCTCGACCTGCGGGAAGTCGGGGTCGGCGATGATCACCTCGTCGATGTTCTCGGCCGTGAGCACGCTGTCGAGGCTCTCGAGCCGGCCGAGCTCGCGCAGCTCGCTCGCCGGCAGCGCCCTCGGCGAGAGATATCCGACCACCTCTAGCGGCGTGTGATGCGGTTCGCCGCCGAGGGCGTTGGCGACGTCGGTGACGTGCTTGCCGGTGCCGACGATCGCGGCCCGGCGTCGATACCCGGCGACTCGCAGCATCGCGCCCGTGGCCCATTCATAGCTGGCGCGGAGCGTCGAGACGTACACCACGGCGAACGCGAGCGAGCCGTAGAAGATGTAGAAGCTCGAGAACTGTTCGCCGCTCACGACCGCGAAGATCAGGGCCACGAACGCCACCTGAAACAGCGAGCCGACGATCCGCGAGAGACCCGGTCGCTGCGCGCGCGTCGCATACAGGCCCGAGCGCGCGAACAGCAGCGCGGTCAGCAGGTACGCGAACGGGACGAAGTGCCTGGTCTCTTCATAGACGGCCTTCAGGTTGACGTCGTCCAGCACGGCTTCCTTGAGCGCGAGCGCGGTGAAGATCGCCAGCGCGACACCGGCAAAATCGAGTGCGAGCAACGATGTCACGGCCAGCGCGCGTCTGAGTGTGTCGGCGCGCAGCACGAACGAGATCAGCGGCGGGCGCTTGCTGCGCACGTCGCGGTCCGATTGTGTCAGCGGGAGGGCTGCCTCCGAGGACGAGGACAGCGCCGGGATCGGCGTGACCGACTGCGCGTTGCGCACCCGCGGCGCGGGCCGGGCGGCCGTCGAGGAACGCTGCGAGCGAACGGAACGCGACGTGGTCCGCTCGGATCTGGGCGGGGTGGGCGGAGTGGACGTTCCCGCAGGACGTGGTCCCATCTCGCTGCTCACAACCCGGCAGACTCGCAGATGGTGCGGTCATCCGAGTGGCGCTCGCGCGCACGCGGCGCCGCGGGCCGCCCCCCGAACCACTCAGCGCGGCCTGCCGATCCCCCGCACGCGCCGGTGCGGCGGGTCATCGAGCCGGTCAGCTCGGCCCGCCGACGAGCACCTCGACACCGGATTGCTCGATCGTGCGCTGCAGGCCGTCGCGCAGCGAGACCTCCGGCGACCATCCCAGCAGCTCGCGCGCCAGCGTGATGTTCGGCCGGCGCTGCTTGGGATCGTCGACGGGCAGAGCCTCGTAGATGACCTCCGAGCCCGAGCCGGTCACGGCCTTGACGGCCTCGGCCAGCTCGACCAGCGTGAACTCGTCGGGATTGCCGATGTTCACCGGCACATGACAGGCCGACTCCGCCAGCGCGATGATGCCCGCGATCAGGTCGCTTACGTAGCAGAACGATCGCGTCTGGGTGCCGTCGCCGAAGACGGTGATCGGCCGGTCGGCGAGGGCCTGGCGCAGGAACGTGGGTATCGCGCGCCCGTCGTGCGGGCGCATGCGGCTGCCGTAGGTGTTGAAGATCCGCACGATCGCCGTGTCGACCCCCTGCTGGCGGTGGTAGGCCATCGTCAGCGCCTCCGCGTAGCGCTTGGCCTCGTCGTAGACGCCGCGCGGACCGATCGGGTTGACGTGCCCCCAGTAGCTCTCGGACTGCGGATGCTCCTGCGGGTCGCCGTACACCTCGCTCGTTGAGGCCAGCAGAAAGCGCGCCCGCTTGGCCTTCGCGAGGCCGAGCGTGTGATGCGTCCCGTAGGAGCCCACCTTCAACGTGTGCAGCGGCAGCCTCAGGTAGTCGATCGGTGAGGCCGGCGAAGCGAGGTGATAGACGAAGTCGATGTCCTCGTCGATGAAGTACGGCTGGATGATGTCCGTGTTCACGTGCGCGAACTGCGGCGTGCGGATGTGCTCGATGTTCACCAGCGAGCCGGTCTCGAGGTTGTCCACGCAGATCACCCTGTGTCCGCGTCCGAGCAACTCGTCGCACAGGTGCGAGCCCAGGAAGCCAGCGCCGCCGGTCACCACGCAGGTAGCCACGGCGCGAGCATAGCGGCGCCGGTCGCGCACTGCCGTGTCGCTCTCCCACGGGCCTTGTCCAGGGCGCGGGCCGGCCGGCCTCGTAATCCCGCGTGCGGTCCTCATCGATCTCCCGCCGGCATTGCCACGGCTGGCCATATCATCTGGGCATGGCCACCACCGAGGAGCATCTGACGGTTGCGCCGATCGTCGGCGCCGACGATCCGCGCCGGTTCACCGACTCCGGCATCGAGATCGCCGAGCTCTACACCGAGTCCGACCTGCCGCAGGAGCTCGACCTCGGCGAGCCCGGCGCGTTTCCCTATACGCGCGGCGTGCATCGTGAGATGTATCGCAAGCAGACCTGGACGATGCGCCAGTACGCCGGGTATGCGTCGGCGAAGGAGTCCAACGAGCGCTATCGCTACCTGCTCTCGAAGGGCTCGACCGGCCTGTCGATGGCGTTCGACCTGCCCACTCAGCTGGGACTCGACTCGGACAATCCTCGCTGCCTCGGCGAGGTCGGGCGCACGGGCGTGGCGATCGACACGATCGACGATATGCGCACGGCCTTCGACGGGATCCCGCTGGATCGGGTGTCGACGTCGATGACGATCAACGCTCCCGCCGCGTGCCTGCTGTTGCTGTACGAGCTCGTCGGCGAGGAGCAGGGCGTGCCCGCGAGCGCGCTGCGCGGCACCACTCAGAACGATGTGCTCAAGGAGTACATCGCGCGCGGCAACTACATCTACCCGCCGGCTCCGACGATGCGCCTGACGACCGACATCTTCGAGTACTGCGCGCAGCGGATCCCGCGCTGGAACACGATCTCGATCTCGGGCTATCACTTCCGCGAGAAGGGCTGCTCGGCGGTCCAGGAGGTCGCGTTCACGCTCTGCTCGGGCATCGCCTATGTGCAGGCCGCGATCGACAGGGGCCTGTCGGTCGATGAGTTCGCGCCGCGACTGGCGTTCTTCTTCAACGGCCACAACAACGTCTTCCAGGAGGTCGCCAAGTTCCGCGCGGCGCGGCGCATGTGGGCCCACATCATGCGCGAGCGCTTCCATGCGACCAACCCCAAGGCGATGATGCTGCGCTTTCACAGTCAGACCGGCGGCGTGACGCTTACCGCGCAGCAGCCCGAGAACAACATCGTGCGCGTCGCGCTACAGGGCTTCGCGGCGGTCTGCGGCGGCACGCAGTCGCTGCACACCAACGGCTTCGACGAGGCGCTGGCGCTGCCGACCGAGCGCGCCGCCAAGCTCGCGCTGCGAACGCAGCAGGTGCTCGCCTACGAGTCCGGTGCGACCGACACGGTCGATCCGTTCGCCGGCTCGTACTTCGTCGAGGCGCTCACCGACGAGATCGAGGCGCGGGCGCGCGAGCTGATCGAAAAGGTCGATTCGCTCGGCGGCTCGGTGAACGCGATCGAGTTCATCACCGGCGAGATCGACGAGTCCGCGTGGGGCTACCAGGAGCGCTATCGCATCGGCCAGGACGTCGTCGTGGGTGTCAACGCGTTTGAGGAGGACGACGTCGAGGTCCCCGAACTGCTGCGCGTGGATCCCGAGTCAGAGCGCGAACAGCTGGGGCGCCTGGCGCGCTTCAAGATAGAGCGCGACCAGCAGCTCGTGGGCCGGCGCCTGGAGGAGCTGCGGACGGTCGCGGAGGGCTCGGACAACCTGCTGCCCGGCATCAGGCAGGCGCTGAAGGACCGCTGCTCGCTGGGTGAGGTGTGCGGCGCGATGCAGGACGTCTTCGGCAAGTACGCGCCGACCTTCTGAGGTCCTACGCGCCTCCGATTCGGAGGTCTCGGGTCCGCGCCCGAGCGGCCCGCGCGACCACCCTCCGCACGGCCCCGCGACCACCCTCCGCGCGGCCCCCGGGGGCAATAGGATGCCGACGTGCTCACGGCGGTGTCCTTCTACGAAGTCGTGCTCGCGATCCATATCGCGGCCGTCGTGGTGGCGTTCGGGGTGACGTTCGCGTACCCGATCATGTTCGCTGTGGCGGCGCGCCACGACCCGCGCAGCCTGCCGCTGGTGCATCGCATCGAGTACACGGTCGAGCGCATGCTGATCAATCCCGCGCTCCTGTTCGTTGTCCTCGCCGGGATCTACCTGGCGAGCAAGGGCCACTTCTGGAGCGACTTCTTCGTGCAATGGGGGCTGGGCGCAGCGATCGTGATCGGGGCGTTGCTCGGAGCGATCATGATCCCGACTGCCAAACGCGCCGAGCAGGCCGCCGCGCGTGACCTGGGCGCAACGGCCGGCGGCGAGGTAAAGCTGAGCGAGGAGTACCGGGCGCTCACGCGGCGCCTGTCGACGGTGGGGTCGCTGCTCAGCCTGATCGTGCTCGTGACGATCTACCTCATGGTCACGCACACCGGCGCGTAACGCTGGACTCGAGCGGCGAGCGCCGCTCAGGCCCGCCGCTCAGGCCCGCCGCTCAGGCCCGCCGCTCGATGCTCAAGAGCCGCCCGCCCTCGTGCTCGGTCTGCAGCGTGGTGTGCTCGATCGAAAAGCGCTCGCGCAGCATCGCCGCCAGCTGCTCGCGTACCTCGTGGCAGTCGTTCTGGGCGCCGACGATCACGTGCGCCGACAGCGCGGGAAATCCCGAGGTGACCTCCCAGACGTGCAGATCGTGGATCTCGACCACGCCCGGCAGCCGCGCCATCGCCTGGCCGATCTGCTCGGGGTCGAGTGTGGCGGGCGCCGCCTCGAGGAACACACGGCCCGAACGTCTGAGCAGCACGTAGGCGGAGCGCAGCATCAGCGCCGCGACCAGCAGCGAGGCGATCGCGTCCGCACGCGAGTAGCCGGTCGTCAAGATCACGATCGCGGCGATGGCGGTTCCGATGAACGCGTACAGATCCGTGACGATGTGCCGGAAGGAGCCCTCGATGTTGAGGCTCTCGCGGTTGGCGCCGGCGAGCGTGCGGGCGGCGCAGACGTTCACGACGATCCCGGCCAGCGACACCCCCAGCATCCAGCCGGCTGCGACGTGCGGAGGTGTGAGCAGCCGCCCGATTGCCTCGTAGAGGATCAGCAGCGCGAGCACGAGCAGTGTGATCCCGTTCGCTTGCGCGGCAAGAATCTCGACGCGCTTGAACCCGTAGGTCATCGCTCCCTGCGCCGGCGTGGCGGCCAGCCTGATTGCGAACAGCGAAAGCGCGAGCGCGGATACGTCGGTCAGCATGTGCCCCGCGTCGGAGAGCAGCGCCAGTGAGTTGGCGAGGATTCCCACGGCCACCTCCGCCACCAGCAGGCAGAGCAGCAGCGCCAGTGCGAGCCCAAGCCTGCGCCGATCGGTCTCAGCGCCTGCGCGAGCCCAACCTGTCTCGTGCCGATGCCGGTGCTCCACCGCTGATCACACTACTCTCGATCGCCCGCGATACCCTGCGCCTATGGGACTTACCACGAGCAAAAGCCGCTCGGATCTCGCCATCGATGAACGCGGGTGGCATGAGCGATAGCTATCGCGTCGCTGTCGTGGGCGCGACCGGGCAGGTCGGCTCGCTGATGCTCGCGCTGCTGGGCGAGCGCGGGTTTCCCGCGCGCGAGGTCGTTGCGTTCGCATCGGAGCGCTCGCGCGGGCACGAGCTGCCGGGCGGGCTTGTCGTGCAGGGTCTGAGCGATGAGTCGATTCGGGGCTTCGACCTCGCGCTGTTCTCGGCCGGCGGCTCGACGTCCGGCGAGTGGGCGCCGAGGTTCGCCGACGCCGGCGCGGTCGTGGTCGACAACTCCTCCCGCTGGCGCATGCACGACGACGTGCCGCTGGTGGTGAGCGAGGTCAATCCCGACGCGCTCGCCGATCATCGCGGGATCATCGCCAACCCGAACTGCTCGACCATGCAGATGGTCGTGGCGCTCGCGCCGCTGCACGACGATGCGCGCATCGAGCGGCTCGTGATCAGCACCTACCAGGCCGTGTCCGGGACGGGCAGGCGCGCCGTCGATGAGCTGCTCGACCAGTCGCACGCTCTGCTGCACGACCGCCAGATCGATCCCCCCGACGCCTACCCGCGCCAGATCGCCTTCAACGCGCTTCCCCATGCCGGCAGCTTTGCGCCGGGCGACGATCACACCGATGAGGAGCGCAAGCTCATCAACGAGACGCGCAAGATCCTCGGCGAGCCCTCGATTCGCGTGTCCGCGACATGCGTGCGCGTGCCGGTCGTAAATGGTCATTCCGAGGCGGTCAACGTGCAGACGACACGCGAGCTCTCGCCCGAGCGAGCGCGCGCGCTGCTCGCCGCAGCCCCAGGTGTGACCGTCCTCGATGACCCCGCCCAGGCGCTGTATCCGCTCGCGATCGACGCCTCGGGCCAGGACGACGTGTTTGTGGGACGCATTCGCCGCGACCCGGGTCACGAGCGGGCACTCGATCTGTGGATCGTCGCGGACAACCTGCGCAAGGGCGCTGCCCTGAACGCGGTCCAGCTCGCCGAGCTGTTGCACGAGCGCGAGCTGATCGCGCCCCGGGCCGAGCGCGCCGCCGCGTAGCGCCCGGCCCCCAAAATGGAGCCGCGAGGCTCTGTCACGGCGATCCCAGCTGGCTCGCGCCGGCAGGAGTCCTGCGAGCGCGCGCGAATCTCGTGGTGATGGGTGTCTGCATGCAGGCCAAGAGGACTCTCGTCAAGTCCCCACCCGAGCTCTGGGCCGAGCTCAGCGACTCCGCTGCCCTGGCCCGCCACCTTGGCGAGCTCGGCGAGGTCCGGATCGTCCGCACCGAGCCCGAGAGAAGCGTCGAATGGGAGGCGGCGCAGATCTCGGGAACCGTGCTGATCGAGCCCTCGGGCTGGGGCACGAAGGTCACGCTAACCGCGACCCGAACGCTCGTGCCCGGCTCGGACCCCGAATCCAACGCGCCGGAGATAGTGCCGGAGCCGGCGCCGATACCGGAGCCGGCGCCCGAGCCCACCGCGGCACTCGAACCCGAGCCAGTTGAGGTCATGGGGCCTGAGCGCGCGCCGGCACTCGAGCCCGAGGCAATCGAGGCCATCGAGCCTGACCCCATGGCCGAGGTCCAGCCCGAGGCCCTCGAGATCATGCCCATGGCCGAGGTCCAGCCCGAGGCCCTCGAGATCATGCCCATGGCCGAGCCCGAGCCCATGCCCGAGCCCGAGCCCGAGCCCGAGCCCGGGGCGATCGAAATCGTGTCCGAGCCCGAGGTCGTGTCCGAGCCGCGCCTCGGGTTTTTCGCGCGCCTGTTCCGCCGTCGCCGGCCCCAGCGCGAGCACGAGCCGGCGGCCGAGCTCGACGCCACCGAGAAACTCGTGCCGGTGGCAGTCGATCAGTTGCCGCCACAGGAGCCGATGCAGGACCAGCCGGCTCTGGTGCAGCCGGAGCGGGAGGACGCGGTTGAAGATCCGGCATACGTGCGGCCTGCGGCAGACGAGCCTGAGCTCGAGGAGCAGCCGATGCCGGATGCTCCGCCACCAAATCTCGAGCTCGCGATCGAGCTCGTGGCTGCGGCTCCCGACGGGCCGGCGACAGAGGCCGGCGGGCAAGCGCCGATCGGCGTGGCAGAGCCACCCGACATCTCCGCGGAGCTGGCCGAGGCGGAGCAGCTGGCAGCCGCGCAGGAGGTGGTCGCCGAGGACGTGACCGCCGTGCTGACATCGGTGCTGGACCGTCTGGGGGCGGCGCACCACCGGCCCTTCTCGCGGGCCTGAGTCGCTCCGTGACTCCTCCGTAGCCGGCCGCACGACGCCGTCTCGCTGGCCGCACGACGCGGTCTCACCCGCCGCACGAGGCAATCTCGCCCGCGGCGCGAGGCCTTGCCGCCGGTCGCATGACTTCCCGTCGCGGGCCGGAGCGTCATAAGATGCCGCGTCCGATGGCAGCCAGCTCCCACAACCGGCAGACCGACGCCGCGCTGCTCGCTGCCCGTGGCGGGCACCGGCGCGCGCCGCGCCAGAAGGCGCCTGAGACCTACGAGGAGAAGCTGGCGCAGCTGCAGGAGCTGCGCGAAGCGGCGCTGCACTCGGCCCCGGAGGCGGAGGAGAAGCAGCACGCGCGCGGCAAGTACACGGCGCGCGAGCGGGTCGAGAAGCTGCTGGACCCGGGCTCGTTCCACGAGCTCGACACGTTCGTGCGCCACCGAACATACGAGTTCGACATGCAGAAAAACCGGCCCTGGGGCGATGCCGTGGTGACCGGACATGGCACGATCGAAGGTCGCGCGGTGTGCGTGTTCAGCCAGGACTTCACGGTCTTCGGCGGCTCGCTCGGCGAGGTGATGGGCGAAAAGATGGTCAAGCTGATGGATCTGGCCGCGAAGATCGGGTGCCCGGTGATCGGCATCAACGACTCCGGCGGCGCGCGCATCCAGGAGGGCGTGGTCTCGCTCGGTGCCTACGGCGACGTGTTCGTCCGCAACGTCAAGTGCTCGGGCGTGATTCCGCAGATCAGCCTGATCATGGGACCGTGCGCCGGCGGCGCGGTGTACTCGCCCGCGATCACGGACTTCATCTTCATGGTCAAGGAGACCTCGCACATGTTCATCACGGGGCCGGATGTGATCAAGACGGTCACGGGCGAGGAGGTCGGGTTCGAGGAGCTCGGCGGCGCGATGTCGCACAACGCCAAGTCCGGCGTGGCCCATTTCGCCTCCGAGGATGAGGACGCGTGCCTCGAGGACTGCCGCTACCTGCTCAGCTTCCTGCCGCAGAACAACCTGCAGCGCACGCCGCACCTGCAGACGGGCGATGACCCGCAACGGATGGATCCCGAGCTGGACCATGTGGTGCCCGACAATCCCAACAAGCCCTATGACATGCGCGATGCGATCCGGCTGATCGTCGACGGGGGGGAGTTTTTCGAGGTCCACGAACACTATGCGCGCAATATCGTGTGCGGCTTCGCTCGTCTCGACGGCTATGCGATCGGCGTGGTCGGCAACCAGCCCAACCAGCTGGCGGGCGTGCTCGACATCGACGCCTCGGCCAAGGCGGCGCGCTTCGTGCGCACGTGCGACGCCTTCAACATCCCGCTGTTGACGTTCGTCGACGTGCCCGGCTTCCTGCCCGGCACGAGCCAGGAGTGGGGCGGCATCATCCGCCACGGCGCCAAGCTCCTGTACGCGTTCACCGAGGCAACCGTTCCGAAGCTGACGGTGATCACGCGCAAGGCCTACGGCGGCGCCTACGACGTGATGGCGTCCAAGCACATGCTGGCGGACTTCAACTTCGCGTGGCCCACGGCCGAGGTCGCGGTGATGGGGCCCGAGGGCGCGGTCAACATCATCTACCGGCGCGACATCGCCTCGAGCCCCACGCCCGAGGAGCGGCGCAAGAAGCTGATGGAGGACTACAAGGCGCGCTTTGCGAATCCCTATACGGCCGCCGAACGCGGCTACATAGACGATGTCCTGATCCCCCACGAAACCCGCCCGCGTCTGATCGCTGCGCTGCGGACGCTGCAGACCAAGCGCGAACCGGGACCCCAGCGAAAGCACGGCAACATCCCGCTCTGATCGGCGCCCAGCGCAAGACCGCACGCCAGACTCCACCAGGTGCCCGCGCCAACCACCCCCCCACTCGCAATCGCAGGCTCGGCGTCACCGGCGCAGGCGGCGGCGATCGCGGCCGCGATCGAATCCTTCCTGCAAGACACCGCGCCCACCGTGGCCGGCCAGCGGCAGGGCGGCGCCGGCTCACACGACGCCTGGACGCGCGCGGCGCTGCTCGAAGGTGTGGCGCGAGCCGGCCAGGCCGCATCGGGCGATGTTCCTGATCCCTGGATAAATACCTGAAAGCCGCTAGGCTTTAGCGCCAATAGTATTCTCGGTAGCAGCAGCCCCGTAAGCGGCCCGGGCAGGGACCCGGATCAGGAGGACCAGTACATGGAGCCAGCTTCGATGATTGCGCAGCGAGGCACGCTCGAGGATCCCGAGATCCTCCAGAACGTCCCCGGGCACATCATCCCGATCCTGCAGCGCGAGTACGACGACTTCAAGACCGAGGCCACGAAGTTCCTGGGCGGCGAGATGCCCGAAGACGAGTTCATCAAGTTTCGTCTCAAGCAGGGCGTCTACGGCCAGCGCCAGCCGGACGTTCAGATGATCCGCACCAAGCTCCCGTTCGGCGGGATCACGCCCGAGCAGATGGACAAGTTCGCCGACGTGATCGAAAAGTATGCGCCGCTGAACAAGGGCCACATCACGACCCGCCAGAACATCCAGATGCACCACATGCCGCTGCTCGACGCCGAGAAGGCGATCCGCGAGCTTGGCGAGGCGGGACTGTCCAGCCGCGAGGGCTGCGGCAACACGATGCGCAACGTCACGGGCGACCCGTGGGCGGGCGTGGCCAAGGACGAGCTGTTCGACCTCACGCCTTATGCCGGCGCGTACGTGCGCTACTTCGTGCGCCATCCGACCACGCAGGCGATGCCGCGCAAGGTCAAGACCTCGTTCGACGCCTCGCCCGCCGACCGCGCGATCTCGGAGATCCACGACATCGCGTTCCGAGCACGCGTGCGCGAGGTCGACGGCCGCGGCGAGGTGCGCGGCGTGCAGATGCTGGTCGGCGGCGGCACGTCGATCATGCCGCGCAAAGCGCAGGTTCTGTACGAGTTCCTCGAGCTCGACAGCGGCGAGTACCTGAAGGTCACCGAGGCGGTCATGCGGATCTTCGACCGTCAGGAGTGGCTGCGGGTCAACCGCGCGCGCGCGCGCATCAAGGTGTTCGTGGACAAGTACGGCATCGACGAGCTGCGCAAGCAGGTCGAGGAGGAACTGCAGGGCGACTGGGTCGCCGAACGGGACTTCTCGATCGGCGCGCGCCTGTTCGTCGACGACGAGCGCGAGTCGGCCCCCGCGCCGCCGCAGACCCACGGGAGCCCCAACGGCGATCTGTCCGAGTTCGAGCGATTCCGCGCCGCAAACGCGGCCGAGCAGAAGCAGCCAGGCTATGTCACCGTCGAGGTCAAGATCACACGCGGCGACCTGACGCCTGAGCAGTTCAGAGGGCTCGCGCAGATCATGCGCAGCTACGCCGGCGGCTACGCGCGCACGACCGTGCAGCAGAACCTCGTGCTGCGCTGGGTGCGCGAGGAGTGCGTGTACGACGTGTGGCGGGAGCTGTCAGCGCTGGGCTTCGGCGATGCGGGCTCGCGCGAGATAAGCGACGTGGTCTCGTGCCCCGGCACCGACTCGTGCAAGCTCGGGATCACGAGCTCGATGGGCCTGAACCAGGCCGTGCAGGAGCGCATCGAAGCGATGGACATCAAAGACCCCCTCAGCCGCCAGATCCACATCAAGATGAGCGGCTGCCCGAACGGCTGCGCCCAGCACCACATCGCGGACATCGGCTTCTACGGCGCTTCGATCAAAGTCGGCGAGCACACGATCCCTGCCTACATACCTCACGTTGGCGGTGTGTCTGAAGGCGGCGAGGTCGCGTTCGGCCAGCGGCTCAAGCTGCGCCTGCCCGCCAAGCGTGTGCCCGAGGCGATCGAGCGCTGGATCCACCACTACGAGGCCAACCGCAACGAGGGCGAGCCGTGGGGCGCTTTCTGCGCGCGCGTCGGCACAGGTGAGCTCGAGGCGCTGGTCAAGGAGTTGTCGATGCCGGTCGATTTCAGCCTGGAGACCATGAACGAGTTCATCGACTGGAACCGCAACGCGCCCTTCGAAGTCATTCGCGGCGAGGGCGAGTGCGCGGTCTAGGCCCGGGCCGCCACCGAACGTAACGAAATCCGCCGAGCGCAGACCGAAACCCATCCGAAGCGCCCGAGACCGACCACGACACGCCAGATCGACAACCGAAGCGAATTCACAGCACGCAACAGCTGAGCCAGATCAAACGCGACGAGAGCGACAGATATGAACCCGTTCCAGAGCGACACTGCTTTACCAGAGGGCATCTTGGATGCCGGCGACCATGTGGCGCCGTCCGCGGCGTTCGATCCCGCGTTGAGTCTCACGCACACGCTGCGCGAGGCGGCGCGTCACGGCGAGGGGACCGTGCTGCTGTGCTCGTTTCAGAAGGAGGAGTCGGTGCTGATCGACGAGCTGGTGCGGCTGGACCAGGGAACCGCCGGATCGGTGCGGATCGTGACGATCGACACGGGTGTGCTGTTCGAGGAGACGATGCAGACATGGCGCGCGTTCGAGCAGCATTTCGGGATCGAGGTCGAGGTGATCGACGCCAGCAACCCTGCCAAGCCTTGGAGCGGGCCCGAGCACTGCTGCTCGGCCGCGAAGGTCGCCGGACTGGAGCGCGCGCTGAGCGGCGCCGAGGCCTGGATCACCGGGATTCGCCGCGAGCAGGGGCCGACGCGAGCCGGCGCAGAACTGGTCGAACGGGACCAGACGCGGGGAATCTTGAAGTACAACCCGCTGGCGCATTGGACCGAGAAGGATCTGTGGCGGCGCATCCACGAGCGCGCCCTTCCGTATCATCCGCTGCACGACCAAGGATATGAGTCCATCGGGTGCGCGCCTTGCACGCAGCCGGGGGTCGGCCGCGAGGGGCGCTGGGCCGGTACCGAGAAGACCGAGTGCGGAATCCATGAGAACCCGTAGACGCGCGCGAATCCGTCGAGCTGGAATGAGCGCGTGATGAGCGCCACGATGCGCCCCCAATTGAGCCATGTGCGTGCGCTCGAGAGCGAGGCGGTCTACGTGATGCGCGAGGTGGCGGCGGAATTCGAGCGCCCGGTGCTGCTGTTCAGCGGCGGCAAGGACTCGATCGTGCTGCTGCGCTTGGCCGAGAAGGCGTTTCGCCCGGCGCCGTTCCCGTTTCCGCTGATGCACGTGGACACGGGCCACAACTTCCCCGAGGTGATCGAGTTCCGCGACCGGCGCGTGGCCGAGCTCGGCGAGCGGCTGATCGTTGCGAGCGTGCAGGACTCGATCGACAAAGGCCGCGTCGTCGAGGAGACCGGCCCGCGTGCCTCACGTAATCGACTGCAGACGGTGACGCTCCTGGACGCGATCGCCGAGCACGAGTTTGACGCTGCCTTCGGCGGCGCCCGGCGTGACGAGGAGCGCGCGCGCGCCAAGGAGCGGGTGTTCTCGTTCCGCGACGAGTTCGGGCAGTGGGACCCCAAGAGCCAGCGACCGGAGCTGTGGAACCTCTACAACGGGCGTATCCACAAGGGCGAGCACGTGCGCGTGTTCCCGCTCTCGAACTGGACCGAGCTGGACGTGTGGGAGTACATCGACCAGGAGCGGCTCGAGGTGCCCTCGATCTACTTCGCGCACGAGCGCCCGGTGTTCAAGCGCGACGGCATGCTTTACGCGTGGCGCGAGGACGTGGAGCTGCTCGACGGCGAGACGGTGTTTTCCGAGACGGTCCGCTATCGTACGGTCGGTGACATGAGCTGCACTGGCGGCGTGCGTTCGCAGGCGTCGACGCTGGAGGAGGTGGTGATCGAGATCGCCGCCACGAGCCTGACCGAGCGTGGCGAGACGCGCGCCGATGACCGCGTCACGGAGGCGGCCATGGAGGACCGCAAGAAGGCTGGTTACTTTTGATCGGTCAGCCCGGGCCGGCACCCAGCCGGCCCGTTTGATGGATTTGGACGCCTTCCAGGCGTCCTTGACCGGGGCCTTCGGCCCCTCACCGGGAGCCCCCTTTGATGGGATAGGCGACCTCCTGTCGCCGTAACCGGGGCCTTCGGCCCTTCTGCCTTCTCCGGAGCGCGCGGCCGCGTCGCTAAGCTTGCGCGGCTCGTGTTCACAAAGGTCCTGGTTGCAAATCGTGGCGAGATCGCCGTGCGCATCATGCGCGCGCTGCGCGAGCTGTCCGTGGGAGCCGTGGCGGTCTACTCGGAGCTTGATCGAAACGCCCCGCACGTGGAGCGCGCGGACGAGGCCTACAACCTCGGCGACGGGCCGGCCAGCGAGAACTACCTGAACGTCGAGAAGATCCTCGACGCGGCCGCACGCGCGGGCGCGGAGGCGATCCATCCGGGATACGGCTTTCTCGCGGAGAACGCCCCGTTCGCCGAGGCGTGCGAGCGCGCGGGCATCGTGTTCATCGGGCCGCCCGCGAGCGCGATCGAAGCGATGGGGTCCAAGACCAGGGCGCGTGAGCTGATGCAGGCGGCCGGTGTGCCGATCGTGCCGGGGACGACCGAGCCGGTGGCCACGGTCGCCGACGCCCTCGAGCTGGCCCGCGACGAGATCGGGTTTCCGGTGGCTGTGAAGGCCGCGGGTGGAGGCGGCGGCAAGGGCTTTCGCGTGGCGCTGGCCGAGAATGAGCTGGAGGCCGCCTTCGAGGGCGCGAGCCGGGAGGGCGAGAAGTTCTTCTCGGACGCGACCGTCTATCTCGAGCGCTACCTGCCCGATCCGCGCCATGTCGAGGTTCAGGTGCTGGCGGACAGGCACGGCAACGTGATCCACCTCGGCGAGCGCGATTGCTCGATCCAGCGACGCCACCAGAAGCTGATCGAGGAGAGCCCGGCTCCCGCATGGGTCGTCAGCCCGGAGCTGCGCGAGCGCATCGGCCAGATCGGTGTCGAGGCCGCGCGCGCGGTCGACTACGTAGGGGCCGGCACGATCGAGGGGCTGCTGTCGGGGGATGGGACCCCGCCCGCCCACCCGCCCGCCCGGGACGGCGGCGAGTACTACTTCCTGGAGATGAACACGCGCGTGCAGGTCGAGCACTGCGTGACCGAGATGACCACCGGCGTGGACATCGTCAAGGAGGGCATCAAAGCAGCCGCGGGCGAGCCGCTCAGCTACGCCCAGGCCGATGTGCAGCTGCGCGGGCACGCGATCGAGTGCCGCATAAACGCCGAGGACGCGTCCAAGAACTTCGCGCCCGCGCCCGGCAGAGTGGACTCGTACACCGAGCCCGCAGGGCCGGGGGTGCGCGTGGATTCGGGCATTCGCGCGGGCATGGAAGTCTCGCCGATGTACGACCCGATGGTGGCGAAGCTGATCGTCTGGGACGCCGATCGCGCCCAGGCAACCGGGCGCATGCTGCGCGCGCTCGACGAACTGGCGCTCGGTGGGCTGAAGACTCTGATCCCGTTCCACAAGGCCCTCCTGCGGACCGATCAATGGGCGCGCGGCGAGACGTGCAGGGACCTGATCGAAGACCGCCAGTGGCTGAAGACGCTGGCGTTCGCGCCGGCTGAGCCCACAGCCGCGGAGGCGGACGGCGCCGAGGCCGAGGAGCCGGGCGAGAAGGTCGAGCGCACCTACGAGGTCGAGGTGTCGGGCCAGCGCTTTGACGTCCGCGTGCTCGGCGATCCGACCGCCGGCGCACTGGCGATGAACGGAGCAGCTGCGGCGGCGGCGCGCAAGGCTCCGCGGCGGTCGCGGCGCGAGAGCTCCGGTGGCGGTGGGCCCGACACGCTCACCTCGCCGCTGCAGGGCAACTTGTGGAAGGTGCTCGTCAAGCAGGGCGACGCCGTCCAGGAGGGCCAGCTGCTGTGCATCATCGAGGCGATGAAGATGGAGAACGAGATCGTCGCCCACAAGGACGGCACGATCGCCGAGCTGCCGATCACCGAAGGGGCGCCGATCGCGGCCGGCGATCCGATCGCCACGATCAGCTCGGCCAACGGCTCTTGAGAGACCTCTGATCGAATTCGAGACACCGATCGTGTCTTGAAAAGACGCGCACGCGCAGCCTGAGACACACGATCAAAGCCCGAGAAGCACGATCAAAGCCCGAGAGGCACCGATCAAAGCCCGAGAGGCACGATCAGATCCCCCGAGAGACGCGATCGCACCTGGAGATACACCCGCCCCCCAGAGGGTGTTTCAATATTGCACTTGATGTGCACTATGGCGCACGCAGAAAGTTGAAATAAAAGGCGCACACCGTGTGAGATCTGTATGTGTTTCGATCGGGGCGTACTCCATTGTAGTAACAGCGTATATACCAAAGAGCACCCAACCGCCAAAAATTAACTCACCCCTGACGACCTTTACACGATCTTTACAGGCCTCGAAACCATCACACGCCTCAAGACCTCCACAGGCCTCGCAACCATCACACGCCTCAAGACCTCCACAGGCCTCGCAACCATCACACGCCTCAAGACCTCCACAGGCCTCGAAACCATCACACGCCTCAAGACCTCCACAGGCCTCGAAACCATCACACGCCTCAAGACCGCCACAGGCCTCGCAACCATCACAGCCGTTGGCGGGCAATATTCTGCTCATGCACCCGACGCTGGGCGGCGCCGCGCCGGCCTGCGGGCAGCTGCGCGCGCTCACCGTGCTCGCCGAGTGCCTCCATGTACGCGATGTCCTGCTCGAGGATCGCCAGTGCGCGCGTGAGGTCGAGGACCGGCCCGTGGCCGGGGACGACGTGCTCACACGATGAGGACGTGAGTAGTGCGCGCAGGCGCTCGAGTGTGGTCAGGTACTCCTTCAGGGATCCTCCTGCGCGCACTTCGGGCAAAGCGACCGCCGACAGGTAGTCGCCTGCCATCAGTACTCCGGCCCAGGCCGCGAACACAGCCATGCCATCGTCGGTGTGACCAATGGCGGGGTGCAGCTCGAGCTCGCGGCGCTCGCCGAGCGCACAGCGGCCGGGGACGGGCAGCGCTTGCAACGAGCCGAGCGTGAGCGGGCGCTCGCGCTCGATCAGCAGCTGTTCGTCGAAGGCGCGCAGTTCGCGCTGGGCAACACCGGGAGCGGCGTGGAGCCGGGCGACCGTGCTCGGCGCACAACCCAGCGCCAGGTCCGGGAAGGCCAGGCGCGCAAGCAGATGGTCCCAGTCGCCGTGGGTGGCAAGCAGTCCCGCCGGCGCCGGAAAGCGGGCCTGCTCGACGAGCGCCGGCAGCGCCTGCAGCTCCTCGGGAAGCAGCGGCGAGTCGATCACGAAGGTCTCTTCAGGCGTGCCGGCGCCCTCCCGCGCGCCGCCGTCCTCCCGCGAGCCGCCGGCCTCCCGCGAGCCGGCGCCCTCCCGCGCGCCGCCGTCCTCCCGCGCGCCGCCGCCCTCCCGCGCGCCGCCGGCCTCCCGCGAGCAGCCGCCCTCCCGCGAGCAGCCGCCCTCCCGCGCGCCAGCGCCCTCCCGCGCGCGAGCGGCCTCCCGCGAGCCGGCGCCGCGAACGACTACGCAGTTTGCCGCGAGCACAGCGCTCGTGGCGACGAGCACATCGGCGTGGAGCGCGACGGCGCGCACGCCCTCAGGGGGCGCCGAGCAGCTTCGCGGCCTCGCGCAGGTTCGGAACTTCGGCCGTGGGCTTGCGCTGGGACGAGTCGAGCGTCTCTTTGTTGCGGTTGACCCAGATCACGGGGACGCGTTGTTTGACGCACGGCACGACGTCGTGGTAGTGGCTGGCGGCGACGTGGACCCAGCCACGCTTGCCGCCCATGCGCCGGGCGCACTCGGTGAAGTGGGCGGGGTCGGGCTTGTAGGAGCGCACCTGCTGGGCCGTTACGACGAGGTCGAAGTCGATCGGGATGTGGCGACGAGTCTGGCCGAGCAGCTTGTCGTCGATGTTCGAGAGCAGTCCGAGCTTGTATTTCTTTGCGAGCTTGGCCAGCTGCGTGTTGGTCTCGCGAAACGGCCTCCATTTCTGCACGGAGTCGGGCAGAAAGCCGGAGCGCGAGGGCTCTAGGCGCCAGTTCATGCGCTCAGCCACGGCGATCGCGGTGCGTCGCAGAACCTCGGCGTAGAGCTCGTAGGAGCCGCCCTCGATCTCGCGGCTGATGTCGCGAAAGTTCGCCAGCAGCTCGGCACGGTCGAGCTCGACGCCGTCGCGCGCGGCCTCTTTCGAGAACGCTTCGTAGATGCCCGTATCCCGGTCGATCAGCGTTCCGTAGACATCGAATGTGACGAATGTGACGTTTTTGGGGATCGGCATCGACGGCGCATTATGCCGCGAGGGCCCGCCAGCACGCCGCCTGCACGCCGCCTGCCGCGGCAGGGTGCCACGCGGTCAGCGCGGTTTCGGCTAGAGTCTCGCGCCGCGATGGACCTACTCGAGTACCAGGGCAAGCAGCTTTTCGCCAGGCACGGGCTCGCGGTGTCCCCGGGCAGGGCGGTGAGGACCGTGGACGAAGCGGTCGAGGCCGCCAACGAGCTCGGCTATCCCGTCGTGATCAAGGCGCAGGTGCTGATCGGCGGGCGCGGGAAGGCCGGCGGCGTGAAGCTCGCCGACGACGAAGGCCAGGCACGCGAGCACGCGCAGAACATCCTGGGCATGGACATCCGTGGCCACACCGTGCGCACGCTGTGGATCGAGCACGCGAGCGACATCGCCAGCGAGTACTACGCCTCGGTGCTGCTCGACCGCTCGGCCAAGCAGCCGCTCGTGATCTTCAGCGTCGAGGGCGGGGTCGAGATCGAGCAGGTGGCCGAGACCCACCCGGACAAGCTGATCCGCCGGCACCCGGACGCCCTCAGCGGACTGACACGGGCCGAAGCGATCGAGATGGCCACAGAGGGGCAGGCCGACGAGGATGTGATCGCGGCGGTGGCCGACGCCCTGATGTCGCTGTACGAGGTGTGGAGCGAGGAGGACGCGATGCTCGCGGAGATCAATCCGCTGATCGTCACGCCCGACCGCGAGGTCAAGGCGCTCGACGCCAAGGTCACGCTCGACGGCAACGCGCTCTTCCGCCACCCCGAGAACCAGGATCTGTCGGACACCGAGAACCAGGACCCGATCGAGCGCAAGGCCAAAGAAGAGGGCGTGCAGTACGTGGCGCTCGACGGAGACATCGGGATTCTCGGCAACGGCGCCGGGCTGGTCATGTTGACGCTCGATGTGGTGGCGCAGGCCGGGGGCCGGCCCGCCAACTTCCTGGATGCGGGCGGGGGCTCAGATGCCGCCAAGATCGAGCAGGCGGTCGAGCTGATCCTCTCCAACAATGCGGTTCGCGCGGTCCTGTTCAACATCTTCGGGGGGATCACGCGCTGTGACGAGGTGGCCCGCGGGCTGATCGCGGCGTTCGAGCAGATCAAGCCCTCGGTGCCGTTCGTGGTGCGCCTGGATGGGACCAACGACGTCGAGGGACGCCGGCTGCTGAGTGACGCGGCGCTGCCGAACGTGCACGCCGCCAAGACCATGAACGAGGCGGCCGAGATGGTCGTTGCCCTCGCGGCCGGTCGGACGCCCGAGCCGGCGGAGGTGAGCGGCTGAATGTCGGCGTGCCCGGCCTTTGAGCGCTCACTGGCGAGAGCCCACGCGCGCGTGCGCCCGTGCGCGCGCGCGTGGGTCGTCGCAGGAGAGAATCGATGAGCGTCCTCGTGGACGGCGACGCTCGCCTGGCGGTGGCGGGGATCACAGGCAAAGAGGGCGCGTTTCATACGCTCAACAACCGCAGCTACGGCACCAACGTCGTCGGCGGGGTGACGCCCGGCAAGGGCGGGCAGGACGTCGAGGGCATTCCCGTGTTCGACAGCTGGTACGAGGTCGTGCAGGAGACGCAGCCGAACACCGCGATGATCTTCGTCCCGCCGCGCTTCGCGGCGGAATCGATCCTCGAGGCGGCACAGGAGGGCGTCGAGCTTGTGATTGCGATCACCGAGGGCATCCCCGCCCACGACGAGCTGCGCGTGTACAACACGCTCGAGCGCGAGCGTAACGCCGCCGGGGCAGCCCACGCCGGCACTCGGCTGATAGGCCCCAACTGCCCTGGGATCCTCTCGCCCGGCAAGGCCAACGTGGGCATCATCCCGGCGTCGTTCTTCAAGCAGGGTAACGTCGGCGTGGTGTCACGGTCGGGCACGCTGACCTACCAGATCGGCAGCGAGATCGCCCAGGCCGGGTTCGGCTGCAGCTCGATCGTGGGGATCGGCGGCGATCCGGTGCCGGGCAGTTCGTTCGTCGACATCCTTGCGCTGTTCGAGGCCGATCCCGAGACCGAGCTCGTGGTGCTCGCGGGCGAGATCGGCGGATCGGCCGAGGAGGAGGCGGCACAGTACATCGCCGCCAGCATGAGCAAGCCCGTGATCGCCTATATCGCCGGGTTCACGGCGCCGGAAGGCAAGCAGATGGGCCATGCGGGCGCGATCGTGTCCGGCTCGTCGGGCACCGCCCGCGCCAAGGCGCAGGCACTCGAAGCTCACGGCGTGCGCGTGGCGCGCACCCCCACCGAGGTCGCGCAGCTGGCGGTCGAGGTAATGCGCAGCGGGGCCTCCAGCCCGGCCTTGTGATGCAGTAGACGACATCCTGTCGTCGTGACCGGCGGACGATGTCCGCCTCACGCCACCACCAGCCCGGCTTCCTGACTCGCGGACCGCGCGTAGACGCCGTGCCGGGGCCGCTACGCTTGGCTCATTGTGGACGCCGAGATGGCAAGGGCACTGGGTGAGCTGGAGCGCAAGCTGGGCGAGCTCGAGCGCGAGCTGGCGGCCGTCGGCACAGGCCGGCTCGTGGACGAGGCGGCTGAGCGGGCGGATCCGGTCACGGCTCAGAGGGAGAGCTCCGCGTACCTGAACTTCGCGTTCGAAGGATCGCCGTCACAAACGCAGGCCGCCGTTTCGCCGCCGCAAGGCTCGGCGTCACCAGCGCACACCCCCACGCCGGCACCAGCGAGCTCCCCGCCACCACCCCAAACGCCCCCGCTTCCTCCGCGGAGCGCTGCGGAATCGCCGCAGAGCGCCTCAGCGCCACCGCCCGCGGCCGCGATCGTGTCCCCACCCGCGGAGCTGACGTCCAACTCGCGATCCGCGCCGCGGGCCGAGCAGCAGCCGGTGGGGCCGGTCGGCGGGAGCGCGGAGGAAGAGGCGAGCGTGGGCGCACATGAGCTGCTGCGGTTCCGCGAGCGCCTGGAGCAGAGCACGGCCGAGTTGACCCGCGAATACGACCGGCTGCTCGGGCGCATAAGCTTCGCGCCCGCGATGGCCACGTCCACGAGTCAACCGGTGCAGACGATCTCCTTCGCACGCGGCGCGCCGTCGCTGGACATCGTTGACGTCGCAGGGCTGAAGGAGGCCGCCGCGCGGGCGTTGGAGAACGACCCCGCCGGCAGCACGGCATACGGGACGGCGGTCGGCTACCCGAAGCTGAGAGCCTGGATCGCCGGCAAGCACGGGGTCGAGCCCGAGAACGTGCTGGTCACGAACGGTTCGCTGCAGGCGGACGCGTTCCTGTTCGACCAGCTGCTGGGCCCCGGCGACGAGGTCGTGGTCGAGCGACCGACCTACGACCGCACGCTGCTGTCGTTGCGCAAGCGTGGGGCGCTGGTGCACGCGGTCGAGCTGGAGCATGACGGGATCGACACCGTCGCGCTCGCGCGCCTGCTCCAGGAGGGGTCGGGGGCGCGGCCGAAGCTGGCTCACGTGATCCCGAACTTCCAGAATCCCGCCGGATATACGCTGTCGGCGGCCAAGCGCCGGGCGCTGCTGTCGCTGGCGGCCGAGTACGGGTTCGTCGTGTTCGAGGACGATCCCTATGTCGAGCTGCGCTTCAGCGGCGAACCGCTGGCGAGCATGGTCTCGATGGATCCCGAGCGCGTCGTGTACGCATCATCGTTCTCGAAGACCGTGTGTCCGGGAATCAGAGTCGGATACCTGGTCGGGCCCAAGGAGCTGATCGCGGGCGTGGCGGAGCTTGCGACCAACACGTACATCTCGCCGAACATGGTGTCGCAGGCGATCGTGTACGAGTTCTGCGCGTCGGGCGCGATCGAGCGCTCGATCGAGACCGTCAAGCGCGCGCTGGCGCAGCGGGCGCAGACGCTCGCCGAGGCGCTGCGCCGGGAGCTGCCGGAGGCGGAGTTCGTCACGCCCGAGGGCGGCTACTTCATGTGGGTGACGCTGCCGCAGGGCTGCGACGTGAGCGCGCTGCAGAGCGCCGCGGCGGATCGTGGCGTGGCGTTCGTCAAGGGCAGCGACTTCGTCCTGGAGGGCGGCACGAACACGCTGCGGCTGGCTTACTCGGGCGTGACGCCCGAGCAGATCGGGCAGGGCGTCGAGCGCTTGGCGGCCGCGTACCGAGCGCGGGGCTAGCGGCCGTACTTCTGCCCGAGGACGAGCTGCTCCGGCAGCGCGGTGCGCGGCGGCGGCGAGGGATCGGCGATCACCGAGACGGTCTCGGCCACGGACGGGGTGACGGCGCAGCGACGTCCGTCGGCCGTCTCGAGCACGACCTCGGCGTCGTCACGTGCTGCCAGCGTGCCCTCCAGGCCCGGCTCCAGGCCTGAGGCCTTGAGGTAGTGCAGAAGATCCTCGGCCTCGTTCTCGAAGCGCAGCACGCGGACCGAGGCGCCCACGGCGACGTCGGCCAGGGGCACCCCCGCCAGGCGCTTGCCCGCGACGATCGGGTGGCCGTGCGGGCATGTCTTGGCGTCGCCGATGGCCGCCAGCATGCGCTGCTCGAGCACCGGCGACATGGCGTGCTCGAGCCGCTCGGCCTCCTCGTGGACCTCGTCCCACGGGACACCGAGGATGTCGGTCAGGAAGCGCTCGATCAGGCGGTGGCGGCGAACGATCTCTTCGGCGTGGGTGGCGCCGTCGGGGGTGAACGAGATGAGCCGGTCCTGTGCGCGTGTGATGTAGCCGTCGCGTTCCAGGCGTCCGACCATCTCGTGGACGGTCGGAGCGGACAGCTGCATCGCGCGGGCGACGTTGGCGCCGGTCATCGGCAGGCCGGCCTCCTGTAGCCAGAACAGGATCTGCAGGTACTCCTCCTCGGCGACGGTGGCCGTGTCAGAGCTCATGCGCGGATCACGCCCGGCACTGCCGGCCGTTGCCCACGCCGGGGCTGCCTTCGCTCGCGCCCGCGCGCGCCCGCCCTGTCATCGCTGCAGTTGATCATAGGTGCACTGGCTCGGCGGCTTGTCCTCGCGCCAGCGACGGAGCTTGGCGCCGTGGCGGATGCGCCCGGCGGAGACGTGGTCGAAGTCGATCTCGACGACCAGCTCGGGCCGCAGCGCGACCCACTCGAGCTCGCGCCCGGCGGTCCAGCGGCTGGGGTCGGCGGTGCCGCGCTCGCCCGTCTGGTAGGGGGCGAGGAAGCCGACGAGCCGGCGCTTCTCGGCGGCGCTGAGGCCCGAGCAGTGGCCGACGACGCGCAGGTCAGGACCGTCGTAGAGGCCGAGGATCAGCGCGCCGACGGTGTCGGGCTCCTTGCCCGGCCGCCAGCCGACGACGATGGCGTCGATGGTGCGGACGCGCTTGACCTTGAACATGCCGGTGCGCTTGCCCGGAACGTAAGGCGCGGAGCGCAGCTTGGCGATCGCGCCCTCGGCCTCGGCGAGCCAGCGGCGTGCGCTCTCCGGATCGCCGGCGGCGGGCATCAGCTCGATCGGAGCGGAGGCGAACGAGCGGTCGCCGAGCAGGCGCTCGAGCGCGGCGCGGCGCTGGCCGAAGGGGGCGTCGAGCAGCGAGCGATCGTCGTGCGCGAGCAGGTCGAAGGCGACATAGGTGGCGGGTGTCTCTCTCGAGAGCAGCTCGATGCGCGAGGCGGCCGGGTGGATGCGCTGCTGCAGGGCGTCGAAGCTCTCGTGGCCGTGAGAGTCGCGAATCACGATCTCGCCGTCGAGCACGTAGCGCCCGGGCGGAAAGACGAGCTCGGGGAAGTAGCGCGCGAGCGGCTTGGAGCCGCGCGACTGCAGGTAGAGCTCGCTGCCGTTGACGAACGCCAGGCAGCGGAAGCCGTCGAGCTTGATCTCATAGCAGAGGTCCTCGCCGACCGGGAGCTCGCGGCGCGAAAGCGCGAGCGCGGGCGCGAGCGGCGGCGCGAGCGGCAGCGTCATCGCCGGGCCTCGCGACGGGCGAGCGCCAGCTGCATGGCGAACGGCAGGGTCATGGCCCGGCCTTGCGACGGGCGCGGCTGGGCTGGACGCGGGCGGGCTCGGAGGGCTGCTTGCGAAAGTGCGGCGGCCAGGGCGCGTCGCCGAGCCCCTCGCGCTCGTCGCGGGCGGCGAGCTCGAGCAGCGAGTCGAGGCAAGCGGGGGCATCGTCGATCGTGGCGGCGGGATCGCCGCGCCGGCGCAGGCGCTCGGGCACGGTGTCGAGGCGCAGCTCGGCGGGGTTGACGTCCGCAACCTCGTCCCACTCCAGCGGACACGAGACGCGCGCGTCGGGGACGGCGCGCACGGAGTAGGCCGAGGCGATCGTGCGGTCGCGCGCGTTCTGGTTGTAGTCGATGAAGACGCCGGTGCGTTCCTCCTTCCACCAGCGGCTGGTGGCGCGACCGGGCATGCGCCGCTCGACCTCGCGGGCCAGCGCAAGCGCCGCGCGGCGTACCTCCGAGAAGCCCTGGTCCGCGACGATGCGCACGTATACGTGCATGCCGCGCGAGCCCGATGTCTTCGGATAGCCGCGGAGGGAGTGCTCGCTGAGCACCTCGCGCACGGCGAGCGCGACGGCGCGCACCTCGCTGAACGGGACGCCCGGTCCCGGGTCGAGATCGACGCGCAGCTCGTCGGGATGGTCGAGGTCGGAGCGGCGTACGGGCCACGGGTTCCAGTCGATGACGCCGAGGTTGACGCCCCAGACGAGGTGGGCGCCGTCGTTGGCGACGAGCTCGCGCGCGTGGCGTCCGCTGGGGAAGCTGACGGTCGCGGTCTGCAGCCAGGCGGGGGCGCTCTGCGGGACGCGCTTCTGAAAGAACGGCTCGCCGGCGACCCCGTCGACCCAGCGCTTGAGCACCGTCGGGCGCTCGCGCAGGTGGCGCACGACGGCCTCTTCGCAGTCCAGGTAGTAGTTCACCAGGTCGAGCTTGGTGAGGCCGGGCTCGGGGAAGAACAGCTTGGAGGGGTTGCTGACCGCGAGCTCGCGCCCGCATACCTCGATCGCGATGCGGTCCGCTCGAGCGGCGTTCATACCTGAAAGGATGCCCGATCGAGATCTGGAGACCTGCCTCGTGACGATGCGGATACCGGACACGCTGCTGATGGCCCCGTGCCGATTCGGGCGCGCGCTGTGCGCCGAGCGGGTCGGTCGCGCGCTCGCGCGCGGCGTGCAGGAGGCCGGCAAGCCCGCGCCTGACGTGTGCCCGCTGCAGGAGACGCTGGCGGGCGCACGGCTGCTGAGCGCACTGCAGGCAGTCGACTTCGACGCGCGCATGGTGCGCGCCCGGGCCGTCGTGGTGGCGGCACCGAGCCTGCGGCGCGATACGTTGCGCACGAGCGCGGCGTTCGAGATCGCCACGCGGGCACGCCAGGCGGGCGTGCCGGCATACGCGGTCGCACGCGAGAGCCGGCTCGACGAGTTCGACGCGCGCATGCTGGACCTGCAGCTGATCTTGACCGCGCGCGACGAGCGCAGGCTGAGCGCCGCCGCGCGCGAGCTGGCGCTGCTCGCTTGATTGGCCGCGAGCTGGCGCTGCTCGCGTGATCGGGCGCGCGCCGGCGCGAGCCGGGACCGCGACGTGGTCGGCTCACCCCGGCGCGAGCCGGGAGCGCCGGTGTGATCAGGCGCTCGCGAGCGTGAGCGCGACGTCGTAGACGAGACGCGCAGCGTCGGCGACCGTGGCGTAGTCGAGGTTGGCGGGGATGTCGCTGGGCAGGTGATAGTTGGCGGGGCTGCGCCAGTCGGTCATCGACAGGAACGTGGCCGTCGGGTAGCCGGCGCGGCTGGGGATGATGCTGTCGGTCGAGGCCCGCGCGCGATACCCACGGTGGAGCGCGATACCCAGGGACTCGGCGCGTTCAGAACAGAGGTCGCGCAGCCAGGGGCCGCGATACTCCTCCATCCGAATCGGCCCCTCGGCCTCGAGCATGAGCAGGTGCGGGGAGCCGATCGAGTCGAGGTTGACGAAGCGCGTGGTGGCTGGGTCGAGCTCGTGGCGGTGGCGACGAACGAAGGCGCGGATGCCGTCCTGGAGCGTCTCCTCGGCGCCGCAGGAGACGAGCAGCACGCGCAGGCCGGGGATCGGGCGCTCGTGCAGGAGCTCGGCCAGGGCCACGAGGCATGAGACGCCGGAGAGGTTGTCGTTGGCGCCTTGGACGGTCTCGCTGCGCCACATGTCCGCGATGAGCGCGGTCCCGACCAGGCCGAGCACCAGGCCGATGCGCGCGCCGAGGCCAGGGCTGCGTGGACGGAGGCCGGGGCTGCGTGGACCGAGGCCGGATCTGCGCTTGCCCCGGCGGGACCCCGGCGCCGTGCCACGCGCTGGCGGGACAGATCCGTGGATGCCGGACCGACATGCGCTGATCAGCGTGGCGAGCGGTCCGGCGAGGCCGAACCACCACTGCGGCAGGGGCGTCTTGAAACGTTCGAGGACGTGGGGGGCGCGTTCGTAGAGCTTGCGCTGCAGGGTCTGGTCGAACACGAGGCCCGTCTGCGGCGCATCGTGGTGGGCGAGCACGACGACGGTGGTGGGAGCGTCAGCCGCGCCGATGCGCGCGAGCAGGTTCACGGTGGTGCGCCGCCGGCGCACCAGCCGGCGCAGCACGCGCGGGCCGTTGTGGGCCTCGTTGACGATGCCGGCCAGGGTGATCGCCGCGGCCAGTGCCCCCGCAGCCCGGTGGCCGCGCAGCCTGAGCACGGCCGCGAGCACGCCAAGCAGGCCAAGGCCGGTGGCGGTTGGCGGGAACGTGCCCCACGAGGGCTCATCCTCGAGCTCGACCTCGACGCCCGGCACCGAGCGCAGGCGCGCGGACAGCCACTCGGCGGCGGCGCGCTCTCCCGGCGAGCAGGGGGTGCGCTCGATCGGGGCGAGCGTCTCGACGACCTCGTGCAGGGTCTGCTCGATACCAGTGGGACGGGTGAACGCGGAGCTCGGGCTCACAGGAAGCATTGTCCCTCACCGCGGTAGGTCGGGAGCTCCTCGACGATGCGATCGCCCTCGAGCAGGTGAAGCGTCGGAAAATGCTCGCACAGCTCGCCGGCCTTGGCGTGGCGAAACCAGACGCGATCACCCACGCGCAGTCGCGCGGCGGGCGCGCCGAGCAGCGGCGTCTGCACCTCGCCCGCGCCCTCCTGGCGGTCCAGGCGCAGGCCGGCGGGCAGGTGGGGCCGGGGCAGGCGGTCGGCGCCGGCGGGACCCGAGGCGATATAGCCACCGCCGAGCACGGTGGCGACGTCCGGGCGGGGCCGCCGGACGACCGGGAGGGCGAACAGCGCCGCCGGGCGGGGCCTGAAGGAGCGATAGGCGTCGAACAGGGTGGGGCCGTAGAGCCCGGAGCCGGCGGTGACCTCGGTGACCGCGGGCTCGCGCGCGGTGAGCTGCAGGCTGCCGGTGCCGCCGCCGTTGACGATCTGAAGCGGCGCGAGCCCGCGCACTGCGGCGACCGCCTCGGCCCGGCGGGCGGCCAGCTCGCGCGCCGACAGCGCCTGGAGCGCACGCAGCGCGAGCGCGCGGGCCGGACGGCCGGGAGGAGCGTCGCCGAGCCCCGCGGTCTGCGCCTCGTAAGCCATGATCCCGGCGAGCGCCAGCCCATCGCGCGCGAGGATCGCGCGGGCCAGCGCGAGGGCCTGCGCGGGGGTGTGCACGGGCGAGCGCTTGACGCCGATGCGCACGCGCCCAGCGAACAGGCGCAGGCCGGCGTCGAGGTCGATGCAGACGCGCACCGGCGCCGCAGGAGCCACCTGCGCCGCAGCACCCACCTGCGCGCGCGCGGCCTCGATCTGGTCGAGCTGGGCGACACTGTTGACCATGACGGTCACGCGCGCTGTCGGGCGCTCGGCCGACAGCCGGGCCAGCTCGCGCAGCGCGGCGCGGTCGGCGGTCGGGTAGGCGACGAGCAGGTCTTCGAAGCCGCGGTCGGCGAGCCACAGCGCCTCGGGCAGCGTGTAGGCGAGCGTGCCGCTGAAGCCGCGGCGAGCGAGTACTCGTTGCTGCAGCCCGCGGCAGCGCACCGACTTGCTGGCCAGGCGGATCGGCTTGGGCGAGGCGCGGCTTTCCAGATCCGCCGCGTTGGCCCAGAAGGCATCGAGGTTGACGAGCGCAAATGGCGGTTCGAGGTGAGCTGTCGCCTGTTCGAGACGGATGAGCTCCATTTGGGGACTGCTTTGGGGCGCATCCGCGCGGCGGGGCTCGGTCACCGGCGCGCGGGTGCGGGGCATCCGGCCCCGCTCCGGCGCGTCTGGCCCTGAGGAGCGAGGACCGCTGGTGGCGGGCCGAGGAGCTCGATCAGCCATGGACGGGCCCGAGGACGCGATCGGTGAAGCTCATGGTCCGGCTACCGGCCCGAGGACGCGATCGGTGAAGCTCATGGTCCGGCTACCGGCCCGAGGACGCGATCGGTGAAGCTCATGGTCCGGCTACCGGCCCGAGGACGCGATCGGTGAAGCCGTTGGCGAAGCGCCCGTCCGGATCCAGGCGCGCGCGCACCGCCTGGAAGCGGTCCCACTCGGGGTAGCGCGGACGTAGCGTTGCGGCCGTCTGAAAGTGACGCTTGCCCCAGTGGGGACGGCCGCCGAGCTCCTCCATGATCGCCTCGACGGCGCGGAAGTAGGGCTCCCAGGGCATGCCCTCGAACATGTGCACGGCCACGAAGCCGCTGTCCCGGGCAGCGGCGGGGCTCAACAGCGCGTGGTCGGCCGCGACGGTGCGCACCTCGATCGGAAACGGCACATCGAAGCCGCGCTCGGGAATGAGCGTCATCACGCGGCGGACCGCCTCGGGCGTGGCGGCGCGCGGGAGCGCGTACTCCATCTCGGTGAAGCGCACGAGGCGCGGGCTGGCGAAGATCCGATCGGAGCGATCGACGCGGGTGCCGGAGCCGGCCAGACGGGTCACGATCCGGTTGATCTGAGGGATGGCGGTCGGGAACCGCCGGCCGAGCATGCAGGCGAGCGCGAAGGCGTGGTTGGTGAGCAGGATGTCGTTGGCGTAAGCTGAGATCCGGCCTCGCGGCCGGGGTCGGGCGTCGACGCGGTTGTTGGTGCGGGTGAGCGCAACCTCGGCATGGGGAAACACGAACAGCTCGAAGTGGTCGTTGCCGAGCGCCAGCTCCTCGAAGCGCGCCAGCGTGTCCTCGAGCGGTCGCGGCTGATCGGCGCCGCGCAGCGTGAATGCGGGCACGCAGCGCAGCGTCACCTCCGCGATCACGCCGAGCGCCCCGAGCGAGACGCGGGCGGCGCGAAACGTGTCGGCGTCGAGCAGCTCGGAGCAGCGCAACGCGCTGCCATCGGCGAGGACCAGCGTAAGCTCGGCCAGCTGGGCCGAGATGTTGCGCAGGCGCGCCCCGGTGCCGTGCGTGGCGGTGGAGACCGCGCCGGCGATCGTCTGCGAGTTGACATCGCCGAGGTTCTCCAGCGCCAGTCCGTGGCGGGCCAGCAGGCCGTTCAGCTCACGGATCGTGATGCCGGCCTGGACGCGCACGAGCCCGGCAGAGTGATCGATGTCGAGGACGCGCTTGCAGCGGTCGAGCCGCAGCTGAATGCCGTCGGTCAGGGCGATGTCGCTGAACGAGTGTCCCGACCCGGCGACGCGGATTCGATGCCCGCCCGCCGCGGCCCGCCTGATCGCATCGCCGATGTCCGCAACCGAGCCGGGCGTCTCGAAGCCCGCGGGAACGCACACCTGATCGCCCGTCCAGTTGCGCCAGGGCGTTGAGGCTCGGCCCTGTGGCCCCGACGGGCCACGTCCGTGCGCGGCTGCCCGCGCGCCACTCGCCTCGCGCGCCTCGGTCCGCGTATCCGTCTCGCTAGGCTCGCCCATCAGATGACCGAGCCGGAGCCTACTCCGAGCCCGATCGCCCGAACATCACGCGCGCCGCGCTTGCCGACTCCCGGCCCCCGGCGTGCGACCGTGATCGGCGCGGGCTCGTTCGGGACGGCGCTCGCGGTGCTGCTGGCGCGAGCGGGGCTGCGCACGACGCTGCTGGCCCGTACCGCCGAGCAGGCCGAGCGGCTGCAGGCCCAGCGGGAAAACGCGGCCTATCTGCCGGGCGTGGAGCTCCCGGCCGAGCTGCGCATCGAGCCGCTGCAGGCCGGGCTCGCGCGCGCGGATTTCGTCTTCCTGGCCGTGCCCTCCAGCGGTCTGGGCGAGGTGATCGGAGGGCTCGACGCCGCCGGGCTCGGGCGCCGCACGGCGGTCGTGTCGGTCGCGAAGGGGCTGGTGCCGCCGGAGGGGCTGCCCCCGACGTCGGTGTTGAGCAGGCGCTTCGGGGTGGAGCGCGTCGCCTGCATCGGTGGGCCCGCGCACGCACAGGAGATGGTCAGCGCGGGTGCGGCGCTGGTCGCGGCGTCACACTCGGAGGAGCTCGCCAGCACGCTCGCGCAGACGTTCACGCGTGCAGGCGTGGTGTGCGAGCGTTCCAACGACCCGGTCGGCGTCGAGCTGGCGGGCGCCGCCAAGAACGCGGCGGCGCTGGCGGCGGGCGCGACCGAGGCGCAGGGCATGAACGCCGCGGGCGCGGCTGCGGGGCATATCTTCGCGGAGGTCTGGCGCCTGGCGGAGGGTCTCGGCGGCCGTCCGGAGTCGATGATCGGGCTGGCGGGCGCGGGCGACCTCGTGGCCACGGCGCTGGCGCGCGAAAGCCGCAACCGCCGCGCCGGCGAACTGCTGGCCGCGGGCGTGCCGGCGCGCGAGATCCCGGCACAGATCGGCCAGGCTGTCGAGGCGCTCGAGTCGGTGCCGCTGCTGGCACGAGCGGTCGAGCGCTCCGGCGTGGATGCGCCGGTGACCGGGGCGCTCGCACGGCTGATATCGGGCGAGCTGCCACTGGTCGAGTGGGTGGCGCTGGTGCGCGCGACCGTCCCGCCGCCGGCGCGCTGGCGCAGGCGTCCGCAGCCCGGATTCTGGCGAGGAGTGTGGCGAAGGCTGGGCGGGCGGCAAGGGTGACGGTCGCGCGAGCAATCCTTTGAACCCCTCGCCGCGCGCCTCGCGTATAGCAATAGCTGCTCAGAAACCTAAAGGGCGAGATGTCTGTTGCGTTGAAAAAAGTTCGGTATCACAACGGCGATACGCAACCTTCAAAAATCAATTCGATGGTCGCCCCTTTTACACGCCGGATCGGCAGGCAGTTTCGCAGGGATCCGCAGTCTGGTAAATACTATGGCTACCCAAGAACGAAAAGGAACACCATGTCCCCTTCCAAAGCCCCCCGCCGACGCGCCGCAGAAGTCGATCCCAGCAAAGGCCTCTCGCTCGACCCCGATGAGTTCCTCGCACACCAGGCCAGGCGGGAAAAGATCCTGCGCATGCAGGATCTGATCCGCCCCGGGCGTACGACGCCGATCGCGATTCGCTTCGATCAGTTCACGCTCACGCGCCTGAAGGCGCTCGCGGCGCAGCGCAACACGGGCTATCAGACGCTGCTCAAGGAGTTCGTGGTCGAGCGCCTGTACGAGGAGGAGAAGCGCGCCGGCATCATCGACTGACTGTCGGTGGTGGCAGGACGCCCACCGCCGGTGCTGGCAGGACGCCCACCGCCGGTGCCGGCAGGACGCCCACCGCCGGTGCCGGCAGGACGCCCACCGCCGGTGCCGGCAGGACGCCCACCGCCGGTGCCGGCAGGACGCCCACCGCCGGTGCCGGCAGGACGCCCACCGCCGGTGCCGGCAGGACGCCCACCGCCGGTGCCGGCAGGGCGCCCGACCGCCGGAGCGGGGCAGGACGCCCCGCACCAGCCCGCCCTGCTCGGCCGCATACCCGCGCGGATGCGGCCCAACCAATCAACCGCCCATCAGCGTGCTCACGACCGCCTCATATACGCCCGCGCCGTAGGACGCCTCGGTCGCGCGCGCGTTCGGCTGCGCCGACAGCGGTCCGGCGATCGACGGATCGCGCGCGAGCGCATTCGCGACCAGCCAGAACGAGCTCACGTGCTCGGCGCACGCCAGATCCTCACGGGAGTCGCCGATCGCGAACGTCTCGGTGCGCTCGTAGCCGCGTGCTCGGCTGTGAAACGCGACCGCCGCCGCCTTCGACGCGACGGCCGGCACGAGATGGTAGCCACGCACGTGCGGCAGGTCCGCCAGCGCCGGCGAGCGCCGGCTGACAACCCCGTTGTTGACCAGGCGCAGGTCCTCGTGGCCCTGCTCGATCAGCAGCGCGTCCACCTCTGTAGCGTCCACCAAGCCCCGAAACAGGTGCGAGACTTCGCGCGCGACGTGCCACGGCTCGTGGTACTCGAGCCGCCCGCGGTAGCGCTCGAGCAGCAGCTGCGGCGCTCCGGAGCGCTCGATCTGCTCGGCGATCGTCAGCTCCCCCGGAACCAGCCCCCCGGTCAGCCAGTGGTCCTCCCCACCGAACTGCGGGCCTCCGTCCAGCACCACGCACGCCCCCGCCTCGAAGATGAACGAGTCCTGGCCGAGCAGCCGCGCGTCCTCGTGGACCTGCGCGCGCCTGCGTCCCGACATCAGCACCACCTCGACGCTCGCGCGCAGGCACGCCTGCACCGCGCGCACGCCCTCGATCGAGACGGCGCCCTCGCCGTCATGCAGCAGCGATGCGCCCCGGCCCAGCAGCGTGCCGTCGAGGTCGAGGTACAGGCATCTGATGGTCATCGAGCTGACTTGGAGCTCGCGTGTCCTCGACGGGTCATGGCAGGGCGGGCTCCTCGGCGAAAGCCGGCCGCTCGACGAGCGACTCGACCAGCTCGGCGTCGGCCAGCCGGCCATCCTGCACGAGCCGGCGTGAGACCGTCGCGAGCACCGTCAGCGCCATCGGGCGCAGCGCGTTCAGCGGCTGATGGCGGTTGCGATGCTCGTCGAGATCGACCTGCGCCAGGCCCTCCAGCCCGACCGCCCGCCAGGCGTCGATCAGCATTCCGATCTCGACGCCATAGCCCGTGGCAAACGGAAGCCGTTCGAGCAGCTCGCGTCGCGCGGCGACCTCGCCCGCGAGCGGCTGGCGCACACCGGCCAGGTCGGGGTAGAAGAGCTCGAGCGCCGGACGCGCGAGCAGGTGGTTCACGCGCCCGCCTCCCTCCGCCAGCGACACGCCCGCCTGCTCGAAGGGACGCCGGTAAAAGGCCTTCACGAACGCGATCGCGTCCGGCTCGCACAGCAGCGGCCCGAGCAGGCCGGTCACGTAATGGGCCTGAAAGTCGCTCGTGTCGGCGTCCAGGAAGCAGATCAGATCGCCGCGGAGCCACGGCAGCGCGCGCCACATCGCGTCGCCCTTGCCCAGCACGTCTCCCACCGCCGGCATCAGCTCGGCCTCCTGATACACAACCGCGCCCGCGCGCTGGGCGACGGCGGCGGTGCCGTCAGCCGAGGTGGCGTCCACCACCACGATCTCATCGATCGCGCCCTGCGCGCGCAGCCCGCCGAGCGCTTCGACGATCGCGCCGATCGTCTCGGCGCATTCGCGCGCGGGCAGGCACACGGACACCGTCAGGTCCTGCCGGGCCCGGGCCGCGGCGATCGCCGCGAGCGAGTAACGCGAATGATGGAAGCTGCGCGTTTGCAGCCATCGCTCCGCCGCGGGCTTCAGGGCCATGGCTCTACTATCGCAAGCCATGGTCACGGCACCGGTGAGGTGAGAGGCTCGGGACAGACCCCCGCCACGACGCACGCGCGCGCACGCACGCGCGCGCGGTCCGTCGGCAAAGAGCGCAAGCTCGAGCCGTGGAGCACGCTGCTCGACGAGGGGCGCGCCGACGGGCGGCTCGTGCGTGAAGCGCGCGAGGGGCCGCGCAAGCCGCAGCTCGCCGACCTGCCCGGCGAGCTTCATCCCGAGGTGCTCGGCGCGCTGCAGCGCGCCGGCATCGAGCGCCTCTACCGCCATCAGGAGCGCGCGCTGCAAACGGCCTGGCGGGGGCCGACGATCGTCACCACCGGGACCGCCTCGGGCAAGTCGCTGTGCTTTCAGCTGCCGACGCTCGAGGTGCTCTGCCGCGACCCGCGGGCGCGCGCGCTCTACCTCTACCCGACCAAGGCGCTCGCCCAGGACCAGGCGCGCGCGCTGAACGCGTTCGGGCTCAGCAAGCGCGTGCGCCCGGCGATCTACGACGGCGACACCCCGCGCGCGGCGCGCGCCGACATCCGCCGCAACGCCAACGTCGTGCTCACCAACCCCGACATGCTGCACGTCGGCATCCTGCCCAACCACGCCGCCTGGGGCGAGCTGTTCGCCAACCTCGCGGTGGTGGCCATCGACGAGGCGCACGTCTACCGCGGCGTGTTCGGCTCGCACGTCGCCTGCGTGCTGCGCCGGCTGCGCCGGATTGCGGCCGCCTACGGGACCCAGCCGCGGCTGCTGTTGACCTCCGCGACGATCGCCAATCCGCGCGAGCTCGCCGAGCGGCTGACCGGGCTGGAGGACTTCGCCTTGATCGACGACGAGCACTCGCCCGCGCCGGGGCGGCGGATCGCGATGTGGAATCCGCCGCTGACCGATGAGGCGCTCGGAACGCGGCGCTCGGCTCTGGCCGAGGCCGCCGAGCTGCTCGCACGGCTGTTGTGCGCAGGAGCGCGCTCGATCTGCTTCATGAAGTCGCGCAAGGGCGTGGAGCTGCTCAGCCGGCTGGTGGCCCAGGAGCTCGCCGCCGGCGAGCATCCCGAGCTCGCCGAGCGCATCGCGCCCTACCGCGCCGGCTACACTCCCCAACAGCGTCGCGAGCTCGAGCGCCGCCTCACCAGCGGCGAGCTGCGCGCGGTCATCGCGACCGACGCGCTCGAGCTGGGCATCGACATCGGCGAGCTCGACGCCGCGCTGGTCGTCACCTTCCCCGGGACCGTGGCCTCGCTGCGCCAGATGTGGGGCCGCGCCGGGCGGCGCGGGCGCGGGCTGGCGCTGTACGTCGCCGGCGAAGACGCGCTCGACCAGTTCTTCTGCCGCCATCCCGACGAGTTCCTCGAGCGCCCGGTCGAGGCCGCGATCCTCGACCACGAGAGCCCCCTGATCTTCCGCGCCCACCTGCTCTGCGCCGCGCACGAGGGCCCGCTCGAGCAGGGCGACGAGGAGTTCTTCGGCCCCCGCCTGCAGGCCAGCGCCGAGCAGTTGCTCGGTGCTGGCCTGCTGCGCCGGCGCACGCCCCGCGCGACTCGCGGCGATACGGCCGTGAACGTCAGTGGCGATACCTTCGTGCCGCGTCGCGCGGACCGCTATCCCGCCGCGGAAGTCTCGCTGCGCTCGGCCGGGTCCGAGCGCTTTGCGATCGTCGACATCGCCAGCGGCGAGCTGCTCGGCGATACCGAGGCCGCGCGCGCCCACGCGACCGTGCACGACGGCGCCGTCTACCTGCATCAAGGGCGCTCGTACGAGGTGCGCGAGCTGGACCTGCGCCACCGGCGAGCGCTCGTGGCTCCCTTCGACGGCGACTGGTACACCCAGCCCAAGCGCGAGACCGAGACGGCGATCGAGCGCCTGCTCGATCGCCGCGAGGCGCTCGGCGTGCCGCTCAGCTTCGGCATGGTGTCGGTCACCGAGACCGTGCTCGCCTACCAGCGCAAGCGCCTGTCCGACCACGGCGCGATCGACCTGATTGGGCTGGACCTGCCCGAAACGAGCTTCTCCACGCAGGCGCTCTGGTACGAGCTCGACAGCGCCGAGCTGGCCGATACGATCCCGCTGGAGTCGCTGCTGGGCGCGCTGCATGCCACCGAGCACACGCAGATCGCGGTGCTGCCGCTGCTGGCGATGTGCGACCGCTGGGACATCGGCGGTCTCTCCACCAACCTGCACCCCCAGACGGGCAAGCCGACGATCTTCATCTACGACGGACACCCAGGCGGCATTGGCATCACCCGCACGGCGTTCGCGCGTTTCGACGAGCTCTGCCGGGACGCGCTCGCGCTGATCAGCGGCTGCGGCTGCGCCGAGGGCTGCCCGTCGTGCGTGCAGTCGCCGAAGTGCGGCAACCTCAACGAACCCCTGTCCAAGGCCGGCGCGCGATTGCTGCTCGAGCATATGCTGGCGTCGCCGCACCGATCGACCCCGGACGCTGTTCAAGGAGCATGACCCGCCGGCCCAGACATCTCGCCCTCGCCGTGTTCGTGGCCTGCCTCGCGCTGGGCGCGAGCGCCAGCCAGGCGCAGGCGCCTGCGAGCTCGTCGCTGCCGGCCGAAGGCCCGAGCGGGCGCAGCGCGCTGGAGAGCTGGACGCTGCGCCAGGATCCCGCCAACCGCGGCCTCGGATCGGGCTGGCAGAAGGGAGGGTTCACCGGAACGAGCGTGGGCGTTCCCAACGTGATCGATCCGCTGCTCTACTCCGGCCCGGTGGCGGTGTCCAACTACGAAGGCTCGATCGCCTGGTATCGCACGACCTTCAACGCCCCCACGGCGGGCACCTACGCGCTCACTTTCGAATCGGCCAACTGGCTGGCAACCGTGTGGGTCGATGGGCATGAACTTGGATCGCACAGGGGCTCGTACCTGCCGTTCGAAATGCGCACGGCGCTGGCGGCGGGCACGCACACGGTGGTCGTGCGCGTCGACTGGCAACACCCCGACGAGCAGGAGAAACTCGGGTTTCACCGCACGTGGTTCAACTGGGGCGGGATCGACGGTGAGGTCAACGTGCGCGCGATCGGCGAAAGCGAGCTGCAGGATCCCTCGATCCAGACGACGCTGCCGGCGGGCGCGGTCACGACGGCCGCCAGCGCGACGGTCACGGTCGGCGTCGAAGTCCGCAACGACGGCGCCTCCGGACACCCGATCGTCCCCGAAGGCACGCTCGTGCGCGGGACCCAGTCGATCGCGCTGCACTTCCCCGAACAGCGTCTTGCCCACGGCCAGACGGCGACCGCGAGCACCACCGTGACGGTCCCCGAACCGGCCCTCTGGTCGCCCGCCAGCCCGAGCCTCTATCAGCTGACCCTCAACGCCGGCGCGGAAGCCGGTTTCTCCGCGCGCGTCGGGTTGCGCCAGATCACCTGGCACGGTGGACGGGTCTACCTCAACGGGGCGCGCCTGGTGCTGCATGGGGCGAGCGTCCAGGAGGACGCCCAGGGCCACGGCGATGCCCTCACGCCCGCCGATGAGAACACGATCGTCAGCGAGCTGAAGGCGATCGGCGCGAATGCCGTGCGGACTCAGCATCCGCTGTACCCGGGGCTGCTGGAACGCTTCGACGCCGCCGGGATCCTCGTGTGGCAGGGCATCGGCCCGGTCGAAGGAGCCGGCAACTGGTACTCGACGACCCCATCGCTGCTCGCCGACGCCGAGAACCAGGCGCGCAGCGCGGCGATCGCCGAGCGGCTGCACCCGTCGATCTTCGCGTGGAACCTCGTCGATGAGATGGCAGGCAACGGTCGCGACAGTGCCGAGGACAGCTACATCGAAACGATGACGCGCTGGCTGCATGCGCACGACCCCACGCGGATGGTGGCGGTCGACGTGTGGGGCGATCACCCGCCGACACACCCGGGGGCGGTCTACCGCGAAGTTGACGCCGTCGCCGAGACCGACTATTCGGGCTGGTACGACCACCCGCACAACTCGCCGGCCGGCGTGAGCGCCGAAATCTCCAAGCGCCTGTCGGCCATGCAGCGCACGTTCGCGGGCAAGGTCCTCGTGGTCAGCGAGTTCGGCGCGGAATCAAACGGCCTGAACCCGAGCGCCAGCCCGGGCGGCTATGGCTACCAGGCGCAACTGATGGCGCGCCACATCCGCATGTACGCAGCCGATCAGCAGCTCAGCGGCATGTTCGTGTACCTGCTGCGCGACTACCCCCTGAACCCGACGTTCTCGGGCGGCTCGATCCACGAGGTGCTGCCGCACGTCAAGTTGATCGAGGGACTGGACCAGAAGGGCCTGTTCATGTACGACGGCGCTCCCAAGCCGGCCGTCGGCGCGGTAGCCGCTCTCTACAAAGCCCTGCCGCAGGTGTGAGCGCACGCGCGCGCGTGCGCTCACGGCCAGCTCGTCAGACCGCCGGCTCGTCAGCGGGTAGCGCCGGCCTGATCAGCCGAGGTTGCCGCGGGCGATGCGACGCAGGTCGATCGTGCGGTCATACAGCTTGGCGTCGACGCCCTCCTCGATCGCGACCTCGCGCAGCGGGCGTCCGCCGGCGGTTGCCTTCTTGACGATCGCGGTGGCGCGGTCGTAGCCGATCGCCCCGTTGAGCGCCGTGGCGACCGCGAGCGTCGCGCCGGCCGACGCGTCGGTGCCCGCGCGGTTGACCCCGATGCCGTCGATGCACTTCTGCGCGAACACGCGTGAGCTCGACGTGAGCAGACGCAGCGACTGCAGCAGGTTGCGCGCGATCAGCGGGATGCGCACGTTCAGCTCGAACTGTCCCTGCATCCCCCCCACCGTGATCGCCGTGTCGTTGCCGATCACCTGGGCGCAGACCTGCAGGACCACCTCGGGGATCACGGGGTTGACCTTGCCGGGCATGATCGACGAGCCCTTTTGCAGCTCGGGCAGGAGGATCTCGCCGATGCCCGCGCGCGGACCGGAGCCCATCAGCGCGAGATCGCCGGCGATCTTGGTCAGCGATACCACCAGCACCTTCAACGCACCTGAGAGCTCCACGAGCGCGTCGCGGGCGGCCTGCGCCTCGAACGGATCGGCGGGCGGCGCGATCTGGCGCAGCCCCGACTCTTTGCGCAGGCGCGCGCGCACCTTCTCGGCGAACCGCGGATCGGTGTTCAGGCCGGTGCCGGTGGCGGTGCCGCCGAGCGGGATCTGCCCGACGTGCACGAGCGCCGATCGCACCCGCTCCTGCCCGAGCGCGATCTGTGCGGCGTATCCGGCGAACTCCTGACCGAGCGTCACCGGCACCGCGTCCATCAGGTGGGTGCGCCCGGACTTGACGACGTTGCGAAAGCTTTTGGCCTTGCGTGCCAAGGCGCGCTCGAGCTCTTTGAGCGCCGGCAGCAGCTCGTTCTGCGCCACGTCCAGCGCGGCCAGGTGAACGGCCGACGGGAACACGTCGTTCGAGCTCTGGCCCATGTTGACGTGATCGTTCTGGTGCACCCCCTCGCCTGCCAGCGCGGCGATCACCTCGTTCGCGTTCATGTTCGTCGAGGTGCCCGAGCCCGTCTGAAAGACGTCGATCGGAAACTGCCCGTCGTGTAGACCCTCGGCGATCTCGCGCGCGGCTTTCTCGATGCGCCGGGCCTTGGTGCGCGGGAGCAGGCCCAGTTCGGCGTTGACAGCCGCGGCCGCGCCCTTGATGCGTGCGAGCCAGTGCACGACCGCGACCGGCACGGTCTCGCCCGAGATCGGGAAGTTCTCGACGGCTTTGGCGGTCTCGCCGCCCCACAGTTGCTTCTCTGGCATTCGCGTCTCCTTTGTCAAGGCGCCAGCGCGCGCCCGCTGGGCGCGAACCCTATCCCTATCGCCAGCCCGCACGCCCTATGCGCCAGCCCGCGGCGCCACGACAGCCCGCGCGCACCACGTGCCACCTGCGCGGCTACGCGCAGAAGGCCAGCAGCTCGCGCGCGAGGCCGACGGGATCGTCGTAGGCCATCAGGAAGCCTGTGCTTTGGAGCACGCGCAGCTGGCCGTATGGCAGCATGCGCAGCGCTTCTTCCGCCGGCGCCAGCGGGTGCAGGCGATCGCGATCGGCCCACAGCAGCAGCACCGGAAGGTCGAGCCGGGGATAGAGCTCGAACAGCTCGCTACGGGCGCCGCGCGGCCAGCGGCGCGCCCACTTGGCCCACGAGCGCCCCAGCCTGGGATTGCCGGGCGCGTCGGCGAACGCGTGGCGCACCAGATCGCGAGCTGCCGGGTTCGCACGGACGGTGAGCCGGCTCACGCTGCGCGCTGAGGTGAAAGCCGCGCGGGCGCCGTAGCCGGCCAGACGATCGAGCCCGGGCACGGCACCCGCCATGAAGCAGGCGCGCCAGGCCGCGCGCGCGCGCCGGCACTCAGGCCGGGCGTGCAGGCTGCTCGACATCAGCACCAGCCGGCGCGGGCGCAGCAGGCCCCCCTGAACGGCCCGCAGCGCGACATCGGCACCCATGCCGTGCCCGCCGATCACGGCGCTCGGACCGAGCACGTCGTCCGCGAACCCGGCGAGCACGCGCGCGTACCAGTCGAGCGTGTAGGGATGGCGCGGATCGTCCTCGGAGTCGCCATGTAGCGGCAGGTCGGGCAGCACCACGCGGTGGCGGCTCGCGAGCTGTTCGACCGACGGCTCCCACTCCATGTGCGAGAGCAGCGCCGAATGAAGCAGCGCCAGGGGCCTTCCGGTGCCCAGCTCGCGATAGGCCACGCGCGTGCCGTCCGAGTGGTGGTAGAGGCGCAACTTCATCGCCCGATGATCCCAGGGTTCGTCGCGGCCCCGGGCCGTTGCGGCGTCCTCCCGATCACCGCGCGCGTGCTCGCCGCCGGACCCGTCGCCGCCACCTATCCAGCTCCTGCGCCTGCAACAGGCGTGTCGCCATGCAGTCCGCGTTGCGACGGTTGCTGCAAAGCTGCGCAGACCTGAACATCTCGGGACATGGGCGCGATCCGCACAAACGCCGCCGCGGCAATGCTTGGAGTGAGTCCGAACACCCTGCGCAGCTGGGAGCGACGCTTCGGCTACCCCAGGCCGGGACGCACGGAGGGCGGCCACCGCCAGTTCGAGCTCGGCGAGATCGAGGCGCTGCGCCAGGCGTTCACCGAGACCGGTGACATCGTCTCGGCCGTCTCGGTCGCGCGCGAGCGCGGCGAGGGACCGTCCTCGCCGCTGCGCCTGCAGGCCGCGCTCGCGGACTTTCGCGAAGACGCGGCCGACCGCGTGCTGGAGCAGAGCCTGGCGGTGCGCTCGGTCGAGCGTACGGTCGAGTCGGTGCTGCTCAGCGCGGTCGAGCTGCTCGAGCCCGGGTCGCCCGAGCGGGCTTTCGCCCGCCGCTACGCCGGCGGCTGGCTCGCGGCGGCGACCCGCGTCGCGCCGGGCGCCTCGCGCGAGGAGGGCGCGATGATCCTCGACGCGTCGGCGCCGCCCGGGCTCGACGGGCTATACGTGCAGGCGCTCGAGCTGTTCCTGCGCCGCCGCGGGCTGCGCGTGCTGACGCTGTCACCCGAGCTCGAGGCCGGGCGCATCGGCGCGGCCCTGCGCGCGCTGCGCCCGGGGGCGCTGGTGCTCGCGGGCGCGGGCGCGGACGCCACGCCGCAGCGGCTGAGCCGCCTGGTGTACGCCGCGCGCCGCGCCGAGCCGGGCATCGCGATCTTCGACTATCGGCTCGCGCTCGCCGAGGCCGGCGCGTCCACCGTCAGGCGTGTCGGGCCGGGCGCTCTGGACGCCGCCGAGCAGCTTCGCGAGCGCCTGACGGGCGTGGTGCTGCTGCATCCCGCGGCATCGGCGTCCTGAGACGAGCCGTCCCCGAGCGTCAACCTAGAATGGGCCGCCCATGTCGGACGGCGCTCCACGGCATCCGCTGATCCCCGCACGCGCGGTCGATCCGGCACAGGATCTGCCGGCGCTCGAGCTCGAGGTGCTGGAGCGCTGGCGCGAGCGCGACGTGTTCAGAGAGTCGCTTCACGCGCGGGTGGACGCCCCCCGTTGGGTGTTCTACGAGGGACCTCCGACCGCGAACGGTCCGCCCGGAGCGCACCACGTGCTGGCGCGCGTGTTCAAGGACATCTATCCCCGCTTTCAGACGATGCGCGGGCGGCTGGTCGAGCGCAAGGGCGGCTGGGACTGTCACGGGCTGCCGGTGGAGATCGCCGTTGAACAGGAGCTCGGGTTCACCAGCAAGGCGGACATCGAGCGCTACGGGATCGCAAAGTTCAACGCGAAGTGCCGCGAGTCGGTGTTCGCCTACCTGCAGGAGTGGGACCGCCTGACCGAACGGATCGGCTTCTGGATCGACCTCGACGATGCCTATCGCACGCTCGATGAGTCCTACATCGAGTCGGTCTGGTGGGCGCTGGCGGAGATCGACCGCCGCGGCCTGCTCTATGAGGGGCACAAGGTCGTGCCCTACTGCTATCGCTGCGGCACGGCGCTGTCCTCGCACGAGGTGGCGCTCGGCTATCAGGATGTGGTGGATCGCTCGGTGTACGTGCGCCTGCCCGTGAATGTCGCGCCGCAAGAGAGCTCGGCGAGGGTCTCGCAGCAGTCCGGCGGGCGGGCGGCCGCGACCGCCCAACCTCGCAACCCGTCGTCCCCCCAACCTCACGAAGTTTCGCCGCCCCAACCCCTCAATCCCGCATCCCCTCTGCACGAGGGCGACGAGCTGCTGATCTGGACGACGACGCCGTGGACGCTGCCGGGCAACGTCGCCGTGGCGGTCGGCCCGGAGATCGAGTACGTGCGGGCTCGCCTCGCGGGAGCGACGTTCGTGCTGGCTGGCGCCCTGGTCGAGCGCGTGCTCGGCGAGGATGCGCAGATCGTGGAGCGCTTTCCCGGCTCCCGACTCCTCGGTGCCCACTACCAGGGCCCGATCTTCCCCGAGGGCCCCTATGGGCCGGGCGGCGCCGGCGCCTTTCCGATCGTGGCCGGCGAGTTCGTCACGACCGATGACGGCACCGGGCTCGTGCACATCGCGCCGGCGTTCGGCGAGGATGACTTCAACGTCGCCGTGGCGGCTCCCGAGCTGGCGTTCGATCCAAGCGATCCCCACTCGCTGTTCAACCCGGTCAGGCCCGACGGCACCTACGACGGGCGTGTGCGCAGCTACGACGGTGGCTCTTACGAGGGCCGCCACGTCAAGGACCCGCAGCTGACGAGCGATTTGATCGAGGACCTGCGCGCGCGCGGCCTGCTGTTCGTCGAGGAGCCCTACGAGCATTCCTATCCGCACTGCTGGCGCTGCGGGACGCCGCTGATCTACTACACCAAGAGCGCCTGGTACATCCGTACCACGGCGCTGCGCGATCACATGCTCGCGGCCAACGAGACGATCGCCTGGCATCCCGAACACGTCAAGCACGGGCGCTTCGGCGACTGGCTGGCGAACAACGTCAACTGGGCGCTCTCGCGCGAGCGGTACTGGGGCACGCCGCTGCCCGTGTGGCGCTGCCCGGGTGGGCACACGCACACGGTCGGCTCGTTTGGGGAGCTCGCCGAGCGCTCCGGGGTCGCACTCGAGGACCACCACCGTCCGTTCGTGGACGAGCCCGAATTCCCCTGCCCGGAGTGCCGGCAGCCGATGCGACGGGTCAGTGAGGTGATCGACGTGTGGTTCGACTCGGGCGCGATGCCGTTTGCCCAGTACCACGATCCCTTCGAGAACCAGGAGGCCTTCGCCGAGCGGTTCCCCGCCGACTTCATCTGCGAGGCCCAGGATCAGACGCGCGGCTGGTTTTACTCGCTGCTCGCCATCTCGGTGCTGCTCGGACGCGAGGCGCCGTATCGCAACGTCGTCTGTCTGGGCCTGATCCTCGACAGCGAGGGCCAGAAGATGTCGAAGTCCAAGGGCAATGCGGTCGAGCCCTGGCAGGTGCTCGACGCATACGGCGCAGACGCGTTTCGCTGGTACTTCTTCACCTCCAAACAGCCCTGGGACGGCTATCGCTTCTCGGAGGAGGCGATCGCCGAGGGCGTGCGGCTGTTCCTCAAGCAGCTGTGGTTAACGTACTACTTCTATGTGCTGTACGCGCATGCCGGCGCGGACGCGCTCACGGGCGGAGGGCACGCGCGGGCGACGGACTCGAGCGCAGGGGAGCGGGCCGGCCGTGCGTCGGGCTCTGACGAGGACCTCGACCGCTGGGCGCTGTCGCGGACCGCGGCCACCGCGGAGCTGGTGGCCGAGCGGCTGCATGCCTACGACGCCACAAGCGCCGGCAGGGCGATCGCGGAGCTGGTCGACGAGCTGTCCAACTGGTACGTGCGGCGTTCGCGCAGGCGCTTCTGGGACGGCGAGGCGAGCGCGTTCGGGACGTTGCGCGAGTGCCTGCTGACGGTCTCCAAGCTGCTTGCGCCGCTGTGTCCGTTCATCGCGGACGAGATCTACGACAACCTCGACGGAGCGCTCGTGAGCGTTCACCTGTGCGAGTTCCCGGCAGGGGATGCATTGGGCGAGCGTGACCCAGGGCTGGAGCAGGCGATGGCGCTCGCCCGCGAGACCGTGCGGCTGGGCCTGGGGGCGCGCGGCAAGGCCAAGCTGAAGGTGCGCCAGCCGTTGCACGAGGCGGTCGTGGTCGCTGACGAGCGCGAGCGGGAGGCGATCGAACGGCTCGCGGAGGTCGTGCGCGAGGAGCTGAACGTGCGCCGTGTGCGGTTCGTGGCGGCCGCGGAGGAGCTCGGACAGTACGAGATCAAGGCCAACTACCGGACGCTCGGCCCGCTGTTCGGGCGTGAGATGCCGCAGGCGGCCTCGGCGGTGGCGGCGCTCGATCCCGCGCGCGTGGCGGCCGCGCTTCGCAACGGCGACGGCGAGATCGGCATCGCCGTGGCCGGCCGCGAGCACACGCTGAGCGCGCAGGACGTGATCCTCACGATGAAGGCGCCGGACGGCTACTCGGTCGAGCGCGAGGGCTCGCATGCGGTCGCGCTCGATCTGACACTGGACGATGACCTGCGCCGCGAGGGTCGCGCGCGCGAGATCGTGCACGCGATTCAGAACGCGCGCAGGAGCGCCGGCCTGCAGGTCGAGGACCGGATCGAGCTGTGGCTGGCCGGCGATCCACAGCTGATCGAGGCAGCGTCAGCCCATCGCGACTATCTGACGCGCGAGACGCTGGCACGCGAGCTGTCGCTTAGCGGGGGCGCCCCGAGTGATGCCCTCAGCGAGCTGACCCGAATCGACGGCCTGGAGCTGTCGATCGCGCTCAGGAAGACGTCGGCGCGCTAAGCGGTCAGCACAGGCTCGAGCTCTTGCTCGAGCTTCTTCTTCGGGTAGGCGCCGACGACGGTCTTGACCGGGGAGCCGCCCTTGAACAGGATCATCGTCGGGATCGAGAGCACCTGATAGCGAGCCGCGGTCTGCTGGTTGTCGTTGACGTTCAGCTTGACGATGCGCAGATCGGGACGCTCGCCGGCGATCTCCTCGAGCACTGGAGCGACCACGCGGCACGGGCCGCACCACGGCGCCCAGAAGTCCACGAGCACGGGGCTCGCAGACTCGAGCACCTCGGCGTCGAAGTTGTTGTCGGTGACTTCGGTGAGCCCTGCCATGTCGTCTCCTTCGAAAATCGCGGTCTGGGGGAGGTCGCGCGTGGAGCCGGTCAGACTGCTCCGTCGCGCTGCACTAGCCATCACTATACAAAATGAAGCACGGTCTCCCGGTGGTAGTGGGTCAGCTTCAGTCAAGGAGTCCCACTTGAGCCATCGGACGGAAATCCCGAACAAGCGGGACATATGGCCCTACAAAGGCTCGACGGTGATTGAGCCGTCGAGTCTGTCTTGGAAAGAGCGCTGCCCATCCCACACGAGAAAAGAAAGAATATCCAGTTTTCTTTCCAAATCGTCTAGAATCGCAAAGTGCCCTTTCTAAGACCCTCAGTACATGGACCGAGCTAGCTTCGTCGCCGCTGCTCCCGGTCGCCTCGTTAGCTCCGACGGCAATGTGGCCTTCGTGCCGGCTCCCCTGCCGCCCACGCTGGACTTTACTCCCGAGCTGGTCACAGACCTGAGCAAGGCCGCCACTTGCATCGGCCTGCTCGCGGGCACGGGGCGCAACCTCCAGAATCCGGCCCTGCTCATCGGGCCATATCTCCGTCGTGAGGCCGTCCTCAGCTCGCGGATTGAGGGGACGCTGAGCACGCTCGCGGACCTATATGAGGACGAGGCAACGGGCAGCGCTAGAGGTGATGTCCGCGAGGTCCGCAACTACCTGACGGCGCACGAATATGGACTGAAAGCCCTCAAGAAGCTGCCGCTCTGCCTTCGCCTGCTGCGAGAAGTTCATGAACGCCTCATGCAGGGAGTGCGTGGTCATGATCGTCATCCCGGGAAGTTCCGCTCCTACCAGAACTGGATCGGCCGCAGCCCAGAGGCACCGATCGATGAGGCACGCTATGTGCCGCCGCCGGTGCCTGAGATGCAGACCGCGCTCGGGGACGTTGAGAACTTCTTGCACGACAGGACGCTGCCGCCGCTTGTTGTCGCCGCGCTTGCCCACTACCAGTTCGAGGCCATTCACCCTTTCGGCGACGGGAACGGACGCATCGGAAGGCTGCTGATATCGCTGCTGCTGAATGAGCGCGGGCTGCTCCCGCAACCGCTGCTCTACGTCTCGGCTTATTTTGAGCGAAGCGGAGCCGAGTATTACGATCGTCTGCTTCGTGTCAGCACCCACGGCGATTGGCACGGGTGGCTCACCTACTTCTTGAGGGGCGTAGCGATCCAGGCCCAGGCCGCAGTGGACGATGCGGAGCGCCTTCTCGATCTGCAGGCCCGCTACCACGACCTTCTTTCTGGGGCACGGGCTCGGGGGCCGGCTCACCAGCTCATAGATCAGCTCTTCATGAACCCCTACATCACGGCCCCCCGCGCTGCCAAGGTCCTGAAGGTGTCGGCTCCAACCGCGCGTGCGGCCATTCGTGACCTAGAAGCGCAAGGGATACTTCGCGAGCTGACCGGCCGCAAATGGCGCCAGCTCTTCCTCGCCGGCGCGATCCTTCAAGCGGCGCGTGGCAGCACGGAAGACGAGTCGGACTGATCGCGACTGCGCTCCACCGAGTGTCCGTCCCGCGGCCGCGGACACGCCTCCTGCGCGACCGGCGCACCGCCCCCGGGACGAACCCGCCCCTGGACGCACCCGCCGCGGACGCGCCTACTCCGCGACCCGCGCGTGCGCCTCCGGGACGGGTGCCGGCATGGGCGGCTGGCGACCCAGGCGCAGCAGCGGCACGAGCCACACCGCCTCGGCGGCGATGCGCCAGGACATCTTGCTGGTCCCATGCTGGCGGTCGCGGAACACGATCGGCACCTCGACGACACGAAAGCCGGCGCGCACGGCGCGATAGGTGAGCTCGACCTGGAACGCGTAGCCCTGCGAGCGGACCGAGTCGAAGTGGATCGCTTCCAGGACCTCGCGGCGAAAGCACTTGAACCCGCCGGTGAGGTCGCGCACCTGCAGGCCCAGCACCCAGCGCGCGTAGGTCGAGCCGCCCTCTGAGATGAAGCGGCGCAACACGCCCCAGTCGGCGGTGCCCCCGCCGGGTACATAGCGCGAGCCGAGCGCGAGGTCGGCCCCTGCGCGTACGGCGTCGAGCAGGCGGGCGAGGTCACCGGGATCGTGCGAGAAGTCGGAGTCCATCTCGAACACCAAGCCGGCGTCGTGCTCGAGCGCATAGCGGAAGCCGGCGAGGTAGGCGGGACCGATGCCGTTCTTCTCGGTCCGGTGCAGTACACGCACGTGGTCGTGTTCGCTCGCCAGCCGGTCGGCTATCCGGCCGGTGCCGTCGGGCGAGCCGTCGTCGACGACGAGAATGCGAAACCCCTCGGGCGCTGCGCCCGCCAGCACCTCGCCGGCGGCGGCGGCGATCGCCTCGATGTTCTGCGCCTCGTTGTATGTCGGCAGGATCAGCCAGGGAGCTCCGGACATCCGTCGGCGTACCCTAGACCAGTGGACCTCTCGAACGGCGAGATTGCCGACGCGCTGGAAGAACTCGGTGATCTGTACGAGCTCGACGGGGCGATCGCGTATCGGGTGTTGGCGTACCGGACCGCGGCGAGGGCGGTGCGCGAAGCGTCTGTATCGGTGGCGGCGCTCGCCCGCGAAGGGCGCGCCACCGAGCTGGCGGGCATCGGCAAGACCCTGCAGGAAAAGGTCCAGGCGCTGATCGAGACCGGGACGATCCCGGCGACGCAGAAGCTGCGCGCAAAGTTCCCGCCGGGCCTGATCGAGATCACGCGCCTGCGGGGAATCGGCGCCAAGCGAGCACGTCTGCTGCACGCCGAGCTTGGGATCGATTCGCTCGAGGGCCTGCGCGAGGCGGCACTGGCGCAGCGCGTGCGCGCCGTCAAGGGCCTCGGGCCAAAGTTCGAGGAAAACGTGCTCAGCGCGCTCGAGCAGGCCGCCGCGCAGGGCGACCGCGGGCGGGCGCGGCTGCTGCTGCCGCAGGCGCTCGAGCTCGGCGAGGCGCTTGCCCGGGGGCTCGAACAGGGCAGCTCCGGCGCCGGTGCGACGGTGATGGTGGCGGGCTCGGCGCGCAGGCTCACAGACAGCGTCAAGGACATCGATCTGGTCGCAGTCGCTCGCGGGCGCGCCGCGCTGGCGCGTGGCGTGGCCGAGCTGGCCGAGGTAGAGCGCGTGACGTCGGCGAGCGCCACGGGCGCGAGGGCGGTGACGCACGCCGGCATCGGGATCGACCTGCGGATCGCAGGTCGATCGCAGCTCGGGAACCTGTGGCAGCACTTCACGGGATCGGGCAGGCACAACGCGGCCTTGCGCGAGCAGGCGGTGCGCGACGGAATGCACGTCTCAGAGCACGGCATCAGCAGCGATCACAGCACCAAGGCCAAGAGCTGCGCCACCGAGGCCGAGGTGTACGAGATGCTCGGCTACGAGTACATCGAGCCCGAGCTGCGCGAGGACCGGGGCGAGCTGCAGGCCGCGCGAATCGCGTCTGGCGCCGTCGGCGCCAGACTGCCGCGGTTGATCGAGCTCGGCGACATCAGGGGCGATCTGCACTGCCACACGATCGCGTCCGACGGACACAACACGATCGAGGAGATGGCGCTCGCCGCGCGCGAGCGCGGGTATGAGTACGTTGCAATCACCGATCACTCGGCGACGCACGGCTTCGGCAACGACGTCTCGGCGGACGAGCTGCGGCACCAGATCGAGCGCGTGCGGGAGGTTGACGCGACACTCGAGGGAATCAGAGTGCTCGCGGGCAGCGAGGTGAACATCCTCCCGGACGGCGAGCTCGACTACGAGCCGGAGCTCCTGCAGGAGCTCGACTGGGTGGTGGCGAGCGTGCACACGGCGTTCGCGATGGCAGAGCAGGCGATGACCGAGCGGATGCTCGCGGCGGTGGAGCATCCGCTCGTGGACGCGATCGGGCATCCGACCGGCCGGCTGATCGAGCGGCGCGAGCCTTACGCGATCGACCTCGGCGCCGTGTTCGAGGCGGCGGCGCGCACGGGCACGCTGCTCGAGATCAACGGCAACCCGCGACGCCGCGACCTCTCCGACGTACACGCGCGCAACGCCGCCCAGGCGGGCGTGGGGATCGTGATCGACTCCGACGCTCACCGCACCCAGACGCTCGAAAACGTGCGCTGGGGGATCGCGACCGCCAGGCGCGCGTGGCTGGAAAAGCAGGACGTGGCGAACACGCGGCCCTGGCGCGAGCTGGCGCGCGCGCGCAAACGCGCGCGTGAGCGCACACGGGCAGGCTGACCCCGGGTCGCGCACCGACGCCCCGTCGCGCGCTACCGGTGGGGTGACCGAGCAGACGCGTCAGCAGCGCGTCGCGGCACACGCACAGGCCGACGCGTCGCGGCTCGCTATCCAGGGGCCGCGTCGAGCAGCCGCACGAGCAGCTGCTCGCGCACGATGCGGTCGACGGCGGCGCGGCTGAACGGCGCGAGTGCGCGTGCAGCCCGCGTGGGATAGCCGGGCGCGGGCTCGTCGAGCGCGGTACGCAACGCGCCCGTGAGGTCCTCGGTCACGAGCCGCGGGTCGAGCGCACGGGCGATCGGCAGGGCGACGTAGGGTCCGGGAGCCGAGGTGGTGACCAGCTGGCAGCCGTCGGCGAGAGCCTCGAGCTGAGCGATGCCGTGGTCCTCGCGGCGGGGGGCGCAGACGAAGACGCGCGCGCGGCGCAGCAGCGCGCGGTACTCGCCGGGTGGTAGCAGGCCGGTCAGGCGCACGCCCTGGCTTGGCAGCGCGATGCGCGCGCTCTGCAGCTCCTGCTCGGAGATCCCCGCGACGAACAGCTCCTCGCCCGGACGGCGCGCGCTCGTCCAGGCGCGCAGCACGCGATCGAGACCCTTCTTCAGCGGATTGGCGGCGTATGTGATCGCCGCGATGTCGCGCTCGGCGGGGGCAAGCAACCGGCCGGACGACTCGACGGGGACGGGCAGCACGAGCGCGGGGACGGGCGGGACGAGCGAACCCACGCGGGCGCGCGCGGGCGCCTCGGCGAGTGCTCCCTGACTCTGCGGCAGCAACAACGCGGCCTGCCCGAAACGCCGGCGCTCCAGCGGGCGCTGCCAGAGGCCGTGACGCCCCGGCCGGTTGCCGGCGTTGGGGGCGTCGAAGCGGATCGCGCCGGGGCGGGGCCACAGCAGCGCCGCCGTGGTGGTCGAGTAGATGACCGCGCTGGGCTCGTGCTCGGCGAGCGCCGCGCTTGCCGCTCGGCGCGCCGCGAGCGCCCAGGCGAGGTCGGTGAGGGCGAGCGTGCGCAGCCGGCGGCGCGGCGGCTTGGCGTATGCCAGCGCGACCGAGGCGCCGACGCGGCGTAGCGAGCCGGCGAGCTCGGCATCGACCGCCCGCAGTCCGCCGGTTGAGCCGAGCGAGACGACCAGCACGTCCACGGGTCGCCCGCCGCGGACCTCTGCGGCTCGGATCTTTGCGCCGGAGCCGTCGATCGGGGCGGCTGTCGCCGGCTCGCGCGGTGCCGGCACCGCTCAGCCGAGGGCGCCGTTGGTGGCCTGCGGGCGCAGCGCTTTGAAGCCCGGCGTGCGGTCGAGCGCAATCGGATGCAACGGCGGCGTACGGCGCACGTAGAAGCTGACGCCGTCGCGTTCCTCGATCGCGGCCACGGCCGCGTGCTGCCGACGCCAAGCGAGCGCCCAGATGATCGCGAAGCCGGCGGCGATGCCGGGGATCTGGGGTGCCAGGAAAGCCAGAGCGCCAGCGATCAGCGTGAACACGAGCAGCGGCCACAGGCGGTTGAGCAGGATCGCACGCGGGTGCTGCTCGGGTAGAGCGGTGCTGGTGCGCGCGCTCGCGAGCAGGCGGGCGATCGGCGGGCTGGTCTCATTGCGCCGGCCCAGGCGCACCCCGATCAGGGCCGCCAGGACCCACCAGCCGACGGCGATCTCGAGCAGGGTCCGCTCTGAGCCCGCGGCGGGTGTCGCCGCGGCCAGCACGGTGACCGCTGCGAGCGCCGTGGCGGCGCCCGCGCTGAGCATCACGGTCGTCTTGAGGAACTCCACGAAACGCACGTACGAAAACCATACGATGCCAGCAGGGCGAGCCCTGAGCGGCCGGAGGCTACAGCAGCGCCTCGAGCAGTTCGCGTACACCGCCGGCGCCGTCGAGCAGCAGGTCGGCCTCGAGGGCAAGCTCGGGCGGCGTTTCGTCCGAGCCGACCGCGACGCAGATCGCGCGGGTGAGCTCGCCCGCCTGCACGCATTCGCGTAGCCCGCGGAAGGCATCGAGATCCGTGGTGTCGTCGCCGACGTAGACGGCGAAGGAGACGGGCTGATCGCGCAGCAGTGCGACGACGCCCAGCCCCTTGTCGAGCTCGACCGGGGGCCGTATCTCGAGCACCTTTCGCCCCCAGTGCACAGCCAGGCCCTCCTCCTGAGCACGACGGGCGATCTCGACGACGGCCGCGTGGGCGGCCTGCTCGTCGGGCGCGCCTCGCCAGTGAAAGGCCGCGATCGCGTCCTTGTCCTCGTTGCGTATGCGCAGGCGCTGATGCTCGGGCGTGTAGACGGCGGCGGCGAACGCGCGCACGCGCGTGGCCCAGGCAGCCGTGTCGGGGTCGAGCTGCGGGCGCGTGGCGCCGGGCAGCAGCAGCTCGCTGCCGTGGTTGCCGACGTACGCGATGGTTCCGATCGCGACGATCTGGCGGGCTGTGCTGGCGCGGCGACCGCTGACGCAGCCGACGACGCGATAGCGACGCGAGATCTCGATCAGCAGCATGCGCGTGGCCTCGGGCACGTGTGCGTCGGCGGCGTGGCGCACGATCGGCGCGAGCGTGCCGTCGATGTCGAGCAGGACCGCGGCATGGCTCGGGTCGGAGCGGAGGGGCTCGAGCGCCTCCACGAGCGTCGCAGCGGGGGACACGGACACTAGTATGGCGCGCACTGTGGCCGCGGGATCCCGTGCAAAGGATCTACCTCTACGCCTGGGTCGCGACCGCGGGACCCGGCAATGAGCGCGACGCGTTGCCCGATCGCGTCGACCCGGCGCCCAGCGGCGGCGCCGTGCTGTCCGGATGAGCCCTGACGGCGCGGCCGGCGCCGGCTCTCCGCGGTCGCTCAAGCTGATGGTGATCGGCACCGTCGCGGGCCTGTTCAGCGGCTTGTTCGGTGTCGGTGGCGGCAGCGTGATCGTGCCGCTGCTGGTGCTCTGGCTCGCGTACGGCGAGCGCGAGGCGACGGCCACGTCGCTGGCGGCGATCATCTTCATCGCGGGCTTCGCGGCTGCCGTGCAAGGGCTTTACGGCAACGTTGACGTCGGCTACGCCGCGCTGATCGGCGTGCCCGCGATCGCCGGTGTGCTGGCGGGCACCTGGTTGCAACAGCGCCTGCGCACGCGTTCGATCGCGCTGCTGTTCGCCGCGCTGCTCGTCGCGAGCGCGGTGGAGCTGGTGGTGCGGTGATCGGGGCCGTCGTGATCGGCCTCACGGGAGGCGTGGTGGCCGGCTTGCTCGGCGTCGGCGGCGTGCCGCGGTGATCGGGGCCGTCGTGATCGGCCTCGCGGGAGGCGTGGTGGCGGGCCTGCTCGGCGTCGGCGGCGGAGTGCTGTTCGTGCCGGGTCTCGTGATCTTTCTCGGGCTCGGTCAGCATCAGGCCGAGGCGACCTCACTGCTGGCGATCATCCCCGTCGCGCTTGTCGGGAGCTACAGACAGGACCGCTACGGCAACGTCAAGCGCCACGACGCCCTGCTGCTCGGGCTGCTCTCGGTGGCAGGCGCGGCCAGCGGCGTGGCGCTCGCGAACGTGCTGTCCGGGAACGTGTTGCGCGACGCGTTCGCGGTGTTGATGGTGCTGATCGCGGCCCAGCTGGTGCACCGCACGGTACGCTCCGGCGACGACGCGGCGCAAGGCCCGAAGCGCTCGTCGAGCGGCGGCCGGAATGCTCTAGACTGAAGCTTGCGATGGGGCTAGACAATCCTCTTCACATCGCGTTCTTGGTTGTGATCCTCCTGCTGATCTTCGGAGCCAGGCGGCTGCCGGAGATCGGGCGCTCGCTCGGCAGCGGGATGCGGGAATTCAAGTCGTCGATAACGGGCGAGGCCCAGCACGGACAGCCCACGCTCACCGCGGGTCAGCCTCAGCAGCCGCAACAGGCGACGGCACCTACACAGCCGGTCCAGGCGCCTGCGCCGGTCGCAACACCGCAGCCTGTCGCGGCCGCAGCTCCCCAGCCCGTCGGCGCGGCCCAGCCAACGCAGGCCGCGGCGCCGTCAGACGAGCACCCCGCAGCGGGTTAGACCAGGCCGCGGCGCCGTCAGACGAGCACCCCGCCGGCCGGTCAGAGCAGGCCGGCTGGGTCCTCGGCAGCGTCAGGCGCTGTCCGCGGACAGCACGGACGGACGCGCCTCATGCAGGAGCGGGGCGCCGCAGTGCCAGCAGTAGGCGGCGCCACGGCTGTGCACCGCGCCGCAGGAGCGGCACTGGCCGTCGACGCCGGCCTCGGCGGTCGCCAGCAGCCGCTGCAGCTCCCCCAGTTCGGCGTCGGCTTCCTGCAGCTCTGCCGCTTTGCGCGCGAGCACGTCCAGCCGGTAGTGATCGCGGATAGCCATCTCGTAGGCGAGCCCGCCGAGATCCCAGGTCAGGCCTGCAACGCGCTCGGCCAGCTCGAGGCGCCGGCGCCGCAGCTCCGCCATCGAGCCCGCGGACACCTCGAGCTCGGACTGCGCGCCCGGCCGGGACCCGTTCGGAGAGCTCTCGCTCATTTGACTTCGATCGGCGCGGTCGTGATTTTGTTGAGTTCGGCCTCGTGCTGCGCTCCGGTGGTGTGTTCGAGTTTGGTGACGGCTTTGGTGTCGAGTTTCTTGGCCGGAGGAGCTTTCGCGGGAGCTTTTTCTTCAGCCTTTTCTTCGGCTCTGGCTTCGGCCTTTTCTGTGGCTTCTTCGCTCTTGGCGGACGCGGCTGGCTTGGTCGTGGCGGCCGGGGTCGCGGGCGTGGTGGTCGCAGGCGTGGTGCTGGCCGCGGCGGCGGGCCCGCTCGCGAGACCTTCGATTTTGACCACCTGCGGACCGGCCGGAGCTTTGCTCTGCGTGACCCAATGGCCGACGAGCAGCCCTGCGATCATCGCGAGCAGGAGCACCGAGGCGACGGCAAACAGCGGCGCGTAGCGGCGCAGCCACACCGGTCCGGGCGGCGGCTCGGCATAGGGCGCGTAGGCGGCCGGCATCACGCTCAGGCCCGGCGAGCCGAGCTGCGGCTGGCGCTCGCTCTCGAGCACGTCGAGGAACGCGAGCCGCACGGGCGAGACCGGCTGCCCGCAGGAGAGGCAGTAGCGCTGGTCCGCCGCCAGCGGGGCCGAGCAGTTCGCGCAGACCGCGGTTTCGGTGGGCACGGGTGCGAGGTTCGTCATGCTGCAGACGCGCTGGTCTCGCCGCGTGCGCGCTGCCGCGGGCTGATCATCCGAACGCTCCGCGCACATATTCGCGCGTGCGCTTGGCGCGCGGGTCCTCGAAGACGTCTTGGACCGAGCCGTACTCGACCAGGTCTCCCAGGTACATGAACGCCACCTTGTCGGCGACCCTGTGAGCCTGGGCGAGGTTGTGGGTGACGATCACGACGGCGAGATCGCGCCGGAGTTCGCCGATCAGGTCCTCGATCACGCCTGTCGAGATCGGGTCGAGCGCGCTGCAGGGCTCGTCCATCAGCAGCACCTCGGGCCGCAGCGCGATCGCACGCGCGATGCACAGCCGCTGCTGCTGTCCGCCCGACAGGCGCAGCGCCGGCCGGTCCAGGTCGCCGCGGACCTCGTCGTAGAGCCCCGCTCGGCGCAGAGCGTCGACCACCAGCGGCTCGAGCTCGCGCCGCCCGGGGCGCTTGCGTCCCTGCTCGCGCAGCGCGAATGCCACGTTGTCGAAGATCGACATCGGGAACGGGTTGGGCTGCTGAAAGACCATGGCCACGCGCGAGCGCAGGCTCGTGTCGACGAGATCGTGGATGTCCTCGCCATCGAGCAGCACCTCACCCGAGCGCCGTGCGCTGGGCGTGAGCTCGGTCAAGCGGTTGAGCGTGCGCAGCAGGGTCGTCTTGCCACATCCGGACGGGCCGATCAGCGCGAGCACCTCGCCTTGATGGATCGACAGCGAGACCGACCGGACAGCCTCTTTGCCCGCATACGAGACGCTCACGTCGCGCAGGCTCAGGCGCTCGGGCCCGGTCGTGGAGGAGGTGCTGCGGATCGTTTCGCGCTGAGGCAGCGGGCGCGCCGGCGAGGGCGGTCGATCGAGCACGATGGTGCGCACCGGTGGGACCGGCTGCGTCACAGCGGTCTCGGCCTCCACCAGGCTGGGCTCGGTACCGAGCGCCGCGCCTGGCAGCTCGTGTGGGTGCTCCATCACCTCGCTCCAGGGGTCGAGAACCATCTCGTCAGGACACATCGCGCACTATCTCCATCGACTTGACTTTGACAACCAGCTCACTGAGATTAGCGCGTTCTCGGGCAATTTGCGAGGGGTTTCTGGCCGTCGCGAGAGGTTGTGGCCGTCTATACGACGGGGCCGGCCACCGTCAGGCCCTGCGAGCTGGCATGTGCGCGGCCGATCCGTTCCACGAGCAGGTTCAGCAGCAGCACGAAGATGAGCAGGATGAACGCCGCCGCGTAGGCCTTCTGCGGCGCCCCGCCTTCACCGGCTGGCGAGTTTTCGTAGACGTAGCTGGTCAGCGACGAGCCGGTGCCGCGCAGCAGGCTGATCCCCGGCACCGATCCCTGCGTTTCGATTCGCAGCGTGCTGCCGAGCAGGATCAGCACGATCGCGGTCGAGCCGATGATGCGGCTGATGCCGAGCGTGGTCCCGGTCGCGATGTTCGAGCGAACGCTCGGTATCAGCACGCGCCGGATGGTCGTGATGCGTGTCTTGCCAAGCGCGAATGCCGCCTCGCGCAGATGCGCGGGCACCGCCTGCAGGCCATCGCGCGTGGCCGCGTACAGGGGCGGCAGCGCCAGCAGCGACATCATCGCTCCGGCCGCGATGAACGAGCGTCCGTATACGCCGCCGCTTTCCGAGGTGAACGAGAACGGCGCGAACAGCGACAGCTGAAAGACCGCGAGCCCGAAGATCGCGATCACGATGTCGGGCGTGCCGGCAACGATCTCGATGCTCGACTCGACCACGCGCGCCAGCCACGCCGGACGACCGTACTCGACCATCCACACCGCGCTGCACAGCGCGAGCGGGAGTGCGAGTGCGATGCCGATGACCGTCAGGATGATCGTGCCGATCAGCGGATCCAGGAAGCCGCCGGATCCGGCCTGCGTGGTGCTGGCCTGCGGGCGGCCGAAGATCAGGCCAGGACGCACGTACTGGATCCCGCGGACGCCCATGTAGATGACGATCGCCCCGGCGATCAGGCACAGCAACAGGCCGGCAGCCCATGCCGCCACGAGCACAAAGCGGTCACTCCAGCGCCAGCTCGACGGCGAAGAGCGCCGCCCGCGCGTGCCTCCGCGGCCACTGCCTCGGCCGGCCTTGCGACCGGAGCCTCGTAGCGGACGCGGTGAAGCCCAGCCTCCCACGGCGGCGCCCGCGGACCCCTCCCCCGCTTCGGGTGGCTGTGGCGAGAACGTGCTCATCCGAGTGTCTGGTACTTGCGCAGCGGCAGCTTGACGAGGTAGCCGGCCACGGACAGGAAGAACGCTGAGAACAAGAGCAGCAGCGCGAATGAATAGACGGCGGCGTTGAGCGATGGCGACCCGATGCCTTCGCGGAAGTCGAGGATCGCCGAAGCCAGCGTGCGCAGCGGCTCGAGCAGGAAGACGGGAACGCCGTGCTGGAGGTTGGGCGCGAACGTCTTGCCGCCGGAGACCATCTGGATCATCACGGCCTCGCCGATTGCGCGGGCCGCCGCCAGCACCGCCGCCGCGACGATCGCCGGGCGGATCGCGCGCAGCGTCACCGCACGCACGGCACGCAGCGGGTTGAGCCCAAGCGCAACGGCGCCCTCGCGCCACGACGAGGGCACGGACGCCAGCGCCTCGCAGATCAGCGCGATCATGATCGGCGTGATCATGATCGTGAGGATCACGACGGTCACGCCCAATCCGGCTCCGGTCAGCTGCACGACGCCCTCGACGGAATGGCGCTGGTTTTCGGTGACCACGTGGTTGCCGACGAACGGCACGAGCACGAGGATCCCGATCAGCCCGTAGATGACGGACGGGACCGCCGCGAGCAGCCGCACGACCGGAATGACCACATTGCGCACCCGCGCTGGCGCGAGCTCGACGATGAAGACCGACGCGAGCACGCCGATCACCATCCCCAGCACGACCGCGATCGCGCTGGTCAGCAGCGTCCCGTAGATGAGCGGCCCTGCGCGCAACTGGTAGTCGGCGGCCGTCGGATGGACGGTGGCGGCGTTCATCCTGGCGATCTCGGATTCGAAATCGCCCCCACCGAGCAGCCAGCTGAAGCCGTTGTGCTCGAAGATCGGCCAGGCGCGTACGGCAACGAACGCGATCATGGCCGCGACGGCGACGGCGATCAGCAACGACACCGCGCCGAGCGTACGCTCGGCGCGGTGGTCGGGCCAGGGCTTTTTCAGCCGCTCCAGCATCGATCTCGCTGACTCGTGGGCCTTGCCTGCAACTCCAGGGCTACGTGGTACCCGTGACCGTTAGCCGATCGGGACCCACTCGCTGGCGATGATTTTCTTCGCCGCCGCGGAGTGGTCGACCCAGCCGATGAACGAGGCCGCGGCGCCCGTGGCGGGGCCTTTGGTGACCTCGAAGAAGACCGCCACGCCCGGATACTGGCCGGATGCCGCGGTCGTCTTGTTGCAGGCCACGCCGTTCACCTCGACGGGGTTCAGGCCGCCTTTCTCGGCCTGATAGTTCGACAGGAACCCGATCCCGCTGGGCGCGCTTTCCACGGCTTGGCGCATCAGTCCCTCGGTGGCCTCTTCGGTGGCGCTGGGCTCGACGCTCTTGCCTTCGAGCAGCAGCGACTTGAAGCTCGTCAGCACTCCCGCTACCGACGTGCGCGTGAACACTTCGATCGAGCCCGACGCGGTGGCGCCAGGAAGGCCGCTCCAGGCTTTCGTCTTGCCCGTGAAGATCGATTTCACCTGAGCCGCTGTGAGGTTCGAGACGGGGTTCGATTTGTTCGTGACCACGCAGATCGCGTACTTGGCGATTGGGTAGAAGTCCAGGCCGGCGTCGGCGCTGCTCGGTTCCTGAGCCACGTCGGCGATCGTGACGCTGCTGTTTTTCACGTCGTTCAGACCGACGGTGGTGCCGCCTTGGGCGATCTTGAACCTGACTTTGCCCGGGTGCAGCTTGACGTACCTGGCCGCGAGCAGGGACACGAGTGGATACGAAGACGTCGCCCCGCTGATGGTGACCAGGGCGGTGGCGCTGGCGGCTACAGGCGCCGCAACCCCGACCACGCCAGCCACCGCGAGGGCGAGGGAGAGACGGCGGATTCGATGCATTGAAAGGAGGCTCCGTTTCGATTCGTATTGACAAAAAGTTGACAGCGTGGGGTGCCGACCATAGCATATCCCCACAGATCTGATCGATATTGGTTATTTTATAGGCATAGTCCGGAACCGTCGCGGTAGATCCGTCGCGGTAGATCTGCTCCCGGCCAGAGGCTCGGCCACGTGGGCAGGCCTTTGGCAGATTCCTGAGGATTTCGGTCCATTCAATGAACAACACGCCCAACAACACCCCTGAGGACGAAAAGTCGCCCTCGTTGGACGCAGGGCAGTCCGGCGCCTCCTGCGGTCCAGGGTCTGCAAGCCCAGGCCAGGACTCCCGATCGGATGGTCCAGGATCTACGGGGCGGGGTCCCGGCTCGTCCGCCGACTGCCCTGCCGCTCCCCTGCGCACGCCCTCGCCACGCGCGGTGGCGGCGCTCGCCGCCGCGATGCTGGCCATCGGCTTGGTGCTGGGCGCCGCGATCGGGCCGGCCCCGAGCCCCTCCCTGGCCGTCAATCGGTTGCTGCCCCTGCTGCCATCGCTGCTGGGATCAGGGAGCAAAGCGAGCACGACCCACCCGCCCGCGACAGCCCCGCAGGCGACGTCTTCCCTCGCAACCAGCCCGGCCGCGAGACGCAGGCGCAGGCGGCGCTTGCACAGCCCCGGTCTCGCCGCGACGGCCCCGTCGGAAGCGCAGGCGCCCACCGAAACGTCCGCGCCGACGCCGAGCTCGACGAAGCCGTCGGGCAGCGGCAAGACCAAGGCCTCGGCGCTTGCGCCCGTAACGAAGGTCTGGCTGATTGCGCTCGACGGCGCCGGCTTTGAAGAAGCCACGGCGGACGCGAGCGCCGCTCCGTACATCGTCAACCAGGCGATCCACAGCGGCACGCTGCTGAGCGGCTGGTCGGCGCTTGACGGTAGCTCGCTTGCCAGCGAGACCGCGCTGCTCGCCGAACCCGCGCCGCAGCTGCTCGACACGATCGTCCAGCCGCCGTGTCCCGAAGGCGCCGCCGGCGCGCACTGCCAGGCGGGCACACCGGGCGCCCTGACGGCCGCCGACGAATTCCTGCAGGCGACGCTTCCGACGATCACCTCGAGCGCGGCCTACCGCGAAAACGGCCTGATCGTGATCACATTCGCATCGGTGGGCCTGGCCAGCGCGACCGGCCTGCCCAGTGGCGCGGCCACGACCACGTTCACCTCCCAGCCGCCCGCGGGCGTGCTGGTGATCTCGCCCTTCGCAGCGGCGGGCGCCAAGTCGTCCGTCGCATACGACCCAGCTTCACCGAAGCAGAGCCTGGAAAGGCTCTTGCGGCGATGACAGACCAAGCAACCAACGAACGGAGATTCCCGTTGTACGCATTGAAGCCAGCCCACCGCAAAGCGACATGGTGGCTTGCCGCGATCGTGGGGGCTGTGGCCCTGCTGCTCGCGATCCCAGCAATCGGCCATGCCGAAGAAAGCAACCCCAACGATTACAGCTGTCTCGGCAGCATCAGCGCCGGAAGTCCGGAAGAAGGCAGCGAACAACAGCAGATCCAGTACAAGTTCTATTGCGACGGCCCGATCACCGGCTATCAGCTGCAGGCACAGGTGCCGTTGACGGGTCTCGCAGGCCAGCCGACGCTGACGAACAACACGACCGGGAAGGCACTGAGCGATACGTTCTCCTGCTCGGGTGAAGTGCCCGGCTATGCGCTCAACTGCGTTGGCCTCGCCAAGGAAGGTTACGAGACGATCACGGGCCAGTTCGCGATCGGATCCAATCTGTGCGCCGAGCCGCGTGTCGATCCGCTGCTGACCGTGACGTACGCGTACGTAGAAAAGGGCGCGGTGACCCAGGCGATCTCCGGACCGTTCGACCTGGGTCGCCCGCAGGGCTGCCCGGCCGACGCCGACTCGGGCTACACGCGCCTTGACCCCAAGCCGCTCGCCGTAGCCGACAAGAAGCACAAGGGCAAGGACAAGCGCAATGGCAAGGACAAGCGCAAGGGCAAGAAGCCAGGGCCCAAGGGCAAGTCCGGCTCAAGCAAGGACAGCACGACCAACAAGTAGCTAGCCAGCGACACGAGCAGGGGCTCGCGCTCGCGCGGGCCCCTGCCCGGCTCATGCGCGGGCCCCTGTCTGGTTCAAGAGCCCACGCGCGCGCGCGCGCATGCGCCGCACGTACGGACCGAGCGTACGGACCGAGCCTCCAAAGCTCAGGACAGCAGGCTGCTGGTCATGCGCTCGACCTCGGCGATCGTGGTCAGCCCGGCGCGCACCTTCGCCAGTCCGTCCTCGCGCAGGCGCGACATCCCGGCCGCTTCTGCTGCGGCGGCGATGTCGTCGACCGAGGCGCGTTCGAGCACGAGCGCGCGGATGCGCTCGTTGACGGTCATCACCTCGTACAGGCCCAGGCGACCGCGGTAGCCCATCGCTCCGCAGCGCGAGCAGCCGACCGCTTCCAGCGGCTGTGAGTCCTCCAGCCCATACTCGGCCAGCACCGCATCGGACAGCTGCTGCGGGCGCTTGCAGTGCTCACAGAGAGTTCGCGCCAGCCGCTGCGCGACCACGCAATCGATCGCCGAGGACACGAGGAAGGGCTCGATGCCCATGTCGATGAGCCGGCTGAGCGCGCTCGGGGCGTCGCGGGTGTGCAGCGTCGAGAGCACCAGGTGGCCCGTGAGGGCTGCCTCGACCGCGATGTGGGCGGTCTCGCGGTCGCGAATCTCGCCGACCATGATCACGTCGGGGTCGGCGCGCAGCATCGAGCGCAGGCCCACCTGGAAGGTGACCCCGGCCTTCGGCGCGATCTGCATCTGCTGAATCCCGGCGATCCGCTGCTCGACCGGATCCTCGATCGTGAAGATGCTGTGCTCGCCGTCGTTGAGCGCGTGCAGCGCGGCGTACAGGGTCGTCGACTTGCCGGAGCCCGTCGGCCCGGTGACCAGCACGGCGCCGCTCGGTTTGGCGATCGCGTGGTCCAGGCGGGCGAGCTGCTCGGGCGCGATCCCGAGGGACTGCAGGCTCTGGACGGTTACGCCCTTGTCGAGGATGCGCATCACGACGCCCTCGCCGTACACCAGCGGCAGCGTCACCACGCGGATATCGACGCGCCGGCCTTCGACGGTGAGCGCGAAGCGGCCATCCTGCGGCACGCGTCGCTCGGCGATGTCGATGTCGGCCATGATCTTGATTCGCGAAACCACCCCAGTGGCCATGCGCCGCTTGATCGTCGCGGCCGGCGCGAGCACGCCGTCGATACGGAACAGGACCTTGGTGTCGCCCTCTTCGGGGTTGATGTGGATGTCGGAGGCTCCTTGCTGCGCGGCCTGCGCGACGACCGAGTGCACGAGCCTGATGATCGGGGCGTCGCGGTCGGCCTCCTCGACGAACCCCTCCTGCTCGGCCTGCGTCTCGGCTTCGGCCTCGTGCTGCTCATCGACGATGTCTTCGATCGACTCGTCCATCCCGGCGAGCCGGGTCATCAGCAGATTGAGATCCTCCGCCGAGGCGACCGCGACTCGGACCTTGCGGCCGGTTATCACGGCGACGTCGTCGATCGTCAGGACGTTGGTGGGATCGGCCGTCGCCAGCAGCAGCGCGCCGTCCTGGCAAAAGCCCACGGGCACGGCTTTGTAGCGTTTGACCGCGGTCGCTCCAATCATCTGCACGGCGCCCAGATCGAGCTCGAAGATCGCCAGGTCGATGTAGTCGAGCCCAAACCGCTCGGCCACGACGCGCGCCAGCTGATCCTGGCGCAGCACACCCTGCTCGACCAGCACCTCGCCGGTCGGCTTGCGCCGCTCGCGTGCGGTCGCCACCGCGCGCTCGACGGTGTCGCGGTCGGCAAAGCCGAGGTTGACGACGACTTCGCCGATCATCCTGGCCGAGCGCCCGCTCGTGTGCGCCGGATACAGGCCCTTGGGCACGTTCGCGCCCGTGTCGCGCGGGGTCTCGCCGGCGCCGGCGCGCTCGTTCGGAGCGGCAGCTGGCTCGATCGCCGCCGCGTCGGGCTCCAGCGCCAGCGCGCCGATCGGATCCTCGACGCCGGCGTGCGCGGGCGCCCGGGCGATGGTCGGGTGCTCGGAGTCAGCCTGCTCGACGACTGTGGCTGCCGTTTGGTGGTCGTCGCCTGCCTGCTCGGACGCCGCGTCCTCACGGGCGCGGTCGGCGCTTCGCGCGACCGTGTCGAATGCGATTGAGCCCATCACCGTTTCCCATCGGCATTGCGAGGCTCGGTCTTGACAGATCGCCGCAAAGCCGCAAATCGCCCGCCCAGCTTGCGCAGGCCCAGCCGGCACGGCGCCCTGCGCGCGGGAGAGTGGTGCGCTCGCCATGAGCTACCGTGCTTTGACAATGACACCCCTGATCTGGGATCACCGCCCGAGCGGCTTGCGCGCGCCGGCGATGATCTGCGCCTTCCAGGGCTGGAACGACGCGGGCGACTGCGCGTCAGGCGCCGTGGCGTTCCTGCGCTCGGCGCTGGACTCGCGGCGCTTCGCCCACCTGGACTCCGAGGAGTTCTTCGACTTCCAGTCGAACCGCCCCTGCATCCGTATCGATGAGCACGGGGCGCGCGAGCTGGAGTGGCCGACGGTCGAGGTCTTCGAAGCGCACGCGCCACGGGCGAGTCGCGATCTCGTCCTGGTCCAGGGGGCTGAGCCGTCGATGCGCTGGCGAGCATTCAGCTCGCATCTGATCGACCTCGCAGAGGCGCTCGGAGTGCAGGTGATCGTCTCGCTGGGGGGTCATCTCGGCGACGTCGCGCACTCGCGCCCGGTCACGATCAGCGGCTTTGCCTCGGAGCCAACGCTGATCGAGCGCATCGGCATGGCGGCGTCGCGCTACGAGGGCCCCACCGGCATCGTCGGGGCGTTGCACGCGAGCTGCATGGAGGCGCGCCTGCCGGCCGTGAGCATGTGGGCGGCGGTTCCGCACTACGTCGCCGCCGCATCCAACCCGAAGGCCGCGCTTGCGCTCGTGCGCCATGTCGAAAGCCTGGTCGGCGTCTCGATCGACGTGACCGAGCTGGAAGAAGCCGCGGCCGAGTACGAGCGCCAGGTGACGCTGGCCGTACAGGGCGACCCCGACGTCCAGGCGTTCGTCGAGCGCCTCGAGCAGGAAGCCGACAGCGAGCAGGAGCTCTCGCCCAAGCCGGTGCCCTCGGGGGACATGCTCGAGCGCGAATTCCAGCGTTTTCTCAAGCAACGCGGACGGAGATAGAGGCAGCGCTCCGAGCTGGCGGCAGGACCCGAGCCGGCGGCAGGACCCGAGCCGGCGGCAGGACCCGAGCCGGCGGCAGGACCCGAGCCGGCGGCAGGACCCGAGCCGGCGCCCCGGCGCCCGACTAGCGCTCGGCCGCCGGGCAGACGATGCGAAAGTCGCACAGCGCGCAGGCTCGCTTGGACGGTGTCGGCTCGAAGCGCTGGCCGAGGATGCCCTCGCCGACCTCCCCGACGACGTCTTTCACCCGCTCGAAATCGGTGTCGCCGGGCAACGTCACCTTGAGGTCGTCGAGCACGTAGTAGTAGGCCCTGCTGGCGTTCTGCAGTCCCCACGACTCGCGCGCCGCGAGCGCGTACAGCGAGAGCTGCATGTCGTCCTCGGCGTGGCGCGCGTGGCTCGGTCGCGAGGTCTTGTAGTCGATCAGCTCGTATGCGTCGGGCCGTCCCTTCAGGCGATCGACACGATCGACGCGCCCGCGCAGATGGTGCGGGCCGACGCGCAGCGAGAACTGGCGCTCGAACCAGACCGGCTCGGAGTCCTGGCCGTGCAGCTGCGCGTGGTAGCGCTCGAGCGCGGTGCGTGCCTTTGCGTGCAGCTCGCGCTCGTCCGGGCTCTCGCCGAAGCCCGCACGCCGCCAGCAGACATCGAGCAGCTCCAGCAGCTGGGCGAGCGTCTGGCCCCCCGTGGAGTGATAGCGCTCGAGCACCTGATGCACCACGATCCCGAAGCGCTGGCCGGGCGTGGGCGCGGTCGGGATGCGCAGGACGCGCGCGAACTTGTATCTCAGCGGACAGCTTCGGTATGTCTCGATGTCCGAGGCCGACAGCGCGAGCCCGACGCCTCTGCGCGGCAGGAACGGGCCCAGCGACGGCTCGCCGCGCGGAGCCGTGGCCTGCGCGCGCGCGGCCTGCTTGTCATAGCGGGCCGCGCGGCGCTCGCCCTGGCCCCCGGCTTGCTGGCCGCCGGCTGGCGTCGAGGACGCGGCTGCCGCGGCGTGCAGCGTGGCATCGAGCGGAGAGCTCTGCAGGATCTCGCGCTGCAGCGCCGTGGCCGCCACGAGCAGCCGCGCGTTGATGTCCTGTAGGGCATCGCCGACGCTCTGCTCGGCGGGGCGCTGGGCCAGCGCCGAGAGCTTGAGCAGCTCGAGGTAGCGAGCGACGCCGTGGGATATGTCCAGATCTGTGTCCAGACGCAGCTCGCCCATGCGCGCCCCGATGCGCACCACGTCGGCGAGGACCTCCTCGCTGACGATCCGCTGCATGTCTCGCACGGCCTGCTGCAGCCCTTCGCGCGATTCTGGAGCGGTCTCGCCAGCCTCGCGCTCGGCCCCCAGCGCGGCGCGCGCCAGCAGATCCGGACGGGCGGCGTCGAGCGCCGCCGCAGCCGCGCTGTGCAGCTCCAGGAATCGCTGCATGCGCGCGCGCGCCTCAGGGGGAACGTGGGGCGACTCGATCGCGGCCGCGAGCGCAGAGACCATGTCGAGCTTGCGCCGTCTCGCGATCTGGATCACGCGCGCCAGATCCACCTGGCGCAGCTCGATCGGCGGCCGCGCAAGCGCCCGCACGACTGCCGAGGCGTCGCTCGGGTTGGCCAGTAGCCGCGTCCACGCCACGACGTCCTTGTCCAGCGGCGCTTCCACGTCCCCGCTGGTAGCGGCGGCAGCCTTGCTGTCCCGCGCCACCGGGAGGTCTCGGTCCGGGGGCGCAATCGCGCCCCGCTCGACGGGTGTGATCACGTCCACGCCGGGCGGCGCGACGGCATCCTTGTCGAGCGGCGTCGGCACCCTCCTAGGATATGTCCATGGGCGTCAAACCCGCCATCGACTGGGGTACCGCCCAGCGGATCGGAGAGCTCGTCGCCGGGTCCCCTCCGTATGGGGGCGTCCTGGCACGCTCGGTCCAGCCGCTCGCGCACGACTTTGCCCGTCGGGTGGGCGAGCACACCGGCCTGCAGCTCCCCGCCGAGCTGCCGCCGCTGGAGACGATCGACCGGCCCGGCTGGATCGCCGCCAACCTCAAGACGATGCGCCCGCTGCTCGACTCCCTGAGCGAAGCCGGCACCGACGACGGCCAAGGCGCCGCGGGGGGGATCGAGAGCCGGATCACGGGCTCGCTGCATTCCGCGGCCGGCCACCTGCTCGGCGCCCAGCTCGGCGCGGTCACCGGCCTGCTCTCCCAACGCGTCCTGGGTCAGTACGACGTCTCGCTGCTGGATCCGGCGGTCCCGCCGCGACTGCTGCTGCTCGCACCCAACCTCGCCGGGGCGGCGCGCAACCTGGGCGTCGATCGCGACGAGCTGACCGCGTGGGTCGCGATCCACGAGATCACGCACGCCGTGCAGTTCTCAGGAGCCCCCTGGCTGCGCGAGCACCTGGGCGGGATGCTCCGAGAGCTGCTGGCGGGCCTGCAGGTCTCGCTCGCGGGCGCAGACGGGCACGACGGCTCCGACCAGCAGGACAAGGACGCGCGCCGGCAGACCGACGAGTCGCGCCGAGCGAGCGCGGGCTCTCGCCCGCAGGCCGGCGGCGCGCGCCTGCCCGATCCCCGCGAGCTGCTCGCGCGCGCGCGCAGCGGCGAGCTTCGCGAGCTGCTCGAGCGCGCCCGGCGCGGCGAAGTGCTGCGGCTCACGCTCGGCGAGGATCGCTGGCTGCTGGTCGAGCGCATGCAGGCGACCATGTCCCTGATCGAGGGCCACGCCGAGCACACGATGGACGCGGTGGGCGTCGAGGTTCTGCCCTCGCTGCCGCGTCTGCGCAGCGCCATGGACCGGCGGCGCGAAAGCTATCGGCGATCGGCCGGGGGCCTGCCCTGGCGCGTGCTCGAGCGCCTGCTGGGTCTCGAGCTGAAGCTGCGCCAGTACGAGATCGGCCGGCGCTTCTGCGATGCGGTCGTCGAGCGCGCAGGTCCCGAGACGCTCGCGATCGCGTGGAGCTCGCCCGCGGAGCTGCCGACCACGGCTGAGCTGGCGGCGCCCGCGCTGTGGCTGGAGCGCATTCAGGTTCCGGCCTGAGCGGACGAACGCACGTTCCGGTCGTTACAAGCGCAGGCTACCGGGTAAACCAGTGGCGACAGGGCTTTTCGAGGAAAGTCCGGGTTACCGGTGTAACGATCGTGCGGCACCGGGTTACAAACACCTGTTCGTGCTAAGCTCGCTGTCCAGCACGGTTGACGAGCCCCAGGACGACCGGAGGAACATCCTGAAACACCAGACAGCCGTCCCCCTCGGACAGCGCCGCTGTCTGTCGAGGTCCCGCAGATCGTCACACAGCCGAGCAACGTCGCCACACCACGTAATCATCTTCACGTAATCCTCCTCACCACCGAGGAGCACACGACAAGGAGACTCGCTTAGATGCCAGCCGCCACCACCTCTCAACGTCCCGGCAAAGCCAGCAAACCGGCGGCCAAAGCCGCCTCTGCGAGACGCACCGCCACGAGCTCGCCCGGCGCCAGCGCGAACGGCTCGGCGAGCGCCAGTGGCACCTCGTACGCCGAGCGCGCCGTCCTGATACCTGTCGGCGCTGCCCTGATCGCGCGCGAACGGGTCTTCTCGAGCGTCAACGACACGATCTCGACCTACTCGAGCGGGTCCAAGACCCAGGCTCAGCTGCGCAGGTTCGAGCGCCGGGGAAATACCGCACGCAGGCGCGTCGAGCGCGAGGTCCGCAAAACCCGCGTCAGCGTCGAACGCGAGCTGCGCAAGCGCCGCCGTGACAGCGTCGAGCTCGCAGACCGGCTGCAGGGGCGCATCGAAAGCCTGGTCTGAACCGACATCAGCTTCTCCCGCCCCGGACCAAGGAGAGCCGGGGGGCGCCGCCGCCGCGAGCGGTGCGCCGCCACCGCATGCGGTGGTTGCGGAAGATCTGCCGGCCCACATATCCGCCGGTAGAAGTAGGACCCTCTCCTCCCTCGCCCTCGGGGCGGTTCCCCGCCGCCTCGAGGGCAACTATTTTCTCGGGAAGGGCGGGCCTGGGAGGGCGGGGATAGCGTTCGCGGGTCAGAGGTCGCGGGGCGTGCCACAATGAGCGCGTGGTCGAAAAGCAAGAGATCACCAAGGCGCTCGAGGGCGTGATCGATCCGGAGCTGCGCCGCTCGATCGTCGAGCTGGACATGGTGCGCTCGATCGAGATCTCGGCCAACGGCGTGATCGACGTGACCGTCTCCCTGACCACGCCCGGCTGCCCGATCAAGGGCCATTTCCAGTCGGCGGTGGCAGAAGCGGTCGGCGCGCTGCGAGGCGTTACGCATGTGAACGTCTACTTCGACGTGATGACCGACGCGCAAAAGGTGGCGCTCAAGCAGGCCCTCGGCCGCGCGAGCCTGCCCGACGGCGGTCTCGCTCGGGTCGCCAATGTGCTGTGCGTGGGCTCCGGAAAGGGAGGCGTCGGGAAGTCGACGCTGACCGCGAACCTCGCGGCGGCTCTGGCGGGCGAAGGCAGGCATGTGGGCGTGCTCGACGCCGATGTGTGGGGCTACTCGATACCGCGCATGTACGGTCTCGATGCGTCCAGGCCGCCGCTGTCGAACGAGCGCAAGATCGTCCCGCGCGTGGCTCACGGCGTAAAGGTGATGTCGATCGGCTTCTTCGTGGCCGAGGACGCGGCAGTGGTGTGGCGCGGGCCGATGCTGCACAAGGCGCTGACGCAGTTCCTGCAGGACGTCGATTGGGGCGATCTCGACTACCTGCTGATCGATCTGCCGCCCGGGACCGGCGACGTCTCGATGACCCTGGCGCAGCTGCTGCCGCAGGCCAAGTTCGCGATCGTCACGACCCCGCAGCCGGTCGCCCAGAAGGTGGCACGGCGCGCTGCCGAGATGGCGTACAAGGTGTCGCTCGAGATCTGCGGCGTCATCGAGAACATGTCCGTCTTCACGACTCCGGCGGGCGAGCGCTTCCAGATCTTCGGCGAGGGCGGCGGTCAGGAGCTGGCCGACGAGCTCGACGTGCCGCTGCTCGGCAAGGTCCCGCTGACGATGCCGCTGCGCGAGCATGCCGATGGCGGCGTGCCGCTCGTGATCGACAATCCCGACGATCCCGCCGCGCAGGCGATCCGCCAGGCGGCGCGCGGCTTGATCGCGATCGCGCCTGCGCGGGCTCCACGCGCGCTGCCCGTCCTACCCGTGGTGCAGGTCGGCGCGCCCACCGCGCCGGCCCCAGACGCAGGTCCCGCGCTCACACCGGCCGCGGCAGCGTCTGCCGGTGAGGCGCCGGCCGACGCCCCAAAGCCCGTCGGCATGTCGCTGCCGATGGCCTGACGCGCGCGACGCGGCCGGGATACAAAGCAAACCGGAGGACGACGCAGCCGGAGGTCGAGGATTCCCGGCGCTCGGTTCGGCGAGCCTTTGGCCCGGATGGCGGTTCGCGAATTGGAGACAAACGGTGCAAACGCTGGCCTGAATCCGATTCCGGCATATAGAGTGATTCCGCTTGGTCACCAGTCCGAGCGTTCACCAATACAAGCCTCTGCCAGATCGAAGCCTCTGCCAGATCGAAGCCTCTCCCAGATCGAAGCCTCTCCCAGATCGAAGCCTCTCCCAGATCGAAGCCTCTCCCAGATCGAAGCTTGTCCCAGACCGCCGTCGTACGTCCGAGAAATCGCTGCCACATGCACCACCAGCCGACGATCGCGCAAGGCAGGTCCTGCTTCGCCCGGCTGCTCGCGCTCGTCGCCGTCCTCGCGATAGCCGTCCTCGCGATAGCCGGCTGCGGCGGGCAGACCGCGCGCGGCCGGTTCGTCGCGCAGGCCGATGCGATCTGCAAGCAGGTGGCGGTCAGGCGCCTGGCGGCGAACGCCGCCCTGAGCAGGGCCGGCTCGCGGTCGAGCGCCCATGCGCTGGACGCGCTCGCCCAGATCGCGCCCGGGGTGGGCGCGTACGAGCACGATGCGGTGCTCCGGCTGGGCGCGTTGAAGGCGCCGGCGTCACTGGCGGATGACTGGCAGAAGATGCTCATCGGCATGGACCGCCTGGCCAGCAACACGGCGCGGCTCGGCGCCGTCGCGAAGTCGAAGAACGTCAAGGGAGGCCAGGCGCTGCTCGTGAGCAGCCAGCGGGTCCACCAGGAACTGACGACGCTCGCCGCGCGCGACGGCTTTACGTACTGCGGGCGCACCAGCTGACCCCGGGCGCATGTGCATCGGGCACGCCAGGCCGACCGCGGGCGCGTGATCGAGCAAGACGGGGCCCGACAGTCGGGCAGTCGCATGTCCGACACTCGGGCACTCGCAGCTGCGTGTTTGAGCCGGCTGGGATCTCGAACGGGCCAGACCGCCGCTAACGTGTCTGGAGGAGCGTCGCGAGCGCTGAACGCATGGGGAGCGCTTGAACGCCTACGTTTCGCCTGAGAGGATCGTGATCGCGAGCACCGTGATCGATATGCCAGCGCCCGAGCAACAAGGAGAGCAGGACGAGCACGCGTCCGAGACACCGGTCGCGGCGGCTTCGCCACGGGCGCCCTCAGGAGCGCCAGACGGACTGCCGGACGAGCCCCTGAACGGACAGTCTCCCGACGGCGCGGCTGAATTCAACGAGCGCCGGGCCAAGGTCGAGCGCCTGCGGGCGCAGGGAATCGATCCCTATCCGCCGGTCACCCTGTGGGATACGCGCGAGCGCATCGCGGACGTGCTCGCGGCGCACGACCCGGAGGCTCTCGACGCCGGTGAGCATCGTGAGCTGCGCCACCAGATAGCCGGGCGCATCATCGCCAGGCGCGGGCACGGCAGGACCGCGTTCCTGGACATCCGCGACCTGTCCGGCACGATCCAGGCGGTCGCCCGCGTGGACGCGCTCGGGCAGGAGACCTACGACCGCATCCTCGGCCTGGACATCGGGGACATCGTCGCGATCGACGGCTACGTGTATGTGACCCAGCGAGGGCAGCTGGCGCTGGCGATCGGCGAGTGCACGCTGCTGACCAAGGCCCTGCGGCCCCCGCCGGACAAGCATCACGGGCTTGGCGACACAGGCACGCGCTACCGCTACCGCGAGCTCGACCTGCTCGCCAACGAGGAGACGCGCGATCTGTTCATCAAACGCCACAAGATCGTGTTCGAGATCCGCAAGTGGCTGAACGAACGCAATTTCATCGAGGTCGAAACCCCGGCACTGCAGTCGCTGGCCGGCGGTGCGGGGTCGCGGCCGTTCATAACCCATCACAACGCGCTCGACCGCGACCTGTACCTGCGCATCTCGGTCGAGCTGTTCCTGAATCGCTGCATCGTCGGCGGTATGGAGAACGTGTACGACATGGGCAAGGTGTTCCGCAACGAGGGCATCTCCCCCAAGCACTCGCCCGAGTTCACGATCATCGAGTTCATGTGCGCCTACTCCGACTACAACGATGTGGCGACCGTGACCGAAGAACTGTTTCGCGACGTCGCACAGGCGGCACTCGGGTGCACGCTGATCAGGCGGGGCGGCGAAGAGATCGACCTGGCCAAGCCGTGGCGGCGTGTCACGATGCGCGAGCTGATCCTCGAGCGCTGTGGCGTGGACTTCATGGAGTCGACGCGCGAGCAGCTCGCCGAGGTGCTCGATCAGCCGCTTGACCCGGGCGCCAGCTGGGCGGACGTGGTGGGCGACATCTACGCGTCCAAGATCGAGCACACGATCAACCAGCCGACGCACGTGTTCGACTTTCCGCTCGAGCCGTTCCCGATCACCAAGCGCCACGCCGAATATCCCGAGCTGGCCGAGCACTTCGACGCGGTGATCGGCGGCATCGAGCTCGTCAGCGGCGACACCGAGCTCAACGATCCGATCGATGAGTGGCAGCGTTTCGTCGACCAGCGCATGCGCCGCGCCGTCGACGACGGCGATGTGCCGCACCCCAACGACGAGGAGTACACGCGCGCGCTCGAGTACGGCTACTCGCCCACCGCGGGAGGCGGCATGGGCGTCAACCGGCTGGTGATGATCCTCACCGAACGCGACACGCTGCGCGAGGTGATCCCGTTCCCGATCGTGCGCGAGCTGCGATGAGCGCGCGATCGCCGGCGGCGCCGGCCGTAAGCAGGTCCCGCGATCATGCCTGAGCTCGACCTGGATCGGGGCATCGTCGCGGCTTGCCACCAGGCGGCCGCCCAGATCGCCGCTCAGGTGGCCGACGAGATCGCCGGCAAGACGACGGTGTCGGTCGAGCGCACGGTCGCGCGCCTGCTGGGCGTGGACGGCGCAAACGAGCTCGAGGTGCCGCTGCCGAACGTGTTGGTCGACCACGTGCGCGACCAGGGCCAGCTCCCGCGCGGCATCGCCTACTGGCTGGGCAACGCGATGCTTGCGGACGAGACGCGCACGCCGCAGCAGATCGCGCAGGACGTGGATGCGGGCGAGCTCGACCTGTGCGCGCTTCCGCCAGCCCCGCACGAGACGATTCACGCGCGCGTCGTGCACGAGTGCGAGCAGCGACTGACCGAGATCGGCACGCGCATGGACGAGCGCCGCGGGCTGCGCGAGCGTCTCGGCGAGAGCCCGCCGCCACTGCGCTACGTGCTGACGGCCACGGGCAACGTGTACGAGGACGTGGTGCACGGCCTCGCGGTGGCCGAGGCCGGCGGGGACATCATCGCGGTGATCCGCTCGACGGCACAGAGCCTGCTCGACTACGTCCCCTATGGACCCACCACCGAGGGGTACGGCGGCACGTTCGCGACCCAGGCCAACTTCCACATCATGCGCGCGGCGCTCGACGAGTTCTCGCTGAAGCACGGGCGCTACGTGCGCCTGTCGAGCTTCTGCTCGGGGCTGTGCATGCCCGAGATCGCGGCGATGGGAGCGATCGAGGGCTTCGACAACATGGTCAACGACGCCCTGTACGGAATTCTCTACCGCGACATCAATCCCGTGCGCGGCCTGATCGACCAGCGCGTCTCGCGCATGGTCAACGGTTACTTCGGCGTGGTGATCAATACCGGCGAGGACAACTACCTGCGCACCGCCGAGGCGATCGGGGCCGCCCCGTCGGTGACTGCATCGCAGTTCATCAATCGCCAGCTGGCGCTCGACTCCGGCGTGCCGGACGGGCAGATCGCGCTCGGCGACGCGTTCGAGATCGATCCGCCGGTGGAAAACGGGCTGTTGTACGAGTGGGCGCAGGCCGAGCTGACGCGCGAGCTGTTCCCGGATTGTCCGGTCAAGTACATGCCTCCGACCAGGCACATGGACGGCAACCTGTTCCGCACCCACGCCAGCGACTCGCTGTTCAACCTCGTCACGATCGCCACCGGCCAGGGCATCCAGACGATCGGGGTGCCGACCGAGGGAATCTTCACACCGCATATCCACGATCGCGTGATCGGCCTCGAAAACGTCAACTACACCTTCAACGCCGCGCGCGCGCTGCGCGAGGAGATCGAGTTCAAGCACGGCGGCATCATCCAGACCCGGGCCCAGCAGGTGCTGGGCGGCGCGCACGCGATCCTCGAGCAGATCGCCTCCGAGGGTCTGTTCGCCGCACTCGGCCGGGGCGTGTTCGGCGATGTTCAGCGCAACATCGACGAAGGCCGCGGGATCGAGGGCATCGTGCAGACCGGCGAGGGCTATCTGAACCCGCTGACCGAGTTGATGCGCGGAGCGCCGAGCCGTGCCTGAGACCTCCGAGCGCGCACCGGCGTCCCCGAGCCCGGCGAGCGCACCGGCGTCCCCGAGCCCGGCGAGCGCACCGGCGTCCCCGAGCCCGGCGAGCGCACCGGCGTCCCCGAGCCCGGCGAGCGCACCGGCGTCGCCGCGCCCCGCGGTCGATCTCGAGCGCGTCAAGCCCTACGCCGACCACCACGGCGACGGGATCATCCAGCTCAGCTTCACCCTGCCCGTCCCTTACGGCCTCGCGGCGCGCAAGGCCGCCCAGGAGCTGGCCGTGAAGATGGGTCTGGAGCATCCGGAGGTGGTCCACTACCAGCGCCTGACCGAGGGGTACACCTATTTCGTCATGTTCGGCGAGTGCACCCATACGGTCGACTACTCCTCGCTCAGTGGCGACGGCTTCGAGATCGAGCACATGAGCGAGGATGAGATCGAACGGTTTGCCCAGGAGCGCATCGGCAGACCGGTGGTGGTCGTCGGCGCCGCTACGGGCACCGACACCCACAGCGTCGGCATCGACGCGATGCTGAACCTCAAGGGCTTTCACGGACACCACGGTCTCGAGGGGTACAAGTCGTTCGAGACGCACAACCTCGGCAGCCAGGTGCCCAATAGCGTGCTGGTCGCCAAGGCTCTCGATCTGGGCGCCGACGCGGTGCTGGTGTCCCAGACCGTGACCCAGCAGAACCTGCACATCAACAACCTCACGGAACTGGTGGAGATCGTCGAGGCCGAAGGGGCGCGCAAGCAGCTGATCCTCACCTGTGGCGGACCGCGCGTGTCCAATGAGCTCGCCAAGGAGCTCGGCTATGACGCGGGATTCTCGAAGGGCACCTATCCCAATCACGTGGCCAGCTTCATCGTGCGCGAGCTGGCAGCTCGCCTGGCCGATGGCTGACAGCGGGGCGCCGGCGTCAGGCGATGGCTGACGGCGAGGCGCGCCTGGCCGAGCTGCTCGGCCCGTCACGGCGGGTGGCGCTCGTGGGCCTGGCCAAGAATACCGGCAAGACCGAGACGCTTGCCGCGCTGCTACGTGAGCTGGGCCAGGCGCAGACGCGCGTCGGTGTGACCTCGATCGGACGCGACGGCGAGGAGCGCGACGTGCTCGACGCGCGCATCAGGAAGCCGCGCGTCCAGCTCGCCGCGGGCAGCCTCGTGGCGACCACGGGAGCGATGCTGCGCGCCAGCGGGCTGGCGCATGAGCGGCTGCTCGAGACCGGCATGCGCACGCCGCTCGGCGAGGTGCTCGTGGCGCGGCTCGAACAGGTCGGCACGCTTGAAATCGCCGGCCCGAGCGCTGCCCCCGACGTTCGCGCGGTGAGCGAGGCGATGGCCGAGCACGGGGCCGAGCGAGTGCTGATCGATGGCGCGATCGACCGCCGCGCGGCGTCCTCGCCGGACGTGTCCGACGGCCTGGTGATGGCGACCGGAGCGATCCTCGACGAGGACATCGAGCGCGTGGTGGCGCTGACGTTCGATGCGGTCGAGCTCGTGCGACTGCCGCTGGCCGAAGGCATCGACGATTCGGGCAACGGCGACGGGCAGCGCCAGGTCGCCGATCAGGACCACGTCAGGCTTTCGCGCGGGCTGGTGCTGCGCGCGGAGCCCGCCGAGATCGCGGCGCTGCTATCGGCGCAGGCGCGCGCGCATACGTTGATCGTGGACGGAGCGCTGGGCGAGCGCTTTCTGGAGGGGCTGCTCGGGGCGCGGCGCGAGCGCGCCGGGCGCGAGCTGCGCCTGGTCGTGCAGGATCCGACGAAGGTGTTTCTCTCGCGCCACGGACCGGGCTGGTACCGACGACAGGGGCTGTCGATCGAGACGCTGCGCGCGATCGAGCTGCGCGCCATCACGGTCAACCCCCTGGCCCCGCAGTCCCACAGCTTCGAGTCAGAGCATCTGCGCGCGCTGCTGCGGGCGGCGCTCGGCGAGCTGCCCGTGCTCGACGTGCTCGATCCGGCCTACTGCGCTTTGGCGTAGTAGTCGGCGTTGATCTGCGTGTACTTCTGCCACTCCTCGGGAAGCTGGTCCTCGGCGAAGCAGGCGTTGACCGGACAGGCCTCGACGCAGGCGTCGCAGTCGATGCACTCCTCGGGGTCGATGTAGAGCATCTCGGCGGCGTCGTATCCGGGCTCGTCGGGCGTCGGGTGGATGCAGTCCACGGGGCATACCTCGACGCAGGAGTTGTCCTTGGTGCCGATGCACGGCTCGGCGATCACGTAGGCCATTCGCTTCTCTCTGGGGTCGTGTTCACAGCTGTCCTGTCACGTCTCGGGCTCAGGCTCTTCCGGCTCGCGCCTCGACACGCCTCAGCACACCGGCTCAAAGGCTCGTCGGGTCGCGTCCGGCTGTCGCTCGGGTCGGAGAGCCTATTGTACGAAGCATGCTGCTGCTGACCGGCGCGACGGGCCAGGTGGGCTCGGCGCTGCTGCGGATGCTCGTGGACGAGGGCGCGCAGGTGCGTTGCCTGGTGCGCGATCCACGCCGGCTGGGCAGCTGGCGGGTGCGCGTGCAGATCGCGCTCGGCGACCTCACCGACCCACCGTCGTTTCGCAACGCCCTGCGGGGCGTCGATACGGTCGTGCACCTGGCGGCCACGATCCGCGACCAGCCGCGGGGCTCGATCGAGGAGCTCAACGGGATCGCCACCTGGCGGGTGGTGCGCGCGGCCCAGCGCGCGGGAGCGCAGCGCTTCGTGTTCTTCTCGACGCTCGACGCCAGCACGCACCATCGCACGCGCTTTCATCGCGCGAAGGCCCTTGCCGAGCAGGCCGTGTGCGAGACCGACCTCGACTGGACCGTGTTCGCCCCCTCGATCATCTACGCGCCCGGCGATCGCTGGTTGACGCAGCTAGAGCGCCTGGCGCTGGCGCCGCTGATGCCGCTGGCCGGGACGGGGCGTGCGCGCTACCAGCCGATCTGGGCGGAGGATGCCGCCGCGTGCGTGATGGCGGCGCTGCACGATCCCGGCAGCCGGCGCCGGCGCTACGAGCTGGCCGGCCCGCAGACGCTCACCCAGGCCGCGATCGTGCGCCTCGTGCTCGACTCGATCGGCCGGCCGCGACCGCTGCTGCCGGTGCCCACGCCGGTGCTCTCGCGGACGCTGCGCCTGCTCGAGGGAACGCTCGGCAGCGAGCGTGTGTTTGCCACCTGGGACGAAGCCGAGCTGATGCAGTGCTCGTTGCTTGCCGCCGACGGCCCGGCGGACGCGCAGCGTCTGGGCGTCGAGCCCAAGGAGATGCGCGCCGTTCTGGGCGTGGGCTGACCGACCCGCGCGCGCAATCCTGCGACCATATGGGCCTGCCCACAAGGCAGCCACCCCGTCAAGCATCAAGCTCAGAAAGCGAGTGCCATGAGCGCGGTACAGACAGCACCAGAGGTACAGTCGGGCCTAGAGGGCGTCGTCGCCTTCGCCACCGAGATAGCAGAGCCGGACAGAGAGGGTGGCGCGCTGCGCTACCGAGGCGTGGACATCGAGGACCTGGTGGGAGCGGTCCCTTACGAGCAGGTCTGGGGCCTGCTCGTGGACGGGCACTTCAAGCCGGGGCTGCCTCCCGCGGAACCGCACGCGCTGACCGTGCGTTCCGGCGACCATCGCGTGGACGTGCAGTCCGCGCTGGCGATGCTGGCGCCCGAGTGGGGCTTCGGCCAGCTGATCGACATCAGCGACGAGGCGGCGCGCGAGAATCTGGCGCGCGCCTCGGTGATGGCGCTCTCGTTCGTGGCCCAGTCCGCGCGCGGCGCCGGCCAGCCGCCGGTGGCGCAGGAGGAGGTGGACCTGGGGCGCTCGATACCCGAGCGCTTTCTGATTCGCTGGCGCGGCGAGGCCAACCCCGATCACGTCAAGGCGATCGACGCCTACTGGATCTCGGCGGCCGAGCACGGCATGAACGCGTTGACGTTCACCGCCCGGGTCGTGGCCTCGACCGGCGCGGACTGCGCGGCCGCGCTGTCATCGGCGGTGGGAGCGCTGTCGGGGCCGCTGCACGGGGGGGCGCCGTCGCGTGTCCTGAAGATGCTCGAGGAGGTCGAACAGACCGGTGACGCTGAGCGCTGGGTGTCCGACGCGCTCGACCGTGGCGAGCGCCTGATGGGCTTCGGACATCGCATCTACCGCGCCGAAGACCCGCGCGCGCGCGTGCTGCGGCGGACTTGCCGGGAACTGGGATCGCCCCGCTTCGAGGCCGCCGAGGCGCTCGAGCGCGCCGCCCTGGCCGAGCTGCACGAGCGCCGCCCCGACCGTGTCCTGGCGACCAACGTCGAGTTCTGGTCGGCGGTGATCCTCGACCTGGCTGAAGTGCCACCGGATCTGTTCACGCCGATGTTCACGTGCGCGCGCGTGGCGGGCTGGTCGGCGCATATTCTCGAGCAGAAGCGCGAGGGCAAGCTGATCCGGCCGACCGCCAAGTACGTCGGCGAGGGCCCCCGGCCGGTGTCGGCGGTGGAATAGGGTCAGATAATGGTGGTGGAATAGCGCCGGATCACGGCGGCGGGATAAGCGCCGGATCGGAGACAGTTTCGCGAATCGCTTGGTGCTCGCATCGCTGGCGGGTAGCGTGGCGTTCCTGTGGTGCCGCGCGGACGGCAGCCGTGTGACCGTACGAAACAGGAGCGCCGATGCGGATAATCTCGAACGCGACCGTAGGTCTCTGTCTACTGGCTGTGCTCGCGGTGTCCGGATGCGGCTCGGGCGATCCGAGCTCGACGGCAACGACGGCCAACCTGCGCAAAATTGCCCTCGCAAGCCCCGCAATCGCGGCCAACAGCACGGCGATCCCCGCTCGCTACACATGCGCCGGGGCGAACATGTCCCTTCCTCTGCGTTGGAGCGCCGTGCCCCGGGCGACCAGGGAAATTCTCCTGGTGATGTTCTCTATCGCACCAGTGAGCCGAGAACGTGCGACCGAGACGCCACAGTGGGTCGTGGCCGGACTTGCGCCGAGCGTTCACCAGCTCGCCCCTGGCAAACTGCCTGCCGGCGCGCTACTCGGCCGCGACCCGCTCGGCCAGTCGCGCTATTCGGTCTGCCCGGCAAAGGGAGCACGCGGGACCTACCTGCTGGTCGTGTTTGCCTCGCCTCTGAAGCTGGAGCACGACGCAGGCTTCGCGGACACTTCCGCCTGGGCCAAGCTCAGCCGGATCAGACCTCCCTACGGCGACTTTGCCGCCACCTACTCGCGCGCCTGACGGTGGCCTCCTCGCCGGCCGGCGCACCCGCGGCTCAACTCCTGGCCCGGCGCGCTCGCGCATCGCAAGCGCCGACCCTGCGCATCGCAGCGGCCTGCCGCAGGGCATGCCCACGGCGGCGTTGTGCCCGGCGCCCTTGTGGAAGGCCCCACAACGCAAGAGGACCCGGCATCCGTGCCGAGCCCTCCGCGCTGCTCTATCGGCCGCCGCGCGCGCGTTTCCAAGCGCTGCGCGGCGTGGTGGCCTGATGGCTACATCATTCCGCCCATGTCAGGCATTCCGCCGCCGCCGCCGCCGGCGCCTTCCTTTTCGGGCGCCTCGGCGACGATCGCCTCGGTGGTGAGGATGTTCTTGGCGATCGAGGCGGCATTCTGGAGCGCCGAACGGGTGACCATCGCCGGATCGATGATGCCGGCGGCCACGAGATCGACGATCTCGTTTGTGGCCGCGTTCAGGCCCTGACCTTTCTTGGCCTTGCGCACGTCGTTGACGACGACCGAGCCCTCGAGGCCGGCGTTCTCGGCGAGCTGGCGAAGCGGCTCCTCGAGCGCCCGCAGCACGATGCGCGCGCCCGTGCGCTCATCGTCCTCAGCGGCGTCGCCGTTGACGCTGACCGCCGAGGAGGCCTGCAGCAGCGCGACGCCGCCGCCGGGCACGATGCCCTCCTCGAGCGCGGCGCGCGTGGCCTGCAGCGCGTCCTCGACGCGGTGCTTCTTCTCCTTCATCTCGGTCTCGGTCGCGGCGCCGACCTTCACCACGGCAACTCCGCCGGAGAGCTTGGCCAGCCTTTCCTGGAGCTTTTCGCGGTCGAAGTCCGAGTCGGTGTTGTCGATTTCGCCTTTGATCTGGTTGATACGGCCCTTGATCGCCTGCGCCTCACCGGCGCCGTCGACGATCGTGGTGGTGTCCTTAGCGACCACGACCCGCCTCGCCCGCCCCAGCTGGGAGACCTGGGTGTTCTCGAGCTTCAGGCCCATCTCCTCGGTGATCACCTCGGCCTTGGTGAGGATCGCGATGTCCTCGAGCATGCGCTTGCGGCGGTCGCCGAAGCCCGGCGCCTTGACGGCCACGCCGGTGAACGTGCCGCGCAGCTTGTTGACGACGAGCGTCGCAAGCGACTCGCCCTCGACGTCCTCGGCGATGATCAGCAGCGGCTTACCGCTCTGGATCACCTGCTCCAGCACCGGCAGCACATCGCGCACCGAGCCGATCTTCTGGTTGGCGATCAGGATGTAGGGGTCCTCGAGCACCGCCTCCATGCGATCCTGGTCGGTGACCATGTAGGGGGAGATGTAGCCCTTGTCGAACTGCATGCCCTCGGTGAACTCGAGGTCCATGCCGAACGTCTGGCCCTCCTCGACGTTGACCACGCCGTCCTTGCCGACCTTCTCGATCGCGTCGGCGATCACGTCGCCGATCTCGTCGTCGCCGGCCGAGATCGTCGCGACCCGGGCGATCTGGTCCTTGCCCGAGACCTCCTTGGACTGCGTGGCGATGTTCTTGACGACCTCGTCGACGGCCTTCTCGATGCCACGCTTGAGGGCCAGCGGATTGGCGCCGGCAGCGACGTTCTTCAGCCCCTGACGGACGATCGCCTGGGCCAGGACGGTGGCCGTGGTGGTGCCGTCGCCGGCCACGTCGTTGGTGGCCGTGGCCACCTCGCGCACCAGCTGGGCCCCCTGATTCTCGAAGACGTCCTCGACCTCGATCTCGCGCGCGATCGTGACGCCGTCGTTGGTGATGGTGGGCGCGCCGAACTTCTTGTCAAGCACTACGTAACGGCCCTTCGGGCCGAGCGTGACCTTGACCGCATTGGCGACCGCGTCGACGCCCGCCTCGAGCGCCTTGCGCGCTTCAGCGTCGTACTTGAGCTCCTTGTGTGCCATGTTCTCATGTCTCCTTCGCGAGAGCGGGGCTCTCACGCTTGAAAGTTTGCTCTTGGGCCCTGGCCGCCTGGCCTCGCGACCGCCGGCTTGCGACCCGTTGGGGTCTGGACCTGTGGCTATACGACCTTGGCGAGGACGTCGGACTCGCGCAGCACGAGCAGGTCCTCGCCGTCGACCTTGATCTCGGTGCCGCCATACTTGCTGTAGAGGACCTCGTCCCCGTCGGAGACGTCGAGTGGCAGCCGCTTGCCGTCGTCGTCGAGCCGGCCCTCGCCGACCGCGAGGACCTTGCCCTTCTGCGGCTTCTCCTTGGCGGTGTCGGGCAGGACGAGCCCACTTGCCGTGGTCTCCTCCTCCTCGATCGCCCGCACGATCAACCGATCGCCCAGGGGCTTGAGCTTCATGTCGAAAGAACCTCCACTAGTTGGGGAAACGTGTCGGGATTGCGGTGCGATGAGGTGCCGAAAGCACCTCCGCGCCGTTGGCACTCCGACTGGGGGAGTGCCAAGAACCATCAATATAGCCAGTTTTCGCGGCGCACCGAAGGCTCGTTTCCGAATCTGCCGCAAGGATCGTTGCAGGCGCCGAAACAGCCCCTCAAAAGCCGGCGCTGTGCGTCGGAAGTAGCCTTATGTCGGCAATCGGCCGGCCCGGCGGCGCTGGCGGCTCAGGCGACGACTTTAGTTTTGAGCGCCGCCGAAGCCCTTGATCGCTTCGGTGATCCCCGAGGGGTTCTCGACGATCTGGGAGAAGCGCACGACCGTGACGGTGTCGTCCATCGAGACCGCACGGCCGTAGATCTGTTCGAGGAAGTTGATCAGCTCCTCGTGGCGGCGGAACTCGGGGTTGTCGTGCTTGATGTCGCGCGGGGACAGGTCGGCGACCTTCATCACCTCGACCTGATCGATCACGGCCTCGAAGATGCGTTCGCGCGGCGAGTACTGATACCCGATCGTCACCAGCACGGCTTGGTTCTTGCGGTACTTGCCGGACTTGTCGCCGAGACGGATCGTCGCGGTCTTGCGGCCTCGCTTGAGCTCGTCCGCGAAGATGGTCGAGTAAAAGTTGAGCACCTGCACGGACGGCAGGCTATCTCACCGGGGCCCTGCGGCTCGCGCCCTCAACCTGGATCGCCGTCCGGCGTGGCCGCCAGGCGCGCGAGCGTGCGCTCGATCATCTCGCGTTCACCGTCGTAGGTGAGGACGCTCTGGGCCTCGCGCAGGTCGAGCCAGCGGACCTCCTCGACCTCGTGATCGTGATCGGAGGTCTTGCCCGAGACGTAGCGGAATAGAAAGAACAGAACCGACTTGCCCACCGTGCGTCCATCGCGCCGGTAGAAGTAGCGCACCTCGCCCAGCTCGCCGAGCGACTCGGCCACGATCCCGGTCTCCTCGCGCACCTCGCGCGTGGCGGCCTGCAGCGCGGTCTCACCGGGATCGACGTGGCCCTTGGGCAGCCCGAGCACGGGCGAGCCGTCAGCGGCACGCCGCTTGGGCACGATCGCCGCCACCTGCTCGCGCCCGGGCTCGCCGCGAAGCACGACGCCGCCGGCTGAGGTCTCCCGGGCGCGCGTACGCTTGCCGGACCGGCCCTCGGGGCGCCGCCGCCCAGCGTCGCGGGCAGCGCCATCGCGGTCGTCTCCCGGCGCGAGGCGCTCCTCAGCGTCGCGGGCAGCGCCATCGCGATCGTCTCCCGGCGCGAGGCGCTCCTCAGCGTCGCGCGCAGCGCCATCGCGGGCCGCGCCATCGCGGTCGTCTCCCGGCGCCAGGCGCTCCTCAGAAGACATAGCGCTCGAGCGCCTTGACGTCGTGCACGACCAGACGTCCCCGTCCTTGCGAGACCACGTGGGCGCGCTCGAGCACGGCGAGAAAGCGACTGGCCGACTCGCGCGAGGAGCCAGCGAGCTGCGCGACATCGGCCTGGGTGGCCGTGACGAGAACGTCTCCGGAGCGTTCGCTCATGCGCTCGTGCCCGCCGCCGCCGACGACCGGGCCACCAGCGGCGTCCTCGTCGCCATCGTGCGCGGCCTGTTCCTGGGCGACGAGCTCGAGCAGGACCGCGGCCACGCGGCTCTGGACCGTCTGGAAGGACTGGCGCGCCAGACGCTCGTTGGTCTCACGCAGGCGGCGTCCCAGGGCGATCACGAGCCGCGTCGAGATCTCGGGATGTTCGGCCATCAGCCTGCGCATGTCCGGCCCCAAGACGGCCACGGCGGTGGTCGGCTCGATGGCCTCCACCGTGGCCGAGCGGCGCTCGTCCTCGAACAGGGCGAGCTCGCCGAAGATGTCGCCGGAGCCGAACGTGGCGAGCGTGATCACGCGGCCATCCGAGTGCTCGCGCACCGCGCGCGCGCGTCCGGAGCGCACGACATAGCAGGTGTCACTGGCGTCGCCCTCGCGGAAGACCACCTCGCCCGGCTCGAATCGCCGCGGCACGGCCAGCTCGGCGATCCGCTGGACATCGTCGGCGACGAGCGTCGAGAACACCGGGACCCGCCCGAGCAGCTCCACGACCTCCGGTGAGCGCATGGACGCCACGCGCCAGGGATATCACACAAGACCCTTGCCGGCGCAGCGCGCGAAAGCGACGCCTCGGGCACGCCGCCAACCGGCCCGCGCTTGCGCATGACGGCGCTATCTTCACCTAAAGACAACGTGCGCTTGATACGTCAACTTCGATGATCCGCCGACTCCGCAAAGTCCACCAGATCGCGATCGCGTTCGTGTGTGCGACGGGCTGCGCCGGTGGCGCTCTGCTAACCGCCGAGGCGCCGGTCGCGAGTGCCCACACGGCCGGCGCGAGCACGGCGATCGCGAATACGTCCACGTCCACGTCCACGAGCTCGCTGGCGCATTCGCGGGAACTGTGGGCGACCGTGGATGTCTGCGATCCTGCCGACCAGCGCGACACGATTGGCATTCGCGGCTCGATGCCGGGCGACGGCAGTGCGCAGGACGCGATGTACATGGACTTTCAGCTCCAGTACCTGCAAGGCAAGAACACGTGGGTGGACCTCGCCCACGGAGGCAGCTCCGGCCTGATCGCAGTCGGCCCGGCCAAGACCGTGCGCCAGGGCGGCACGAGCTTCCAGTTGATGCCCGCCAAGGGCAAGCCCGCGTACACGATGCGCGGATTTGTCACGTTCCAGTGGCGCCAGAACGGCAAAGTGCTGCACGAAGTCACGCGCGCCACCTCGGCCGGCCATCAGGGCGTCGCCGACGCCGACCCGCCGGGCTTCAGCGCCGGCGAGTGCACGATCGGCTGACGAGCGCCGAGCGCACAGGCCGCCCGCGGCTCGCCTCGCCGCGCTGACAGCCTGACCAGGGTCTCAGCTAAGCGACCCGCCGGAAGCGCGGCGCGCCGAGGCGGCACTGCTCGATCGTGTCGATCGCCTCGCGCGGCCCAACGTAGGGGGCGAGCGTCAGGAAGGCGATCATGTCGGCCATGCGAAGCAGCGCGCGTGGCCGCTCGCTGGATGCGTAGGCGCTGATGATGTCCCAGACAGCGCCCGTGAGCAGCTCCAGCATGACCCCGGGCGCGCGACGCGGTTCCGGGGCGCTCTCGGTGACGAGCTCGATCAGCCGCTCGATCGGAGCGGCCATGCAGTCGATCACGCCTGGGCCGACCTCGAACAGGTCCACGAAGGCCACCCGCAGCAGAGTCGGGTGGGCGACGATGTGTTCGATGAACGACATCACCGCGAGGTACGCATATTCGGGCCAGTCCTCGGCGTCCACGACATTCATTTCGACGGCTTCGATCGCTTCGCGCGCGATCTCTTCGAGCAGGGCGATGAAGCACGCCTCCTTGCCGGGGAACTGCTTGTGAAAGGCCTCGGTTGACATGCAGGCGAACTGCGCCAGCTGCGCATCGGTCATCGTCGCATAGCCCTCGTCGAGCGTTAGATGCACGATCGCGCCCAGTGCGCGCGTGCGCCGGTCCTCGCCTGTCAGAAAGGCCGCCGGCTCGATCGGGACATGCATCGGACCCTCCAACGGGAAGACGCGCAGGCGGCTGCTCGCCGGCGAGCGATACGCCTCGATCCAGTCGAGGATTTCGTCGGCGAGCGTGCGCAGCTCCCCGCCGCGACCTGCGCGCAGGCGATTGAAGACCACCTGGCGCAGTCCGCCGACCGTCGCGCGGGCGGCGATCGTCGGCAGCTGCTCGCTGCCGGGGCCGGCGCGGAGGGCGGCGAGAATCAGGCGCTCGTAGCAGGCGCCCGCCAGATGCATGCGCTCGCGGGCGGTCGCGCCGAGGCCGAGCGAGTCGATCAGCACGAGATGTGCGCCCCTGGGGTCGCCGGCGATGTCCTCGAGGAAGACCTTGCACGAGGCGTGCATGCGATTGGCCCAGCCGCGCTCGCGACTCCACGCTTCGAGCACGCGCTTGCGCGAGCGCGCCACCACGATGTCGTACGTGGCGACGAAGCAGGCCTTCTTGTTGGAGAACAGCTCATAGAAGGCCCGGCGCGAAACGCCCGCAAGGCCAATCACGTTGGCGACGGTCGTGTCACGGTATCCGTGCTCGGCAATCGACTGGATCATGGCGCCGTAGAGGCGCGCGCGCTGGTTGCGGGCGACCTCCTCGCGGGCCATGCCATGCGGACCGTGCGGGAGCCTGCGGTACAAAGGTCCGGCCTCCCTTTGCATTCCGTCCATCCCCACGATTCGAGAAGATAGGCAAAAACAAGAGGCGATGCAAATCTTTCTTATCCGCTGTATTTGGGCCTTTCGGCAAACACCTCTACCCAGATTGCGTGTCCGACAGACAACACATCGTCAGGACCGGATAAACGCAAGTGTACGGATTCCCCGATTTGGCTGCTCGAGCAGGGATAACTCAGGGCCTTCGAACGACGGCCTCACGCGCCCGGCTCGCGAGCGCGCGGGCCGCGGCGTTCAGGCGCTCAACGTGAGCCGGCGCGGGCCTGAGCGAAAGCCGGATTCAGTGAGCAGCGTCTCCCACTTCGAGCCGATCGCGGGCGCGCCGTCGATCCGCTCGAGCGCCAGCCGCCCTACACGGCCGTGTCTGACCGCCTGTGCGAGCGCTCCCAGCGCCGCACGCAGCTGCTCCTCGGCGGCGGGCGCCTCGGGCAGGGTCAACAGGCCGCGACCCCCGCGCTCGACATACAGCGCCGGCGTGCCCGCGACGAGCACCACGTAGGCTCCCGCCACGCGCGCGGGGCGACGCTCGGTGTGGGCGGACCGCGGCCAGGCCAGCACCGCGCCGAAGGGCTGCGCCGGGTCGCAGGCACACAGCACGAGCGCGGCCGCGGCCGCAGCGGGTGCGGCACCGCGTGTGCGCAGGCGCTCGACCGCGCCGGGCAGCGCGAACTGTGCGCCGCCGAGACCCTCGACGAAGTATCCACGGCGACAGACGCCGAGCGTCTCGAGGTCGCATAGCGCGCCGTAGAGTCCCGCGAAGCCGCCTGGCAGGCCCTCCGCGAGAACGTGCTCGCGCGTGACGATCCCGTAGCGCTCGAGCAGCAGCTCCGCGAGGGCGCGCGCGTGCTCGGCGCGTGCGCGGGCTTTCAGCGGCGCGGCGCCGGCATCTGCCCCGGGGCCGCCGCCGAACAGCGGCTCGGTCAGCGACCAGCGCCCCGGCGGGTGCGCGGGCGCGGGCGCGCGCGGGGCCAGGCGGCGCGCGGCAAAGCGCGAGCGCCCCGGGGCGGGGCGGCCCGGAGTCCCGGCCAGACGCAGCCGCGCCTGGCCACGTGCGCGCGACGCGCCACCCGCAAGCTCGCGCAGCGGTGCCCACGCATCGTTTGTGACGGCGCCGGACCACACCAGATCGAACAGGCTCTCGCGCAGCTCCTCGGCCGGCAGGTCGAGCTCGGCGAGCAGGTCCAGGAAGAAGCACGGACCCGCGCGCAGGCGCGCGCCGATCAGCTCACGGGTAGGCGACTCCGCCGTCAAGGGCGGCTCGGGCAGCTCGGGGGACTCGGGCCGGGCGGGCGGGCGAGCGGCGGGCGGCGGGCTGGGTGGGCTCAATACACGCGCGTCCTCGCGGAAGTAGAGCGCCACGCGGCCGGCGCGGCCGAGCGGCCCCGCGCCCACCCACACGAGCTCTCCGGAGGCGCACAGCGAGTCGAGCCAGCTCGGCGAGTAGGCGCCGAGCCGGCGCGGCAGGACGTCGCTCTCCCACACCGCGACCGGCAGCGCGAGGCCCTGCAGCGGCACGAGGACCTCGCGCAGGCGCTCGATCCCGGCCCCCTGCGCGGTGTGGCGATCGATTCCCTGCCAGGCGGGCATGAAGCTGGCGAGCGCGCGCTGGGCGGCAGGCTCGATCTCCTTGCGCAGCGCGGCCAGCGAGGCGCGGCGGACGCGACGCAGAACCTCGACGTCGCACCATTCCAGATCGACCCCTCCTGGCCTGATGGCGCCGCGTGCGATCGCGCCGGCGCGCTCGAGCTCGCGCAGCGCGGCGCTCGCGTCGAGGCCGTAGCGGGAGCGCAGCGCGCCGCTGGCGAACGGGCCGTGCGCGCGCGCGTAGCGGGCCACGATCTGCTCGAGCGGATTCTCGACGTCGGCCAGGAACGCCGCCGGCAGCCCCGCCGGCGGCACGGCGGCGAGCGCGTCGCGCCACAGCCCGGCCTCCTCGGCCGCCACGTAGCGCTGCTCGCCGCCGAGGCGCAGCGCGATCGCGCGCCGCTCGCGCAGCAGGCGCTCGAGCAGCTCGTCGGCGTCGATTCCCTCGAGCACGCGCTCGCGGATCTCCGCCGCCGTGAGGTCGCCGAGCGTGCGCAGGACGTCGTGCAGCTCGTCGCGTCCGGTCGCGGCCGTGTGCGGCGAACGCCGCTGCAGGTCGTCCTCGACGCGCGCCAGGGCGCCCGCGTCGATCAGCTCGCGCAGCTCCTCGGACCCGAGCAGCTCACGCAGCAGGTCGCGGTCCAGCGAGAGCGCCGCCGCGCGGCGCTCCGCAGCGGGCGTGTCGCCCTCGTACATGTAGGTGGCGATGTAGTCGAACAGCAGCGCGCCGGCAAACGGCGACGCGGTCTGGGTCTCGACCTCGACCAGCCCCAGCTCACGCGTCTGCAGGTCGCGCAGCAGCTGGCGCGCGGCCGGCAGGTCGAGCACATCCTGCAGGCACTCGCGGTAGGTCTCGAGCACGATCGGGAAGTCCTCGTAGCGGCGCGCCACCTCGAGCAGGCTCTGGGCCTTCAGGCGCTGCTGCCACAGCGGCGTGCGACGGCCGGGCCAGGCGCGTGGGATCAGCAGCGCGCGCGCGGCGTTCTCGCGAAAGCGGGCTCCGAACAGCGCGCTCGAGCCGAGCTCGGAGGTGACGATCGCCTCGAGCTCGTCGGGCTCGATCGCGACGAGCTCGGCAAGCGTGAGCGCCTCGCCTTCCGCCGCATCGAGGTCCGGCAGGCGCAGGACGATGCCGTCGTCGGACCACAGCGCCTCGGCCTCCAGCCCAAAGCGTTCGCGCACGCGCGCCGCGATCGCCAGGCCCCACGCCGCGTGCACGCGCGCCCCGAACGGAGTGAGCACGCATACGCGCCAGTCGCCGATCTCGTCGCGGAAGCGCTCGAGCACGATCGTACGGTCGCTGGGCAGCACGCGCGTGGCCGCGAGCTGGGAGCGCAGGTACTCGAGCAGGTTGCGCGCGGCGCGCTCGTCGAGATCGTATTCGCGCTGCAGCGTTGCCTCGTCCTGCTCGACGGCCCAGCGCACGAATGCGCCGATCGCGCGGCCGAGCTCGACCGGGCGCCCGAGCGTGTCGCCCTTCCAGAAAGGCACGGACGCGGGCGCTCCGGGCGCCGGCGTCACGATCACGCGGTCGCGGCCGATCTCCTCGATCCGCCAGGTCGAGGCGCCCAGGAAGAACGCCTGGCCGGGGCGGGCCTCGTAGACCATCTCCTCATCGAGCTCGCCGACGCGCCGGCCGTCGGGCAGCGTGACGGCGTACAGGCCGCGGTCGGGGATCGTGCCGGCGTTGGCCACCGCCAGCTGGCGGGCGCCACGGCGCGGTCGCAGCACGCCGGCGACGCGGTCCCACACGACGCGGGCGCGCAAGTCGCCGAACTCCGTGGACGGATAGCGCCCGTCGAGCATGTCGAGCAGCCGCTCGAACAGCTCGCGCGATAGCGCGCTGTACGGGTACGCACGCCTCACCAGCCCGTAGAGGTCATCGACGGAGACCCCGTCGGACTCGATCGGTGCGCCACCATCCGATCGGTCCGGTGCCTGCGTGTGCGACTCGCTCGCTATGCGGCGCTCGCTCGAGGCGACGATCGCGACGATCTGCTGCGCGAGCACGTCGAGCGCGTTGCGCGGCACGGTGGTCGGCTCGATCTCGCCGGCGCGCATCAGGCGGCAGACGACGGCGCACTCCAGCAGGTCGCCGCGGTACTTGGGGAAGATACGGCCGCGGCTGACCCGGTCCACGCTGTGTCCGGCGCGCCCGACGCGCTGCAGGCCGCGGGCGACCGACTTGGGCGACTCGACCTGCAGGACGAGATCGACGGCGCCCATGTCGATTCCCAGCTCGAGCGAGCTGGTTGCGACCAGGCACGGCAGCTCACCGGCCTTCAGCAGCTCCTCGACGCGCGTGCGCTCCTCGCGCGAGAGCGAGCCGTGGTGGGCGCGGGCTATCTCGGCGCCCGCCAGCTCGTTCAGACGCAGCGCGACGCGCTCGGCGGCGCGGCGGTTGTTGACGAAGATGATCGTCGAGCTGTGCTCGTGCACCGCTCGCAGCAGCTCTGGGTAGATCGCCGGCCAGATCGAGCCCCGCGTGGACTCGCCACCCGCCAGCGGCTCCAGCGGATCCGGCGCGTCGCTCGGCGTGGCGGATCCGGGGTCGGCCATCGACTCGACCGGGACTTCGATGCGCAGGTCGAGCTGCTTGGGCGCGGATGCGTTGACGATGGTCACCGCGCGTCCGGTTCCCGCCAGAAAGCGGCCGATCTCATCGAGTGGGCGTTGGGTCGCGCTGAGTCCGACGCGCTGCATGCCCGGCGAGAGCGCTTGCAGCCGCTCGAGCGTGAGCGCGAGATGCGAGCCCCGCTTGGAATGGGCGACCGCGTGGATCTCGTCCACGATCGCGAGCTCGACTGCGCCGAGCAGCGCGGCGGCCTGCGAGGTGAGCAGCAGATACAGCGACTCTGGCGTCGTGATCAGGATGTCGGGCGGCCTGCGGAGCATCGCCGCACGCTCGCGCTGGGGCGTGTCGCCGGTGCGGATGCCGACACGTAGCTCATCGGCGCCGATACCGCGCAAAGGGGCGCGCAGGTTGCGCTCGATGTCGTAGGCGAGCGCCTTCAGGGGCGAGACGTACACGACGCGAATCGCACCGCGCCGGGAGTCATCGGCTCCGGCCCCCGGCGCGACGTCCTCGCGTCCCACACCGAGGCGGTCCAGCGCGCACAGGAACGCAGCGAGCGTCTTGCCCGAGCCGGTCGGGGCTGACAGGAGCACGTTCTCGCCCCGGGCGATCGCGGGCCAGGCCTGCGCCTGAGCGGGCGTGGGAGCCGCGAACGCCTCGCTGAACCACGTTCGCACACGTGGGGAGAAACACGAGAGGGGGCTGTCGGCGACCACGCCGGTTCAGGCTAGCGCGGGCGCGAGACCCGGCCTGCGCGCAAGGCTTGACGGGCGCCGCGCCATCCCGTGGCCGCGACGCCCGCCGAGACCAAGGCACCGTCGGGGGGACGCCTCGATCTCGCCCGAGCGCCGTCGGAGAGGGTAAAGACGACGCCCAAGCCTGTTCGACCTACACAGACTGTAGTTCCAATTATCGAATCATGGCCACCGGCGTTTCCCATTCACCTGCCGTGGCTCCGGCCAGCCCATTTTCGCAGCAGCCTCGGGCAATTGGCGATTGTTGACGTTCGACGGCCCGCGGACAACAGCTACCCGCCGGCCGGCAGGCGGTAGGCGGTTATTTCTGGGGTCTGGCCGCTCGCGATCGCGATGCCGGCGGGAGCGACGAGCGTGTCGCCCGCGACCGCGACCCCGGTGTTGGTGCCGGCCGCCAGCTGCGTTTCCCAGACCGGTTCTCCACCATGCGCATCGAATGCGATCAGCTTGCCTTCGAAGTCGGTCGCGAATACGAGATCGTTGACGGCGGTCGCGGCGCCATACACAGCGGCGGGCAGCTTGTGGTCCCATTCGACGGCCCCGGTCGCCGCGTTCAGCGCCACGACTTCACCGGTGTTCGGCCCGTTTTCCCGCGGTTCGCTCTGGTTTTCATACGTCACCGGGTGGTTGACGACCGGCACGAACACGCTCGCGCCGTTCGTGGCCATCGGCGCGATCACACCGCCCAGCAGGCCCGGGTAGACGGTCTCGGGCAGGTGGAGCTTCGAATATTCATGGCGCATCGCGTACAGGCCGTCTTGGTCGTGACCGTTGTGGACCCCGACCGAGCGCTTCCACAGAAGCTTTCCGGTCTGGGCGTCGAGGCAGATCACGAAGCCCGCCTTGCCGGCGGCGAGGACCACCTGTTTGCCCGCCACGTTCGCGAGGATCGGCGGGTCCTGCAGGTCGCGGTCATACAGGTCGTGGGGTGTCAGCTGGTAGTACCACTCGACCTTGCCGGTCTGAGCGTTCAGCTTGACGATCGAGTCGGTGTAAAGGTTCGGACCGGGCCTGCTCGACCCCCACGGGAACTGACCGGTGCCGGGGAACGGCCCCGGGTTGCCGGTACCGATGTACATGTTTCCTTCTGCGTCGAAGGCCGGCGAGTACCACACCCCGCCGCCGGAGTTGATGCTGACGTTTTCACTCGACCAGAGGCTTTCAGGAGCCGTGTCGAAGTGCCACAGCTTCCTGCCGGTCTTGCCTTCCAGCGCCCACAGGATGCCGACGGCTTCACCGCCGTAGAACTGCCTGTTGTTGCCGGGGACGGTCGAGACGTAGACGATCCCGTCGTGGTATCCGGGCGCCATGTCGATGCCCTCGTGTTCGTTTCGCACGAGCGGCACCGACCAGATCTGCGCGCCCGTCTTCTGATCGAGCGCGAACGCCGCCGTGGCGGTGGCGCCGAACACGATGCCGTCCTGAACCACCAGCCCGTTCGGGCCTTGGTCGGGCGATTCGTAGGATTTGCTCCAGATCACCTTGCCGGTCTTCAGGTCGATGGCCTGCACGTTCGAGGCCAGGTCCTGCGAGTAGATGACCCCATCGGAGATGATCGGCGTCGAGGAGTAGCTGCCGTACTCGCTTTTCGCGGCTAGCGGCAGCGACCATGCGACTTCGAGCTTCGACACCGTCGAGCTGTCGATCGGGCCGCCGACATGGCGCGTGTTCGAGGTATCCGTGTTGGGGTAGCCCGAGCCGGTCAGCAGCGAGCTGTACGGCGACGACGACGAGCCCGGCGAGGCAATCACGATGCCGGCCACGACCAGCACCGCCAGCGCGGCGGCCGCCAGCCATGCAGCGCGCGGGATCCTGCGCACGCTGCGCGAGACGCCCGCCCGAGGTCCCACGCGGCCGGATTCCTCCCGCGAGCCTTTCCCGCCACGCGCGCCTGCGCCGCCGGAGCTGGCCTTGCGGCGTTCCTGTGCTCGACGAGCCTGACGCGAGGGAGAGGGCATCGCTCACCTGGGGTGAAGGCTCGCGCGCACGTCTGGGCTTGCGTGTGGCGGTAGCACCGGCGCGAGCCTAGAACATCGAAATCCGCTATGTCAAATCATGCGAGTTGTTTGTTTCCGACTGCGGCGCCACGAATGCTCGCCCTCACGCCGGCGGACTCGAGCACGAGCGGCTCGAGCACGCGATTGGCCAGCAGCCCGAGGCAGCCCAAATTGGCGAAACCCGGTCCTTGGCTGAGCGCTCCCAGGCCCGGGATGTACAGTCGCGGACGCATGTTCACCAGCTCGAGGTTGCGCCCGATCGGGATCTCGCTGCCGGACGGACGGTCCCACAGCGCACCCACGCGCTCCTCGATCTGCGCCCGCACGGCCGGCTCGAACAGGCCGCGCAGCTGCTCGAGCAGGTCGAACCCGGTGCAGTTGACCACGTAGTCATACTCGTGACGGACGCAGGTGACGCCGTCTGCGCAGATGTAGTCGAGATACACGCCCCCGCGTGCTCGCGTCTGGGACACGTAGGTGACTCGTCCGGTGATGAACTGACATTGCTCGTCGTAGGCGATCATCGCGAGGGTCTGCGGGTCGAAGACGCCGCGGTCGCAGTGCCTGACGAAGTCCCTGCGCGTTCGCTCGTCCAGGGACTCCCAGGCAACCTCATCGGGGTCTGAGAAGACGCGGTTCTCCAGAAAGCTCTCGCCCCGGCTGAGCGGCAGCCTCGGCGTGTAGATCGTCAGTCGCGCGCTCGGCCGGAAGGCGCGCAGGAACGCCACGCAGCTGAGCGCGCTCTCGCCGCCACCGACGATGGCTATCTCGGCGCTGTGATCAGGCGGGATGCGTGCGAGCTCGACGCGCCTGGAGTCGCAGTGGAAGACGCGGTCCGCGGCGTCGGGATCGTGGGGAAAGCGCCGGTGCACACCGGGCCCCGTGAGCGCGAGCGCCCGGGCCACGTAACGAGGCGCGGCGTGTGACTCGCTGACGTCGATCGACCAGCGTCGCTCGGAGTCGAGCGACACGCCGGTCACGCGCCCGCGCACGAGCGTGACGCCCTCGGTGGCGCGCTCGAGCACCCAGGCCAGGTAGCGCCCGTAGATGCGATGCTGGATCGGGGGCGAGCCCGCGTTGACCCAGCGTACGTAGCGGCGCTGCTCGATCATGTGGCGCTGCCAGGTGAACGGGAGCATCGCCCGGTCGATCGCGTCGCCGTGGGGGTCGCCGAAGCTCTGATGGCTCTGATACGGGAAACCGACGTCCTTGATCGGCGGGATCGCCAGCGGCTCCTCGCCCGAGGTCATGCCGTTGCGTCCCGACCACGATGCTGCCGGTTCGGCCGCCTCCACGATCGTCAGCGCGACCGGGCCCAGGCCAAGGCTGTTGAGCACGTGGACTTTCGCGGCGATCGCGGCGGCCTTGGCGCCGGCGCCGACGACGACCAAATCGGCTTCGGGCGCGGGCGTGTTCGGCGTGCCGCTCACGCCACGGCCGCCTCGCGTGCGCGCGTTGACGAGGAGCAGGGCGTTCGCGTGCAGGAGGGCGTCTGCGTGCAGGAGGGCGTCTGCGCGCAGGACGGCGTTTGCGTGCCCGTACCCGAGCCGGGGCCGGCGACGATCACCAGTCCCCTGCGACCGGGGCTATAGGAGATGGCGCTCCTCTTCACCTGCTCCGAGGGCGACTGCGCCGGGCGCAGCTGCACCTCCGCGAGCACGGACGCGGTCACGCGCTTCATCTCGAGCAGCGCGAAGCTCGCGGCCAGGCAGCGCCTGGCGCCGCCGCCAAAGGGGATCCACGTGTAGGTGCCGGCGGGCCGCTGCAGGAAGCGCTCGGGCATGAAGCTGCGGGGCCGCGGGTAGACGTCCGCGCGGCGGTGCACGAGATGGATGCAGGGTGCGACCATCGTGCCCGCCGGGACCGTGAAGCCGCCGAGCTGCACGGGGGCGAGCAGCTTGCGCACGACGATCGGCACCGGCGGGCACAGTCGCAAGGTCTCGCGCATGACCGCGTCCAGGTAGGCGTCGGTCTTGCCGCGCGCGACCTCCTCGCGCACGCGCGCGAGCTTGTCGGGGTGGCGCAGCAGGCGCTCGAACACCCACGCCAGCGAGGTTGACGTCGGTCCGTCGAGCAGCAGCGTCACCAGTTCATCGCGCAGGTCCCGGGCGGTCATCGGCGCGCCGTCCTCGTAGCGCGCGCCCGCCAGCAGCGACGCGATGTCCGACCCGGGGCAGCTCGCCGCCTGCGTGCGGCGTTTGCGGATCTCCTCGAGCACGGCGGCCTCCACGCGCTGCAGGGTGCGACGAAAGCTGGGATCGCCGACCATCGAGCGCGGCCCCAGCACGGCCAGCAGGGCCAGGCGCCGCGGCATGTTCATGTGCTCGGTCAGCTCGCGCAACAGCCCGCGCAGGCGCAGCAGCGAGCCGGTTCGCAGCGGCCCAAAGACCACGCGCATGATCGCCTCGAGGGTGATCTCCTGCATTCGCGGCCACAGCTCGAACGGACGCCCGCGCGGCCACGTGGCGACCGCCTCGCGCGTGACCTCGGAGATCATCTCGCCGTATCCCTCCATCGCCGACCGGCCGTGGAACGGGGGCAGCATCAGCCTGCGGCGCGTCATGTGCTCGGGCTCCTCGAGCAGCATCACCGAGCGGGGCCCGAGCACCGGGCCAAGCAGCGTGTTGGCTTCGCCCACGCCGAGCCTGCTCGGATCGGCCGTGAACACGCGCTTGATGTCCTCAGGGTCACACACCAGTACCCACGTCCCACCGTGGCGCACCCGCAAGGTGAAGGTGTCGCCGTAACGTTCGCGGCAGCGCTCCATGAACGGCAGCGAGCGCCACGTCCAGGCGATGGCCTGCAACGTACTCGGTAGGCGCGGGCCCGGCGGCAGCCGCGCGCTCGCCAGGCACGGACTCGGCGGCAGGCGGGTGGGTGCTGCGTCCGTACGAGAGTCAGTGCGGGGGCGCGCATCGACGATATCTGCCATGTTTTCCACTCCAAATCTTGTCGCTTGCGTTTCTCTCTCGCCGACTTTTCGAGCTCTGTTTCTATTTCACCTCAATAATGGCTTTGCTGTTTCCTTTTGCGCAATCCCGACAATAGAGCGCCTTTGCAGGGCTTTATCGGTATGTGCGGCCGCTTGCCGCCATCCCCGAGCTTGTCACGTGAAATCGCGTAGCTATGATAACCGGAAATCACTGATACTCACTCGACGCTGCGGAATTTCGTCGTCCAGATGGAGACGTTCAACGGAGCGGGACTCGAGCTGAGATCAAGGCTCCGCGATGACGTCTCGAGTTGATTCGATGAGCACCAATCTCGATGAGCACCAGTGCCTTAATCGGTTAAAGGGACGGCCTTAAACGCCGTTGATCCGGGTTCGAGCCCCGGCTGGTGCATGGCTATGACAACGCAACGCTCAGCGCGCCGATCGTGACCCTGCCAAGCCCGTGCACGATGACGGCCAATTTGTTTGACTATTTCGAGACGCTCGCGACCGTGGATGGGGGTGTCGCGCCTTGGGCCGCACGCGCCCCGCGGCGCCCGCGCGGGCCGCACGACCTCAAGCTGGTGCCGCGCACGCCCGCCTGGCGCGAGGACGCCGAGTCGCTCGCCGCCCTCGCGCAGATCGAGAGCGAGCCCTGGGTGCAGCGACTGACGCCCAACTGCGACGGCGTCGCGGTGCGTCTCGACGACGAATGGATCGAGACGGCCGGAGCGGCGCTGGAGGCCGGGGGCAGCGCCGAGGCAACGCTGGCCGACCTCGCGCACGGCGAGCGCTACTCGGTGCAGTTCTGGGACGCGAACGCGACCAAGGCCCTGCACGTCGGGCACCTGCGCAACCTTGCGATCGGCAATGCGCTGGCCGCGGCGCTGGCACAGGCGGGGGCCCGGGTCGAGCGCCGCAGCCTGATCTCAGACGCCGGGCGCAGCATGGGCGAGGCGATGGCGGGCGTGATGCAAAGCGGGCGCCACGCAGACTCCTGGCCCGAGGGCGACGAGAAGAGCGACCACTTCGTGGGCGTCTGCTACGCGGACTACGTCGCCTCGGCGGTGTTCGAGGGATCGCAGATCGAGCACCCCGAAGACTCGCTGACCCGCGAGCTGACGCTGCGGGACGATGCCGCCGACGAGCTGCTGCGACGGGTGCTCGCCGGTCAGCGTGAGGCGCTGGAGCTGTGGTCCAAGACGCGCGCCTGGGTGATCGCGGGGCAGCGCAGAACGCTGGCGCGATTGGGAATCGCCTTCGACCGCGTCTTCTTCGAGTCCGACTTTCTCGCACAGGCCGCCGAGCTGACCGCCTCAGGCCTGCGCGACGGACGCCTGTACCGGCGCGAGGACGGCGTCATCGCCTATGCCACGGGCCTTGCTGATTTCGCGGAGCTCCCGCTCGTGCGGGCCGACGGTGTGCCGACGCAGCACATGCGTGCGCTGGCCTACTGGATGACGGCGCCCGAGCTCGATCGGGTGACCTCGATGCAGGTGTGCGGAACCGAGTGGGTCTCGCACGTCACCTGCCGGCGCAAGCTGATGGACGAGCTGCTGCCGGCGCCGGGCGGCGACGGGAACGGCCACGCGATCCATCCGACGAACGACATCTTCAACGGCATGGTCTCGCACCAGAAGCGCGCGCTCGCATCAAGCCAGGGGGCGCTGCTGATCGACGATCTCGGCGAATGGATCGAGGCGCGGCTCGACGCCGATCCGGAGATGCGCGAGGTGCGCCGCGCGCACCCGTATCCCGAACGCGTGGCGGCACAGATCGCGCTCGGCTATTTCCTGCCCCATCCGGTCGCTCCGCGCATCGACTTCGAGCCCGACAAGCTGCTGCTCGCCGACGAGAGCCTGGGCTGGGATCTGGTTCGCGCGCGGGCCCGGCGCGGCCTGACAAGCTCGCGTGGCACGAGCGCGGTACGCGACCTCGACTATCGCTTCGCCGTGGTCCAGGCCGAGCTGTACCGCCGCTACCTGCGCCTGGCGGTGCAGCGTCTGGACGTGCGCCCGTTGGCCCACTACCTGAGGCATCTCGCGCGCTGGTATCTCGAGCGCGATCGCAGCGAGCGCGTCCAGCACGTGGTGCAGACGCTGCTCGAGCGCAGCGCGCGCGGTCTCGGCCTCCAGGACGCGCCGTGAGACGAACGCTGCTGATCGACAACTACGACTCCTACACGTACAACGTCTTTCAGCTGCTCGCGACCGCCCGCGGGCTCGAGCCGATCGTGATCCACAACGACGCGGTCTCCTGGACGGCGCTGTCGCGGTGGGACTTCGAGGCGATCGTGCTGTCGCCCGGACCGGGGCGTCCCGAGCGCTGGCATGACTTCGGCGTGTGCGCCGACATCCTGCGCTCGAGCGCGGTCCCGGTGCTCGGGATCTGCCTCGGTCATCAGGGCCTCGGGCACGTGCTCGAGGGAGCCGTCGGGAGCGCGCCCACGGTCATGCACGGGCGCCTGAGCCGGGTGCGACATACGGCAGGCGGCCTGTTCGCCGGCATTCCGCAGGACTTCTCGGTGGTGCGCTACCACTCGCTGGCCGTCACGGGACCGCTCGGACCCGACGGTCGGGTGATCGCGTGGACCGACGAGGGCGTGGTGATGGGGATCGAACACCAGCGCCGCCCGCTGTGGGGCGTGCAGTTTCATCCCGAGTCGATCGCCACCGAACATGGGCGCAGGCTCGTCGAGAACTTCTACGCGCTCGCGCAAGACCACAGATCCGCCGGCTCGTCCCGCGCATCGGCGGCAACCTCGCCCCGGGCATCCGCGGCCGCTTGGCGTCCCGCCAGCTCCGACCCTCCGTCCGGCGGTTCCTCCGGCGGACAGCGCACGCGCGCACGCGCGCGCACGCGTGGGCCTTTGCGCGAGGGCACGACGCAACCGCCAGCCCACCCATCCGAGCACGCACCCGAACGCTCCCCCGGCGCCGCACGCGAACGCTCCCCCGGCGCCGCACGCGAACACTCCCCCGGCGCCGCACCCGAACACTCTCCCGGCGCAGCGCGCGCGCGTGGGCCGTCGACGGGCAAGCGGTCGCTCATGCTGACCGTGCGCTCACTGGCGGGCGAGCCCTCGACCGAGCTGCTGTTCGAGCGGCTGTTCGGCGATGCCGAATATGCCTTCTGGCTGGACAGCGCCGATGCCCCGACATCGCTGGCGCGGTGTTCGTTTCTCGGGACGAGCGCGGGGCCCGGGCGATGCGTGCTCGAGTACGACGTCGAGGCCGGCAGCGTGACCGCGCGAGGCGCTCGCACGAGCAGAACCGTGCACGGATCGATCTTCGCCGTGCTCGAGCACGAGCTCGCCAAGCGCCCGTTGACGACGTCGATGCCGAGCGGACGCGGCCTGCTCGGCGGCTTCGTGGGCTATCTCGGCTACGAGTGCAAGGCCGATTGCGGCTCGGCCAACGTGCACCGCTCGGATCTGCCTGACGCCGTGCTGATGCTCGCGAACCGCATCGTGGCGGTCGATCACGTGGAAGCCCGTGTCCATCTGCTGGCGTTGAGCGACGCCCCGACCGCACCCGGCGACGCCCCGACCGCACCCGGCGACGCCCCGACCGCACCGGCAAAGCCGGCGACGAACGCCCGGCCGGATGAGGACGCGGTGCGCTGGCTCGAGCATGCCGAAGAGGTCGTGCGCGAGGTGCTCGCGCGGGCTGGCACGCCGATGCCTTCGGCGCCGCCGGCGGCTCGCGGCGGGTCCGACTCATCGAGCGGGGACGCGAGCCCCGGACCCGTGGTCTTTCGCTGCGGGCGCGGGCGCGAGCAGTACCTCGCGGACATCGCCCGCTCCCAGACCGCACTGGCGGCGGGCGAGTCTTACGAGGTGTGCCTGACCGACCAGATCTCGACGAGCGCCAGTCCCGAGCCGTGGTCGCTGTACCGGCTGCTGCGGCGTGTGAACCCCGCGCCGTTCGCCGCGTATCTGAAGCTCGGTGGGCTGAGCGTGCTGAGCTCCTCGCCGGAGCGCTTTCTCGCGATCGGTCGAGACCGGCGCGTGCAGGCGCGGCCGATCAAGGGGACCACGCATCGCTCGCCGGACCCCGCCGAGGATGAGCGTCTGCGCACCGGGCTGGCGCGCGATGAAAAGACCCGTGCGGAGCACCTGATGATCGTCGATCTGCTGCGCAACGATCTCGGGCGGGTCTGCGAGCCGGGCAGCGTGAGCGTTCCGGAGCTGATGGCGGTCGAGCCCTACGCCTCTGTGCACCAGCTCGTTTCGACGATCAGCGGCGTACTCGAACGGCAGCGGACGCCGGTCCAGTGCGTGCGCGCGTGCTTTCCCGGCGGCTCGATGACGGGCGCGCCGAAGCTGCGCACGATGGAGATCATCGACGACATCGAGCGCGCGCCGCGCGGGGTGTACTCCGGCGCGATCGGCTACTTCGGGCTCGACGGGAGCGTCGACCTGAGCATCGTGATCCGCACGATCGTGATGCGGGTGGCCGGGGGCGCCAAAACCACCACGATCGGCGCCGGCGGCGCGATCGTGATGCAGTCGGACGCCGAGCAGGAGTTCGACGAGCTGCTGCTCAAGGCCGGTGCTCCGATGCGCGCGATCGCGCTGGCGGTCACCGGCAGCGACGCGGCCGAGGCACTGCGCGTGGAGCTGGAGCCCGCGCGCCCCACGCTGGGCGCGGACAAGCTGGCGCGGGCGGCATGAGGCGCGTGCGCCGCGCCCGCCCGTCCGACGCGCCGGCCCTGGCCGCGGCGGTGCGCGGCCTGCTGGTCGAGCTGGGCGGCGAGCCGCCGGACGCGGCCGCCGCGCGCAACGCGGCACAGGCGCTGTTGGACGACCCGAGCGGGGGCGCCGTGCTGGTGGCCGAGGCCGGTGACCGGATCGTGGGGGTGCTTGCTGCGAGTTGGCTGCGGGCGCTGCACGCGCCCGGCGGCTATGGGCTGATCCAGGAGCTCTGGGTCGATCCGGCGTGGCGGCGGCGTGCGGTGGCCCGCGAGCTGATGCAGGCGTTCCTCGAGCTCGCGCGCGACCGCAGGATCGAGCGCGTCGAGGTCGGCTTGCCGCGCGCGGGCTTTGCCGGCATCGGCGCGACCGAGGCGTTCTACCGGGCGAGCGGGTTTAGCGAGCTGGGTGTGCGGATGCACCGCACGCTCGCACCGAGACCGGCCCGCGACGGCGACGGCGCGGCGGGGATCGGGGACGCCGATGGCGCTACGGCGGATGGCATCGGTAGGGTCACGGCACGCGCCCACCGGACGGGCGGCGCACGATGAGCGAGCTGCTGCTGATCGAGCAGCCTCGTAGCAGCGATGACTCCTCCGCGTGGATCCGCGAAGGCGAGCGTGTCAGGCGGGGCCTGGACGACGATCGTCGCCTGCAGAGGCTTCGCGGCGGGCTGGTGCGCCACCCCGGCGTGCGATCGGCGGCGGCCGGCGTGCAGGACGAGGACCTGGAACGCATCTTGGGCGCGTTGCACGATCGCGACTACCTCGACGCGCTGTGGCGGGTCCGGGGCGATCGGCCGGTGGTGCTGTCCGCACTCGCGCCCCCTGGCCTGCCGCCCGACATCCCGGTTCGCGCCGGGCTCGTGGCCGCCGCCCGCGAGGCGGTGCGCACGACGATCGGGGCGGCGCGGCGCACGCTGGCGGGGGCGCGCTTCACCTACGCGTTGTGCCGCCCGCCGGGACACCACGCCGGCCCGCGCTGGATGGCCGGGTACTGCTACCTGAACACGGCGGCCGCGGCCGCCAGGACGCTTGGCGAGGGCGGCGCGGGGGCGGTCGGGATTCTCGATCTCGACCTGCACTACCCGAACGGGACCGCCGCGATCGCGGCCGCGATGCCGCACGTGAGCATCCACTCGCTGCACGCGTGGCCCGTTGCGAACGTCGCCGGACGAACCGCGCTCCCGCACACCGAACGCGAGCGGGTCGTCGAGTTCGCGCGAGCGCCGGAGGCAGCGGCGTACCTCGCGGCCGTGCGCGACTCGCTGCAGACGCTGGCCGGCTCGACGGCGCTGGTGCTCTCGCTTGGCTACGACACGGTCGCGGGCGACCCCCACGGAGGCTGGGCGTTTGCACCAGCGATGTTCGCGCGCGTCGGGCGCCTGCTGGCGGCGTCCGGCCTGCCGGTGTGCATCGTGCAGGAGGGCGGCTATGCGCTGGGGGAGCTCGCGCGATGCAGCTATGCGCTGGCGTCGGGCCTGCTCGCGGGAGACGCGCCGTGAGCGCCCGGCCACCGAGATCCCCAGCGAGCCACGCGCAGAGCGCCTCCCCGACGAGCGTGCCGCACGTGCGCTCCTCTACCGGCGAGCAGCAGTCCGCCCCACCGACGAGCGGCCTGGCGCCCTTTAGAAGGCGCCTGGACGAGCTCGACGAGCAGATCGCGCGGCTGTTCGGCGAGCGCTTTGAGGTCTGCCGGGAGATCGCGCGCTACAAGCTGGCGCACGGCATCCCGATGATGGCGCCGGAGCGCGTCGCCGCGGTGCGCGCGCGCTATCTCGCGCACGGCGCCGCGCTTGACGTGCCGGCCGACTTCAGCGCCGAGCTGTTCGAGCTGCTGATCGGCGCCACCTGCCGGATGGAGGACGAGCTCATGGCTGCGCGGTCTGGCCCCCGCGAGCGCGCGCCGCGCGTGCCCGCGGGCGATCCGCTGGAGTCACAGCGCAACTCGCAAGCGAGCAGGCACGGGCGATGATGCGGCCCAAGTTCATCACGCTGGGCCCATCGGGAACCTGCCACGAGAACGCGCTGCTGCACTATCTCGAGTTCCAGGGCCTGCGCTCGTTCGAGATCGTCCTGGTCGAGGACCTGCTGGACGCGATCGAGCGGGTTCGCGGCAGTCGGGACACGTTCCTCGTGCAATGCAGCGCGCACGTGCAGGTGCATCTGGTGACCGAGCGCTTCCACACGGAGGTGTTCGTGATCGACACGTTCATCTACCCGACCAAGGAGCTGGCGCTGCTGGTGCGAAGAGACGTTTCCGAGCCACGGAGCCTCGGGATCGTCTCCGCGACCCGCGGCTATACCGACCTGGCGCGCTGGCAGACGATCATCGACGAGCCTTCGAAGCCCGTGGTGGCGCGCCACCTGCTGGCAGGCGAGTACGACGCGGGCCTGACGCACCTGCACCACGCGCACGAACATCCCGAGCGCCTGCGCCTGCTGGAGCGCTACGGCGCGGTCGATACAACCTGGGTGGTGTACGGGGCGCGCAAGCGCTTTCGCGGCGCGGTCATCGGACGGCGCGCGCCGTGGCTGTTCACGCGCGAGCACGAGCGGCGGCGCAAGCGCGAGCCGCTCGCGGCGTGAGTCGGTCGTGCGATCGCATCCGGGAGCCTGCGCGCCAGACGGCCGGGTGCCCGGGCGGGCCCGCGTGGATCGGCTCGCCGCGCTCAGCAGTCGAAGTAGCGGCTCGTGGGAACCAACGCGAGCGGTTCGAAGTGCGCGAACGGCTGCCTCGCACTGGGCCCGCTGACGGTGCCCATCGCGATCGGAGCCGCGAGCACGTGGTCGCATTCGACGCGTACCGTCCCCTGGACGGCCTGCACGGTGGCGCCGGCGAGCGCGTCGCGGACCCTGGCCGGATCGGTCGAGCCGGCTTTTTCGATGCCCTGCGCGATCAGCTCGATCTGGTTGAAGGCGTCGCCGGCCGCCCCGCTGTTGGCCACGGTCGTGCCCAGCGAGCCGAGCGCGATTGCGGATGGCGTTTGGTAGATCGCCGCTGAGGGGTAGTTCGTGTATCCCTCCACGCCGAGCGGCGGATTTATCATGGCGGCGATCGTCCCGTAGTCCATCACCCCGAGGAAATGGTCTTTTTCGAAGAGTCCCAACGGCTGGCCTTGTGCGACCAGCGTTACCGCGTCGCCCGTGATGACCGTCGAGTACACCGCTTGCGGATGCTGTGCGAGCAGCTGCCGGACATACGGCGTGAAGTCGGCGCCGCCGCTTGGCACAAACACCGTCGGCAGCACGGTCTGACCGCTCCCGCGCATGGCGCGCCTGAACGCCGTGGTGACCTGGTAGCCGTAGCTGTAGTCGTCCGCGATCACGCCGACGCGCTTCCACTGCGGGTGCGCGCGCATGTAGGCCGCCGCGTTGCGTGCCTCGATCGCGGCCGTCGGGATCGTGCCGAACACGAAGATCGCCGGGCCCCCGTCGAAGATGCTGGGATCTGCCGCGCCGACCACGTAGAGCACGTGCTCGGGGTTGGCCACGAGCTGCGCAACGGCCTTGGCGACTTCGCTGCTGCACGTGCCCGCGAGGTATTTGACGTGGTCGTTCACCACCAGTTCGCGCGCGCGGCTGATGCCGGTGTCCGCGCTTGCGCGGTCGTCGCGCACCTCGAGCTCCAGCCGGTGTCCGAGCACGCCGCCGCGGGCGTCGATCTGTCGTACCGCGAGCTGGGCGCCCTGGACATAGTCACGGGCATATTCGTCGCAATAGCCCGTGAGCGAGGCGAGATAGCCGATCTGGAGCGGAGCCCGGGGCGCGAGGGCGACGCCGGCCGGATTCGAAGATCCGCAACCTGTGGCGCCCAGCACCACTAGCATTACCGTCGTCATCAGACAGCCGACAATCCTCAGTCGCCTGGCAATCATAAACAATCTGTTTATAATCCGCCGGGTCCGCTCTGCGGCGAGTGCCGAGGCGGCGAGGTGTCCCGGCGTGGCCCACCGTCCCGGGACTGCCGGCTGACTGGAACCGAAGATTCTCCATAGCGAAAGTCTTCTAAATACACGAATAGGATGAATAGCCGAGAAAATGGCCCGATATAGCTTGAACAATTCCAAAAACGCCAAGGCGTCCGACGAACCTGCCTGGTCGATACCCAGCCTCCGCGAGCCACGCTATTCGCAATCGCTCGAGCGCGGGCTGGCGATCCTGGGCTGCTTTACGCCCGAGCGACCGGTGCTCGGTATAGCCGACATTGCCGACGAGCTCGGGATGAGCCGCTCGACGACTCACCGCTACGTGATCACGCTCGTGGCGCTCGGCTACCTCGAGCAGGGGGCCTCGCGCAAGTATCGTCTCGGCCTGCGCGTCACCGACCTCGGCATGTCGGCGCTGAACTCGACCGGCCTGCGCGAGCACGCCCATGCCTATCTCGAGGAGCTGCGCCAGCGCACCAGCTATACGGTCAATCTGTCCGTGCTGGACGGCGCCGAAATCATCTACGTCGACCGTGCCCGCAGCTATCGCCGTGGCCAGAGCAAAATCGATCTCGGCCTGCACCCGGGCTCGCGCCTGCCGGCTTACTGCACGGCGATGGGCAAGCTGCTGGTCGCGTTCCTGCCCGAGCCCGAGCAGCGTGAGGTGTTCAGCGAGATGAAGCTGGCCAAACGCGCCCCCAACACGATCACCAGCAAGCGGGCGCTGCGCGAGGAGCTCGAGGAGGTGCGCGAGGCCGGGTTCGCGGTCAACGACGAAGAGCTCGCGCCAGAGCTGTATGCGATCTCGGCGCCCGTACGCGACGAGGCCCAGGTGGTGGCGGCGGTGAACCTTGCGGCGCACAGCTCGATGATCTCCCTCGACGAGCTGGTCGACGCGCTCGGGCCGCACCTGATCTCGACCGCCGACCGCATCTCGGCGCGGCTTGGGTATCGCCGCGACGACGAGCGCAACGACTGAGGGCTCACGACTCGATATCTGTGATCGCGTAGCCTTCGGGCGGATGCCTGCCCGCCTGCTATCGCCGCTGCTGCTCGTGCTGCTTGCGCTGGGGTTGGCCGCGTGCGGAACCACGACCTCGACGAGCAGCTTCAAGGGCGAAGAACACGCGGTGGCGCAGGCGATCGCCAACCTGCAGAGCAACGCGACCTCGCTCGAACACAAGAAGGTCTGCCACGAAGACCTGGCGAGCTCGGTCGTGACCCGCCTGAGCCGCGCGCCGGGAGGCTGCGAAAAGGCGCTCGAAAGCCAGCTGAAACAGATCGACAGCTTCGAAGTGACGGTCGAAGCGGTGAAGATCGACGGCACCAGCGCGACCGCCCACGTCAAGAGCATCCGCGAAGGCAAGAACCACATCGAAACGCTCACGCTCGTCAAGCAGGGCGGCAAATGGAGGATCTCGGGCGTCGGCTAGCCGAGGGCGCGCCCGTACTGGCGCTCGTAGTAGGCGCGGTACTCGCCCGAGCGGATCGGCTCCCACCACCAGCAGTTCTCGCGATACCACGCGACCGTCTGCGCCAGGCCGTCCTCGAAGCGCACGTGCGGCGTCCAGCCCAGCGCGCGCACCTTCTGCGAGGACAGCGAATAGCGTCGATCGTGCCCGGGACGGTCGCCGACGTGCTCGATCTGTGACTCGGCGGCGCCCGTGAGCGCCACGATGCGGCGCACCACCTGGATGTTGGCCTGCTCGTCGGGCCCGCCCGCGTTGTAAACCTCGCCCGGCCGGCCGTGCTCGAGCACGTGCCCGATCGCCCGCGCGAAGTCGGTGGCGTGGATCCAGTTGCGCACCTGCATGCCGTCCCCGTAGACGGGCAGGGCATCGCCGTGTAGCGCGTTGAGCACCATCAACGGGATCAGCTTCTCCGGATACTGGTAGGGCCCGTAGTTGTTCGAGCCGCGCACGATCGTCGCGGCCAGGCCGTATGTATGGAAGTAGCTCTGCGTGAGCAGGTCGGCGCCCGCCTTCGTGGCCGAGTAGGGCGAGGATGGCTGCAGCGGCGAGTCCTCGGTGAAGGTCCCCGTCTCGATCGATCCGTAGACCTCGTCGGTCGACACCTGCAGGTAGCGCAGCGCGCGCTCGCGCGCCGCCTCGAGCAGCACGTAGGTCCCGAGCGCGTGTGTGCGCACGAACGCGTCGGGATCGGCGATCGAGCGGTTGACATGCGTCTCGGCGGCGAAGTTGACGATCGCGTCCGGCTCGCTCGCGTCGAGCGCCCCCGCCACAGCCTCGGGATCCTCGATCGCGCCGCGCAGAAACCGAAAGCCGGGCGCGTCGCGAACGTCGTGGAGGTTCTCCTCGCGGCCCGCGTAGGTGAGCTTGTCGAGAACCGTCACCTGATCGCCGTGCTCGCGCACGCGCTGGCGCACGAACGTCGAGCCGATGAAGCCCGCTCCACCGCACACCAATAGCCTCATGGGCGCATCATCCCAGCCCGTGCCGCCAGGTAGCCGGCGAGGCCGTCCTGCCAGGGCGGCAGGGGCAGGACGTCCTCGCGCTCTGACTCGAGCGCCGACCACGCCGGCCGGGGGGCCGGGCGCGGCATTTCCGCGGTGCCGATCGCCTGCACCTCGCACGCAACCTCGGCCTGGCGGAAGATCTCGCGCGCGAAGCCGTTCCAGGACACCCGCCCACCGCCGGCGAGGTGCACGAGTCCGCTGACCTCGCGCTCGAGCAGCCCCAGCAATGCCGGCGCCAGATGGCCGGTCCAGGTCGGGCAGCCGATCTGGTCGTCGACGACCTGCACCGCGTCGCGCTGGCTTGCAAGCGTGAGCATCGTCTGGGCGAAGTTGTGCCCGTCGGTCCCGAACAGCCATGCGCTGCGTGCGACGGTATGGCGCGCAGACGCGCCCAGCACCCGCCGCTCGCCCGCGAGCTTGGTCTGCCCGTAGACCGAGCACGGGCCGGTCGGGTCGGACTCGACGTAGGCGCGCTCGCCGCCGGCGGAGTCGCGCGGAGCGTGGCCGTCGAACACGTAGTCGGTGCTGACATGCACCAGCGGGATGTCGATCGCGGCGGCGGCACGGGCCAGGTTGCCGGCGCCGTCGGCATTGACGGCGTGCGCCTGGCGCTCGTGTGTCTCGGCGCCGTCGACGTCGGTCCAGGCGGCGCAGTTGATGACCGCGTCCAGCGAGCTCGCCTCGCCGCGCAGCCTGTGCAGCAGCTGCTCGACGGCCGCGGGATCGGTGATGTCGATCTCCGGCAGGTCCACGCCGACGAGCTGATACCCCGCGCGCGCCCCCGCGCGCAGCACGTCGTGGCCGAGCATCCCCTCCGCACCGGTGACCAGCAGCCGGATCATGCGCTGCAAACGCCGCGAGGAGCCGGACCGGACCTGACAGGCTCAGGGCCGATCACAGGATCGAGATATCGGAGTTGTCGCCGACCATGAAGCGATAGGCCTTCGGCTGGCCGTCGGAGCGGCGCACGGTGACATTGCGCCCGAGCAGAGAGGACTCCATTCGGCCGTCGAGATCGCACACCGAGGAGCCGGCCAGCAGGATCGAGTGCTCGACCTCGGCGCCCGCCACAGTGCATCCCTGTCCGACGGCGGTGTACGGGCCCACGTAGCAGTCGCGCAGGCGCGCGTCGGGCCCGACGATCGCCGGTCCGCGCACGGTGGTGCGCTCGAGCCGCGCCCCGGCCTCGACGACGACGCGCCCGTTGACGTTCGAGTCGATGAGCTCGCCTTCGATCCGTCCAACGAGATTGTCGAGGATCAGCCGGTTGGCCTCGAGCATGTCCTCGAGCCTGCCCGTGTCCTTCCACCAGCCGCGCACGATGTGCGGCTCGACGCGCAGCCCCGTGTCGAGCAGGTGCTGGATCGCGTCGGTGATCTCCAGCTCGCCGCGCGCCGAGGGCGCGATCGCGCGCGCGGCGTCGTGGATCGCGGGCGTGAACATGTAGACCCCGACGAGCGCCAGGTCGGTCTTCGGCTCACCGGGCTTCTCGACCAGTCGCACGACCCTGCCGACCTGGCCCGCGGCGGCGGGCTCGAGCTCGGCGACGCCGTAGTTCTCGGGGTCCGGTACGGGCGTCAGCAGGATCAGCGCGTCCGGCCGGTGCTCCCGGAACGCGGCCACGAGGTCCGCGATCCCGCCCTGCAGGAGGTTGTCTCCCAGGTACATCACGAACGGGTCCTCGCCGAGGAACGGCTCGGCCGTGAGCACGGCGTGCGCGAGGCCGAGCGGCTCGGCCTGCGGGATGTAGTCGATCTGCAGGCCAAAGCGCGAGCCGTCGCCGGCGGCCGCTTCGATCTCGGCGCCGGTCTCAGGGGCGATCACGATCCCGACCCGCTCGATCCCGGCATCGGCCATCGCCTCGATGCCGTAGAACAGCACGGGCTTGTTGGCGACCGGCACGAGCTGCTTGGCGCTCGTGTGCGTGATCGGGCGCAGGCGCGTGCCCTTGCCGCCCGAGAGAATCAGACCCTTCAGCTCTGCCATTGGCCGGAGGCTATCGGGAGCGAGGCGAAGCCGAGCGGTCACGGCGGCACGATGCCGCCTGCCCCTTAAAAGGCGGACAGGATGTCCGCCGATCTACCCCCCGCCCAGCTTGCGATGGTCCCAGCTCACGCGCCGGCGCTCGACGAACTCGAGGCCGACGCGCTTGGGCGCCTGCGCCTCGACCGCCGTGCGCGCCTCCGGGGCGATCTCCGTGGGGGCCGGGGTGCCGCGTGGGACCGAGTTTCGCAGCAGGATCGCGGCGCCAAGCGGCGCGACCGTGTCGAGCTCGCGATGGATGACGGTCTGGCACTCGAGCATCACGCCGCGCAGCTCGGCATAGGCCTCGCCGGTCTCGACCTGCAGGGTGGCACGTGGATCGCGCTCGAGGTTGCGCACCTTCTGCGAGGCGGCATACGTCCAGGCCCAGATTCGCGGGCCGGGCGCGCCGTCCGGGGCCTCGCGCAGCACATACCACAGCGGCATCAGATGCGGCCACCCGCGAGGGCCGGCGCTCGCGCAGGTGACGGTGCGCTCCTCGGACAGAAACGCCGCGACCTCATCGGCGGACATCTTGATCTGCTCGCGACGGCTCACGCGCGGGAGAGTATCCCGGGTTTGACGGAGCCCGCAGCCGGGCAACAGCCTCGGCGCGCCGCTCGCGCTGTGATCGAACACGAACCTATCCGGGTGTGACACGGCCCCCAGCCGAGCCACAGCCTCGGCGCGCCGCTCGCGCCGTGATCGGACACGAACCGTCCGAAGCGGCGCCTAACGTCAAGCTCGTGTTCGTCAACGAAATGGAGGATGGCGCCGAGCTCGACCAGGTGCTGCTGGTGCGCGAAGTCGAGCGCCGTCAGCGGCGCGACGGCGGCGACTATCTGCGCCTGACGCTCGGCGATCGCTCAGCGGCCGTGGTGTGCATGGTCTGGGATGATCTCATCGAGATCGAGCAGCTGGCGCAGGCGGGCGCGCCCGTGCGCGTGTACGGCCGCTACACGGTCCACCCGCGCTTCGGGCCGCAGGTCAACCTGCGCGGCCTGTCGGCGCCCGAGCCGGGCAGCTACGCGCTCGAGGACCTGCGCGACGGTCCGGCGCGCACGGTCGGGCAGATGGAGTCGGAACTGCGTGAGCTCCTGCAGACCGTCCGCCAGCCCCACTTGCGCGAGCTGCTCGAGCGGGCGTTTGCGCCGGAGTCCGAGCTGTGGCGCGCCTACCGCGCGGCGCCGGCGGCCAAGCACTACCACCAGGCCTACCCTCACGGCCTGCTCGAGCACTCGCTGAGCGTGGCCCAGGGCGTCAGCGCGATCAGCGCCACGTTTCCCGGGATCGACCGCGACGTCGCGGTGACCGGCGCGCTGCTGCACGACATCGGCAAGCTCGAGGCCTACAGCAGCGGCACCGGCGCGATCGAGCTCACCGACGCCGGGCGCCTGCAGGGCGAGATCGCGCTCGGGTACGCTCGCGTACGGCGCCTGATCGAGCACAGCGATCCGGGCTTTCCGCCCGAGCTGGAGCAGGCGGTGCTGCACATCGTGCTTGCCCACCACGGCTCGCTCGAGCATGGCAGCCCGGTCGTTCCCTGCACGCGCGAGGCGACGCTCGTGCACATGATCGACAACCTCGGCGGGCGTCTGGGCAGCTTCGACCGCCTCGAGAAGTCGCTCGCGCCGGGCAGGCGCTGGTCGAGCTTTGACCGGGCGCTGGACACGAGCGCCTTCTTTGCGGGGCCGCCCGGGGATGAGGGCACTGCGGAGGAGCGCAGCTCAGGCGAGAGCGCGACTGACACCCTCTTTGCGCAGTCCGCCGCAGCTGGCCGCTCGCAGGACTCCGCGGCGCCGACGGACGGCGCTGAGCCCGCACGACAGCGACGGGCACAGCGGCAGGCCGCCTGAAAGCGCGCAAATAGCGGTCGGCGCGGCCGAGGCGCGTGAGCGTTCCCACCGCCGGGTTCTATGGTTGTTGTGGATGGCCAAGGACACCGAGAAGCTGATCCGCCAGCTGTCGCTGATTTCCTACCTGATGGCCGAGCGCCGGCCCGTGACGGCTTTGGAGATCAGGCGCGACGTCGAGGGCTACAGCGGCATGAACGAGGACGCGTTCGCACGGCGCTTCTACGCCGACCGCTCCGAGCTCGAGTCGCTGCGCATCCAGCTGACCGTCGAGCGTCCCACCGATGGCGCGGCCGAGCAGGAGAACTATTCGCTGCGCCCCGAGAACTTCCATCTGCCGGCGATCGCTTTCTCCGACAAGGAGCACGCCGCGCTGCAGACGGCGCTGAGCCTGCTCGACGGGGAATTCGCCTATGCCGAGCCGCTGCGACTGGCGCTGCAGCAGATCACCTGGGGGCGGCCGAGCCCGCTGCGCGCCCCCGAGCAACGCTCGGTCGCGCTCGGCATCACGGCCTCCGCCGGCGGGCACGAGCTGTCGTCGCGCCTGGCCAAGATCGAGACGGCGATCTTTCGCAACAAGACGATCACCTTCGAGTACTACACGATGGAGCGCGACGAGACGGGGCCACGGCGCGTCGATCCCTACCACCTGCTGTTCCAGGGCGGCGAGTTCTACCTGCTCGGGTACGCGCACGAGCGCAAGGCGATCAGGGTGTTCCGCCTGTCGCGGATTCGCGGCAAGGTCTCGTACGCGACCAAGGCCGAGCACGACTTCCGCCGGCCGCAGGACTTCGACCCGCGCGCCTACGCGCGGCGCGCGGACTGGCAGCTGGGCGAGCAGGAGGGCGTTGCCGAGATCCTCATCAGCGAGCGGATCGCCTGGCAGATCGAACGCCACTTCGGGCGCTACGGCGAGATCGGCGCGCCGGGAGAGGATGTGGATGCCGGCGCGGGCGACGTTGTCTTTCAGACCGGCTACTCGAGCCCGCGCACCCTCGTGGCGTGGGTGCTCGGGCTGGGGGCGAACGCGCGGCTGCTTGGCCCGCCAGAGCTGGCGGGCGAGCTGGGACGGCGGCTGCAGCTGCTGCGCGAGCGCCACAGCGAGGCGTTTCACGAAGAGCTCAGCGGCGCGTCCGCGGACGCGCGCACGCCGGCGGCCGCCCAGCGCGCCGCCTCCAAGGGGCGCCCCGGACGCCAGGGCGCACGCGTTCGCGAGGACGACCCTTCCACGTCGGCCTCGCGCGGCGCCGATGCCACGATCAGGCCTGAGCGCTTCGCGCGCCTGGTGACGCTCGCGAGCATCCTGATCCAGTCCGGCCGCGCCGAGGAGCCGGTGGCGGTGGCCGAGGTGTGCGAGCGGCTGCAGCTCAGCCCCGAGGAGCTGCACGAGGACCTCGGCGTGCTGAACGTGGTCAACTTCGGCGGGGGCTCCTACGTGCTGTACGCGGAGGTCGTGCAGACGCCCGAGGGCGAGATGATCGAGGTCGATCCCGAGCCCTACAGCGACAACTTCGACCGGCCCGCGCGCCTGCTGCCGGTCGAGGCCAAGGCGCTGATCGCGGCGATCGACCTGATCGGCGAGCACATACCCGAGGGCTCGCTTGCGAGCGCACGCGAGAAGATCGTCACGGCCCTGGGCGAGGACCCGATGGAGCAGGGGCTGCAGGTGGCGCACGACGCGGGCGACGACTCGGACATCGCGCGCAAGATCTCCACGGCGATCGTGCGCCACCGCCTGATCGAGCTCGAGTACTTCAAGGAGAACGAGGACGAGCTGTCGCACCGCACGGTCGAGCCCTACGCTCTCACGAACGGCCGCGAGGGCTGGTACGTCGCGTCGTTCGACCCCGATCGCGGCGGCGTGCGCCACTTTCGGCTCGATCGGATCAAGCACGTCGCGATGTCCGAGCGCAAGTTCACGCCGCGCCCCGAGGTCGATCCCGCCGCCGAGGTTGACGGCTGGCTGCGCACCGGCGAGGTCGAGGCCTCGCGTACGGCGCGCGTGTGGGTCTCGCCCGAGCGCGCGCGCTGGGCGCGCGAGGCGCGCAATGTCGTTCAGGAGCGCGCCGACGGCGCGGTGGTCGTCGAGCTCAGCTTCGCCGGCGTCGAGTGGCTGGTGCGCGAGATCCTCAAGGAAGCGGGCGACGCCGCGGTGCTCGAGCCGGCCGACGCGCGCAAGGCGGTGCGCGAGACGGTCGCGCGCCTGGTGCGCTCCTACGGCGGGCGCTCGGGGCACGGGCGCAGGTCGCGCCGGTCGCGCGATCCCGTCGTCGCGGGTGTTTGATGGGCGCGGGCGTGATCACCGGCGACGCGGTCGCGCGCTATCTGGCCGCTTCGGAAGCGAACGACATCGACGCGCTGGTCGCGACGCTCGCGCCCGACGCCGAGCTGGTGTCGCCGATCTCCGGCCACATGGTGTTTCGGGGCCGAGCCGATCTCGAGATCCTGCTGGGGGCCATTTATGGCAGCCTGGAGGGCCTGCGCTGGGAGCCGCCTGTGGGCGAGGGCGATGTCCGGTTTGCGATCGCCGAGTCGCGCATCTCGGGAGCGCGGCTGGACGATGCGATGGTCTTCGAGCTCGCGCCCGACGGCACGATCAAGCGCATTCGACCGCACTTGCGGCCATGGTTCGCGCTGACGCTGCTCGCCCTGCGCCTGCCGCCCAAGCTGGCCTCGCACCCCGGCGTCGTGGCGCGGGCGCTGCGCGGCTGAGTACCGCAGCGCGCCGCTGACCGCGGGCGCCGCTCAACCGCGGCCCCGGGCGCGCCGATGTTGAGCATGTGCCAGAGGTCGTCAGGGAGCGCCGCCGCGGTTGGCGCAGCAACCGCTTGCCCACGTCGCGTGAGCGGGTCAAGCCTGCGCCCTCGGCCCCGATGGCCCAGGCGGCGCGGCGCTTCGGCGACTACTACCCGCCGGTAACCGGCCAAGCGCTGCTGCGCACGGTCGGCTTGCTCTATCTGATCACCGCGTCGATCTACCTGACGTGGCTGCTGGGCTCGCTCAACGAGCGCCTGCCCTGGCTGGCGTGGCCGTTCGTGGCGGCCAGCTGCCTGACGCTGTTCACGACCGCACTGAGCATCATCAACAACTGGCACCGCGCGGTGCCCCCGCCGCGACCCCTGCGCGAGGGCGAGGAGCCAGCCGTGGGGATCCTGATCCCGTGCTGCGGGGAGTCGCGGGCGATGATCATGCGCACGGTGCTGTCGGTATTCGAACAGGACTGGCCGCGCGCGCGGATGGTGGTGGTGCTCAGCGACGACGGCCACGACCCCGAGCTCGAGCGAGCACTGCGGGGAATGCCGGTGATCTATCACTCGCCGCCCGACCGCTACGCGCCGGGACGCGACGGCGCGGCCAAGGCCGGCAATCTCAACTCTGCCCTGGCGCGGCTGCTGGCCGAGCACCCCCAGGTGCACTACGTGGAGACGCGCGACTGCGACGACGAGCTCGGCTCGCTCGGCTTTCTGCGCCAGACGGTCGGGCAGCTCGAGCACGACCCCAAGCTCGCGTACGTGCAGACGATCAAGGAATCGCAGGTCAGCGGCGGAGACCCGTTCAACAACCGCGAGTCGATGTTCTACCGCGGCCAGATGCTGGGCCGGCATGCCGCCAACGCGGTCTTCCCGTGCGGCTCGGGGCTGGTGTGGAGGCGCGCGGCGCTGGAAGGCATCGGGGGCTTTCCGACGTGGAACCTCGTCGAGGACCTGCAGTCGGGCGTTGAGGCGCTGCGCCGCGGCTGGCGCAGCTGCTACCTGCCGATCGTCGGCGCCGTCGGCCAGCATTCGCCGGAGGACGTGCCGAACGTGTACAAGCAGCGCGGCACGTGGGCGATCGACACGGTGCGCCTGATGATCTGGGGCAACCTCAAGGGGCTCAACCTGCGCCAGCGGGCGCTGTTCGACGAGCTGCTGTTCTACTACCTGCAGGCGTTCACGGCGCTGGTGTACGTGCCGTGCATCGTCGGGGCGCTGCTGGGCTACGTTCCGTTCACGGCGAGTGAGCGTGGCGTGATCCTGAACATGCTGCCGCTGATCCTGGCAAACGAGGCGTGGCTCTTGGCGGTGAACCGCCCCTACAACGACCGCCGCAAACACCAGCGCGAACCGGTGCGCGAACTGTGGCGCGTGCGGATCATCTGGAGCGGGCTGGCGCCCGTGTTCATCAAGGCTTCGATCCAGGCGATCCTCGGCGGGCCGCACAGAAAGCCGATCTACAAGGTCACGCGCAAGCACGACGACCCGCGCTGGCACTGGGCCCATACGCTGCCGCAGACGGCCGTGCTGATGGTCGTGGCCGGCACGGCGGTCTACGCGATCTTTCACCAGACATTGCCCTCGGCTGCGATCCTGGTCCCGTTCGTCTACTGGGGCGGTCTGTACGTGGCGCTGTTCGCGGCCTTCGTGGTGCGCGGCTGGCACGGCGTGCGGAGCCTGCGGCGCCTGGCGCTGGCGCCGCTGCTCGCGCGAGTGCTCCACCGCTCCGCGTGAGCCGGCTCGCGCTTCGGCAGTGGAGCCGGGTCCGCCGCGCTGGTCAGCGTCTGCGCTGAATCGCGCCCTCGAGGTCGCGGTATCGGGTCAGCTGGGTCAGGGCGTCAGCCGGTGCGGGCCGCGGTACAGGAAGGTGACCTCGCGGACGTTGTCCTGGCCGAGCATCTGCATCAGCAGGCGCGTGAGCCCGAAGCCGAAGCCGCCGTGGGGCGGGGCTCCGTAGCGGAAGAAGTCCAGGTAGTAGGAGATCGGGCCGGTGTCCACGCCCTTGTCCCGCGCCTGGGCGAGCAGCACGTCGTGGCGGTGCTCGCGTTGGGCTCCGGTCGTGAGCTCGATCCCCCGCCAGAGCAGATCGAAGCTGCGCGTCAACGCTGGATCGTCGGGGTGGCGCATGTGGTAGAAGGGCCGCACCGTGCTGGGATAGTCGGTCACGAACGCGAACTCGTGGCCGTGCTGGGCCGCGATCAGCCCCGACAGCGCCCGCTCGCCCGCGGGGTCGAGGTCGTGATCGGGGCCCGGCACGGGATCGTGCCCGTGCTCGCGCAGGAGCTCCTTGGCCGCGGCGAGCGTGATGCGCGGAAATGGAACCGTCGGCACCGTCAGCTCGACACCGAACGTGCTTGCGATCTGCTCACCGCGAGCAGCCTTGACTGCGCCCAGCACGTGCGCCAGCCAGCGCTCCTCGAAGGCCATCACGTCCTCGTGGGAGTCGATCCAGGCGATCTCGACGTTGACGCTCGTGAACTCGGTGTCGTGGCGCGAGGTGAACGAGGGGTTGGCGCGGAACACCGGGCCGATCTCGAAGACCCGTTCAAAGCCCCCGGCCATGGCCATCTGCTTGTAGAACTGCGGTGATTGGGCGAGGTAGGCGGTGGTGTCGAAATACTCGACCTTGAACAGCTCGGCGCCGGACTCACTGGCCGAGCCCATCAGCTTGGGCGTGTGGATCTCGATGAAACGCTGCTCGCGCCAGTACTCGCGCATCGCGTGCTCGATCGTCGTCTGCACCTCGAAGATCAGCCTGCGGTCGGGCCGGCGCAGGTCCAGGTAGCGCCAGTCGATGCGCTTGTCCAGCGCCGAGTCGGGCGCGACCGGCAGCTCGGGCTCGGCCAGCGAGTCGACCTCGAGCTGCTCGAGCTGCAGCTCGAGGCCGCCGAGATTCACGCGCTCATCGGCGACGACCTGGCCGCTGACGGTGACCGCCGACTCCGGAGTGAGCGCCGAGATCTGCTCGTTGAGCGGACTCGGCGGCTCGTCCTTGGCGGTCACCACCTGCGCCGCGCCGGACTCGTCGCGGACGACCACGAACTGCACGCGCTTCTGGTCGCGCACCGCCTGAACCCAGCCGCGCACGGTCGCGCGCTCGCCCACCTTGCTTTTCAGGTCCGCGGTCAGGGTTCGGGGCATAGGTGGCCGCACCCTATCCGAGCATGGGCCGACCGAGTCCGGCGGTGGGCGCGCGAGCGGTGCGGGGGCCGCGATCGCCGCGGCCAACTCGACCCCTGTCCCGTGCGAGCGGCTGCAGGAGCCTGGCGCGCGAGATCCCGGCGCCGGGATCTCGCGCTACCGGGTCACGGTGTCAGGTTGGACAGCTGAGCGTCCAGCTCTTCAGGGTGTTTGCCTTGGCGGGCGACTTGCCCGTGAACTGCAGGCTGAGCCTGCTGTAGACGCGTAGCCCACCTTTGCATTTGCGCGTTCCCGAAGCCGTGGCCTTGACCGGGTACTTGGAGAATTTTCCGGCTGCGCAATAGGGTTCGCATTTGTTCACTTCGAGCGTGCCCTTGGCCTGCGCCGTGGTGCCGCCGAAGCTCGACCAGCTCAGGGCGCCGAGGACCGTGTTGGCGTCGGCGCAGGTCAGCGTCACTGTCTTCGGACGGCTGGAGGCCTTGGTGCAGTTGGTGATCTTCAGCGGCGACGACGCCGCCGAAGCGCTGATAGCCAGTGCGAGCGCGATCGCGGCGAGCGTCGCACTCAAGAGGGAGAGTCGAATCGGTAGTTGCATGCGCGAATGATCCCAGGCCGGGCGGCGCGGCTAGGCGAGCTCGACCTCGACGGCGAACTCGTCGGACTCGGCCAACTCGATCTGCTCGATCGCGCCGGCGCTGAGGAGGTCATCGAGGCCGAGCTGTAGCGCTTCCAGGCGACCGGGCGTGTCGCTGACCTGAACCCTGCGCACCGGGGCGCGCATCGGGACCTGTGCCTGGGACTTGGCCGCGCGCACCTCGCGCAGCACATCGGCCGTGACGTCGATCGCGAGCTGCTCGTTGCCGCCCCGGCCATTGGAGGTCAGGAAGGCGCGCAGCTCGTCGGCGCTGGGCCAGCTCGCCCGGTGCACGGAGCCCGGCTGCCACCACGACCACACCTCCTCGCTCACGAACGGCAGGAACGGGGCGAACAGGCGCTGGAAGGTCGACAGCGACAGGCGCAGCGCAAGGCTCACCGAGCCTACGACATCCGGATCGGTGTCGTAGCGGCGGCCCTTGATGAGCTCCAGGTAGTAGTCGCAGAACCACCAGAAGAACTCCTCGGCGCGCTGCAGCACGCGCGCGTAGTCGTAGGCCTCGAAGCTGGCGGTGGCCTCGTCGACCACGGCGGCCAGCCGCGCCACCGCGGCGCGGTCGAGCGGATGCGAGAGCAGCTCCCCGGCGGGCGGCAGCTCGGCAAGCGCGAACTTGGACGCGTTCAGCAGCTTCACCGCCAGCTTGCGCCCGATCCGCATCTGGCTCGTGTCAAAGGCCGTGTCGGTGCCGGGGCGCCCGCTCGCCGCCCAGTAGCGCACCGCGTCGGCGCCGTGCTCCTCGAGCAGGTGCATTGGCGTCACGACGTTGCCCTTGGACTTCGACATCTTCTTGCGGTCGGGATCCAGCACCCAGCCCGAGATGGCCACCGAGCGCCAGGGCAGCACGTCGTAGTCCAGGTGCGAGCGCAGGACCGTCGTGAACAGCCAGGTGCGGATGATGTCGTGGGCCTGCGGGCGCAGGTCCATCGGAAAGACCTGCGCGAGCCGGGTGTGATCGTCGCGATCGTCCCCGTCTTGCCCGGCGGCGAGCGCGCCGATCTGAGGCGTCAACGAAGAGGTGGCCCAGGTGTCCATCACGTCGGGGTCGGCGATGAAGCCGCCGGGGCGAGCGCGCTGCTCGGGCGTGTAGCCGTCGGGGACATCGGTGGACGGGTCGATCGGCACCCGCTCGGGCGCGGGCACCAACGGATCGTCGTAGCTCACGGCACCGTTCTCGTCGACGCGGTACCAGAGCGGAAACGGGACGCCGAAGAAGCGCTGGCGGCTGACGCACCAGTCGCCGCTGAGGCCGTTCACCCAGTCCTCGTAGCGCGCGCGCATGTACGGCGGATGCCAGTGCAGCTCGCGACCGCGCGCGATCAGCGCATCACGGTGCTCGACGGTCTTGAAGAACCATTGGCGGCTCGTGATGATCTCCACAGGGCGCTCGCCCTTCTCGAAGAACTTGACCGCGTGGGTCACGGGCTTGGGCTCGCCGATCAGATCGCCTGACGCGACAAGCTGCTCGACGATCGCGCGGCGCGCCTGGTTGACGCTGCGTCCGCGCAGCTGCGCGTAGCTGGCGCGCGCCCGCTCGAGGTCGGCCGTCTCCCAGCCGGGCTCGCCCCAGGGAACATCCACAAGGCGTCCGTCCTCGCCGAGCACGGCGCGCACGGGCAGCCCCAGCTCGCGCCACCAGGTGACATCGGTGAGATCGCCAAACGTGCATACCATCACCAGGCCGGTGCCCTTGTCGGGCTCGACCAGCGGATGCGTGAGCACCGGAACGCGCACGCCGAACAGCGGCGTCTGCAGCTGGCTGCCGGCCAGGTGCCGCCAGCGCTCGTCATCGGGGTGCGCGAGCACGGCCACACACGCCGGGATCAGCTCCGGGCGCGTCGTTTCGATCTGTCCGCCCGCGCCATCGGCCGGCGTGGCGCCGTCGGCGACGAGCGCGAACGAGACACGATGCATCGCACCCGGACGCTCGCGGTCCTCCAGCTCGGCCTGGGCGACCGCGGTGCGAAAGTCGACGTCCCACAGCGTGGGGGCCTCCAGCTGGTAGGCCTGACCGCTGGCGAGCAGACCCAGGAAGGAGCGCTGCGAGATCCGTTGCGCGAGCTCCCCGATCGTCGTGTAGGCCAGCGACCAGTCGACCGACAGGCTGAGCCGCCGCCACAGCTCCTCGAAGGCGCGCTCGTCGGACTCGGTGAGTCGCAGGCACAGCTCGACGAAGTTGGGCCTCGAGATCGAGATCGGCTCAGCCGGCGGCTCGGCGGGCGGCACGAAGTCGGGGTCATACCCAACCGACGGATCGCAGCGCACGCCGTAGTAGTTCTGGACGCGACGCTCGGTCGGCAGGCCGTTGTCGTCCCAGCCCATCGGGTAGAACACGACCTTTCCCCGCATGCGCTGGTAGCGGGCGATCAGATCGGTGTGCGTATAGGAGAAAACGTGCCCGACGTGCAGCGAGCCGCTGACTGTCGGCGGGGGCGTGTCGACCGAGAAGATGCGCTCGCGCGGCGCGGTGCGGTCGAAGCGGTAGACGCCGTCGCGCTCCCAGATCGCGCACCACTTCTGCTCCAGCCCGTCGAGGCTGGGACGCTCGGGAACCCTGGGGGCGTCGCGGGACTCCGATTCAGACGGCAAGCTCGGGATCGTACCCGAGCCGTTCTTCGCGCTCGGCCCGATGCGCGGGGCAGAACGCGCCGCGCACCTGCCCGTCGGCCAGCCCATAGCCGAGCCACACCTCGTCCTGCCAGGGAAAGTGAAAGAAGCTCCCATGGCCGTGCGCACGCTCGAGCTCGCGCCGCCAGGCCTCCTGCATGACCGCCCGCGGCACCTGCCGCGCACACGATCCCTCGTCGAGGTGGGGGGTCCATACGCAGCGGACTGCTGCGGGCTCGGGCCGCGAGGCTTGCGCCGCGTCGGCCCGCGAGGCTTGCGCCGCGGGGGCCGGGCCGGCCGGCGAGACGGGCGCCGCACGCGCCGGCGACGAGGCTCCCGCCGACGTACCGGCGCGCCGCACGCCGGGGTGCGGACCGGGGAACGGGATGCACTCGCCGCTGCGGCGTGTTACGGCAGGATCACCGTTTAGAGCTGTTGCTGATGCGAGCTGGCGGTACATGGCGTACATGGGTCTCACCCCCGACCTGCCCGGATAGGGCAGTTGTTGTCGTTCTTTTCGGACGACACGGGTCGCGAGCTTGCCCGGCGCGCACTATTTGGACGCTTGTCCGATTCGGCACATACGCAGGCCAAATGCTGGCTACTACGGACCTGCGAGCGCGGCCAACGAGGCTTCAGCGCTCGTAGACACCCACCAGATTCGATGCGCCCGCGGCGAACGGGTAGTCTGCTTCGGCCTCGCTGGCGGCGCGAAACCGGTAGCTGGCGGGACCGGGAAGCTTGAAGCGGTAGGAGGCGCGGAACGCGCCGCGGCGATCGCTGTGCAGGACGTCGAACTCGATCCACGGCCCGCCGGGAGAGTGCGCCTCCAGCACGACGACCTTGCCCCCGGGCGGGATCGGTCCACCGAGCAGCCGCCCGGTGAACACGATCCGCCGACCGACGCTGGTGGTGTGCGGGCTCACGCCCAGCCGGATGCCCGCCCTGACGGTGAGCGCAAGCGTGCGCGTGGCCACGGGCGGGCTGCCGAGCTGAGCGCGGTAGGCGAACCTCAGCGTGCGTGACCCGACACCGGCCGGGACGCGCAGCGAAAAGCGCCCGTCAGGCCCCGTCCGCGGGCAGGCGATCGTCGCCGCGCGCGCGCCGGCGTAGGTCGGCGTGACCGTGCAGTCGAGCTGAGCGTTTCCGATCGGAACGCCCGCCGGCCCCGTGAGCCGCCCATCGACCATGTGCTGCTGCCCATAGGCGCTCGTGAGCCGCGTGCTCCTGCTTCCGGCCCACGCGGCGGTGAGCGTCGCCTGGGCCGAGGCGTTCGTTCCGTTCGGCGGACCGGGAGGGCTCGCGGGCGAAGGGTTCGAGACCATCAGCTCGCGGTCGAGCACCGGCGCGGAGTTGCCGGCGGCATCGGTCACGGTGACCACGAGATGATGGGTTCCGTTGCTCACCTGAGTACTGTCGAACGGGATGTCGATGCTCACTTTCGGGGCACAGGGCTGGACATACAGAAACGCGGGCAGCCCGTCGCTGGTTCCGCCGACGTTCACGCAGCGTCCGCCGTTTTCGTCCACGACGGTGCGTTGCACGACCTGTCCGTCGACGCTGAACACGGCCTCGTAGACGCCCGAGCCCGGATCGCTGGCGTCGAACTCGACGTCGCTGGTGCCCGTGATCGTCGGCGCGCTCGTGAGTTCGCCCGCGACGCCGGTCACCGTGGGCCCTTCGTTCTGTTCCAGGACGATGTCAGCGGCGTATAGATACACGGCGGCCGCATAGCTGCTGGCGTCACCTTGTCCGGTAGCACATCTGAATTCCGCAGACCCTTGACAGGATGCGTTCATTGTCAGAGATTGCCCAAAGCTAGCGCCGGGCGCTGTGACGAAATTTTGCGCAGAAAGCGGTTCCATCTGGCTCCCCACGCCTGTACAGCCAGCGAGATTCGCACACTGTCCAAACATGATGGGCCCAGGCGGCTCACCAAACCAGAAGTCGTATGTCGTCTCAACAGCTGTACCGCCGTCGGTGTCCCCGGCCCGCCAAAGGTCGGCAGACGCGATCTCCTCGTCAGCCGGAGCGGAGAATGTCCACGTGGCAATTTCGGTGTTCGCTTCACGGGACGCCTCATCTCCGAGCGCCGCTAGCAAGCCACCTCCGGGCTGTGGGCAGGATTCGCGAACGAACGCATAAGCGCCAGTCTTTGCACCGCTCCACCCATCGACCGGAGCCGGGGCTCCCCACGGGGTGCGACACGAGTAGACGTGGTATTGACCGGCCGACGCCGGCTGGCCCGATGTCAGCGCCAGCAGACCGGCAAGGCACATCGCCGGGGCCAGACGTCGCAGGGCCACACGTCGAAGGGCCATGCGTCGCAGGCGTACACGTCGCAGGGCAACAGCGCCGGGCATCCGGCTCGCCGGGCTTGCCCCCGGCCGGCACCTGCCGTTCGACTTGGCAACCACGCGACCTCCTGTCGTCGCGATCCTGTTGGGCCCCTCAGTGAAATTGTTCCACTAGTCGCGATCCTATGTCGCCCGGGGGCCGCGAGCGGACGGGCCTCCGCGCCGCGTGCAGACAACGGTCCGCGCCCCGGGGCCGCCTACAGCGACAGGCTGACCGGCAGGCTGGCGAGCCCGTATATGCCGGTGATCGTCTCGTACTCGGGCGGGCCGTCGAGCGCCAGCTCGCGCACGTGCTCGGCGAGAAACCGCAGAGCCTCCTGCAGCTCGAGCCGCGCGAGGTTGGCGCCCACGCAGTAGTGGACGCCGGCGCCGAACGTGAGCGCACGCGCGCGCCCGCGTGGGGCGGCGATGTCGAACTCCCACGCGTCCCCCGCCTCGTCGTCGCCGCCCTCCAGGTCGCGGTTGCCGGTGAACGCACACACCATCACGACGGTGCCGGCCGGGAACGTGACGTCGCGGAAGCTGACCTCGGCCGTCGTGATGCGAGCCGTGAACGGCGTGATCGGCTCGTATCTGAGCGCCTCCTCGACCGCCCGCTCGGCCAGCTGCGGCTCGCGCCGCAGCAGCTCCCACTGGTGAGGGCGTTCGGCCAGCAGCCTGATCGTGTGGGCCAGCTGGCTCTGGGTGGTGTCAACGCCGCCGGCCAGGACGTTGAACACCAGGTTGATGCACTCGACGTCGCTGAGCCTGTCACCCTCCTGCTCGGCCGCGATCAGCCTCGAGATCAGGTCGTCGCCCGGGTCCTCGCGGCGCGCTCGCACGAGCGCTTCGGCGTACTCGTAGAACTCCCGCACGGCCTGCTCGATCAGGTCGCGCTCGCTGGCCATCGAGGCGGCGTCGAACTGGCGCTGGATCCAGTTCGACCAGTGATGCAGGCGCGGCGCGTCGGCGAGTGGAGCGCCCATCACCAGCGCGATGGTCTGTGACGGATAGGGCTTCGCGAACGTCTCCACGAACTCGCAGCGCACGGTGCGCGCGCCCCCGGCCTGGGCGGCGCGCACAGCTGCCAGCAGCTCGCGCAGGAACTCGCGCATCGCCGGCCGGTAGCGCTCGACGGCGCGCGCGCTCAGAGCCGGGTTGAGCAGGCCACGCAGGCGCGCGTGGTCGGGCCCGTTCAGGTGCAGGATGTTGCGCTTGAACTGCTCGTAGAGCGGACCCTCGCGTACCTCGAAGATCTCGGCGATGGTCATGCCCGGGAAGATCGCCTCGCGCGTGCGCAGGAAGAACTCGCCCGCTTCGCGGTCGAGCGCCACGTACCCATATGGGCCCGACGCGAGCCAGCCGTGGGCGCTGAGCTCGCGCATGGTGTGGTGAAAGCGATCTCCCCGCAGCGAGGCGTCGGTGTAGTCGAGCTCGGGCAGCTCGAGCTCGCTCACGAGCGTCATCGCCGCAACGCGCTACCGCCGCACCGCCGTATCGCCGCGCCGGCTTATTTCTTCGGGCTCACGACCTGCTTCAGCGACGCCCCGGCGCTGAACTTCGGGGCCTTCGAGGCCTTGATTTTGACTCGTTCGCCGGTGCGCGGGTTCACGCCCTGGCGCGCCGCGCGTTTGACGACGGAGAACTTGCCGAAGCCCGTGATGTTCACCTCGTCGCCTTTCTTCAGCGTCTTTGAAACCGTATCCACGAAGGACTCGAGCGCCCGTCCGGCATCGGCTTTCGAGAGACCGCTGTCGGAGGCGACCGCGTTGACCAGCTGGGACTTGTTCATTGAGGCTTTCCTTTCGGTTTGTCAGTTGCCGTCCACCCGCGCAGCGCAGCCTAGCGCTAGCGCGCGAAACACGGCTCTACGAGCCGGATCGGCGCCGCGGGTCGTCCGGGCCGATCGGTCGCGGGCCGATCGTTTCACACGCGCCCGCGGGCCGGCAGAAAGCGGTTCGTGCCGTAGCGCGCTGCGCTCACGCGTTTGGCGATCAGACCGTTCCGCAGCATCCAGCGCGAGAGCGCGCGGATGTTGCGCGGCTGCAGCGTGCCGAACCGGACCTTGCGTCCCGTCGGCGTCCGTCCTACGAACAGCGGCAGGTAGGCATCGAGCGAGGCCTTGGTCAGCGCCGGCTGCAGCGTGGGGTTGGCGCTCAGCAGCTGTTCGAGGCTTCGCTGCGGGTCGGCGAGCGTGTCTTCATAGCCGTGCACGGTCGCCGCCACGAAGCCGCGCACGAGCGCCGGGTCCGATGAGATCTCCTGGCGGGTGGTGAACGCCACCAGGCCGGGATACGCCGGTCCGCCGTAGGAGTCGAGCGCGAACGCGGTGATCGGATGTCCGCTGACCTGCAGCCCGACGCCTTCGTCGGGGATGAAACCGGTGAACGCCGCGATCTTGCCGGCAAGCAGCGACTGCGGGCCGTTGAAGCCGACGGTTACGACGTGGACCTTGCCGGGGTCCCCGCCGGCATGAGCCACCTCGGTGTCGAGCACCGCGTGGTCCGAAGGCACCCCCGTGATCCCGACCGTCTTGCCCTGCAGGTCGGCCGGCGTGCGCAGGTGCTCGGACGCCAGGGCGATCAGCCCTCCGAGCGGGCGCTGGGCGATCGCCATCACAGCGCGGGCCTCGCCGCCGTTTGCGATCAGGCTGGCGACGTCGCTGCCGTCGGCGAGCCCGAACTGCGCGCTGCCGGCGTCGATCAGCTTGAGCGTGTCGGTGGTCGCCGTCGGGCTCACGACGTGCAGTTCGATTCCCTTTTCGCGGTAGTAGCCGGCCGCCAGCGCGCGATAGATCCCGGCATGGACCGCGTTGGGCGTGAAGTCCAGGATCAGCGTCGCCTGGGTCAGATGCGTCTTCGAGCTCGAGCTCCCGCAGCCCGCGACCCCGGCTGCGACCATCGCGCACGCTGCCAGCACGACCGCGAGCCGCGCCCTGGAGACCGTGAGCGGATGGTTGTGGCCGGTACGATCTGAAGACATGGCGATTGATACGACCTCGCGCCCGGGCGCCCGCGAGAGCTCGGGCGCACCCGCGCCGGAGCAGGCGGCAGGCAGGACCCTATCGGGGGAGCCAGTCAAGGAGCTCTACACCGACGCCGACCTGCCCGCGGGCATCGGCTCGGGCGGCGACCCGATCGGGCGCCCGGGCCAGTACCCGTTCACGCGCGGCGTGTACGAGTCGATGTATCGCGGTCGGCTGTGGACGATGCGTCAGTTCGCCGGCTTCGGCACCAGCGAGGAGACCAACGAGCGCTTCCGCTATCTGCTCGATCACGGCCAGACGGGGCTGTCGACCGCCTTCGACATGCCGAGCCTGATGGGCCACGACTCCGATCATCCGCTCGCCCTCGGGGAGGTCGGCCGCGAGGGCGTGGCGGTCGACACGCTGGGAGACATGCAGACGCTGTTCGGCGGCATCGACCTCGGCGCGGTCAGCGTCTCGATGACGATCAACGCGCCCGCCGCGATCATGCTGGCCTTCTACGTGGCCGCCGCCGAATCCGGTGAGCTGGGACCGAACGGGCCCGTGCCGGCCGAGCGCCTGAGGGGCACGATCCAGGCCGACATCCTCAAGGAGTACATCGCCCAGAAGGAGTGGTGCTTTCCGATCGACCCCGCGATGCGGCTGGTCGGCGACATGATCGAGTGGTGCACGCGCCGGATGCCCCGCTGGCATCCGATCTCGATCTCCGGCTATCACATCCGCGAGGCCGGCTCGACCGCGCAGCAGGAGCTGGCGTTCACGCTCAAGGACGGCCTCACCTACGTCGAGCAGGCGATCGCGCGCGGTCTCGACGTCGACGAGTTCGCGCCGCGCCTGAGCTTCTTCTTCAACGCGCAGATCGACTTCTTCGAGGAGATCGCCAAGTACCGCGCGGCGCGGCGCATCTGGGCGCGCGAGCTGCGCGAGACGTTCGGCGCCAGCAACGAGCGCTCCTGGCTGATGCGCTGCCACTCCCAGACCGCCGGCGTCAGCCTGACGGCGCAGCAGCCGCTGAACAACATCGTGCGCACCACCGTCGAGGCGCTCGCGGGAGTGCTCGGCGGGACACAGTCGCTGCACACCAACAGCTATGACGAGGCGCTGGCACTGCCCACCGAGGAGGCCGTCAAGGTCGCCCTGCGCACCCAGCAGGTGATCGCCCACGAGACCGGCGCGGCGGCGACCGCCGATCCACTCGGTGGCTCGTACTTCGTCGAGGCCCTCACCGACGAGATGGAGCGTCGCTGCTACGAGTACTTCGCCAAGATCGACGCGCTCGGCGGCATGGTGCAGGCGGTCAAGCGCAACTTCCCCCAGCGGGAGATCGCCGACGCGGCGTTCGAGCACCAGCGGGCGGTCGACGCCGGCGAGCGGATCGTCGTCGGCGTCAACCGCTTCGTCGACGCCAACGAGCCGCCGATCCCGATCCTGCGCGTGGACCCTGCGCTCGAGCGCAAGCAGATCGAGCGACTGCAGGGAGCGCGTGCCGAGCGCGACGGCCCGGCGGTCGAGCGTGCGCTGGCACGATTGCGCGAGGACGCCGCCCACGAGGATCGCAACCTGATGGGTCCGCTGCTTGACTGCGCGCGCGCGCGGGCCAGCGAGGGGGAGATCGTCGAGTCGCTGCAGCAGGTCTTCGGCGACTACCGCGAGACGCCGGTATTTTAGAGCGCACGTCGCGAGATCTGGGGGGGTCGGTGAGCCCCGCGCAGGCCAAGCCGTTTAGGATCTGCGGGCGATCGACCCCCCGCGGGATCCGTGCGAGACGCGCGTCTGCACGGATCTCCAGACAACCGCCTTCGAAGAAGCTCCTCAGAATGGCGCAAGGACCGATGTGCTCGACGAAACTTCTCGCCGAACCGTCGTGTCCCGGGGTTAGGATCACCGCCCGAGCAAGTGACACGAGCGCAGCCTGAAGACCAGCACAGCCCACAACCACCGGCTCCTGCGCCGAGCCCTGATCTTCGCCGCGACGCTCGTGGCGCTGTCGAACGCCGGCATGCTGGCGTTCGGCGCGGCGCGGATCAAAGCTGAGGACGCGGCGTATGGCGCGCCCGCCGCGCCGCTGTGTGTGCCCCCGCAGCTGAACCGCTCGGCGGTGCTGCCCGGCACGAGCCTGGCGGTCTCGCCGCTGCCTGACTCGCTGGACGCCTCGGCAGGCACCCAGATAAGCCTGCTCGGAGCCCCGGCGTGGGCGCTCAGCCACGTCAGCGTGCGCGGCTCGCTCAGCGGCACTCACCGCGGCTCGCTGCGCGCCTACTCGCAGGGCGACGGCGCAAGCTTTCTGCCGGCCAGGCCGTTCATACCCGGCGAGACCGTGACCGTGCACGGACGCGTCAGGGCGGGCGGCAAGACGAGCCCGTTCGCCTTCTACTTCACGATCGCCCACGAGAACCCGATCAAGGAAGTGCCGGCCGTCATACCGCCCAGCGACCACCGCGAGATGCAGCACTTCCATTCCGCGCCCAACCTGCAGCCGCCGCTGCTCGACGTCACCACGCACGGGAGCGGGCATGCGGAAGGCGACATCTTCGGCGCGCCCTACTCCGGGCCGGGCCCGAGCGGTCCCGAGATCTTCACCGAAAGCGGGGAACTGGTGTGGTTCGATCCGCTCTCCCGAAACACATCCGCGACGAACCTGCAGGTCCAGCAGCTGAATGGCAAGCCGGTGCTGACCTGGTGGCAGGGATACATACCGCCGCAGGGGTTCGGCGAGGGAGAAGAGATCATCGACAACACCTCCTACCGGCAGATCGGTCGCGTGCACGCGGGCAACGGCTACACCGCCGACCTGCACGACTTCCACATAACCCCCCGGGACACCGCGCTGATCACGGTGTTCAACCCGATCGCCTGCAACCTCACGGCGATCGGCGGTCCCGGCGGCGGCGCGGCCACCGACAGCATCTTCCAGGAAATCGACCTGCGCACCGGCCTCGTGCGCCGCGAATGGACGAGTCTCGACCACGTCGCGCTGAGCGAATCCTACAGCGCGCCCGAGGGCGCGACGACCGAATGGCCGTATGACTACTTCCATATCAACTCGATCGACCAAACGGCCGATGGGACTACGTTGATCAGCGCACGCAACACCTGGACGCTGTACGAGCTGAACACGAGCACCGGGCAGGTGCAGCTGCGCATGGGCGGACGGCACAGCGAAGTCAAGGGCAACGGAGCCACGACCGCCTACCAGCACGATGCCACCACGCTCACGAACGGGACGATCACCGTCTTCGACAATGGCGCCGTGCCCAAGGTCCATCCACAGTCGCGCGCGATGGTGATCTCGCTCGAACCCAAGGCCAAGACCGACACGCTGCTGGCGTTGTACGAGCACTCTTCGCCTTCGCTGAGCGCGGGCAGCCAGGGCGACGTCCAGACGCTGCCAGACGGCAACCTGTTCGTCGGCTGGGGGGCCGATCCCTACTTCTCGGAATACGCGCCTGACGGAAAGCTGCTCTACGACGCCCACATGCACGGCTCCTACCAGAGCTACAGGGCCTATCGGTTCCCGTGGACGGCGCTGCCCACCGGGCAGCCCGCGATCGCCGCGACCGGCAGCAACGGGCGCATGACGGTCTATGCGAGCTGGAACGGCGCCACCCAGATCGCCACCTGGCGCGTGTACGGGGGGTCCTCGCCGAGCAAGCTCGTGCCGCTGGCCAACGCTCCCAAGAACGGCTTCGAGACGGCGATCGCGACGCCGCGCAGCGAGCGCTTCGTGGCCGCCCAGGCGCTGAGCGCAGCAGGCTCGGTGCTGGGAACCTCGAAAACGATCCGCGGCTGAAGCTATGACGGCACCACCTGGATCGAGGCTTGACTTGTGGAGAAGGGCTTTGATACTCTCGTTTGGCTCGGTGTCAAGTAGAGGTTTTTGAGGCGGGGAGCAAGGTGCGTAGCACTTCCACTAAGCGCCGTTCGGATGGGGAGCCGGCGGCCGCAACAAGCAACGGAGCGGCCAAGCAGCCGGCCGACGGCCGACCCAAACGTGGCCGCGGCTCGCGGACGGCGGCGAGAGACGCGTCGATCGCGACCGACGGAACGCGCGAGCCGCAGCCGCGCGAGCTGCCACGGGCCAAGGACGAGCGCTCCGGGCGCTATCGCCGGCTGCCCACGGGAGCGCACAGCCTCGATCCCGAGGAGGTGCGCCGCGACCAGCGCGAACGCTTGCAGCTGGCGCTGATCGAGCTGATCGCCGAGCGCGGTTTTCAGGCGGTGCGGATCCTCGACCTGACCAAGCTCGCGCGAGTCTCGCGACCGACCTTCTACAGCCTTTACAAGGACAAGGAAGATCTCTTCCTGGCGGCCTTTGACGAGATCGCCACGCGCAGCGCGCGGGTCGTCGGGGAAGGCTATGTGGCCGAGGACACGCCAGGACGGCGCTTGCGCGCGGCGATGCTCGCCTTCGCGGAGCTGGCGGCAGCCGAACCGGAGTCGGTGTCGCTACTGGTGCTCGGCGCCTTTGGCGCGGGACCGAGGGCGTTCGAGCACCGCAACCGCTCGCTCGAGGCACTCGAACGCACGATCTACGACAGCATCCTGCCCGGCACGTCGGCCGGCTCCGCGCGCAAGGGCGCTGCCCGCGGGCGCGGGAGCCGCAAACGCCATGTCGACACCGATCTGAGCGTGAGGATGTCGCTGGGCGGCATCCGCGAGGTGACCGCGGCGCGCCTACGCGAACACCGCGCCGCGGAGCTGCCCGGGCTCACGCAGGAACTGTTCACGTGGGCGGCCTCCTATCCCACGAAGCTGCCGGCCGGTCTCGAGGCTCCGCCCGTCGTGCGGCGGGGCAAGCCCGAATACGACGGCAGCACACAGCGGCGCTCATCCGAGCGTGCACGCCAGGCCGAGGGGCGGCTGCCGAGCGGCCGTCACGATCTGCCGCGCCAGTTCATCGTCAAGAACCAGCGCGAACGGATCGTCGATGCGACCGCCGAAATCGTCGCCGAGAAAGGCCTCGCGGCACTGACGATCCCTGACATCGCGCGGCGCGCGAACGTCTCACATCAGACCTTCTACGAGATGTATCCGACCAAGCAGGACGCGTTTCTGGGCGCTCAGAAGGTTGGGCTGCATCAGGCCCTCGGAATCGCGATCGAGGCTCTCGACGCCTACCCCGATGATTGGCCGCGCGGGAGCGCCGCCTGCTTGCGCGCGCTGCTCGAGTACCTGGCGTCCGAGCCGGCGCACGCCCATCTGACGATCGTCAACACGTTCGCGGCGAGCCCGCTCGCGATCGAGATCCGCAACACGGCCCTCGCCGCGTTCGCCTCCTTCATGCAGCCGGGCTTTCACTTCCCCGAGGGGAGCAACGCCCCGAAGATCGCGCCCGAGGCGATCGCCGGCGGCGTCTGGCAGATCCTGCATCACTATGTCGAACACGACATGTTCGACGAGCTGCCCGACCTCGCACCGCCGCTCACGTTCTTCGTGCTGGCGCCGTTCCTGGGCTCCAAGGAGGCCGCGAAGGTGGCGCGCAAAAGCAAACCCTCGGCGCGCAAGTAGCGGATCAGGCTTTCGCCGCCGGGGGCAGCGCGTAGGCGGCTTTGCCTTCGCGGCTGACTTTGACGATGGCCCCGTCGGCGAGCAACCGGCGGATGTTGGCGCGAATGTTCGCGTCGTTCATCGCCGTCACGACCACCAGCTCGCGCACCGAATGCGAGCCGTGCTCGAGCGCCGCCAGGATCGAGCGCCCGGCGGCTCCGCGGGCGGCGCGCGGACGGCGGCGCGCGGTCCTGCTCGCGGGGCGCCCGGCGCGCACGCCTGCCGGGCGGCGCTGGCGGGTGGCGGCGTTCACGCCCCCACGGGATCCCGCACGCGCATGCTCGCGCGCCAGCGCGTCGTCCACCGAGGTCAGCTCCTCGTACTCATCGAGCAGCGGGCGCAGCTCGCGCAGGCGAGCGTCGATTTCGGCACGAATGGTTGTCAGCAGATCGCCGGTCATTTGCGAGCCCAGGGCGAGGGGAGCCGTCGCGAGGAGGTGGGAGGGTAGCGTCGAACGCGTTGGAGGGTAGCGTGGATCGCCAACGTCCGAGCGCGCCACGATGCCAGGGCGCTGCGGAATTGCCGTCGGAGCGGCCCGTAACCTGAGCGCATGCCGAGGCACAGGCGACTCACGGAGCTGGCCGAGCTGAAAGGGAGCTACCGATACGGGCTGGTGCTCGTGCTCACCGTCCTGTCGGCGGGCTTGCAGATGGCCCTGCCGGACAGTCCCGGATCGCTGCTCCTGCAGTCGGTCCTGATGGCGGGGACCGTGCTCACGGCGCTGTTCGCCGAGGGGGCCACCAGGGCCCAGTGGCGGCGGGTGCTTGGCCTGATCGGAATCGCGCTCGTGGCGCTGATCGCGGCGACGATCGCGGGTCGCGGCGGTGCCGAGCGCAGCGTGATGTACAGCCTCAGCGGAGTCCTCGCGGCCGCGGGGGCGCTCATCGTTGGGCGCGGCGTATTGGGTGGCATCCGCGTCGAGCAGCGAGTGAGCTTGCATTCCGTGCTCGGCGTGGTGACGGTCTACCTGCTTGCGGGCCTGATCTTCGCTTTCGTCTATAGCCTGATGGGCACGATCTCGGGCTCGCCGGTGCTGAGCCACCTGGGGGCCGACCAGCACGCCGAACAGGTGTACTTCAGCTACATCACGCTCGCGACCGTGGGCTACGGCGACATCGTGCCGATCGTGAGCGCGTCGCGAATGACCGCCGTGTTCGAGGGCCTGTTCGGGCAGCTCTACCTGGTCACGGTCGTGGCGATGATCGTCAGCAATGCGGCGCGCGGCCGGGCGCAGCCGGTGACGGGCAGCAACGAGCCGACCAGCGGCGGCTGACCGGCCGCGGAGATCGCCCGAATACGTCGAACACGCCCGGCCGCGCCCGCCGCGAGCACGTCAGACCAGGTCGAGCACACCCGGCCGCGCGCGCCGCGAACAGGTCAGACCGGGTCGAGCACATCTGGCCGCGCCCGCCGCGAGCACGTCAGACCAGGTCGAGCACACACCACCGCGCCTGCCGCGAGGCTGTCAGCGCACGTCGAGCACGACCTTGCCGAGCGCGCGCCGCTCGTCGATCGCGCGGAGCGCCTCGGCGGCGCGGGCGAGCGGGAAGCGGGCGCCGACGATCGGGCGCACGAAACCGGCCTCGATCAGCGACGCCAGCGCCCGGTCGATCTGACGGCAGACATCGGGGCGGCCCATCGCGTAGGCGCCCCAGCCGGCGCCGATCACCTCGGTGTTGCCGAGCAAAAGGCGATTGACCTTGACTTCGGGGATCGCGCCGCCGGTGAAGCCGACCACGACGATCCGCCCCTCCTGGCGCAGCGAGCGCAGGCTGTCGGTGAAGCGATCGCCGCCGACCGGATCGAGCACGAGATGCACGCCGCCGCCGGAGAGCTCGCGGGCTTCGTCCTTCCACGGGCCGTCCGCGCGGAGCACGGCGTCGGCGCCGGCCTGCTCGGCGATGCGCTGCTTCTCGTCGCTGGAGACGACCGCGAGGGTGCGCGCGCCGAGCCCCTTGGCGACCTGCAGCGCAGCCGTGCCGACGCCGCCTGCGGCCCCGTGCACGAGCACGGTCTCGGCCTCGGCCAGGCGTCCGCGCAGGACCAGCGCGAAGTAGGCGGTGTGGTAGTTGAGGATCAGCCCGGCGCCCTGGGCATAGTCGAGCTGATCGGCAAGCGGGAAGGTCAGGAACTCCGGCGCCACCGCCAGCTCGGCGAAGCCGCCGAGGGCGCAGAAGGCGGCCACCCGGTCGCCCGCCGTCAGCGCCGAGCCCGGGGGCGCCTCGCGCACGACGCCCGCGACCTCGCTGCCGGGAATAAACGGGAGCGGCGGTTTCAGCTGGTACTCGCCACGGGTCTGCAGGACCTCCGGGAACGACACCCCGGCGGCATGCACCTCGACCAGCACGCCCGCGGCGGGCGTCAGCGGATGCGCGGGCGGGGCGTCGGGGTCGGGCACCTCACCGAGCGCCAGCGCGGTGTCAGGACCGGTGAGATCGACGATCTGGATTGCCTGCACGGCGGGTCAGGTGAAACGGCCGGGTCAGGTGGTGCGCACGATCAGGACCGAGCAGGGCGCGTGGTGGGAGACCTTGTTCGGCACCGATCCCAGCAGGAAGCGCTTGGCGCCCGTCATGCCCTTGTTGCCCACGATCACGAGGTCTGCGTTCTGCTCCTCGGCCACGTCGAGGATCGCGTCGGCGGGATCGCCCTGGCGCGCGTGCAGGTTGACGGCGACGCCCGCTCCACGGCCGATGTCGGCGGCCCGCTCGAGCGAGGCGTCGACCTCCTCGCGCGGGTTGATCGCCCACTGGATGTCCTCCGGGGCCTCGCGCCGCTCGGTGCGCAGACGCTGCTCGGGAACGGGCGCGTAGGCGCTGACCAGCTCCAACCTCGCGCCGAGAGCCTTCGCGAGGTTGACCGCTTCACGGACGGCCTGGGTGGCAGTCTCAGACCCGTCGGTGCCCACCACGATGGTGCTGAACATAATCTCGACCCCCTGTCGTTGAGCGCGGCCCGGGCGGCCAGCCGACGGGCATGATACCCGGCTAGGGGCCCTACGCGGCCTGGACGCGGATCATCCAGAGGTTCTCCTCGAGGCCGGCGACCACACCGTGCAGCAGATCGGCGGTGACCGTGTCGACGTCCTCGAGACGGTCCATGCGTTCGCGCACCGATCCGATCGCATCGGTCAACAGGCGCGTGAACGCGGCGACGACCTCGCGGTCGGGCAGCTGGCCCTCGGGGAGCGGGGAGAGGCCGCTGCGCTCCGCGACGGTGGCCGAACGGCCGTCGGGTGAGTACCCGAGCGCCACCGCGCGCTCGGCCACGGAGTCGCCCGCGAGGCGCCAGGCGTCGATCATCTCATCGAGCTGCAGGTGCAGCGAGCGGAAGTGGGGACCGACGATGTTCCAGTGGGCCTGCTTGCCGAGCAGCGACAGGTCGATCAGTACCACGAGCACGCCCTGCAGCTCTGCTCCAATCGCTACACGGTCCTCGTGGCGCAACGTCGGATGATGGTCTTGACTGATCACGTCAGCCATGTCGGCCTCCTGGCGTTCGGTCGTTGGCAGCTTCACGCCACGATAGGCCATTGGTCTACGATGCGCCCGGAGGGGACGCCGTGTCAGTCGACCTCGACGACGAAGTCCCAGTTGGCGATCGGCATGCCGGAGGTGGGTTTCCACTCGATCGCGCCGTTGCCCACCGGGATCACGCCGTAGACCTCGAGGTTGAGGGGAGCGCCCGGCCGCAGCTCCGCTGGGGCGGGTCCGCCGGCGAGCGTCGTGACGCGCGGGTGGCGGACGTTGCCGTACTCGTTGACGTACTCGAGCTGGGAGGAGCTGAACGGGACCTCGCCGTGAACGGAGGAGATCGAGAGGATGGATTTCGCGGGGCTCGTTTCGGGCAGAGGCGCCTTTCCCTCGTTCGCCGGCTCGCTGGGCCCGACCGCGTTGGCGACGAGGCTCCAGCCGGGGCCGCTGAGCGCGATCGGTTCGCCCTCGACCTGCAGCGCCGGGTGGCCGGGGCGGGCCGAGGCCAGCTGCTCAACGCGCTTCTTCGGCTTCGGCAGCCAGCTCGGGAGGCCACCGTATTTGAGCTTCGAGGCGTCCCTGGTGCCCACGGCGCGGTGGGCCGCTCCGCCGGGTTGGGTGACCCGCAGCGCGAGCTCACTGGTGCGCTCCGCCCCCCGATCAATCGATGCGCTGCGCGAGCCCGACCCGCCGGAGAAGGCGCCCGCGATCGCAGCGATGCCCATCGTGATCACCGCGACGGCGATCATCGCGACGGCGACCGAGCCGACGGCGGGACCTCGCCGCGGCGCGCGGTCCCGCCCTCCCCTGCCACCGGCCACGGCCGGTCCACCGTCCCCTACGGCGGACCGGCCTTCGACGCCGCTGCTCCTCACAGCGCGCGCCCCCGGATCGGCTGCTGTCGTCGCGTCGGGTCTATTTCTTCGGCCCCTTCGGGTTGTTGAACACGTCCGATCCGAACGCCGCCAGACCGGGCTGTGCCGCGTATCCGATGTGGCCCTTCCCGTCCAGGCCGGGAGCGGCCTTCTTCACATTGAAGAGGTCCTCCATCGTGCGCAGCCAGCTGTAGTGGTTGTAGTAGCGGGTGCTGACGCTGCCCGCATTGACGTACGGGCTGATCAGCACGCTGCCCGTGTCGCCCCCACCCGTCGTGGGGTCGGTCGAGTTGAACAGCGGGTCGGTCGCTTCGGTACGAGCACCGAGGGTGATTTTCGCGCCGGCCGCGAGTTCGCCTTCGAGTTCGACCGCTTGGCCGTTGGAGTTGACGAGCGTGAATGAGCCGGCGTTGACGAATCCGCCTTCCGGGTTGTCCTTTGTGGCTTCGACGAATTCGTCGTTCACTTCACCCACGTATGACCCTGCGGGAATGCCGGGACCCGTCACCGTACGGCCCTTGTCGGTCGCGACGATCGAGTTGTCGTAGATCGTCGAGCTGCCCACCGGGGAGGCGGCTGAGGTCGACTCCGTGGCCGCGCCCGGCGGGTGCGAGCCGCCGCCGAGGATGCAGGTGCCTTCCGGCAGCTTGGTCGGGTACGTCTGTTCCTGACAGTCGAAGGGCCGGTCCAGGTAGGCGTTGAAGCCCGGTCCGGGGTACAGCTGTTCACCCGCTTCGTTGGTTTCGAGCGGGGTGTTCGGCCCGGTCGGCTCCCAGTGGACCTCCTGGCCGAACAGCGTCTCGGCCGCCGAGTCGTCGGAGATCGACGTCGCCGCGTCGGGCGCCACGAGCTTCGAGTTGTTGAAGCTGTTGCCCGAGTAGGTGAACGGCGGGAAGCCCTCGTCGAACGTGACGTCGATCAGGCCGCCTTCCTTGAAGGCGGGCGATTCCTCGATCTCGGGGATCACGTGTTCGAGGAACAGGTCGGACGCGTACAGCCCGCCCGTGTAGTTCTTCGGCGGTTCGATTTCGGTCGCTTCCTGCAGCGGTGTGCCTTTCTTGAAGCCGCCGGACAGGTTGTTGCCGAAGCACACCGCGTCGTGCGCGTCGCTGCAGTTGTCAGGGGTGATCCAGCTGAACGCGGGGGTGGTCGCGGCGCTCTGCAGATCGTGGTACAGGCCGCTCGTCGGGCTGAGCAGGTTCGCGATGTGCTGTTCGTTGCAGTCACCCGAGTCGAGGATCGACTCGAACCACGGGAACGGGAAGTGCTTGGGGACGTACTGGTCTGTCGGGTTCGCTTTGCCCGGGTTGGGCTGTTTCTGGAGTTCTTCCGACGGTTCGGCGTATGGCGCCCCGCACTGCTTCCAGGGTTCGGCTTCGCCGCCGACCGCGTGCGCGGGACCGCTCGCGTCTTTGTTGCCGAGGTCCTGCGCGTAGCCCTTCCAGCTCACCCCCGCCTTGTCGAACTGGTTGAACAGTGTTTCGACTTCGGGCGGGTAGACGCAACCGTCGGCGCCGTCGCGGCCGGCGGCGTTCGGGCCGGCATCCGAGACCGCCTGACCGTAGTTCGGATTGCCCTTCAGCTTGCCTTCGAGGTCGAGCTTTGATTTGAACGTCGCGTAGTCGGGGCAGTCTTCCTGGTCGTCAGGCTCCGTCGCCTGGCCGCTGACCATAGAGACGTAGTTGTCGAGGCTGTCGTGGCCGGTGCCGTAGTAGTTCTTCAGCAAAACGCCCTGTTCTGGCAGCGTCTTCCAGAGATACGTATTGTTGTTCAGCCCCGTGAACGTCGCATCGTAGGACTTGTTCTCCAGGATGATCAGCCAGACGTGCTTGATCTTGCCCTTGCCGATGCCGAGGTCGTCTGGATTTCCGCCGCCGTTGCTATCAGCGACGGGCGGGCTGTTGTAGACGGTGCTTGTGGTCTTACCGGAGCCGACGGAGCTCGCGGGGATCCAGGCTGCTAGTGCGGTAGCAGCCACAAGGAGGATCGCGAAGATACGGCCGCGTGGCCGCCTAAGCGATGCTCGCAGGCGTGAATCGTGACTGCGGCGGCGCGGATCTGCGCTCATTGCGGACTCTGCTCCTCTCGAGGTGACGCTGCGTACAGGAACTCGCATTCTTTAGTTGCTACTCAGGCGCGGCTGTGTCGATCACGTTGCGCAGGTGTTACCAACCGGAGAACCTGACCGAGCCCCGCTTCGTCGATCCCCAGCGGACATGTACCGCGTGTGTCGCTCCCGTGACATCGCTGTGACCAGGTGGTGAACCTCTGTGACCAGGCGGTGAAGCTCTGTGACCAGGCGGTGAAGCCGTGTGACCGAACGGTGAACGACCGAGCTCGGCGAGGGGCCTGTCCAGGCGGGTGTGACCCGGACGTGAGCGGGCTCGCTCAGGCGCTTGCGCGGCGCGGGCGCCGGCGGGCGGCGGACGCGTGCCGCTGGTTGCCGGCCGCAGCCGCCGGGGTGCGTGCGGCGGGCAGGCGCCCCACCTGCCACAGGCCTGTGTCGTGACGTGCACGCAGCCAGCGCTCGGCATCGCGCTGGCCGATTGCGATCAGGTCGTCGATGAACTCGCGTGCGAGCAGCAGATAGCTGAGCAGCTCGCCGTGGACCGCGCTGCGCCGTGCATTGACGAGCCGTCCGAGCAGCGCGACGTTTGGAGAGCGAACGAGGCTGGTGACGCCGCCGTAGTGCCGCTCGTAGACCTCGCGCGCGAGCCGGCCGATCTCGAGGCGATCGGTGGGCGCGATGAAGATGTACGGGATCCTGCGACGGCGCCCCGGCCCCGCTTGGTGGCCGGCGCCGGGAGAGCCGGCGGGCGGGAGCGTCTCGTTGACGGTCGCGAGCGTGGCCACGTCTTCGGCGAGCTGGTCGGAGAGCACGACCTGGAGCAGCTGGGCGACGCCGTCGATCGCGTCCGGGCGCATCGAGCGCCCGGCCGGGGTGACCGAGGAGTTCAGGCCGATCACGACGACGCGGTCGGCTCCCAGGGCCAGTGCGGGGGCGAGCGGCGCATTCAGGCGGACCCCGCCGTCGCCGTACCAGCCGGCGGCGGCACGCGGGCGGCGGACCTCCACGGCGGGGAACGCGCCCGGGATCGCGGCCGACGCGAGCACGTGCTCGGGCGCGAGTGGCGTCGCCATGTACTCGATCGCGTGCAGTGCGTCGGTGCCGAGCGCGGAGCAGCCGTGGTGAAAGACGACGCTGCCCGTGGTGGCATAGGAGGTCGCGACGACGGCCGCGGCCGCTAGGGTGCCATCCTCGACGTTGCGGGCAATCCGTTTGAACGCCACGAAGCGCCGCAGCGTGTCGCGCAGCGGCGAGGGATCGAGCAGGCCGGAGATTCGCGCCCCGGGCAGGTTGGCGAGCATCGCGCCGGCGCCGAGCAGCCGGCGCAGCTCGCTCGGCGAGAGCAGCGGCCGCAGCGCGTCGCCCCAGCGCAGCTCGCGCCACATCTCGAGCGCCAGCTGCGCGACGTCCTCGAGCGGCTGATGGGCACGGGCCGCCAGGAACGCGCTGTTGAGCGCGCCGATGCTGGTGCCGATCAGCAGATTGGGGCTCTCGCCGCGCTTCGCCAGCGCCGGCGCCAGCGCGGACAGCGCTCCGACCTCGTAGGCGCCGCGCGCGCCTCCGCCGGCGAGCACCAGCGCGATCCGCTCGGGACGGCCATTGGATCGACCAAGATCGGGCACGGTCAGCGCAGGCTATCGCCAATCGCCGCTGCGCAATCGGGCCGGGGATCGTCCGAGCTCGAGCAGGCCGCCTTCGCTACCAGGCTTCGCCGGGGCCGCTGCCGGTCGCGCCGGTGCCCGAGCCGAGACGGCCCGTAGCCCGGCGATTTCGCCGGCGCCTGAACAGCACCAGCGCTGCGCCGGCGATGACGACCACGATCAACCCACCGAACACGACGAGCGGAGTCCAGTCTTCATCGGGCACCCACTCCAATTCTCCGTCGACGGCGCCACGCTCGGTGCCAACGCTGATCGGGACGGACCAGTCGAAGATCTTCGTGCGCTTCGCTCTGTTCGTGACTTGAGGCGGGATGCCGGGCAGCATCCAGTGGATGCGGTGGTCGTGCCATTCGAGTCGCCCGGTCTTGTCGACCACCGTCCAGCTCGGCCTAGCAGTCGGGGTAGCCGACGGAGGCACCGTGATCACACCGAAGAAGTTCTGGTTGAGGTAGTAGGCGCGCGAACGCGTGTTCAACTCGACCTTTCCGTCGGCCAGCAGGCGCGCATACGGTTCTTTCTGGTAGCCGTACACGGTGACGGTCTCGCCAGTGTCGTTGGTCAGCAGCAGCCGATCGACGTACTGCAGTACTTCCACCTTCAGCCCCGGGAGATCGGGCGTCACGCGGGTGACGTTCGAGCGATAGTTGTATCTGCTGACCTGATCGCTGCTTGGGTTCTCGCTTTCCCTCAGCGCCGCACCTGGAGCGCGCGCAGCATGAGCCGAGTTCGGGACCGCGATTATCAGCAACACGCCGAGGACGGCCGCGCGACATGCGCGCCTGACGTGCCTCACGAGCGGGGGCCGGCGCGCAGGCCGGGTCGCCACGGGATCGCGCGCGAAGGACGATGAGGGCACCGACCCCCAACACTACTCCCCGCTCGGATCGGCCCCGCGGCGATCTTGCGCCAGCTCGCGCGGGTCCCATCGCTGGGCCCACGCGTGCACGGGTGTGAGCGCGTTCAGCAGAGTGTGGCCCTGCGACTATCCTCGTACCCGGGCCTTGACAACTTCAGTTGATCTGGAATAAGGTCAATTCTGCATGGAGCCTTCTCTCGCGTCTTTGCACGACACCACCGCAACGGTCCGCGGATCGTCGCCGGTCGAGATTCCCGGGCCCGCGGCCGGCGGAACGGCGACCGCGCAGCGCGCCGAGAGCTCATCCGCGCCCGAAGGACGCGCTGTGCCCTCTGCGGCGGGCCCGGTCGATTCATCGAGCAGCGTGCGGCTGCCGCCGCTGATCCCCGGGTCGAACGCCAGGCAGTCGCTCGGGTTCTTGCGCAATCCGCTCTCGTTCCATCTGGGCGCCGCCCGCCGGTCGGGGGATGTATGGCGCCTGAAGCTGGCGATCGGCGAGAGCCAGATCGTGATGACGAGCCATCCCGATCACGCCAAGTCGCTGTTCACGGCGAAGCCAGCGGATGCGCCCTCGCTGACGGGGGAGTCGCCACTTCGCCCCGTGCTGGGACCGAGCTCGGTGCTGACGTTGACGGGCGATCAGCACATGCGTCAGCGCAGGCTGCTGCTGCCGCCGTTCCACGGCGAGGCGATCAAGCGCTACCTGCAGATGATCCGCGAGATAGCCGAGCGCGAGATCGACGGCTGGCCGCTGGGCAGGCCCTTCGCGCTTGCCCCGCGCATGCAGGCGGTCACGCTCCAGGTGATCATGGGGGGCATCTTCGGGGTCGAGGGCCGACCTGAGCGTGGCAGCAGCGAGCATCGGCTGCAGCAGACAGTGCGCCGGGTGCTTCGTATCTCCACCCACCCGTTGTGGCTGTTGGTCGAAGCCGGCAACGCCGGCCGCGAGGATGCGCGTGGCGTGTTGCGGGCCGTCAACTGGCTGATCGACCGCCAGCTCTACGCGACGATCGCCAAGCGCCGCGCCGCCGGAGCCGGAGCCGGAGCCGATGGCACCGATGTGCTCTCGCTGTTGCTGGCGTCGCGCGATCAGGAGGGCATGGGACTTACCGATCAGGAGCTTCGCGATGAGCTCGCCACGCTGGTGTTCGCCGGGCATGAGACCACGGCCAACCAGCTGGCGTGGACGTTCGAGCGTCTGCTGCGGGCGCCGGCCGCCTACGAGCGCCTGCGCGAGGCGGCTCGCTCGCAGGACGATGACAGCGGGGGCTATATCGAGGCGACGATCAACGAGGGCATGCGCGCCCGCCCGGTGATCCCGTTCGTCGCGCGCCAGGTCAAGCGACCGTGGCAGCTGGGCGAGTACGTGCTGCCGGCCGAGACGCCGGTCGCGATCAACATCCTGGCCCTGCACCATCGTCCCGACGTCTATCCCGATCCGCTCGTGTTCCGGCCCGAGCGCTTCCTCGATCGCAAGCCGGGCACGTATACCTGGATACCGTTTGGCGGCGGCATTCGGCGCTGCCTGGGCGCGGAGCTCGCGATGGCCGAGCAGCGCATCGTGCTGGCTGCGATCGCTCGGCGCACCGACCTGCAGGCGCCGGATCCCGAGCCGGAGCCGGGCCGCCAGCGCAACGTCACGATGATCGCGCACCGCGGCGGTCGCGTGCTGGTCAAGGCCAAGCGCAGCGCGTAGGCCCGGCTCTCCGGCGCCGGCCCTACGGTGCCACCTCTCCCGCGCCGGCTCGGTGGATGCGTGCACCTACAGCACGAATGGAATCAGCATCTTGGTTTTGGTTTTGTAGCTCGGGTATGTGGCCGGAAATGAGCTGGCCAGCAATTTTTCCTCGACTGTGGCGCTGTAAATGAAGTAGCTGCCCAAAACCGCGAAGGCCAGCAGCCAGTACAGGCTGGTCACCAAGGCCGTTCCCAGCATGGCCAGCAGGATGCCCGAGTAGATCGGGTGACGAACGTATCTGTAAGGACCCGAGGTGACAAGCTCCGGTTCGTCCTTCTGTGTCATCGGCATCCCCCAGTTGCGGCCGAGATAGATCCTCGCCCACACCGCGAAACCGAGGCCGGCCAGGAACAGAATCGCACCCACTACCTGTAGGACTGGACTGTTGACAGCAAGGCTGCCGAGCTTGAACACACGCAGCCCCACGAACACGAGGATGACGATGAAAAGCCCTGGCGGCCTGGCTCGCCGCGTGCGAGAGCCCCGCTTGGCTCCGGTGGCGGAGATCAGCCAGTAGATCCAGAAGAGGACCCAGATGATCGTGATCGCGATTCTCAACCCAGACATGTCAGTAGCAGCGCGGACATGTCAATAGCGTACTTTTGTCGAAGGGGCCCCGGAGCAGCGACGCCACCGCGACGGGCACACGGCAGGCCAGGTCGCGACCGGCTGGCACGCCGGTGCCGTCGCGAGACCTCGCCCCACGACGAGCGCTCTCTCTCAGCAAGCTCCAAGGCACGGTCCAGGCTCATCCCAGGCCGGCGGCTGATACTGGCTCCAACAACAAAGCAACCAAGGAGCAAGGAATGTCACCCACCCTCGCTGTCTCCCTGAATGTGCTCGCGGACCTCGGCCTGCTCGCGCTGCTCACGTTTGTAATGTCACAGGCGCGGCGCCTGACTCCGCATGAGGCCCAGCCTCAGCTTGGACGCCGGGCCGAGCGCACGCGCAATCGACAAGTGGCGGGCGTAACAAGTGTTCCCACACCGGTGCGGCTCCTAGCGAACTGACGCCAACCCCCACACCGCACGTTCGTAGCGAACCGCACCACTACCCCGCGAACACAGGCCCGCGGCAGCCGTCCTCCTGAGGCTGCCGCTGGCTCGCGAACGCGACGCGGCGCCTCAGCGCGCGCTGAAGACCTCCGCATAGTCTCCGCCCGGCCAACTGTGCATCTCGCCGCGGTAGCGTGCGAGGCCGGCGAAGGCATCGTCGAAGCGCATGACCGCGCACTGGGTGCGATACGCGCGGATCGCGCGCAGCTTGTGATCGATCACGTCGGAGATGTCGGTCACGTGGTCGATCTGGCCGAGCGGCGACCAGATCTCGTAGTAACGGATTTCGACGCGCCGTCCGCTCGCGGCAGCGGCCCGAGCCGCGAGTCTTGCGGCACAGCGGTGATCGGGGTGATCGTCGCGCTCATGGGGAGCGTAGATGAGCGACGGCCGGGACGCCGCGATCAAGCGGGCGAGCCGTTGCACAAGCTCGCGGCGGGCGCGCAGGCGCCCGTCGGGCTCATGCCAGAACTGCACATCTTGGACGCCGAGTATCTCCGCTGCCCCGAGGGCCTCGCGCTCGCGTGTCTCGCCGGGGCGCTCGATCCCATGCCCGCCGGCCTCCCCCGAGGTCAGGAACACCGCGCGAATCTCGTCTCCCTCGAGGGCGTGACGCCGAAGCGTGCCGCCGCAGCCGATCGCCTCGTCGTCTGGATGTGCTCCGACCACGAGAATTCGCTTCATACCGCCTTCCCTGTACGGGTGCCCGCCGCCGGCGCGAGCTGCGCGTAGCCCGCGTAGCTCTCGAGGCGTATGTCGAGCGCCCCGATCGCGGCGCGAATGCGCGGGTCGGTCAGCGTGCGCAGCTCCGCTTCACGCTCGCTGCGATACATCGGCCGGTAGTCGGGCGTCACGTAGCCGGGGTGACAGGAGATCTCGGTCCAGCCCTCGCGGACCTCGTCGCGCAAGATCCCCTGCAGCGCGGCCACGCTCACGTGCTCCAGCTTGGTGACGCCCCACGCCCACTGGGCGTAGAAGCCTCCGATGAAGTGCACGCGCCCGTCTCGCCTGAGCGGCACGCCGAGCGGCGCCGCGAGCTCGGCGAACAGCTCGCGCAGATCGTCCTTCGTGTGGATGTGCCGGTGCGAGTCGATGTGGGTCGGTGGCCGGCCCATCAGCGTCTGGAAGCGCTCGAGCTGGGCGTGGAACTCGTCGCGCACCGCTCGCTCGTCGGTGAAGTCGAACTCGCGCTCGTCCTCGCCGATCAGGTCCCAGTGCAGGCCGACCGAGAGGCGCGGGTTGGCGCGGCTGAACGCGACGGCCTGCTCGACCGCGGCGCCGTTGACCATCAGGCTCGTGCTGGTCAGCACGCCGCGGCGGTGGCACTCGACGATCGCGCGATTGGTGCCGGTGGACGCCCCGAAGTCGTCGGCGTTGACGATCAGATAGCGCATCACGCTAGCCCGACGGCGGCCAGCAGGCGCGCGGCCACGCCGCGCGCCTCGAAATGCTCCTGCGCGATCGCCCGCGCCGCCTCGCAGTGGCGACGGTAGTCGCCGTTGATCGCTTCGACGGCCTGTGCGGCGCCGGAGAGGTCGTCGACCGCGAACAGACCTTCGCCGGTGGGCAGCACGTTCGAGAAGCCCGTGTCCTGGGTCACGACGGGCTTGCCGCAGGCCAGGTAACAGACCGCGCGCTCGCTGAACCAGCCGCTTCGCAGTCGCACGTTCTGGTCCTTGGCAACAGTGAACTCTCCCCGCGAGCGCGCGATGTAGTGGCGGTAGGCACCGAGCACGTCGAGCGACATATGCAAGGGCGAGCGCAGCAGCCAGCCGGCGGCGCGTAGGCGCTTGCCGTCGTTGGCGGTGCAGTTGACCGCCAGCTCGAATCGCTGGCGCACACGCGCGGGCAGATCGATGAATCGCTCCCACTCGTGGTGCTTGGACCAGCGGTAGACCGTGCCCTGCCATTCGACATCGCTGCCGTCCTGGCGGTAGTTGCCGATCGTAGTGAAGTTGGGAGCCTGCGGACGGTAGCTCATCGGCCACAGCTCGAGATCGACCGGCTGGCGCGTGAACACATACTGTTGGCCGTCCAGCGGCACCCCGCAGTCGGGGGCGCCGTAGTTCTCGCCGTAGGTCGCGAGCACGTGGTGGTTGGCGAATGCCTCGGCCGTGTGGCGATCGCCGCCGGCCAGGCGCAGCTCCGCGGTCACCGGGTCGGTCTCGATATAGACCCGAAACGGGGCCCGCAGCTGATCCTCGCGCAGGTCGGTCGCGCCGACAACGTTCAGCAGCGCGTCGCAGCTCCGGTAGAGGTCGCGCAGCGTCGGCGCGGACATGCCCCAGCACGCGCCCTCGCGGTCGGCCAGGCGATAGGCCCAGCGGTCGGCCAAGCCGATCGCCTGCATGTTGCGAGCGATGTGGCGCACCGCATAGCGGCAGTCGTCGACGACGGCGTCGGCGTCGGGGTCGTATGGCCAGACGGTGTCGTCCTCGACGTAGTAGACGTCGTGACCGAGGCGCGCGAGCCCGCGCAGCCAGTTCAGATACAGCCAGGTTTGCCCCGCGAAGGGCGTCCGGCCCATCATTCCCAGCACAACCAGCTTCAATCGCTCGGACATGCTCACCACACCACGACGGAAGCCCGCCGGCGCTCGATCGCACGCTCGTATGCCTCGGTCACGCGCGCGGCGTAGCGCTTAGGACCAAACCGCTCCTGCACGCGCGCGCGCCCGGCCGTGCCCATGCGCGCGCGCAGCTCGGGGCTCTCGAGCAGCGCGGCGATCGCGGCGGCGGTCGCCTGTGCGTCGCCGTGGTCGAGCAGAAGGCCCGTCTTGCCCGCGACGATCGCCTCGCCGGCGCCGCCAGCGGCGCTCGCCACGACCGGGAGCCCGCAGGCCATCGCCTCGAGGTAGGTCATGCCGAGCCCGCCCTCGTACTGGGATGGCGCCGCCATCACGTCGGCGCTGCGGTACAGGTCGGGAAGCTGCGCGTGCTCGACGAAGCCGAGCAGGCTCACGCGCTCGCCGAGCCCGGCCGCCGCGATCTCGGCGCGCAGGTCCTCGACGGAATCCTCATCCCCGGTGCCGGCGAGCGTCAGAGTGAGGTCCGGGTAGCTGGGGGCCAGCCGGGCGAACGCCTGGAACACCGTGCCGACGCCCTTGTTCTGAGCGATGCTGCCGACGAACAGCAGGCGCTGGCCGTCGTCCTGCGTCCGTGGCTCGCCCGCCGGACAGAAGGCGTCGAGGTTGACCGCCCCCTCAACGACGTCGATGCGCTCGAACGGGATCTCCAGGCGGGTCGCGGTCAGCTCCGCGATGCTGCGGCTGGCTGCGATGACACGATCCGCGGCTTCGATCGAGACGTCCTCCATCAGCGTGCCGACGCGGTGCAGGGGCTCGCTCGGCTCGGGCCAGCCGATCCGTTCGGCGAACATGGAGAGCGAGCCGTGTAGGTGCACGACGGTCGCGGTCGCATCTTCTTCGGGGCGATCGAGCTGGAACGCCAGCCCCTCGCCGCCGTAGTCGGGGAAGTCGATCAGCTCGAACGCTCGCGCGTCCTGCAGCGAGCGCAGCCCGGCCAGCACCGTCCAGGTGTACCCGAGCCAGTAGGTCTCGGTTCGGTAGACGGCAAACTCCCCTCCGGGTGTGCGCAGCTCGTGCACGCGCACGCCGCCGTCCTCGCGCGTGGCGAGCCACGGACCGGAATCGGGCCCGGCGGTGAGGACCTCGACCTCGTGGCCGCAGGCGGCGAGTGCGTGCGCCTTGACCAGTGTTTGCGTGCCGATGCCGCCGGTGTGCCCGGGCGGGTACTCCTGGGAGACGAGACAGATCCGCACGGCTATCCTCCTGGCTCGGTTGCTGCGAGGCCCATCATGGGTACATGAACCAGTTGGCGACCTCGGTGATCCCGCTGGCGGCGCGCAGCTTGTAGTCCTCGTCGCCGAGCCCGTAGTCAAACCAGCGCACGCCCCGTGCCAGCGCGTCCCTGATGACCTGGGCCTGCAGGACCCTGCCCGGCGAGTAGGCTCGGATCCACGGATCGCGCGCGACCAGGTAGCACAGCTGGCGATCGCCGTGCACGAGGCTGATGTCGAACGCGACGGGCGCGCCGCGCCATTCGAGCATCGTGAAGCGCAACCACTCCGCCCAGTGACCGGTGTGCACGATCGCTCGGCAGAACGCGCGCGCGTTCTCGCGCTCGAGCGTGTCGCCCACCCCGCGCCAGCGCGATGTGTGCTGGGCGAAGAACAGCTCGAGCCAGGGGTCGAGCTCGTCGGTCTCGGCGACGCGCACGCGCAGCGGCCCGGCTCGGCGCATCCGCGCCTCCTCTTTGCGCACGCTGCGGCGTGCGATCAGCTGCTGCACCGTGTCGGGGTCGGCCAGGTCCGCGTACGGCGCGGTCATGCCGCCTTCGCGGTGTAGCTCGAGCCCTAGCCGCGCAGCGACGCCCGGCAGCAGGGCGGTGGTGCTCGAGCCAAGCGGCAGGTGATACAGACCGATCCCGGCGAAGCCGCTCATCCGGCGCCGCGCGCTGTCGAGCATGGCTGCGAGCGCGGCCTCGTCGGGCGCGCCGATGAAATCGAGGTAGTCAGAGCCGCCCGAGCCGACCAGGAACAGCATCTCCCCAGAGACGAATAGGGGCGCGATCGCAAACGGCTCGTTTTGCTGTTCGGCGACCACCAGCAACAGGCGCTCGCCGCCGAACGCACTCCACCACTGTCGCTGCCAGTCGAGCGTCATGAACACGATGTCGGCGGATCCGGCCAGCAGCTCGTCCCAGCGCTCCCGTGCGAGCGCGGGGTCCTCGAAATCGTCGAGCACTTTGATGCCCAGCCCGGTCTTGGCGGCCGCGCTAGTCATGCTCGCTCAGCGCCGCGACCGGGGGCAGGTCATGCTCGGCGAACTGCATCTGCTGGCAGTACAACGAGCTGTACAGGCCGCCGTCGGCGATCAGCCGCGCGTGCGAGCCGCGCTCGACGATCCGGCCGTCCTGCAGCACGAGGATCTCGTCGGCCGTGCGGATGGTGGACAGGCGGTGCGCGATCACGACCGTGATCCGCCCCGCCATCAGCCGCTGCAGGGCGTCCAGCAGCAGGCTCTCGGTATTTGCGTCGAGCGCCGAGGTCGGCTCGTCGAGGATCAGCAGCGGAGCGTCCTTCAGAAAGGCCCGCGCGATCGACAACCGCTGCTTCTGTCCGCCCGACAACGTCGCCCCGCGCTCGCCCACCAGCGCGTCGTAGCCGCCTTCAAGACGTTCGATGAACTCGTGCGCGTTGGCGGCCTGGGCCGCGGCGACGATCCGCTCGCGCGGCGCGGAGGGCCAGCCGAGCGCGATGTTCTCGGCGATCGTGGCCGGGAAGATGAACGGGTCCTGGAGCACCAGCCCGATCTGGCTGCGCAGCGAGTGCAGCGTGAAGTCGCGGATGTCGATGCCGCCGATCGTGATCGCGCCGCGCCAGGGGTCGAAGAAGCGCACGAGCAGGCTCGCGAGCGTGGTCTTGCCGGCCCCCGTCGGCCCGACGATCGCGAGCACTTCGCCGGGGTCGATCTGCAGCGAGACATCGTGCAGCACGGGCTGCCCCGCCTGGTAGCCGAAATCGACGTGCTCGTAGCGGACTCGGCCGGAGATTCGGTGCGCGCCCGCGCTGGGCAGGTCACGGACCGCCGGTTCGATCTCGAGAATCTCCATCACCCGATCGGTCTCGGCGGCGGCGGTCTGGATCGTCTGCGCCGTCTGTGAGAGCGAGTCGATTGGGCTGTACAGCGAGCCGAGATACGACACGAATACGACGATCACACCCGCCGTCAGCGCGCCTTCCAGCGCGAGTGTCCCGCCCACGTAGATGACCGCCGCTGTACCCAGCGCGATCGCGAGCCCGGTGAACAGCTGAAACCAGGTGCTGGCGAGCGTCCCGCGCAGATACGCGCGTACGGTCTGGTCGGCGTGCTGGCGAAAGCGTTGCTCCTGAAAGCGCTCGCGTGTGAACGCCTGCACCGCCGGGATCGCGTTCAGCGTCTGCTCGACGACCGAGCTCATGCGGCCTTCGGAGTCGCGCTGCTCGCGCGAGCGTTCCTTCATCGGGCGCCCGAAGTAGCGCACGCTTACCGCGATCAGCGGAACCGCGGCGATGGCCAGCAGCGTCAGCCGCCATTCGAGCGTCCACATGATCGCGAATATGGCGACCAGCGTCGCGAACGCCTGCAATATCGGCAGCAGCGCGCCGGTGACGAGCGTGTTGACCGAGAAGCAGTCGGTGGTGACCCGCTCGATCAGATCGCCGACCGCGCGCTTGGAGTGAAACAGCAGCGACAGCCGCTGCAGGTGCCGGAACAGGTCTTCGGCCAGCGACCAGGTCATGCGCTGGCCCAGCTTGAGCGACAGGAAGTTGCTGGCGGCCCCGGTGACGGTGCCGGCCAAGAAGATCGCGACCTCGGCCGCCGCCACCCACGCGAGCAGCCCGTGACGGCTGTCGGCGCCCGGCAACGCCGTCAGCCAGTGCGGCGCCGGATGGTCGCCGATCACGCTGTCGATCAGAATCGCCAGCGGCCACGGCCTCGCGAGGTTCGTCGCCATGTCCAGCAACATCGCCACCAGCAGCAGCGACAGTCCGCGCCAGTGCGGGCGCGCGTAGCGCAGCAGGCGCAGAATGCGCCGAAAGGAGCTGGTCGCGATGACCTGCTCGCTGCCCGCGCCAGGCCGGCCGGCGATCGCCCCATCCACCAGCGTAGGCATCAGCTCTCCTGGGCGTAGGACGCGACGCGCAGCTGTTCGGCCAGCTCGCGGGATTCGACGATCGCCGGTTCCGGCGCACCGTTCGCGGCCGCCAGCGCCTGCTCGGGGTGTCGGCGCCACGTACGCACGGCGGGCGCGGCGGGCTCGCGCTCCGGCGCCATCGCCCGCGGCAGCACGCTGCGAATGGCGGCCAGCGACAGGCAGGACTCGTACACCAGGCGCCCGAGCAGCGCGCCGGCGAGCGCCGCGAGCACGACCGTCGCGACGCCGCCGTCGCTGATGCCGGCGAGCGTCGCCAGAGTGACGGCGAGCAGACAGACAGCAAGCGCTCCGGGCCGCGGACGCGCCCACGCGCGCACGCGCACGAGCTGGGCTCCGCCGCCGTGCTCCTCGATCCCGATCCGCAGGCGGGCCACGCCGAACAGGCCGCCGCGAACCTGCAGGTCCCAGCGGTCCCAATCGCCGCCCGAGCACACGACAGCGCCCTTGCGGCCGAGCTCATCGGCGATCGCGCGCACGCGTTCCTCCACTCCCTGCCAATGCTCGCACCAGAACGACGCGTTGCGCGCCACCGGCAGGCTGAGCGCGCGCGGCCCGCGCCGGCGCCACGGCGTGAGGCCGTGCCGGAGCCGTCCGTCGAGCCGGGCGAGCGGCTGCGCGAGGTACAGAAAGCCCGTCAACAGCCGCAGCCGCCACGTGCCCTTACGCGTGCCAAAGCGCGCGCGCGCCGCGCCCAGGGCGGCGTCGCTGACGAGCGCGCCGATCGCGAGCACCAGCAGCGGCAGCGCCAGCAGCGCCGGCATCCAGGCCGCGCCGACCGCGGACAGCAGCGCGAGCAGCGCGATCGCGAGGTACCACTCGGGCATCAACGGCAGCGACTCCAGCAGACCCGTGCGCGGGCCGTAGAGCGGCTGGAAGGCGGCGGTGCCCCAGCCACCGTAGTAGACGCGCCAGCGCCAGCCGCCGCGATGCTGGGCCGAGCCGTTGCCGTACAGGCGCCCGCTCCAGGAGACGTGGCCGGTGGGGCTGTACTTGTCCGGATGCTTGCGCTCGAGTAGCGCCTCGGCCCGGCCGTAGCCGCGCTGTTGACGCAGGTAGCCGCGCACGGTGGCGCGGCGATGGTGATGAACCAGGGCACCGGGGCTGAACGCGATGCGCTCGCCGTTTTCGAGTATGCGCCAGCAGACGTTGACGTCGTCTCCGGCGGCGCGGAACTGCGGGTCGAAGCCGTCGATCCGCTGCAGCGAGTCCTTGCGGATCGCCATGTTGCAGCCCGGGATATGCTCGGCCTCGCGGTCTGAGGTCAGCACGTGGGTGGGGCCGCCTGGGGCGTTGGCGACGCACTGCGCCACCCGGCCTGAGTCAACCGGCGGCACGTTCGGACCGCCCGCGGCGCCGTAGGGACCGGACGCGAAGGCGGCCGCGAGATGCGCGAGCCAGTCCGGATCGGGGATCGCGTCGTCGTCGATGTAGGCGATGATCTCGCCGGTCGCCGCTTCCATCGCGGAGTTGCGCGCGCCGGCCAGACCCTGACGGGGCGGCTCGAGCACCCGCACTCCCTCGAATGACCTGGCGATCTGCACCGAGTCGTCGGTCGAGCCGTCCGAGACGACGATCACCTCGTAGTCCGGATAGTGCAGGGCCAGAACGCCCTGCAGGCATTCGCGCAGCGTCGCGGCTCCGTTGTAGGTGCAGATCGCGACCGAGATCCGCGGCAGCGCAGCGGCCATGGTCGCCGGGTTCGCAGATGTCTCGGGGGCCGCGGGGCTCGCGGCGAACGCGGCGCGGACCGCGGCGAACGCAGGCTTGGGCTCGCGCTCGCGCGTCGTGAGCCCGAAGTCCCAGTCGAGGATCTCCGCGCCGCCGCGATGCCACTGATCGGTCCATGAGAACACGAACGTCCCGGCGCAGCCGGCGCGCGCGCTCGCCTCGAGCTGCCAGTGCAGCGTCCTGGCCTGCTGCTGCTCGCCGTTGCGATGGCTGTCGAGGCCGAGCTCGGCCATCACCAGCGGGCGATCGTCGGCCAGGTTCTGCAGGCGCGCGAGATAGCTCTCGAGCTGCTCGCGGCGCTCGAGGTAGACGTTGAAGGAGAGGAAGTCGAAGCACGACAGCCGCAGGTACTCGGTCGAGGGAAAGTTGACGTAGGTGACCAGCGCGCCGGGGTCCTCCTCCCTGGCGGCGCGGCACAGGCGCGCGAGAAAGCGCTCGACCCGCGCGCGCCCCTGCCAGCGCACGATCGACGCCGGGATCTCGTTTCCGACTGCGTAGCAGAGCACGGCCGGGTGACCCGCGCACGGCCGGATCGCCGCGCGTACCGCCTCCTCGATCCGGTCGGCGGCGCCCGTGTCGAGAAACGCGATGTGCTGCTCCCAGGGGACCCCGATCATGACCAGCAGGCCATGCTGTTGCGCGAGGTCGAGCAGCCACGGCTGCGGCGGCGTGTACACCCGCACCGCGTTGATGCCGGCGCTCGCCATCTGGGCGAAGTCCGCGGCGGCGGTCTCAGCATCGAAGCCGCTGTCCGCGTCAGAGCTGAACGGCCCGTACGTGGCGCCCTTGACGATCAGCTTTTGCTCGCCGAGGTAGAGCGACTTGCCACGAACCATAGGCCGCGGTTGCGCGATCGCCGGATCGCCGTCGCTGGTGGTTGGGGTGTCTGGGAACGTTGTCGAAGTCATCACGCTGCACGGCGGCGCGATCGCGTGAATGCGGGCGAGTGCCTCTCTGCCGCCTCAGAGGGCACTCGCCGCGCTCCCCGGCTCGCCCGGCGCTCGTGCCGCAGCTCCCGCTCGAGGGCGCCCACACCCGGCCCTCGGAGCGAGATCCGGCACCCAGCGTCGAGCGAGCGCCCTCTCTCTTGTCTCTTGTGTCCTGTCTTCGGAGTTAAAAACGCCGTAGGGGCCCCAAGGTTGGTCGGACCGCGCGCTTTGCGTCAGCGACGGGAACGCGTCAGCGAGCGGATTGTCGCGGTGCGCTCACGGTTCACCGGGCCGGCGGGCCCGGCGACGACGGCGGCGCCGCCGCGACGCGCGCGCGTTCAACGCGCCGGCGGGCCCACCTGGGCCTTCGAACCACCCGTCCAACTTCCCGGCCGCCCCGCCGTTAAGCGTTTCGGAGTCGTACGCCCGAATTCGTCTGGAAGCAGTTTCAATTCGGCGTCGCTCGACCAGAGACGTCCACGACAATGTCCTGGCGCCCCGTTCGGCCGGCGCGCGGCGCCCGCCCGACCGCGCGTCATATCATTCTTTTTCGCGTTCTTCGCGCCGCTGTTGGCGTTGTTCGCGTTTGTGCTGTAGTTCTTCTTCGGTCTTGGGCGGACGGGAGTCGCCGATGCGTTCTCTTTCTTCACGCAGGTGTTCGCGTTGTTCGCGTTTGTGCTGCAGTTCTTCTTCGGTCTTGGGCGGACGCGAGCGACCTATCTGGTCGCCTTCTTCGCGCTCGCGCTGGCGTGCTTCGCGTTCCTGCTTCTGTTCGACGTGTTCACCCTGGTGTGCTTCGCGTTCGTGCTCGCGTGCTTCGCGTTCCTGCTTGTGTGCTTCGCGTTCACCCTGGTCTTCTTCGCGTTCCTGCTTGTGTTCTTCGCGTTCCTGCTGGTCTTCTTCGCTCTCCTGCTGGTTTTCTTCGTGCTTGCGCTGACGTTCTTGCGTGCCCTGCGTTTGTTCGTGGCTCGTGGTGCTGCGTGCGCCGCCGGCGCCACTCCCGCGGGTGCCGGTGACGGCGGTGCTGAGCGGTTCTGCGGCCAGCGACATGGGCTGGGAGGCTGGGCCGGCTTGTTCGCCGGCGCCGTGCCGACCACTGCCGGTGGGCTGACCGGACATCGGCGGGGCTTCGAGCAGCCGCGGCTCACCCGGTGCCAAGCCAACTGCGTTCGCCGCTAGGACCGCAGCCAGCGGCGCCACTTTCGCTGGCACGACGGCTGTCGGGGTCGGTCCCGTCCCGCCGCCGGCGCCGTGTGAGTTGAGCACCGAAGCCCCAACGCCGACACTCGCGCAGAGGCAGGCCACGCCGGTCGCCACCTTGAGCGCGACGGCTTTGACCCCGCCGCCGGCGAGCTCGACCGCGGCGCCGACGACCGACCCGGTCACCGCCGCCCCGCCCGCATAGGGCGCGGGATCGGCGACGCCGCTTTCGAGCAGCTGCCCGAGCGCCCGGTACTTGAGCGCGAGCGACGGCGCGAACGGCAGCAGGGCGCTCAGCTGCCGGCGCTGGCGCGCGACTCCGGTGGCGTAGACCCGGCAGTCTTGACAGGAGCGCAGGTGACGGCGTAGACGGCCTCGGAGCAGCGCGGCTCCACGGGCGCTTGCGAGCTCTTCGCGAATCTCCCGACAGTCGATCTCGCGCGCGCGACGTTCGGACAGCAGGTTCGACCGCGCCTGAAAGATGTATGCCTTGACCTGATCGGGGCGGACGCCCATCACGGTCCCGATTTCGACTTGGCTGAGGCCGTTCATCTCGGCGAGAACCAGCGCGGCGCGCTGGCTCTCGGGCAGTTTGCGGAGGTCCTCCAGCACGTGGCGGACCTCCTCGCGAACCTCGAGTTCCCTGAGCGGATCGCCACCCAGCGCGGGCTCGCCGTTGAGCTCGACGGTCGGACGGCGGCTGCGCAGAATGCTCAGCGACTCGTTGCGGGCAATCGTGAACAGCCACGGCCGCACGGCGATCTTTCGCCGGTCTGCCCGCAGCGCCCGATAGGCCGACGCGAACGTCGTCTGGACCGCGTCCTCGGCGTCCTGGCGGGAGCCGAGCATGTAGACGCAGAACGAAAGCAGTTCGCTGACGTGGCGCTCATATAGGGCTTCGAACGCGGCGGGGTCGCCCTGGCGCACCGAGGCGACCAGCCGATCGTCTGTCGCAAAGCGCAGACGCACGCCCAAGCCCTTCGTCATCAGTCCGTTGCCGTCGCTCATCCAGTCCGGTCCTCGATCCCCGCATCTCCATGCCAGTGCGCGTTACGCTACCCCGTCGCTCGTCACGCTACCCATCGCTCCGCGGAGCTTCAAGGGCGAGCGCGTTCCGAGGCCGTCTCGCGACGGTGCTCGATCCTCGATCGCTGCCGCTGGGCTCGCCGCCGCCATCTCAGCCTTTCTTCTTCTTGTACTTGAAGTGATCTTTGCTCGTTATCGCACTCGTGCCGGCCGAGGTTGTAACGGTGATGTTGACCGTGCCCGCGGTCCCAGCCGGCGACACCGCCGTGATCGATGTCGAGGAGCTGACCTTGACTTCCGTTGCGGCTCCTTCCCCGAACTTGACGGTCGCCGGGGTCGCGAAGTTCGTTCCGGTTATCACGACCGACGTTTTTCCCGTGGTCGCGCCGCTTTTCGGGGCGACTTTCGTGACCGTCGGCAGCGGCGACGCGGCACGCTGCTCGCATGCGCCGGCGGCGTTGCTCCACATCTGCTGGTAGTAGTAGAGGTCGCCGTTGATCACCTGGTTGTACTTGGCGCCGTCGGGCGCTTTGCCGAGCGGCGGTCCGTATTCGGTGGCTTCTTTGAAGGTGCGGCACCGGTCGCCTATCTCTTCCTTTTCTCCTTTTGCCGCTTCGTAGTACCATGTGGTGAACTCTGGATCGGTGAGTGACTCGCTGTGCTCGTGAACGAGCCCGCCGCCGAGTGTGGCGTCGGACGGGTTGTCGTTGGGATGTTCTTCACCGTAATCACAGTTCGTGCCTTCCATGTATGGGGTGTTCGCGTAGATGATTGTGCCTTTCGCCACCGAGATGTAACTGTGAAAGGAGCAATAGGCCGAATGTTTGGTGCCGGCCGAGCAGGAATGGCCCGCGGCTTCGAGGCAGCTTTCCACGCCCGGGGGTGTCAGCAGGAAGTACTCGTGTTCGAGACCCGTCGGCAGTTCGCGGGCTTCCACGTATTTCGTGATCTCCGAGCGCAGTTGTTCGACGGTCAAGCAGATCGGCGCGGCCGAGCAGCCGTTGGCCGGGTAGGCGTCGGTGTCGATCAGCGCACCGCCGAAGTGCGAGCTGTAGTTGGCGAATTCGCCTGCTCCGTCGCCGTACTGTGTCAAGACCGAGTCGGTGTTCTGATCGCCGCCGCTGTCGTGCGCGAGGTCTTCGAAGTAGCGGTTGATCCCGGACTGGTATCCGGCCGGGTATTCGGGACCGCCGCTGGGATCCCAGTACAGCGTGTAGTTGGTGTTCGAGGGCATGATTGGGCCCCCGTGATATTCCATCGGCTTCTTCGCGGCGGGTGTGCCGGAGTTTTCCCTCGCTTCCTGCTTGGCCGCTGAAAGCGGCTGTCCCGGCGCCAGCGATTGTTCTGAGGCTCGCTCGGCGGCGCGTCGCGCACTCGCGCCCGGCACCGGTTCGATGCCGAACGTTTCGCCGTGCACGTGCACGATCAGCGCCGAGGCGTTTGCCGCACCGACTGCGAGGAGCACCGCGGCGGCGAGCAACGCGACGCTTGCGCGCCACCCATACCGAGCCACGTGGGACAGACGCACGACGGGGCCAACACGCGACAAGCAGCCCGACGACATCTCACAAGCCTCCATGGTCTCCCTCCACCGTTAGCCTCAATGCTGTGCACGAGTTTACGCGACGCAAGTCACGCCTGCAACCGGTTGCCAGTGGCCCCGACGGCGCCTCCATTCTCCGTGATCGCTTGTTTGACGATCGCGACGCGACAAACGTGAAGGAGGAGGCCCGGGTGCCAAGAGAGCCCCCTCCCACACTGACCGAGAGGTTCATTCGTGAACTTGTAGTGAAGCGTCGTGCTATCGCCGGCGATGCACTCCCCTCGCGCTCGCCGCACGACCGTGAGACCCCGCTACCGCGCTCGCCAACCGTGTGCGGCTCCGGATGACGCCCGACCTGCCGCCGTTGGAGCGCCGCGAGCGCCGGCCACAACCGCTCGGCGGGGTCGTTCGCATCTCGTGTCTGCAATCGCTTGATGGGCGCATCCTCAGATCTGTTAACGCCGAAAGCCCACTGGGGTTGGCGGGAGGCCCCGATTCCTGCGGGCCACATAGCCGGTGCCCGGCCCTCGCCCCGCTCTGGGACGCTGGCCACAGAGCCGGCGCCCAGCACTCGCCCCGCTCTGGGATGCGGGCCACAGAGCCGGCGCCCAGCACTCGCTCCGCTGTGGGATGGGCGATCGGATCCTCGAACACGGGGACAGATCAGCGCTGCGCCGCCCCCGCCCAACCTTCGCTTCCCACGCCCGTTACATGTCGAGGATGTGGTTACCGTGATGAGCCGAGTGCAAGCGCGCGATGTGCGCTAGAGGAAGGAGTCGCGCGAACGTCGCTTGCGGCGTGGCTGGCTGCGGAGAGGGCGGCCGGTGCGACGGGGCGGCGCGCGTTCGGCGAAACGGGGCCTCATCCCGGCACGTGTGTGGCAGCCGCCGCCGACGCGCGCGAGCAGGCGCGCTGCAGCGCCGGCGGCGGGTCGCCGCGGATGAGCGGCGGGTCGAGCAAGCGCAGGACACAGCGGTCGATCGTGCTCGGCCTCGCGATCAGGCGGATCGATGAAGACTTCACAAAGCTCTCTAAGGCCCATGGAGAAGGGAGCGGCCGCGCCCGACTCCTCGGGCATCTGAGAGGACCGACAGGCTTGCGGCGCGCCTATCCAGTCGGGCGCGCCGCAAAGCTTTCGCGGAGCGTATTGCCGGCAGCGTGAGGTCATCCTGACCATTACCCGTCAGGTAGTGGACAGCGCGCAGCCGGAGGGTAGAGTCGGCGTTCAGGCATGGTGAGCACCGGCTCCACTCCCCGCGTGGGTCCGCTTTTGCGCGACTTGCGCAAGCGCCGGCGACTGAGCCAGCTCGATCTCGCGCTCGACGCGGGTATCTCCGCGCGGCATCTGAGCTTTGTCGAGACGGGCCGTGCGACGCCGAGCCCGGAGATGGTGCTGCTGCTCGCCGAGCATCTCGAGGTGCCGTTCCGCCAGCGCAACCAGCTGCTGCTGGCCGCCGGCTACGCCCCGGTCTTCCCGGAGCGCTCGCTGCAGGATCCGGAGATGGCGCCGGTGCGCGAGGCCCTCGATGTGATCCTGGCCGGACACGAACCCAACCCCGCGGTGGTCGTCGATCGAGGCTGGAACCTGATCGCCGCGAACGCGCCGATGGCGGCGCTGGGAGCATGGATCGATCCGGTGCTGGCGCAGCCGCCGGTGAACGTGATGCGCGTGGGCCTGCACCCGCGGGGGCTGGCGCGCTGGATCCTCAACCTGGGCGAGGTCAGAGCCCACTTCCTGGGACGGCTCGAGCACCAGGTCGCGATCACCGGCGACGCCGATCTCGCGGCCCTGCTGAACGAGGTCGCCGGCTATTCGGCGGCGCCTCATAGGCATGACCCGGCCGCGGAGGCGGTCGCGGGGCACATCCTCACACCGCTGATGCGGATGCGCGGCCCCGAAGGTCTCGAGCTGTCGTTCTTCGCGACCGTCGCGACGTTCGGGACGGCGGTCGAGGTGACCGCCTCCGAGCTCTCGATCGAGCTCGCATTTCCGGCCGATGCGGCAACGGCGCGGATACTGCGCGAACTGCCTCGCCTACCTCGCGGGTAATCGACAGAGGGCGCCGGCTCGTTCACAGTTGGCGAGTCAACACAGTCGCCGAGTCAAGCGACCGACCGCATCGACCAAGGAGTCCCCCGTGGGAGCCATCGATGAAGCGCTGAAGCCTGCGGCCAGCCATGGGAGCGGCCGCGCGGCGGGCGCCGCGCCGCTGGGCGGGCGTGCGACGCGCGTGATCGCGATTTCGCCCTGACGCTGCTGATCCTCGCGTCGTTTGCCAGCGCCGACGTGATGAGCTACCGCCCGCAGCAGCCGGCGTTCGCGGTCGCGCTCACCGACACGACCTTCGGCCTGCTGGCGCTGTCGGGCATCCCCACGGCCGTGTGCCTCGGCGCGTACGCCGCAATCGTCCTGCGCCACCGCTGCCTGCCGACCTGGACCGCCTGGCTGGCGCTCGTCGCGGTCGACGCGCATCTGTTGATCGCCGCATCGTTCCTGAGCCACGGCAGCTTCCTGGGACTCGAGGGCACCGTCATCGTCGTCGTTCCGGCGACGTTCTTTGCCTGGATATTCGCCATCAGCGTGGTGCTGCTGCGAACCTGATCTCAGCTTCTTGCCTTCAGGTGGCCTGTAAGCGATACTGCCGCACCGACACCGCTCCGACCCGGCCCCGTGGCGAGCACGACTACACATCGCGATGTCTCGCTTCGGCGGATGCTGTTGCCGCTCGCGCTGACGCAGTTCGTCGCGAGCTTTGCTGGCTCGAGCATGAACGTGTCGATCAGCAGCATCAGCGAAGACTTGGGCACGACCGTGCACGGAGTGCAGACGGCGATCACGCTGTTCCTGCTGTGCATGGCAGCGCTGATGATCCCCGGCAGCAAGCTGACCGACATATTTGGGCGCAAGCGGTGCCTGGTGTGGGGCCTGACGGTCTATGGAGCTGGAGCGGTCATCGCCGCTCTTGCTCCGGCGCTCGGGGTGCTGATCGTCGGCTACTCGGGATTCGAGGGTGTCGGCTCGGCCCTGATGATCCCCCCGATCTACATCCTCGCCACGCTGCTCTTCGAAGACGTGCAGTCGCGTGCCCGGGCGTTTGGAGTGATCAGCGGCATGGGAGGCATCGGTGCCGCCGCCGGACCGCTGATCGGCGGCTTGATTACCACCGCGGTCAGCTGGCGGGCCACCTTCTTGGTGCAGGCCGCGATCGTGGGACTGATCGTGCTGCTCTCTCGCGGCATCACCGATCCGCTACCTGCTGACAGGACCAGGCGCTTTGACAGGTCTGGCGCCGTGCTGTCGGCCGCCGGGATGTTCTTCCTCGTGATGGCGATCCTCCAGATCGGCGCGAACGGACCGCTCGTCGCAGTGTTCGCGCTGCTCGCGACCGGACTACTGCTTTGGTTCTTCCGGCACATCCGCACGCTCGAAAGCCAGGGCGCCGAGCCGCTTCTGTCCACACGCGTGTTCAAGAACCGGACCTCGAACCTCGCCCTTGTTACTCAGAACGTCCAGTGGCTGCTGCTGATGGGGATCTCGTTCGTCGTGTCTGTCTATCTCCAAGTTGTTCGTGGGCACAACGCGATCGAAACGGGCCTCATCTTCACAGCGGCGACGGCCGGCATCCTCATCTCCTCGCTGGCCGCCGAACGGCTGGCGAAGCGCCGTGCGCAGAGCACCCTCATCCGGGCAGGCTTTCTAATCACGCTCGTCGGCATCGGACTTCTGCTCGCGCTGGCCAGAGAAGGGTCGAGCGTCTGGACCTTCGTCCCAGGGCTGCTGCTCATCGGCCTTGGCGTCGGCGCCATGCTGACTCCGTCGGTGAACGTGGTGCAGTCGAGCTTCCCTCAGGATCGCCAAGGCGAGATCTCGGGACTGTCCCGCAGCATCTCCAACCTCGGCTCCTCGCTCGGCACCGCCATCGCCGGAACCATCCTCGTCAGCGACATCGCCGAAGGCAACAACGCGTATGCGCTGGCGATGGTCGCGCTCGGAGTGTTCGCCCTCATCGGCCTCGGCGTAGCGCTCCTGCTTCCGAGCAACCCGCAGCGCGCAGCTGGGGCACCCGGCGCGGAGCCGACGCCGCGCCGCGTTGCGCGCCCGAACGAATAGATTGTCGTTGTGAGCTTCAAGCTCGCTCATCGGGACGACTGCGAGACGGCTGGCGACTGGCAGCTCGTTCGCCGCACACTCGGGCTGCGGGCATTCGGGATCAATGTCGTCGAGATTTCTCCGGGCGAGCAGATTCCCGAGCACGACGAGACCGGCCGCGATCAGGAGGAGGTGTTCTACGTCCTGACGGGCAGCCCGACGCTCGTGATCGACGGCACGGACCATCCGGCGCGCGCGGGGACGTTCGCGCGGCTCGACCCTCCACATGCGCGGACCGTCCGCAACGATGGCGAGGAGCCCGCGAACGTGCTGATCATCTCCGGGCCCCGGTCGAGCGGCTACGAACCGATGGACTGGGCATGAGCAGTGCGACCGACCAGCTGCGCGAGACGATCGCTGCCTATAACGACGCCTGGAACGCCCACGATGTGGATCGGATCGGTGCGATGCACGCGCCGGATATGGTGTTCGAGAATCACACTGCCGGCGAGCGAGCGGAGGGCGAGCGGGCGCTCGCGCACATCACCGGTATCTTCGAGTCCTGGCCCGACATCGCCTTCGAGACGCGCAGGCTCTACGTGCGCGAGGACCTGGTGGTGCAGGAGTGGACCGCCACGGCGACCCACGTCAAGCCGCTCAGCCGTGGTGAGATCGTCGCCGAGCCGTCGGGCAAGCGCATCGAATGGGAGGGCATGGATGTGATCCCGTTCCAGGAGGGCAAGGTCAAGCGCAAGGACGTCTACTCAGACTCGGTGTCGATCCTTCGCCAGGTCGGCTTGCTGTAGCCCTCAGACCTCCCGGCAGGAGCCGACCGCGCGCACCGTTCTACGGTCCCCGCCCCAACCAAAGGAGCACAGACGATGAGCACTATCACCACCCAAGACGGGACGGAGATCTTTTACAAGGACTGGGGCTCGGGCCAACCGATCGTCTTCAGCCACGGCTGGCCGCTCTCGGCTGATGATTGGGATAACCAGATGCTGTTTTTCCTGCAGCACGGCTTCCGTGTCGTCGCCCATGACCGGCGCGGCCATGGACGCTCCGCGCAGACCAGCGACGGTCACGACATGGACCACTACGCCGACGACCTGGCCGCGGTGACCGCCCATCTCGATCTCGAGGACGCGGTCCACGTCGGGCACTCCACCGGCGGCGGGGAGGTCGTGCGCTACATCGCCCGGCACGGCGAGAGCCGCGTGGCGAAGGCCGTGCTGATCAGCTCGGTGCCGCCGCTGATGGTGCAGACCGACGCCAATCCCGGTGGACTGCCGAAGAGCGTGTTCGATGGCCTCCAGGCCGAACTTGCCGCCAACCGCTCTGTCTTCTACCGGGCACTGCCGTCGGGACCCTTCTACGGCTTCAACCGGCCGGGCGTGGAACCGTCGGAGGCGATCATCGAGAACTGGTGGCGCCAGGGAATGATGGGCGGCGCGAAGGCCCACTACGACGGCATCGTCGCCTTCTCCCAGACCGATTTCACCGAGGATCTCAAGGGAATCACGGTGCCGGTCCTGGTGATGCACGGCGAAGATGACCAGATCGTTCCCTATGCCGACTCCGGACCACTGTCCGCGAAGCTCGTGCAGAACGGGACGCTGAAGAGCTACAAGGGATTCCCGCACGGCATGCCGACCACCCAGGCCGAGACGATCGACGCTGACCTGCTGACCTTCTTGCAGTCCTGACCGACCGACCCTGACCGACTCGCCGGCTGGGCGTCCCTGACCGACTCGCCCAATGGGCGTCCTCGCTGTGGTCCTCCGCGCCATTCCTCGAGGGACGCGATCACAATGGCTTTGCTTCTGCTTTGCGACGCTCTTTGCGGGATGTTTTTCGTCTAGTCCGTGTTTCAAGCGCCGCCGCGCGGGAACCACCAAGCGGAGGATCCGTCAGCGGCGGCAGTGCCTCGGAAGGGCGCGACGACGCGGTCGGAGGCTGCGAGGACATCGGCTCGGCAGGGATGGCAGCTCGTCCGGGCCTCGTGGTCAACCGGGTCACGCCAGCTATAGGAGATCGGGACCAGATGAGCTCTGGTGGCGCGCGACAGCTCGATCGGCGCAACGCGGTCGCCCGCGATCGTCGCGCGTGCCGCGCTCGGCCGCGGGCGTCCTCAGCAGGCGGGTCGCGCGAAGGCGTGCTGCTGTCGGGCGCGACGGGGTTCCTCGGGATGGAGCTCCTGGCCCGATTGCTCGAGCGTAGCGATCGCCGTGTGTATGTGCTCGTACGAGCAGCCAGCGAGCCGCAGGCAGGCGCGCGGGTGCAGAGGACGCTTCGACTTCTGTTCGGCGCCCGCCATCCGTACTCAGAGCGCGTCGTCCCCGTGTGCGGCGATCTCACCCGACCGGGCCTGGGCTTGGGCGAGCGCCGCCGCGAGTGGCTGGCCGCGCGTGTGGACGAGATCATCCACTGTGGCGCGAGCGTTTCGTTCGCTGACGGGCTAGGCGCGGCGCGGGCGGTCAACCTGAACGGCACGCAGCGGATGCTCGAGCTCGCCGGGCATTGCCACGCTCGCGTGGGCCTGCGCCGCTTTACGTACGTCTCGACCGCGTACGTCGCGGGCGACAGCGATGGCTGCTTCAGCGAGGACGAGCTGGACGTTGGCCAGGGCTTTCGCAATGCCTACGAGCGCTCGAAGTTCGAGGCCGAGCAGCTCGCAGGGAGCTGGCGCAGGCGTGTGCCGGTGACGATCGTGCGCCCCAGCATCATCGTGGGGGAGCGCGCCAGCGGCTGGACCTGCTCGTTCAACGTGCTGTACTGGCCGCTGCGTGCGTTCTCGCGCGGCGCCTACGTGGCGGTGCCCGGCCGCGCGGACGCTCCCGTCGATGTCGTGCCGGTTGACTACGTCGCCGACGCGGTGATCGCGTTGAGCCGGGCCCCCGAGGCCGACGGGGGGACGTTCCACCTCACCGCCGGGCGGCACGCCAGCAGCGTCCGCGAGCTGATCGAGCTGGCCAGCGGCTACTTTGGGCGTCAGGCTCCGCGGCTGATCGAGCCGAGGGTCTATCGCCGGCTGGTGCATCCGCTGCTGCTACGCGCCGCCCGAGACGAGCGTCACCGGCGTGCGCTGCTACGCAGCGAGCTGTTCTTCCCCTACTTCGCAGCCGACGTTCGCTATGACGAGCGCCGCACCCGCGCGTTGCTGCACGCCAGCGGCATCGAGCCACCGCCACTGCGCGACTACTTCGACCGCCTGGTCGAGTTCGCGCTCGCTGCTGACTGGGGCCGGTGCCGACTGCCGCGCCCGGGCGCACCCGTGCCGGCGTGGGGCGCCGGGCGCGCGCGGCGGCCGCCGCCGATCAGAGACCAGCCGGTGCTGGCGGGATGAGCCCGCGGCTGTCCGGCCTGGACGCGTCGTTTCTCGCCGTCGAGACGCCCACGGCGCATATGCACGTCGGCTGGGTCGCGCTGTTCTCGCCGCCACCGGGCGGCCGGCTGCCGAGCTTCGAGGAGCTGCGCGAGCACATCGCCAGGCGGCTCGCACGCGCGCCGCGCTACCGGCAGAAGCTCGCGACGGTGCCGTTCGGGCTGGCCGCTCCAGAGTGGGTCGATGACGAGTGGTTCTCGATCGACCGGCACCTGTACCGCGCGGCGGGCCCGCTCCCGGGCCTGGTCGACGAGGTGATGTCCTCGCCGCTGCGCCGGGACCGTCCGCTGTGGGAGCTGTGGCTGTGCGAGGACCCGCGCGGCCAGCGGCTGGCGGTCATCGGCAAGGCCCACCACTGCATGGTCGACGGGCTTGCGGCGGTCGAGCTCGGCTCGTTGCTGCTCGACCCCACGCCGGAGCCCTCGGTGTGCGAGCCCGACGGCTGGCGCCCGGGGCGCAGTCCCGGTTCCGAGCAGCTCCTCGCCAAGGGCGTGCGCGACCTGCTCAGCTGGCAGCTGGGCCTGCTGCGAGCGCCGCTGGTCGTCGCGGGCTCGCCGGCGCGGGCACTGCGGGACACCACCGAGAGCGCCGTGCGCGTGACCCGGGCGCTCAGCCACTCGCTCCTGCAGAGCGCGCCCGCCAGCGCGCTCAACCGCTCGCTATCGCCGCTGCGCCGCCTGGCGTGGGCGGAGCGGCCGCTCGATGACCTGCGGATGGTCAAGCGCACGTACGGCACGAGCGTCAACGACGTGATGCTCGCCGCGGTCACCGGCGGCCTGCGCGCCTACATGACAAAGCACAGACAGCCGCCCACCGACCTCAAGGCGATGGTCCCCGTCAGCATCCGCAGCCCCGAGGACGTGCTCGGCAACCACATCTCCTTCGTGTTCGCCGAGCTCCCCTGCCGGGAGCCCGATCCGGTGGCCCGCCTGTATCGCGTGCACGCGACGATGTCCGCGCGCAAGCGCAACCACGAGCCCGAGGGTGCGGACCTCGCGCTGAAGGCGGCCGAGCACACTCCTGCGCTCGTCCAGCACGCGATCTCCAGGCTGATCGCGAGCCCGCGAACGTTCAACCTGGTCGTGTCGAACATTCCCGGCCCGGCCGAGCAGCTGTACCTATGCGGCTGCCCGATGCATGCCGTCTATCCCGTCGTCCCGCTCGCCGACCAGCACACGGTGTCCGTCGGCATGACCACGGTGCACGGCCGAGCTTGCTTCGGCGTGTACGCCGACCGTGAGGCGCTTCCCGATGCCGGACTGCTGGCCGGCTGCATCGACAAGGCGGTCGGCGAGCTGCTCGCCAGCGCGCACACGACCGCTCGGCGCCTGGCGAACACAACGACCCGCCAGGCTGCTCAGGATCGAACGCTCGCCGCATCCCCACACGCGGCGGGCGCCCCGATCTGAACGGCGGCGCTCAGGCGCGAGGGCGAGGGGCGGTGGTCGTGCCGGGGTCGAGGTGGGGCGTGGGGTTCGGTGGCTGCGGCTCCGCGGCCTCTCGTAGGGCCGCGGGTAGCGCGGAATAGGTTGTGATCGCGTCGGGCAGCCCGACGATCGCGGCGAGGCGCTTTAGCTGCGAGGTGTCGGGAATCACGAGGATCAGCTTGGCGCGGCGGTCGTCGAGGCGGTGGCTGAGGCGTAGCAGCATGTCGATGCCTGCGCTGTTGACGTAGCGAATCTCGCTGAGGTCGATGACGAGGCTCCAAGCGACGGGGCCGAGCGCATCGGCCAGCTGCTGCTGGATGATCGCCGCGTTTGCAGCATCGATGTCTTCGCGGATGTGCGCGATCGGCACTCCGTCGATCCGTTCGAGGTCCAGCGAGCTCATGCCAGGTGGGAGAGTCGCTTGATCATCGTCACGACGGTTCCTCGTTCGTCGCTTTTGACCGTCACGTTGTCCACCAGCGAGCGCATGATCTCGAGGCCTCTGCCGCCGCCCAGCGGGCAGCCGGTGCGCCACCGGCCCATGTCGCGGACCGTGACTGTCACATCCCGGCCGTCGTGTTCGCAGCGCACGGTGAAGCCGGCTTCGCGAGCGCCGTAGGCATGCTCGATCGCGTTGCTGGCGGCCTCGGAGGCCGAGAGCGTGATGTCGAACAGCTCGTTCTCGTTGGCGCCGGCCGCCCGCAGCCAGCTGCCCAGGGCGCCGCGCAGCCCACCGAGGATGTTGGGGCGCGCCGGCAGTGTCAGTTCGAGCGTATCTTCGAGCGGCACGGCCTCGATGGCCAGGAGTGCCACGTCGTCCTCGAGTGGAGTTTCGTTGACGAGCGCGCGGTACACGCGCTCGGCGAAGGACGAGTCGGTGCCTTGCGCGGCGGCGCGGGCGGCGACGGTCAGCCGTCGAAAGCCTTCGTTGATCGACTCGTCGCGCCGTCCGATCAGCCCGTCGGTGTAGAGCACGAGCCGGCTGCCGGTCGGGAACGGATAGCGGCAGGCTTGGTATTCGCGTCCGGTGCGCACGCCGACGGGAAGGCCGTGCGTCTGCTCGAGCAGGCGGGTGTCGCCGTTTCGCTCGATCAGCAGCGGCGGCAGGTGCCCGGCGCTGACCGCTTCCAGTTCTTTGGCCTCGGGGTCGAGCTCGAGGATCGAGAGCGTGGCTGCGCGGTTGCGGCCCATTGCGATCAGCAGCTCGTTCAGCATCGAGATGACCTCGGTGAGCTTGTGTCCTTGCGCCATGTATGCGCGCAGGGCGGTGCGGATCTCGGCCATCACCGCGGCGGCCAGCGCGCCGCGGCCGACCACGTCGCCGATCACGAACGCGACCCGTCTGTTGGCGAGCGGGACCACGTCGTACCAGTCCCCGCCGATCCTGGTGCCGGCGCCCGCCGGCAGGTACTTGGCGCTGAGGCGCATGCCGGGTATCTCGGGCAGCGCGTCGGGCAGGAGGATGCGCTGCATGATCGCGGTGACCGCCCGTTCCATCGCTGCGGTGTTGACCTCGAGCGAGCTGCAGATACGCTCGAGCAGCGCGGAGAGCATGTCCTCGAGGGACATGTATCCGCGGGCGGAGTCGGCGACGCCGAGCAGGTGGCTGCGGCGGCTCTCGGAGAGGGACGAGCCCAGCGCTGACCGCCCCGCGACTCTCGCGGTGTCGATGCGCAGCCCGCTTCTCATCTCGGTCTCCACCTTCTGGGCGTCCACTAGCCCTCTATACCCGCAAATCGCGGGTATCACGCTGACGCGCACGGGCGTCGCCGCGCGAGCAGGCTGGCGCAACACGGTAGTCGCCGCGCGAGCAGGCTGGCGCAACACGGTAGTCGCCGCGCGAGCAGGCTGGCGCACACGGGCGTCGCCGCGCGGGCCCGAGCGCTCGGGCTTTCGTCCGCGTCGGGTTTAGGCGCATCGCGGCCGGGTATTGGTGGCGGTAAGTGCGAGCCTCGTGCCGCTGCCGCGTGGGCCCGCACAGACGGCGCGGGTGGGACGGTCGCACCCGCCATAGACAGGGGGTCCACAACGATGAAGTCAGATGTCTCGCCATCCGCTTCCGCGGGACGTTCCGGCGCGAAAGCGCGCCCGGCCAGCGCGCCGGCGCGCTCGCGCCCAAGCTTGAATGGCGCGTCGTCCCAGGATGCGACCGTCAAGGAGAGCGATCTCGAAGATCTGCTCGACGCCCTGCATGCAGCCCGTGAGGGCGACTTCTCCGCACGGCTCGCGTTCCGCCGCGGCACGCCGCTCGCGCGGGTCGCCGGCGAGTTCAACGAGCTGATCGCGCGCAACGAACGCATGTCGAAGGAGCTCGTCCGCGTCGGGCAGATCATCGGCCGCGATGGGCGTATGACCGAGCGCGCCGCGCTCGACGGCGCAGGTGGGGAGTGGGCGACGAGCATCGACTCCGTGAACGCCTTGATCGACGATCTCGTCAGGCCCACGACCGAGGTCGCGCGCGTGCTGGTCGCCGTCGCCGAGGGCGACCTGTCGCAGAAGATGGCCCTCAAGATCGAGGGCCAGCCCGTCAAGGGCGAGTTCCTGCGGATCGGCGCAACCGTCAACACGATGGTCGACCAGCTGTCCTCGTTCGCCGATGAGGTCACGCGCGTGGCGCGTCAGGTGGGCACCGAGGGCAAGCTCGGCGGCCAGGCCGCGGTTCCCGGTGTGTCGGGCACGTGGAAGGACCTGACCGACTCGGTCAACGGGATGGCCTCCAACCTGACCGACCAGGTGCGCAACATCGCGCAGGTGACCACGGCCGTGGCGCAGGGCGATCTCTCGCAGAAGATCACCGTCGATGTGAAGGGTGAGATCCTGGAGCTGAAGAACACGATCAACACGATGGTCGACCAGCTGTCCTCGTTCGCGGATGAGGTCACGCGCGTGGCGCGCGAGGTCGGCACCGAGGGCAAGCTCGGCGGCCAGGCCGAGGTCACGGGCGTGGCCGGCACGTGGAAGGACCTGACCGAGAGCGTGAACTTCATGGCCAACAACCTCACCGGTCAGGTGCGCAACATCGCGCAGGTGACCACCGCGGTGGCGCAGGGCGATCTCTCGCAGAAGATCACGGTCGATGTGAAGGGTGAGATCCTGGAGCTGAAGAACACGATCAACACGATGGTCGACCAGCTGTCCTCGTTCGCGGATGAGGTCACGCGCGTGGCGCGCGAGGTCGGCACCGAGGGCAAGCTCGGCGGCCAGGCCGAGGTGAAGGGCGTCTCGGGCACGTGGATGGACCTGACCGAGAGCGTGAACTTCATGGCCAACAACCTCACCGGTCAGGTGCGCAACATCGCGCAGGTGACCACCGCGGTGGCGCAGGGCGATCTCTCGCAGAAGATCACGGTGGAGGCGAAGGGTGAGGTCGCGGCGCTGGCGGACACGATCAACACGATGGTCGACCAGCTGCGCTCGTTCGCCGCCGAGGTCACGCGCGTGGCGCGCGAGGTCGGCACCGAGGGCAAGCTCGGCGGCCAGGCCGAGGTGGAAGGCGTCTCGGGCACCTGGCGCGGGCTGACCGAGAACGTCAACCTGATGGCCTCCAATCTGACCGACCAGGTACGCAACATCGCACAGGTCGCCACCGCGGTCGCCGAGGGCGATCTCTCGCAGAAGATCACGGTGGAGGCGAAGGGTGAGGTCGCCGCGCTGGCGGACACGATCAACACGATGGTCGACCAGCTGCGCTCGTTCGCCGCCGAGGTCACGCGCGTGGCGCGCGAGGTCGGCACCGAGGGCAAGCTCGGCGGCCAGGCCGAGGTCGAAGGCGTGTCAGGTACCTGGCGCGGGCTGACCGAGAACGTCAACCTGATGGCCTCCAACCTGACCGACCAGGTACGCAACATCGCACAGGTGACCACGGCGGTCGCAAACGGCGACCTCTCGCAGAAGATCACCGTCGATGCCAAGGGCGAGATCCTCGAGCTGAAGGACACGATCAACACGATGGTCGATCAGCTCTCCTCGTTTGCCGACGAGGTCACGCGCGTGGCGCGCGAGGTCGGCACCGAGGGCAAGCTCGGCGGCCAGGCCGAGGTCGAGGGCGTGTCCGGTACCTGGCGCGGGCTGACCGAGAACGTCAACCAGCTCGCCGGCAACCTCACCACTCAGGTGCGCGCCATCGCCGAGGTCTCGACCGCGGTGACCCAGGGCGACCTCACGCGCTCGATCGCCGTCGAGGCGCAGGGCGAGGTGGCCGAGCTCAAGGACAACATCAACCAGATGATCGCCAACCTGCGCGACACGACCAAGCGCAACGAGGAGCAGGACTGGCTGAAGACGAACCTCGCGCGCATCTCCGGCCTGATGCAGGGCCAGCGCGACCTGCGCAACGTCACGCAGTTGATCATGTCCGAGCTCACACCCACCGTGTCAGCTCTGCACGGCGCCTTCTACCTCGCCGAGCCGCCCGCCGAATCCGGCAACAGCGACGACGCGCCCACGCGCCTGCGCTTGATCGCGAGCTACGGCTACCAGCCGCGCGACGGCGCCCCCCGCTCGTTCGCGCTCGGCGAGAGCCTCGTCGGGCAGACGGCCGTCGAGCGCAAGAGCATCCTCATCACCGACGCGCCGCCCGGCTACATCTCCGTCAGCTCGGGTCTCGGCGAGGCGCTGCCGGTGAACATCATCGTGATGCCGATCCTGTTCGAGGAGCGGGTGCTCGGCGTGATCGAGCTCGCCTCGCTCAAGCCATACAGCGAAATCCACCTGACCTTCCTCGAGCAGCTGATGGCCACGCTCGGCGTCGTGCTCAACACGATCACCGCCAACATGCGCACCGAGCAGCTGTTGCAGCAGTCCCAGAGCCTCACCCAGGAGCTTCAGACCCAGTCAGAGGAGCTCCAGCGCCGCCAGGAGGCGCTGAAGCGCTCGAACACCGAGCTCGAGCAGCAGGCCCAGTCGCTGAAGGCATCGGAGGAGCTGCTGCAGTCCCAGCAGGAGAAGCTCCAGCGCGCCAACGACGAGCTGCAGGAGAAGGCCGCACTGCTCGGGGAGCAAAACCGCGACATCGAGACCAAGAACCGAGAGATCGAGCTTGCGCGTCTCGGCCTCGAGGAGAAGGCGGCCCAGCTCGCGCTGTCCTCCAAGTACAAGTCCGAGTTCCTCGCCAACATGTCGCACGAGCTGCGCACGCCGCTCAACAGCCTGCTGATCCTGTCGAAGCTGCTGCTCGAGAACGAGCGCGGCAAGCTCGGCGAGAAGGAGCTCGAGTTCGCGCGCACGATTCACACCGCCGGCACCGACCTGCTGCAACTGATCTCAGACATCCTCGACCTGTCCAAGATCGAGGCCGGCAAGATGGAGATCCTGCCCGATCTCGTGGGGCTCGCCGACGTGCAGACCTACGTCACGCGCACGTTCGACCCGATCGCCGCCGACAAAGGCCTGTTCTTCGAGATCGACGCCGACGCCTCGCTGCCGGCCGCGATTCTCACCGACGAGCAACGCCTTCAGCAGATCCTGCGCAACCTGCTCTCCAACGCGTTCAAGTTCACCGAGCAGGGCGGCGTCACGCTGCGCATCCGCCGCCTCGCGGCCGAACAGGTGTCGTTCGCCGTGTCCGACACGGGCGTCGGGATCGCTCCGGAGAAGCTGCAGGTCATCTTCGAGGCCTTCCAGCAGGCCGACGGCACCACCTCGCGCAAGTACGGCGGCACCGGTCTCGGGCTTTCGATCAGCCGCGAGCTGGCGCGCGCGCTCGGCGGGGAGATCCGGGTGTCGAGCACCGTCGGCGAGGGCACGACCTTCACGCTGGTGCTGCCGATGCGCTACGCGCGCCCGATCCTGCCGGCGCTCGAGCCCGCCCCCGAGGCCGAACGCCCCGAGCCCGCCCTCGGCACGATCGTGGCAGGCGGCGCCGGCGACAATGGTCAGGCGGGGGCACCGGTGATATCCGCCGCGCCGCGCCGCGCGCCGCAGCCCACGACCGCCGCGGCGCCCGCATCTGACGCCGGCGCAGCCGCAGCCGGACCGGCCCGCAGCGTGCTCGTGGTCGAGCGCGACGCTACGGCCTCGCAGGCGATCGCCGAGCTCGCCGAGCACGGCGCCGACGCGCTGATCACGACCGTCGAGAGCGCCGAGAGCGCGCTCGAGACGCTCGACGGACCGCCGTGCGCCTGCGTGATCACCGGACACGGAATCTCCAAGGCGGCCGCCTTCCGGCTCGTGGAGACACTCGGCGAACGCCCCGAGCTGAGGGGCGCGACGTTCATCATGTTCCCCGAGCGAGAGCTCACCGCACGCGACCGCGCGCGGCTGCGGCGCCTGTCCGGGAAGATCCCCGTCAAGGCGGTCGATAGCGCCGAGCAGCTCGCGGCCGAGGCGGCGATCGCCCTGCATCGCGGTCTGCCTTGGCGCACCGACGAGTCACCGTCCGGCGACGGCGCCGGCCACGACCCCGCGGCGCTGCGCGGCCGGAAGGTGCTGCTGGTCGACGACGACGTACGCAACCTGTTCGCCCTGGCAAGCCTGCTGGAGGATCGCGGCATGCAGGTGGTGTTCGGCGAGACGGGCACCGAGGCGCTGTCCGCGCTCGAGCGCCATCAGGACATCGACATCGTGCTGATGGACATCATGATGCCCGACATGGACGGCAACGAGACGATCGCCGCGATCCGCAAGACCCCTGGCCTGCGCGAGCTGCCGATCGTCGCGGTCACGGCGAAGGCGATGGAGGGCGACCGCCAGCGCAGCCTCGAAGTCGGCGCCTCCGACTACATCACCAAGCCGGTCGAGCCCGATCGCCTCCTGTCTCTGATCGGCACATGGCTGCGACGCTGAAGCGCGAGCCGGCGGTCGCGGCAGGGCCCGCACACGGGCCTGACTTCGCCCCTGGAGAGCAGCCGCTGGCGATCCCCGAGCCGCCGAGGCGCAGCCTCGTCTCCCGCCAGGAGCCCGTCAGCATTCTGCTGGTCGACGACGACGAGAAATCGCTGCGCGCCCTCGGTCTCGTGCTCGAGCCGCTCGGCCAGAACCTCGTGTGCGCGGGCTCGGGCGAGGAGGCGCTGCGCTGGCTGCTGCGCGAGGAGTTCGCGGTGATCTTGCTTGATATGCAGATGCCCGGCCTCGATGGCTTGCAGACGGCGCGCTATATCAACTCGCGGGCCCGTACACGCCAGATCCCGATCGTGTTCCTGACCGCTCATGCGCGCGACGTCGAGCGTGTCGCCGGCGCGCACGCCGCGGGCGCGGTCGACTACGTCGGCAAGCCGTTTGACCCGGAGGTGCTGCGCAGCAAGGTGGCGGTCTTCGTGGAGCTCCACCGGGCGCGCGCCGAACAGGTCCACGAGGCGCGCGCCCGGGCGGAGGCGGAGGGCGTCGCGAGCACGATCAGCAAGCTGCAGTCGATCTCCGACGCCGCGCTCGCGCATCTCGAGCTGGACGAGCTGCTGCCCGAGATCCTGCGCCGTGCGAGCACCGTGTTCGCCGCCGACGCCTCCGGGCTGTTGATGCGCGCCGAGGACGACTCCAGTCTCACGGTCCTCACCGCGGAGGGCGTCGAGCGCGTGGACGCGGGCGCGGAGCTCGTGCGAGCACAGGAGCTGTTCGCGGACACGCTCGCCGGCTCGCCGCTGAACCTCGCACGGCTGCCCGAGCAGCGTGCGCTGCCGGCGGCGCTCGCAGCGTGCGAGCTCAGCTCGCTGATCGCCGCGCCGCTCGCGGTCGCCCGCCAGCCGATCGGGGTCTTGTTCCTGGCCTCGCGCGAGCCGCACCGGTTCAGCGACGAGGACGTGGTGGTGCTCGGTCTCGGCGCCGAACGGGCCGCGATGGCGGTCGAGCACGCGCGCAGCTACGCGCGCGAGCGCGGCCTGGTGGGCGTCCTGCAAGAACACCTGCTCCCCGACCGCCTGCCGCGCGCTCCCGGCCTCGCGATGGCCGCGCGCTACCGGCCCGGCGAGCGTCTCGCCCAGGTCGGGGGCGACTGGTATGACGCGATCGTGCTGCCCGGCGGCGGCATGGGGCTGGTGATCGGCGACGTCGTCGGTCATGGCATTGGCGCCGCCACGCTGATGGCCGAGCTGCGCGCCGCCTTACGCGCGTACGCGATCGCCGAGCCTGACTCGCCGGCGCGTGCGATCTCGGCGCTGAACACGCTCGTGGCCTCCACGCACGGGAGCATGGTCGCCACGCTGCTCTACATGGTCGTCGACGAGGACGCCGGCGTGCGCTTCGCGAGCGCCGGGCACCTGCCGCCGCTGCTGTTGAGCTCGAGCGGCCAGACGCGGTTTCTGTGGGCGGCGCCGGGCGCGCCGCTCGGAGTCAACGATCCCGCCCACTACGAGGACGTCGAGGCCGAGCTCGCAGCGGGCGACACCCTGCTGCTCTACACCGACGGTCTCGTGGAGCGCCGCGGAGAGATGATCGACACCGGGCTCGAGCGCCTGTCGCGTTCGCTAGCCGCGGCGCCCCGAGAGCTCGAGGAGCTGTGCGCGCACGTGCTCGCCGACGCCGAGGACCGCTCGCGCTCGCGCGATGACACGGCGCTGCTGGCCGTGCGCCGGCTCGTGCAGCCGCCGGACGTGCTCGAGCTCACGCTGGCAGCGGAGCCGAGCTCGGTGCCCACGGCGCGCCATCGGCTGAGTGCCTGGCTGGCGGCGCAGGGGGTTGACTCACGGGAGAGCTTTGAGATCGTGCTGGCCGCCACCGAGGCGTGCACGAACGCCGTCGAACACGCCTACGGACCCGACGGCGGGGCCACGCTCAGCCTGCGCGCGCGCTCCGTGCCCGGGGCTATCGCGCTCAGCGTCAGCGACCACGGCAGCTGGCGCGCGCCGCGCGGCTCGGGCCGAGGCCGCGGCCTGTACGTGATCGATCAGGTCATGAACGGCCTCGAGGTCAAGCGCGGCGAAGACGGCACGACCGTCGAGATGACCAGGCTGCTGGACGTGCGGCCCCCCCACGATGAGCTCGCCTGATCGACACAACGCCGGCGAGGCCCGCGACGCCCCTGGCGCCGGGATCGTCGACGACGCGGGGATCGTCGAGATCCAGCTGTACGAGCACGATCACGTCTACTGCGTGGTCGTGCGCGGCGAGCTCGACGTCTCAAACGTCGGGCAGCTGCGCGCGAGCGCCATGCGCATCCCCAACAGCGCGCTCGGGCTCGTCGTCGAGCTGACCGGTTCGAGCTTCATCGACAGCTCCACCGTGGGCCTGCTGTTCGAGCTCAAGCACAGCTTGGCGCGCCGCAGCCAGGCGCTGCGCGTGGTCTGCCGACCGGCCTCGCCGCCGGCGCGCGTGCTCGCGATGACCGCTTTCGACGAGAGCCTGTTGGCCGAGACGAGCGAGCAGGACGCGATCGAGGCGATCCGCCGCGAAGTGCCGTTGCGCGCGTGAGCGTCGCCACGGGCTTCTCAGCCGCCCGTAAACCGCGGTGGCCGCCGCTCGGCGGCGGCGCTGACCCCCTCACGAAAGTCGCTGGTCCCGAACAGCTCGGCCTGCTCGGCGGCCTCGCGCGCGGTGGCCTGGCGGATCCGCTCGGGCAGATGCCCGCGCATCGTGCGGCGGATCGCACGGACCGCCAGTGGCGAGGAGGCGGCGATCTCGCCGGCCAGCACCAGCGCTTGCTCGCGCAGCCGCTCGCTGCTCACCAGCCGGTCACACAGGCCGATCGCGTGGGCTTCCTCGCCCCGCAGCCGGACGCCGGTGTACAGCAGCTCGAGGGCCCGCTGGGAACCCACGACGAGCGGCAGGGTCAGCGTGACGCCGAACCCGGGATGGATGCCCAGCTGCGCGAAGTTGGCGCTGAACCGCGAGTCGGGGCTGGCGACGCGGAAATCCGCTGACAGCGCGACACCCAGGCCGCCGCCGACGGCCGCTCCCTGGACCGCCGCCACCACCGGCAGGCCGGCGGCGAACAGCCTCACCGCCTGGTCATACAGATCGTCCTCGGCCGGGTTCTTGGCGGCGAAGTTGGCTCCGGCGCAGAAGTGCTTGCCCTCCGAGCACAACACGATCGCGCGGCATGAGCCGTCGCGCTCGAGCTGCTCGTAGGCATCGGCGATCGCACCGATCAGCGCCCCGTCGAAGTGGTTGTTCGGCGGGCGGCTGAACTCCACGAGCGCGACGTGCTCGGTGGCGTGATGAATCGAGACCACCGGCTTAGCTTACTTGATATTCAGCAAGTTGTAGACTTTGGGTCGATGGCCGTGCCAGCCGCCAGACCGCGGATCCGCGATGCGGATCGCAGCCGCGGGTCGATCCTGGATGCCGCTGAGAGGCTCTTCGCCGAACGCGGCTTTGAGGCGGTGAGCCTGCAGCAGATCGGCGACGCGGCCGGGCTGTCGCGCGGCACACCCGGCTACTTCTTCGGCTCCAAGCAGGATCTGTACGTCGCGGTTCTGAAGCGCGTGTTCGCCGATCGGGAGGAGGCCAGCACGCGCGCGTTCGCGCCGGTACGAGCCTGGTGTGAGTCAGCGCGAGCGGGCTCTCTTCGCGGGCCGCTCACCCATGCGATCGAAAGCTACATGTCGTTCCTGCTCGCGCGGCCGGCATTCGTGCGACTGGTGGTCCGCGAGGAGCTGCGCGGCGGCGAGGGCCTGCGTCTGGCGGGGCGCGAGTCCAGCGCGATGCGCGAGGCTCTGGCGGCGGTGAGAACGGTCGCACGCAAACGCTCGCTGCGTCGGTTCGACGTCGACGACGCCGTGCTGGTCCTCGTCTCGCTCACGTTTTCGCCGCTGAGCCAACAGTTGACGTTCATGCTCGCGCTCGCCCGCGACCTCGGGGACGCGGCAGTCCGCAGGCGGCATGTCAGGCTGGTGGTCCAGCAGATGCTCTACCTGCTCGGCGCACCGAACGCGAGCGCGTAAACCGCCCGGCCTGACTGGGCGGACGCGCAACGCGCCGTACGCCCGTTCAAGCCCGGGAGCCGCGATGCCGAAGCGTTCAGCGTGCGTAGAGTCGATCGGGCACGCAAACCTGCTCGCCGCCGAGCGGGCGTACCCGCTGAGCTGCACCCGGGGTCCATGTAGGGGCGATCTGACGCTCGGCCGGCGCGTCCTCGTGGCGAGGCGCTCGGCAGCTCGCGGGCGGCGCAAGCAGACGATCGTGCGCACGGTGCTCCTGGGGAGCGCGCGCTTCTCGATCGCCGCGGGAAGGACGCAGAGCCTCCTGGTGAGCCTTGGCAAGAATGCCCGCCGCAGCGTGAGCGCCGCGGGGCGCCGCGGGCTGGTGGCGCTGGCGACCGCAACGGTGGGCACGGGGCCCAAGCCCGCGGTGGCGGCAAGCCACTCGCTAACGCTGAGGCCCTACACGCCGCCACGCCCACGCCACCGCTGAGAACGCTCAAGCCCTACACGCCGCCACGACCCCGGCGCCCGCGCCACCGCTGAGAACGCTCAAGCCCCACACGCCGCCACGACCCCGGCGCCCACGCCACCGCTGAGAGCGCGCTCAGTCCAGCGAAGCCTCCGGCATTGTCGGCTCGAACAGCTCAACGGGGTTGCCCGAGGGGTCATCGAGCAGAATCTGCTTGCCGCCGACTCCGGTGACGAGGTCGTTGCGAAAGTGGACACCGGCGTTGCGCAGCGTCTCGATCGTGGCGGCCAGGTCGGAGACCTGTAGCGAGAAGCGGTTCCAGCCTCCGGGCTCGGGCCGAGCGCCATCGGGCATCGCCTGCCCGCCGCCGCCCGCGCCACTCGGCGCGCTGAGGGCGAGGCGCAGGTCACCTCGCGAGAGCATCGCGAACGTGGGCGCCGGATGCATGTCCTCGTGAAACCCGAGGTGCCGACAGTAGAACTCGATCGCGGCGTCAACATCGTTGACGATGTAGCGGACGCTGACGGTAGCCATTGCCTTCTCCTTCTTGGTGTTAGGTGTACAGGTCGCGGTCGCGCTCATCTACCTGGACGGTGGTTCCGCAAGCTAGTATGGCAATGCGTGCTCTTGGCGATTTGCGGAGCAGGGCCGCGGTGGCCTTGCGACAGCCGCCCTCGCAGCTCTCGGGGCTTGGACCACGGACCACGGCGATCCCCGCCCGGCTCTGGATCGGATCTCGTATTCGCGTCCAGCGCGCCGAGGCCCTTACGCGGTCTTCACGTTGCCGCTGCTCGTTCGGATGGGCGGGATCGGTAGGCTTCTGATCCGGTCGCGGCAGATGCTGAGGGGGCCGATGGCAGATTGAGGCGACCGTACGGTGACAGGGAGATGATGGGATGCCGGATTTGACGATTGGCTCGCGGGGCACGCTGACGATTGCGACACGTGGACAGGACGGTCCCGGCGAGGTTCAGGTTGACGGCGGGGAGGCTTTCATCGCCTACTCCGCAGAGCCGATCCCCAGAGGAACGACCGTTGTGATCTACGACACTCACGGCGGACGGCGGGTTGACGTCGAGTCGCTGGGAACCACAGGAGGCTGAGATGCTGGGATACCGAGTGCCCGATCCAGACGAGGCGATGCTCATCTCGGGCGGCAAGGCCGGGAAAGACGATGCTCCATTCCGTGTCGTAACAGGCAGAGGCGCGTTCGTGATGCCGTTCCTTCGCCACGTGAACTTCCTGACGCTTGCGATGCAGGAGTCCGTCGTTCAGGAGCATTGCGTCACAGAACAGGGAATTACGATCGAGGCGGACGCGGTGTGCGCGTTCAAGGTGGGGAACGACACCGCGTCGATCGTGGCGGCGGCACAGCGGTTCCTGTCGGACGAGAACCAGATGTCGGTGCTCGTGGGGCGAATCGTCGCCGGGCATCTTCGCTCGATCATCGGTTCGATGACGGTCGAGAAGATCGTGCGCGAGCGCCAAGCGCTGGCGCAAGAGGTGCTCGAGGCATCGAAGAGTGAGCTGGGAGCGCTCGGCTTGCTCGTCGACTCCTTCCAGATCAGCTCGATCGACGACATGGGCTCGGGCTACATCCAAGCGATGGCCGCCCCGCACAACGCAAAAATCCAGCAGGAAGCGAAGGTCGCTCAGGCGGAGGCCAACCGAGCCTCGGCCGAAGCCGAACAGGAGTCCGCGCGCAAGCAGGCCGAATACCAGCGAGAAACCGCCGTCGCGCAGGCGGGATACAAGGCAGAAGTGGACAAGGCCCAGGCCGCAGCCGCACAAGCCGGTCCGCTGGCGGACGCGGAAGCGCAACGGGCAGTAACCGAGGAGCAGACGAAGCTCGCTCAGAAGAAGGCCGACCTCCGCCAGCAGGAGCTGGTCGGCGAAGTCGTCAAGCCGGCCGAAGCAGATGCCGAGCGCACCCGCGTACAGGCCGCGGCAGAAGCCGAGGCGATGACCGTGAAGGCGACAGCGGCAGCGTCTAACAAACGTGTGGCGCTCGACAGGATGCTGATCGAACAGCTCCCAGAGATCGTCGAGAAGGCCGCCGCGGGGCTCTCCAGCGCCAACGTGAACATCCTCGATGGAGCCGACGGGCTGGCCAACGTGACCGCGGGTCTCTTGTCACAGGGGATGATCGTCTACGAGTCGGCTCGGAAGATGTGGGCGGACAACGGCGATCAGCGCGGCATCACGTCGGTCGGGGAGACCGACAGCCAACTGACAGCGCCGGAGGGTCCCGAGGAAGCCGACGCGCAGGACGGTCGCGAGCCTGTCTCGTGATCGAACGCCGCCGGCTCTCCATACGTGGATGGCCCGCACTTGACATAGTGTTCACTATCTGTGATAGTGTTTACTATGACAGGTCCGCCGCAGCGTTCGTCGCTTCGTGAAGAGCAGAAGGCGCTGACTCGCCGGCGCTTGCTGGACGGCGCCGAAGCGGTGTTTGCTCGAAGCGGCTTTCACGGCGCGTCGGTTGAGGAGATCGCGCGCGAGGCCGGGGCGACGACCGGGGCGCTGTACTCGAACTTCGCGGGCAAGGAGGATCTGTTCCTCGCCCTGTTCGGAGAGCGCATCGCGACCGACGTGAGCGACTACTCCGAGATCGTCGCCGAGGGAGCGACGCTCGAGGAGCAGGCTCGCGGCGCAGCCGACCACTGGATGGCGATCCTGCGCGAGCGTCCCGACTACTTTCCCCTGTTCATCGAGTTCTGGGCCTACGCGATCCGCCAACCACGACTTCGGGACCGCCTGGCCGGACAGTTCGTGGCCCTGCGCTCGTCCAGTGCCCGCCTGTTCCTGGACGGGGCGGCACAGCAGGACATATCACTGAGCGCTGAAGCGGGCGAGCTCGTCGGAATCCTCATCAACGCCCTCGCCAACGGTCTGGCGTTGGAGAAGCTCGCCGATCCCACGGCCGTGCCCGATGCGCTTTACGGGGACATGCTGGTGCTCATCTTCCAGGCTTTGCAAGCACTCGCCCGCGAGAACCCGGCCATCACCGACCCGCAGACAACGACCTCCTGGCGAAAACCACAAATCAAGAAGCAAGGAGTCAAGAATGCCTGAGACAGCACCAACAGTTGAACGTCAGCCACCGCCCAGCCGACCCACCAGTCCCGGGCTGCGCCGGGCAACCGCCCAGGACATCCCACACCTCAGGGCAATGCTGGCGGAGGCGTTCTTCGATGACCCGGTATTCCGCTGGTTGCTGCCGCAGGACGCCAAGCGACGAGCGCGGTTGCGTCGCTACTTCGGGATCGATCTGCGCTGGTACGCATTGCCGCATGAGTGCGTGTGGACGACAGACGATCTCGCCGGCGCGATGCTGGGGCTGCCGCCCGGCAAGTGGCGCGTCCCACCACACGTCAGCGTGCTGCAGGGCAGCGCATTCGCAGTCCAGGTGGCGAGGGCCGCGAGGCTGGGAGCCACGATGGAGTGGCGCCACATGCGCCTGCTACGCGAGCCGCACTACTACGTTCGTGACATCGGCGTGCATCCGGACACACAGGGACGCGGACTCGGCAGCGCGCTGATGCGTCCACTGCTCGACCGCTGCGACCAGGAGGGCCTGCCCGCCTATATCGAGGCCTCCAGCGAGCGCAGCGCCGCTCTGTACGAGCGCCTCGGATTCCAGCACATCGAGGAGCTGCGAGTCGGCGGCAGCCCACCGCTGTGGCTCATGCTTCGCCGGCCGCAGTCGAACGAGGCGAGGTCATGAATTGGACTCGCCACCAACCCGATTCAGGGTGTGTCGTGCCAGAGGACACGCGCGCAGGCGTCGCCGCCGCCGGGTTATGCCGCCGACGGCGATGAGCGAGAGCAGGAGTCGCGACGCGGGGAGCCGTACCTGCGTGGTGGGGGCCGGGCCCGCCGGACTGGCGATGACACGGGCGCTGATGCGACACGGACTGGACTTCGACTGCTTCGAGCGCCACGACGACGTGGGCGGTATTTGGGACCAGTTCAACCCAGGCTCGCCGATTTACGACTCGGCGCACCTGATCACCTCACGCGGACTGTCGGGGTTCCACGGTTACCCGATGCCCGACGAGATGCCCGACTATCCCCACCACTCTCAGGTGCTGGCGTACCTAAGAGACTTCGCGGCCACCTACGGCCTGCGCGAGCGGATTTCCACCTCGACCGAGGTCGAGCGAGCACAGCCAGACCAGCACAACGGCTGGACGGTCACCCTGTACGGCGGCGACACACGTCACTACGACAACCTGATCTGCGCCAACGGCACCACCTGGTCGCCGAACCGCCCCGAACTGCAGGGAGAGTTCTCAGGCAAGCTGATCCACTCCAGCGAATACCATTCGACCGACACGTTCTCCGGCAGACGGGTGCTGGTGGTCGGGGCGGGCAACTCCGGGATCGACATAGCCTGCGACGCCGCGCGGGTCGCCGATGCTGCGTGGATCAGCATGAGGCGCGGCTATCACTTCATCCCCAAGCACATGTTCGGGACCCCCGTCAACGTCCTCGCCGCGACGAGACCCCGGCCGCCGATGAGTGTCGCCCAGCGGATCATGCCGGCGCTGATCCGACTGCAGATCGGCCGCCAGGAGCGCTACGGACTGCCCAGGCCCGACCACAAGCTGTTCGAGAGTCACCCGATCGTCAATGACCAGATCCTCCACCACCTCAGCCACGGCGACATCGCCGTCAAGCCCGACGTGGAACGACTCGACGGCGAGGAGGTCGTGTTCGTCGACGGCAGCCGCGAGTCGGTCGACCTGGTCGTCCTCGCCACCGGCTTTCGCTTTGCGATCCCTTACCTCGATAGCGGACTGTTCGACTGGAAGGGGGGTAGACCTCGGCTCTACATGCACCTGTTCAGCCCGCAACGCCGCGACCTCTACGGGATCGGCTTCGCCGACACCGACGGCGGCTTCTACTCGTTGTTCGACGAGATGGCCGACCTGATCGCCTGCGCGATCCGCACAAGCGACACGCATGGAGGCGGCGGCGTCAGATACATCGCCTCGGACCGCCACGCCTCCTATTTTCATCTGCCCACCTACCGCAAGGCGGCCGGCAAGCTCCGCAAGCGCCTCGGCTGGGGCCGCTTCGACCCTTCCGCCCTCGCACCACCTCCTCGATCTGGTCCCTGAGGAAAACCCACCGCCGGCCGAGCTTGTGCGCTGGCAGCAGGCTGCTCAGCGCAAGTTCGAGCACGTGGACGGTGACGGTACTCTCGGGCGGTACCCTCCTGTGCGAACGGCCTGATACGGGCAGTCGTCCACAGCTGCCTGCTGGCGAACAAGGGCTCCCCGGGGGCCTGTATTCTCAGCCCGCAGTGGCTTCTCCAACCGATCGCACACGCCGCGATATCGGTCCGTCAATCGTACGCCGCGCCAAGCAGGCGTTGCGGCCCGACGGGCATAGACGCGATGTGTTCGCATCGCTACGGCCGCGCACGCGTGGCGATCGGGTCGCGCTCGTGGGACTGGTGGCGGTGCTCACGGCAGGCGCGGTCATGCGGCTGCTGTTCCTGGTGGCTTGGCGACCGGCGTTCTTCGGCTTCCCCGACGCGGTGACCTACGTCGGGCTCGCGATGGAAAAACTCTGGGTCGATCCCACTCGCGAGGTCGGATACCCACTGTTCCTGCGCGAGATGCACGCCATCTTTCCGACCCATCTGACGTGGGTGATCGCACTGCAGCATCTGTTCGGACTCGCGAGCGCCCTGCTCGTGTTCCTGGCCGTGCGCCGGGCGGGCGGCCCGCCGTGGCTGGGCCTGCTGCCCGCGACGCTGATCGCGCTCAACGGGGCCGAGATGTTCCTGGAGCACACGCCTCTCACCGAGTCGCTTTTCATTTTCCTGCTGTCGCTCGCGCTCTACTTCGCCGCCAGCGCCGCGGGTGCCCGCACGCCCGTCTGGGCTGCGCTCGCGGGGCTTGCGCTCGGGACCGCGAACACCGTGCGTGTCGTTGCGCTGCCCCTGATCGTGGTGCTGCTCGTGTGGCTTTTGTTTTGGTCCAGCGACAAATGGAGGCGCAGACTGCTGGCCACGTTCGCCGCGGTGGCAGCGATGCTCTGCGTGCTTGTTCCGTATGTCGTCGTCCAGCACGAGCACACCGGCTACTGGGGGCTTTCGACCCCTTCCGGTGCATGGAACCTGTACTCCCGTGTGGCGCCGTTCGCGAACTGCCACAAGTTCACTCCACCAGCCGGCACGAGTATGTTGTGTGAAGCGACGCCGCCATCGCAACGGACCCTCGGCATCGAACAGTACACCTTCGATGACGCTCTTTCGCCCGCGGCCAGATCGTTCGGCGACGGTGCCGGCCCGTTCTGGTCCACCCAGGCAGAGGACAAAAAAATCGCCGCATGGACGCGCGCGGTGATCCTCCATCAGCCCCTTGAATATCTCGAGACGACCTTCGAAAGCGTACTCGCCTACGTCGCAACGGTGAACCTCGTGTTCCCCTCACATAACGAGGTCGGTTACGACTACCAATCCTTCTATCACGAAGCCCTCTTCAGTGCCCAAGAGGAGGAGGTCGCGCGACAGACGCGCCTGGACTTCTACGGGGCCAACGGGTACAAGGTCAACAAGGGCCTGCTGAATTTCCTGCTCGAATACGAGACCGTCTCACGCGTGCACGGCGTGCTTGCTGCGGTGCTGATGCTGCTGACGTTCTTCGCCCCGTTCCTCCCGCGCGGACGGCCGCGGCAGCTCGGCCTGCTGTTCTTCCTGATGGCCTGGATCGCGCTGATCACTCCCGCTGCGAGCCACACCTGGGACGCGCGCGCGGCGATCCCGCCGATCGGCCCGCTCGGCGGCGCAGCGGCCCTCGGACTCTGGCAGGTGGGACGCCTGGGCCAGCGGTACCGCCACAGGAGCAGCCTGGCCACCTAGACCGTGGCTGGCGTGGACGGCACCGCCGCGCCGCTTTCCGGGACGCACCGCCTCGCGACAGGCTCTCGTGGCTAGCGAAAGGGAGCCCCCCAGCAGGGCTTTCCGAGACGGGAGCGACGGGGGTCGAACTCGCGATTGGCACCCCGGACATCGAGATTCGGTTCTAGCCTGCGCCGAGCTCTGGTCAGCCTCGGTCGCGCAGAGATGCGCGGACCAGCTCGGCGACGTCCTCCGGGCTGGCACCGGCGCTGAACCTGAGAATCCAGTCGGCGAGCTCGGGGTCCGAGGCTTCGACCCGCCAACCGTTGATCTCCAGGAACGTGAGCATCGCGACCAGCGCGGTGCGCTTGTTGCCGTCGATGAACAGTTGGCTCTCGGCGATGCCGTGAGCTGGCACGGTCGCCTGAATGGCGAGGTCGGCGGCCTGGTAGTGCGCGTAGGTCTCGGGCCGGGCGGGGGCGCTCTCCAGCCCATGGCGGTTGCGCAGCTGGTCGCCCGCCTCTGTGGCCGTGGCGCCGATGATCAGCCCGTGGAGCTCCAGAATGTCGTCCAGCGTGAGATAGCCCGGCTCGATCTCGCCGGGCTGATCCTCTGTCATGGCGCCCTACTGCCGAGGGGTGTCGGGATCGTGCTCGGCGAGGATCTGGAGCGCCAGTGCGTGGTCGGCGACTACACGCCTGCCGATGTCGCGAATACGCTCACGAACCTTCTCCGTGGAGATGATCCGCAGATCGCCCCCCGGAAGCTCCTCAACCAGCACCGAGGCACCCGGCGCATAGCCGCTGGTCTCGAACTCCCGAGGGATCGAGATCACGTTGCTGTTGCCTACACGGCGGACCTTCACCACCTTCATGGCAACGGTATATACGTGGATAGCCGGCAATGTAGAGTGCCCGCCGGCTGCGAAGCGATGTGAGCAAGCGGGAACGACGGGGGTCGAGTCCGGTCTTTGCACATCGAGGGATCGAGATCCGGGTTCCGTGCTCGTACCCCAACCAGGAGCCGGCCGGCTTCTCGACCACGAACACTGACGCGGGGGAGCCGGGCTAACGGTCGCTCGGGGCGTGTCCCCAGAGGCGTACGCCGCGCCGTACACAGTGGCCAGCCTCGTTGCACGGGCTTGAAGAGCCCCCTTATCCAGTGCGGGGGGCGACGGTTTTACCGTCAAAAGTCCACCTCTGGATCTCTCGGTTTGTGAATACGTGATGCAGACTGCCGTCGAGTGTCTTTAGGATGAGTTCGGCGGCCAGGCCCGCTATGCCCTCGCCCATCACGATCGTATGGGGGTCGGATGTGCGCCACTCTGCCTCCCACTTCCACGCGACCACGCGCAGCGGCGGCAGGCCTGGAGCGCAGAGCCAGGTCGGCTCGGAGACCTGAACGGTTCGGCCGACAAGGCCCTCTCCGCCGGGCGGAACTGACGCGGACTCCTCGGCGAGCTGTTGATCGAGGATCGGCTTGAACGGCTCGCGATGGTCATTTGCGTAGCTCAACTCGATGGCGTTGATGTCTGTGAGGCCGCGCGCGCCCTCGCCGTCGTTGATCTTTGTCAGATCGTCGGGGTGCAGTTGCCATGTGACATTCGGAGGCCCGGTGAGAGTCGTCATGCGGATCGTGAGCTTGACTCGTCGGACCAGGTTTTCCCAGTCCTCCTCGCGCAGAGGGCGGAGCACCGCGAGCTGGATACCCTTGGCCTTGGCGAACTTGACCGCGTCTCTGGTGAAGTGCTCGGTCGTGACGATGTAGGCGTCGTCTGGCTCTATGTCGTCGATGACAGCCGAGAAATTCCTGACGATCGTAAGACCGACCGGCTTGTCGTAGTCCTTCGCCTCGATCAGGATTCTGCGGCTCTCCGGCCCGACGACGGCGTCGATCTGATGGGCGACGCCAGACTCTCCGCGGAGGCGCAGGTCGTGAACGGACGTGCTGCCCGTCAGCACGCGGAAGACGATCGCCGCGAGCCGCTCGTACTTGCTGCCGCTCTTGAGCTTTTCCTCGGCGACAAGGCGGTCATAGATGAGGTCGATCGACTGCGACATCCCGCACGGCTCCCCAGGGGTTAGAGCTGCTTCCCGCTGCGGCGGAGCCCCCAGGCGACGGTGATCTCGTCGACGTCGTCGTCTCCTTGCACGACAACCTTGGCCAGGCGCGCGGGGCCAGGTACGGTCTCAGCGGTCTCGTCGATGGAGACGATGCGCGTGCCGATGAGGGCTTGCGCGCTCTCGATTGAGCCCCAGCCTCGTACGCTGCTGAAGCGCACGAGGCCTTCCTGCAGGCGTGGGATCGCCTGGGCTGTGAGGGCGAGAATGCGGTTTGGCTTGACGATCGCCCGTGAGGAAGCGGTCATGCTTGCGAACGCGACCGCTGACTCGGGCCACTCGTGCTGCAGGCCGAGCGGCTGGGCCTGGTCGAGCGTCAGGGCGGGCAGGTGCAGATAGCCGGGGAGCTCGCCGCGCGCGATGAGCTCCCACGGTGCGGCGGGCCAGGCGACACGGCTCACGATCGGCGCGATCGTCAGGCGCGAGTCCTCCTGGCCGGCGTAAACGATCTCGCAGTTCTGATGCAACACGAGGACGGGTCCGCGCCATAGGCGCAGATAGCGCTCAACGGTCGAACCGTCGGGGCGAGGGATCGCGATGGGGTAGGTCTCATAGCGCCCGAGATATGGCAGGTCGGCGTCGGCGAGCTCTCCCGGGCCGGGGCCGGGCGCCTCGCCGCTGCGCGCGCGCAGCTGGTGGAACTCGCAGATAGCGATGTCCCCCTGGCGGAGGTTCTTGGACGACGGGCGCTGATAGAAGGCGGGCGGCGCGGTGCATCACTCCTCGTCGGGACCAGGTGTGGAGCCGGTGAGCTCGCGTGGACGCCAGTCGGTTTTCACGCGCGCGGGCACGGGCGGGGGCGAGGCGAACTCCTCGAGCGCGGCGAGCAGCGCCGCCGAGGAGAGGGGCTCTGCCGTGGCCGGGAGGGCGCTCGACCTCTCTGGCTCAGGCTGCGGCTGGAGCGCCAGCAGCTCGAGGCGCACGTCTTCCTCGAGCTGCACCCAGTTTTCCGAGCGGGCGAGCATGGCCGGTGCGGGCGATCCGCTCTGCAGCCATCCCACGAGCGCTGCAGGGTGCCACTCCGCGCCGAGGGGCGCGAGCACCGTTCGCAGTCGCACCGCCCTTGCGGCGAACTCGCCGCGCAGGGGCTTGCCCTTGAGCCAGTTGTAGATGGAGCGACGCGAGGCGCCGAGGAGTCGGGCGAGCACCTCGGGGGTGCCGCCGGTCCAACGCGAGAGCTCGCGCAGCGCGGCCCCCGCGGACGGCTCAAACGGCTCGCGAGCGAGCGCGGACACGTGCGTGGCGGTGAAGCTCGCTTCAGGCATGTCCGCGCCAAAGAGCCGCCTGATTAGCGTTGGCGAGCGAAGGCTGCTCAAGCCGAAGCCGAACAGCTGAAGTGTCTCGCCACTGAGCTCGGCCGGGAAACGGGTGGCGATCGTGCCCAGCCCGTAGTTGACGACGTGCGGGTGGCTGAGGTAAACGACCGTCATCTCGCACGGCCGGTGCTCGGGCTCATCGAAGGCGAGGGACACGGTACGGGTCGGGCCCAGTGGGTTGGTCTCGGGGCAGCCGAGCCACCAGTCGCTGGAGGGATGCGCGTGGACCTGGCAGCCCCCGATCTGCTCCAGGGGTGTTGCCTGCGGGATCGTGTGCTGGTCAGGCATGTGCCTGCTCCTTGACCCCGAGATGGTCGCGCAGTTGCTGGGTGATTGCGGTCTCAAAGACATTGTGGATCGTCCGGTGGTAGCCGTCGAGTTGCTCAAGCACCTCGCCGGCGATCAGCGGGGCGGAGCGCTCGTCGAAATAGTCGAGATCGAGCAGGTAGAAGGGCTCGTTTCCGGTTGCCTCGGCGCCGAGGTAGCCGTGGCGGATCGTCAAGGTGCCGTCGGACTCGCGCAGGCGGATGTCCTGCAGCGCCTGGATGACGTCGTCGCCGAGCTCCCCGCCACCGACCATCCCGAGCAGTTTCTCGTCGATCAACTCCCGCCAGTCGCCCGGTCGTTTCGCGTCGGGATGGCGGATCTCATCGACGTAGCGCAGGCCGAGCCGCTCGCGGATCGTGACCCCGAGCGCGAGCGTGGCGTCGAGCACCTCGGCGACGCGCTCGCGGAGCTCCTCGTAACGCTCGTACGCACTCGTCTCAAGCGAGACGAAGTCGCGGGCGATCGCGACGCTCCAGCCGTCCTCGATGCCCTGGAAGCGCCAGTAGCTGCTCGCCGGCGGGCTGGACACCGGCCCGGAGGGACCAACCGCGATCGTGAGCTGCTGCTCGGGGGCCGAGCGCGGATAACGGTCCTTCAGGACGTCCTGGAAGCGTGCGAGCGCGCCTGGCTCATCGAAGCGGTGCATGACAGGGAAACGCACCTGGAAGACGACTAGGCGCAACGTGTTCTGTCGGTAGAACCGGCGTGGCTGGTCTGGAAGCGCAAGTGGCATGAGGAATCCTCCGGGGCAGGCGTTGTTTCCCATTATATGCACAGACAATGACGTCGTCAATCACGTTCGTGCACCAGGCGTGCAAACCTGCTAGAACATCTGTTTAACGGGCGCGAGGCCCCGAGGGGCCTCGCGCGAGTCAAGAAACCGGGCCAGGGAGGTTCAAGAGGCTCCCCGACCCCGGCCGAAAGGCAGGTTACATGACCCCTGCAGTGACGGAAGCAAAGAAGACCGAGGTCGCGATCGTATATGACGGCGACACGAAGGAGATCCACTAACGAGCCGCGCGAGGCGGTGCAGGCGCTGCTCGAGAAGGCCAAGAAGGCGTTCGGCGTCGTGTCCAACCACCTGCTCTCGCTGTTCGACCCCGGCGGCAACGAGCTGCAGGACGACGTATCGGTGGAAGCCGCGGGAGTGACGCCGGGCGAGACGCTCGTGCTCGGCCAGTCGATCATCAAGGGCGGCTGATGGGACTACGGGTGGGCGAAGGCCTCCTCACGGAGGCCTTGTCGGGTAGCCGGGACGGTCGCCCGTCCCGGCTCCCACAGAACCGTGCTTGTGCTGTTCACACACGGCTCCTCGGGACGGCGGGTTGCGAACCCCGCCGCCGGCCGCTTTCCGCGACCTTGACCTATCCCCACTCCATCGCGAGCTGCCGTTGGGTGGGGGCGACGATCTCCTCGTGCCAATCACGGTGCAGCAGCACCAGCGAGTCGAGCCCACGGTCGGTGAAGAACCGGGTCCGCAGAGCGTTATCGACTTGCGGGATATGGCTCAGCGCCCACAGGGACCTGCGTCCCGTATAGACGCCGTGCCATGCTGCCCGCTGGTTAGCGCCGAGGGCGATGAGGTTGCGAACGATCGTCGGACGGCGCTTCCAGTGGTGCAGCAGGATCGCGCGCAATCGACGCCGGATATGGGCATCGAGAGCGCGTAACACGAACTGCTCGCCGGACGAGACGATCCGGTAGTACTGGTGCCATCCTCGCAGCCACGCGTTGATCTGAAGGATGCACCAGTGAAGGTAGCGTCCCCACAATCGCGGTGTGAGCTGACGGATCTTCGCCATCGCCATGCGCTTGGCGCGCTGGGAGAGCAGAATCTCCACAGTCCCGGTCTGCGGGTCTAACCGCAGGCTGAACCCGAGGAAATGGCAGTCCTCCGGACGAGCGACAGCTGACTTGGCTTGGTTGATCTTCAGGCGCAAGCGCCCTTCGATGAACCTCCTCAAGCTCCCCATCACTCGCAGTCCCGCTCGTTCGCTCTTGACGTAGACGTTGCCGTCATCTGCGTAGCGCACGAACTTGTGGCCACGCCGGTCAAGCTCCCAATCGAGCTCGTCCAGCACGATGTTGGAAAGCAACGGGGAAAGCGGCGAGCCTTGCGGCACGCCCTCCTCGTTTGCGACCAGCACACCGTCCGGCATCACGATCTTGGCCTTCAGCAACCGTCCGATGAGCACGAGCAGCCGCCGGTCCGGAACTCGCTGCGCGAGCCGGGACATCAGCCGCTGGTGGCAGACCCGATCGAAGAACCTCTCCAGATCGATGTCCACTACCCACCCGTACCCATCTCCCAGATGCTGCTTGGCCTCCTCGATCGCCGTGTGGCAACCACGACCCGGTCTGAACCCGTGACTCGACGGATGGAACGTCGGCTCGAACGCAGGCTCGAGTACCTGCCGCACGGCCTCACAGACCACCCGGTCGATCACGTTCGGGATACCCAACCCGCGCTTGCCTCCACCCACCTTCGGGATCATCACCCGGCGACTCGCGCCAGGTCGATAGCTCCCATCCAGCAAAGCAGTGGCCAGCCTCGGACCGGCGATCGGCCACTGCTCGCGCAGCTCGCCGACCGTTTGCCCATCAGGCCCGGGCGCCCCTTTGTTCGACACCACCTTCGTAAGCGCCGCCGTCAAACGGCTCACAACCCCTTCCATCGTCACCGACGTGACCTCCTCTGCATTGACGATCGCCTCCGGCACCCCCGCATGACCGGTCCCCGACAGGTTCGAGGCCACCACGCGAGCGGACCCTTCCGGGTCTTCTGCTGTCGCGATCGGCAGGCAAAGCTGCCACGCCGTTTGCTCAACCGGGATCGCCTTCCCTTGCGGACCAGGACTCGACCCGGCACACTCAGCGGGCATTACCCCGCCTTCCAGTAATACGCGATCCTCCGACTTCTGCTGGGCCATCAACCGTCGTCCTCTCGTTCTCCGGCCTACCAGCCAACAACCCGGAACCCAGCAGACCTCCTGGGGTAAGACGCTGAGATTTCGCCGCGATCACGTCGCCAATACGCCCCCGGGACCGACAGGAACAGGGCATCGCTGCTGGCGGCCAGCTCACCCACCCAAAGGACGCCTTACGGCGCTTCACTCTCGTTCGCGACCACGACACACCTACGGCTTCCTTCAGACCCGCCCTCACGGAAGCCCCGCAGCGCAAACAGCCGCACTGGGACCGCCCGGTGAACCCCGGGCCGCGCCCTTGCCTCATCGATGTTGGGTTCCCCCTGTCAGGGTCCCAGGACAGGACTTCCACCTCCGATCTCAAACACCATGCCCAGCACACCGCCCACTTCCGAGCATGCGGCCGCGGCCGCGACGAGTGCGTCGTCTACTGGACCGGGCCGCTGGACGAGCCCGAGCTCGCCGATCAGGTGGTGCACCCCAAGCACACCGCCTCAAGGAGCGAGTACGTGGTCGATCGCGCCTGGGCGGTCGCGTTCGCGCTCGAGGGCGCGCGTCAGCGACGAGCGGTGCGCCTTCAGGTTCACGTACACCCGGGCGCGGCCTTCCATTCGATCACCGACGATGAGCACGCGATCGTCTCAAAGCCAGGGGCCCTGTCGCTGGTCGTGCCCGCCGGCGCGGTCGGACCGGTGTCGCTCGACGGTTGCCATCTCGCGGAACTGCAGCGCGACGGGAGCTGGCGTAGCGTCTCGCCGGCGGAACTGATCAGCCTCGCGCCGTGAACGCGACACGCGCGTTGGAGCGCACCGTCGACCTGGTGCGCTCGGACATATTCCCGGACGCGAGCTGCGCGGAGGTGATTGCTGCGCTCACCGGGGTTCGTGTTCGCATGCAAGCCAGCGAGCGAGATGTGTCGTGCGCAGCGGGCCAGACCGCGCTCACGACGAGCGCGATCGTCGCAGCGCAGAGCGGCGTGCAGCTGATCCTCGACGTCGCCGACGTGCCGCTGCTACCCAATCAGCCGCCACTCCGTGGCGAGCGCCTCGTCGACGCGCTGCTCGAGCACACGAGCGATCTGATCACCCGCGCCACCCTCGACGATGGCGGGGAGGCCGACGTGACGATCGCGTTCGGTTCCACGCGAGCGCGCGACGCCGCGGCCCTGCACCTCGCCCCCCAAGCGCACGGCTTCGCGCTGACGCCGGGAGATGTCGGCGAACTGCAAGCGTGGAGCACGGGCGAGCTGTTTGCCGCGCTGTTCGGTGGCGTCGCGGTCGGCGCAGAGGCGTTCAGAGCCGCGATGCGCACCCTTGCCAGCCGCGGGCACACGCCGGCGCTCGCCAAGGCTGTGCGGGAGCCGCGCGCCGTGCGCCTCGCGATCGCGAGACCAGAAAGCATCGTGGAGCTCGGGCCGCTCGACGTAATCAGCGCCGGCGCAATCACCAACGGGATGCTGTTCGCGCTGCTGCGCGTTTCCGGCATCGCGGCTGAACTGCGGATCTTCGACAAGGACGTCTTCGATTGGCCGAACCTCAACCGATATCCCCTCGGGCGCCGGTTGCTGCTCAATCAACAGAAGGCGCTGCTGCTCGAGCGCTACGCGACACCCACTCTGCAGGTCGAAGGCGTTCCAGCGCGCTTCGACGATGAGCTGGCGGGCCGGCTACAACTCGCGCCGCTCGTCGCAGTGGGTGTCGACGACGTCCCCTCCCGATGGCGCGCACAACGTGCGGCGCCAGGCACCGTGGTGGTGGGCGGCACCAGTCACTTCGAGGTGGTCGTCTCAGAGCACCCGCCAGGCGAGCCGTGCGCCGGCTGCCTGTACCGCGACGGCGAGGACGACGGGCGGCCTATCCCCACGGTTTCGTTTGTATCGACGTTCGCCGGCATCATGCAGGCCTACCGTCTTCTCGCGTCCACGCCTATGTCTAAGCGCGCCGCGCGCCAGTTCCGAGCCGCGCCCCTCAACCTTGCCGGCAGCGATCCCATCGTCGAGTTCGGCGTGGCGCGCCGCGCCGTCTGTCCGGCGCAGTGTCGCTCGTCGGCATCGCCAGCTGGGCATTGATCGCCTCACGGTAGGCCGTGTACTCGTGACGAGAGACTTCAGCCCTTTCGACTTGTCGTGATTGGGGAACGAGATGGACGCTTCGCCTCACGCGAACAACCGATCCCCAACGCCGGGCCAGAGTGACGGTAGAGCCCTTTGCGGAGCCTGAGCGCGAAAAAGCGGGCGCTGCCTCGGGCGCGGCCCGGGACTTGACTTCCGCGGGGGTTGGAGCTACACCGTCCCGTCCCCATGAAGCTCCGACGCTCAGCCGCCACCGACATAGCGCCACATGCCCAGGGTTCTAGTCGTTGCGGGTTTGCCGTTCGGTCGTTTCCGATCGGCAACGCCGGAGCCGTTGCTTTCGGCTCTGTGCTGCTGGTTTCGCGCCCTGAACGCGCGCCCGACTCTCTGAATCCCCTCCGCTCAATCTCTCTCTGCGGCTAGTGACCCTCCCTTGACCTCTCCTTCTTCTGCCTCTGCTGACCGTGCTCGTGTCGTCCGGCGTCGTCGTTCTCGCTCTCATGCCGGACGCGGCGTCGCGCTCGCCGAGCTCGACCACCGCGTGCTCGCTGTGCTGTGCGCGCACCGGGTGGTACGTCAGGATCAGCTGGGGCGACTGTTTCCCGAGATCCCCGAGCGCACGCTTCGCTACCGCACGCGCCGCCTTCACGAGCTGGGACTCGCCGGCCGCAGCCGGCCATACCGTGATCGTGGGTCTGCTCCGAACCATCACTGGCCGACGCGGCGCGCTGACTGCTTGATACGCGGCGATCCGATGCCCCGCGGCGGGGAGCGCCGCGCGCCCAACCCTGTCTTTCTCGCGCACGCCGCAGCGCTGACCGAGTTATACGTCGCGATCTATACGACCGCGCGGGCCGCCGGGTTTGTGGGGTTTCGGTACGAGCGGGAGGGCGAAGCACGTGAGGTGTTCCAGGATGGGATGCGCGAGCGGGTGCTTGCGCCCGACGCGACGATCCTTCTCGTTGACAAGCAGGATCGTCGGTTCACCGCGTTCGTGGAGATCGACCGAGGCACGATGTCGCACGCGCGGCTGCGGCAGAAGGCAGAGCTGTACGTCGCCTACGCGGCCGCCGATGCCTGGCGCAAACACCACCAGTTCCTGCCAGCGCTGCTGTTCCTCACGAGCACCGATATCCGGGCGCACAAGTTCATGAGGGCGCTCGCGGGAGCGCTCTCCTTCGGCCCGCGCCAGCAGAGACGCCACGCCTTTGTCGCTGGCGCCTCCGGGACGTGGGCGCCACACCGGCTACTTGACGGGCCGTGCCTCATCGACCTGGACGGGACGAGCGGGCTGACACTCCTCGACGTCCTGAACACAGCACGCGAGCCCTACGAAGAGGCGCGCGCGTACCGGCAGGAACAGCGCGAAGCCGAAGAGGAGCAGCGCCGGCGGCTACGCGAGGAGCCCGAGGCGATGCGCGCGCACCTCCGCCATTCCGAGCGGTCCCTGGGCTCCTATTACCAGGCGCTCGGACCAGCCGGTGCGCAGGCGCTGAAGCTGCTGCTGGCCTCCCACGACGAGCCGCTGCCGGAGGAGCGAGAGGTGCTGCGAGCGATAGCGCACGACCTCGACGAAGCGCTGTGCGAACCGGACATGAGCGCCATCTCCACGCCCGGTCCGGCAGTTCAAGGTGAGGTGACGTTGCTCGTCAACTCCTACCGCGTCGCTCAGCGGGAGCAGCTAAAGGCCCTCTCCGGTCGGTACGGCGAGGGGCCGCGCCTGCGCGAAGCCAGAGCGCGCCTGCGATCCGGCGCGCTGATCGAGCACCGTATGCTCAGCACTCTCCCCGCGAAGGCCAAGCGCGACGCTGCCGGGCGTGAGGAGCAGCACAAACGCCGGCTCGCCTACCTGGAGTGGCGCAAGGGCGCCGCACGCCAGCGTGCCCGCAAGGCCGGCCCGCTCGGGCGGCTCACCCACCGCGCCGAGGACTTCTACGAGCCGGTCGACCGCCGGTGGCTTCGGGTCTGCCGGCGCTGTGATGAGATCGTCTACCGCGCCGTCAGCGCATCCGGCGGTCTCGAGGACAAGCCCAGCTGTCACTACTGCCACAGCACTGAACGGTTCACGGCCTATCGCAAGGACGACCGGACTGACCAGGAAGGAGAGATGTACCTATGAGACAGGATCGATCCCCCAAGGACCCGACGCCGTGTCCCGCGCCCGGCAGGTCCCGCCGCGGCAACATGTGCCTCGACGTCAGACCCCGCCAGCGCCAGCCGAGGGATTTGTGCCCTCAGCAACGGCGCCTGCTGGACCCCGACCACGAGGCGTTCGTCAACTGGTTCGTCACCTACTGGCGCCGCCACGGCGCGCAGCTCTTCGCCGGCCAGCCCACCGAGAAGGAGGCACATGAGCGAGCAGTCTGAGCCGATCAAGCGCGCTGTCGCCTACATCCGCGAGTCAACCGAGGAGCAGGGCCGCGGCTACTCCCCCGACGGGCAGCGCCAGGCGATCGCCCGCTACGCCACCGAGCGCGGGCTCACGCTCGGCGAGGAGTACCTGGACTTCGAGACCGGCCGCGCCGCAGACAAGCGCGCCGGCTTCCAGCGCCTGATCGAGGACGCGATGGAGCAGCGCTTCGACGTCGTCCTCGTCTTCCACACCTCGCGGTTCGCAAGGAACACAGTGGAGGCCAAGCGCTACAAGAAGCTCCTACGCGCAGAGCTCGGGATCGACGTCATCTCCGTCACCCAGCCCCTCGGCGCCGATGCTGACGATCCCGCCGCGTTCCTCTCGGAGTCCGTGCACGAGATCTTCGACGAGTACTACTCCGTCTCGCTGTCCTTCTGGACGAAGATGGGCCTGCGCGAGAAGGCCCGCCAGGGACTGCTCACCGGCAGCCTCCCGTGGGGATACGTCAAGGGCGAGGACGGCATCGCCCAGCCCGACCGCGAGCGCGCTCCCTACGTCCGCCAGCTCTATGAGATGTACGCCACCGGCCGCCACACCGGCCGCACGCTCGCCGAGTGGCTGAACGTCAACGAGCAGCGCACCGCTCGCGACCGTGCGTTTGGGGTGGATACCGTCCGCGAGATGCTCTGCAACACCGCATACGCCGGCTACGTCTCCGCCCGCCGGGACACGACCAAGACGATCAAAGGGCTGCACGAGCCGATCATCGAGGAGGCCCTGTTTGACCGGGTGCAGGAGATGCGCCGCCAGCGCGCCCGCACGCTGAAGCCGGGACGACCCTCTCAGCGCTACCTGCTGCGCGGTCTCGCCCGCTGCGAGCGCTGCCAAGGCAAGATGCAGGGCACCGCCATCGGACGCAAGCTCGTGCCCCGCTACTACTGCGCCACCCGCCGCGCCAACCACTCCTGCGATCAGCCCCTCGTCCACGCCGATCTCGTCGAGGCTCAGCTCGACGAGTTCATCGCCGACTTCAAGCCCGCGCCCGCGATCCGCAACGAGATACTCCGCCGCCTCACCGGCACCGCCACGACAGACACGCCCGACACGGCCCAGCGACGCGCGTCACTCGAAGAGCGCCTGCACCGCTCTCGTGACCTCTACGAACTCGGTGACCTCGCCCGACCCGAGTACATGGCCCGCCGCGACGCCATCAAAACCGAGCTGACCACACTCGCGCCCGAGCCGATCTCCAATCTCGACCAGGCGCGCCAGGTACTCGATGACTTCTCGATCTTCTGGCACCGGGAAACAGACCCAGCAGCCAAGCCTCACCTCCTCTCGCTCATCTTCGAGCGCGTCTGGCTGGACGAGCAGCGCGTCGTCGCCATCCAGCCCAAGCCCACATTCGCGCCCTATTTCGAGAACCTGCCCCTCGAAACCGCCGGAAAAATGATGTGTACAGAGCGGGAGCGACGGGACTCGAACCCGCGACCTCCGGCGTGACAGGCCGGCGCTCTAACCAGCTGAGCTACGCCCCCAAAGGCGCGCGCGCAGCTCCGGACGGCCCTGCACGCTTCGTTCAGTATGCCAAGCGGTGCGCCGGCGACCATCCCATCCCTGCCGCCGAGAGCTCGGTCTCGCCGCGATCGGCGCGACAGCCTCGCCGCCGCGCAGGCTCGACAGGCTCGCCACCGCACGTCATCGACAGCTCGCCGCCACACACTCGCGACACCCCTCGCCGAAACTGGCCAGCCAGCCAGTTTTGCTCTAGGCTTCCAGCCGATGGCGCCCGAGAGCCCCGCCCCGCTGCGCTCCTACAACCCTTTGATGGTGCTCGTGCAGGACCTGCTCGAAGAGCGCGCCGCCACCGTCCCGTTTCCGCCCGGCGAAACGCGCCCGTCGCTCGCGCGTACCAAGCGCTTCGCCGATGACCCGCTGACGCTCCTGCTCGAGGCGTACGAACGCTTCGGACCCGTGTTCACGCTGAGGCTGTTCCACGCCAACGCGGTGTTTGCGCTGGGTCCCGAGTCCAACCACTTCATGACGGTCTCGCACGCCGAGAACTTCCTCTGGCGCACGTCCTACTTCCGCGACCTGATCGGCTTCGCCGGTGACGGCCTGCTCACGACCGACGGCGATTTCCATCGTGCCTCGCGCCGCATCATGCTGCCGGCCTTCCATCACGAGCGCATCGCCGCATCGCTTTCCACGATGATCGACGAGACCAGTGCAGCGCTCGGATACCTCGTGCCCGGGGCCACCGTCGACCTGTACAAGTGGACTCGTCGCCTGGCGCTCCGGATCGCGATGCGCGCGCTCTTCGGCCTCGACCCCGAGGGCCCGGAGGCCCGCACGGTCAACGCGGCCGAGCTGTTCGAGCGGACGCTTTCGTTCTACGGCCGCGACTACAGCCTGCGCATGTTCCGCGGGCCGTTCACTCCCTGGGATCGCCAGCAGAAAGCCACGCGCGCGCTCAACCGCCTCATCTATGGCGAGATCACCCGCCGGCGCGCGACCGGCGCGCGCGGCGAGGACGTGCTGTCGCTGCTGCTCGACGCGCGCGACGAGGACGGCACCGTGCTCTCGGACCGCCAGATCCGCGACGAGGTCATGACGCTGCTGTTCGCGGGCCACGACACGACCACCTCGACGGTCGCGTTCATGTTCTACGAGCTCGCACGCCATCCCGAGGTCGTCGAGCGCCTGATCGCCGAGCAGCGCCAACGGCTGGGCGGTGGCCCGCCCGGGCCGGAGCAGCTGATGGGCGACGGCCTGCCCTACCTCGAGATGGTCCTCGACGAGACCCTGCGCCTGTATCCGCCGGCATGGATCGGTCCACGCCGTTCGATCGAGCCCTTCGAGGTCTGCGGCACGCGCGTCCCCGGCAACACCTTCGTCAACTACTGCTCCTGGGCTTCGCACCATCTGCCCGACGTCTACGACGAGCCCGAGCGCTTTCGCCCCGAGCGGTTTGCCCCGCAGGCCAAGGCGGCGCTGGCGAAGGGCGCCTACGTGCCCTTCGGCGGCGGCTCCCGCACATGTATCGGAATGCGCTTCGGGCAGCTCGAGATCCGCACGATCGCCACGCTGATCCTCGCCAACGTGACGCTCACGCTGCCCGCGGACTTCAAGCTCTCCATTCGCCAGATGCCGACGATCAGCCCCAAGCACGGGCTGCCGCTGCGTGTACACGCGCGCGCCGGCGCCGGCGCGCCGTCAGGTGTGGCGACGGCCGTGTGAGGACGCGCTCACCTGAGGCTGGCCCACATCGAGAGCACGTAGGCGCCGCCCGCGCCGGGCGAGCCCTTGACTTCGCGCGCTTCGACGCCTTCGACGTACACCTGCGAGTTCTCGAACAGCGTCAGCGTCAGGCCTTCCAAGAACAGCAGCCGCGGGTGGGCCACGAGCTTGCCTTCCTGGGCCTCGGCCACCGCTTCGATGCTGGCCGTCAGTCCGAACAGGCCGCCGCTGGCGCGCACGTTGACCGTCCCTCCCGAGCTTCCCACGAGCGTGACATCGAAGCCGGGGGGCAGCGCCGCCTTGACGTCGGCTTCGCTCGTCGTGGCCTGTCCGCGCAGCTGCGAGCCGTTCTTGTCGAAGCGCACGTCGCTCAGCTTCAGCGGTCCCTCTTGCGCGCGTTCGACGATCGCCTGCACCTTCGTGGCCGACGTCGCTTCGGCGACCAGTGCCCCGCTCTGCGCGGGCGTGAGCTTCAGCCAGCTCGCCCGCACCTTGACTTCGTCGGCGTGACCCCACAGCAGCTTCACGGCCGGCCACGCGCTCACGCTGACACTCTGCACGCTCCCGTAGCGGGCCAGCTTGGAGCGCACCCTTCCGGCCACGATCCCGGGCAGCAGCAGCTGGGCGAGCACCAGCAGCACGACGACGGCCAGCACCACCGCCAGCGCCGCTCGCACCGCCAGCCCGCGTCGCCGTTCCTCGCCCACCCCGCCAGCTTCGCACGTCCCCGTCGCGCTCGTCACACGTGCACCAGGCAGGCCGTTTGCGCTCCGCTAGCCTTCTAATGCCGACCCGGGGCGCGTAGCTCAGCTGGCCAGAGCACCTCGCTTACACCGAGGGGGTCGCCCGTTCGAGTCGGGCCGCGCCCATCCAGCACGATGACCGACGATTCCGCACACGAGCACCCGCCTCTGCGTGTCGCCGTAATCGGATCCGGCCCCGCCGGCTTCTACGCGGCCGGCCACCTGCTTGGGCACCGGTCCGAGCGCTTTGCGGTTGACATGATCGAGCGCCTGCCCACCCCGTGGGGGTTGGTGCGCGCCGGCGTGGCGCCCGACCACCCGAAGATCAAGTCGGTCACACGCGTCTATGAGCGCACCGCTGCTCACCCGCGCTTTCGCTTCTTTGGCAACGTCGCGCTCGGCGAGCACGTCTTTCGCGACGACCTGCTCGGCCACTACCACGCCGTCGTCTACGCCACCGGCTCCCAGGCCGATCGCCCGCTCGGCATTCCCGGCGAGGACCTGCCGGGATCGCACGCGGCCACCGAGTTCGTCGGCTGGTACAACGGCCACCCCGACCACACCCACCTCGAGTTCGACCTGCTCTCGGCCGAGCGTGCCGCGGTGATCGGCAACGGCAACGTCGCCCTGGACGTGGCGCGCATGCTCGTGCTGGCCCCGTCCGAGCTCGCCTGCACCGACATCGCCGATCATGCGCTGGAGGTGCTCGCCGAGAGCCGCGTCCGCGAAGTGGTCCTGCTCGGCCGCCGCGGCCCCGCGCAGGCCGCTTTCACCAACCCGGAGCTGCTCGAGCTGGGCGAGCTCTCGCAGGCAGACGTGATCGTCGACCCCGACGAACTGGAGCGCGGCCTGGCCATCCCCGACCCCGACGCAGGCACGATCTCAAAGCGCAACGTCGAGATCCTGCGCGAGTACGCCGCGCGCCCGCCCCACGGTCACCCCAAGCGGGTGGTGCTGCGCTTCCTGCTTTCGCCCACCGCGCTGCGGGCCGGATCCGATGGGCGCCTGGGCTCGGTCGAGCTCGTGCGCAACCAGCTCGTCCCGGCATCCGGCCGGTTGCGTGCCGAGGCCACCGGCGAGCGCCAGACGCTCGACGCCGGCCTGGTGTTCCGCGCGATCGGCTATCGCGCCGTGCCGCTCCCGGACGTGCCCTTCGACGAGCGCTCCGCGACGATTCCGAACGACGCCGGTCGCGTGCTCGATCGAGCCGGCGGGGGGGCGCTGGCCGGCGAGTACGTCGTCGGCTGGGTCAAGCGCGGGCCCTCCGGCGTGATCGGCACCAACAAGAAGGACGCGCAGGAGACGGTCGATGCGATCGTCGCCGACCTGCTCGCCGACAACGGGCTCCGGCCTCCGGGCCATGTCCCCCGCTCTCCCGATCCCGATGCCCTCGAGGCGCTGCTGCGCTCGCGCCAGCCAGATCTGGTCACGTATGCCGGCTGGGAGGCGATCGACCGGCATGAGCGCTCGCTCGGCGAGCCCGCCGGCCGCCCGCGCGTAAAGCTCACGACGATCGAGGATCTGCTGCACGCCGCCGCCGCCGAACAGCCCGCCGCGGCCAAATGAGCGTCGCCCCCAGACACGCCGAGCCGCGATCGCGCCGCCATGTGCCAGACTGACCGCCGCTGGCCCCGTTAGCTCATCTGGTAGAGCCCCGGACTTTTAATCCGGTGGGGCGGGTTCGAGTCCCGCACGGGGCATCAGAAAAGCCCTGGAAATAGGCCTGTTTCCCAGACGTCACATCCCCAGATCCCTAAATTGGTCCCCATTTGGTCCCGAGATTGGCAGCAAACATGAGGCCATGCGAGGGCTGCGTCGCGCAAGGACTCGGGCCGCTGGGCGAGGGGGCCCGCCCTACGTAGGCGAGCGAACAGACGCAGATATCGCTGTTGCTCCGAGGCGGCTGCCCGTGTCTGGCGCACGGGCCGTCATCTCATGCCATAGCGCACGCCGCGCCCAGCCTGGAGCCGGCGACGTGCTTCAGACCTACCGGGCCAGCGCCTCTGCCGGCTGCCGCGGCCGGCGCTGCATCAGCTTCTGATACTCCGCCGCCTTCTCGGAGTAGCCGAGACCGGTGAGGAGCGCAGAGTCGGTCAAGGCGACGAGGGCCCGCGGATCGCTCAAGGGCAGGAACTCACCGTTGACGACCGCGTAGGCGCCGCTGGGTCCGTCATAGCCGATGATCTTCCGTTCCTTGAGCATCTCGATCTTCAGTCGTCCCCGGGGGATCTTCCTTTGGTCAGCTTATCGACCATGAGCGCCTGGAGCGGGACATACGATTGCCGTCCGTCGCTGCGCAGAGCGGTCCCGAGCGCCCGTTGGTGGGCGTCGAAGTCCTCCAGGGCGACGCATGCGAGTTGGCTTCGTGCGAGCGCGTACTGCAGGATCGTGAAAGCGGTGCGACCGTTGCCGTCCACGAACGGGTGAGTGGAGAGCACCTTGACATAGAGCCGGACCGCGGTGAACACGAGAGCGTCCAGCGCGATCGCGTCGGCCTGTTCCTGCTCCTCGATGGCCTCGTTGAACTCGCGGCAGATCCGCTGCAGGCGTGACACGACCCGAGCGCCTGCCGTGGCGCGTTCGCTTTTGACGATAGGCCGCTCGGCGGTGCCCAGGACGATTCCGTATTCCGCTTCCTCATTGCGCTCGCGAAAGTGCCCCGCGTATTCGGAGAAGATGGTCCGGAAGATGATCTCGTGCAGGCGGCGGATCGTCTCGACGGTGATCGGTCGCCGCGCGGCGCCGTGTACCGCCGCGACGGTGGTGGCGAGCACTACGCGCTCGGCGATCCGCTCCCAGGTCTGCTGGGCCGAGAGATCGTCGGCCGCGTAGAACGGCGAGTCGGGCATGTCGTTGAAGGGGCCGAAGGTCCGGGCAGCCGCGATCTGCGCCGGGTCTCGTAGCTGATCGACCTGGCTTTGATCGGCGGCGTCCAGGGCCTGCAGCGGCTCGTCGCCGAATAGGTCGCCGTTCACCGGAGATGGCTTTCTCGTGTGGTGCTCACGCCGCCATCGGCTGCGGAGACGCCTGCACCGCATGCTCGTCCTCGAAGGCCGCTGCCAGCCTCTGCGCTGCGTCCGCCTTGGACTTGTAGTGCAGATAGCGCATCGTGGTCTGGACGTTGGCGTGCCCCATCCACTCCTTCAGCTCGAGGATCGAGGCGGCCTGCTCGACGGCGCGGGTTCCGAAGGTGTGGCGCAAATCGTGAAAGCGCAGGTTGCGCAGTCTGGCCCGCGCGAGGGCGGCCTTGTACTCGGCGCGCACGTCTTTGGAGTTGACGTGCCCGCCCGCGACGCCGGCGAACACGAGCTCGTCATCGCCGGTGAAGTGCTCGCGCTGGCCGAGACTGGCGAGGGCAGAGGCGACCTCGCGGACCATCGGGACCGAGCGAGGCTTGCCGGACTTGGGGCTGCTCTCGCCGCCGATCGTGAAGCTGCGCACGACGCGGATCGTCTCGGCGGCGAAATCGACCTCGCCCCAGCGCAGCGCGAGCAGCTCGCCCATGCGCAGGCCGGTGAACGCGGCGGTGAGGATCAGCGCTTTGTATTGCTCGGTCGATGTCTCGCGTACGAGCGTGCGCACCTCCGAGGCCGAGAGCACGTCGATCTCGCTCGAGTGCCGTACGCGCGGGCGCTCCACCAGCGCCATCGGGTTGCTCGGCAGCCCGTAGACCTTCATCGCGCGCTTGAAGATGCCGTTGAGCACGATCAGGTACTTCTGGCTCGTCCGGTTCGAGCAGGAGAGCCCTGCTCGCCAGCGTTCGATGTCCTCGGCGCCGATGCGCTCGATCGACATCTCGCCGAACGTCCGGTCCAGGCGCTTTGCCATGTGCCGGTAGTCGGACAGCGTGCTCGGCTTCACGTCGCGATCGTGCTGCACGTAGCGCAGCCACTCGGCGGAGGCGTCGGCGAACTTGGCGTTGACGGTCGTCATGCCTGCGAGCGTGCCGCGGCGCGCGTCGGTGAGGACGGCCTGCAGCGCCGCCTCGGCGGTGCGCGGCGTGTAATAGCCGGCTGGCGCCCGTCCGCGCTCGGTCCATGCCCGGCCGAGGCGGCGCTTTACCTGACGGCCGTCGGGCAGGCGGTACTTCAAGTAGTAGACGGGTCCACGTCTGCCTTGGCGCAGGACGACGTGCCCGCTGACGTGGGTGTCGGCGATGTTGGCACGCATCAGGATCCGCCTCCGGCTCCTGCGTGCCGGCTTGGATCGGGCGCGATCCGGTTTTCGACCAGCCATTGTTTGATGTCTTCGGTGTTGAAGCGCACGTAGTGCCCGAGGCGATGGTGGGGGATGCGCCCGGCGCGCGCCTGCGCGAGCAGCCAGGTGTGAGGGATGCCGAGCAGCTCGCCGGCGGCCTTGGCGTCGATCAGGGGCGCGAAGCCGTGGATGGGTTCGTGTCCGCCGGGCGGCCGTGCTGTTGCGCCGAGGCCGCGGTGGGCGCCGCGGTGGCGGATCGTCGGCAGCTTCGGGTGTGGGGGGACGCCGGCCAGCGCCAGGATGGCCGGCGGGGGAACGGATCGAGCGGGCGGGCGCATGGGGATCGTCGTGAGGGTTCTCATCGGGGGCTCCAATCGTGTCGGGTTGGCCTCACCTCGGCAGGGCTTGCCCTGCCGAGGTGAGTGCTCGAGAGCGGAGGGGATGGGTTCTGTCAATGGCCGGGCCGTAAGGCCCCGCCGCAGGCGGCCCGGCAGGGCGGCCTTGACGGGTTCCGTCCCCGGAGCTACCCGCGCGCAAGCTATGGCTCGTAGTGCTCGAGACTGTCGATGCGGTGCTCGGTCCAGGGGTGGCTCACCTCGGTGAGCCACATGAACGGCTGGGGCAGGTCGTTCTCCAGCGCGTACACATCGAGGAAACGCGCGAGGTTCTCGCCCTGGCCGAGCCTGGCGGCGTAACGGTCGGCGTGGTGCTCGCGTGCGCGCCAGTACGCGCCCCACGGCGCGCGCGTCAGCCACACGCCGATCCCGCCGCTGACGACCAGCGCGATCGTACGCAGTCCCCGTCTTGCTTCTCGGCGTGGCGGCGTGGTCATGCGATACAGCGCGGCGGTGAGCCTGGCGTCGCTGGAGTTCAGGTGCCCGAGCTCGTGCGCGAGCACGCCTGGCAGGTAGACGCTCTCCAACAGCCCGCGGGTGAGCATCAGCGTGTCCGCGTACGCGGCCGCGTTCAGCTCGGAGGTATCGAGCACGAACCAGCGCCGAGGCGCCCGCAGCGCGGGTTCGTGTGCGCGCAGCGTGGCGAGCGCGTCCTCGTAGGTGAAGCGCTCGCGCTGGGAGGGCTCGCGCCCGCCGGCCTGCTGCTGCCACCACCAGCCTCCGAGCGGCAGTATCAGCGTCGCCAGCGACAGCACGAGCGGGCCGTAGCCGATCACGTATGCGATCGGATCCACCGGACCGGTGGACCAGCCCATGATCACGAACACGACCAGCAGCAGACAGTAGGCGAGCATGCCGCGCACGAGCGCGCACACGAACTGGACGAAGAACGTCCCCGCATACAGCAGCACCCAGCCCGGGCTGACGTCCTCGATCCCGATCAGATGCGTCGCGCGCACTCCCCTTCTCGCCTGTGCGGGGACGCCCGCCTGTGGGTCGCCGGCGGGACTGCTCATCGTGTGACCTCCTATCTGCCACGAGACCCCCCGCTCCGTGAGGATACATACCAACCATCGGACTTGCGTTGAAATCTGGTGTTCTTCGCACGGTACAGGTGCGTCGAGACGTTCGTCACGGGAACCTCTAGCGCCGCCGCGATCTGCGAGGGCGATGAGCCCGGATGCTCGGCCAGGTAGGCCGCCACGTCGTCCTGTGAGATGCGCTTGGCGCGTGGTGCTCGACCAAGCGGCTGGCCGAGCAGCGCCGCGCGCGCCGCGAGCAGCCGCTCGCGCTCGCGCCCGAGCATTTGGCTCTCGCCTTCCACGCGCGCGAGCTGCTCGTCGATGCCGGCGATCACCCCGCGCACCCCCCTCCCCCGCGTGTCTCTGCGCTCACTCACAGTTCGCCACCGAGTCAGACCAACATATTGTGCTTGTCATGATATATCACTTTAGTGTAAGATGCTTTTGATGTCAAGGTCACTATCTGCACGGGGCTGGGGTCCCTCGCACCAGCACATCCCGCCTCCCGGACGCCGCGAAGGCGATGGCGCCGTGCCGGCAGCGATCGTGCTGCTGCTCGCCGCGGCGCTCCTGCTCCATGCCGTTCGCCTGCCCGACCCGCTCGCCTGGCTGACCGCGAACTGGCTGCGCGACATCGTGATCCTGCTCGCCCTCTTCCTGCTCCCCCGCGCCGTTCGCTCGGGACGAGCGCGCGCGGCCTCTCTCCTGCGCGATCGCACATCGGCGAGCCATCGCACCCAGCCGCAAGCGCCATCGCCCAGCCCCGGCGAGCTTGTGCGCGCGCGCTCGCTGGCGCTTGGCGGCGGGGCGTTCCTGGGCATGCTGCCGGGCGGCCGCTGGGCCACCGCCGATCCAGAGCACGCGGTGATGATCCTCGGCCCGCCGCGCTCGGGCAAGACCAGCGCGATTGTGATCCCCTCGCTGCTCGCGGCGCGAGGTTGTCCGAGGCCTCGTAGAACTTTGAGTGGCGGTCCTCCCGCCTCGTCCGCTGTGGTTGGCAGCGTTCGGGGTGTCAACAAGTCCGCGAGGACAGGAGGAAACCGCCATGAAGAAGGTATCTGGCCCGCAGGTCGTCACGGCCGTGGAGGCCGCCGGGAGTTCGCTCCCACCGCAAATCCAGGAGGCGCTCGGCGACCTCGTGGGGGCGGCGAGGGAGGGGCTGCTCGCGCTGAGCGTTGGTGTCGGGCTCGGTGTTGTGCATGAGCTGATGGAGCTCGAGGTGACCGAGGTCGTCGGACCGAAGGGGAAACACAATCCGGATCGTCTCGCCAGGCGCCACGGCCACGAGGACGGGTCAATGACGCTGGGCGGCCGGCGCGTGAAGGTCGACCGGCCACGTGTGCGCAGCGCCGATGACGAGCGGGAGTTGCCGCTCACGACATACGGGCACTTCGCCGACCGCGACCCGCTCACACGGGCGGTGATGGACCGGATGCTCGCGGGCGTCTCCACGCGCCGGTTTGGGGGCGTGGGAGAGCCGGTCGGCGAGGAGGTCGAGCAGGCCAGCACATCGACAGGCAAGAGCTCGGTCTCGGAGCGGTTCATCGAGCGGACCAGGACCGCGCTGGGGGAGCTGATGGGCCGCCGGCTGGATGACGTGCGCCTGGCGGTGATGATGCTCGACGGGCTCCAGATCGCTGAGCGCACCCACATTGTCGCGCTCGGGATCAGCACCGAGGGAGTGAAGATCCCGCTCGGATTGTGGGAGGGCTCGACCGAGAACGCCACGCTCGCCAGGACGCTGCTGGCCGACCTCGTGGACCGGGGTCTTGACCCGGAGCAGGCGATCCTGTTCGTCATCGACGGCGGGAAGGCGTTGCACCGCGCGATCACGGACGTATTCGGCGAGCACGCGCTGGTGCATCGTTGTCATCGCCACAAGGAGAGAAATGTCTGTGATCTTCTCCCCGAACGCGACCGTCCCCAGGTCCTCGCCAGGATCCGTGGCGCATGGGCGCTCAAGGACCCCGATCTCGCCGAGCAACGGCTAAATCTCTTGGCCTCAGAGCTCGATCGCACCTGGCCCGACGCGGCCTCCTCGCTGCGTGAGGGAATGAGCGAGACGTTGACGCTGATGCGGCTCGGGATCGGTGGTCAGCTCGCAAAGACGCTGTGCTCGACGAACCCGTGCGAGAGCATGATCGAGATCGTCCGCCACACCCAGCGCAACGTCAAGCGCTGGCAGGACGGCGATATGCGCAAGCGCTGGACCGCCGCCGGGATGCTCGTCGCCGAGCAACAATTCCGACGGATCACCGGCTACCGCGACCTCGCCAAACTCATCCTCGCGATCGAACGACACGCAGCGCAAGCAGCTCCACCAACCCCCGGCGCCGCCGTTCACCCCGCGGCGCCACAAACCGTTACTGTCTGACCGTCAAATCCCGGAGGCCGCTCTCAAAGTTCCACGACGATCCGGACATCCTCCGCGGCGCCGGGAGCGGTCGTCTCCACCGCGACCAAGCGCGACGTGCTCGATGCCACCTGGCGCGCCCGCTCACAGGCGGGACAGGTGTGGCTGTTCGATCCCACCGGCGAACAGGAGTCACTGCCGCCGGACGTGCGGCGCCTGTTCTGGTCGCCAGTAAGCGCCGCCGGCACCTGGGACAACGCGCTGTTGACGGCGCGCGCGATGGCCGCCGCGAGCACGGTCGGGCAGGGCACCACCAACGAACATCACTGGCGCGAGCGCTCCTCCGCGCTGCTGGCGCCGCTGCTGTATGCCGCGCACCTGACCGACCGGCCGATCTCCGAGGTGCTGCGCTGGGTTCTGCGCGCCGACCTGGGCCCCGCCGGGCTGGCCTTGGAAGACCACGACGCGAGCGTCGCGAACGACGTGCTCGTCGGGATCGCCAAGACCGACACGCGTGAGCGCTCCTCGATCTTCTCCGCCACCGCCGGCGTGCTCGCCGCCTACAACGCCGACGCCACCCGCCGCGCCGCCGCCGACCCCAACTTCGACCCCGACCGCTTCGTCGCCAGCAGCGACACGATCTACATCACGGCGCCCGCGCACCGCCAGGCGCTGTGCGCCCCGCTGGTCGTCGGCCTCTTGGAGCAGATCCGCCACGCCACCTACGTCCGCGCCGCCGCCAGCGCGCACGGCAACTCCCCACCCGTGTTCTTCTGCCTGGACGAGGTCGCCAACATCGCCCCGATCCACGACCTCCCCGCGCTCGTCTCCGAAGCCGGCGGCCAGGGCCTGCACGTCCTGGTCTGCCTACAGGACCTCTCCCAGGCCCGCACCCGCTGGGGCCAGGCAGCCGAGGGCTTTGTCTCGCTGTTTCAGACCAAGCTGATCCTCGACGGCGTCTCAGACCCACACACGCTCGAGGCCGTCTCGCTCGCCCTCGGCGAATACGACCGCCAGCTCGTCTCGCAGACCATCTCGCGCAGCGAGGTAGGTCACCGCTTCTACGAAAAGACCACGCCGCCGACCGACAGCGAGAGCGTCACCTACCAGACTCAGCGCCAGCGCACGCTCCCGCCCGGCGAGATCGCACACCTTCCACCCGGGCGGGGCCTGCTCCTGCGAGGTACGCGTTGGAGCCTGCTGGGGCTGACGCCGTGGCACCGCAGCGAGCCGTGGGTCACAGTGGCCGGGGGGCGACAGCTTCTCAGCGTTTCTGAGAGTGACGGGGCAGGGTTCGCTGGCGGCGCATAGTGAGCGAGCGGTCGTGGAGGTGGTGTGCAATCTCGCTAGATGGCGGTAGCGTGGCGAAGCCGTGGTCGAGCGTCGCCATATCATTCAGCGAGGCAGGCAGGCTGGCGGCATGAACGGCGTCGTAGGAGCGTGACGACGCATCAGCTTGGGCACGTCCTCGCTCACTTCGCTGAGCTCGACCACCGCCATGACCACTGGTTCACCTCTGCAAAAGTGCGGGATCGCCACAAGTGCTGCCTCCGGTACATTCTTACGTGGGTCCATCGGGGCCCGACGTCAGCCAGTAGCTCAGTCTGGTTAGAGCACCCGATTGTGGATCGGGGGGTCGCGGGTTCGAATCCCGCCTGGCCCCTACTAGCCCGATCGCCGCATCGTCATCTTTCTCCAGCAAGACGCCGTCAGCAAAGGCGAGCAGAATCGTGCCCTGGGTGCCGGCGGCCCAGCTGCGGTGATCCCCGCGCGGCACAGCAGTCTTCAAGAGCAGCTCCGACCGCTCCCGTTGGGTAGCCGAAGGCTTCTCGACGGGCCTGGATCGTCGCGATCTCGTTTGGTCTCGCCACGCGTGCAGTGAGAAATCTAGGGCCTCTGGCTTCGACTTCGATGAACCAGGCCCCGATGACGTAGGCATCCCTCCCGTTGCGCCCGGTAACCAGCGTGGGAACTTCCCAGGCCTGCCCGTATTCATCTTCTTCGTGCAGAATCGCTGGGGATTCGGCGAGCCCTTCGACGAGCTGTTCACGAAGGTACTCCACGTGGGCACCTTCGATCGCCAGCACGCGCTCGAACAGCACCGCAGGGGAGCCCTTCCGTTCCTTGGCCTCCGGATTTAGCACGTACGTCACGAGCCTCTCGTCCGAGAAGTAGGCGCTTTCGTAGCCCGGTAGATGAGGAAGCACCGCTTCGACAGGCTGAAATCCGATGGACATGACGCTCATGGTAGGCAAACCTCTGGACGGAGCGGCTGCGTTGGGCGCGGCGACCGACCCGGCCGTCAGCGCAACTCTTCCAGGCCGCGATCCTTCTCGTGAGCTCTGTCTTGGCGTTCCTGGTCCTCGCGCACGATCCGCCCGGCCTCACTCTCGCGCTCGTGCTCAGCAGCAGGCTCGGCCGGCTCGTGACGGTCGCGCTCGGCCACAGTCGTCGCTTCGGGCTCGGACCATTCGCGCTCGATGCTGGGTGTGGCGATACTTGGCTGCTGGGCGTGGCTCTCGGCGATCGCCTCGCCGAGGCGCTCGATCGCGCCGGCGTCCATGCCCTGCTCGCCGAGGTCCTCGCGCGCGGCATAGATGTCGGTGCGCTCGCGTGAGCGCGAGACCGCCACGTAGGCGCGCTCGCGGTCGGTCTGCCAGCCGCCGATCAGCGCGTGGGCGCGGTCGACGGTCAGGCCTTGGGCCTTGTAGACGTGCTGGGCGTAGGCCAGGCGCAGGTCCTGGTGCTCGGCGGTGTCGACTCGCACCTCGCGTGAGTTCGCTCCCTCGGCGTGGATCGTCAGCGCGTTCTCTTTGCTGTTGGCCTGTAGGACCGTGCCCCTGGTGCCGTTCTCCACGCGCTGCTCCCCGGGTACGAACATCGCCTTCGTGAACACGACCTCGTCGCCGGCGGTGATGCTGTAGGGGACCTCGGGAATCTGGACCCTGTCGGCGCCGAGCTCGTGGTTCTGGTCGCGGGCTTCCTGGGCTTTCTGGTTGATCCGGTCGAGCTCGGCGTTCGAGGCGTCGGTGAGCATCACCGTGCGGTCGCCCGGGTTCTGCTGCCGGTCGCGCGCCCAGGCCGCGACCATCTCCTCTGCTGCCTGCTCTCTGGTGTCGGTCAGGTGCAGTTGACCGTGCTGCACGTACTGAGCCAACGCCTTGTCGGGCTCTCCCACGCGGACCTGCTGCCACGCCTCGCGTTCCCAGCGCTGCTCCGCGCGGTGCACATCCGTCAGCTGCGCCGTGGGGACCTTCTCCTGGATCGCATCGAACATGCCGCCCGCGCCGATCGCCGGCAGCTGCGCCTGGTCGCCCACGAGCACCAGCTTGCTGTTCGACTGCGAGGTGGTCTCGACGAGGCTCGACAGGCGCCGCGTGTCGGCCATCGCGGCCTCGTCCATCACGACCACCGTCTTGCTGTCGAGCGCCACCTGCTCGTTCTCGACTTTGGCCAGCAGCGAGTCGGTCGTGTGGGCGCGCTCGAGCCTGGCGTCCTGCGCGAGGCGCTCGCTCGTCGCGCCGGCGACCGCGGTGCCGATCACCTCATACCCTTCGCTTCTCCAGGCGCTCGCGGCAGTGGAGATGACTACGCCCTTACCGGTGCCGGCCTGGCCGACGAGCACGCTCACGCCGCCCTCGCCGGTGATCGTGCGCAGCGCCTCGCGCTGCTCCGCGCTCAGCGGCGCTTTGATTTCGCGGGCGGTCTCGCGCCGGGCCGCGCGCAGGGTCGCCTCGCTGACCGGCGCCGCCTGCTCGCGCGAGCGCGCGCCCGCCACGGTGAGCATCTGCTGCTCGCGCTCGCGCAGCTCGCGCGTCGTCCAGCGCCCGTCCTGCAACGCGATCAGCTCGCCCTCGCGCACCAGCTGCCCGAGCACCCGGTCGGCCTGCTCAGGCGTGCCCCACCCCACCGCCAGCTCATACGCGCGTGCTCGCACCTCGCGCTCGCTCATGCTCGCGCGCTCCTGGGTCAGTGCTTGCGGCAGCTCTCTGGCGAGGTCGCGGCGCCGCTCGCCCTCAGCGCTCTGCACCCGCGACTGGTCGATGCTGGTGAACAGGCCTCGCGCCTGCTCGCGAGTGAGGCCGTGCTCGGCGCCGACCGCCCGCCACACCTTGTTCGCGTCGAGCGCCGGCGCGACGCTCTTGGTCCCGCGTGTGCCGGTCGTCAGGTCGCCGAGCTCGCCCGCGCGCGGATCGCGGCCGTAGCGCTCGCGAAAGCGTGCCGCCGCGCGCTCGATGTCGGCCGAACGCGCCGACCAGCGCTCGCTCAGCTCCCGCGGCACGCCCCTGACCTCGAAATACCGTCCTCCCCTGCCCGTCTGCCCCTCGATCGCCAACCCTTGCGCTTGCAGGCCGTGCGCGAGCTGCGCGCGATACCACGCGCCGTTCTCCCTCGCCGCCAAGAACAGCGCACGGCTGTCCACCGCCGCATAGTGGCCGTTCTCGCGTTCGGCACCGAGCACCACGACGTGCGAGTGAAGCTGCGGATCGGGCACGCCCTCGCGCTCCTGATCGCGCGTCAGACGGCTCGAGGTGTGCACGAACTCGCCCGCCAGCACGCTCCTGGCCCGCGTGTGCCTGACCTGTCCGTCCACGCGCTCCCTGACGAGCTGCACCTCGCGCTCGATCCGCGCCACCGTGCTCGCGACCGCCCGGCCGTGCTCACGCTCGATCCGCTCGCGCTCCGCCGGCCCGCTCACCGCCCACAACGCCGACACGCTCTTGGGCGCGCTGAACGTCAGGTCGATCCCGGCCACCCGCGTACCGTTGGCGCCGGCGCGCCGCAGCTCCTCCCCCGTCGCCGGCGACACGCCATTCATCAGATCCAGCAGCTCATCGCGCCCGACCGGCGCGCCCGGTGCGAGACCGAGCGACCCGAGCAGTTGCGGCGAGCCGTGCCAGCGACTCTGCGCAGCGCCGCTGCCGTCGAGGGGCTCGCCTGACGATTCACCGGCCCAGCCGGCGTTCGTGAGGTAGTAGTCGCCCCGGTCAGACGCCGAGGCCAAATACGCCGCATAGCCTGTCGCCGAAGCGCCACCGATCTTGTGTGTCGTCTGCACACTTGCGAACGTAACAGCGGTCGTTCGGCGGCTCAATAGGTGTGAAACTCAGCACGCCTGAGCGCGTCTCACGCGATCTCACACCAGCAACAATTTATGTTCACCTTTTCGTTCAGCACTCGTTGTGCGTTTAGTCTGCTCTGCTTTTGAGCGCTTGGGAAGCACACCATGCGAGCAGCTCGCGCGGGGTGGGGGGGAGGCGCGAGCTGCGGTCGGATTTCGCACCGCCGGTCGAAGCAGCCTGGCGGGCACGAAGGCCGATGCGCTGGCGCGAGCGGTGGGGCTCAGTCCTGGACGCGCTCTAGCTGCTCGAAAGCTCTGTCGTCGATCTCGATCGAGGCGTGGAAGCCGTGCTCGGTCAATCGCTCGATCAGCACCTGGATGTGCTCGTACGCGCACTCGCGCGCCCGGAAGATCGGATCGAGGCTCTCGTGCTCGTGATCGCGCCAGAGGAGCACGGTCTCCCGGTCCAACGGCCCGCGCACGAGATGCGTCGCGTGCGTCGGCACCCCCTCGTGCCCAACGAACACCGAGGTCAGCTGACACAGCACCCCGCGGTCAGGGAGCACGGTGATCACCGTGAGGACATCCGGCCCCGCCCACAGCGCCGTCGTCTCACTGTCCACCTGGCGCCCGTCGAGCTTCACAACCAGATCGATCGGGCGTCGCGGAGTGGGCATCCGTCCACCGTAGCGGCCCGTCTCGATGGTCGCCACGGTGCTCGCGGGGGGGGCGGGCGTATCGGGCGACGCCGTCAAAGCTGGCGCCGCCCGACAACCACCGCGTCTACTCGCGGACCTCCGGAGTGAACGCCGTGACGTACTCGAACTCGCCGTTGACGAGCGGGACCTGCTCTGGATGACGGGCCGCCCACGCCGTGCACTGCTCTAGCGTCAGCTCCCCACGGCGCATCGCCAAGACCCGTTCGTGTGGGCTCATCCTCCACAGCGCCTGCAACCGCGTCCTACGCGCCCGCGCAAGCGCCACGCGCTGCTGCTCGAACGTGCCCCGTGCGCTTGGTTTGTCGCCGCTCGCTTTGCTCATGAGACTGCTCCTTTCGTCGGTGCTGCTGGACACGCAGCACCCCGCCGCCAACCCCCACTGCGCAGCGCAGGCGGCGAGAGCCGAACCGAGAGAACGCCGGGCACGAGCAGATCCGCCCGGGTTCGGCGGCGATAATCGGCAAGTGGCCAGCAAGCACCGACCCCACCCGCCCGAGCCGGATGCACAGGCACGCGGCAACAGGCGCGGGCTCGCCAACCGCCCGCGCCCGTACGCCGAGTCGCGCTCAGAACGCCACGAGTTCGCTCAGCTCTCGCACCTGCTCATCCGCGAGCGCCTCCTCCTGCGCCAGCTCAAGCGCTCCCTCGAGCACCTGCTCTACCACGCAGTCTCCTCTGCCGAGATCGAGCGTCACCGCCAGCGCCGGCGTCGGCTTGGCCCAGCCGACTCGCGCCAACAGCCCACAGAGCTCGCCCAGCCTCTGCGCCGCGTCCTGGAAGTAGTCCGGACGCTCGCCGCGGCCGCGCTCCGACACCGCCTCATCGAGCTCTTCGGCGACCACACCTATCTCGATGTAGCTCGCCCGCCTGACCCAATCCACCAGATCAGCCGCGAGCGTAACCCGCTGCCGTTCGAACGACTCGTTTGACGGGCGCTCACACCCGGCCTGTACAACGCCTGCACTGCCTGCTGTCGTGTCCATGATTACTACTCCTTTCGTCGGTGCTGCTGGACACGCAGCCCCCCGCCGCCGAACCTGCCGGCAACGCGAGCGGCACGAGCTATTTGAGACGAGATGAGCCGTGCAGATCAGCCGGCCACTACTCGGCGGCGATAATCGGCAAGTGGCCAGCAAGCACCGACCCCACCCGCCCTGGCCGAACACTCAAGGATGCGCGGCAACCGCGGGAGCTCCCGCACCAACCACAGCCCCTGGCTGTCGAGGTTGGCCACGCGACCGACGATTGCTCCATCGAGCGTCGTCTGAAGCGGGGAAGTCCATTCATATCTATCGCCCCACGCCACGATCCTTCCGGGGGCGCAAGCTCGCTGATCCTTGCCGGCCGTGGTGCAGCGATTGAGCTTGTTCTTTTCCTTCAGGCGAGCCGTTGATGTCGGCGCGGCTCAGTCAGTCGCACGGTGACAACACGCGCCATCAGTCGGTCTCGTCATACCGTGGTCTGGCGCCCGCGTGACCGCGACGGCGCTTAGCGTCCACCCAGCCGGTTAGTTCGCCGAAGACGCCGTACGTGAACTTGGCTTCGGTTTCCCGCTTTCTCCGGGGATGAGGCGGGTCGAGCCGGCTTATCATGGTGGAGATAGTCCACTGTTCCGGTGCCGTTGTTGATTTGCTCGATTCTCATTTCGGACCGACCGTACATGCAGGTCCTAGTCTGCGTGTCGCTGGCGGGAGCTCTAATTACTTGGTCATCCTGGATGCCATCTCCATCGCCACCCTATGCTTCGAGCACCCGCGTCGCTGAGAAGCCTTTCAAGGTCTGCCGCATTGCGCGGTGATCGACTACCGTCAATGTCTAGATGGCACCAGCCACACAGTGTTACTGGATGCGTAGCGAGATAGTCGGCCTCGCTTTCTGTGCTAGATGCCTCCTCTGGCCCGTCGTACGAACCTCCTACCTCTAGCCATCCGGCGCGTCGTCCGCAAGCATCACATGGACCATCGGGTGCGGGTGGTGCATTCGGACTCTTCCAGTATCCAGTCCGCCAGCGATCGTCAAGCGCCATAGAGAACCGCGTGAGGTGGCAACACCAAAACCAAGGCAAACGTTTAGTCAGCTTTACGACGAGGGGCCGATAAGCTATGTCGTCAACGAGTCCACAGGCAGTATTCAGCAATCTCACCACCGCTTGCTTGGTTGCTTGGCTGCGCACGGCTAATTTCTGCTCCTGGGCGTTGGGCCGCCACATTTCCTATATAGTCCCCGTTCACCTTTGCTGAGTTTTTCATACCATTCCTGCCATCGTTCTCTCGCTGCCGGTGAATGCTTGCGGCCTAGCAGTTCTTCTCCTTCGCGCCTTAGTTGGCCACCGCGTTCTTCCGCAGATTCTTCTCCCTGAGAGCCACTTCCCTTGCCTGATTCGTCGCCGGATATCCATTCGATAACGCCTTCGGCACCGTGGACGACGCCTTCACCCGCTTCGCGTCCGCCTTCCACGACGCCTTTGCCGATCTGTTCAGCGCCTTCTGTTACCGAGGGCGGCGGGCTACAGAACGGCCACACACACGGAACCGAGACTTCCCCTTCGCTCGCAAGGCCGCTGCGATCCAACAGGTTGACGGGGTCGTCTTCGGCATACGTGTAGGGCGCTCGCGTCACCGGCCCCAGCGGATCAACGCTGAGGAACTGCGCGGTGGCCGGGTCGTAGGTCCGGGCGCGCATGTAGATCAGCCCGGTTTCCGAACTCGTGAGCTGGCCATCGTAGCGGAGCGGGGTCGTGGCCGTCCCGGTGGAGCCGGTCAGTTCACCATAGGCACCGTAGGTGAACGTAGCTTCCGTTTTCCCGCCTTCACCGGTGACCAGCCGCGTTGAGCCTTGCTGGTCATGGTGCAGGTACTGGACTTTTTCGGTGCTGTTGTTTATTTCCTCCACGGGCATGCCCCCGGGACCGTACACGACGCTGTCCGCGCCGTTGCTCAGGATCAACGGAAGTTCGAGTTCGGCGGTGTCCCAGGTCAGGTAGTTGGTGGCCCCACCGACGGTTTCCGACGCGCGCAGCCCTTCGCCGTTGTAGGCGTAGGAGTCTTCGATGGCGGGGGTTTCGCCTTCTTTCGGCCTGCTCACGCTGATGAGGTTGCCCGCCTCGTCGTAGCCGTAGCTCGTCGCCGCGCCGGTCGCCGGGGTGGTCTTGGTGCGCTCCCCGACTTCGTTGAACGTGTACGTGTCAGCGGTTTTTTTGGAGGCCGTCGCGGTTTCCAGCTCGTCGGCGGCGCTGTAGGCGTACGTCGTTTTTTCGATCGTCGTCGGGTTGTTGGTCGCATCATATTTGTAGGCCACGCCGGCGCCTTTCGTGATCCGGCTGTTTTCATCATAGCTGAAGGATGTTTTTTCTTCGCCGGGCAAGCCTTTATCGGTGGCTTTCGTGACGCCTCCGTCTTTGTCGCGTGCGTAGGTGATCGACGCGAGCGCTTCGCTGCCCTTGTTCATTTCGACTTCGCTCATCTCATCTGCATCGTTGTAGCCGTACGCGTCCACGTCGCCCGAGGCGGACGGGAAGGTGGTGCTGGCGAGGTCGGAGTCGGGGTCGTAGGCAAAGCCCGTCGTGTTCCCGAGCCAGTCGGTGACGCTTTTCAGACGGTCGTCATTGTCGTAGCTACGAGTGATGGCTTTGCCGTTAGGGTACGTGATCTTGACGGGGCTGTTGTCAAGGTTGTATTCGTACTTCACGGTTTCGCCGTGACCGTTCTTGCTTTCCGTGAGCCGGTCGAGCTGGTCATATTCGTTCACGGTTTCCCCGGTGCCATCAACCATCTTCGTACGGTCCCCATCAGAGTTGTATTCGTATTTGACGGTCGGCGTTTTCCCGTCTGAGTAAGTGACTTCCACGAGACGGTTCGCCGGGTCATACTTGTAAGTTGTCGTGCGGCTCTCGGCGTCCTTGAGCTTGACGAGGTTCCCCGCCGCGTCGTATTCCTTGATCGTCTTCTGGCTGAGTGGATTGACTTCTTCCGTGACCTCGCCGAGCGCGTTACGTTCATATTTCGTGGTGTGTTTGTCCCCGTCCATCTGCGCGACGACCTGGCCTTCGGAGTTGTATTCGGTTTCCGTGACTGTTTTGTTCGGTTCTTCCGTCTTTGTCGGTTCGTCGTCCGCGTTGTACGTGTACGTCGTCTTGTTGCCTTCCGGGTCGGTCACGGTTTCCAGGTCGCCGTCGGCGTCATAAGTGTATTCGGTTTTGTCTTTCAACGGGTTGATGACCGCCTTGACCTGACCCTTCGCGGTGCGTTCGATCGTAGTCGTGAAGCTGCTTTCTTTCGCGCCTTTCACGTGCCCCCGCGGACTCACCGTCGAGGTCTCCTGCGAGTCTTCGTTGTAGCCCCAGGTTCGCTTGTTCCCTTCCGGGTCCACTTCCGACGTCCTGTCGCCATACGAGTCGTATTCGTATTTCCATTCGTGGCCGAGCGCGTCCGTCATGCTTTCCACGTCACCGTGCGAGTCGTATTTGTATTTCGTGACCTGCGTCGTTTCCCCCGGCGCGGGTCGCGACACAGACGTGGCGTTGCCGTGACTGTCGCGTTCGATCGTGGTCTTCTCACCGTTCGGCCGCGTGATCCCGGTCACGTCGTGGGTTGAGTCGTATTCCCATTTCGTTTCGTCTTTGTCGGCGTTTGTTTCGCTGGTGCGATCCCCGTTTTCGTTGTAGCCGTACACGGTCTCGTAGCCGTCGGGATCAACGACCGCCGTCAGCTCACCAAGATTGTTGTATTTGTACTTCGTGGTGGACGCGAGTGAGGTTTCTGCGGCGCGCGTGACGCTCGTGGGCAGGCCCCACGCGTTGAACTGCTCCAGCGTCACGGAGCTGTTCGGTTCCGTAATCCTCGTTTCCGAACCGTTTTCGTTCTGCACGTATTTCCAGGCGCGTTTGCGCGACATCGCGTCCGTCTGCGCCACGACCTGGTGATTTTCGTTGTATTCGGTAGTGGTCGTCTTGCCGCGACCGTCCGTTTCCGAGGTCAGTTCGTGCGCGCTGTTGTATTTGTACTGCCAGCGCAGACTCGCTTCCCCGGGCTGCGTGACGGTGGCGAGGTCGCCGCCTTCGTACGTGTATTTGACCGCGTGACCCATCGGATCGGTCACGCTTTCCACCTGGCCTTCCCCGTTGTAAGCAAAGGATAGTTTGCGACCCGCCGCGTCGCTCACGGATTCGAGCTGCCCTTTGCCATCGTACGCCATCGTCAGAGCGTTGCCGTTGCGATCCGTTTCACTGACGAGCTGCCCGCCTTCGTTGAACGACAACACGGTTTGATCCGGCAACGTGTAGAGATAATCGCTGCCTTCCTTTACGAGCGAGGACCGCAGCAACGGGTCACCTGCCTCGTACCTGCCTTCTTTGTTCTCCACGAACAACGCCGTGCTGCCGTTGCTCTGGTAAACCGTCGCCACTTCACCAGAGTTTTTCGTCACGAGACGCGCTTCGTACGGGACTGTCCACCCGTAACCGAAGGGACCGGGCGTGTTCTGCGTGTAAGCGAGTTGGGAGTTGTAGGTGCGCGTCAGGGCGAGACTCGGGCCACGCCCGCCGACCGCCAAGTCGGTCTGTGAGACGACTTGGTTGCCCGTCGCGCAGTTGACGGGACCGCCCTTGAAGCAGCCACCCCCACCAAGGAATCCCGGGTTGCCGAAGCCGAACAATTCAGTGGGCGTAACTGGCCCCTGCGTGGGGTTTTTGCCTTCACCGAGAAGGTAATACACGAGCCATTCGTTCAGAACCCCGGCGGCTTCCAGGTAGCTCGGCAGGTATTCTTCGACCTGTTTAGGCGTTGCCTGTTCCGAAAGCCCCGGTTCGGGACTGTTGTAAACATGGTATGTCGTTTCGCCCGAAGGCTCCGAGCCTTCTTCGGGGCGCGCAAAGTGAAACGGACGCGTGGCCGTGATATTCTCGATCTCAAGCCCCGTTGGGGGTTTCGTCTGGTCTTCGCACACAGACGATGGATTGGCGTGCGCTTCTAGGTGCCATTCTTCGTTTGAGCCTTGACCGACCCACTTATGCGGACAATTTGTTCCGACAGGTTCCTCGTCCACGGCATGAGCGATTGCTTCGCCGCAGCCGCCCAGGACCGCCCGGTAGCTCCACACACTCAAATCCAGGGGCGGTTCGAACGTGGTCATGTACGTCCCTGGTTTCAGAAGCTGCTCTTCCTGGTTTTCCCCGGGGCACATGGGTTCTGTTCGTGGGGCGGGCGGCTGCCACAAGTCAAGCCACTTTCGCTCAGACGAGCCCATTTCCCAGCCGATCGTGATCGGGGTGGAGCGGAGATATCGGAACGTGGAGAAACCAGATATGTCTTCCAGGGATGGCCAAAGTTTCTCCCCCTCCTCTAGATGTCCGAGCTGATCCCACAATTCTTGTGCCAACAGCCCGTCAGGCATAGACAAACGCTCGTCTTGCCACAGCGCCGCGCACGCTTCGTGACACGGCTCATGCGATTCGGCGGAGACGCTGTTCCGATAGACCCATTCAACGATCTCCGGCATCTTTTCGAGCTCTTTGGAGCTGAGTTCAGCCGACGCCGACGTTACGAACGCCGTCATCCACAGCCCAGCCAGCATCACGACCACCACGCCAACTGACAGCCACAAACCGCGACGCGGACCGCGCGCCGACCTGCACAACGCCAACAGTACTGTCCGCCTCACAGCCAACCCCTCCCCGCCCTGAACCCGGGCACCAGCTCGAAGACTGATCTGTAGTTCGCGGCGCTCCCAAGTCGAGGCCACGGCTGCTCACAATAACCAGCCCGACCAGACGATGACAAGGAACTGACCCTGCCTACTTCGCAGTTTGCGGAAAGTAACGCACGTTTATCACCGTATAATGGAAACCGCCGAATACGTTGGAACAATGTGTGTAGACTATGTACTCTGGAAGTACGCCCCTGCACCTGTTAGTACCAGACGCGAATTCTGCTGTGTAGTGGCGATTGGCGACGCCTAAAGCGATGCGCTGTCGGCGATCCTTCGCCAGGGTTCGTGCTCATACCACTTGGTCAGCCCCAGGAGCTGCCAGTCAGCGCCCTCGACCAGCAACGCTCTACCGGCGGGAAGGCGCGCGATCTCGCCCGGTGTGAGCACGCGCTGACGCTGGGTCTGGTAGCTGACGCTGTCGCTGTGAGTCGGCTGCGCCCGCCAGTGCTCTGGGTTGGTGCGCCCGAGCGTCTGGCTGGCGGTGTGCCGGTCGTACTCGCCCAAGGTGAGCGAGAGCGCCTCCAGGGTCTTGGCGTCGGCGATACCGGTGAGGATCAGCTTGCTCTGAAACAGTGAGAGAAACCCCTCCGCTGCCTCGCTGCCCCAACGTGTGCGGGCCTGAGAGAGGTCCTGCAGCCCGACCATCACCTGCAGACCCTGGCCGCCGGCCTGGGAGACAAGCGCTGGCAGGTCGTGGATCGGCGCGATGTTCGCCACCTCGTCCAACAGCCACAGCATGGGTGACGTGTCGCTCGGGTCTTGACGGCTGTGGTGGTAGACGGCATGGCGGAGCTGCTCGAGCAGGCCGACGATCAGTGGCGCGCACAAGGCCTGCTTGTGCTCGGGCGCAGTGATGTAGACCGTATCCTGTGAGCGGGTGAACTGATCCGGGTCGAAGTTGGGGCGCGCGGCGCTCGCCCTCACGCTGTCGCTGTTGTAGGCGGCCAAGACGCCGGCGGTGGCCGAGAAGATGCTCGAGCGCTCGCGCTCGTCGGTGCGCTTGATCCCCGCAAGCACGTCGGCCGCGATCGGCGTATCCGCGTCCTCGAGGATCTCGCTCGCCTGGGTGAGCTCTTGGCGCAGCGTCCAGCGCAGCACCTGCTCGACCGGCCGCGTCGAGGTGCTCACGGCCGCGCCGGGGCAGGCCATCAGCGCCGGGATCATCACGGCGCTGGTCTTGCCACTGCGCGGCGGGCCGAGCACCATCACTGCGCTTTGCGGGTCGGCCGTGGCCCAGCCGCCGTTCTCATCGGTGCCCAGATACGCCGCGCCGCCCAGGCGCAGGCTCGCCTCGCGCGCCGGGGCCGCGGGACTGACGCCCTCCGGACGCTCGCGGCCCTGCCGCGGTTCAAAATCCGGCAGGCAGCAGCCCCGAACTTGGTCCCCAACTTGGTCCCGAAACGAGCACTTCTGAGGGGATCTAAGCGCACGCGATCGCCCGAGATTGCTGATGATCGGACCTCAGACAACCCCCTCTGGAGCCACTTTTAATCCGGTGGGGCGGGTTCGAGTCCCGCACGGGGCATGATGTGCTGTGTCCGGAATGTCCCGACACACCACAGGTTGTGTGGTCGCGCCACACATCGCACGGGCATGACGAGGACGACCTCGAACGCGTCGAGAACGGTCTCAACACGAGGCGCCTCGCGCCTGCGCGCCTGCGCGACTTCGCGACCCGGCGTCAGGCGGCGACCGGGCGCAGCGCCCGACCTCGACGCACGAGCCTCGCGAGCGTGTAGCGGACGACAGCACGGGCCTCTGCGCCGGGCGTCGTGGGCTCGCTCAACGCCTGGCCGCTCGCCATCGACACGGCCGCGAGCAGCCTGTTGCCTGCCTCGGCGACCATCAGCGCGCCGGCCGGCCGGGGTGCGCCGGAACGCCTGGCCAGCTCGATCAGTGCCTGCGCGTCCTCGGGTCCAGCGATTCGGACCACGAGATCGGCGATGTCGAAGTCTTCGGTCGTGCGGTGGCTCGGGACCTGGGTGAGACTCGCGACACTCGCCGCAGTCGGGTGCCCGGCGCTGCTGGCCGCAATCTGCGAGGGAGATTGCGTGGAGGCTGTAACTGTGCCCATGGCGTCAGCTTGGCGGAACACGAACATTAGTGCAAGTACACTTCTTTGGTTTTCGATAAGATCGACTAATGCTGTGTCGGCGTGCCGATGCTTAGTCCCCAGCGACTGGCGGTGTTCCGCGAGGTCGCCGAGCTTGGCTCGTTCACGGCGGCGGCAGACGCGCTCTCCTATACCCAGTCGGCCATCAGCCAGCAGATCTCCGCGCTCGAGCGCGAGACCGGAGCGCTCTTGATCGAACGCGCGCGCAAGCGCGTGCGCCTGACGCAGGCGGGCGAGCTGCTGCTCGACCACGCCGATGCGATCCTCGGGCGCATCGCCTCTGCCGAACAGGAGCTCTCGGCTTACGTGCATGCCCGCTCGGGCCGGTTGCGCCTTGCGGCCTTCGAGAGCGCCGGCGCCGCGCTCGTGCCGGCGGCGGTCGAGACGTTCTACGAGCGCTACCCGGACATCGAGCTGAACGTCGTTCAGATGGAGCCCGAGGAAGCCTGTGCACGGCTCGAGCGCCGCCAGCTCGACCTGGCGGTCGTCTACGACCTCGAGCAGGCCACCGGCGCGCTCGGCGACGAGCTCGCCTTGACCTATCTATTCGACGATCGCTATACGGCGGTGATCTCCAAGCAGCATCGGCTCGCCGGCAAGCGGACGGTCGCGCTTCGCGAGCTCGCGGGCGAGGTGTGGATCAACACGACCGAGCGCGACCTCTGTCACGAGGTCATCCTCGGCGCCTGCCGAGCCGCCGGCTTCGAGCCCAAGGTGGCATTCGAAGTTGACGAGATCGCCACCAGCCAGGCGCTCGTGGCCCACAGCAAGGGGGTCACGCTGCTGCCCAGCCTGGCGCTCGGCAGCCGCCACCGCGACGTCGCGGTGGCTCTGCTTGGCAAGGCGACGCCGGTGCGCAGCGTCTACGCGGCCCGGCTTGGAACACGCTATCCAACACCCGCCTTGGAGGCGATGCTGAGCGTGCTGCAGGAAGTGGCCCGCGACGTGCGCGGCCACGTGTGAGCCTGCCCGCGGCCGCGTGCCCACGAGCGCGGCACCCGCCTACGCGAACTGACCAACATGGCGAGGAACTACCCCCAGGCGACAGCAGCGAGCGCCGGCCGAGCCGTGCGCAGACGCCCCTGCACTTCGACCTCGACGCCGTATTTGGGCGCCAGCGTGATGCCGCGCAGCACCACCGGGTCGAGGCGATCGCGCACGGGACGCAGCTCAAGCGCCGGCACCGCAGCGCGCAGCACCTCCGCCATCTCCGCCTGCGCGAGCGCCGCGCCGATACAGCGCCTGATGCCGCCACCGAAGGGCAGCCACGAGTAGGACTCGGCGCCGTCCTGCAGGAAGCGCTCGGGACGAAACTCGTGCGCGGCCGGGTAGAGGTCCTCGCGCATGTGCACGAGCGCTATCCCCGGATAGACCTTGACGCCGGCCGGCAGCTCCCAGCCGGCCACCATGCGTGGAGCGGTCAGCGTGCGCTCGGCCGCGTCGATCACCGGCCGCAGGCGCAACGTCTCCTTGACGACGGCGTCGAGGTAGGCGTCGCCGTCGCCGGCGGCGATCTCCTCGCGCAGCCGCTCGAGCACGGGCGGGTTGCGCAGCAGCAGATCGAAAGCGAACGCCAGCCCGGTCGCGGTCGTCTCGTGGCCGGCGCCCAGCATCGTGAACAGCTCGTCGCGCAGCTCTCTGACGGTCATCGCGCGACCGTCCTCGTCGCGCGCGCGCAACAGCAGCGCCAGTACGTCTGAGCGCTCCTCGAGGCCGGGCTCGGCGCGGCGCCGTTCGATTTCCTGCACGAGCAGCTCGTCGGCGGCGCGCAGGCGGCGCGTAAAGCGCCCGCCCGGGCTCAGCGGCCCGAGATCGGCGCGCAGGGCGGGGCTGAGCATGTACAGCGGGCTGCTGTCGATCACGGCCCCGAGCTTCTCGCGCAGACGGTCCACGCGGTCTGGCCGGGTCACGCCGAAGACCGCGCGACAGATCACCTCGAACGTGAGCGCCCGCATGCGTTCGCGCAGTACGAGGCGCGAGCCGGTCTGCCAGGTCGCGAGCTCGCGCTCGGCGACGTCGCGGATCAGCTCGCGCATGGCGCCCACGCGCGAGCCCTGGAACGGCGGCAGCAGGAGCTTGCGCTGGCGCAGATGCTCGGGTCCGTCCAGCACGAGCACCGAGTGCGGCCCCAGCACCGGCTCCATGAACGAGTTCGCCTCACCGGCGCGCAGATCGGACTGGTCCCCCGTGAACAGCGCCCGGATCGCGTCCGGGTCGGCCACGTACACGCCGGTTCCAAAGCCCGTGATGCTGATCGTGAATGCGTCTCCGTAGCGCCGGTGCCAGGCGCGCAGCCACGCGAGCGGGCTGCGCGCGAAGCGCACGCTGTTGACGATCGCCGGGGCGCGCGGGCCGGGTGGGAGCGCCATCAGCGGCAAGTCTAGACCGCTCGCTGGTGCCGCGCCGCGCCCGCACAGTCCGTCCGCATGCTCGGCGCCCCCAGCGTTCCGCGCAATCAGTCCTTCGGTCTCATGCCCGAACCTCCGCGCCCATCAGCGCCCCCGCTTGGTCAGCCGTTCCGTCTCACGCCCGAACGCCGCCTCGACCTCCTGGGACATCGTCAGCTGATAGACCCCGAGCAGGGCCCGGGATGAGATCGGGCGCAGGCGATCGATCGACTCGATCACCTCCGACCAGCGCTCCTGCGGATAGTCGGCGTCGGCAAACGGCTTCCAAAGGTCCTCCAGGAACAGCCGCACGAACTCGCGCGCGACCGCCCGGCACTGCTCGCGCACCTTCGCGATCACCGTGAGCGCGTGCTTGAGCGGCACGCCACGGCTGACGACCTCCTCGGCCGCGTCCAGTAGCGAGGGCATCGGTGCCTCGTAGCGGCCATCGCCGAGGCCGGTCAGCAGCCCCACCTGTTCGGCGCGCGCCAGCACGCCGGGCTCGGCCTGCTCGCCGAAACGCGCCTGCAGCTCGGCGGCGGTGAACACCCGCGGCTGCTCTGTCTCGAACGGCGCGCTGACCGCGTCTTTCAGGCTCAGCAGCTGTTCGGGCCTGCCATGGGTCTCTTCGAGCAGGCGGGCGATCGCCCGCAGGTTGAAGCCCTCGGCCTGCATCTCGGCGATCAGTCGCAGGCGCGCCAGATGCTCGGGCCCGTAGTAGCCGACTCGGTCGCGCACCTCTGGCGCCGGCAGCAGTCCGCGCGCGCGGTGCGCCCGGATGTTGCGGACCGTCATGCCGCTCTGCACAGCCAGCTCTTCGATCGTGAGCTCGTTGCCGCGCCCCTTCGGCTCAGCCTTGATCGCGGCCGGCGCTCGCTTGCCGGCGGGCGCCGTCTGCCCGTTCACACTCGTATCGGTCCTCGCCCTCGCCATCGCTTGTCTGCAACCAGATTATCCCCAAACGACGACACACCGAACAACGTGACATGAAATGATGTAACATCAATCGGTGGAGGGAGTACCGGAGCCAAGGCACACGAACTGATCGAAGGAGAGCTCGGCCATGACGACCGCCGCACAGCCGACGACGACCACGCCTCCGCAGCACGACGACCCGTCCCCCTCCCCGGACTCGCCGCCGAACGGCGGCGCGGGGGCGGCGGCGCCGAACGGCGCCACGCGACCAGCCGATGCGCGGCGCACGACGCCCGCGTCCGGTGGACAGAGCGCAACCGAGGCGTCGGTGCCCAGCGCCGGCGCCTCGGTGTCCACCGCGTCCGCGCGCGGGGCGCACTCGGCGCGCCGGCTCCCACCCGGGCCGCGTCTGCCCGTGCTGGTTCAGAGCGCGCTCATTTGGAATCGCAGTGTGCCGTTCCTCGCGGCCTGCCGGCGCCGGTACGGCCCGGTGTTCACGCTACGCGCACTTCCCTGGGGCCATGCGGTCGTGATCGACGAGCCCGAGCTGGTCAAGCAGGTCTTCACCGGTGACCCAGCTGTGTTCTATGCGGGCGAGGGCAACTCGCTGCTCGCCCCCGTGCTCGGCGAGCGCTCCGTGCTCGTGCTCGACGAGGATGAGCACCTACAGACACGCAAGCGCCTGCTGCCCCCGTTTCACGGGGAGTCGGTGCGTCGCTACGGCGAGGTCATCGAGCAGATTGTCGCGGCGGAGATCGAGCGCTGGCCGCTCGGGCAGCCCTTCCCGCTGCATCCGCGCATGCGCGCGATCACGCTCGAGACGATCCTGCAGGCGGTCATCGGCGTCAGCGACCCCGTGCGCCTGCGCGCGCTGCGCGAGGTCCTGCCGGCGACCGCCGAGGTCAGCCCGCTGATCATGGCGATGTGGGTGGTCCCCGGTCTCGAGCGAGTCGGACCGTGGCGCCGCTACCGGGCGACGGTCGCCGAGGCCAACCGCGTGCTGCGCATCGAGATCTCGGAGCGCCGGCGCGACCCCAACCTGGCCGAGCGCCAGGACGTTCTCTCCCAACTCGTGCGCGCCGGCGAGATCGACGACGACGACCTGCGCGATCAGATCATTACGCTGCTGATGGCCGGCCACGAGACCACGACCACCGGACTTGCGTGGGCGTTCGAGCGGCTGCTGCGCAACCCGGACGTGCTGGCGCGCGCGCGCGCGGGCGACGACGCCTATCTCGACGCGGTCGTGCAGGAGACGCTGCGTATCAGGCCGGTGATCCCCGCCGTGCTGCGCAGCCTGCAGGCGCCCGTGGAGCTCGGCGGGTTCACGCTGCCGGCCGGCGTGACTGTGATGCCGGCGATCACGCTGATGCACTCCGATCCGACGCTGTTTCCCGAACCCGAGCGCTTCAAGCCCGAGCGCTTCCTGGAGGGCGGCGAGGGCTCGACCTACACCTGGATCCCGTTCGGCGGCGGGCGGCGGCGCTGCCTGGGCGCGGCCTTCGCGAGCTTCGAGATGCGCGTCACGCTGCGCACGATCCTGCAGCGCACGCGGCTGCGCGCCGACCGTGCCCGTCCCGAGAAAGTGCGCGATCATCACATCACGCTGGTGCCCGCGCGGGGCGCCCGTGTGGTCAGGGAGGCGTGAGATGGAAGATCAGCAGGAAGGACTCGGCATCGCTGCAAACGGAGCTCGGAGCCTGGCCGTCGCGCCAAACGGGTCTCGGAGCCTGAACAAGGGAGAGCACCACCGTGCCGTGATCGTCGGCTCGGGCTTCGCCGGGCTGGGAGCGGCGATCAAGCTCAAGCAGGCCGGCATCGAGGGCTTCGTTGTGCTCGAGCGCGACAGCGAGGTCGGCGGCACCTGGTGGGCGAACACATACCCGGGCTGCCAGTGCGACATCCCATCGCACCTTTATTCGTTCTCGTTCGCGCCCAATCCGCGCTGGTCGCGGACCTACTCGCTGCAGCCCGAGATCCTCGCGTACCTGCGCGACGTGTGCGCCGAGCACGACCTCTACCCGCATATCCGCTTCGAACACGAGGTCGCCTCGGCCGCCTGGGACGAGGATGCCCGCGTGTGGCGGATCGAGGTGAACGGGCCTCCCGCGCGCGCGGATGAACGCCCGCAGACGTGTGAGCTGAGCGCGGATCTGCTGATCGTCGGCCCGGGGCCGCTCAGCGAGCCGAAGCTGCCCGAGATCGACGGCATCGAGAGCTTCGAGGGCGCGATCTTTCACTCCGCGCGCTGGGATCACGAGCGCTCGCTGCTCGGCGAGCGCGTGGCAGTGATCGGCACGGGCGCCTCCTCGATCCAGTTCGTGCCCCGCATCCAGCCCGAAGCCTCCAAGCTGCACGTGTTCCAGCGCACGCCGCCGTGGATCTTGCCCCACCGGGACCGGCCCACGACGAGCGTCGAGCGGACGCTCTACCGGCTGCTTCCACCGGCGCAGCGAACGGTGCGTGGGCTCGTGTACTCCTCGCGCGAGCTGTTCGTGTTGTCGCTCATGCATCCCCGCGCCGGCTCGCTGTTCGAGCGCGTGGCGCACAAGCATCTGCGCGAGCAGGTTCGTGACCCAGGCTTGCGCGCCAAGCTGACGCCGCGCTACCGCATCGGCTGCAAGCGGATCTTGATCTCCAACGAGTACTACCCGGCGCTCCAGCAGCCGAATGTCGAGCTAGTGACGGACGCCATCAGCGCCATCACGCCGCGGGGAATCGTGACCGCCGATGGCAGCGAGCGCGAGCTCGACACGATCATCCTCGGGACCGGCTTTCATGTCACCGATATGCCGGTCGCGGAATGGATCCGTGGCCGTGACGGGCGCACGATGGCGGACGTCTGGCAGGGCAGCCCCCAGGCATTCCTCGGGACCACCGTCGCGGGCTTCCCCAACCTTTTCATGCTCGTCGGCCCGAACACCGGCCTCGGGCACAACTCGATCGTCTACATGATCGAGTCCCAGCTCAACTACATGATGGACTGCATCGAGCGGCTCGACCGCACCGGGGCGCGCACCTTCGACGTGCGCGCCGATGTCCAGCAGCGCTTCAACGACGAGCTCCAGCGCAAGCTGCAGGGCAGCGTCTGGAGCTCGGGCGGCTGCGTCAGCTGGTACCTGGACGAGCACGGGCGCAACTCGACCATCTGGCCGGGCTTCACCTGGCCGTTTCGCCAACGCACGCGCCACTTCGAGGCCGCCGACTACCAGCTGGACAGCGCACCGGCGCGCGAAGGCGTAAAGTTGGTGACCGCATGAGCCGCTCGAGCGAGGCGATCTACCAGCTGAGCGGACGCGCGGTGTTCATCACCGGCGCCGCGCGCGGCATCGGCGCGGCAACGGCCGAGCGACTGCACGCCAGAGGCGCCAACGTCGCGCTGGTCGGCCTCGAGCCCGAGCGGCTGCATGAGCTGGCCGATCGCCTGGGCGAGCGCGCCGTGGCATTCGAGGCGGACGTCACCGATCTCGAGGCGCTGCGCGACGCTGTCGCCGGAACGGTCGAGCGCTTCGGCGGCGTCGACGTGGCGATCGCCAACGCCGGCCTGGCCTTCACCGGTACGCTCGCCACCGCTCCGGTCGAGCAGGTCGAGCGCACCTTCGCCGTGAACCTGCTGGGGGTGTGGCGCACCGACCGTGCGGTCATCGAGCAGATCACCGCCCGGCGCGGCTATCTGCTCAACATCGCGTCGCTGGCCGCGGCCGCTCACTCCCCGATGATGGGTCCCTACACTGCGACCAAGGCCGGGGTCGAGGCGCTCACGGACGCGCTACGCAGCGAGACGTTCCCGAGCGGAGCGCGCGTCGGCTGCGCCTACTTCGGCTTCATCGACACCGACCTGGTGCGCGCCGCCTACGCCCAGCCGGCGACCGAGCTGCTCAACCGCCAGACCCCATCCTTCCTGCGGACTCCCGCGCCGCTGTCAACGGCAGTCGACGCGATCGAGCGGGGCATCGAACGGCGCTCCGCGCGCGTGTGGGCGCCGCGCTACGTCGGTGTAGCGCTTGCGTTGCGCGGCATTCTCCAGCCGCTCGTCGAACGGCGCCTGATGCGCGACCCGGCCCCGCTCGTCGAGGCGATGCGCTTGAGCGACCCCGCTTCAGGCGCCCTCCCCGAGCACGATCCGCTGCTCGGCGTAGCCGCACAGGCGCTCTCTCAGGCCGCTACTCCGCCTGAGAGAACTCCCATATCGCGATAGACAGCATCACGAGGCCGAGCACCGCGATCACCGCGGCCTCGAGCAGCGTGGGCACGCGCCAGCCCCACCACGTGACGCCCGGGTCGAGCGCGCGGCGGGCCGCTTCTGAGATGTCCAGGTGCGAGAAGATCGCGCTGCGCATTGGCGCGACCGCGTAGGTGAGCGGATCGAGCCGATTGAGGATCGCCAGCCAGGCGGGTAGGTGCGCGACCGAGTACAGCGCGCCGGAGAGGAAGAACATCGGCATGATCACCATCTGCATGAGTGCCATGAACGACTGCATCTGGTTGATCCTGGCCGCGAACATCACACCGAACGCGGTGATCGCGAACGCCAGCAGCAGCGACAGCGCGAACAGCTCGAGGATCAGGCTGAGTTCGTAGCCGATGTTGACGAGCGGCGAGATCGCGATCACGATCAGGCCCTGGAACGTGGCCACCGTGGCGCCGCCGAGAACCTTGCCGAGCACGATCGAGCTGCGCCGCACGGGCGCCACCATCATCTCGCGCAAGAAGCCGAACTCGCGGTCCCAGACGATCGATGCGGCGGAGAACATCGCGGTGAACATCACCGCCATGCACAGCACGCCGGGATAGATGAAGGTTCTGAAGTTGACGCCGTGCGTCCCGGCCGAGGCCAGCGTCGAGAGGCCGGTGCCGAGCACGAACAGGAACAGGAACGGCTGGATCAGCGAGGTCAGGATGCGCAGGCGGTCGCGGCTGAAGCGGATCAGCTCGCGCTTCCAGACGACGCGGATCGCGCGCAGCTCGCCGCCCAGGCTGCGCGCCGGGACGTGCACCCTGGCGACATGGCGAGGCGCCCGCGGCGGGGCACCGCCGGGCGGGGCCGTGACGCTCGCGGCGTTGGTGACGGTCTCGGTGGCCATCAGCGCCTCACGATAGAGCGCACGCGCGCGGACGCGGTCCTCACCGGCTCATCATGCGCGCCATGTTGCGCCGCATGTCGGTCAGCCCGGACTCCTCGGCGTCGCGGATCGTCGTGCCGGTGTAGGACATGAAAACGTCGTCGAGCGATGGCCGCGAGACGTTGACCGAGCGGATCTGCTGGCCGAGCTCGGCGAACAGGCGCGGCACGAACTGCTCCCCTTCGGAGACGCCGAAGGTGACGGCCCCTTCCGCCAGCACCGCGTCGATTTCAAAGCGCTCGCGCAGCGCGGCGATCGCGGCGTCGTCATCGACGGTCTGGATCTGGACGCGGTCCTTGCCAACGCTCGCCTTGAGCGCCTCAGGCGTGTCGAGCGCGACGATCGTGCCCCGATCCATGATCGCGATGCGATCGCAGTACTCGGCCTCGTCCATGTAGTGGGTGGTCAGGAAGATCGTGATGTCCTCGTCGCGCTTGAGCTCGGAGATGTAGGTCCAGATCGAGCTGCGGGTCTGCGGATCCAGGCCGACGGTGGGCTCGTCCAGGAACAGCACGCGGGGTGAGTGCAGCAGCCCGCGCGCGATCTCCAGGCGGCGCTTCATGCCGCCGGAGAAGGTGCCCACCAGACTGCCGCGCCGCTCCCACAACCCGACCATCTCCATCACCTGCTGCAGGCGCTCGCTCACGGCGGCGCGCGCCATTCCGTAGAGCTCGGCGTGCAGGCGCAGGTTCTGCTCGGCGGTCAGGTAGCCGTCGAGGGTTGTGTCCTGAAACACCAGACCGATGTTGCGCCGGACCTGATCGCGTTCGCGCACGACATCGTGTCCGGCCACGAAGGCGACTCCCCCGCTCGGGCGCACGAGCGTGCAGAGGATGTTGATCGTGGTCAACTTGCCGGCCCCGTTGGGCCCGAGAAAGCCGAACGTCTCACCAGCCGCGACGGCGAAATCGATGCCGCGCACCGCTTCGATCTCGCCGTAGCGCTTGACGAGGCCCTCGACCGAAATGGCTTCGGTCGTGGGCGGGGACTCACGCATCGCCACCGACGATAGCGTCCCCGTCGTCGTCCGCTGAGTCGCTGTCCCTGCCGTCGCCGTCGCCGGGAGCGCGCTCGCCAGGCTCTTCATCGGCGAGGATCCGGTAGAGGTCGCGGCGCGTCACGGCCAGAACGTCGCGCGCCTTCGCCAGCTGATCGTCGCTGCCGCTGCGCATCAGCTGCGCGAACGCGAACGCGATCTCCTTCATGCACTTGGCGACGAACACCTGGTCGCTGAACTCGCCATCCGGCTGCTCCCAGGGGGCGCGCGCGTCGGGATCGCGCTCGTCCAGGTATGCGCGGCCGGCGTCGGTCAGCTTGAACAGCCTGCGCCCCTCGATCTCCTCGGAGCGAATCAGCCCCTCGTCCTCGAGCTGCTGCAGGGCGGGATACACCGAGCCGGGGCTCGGCCGCCACACGTCGCCGCTGCGCTCCTGCACCTCCTGCATGATCTGGTAGCCGTTGCGCGGCTCCTCCGCGAGTAGCAGCAGCGCGGCGGTGCGGATGTCGCCGCGGCGCGCCTTGCGGCCGCGACCACGCCAGCCACCCGGTCCGAAGCCGCCAAACTGGCCCCTGAAGTCGCCTGGGCCGGACCGACCGTGATGGCGATGGCCACCATGGCGCCCGCGCCCTCCGCGGTAGCTTTCGCCGTACTCGCCCGGACCGCCCGCGCGGCCGCTGGTCATTTCGCGCCACAGCTCGCGCAGGTCGCGCAGGTTAACGCCTTGGTGGCATCCGCAGCGGCCGGCATCGTTGATGTCAATAGCTTGAGCAAACATAGTAAAGTCCTATCGTGAGCTATCTAGTAGTGTCACGATATATCGTATCACGTCCTCTGAAAGTGTGTCGCGTTCGTGACTGGCGCCCAGGTTGTCTCAATTCCAATGCTGCGATAGCTATGGCATATACAGCGTTGGCGCAACGCCCACGACCTGTGTGAGCGGTGCATGACTTTCCCGCGTGTGTGCTCTATAGTATTAACGCGTATATACCTAAGCGCACGCCGTGGAAAGAATGAAACGAGTCCTCAGGCCGGCCCCTCAGGCCGGCCCCTCAGACCCCCCAGCTCATGACGAACGCGTCTGCGTCTGCGAGAGGTCGTAGACCGTCTGTCCCCCGACATCGACGGCCTTGAAGTGCGCTTCCACCCACGCCGTGATCGCGCTCGAGCTGTAGCCGCCGGAACCGCCGCCCCTTGCGCCTGCGCCGCCCCCGCGCGCGCTCGCGTTCGAGCCCCCGGCGCCACCGGTCGAGCCCCCGGCGCCACCGGTCGAGCCCCGAGCGCCACCGGTCGGGCCCGCGCCGCCACCGGTCGGGCCCCGAGCGCCACCGGTCGGGCCCCCGGCGCCACCCGAGGTGATGTAGTAGTGGATCTCGCCGCCCGCGACGTAGCGCTCGAACTGCGCGAGGGTCAAATGTCCACCCTGGCCGTTGAAGCCGCCGATCGCCATCACCGGCTCGCCACCAGTGGCGAGCTCGAGCGAGGCAGCGCTCTGCGAGCCATCGGTGGCGGCGACCCAGCGAAAACGGCCGGCGCCGGTCTCGAGCTTCTTCACGAGCGCCTTGCTGACGTCGGTCTGACCTGGGCCGGGCGCGGCGCCCGTTGCTGCGCTGTGGCCGCTGAGCGAGCCGCGCCCACCGGGGCCGAACAGGCTCAGGCCCCCTGCCGCACCGCGGATGCGGACGCCCGCGGCGCCGCCGCCCGCGGGCAGGCCGGGCGCTCCCCGCGCCGGCGATCCGGAAGCGCCAGGCGGGAAGGCGCCCCCGCGCAGGCGACCGGCACCCCCGGGCACGCCGCCGACGCTCCCGCGCAGGCCACCGGCGCGCGCGAAGCCGAGCCCGCCCGGAAGTTCGACGCCGGCGCCGGCAACGGTCGGACCTGCAGAGGGGATCGAACCGGAGTGCGCAGTCGCGATCGTTTGGGCCGAGTAGGCGAGCGGGCCGCCCAGGCAGGCGATGAGCGCCAGCGCCGCGCTGACGATCGCGGCCGGGCGGGCGTGGGCCCGCAGGAGCGGCGCCGCGAGCAGTCCGACGACGCCGATGAAGGCGGTCGCCGCGATCAGACCGCGCAGCCACGGCTGCCACTGGGGCGTGCGATCGAGCAGCGTCCACGACCACGCGGCGGTCACGAGCACCGCCAGCGCCGTCACGGCACGCGCGAGCAGCGTGTGGCGCACTGGCCACAGCAGGGACGCGGCAATCGCGATCAGGGCGGCGATCGCGGGAGCGAGGGCGACCGTGTAGTAGGTGTGGATGACGCCCGTGGCGAGGCTGAAGACGAGGCCGCTGACGATCAGCCAGCCGCCCCACAGCAGCAGCGCGGCGCGCGCGCGGTCGGTGCGCGGGGCGCGCCGGCGCATCCACAGGCCCGCCCCGAGCGCGAGCAGCGCTGCCGGCAGCAGCCACGACGCCTGCCCGCCCATGGCGGTGTCGAACAGGCGCAGCAGGCCGGTGGGACCGCTGAACATCTGACCCCCGCCGGGGCCGCCCTGAGCCCCGCCGCGGCCGCCCGGGGCGCCGCCGCCCGCGAAGATCCGTTCGAGGCCGTTGTAGCCGGTTATGAGGTTGAAGATGTTGTTGTCGGGCGAGCCGTTGACGAACGGACGCGAGCCGGCGGGCCACAGCGCGACGAGCGCGACCCACCAGCCACCGGTGACAACGATCGCGAGCGCGGCGGCAAGCAGCTGCCACAGGCGACGGCGCAGCTCGGTGGGGGCGGCGAGCAGGTAGACGGCTCCGAACGCGGGCAGGATCAGGAACGCCTGCATCATCTTGGTCAGGAAGGCGAGGCCGATCAGGCTTCCGGCCGCGATCACCCAGCCACTATGCGCGCGCTCGAGCGCCCGGGTCAGGCAGTAGGCGCTCGCGACGAGCAGGCAGACAAGCAGCGCGTCGGGGTTGTTGAAGCGGAACATCAGCGCGGCCACCGGGGTGATCGCCAGCAGCGCGCCGGCGAGCAAGCCCGCGCCGGCGCCGAACCAACGCCTGATCGCCCCGAAGAGCAGCGCGACCGCGAGCACGCCCTCCAGCGCCTGCGGCACGAGCATGCTCCAGCTGCTGAAGCCGAAGACGCGACCGGACAGCGCCATCACCCACAGCGATGCCGGCGGCTTGTCCACGGTGATGAAGTTGGACGAGTCGAGTGAGCCGAACAGGAAGGCCTTCCAGCTTTTGGTCCCGGCCTGGACGGCCGCGGCATAGAAGCTGTTGGCGTAGCCGGAGGCGCTGAGGTCCCACAGGTAGGCCGCGGCGCTGCAGGCGAGCAGCACGATCAGCGCGGGGCGCACCCAGCTGGCCTCGGTGGACGCGACGGCATCGGACGGCGGGTATCGGTGCGGCGGCCGTCGGGGCCGCTGCACGATTCGCTGGGCCGGTACGGGCGTGGCGCTCATGGCCGACACCCTGCCGGGCGACTGTGTGCATGGGCTAGCGCGAAGCTGGGAGAATCCTGAGAGGCGCAGTTGCTGGCGCGGGCTCGCGTGGGGCCTGCACCTGAGAGGCACAGCCGCGATCGGGGGCTCGCGCGAGGCCTGGTCAGCTGGTTGCGGGCTCGCGGCGCCGTCAGTGCCGGAAGTGGCGTATCCCGGTCGCGACCATCGCCACGCCCGCCGCGTCGGCCGCCTCGACCGAGAGCTCGTCGCGCACTGAGCCGCCGGGCTGGATGATCGAGCGCACGCCCGCGTCGATTCCCAGCTGCGGGGCATCGGGGAAGGGAAAGAACGCGTCGGAGGCGAGCGCCGAACCGGAGAGCAGCTCCGGTTGGAACGCGCGTGCCTTCTCGACCGCGATGCGCACGGCGTCCACGCGGCTCATCTGTCCGGCGCCGATGCCGATCGTGGCGAGCGCTCCCGAGCGCTCGTCGACGGCGGCGATGACGATCGCGTTGGAGCGGACGTGCCGGCACACCACCCACGCGAACAGCAGGCTGCGCCACTCCGCGTCGCTGGGCTCGCGTGCGCCCATCACGCGCATCTGCTTGCGCGTCTCGTCCACGCGATCGCGCGTCTGCACGAGCTGTCCGCCGATCACCGGCTTGGCTTCGACCTCGCTGGCCGGTTCGGGGATGCTGGCCGAACCGGGGATGCGAGCCGGAGGCGAGTGTCTCCCGGCTTCGGCGGAGCGAGTGTCTCCCGGTTCGGCGGGAGCGGGCCAGTCGTCGAGCTCGAGCAGGCGGATGTTCTTCTTGACCGTCAGCGCCGCCAACGCCGCCGCGTCGTATGCGGGCGCGAGCAATACCTCGATGAACTGCTCGCTCAGCCTCTCGGCGAAGGCGGCGTCGACCGGGCGGTTGACGGCGAGGACGCCGCCATAGGCGCTGTCGGGGTCGCACGCGAAGGCGCGTTCGTAGGCCTGCTGGGCGGTGCCGGCCACGGCACAGCCGCAGGGGTTGTTGTGCTTGATGATCGCGCAGGCGGGCTCGTCGAACTCCTCCACCAGCTCGCGCGCCGCGCTGAGGTCGAGCAGGTTGTTGAACGACAGCTCCTTGCCGTGCAGCTGCCGTACGCCGGCGAGCAGGTGCGTCGGCGCGCCCACGCGCGCGTAGAAGGCCGCCTGCTGATGCGGGTTCTCGCCGTAGCGCAGATCGGTGACCTTCTCGTAGGCGTCACGCCAGCTGGGCGGAAAGCCTTCGTGCGTGCGCACCGACAGCCAGGTCGCGATGGCGGCGTCGTAGCGGGCGGTCAGCGCGAACGCCTTGGCGGCGAGGCTGGCGCGGGTGGCGAGCGTGAGTCGCCCGTCGGAGTCGCGCAGCTCGGCCAGCACCTGCTCGTAGTCGCCGGGATCGACGAGCACGGCGGCGAAATCGCTGTTCTTCGCGGCGGCACGGATCATCGTGGGGCCGCCGATGTCGATGTTCTCGATCACCTCGTGCGGCTCGGCGTCCGGGTTCGCGACGGTCTGCTCGAACGGGTAGAGGTTCACGCACACGAGATCGACCGGCTCGATCTGCTGATCGGCGGCCGCGTCCAGATGCGCGTCGTCGTCGCGCAGCGCGAGCAGGCCGGCGTACAGGCGCGGGTGCAGCGTCTTGACGCGCCCGTCCATGATTTCGGGAAAGCCGGTGAAGTCCTCGATCGCCCTCACCTGCACGCCGGCATCGCTCAGCGTGCGCGCCGTGCCGCCCGTGGAGACGATCTGCACGCCGAGCCCGGCCAGGCCGCGCGCCAGCTCGACGATGCCGGTCTTGTCCGAGACCGACAGCAGCGCGCGGCGGACCCGCACCTCGCCGGGCAGCGCGCGCTCCACGCGGGCGCTGCCGGCGCCCGCGTCTGTCACGAGATCCCCCTTGCTGGCCATGTGATCGCAGCCTACCTACCTGGCCACGAGGATCCGGCGCGGGCGCTCGGGATCGGAATGCAGCGCGCCGCGCGCGAACAGGCGCACCGCCTCGGGCAGCAGCGCGTGCTCGAGCGGGCGCAGCGCCGCGAGCACCTGGTCGGGTCCGCCGGCCTCCGGCAGCTCGACCGCGCGCTGGCAGATTATCGGGCCGCTGTTGACGCCGGCGTCGACGAAGTGGACGGTCACGCCAAAGACCTTGACGCCGTACGCCAGTGCCTGCTCGATCGCATGCAGGCCCGGGAAGGCCGGCAGCAGCGAAGGATGCACATTGATGACCGCGCCCGGAAAGCGCGCCAGGAAGCGCTCGCCAAGCAGCTCCATGTAGCCGGCCAGCACGATCAGGCGCGCGCCGCGCGCGAGCAGCCAATCGGCGAGCGCGTCGTCGCGAGCGGCGCGATCGGCGTAGTCGGCGCGGGCAAACACTGCGCTGGCCACGTCGCAGGCGGAGGCGCGCTTCAGCGCGGGCGCATCGGCCACGCTCGAGGCGACCGCCACGACGACCGCCTCGCGCCGATGCACCGTCTCGAGCAGGGCCTGCAGGTTGGTGCCGGTCCCGGATACGAGCACCGCGATCGGCAGAGGCGTGGACACGGGCGCCACGATAGCTGTGAGCGACGTCACAGAAGAGTGTGCCGCGGGCGCGCTTCAATCACGGACAGGCGGGGAGCGGATGTCATCCATCACGCGACAGGACACAGGAAATGATCACAGCGATCCTCACCACCGCAATCATCATCGGCGCGCTCGCATCGGCGTTGCGGCCATCGAGGCACAGCGAGCTGAGTGTGCGCCGGCCCTACAACAACCGCTACAACGCAGCCTCCGGCGCGCGCGACGAGTCGTTCGACTGAGAACGAGCGGCTTCTGCCGTCAGGCGCTGACGAGCGGCAGTGGCGCCGAGCGCCGAGGATCCCCGTCCGGCTCGTCCTCGAGCGCGTACTTGCCGTTGGCCTCGCCCGTGCCGTCGAGCGGGTAGCGAGCGCTGAAGCACGCGTCGCAGTGCGTGGCCGGCTCGGCGCGGATAGCCTCGTAGACGCCCTCGAGCGAGAGGTAGTGCAGCGAGTCGCAGCCGAGCTCGGCGGCGATCTCCGCGACGGTGCGCTCGTGCGCGATCATCTCCTCGCGGGTGGACATGTCGATCCCGTAGTGGCAGGGATGGACGATCGGCGGGGAGGAGATGCGCATGTGGATCTCACGGGCGCCGGCGTCGCGCAGCATCTGCACGATCTGGCGAGTCGTGTTGCCGCGCACGATCGAGTCGTCGACCACGACCAGGCGCTTGCCGGCGATGATCTCGGGGAGTGGGTTGAACTTGAGGTGCAGACCGTGCTTGCGCAGCTCCTGGCCGGGTTGGATGAAGGTGCGCGCGACGTAGCGGTTCTTGACGAAGCCGTCGTCCTGGGGCAGCCCGGCGGCGCGCGCGAGACCGCGCGCGGCGGCGTTGCCCGAGTCCGGGACGGCGATCACCAGGTCGGCATCGACGGGAGCCTCGCGCCAGAGGATCTCGCCCATGCGCCCGCGTGCGACCTGCAGGACGTGCCCGTTCATGCGCGAGTCCGGACGGGCGAAGTAGATGTACTCGAACACGCAGAACGCCCGACGTGCCTGGGTGGGCACGCGGCGGCTGCCCAGCCCGCGCTCGGACAGCGTGACGATCTCGCCGGGCGCGACATCACGCTCGAAGCGCGCGCCGATGATGTCGAAGGCGCAGGACTCGCTGGCTACGCACCAGTGCGTCCCCTCGCCGGCGGCCGCGGAGCCGGCGGCCGGCGGCAACGTGCCGAGCGCGAGCGGGCGCAGGCCGTGCGGGTCGCGGAACGCGATCACGCTGTCGCGGGTCAATACCACGATCGAGAAGGCGCCCTTCAGCCGCGGCAGCACGTCGGCGATCGCGTCCTCGATCGAGTCGGCGGGGTGCGTGGCGATCAGCGCGGCGATGATCTCGGAGTCGGAGGTGGAGCTGAAGGTGACGCCGCGGGCCGTGAGCTCGGCGTGGAGCTCGACGGCGTTGATGAGGTTGCCGTTGTGGGCCAGCGCAAGCTCGCGTTTGGAGCCCCGCGTGCCCTCGGAGCGCTGGACCGGCTGGGAGTTCTCCCACGCGTTGGAGCCGGTGGTCGAGTAGCGCACGTGGCCGATCGCGAGCTCGCCGGCGAGCGTGCGCAGGTCGTTCTCGCTGAACACCTGGCTGACGAGCCCCAGCTCGCGGCGCGTGACGATGTTCCCGCCGCGATCGGCCGCCGCGATGCCGGCAGACTCCTGACCGCGGTGCTGGAGCGCGTAGAGCGCGAAGAAGGACAGCCGCGAGACCTCGTGGCCCGGCGCGTACAGGCCGAACACGCCGCACTCGTCACGCACATGATCGTCGTGCACGACGTCGCCGCGCACGTGGCCGTCAACATGTGTGCCATCCCCAGGCAAGCATGCAGCTGCCCTGTCCACGAGCGAGGATCGCCTGACAGGCGACCGTGAGCGGCGCATGATGGACACAAGCTAGCAGTCTCGTTGGCGGCGCCAGAGGCCCAGCGCGGGGCGCAGCTAGAACAGGTCCTGGAGCGAGCGGTGGGCATCGCACAGATCGGCGAGAGCCGTCGTGAGGCTCTCGCCCGCGACGCCGATCTTCAGAACGCTGCCGCCGACTATGCCGATCGGGCTCAGGTCGAGCGCTCCTCCGGCGAGCGCGCGAGCGCGCTCAGCCAGCCTGTGCAGCGCCTCGGCCGGCGCGCTGAGCACGAACCCGCCCGGACCCTCTCCGAACAGCGCCTGCAGCACGCCAGCGGCTGGCCGCGTGCCACTGAAGCCTTCAGAGGCCGCCGCGTCAGCAGGCGCGGGAGCGGCGGGGTCAGGACGCCGGGAGGCGCAACGGTCGAGCAGATCGTCGAGCGAGACCTCGGCGCCGAGGCCTCCCGCCAGGCAGCACTCGGCGAGCGCGATCGCGAGGCCGCCCTCGGCGATGTCGTGGGCGCTCGAGAGCAGGCCCTCGCGCACGGCCTCGCGGACGAATGCGTGGGCGCGGCGCACGGCTTGCAGGTCGGTCGCGGGCAGGGCGTCGGGCAGCGGCTCGCCGCGCAGCTTGGCCAGCTCGCTCGCCCCGAGCGACGGGGCAAACGGGCCGGCGAGCGCGATCTGATCGCCCGCGCGCGCGAAGCCCAGGCGTCCGGTGCGGCTGGCGTCGGGGAGACGGCCGACCATGCCGATCACCGGCGTCGGGTAGATCGGGCCGGCGGGAGTCTCGTTGTACAACGAGACGTTGCCGCCGACGATCGGAGCCTGCAGGGCGCGGCAGGCCTCACCGAGGCCGCGTACGGACTCGCTCAGCTGCCAGGCGACATGGGGCTTCTCGGGATTCCCGAAGTTGAGGTTGTTGGTCGTGCCGCGCGGCTCGGCGCCGGTACAGGCGAGGTTCGCGGCGCACTCGAGCACTGCCTCGATCGTGCCGCGATACGGGTCGGCGGCAACGCGCCGGCCGTTGCAGTCGATGCTCACCGCCAGGGCACCGCCGTCCGGCAGGCGCAGCACCGCGGCGTCGGCCTGCTCGGGGCGGCGCACGGTGCGCGACTGCACGATCGCGTCGTAGCGCTCGAACAGCGGCCGGCGCGACGCGATGTTCGGGCAGCGCATCAGCGCGAGCAGCGTCTCGCCGGGCGCGGCACCGGGGTCGAGCACGGGTGCAGGGGGCGGGTAGATCGGGCGCGCCGGCCTGGCGGGCGCAAGATCGTAGAGCGGGCAGTCATCGACCAGCGCCTGCACGGCCATATCGCCGAGCAGGCGCTCGCGGTCGAAAACCCGCACGCGCGAGCTGTCGGTGACCGTCCCGATCACGGCGCTGGCGACCTCCCACTTGGCGCAGAGGGCGTGGACCGCCTGCACGTGCGCGGGCTCGGCGACGCACAGCATGCGCTCCTGGGACTCGCTGATCATGATCTCGAACGGGGCCATGCCGGGCTCGCGTAGGGGAACGCGCGCCACGTCGATGTCGATGCCGACAGCGCCCTTCGAGGCCATCTCGGCCGCCGCGGAGGTCAGCCCGGCGGCGCCGAGATCCTGCAGCGAGACGAGCAGGCCCTGCTCGAGCAGCTCCAGCGAGCACTCCAGCAGCTTCTTCTCCTCGAAGGGATCGCCGACCTGGACGGTCGGACGCTTGTCCTGGTCGCCGCCACCGGGATCCGCGCCGTCACGTTCGCCCCCGAGCTCGGCGGAGGCGAGCACCGAGGCGCCGCCGATGCCGTCACGCCCGGTCGAGGCGCCGAACAGGATCACGGCGTTGCCGGGGCCGGCGGCCGCGCTGCGCACGAGCCGCTCACGCGAGGCCAGGCCGAGCGCCATCGCGTTGACGAGCGGATTGTGCTCGTAGGGATCCTCGAAGTAGACCTCGCCGCCGACCGTCGGAACGCCGATCGAGTTGCCGTAGTGGCCGATCCCGCTGACCGCGCCGTCGAGCAGATAGCGCGCTCGCCCCGCCGACCGGAACGGCTCCCCGAAGCGCAGCGAGTCGAGCACCGCGATCGGGCGGGCGCCGATCGCGAAGATGTCACGCAGAATGCCTCCGACGCCCGTGGCGGCGCCCTGAAATGGCTCGACCGCCGATGGGTGGTTGTGCGACTCGACCTTGAAGGCGCAGACGAGCCCCGAGCCGACATCGACCGCACCGGCGTTCTCGCCCGGTCCCATCACGACGTGCGGCCCGTCGGTTGGGAGCGTGCGCAACAGCTTCCTGGAGTGCTTGTAGGCGCAGTGCTCGCTCCATAGCAGCGAGTACATCGCCAGCTCGAGCTGGTTGGGCGGTCCGTTCTGGTGCGCACAGATGAGCCGGTACTCGTCTCTGGTCAGACCCAACGCGAGCGCGTCATCCACGGTCGGCGTCCTCGCGCTGCCGGGCCTGGCGGCTCCACTGGCGCCTTCGGCAGGCGCGCTCTCGGGCGCGATGCTCTCAGACACGGACCGCGCCCTCCTCGACCGCGAGACACATCGACTCGAAAATGCATAGGCCGTCGGTCGAGCCGCCGGTGAGCTCGTCGACCGCGTGCTCCGGGTGGGGCATCATGCCGAACACGTTGCCGGCAGCGTTGCGCACGCCGGCGATATCGAGCAGCGAGCCATTGAAGTTCTCACCCGGGGCGTAGCGCAGCACGATCTGTCCGGCGCGCTCGAGTTCCTGCAGCGTGGGCTCATCGGCGTGGTAGCGCCCCCACGAGTGCTTGGCCGGGATGCTCAGGCGCACCCCGGGCGGGCATGCGCTCGTGAACGAGGTGCGCGGAGCGACGACCTCGAGCTCAACCTGCCTGCAGGTGAAGCGCAGGTCGCTGTTCGGCAGCAGCGCGCCCGGCAGCAGGTGGGCCTCGCACAGAACCTGAAAGCCGTTGCAGATCCCGAGCACCAGACCGCCGTCGCGAGCGAACGCGATCACCGATTCCATCGCGGGCGCAAACCGCGCGATCGCGCCGGCGCGCAGGTAGTCCCCGTAGGAGAAGCCGCCGGGGACGACGATCGCGTCGGCGCCGTGCAGGTCGCGCTCGGCGTGCCAGATCAGCTCGGCGTCGGCGACGCGCCGCGCGGCCTCGAGCGCGTCGAGCTCGTCACAGCTGCCGGGAAACCGAAGGACGCCGAACTTCACCGTCGCGTCAGGCGGATGCCTCGTCGACCAGCTCAACCTCGTAGTCCTCGACGAGGGGGTTGGCGAGCAGCAGCTCGCACATCCGCTCGAGCTGAGCGGGCTCCTCGACATCGAGCTCGACCAGCCGGCCGATGTGCACGTTCGCGACGGCGCCGAAGCCGAGCGTCGGCAGGGCCCGTTCGACGGTGGCGCCCTGCGGGTCGAGAATGCCGGCCTTCGGGCGGATCAGGACGCGCGCTCTCACGATCGCCGGTCCGGCGCCGCGCCGCGTTCCGGGCAGCTGCGCCTCATGCTCGCGCCCCGGCTCGCTGCGCCCCGGTTCGCTCCAGCCAGGCCCCGAACGGCTCGCCGACGATGCGCTCGTACGCCTCGATGTAGCGCGCCTGCGTGCCGGCGACGACGTCCTCCGGTATCTCCGGCGCGGGCGGGCGCTTGTCCCACCCGCTGGCGCTGGCCCAGTCGCGCACGTACTGCTTGTCGAAGCTGGGCTGCGAACGACCGACCTCATATGAGTCGGCCGGCCAGTAGCGCGAGGAGTCGGGCGTCAGCACCTCGTCACCGACGACGAGCTCGCCGGAGGAGTCGAGGCCGAGCTCGAACTTGGTGTCGGCGAGGATCACGCCGCGCTCGCGCGCGTGCGCGGCGGCGAACGAGTACAGGGCGATCGAGACCTCGCGCGCGCGCTCCATCAGCGCGCGATCCCCGACCAGCTCGCTGGCGCGCTCGAAGTCGATCGCCTCGTCGTGGCCGACGTCGGCCTTCGTCGAGGGTGTGAAGATCGGCTCGGGCAGCTGCTCGGACTCACGCAGTCCGGCGGGCAGCTCGATCCCCGAGACGGCCCCGGTCGCCTGATAGTCCGTCCAGCCCGAGCCCGTGATGTAGCCGCGCACGACGCACTCGACCGGCAGCATGCGCAGCTTGCGCACGACCAGCCCCCTGCCACGGGCCTCGTCGGGCACGTCATCGGTGGCCGAGACCAGATGGTTGGCGACGATCCGCCCGGTCTGCTCGAACCAGAACACCGACAGGCCCGTCAGCACCCGGCCCTTGTCCGGGATCGGAGTCGGGTGGACGGCGTCGTAGGTGGAGATGCGGTCGCTGGCGACCATCAGCAGCCGCTCGTCCCCGGCGCCGCCCAGTTCGTACATCTCGCGGACCTTGCCGCTGGCGATCAGGGGCAGGTCGGCGAGTGGGGTCATCACCCGTGTGACTCTATCTGTGTACGCGGCAGGACACGGGTTCGATTTTGACGGCCGTCCGGGCCGTCCAGTCCGTCCAGGCGCTGGATGATCTGATCAGCGAAACGGATGTAGTGGGCGTAGTCGAAGATCGCATCGAGGTCCAGCGCGGCGGCTCGCTCATCGACTTCGAGCAGGTTGCGTAGCGGGATGCCCTCCAGCCACGCGCGCTGGGCCAGCTCCTGGACAATGCGGTAGGCGTCGTCGCGTGTCATGCCCGCGGCGACCAGCGCGAGCAGGACGCGCTGCGAGAACAGGGCGCCGTGGGTCAGCTCGAGGTTGGCGCGCATGCGCTGCACGTTGACGGTCATGTCGCGCACGAGCGCGATCGCGCGCTGCTGCATGTAGTCGAGCAGGATGGTCGAGTCGGGGAGGATGATGCGCTCGACCGAGGAGTGCGAGATGTCGCGCTCGTGCCAGAGGGCGACATCCTCGAGCGCGGCCTGGGCGTTGCCGCGCAGCACGCGCGCGAGCCCGGCGAGCTGCTCGCTCTTGATCGGGTTGCGCTTGTGGGGCATCGCGCTCGAGCCCTTCTGGCCGGCGCGGAACGGCTCCTGGACCTCGCGCACCTCGGTGCGCTGCAGGTGCCTGATCTCGGTGGCCAGGCGCTCGAGACCCGCGCCGGCCAGGGCGATCGCCTGCAGCAGCTCGGCGTGGCGGTCGCGCGCGACGACCTGCGTGGAGACGTCCTCGCGCCCGAGCCCGAGCCGGGCCAGAACGCGCTCCTCGAAGGCGGGATCGGTGGCAGCGTAGGTGCCGACGGCTCCTGAGATCGCGCCGACCGTGGCCTGGGCGAAGGCGCATCGCAGACGCTTCGCGTTGCGATCGGCCTCGAAGGCGAACCCGGCCAGCTTGACGCCGAACGTGGTGGGCTCGGCATGCACGCCATGGGTCCTGCCGACGCACAGCGTCTGCGCGTGCTCGCGCGCGCGTGCGGCGAGCGTCGCGACCAGCTCGCGGGCGGCGGGCAGAATCACGTCTCCGGCCTCCTTCAGCTGCAGCGCGAGCGCGGTGTCGAGCACATCGGAGCTGGTCAGGCCGAAATGGATCCAGCGCCCGGCCTCGCCCGCCGAAGCGGCGAGCACGTCCACGAACGCCGCGAGATCGTGGTCGGTCAGGCGCTCGCGCTCATCGACCGCCGCCACCGTGAATGTCGCGCCGGCGATCGCCCGCAGCTCCTCCGGCGTGGGGCCGTCCGAGCCGAGCAGGCCCGGCAGCTCCTCGCTGGCGGCGACCTCGACCCGCCGCCAGCTCTCCATGCGCGCCGCGTCGGTCCACAGACGGCCGAGCTCCGGGCGGGTGTAGCGCTCGATCACATTGACGATTATCGCGTTCGCCGGGCTTGGCGCCCGGCGCGGCCGGACACCCTGCGGCCACCTTCGCGCTCGCGCCGATCGGTGATGCGCCGGCGACGCGTGGTCACGCGCTGAGGATCTGCGCGGCCAGGATCGCGGCGTTGCGCGGGTTGTCCAGGCCCACGCAGGCGACCGGCACACCCGGAGGCATCTGCACGATCGACAGGATCGCATCGAGCCCGCCCGCCGCGGACAGCCGCCCCGACAAGGGCACGCCGATCACCGGCAGCTCGGTGTGGGCGGCGATCGCGCCGGGCAGCGCGGCCGAGATGCCGGCCCCGGCGATGATCACGCGCAGACCGCGCATGCGCGCGTTTTTCGCGTAGTCGGCGACGACTTCGGGCTCGCGATGAGCCGACATGACGCGCATCTCGTGCAGGATGCCACGCTCTTCGAGCTCGGCTGCGGCCGTCTCCATCGCGTCCATGTCGCTCTTGGAGCCCATCACGATGCCGACACGCGGAGCGTTGACGTCGATGTCCTCGAGCTGCGCGCGAACCTCCGCCTCGGCCAGCGGCGCGATCGGGGCGACGTCACCCATCGAGCCCCTCCAGCTCGAGCTCATCGCCGAGCTCGGCGTCGTCCGCGCCGGCGGCGATGTCGCGGCGCAGCTGCATGCCCTCGAAGGAGACCATCCCGGCCGCAGCATACGCTGACTTTCGCGCGGACTTCACATCCGGCCCGAGCGCGGTCAGGTTGAGCACGCGCCCGCCCGCGGTCGTGATCGTGCCGTCACTCGCGCGGGCGGTGCCGGCATGTGTCACCTCGACGTCGCCGGAGACGAGCTCGAGCCCGCCGATCGGATCGCCGCTGGAGGAGGACGCAGGGTAGCCGGCGCTGGCCAGCACGACTGTGACGGCCGGCTCGGGCGAGAACTCCAGCTCGACTCCGGCCAGACCGCCGGGGGCGGCGGCTGCGAGCAGCAGCTCGAGCAGGTCCGAGCGCAAGCGCGGCAGCACCGCCTGTGCCTCGGGGTCACCGAAGCGGACGTTGAACTCGAGCACGCGGGGCCCGCTGTCGGTCAACATCAGGCCGGCGTACAGAACGCCGTGGAAAGGCGTGCCGCGTTCGCGCATCACATCGACGACGGGCCTGTGGATGGCGTTGACCAGCTCTGCCACGGTCACCTCGTCGAGACCCGCCACCGGCGAATAGGCGCCCATACCGCCGGTGTTCGGCCCGCGATCGCCGTCGTAGATGCGCTTGAAGTCGCGTGCGGGCGCCAGCGCCAGAGCGCGCTCGCCGTCGCACAGCGCCAGCAACGAGAGCTCTTGGCCGATCAGACGCTCCTCCACGACGGCGCTCGCACGGTTGCCGTCGAAGCGGTGCTCGACGAAGATCTCGCGCAGGGCCTGATCGGCCTGCTCGGCCGAGTCCGCGACGGTCACTCCCTTGCCGGCGGCGAGGCCGTCGGCCTTGATGACGACGCCCGGCGAGCAGAGCTCGCGGACAGCCTCGGCGCCCTCGTGCAACGAGTGGACGTGGCACCAGCGCGCGGTCGGCACGCCTGCTTCGCTCATCGTCTGCTTGGCGAACGCCTTCGAACCCTCGAGCCGCGCAGCGGCCGCGGACGGGCCGAAGGCCAGGTGGCCGTTCGCCGCGAGCGCGTCCACGAGACCGGCGACGAGCGGGGCCTCAGGACCGACGACGGTCAGGTCCACCCCCTCGTGCTCGACGGCGGCAACGATCGCCTGCACGTCGTCGGCGGCGATATCGAGCAGGCGTGCGTCCTGCGCGATGCCAGCGTTGCCGGGCGCGCACAAGAGTTCGCTGGTGTTGGGAGAGCGCGCGAGGGCGCGCACAAGCGCATGCTCGCGTCCTCCACCCCCTACGACCAGGACCTTCACCAGTTCGCGGTCCTGCGCATCACGCGACGGCCGCGTCCGTGCTCGGCATCACGCAGCAGGCGATCCGCTCAAAGCGAGGCGATGAAGTCATCGACGGGTATCGCGGCGAGTGTCTCGTAGCGGCCGGTGCCGCGCGAGCCCAGCTCGAGCGATACGCGTGCCATCGTGGTCTCGTCGGGCGCCTCGACGACCGAGATGAAGTCTACGTGCCCGAGCGTCGCCCACTGCGCCTTGACGGTCGCACCGAGCTGCTCGACCTCTTTGTTGACCTCCCTGATCCGCTCAGGGTTGTTCTTGACTGTCTGCACACCCTCGGGGGTGAGCGTTGAGAGCATGATGTAGGTGGGCATTGTGGGACTCCTCCCGTCGGTGATTGGCCGCGCGAGCGTAGTGGTACGGCATGGCGCACGCAAGGTCGGTTTGTAGCGGATCAGAGCCTAGCTCGGGGCGGCCGTGCTCGGTCCCGAAGCATGCGGTATCCGCCGCCACCGAACGTACGCTCTCTGCATGCACATACCTAGGAGGCATCTTAACTACGCGAACATCACGGCAACGCTCGCGCTCGTGTTCGCGATGAGCGGTGGGGCGCTGGCCGCGAACCACTACCTGATCAATTCGACGAAGCAAATAAACCCGAAGGTACTGAAGAAGCTGAAGGGCAACGCGGGACCGCCCGGCGCGACAGGCGCCACTGGATCCACAGGCTCCACCGGAGTCACGGGCGCTACCGGCAAGGAAGGTCCACAAGGCAAAGAAGGATCGCAGGGGAAAGAAGGATCGCTGGGGAAAGAAGGCAAAGAAGGCAAAGAAGGCGAAGAAGGACCGCAGGGTACGGCGCTGGCCTATGCGCACGTGCTGTCCGGCGGAACGATCGAAACAGCGAACAGCGTGAACATGGGATCGGTGTCGCATCCCTCCACCGGCATCTACTGCTTCTCAGGTCTGAGCTTCACGCCGCACAACGTGGTCGTGACGCTGGATTGGAACAGCGCCGGCGGCGAACCTGGCATCAGCGCGACGTTGGGAGTGGGCGGTGGATCCGGTTGCCCAGCTGGCACCCAGATCACTGTGGGCGGCCTGAACAAAGGCGCGCTCGAAAATCGCAGCTTCTATATGTCGATCAACTAGCGGAGCCTGCGCAAGGCGGAACGGACGCGATCGGAATGATCCGACATCGATCGCGTCCGTTCGGCTGACAGATCGCGGTGACGGCTAACGGGCGCTACGCCGCGACCGTCTGCTCCCGCCCCACCTTCTCCAACACGAGCTCGCCGCCGCGCGCGTCGACGGTGACAGAGTCGCCTTCGCGCAGCTCGCCCTGGAGCAGCGCCAGCGCAAGACGATCGGTGAGCTGCTTTTGGATCACGCGGCGCAGCGGACGTGCGCCGTAGGTGGGGTCGTAGCCCATGTTCGCGAGCAGCTCGCGCGCCTGCTCCGTGAGGCTCACCTCGACGCCGCGCTCGCGTACGCGCTCGATGACCTGCGCGACCTGCAGCTCGACGATCTCGGAGATCTGCTCGCGGCTGAGGGAGTGAAAGCGCACGATGTCGTCGAGGCGGTTGACGAACTCGGGCTTGAAGTACTGGAGCAGTTCCGTGCGAATCTGAGCGTCGCTCGCCGCGCCCGCTTGCGCGGCGCGGTCGGCGCCGTTCCCAGCTCCCGCACCCGCGCCGCCCGCACCGTCAGCCGCGCCTCCGCCATCAGCCGCACCCGCGCCCGCACCCGCACCGATGGGCAGGTTGGAGGTCATGATCAGGACGGTGTTCTTGAAGTCGACGGTCCGGCCCTGGCCGTCGGTGAGGCGGCCGTCGTCCATCACCTGCAGGAGCGTGTTGAACACATCGGGGTGGGCCTTCTCGATCTCGTCGAGCAGCACGACGCTGTACGGGCGCCGGCGCACGGCCTCGGTCAGCTGGCCGCCCTCTTCGTAGCCGACATAGCCGGGCGGCGCGCCGACCAGGCGCGAGACGGAGTGTTTCTCCATGTACTCGCTCATGTCGATGCGGATCATGGCGTCCTGCGAGTCGAACATGAACTCGGCCAGGGCGCGCGCGAGCTCGGTCTTGCCGACGCCGGTGGGACCGAGGAACAGGAACGAGCCGATCGGCCGGTTGGGGTCCTGCAGGCCGGCGCGCGAGCGCCGCAGCGCCGTGGCGACCGCCTCGATCGCCTCGTCCTGGCCGACGACGCGTTCGTGCAGGCGCTCCTCCATGTGGATCAGCTTCTCGGTTTCGCCCTCGAGCAGGCGGCTGACCGGGATGCCGGTCCAGCGGGCGACGACTTCGGCGACATCGTCGGCGTCGACCTCCTCCTTCAGGAACACGTGCCCGCTGGTTCCCTGTTCGGCGGCCCGCTCGCTGGCGGCGGCTTCCTGCTCGCCGAGCTGGCGTTCGAGCTCTGGGATCTCGCCGTAGCGCAACTCGGCGGCGCGCTGCAGGTCGGCTTCGCGTTCGGCGCGCTCGACCTCGCCGCGGGCCTGCTCGAGGCGTTCCTTGGTCTGACGCACACCTTGCAGGGCGGCCTTCTCGGCTTCCCATTCGGCCTTCATCGCGGCCGAGCGCGCCCGCAGCTCCTCGAGCTCGGACTCGATCGCCTCGCGGCGCGCTCGCGAGCCCTCGTCTTTCTCCTTGCGCAGCGAGGTCAGCTCGATCTCGAGCTGCATCACGCGGCGATCGACCTCGTCGATCTCGGTCGGCAGCGAGTCGATCTCGATCTTGCGTCGCGAGGCGGCCTCGTCGATCAGGTCGATGGCCTTGTCGGGCAGGAAGCGGTCGGCGATGTAGCGCTGCGAGAGCGTGGCAGCGGCGATCAGCGCGTTGTCCTGGATGCGCACGCCGTGATGGACCTCGTAGCGCTCCTTCAGGCCGCGCAGGATCGCGATCGTGTCGGCGACGGTCGGCTCGCCGACCATGACCGGCTGAAAGCGGCGCTCGAGCGCGGCGTCCTTCTCGATGTACTTGCGGTACTCGTCCAGCGTGGTGGCGCCGACGGCGCGCAGTTCGCCGCGCGCGAGCATCGGCTTGAGCAGGTTGGAGGCGTTGACCGATCCCTGGGCGGCGCCGGCGCCGACGATCGTGTGGAGCTCGTCGAGGAACAAGATGATCGACCCCTGCGCCTCGGCCACCTCTTTGAGCACGCCCTTGAGGCGTTCCTCGAACTCGCCGCGATAGGCGGCGCCGGCGATCAGGGCGCCCATATCGAGGGCGATGACGCGCCGTTCGCGCAGCGACTCGGGCACGTCTTTGGAGACGATCCGCTGCGCCAGGCCCTCGACGATCGCGGTCTTGCCGACACCGGGCTCGCCGATCAGCACGGGGTTGTTCTTGGTCCGTCGCGAAAGCACCTGGATGACGCGGCGAATCTCCTCGTCGCGGCCGATCACGGGGTCGAGCTTGCCCTGCTCGGCGACCTCGGTGAGGTCCCGCCCGAAGCGCTGCAGCGGGCTCTGCTCCTCCTCGGGCTGCTGCGGCTGGGCTGGGGCGCCGCCGTCAGGCGCCATTGCGACGCCTCCTGTCGGCGCTCATGCGCAGCCCCGCGCGCGCGTCGGCGGCTCGTACGATCGCCGTTCCGGGGCGGCCCTTTGGAAACGGCACGAGCTCGGCGCGGAAAGACCGGCGTACCTCCTCCAGGCGTTGGGCCAGCTCGACCTGCGCATCGAGCGCCTGCAGCTCGAGCTGTTCGATGCGTGCATGCATGCCGCGAACCTCGTGCTCGAGGTCGAGCACGCGCTGGACCCCCGCGAGGTTCAGGCCGAGCTCGGCGGTCATCTGCTGGATGTGGCGGAGCTTCTCGACGTCCTGCTGGGAGTACAGGCGGGTGCCCTTGGGCGAGCGCTTGGGCGTGATCAGGCCACGCGCCTCGTACGTGCGCAGCGTCTGCGGGTGCATGTTCGCCAGCTCGGCGGCCACCGAGATCATGAACACGCCGCGGTTGGTTGCGACCTCGACGCGCGCGATGCCCTTGCGCAGCGGCGCGCCGGCCATTACGAGGACACCTCCTCGAACAGGCGCGCGCGGGGGTTGCCGTTCATCGTCTCGGCGAGCGCGTTGACGGCGGCTCGCTGCTCATCGGTGAGCGTCGCGGGCACGTCGATCGTGAAGCGATAGTGGATGTCCCCGCGCGCGGAGCCGCCGAGCTTCGGTGGTCCCTCGCCGCGCAGGCGCTGGATCGCGCCGTGGCGCGTTCCGGGTTTGACGCGCAGCGTCTTGGCGCCGTCCAAGGTCGGTACCTGAACCTGCCCGCCGCGCAGCGCCTCGGGGATCGTCAGCGGCACCTCGACCTCGAGGTGCTCGCCCTTGGGTTTGAACACCGGCGAAGGAGCGACGTGCGTCACCAGGTACAGGTCGCCGGGCGGGCCGCCGTCGTGTCCGGGCTCGCCCTTGCCGGCGAGACGGATGCGGCTGCCGTCGCGCACACCTGCGGGGATGTTCACGCGCATGCGCTTGACCGTGCGGACGGCGCCGGACCCCCTGCAGGTTGGGCAGGGGTCCTCGATGATCGTGCCCGAGCCGCCACAGCGCGAGCATGGCTGGGAGATCGAGAACATGCCCTGGCCCTGGCTCTCGATGCCACGGCCTTCGCAGCGTGGACACACGGTCGGGCTGGTGCCCGGCTTTGCGCCGGTGCCGTGACAGGTGGGACAGGTGTCGTGCATCGGCACCGACAGCGGGATCTGCGCGCCGGAGATGGCCTGGTCGAAGGAGATCGAGACCTGCGCCTCGAGGTCGGCGCCGCGGCGGGCGCGACTGGCGGCGCGGCGCCCGCTCCCACGCCCGCCTCCGCCGAACAGATTGGACAGGATGTCGCCCATCCCGGAGGCGTCGAAGTCAAAGCCTTGAAAGCCGCCGAAGCCAGAACCGGGCCCGCCCGCCCCGCCGCCCGCCGCGAACGGCCCGGTGCCGGTGTCGTACTGCTTGCGCTTGGTGGGATCGCCGAGCACGTCATACGCCTGCGAGATCTCCTTGAAGCGCTCCTCGGCATTTTTGTCGTCGGGGTTGCGGTCGGGGTGATACTGGCGGGCGAGCTTGCGGTAGGCCTTCTTGATCTCTTCCGCGCTGGCCTTCTTCTCGACCCCGAGCGTCTTGTAATAGTCGGGACGTGATGCCATCGTGAGTGCCTCGAACCTAGGCCGCCACGACGACCCGGGCGGGGCGAATGATGTCCTCGCCGAGCCGGTAGCCGGGCTGGTAGACCTCGGCGACGGTGCCGCTGGCGGCTCCCGGCACCGGCTGCTGGACCATCGCCTCGTGGAAGGCCGGGTCGAACTGCTCGCCCACGGGTGAGTAGGACTCGACGCCCACGCGCTCAAGCGCCGCCATCAGCTGCTCGCGCACCAGGCGCACGCCCTTCAGCAGCGGATCCTCGTGGCCCGCGCCGGCCGCGGCGCTGCCGGCCTCCTGCAGGGCCCGATCGAGGTTGTCGAGCGCGGGCAGCAGCTCCTTGACGAGCTTGGCGACGCCGCGCTCGTGGGCGAGTGCGGACTCGCGGGCCATGCGCTTGCGGTAGTTCTCGAAGTCCGCCTGCGTGCGCTGCGCCAGCGCGAGGTACTCATCGCGCTGGGCGCCCACCTTGACGAGCTCGTCGAGGTCGCCCTCGATCTCGGCAAGCTCGCCGTCGCCGGCGGCGTTGCCCGCAGCCATCCCAGGCTGGCGCTCAGAGGAGCCATCCCCCGGCGCGCTCGCGCCGGGGGACTGCTGCACTGCTTGCTCAGGCCCCGCGGCCTGCTCGCGCGTGTCGCTCATGCCGGCCTCCCGGTTATGCCTGTGGCTCGTCTACGACCTCGGCGTTGACCACGTCTTCCTCTTCGGAAGATGAGGTCCCGCCCGCCCCGCCGCCGCCGTCACCGGACGCGCCGTTGCCGGTGCTCGCCTGCTGCTGGGCGCGCTGGTACATCGCCTCGGAGACCGAGTGGAAGGCGACCTGCAGAGCCTCGGCCTTGGCGTTGATCGCGGCCGGGTCCTCGGACTCGAGCGCGTCACGCACCTCCTTGATGGCGGTTTCGATGCGCGACTTGGAGTCGGCATCGATCTGGTCACCGAGCTCACCGAGCTGGCGCTCGGCCTGGTAGGCGGCGTTCTCGCCGTTGTTGCGGGCCTCCGCGAGCTCGCGCGCGCGCCGGTCCTCCTCGGCGTGGGACTCCGCGTCGGACACCATGCTCTTGATCTCCTCCTCGGACAGGCCCGAGCCGGCCTTGATCTCGATCTTCTGCTCCTTGCTGGTTCCGAGATCCTTGGCGGAGACGTTGAGGATGCCGTTGGCGTCGATGTCGAAGGCGACCTCGATCTGAGGGATTCCGCGCGGCGCCGGCGGGATGCCGGTGAGCTGGAACTTGCCGAGCGACTTGTTGTACTGGGCCATCTCGCGCTCGCCCTGCAGGACGTGGATCTCGACCGAGGGCTGATTGTCCTCGGCGGTCGAGAAGACCTCGGCCTTGCGCGTCGGAATCGTGGTGTTGCGCTCGATCAGCCTGGTCATGACGCCGCCCTTGGTCTCGATGCCGAGCGTCAGCGGGGTGACGTCGAGCAGCAGCACATCCTTGACGTCGCCCGCGAGCACGCCAGCCTGGATCGCGGCGCCGACGGCGACCACCTCATCGGGGTTGACGCCCCGGTGGGGCTCCTTGCCGGTCAGCTCCTTGACCTTCTCCTGCACGGCCGGCATGCGTGTCATGCCGCCGACCAGGACGACGTGCTCGACGTCCTTGACGCCCTTGTCCTTGGCGTCGTCGAGCGCCTGGCGCACCGGCGCGACCACGCGGTCGAGCAGATCGGAGGTCAGTTCGGAGAGCTTCGCGCGCGTCAGGCGCGTGTCGAGGTGCTTGGGCCCGGAGGCGTCGGCCGTGATGAACGGCAGGTTGATCTGCGTCTCCTGTGTGGTTGACAGCTCGATCTTGGCCTTCTCGGCGGCCTCGTACAGGCGTTGTAGGGCCATCGGGTCGGCGCTGAGATCGATGCCCTGGGACTTCTTGAATTCCGACACGAGCCAGTTGACGATGGCCTTGTCGAAGTTGTCGCCGCCGAGATGGTTGTCGCCGGCGGTCGACTTGACCTCGAACACGCCGTCGCCGATCTCGAGCACGGACACGTCGAAGGTGCCGCCGCCGAGGTCGAACACGAGGATCGTCTGGTCGGACTCCTTGTCCAGCCCGTAGGCCAGCGACGCGGCGGTGGGCTCGTTGATGATGCGCTTGACGTCGAGCCCGGCGATCTTGCCGGCGTCCTTGGTGGCCTGGCGCTGGTCGTCATTGAAGTAGGCCGGAACGGTGATCACGGCCGAGTCGACGCGCTCGCCCAGATAGGCTTCGGCGTCGGTCTTCAGCTTTTGCAGGATCATCGCGGAGATCTCGGGGGGCGAGAACTGCTCGCCGTTGACTTCCACGCGGGCGTCGCCGTTGGGACCGGCGACGACCTTGTAGGGGACGATCGCCTCCTCCTCGCGCACCTCGGCCTCCTTGCGTCCCATGAAGCGCTTGATCGAGAAGATCGTGTTCTGCGGGTTGGTGACCGCCTGGCGCTTGGCGACGGTGCCGACGAGGCGCTCGCCGGATGCGGTGAAGGCGACGACGGAGGGGGTCGTGCGCCCGCCCTCGGCGTTCTCGATGACGGTCGGCTCGCCCCCCTCGAGCACGGCCATGCACGAGTTGGTCGTGCCGAGGTCTATGCCTATGGTCTTGGCCATGGATTTGTGCTCCTTTTGGAAGGAAGGTGAAAAAATCTAAGCGCTATTGAAGCAGATTTCTTGAGGCGCTTCAAGGCCTCGCAGCTAGCTGGCTCGTACCCCGTCAACGCAGGTCGAAACCTGGATCGGCCCGAATCGAAACCTGCGCCGGCCGCCATCAGGCCACCCGCCGCAAGTTGCCGTGCATCGCCCCGAGTCGCATCACCCCCAGTCGCACGTGCCGTGCATCACCCCGAGTCAAATTCTGCGCGGGCGCCATCATCAGGCCGCCTGCGGCAATGCGTCCGGCAGCGAGCCCACCCCGAGGGCCTCGCCGACCTGCGTCTCGATCTGGGCGCCGAGCCAGGGGACGCGGCGGCTGAGAATCATCGCGCGCGCAGCCAGCACGACCGCGGCGGCGGCGGGGAGCGCGCGTGGATCCCAGTCGGGCAGCCCCGCGAGCGGCCGCAGTGAGCGCGGCACGAGCGCCGTAGCGGCTTGCGCGAGCGTGCGCAGGGCCGGCGTGACAGGCGCGAACCACGCGCTTCCGGGCAGCTGCGGGCGGCGCACGAACGCGATCGTCGCGGCGGCCTGGGCGCTCGAGCAGAGCGTCGGCAGCAGCTCGGCGAAGTAGGCACGATAGGCGGCGCGTGAATCCGGGACGATCGCGCGCGGTATATCCATCAGCTCGGCGGCTGCGACCTGCTCGGCAAGGTAGCGGTCCTGCTCCTCGGCGCTGATCCGGCCACCATAGGCGCGGTAGGCGGCCAGGAAGGAGTGCACCTCGACGCAGTGCACCCACAGCAGCGTGTCGGGGTCGCTCGCCGAGAAGTGCTTGCCCGTGACGGTGTTGACGCCGCGCACGCGCTTGTGCAGACGCTTGACTCTGCGCGCGGCGGCCTCGGCGGTGGCCGTGTCGCCGAAGGTGACCGCGTGGACATACGCGCTGGTGCCGCGCAGGCGCCGAAGCGGATCGGAGCGGAAGTCCGAGTACTGTGCGACGCCGGCCATCGCCAGCGGGTGCAGCGCCTGGATCAGCAGCGCGCGCAAGCCCCCGACGAGCATCACGGGGTTGGAGTGCACCTTCCAGGTGGCGCTTCCGGGCCCGAACAGTCCGCGCTCGGCGGATGCCCGGCTCGATCGGCTGGCGCGCTTGTCTTTTGGAGCGGCCATTCGTGCGTTGACAGTACGCCTTTTTCATGATCCAGACCTCGGCCCGAGACCTCGGGCCGAGGTCTGCGAACGCGCAAGCGAACGCCCCGGCCGAGGCCCGCGAATAGTCGGGAGCTCGAGGACAGGCGTGCTTATGGCGTCGTGGCGCGACGGTCGGACGTGACAAGCGCCCGACACGGCGCTACCTTGCGCCTGTGAGTCCGGCGGCAAGCACCGCGGCGACGGTCGACGCACCGGCGCCGGTGAAGCCCCGTCTCCGCGGGGTCTCCCACCAGTACGCGTTCTTCGTGTCGGTCGCGTGCGGGGTGGCGCTGATCCTGGCGGCGTCGGGCGGGCGGGCGCGGCTCGCGGCGAGCATCTATGCGGTCGCGGTGTCGGCGCTGCTGGGCACGAGCGCGCTATACCACCGCGTGACCTGGCGGCCACAGGCGCGACGCTGGATGCGGCGTCTGGACCATTCGATGATCTTCGTGCTGATCGCTGGCACGTACACCCCGGTGGCGCTGCTGGCGCTGAAGGGGTCGCTCGCGAACGCGATCCTGATCGTGCTGTGGGCGGGAGCGCTCGGCGGGGTCGTCTTCAAGCTGGCATGGATCGACGCGCCGAAGTGGCTGTTGGCCGCCGTGTATGTCGTGCTCGGCTTCGTGACGGCCGCGGTCGTCGGGGAGCTGCCGGCGGCGATCGGCTGGCTGGGAGTCGCCGGGCTCACGGCAGGCGGCCTGCTCTACACGGCCGGCGCGGTCGTGTACGCGAGCGGGCGGCCGAATCCGTGGCCGAAGGTATTCGGATATCACGAGGTGTTCCATGCGCTGGTGCTGGCCGCCGTGGCCCTGCACTACGCGGTCATCGCGTTCGCCGTGCTGCCGCAAGGCTAGTGACGCGGGACGCCCGGGTCGGGAGCCCGTCGGGCGCGGCCCACCGAGGCCGCGAATCAACCCCCGAGGCAGATCGCGGGTGCGCGCGCGCCGCTCCGGCACGGCGCTAAGCGAACAGGCTCCGGCTGGGGCACATGCGCGCTAGCGCGCAGCCCGCACAGTCAGGCCGCCGCGCATGGCACGTGCGCCGGCCGTGGCGCAGCAGGTTGACATGCAGCTCGAGCTCCTGACCGGGTGGCGTCAGCGCGAGCATCTGATCGTGGAGCTCGTGAAAGGGCGCGCCCGGTTGCAGGAGCTCCAGGCGCATGCCCACGCGCGAGACGTGCGTGTTGACCGGGACTTCGCGGAGGCCGAACGCGAACAGCAGCACGCATGCGGCCGTCTTGCGGCCGACGCCGGGGAGCGCTACGAGATACTCGCGCGCCTGCGCCAGCGGGACGTCGGGCAACCAGTCCAGCGAAGGCTCTTGCATATCCGGGGAGGGCTCTCGCATGTCCAGGGAGTCCAGGGAGGACGCTCGCGTGTCCAGGGGGTCCAGGGAGGACGCTCGCGTGTCCAGGGAGTCCAGGGAGGACGCTCGCGTGTCCAGGGAGTCCAGGGAGGGCTCGCTCATGTCCAGGGAGTCCAGGGAGGGCTCTCGCACGAGCCCCCGCGCGGGCGCGCGCGCACGCGCGTGGGCCGGCTCCTTGGAGCTCGACCCTTGCGAGCCCGGCGCGTCGATCGGCCCGCGTTCAGCGACGGCGGTGAGGATCGCCTTGATGCGTTGCGACTTGACCTTGGAGATGCCTCCCGGCCTGATCGCCTCCTCGATCTCGTGCACGGGGGCGCGCATCACCGCGTCCCACGTCGCGTAGCGTTCGCGCAGGCTCAGGTAGGCGACGTCCCTGTTGCGGTCGTTGGTGCTCTGCGAGAGCACGGTCAGCACCAGCTCGGCGATCGGATGGCGATGGGGGCGCATGCGGGGAATCCCGTATACGGCGCGGAGCCGTTCGCGCACGCGCACGACACGCGCGCGCGCAGGCGGGCGCCACTGGCGGGCGCGTTTCGCCCTTGGCCTGGCGCCGGCCGATGCCGGCCGGGCAGATCCGGGCTTGGCTTGAGCAAAACTGGCCGGTGGGGGCTTGGCTGTCACGAGCATCACGGTATATATCCTCGATTGGTGCCAGAGGTCAGCGATCGCCAGGGCCAGCTCGATGACCTGCCCCTGTTCTGGCGCGAGGCACCGGTGAGCGACGGAGTGGGCGGGGCGCGGCCGGTTTACCTGCACGGAGTGCCGACCAACTCCGACGACTGGCTCGAGTTTCTCGCGCGCACGGGAGGCCTGGCACCCGACCTGCCGGGCTTCGGGCGATCGGGCAAGCCGGGCCATTTCGACTACACGATCGATGGTTATGCCGACTTCCTCGAGCGTTACTTCGAGCTGGTGGGGGCGCGCGAGATCAGCCTGGTGATGCACGACTGGGGCGCCGTGGGGCTCGCATATGCGCAGCGCCATCCGGAGCGGATCAGCCGCATGGTGCTGATCGACGCCGTCCCGTTCCTGCCCGGGTATCGCTGGCATCGCACCGCGCGCATATGGCGAACCCCGGTGCTCGGCGAGCTGGTGATGGGCGCGACAACACGCCGCGTCCTGCGTATGAGCACGCGCGAGGCCACCGTTCGGCCGGGACCGATGCCGGACGCGTGGCTGGACATGGTGCTCGACCATTTCGACCAGGGGACCCAGCGCGCGATCCTGCGCCTGTACCGCAGCTCGCCGCCGGAGGTGCTGGCGCAGGCGGGCGCGCGACTGGCGCAGCTGAAGATGCCGACGCTGGTCGTGTGGGGCGTGCGCGACCCGTACATACCGGCGCGATTCGCACAGGCCTATGCACAGGCGCTCGCGCAGAGCGAGCTGACCGAGCTGCCGGATGCGGGCCACTGGCCGTGGCTGGATCGCGGTGACGTGATCGACCAGGTGGCCGACTTCCTCAAAACGGGCCGGGCCGAGTGAGCACGCCAGCCACTCCGAGCATGATGGCCTTCCGAGCATGACCGCCGCCCCGAGCACGATGACATCGCAGACGACGGCGCCAGCTCCGGTCAGGCCCGCGCCCGAGTCGCTGGCGCGCGGCGGGCAGATGCGTTCACCGCGACGATGGTTCACCCGGCCGTGGGCGTGGGCGCTCGCTCTGGCGGTCCCGTTGGCGCTCGCCTACCTGATCGTGGCGCCGCCCGCGGCAGACCTGTCGGCAGCGATCTATCGCAGCGACCTGTTCGCACGCGTGGGCTACACACCGCGGGACAGCGGCTGGTATGCCGTCCACGGCCACTACCTGCTCGGTTACTCGCTGCTCTCTCCGGCGCTTGGGGCGCTGCTCGGGGTGCGCGTGCTGCTGGTGATCTCGACGCTGGCCTCAACGGTGTTGTTCGGGCTGATCGCCGAGCGCTCCTTCGGGCTCGCCGCCGGGCGGGCGGCGGCGCTCGTGTTCGCGCTCGGCGCGTGCGTGGAAATGCTGTCAGGGCGCGTGCCGTATGACCTCGGCGTGGCAATCGGCCTGGGCGCCGTGTTCGCGGCGATGCGCGGCCGCCCCAGACTCGCCCTCGCGCTGACCCTCGTGACGAGCGTGGCCAGTCCGGTCGCCGGGGCTTTCCTTGCACTGGTGTTCCTCGCCGGGGGCCTCAGCCTGTGGTCCGAGCGCTTCGCGCACGACGCCGGGCGCCCGAGTGGACCGGCAGGTCCGACCGAGGTCGCCACGACGGAGGCGCGCGCGCGTGTGTGGCCCGCCGGGGAGCGGCGCCCGTGGGCGTGGCCGTTCGCGCTGACGATCGCCGCGCTCGCGCCGATCGCGGCGTTGTCGCTGGCGTTTCCAGAAGGCGGCTACGAGCCGTTCGCCCCCTCCTCTTTCTGGCCGGCGTTCGCGGGCGTGGTGGCGATCGCATTGCTGGTGCCGCGCGGTCGGCTGTCTGCGCGCGCCCACCGCGCCGTGCGCCTCGGCGCGATCCTGTACGCGCTCGCGCTGGCGGCGTCGTTTGCGATCGCCTCGCCGATGGGCGGCAATGCGGCCCGCCTCGGCCCCGAGCTGGCCCCGGCATTGCTCGTGGGCGTGCTGTGGAACGACCGCCGGCTCGTGCTTTGGCTGCTCGCGCCGGTCCTGCTCTACTGGCAGCTGAACACTCCGATCGGCGATCTCTCGCTGGTCGCCGGCCAGGCCTCGGCCGAACCGTCCTACTATGCACCGCTGGTGGCGGAGCTGGGCGGCCTGCGCCACGGCGCTCGGACGATCATCGAGATCCCGCTGACGGCCACGCATGCCGAGGCCGCGTACGTCGCGGGCCACGACCACATCGCGTTGGCACGCGGCTGGGACCGGCAGCTCGACACGCGTTATGCCGCGCTCTTCTACCGCCCGGAACTGACGGCGTCGGCCTATCGCGCGTGGCTTGCCGAAAACCGGGTGCTCTACGTGGCGCTGCCCGACGCCCGGCTGGACTACGCGGGCGAGGCCGAGGGAGCGCTGGTTGCGCATGGGCTTCCCTATCTGCGAGAAATCTGGCGCTCCCGGCACTGGCGCCTGTTCCGGGTCATGGGTTAGGCTTCCTGACCGATGCCCGGGTCAAGCCGTGACCCTCTCCGCCCACAGCGTCCCGAAGCACGAGCGCTGGTGGGCCCACAGGCTGCCGCAGCGCGAGCTCTCTCGCGCGCGCGGGCCCTGCAGCAGCGAGTACTCCCACAGGGGTGGGTTGACGTCCTGCGCCAACTGGCGCTGTTCGGGCTGGCGTACCTCGCCTACCGGTTCGTGCGCGGCCTGGTGGAGGGCGACGCTACGGAGGCGTTTGCACACGCGCGCGATCTGATCTCGATCGAGCTCGCGCTGCACATGTTCGTCGAGCCGTCGATCCAAGCGTGGGCGTCGGGCAGCCGGCTGCTGATGGGCTTCTCCAGCTGGATGTACGTCAACGCGCAGACGACGGTGACGATCACGGCGCTGGTCTACCTGTACCTGCGGCACAACCGCAGCTTCTACTTCGTGCGCAACATGTTCATGGTCGGGATGTTCATCGCGCTGATCGGCTACACGGTCTTCCCGACCGCGCCGCCGCGGTTCATGCCCGAGTGGGGCTTCGTCAACTCGGTCTCGAACTTCACGGGCGTGCACGTCTCGCACGCGAGCGCGACGATGAACGCGCTGTTCAACCCGTATGCGGCCGTGCCGTCGATGCACGTGGCGTTCGCGCTGATGATCGGCTGGCCACTCGCGCGCCTGTGCCGTCATCGCATCGTCAGCGCCCTGTGGCTGCTGTATCCGTTCCTGATGGCGTTCGTGATCATCGTGACCGCCAACCACTTCATCGCCGACGCGATCCTCGGCGCGCTGACCGCGGGAGCGTCCGCCTACGCCGCCACCTGGCTGGCGCGTGCGCGGCCCGAGGTCTGGCGCTTCTCGGCGGCGCGGGTCGGGGTGTCACCGGCGCCGGCCGGGGTGTCACCGGCGCCGGCCGGGGTGTCACCGGCGCGGGCCGGGGTGACGGGCGGATGAGCCCACCCGAGAACGGAGGTGCGAACGACCGCAGCAGCGTGCCGGCGGGTGAGCGCGCAGCCAGGCAGGCGAGCGAGCGCGGCGGCAGGCGGATGAGCGAGCCGGGCGGCGGGCAGGGCGAGAGCCGCCAAGCCATAGCCGCGCGCCGCCACGACGCGTCGCGGCGCCGGCGCCGGCGCGGCGGCGGCTATCGCGCGCGCCGAGCACGCCCGCGCGCGCCGATCGGCTCGGGCGAACGGCGCGAGCTGATGCGCAACGCGCTGATCGAGTCGCGCCTGACGCCCAACGCGATCTCGCTGACCGGGCTGGTGCTGAACCTCGTGGCGGCGGCGTTGGTGTGGGAGCGCCTGTTCTTCCTCGGCGGAGTCGCGTTCATCATCGGCTCGGTCATGGACACGCTCGACGGGCGCTATTCGCGCATGTCGGGCAAGGGGACGCCGTTCGGGGCGTTCCTGGACTCGACGCTCGATCGCATCGAGGAGGGTGTCGTGCTGGCGGCGGTGGCGGGCTCGTTTGCGCTGGAAGGCAGGCGCGTGGCGGCGGCCGCCGTAGTGATCGCGGTGCTGGCGTCATTGGTGGTCAGCTACACACGCGCGCGGGCCGAGGCGCTCGGCGTGGAGTGCAAGGTCGGGATCGCGACGCGGCCGGTGCGGGTAGTGATACTCGCGATCGGCCTGATCTTCGCGCGCGGAGCGTCGCTCGGGCACTTTCAGCTCTTGGCACCCTCGGTGTACGCGCTGGCGGTGCTAAGCATCGTCACCGTGGTCCAGCGCATCACCCATGTCCGGCGCGCCCTGTCCACCACGGTGTGACTTCGCGCAGCCAGCGGAGTAGTAATCCAATCCGACATCCTCAGGAAGGACAAGCACTTGACTCCCACCAACAGCGACGGCGACGCCCACGGCGGGACCCGTCGCGGCGGCGCGGCCCGCAACGGCGCAGCACGCGACCAGGCGGGTAGCAGCGGCGCGACCCGCAACGGCGCAGCAGACGACCAGGCGAGTAGCAGCGGCGCGACCCGCAACGGCGGCGAGGCCCGAGCGGGCGGCGCAACGCCAAACGGCGCCCCGGCGCACAACGGCGCGGCGCGCTACCAGCACGAGAAGGTGCGGGTGGCGATCATCGGCGTCGGCAACTGCGCCTCGGCGTTTGTGCAGGGCCTGCACTACTACCGCGACGCGCAGCCCGGGACGCAGGTGCCGGGGCTGATGCACGTCGACCTCGGCGGCTATCACGTGCGCGACATCGAGTTCACGGCTGCGTTCGACATCGACCGCGAGAAGGTCGGCAAGGATCTCGGTCAGGCGATCTGGGCCGGGCAGAACAACACGATCAAGTTCGCGACGGGGGCGGATGGGGTTCCCAATAAAATCGGCGTACCCGTGCACCGTGGGATGACCCACGACGGTCTCGGCAAGTACCTGAAAGAGAAGATCGTGAAGGCGCCCGGCGAGACGGCGGACATCGTCGGGATCCTGAGGGACACGCACACCGACGTGGTCGTGTCCTATCTGCCGGTCGGTTCGGAGCAGGCGACGAAGTGGTACGTGGAGCAGGTGCTCGAGGCCGGCTGCGGGTTCGTCAATTGCATCCCGGTGTTCATCGCCCGCGAGGACTACTGGGAGCGGCGCTTCAAAGCGGCCAAGCTGCCGATCGTGGGCGACGACATCAAGTCGCAGGTGGGCGCGACGATCGTGCACCGCTCGCTCGCGCGCCTGTTCGCCGATCGCGGCGTGAAGATGCTGCGCACCTCTCAGCTGAACGTGGGCGGCAACATGGACTTCTACAACATGCTCGAGCGCGAGCGCTTGGAGTCGAAGAAGATCTCGAAGACGAACGCGGTGACCTCGATAATGGGCCACGAGCTGCCGGCCGATGACGTCTATATCGGCCCCTCGGACTACGTGCCGTGGTTGACCGATCGCAAGTGGGCCCACATTCGCGTCGAGGGGCAGGCGTTTGGAGACGTGCCGCTGAACCTCGAATTGAAGCTCGAGGTGTGGGACTCGCCGAACTCCGCGGGCATCGTGATCGACGCGGTGCGCTGCTGCAAGCTGGCGCTCAACCACGGCATCGGCGGCCAGCTCGACGGGCCCAGCAGCTACCTGATGAAGTCGCCGCACGACCAGCGGCCGGACGACGTCGCGCGCGCGGACACCGAGAAGTTCATCGCGACCTACGCGGGTAAGCCCGGCACGCGGCCCAGAGCCAAAGGCGTCTCACCGGCAACGCGCGCGCGGCGCTGAGCCGGCGCGCAACAATGGGCGCACAGATGGCCTCCACAGAGCGGTTCGCGATCGCCCACGTCACTCCGTACCCGTGGGAGGCGCAAGAGAACAGGGTCAACGCCGAGGTGCGCGCGCTGGCCGAGGGGCTGTCGCGGCGTGGGCACCGCGTGCTGGTGCTGGCGCCGTCACGCTCGCAGGAGCGGGTGCGCTCCTCGCGACGGGCGCTGCGTGCGGCGCGCGCGCGCGCGGGCGGCGTTGGCTCGCTGCTGGAGGGGGCCGACGCCGGCGTGCCGGCGGTGATCGCGGTCGGCGAGGTGCTCGACGTGCCGGCCGACTCCTCGGGTCGGCGCACGCCGGCGCTGCCGATCGACGTGGCGCGGACGCTCGAGGAACTGTTGAGCAGCGTGCCGCTGGATTTCGTGCACGTGCACGAACCGTTCGCTCCGAGCGCGTCCAACGCGGCGCTGCGCCACTCGCGCGCACTCAACGTCGGCTCGTTTCACGCGCCAAGCGAGCGTCTGCTGCTGGCGCTGATGGCCCGGCGCTTCGTCGAGACGTTCTTCGGGCGCCTGGACGCGCGTACGGCGAGCTCGCCGCAGACCGCGGAGCTGATGCAGCGCCACTTCCCTGGCGAATACGCGTTGCTCCCGCCACCTGACGACGCGGATCCGGCGCGCGCCATGGCCGAGGGAGACGCCCCCGGCCAGCAGCCCGGCGCGAGCTGGGAGCGGGCGGTCGAGCGGCTGGAGGACATCTATGGCTCGCTGGCGGCGCGCAGGCATGACCCGAACGGCAGCGCGCGGCTGCGCCGCGGGCTGGCACACCGGCCCCTGATCGATGTCGATCTGCACATGCACAGCGATCACTCCTACGACTGCGCGACGCCGGTCGAGGTGCTGCTCGCGAGCGCGCGCGAGCGCGGGCTGGGGGCGATCGCGGTGACCGATCACAACGAGATCAGCGGCGCGCTGGCTGCGCGCGAGCAGGCGGCAGAGCTCGGTCCCCCGGGTGGGTGGGGATCGAATCTGAAGGTGATCGTCGGCGAGGAGGTCAAGACGGCGGGCGAGGGCGAGGTGATCGGCCTGTTCATCGAGGAGAAGATCGCGCCGGGCATGAGCCTGAGCGAGACGGTCGCCGAGATCCGCCGGCAGGGAGGGCTCGTGTATGTGCCCCACCCGTTCGACCGCCTGCATTCGGTGCCGGACTACGAGCACCTGCTGAAGATCGTCGCCGACATCGATGCGCTCGAGGTGTTCAACGCGCGCGTGGCGATCAGCGCCTTCAACGAAGAGGCCGGTCGCTTCGCCGCGAAGTACCGGATCGCGGCCGGCGCCGGCTCGGACTCGCACGTCCCACAGGGCCTGGGCTCGGTGCGGATCAGGATGCACGACTTCGACGGGCCGCAGGAGTTCCTGCAGTCGCTGCGCGACGCCGAGATCATCACGCGGCCGACGAGCCTGCTGTATGTACAGGCGCTCAAGTTCCTGCAGACGCGCGCCACGCCGCCGGCGGCGCGCCGGGCCAGCCGTGCGCGGCGCGTCAGGCGCGCCCTGGGCGGCAGCCGCAAGTAGCGGTGCAGCGCCAAGGACAAGCCCCCCAGCCGTCAAAACCCCTGGGGGTGATCCCCGCGACGGACGATGAGATTCGCGAGAAGTACCTCGAGCGCGCGATCCGCGAGCTCAACACGCTGACGCGCGAGCTGCAGGCCTGCCCGCGCTGCCCGCGCGGAAACCTGATGCCGGTGCTCGGCTCGGGCCACCCGCAGGCGGACGTGATGCTGCTCAAGTACGCGCCCCGGCCGTCGGAGATCGAGGAGGGCGTGGCCTTCTACGGCCGCGCGGGCGGGGCGCTGATGAAGTCGCTCAAGCGACTCGCGATCGACCCGCTCGCCGTCTACGGGACGCTGTGCGTGAAGTGCCCGGTCGCCGACCCGTCGCTGGCCGATTTCGCGTGCATGTCACGCGTGGTCGAGGAGGTCGCGATCGTCCAGCCGAAGATAATCGTCGTGATGGGCGCCGACGCGCTGGCGGCGCTCGGCGACATGGACATCCCGCTGGCGCGCGAGCTGCAGCCGCGCCACGGCGAGATCCAGCAGCTGACCGCGACGATCGACGCGCTGTACGTCCCCAATATCGACGACTCGCTCGACGAAGAGGCGTGCAAGCGCGAGTTCTGGAAGGCGTTTCGCGTGCTCGGCGAGTGGTACGCCGCGCAGCCGCCGTACTGAGCGGCCGTCAGATCTCGAGCACGATCTTGCCGATCTTGCCCCCCTGCGCGAAGCGCTCATATGCTTGAGCGGCGTCATCGAGGGCATAGCTCGCGGCGAGCGGCACGCGCAGCTGGCCGGTGTCGAACAGCGGCAGCACCTCGCGCTCGACGCGTCGCGCCGTGAGCGCCTTCTCCTCGAGCGGACGCGCCCGCAACATCGAGGCCTGTACGCGGGCGCGTTTGCCCATCAGCGCGAGCAGGTTCAGCTCCGTGTTCGCGCCCGCCGAGACGCCGATCACGACGATTCGCCCGCCGGTCGCGAGCGCGTCGAGGTTCTCGAGCATGTTCGGGGCTCCCACGAGCTCGAGGATCACGTCGAAGTGGCCATGACCGGTGAAGCCCTCGGGCGCGACCGCCTCGGCGCCCAGCTCCGAGACCGATACGCGCAGCTCGGGATCGCGCACCGTCGCGATCACGCGCGCCCCGGCGGCCCGCGCCAGCTGGATCGCCGCGGTGCCGACGCCGCCGGCGCCGCCATGAACGAGCAGCCGTTCGCCCAGGTGCAGCCCGGCCTGAGTGAACAGGGCGTCGTGGGCGGTCGTGAACACCTCGGGCACGCCGCCGGCCTCGCGCCAGTCGAGCGTCCTGGGCACAGGCATCAGCTGGCGCTCGTGCACAACCGCCAACTGCGCCTGCCCGCCACCGCCAACGATCCCCATCACCCGCTCGCCGACCGCGAACCGAACGGCACCGGAGCCCACCTCTGCGACCTCGCCCGCCAGCTCCAGGCCGGGGATGTCCTGCGGCGAGCCCGGAGGCGCCGGATAGTAGCCGCGCAGCTGCATCATGTCCGCGCCGTTCAACCCGGCGCCGTGTACGCGTACGAGCACCTCACCCGCACCCGGCTCGGGGTCGGGATGCTCCTCGATCACGATCTGGCCCTCGTGGACGGTCACGGCGCGCATCGGGCGGGAAGCCTACCTGCGACCGCGGAGCTTCGTTCCCTGACGAGGCAATCCCAGTAGCTACTCGTCGCTACTCGTTCGCAGGGCTTCTAGCCCAGGCCAGGTCGGATCAATGCCTTCGCTGCGGAGCAACTCGGCGTCAGCCGCCAAGACGTCCTCGACCCGTTGGCTCTGGCCAAGTACATAGCCATCTGGGGCGTCTAGTCGATCCAATCGGTCGTCGCCTTCAGGAGCTCGTAGATCTCGTCGTCCAGCCATCGTGGTTGCCCAGCACCTCCCTTCAGACGTCGCAGCATCAGCAGGGCGTACGTTTCGGCAATAACCTCATGCGTGTAGCTCTCTGCACGATATCCAGCCTCCCGGATACGGTCACGAATGCCCGGGGGAGCGCGCTCGAGCAAGCGACGCCCTTGGTCTATGTCCTCTGGGGAGCAGCGCGCGACGCTGAGTGCGTGTCCCCACTCGTGCCACGCAACACGGGCGACGAACTCCTCGCGTGTTGCGACATCGAGATCTGCCAGCTTGGGGTGGTCATCGCGGATCAAAATGATCTTCAGCTCTTTCAACCACACGCCCAATGCCGGGTCAACCTCACGCTCGACTGTCGGAGGCCATCGAGTCTCGCCGGCCGATACAAGCAATTCGCTCGCAGCCCGCCCGAGTGGCGCGCTGACGACCTTCCATTGCGACGCGCCAATAGATTCGAGTAGCGAGCGATGGCGAAGCGGTAGGTGACGCCACGCCATCTCAACGACCTCCCGCGCGTCGTGGGCTTTCGCCACGCGCGGCACCAAGCGGTTACCGACGCTCGAGCAGCGCGACGCACTCGACGTGGTGAGTCTGCGGGAACATGTCGACCGGGCGCACGCGTGTCAGCGTCCAGCCCGCTTGGCCCAGTTCCGCCGCGTTGGGCGCGAGCGTGGTCGGGTTGCACGAGACGTACACGATCCGCCGCGGCGAGGCCTCGATGATCCGGTGGATCACTTTCTTCGAGAGACCCGCGCGCGGAGGGTCGACCACGAGCACGTCCGGCCGGCCCGCGCGGCGCGTCAGCTCGGGCAGGGCCGTGCGGGCGTCGCCTGCGAAGAAGCGAGCGTTGGTGACGCCGTTGCGCTCGGCCGCGGCGATCGCGTCGGCGACCGCAGGCTCGATCAGCTCGATGCCCCACAGCTCGCCGGCCCGCGGGGCGAGGCTCAGCGCGATCGTGCCGAGCCCGCAGTAGAGGTCGTATACGCGCTCCCAACCAGCGAGCCCGGCATATTCGCCGACGAGCTCGTACAGCCGCTCGGCCATCTCGGTGTTGGTCTGAAAGAAGGCCTCCGGTGAGATCCTCAGATCCAGCTCGCGCAGGCGCTCGGGCAGCTCGGCCTCGCCCCACACGAGCTCGGTCTCCCCGCCGGCCGTCGTCTCCGCGAGGCTCCCGGAGCGGGTCCACAGCACGCCGCCGAGATGCTCACCGAGCTCGCGGCTGAGCTCGAGCGCAAACGCGCCCGCGTCGAGCTCGCCGTCGGTGCTGACGAGCCGCACCTGCAGCTGCGGGCCGGTGCGCCGCCCTTCGCGCACGACCAGGTTGCGCAGGCGCACGCGCCCATCTGGGGCGGGACCGGCGTCTCTCTCGGTCCGGTCGCGCGCGGCCAGGCCCTGCCCGCGACACCACCGCAGCGCGATCTCGCGGGCGCGATTGCCGATCTCCGACGCGAGCAGGCAGTCCCCGATCGCGACGACCTCCTTCCAACCTCCGGAGGCGTGAAAGCCGCATACGAGCTCACCGTCGGGACCGTCGCCGAACGAATACTCGAGCTTGTTGCGATAGCGCCACTGCTGCACGGCCGGCACGATCTCCTGCAGCTCGAACCCGTCCAACCGACCGAGCCGCTGCAGCGCGTCCTGCACCTGCGACTGCTTGACCTGAAGCTGGCGCTCATAGGGCAGCACCTGCCACGGCACCCCCGGGTGCTGCGCCCGCGGCGGGATTCGCTCGGCGCTCGGGCGCAGGATCGCGGTGGTGTACGCGCGGGCGTAGCTGCGCTTGCGGCGGCTGACCGTGGCACGCACGCGATCGCCCGGCATCGCGCCCGCCACGAACACGACATACCCCTCCGCGCCGAGCCGCGCAACTCCCTCGCCGCCGAACGCCAGCGACTCGACCTCCAGCTCGAGCTCGTCGCCCGGTCGTGGCCGCGCCGCGCGCTCGCCTGCGGTCGTCTCGACAGTCATGATGCTCCTGCCTCGCCGGCTGCCGGGCTCACCAGCAGCTCGAGCAGCGCCTTCTGGGCATGACGGCGGTTCTCGGCTTGGTCCCAGATCCGCTGGCGCGACCCGTAGAGCACCTCCGGCGAGATCTCCTCGCCGGGGTGCGCGGGTAGGTCGTGCATCGCAAAGGCGCCCGGCGCCGCCAGATCGAGCAGGGCGTCGTCGAGCTTGTAGTCGGCGAGCGCCGCCGTGCGCGTCGCCGCGGTCTGCTCGTCGCCCATGCTGACCCACACGTCGGCGTACACAGCCTGCGCGCCCGCCACCGCCTGGCGCGGGTCGCTGAAGAGCGTGAGCGTTCCGCGCGCCGCGGCTGGCGCGGGTAGCGGAGCCTGCGCGTCCAGCTCGTAGCCGGGCGGCGAGGCGATTGCGACATCGAGGCCTGCGAGCATGCCCAGCAGCGCGAGCGAGCGCGCGACGTTGTTGCCGTCACCGACATAGGCCACGCGCACGCCCTGCACCGAGCCAAGCGCCTCGCGCAGGGTCACGAGGTCGGCGAGCGCCTGGCAGGGATGGTGGAGCGCCGTGAGCATGTTCACGACTGGGACGCTGCTGTGCTCGGCCAGCTCCTTGAGCATCGCGTCCGGGCCGGTGCGCAAGCCGATCGCGGCGACGTGGCGCGAGAGCACATAGGCCGTGTCGCGCAGGGCCTCGCCGCGCGATAGCTGCAGCTCGTCGGCCCGCAACACCAGCGGCCAGCCACCGAGCTCGTGCACGCCGGACTCGAACGAGACGCGCGTGCGCGTCGAGGGCTTCTGGAAGATCAGCGCCACGCTGGCGCCCGCGAGCGCCCGCGAGGACAGCGGCGCGGCCTTCAGCTGCAACGCGCGATCGAGCAGCGCGTCGAGCTCTGGCGCGGACAGCTCTTCGCCGGTGAGAAAATGACGTGGCATGGAGCGGCCAGTCTAGGATGCCCCGGTGAAGAGATCACTGCTTGCCATCGCGACCGCGTGCTGTGCGCTGCTGCCGCTCGCCGGCTGCGGGTCGGGCGGCTCGGGCTCGACCACCGCCGGCACGCCCGCGAGCTCGACCACGACGAGCACGGGCACCACCACCTCGTCCGCGGCCGGCAGCTCGGCGAGCAACGGCTCCGGGGGCGCGTCGGCCACCGGCGGAACGTCGGCGGGCGGCACCTCGAAGACCTCCACCAGCCCAGGCCTGCAGCCCGACACGACTCCCAAGTTCGCCTCACCATCTCCCTCCGCACCGGTGCAGAGCGGGGTCGTGAGCATCGCCTACCGCAACATCGCGATCGCGCCCGACACGGTCAGGGTGAAGGTCGGCAGCACGATCAAGTGGACCAACTACGACACGATTCCGCACAACGTGACCAGCGAGGGCGGCGTCGCCAAGTTTGCCTCCAAGAACTTCGGCGAAGGCGGCACGTTCGAAATCACCGTGACCAAGCCCGGGATCATTCACTACGAGAACACGCTGCAGCCGACCACGATGAACGGAACCATCGAAGTCGTCAAATAGTGCTCGGGCCGGCCTCCAGCCGGCCCCTCGGAGACCAATGGGAGCCCTCCAGGCTCCCTTGATCGGGCCTCCCGGCCCTAGTCGAAGTGGGCCCGTCCCGCTTCGGGCGTTGACGGGGTCGCGTAGCGGCGCTCGGGGATGCGCCCCGCGAGGCGCGCGTCGCGGCCGGCCTGAACCGCCGCTTGCATCGCGCGGGCCATCCGCACCGGATCCTGGGCGCGCGCTATCGCCGAGGCGGCCATCACGCCGTCGCAGCCGAGCTCCATCGCGATGGTCGCGTCCGAGGCGGTGCCGACGCCCGCGTCGAGCACGAGCGGCACGTCCACGGCCTCGCGGATCAGGCCGATGTTGTACGGATTGCGGATGCCCATGCCGCTGCCGATCGGCGAGCCGAGCGGCATCACCGCCTGGCAGCCGACGTCGACCAGGCGGCGGGCCAGCACGGGGTCATCGGTCGTGTAGGGCAGCACGACGAAGCCCTCGTCGACGAGCTCCTCGGCTGCCCGCAGCAGCTCCGGCGCGTCGGGCATCAGCGTGTCCTCGTCGCCGATCACCTCGAGCTTGATCCAGTCGGTCGCGAACGCCTCGCGCGCCAGCTTGGCGGTCAGGACCGCGTCGCGCGCGGTGCGGCAGCCGGCCGTGTTCGGCAGCAGCTGGACCCCGGCCTGCGCCAGCACATCGACGAGCGAGCCTTTCGCCGCCGGGTCGACGCGGCGCAGCGCGACCGTGACCAGCTCGCTGCCGCTCGCCGCGATCGCCGCGGCCATCAGCTGTAGCGACGGGAACCCGCCGGTGCCGAGCAACAGGCGCGAGCGCAGCGCTCGCCCGGCGATCGTCAGCGTGTCCTCGCGCGTGGCGGACGCAGCCGGCACCGCTCACCCCCCCTGCATGGCTGTCAGCACCTCGACGTCTGCGTCAGGCGCGAGCGTGTAGGTCTCCCACCGAGCGCGCGGCACGACCTCGCCGTTGACCGCCACTGCGACGCCTCGCGATTGCGGGCTTACGCCGAGCAGCGCCAGCACGCTCCCGAGCGTCGCGTCCGGCTCCACCTCGGCGCGCTCGCCGTTGAGCTGGATCACGCGCTCGCCCTCGCGTGCGCCGCGGCGAAGCGCTCAGGCGCGCACGCGGCGAGCAGCTGGTCGAGCTCTCGGGTCTCGCCTGTGAGCGTGGCCGCGACCAGCTCGCCGGTCAGCGGGGCGAGCAGGATCCCGTTGCGGTAGTGGCCCGTCGCCCAGGTCAGGCCCGCGAGCGCGCCGGGCCCGATCGCCGGCGCGTTGTCCGGTGTGCCCGGGCGCAGGCCCACCGAGAGCTCCTCGATCTGCAGCTCGTCGATCCCCGGCACCAGCTCGCAGGCGGCGCGCAGCACCTCGTAGACGCCGCCGGCGGTCGGGGCGGTATCGAAGCCCTTCTCCTCGACGGTTCCCCCGACGGCGTACCTGCCTTCCGCGCGCGGCACCACGTAGCCGCCCTCGAATCGCACGGGGCGCCCCACCAGCCCGGGACCGCCGGCGTCGCGCAGGCGCAGGATCTGGCCCTTGACCGGCCGCACCGGGACGCGGGCGTCCTGCGGCAGGCCCGCGACCTGAGCGCTCCAGGCGCCGGCCGCCAGCACCACCTGGCCGGCCATCACGCGCTCCCCTCCGCCTAGAACCACACCGGTCACGCGCCGGCCGGCGCCGTCCAGCGCGAGCGAGTTGACGGTGGTGTGCTCGCGCAGGGCGACACCACAGGCCTCGCACGCCGCCCGCAGCGCGGCCAGCGCGCGGCGTGGATCGACTGCGTGATCGTCGTGGGACTCCACCGCGAGGCGCACGGTCGGAGCGAGCGCGGGCTCACGCTCGCGCGCGACGCTGGCGCGCAGGCGCTCGGCACGAAGCCCGAGCGAGCGACGGAACGCGAGCTGGCGCTCGAGCTCGCGCGCCTCGTCATCGTCGCGCGCCACGATCAGGGTCCCGGTCCGCAACAGTCCCACCTCCATTCCCGTGAGCTCCTCGAGCTCGGCCGCGAACTGCGGCCACATCTGCGCCGAGCGCAGGCTGAGCTCGAGCATCCGGCCTCCGGCCTCGCCGAACTCGGCCTCGGTCACGGGCGCGAGCATGCCCGCCGCCACCGACGAGGTTGCCGATCCAAGCGTGTCCCGCTCGAGGACCGTCACCGACAGGCCCTCGCGGCGCGCCCGCCAGGCGCACACCAGTCCCGCGATGCCCCCGCCCACGATTGCCACGTCGACCGGCTTGGTGTGATCTCGCATACGGTTGATGCTCGCCATGGCTAACAGTGCTAGATCACTCTAGACACAACCAGTTTGCCGTTTTGGGCGGTTACGCAGCCACCCGATCGTCCTCACGCCGCCCAACCTTCGCTCACACATCCATGCCACCGATCTCCGCAGAGCCTGTCGGCGCCACCCGGCGTATGCGTCTCGCGGCATCGAGGCTCTACCTCGTGTGCGCGGCGTCGTCCACCGGACCGCCGCTTGCCGGCCTCGTGCGCGCCGCGGTGTGCGGCGGAGCCGACATCGTCCAGCTGCGCGAGAAGCAGCTGCCCGACGATCAGCTCACTGCGCTGGCACGCGCCACGCAGGAGCAGTGCCGGCGCCTGGGCGCGCTGCTGATCGTCAACGACCGCCCCGACGTGGCGCTCGCGGCCGGCGCAGACGGCGTCCACGTCGGTCAGGACGACATGCCCGCAGCCGAGGTTCGCGAGCTGGTCGGGCCGGAGCGGCTGATCGGACTGTCGACCCACTCGCCGTCGCAGATCGACCAGGTCGATCGAGCGCTCGTGGACTACATCGGCGTGGGCCCGATTCACGAGACCCCGACCAAGCCGGGCCGCCCGGCCGTGGGGCTCGAGCTCGTGCGCTACGCCGCCGCCAACGCGCCGGTGCCGTTCTTTGCGATCGGCGCGATCGACGCCGGCAATCTCGCTGAGGTGCTCGCGGCGGGCGCATCCAGGGTTTGCGTGCTGCGCGCGATCGCCGACGCGGACGAGCCCGAGCGCGCCGCGCGCGAGCTGCGTGTGCGCTTGGACGATGCCCGTGCGAACACCACGGACGAACAGCGGCAGCGGACCTGACATGCGTGAGCCACCCCAGGAGCGCCGAGCGATCGAGCGCGCGCGCTCGAAGGAGTCCCGCGATGAGCTCTTGCGCGCGTCGCTCACGCCGCTGGCGCCCGGGGAGCGGCCGGTGTCGCTGCGCGTGGCTGTGGCGGTGGCGGGCCTGCTGGCGATCGCCGTCGTGGTCGGCGCGCTCACGATCCACGGGCTCAGCCGGCGCGGCGGCTCGCTGGCGGGCGGGCTGTTCCTCGCGGGCGTGCTGGCGCTGCTCGCGTGGAACATGTATCGCTGCCGCTACTGGGCCGTGCTCGCCTTCGAGGCGCTGCTCGCGTTCCAGATCATCGTGACGTCGTTGGCGCTCGTGGTCGCATCGACCGTGCTCGCGGCGGTCCTGTGCCTGATCTCGATCGTGCTGGCCGGCTGGCTGTTCTGGAAGCTCGTGCGCGTGATGGGCCGGATGCAGGCGCAGGGCCCGCAATAGGGGCAGCTCGGCGCCCCCACACCCGCGTCCACCAGCAGGTCCCGGCTCGGGATCGGGCTTGCGATAGGCTCGCGCCGCGATGGCCGACACGTCCTACGACTGCATCGTCATCGGCTCCGGGCCGGGCGGTTACGTCGCCGCGATCCGCGCCGCCCAGCTCGGCAAGCGGACCGCGGTGATCGAGAAGGACAAGGTCGGCGGACGCTGCCTCAACTACGCCTGCATACCGGCCAAGGCGCTGCTGCGCTCGGCCGACCTGCTCAGCGAGATTCGCGAGGCCGACACCTTCGGCCTGAAGGTGGATGGCGTGGAGGTCGACTATCGCGCCGTGCAGGCCCGCCGTGAGAAGGTCGTGACGACGCTCACCTCGGGGGTCGCTGGCCTGTTCAAGAAAAACGGCATCGATCTGATCGAGGGCGACGCCTCCCTCTCGCCGGTCACGGGGAGCAACGGCGCCGGCATGGGCGTGCGCGTGGGCGACCGCGGGATCGTGGCGCCCACGGTGGTTCTCGCCGCGGGCTCGGTGCCCCGGTCGATCCCGGGGGTTGAGCTCGGCGGACGAATCCTCGGCACCGAGGAGGCCTGGGCGCTGGCAGAGCTGCCGCGCAGCCTCGCCGTGGTCGGCGCGGGCGCCTCGGGGACGGAGATCGCGTCGGGGTTCGCGCGCTTGGGCAGCGAGCGGGTGCTGCTGCTCGAGGCGCTCGACCGTGTGCTGCCGACCGAGGACGCCGATATCTCGCGCCTGGTCGAGCGCGGCCTGCGTCGTCAGGGCATCGACGTGCACACCGACACGCCGATCCACTCCGTCCAGGCCTCGGATACGGCCGTGAGCTTCTCCCATGGCTCTGATTCCACCGAGGTCGACTACCTGGTGATCGCGGCCGGGCGCGCGCCCGACATCGAGGCGCTCGGCCTGGACGCGGCGGGTGTGGAGCTCGACGCCGGCGGACTCGTGCGCGTCGACGGCGCCATGCGCACGAGCGTGCCCGGCGTGTACGCGATCGGCGACCTGGTGCTCGGGCCCGCGCTCGCGCACAAGGCCTCCGACGAGGGCATCATCGCGGTCGAGGACGCCGCCGGCCTGCCCACCCATCCACTGGCCTACCTCGACATCCCGCGCGCCACGTTCTGCATGCCGAACGTCGGCTCGTTCGGCCTGACCGAGGCCCAGGCCCGCGAGCAGGGCTATGACGTGGTCGTCGGCAAGGTCCCCTACGGCGCGGTCGGGGGCGGCACCGTCTACGGCGATCGCACCGGGCTCGTCAAGCTGGTCGGCGAGCGCGGCTACGGAGAGCTGCTCGGCGGGCACATCGTCGGCTCGCGCGCCACCGAGCTGATCCAGGAGCTCGTCAACGTGCGTGCGCTCGAGGGCGGCTACAGCGAGGTGGCCCGCATCGTGCACGGTCACCCGACCCTGTCGGAGGCGGTGATGGAGGCGGGACGTGCCACCGAGGGCTGGCTCATCCACGGCTGAGGCGCTCCTCGAGGCGGTCTTCTACTTCGACCTGGCAAGTCCATCGGCCTATCTCGCCGGCGAGCGCATACAGCACGTGTTGGGCGCGCACGGGGGAATGCGGATCGAGTGGCAGCCGGTGCTCGCGCGCGATCTGCCCGGAGCGCAGTCGTCAGGATGGCAGTCGTCAGGATCGCCGTCGTCAGGATCGCCGTCGTCAGGATCGCCGTCGTCAGGATCGCCGTCGTCAGGATCGCCGTCGTCAGAGGCGCAGTCGTCAGAGGCGCAGTCGCCACGGCACGACTCGCCGGGCGCATCCGCCGCCGAGCTGCGCGCGGCGCTGGAGCTGCGCGCAAGCCGTCAAGGGGCGCTGCCGCTGCGCTGGCCGCCGGACTTCCCGTTCGACAGCGAGCAGGCGATGCTGGTCGCGACCTACGCGAAGTCGATCGGGCGGGCGACTGCGTTCGCGCAGGCCGCCTTTCGCCAGGCGTTTGCCGGCGGGCGCTCGCTGGCGCTGGCAGACAACGTCGTGATCGCGGCCGCGGCCTGCGAGCTGCACCCGGCCGCCGTCTTGCGCGGCGCCGGGCTGGAATCGGTGCGCCGCCAGCTGCACGCCGCGACGACCCGCGCAGCCGACGCCGGCGTGAGCTATGTTCCCGCGGTGCAGGTTGGCAGCACGGTGTTTGTCGGGGACGATGCTCCCGAGCAGGCGGCGGCGAGATGAGGGCGAATCGCGCGTACAGGCTGATCGTCACGCGCGGCGGACGCGCGCCGGCCCTGCTCGCCGACACGAGCCGCGTGGACCACATCGAGCTGGTCGATGTCGAGAGCGGCGAAGTGGTGCTGTTCTGGGACTGCCCGCCGCAGGGCGCCTCGCGCCTGGCGCGCTCGCTGCGCGCCGACCTGTGTCAGCTGCACGTCGAGGACTTCGTGGCGCGCTGGGGCGCCGTCGAGGTTTAGGACAGCTAAGGGAGGGCAGGCCCGGGGAGGGTGGGCCTGATATGGGGGAGGTCGGGAGGGGGCCCGCCCCTCCCGCCGAGTACCCCCTCCCGCTATGTAGGGCTCGAGCGCCGGGCCGGCGAAGCCGTCCCTCGTGGCGGGGACGATGGGTCGCGGGCAGAGATTGGGGGTGATTTTGGGGCGCATCCGCGCACGGGGCTCGTAGAGATAGGTGAGTGGCGCGGGACTTCCATGTCCCGCAACCCCGAGCGGGCGGCGCGCGCGACCCGAACCCCAGTCGTGGTGCCGGCTGGCGTTCGCGCTCGACCGAGGCCCCACTCGGAGCTGCCTGGCGGCCGGCGTTCGCGCTCTACCCGGGCCACAGCGCGATTCGCGTTCGCCCGTGACAAGGCCTCTTGACGAACCCCGCCTGACAAGATATCTTGTCATTTGTGCGGGTCGTGCAGGCAGCTCGGAAGCATGGCATCGCTGATATGGACATGCTTCACGCCGTTCGCAATCCCATCGCACAGTGGCGACTCGATGACGACTTCATGATGCGCCTCGGTCCCGCTCGCAATGGTGACCTGCTCGAGGTTGGCGTGCTCGGCATCGATACGGACGACACGGTGGTAGTCCACGCGATGCGCGCCCGCCCCCGATACCTACCCCACCGATGACTGGAGCGAAAGTCATGCACACCGAAAAGGAGATCCAGCGAGCGGCGAAGCTCGCCGAGGAGTTCGATCCAGCTGGCGTCCCGATGGACGACACGACCGACCTGCGTACGCTTGCAGAGGCTGTCGATGGTGTGCGCACCGGTGAGGCTCGCGTTCGCGAGCTGGTTGCGCGCGCACGCGCCAACGGTCGATCGTGGGGCGAGATCGGCATCGCGCTCGGCGTCACTCGTCAGGCAGCCCGCGAGCGATTCGCCGACAAGATCCGGGCTTAACACGTCGATATGCACGAGTGCGCTGCGCTTCGCACGCGGGATGAGAGGCTGGCAGCCGATCGACGCGCCCGGGACGCCGCAGAGGGCCCTCAGCGGCGGGCGCCGCAGGCGCGGACGGGCCCGTAGCGGCGCCCGCGGAGGACGGGGACACGATCCCGGCCTACGACGCAATGCTCGTCACGGCCTGTGCCCTGGCGCTGCGCGAGCACCCTTGCGCCAACTCCAGCTATCGCGACGGGCGCCTGCAGCTTGCACTGGCGCGTCAACGTCGGGGCGACGCTCTGGGCCGAGTCCGACGAGTCGCTCGCCAGCGCGCCGATCATCCCGACGCTGTTCGACGTCGGGTAGCTCAACCCAAGCACGTAGTGTGTGCCCAGCGCCGCCCACCCATTCCCGGTGCTCAGTGCGGGCAGTTCGCCGAGAGATCCGCTCCTCCCATCCAGGGCGAGTGTCCCGTCCGGTTGGACGTGCGTGCAATCCACCAGGAATCGTACGCCATCGGCCACCCGGACGAAATTCCGTTCTTCTTCGTTTGCCAGTTCACAGCCCGCCGGCACCGAGAGCGAATGACGCTTGCCCGTGCGCGTATCGAACACCACGACCCTGCCACCCACCGAATGCTGCCACGCCACATAGCGCACACCGTCGCTGGCGAACGACACAAACCCCACCCGCCAGCCGCCGAAACGGCGCGCCTGCGCCGACCGCCCGCACACGCATTCGGCGGGTGAGCCAGAACGCCAACCGGGACCCGCGACGCATCATCCGATCAGCGCCAATGTGATCCGTAGCGCCCGCATCTTTACCGTAAGCGATCGTTCCTCCCGTTATACCGAGCAGGCTAGTTTCGCGTGATCCAAGGGGGCTCCCGTCCTGCGCCGGTCGCTATCGTGCGCTGCATGCCACCCGCGCCGACGTGATCTCTAGTTCGCTTTTCGCGTTGTCCCAGGCTATGTGGAATGTGCCTTTGTGCCCCGCGATCATCCCGAGAATCTCGCCATGGCCGACAGCTATCTTGCGCCCGAAGCTGGGGCATCTCGCCCCGGCCGGGTGTAACCAGATCGGTTCCGTCGGGACACCGGACGTGGTAGCCACGAGCGCGCTGCCTGCGTTGCTAATGGCCTCTTGCCAGGTGTAGTCCGGAGCTTCGCCTCCTGGCAGGGACGGTACCCGTTCGACTGGGCGGACCGGCCCGACGTTGCCCTGCGGTGAGATTTCGACACTGCTCACCACGTGAAGTACCGCCCTCTCCCGTGCGGTTAGCGAAAGTAGCCCTGCACGCTGCGGGTGCACGCCTGCGAGCGTGTCGGCGCTGACGAGTAAGTGCTCTCCGTCGGAGGTCAAGTGCACCGCGGTGAGAATCTCGGCGACCGCTGCGTCCTTCGAGATGCAAGCCCGCGCACCAAGGCTCAGAATCCGCAGGCAGTAGGCGCGGGTGGGCTGATGCGCAAGCACCAGCACGCCCACGCCGGGCCATGCATCTTCCAGCGCAGCGAATGTGGAACCATCCGCCACGCGGATGTCATCCAGGATGACGACATGCACCTCGCGCATAACGTCCACAGGGATAGCGCTCGGATCGAGATCCGTCACAACCACCAGCAATCCAGAATCACCGCCGAGGGCTGCCCGAACACCACCCTCAATCAGTGGCGGAAACACGCCTACAGCAACACGGACGGGCGTTGCGCAGCCTGCGCCATCAGAACCGACAATGACGGCAAGATCAACAGGTTGGTATCCGATATGGCGCAATTTGCGGGCAAAACCCCAGATACAGGGGGCTGCGCCCGTGCGATGACCGGGCCCAGCGAGCCTTTTTGGATGCGGCCGGCGACCGACCTCGCATCGCAAGCGAGGGGCCTGCGGTACGGCAGACGTGCTCTATGGTGGCCGACATGGCTCAGGAGCGCGCTTTTAGTGGCACCCGCGAGGGGTCAGACGGTCTCGCTACGGCGAAGGGCCAGACCACCGAGATCGAGCTCTCGCGCGCCCAGCAGACGATCGCCCGGCGCATGGCCGAGTCGAAGGCCACGATCCCGCACCTCGCGCTCCAGTGCGACATCGACATGCAGGAGTGCGCTGCGCTGCGGGACCAGCTTCAGACGCGCGCGGCCGATCGCCGCATCCGCGACGACACGGGGCCGGCCACGGCGCGCGCGGAAAACGCGGACGCGATCCCGACCTATGACGCCATGCTCGTCAAGGCCTGTGCCCTGGCGCTGCGCGAGCACCGTCGCATCAACTCGAGCTATCGCGACGGGCGCTTGCAGCTGCACTCGCGGGTCAACGTCGGGGTGACGCTATGGGCCGGGCCCGACGACACGGGCGGCGGCGCGCCGGTCACCCCGACGGTGTTCGACGCCGACCTGAAGTCTTTGGGGGAGATCGCCCGCGAGATCCGCGCGCTGGCCGCGCGCGCGCGGGGGGGCTCGATCGCGCCGCCCGAGCTCGGCGGCGCCACGTTCACGGTCGCAAGCCTCGCCGCGTTCGGCGTCAGCTCGTTCACCGCGATCGTCAATCCACCGCAGGCGGCGATTCTCGCGGTGGGCACGGTCGCGCCGCGCCCGGCGGCGCGTGCTCGGCACGAGGATTCGGGCACCCGGAGCGAGGCTGCGCACGGGGAGATCGAGGGTGCAGGCGCTGAGATCGTCGTGCGCGAGACGATGACCGCCACGCTCGCCTGCGACCACCGCATCCTCGACGCCGCCGGCGCCGCCCGCTTCCTGGCGCGGGTGCGCGAGCTGTTGGAAGCACCGGCGGCGCTCGCGCTGTGAGGTGAGGTCGCGGCTACGAGGTGGGGTCGCGGCTACAAAGCTTTCGGGCTCATGCTACCGCCATAGCACGCGTGCTACGCTTCTGCCATGGCACGTCAGATCACACAGCGCCAGCTGCGCAACGACAGTGGCGAGATCATGCGTGACCTGGACCGCGGCGAATCCTTCATCGTCACCCGCAACGGGGCGCCGGTGGGCGAGCTGCGACCGATCCATCGCCGGCAGTTCGTCCCGGCCGACGTGGCACTCGCCGCATTCAAAGGCATGACGCGGATCGACCACAGGCGGCTTCGCGCAGACATCGACCGTCTCATAGATCAGGACCCGGCACCGCGGACCCGGGTCAAGCCGGGTGCCTGATCCCGAGCGGCACCGGCGCGGGCTGCTCGACACCTCGGCAGTGATCGACCTCGACCTGCTCAGCGAGGAGGACCTGCCGGTCGAGCTCGCCATTTCTGCGATCACGATCGCAGAGCTCTCGGCCGGTCCACACGCGACCGCCGACCCGCAGGAGCGAGCCGGCCGGATCGAGCGCCTGCAGGCGGCCGAGGCGACCTTCGACCAGCTTCCCTTCGACGCTCTCGCGGGTCGAGCCTACGGACGTGTCTATGCCGCCCTGCTCGCAGCTGGTCGCAAGGCCAGAGGCCGGCGAGCACTCGACATGCTGATCGCCGCCACCGCTCTCGCAAACGAGCTCCCGCTCTACACACGCAACCCTGACGACTTCGAAGGACTCACGGAGCTCCTCGACGTCCGGGCCGTGTCCCCCATCTCTGAGCCGGCCGGGCTCGACGGAGATCCTGAAGCGAGCGCCCGGCGGCCCGCCGACGAGCGCAGCTAACCTGAGTATCAAGCCGATGAGCCGAGCCGAACCGTCCTCGCCGGAGATGTGGGTCTGCCACCTGGGCACGGTTCCCTACCGCGACGCGCTCGCCGTCCAGGAGGAGATCCGCGCCCAGCGCCAGGCCGATGAGCTGCCCGACACGCTGCTGCTGCTCGAGCATCCGCCGGTCTACACGCGCGGGCGGCGCTCCGGCGCCGATGATCTGCCGTTCGGCGAGGACTTCTACCGCGCGAAGGGCATCGAGGTGGTCGGCGTCGACCGCGGCGGGCAGCTCACCTACCACGGGCCCGGCCAGCTCGTCGGCTATCCGATCATGCGCATCGACGACGTGCATCGATACCTGCGCACGATCGAACGGGCGATCATCGCCGCCCTCAGCGACGAAGGCGTGCACGGGCGCTCACGCCGCGACGAGGGCATCGACTACACCGGCGTGTGGGTAGGAAACCCCGCGCGCCGGCAGACGCGGGATCGCAAGATCGCCTCGATCGGCGTGCACGTCTCGCGCGGCGTCACCACGCACGGGTTCGCGGTCAACGTCGACATGGACCTCGACCCTTTCTCGTGGGTGATCGCGTGCGGCCTGCCTGAGGTGGAGATGACCTCGATAGCACGCGAGCTTGCGCCCGGGCGCAGGCTCGACGCCGAGAAGTTCCGCACGAACGTCACCGAGCGCTTCTGCGAGGCCTACGATCGGCGGGCGCGAGTGCTCTCGCCGCGCCAGCTCGAACTCGCGCGCTCGCGCGAGCCGGTGCCGGCATGAACGCCACGCGGTCGCGCTCGAACCCCGGCGGCATGGACGTGCTCCGCGTGCTCGGCCCGAACGTGCGCCCCCTGCGCGAGCGCAAGCCGCCGTGGCTGAAGGTGCCCGCGCCCGGCGGGACGCGCTATCGCGAGCTATCCGAGCTGATCCGAGCCGAGAACCTGCACACGGTCTGCCAGGAGGCGGCCTGCCCGAACGTCGGCGAGTGCTGGGAGCGCGGAACCGCGACGTTCATGATCCTCGGCGACACCTGCACCCGCCGCTGCGGCTTCTGCAACGTCAAGACCGGCAAGCCCACCTGGAACGATCCGCTCGAGCCCGCGCGCGTGGCGCGCTCGATCGCGCGCATGGGCTTGCGTCACGCCGTGATCACCTCGGTCGATCGCGACGACCTGCCCGACAAGGGCGCGAGCGCGTTCGTGGGGGTCATCCGCCAGGTGCGCCGGCAGGCGCCCGGCTGCCAGGTCGAGGTCCTGACACCCGACTTCCAGGGCCAGGAGATGCCGCTCGCGAAAGTGATCGCAGAGCGCCCCGACGTTTTCAACCACAACGTCGAGGTCGTCCCGCGCCTGTACCCGCTCGCGCGCCGCGGCTCAGACTTCGAGCGCTCCTGCCGGGTGCTGCGCATAGCCGGTGAGCTGGGCGAGGGCGAGGTCGTGACCAAGTCCGGCCTGATGGTGGGACTCGGCGAGACCCACGATGAGTTGGTCGGCGCCTTCGCGGCGCTGCGCCAGAGCGGGGTGAAGGTACTCACCGTCGGCCAGTACCTGCGCCCGTCCGAGCGGCACCTGCCGGTGGTGCGCTACTGGCATCCCGACGAGTTCGCGGCGCTCGAGGCCGCGGCGTATGAGCTCGGCTTCGAGCACGTCGCGGCAGGGCCGCTGGTGCGCTCGAGCTACCACGCCGACCAGCATGTGGAGATGCTCAGGCGCCAGCCGGCTCCCCTGCCGTAGCCTCGCCCACGCGGCCGCTCCCGCCGGCCCGGCGCGAGTGCGGTCGCGCGAGCATCACGGCGCCGATGATCACCGCGACGAAGGCCGACACACGCAGGACTCCCAAGGCGCCCGCAGGTGCCGACTCTCCGAACACGGCCATCCCCGCGGCGATCGGCAGCGCGTTCGTGAGCAGCGTCGCCACGCCCGCGACCGTCAGCGCCTCGCCCGCCTGGTAGCCGGCCTGTAGCAGCGCCGTGCCGAGCGTGTACCCGAGGACCAGCGTCACCAGGAATCCGACCCGTGCCCCTCCTTGTGTGACCAGCTTCGTGGATATGTCCCCGATCGAGAACATCAGCCCTCCAGCGACTCCATTCGCGATCGCCTTCCCGAGCATCCGCGGCCCTACGTACGCCAGAGCACCCGCCAGCAAAGCGGTTGTTCCCAGCCAGATCAGGAGCACCGTGATCGATCCTTCCCGCCCCTGGACGGAGCCGCCGACCAACGATACGCCGAGTGCCAGCAGACCGAGGACCGACACCACGACCCCTCCGAGCTCGACCCCCCGCAGCGCGCGATGGGCCGCGCGCGCCGACACAAAGGCGAGCACCCCGATGCCGCCTGCGGCCACGCTCTGCACGAGCGCCAGCGACCCAAGCCCAAGCGCCACCGCATACAGGGCGAAGCCGCCGCTCTCGAGCATGAACCCCGACATCCAGCTGCGGTCGGCCAGGAGCAGCATCAAGGAATGAGCCGGGCGGCGCATCGAGAGCGCGGGCAGCTTCGCCGCTGCGTCGTGCTCGCGCGAGTAGGCGAGGTTCGTGAGGATCGTCGAGGCCAGCGCGAGGAGCAGCGAGATCGCGGTCCTCAGGCTCATCGCCGGACTCTACTTGCGCGCACCACGCGCGCCGGCGTGCGCCGCGGCGCCCGCGGATAAGCTCGCGCGGGGCGACGCCATCCAGGCCGGCCTTAGGTGTTCCCGATCAAAGACAACATTCCCCTGGAGCGCTTCCCGCTCGTCACCGTCGCGCTGATCGCATATCGGCGGCTTCGCCTTCGGACTGGCGCTGATCTGGCCGTTCGCGCGGCGGCTGCGCAAGCCCGTGCCGCCGCGATTGCCGGTGTACTGACGCGATGAGGCGGTTGCTCGTGCTCGCGGTCGCGCTGCTGTTCATCACCGGCTTTGCCTTCCTGACCCTCAGCGCGATATCCAAGGAAGGGTTTACCCTGGCGAGCATCTTGGCGATCTTCATTCTCGTGCTGCTAGCGGTCGGGGTCGTCGGCGCACTGTTCAGTCCGCCTCGCTGATGGGCACGTCCCCCTTCCTGAACCCCGCGAAGAGTCCGCGCCGGCGCAGACGCCCGTCGCGATCGCGCTGGCGTGCGGGAGCGATCGCGGCGCTGGCGCTCGTGATCGTGGTCGCGGCCGCCGTGATGGCGCTTGCCCATTCGCACGACGCCCACGGCTCGACCACCGCCCGCGGCCGACACCGCCGTGCGCACCCCGCGGCGGTCGCGGTGCGCGCGCGCTCGGCGATCGGCCTGCCGCTTGGGACACCCGCCTTCGCGCTCCCGGGCATCGGCGCGCTGGCCGACGACGTCGTGCACACGAGCTTCGCCGAACCGCCGCGCGCCGGGCTGCTGTTCAACCTCGACACCGGCGAGGTCCTGTGGCAGCTGAATCCCTACGCGCGCCTGCGCATCGCGAGCCTCACGAAGATGATGACCGCCCTGCTGACCGTGCTCTCCGCCCCGCCCGCCGCGCCGGTGCTCGTGACGAAGGCCGCCGAGAACATGCCCGGCTCGCGGATCGGCGTGCTGCCGCTCGGCAAAGACGTCCAGCTCGAGACAATGCTGTACGGCCTGCTGCTGCCCTCCGGCAACGACGCCGCGGTCGCCCTCGCCGAACACGTCGCCGGCACGGTCAACAAGTTCGTGAAGCGCATGAACGCCGAGGCCGCCAAGCTCGGGATGGGCTGCACGCGCTACTCCTCGCCCTCGGGCTACTACAACGAAGGCAACTTCTCCTGTGCCGCGGACCTCGCGATCCTCGCGCACACCGACCTGCAGCAGCCGCGCATCGCGAGCATCGTCCACGCCGACACCGCCGCGCTGCCCTTCCCGATCCAGGGCGGCCGGCTGTACCTGTACAACAACAATCCCCTGCTGATCTACCACTACCCGGGGGCGACCGGAATGAAGACCGGCTACACGATCGAAGCCGGCAAGTGCCTTGTCGCCACGGCAGAACGCGACGGCGTGCGCCTCGGCGTGGTGCTGCTGCACTCGCCCGAACCCGGCACCCAGGCCGCATATCTGCTCGACCGCGGCTTCTATGGCATCTACCACCTGGCGCCGATCCCGGAACCGCCGATCCCGGGCGGCGTTTGAGCGCCGATCGCGCCCGGACGCGAGCGCCAATCGGGCCCGGACGCGAGCGCCAATCGGGCCCGGACATGAGCGCCAATCGGCCCCGGACGCGAGCGCCAATCGGGCCCGGACGCGAGCGCCAATCGGGCCCGGACGCGAGCGCCAATCGGGCCCGGACGCGAGCGCCAATCGGGCCCGGACGCGAGCGCCAATCGGGCCCGGACGCGAGCGCCAATCGGGCCCGGACGTGAGCGCCCATCGGGCCCAGGGGAGTACTCTGTTCTCGCACGATTGACTGGTCAGTCAACCAAGCGACGCAAAGGAGCAGACGTGGATCTCGACGACACACCCGAGCAGGCCGCATACCGCGCGCAGGTGCGCTCCTGGCTCGAGCAGCACGCCGGCGAAGCGCCCGTGCTGCAGGGCCCTGGCGCCCTCAAAGACGAGAACGAGATCATCGCCGCCAGGCGCGTCTGGCAGGGCAAGCTCGCCGAGGGCGGGCTCGCCGGCGTGACCTGGCCGAAGGAGTATGGAGGCCAGGGGCTGGGGCCGCTCGAGCAGGTGATCTGCGGCCAGGAGATAGCGCGCGCGAAAGTCCCGGGAATCCTCGACGCGATCGGCGTCGGCATGCTCGGCCCGACGATCATCGCCCACGGCGACGACGAGCAGAAGGCCCGGTATCTCGGCCCGATGCTGCACGGCGACGAGGTCTGGTGCCAGCTCTTCTCCGAGCCCGCCGCCGGCTCGGACCTCGCCGCCGTCCAGGCCCGCGCGCGCCTGCAGGACGACGGCAGCTGGAGGCTGAGCGGGCAGAAGGTGTGGACCACCAACGCGCAGTTCGCCTCCTTCGGCCTGCTGCTCGCGCGCACGGACGCCGACGTGCCCAAGCACAAGGGCCTGACGATGTTCATCGTGCCGATCGACGCCCCCGGCGTCACCGTGCGCGGCCTGCGCCAGATCTCCGGGGAGGCCGAGTTCAACGAGGTCTTCTTCGACGACGTGGCGCTGGACGCCGGTGCGGTCGTCGGCGGCGTCGGCAACGGCTGGGGCACGGCGCTGACCACGTTGATGTTCGAGCGGGTGACGATCGGCCTCGGCAGCGAGGGGCTCGGCTACAACTCGGCCCGCTTCGCGGCGGCGATCGCCGGCGACCCCGACGGCCGGCGCGATCCAGAGGTGCGCCGCGGCCTCGGTGAGCTGGCCAGCGAACTGCTGGCCGTGCGCTTCACCGGCTACCGCACGCTGAGCGCGCTCCAGCGTGGTCAGATCCCCGGCCCCGAGGCCGGCCTCGCCAAGATCACGATCGTCAACGGCGCGATCAAAGCCGGCGATCTGATCGCGGACGTGCTCGGCCCCGACACGCTGGCCGAAGACAGCCAGTGGGCGTACATGATCTCGTTCCTGCCGGGGCTGAAGTCCGCGGGCGGGACCGAAGAGATCCTGCGCAACACGGTCGGTGAGCGCGTCCTGGGGCTCCCGCCGGAGCCGCGCCTGGACAAGGGCATCCCCTTCTCCGAGCTGCGCGCGAAGGAAGGGGCGCCCGCATGAACCTGGCACTCTCAGACGAGCAGGTGTTCCTGCGCGAGGCCGCGCGCGGCACGCTGTCGCGCTTTCAGACCGTCGCGGCGGCGCGCGAAGCGCTCGATGGAGACGAGAGCGCCCTACCCGACATGTGGCCCGCTGCGCGCGAGGCCGGCTGGCCGGGGCTGTTGATCGACGAAGCTCACGGCGGCGCCGGACTCGACGCCTTCGACGCGATGCTCGTCCTCGGCGAGTGCGGCCGCGTGCTCGCCGCGATACCGCTGCTCGGACACCTGCCCGCGACGGCGATCCTCAGCGACTCGCCGGGCGCGGACGAGTTCATGGCGGGCCTCGCGAGCGGCGAGCGGCGAGCGGCCTACCTGCCGGGCTGCCCTCCCGACGATGTGCACGAGCGCTGGAGCGGCGACCCCGCCAACGGAATGCGGCGTGCCGAGCTGCCGAGCGCCGTGGCCGACGAGCAGGCCGGACGCGTGCGCCTGAACGGCAAGTTTGCGTTCGTGCCGGACGCCCCCGGCGCCGACGCCCTGGTTGGCGTGGCGCTGTTGGACGGCCGCCCGGTCGGAGTGGCCGTGCTCGGCGACGCCGCGGGGGTGCGGGTCGAGCCTGTGCGCCGTTACGACGCGACCCGCTCGCTCGGACACGTGTCCTTCAGCGACGCGTCGGCCGTGGTGCTCGATGCCCCCGAGCAGTCGCTCGCGGCGGCCTGGCATCTGGCCCAGGCGCTGATCGCCGCGGAGTCGTTGGGCAGCGTCGAAACCGCGCTCGACCTGTCCGTGGCCTACGCCAAGGAGCGCCATACGTTCGGTCGCGCGATCGGCTCCTACCAGGCCGTCAAGCACTCGCTGACCGAGGTTTTGCGCCAGCTCGAAAACGGACGCTCGCTGCTCTACTACGCGGGCTGGGCGCGTCGCGGCGCGCCCGCGGAGTTCCCGCTTGCCGCCAGCGCCGCGCGCTCGGTCGCCGGCCGTGCGCTCGACTACGCGGCGCGCACGATGATCTCCGTGCACGGTGGCATCGGCGCCACCTGGGAGCACGATGCGCCGCTTTACTTCAGGCGCTCGGAGCTCTCGCGGCGCCTGCTCGGCGGCACCGCGCTGGCCAGTGACCGCGTCGCCGGCGAGCTCATGACGCAGGCCGCGGCCTGACCCTCGCCGGCTTCGGGCGAGGCGGCTCGGGCTTCTTCGAGCGAGCCGGCTTGGGCTTCTTCGGGTGCGCCTTGGCTTCGGCCGCCGCAGCGGCTTCGAGCGCCGCCAGCACCGGGGCGCCGTAGGCGGCCTGGACGGCCTGCACCATCGTCGGTTCCAGGCCGCAGTTGATGCAGAAGCCGTGCTGGGACCAGCCGATCGCGCGCGCCAGCACCTGGTCGGCGTATGTGACGGCTTCGGGACCGCCCCCGTTGTACTCGTAGGCCGCGTTCCAGGCCGCGTCTTCGAGTCCCATGCCCGCGCCCTCAGACGAGAGTAAGTGGGCCGCGGCCATGATCGCGTCGAAATCGTCATAGATCGAGGGGTGCGTCGCGGTGGGGTGGTCGTAGGCCGCCGGCCTGGAGCCGAACCGATAGGAGTCGCTGACCAGGCTCCAGGTGCTCACCGGCCCGTTGTGCACGTTGAACTGCATCGGTCCGCCGCAGCAGCCGGCCGAGTTCAGCCCGTGGTAGGTGCCCGGGGCGGTCGAGAAGGCGGTCTCCTGGCGATGGATCGAAGCGATCAGCAGCCAGTTGACGCCGAACGTGCTCTGCGCGGCCGAGTAGATCGGGTAGAAGCCTTCCATCCACCGTCTGGCGATGTGGACCTGGGGCGGGTCGTAGTAGGTCGCGAAGTCCTCTTCCGGCTGAGCGCCGCCGACGGCCTCGGCGCGCTGCCCCGCAGAGCGCTCCGCGGCGACGGCCCGCTCACCTGCCCGCACGCTCGCGGCCCCCGACGGAACAGCCGCGGGAGTGGCGACGCGCACCACTACCGGGGGCGGCGTCTGCGCCTGCGTGCTCGCGCCGATCGACCCCGTGAGCACCGCCACGAGCACGCCCATGCCCAGCGCCGCGATCGTCGCCGCGAGCAGCCAGTGGCCTCGCTCGGAGGCCGGCACCGGCACGTGCGCGGGTGGCACCGGCACGTGCGCGGGTGTGGGCGCGCTCCTTTCGCCCAGCTTCATGTGGCCTACCGTAGCGAGTGGGGCGACCGGCATGGGCCGGTGAGCGCCAAGTCAGAGCCGGCAGGCTCTAAACATCCATCACGCGGCGAAGCACGCGGTCGAACGCGGCCGTCGGCAGCAGCGCGTGAGCCAGGATCAGGCGCTGCGCCTCGCTGCCGACGACGTAGCGGGCGCGCGGACGCCGCACGGTCAGCGCCCGCTCGATCGTGGCGGCCACACGCTCGGGCGTGACGCCGCGTCGCTCGCTGTCGTTCATCACCTTGGTCAGCGCCCCCGGAACGCGCCCGTACTCGCGCTGCAGCTCCGGCGGCACTTTGAACTGACCGGCGAGCGCGCGCGCCTTGTCCCAGATCGGCGTTTTCACCCCTCCCGGCTCGACCAGCGAGACGCTGATCCGCGAGCTGTGCAGCTCGCCGCGCAGCGCGTCGCCGATCGCCTCGAGCGCATGCTTGGACGACGCGTATGGCCCGTTGAACGGCACCGACACGCGGCCGCCGACCGAGGACACGAACACGATCCGCCCGCCCGCCGCGCGCAGCGCCGGCAGCAGCGCGCGCGTGACAGCGACCTGCCCGAACACGTTGACCTCGAACTGGGTGCGCCAGTCCTGCGCCGAGACCAGCTCGAGCGGGCCTCCGAGGCCGATGCCGGCGTTGTTGACGAGCGCGTCGAGCCGTCCCGCCGCTCCCGAGCCTGCCGCCTCGGCCTGCGTCAGTGCGCTGACGAGCTCGGCCGCTGCGGCGACCTGCGCCTCGTCGGTCACATCCAGCGCCACCGGCACGAGCTTGGTCCCAGCCTGCGCCGCCAGCTCATCCCCGACGCCGGCGTCGCGAACACCGGCGAGCACCGTCCAGCCGGCCGCGGCCAGGCGCAGCGCGGTGGCACGGCCGATGCCGGTCGAGGCGCCGGTTATGACGGCCGTGGCCACGCTCGGACCCTAGCGAACGTCGCATGTCGAGCGGGTCAGGGCAGCGGGCGCTCGAGGCACACGCAGCCTGGCGCGCAGATGAGAGCAGTCTCACTCGCGTGGCCGGCGAGTCCTTAGGATGTGGCCGGATGTTTCGGCGCGTGGGAAAGCGTTCGACCGCGCCCCGCGCGGCGATCCTCTGCTCGGTCCTGGCCCTGCTGGCCGCGTGTGTCTGGGCGCTCGGGTGCGGCGGCGCCAGCCCGACGGCGGCGACGAGCGAAGAAGCGCGCCTGAACGGCGAAGCCGGCCCTCCGGCCGGAACCGTGATCGGCGCCGACGCCACGCACCAGCTGTCGAGCGCCTGCGCCGCAACCGTCCTGGACGTGCTCGGCAAGATCGCGATGCATGTGTACCACGAGGGCGTCTTCAGCGAACGCACCGCCTCGGCGACCTACCTGGTCGAGCACTCGCGCGCACTGCGCGAAGCGGTCGAACGCGACGATCCCGCAGCCGTGCGCACCGCCGCACATGCGCTGCTCGCGACCGGTCACATGACCGACATCGAGGTCACCCGCGACGGGCGCGTTCTGGCCGACATCGGCGCGGCGCACGCGATCACGCCGCTGTACGGGAGCATCACCGACGCGGCGGGCGCGCCGATCGCCAGCTTCGCCACGACCGTTTGGGCGGACAGCGGCTTCGTGGACGAGACCAAGGGTCTCGCCGAAGGTTCCGTGGTGCTGCGCCAGCACGGCCGGACCGTGGCCGGCTCGGCGCAGCTGCCGAGCGGCCCGCTACCGGCACACGGCGCGCTGACGCTCGCGGGCGTCGCGTATCGATACATCTCGTTCCCGGTCGCCGTCTACCCCGCCGGACAGGCGCGTGCCTACCTGCTGCGACCGGCCGCCTCGATCGCTCCGCTGTGCGCGCACGGCGCGACGCAGACGACTGTCAACACGATCAGCCACATCGCCGCGCTGATCTACACCGGCGAGCAGGGGCCGCGGGCGCTCGTCCAGGTCCGCCGCGCGCAGCACAACCAGCCGCTGCTCCAGGCGGTTGCCGGCCACGAACGCGAAGCCGCAAGGCTGGCGATCGACGCCTTGCTCAACGAGCACATCGTGCGCATTCGCGTTGACACCGGCGGCGCGCTGCTCGAGGACGTCGGCGGGCCGTATGTGCTCGCGCCGCTGCGCGCGCCGCTGCGCCTGAACGGGCATCAGGTCGGAACGATCGTGCTCTCCGTCCAGGACGATCTCGGCTACGTCAAGCTCGCCCAGCGCCTGGCGGGAGTCAAAGTGGTGATGCATCGCGGCTCACAGCTGGTGATGAGCGGCTTTCGCTCACCGCCCGCGAACCTGCCCGCCAGCGGCCCGGTGCGCTTCGACGGCCACGAATACCGCGTGTTCACGCTCTATGCCGAAGCGTTCCCGGCAGGGCGCCTGCGGATCTCGGAGCTGGTGCCGATCCCCTTTGAATAGGTAGATCTCCGGGCGCGCCCTGTCGGGGGGAGATTTCCCGGCGCGCCTTGGCCGGCACTGCGAGCCGTGGCGGGCTGCCGGCGCCTCACGCCGGCGCGAGCGACGCGTGCTTGGCGCCCAGGCCCTCGAGCAGCTCTTCGAAGGAGGCCGAGAATTTTTCGACGCCCTCGCGCTCGAGCGTCTCGGTGATGTCCTCGTAATCGATGCCCGCCGCCGCCAGCTGCTCGAGCAGCGCATGCGCCTCGTCCAAGCCCTGCTCCAGGCGCGGCTTGGGGTCGCCGTGGTCCTGGTAGTCGTTGAGCGTCTCGAGCGGCATCGTGTTGACGGTGTCCGGTCCGATCAGCTCATCGACGTAGAGCGTGTCCGGATAGGCCGGGTTCTTGGTCGAGGTCGATGCCCACAGCACACGCTGCGGCGTGGCGCCCTTGCCGGCCAGGAACTCCCAGCGGGCGCCTGTGAAGACCTGCTTGTAGTGCTCGTAGGCGAGCCTCGCGTTCGCCACGGCGAGCTTGCCCTTGAGCTGGTCGTGGCCGCCGATCTGGTCGAGCCGCCGGTCGGTCTCGGTGTCGATCCGCGAGACGAAGAAGCTCGCGACGGAGTGAACCTTGCGGGGATCGCCGCCCGCGGCGACGAGCCGCTCCAGGCCCCTGACGTACGACTCGGCGACCTCGGCGTAGCGGCGCAGCGCAAAGATCAGCGTCACGTTGATCGAGCGTCCGTGCGCGATCACGTCCTCGATTGCTGCCAGGCCGGGCTTGGTGGCCGGGATCTTGACCAGCAGGTTGGGCCGGTCGACGCGCTCGTGCAGCTTCAGCGCCTCGCGATAGGTGATGAGTGTCTCGTAGGCGAGCGTCGGGTTGACCTCGAGCGAGACATACCCGTCGCGCGCCCCGGTCGCCTCGAACACCGGCGCGAACACGTCACAGGCTTCTTTGATGTCGAGCACCGCGAGCTCCCAGAAGGCGTGCGCGGCGTCCATGCCCGCCAGTTCGCGCAGCTGCTCGTCATAGGAGTCTCCGCTGGACATCGCGTGCTGCAGGATCGTCGGGTTGGAGGTGGCGCCGACGACGGCGTCGTCGTCGATCAACTTGCGCAGGAACCCGCCGCGAATCCATTCGCGCGAGAGCGAGTCGATCCATACGCTCTGGCCCAGTTCG